>CAWFSO010000001.1:0-262500 GCA_963818525.1 uncultured Rikenellaceae bacterium
CTTTTGACTGAGAACTTCAAATACATGATAGCCCCACGGTGGCAGGCTCAAGAAACAGGTTTCTCGATAAAAGTTCATCTCCGTCGCGGTCATAAAGAGCAGAGCTCATCAGGTCACTGAACCGTACCGATTTACCAGCCAGATCTGCATATGGAAGATTTACAAAGCACTGGCCGTCATAAGGGGAATAGTTAACGGCCACCAGGGCTCGCTCTCCGCCGGTGCCCTTCCAGTCAAATGCCAGAAAAGAGTCCCATGAATGATTTCCCTCCCAGGCCGGAAAACATTCGAGCAAACGCCAGTGGCCGTTGCGAAAGAGAGGGTTCTTCAGTACGGAAAGTAATCCGCTGTAGAATTCTTGCAGGGCTTCGTTGACAGGTTCCTGAGGGGCACGTACCAGGTGCGGCGATATGCGTTTCAGTCTTCCTTCAAACTGCCCCTGGTGAAAAAACCTCAAACCTGGCGCAAAGAAGGTTATCACTGCTGCAGCTTCATGATTCTTCATGATCAAATGTTGCGGCTGCGCGCGGTTCGTCGTGATTCTCAAGAAACCTGGCAAGTTTGTCCTGGTAGTCAGGCGCTGCATAAAAATGTTCACGTACGGGCCTGGCACGACCCTCACGCAGGCGGTCATAAAGCCGCTTGTCATAGGCATAATCAAAGCCCTGCTGCTGCATGGTCCATTCCATATCCCAGTATACTTCAGCCATGAAACAGAAGTCAGGAACTTTTTCACGGACGGCCTTTATTACCAATGGCCAGAAGGTCTGAGCCCGGCGGCCCCATGTTTTTTCAAAAACCTCGGGAAGAATTAGCATTGCCATATCGCATCTGACTCCGTCACACTGTTCGGAGACACGAAGAAGTTCTCCGGCCATTGCCTCTGCTGTTGCAGGATTGCTGTAATCAAGCTGAAGCGTGTCGGGCCATCCGGCAAAGAAGGGATCGCGTCCATAGGCCAGGTATCAGATCACCGCTCCTGCGTTTAACCCGGGTGTAATTCTGAGGATATTCCGTCAGGTCACTTTCTGTGCCTGCCACAAAATATTCAGGATGGCTCTCAACCCAGGGATGGTCCGGCCCCATGTGATTCGGGACGAAGTCGAGCATGAGCTTCAGACCCCTGTCACGGAGCCTTTCGCGGAGGCGCCGGAGGGCACCATCACCGCCAAGGTCAGGATGTACAGAGTAACCGGTGATGGCAAATCCTGAGCCGGCGATATCCTGCTCCTGAAGATCAGGCAAAGTTTCTTCGAAATCGCGCCTGAACCCGGGGTTTTCACGTGAGATTTTACGGCCAGGCTCACCCGTGCACCACACGCTCAGGAACCATATCCAGTCAAACCCCATTTCTGCCAGCAGATCAAGCTCAGCATCAGGGATATCATCGAGCGTGACGTGCCGATTCAGGTTCCGGGACAGCTCTGTGAGCCATACCCTTGTATTGATCTGATAAAGTGAAGGATAATTCGGGCTCATGAGGTGGTTGTTTAGATGGTTTGTAACAGTAAAGTTAATTCATATCAAAAGCAGAAGCCATACTTATCAATCAGTATTTAAGAGGTCGACCCTGCCTGTGCATGGATATTATAACCTTATTTTGTACCCGGGAAACACTTTCCTCGCAGAAAGTACTTTGAATAAAAGTAATTACCTTCGTGGTCAAATGTTTTATTATTATGAGATACTCACATATGCAAACGGTGAAATCAGCAATTAAGGCAACAATTGCATTAATTTATAGTTGCCACGCTATCGGGATTGACTTGCCACGGGCAGGCAGACAGTGCGAAATACTTTAAGAACACCATCCGGTATAATATCACAAATCCGGTGCTCTTTTCCTGGAAGTTCAATGTTTTGGGATATGAAAGGGTTATATCCGACCACCAGACTGCTTCGGTGAATATAGGCAGGACAGCGCTGGGCGGGTTTTTACTTTCCAACGACTCGATAGATCTTATAGACCAGTATAATGACAAGGGGTTTAATTTTTCACTTGATTACCGATTTTACCTGAAGAAGGAGAATATGTACCGTGCTCCGAGAGGGTCTGTATATCGGTCCCTACTATTCATATAACCAGTTTTCTCGTGATCTGACATGGGATCTGAGTACCGAAAATCTCAGCGGGGAAATTGGAACGTCATTTAAAATCAGGGCGCACTTCGTCGGGGCTCAGCTTGGATACCAGTTTGTATTCTGGGATCGCATTGCAGTCGACCTGATCCTGATGGGACCAGGCTTGTGGTACTGGAATCTGAACTCTGAGTTCACATCATCCCTGGATGCCGGCGATGAAGCCATGATTCTCGAAAAGCTGAACGAAATGCTGCAGGAAAAATTCCCGGGGTCGAGCCTGGTTGTGGGAGAGGGTTTTGAAGCTCAGAAAACCACCAGTTCATATACAATGGGCTTTCGTTACATGATAAACCTCGGTTTCCGGTTTTAGACAACCTTGCTGCAAAATACCTAGTAATAAGTATTGCTCTGTGTGAAGAACAGGTATAATTTTACATCCTGTTCAATGAAAAACTATTAATACTATAATCGCATGAAAAAAGGAATATCATTCGTTTTATTCATTTTCGGCATATTGATGCTCTGGGGATGCTATCCGCAGGGACCGGAATATGTTGAGGATCTGGATGTTGTACTGACCAAACACAATGAGGAGTACGATTTCACTGCCAAGGCAACCTATGCCATGCCTGACAGAATTGTCAAGATAACCGGAGACGTGATTGAGGGAGAGGAACCTTCATTCATTCCGGATGTAAACGCAGAGGTGATTCTGGCCACTATTGCCAATAACATGGCTGATCTGGGTTGGGTCCAGGTGGATATTGAAGATGACCCTGATGTATTATTGCTGCCTGCCGCATGGGAAACAACAACCATCTATTATTATTATGACTACTGGTACTACTGGTACGGGGGCTACTGGGGATGGTATTATCCTTACTACCCGCCAGTCTATGCCAGCTCCTACACAACAGGCACATTGCTGATGAGTATTGCTGATCCTGACGTTATATCAACTGACGGTAACCGCATTAACCAGTGGTCAGGGGCAATCAACGGCATTCTTACAGGCACCTTTGATGCAAATCGCATTAATGAAGCCATTAACAAAGCATTTGCCGCATCACCGTATCTGAAAACCAACTAATAATACAATCGATTATGAAAAGGATATTATTTGCTGTTATCTTCTCGGTTTTCGCTCTTACCGCCTTCCCGCAGGGTAGCCTGGTGGCTCTGCAGTATTCTGTAGGGTTTGGAACCGGTGATATGCATGATTACATTGGCAATACAAGCTGGAGGGGATTTACCTTCGACTACCGGAGTATGGTGCAATCGAATCTTGGCGTGGGTCTCGACATGGGCTGGAACGTATTTTACGAGGAAATGCCTGATGCCGTTTATGAATATGAAAATGTGACCTATTCAGGCAAGCAATGGCGCTACAGTAATCATTTTCCTGTCCTTCTGGCTGCAGATTATTATGTCAGGAAGGGCGAAATGGTTTCAGCTTATGCCGGTCTGGGTGCAGGGATCATGTATTCCTTGCAGAACACTGATATGGGCACCTACACATTTGAAAAGGACGCATGGCATTTTGCCCTCAGGCCGGAGCTTGGGGTGCTGATAGAAGCAGCTCCCGGTACCAGTCTCACCCTTGCCTCGAAGTATTACTATGGCTTTAAGGCAGGAGATCTGCCTGCCCAGGCTTATCTTACCGTTAACGTTGGTTTTGTATTCACAAGATAAACAGGATTAAAAATGAAAAAACTAGTAATCTTAGTATCGTTCCTGATTGTAGCAGCATCATGCAGCACAATCAAGGTAACCACTGATTTTGACAGGACAGCGGGTTTTGCATCATATAAAACTTATGCATTTACAGCCGAAGCCCTTAATCTCCCGCTGGATGATATCAATAAGACCAGGGTTCTGAGTGCTGTTGAAGCCGAACTGGCTGCAAAGGGGTTCACCAAAGCTGCCAGCGATCCGGATGTACTTATTGATATTAATATCAAAGCTGTTCAGCAGACAACTGCCACCGCCTCAACCTCCGGCACTGGAGGTTATTATGGCCGGGGCTACAGGTACGGCTATGGCGGAGGCTTCTCAACCACCACCATTAATTATGATACCTACACTGACGGGACGATGTTTAAAAAAAAAAAGACTTAAAATGAAAAAACTAGTAATTTTAGTATCGTTCCTGATTGCAGCAGCATCATGCAGCACAATCAAGGTATCCTCTGATTTTGACAGGACAGCGGGGTTTGCATCATATAAAACTTATGCATTTACAGCCGAAGCACTTAATCTCCCGCTGGATGACATCAATAAGAACAGGGTTCTGAATGCTGTTGAAGCCGAACTGACTGCAAAGGGATTCACCAAAGTCGCAGACGATCCGGATGTTCTGATAGATATTAATATCAAGGCTGATCAGCAGACAACCGCCACCGCCTCAACCTCCGGAACGGGAGGTTATTATGGCCGGGGCTACAGGTACGGCTATGGCGGAGGCTTCTCAACCACCACCATTAATTATGATACTTATACTGACGGGACGATGTTCATTGACATGATCGATGCCGAAAAACAGCAGCTTGTCTGGCAGGGGAGGGGTACAAAGACTCTTGACCCTGACGCAAACCAGCAGAAGAGGGAAGAAAACATCAACTATGCCGTGAAGCAGATTTTCATGCAATATCCGCCGAAAATCTAAACAGGGGTTAATTCATATTTAAATCAGCCGGTTCGGAAGGTTATTTCCGCCGGCTGATTTTTTTTTACTGTTTTAGAAGTCAAAGCTTGCCAGCAGGGAGAACCTTGTTGAGTGGCCCTTCTGTTGGTCAATGTTTGTCCTTGATCCTGTGGTGAGCTCGGCGCCCAGCCTGATCGTCTCTATCGGATTATAAAAGATATTTCCTGCAAAGTATTTGCTTGACAGGAAGCTGTCGTCAGGCTCAAAGTCAAATCCCTTAATATACGATGTGCCTGCGGTGAATGAAAATCTCCAGGATGGGTTAAAAACGTACGAATAGGTCAGAAAACCACCCCTGATTGACTTCAATCTCATTGTCTCAGCAAGGGGGTCATAGACAGCATCGAGCTGCCTTCCGCCGAAGCCGGCATAATAGTTTGCAATCCCGTCGCCAAATGAGCCCTGGGCAAAGATTGTAACTTTGCGGGTAACGACGATACTGGTGCTGAGCAGGAACCCCCATCCGTACATTACATCCATCTCCGTCTGCTGGAGGTATCCTATTCTTCTGAATATCCCTGCAAGCTGCACGTGACCGGACCCGATATCGTATTTGTATCGCCCCACGATGTCGAAGTTTCCCTGTTTGTTTTTGTTCGAGATGAGTGAATCGGCAGGGTTGTAATAATCAGTTTCAGGGGATTCAACTGACAATCCTGCCGTACCCTTGTCGAAGACTTTTCTTTCATACTTGAGAATGCCATGCCTCTTGCTAAGGCTGCTGTTAGGCCCTTCGAAGTCAATTGTTGTAGGCGTTGACGCGTTGTCGAGAAACAGACTCCAGCTGTACCCCATCTTGAAGTAATTCCATTCTGCAAAAGCATGTCTCAGGCGCCAGAGCGATTGACTGCTGCTGGCAAAGTCAACCTCAATGTATGTTCTGATCAATCCCACCTTTGTACTGGCGGTCCCCTCCATACCGAGGCGCGATTGCCTGGCACCCAGGTAGACGCTTGACAGCCCCTCAATCTTTTCTTCACCTACAGGGATTTCATAGGGCATGAAGCCTTCGGTACTATTCATTCCCGTAAAATCATAATAGGCGTTTACCCTGATGCTTCCGAGCATCTGGATCTTATACTTCGATGCTTCGAGATCATTGGGGTTTACATCTCTGGCAACCCTGCTCGTGTCAGTCATGACCGGCTGCATGGCGATAGTGTCAATGCGGCTTGAGAAGACGTAGACTGTGTCAGTAACAATTTTTTTCTCAACCAGGGTGATATTCAGCCTGAGGGTATCTCTTGTCTGGGCATTCCCGGCCAGAGTAGCCAGGGTGAAATTCCATCTGTAGGTTGAACCTTTTTTCAGCACCTCCCTGCCAAAGACCGGAAAGAGTCCGGGAGCGGAAGAGAAATATATTATCTCCTCCTCATTGAATACCAGATCCTTTTTCTCATGGGGATCAAGGTTGAAGATGCTCCTGTTTATCCATAAAAACAGAGGGTGTTCGGTGTTGTTGATCACTTCCTGAGTGACCGCACCCTCGCTTCCTTCAGCTGATCTTTCAAAAAAATGCTGTTCACTGAAGTTAAGGGTATCTGTCACTGTTATCAGCGACTCAAAGACAAAGCCGAAGGAGCTTGATTCGATGTCGAAGACCTCCACAAACCCGTTCTGCGGTTCCCGCGGCATAATGACAAGCAGGTTTGAGCTGCTTACTGTACTCAGGACTTTTGAGTTGGTCCCGGGTGCCTGCCTGAAGTTTATTTCATTCGCGGAGCTGCCAAGCCTGAGCTGGCCATGCGACTTATATCCGGCTGAGAACAGCAGAAGGACGATAATTGCAATCTTTAATCTATTCATGGCAATTTAAAAACCTGACCTACCTTAATCTTGTTTCCTGAGCTAAAATAATCATTTTTTGGCTGTACACACATTCACCCCGATCCGGAAATGGTTCGAAAAACAGTTCACGACAGGTTTTCCAATAGCAGCTGTAGATGCAGGGTTGCAGAAGAAATGGAATATCCGGGAGCTGAAAGGCGATCTCTCATCTGACAGTTACAGTTTTTCCAGGTATTTCTTTTTCAGCGCTGTAAATTCAGCGACTGTTATTATCTGGGCATCAAGGAGTTCTTTCAGCTTTTTTAAATCATTTACGGCAGTGGCTTTGATAACTTCTCCGGCTGTAAATATTTCAACTTTTTTACCCCAGTCGGTGTTCACGCTGTCTATCCGGGCCATGAGCATCTTGTTCTGGTACCTCAGTATGGCCAGGCTGTCAGGCCCTTCAGAGCCTTTTGGTTCAACGAAGAGCGGCACGGAGACAGTCCCGCCTGTCGGGGTCGGCGGTAATAGTGCCGGAGCTGACAACCGGCATTGCGGGGACACTGCCAGGTGTAGCTGCTGGTATTGCAGCAGCAGCCAGTACCGAAGTTGTATCTCCGGGAACCTTCAGTGAATCTGGTACCGGGGCATATTTCTCCCAGGGCAAGCGAGAGGGAATCAACCTGCAAAGTGAGAGTTTTTGTGAGATTGGTGAGGGAATCAATCTGTGCGTCCCTGGGATCTGCATCCTTTGATTTTTTCTTCCCAAAAACCTGGGCGTTAACCTGTCCGGAGACAAGTAAAACCATAAGAAGGGTTACTAATGCTTTCATGAGCTTAATTGTTATCATAGATTACGGTTTATACGGGGAGGCTTGCCTGAAGATCTCTTTTTTGCTGATTTCTTCGTCAGGGCCACAGTAATGATATTTGTTAGATATAAATATACAAAGAATCCTTGAAACTTATCATAAAATCATGTGGAATATTCATGAAAGAACACGAAGAAAAACCAATAATACAGGTGCTTACATTAACCAACCTATCACTTTTATATCTATTTTTGCAGATAACAGGTCTGAAGGTATTCAATATGATTTCCGTCAGATCACTCATTAGTACTTTGAACCAATTAAAGCCCTGGATAAATGAAAAAATTACTCATTGTAGTTCTCTGTCTTACAGGAAGCTATCTTTTCGCGCAGACAAGTTCCCAATCGGGACCGCAAGTCCGCCTCAACGGGTATACAACCTATGCATTCGCCGACAATCATGTTGATTCCTATTATTCAGAGACTTCATATTTTGAAGGTGCTTTTGAAGGCGGCTTTCAATGGGGAGGTGGGCTCGAGGTTTTACCGGCTCCGGGAATGGGGGTTGAGTTTTTATACCTTCGCCTGGATTCACAAGCTCCGATAGAGTACTTTGATGGCACCGTGCAATTCACCGAGTTTGACATAGCCCACAATTATCTGTTTCTCGGGTTCAACAAATACGTTAATATCAATCCCAGGGTAGAACCTTACGGGGGCTTGATGCTGGGTATGGCTATTTATGATGTTTCTAATCCTGACAACTCTAATTCAGGCTCTTCGACCAAATTTGCATGGGGTCTGAGAGGCGGGCTCAACATATGGGCCAATGAGAGAGTGGGAATTAAAATGCAGGCAGCCCTGATCTCCGCAGTGCAGGCTGTCGGAGGTGGCGTATATTTTGGAACGGGGGGCGCCGGTGCCGGTGTATCAGGCTTCTCAACCTATTACCAGTTTAATCTCGGCGGCGGGTTAGTGTTCAGGCTGAGGTAAGAAACCAGAAAAGCAACATCAGATCATGAGACTAAGCTTCTTTTCATTTATAGTATTAATATTGAGTTTGTTAAGTCTGCCTACTTCTTTCACAGACAGGGAGTCAGACTGAGGCAGATACGACTTTGTCAGGCTTGCCGGGAGATAACCTGGATCTTTATGCAGTACTGGATCTTTTTCAGAAGTCGAAAACCATTGAAGACTTTGAAAAGGCGTTAAATCTTGAGGAGACCGGCATCAATAACCTGGATCTGAATCTGGATAACAAAGTTGATTTCATCAAGGTAGCGACCAAGCAGAAGGAGAGTGATTTCACATTTATACTTCAGGTCGATGTAAATGAAAAGGAGGTGCAGGACGTTGCCGTTATCCTGGTATCAAAAGATAAGGAGGGAAAGATTACAATGCAAATCGTAGGAGATAAAGATTTGTACGGCAAGGATTATGTTATTGAGCCCAAAACTACTCCAACTCCTTCGGTTACTGCTAATCCGGCGTATGCTGGTCCCAGAACCTGTCACAGTGAGCACTCCGGCATCAACCACAGTGGTTGTGGTTGAATCAGCACCGATAGTTCAGTATGTCTATTCACCTGTTTATGTGCCCTATTACCCACCGTATCATTATGGGTATTATCCACCCTATTTTGCTGCATTTACTGTAATGGCGGTTGGTATTTATCGTCACAATAATTATTACCATCATGGCGGTTATTATGGCGGACATGGCAATACAGTTGTGATTCATAATGAAAATAATTTCAACAACTATAATAATTCCAGGAACAGTTCGAATACGGTGAATCACAATAATGCTAATGGCAATTATAGCCGGAATAACGCATCAACACGCCCGTCAACCGGCACATCAGCCTCAACGCGTCCGTCAACCGGCACATCAGCCTCAACGCGTCCGTCAACCGGCACATCAGCCTCAACGCGTCCGTCAACCGGGTCATCAGCCTCAACACGTCCGTCAACCGGGACATCAGCTTCAACTCGTCCGTCAACCTCATATTCATCAAAGCCATCATCATCAACCATGCCTACCTCATCTGCATCCAGGTCAATGGGATCATCATCCCGTTCCTATAGCGGTGGCGGTGGCGGTGGCCGAAGGCGATAACCAAATATATACTGTTGATTACCCAACCAATAATAAAAGAGGCTACCCCGTGGGATAGCCTCTTAATATTATAAATTCAGCTGATTTTCTACTGAACAGACATATCCGACGCGCTCATTTCTCTCAGGCATACATATCTGCCGTCTCTTTTTACAAACAGAACCATATAATTTCCGGTATTAATGGGCGTATTTGTTGAGTCAACCACCGTATAATAACCGATTTCAACCACCTGGTTGGCATCACTGGATACAAAGACTTCATTGGTTTTGTATGAAATTTTATTGGAGTTGTTCAGAGTATCCATGTTAGACATTAAGTACTCGACAATTGCATCCCTGCCAACATGAGGTGCGGAGTTTTGAGAAAAACTTATCGCATCTTCAGCATAATAGCCAATATGATTTCATTTCTCCGGCATTGTAAGTGGCAGCAAATTCATCTTCCTTGGCCTGAATTTCCTTCTTAATTTGTTCTGCGTCAATCACCGCTGCAGGTTCTGTTTTTTTTGCGTCACAAGCGACTATCAATGACATTGTAAAGGCAAGTAAAACTCCTTGTATAACCCTGTTTTTCATAATTATGTAGTTATTAATTTATGTATTGTGAATATGACCTGAAAATCAAAAATACTATAAAAACAGAAACGGTATGAATTTTTATTTTTCTCCCTTTTCCTTACGGGTTGTAATGGGCTGGTTCCATTGTTCTGCGGGACGACCTTCGGGATATTCGGATCCGATTCATAAGCCGGTGTCATGATCTGAACATTGTTCTCGTTAAAAACATCCAGGATATTCTGGTGCAGGAGGGTATAAAGGCGCTTCAGATGGGAGGCGTCATTGGTATAAGCGTTGATCTCATAGTTTACGGCAAAGTCGCCGAGCGAGAGCTGCAGTACAAACGGAGGAGGCTCTTTCAGCAATCCCTCCGTCCGGTCGGCAGCCTCCTTAAGCATGGCTTCGACCATGCGCCACGGTGTTTCGTAACCGATGCCGACAGTGGTATGGATGATCAAACCCTGATCCCTGGCTTTCCTGGTGTAGTTGATTATATTGCTGTTCAGCATCGTTGAATTCGGGATAATAACCTCCTCATTCTTGATTGTCCTCAGCCGGGTCACAAGCACATCCTGTGCCTCCACAAACCCGACCTGGTCACCAACCTGGATACGGTCCCCCATTTTGAACGCTCCCCTGTAAGTCATTGAATAACCGGCTATCATGTTGGAAATGAATGACGATGAACCGAGTGAGAACAGCACTCCGATAAAGACTGATATTCCCTTGAAAGCACTTGATTCGGAGCCGGGAATATACGGATATGCGATAATCACCGCAAATACGATCACAACTATCCTGAATATCCGGTAGGTCGGCATTGCCCAGTCAGGATCAAAATTCCTGATACTGATCCCGCCTTCCTGAATCCCCTTGAACAATAACCTGCTCAGTTTAAGCAGGTACCTGACAATGAAATAGAGAACAACCAGAAATGCCAGGTCAGGAAGGAAATGGAGCAGGCCTTTTCCCATTGAGACAAACGGATCGCCCAGCAGCTTTAAAAAATAGTTTGACACATTCTTTGTCCAGGGGAACAAACCAAGTAAGTAATCGATGGAAAAAGCTACGAAAACGACAATAATGATAATTCTGACCAGTCGTATTACGGAGTTATATATTTTCCATATCTGGTTTGCCCGGATAAGGCTGAAAGACTGCGTTTCAAGGTGATCAATCCGTGAAGTAATTCGGTTCTGAAAAACCCTGCTCAACAGTCTGAACAGCCATAGGATAAGCACCAGGGCCAGCGCCTGGATTACAAGGGCGATCAGGGCGGTTGTTGACTTTTTTATCAGCACGGGGCGGCTCCGGTCCAGCCGGTAGAGCTTCATTGCCTCCCTGGTTTTCTCTTTGATAACGTAGGCAAGTGTCTCCCTGCTTACCTGCTCCACCCCGGCGTCCTGTTCATAGATATTTATCAGGAAATTGCCTCCGGCATAAATTGAAAGATGATCTCCATCGGTGATAATCTTCACGGAATCAACTGAAACAGATTGATCTGCAGCAGCGTTCTTTATTCGTTTGCTTATTGCAGCTGCCCTTTGCTCAGCTGTATAGGATGACATTCCCCTGACGTTGAACAGCACTTTACCGTCTACTTTCACGGGGGCGAGGGCCTGCTGTATTCCCGGAAGCTCGGGATCTGCATCAAAGTTTTCCTGGGCGACTGTTCGGAAAGGAATAAGAAGAAGAAGACACAATAGCGAAGCAATGATGACTGCTTCCCGAAATGTGCTTTTTGCAAGCAGATCCCCCAGGCGTTTCATTGTATTTCACATGTCTGACTTACTTTTTTTCTGCTTCAGCTTTATTCGCGCCGATGGGGATTGAGAAATAAAGATACCAGGAAGTAAAGTTTTGCGAATCGCCCGTATTATCTATCAGAGGATCAACCAGTCCGTAATAGTAGCGGACTCCAAGCTGGGCGCTTTTAGGTATCTTCTTGTTCAGTTTTATGCCAGCACCGGCCATAATGCCGGCGTCAATCCGTTTGTAATTGTCCTGAATGGCCAGTTTGTAGGTCAGATCGTCTTCATCAATAACGGTGGCCTTGAATTCATCGTTCCCTTTGGTCCTGAGTGCAAGCATCGGGCCTGCCTCAATATGAAATCTTTCTGCGAACCGGTATTTCAACATGATGGGTACACTGAAATTATTTATTTTCCGTGTCACATAACCGTCGGCAAACTGCTCATCCAGATCCGGGTCACCCAGCGAATAAGGTGTAAGGTTGTCAGCTCCCTGATTCGATTTAACCAGTACTCCGGTATGAAGCATCAGTTGATTCTTGATTTTAATATCAAAGTAAAATCCCAGGTTAAACAGAGGGAGAGCCTTGCTTGTTTCGAGATTTGCGATGTTGGCAAAATTGACGCCGCCGTCAAGTCCGAATTCAATCTTCTCAGAATTAAGGGCATCGCCAAAGAGCAATGAAATCAGGACCTGCGAACTGGCCGAATAACTTACAAAAAGAAGAGCTGCAATTATTAATGTTTTTTTCATGATTACTGGTTTTAAAGTCCAAAACGATATTGCAGCATCCCTATGATCTGGGTCCTGCTTCCAAGAAATCCTGCCTCAGCGCGGATCATAAAATGCTTATTGATCTGGTATTGTGATCCGACAACGAAGTTCCACATGTCTTTGGGCCTCTTGTTTAGTGAATACTGTACGGTGGCTGACTCTTCGTCATTCAGCGCACCGTCAACACTGTTCAGCAGGTTACCGGCAGACTCAAGGGCACGGTTAGCCGTCTCATATTTTGCCTCGTTGACAGGGTTTGCCTGTTCCTGGGGTGTCAGTCCTGCCCACCATTCATCAACTGCTTCCTGGGTGTCCCCGACTTTTTCCATGCCTGCGTCAACCTTTTCCTGCAACCCCTCGGTAGGTATGACATCACTTAGCAGTATCGAACCGTTGGTTTCCGAATTCAGGTGGAGCCTGAAACCCCCTACCCAAAATGTTATATTGCTCTGAGGATTATTTTTGAACTTGAATGACTTTCCCATTCGGGGTCCGAATACGAATGACATTACCGGCTTATCGAGCGAGCTTATGCTCTGCCATGTGACGTTCATGTCAAGCGTCATAAATCCTCCTCCGACCCCGATCGTCGGAGTCATCCCGAAACCAAATCCCGTAGCTTCAAATTCTGCCACTGTTGAGAAACTGGTTACCTCCTTCCATTCATTATTTGCATCCGGGACCCACACTCCGGCATCAATGGCTGTGGCGGTGTTGGCCTTGGTAAACAGGAAGTAGACATCAAGAAACGGGAATAACCAGATATCAGGCCTGATGTTGAATCCTGAGGCTGTCGATGTGGCATCGTTAAAACGGATAATCTCATCGAGGTCATACATAGGGCCATTATTGAACCCGACAAACAGATCCTCTATGATTATTGAAGATTCCTGCCACATATAGCCCAGGCTAACCCCTGCCGAATAGGGCAGGTCATATCCCATTGCCGACACCTTGGCCCCGAGTATTGGCAGGGCATAAGGGTATTCTGCAATCTTCAGACTGTCACTGAGTTTCCTGTGTTTTTCACCGACAACCTTATCTGAATATACCTGGGCATTTCCCTGAACGAATACGCAGAGAACCACTATGGCGAGAGAAACAAACTTTTTCATGGTGATTTCGTTTTTTTGTGATGCTAAATTTACTTCAGTCGGGCAGTTTGTGCAATACTCAGCAATGAGTATTTTAAGAGTGCCTGGCACTGCCAATAACATTTCCAGGAATGCTGTTATTCATTCTGTTTTAAAAAATCAAAAACAAAGCCGAAATATGCTGACACTGCCCAGTAACGAACCTGAACCTGGTTGTTTGTCACACCTGTCAGGGGCATCTGGTTACTGCTTATATATTCCACGGGTTCGGTGAGGTTGAAGATCTGGTCCTGATCGTTGGCACGGCCGTGTGAAAACTGCATGCCCAGGGTCATTGATCCCCTTTTAAAGCTGTAGTTTACCCCGCTGTTAAGGTGATATACATCGAACACATAAAATGTATTGGTGTTGTACCAGGGGAACTCCGGGTTGTCAGCAGAATCCAGGAAATTAAAGTCAGTTCTGAATCCCCCGGAATAGACCATCCTGTCGCTGATGACCGTTTTAAAAGCCATGCCGGCATTGAGCACAGGCTTGTGAACGGAGGTAAATGACAGCCATTCCTCAGGATCAACAGGATTGTGATTGTACCCCTCCTCTCCCGGATCATTACTGGCTTCTATGTAGTTGAAGGATTTCATGCCGAAAAAGTACTCTGCCGTAAAAAGAAGGACGGTATTTCCTGAATTTGCCGTATAGTTGGCACCGGCCGCAATTGACAAAGGATCCCTGAAATGAGCAGGACATCCCTTCTGACGGCCCCCGTAATACAAACTGGAAGCTTCCGGGTTGCCTGTTTCCTTGTGAATGTTGGAGTACTCGTATTGTTTGACCACGGTTCCGTTTCCGAAGATCTTCAACGACGGAAGATTGATGTTAGCGCCAAATTTCCACGAATTCTGCCGTAGCTGTATCCCCAGCTTGGTGATGAGCCGCACATCAAACATATTATATTTTATTTGATAGCTTGCTTCTGACAGGTACTGGGGGGAAGCCTCCTGGTAGTCTGTTGTAAAGGCGTTTGCGGTGACCAGGTTATAGTACTGGTCATCTTTATAGGATAGCAGACCGGAAAAACCGAGAGCAAGTTTATCGGATACCTTATAACCAAAGCCTGCACCACCATAAAAATCCTGGAATCTTGAACGAAGGTAATAATCAGCCGTGTACTGCTCATCTCCGGGGTTGGAGGCGATAATGTCCCCGGTAAGAGATGTCCCCTGATTGATCTGGATATAATTATTTGCTTTAGTGAAATATGCAAGCTCAATGGTAAGATCAGGCTGATTCTTCGGGTTAAATGTCAGGGTAACTATTCTCGGATATATATACGCCTGTAACCTGTCAAGAGCAAAGTCTGTCCCGAGTGCATTTTTGGCGTTATAATAATATGAAGAAGCAAGGTTGGCTGACAGTGAGAGATTATTCTTCTTCATTTCGGCGATGGTGGCCGGATTGTAAAATATTGCGGCAATGCCGCCTTCACCGGCAACCACGGCGCCTGACAGCAGTGCGGCTTCGGAATTAAGGTTCTGATCCCAGTAACGGCCACCCTGCGCAGCCAGGAATCCGTTAAAAGAGACCCACAAAATAAGTCCGGAAAGTAAAGAAAAGATCCCCTGGCGCATACCGGATTCATTAAACTGTTTCACCGCTTCTGTAGGAGATCTCAATTTCGGAGACTTTCTTAATAAGGTCTATCTTCTTTATCTCCACTTTTTCAACCTTCTCCCCGGTTCGTTCAGACAGGTCCTTCAGTAGTTCCTGCAACCTGGCGGACTGCAACAGGTCAAGCCTGTCGTACATAAGGGTGGTAATTGTTAAGTCATCTCTGTGAAAGTATCTTTCAAGCAGCCAGACGGAAAGGATAATTATGCCATTTACCGTTAATATTCCCCGGACAGGAGATTCCCAGGTGGCCATCGCATTTATTACTGAGACTCCGATGACAGTGAAGAAGTAAGTCATGTCTCTGAGAGACAGGTTGCTTGACCTGAAACGCATAATGGCGAAAATTGCGAAAAGGCCAAGAGCCATCCCCAGCTGCAGCTCCACCGACTTGAGAAGGACGCAAACGAGGAAGATCATCAATCCCATCTGCATGAAGGTAAATACCCTTCCTTCTCTTTTTGAATACCTGTAATAAATCAGCCTGACGACTATAAACTGAACCACTAAAGCCACCATGAGCCTGATAGATAAAGCCCAGAACGGATCAAGGTTGGAAAATGATGTTGAGCCATACGTATAGGATTTAGTAGTTAAAGGTCTTTGCAATTTTGCTTTATATCGTAAAGGATACTGTTTCTTTTATTAATTCCATCGAAAAACTGGTCGAGGTAACTGATCATGCTTTTCTTTTCCTTTTCATCAAGATAAGGGAAATTATTGATAACGTCATAGAAGGCCTCTTTCTTTGCAGCAAACTCGCCTAGTATGCTGAGAAATTCCTCATCGCTTCTGCATAGTCCCTGGAACAGGCGCTCGCGGACTGTTTCAATGGGAAGGCTCTCGTGCGGAACTGCATAGGTTGCGTTTATAAGGCCCGAGTAATCAAAATCATATGGCACAATTATACCTGTGCTTGCGCGGTCAGGCAACGTCGAGATCAGGATTTTGCAGTTATGCTGGTTGGGAACTGACCAGTCGGTATTACCAATCATATAGTTAAAAACCGACATCCTGGTCATCATGTAAGGGTCCATATTCCTCTGCGTCAGACCGGTCCGGTCTGTCAGCATGGCGCCGACACGTTCTGCCAGAAGATCTGCCGGTTCAATGAAGAATGCAAATGAACTTATTGGCTTTGTGGGTTTGTATGTGTTTATATATTTGATTTTTACCAGCCTTACCCTGAAGCTGGTATCCGTAAGAACATTATAGAGCTTATAGATAAGGTACTCCTTCATCAGGTAATCCAGATTGCCGGACTGGCAATGAGTAACAACTTTCATCTTCTCAAGCTTATTGAGATCCTCCATGCCGAATTCCGTCTTCTTGAAATTAAGTAGCAGAGGGGGAAAGCTGCAGTACCCGTTGCGGAACTCTCCCCTGGATTTGAGTCTTACCTCCTTGTTGACAGAATCGGTCTCATTGATATGGTATGTCAGTGTGGCGTCCAGATATTCTTCCTTGGGCTTTTTCCTGGTATATTCCGTAACATTAAACCTCAGTGACAGTTCCAGGAGGTTGTCATGGGTAAACATCCCGAAGTCTTCCAGTGTATCACTGACCGCATACATGTCAGATCGGATCCTTCTCCTGTGCGGCTGCCGGAGAAATAAAAAGCAGGATCCCCAAAAGCATAAAGATTGTCTGTTTTTTCATATCCGGATTGATTTAGTTCTGTTCAAATAGGCTATATTTGATTGCAATTTAATAAAGTTTTAAATATGAGACGGCTTGTTTTTTCGGTCATTTCAGTGATTTTTCTGATTGGCAACCTGAGTGTTTCAGGTCAGGCTCAAGGAGAAGCGTCAATCGTCATTCCGGGATAGCCTTGATAATGCGCTGGATATTGAGCGACTGGCTGGTAAACAAGAAGGGGGTGCTGCTGGTGCCTACACTCATTACCGAGCCGGCTGTCGGATACGGAGCTGCTGCCGGTGCCGTTTTCTTTCACTCTTCCTATTCTGAAAAAAAGGGTCCGCCAAGCATGACAGGCGTGATGGGAGGAGGAACCCTGAACGGAACATGGGGTGCCGGGGTTTTTCATGCAGGCTACTGGAAGCAGGATCGGATAAGGTATATGGGGGGCCTGGCAAGGGCATACGTCAACCTGGGATTCTACGGATCTGCCAGTACGGGATGGCTGGGTGATGAACCGATAAACATGAACATGGATGCATGGGTGCTGTTCCAGCAACTCAAATTCAGGGTGGCCGGTTCTGATTTCTTCATAGGCGGCAGATACCTGCTCCTGAAGTCGGACAATAAGTTCGAGATTCCGATAGACAATCCTGATTTCGAAGGCATCGAGTTCAGCTCAACGCTTAGCGAGGCTACCCTGAAGATTGAATTTGATTCAAGAAACAACGTATTTACTCCCGTCAGGGGTGTTTTGATCGGCCTTAGCGGAACCTACAGTGACACATGGATGGGAGGTGAAGACCTCTACGGCAGGCTTGGCCTGGTCATGATCGGCTATCTGCCGGCCGGAGACAGATTTACAGTCGGAGTGAGACAGGAAACCAATGCCACTCTTGGGAATGTGCCCTTTTACGCCAGGCCGATAGTATCACTCCGTGGAGCTCCGCTCATGAAATACCAGGATAAGAATACCATCCTCATGGAAGCGGAGGTGGACTATAATGTGTTTAAGAGATGGTTTATCTCGGGCTTCACAGGCATAGGAAATGCTTTCCCCAGCCTGGGTGAGTTCGAGGAGGGGAAGAGCGTCACAACTCTCGGAACCGGTTTCAGGTACCTGATGGCCAGGAAGCTTGGCATGCAGGCGGGAATGGACTTTGCATTCAGCAATGATGATTTTGCCTTTTATATTGTCATGGGAACAGCCTGGCTGAGATAGCAAAAAAAATCCGGACACTTCAGAAGGGGTCCGGATCTTTCAAATATTATCTTCAGGAATTATCTGACATCGGGAAGAGGAAGCGACTCAAGCACTGAAACCCTTATTGCGCTGAGGATATATTCTTCCAGCTGATAAAACTGCAGGGCAACAATAGGATTGGTGGCTTTCTTTATTTTCTTGTAGTATGTGAGAATCAGCTTGTCCGTTGCCTTGCCGAGGGAAATGACTTCAGCTGTCCATGTGTCAGCAGACTCAGCGGTCAGCTTATCATAATTGGCTACATACTGGTCGAACAGTTTAATCCTTGTCACAGCCAGTTCCTTGCGGGCTACTTCATATTCGTCATAAATAGCCCAGAATGCATCTGCCTGAGCAGGATCAACCGTTACAAATTCAGATACCATGGCTTTCTTTTCCATTCCGAAAATACTCTGCATGAGATCAATCTCTTCCTTGTTCGACTGTGCATTTGCAAATGCAAATGTGAAAATCGCGAGCAGTAATAATGTTATTCTTTTCATCGGGATAAATTGTTAATTATTTAGGTCGCAAAACTAATCAATTTATGGAAAAGATCAAACCAAGCAGAAATATATCTTAAATTTGGCAAAATCGCACATGTTTAATGCATTCAGGCCGGATTGTGAAATTTATTAAATACCTCTTCCTCTCGCTGTCAGTTCTGGTGGTGGTTGTTCTGATTGGCATAAACCTTCCGGTCAGTCAACGGATCATTACAGAAAAGGCAAACACTGTTTTCCTGAAAAGGAATATTCCGGTTCAGGTCGGTAAAGTTGGCTTCCTGGTTAACGGAAAGATAGGACTCGATCAGGTTAGGATTGTCAAAACAGCCGGCGATACTCTCCTTTATACCGGACAGATAAGGGTCTCCGTCAGGCCCTTACCGCTGGTATTCAGGAAAGTGAGGGTAAAAAGCGTTGCCCTTAATGATGCAACCGTATATTTATCAGCCGACTCCCTGACTGGTGCAATTGACCTGGTTTCTCTTTTTGTGACGGCCAACAAGCCCACTGAAGCAAAGGTGAAATCAAAAAAGAGGTGGGATATCCGGGTTGCTGCCGTAAACCTTAAAAATGTCCGTTTCGTATACAACGATGATTTCCGGGGAATCCGGATCAATCAATACCTTGGGAGCCTTTCCGTGAAGTTTGACAGGTTCTCTCTGATTGACAGGCAGATATATGCTGACTTCATTGAAATGGAGAATGTTCACGGCGAACTTACCCTTAATGCAGCCTCCGAACAAAAGGATTCCCCTGAAAAGACCGGACCCGGCTGGGACTTTAAGCTCAGAAGGTCAGATTTAATAGACATACTTTTCACTTTTAACCAGCCTGTTAGCCGGTAAAAGGATCGAATTTGCACTGGCCTCTGGTGACATCTCTGATGCCGGAGTCGACCTGGGCAACAGCCGGATCTCCCTGAAAAAGATTTCGCTGGATGAGCCGGGGGTGTCTGTGCTTTCGTCTCCGGCTGCAAATAATACAGACACCAAACAAGAAAAGACTTCAGGCGAAGGGTTCCCGGGCTTGTGGAATATAAGCGGCAATAACATCAAAATAGCGAAAGGGTCATTTCACACGGGAGCATATGATCACACGGGGGCCTATAATAATGACGCGCCGGGGCACCCTGATGAGGGTCCTTTTCAGGTCGACGGCCTGGATGTCACACTTAAGGATGTCACGCTGACCGGTGAGGAATCAGGCTTCAGTATGGATAAGCTTTCTTTCGCGCTGGGAAACGGGTTTGAGCTTGAAAAAGGGGAAATTAACTTCAGCTCCGGCTCAGACCTTAAAAGCCGGCTGGAGGCAAAACTCAGCTCGGCCACCAGCCGGGTGAATCTGCAGTTAGAGATCGGAAACAAGCTTTCAGCGCTGATAAAATCATTCAGTACAGTGCCAATTACCCTGAAGATGGACAAAACCTTCATTTCGGGAAGGGATCTGCGCGCTTTCATTCCTCAGCCGGAAAAGAACTCATCAGGTGAAAAGGGGAAGGAGCCGGGACTTGAAATAAACTGCAGCATATCAGGTACACCTGACATGCTTAATATCAGCGAGTTTGCAATTAAAGCTCCTTCAGGAATGGGTCTTGCCGTTGCCGGACAGATTTCCAATTTAACAAAGCCTTTGTCTTCAGTATGCTCAATCGATTTCAGAACTGAAACCATCACTCAGGCCCGGCTGACTGAATTGCTGAAGATCACCGGTGCTGCCGTGAACCTGCCTGACTTTGAGCCGCTGACACTCAGGGGAACCATAACTGACAGCCTTTTCTCTCCCTCATTTTCTTTTAACTTATCGGGTAACTCCGGCAACATTGAGGCGGACGGAAGCATGGATGTAAGGGATAAGGAATATACCCTTTCAATGACATATTCCGGTCTCGATCTGGGTACGCTTGCAGGAATAAAGGATATGGAGAGGATTTCCGGCATCCTTGACGCTGAGGGGAAAGGGTTCAGTGTTGACAGTATGAATATCATCGCATCAGTCACCATTGACACGGCACGGTACAGGGGATATAATTACCATGACATCACTGTCGGCCTGGATGGGTCAGAGGGCCTTTATTCCTTTGCTATAGACGCGGCTGATACCTCATTGAAATGCAATATCGCAGGTATGGCTGACCTCAGTGACTCACTCATCAGCGGCAGCATTTCGGGTTCTTTTGACGTTGATGCCGGGCGACTTAATCTGGTCAGTGGCTTGTCGGTCAGAGGGGCGCTTGATGCTGAAGCTGCCCGTATCCCCGGCGGAATCAACTCCTCGGCTTCCCTGAAAAATGTAATTATGACCAGGGACTACAGGACTGAAGAGCTTGAAAGCCTGTTCCTTTCCATCAACTCTTCAGACAGCATTCTGACAGGAAAGATTGAAGGTGATTTTCTTACAGCAGGGTTTCATTTCAGTTCATCAGCCGATGAGCTTAGAAAAGCCCTTAAGGAAGGACGTTTCAGAGGCATGACTGCAGTTGACTCTCTGGTAGTGAATAAGATCCCCTGGGTCTCGGTTCTTCCTGAACTGGCCTTCTCCCTTGAGGCGACATATGCTCCCTTTTTAGGTCTTTTGCTGAGCGACAGTATCTTCAGCTTCAACAGTGTGGCAATGAACCTTGAGAAAGACTCCACGGGTACATCAAAGGGCGTTATATCCGTTGACAGGTTCAATCTCAACAAGAGCCGGGGATATGCTGCCACCGTGGATTTCGGCAGTCTCCCTGACAGATCAATGCTGATGGTTACGGCTGACAGTATACGGTTTGGGAATATTGTCATGGCTGACCTGATTGTTGACATGTCATCATCAGGTGATACGGCCCGTTACAGGGTGCAGGCCAGTGACAAAAACGAGACTGTTGCTGTATGATATAGTGGGTATAGCCTACAAGGATGAAAGCCTTATCAAGCTGAGAACCACACAGCCGGAGTGGACTGTCAACGGTTACAAATGGACTGTTTCGCAGGGAGAGTTCCTTGTGCTCGACCCGTCGAACAAAAACTTCCTGGCAGACCTGCACTGGAAGAATGACGAGAGTACTATTGACATTTACGGAAGTGAGATGGAAAAGCTCTTTGTCGAAGTCCGGAATGTATGGATAAACATGCTCGCCGTTCCGGGAATGAACACCTACGGGTATGACGGTGAACTGACCGGCAAGATTGACTACAGCGGCAGGAACAAGAATGACCTGGGTGTAAAGATGGACATCAGGCAAACAAAGACCTATGAAAGTCCCATCGGCGATTTCAGGATCACTGCCAGTTATCTGGCCGATACTCTCGGTACCGTCAGGGGCGATCTCAACGCCGTATTGAATGACACTTCCAGCCTTAACCTTGTTTTCAGGTCCGAAATGGAAGATGAGAAAAAAAGCTTGCATACCGAGTTCTCCGGAATCCCCCTTAATACTTTTGAATCGCTGGTCAGCAAATTCATAAGCGGACTGACCGGTGAGGTGAGCGGTGAGCTGAGACTCTCATCAACCGCAAAAAAACCACGCTTCGACGGGGAGATTAAGATCTCCGGTGCAGAGATGAAGATAATACCACTGAATTCCAGGTTCTATCTGCCTGATGATGTTATCAGGCTTGAAAACAACAGAATAGTATTCGGTCAGTTTAAAGTACTGGATTCCCTGAAAAAGCAGCTCACACTGAATGGATCGATAAATCTTGAAGACCCTGAAAATACAACAGTTGACCTCCAGGTGATTTCAGACCGCCTGCAGGTGCTGAACACTACTGAGAAGGATAATCCCGGGTTCAACGGTTCCGTCTTTGTCGACACGAAACTGACCATCACCGGTCCGGTACAGAGTCCTTCAATTGCAGGCAGCCTGGTTCTTGCAGAGGGAACGGTGGTCAATTACATGTACACTGAAAACCTTTCTGTTTCCGAGACTGAAAAGACAATAACCTTTGCCAGCCTCTCAGCAGATCCTGAAGGTGAGGCTGAAAAATCTCCGTCCAGGTCGTTTACAAGAACACCTGACATTGAAGCTGCTATAGAGATCAATCCCAACAGTCTTTTCAATTTCAAAATATCACGCGGTTTTGATATCAGTGCGCAGATTACCGGCGGAGGATTTCTGACTTATGGCCTGATGCCAAACAGGGACATCAGTCTGAGCGGGACCTACGAGATAAATCAGGGCAGTGCCGAGCTGAAGATACCAGGGTGGCCAAGAAAGGATTTCACAATTACGCCGGGCAGTTACCTCAGGTGGGACGGGCAGGTTGATAACCCGGAGTTTAACGTGGCTACGATCAGTAAGGTAAGGGGGTCGTACAACAACCCCGTCGACGGGCAGACGAGGGAGGTTGATTTCCTGGTCAATATGAAAATGGCCAACAGGCTGTCACAGCTTGAGATAACTTTTGATGTCAGTTCCCAGGATCAATATATAACGAGTGTTTTCAATTCATTTTCAGCAGATGAGCGGATGAAACAGGCAATTAACCTGCTTATTTTTGAAAGGATAGAGCTTCCGGGCCAGACAAGCAGTACCGATTATCTGACCCAGCAGATAAACCAGTTCTGGGAATCACAACTCAATACGATAACCAAATCGGTATTCAGGAATGTGGACTTTTCTCTGGGTATTGACTCCTACACGCAGGCCACTGAAACTGGAGAACAGGCGGTTACCAGTTTCAGCTATGAAGTAAAGAAGACTATGTTCAAGGATCGCGGTTCAGTTATGGTTTCGGGTCGCATGAATGACAACAGTCCGGGCAGTACGCAAACCAGCAACCTGATAGAAAATTTCATTTTTGAATATGCCCTCGACACAAACCGGACAAAATTCGTTAAGGTCTACCGGCAGCAGGACTACGAGGACCTGCTTGAAGGAGAAGTTACCAAGTCAGGGCTTGGATTTATCTACAGGAAGAGCTATGATAAGATAAGCGATATATGGAGGAGGAAGAGGAAGGCAGGGAAATAACCAGTCGGCAGTCGGCAGTAAGATTAAGTCAACAGTCAGGCAGTCGGTAATCAGATGTTGAATGATTGAGTGACTGAGGACTGAAGACTGAAGACTGAAATGAGTAGAATAGATATAATGATAAGGACACGACATATACATATAATCCTGATCACAGCAGCCTGCCTGGCGGCAGCCGGATGCTCCAATACGAAGTTTCTGGCGGCGGATCAGTTATTGTATACGGGCAGTGATGCTGTCTTCATCAGTGATTCCGCACAGTTCAAGGACTCCCGTGTCAAACAGATCACCGGGTCGGTTACTGCCTTTAAGCCTAATAATTCAATCGGAGGCAAAAGGGTTCTTCCACCATTCGGGCTGTGGTTTTACAATCACCTTAAACCGAAGGAGAACAAAACACCCGGATTGTTATACCGGACTTTTGCGAAGGAACCGGTGCTGGTGTCAATGGTTAATCCTGAGGCACGCAGCAGGAAACTGGAATCTGAACTATTCGGCAGCGGCTACTTTCATTCAGCAGTATGGTCGGCTATTGACACAAGTAAACAGAATTCACAAAAAGCCAAAATAACTTATTACGTCAAACCAGGCCAGCCGTTCCGGTATAACGAAATATCTTTTGCGCCCTCCCGGGATGCAGTCGACAGCATAATCAGCAGTTTCGAGCCCGACCTGTCACTCAGACCTGATGATATATTTGATCTGGAAACCGTCAAGGCGGAGACCAGGAAGATAACCGACCGGCTGCAGGAATCGGGTTATTTTTATTTTAACCAGGCGCATGTAAAATATACGGCAGACACCCTTAAGACACCTTACAGGATTGATCTCAGGATCAGTAAAAGCGAAGAGCTGCCCTACAATGCTTCCATGAGCTATTTTATTGATGATATAGCGGTAAAGGTAACCGGTGAGACGGGTGCGAATGATCTGCCACAGGTAGCTGACACAATAAACTACGACGGGATCAATATTATTTCGCAGGGCATGAAGTTTAAACCCGGGGTCTTTTCCCGATCTGTATACTTCCGTGAAGGAGACAGCTACTCAACTACAAAGCATCTTCAGACAATGGCTCATCTGAACAGCTACGGGATATTCAAATTTATCAATGTACGCTATATCCCTGACCCTGACAGCCTTGTAAATAAGCTGGACATGCTGATTGAACTTGCACCCATGAAGGACATCAGCCTCGACCTTGAAGCCAACGTGGTAACCAAATCAACCGGTTTTTCGGGACCGGGATTTGTTGCGACACTGGCTCAGGGTAACCTGGCCGGAGGAGCCAACAGGTTGCAGCTTAAACTTGACGGTGGCGTGGAATGGCAGTGGTCCAACAAAACAACCAGTACACTCGGTACAGTTTCGTACAATTTGGGCATATCCACGTCAATTACCTTTCCCAGGCTGATAGCTCCTTCCTTTTTCATTCATCCCGAGCGTTTTAACCTGCCGCAGACTTCGGTTACAGTAGGTTTTGCAATCCTGAATAAAATCCAATACTACAGGATGGCATCTGTGAATATGGGATTTGGATATCAGTGGAAGCAGTCCGGATAAAATAACACACAAATATTTCCCGGTATTCATTAACTCTATCAACCTCCTGGAGACTACTCCGGAATTTGACTCCTTAATGGCCGATAATCCTTTTATAAGAAAGAGTTTTGAAGAACAGTTCATCCTGGGAATGAAGTATGATTTTACCTATGACAACAGTCTTGCCAAACAGCCGCACGGATTTTATTTTTCTGCCGGCGTAGGTTCTTCGGGCAACCTGCTCGATCTGATAATGAGACCCATTAAGGAAGAATCTGAAAGGCCATACAGTGTTCTCGGCAATGTCTATTCCCAGTTCATTAAATTATCGACTGATGGGCGTTATTACAGGAATATAGGGAATATGAGCATCGTCTCGCGCCTCTATGCAGGAGCCGGGATATCGTATTCCAACTCTGTTGTAATGCCTTATGTGGAGCAGTTTTACAGCGGCGGGTCAAACAGCATAAGGGCTTTTGTGGCACGGTCACTTGGCCCCGGGGCAGTGGCGCCCTCTGAAGACATTGACCCGGATTCACTTATCATTGACCAGACAGGTGACATAAAACTGGAGGGTAACCTTGAATTCAGGTTCAGGATGTCAAAGGTAATTCACGGGGCCCTCTTCATCGATGCCGGGAACGTATGGATGTTAAATCCTGACGAGGCAAGACCCGATGCCCAGTTTCAATTCAATAAATTCATTGACCAGCTTGCAGTCGGGACAGGCTTCGGGCTGAGGTTTGACTTTAATTTCTTTATACTCCGTACTGATGTTGGTTTCCCGATCCGCAGACCATATGAAACTGACGGGTCAAACTGGCTCCGTGATAAAAGCGAAATATGGAAAAACGGGGTCCTGAACCTGGCCATCGGATACCCCTTCTGATCAGATCCGGAGCGTTTTTGATTTTTATTGCCGGGAGCTTATCAGGTGGACTTGTTTGTACTACTTTTGCGTTGCTGAAAGACACATTTAAAGAACAATCAATATGTTAAATTCTGCTGTAAATAAGTTCAGGTGGCTGATTGCCATGCTTGCGCTGGCCTTTGCAATCCATGCCCCGGCCCTCGGGCAGGATACCATCACTGTTAGTCCCGGTTCTGACTGTCCGCAAAAAGATTTGCCTGATGTGATCAGGGCGGCGCGGCACAAACCTCCCAAAGTAAAGTCAGATGCAGCAGGCTCTTTGCTGATCGTTCCGGTTATTGGTTCCAACCCTGCCACAGGTTTTATCCTGGGTATCGGCGGACAGTATGCTTTTAAGATGCCCGGAAGCACTCTCTATTCCAATTTCAGCGGTTCAGCCCAGTACACTACAAAGAACCAGATGATCTTCATGCTGAAGAACAGCATTTACACGAAAAACAACGGCATCTTTTTAACCGGAGACTGGCGCTACCTGATTTACTCACAGTCGACATACGGTTTAGGCACAACAGCACCGGAGGGAGGAATAATTGACTATCAGTACGGCCTGTGGGGTACTGAAACAACAGATGACTCGCTGGCTCAACCCATGAAGTTTAATTTTGCCAGGTTCCATCAGTCGGTCTCCTTCAAGATTACTGAAGGCCTGTACGCAGGGGTCGGATACTTCTATGACGGTTATTCCAAAATTGATGATCAGAAGCTCAGCCTGGTGCCGGGTGATACAATGCTTACAAGCCATTACCTTTACAGTACCAATTATGGCTTCAGCACAACGAAATACTACTCATCTGCGGTGAATATCAATGTTTTGTATGACAGCCGCGATAACATGCTCAACGCATACAAGGGTATTTATGCGATGGCCAGCTGGCGGGGGGCATTTGAGTTTCTGGGAAACAAGGTGGGAGGCAACTTTTTTCAGCTGGAGTGGAGAAGTTTTCACGGCTTGTCGGAACGAAATCCCAGTCACCTCCTGGCATTCTGGCTTATGGGTAACTTCACCCGCGAAGGTCAGTTTCCATATATGATACTCCCCGCAACGGCCTATGACCAGCGTGGAAGGGCGGCGAGAGGGTATACCCAGGGCCGCTTCAGGGGAGCAAACATGGTGTACGGCGAGGCAGAATACCGCTTCCCCATCTCTAAATGCGGAGGGATCCTGGGAGGTGTTCTGTTCATGAATGCCACCACCGCCGACAACACGACACTGGACCTTAACCTGTTTGAATCAATCAAACCGGGTTACGGAGCGGGTCTGCGTATTATGGTAGACAAGCACTCGCGCACCAACCTGGCCGTTGATGTCGGGTTCGGACAGAAATCATTCGGATTCTACCTGGCAGCTTCCGAGACCTTCTAAGCGTAGTCTATCCTGTCACAACGTTCCACGGTCTGACCGACCATTCGGTTATGAGACCGTTTTTCACATAGGGATCACGGCTGACAAAGTCATGGGCGGCCTGCGGGGTATCACCTCTGAAGATCAGCACTGCACCGTCGGCCGGCTCTGCCAGTGCACCGGCCATCACCAGCCGTCCGTCAGAGTGGAACTCTTCGACCAGCCCGAGATGATCGGGCGGAAAGGAGCACGGAGCTCAACATAGTTTTCAACCGTTTTGTAAAAGAGAATATAGTACATGACTTCCCTTGTGTTTCGATGATGATAATAACTTTTCGATGCAACAAAGTAATAATAAAACAGATATATTTATCCTGGTTTAGACCTCAAATACTCCCATATTTCCAAAGAATATGAATAAAGCATCAGGTACGGATTATACGAAAATCTTCATAACTGTACTGAGAATGGCCATAGGATGGCATTTCCTGTACGAGGGGTTTTCAAAGATCGTTCAGCAGGACTGGAGTGCATTTTCATACCTCGCAAACTCCACAGGACCATTTTCAGGCTTTTATCACTGGCTCGCGTCATCAGATGGTCTGTTGAACGCTGTGGACCTGCTTAATGTCTATGGACTGATCCTCATAGGCTTTGCCCTGGCCACCGGACTGTTTTCAAGGCTGGCATCGGTCTTCGGTGCGGTTTTACTTGTGCTTTATTATTTTGCCTACCCTCCGTTCGGGGATTCATTGCTCGGTTCGGAACAGGGTAACCTCTATATCATAGACAGGAACTTTATCGAGGCAGCTGCCCTTATGGTTCTGGCCTTACTGAGGGAAAGAGGGTATGGCTTCGAGGCACTCATAAGGCACCTTAAAATTAAGAGGAATTCAAAACCCGGGTCACCTCTCAGGGATAAGAGTGATCCACAGATTGAAGTATCTCACTCGGATTCCCGTCGTGAGGTGATACGGAACCTGGCCTCAGTGCCATTTCTCGGGCTTATGGGATGGGGGGCAGTAAGCGCGAACAAAAAGTATGGCATTGATGCCCTTTCCGGTGCAACAATTCAGGTCAACCGGCAGGCTCTCGGAGAACTTAAGGGCACACTTCCGAAAGGCAAAATAGGCAACCACGAGATAAGCAGGCTCATCATGGGAGGAAACCTGATAGGAGGGTGGGCTCATGCACGTGACCTTCTGTATGTCAGCTCGCTCTTCAAGGCGTACAACGACGAAAGGAAGGTCTTCGAAACCCTCATACTTGGAGAGAATGCAGGTATCAACACAATCAACATCGGTTTTCCGACCAATGCCCTCATGGCTAAATACAAGAGGAATACCGGCAGTAAGCTTAAAGTTATTTCTCATGTTGCTCCCAACATGGAGAAGGGCGACTGGTATGAAGAGATAAACAAGGCTATTGATCACGGTGCTGACATTCTTCAGGTACAGGGTAACTGGTGCGACTGGCTCGTCAGGGATAAAAAACCTGAGGTTATAGCAGCCATGCTTGAAAAAATCAGGTCGCAGGGTTATACAGCAGGACTGGCAGCCCATACGATCGATTCACTCATTTACTGTGAGCAGCAGGGTATCATTCCGGATTACTACATGAAGGCGATGCATCACGATAACTACTGGTCAGCTCATCCCCGTGAGAACAGGATACCGTTTGAGGTTGACGGTCTGAAGAATTTGGACCACAACAAATTCCACGACAATATTTTTGACCTCTTCCCTGAACGTACTGTTGAGTTCATCAACAGGGTAAAAATACCGGTAATGGGATTCAAGGTACTAGCTGCCGGGGCTATCACGCCTGAAGATGGCATAAGGTATGCCTTTGAGAACGGTGCTGACTTTGTCTGCCTTGGTATGTTCGATTTCCAGGTAATACAGGACATAAACATCTGCCTTGATGTACTGGCAGATCTCAGCAAGCGCCGCAGGGAATTTTACGGGTGAGGATAACTTTTAAGATCATTCCTTACCAGTGACCGTCACAGGATGACCGTCGTAAGGGAACTCCTCAGCGTGCTGCCAGGATGGCTATGTCTTTTCCGTAGATGGTCTCTTTGGGATATTCATTCCCGACAAGATATATCATTGACAGGGCAAGCTCCTCCATCGTGTTGAAATAGTCAGGACTCATTTTTTTGCCGATCGGGAGGAACCAGTTGATATAGTTGTAAAATGAGTGTGCCTTCTTCTGTCCCTTCACCGGTTTGATGAATCCCGGCCGGTAGCCGTAGACCTTTTTGAACGGCAGTTTCCTCAGGTCGTTTTCGGTCTTCCCCTTAATCCGGGCCCATTCAATCTTGCCCTTTTCAGTACCGTCGGTACCTGCACCCGCAACGTAGATGAAGACAATATCCCGGTTAAGCCTGCCAACGGTCTCACCGAAGTGCATGGTAAGGTCGTATGTGACCCGGCGGTACTTATCCATCTTCATCCCTACGGAAGAAACACCGAGACAGAAGAAACAGGCGTCATATCCTGCCAGCTGTTCTGCTACCGGGGAGAGATCATGAAAATCCTCATGGATGATCTCCTTCAGTTTCGGATGGCTGATGCCAAGCGGTCTTCTGTTGATGATCAGCACGTTGCTGATGGCTGGGTTCTCCAGGCAGACAAGCAGAACACCTTCCCCGACCATACCGGTTGCACCGGTGATTATGACTTTCAATCCCTGTTGCATAACTTTCAATATTGATTTCCTGAACAAAGTAACAACAATATGACCTGATTGTTAGGATCAGGCAAATATTTGCCATGAAATCATTTTTGGAATTGATGAAAAGTTACTTTTACTGACCAATTTCATTTATCACGGGGGAGAACTATCTACCGGGACCATAAAAGGAAGCAGTCAATATGCAGGAATCAGAATTCAGGGTTTACGGCTACCGCTGGGTCATGCTGAGCGTGTACATGCTGGCCATAATCATCAATCAGATAATGTGGATCACTTTTGCGCCCATAACAATTGATGCAGCAGGATATTATGGTGTTTCCGACCTTAAGATCGGGATTCTTTCGATGTCTTTCATGATCGTTTACCTGGTTGTCTCTGTTCCTGCGTCATGGATCATCGATACATACGGAATCCGCATTGGTGTGGGGACCGGCGTGATGCTTACCGGAATTTTCGGTATGATGCGGGGGTTTGCATCGGATAACTACAATTTGCTTTTGCTGGCACAGGTCGGGATTGCCGCAGGTCAGCCGTTTCTTCTGAATTCCATCACCAAGGTTGCGGCAAGATGGTTTCCCATAAAAGAGAGAGCAACGGCATCAGGACTGGGCACCCTGGCAATGTATTTCGGCATCCTGGCGGGGATCAGCCTGACGCCTTTCCTGGTAAACGGTCACGGGATAAGCGGGATGCTTTACATATACGGGATTGCCTCCCTGGTGATAGGTTTAATCTTTTTCATATTCGCAAGGGAACGGCCACTCACGGCGCCCTGTCTGCCGGAACAGGAGGAACGGGCACTGGCTGTCGACGGGATGAGGCTGCTTTTCAGGAATAAGGATTTTCTCTGGCTAATGGTAATTTTCTTTATAGGGCTGGGGGTGTTCAATTCCGTTACCACGTGGATTGAAAATATCCTTAGTCCCAGGGGCTTTACTGCCGAGCAGGCAGGCATCACCGGAGGCCTTATGATCATTGCGGGAATAGCCGGAGCTGTTGTCATGCCTTTGCTGTCAGACCGCTACAGGAAGCGAATACCTTTCATAATTATTGCCCTGGCAGGTGCAACTGCAGGTCTTGCAGGAGTAACATATGCCACAAACTACGCATTGCTTCTTTTTTCGGCGGCAGCATTTGGATTTTTCCTTCTCAGTTCAGGTCCGATCGGGTTCCAGTACGGAGCCGAAGTAACCTTTCCTGTCTCCGAAGGCACGTCAAACGGATTTCTCCTGCTCATGGGACAGATCTCGGGGATAGCTTTCATTTTCGGTATGGACAGCTTCAAATCTCCTGTGACAGGATCGATGACCGTACCGTTATTTGTCATGATCATCCTGATGCTTATCAGTTTTATTTTTTCTTACAGACTGAGGGAATCTGTTCTCTTAAGCGGGTCTGATATAAAGGAAAAACCATGAACGGAAGACACTCCGCCCCGGCATCATTAACCATCTTTTTTTCTGCCATCCTTCTCTTGCAGGTTATTTCCCTGAAAGGAGAGGAGGTCGTGCGTGACTCGGTAACGGACAAGGGAATTCAGGATATTCAACTTATGGCCCTGAAGGACAAACAGAATGCACAGATATGGTGGTACGGATGGCTTGGCGGATACAGTGCTGCCACTGCAGGGCAGGTAATTGTGGCTTCCACAACTGAGAATCTGACCACCCGGCAGGATATGGTTCTTGGTGCCGCAACGACCTTTCTTGGAGCGTTGGGGCAATTAATCACACCCCTGGGTCCCAGGGATGCATTCTCAGATTATCCTACTGTAAAAGAATATATGTCAGGTGACCATCCAATGTCGCCGGAAGAGACCAGGGAGTTGCTTAAGATACTGGCTGTCAGGGAGAAAGAGGGAAGGTCATGGAAAACGCATGCGATTGCCGGCGCAGTGAACCTCAGCAGCGGCCTGATCACATGGCTGGGGTTCAGGCGAACTGTATGGGATGGGGTTGTGAATTTTGCCCTCAACACCGCGGTGACGGAGGCCCAGATCTGGACACAGCCCACCAGGGCAATTAAAAATTATGAGAAGTATCTCCGTGAATATCAGCCGGAAGCAGGGCTGCCTCCCTTGAAGCCTGAAAGTGAATGGTCAGTAGGTGTCTTCCCCGGAGGGATAGCCATCAAGGTTGATTTTTAAGGTCCGGAATTATCGGATCGTTATCAGCGGCCATAACCTGCCGGTGCTGAGTACGCGGATCAAGCCCATAGTATTGCCATATAGTACCCGTCATTGTCATATAGTACCCGTCCTTGTCATGTAGTACCCGTCGGTATAAAATCACTGTCTGTCGGTAAAATGCTTCTGGCCGTCTAAAGAATTTTTTCCCGGCAGTTTGCCATAATAGTTTTGTCTCATCATGTTTCACAAAATGGAAAAGATGAGTACCAGGAAACTATTTACGGCCATGACAGTCTTTGTCATGGTTGTTCTTACCGCCTCTGCCCAGGATAAGCAGTGGACGCTGACTGAATGCATTGATTATGCACTTCAGGCGAACATACAGGTCAGGAAGGCCGATGTCTCTGTGAGTGTTGGTGAGATAAGCCTTCAGCAGGCAAAGGACAACCGCTGGCCTTCGCTGAATGCATCACTGGGGGAGAGCCTGGGATGGCAGCAGGTGACTGACACTGATGGGGAGACCTCGCTTGAAGGGTCGTCACGCACCGCCGCCTCAATCAGCAGTGGCGTGACCCTTTTCAGCGGCTTTCAGGCGCGGAATGAGATCAGGCAGGCCGAACTTAACTACCAGGGCCTTCAGTACAGCACTGAGGAGACGCGGGAGAACGTCTCCCTGAGCATCATGAACGCTTACCTGCAGGTTCTTTATGCGGAGGAGCAGGTTGCCAACAGCATGAACCAGGCCGACGCAACACGCGAGGGACTGGGACTGGCCAGGGAACGATACGACCTCGGCGCTATCGCCAACAGCGACTACCTGCAGGTAAAGACCCAGCTTGCCGCCGAGGAGCTTACGCTCGCCAATGCGGTCAATAATCTGAAAATGGCGAAGGTGACGCTGATGCAACTGATGGAGTATCCCCTGGATGACCTGTTTGAAATTGCCCGTCCGGATATGGATGCCATTTTATCAGCGATACCGGCCGCCGATGCTGCAGCTGTTTTTGAGGAGGCATTACAGGTCAAGCCTATGATTAAAAATGCCGAAATAAACCGCGAGAGTGCCGGGGTCGATCTTGAACTGGCAAAGGGTGGGTTTTATCCATCCGTCTCGATGAATGCCGGACTGAGCACGGGGTTCACCCAGGCGGCGGAGATGGGGTCACAGCTGAAAAACGGGTTCTCTCCTTCAGTGGGATTATCAGTCTCCATACCCATCTTCAGGAACAACCAGAACAAATCGTCAGTAGCGCGGGCCAGGTATGGCATAAGCACAGCCGAACTTGATGAGCTTAACACAAAGAACCAGTTGCGCAAGGAGATTGAACAGGCCGTACTTGATGCAGAGTCGGCCGTCATCAGCTATGATGCAGCCGTAAACCAGCATGAGGCTTCGCTGGAGTCGTTCACTGTGGCTGAGGAGAAGTTCAAGCTCGGAGCCATGAACTCGGTCGATTTCCTGATACAGAAGACAAACCTGACAATAGCCGAGAGCAGACTGCTGCAGGCAAAATACGAGCTTGTCTACAGCTACAAGATCATCGACTTCTACAGGGGAGTACCGCTTTCGTTTTAAAAATAAGGAACAATAAAAGAGACATATCCATGAAAGGCAAGAGAATTTTAATCAGTGCAGTAATGCTGGCAGTTGTTGCAGTAACGATGCTGTCGGTTCACAGCTGCAAGAAAAGCAAGACATACATCTTCGAAACCTCGAAGGCAGTGAAGGGCTCGATAATCAACACCGTAACCGCTACAGGCACCCTGGAGGCCATCACGTCGGTGGTCGTGGGAACTCAGGTCTCGGGTATCGTTGAAAAGCTGTATGTCGACTTCAATACCAAGGTGAAAAAGGGGCAGGTACTTGCAGAGCTTGACAAGACAGCACTGCGGTCAAGCGTGCAGCAGTCGCTTGCCACGCTTGAAAATGCAAGGGCGGAGATGGAATACCAGGCCTCAAACTACGAGCGGAGCAAGGCCCTTTATGAAAAGAGCCTTATTGCGCAGGCTGATTATGACCAGGCCAGGTATGGCTATGAAAAGTCAAAGGCCACCTTTAAGAATACGCAGGCACAGTATGACAAGGCCCTTGTGCAGCTTGGCTACGCCACCTTATATTCACCCATTGACGGCGTGGTGATGAACAGGGCTGTGGATGAAGGCCAGACGGTGGCAGCCAGCTTCAACACACCGGAGATATTCACGATAGCCCAGGATCTTACACAGATGCAGGTTGAGGCTGACATAGACGAATCGGATATCGGGATGATCAGGAAGGGTCAGCGGGTAGAGTTTGATGTCGATGCCTTCCCGGATGATAAATTCGGAGGCACCGTTGAGCAGATCAGGCTGTCGCCGGTCACCACCTCGAATGTGGTTACCTATACGGTTGTCATCAATGCTCCCAATCCTGACCTGAAGCTGCTGCCCGGGATGACAGCCAACATTGTCATTTATGTGGAAGAGTCAGGAGATGTGCTCACAATTCCGTACAAGGCTCTGAAGTTCACCCCTGAGGCTGATTACCTGGCCAGACTGGGCAATGAGATGGTTTCCGGAGGGGATAAACCGGGTATGCCCGGCAGCACCGGCAGACACTGCAGCAGGGCATGCCGGACGGCACAGGCATGCCGGCAGGCAGCATGAGCAGGCCCGGGAGCCAGCAGAGGAATGCAGGGCACTCCTGGCGGCCAGTTGCCGGAAGGCATTGAATTACCTGCGGGATTCAAGATGCCATCCATGGTGTGGGTGAAGGATGAGAAGGGGATCCACCCGGTACGGGTTGAACTCGGATCAAACGATGGCGACAATGCAGAGGTAAAATCAGGTTTGGAAGAGGGTACCGAGGTCGTTACGAAGATGACAATCGCCTCCGCAAAGGAGAAGAAAGAGAAGGAAGTAGCTTCCAATCCATTCATGCCTTCGCCTCCGGGAAGAAGGAATACGCAGAGCACATCATCCGGATCCGGAACAACCACCTCTAAACGCAACTGACGATGAAGGCAATAATTGATATAACCTCCCTGAAAAAGGATTATTACGTAGGTGAGGTAACGGTGCACGCCCTGAGGGGGGTCGACCTGAGGATCAACCAGGGCGAGTTCGTGGCGATCATGGGCGCCAGCGGCTCGGGCAAGTCAACCATGCTTAACATAATAGGCTGCCTTGACAGGCCGTCGGAAGGAACATATATTCTTGATGGTGTGAATGTAGCCGGGATGTCAAAGAATGAGAGGGCCGCTATACGCAACCTGAAGATAGGCTTCGTCTTTCAGTCATATAACCTTCTCTCCCGCACCTCGGCACTGGAAAATGTGGAGCTGCCTCTCATGTACAACCCGTCCGTAAAAGCCAGGGAGCGCAGGGAGAGAGCCATTGCTGCACTGGAAGCAGTGGGACTGGCTGACAGGATGGGCCATATGCCCAACCAGCTCTCCGGCGGGCAGCAGCAGAGGGTGGCCATAGCACGCTCACTGGTGAATGACCCTGTGGTGATCCTGGCCGACGAGGCCACGGGTAACCTTGACACGCGGACATCCTACGAGATAATGTCGCTGTTCCAGCAACTGAACAGTAAAGGCAAAACCATAGTCTTCGTGACACATGAGCCTGACATAGCCCGCTGCATGACACGGAGCGTCATGTTCCGCGACGGGCACGTGGTCAGGGAGGAAGAGATCAGAAACAGGCTGGTTGCCGCAGAGATGCTTGATGCCCTGCCGGTTGAGGCAGATTAAAAAGAGACTAAAATGAATATCGGAAATTTATTGAAAGTAGCGCTGAACGCGCTGAAGCGAAATAAGATGCGCTCATTTCTGACCATGCTTGGAATAATCATCGGCGTGGCGTCAGTCATCACCATGCTTGCCATTGGGCAGGGATCAAAGAAAAGCATCCAGGATCAGATAGCGAGCATGGGATCGAACATGCTGTTTGTAATGCCCGGAACGATGAGGATGGGTGGGATTCAGCAGGGCAACACCAGCTCACAGAGACTGACAGTGAATGACGTCAGCGCCATTAAAACGGAGTGCGATGCCGTGATTGCAGTGTCTCCCGAGGTGAGAAGCAGCGGCCAGGCCGTCTACGGTAACTCAAACTGGCCCACAACAATTTACGGAGGCAATGAGGACTATCTCGGAATAAAGAGCTGGACGGTCGTCAGCGGACGCAATTTAACCGACAGTGAGGCGAAGGGGTCTGCCAAGGTGTGCCTTATAGGACGCACCGTGGCTGACGAACTGTTTGGCGAGGGAATTGACCCCACCGGTGAGACAATCCGGTTTAAGAACATCCCGTTTAAAATTATTGGTGTGCTTGAGGAGAAGGGTCAGAACAGCTTCGGGCAGGACCAGGATGATGTGCTTATTGCGCCTTATACCACCGTCCAGAAAAGGATCCTGGCCCAGACCCATATCCAGTCGATACAGATGTCGGCCCGCAGCGCTGAAGAATCAGCACTTGCACAGTCGCAGGTGGAGGAGGTACTCCGTGCCAGCCACAAACTTCGTGAGAATGAGGATAATGATTTCCAGGTCAGAAGCCAGGAGGAGCTCTCAACAACGATGACTTCTGTTACGGATATACTCACCATCCTGCTGGGTGCAATAGCAGGCATCTCACTACTGGTGGGCGGCATAGGTATCATGAATATCATGTATGTCTCGGTCACCGAACGTACCAGGGAGATAGGGCTGAGGATGTCGATCGGCGGCAGGAGCATGGATATCCTCCTGCAGTTCCTGATTGAATCTATAATGCTCAGTGTCTTCGGCGGTATCGCAGGCATCCTGCTTGGCTTTGCCGCCTCACAACTCGTTGAGGCACTTACCTCATGGCCGATAAGCGTGATGTGGAGTTCGGCCATACTCTCATTTGTCGTGTGCACCGTTATCGGTATTTTCTTTGGATGGTACCCGGCGAGAAGGGCAGCTGAGCTGGACCCGATTGATGCACTCAGATATGAGTGATTATTGAAGGAGATTAATTAGCTTTGATGATAGTATGAAGATTAAAGGAATGATAAGGAACAGGAAGGGATTACCTCTCCTTCTGCACGCAACAGGATGGATCATCCTATTCATCCTTCCGCAGGTCCTGATAGCGGGCGGACTGTTCAAGGATAACCGTACCACCACCATTATTTTATTCAATACATTTATCTTCTTTATCCTGTTCTATGTCAATTACCTCTGGCTGGTCCCGCGGCTGGCCGGGAAGGGCAAATGGTTCAGTTTTACCATACTTGCAGCATTACTGATAGTGATTCTGGGATTGGCTTCAGGAAGGTTTTATGAAAGGCTATTTGCCCCGCCACCGGAGGTCGTTGAGCGGATGAAGGTGGAAGAACAAAATAACCCGCACGGGGAGGACCGTGGTAAGCGCAGGGGTGAAGGTATGGCACTCTATAACTTCTTCATTACCTCATTCCTTGTCTCAGGGTTTGCAGTGGGATTAAGGTATGCTGAGAGCGCACTGAGGAAAGAGGAGGAGATCAAGGAGCTTGAACGTGAAAAACTGAACTCGGAGCTGGCGCTTCTCAAGAACCAGGTCAGCCCGCACTTCTTCTTCAACACGCTGAACAATATCTATTCTCTCATCGAGATCAATCAGAAGGATGCCCAGGAGGCGGTTCTCAGCCTCTCAAAGATGATGCGCTACATGCTCTATGAGTCAGAGCAGGGAAACACCAGGCTCAGCCATGAGATAGAGTTCATGAATGGGTATATCGACCTCATGAAGCTCAGGATGAGCGACCGTGTAAGACTTTCTGTCGACTGGCCTTCGGAGTATGAAGACCATGACCTTCCTCCGCTGCTTTTCATCCCTTTCATCGAGAACGCCTTCAAGCACGGTGTGAGCTACCAGGGAAAATCGTTCATTGAGATATCTCTCAGGTCAGAAGCCGATCATATCACATTCACGGTGAGAAACAGCATCTCCGGGGCGAATGGCAGTGCCCCCCGGGTTGCTTCGGGCATCGGTCTTGAAAATGTCAGGAAGAGGCTCGCGTTGCTTTACCCCGACAGGCATGAGCTGTGGATCGAGGAGCGGGATTCGGTGTTCAGTGTTAAGCTGGCGATAAAAACATAACCCTTCAGGACTGATGATCAGGGTCGTTGCCATAGATGATGAACCGCTGGCTCTGCAGCTGGTGAGGGGATACGTTGAAAAGACACCCTTTCTTGAGCTGGCAGGAGCCTTCGATAATCCCGTGGAGGCTGTGGCATTCATAGGGTCATCGGATGTTGACCTGGTGCTGCTCGACGTGCAGATGCCGGACCTGACGGGCACAGAGCTGGCAAGGGTCATCAGCGGCGGACCGAAAGTCATATTCACAACGGCCTATGAGAAGTATGCCCTTGAGGGCTTCAGGCTTGACGCCGTTGATTACCTGCTTAAACCCTTCAGCTATGCCGAGTTCCTGAAGGCTGCACAGAAAGCGGAAAAGCTTATTGAGCTCGAGCGAAAGGAACTGCCTGAGCTGGAGGTGAGGAATGATTTCCTCTTCATCAAGTCAGACTACAAGATCCGGCGCATTAATTTCTCAGAGATACATTACATTGAGGGACTGAAGGATTATGTCAAGATCTTCCTCAACGGAGAGAAGAAGCCGGTACTCTCGCTCTCCACACTGAAGGCGCTTGAGGCCCGGCTCCCTGAAGACAAATTCATGCGGGTTCACAGGTCGTACATAGTAAACCTGGAAACGGTCAGGGTCATAGAGCGCAACAGAATTGTCTACGGTGATGTCCGCATCCCCGTCACCGACCAGTACAGGGATAATTTCCAGAGGTTCCTCGACAGGAATTTCATATAGACCTGCCTGCCGCAGCACCTTTTCATCCACTTTTACCACCCGCTTTTTCATCCTTTCATAAAAATTAACAAATATTAACAATTGTGGTATAATATTTGAGGAATATAAAGTAAGAGGCGCCTCTTCATTAACAGTAATAATCTAAACTGATCATTATGAAGAGGAATGAAAAAGAGGTTCCCGGGTTTGATGAAATCATCTTCCGGGACCGAAACAAGGAGTATGGGGCTTATGACCTCCGGAGACGCTATAGCTCAACCATGAGCATCTCCATCGTGGCAGGACTGATGTTCAGCGTATCAGTGGTTCTGGTGCCCTTTTTTACTTCTGATCATGTTGAAAATCAGCCGGGGCAATTATTTACCATTATTGCCACGGTTGACCCAAATCTGGCAAATCCTCCGGTACCGCCTGAGGCACCCGAGCCTCCTGCCCCGCCGGTTGAAATGATGAAAAAGGTACAGTTCGTGCCGCCGGTGATTGTTGATGATAATCAGGCTCTCTCAGGCTCCCTGATGACTGCTGATGACCTGAGCATGGAGGTCCGTGACGGGCAGGCGACTGAGATTGTGATGGAGATCCGGGAAGATCCGGATCAGATTATTCCGGCCGAGGAGAGGCCTCAGGTAATCGTGCAGGAGATGCCCTCGTTCCCGGGAGGTGAGTCAGCACTGATGCAGTACGTCAGTGAGCAGATAAGATACCCTGAAGATGCATTGCTGAACCGGATTCAGGGAACCGTCATCCTCAGATTTGTCGTGGGCCCCACCGGCGACATAAAGGATGTAGTTTTGATCAGGGGAGTTGATCCGTTGCTCGATAACGAGGCAATAAAGGTCATCTCGGGAATGCCGCGCTGGAAACCCGGCAAGCAGGATGGCAGGCCGGTGCCGGTCTATTTTTCGATACCCGTGGTATTCAAAATCAAATGATTACGGGCGGCTGACCTGTAAACCAGTAACGCTTCCGGCACCGGGACTGTTGGCGCCGTATCACACAGCACCCAGGTTGTCAGGGTGCCGGAAGCAGTCAGCCAGGTGATCATTGACGATTCCGGCAGCCTGCATGAAAGCGTAGCATATTGTTGTTCCCACAAATGTAAAGCCTCTTTTTTTCAGATCTTTGCTTATTGTGTCGGAGAGAGGGGTGCTTGCCGGTAACTCATTCAGGTTCTTCCAGTGATTCACCACCGGCTTGCCCCCGGAGAATCCCCAGATATAGTTGTCAAAGCTTCCAAATTCCTCCTGAATTCTGATGAATGCCCTGGCATTGTTGATCGCAGATCTGATCTTCAGTCTGTTGCGGATGATTCGTTCATCCTTGAGAAGTTCGTTGTATCTCTTCTCATCATATTGAGCAACTTTTGACGGGTCAAAGCCATCAAAGGCCCTGCGATACCCTTCCCTACGGTGAAGGATTGTTTTCCAGCTCAGTCCGGCCTGTGCACCATCAAGAACAATATGCTCGAACCATCTGATATCATCATGGACAGGCATTCCCCATTCGTTGTCATGATAACTGATCATCAGGGCATCACCTGAAGGCCATTCGCAGCTCTTTTTCATCTCAGTCCGAATCTGTAGGAGAACTTGACCATGAAGACATTGTGCGGAACGGTCTCTGAAAACAGGTCATCTGACTGGGAACTGACGTCAAAAGTGCCGCTGCCGGTATAGTATTCCCTTGTCTGCGACCATACCAGGTAGGCTGTCGACCCGGGAAGGAACTCCCAGCGAAGCACGAGGTTATGAAGGAACTCGCTGACGGTGAAGTTGGGACTTTCGAAGGAATAATCAGTCCAGGAGTCAAGGTTCTCATCCACGAAGTAGGTTTTGTCCTTAACGGTATAGCTAAGCCATCCGGGCTGATAATCAATATACCTGTCTTCAAATGCATCGGCATGAGGGTCAGTGATATTCCTGAAATTGCTGTAATCACCTGAACCGAAGAAGGGCTGCCCCCAGTATTGAATCGTCAGGTCGGGAGTGATATTGTAATCCACCCTCAGTGAGACGCTGAGTATCTTCTGGTCGATTGTTCCAAAGACGTATCTTGGTGTGTATACCCCGCTGGTGGCAGATACCGTTGTCACATACTGCATCTCATTACTGGTCATGCTCCATTCGGGTTCAGCGCTGAGGGTAAGGTTATCCAGGGGCCTGTACTCGAGCTCAAAACTCAGACTGTAGCTTGTACGCACATCCTGGAAAGTCCTGAAATATCTCATGTCGAATTCACCGCTGAGTTTTTTCCGGGAGTTTGAATAAATACCTCCTCCGAAGTAGATCTGCCCCGGCATCTTCATTGACGGTCCTCCCCTGAGAAGGAGATTGTCTGTTTCGCGACTGTTCAGCTGGCCACTGACAAATGATCCCCAGAGGTTTTTGTACTGTGCCGACCATGACTGTGAAATACCGACCACGTTTGTATTTCCTCCGAAGTCCATCATATGTATCAGGTTGGTTCCGATAGACATGCTGTTGAAGATGCTGAAAGGCTTGTAAATGTTGTAGTTTATCACCCCCACTCCAAGGTACTGGTCTGCTACCTGCATGTAGCCGATATCGTTCAGTTCAAAGCCGGGCGACTTCCATGCAGAGAGATAAAGGAGTTGCCAGTTGCCGCCGATCTTTCCTGCCATCAGATTGCCGCCGAAGCCGCTCAGTGAGGTGCGTGTCGGATCATATTCGGTATAATCGGCATCAGGCCTCTTAAAGTTGTGTATTATTGAGCGTTGCGTACGTGCAATGGCGTCTTCTGTGCCTGTCACACTGCTGAAGGCTGTGCGGAGTTGAAAAATATAATTCATCTCTCCGAAATATTGCGTGAAATCAACGCCGCCGGTAGTGGCTGATTTGTGGAAGTAGTCTTCGGTTGTCTCATCAAGCGCCCTTATGGTGCTGGTCACCATTCCGCCGATGATCGTATTCCCGCCGTTAATGTCTTTCTGAACTCTTCCGACTGTAAAATTTGTAAGCGGTTCAGCTGCCAGGTATGATGTCTCGTCCGTAGTCTCATTGTATATCCTGGTGTTCACCTGTGATGTTACGGCCTCGATGACCCCGACAGAGAGTCCGCCCGCTGATTTGCCTGTCAGCTTAGCCGCCCCGAGGATAGGTGTGAACGATGGGGTCCATGCATACTCCCCTTCATCACCTGAATGGCTCAGCGATGGTCTTTTCCCGATGCGCCTCGAATAAAAAAGGTTGTCATTTCCCTCATCGCCGTCTCCGATGCCAAGACTATAGGAGGTAATATTGCTGCCCTCGACAAAGAACGGCCTCTTTTCCCTGAAATATGTTTCGAAGGCTGTCAGGTTGACCTCTGAAGGATCAGCCTCCACCTGCCCGAAATCGGGGTTAAGGGAGAGGCTCAGGATCATGTTGTTGGTCACGCCTATCTTGGCATCCAGGCCTGCATTGACCTTGAAATCGGATCCGTCGTACCATGGATTGCCATCTTCTCCCTCGTATGTCTCGAGCCGGGCAACCCCGTAGGGTGTTAGGTCGATCAGTGTACGGGGTTTGATGTTGCTCAATCCGTTAAGAAGTCCGGCAAAGTGAACAAGACCAGATGCATTCCTGGCTATGGGCTGCCACATGCTTGTCTCATCGTGCCGGTAAAGGTTACGGAACACCTCCAGTCCCCAGACCTGGTTTTCGGATGCGGAGAAACGGAGCTGGGTGAGGGGTATTCGCATCTCTGCTGCCCATCCCCAGTCGTATATGGCAGTTTTTACGTACCAGATCGGGTCGAAAGTCTCATCTTCATTCCTTCCGTCATCGGTCCATATGAGGTCGCCCTTCACGCCGGCGGCGCTTACCCCGAATCCGAACGCGGTCCGCTGGTCAAAGTATGAATCAAGGGCAACTGTCACCTCGTCGCCGTCGGTGTGATCACGGCGGGTCATGCGTTGCACAATACTGTCAGGGGCTGTGTCATAAGCCTTTATTGCGACATAGATATTGTTGTCGTCATACAGCAGTTTGAACTCCGTCTTCTGTTTTATCGGGGCGCCTTCCGTTGGCTCATACTGAAAGAAATCTCCGGCCCATTCACCCTGCAGCCAGGCTTCGTCGTCAAGCTCACCGTTGATGACCGGAGCGACTGTTATGCGGGTGGCATTGTATGTTCGCTTTTCATAATCCTGGCCACTTATGATCAGAGAGATACACGATAAAAGCATGAGGATGATTTTCTTCATGGCAGCAGTTTGACAGACTAGTAGTTTAAGGCATGTCAAATTTATACAAAAATCTATACCGGAGAAACATCAATGTGCTGACGGTATGGAATGAAAAAAGAGCGGAGACTTTATTTCTCCACTCTTTCGGACCTGCACACCCGGACGCTTACCTGAGTCCGAACCTGTAGGTAAATTTTATCAGGAAGACATTGTATGGTTTCTGTTCAGTATAAAGGTGATCAAGGTTTTCCTCAAGTGAGAATGAGCCTGTGTTGTCGGAGTAGCTGCGGGTCTGGGACCATACGAGATAGAGGGTTGATCCCGGACTGAATTCCCATCGTGCAACCAGGTTCGATAGAAACTGGTCGTAATTGTAATCCGGATTATCGAAACTGTAATCACTGGTGCCGTCATTGTTGTCATCAACGTAGTAGCGGTTTTCCGCCTCGTTGTATGTCAGTTCGCTCTCTGTCAGCATATGGTAACGGTCTTCCAGCTCTTCTGCCATGGGATCAGTCACCTCCTTGTACCTGCTGTAATCCATTGCAGCAAGGAAAGGCTGTCCCCAGTACTGTATGGTAAAGTCAGGGGTGATATTGTAATTCAGCCTCACCGACATGCTCACTATCTGCTGGTCAATCTGGCTGAGGAGATAGTGGTCTCCGTCATCAATGTGTGTCACGTACTGGAGGGTGTTCATGCTTTTGGTATAAGAGGGAGAGATGGTAACTGAAAACGACTTTCCGGGATTGGCTGTCAGGTCAAGACCGGCGCCCCAGCGCTCGCGGGAATCCTCCGCGCCTCTCCCCCTGTTGGCCCATAATGAGCCGTAGATCATTCTTGACTGGTTTGATCCAACATTAAGAAAAAGGCTAAGGTTTCCGGGTGTCAGCATAGAGGGTCCTCCCCTGAGGAGAGAATTGGAAATTGCCTCACCTTCATAGTTTCCGCCAATGCTTGTCCACCACAGGTTTTTGAACTGACTATATACACTGAGGTTTCCTCCTGTGAAGAGGTGTGTTCCCCCGAAGTCCCACCCGGTCCAGAGGTTGGCATTGGGTCTTATCTGCCTGAAGATGCTGAAGGGCTTGTCAAACCTGTACGCTGACCATAATCCCGATATTATTGCGTCTGCGCTCTGCAGATATCCGGCATCATTGAGGTCGAAGCCCGGTGATTTAAAGTATGTGAAGGCCATAAAGTTCCAGTGGCCTCCTACTTTGCCGGTCTGAACATTGCCTCCGAAACCGTTCAGGGATGTACGTGTCGGATCAACCTCAATGTAATCAGCATCAGGCCTCTGATAATAATGCACGGGAGAATACTGGAGGTCCTCTATTGCCTCCGTGCTGCCGCTCAGATTGCTTCCGGCCACGGCAGATGAAACAAACCAGCTGCGCTCATCCCCGAAATATTGAGAAAAGTCGACCCCCGCTGTGTTGGCATTGCTTACCAGCCCGTCTATGCCGGTTCCGTCAAGAAAACGGTGTGTATTGGTGAATGCTCCCCCCACAACGGTTTTCCCACCGTTGAAGTCCTTCATGACCCTCGACACCAGGTAGTTGGTCAAAGGCTCCACAGTCTGAGACGATCTGACGCCCAGGGAGTCTATTTCTGCTTTCACCTCTGCCGTAACGGCTTCCACGATGCCAACAGAAAGACCCTCAGGGGTCTTGCCGGTAAGTTTTATTGCGCTGATGATGGGAGTAGTGCGCGGCACGCTCGCATACTCATTTTCTTCCGTGTCGGCGCCGAGATGCGGACTCCGGCCTATGCGCCTTGAATAGAACAGGTTGTCGAATCCGAGATCACCGTCACCGATACCGGTCCTGAAGCTGGTTATATTATTTCCCTCAATGAAAAAGGGTCTCTTTTCCTCAAAGAATGTCTCGTAAGCTGTGAGATTGACTTCGGAAGGGTCCGCCTCCACCTGGCCGAAGTCAGGATTGACTGTAAGGTCGAGGGTCATATTATTGGTGATGCCGAACTTGGCATCGAGACCGGCGTTGTATTTCCAGTCTTTTCCGGTGGCAAAGGGATTGCCCTCTTCGCTTTCAAAGGTTTCAAGGCTGCCTACAACAAACGGGGTTATGTCTGCCTGCTTCCTGGGCCTGATGCCGGTAAGGCCGGTCAGCTCCCCGAAATTATATACAAGACCGGAGGCATTACGGTCTATATGCTGCCAGATTGACATCTCCTGGTTACGGAACTGCTGGCGGAACACTTCGAGGCCCCATATGCCTCCGTCTGTTATTCTGAACCTCAGCTGCGTCAGAGGGATTCTCATTTCGGCGCTCCAGCCCCAATCGGTTATCTGTGCGTCAGTATACCATATCGGGTCCCATGTATCATCTTCAATCTGCCCGTTTTTGGCCCACATAAAGTCATTTTTTACACCCGCCGCGTTGGTTAGAAAGGTAAAGCCGGTCTGGCGGTCGTGGTAGCTGTCGAAGGAGATGCCTACGAAATCACCGTCACCGTTGTCACGTCTTGAGATACGTCTGACGATGCTGTCGGGGTAAGTGTCATAAGCCTTGATAGCAACGTAAATATTATTGTCGTCAAACAGTATCTGGAAGGATGTCTTCTGGGACGGGTTGGCGCCATTGTGGGGCTCATACTGCACGAAGTCGCCATCCCAGGCGCCTGCCTGCCAGGCATCATCTTCAACTAAACCGTCTATGACGGGAGCGGCCGAGGTGAATGTAGCGCAGTAACTTCTTTTCTGTATCGAGTCCTGTGCACTGATCAGTGTGCAAAGCAACGCTACAGCTGCCGTAATGGCAATTCTTTTCATGGCGGTAAGGTTAAAAGTCCAAAAAGCAAGTCCGGTATAAAGACCCTTTTCGGGAGTTTATCGCTGCATTTTGGTGTTATTTAGAATCAATCCGGATAAGCAGTCCGCAGTCTGCAGTCCACTGTCGGCAGTCCGCGGCCGGCCCTCTCCTTCCGCAGGACATTCGTGGCCTGTTGGCCGTAGGCCATAAAGTATTGTAGCTGTCGGCAGTTAGTAATGACCTGTTGGCCGTAGGCCATCAAGTATTGTAGCCGCAAGAGGGTTAATCAGAAGAATTCGTAGGTATTGCCGGTGTGGGCGATGAACCTGAACAGCCCTTCCCGGGGGATGATCAGCGATGCCGTGTTGGTGTTCGGGTGGAAGGAGAGCCTCTCATGGCTGAGCAGGGTCTTGTCTATGAAGAGATGGACATGGTGGGAGTGGTCATTGATGAGACCGAAAGGCGATACGGAGCCCGGAGTGAGTCCGAGATACTGCATGAGCCTCCTGTCAGAAGCAAAAGAGAGCTTCCCCTGGCGAAGCTTCTGTTCAAGGTCTTTTATGTTGAGCTGTGAACTGTAATAGAGTATGACCAGGTAATGCCTGTCGCCCTTGTGATTGCGGAAAAAGATGTTCTTGCAGTGGCCTGAGTCGATGCCTGACCAGTATTTCATGGCCTCCTCCACGGTTGGGACGGGAGGGTGTTCTATATACTCGTATGGAATCTGAAGAAGGTCGAGCAGAGCATATAGTTCTGCCGGACCTCTCATCTGGAGCCCTTGGGTTTGGGGCAGTATTTGAAGGGAAGCTCGCAAAGCAGCGCCAGATCTTCGCCCGCCTCGCGGAGATCGGTGTCCTCCTCATCATAGTGCCACTCGATATCAACAGGAACGCCATCGTTGCCAAGATCCTTAAGATGGGCGAATATGTCAAACAGGAACTTGGCAGATGAAGAGTTGAAGTATTCAAGGTCAAGCCGGAAAATAAGGTGATTGGTGTCGGTATACCGACTGCTTTTCCGGACACTGGCAACGAACTCCTCCATCCATTCCAGTACAGGGTAATATAGTCCGCGAACATCTTCAGGGGCCGACTTGCCTGCGATGATGAATTTATTCTCCTCGGGTGCCAGGATTATTTCCGGAGTAAGATCAGTGGCTTTGCGTATGAAACTTTTCATTTATCCCCATTTTATGCAAAAATTGCATTTTTTTTACAAACCTCAAAACTTGTTTTCCATCATATGATTTCCGCCTCTTCGCTGTCAGGAGCATAACCTTTGTCCTCCAACAGGACAGGCCCTTTTGAGGCGGTTACAGCCAGCATGTCACAACGCTCATTCTCAGGATCGTTATTGTGTCCCTTTATCCATATGAGCGTCACCTGATGGCGGCGGTAAACCTCCAGGAAGCGTATCCAGAGATCCTGATTTTTCTTTTTCGCGAACCTTTTGATCTCCCAGCTGAAGAGCCATCCCTTATTGACGGCGTTGACGAGGTACAGCGAGTCAGTGTACAGTTTCACCGCTGTGCCGTTACGTTTAAGAGCCTCAAGGCCGATGATGGCTGCAAGGAGCTCCATCCGGTTGTTGGTGGTAAGACGGAACCCTTCTGAAATCTCCTTGCGGTGCCTGCCGGAGATAAGCACAACGCCATAGCCGCCGGGGCCGGGATTACCGCTGCAGGCTCCGTCGGTATAGATGATTACCTCATCAGTCATTGGGAAGTATTATGCCCGTGTTGTTCAGGAAAAGCCTTACTGCAATGGCAATCAGGATAATGCCGAAGAATTTCTTAAGAATATGCATTCCGGTGGGACCCAGAAAACGCTCGATTTTTGAAGTCAGTTTCAGAACGGTGTAGACGATCGCCATGTTAAGTATAAGGGCAATAAGTATGTTTATGGTCTCGTACTCTGCCCTTAGTGAAAGGATGGTGGTGATGGACCCTGCTCCGGCGATGAGCGGAAACGCGATGGGCACGATTGTTCCTCCTCCGGGCGAGTCATGCTTGAAGAACTCTGCGCCGAGGACCATCTCCATCCCGATGAGGAAAATGATGAAGGCGCCTGCGATGGCAAAGGAACTGACATCGATGCCAAAGATGCCGAGCAGTTTAGCCCCGAAGATAAGGAATGCGAGAAAGATTGCCAGTGAGACCAGGGTTGCCCTCCATGCATGTATGGTTCCGGTTTTCGCCTTGATATCCAGTATGATGGGAATAGATCCCGGGATATCAATGATGGCAAACAGAACCATGAAGCATGCCACTATTTCAAGAAAATTGAGATGCATGGTGAAAATTTCTGCAAAGATAGTCAAAACCAGTCGGCAGTCAACAGTCAGCAACCGGCAGTCGCAATCAGTCCGCAGTCAGCAATCGTAAATTATTGATTGACTGCAGACTGCGGACTGAAGACTAGAAGACTGAGGCCTACTGCCTTATATCCATCTCCTTAAGCAGGTGTCCGGCACCGGAGTAGATGTCAATCACCCAGAGGACGTAGCGGATGTCAACGCATATAGTGCGCTGGAAATCCGGTTCGAAGGCGATGTCACCGGTCATTGCTTCCCAGTTACCGTCAAAGGCCAGGCCAATGAGTTCGCCGTTGCCGTTGATGACCGGACTGCCTGAGTTACCGCCAGTGATGTCATTATTGGTAATAAAGCAAACCGGAAGATGACCCTCAGCAGCTGCATACCTGCCGTATTCCTTCCTGTTGTTCAGATCTATCAGTCGCTGCGGCAGGTCAAACTCATAATCGCCGGGCTTGTGCTTCTGCACAACACCGTCGAGAGTGGTGAACCAGTTGTAATGAACGGCATCATACGGATAATAATCCTGCACCTTGCCGTAGGAGAGCCTCATGGTGCTGTTGGCATCGGGATACTGTGTCTTGCCGGGCACATATTCCATCACACCCGCCAGGTATGTGCGCTGTCCTTTGGAGAGGTCGGCGTTGAAGCCTTCAAGGTCTTTCTGGAGGGTTGTGCGCACATCATTAACCGATTTGCCTACAATAAATGCCGGATCCTTCTGGAGCACCTTCAGGCTGGGCGAAGCCAGAAATGCATTGAGCTTGTCAGGTGAGGTGAAAATTGATCTGGCAAACATGTCATCAACGAATGCATCAACGTTGCCCTTGAACTTTTTATCAATCAGCGCATAGAAATCGGGACGGAACTTCGGATCGATGTCATCCCTGTACAGTTTGATCATAGCCTTGGTGCTCCTGACATCGGTCGGCATGTTGTAGTTGCCGTAAAAACCATCGATGCTCCTCTTAAGCCTGTCGATCAGGCCGTTGGTTCTTTCAGCATCCTTTGCTGCGAGAGCCTCTTCAAGAACAGTCATCTGGCCGGCAAAGCTTATCAGTTCAGTCGAGCTGCGGAACACCTCGTTGATGTACTGCTGGGCGTTGAATTTCTCCGCCCTGCCTTTTACTGCGCTCTCGATCAGTGAAAGGGCATTGCCGTATTTTGCAGTGCGCTCGGGGTCAGCCTTCACCCACTTCATGAAATCAGCCTCGAAGGCAGCTTTCTTGTCTGCGGTGCGCAGGCGGGTGAGACCCTGATTCTGACCGATTGAAAATTTCCAGTAGTTGGATGAGCCTGAGTATTTTGAGGCGTACTGGATATTGACCTTCGGGTCGGCCATCATATCCTTCATCCAGATCTCCTGGCGTATACCGCGTATCTTGATCCTGTTGGCGTTGGTGATCTTCATTGCCTCATCAACCTCGTATGAGGTCATGTAACGTGTTGTGCCGCCGGGGTAACCCATCACCATGGAGAAGTCATCCTTCTGCAGGTTTTTTATCGATACCGGGAGGTAGCGCTTCGGTTTGAGGGGGACATTGTCTTTTGAATACTGTGCCGGCTTGCCGTCGGGACTCATATATACCCTGAATACGCTGAAGTCGCCGGTATGGCGCGGCCACATCCAGTTGTCGGTGTCATGGCCGAACTTGCCTATTGAGTTGGGAGGGGTACCTACAAGTCTGACGTCGGAATAAACCTCATATACAAGCAGGAAGTACTGGTTGCCGCTGTAGAATGGCTGAACGCGGGCGTTGTATTGTGTGTCTTTGGTTGCTTCCGCGGTTATGGCCGAGCTTTCAGCCATGACTGCTTCGCGGCGTGCGGCCTCGGTCATGTCAGGACTGGTCTTTGACAGGACTCTTTCCGATACGTCTTCAATGCGCACCAGGAAGGTGACGCTGAGGCCCTGGCTTGGCAGCTCCTCTTCTTTGCTCATGGCCCAGAAGCCGTTGTTCAGGTAATCGTTTTCAACTGAGCTGAGTCTCTGTATAGCTCCGTAACCGCAGTGATGGTTGGTCAGAAGGAGACCCTGTGGTGAAACGATCTCACCGGTGCATCCGCCTCCGAAGATAACGATGGCGTCTTTCAGGCTTGCCTGGTTGATGCTGTAGATGTCTTCAGCCGTAAGCTTCAGCCCCATCTCAGTCATGGTGCCGATATTCAGCTTATCGATAAGGGGCAGAAGCCACATGCCTTCGTCAGCCCTTGCCTGGGAAGCTGAGAAGGTTACCAGGATAACAAGAATGGATAAAAGTTTTCTCATGTTTATTTAGTTGTTAATTTTTGCGAAGTGCCAAAGATATCAAAATACCCTTTCGCGAAAACTGAGAAAACCCGGTTTTAACATTTTATAAGAAAGGAAGTTCCTGTTGGGTGTCAAGGAGGTTGAATGAGAGCCGGTGCCATGGGGTGATGCCGTATTCGGCTATTGCGCGGCGGTGCTCAGGGGTGGGATAACCCATGTTATGGCGCCAGCCGTACTGCGGAAAGAGTGCATCGAGTTCCTCCATGCAGCGGTCGCGTTCGGTTTTGGCCAGCACCGAGGCAGCTGCGATGGAGAGGTAGGTGGCGTCGCCGCGGACTATCGTCTGATGGGGGATGTTGCCATAGGTATAGAACCTGTTGCCGTCTATAAGCAGGAGGAGAGGTTCTGTCTTCAGTCCGCCGATGGCCCTGTGCATGGCGGTTATCGATGCGCGGAGAATGTTCATTGAATCTATCTCACTGTTACTGCATGAGGCTATGCTCCATGTCACGGCATGGGAGGTTATCTCCTCGCGCAGGCGGTCCCGCTGCCGCCGTGTCAGCTGTTTGGAGTCATTAAGTTCCCTGTTGCGGTATCTCTTCGGCAGCATCACGGCCGCGGCGTATACCGGTCCTGCCAGGCATCCCCGTCCCGCCTCGTCGCAGCCTGCCTCTTTTATGCCGTCGAGAAAGAAAGGTTTGAGCATCAGGGTTTGTTGTTTGTGGCCCTGATGATGCTGTTCCACATCTGTGTGGCGGCGTTTTCCCAGGTATATCGTTGTGAGTTGCGGATACCCTCATCGGCGAGGCGGCGGCGCAGCGCCTCGTCGGAGACGAGTCGTGCCATAGCTGCCGCTATGGCACCTGCGTCAGCGGGGCTGACGCAGAGCGCCGCGCCGCCGCTCACCTCCGGCAACGACGAGCTGTCAGAGAGGATGCATGGCGTACCGCACCGCTGCGCCTCCACCACAGGTATGCCGAACCCTTCAAACCACGGCACGAACGTAAGCGCCTCAGCACCGCCGTAGAGCCGGCGCAGCACATCACGCGTGACGGAACCGGTGAATAAGATATCCCTGCCGTACGGCGATGCCTCCAGCGCCCGGTCTATCTCCCCGGTGAGATAAAGCCTCCTGCCCGCAAGAAGCAATACATGGTCACTCTTGTTACTGCTCCTGAAAATGTTGAATGCGCTGATCACCGCCTCCACATTCTTACGCGGAGAGAAGTTGCTGACAAACAGAAAGTAAGGCCTGCCGCCCGCAAATTCCTTCCTCGTCTCTTCAGCCTCCCCGGAGAGGGGAGGAGAAAAGATATCCGCCACCCCGTTGGGCACCACATCGATCTTCTCCCTGCTGATGCCGTATGTCGACGAGATATCACCTGCCGAAAATTCAGAGACCGTTGCCACCCTGGCCGCCTTGCGGGCAAAAAGCGGGAAATAACGGCGATAATAATGCCGTTCCCACCATGGGATGTCTCCCGGCCGGTGCTCATGGTTCAGATCGTGGATCACTGGAATGCATGGTACATGAGTACGCAATGGCATGATCCCGTCGGGGGCGACAAACAGATCGGCACCGACCTTTTTCAGCACCCCCGGAAGAAATAACTCATGCCATTTGTACCAGAGGATGGGATGAACCGTGCGCAGGGGTATGGTTACATACTCAACATTCTCCCCCTCAACCGGCAACACATCATATCTCCTGTCGCCGATGAGCACAAAACGATGTTCGGGGTGATCCCTTACAATACCCCTCACCACCTCATGGGTGAACCACCCGATGCCGTCGTGAGGCACCGCCCTGAGGGTGCGCGCATTAATGGCAATAATCATATCCGGCTGCCGTATCTGAATTACAAATGTGGCAATTAATTTATAAATTGGAGCTCTTTACGATAAAGTGAGCAGTAAATCACATTGAGGCGAAAATTCCTGGTAAATATTGTATTCCTTCTGACGGTGAGCGTCCTTGTCAAGGCCTTCTGGGTGCTTGGCATAGACCGTACCGTTCAGAACGTGGTGGGTGAGACGGCTTACGGCAGTTATTTCTCCCTCTTCAGCTTCTCGGTGCTCTTCACCCTGCTTCTTGACATGGGACTGTCAGGGTTCAATACCAGGGCTGTCTCCGCCGATCCCACAAGGGTGAGGCTCTTGTTCGGCAACGTGCTTCTCCTTCGCCTGCTTCTTACTGCAGCATATTTTATCGTAACCCTCTCCGTCGCCCTGGCTATGGGTTACCCGCGCTGGCAGCTCTCCCTGCTGCTGGTGCTGATGCTGAACCAGGTGATGGCCTCAATGATCCTCTGGCTCCGCTCCAGCATAAGCGGCATGCAGTACCTCTTTCTCGACAGCCTTCTCTCGGTGGCCGACAGGCTGGTGATGATCATCATCTGCTCGGTACTGCTGTGGGGAGGGTTGACCGATGGTCCCTTCCTCATAAAGTGGTTCGTATGGGCGCAGACAGCCGCCTACTTCATTGTCATGGTCGTGGCACTGACGGTGGTGATACGCAGGGGAGGAGTCTCAGGGGTGAGGCCCGATGCAAGGGTGCTGAGGAGCATCATCATTACCGGGTTGCCCTATGCCGCAGTGGTGTTTGCCATGACACTCTACTGGCGCATCGATGCCGTGCTCCTCGAGAGGCTTCTGCCTGACGGCGCCAGGGAGGCGGGCATCTATGCCCAGGCTTTCAGGCTCTTTGACGCCATGGCAATGATACCCGTCATGTTTGGAGGCCTCCTCCTCCCCATCATGTCAAGGGAGCTTGCATCGGGCAGAGACATAAAGCCACTGGCCTCCATGGCCGGCCGGATGCTCCTGGCGCCGCTGGGGGTGGCAGCGGTGACGCTGGCCACCTTCCCCGGTGAGATACTTGACCTTCTCTATGCCTCCCCGGCCGCCGGTGCCACAACCGCCTTCATCTTCCTGATGATGACGCTGCTGCCGGTCTCCGTGGTATATATCTTCAGCACCATGCTTACCGCTGCCGGCAGCTTTAAGCTTCTGGGAATTATAACACTATCGGGCATGGTGCTGAACATTACCCTCAACTGCATACTCATCCCCTCTCACCTTGCGCCCGGGGCAGCCTTTACGGCTCTCGTCACCCAGCTGTTCGTGGCACTGGCGTGCGTGGTGGCAGCCGAGAAGACCATGTTCAGGATGCTCAATACCAGGAGAGTGCTGCTCTACCTGATTATGCTCCTGCTGACATTCGCAGCCGGCAGTCTGCTCAGGCTTACAGGCATGCCATGGATCGCTTCGGCGGCAATACAACTCCTGACCGGTCTGGCAGTTGCCCTGGCCTTCAGGATGATCGAGCCTCTCAAAAGCCTGAAACTGATGGCCGAAAGGCCCGATTCTATTTAAAAAGTGTTATTTTTGGCAGTGATTGATCAAGTGTCCGGTATGCTACGTTTTTCGACATGCGTTTTTATGATGATGCTGACAGCCACCATGGCCCTTTCACAAAGGTCGTATGAGTTGTCTCATCAGGTGCTTGTTACGGCCGCCAGCGTAGAACCGATAAAAGGTGGAGTATTATACCAGCAGACTGTCGGGGAGGCGGTTGTAGAGCTGACCCTTCCTGATATTTATGTTCTGTCACAGGGCTTCCAGCAGCCACGATTCATACCAAAATCAGGCTATCCGGTCAGGGTAGGGGACGGTGTGGATTTCTTTCCTAACCCGGTAACAGAAGGTGCTGAAAAACCCAATATACTGACTATAAGGATGTTCGGTGTTCTTGCCAGGCATTACTACATCATCATTACCAATCTTCCAGGGGCTGTTCTTTATGCGGAAGATATGGAGTTCTCTCCTGATCATGACGTGTTTCATGAGGTAGACCTTAAGCACTGGACAGACGGGATTTACGTGGCAAGGGTGTGGAGCTCCGATGGTGTTATTGACCGGTATTTCAAAGTTGTGAAACTGTAAAGCAAAAGGATATGAAAAGAGTTATTTCTCTTGTGTTGATGGTTACAGGGTTTTTTCTTACCGGAGGAGAGGTGGTCTCCGCCCAGGGTACTGTTCCCGGGGGAATAAATTACCAGGCTGTTGCACGCGATAACAGCGGGAAAGAGATAGTAAATACTCCGATCGAGGTTCAGTTTTCGATATTGAGCGGATCGCCTCAGGGTGATATGGTTTACCGGGAGGTGCACACGGGTATTACAACATCAAAATACGGTGTCTTTTCACTTGTGATCGGGCAGGGCACTCCTGTCAGCGGAACATTTGCAGAAATAGACTGGTCGGAATTCAATCACTGGCTGCAGGTTTCTGTCAAGTTCGAAAACAACTTCATGGATATGGGAACGATGCAGTTCATGGCGGTGCCCTACGCGCTCTACGCTGGCAAGTCGCTCGAGCCGGGTCCATCAGGCCCTCCCGGACCCAAGGGTGATCCGGGCGATCCCGCCTCTGACGACCAGCAGCTCTCTTACAGCGCAACGAACAGAACACTCTCCCTTACAAACAGTACACCCGTTGTGTTGTCGAGGGAGGTTGCATTCAGAGCGAGGAACCTCATTTCTGACATAGCCCCCCAGATCTCAAATGTAACAATGACCTATGACGCACCAGATCTAAGCGTGGGAGGGGGCTTCAGCCCGGAAACCGGAGTATTCACTGTTCCTGCTGACGGTATCTATACCTTCAATGTTACCTATTTTGCTGACGGAGATGGAGGATGCAAGGGAGGTAGCCATATACGTGAACAACGCCACATATGAAAAACTTGCAGTTGAAATAGTCAACAGAACCACTGTTACGGTGAAATCTGTCACTATCAGGCTTAGTACTGGAAATACCGTAAGCGTGAATATTTACACGGGAATCGCCACCCAGACCGGCACTGGTTCATTCTCCGGATATAAGGTGGATTAATATTTACCTCCGATAAATACCCTTTAATTACCAGCAGGTTCACAGCTATTCAAAATAGGTGTAAACCCGCTCGTCACCTCTACTGCCCTTCCCTGCAGTCTGGCTGCTCGCTGTAATGACCCGCCGGGTCATTACCATCCGCTCGCCCCCCTGCAATCTGGCTGCTCGCTGTAATGACCCGCCGGGTCATTACCATCCGCTCGCCCCTCTACTGCCTATTGCCGCCCGCCCTGCAGTCTGACAGCTCCCTGAAATGATCCACCGGATCATTTCTTTACGGTCGCTTCTCTACTGCCTGAAATGACTATATTTGCGCCAAACAAATAAACCGCAACATGATTACCAATGACCAGATAAAAGACCTCGTTGAACGCCGGGATGCGTTAAGGAGGTATCTTTGACGTCGACGGCCGACTGAAGGAGATAAAGGAAAAAGAGGAGCTGACTCACGCTCCGGGTTTCTGGAATGACCCGAAAAAAGCCGAGGAGCTGATGAAGGAGATATCCTCCGTCAAAAGCTGGACCAACGCATTCGCAACCGTCGACACCGCAGTGGAGGACCTGCTCGTCCTCAACGACTTCTTCAGGGAGGGAGAGTCCACCGACGAAGAAATCACCCAGCAGTACGACAAGACACTTACCGCGATTGAAAAGCTCGAGCTGCGCAATATGCTCCGCCAGGAGGAGGACCAACTCGGCGCCGTACTGAAGATCAACGCCGGCGCAGGCGGAACGGAGAGCAACGACTGGGCACAGATGCTCATGCGGATGTACCTCATGTGGGGCGAGAGAAGCGGTTACAAAATCACAGAAGCATACTACCAGCCAGGCGATGAGGCCGGCATCAAAACCGTCACCCTCGAGTTCGAGGGTGAGAACGCCTACGGCTACCTCAAGAGCGAGAACGGGGTGCACCGCCTGGTGCGCATTTCTCCCTTCAACGCCCAGGGCAAGCGCCAGACGACATTCGCATCAGTCTACGTGGCACCACTGGTGGATGACGACATCGAGGTGGAGATAAACCCGGCCGACATCACATGGGAGACATTCCGCTCCTCCGGCGCCGGCGGCCAGAACGTCAACAAGGTGGAGACGGCCGTACGCCTCCGCCATGCACCCACCGGCCTCGTCATTGAGAACCAGGAGACGCGCTCACAGGGACAGAACAAGGAGAACGCCCTGCGCCTGCTGAGATCGCACCTCTATGAGATGGAGCTGCGGAAGAGAAATGAGGAGATAGCAAAGATAGAGGGGGCAAAGAAAAAGATCGAGTGGGGCTCACAGATACGCTCCTATACACTCCATCCCTATAAGCTGGTCAAGGACCTCCGCACAGGATACGAGGCAGGCAACGCCCAGGCTGTCCTCGACGGCTATATAGACGAATTCATTAAATCATACCTGATGGAGTTCGGGGGCAGCAAGTGAAGCCCTATGACAAAAAGCATGGTTTAAAAGCCTGACAATCCTTTTATTTACACATTCAGGAACAGCATAACCAATGGACAAGAAAGAAAGGTTATTTGAGAAATTTCCCCCGGTTTCCACGGAAAAATGGATGGAGAAGATCACCGCTGATCTAAAGGGTGCCGACTTCAGGAAGAAACTGGTATGGAAAACCCGCGACGGACTCGAGGTCATGCCATTCTACAGGCAGGATGACCTTGACAAACTGCATCACAGGGGATTTCTTCCCGGCGATTATCCCTATGTAAGGGGAGCACGTGTCGCTGACAACACCTGGCTCGTAAGGCAGGATATCACGGTAAGCGATTACAAGGCTGCCAATGCCAAAGCCCTTGATATCCTCATGAGAGGCGTCACCTCGCTGGGTTTTGTGATCGAAGACCCCCAGTCGATAAGTTTTGAAAGTATATCTCAGCTGCTCAGCGGGATACACCTTGAGAGCGTGGAGCTGAACTTCATGACCTCAGGGATGGCCAGGGAGCTCCTCAAGGCAATCGAGTCGGCACTGCTGGCTGTCAGGGCAGACATGAAGAAGGTCAGGCTGAGCATCGCCGCCAACCCTCTCGGCAGGTATGCGGAGAATGGCAAGCTGTGCATACCCGTTGATCAGGGCCTCGATTACCTGGCAGAGCTTGTCAGAGAGGCTGAAATGATACCGGGCATAAAGTGCGTGGAGCCCTCGGGCACACTCTTCAGCAATGCCGGCACGGGACCTGTCGCTGAGCTTGCATACACTCTGTCGCTCGGCAACGAATACATGGCTGCACTTACTTCAAGGGGCATCAGTCCTGAGACTGCCGCAAGGGCCATGAAATTCACCTTCGGCATCGGTCCTGACTTCTTCCCCGAGATAGCAAAACTGCGTGCCGCGAGGATGCTGTGGGCAGTGATTGTCAGGGCCTATGGCCCGAAGTCGGAAGAGGCTGCCCTTATGCATATCCACTCCGTCACAGGCAGATGGAACAAGACCCTTTATGACCCGCATGTCAATATGCTGAGGACACAGACCGAAGCGATGTCTGCCGCTCTCGGCGGAGCCGTATCAATCACCGTCGAGCCTTTTGATTCCGTCTTCCGCACCGCGGACCAGTTCTCGGAAAGGATAGCCCGCAACCAGCAGCTGCTGCTGATGGAAGAGTCGCACCTCGACAAGGTGGCTGACCCGGGAGCAGGCTCATATTACATCGAGGAGCTTACCTCCAGGATGGCCGATGAGGCATGGAAGCTCTTCCTTGAGATAGAGAATGAGGGCGGTTTCCTGCAGGCATTGAAGAACGGGACCATCAGGAACAAAATAGACGCTGCGGCAGGCACCCGGAAGGATGATGTTGCAAGGAGAAAGGAGATACTGCTTGGCACCAACCAGTATCCCGGCTTCAGGGAACAGACAGCACCGCCGCATGACCCTGACAGGCTTTTCCCGGCATATGCCCCAGGCCAGGATGAGGAGGTAACCCCCATCAAACCCTCACGTGGCGCTGAAGAGTTCGAGAAACTCCGGCTGGCAACCGAAAGGGCACCGCACAGGCCGCTGGCCTTCATGCTTACTATCGGTAACCCGGCAATGCGCAGCGCCAGGGCACAGTTCTCATCCAACTTCTTCGCCGTGGCTGGCTATGAAGTGAGGAACAATAACGGCTTCGAGACCGTTGCTGAAGGAGTAAATGCCGCACTCGATGCCAAAGCCGATATCATTGTCATATGCAGCTCGGATGACGACTACGCCATTGTGGCACACGATATCTTCAAAATGACTGCAGGCAGGGCCCTCGTTGTCGTGGCCGGAAATCCACCATGCATGGATTCCCTTAAGGCTGAAGGGCTGAAACACTTCATCAGTGTTCGGTCCAATGTGCTTGAGACACTGCAGATGTTTAACAGGGTACTGGGAATAAACTGACCGGAGATGAGCAAACGACCAAAATTTACACAGCAGGATATCCACAGGGCCAGCGCGCCTTCAAGGAATATAAGGAAGTGGGAGAGAGAGAACGGCATCATCCCGACATGGGATACCCCCGAACGTATCCGTGTCAAGAGCGTTTACTCGCGCGACGACCTCAACGGCATGGAGCACCTCGGCTATGCAGCCGGACTGCCCCCCTATCTCCGCGGACCCTATTCGGCAATGTATGCCATGATGCCATGGACAATCAGGCAGTATGCCGGTTTCTCAACAGCGGAGGAGTCAAACGCCTTCTATCGCAGGAACCTGGCAGCAGGACAGAAGGGCCTTTCGGTGGCCTTTGACCTTGCCACCCACCGCGGCTATGACTCCGACCACGAACGCGTCCAGGGTGACGTGGGCAAGGCCGGCGTGGCAGTCGATTCCGTCCTTGACATGAAGATCCTCTTTGACCAGATACCCCTCAGCCAGATGTCCGTCTCAATGACGATGAACGGTGCGGTGCTTCCTGTCATGGCCTTTTACATCGTAGCCGGACTGGAACAGGGTGCAAAGCTTGAGGAGCTGCAGGGAACCATACAGAATGACATACTCAAGGAGTTCATGGTTCGCAACACCTACATCTATCCTCCGGCCTTTTCGATGCGGATCATTGCCGACATCTTCAGGTACACCTCGGAGAAGATGCCGAAGTTCAACAGCATCTCAATCTCGGGCTATCACATGCAGGAGGCCGGCGCCACAGCCGACCTCGAGCTTGCATACACGCTGGCTGACGGGCTGGAGTACCTGCGGACGGGGGTGAATTCCGGACTCAATATTGATGACTTCGCCCCGCGCCTCTCATTCTTCTGGGCCACCGGCATGAACTTCTTCATGGAGATAGCCAAGATGAGGGCAGCACGCATGCTCTGGGCAAAGATCGTCAGCGAATTCAATCCGAAGAACCCCAAGTCGCTGGCACTGCGCACCCATACGCAGACCTCCGGATGGAGCCTCACCGAACAGGATCCGTTCAACAATGTCGGGCGCACCTGCATTGAGGCGATGGCCGCAGTGCTGGGTCATACCCAGAGCCTGCACACCAACGCCCTCGACGAAGCCATTGCCCTGCCAACGGACTTCTCGGCAAGGATAGCACGCAACACCCAGATATTCCTCCAGGAGGAGACAAGCATATGCAAGGCGGTGGATCCCTGGGCCGGGTCATACTATGTGGAGACGCTCACACATGAGATTGCTCACAAGGCATGGGAGCTGATACAGGAGGTGGAGATACTCGGCGGAATGGCCAAAGCCATCGAGTCAGGCATACCCAAGATGAGGATCGAGGAGGCTGCTGCCAGGGCGCAGGCCAGGATCGACTCCGGGGCACAGACGATAGTGGGCATAAACAAATACCGTCTTGAGAAAGAGGATCCGCTCGAGATCCTTACGGTAGACAACAGCACAGTCCGTGAAGCCCAGCTCAGAAGGCTGGCACAGCTCAGGGCCTCCCGCAATGAGGAAGAGTGCAGGAAGGCGCTGGATGCCATCACACAAGCCGCGGAGACAGGTGAGGGTAACCTCCTGGAGCTCGCAGTGGATGCCGCATCAAAGAGAGCCACCCTTGGTGAGATATCATATGCATGTGAAAAAGTAGCAGGGAGATATAAAGCAGTGATAAGAACAATTTCAGGAGTATACTCATCAGAGTACAAGTCAGACTCTGATTTTGAAGAGGCAAAGGCACTGGCAGCTGAGTTTGCCTCCAGGGCAGGAAGACAGCCCCGCATCATGATAGCAAAGATGGGGCAGGACGGCCATGACCGTGGCGCCAAAGTGATATCGACAGGGTATGCCGATATCGGGTTTGACGTAGACATCGGACCGCTGTTCCAGACACCGGCCGAGGCTGCCAGGCAGGCGGTGGAGAACGATGTGCATCTCCTTGGCGTCTCAAGCCTTGCCGCAGGCCATAAGACACTCATCCCGCAGGTGATCGGTGAACTGAAGAAGCTGGGGCGCGAAGATATACTTGTGATTGCAGGAGGTGTAATACCGCCGCAGGACTACCAGTTCCTGTATGACGCGGGAGTGGCTGCGATATTCGGACCGGGTACCTCGGTGTCGAAAACCGCAAAACAGATATTATCTTTACTGCTGCAAACGGTATGAGAATATTCCTTATCATCACACTGATGGCCTCCCTGGCCGTAATGGCCGGATGCGGCAGCGCCCGGAAAAACAAGACTCCTCAGGCAGAGCCCGCACCCGCTGTCACCCCCGATGCGCAGTCACCGGAAGAGAAATTACCTGAGGTGGCACCATTCGGCAATGCCGCCCTTGCCGGAAAACCCGGCGAAGAGGAAGAAGCTGCCACCCACGTGTGGGACTTTCGCGATGCCACCACCTGGCTGCTTGGCGACATACTGCCGGCAAGATTTCTTGACCCGCCCCATTCCTCATGGTATGTGAGCGGCTACAGGGACTACCACCCCGACCAGGCCTTCATGGAGGAACTGCAGGGTACAGACATCAGTGATCTGACAATTACAATAGTCCTGGGGACCTGGTGCCCCGACAGCAGGAGAGAGGTGCCACGATTTATGAAGATAGCCGACCTGTGGGGCTTCCCGGTAGAGAAAATAAGGTTTATCGGAGTCGATATAGATAAAAATGCACCTCTGGCCGATTATCAGGAACTGGGCATTGAAAGAGTGCCTACCTTTATTTTTTATGAAAATAATTCAGAGAAGGGACGCATCATTGAGGTTCCGGTAACGTCTTTAGAACAGGATACCAGAAATATCCTGACAGGAAATAAAGAACAATAAATACTTGAACCAATGGAAGAAGAAAAAAGCAGCAAGCAGTCGGGCGTAGGTGTCGGAACCCTCGTGACAGCCATAATAGCGTTTTTGCTCGCAGTAGTGCCCTGCCTCGGTCTTATAGCCGTCATACCGGCAGTGATAGCCATCGTTCTGGCTATAGTAGGCCTTTCAAGATCAAAAAGCAACCAGGGGATGATAATCGGAGGCCTTGTGGTTGCCCTTATCGCCCTGATGATCTCTGTTTCGCAGATCTTCGTGATCGGCAAGATTGCCGAAAAATCCGGCAGCTGGGCTACGGACATCGAAAAGGTGGTCAGGGATGTGACTGATGACCTTGAGCAGGAGTTTGGCGACAAGGAGGTGACAATACGGATCAACACTGACGAAGATACCGTGGAGATAAATGCCTCCACCAAGAGGGACGATCTGAAAAACAGGCTCGAAGAGCTTGAGGGCACAACTGACACCGTTAAAAAAGATACTACTTCAGGGCAGTGGTGAAACTGAACCCCTCCGGCAGATCTTATTTCATTCTCAACGCCATCCTTACCGGAGTGATCCTCTTGATTATGGGTTACTCCTTTTTTTATTCTCCGGATGAGGAGAGGTACCCTGTGCCGTGTGTTCACCAGGTTATTACCGGAGAACCCTGTCCGTCATGCGGACTCTCTCATGCATTCTCTCTGATAGTGAGGGGCAGGGTTGATGAAGCCCTGCAGTGGAACAGCAATTCAATGAAGGTATTTCTCTTCTTCGCCCTGCAGCTGATAATGCGCATTGCGCTTGGATCCAGAACACTGATTACGGAAAGGGGGCTGAAACAGATTGCCATCACAGATGCGGCTGTCTCATCCGCCATGGCGCTGGTAGCCTTTTACCCATTCCTGAGGTCACTGTGGCTGACGCTCTTTTGAGATGTCAGTCACTGCATACCGAGTTTATTACGTCATAGACAAGGTGGCTTTCAAATCCCTTTCCCAGAGCATGTCTTAAGAGCTTGCCCTTGAGCTCAATACGGCTCCCAGCCTTGATTTTCTTCCTCTGATCCTCAATTATCTTCCGCAGCAGTGCAAGGTACTCCTCCTCATCAATGGCTTCCAGTCCGGAAGCAATTGCCGCGGGGTCCAGCTTCTTGCCCCTGAGTGTCATCGTGATCTTGATCTTTCCCCAGTGGCTGTGCCTGAAGTGATCGATGACAAACGCCCTGCTGTAACGGTGTTCATCGATAAATTTTTCGGCGATAAGCCTGTTTATGACCCACTCTCTTGTCTCCCCGTTCCGTGCCCCCCACCTGTCAAGTAGCGCACTGATGTCGCTTATGCAGTATTCTCTCCCGGAGCATACTCTCATTGCTCTCTGCAGGAGCTCTTCTCTTTCCCTGTTATCAGCCATTTCTTTCAGCCTTAATGAACCTTTGTTTTCCCCTCAGGTCTTTTATTATCTGTACCTGCCGGTAGATGCCGGTGCTGAAGAGCCGGGCCGTCTCTGAAGCCAGATTTTCATTTACCTCCAGCCAGAGGGTGCCCCCGGGAGCCAGCCGCGTCGAGGCTATGTCAGCTATCCGGCGATAATAGATCAGCGGGTCACTGTCAGGTACGAAGAGCGCTTCGTGAGGCTCGTGGTCCATGACGTTGACATGCATCGCCGTTTTCTCACTCTCAGTCACATATGGAGGATTGCTTACGATAATTCCGCTCAACGGTACCGGCGACTGATCGTGGCTGAAGATATCAGACTCTGAGAGGGTAACAGGTGCTCCTGTCGCGGCTATATTTCGTGCAGCCACTCTCAATGCTGCCGGGGAGTTATCCGTTGCCACAACCTTCGCACCGGGAAATGCCATCGACAGTGCAATGGCTATGCATCCTGACCCTGTGCAGAGGTCGGTGACCGTGCCTGTGTACCCGCGGTTCTCAGAGATGATCATTGCGGTCATCTCTTCTGTCTCGGGCCGGGGTATCAGTACGCCCGGTTCCACCATGATTTTGTGTCCGCAGAATTCAGTGTGGCCGATGATATACTGAAGTGGCTCACCCCGGGACGCCCTTAAGGCTGCGGAGAGGATCCTCTCCCTGGCACCGTGGTCAGGCAGCCGGTCGCCGAAGGCCATCTGTGCTGCCCTGCTCATGCCTGTGTATTCCATGATGATGGCTGATGCCAAAGCAGCAGCCTCATCGGCTGACCAGAGCGTTTTCAGCATTCCTGAGATATGGCAGCTAATTTCGCTTATTGTTTGTAACTTTTCGGCCATGATTCAAAGATAGGAAATTGCGTTCATGGCTCAACCTGATGATATGATCTATATGCGCCGCTGCCTTGAGCTGGCGGGAAGGGCCGAGGGCTGCACCGCTCCAAACCCGATGGTGGGGGCGGTGGTGGTGCATAACGGCATTGTCATCGGCGAAGGGTATCATCTGAGGGCAGGGACGCCACATGCTGAGGTTCATGCCCTGAACGCCGTCAGGGAGAGGAGCCTTATACCTGAATCAACCATCTATGTGAGCCTCGAGCCATGCTCTCATCACGGCCGTACGCCACCATGCGCCGATCTCATCATCAGCAGCGGCATAAGGAGGGTGGTGGTGGGCACCACTGACACGAGCCTCAAGGTGGCGGGCAGGGGCATCGCACGCCTCAGGGAGGCCGGGATAGAGGTGGTGACAGGAGTGATGGAGGAAGAGTGCCGCCGTATCAACAGGCGCTTCTTTACATGGCATGAGAAGCAGAGGCCATGGGTGGTGCTGAAGTGGGCCCGCAGCGCTGACGGTTTCATCGACCTGGAGAGGAAGGAGGGTGAGACGCCGGAGCCTCACTGGATAACAGGCACAACAGAACGGATACTGGTACACCGGTGGCGCGCTGCCGAGGATGCCATCCTGGCGGGAGGAGGCACCGTACGTGCCGACAACCCCTCACTTGACGTCCGCCTCTGGAAGGGGAAGAACCCCCTCAGGGTGATAGTGAGCCGCAGCGGAGCCATGGACCCGGCCTCACGGGTTTTTGACGGGGCAACGGATACAGTGCTCTTCACATGTAACGAGAAGGTCAGCCTGCCTGGAACAAGGATCATTAAACTTGCAGATAATCAGTATTTTATAGAAGAAGTACTGAGCGTACTTCATACCATGGGCATACAGTCGCTCTTTGTCGAGGGCGGAGCATTCATCATCAGCCATTTCGTCGGGTCGGGACTTTGGGATGAAGCCCGTCGCTTCACAGGCGGAATTAAGTTCGGCGGCGGAGTGCCTGATCCCTTTCCCGGATTCAGACCTGAAAAATCTGTCAGATTTGAAAAAAGTATCCTCGAAACCATGTATCATTTTAACGGAATCTCCGTATAACTACTGTTAATAAGTACCCGTACCTGTTAATAAATAAATATTTGTATTTTTGAGTCCCAATTATTAAAAAGGAACTAACGTCATGAAGCGAGGATTCTCAGTTCTTGTTATGTTGTTTATTTTTGCTGCCCTGACCGTTAGCGGACAATCGTCACGCAAGTACATCAAAGCCGGGGATGATTTCGTCAGGAATAACATGTTCGAAGATGCCATTGATCAGTTCTCACGGGCTATCGATGAAGCTCCCTCTTCGGCTGAGGGTTATCTGAAAAGAGCCATGGTTTATGAGCTGACAGGCAACTACGGTCTTGCTTATGATGATTACAAGAGGGCCAATAATTTTGTCCCCCATGACACAGGCATCCTTTACAACCTGGGCCGCATGTGCAACAAGATGGGCGCAGGAGAGAAGACTACACCTGAGGAAAGGAATAAATTTTATTCTGAAGCGGTAACATACCTTCAGGAGGCCATCAGGGCCGAATACCGCAACGGCAAGTTCTACACCGAGAAGGTCGTTTCACTGATAGGCATGGAGCAGTGGGACCGGGCCCTGGGGACATCCGACACCGCGCTTCAGATGAGGGATGATGCAATAAACTACTATTACCAGGGGATCATCTACCAGAAAAAGAATGATGACAACACTGCCAGGCGGCAGCTGGAGAAGGCTGTGACGAAAGACAAGTCCCTCTCCGTCGCACGCCTCGAGCTGGCACGCGTGCTCATACGCCAGGGCGATGTGAACAGCGCTCTGGGTCAGTGCAACATGGTCATGCAGCAGGATGGAAAGAATGTCGACGCTTACCTGACGCGTGCACTGGCTTATGAAGCACGGCTTGACTACCCCTCAGCCATCAATGACATCTCTACGGCAATCCTCCTGGAGCCGGCCGGACAGGCACACTATGTCAGGAGAGGCACATATTACCAGAAATTCAACCAGCACCTTGCCGCGGTAAACGACTTCACCAAGGCGCTTGCCATTGACCAGTACCAGCCTGAAGTTTACCTCCTTCGCGCAAAATCGTATGAAGAGGTGAACGACTTCGAAAAGGCGGCAGCTGACTATGCCAGGGTCATCGCCATGAATGATGACGGCTCGTCTGCCAAAAAGATGCTCAGCGAGGCAAACGACAGGCTCTTCGCCATCAACCGCGAGTCCAACAGTCCCGAGATTTTCATAGAGACACCCACCATTGTCGGCGGCCGTGAGATAGAGGTCGGCTTCGACAAGAAGAGCGTGATGATCACAGGCAAGATCAGCGACAAAAGCCTTCTGGCGGAATTCTCAATCAACAATGTACCGGTCAGGTACGAGGGCAGGGGAACAATACCATTCGCTGCCGAGGTGGAGATCGCTTCGGACGGGATCCTGAGGATAGTGGCCCGCGACGTCTATGACAACGAGAACGTAATGACATACCATATCCGGCGAACCGAGGTCGATCCGCCCGAGATACAGATTCTCGCACCCTACCTGATGGGTGACAATGTTCTGATCATTGACAGCACGGCCACACGCATCGATATCGAGGGCAAGGTGCTCGACCAGAACATGATCAGATCGGTTAAGATTGAGAACATAAGCGCACAGTTCTCGCAGGATAATCTTAATCCCGCCTTCATTGCCAAAGGCATTGACATCAGGAACAGTGACAAGGTCACCATCCTGGTTGAAGACAAATACGGCAACCGCACGATAAAGGACTTCGTTCTTAACCGGAACGGCACCACCATATCGGCTTCAAATCCGATGGGCAACACCCTTGTGGTGTTCATAGAAAACAGTGATTACCAGAACTTCGCAGCCCTCCAGGGACCGCCCAAGGATGCCAATCTCATTACCACGGTGCTGGAGGATAACTACCAGGTCTTACCGGTGAAAAGGCTGCGGAACCAGACCAAGCAGGAGATGGAGAAGTTCTTTTCCATCGACCTTCGCGACGAGGTCAGGGCCAAAGGGATCAAATCGCTCGTGATCTGGTTTGCCGGGCACGGAAAGTTCATCAATGACATTGGGTACTGGATTCCCATCGACGCCCGCCGTGATGAGGAGTTTACCTACTACAGCCTGAACACCCTCAGGGCCTCGATGGAGACATACATGAATTATCTCACCCATGTGCTGGTGATAACTGATGCCTGCGAATCGGGACCCAGTTTTTACCAGGCCATGCGGTCTGAGCTCAAGCCCCGCAACTGCACCGACTGGAGGGCGACACAGTTCAAGTCGAGCCAGATCTTCTCATCGGCCGGATATGAGCTTGCCGTTGACGACTCCCAGTTCACCCGCACATTTGCAAATACCCTTCGAGGTAATCCCAACACCTGCATAGCCATCGAGGAGATAGTGACACAGGTGACGAAAGCAGTGGCACAGAACAACCAGCAGAAGCCAAAATTTGGAAAAATAACCGGGCTCAAGGATGAAGACGGTACGTTCTTCTTCATAAAGAAATAGCCTGATGCACGGCAGATGCGGTAACTACGGAACCCATTCATTAATCTTTTCGGCATGGCTGTCACTGATACTCTGTATCCTGCCCCGCCATGCTTCAGGGCAGACCTATTATTTTGAACAATACGGCTCCAAGGAGGGGCTCAGTGCTTCCAAGGTTTATACTGTAATCCAGGATGCCAATGACTTCATCTGGCTTGGCACCGGCAGCGGTGTGACGCGGTTTGACGGGCTGAGGTTCGAGAACTTCTCCACCTCTGACAGCCTGGCGCCCGGAGGGGTGAAGAGCATCTGCGAGGACAGCAGGGGAAGGTTATGGCTTGGCCACATAGGAGGGGGAATGTCGGTCATTGAAGAGAATGTAATCAAACGTGTCACCTTCTCTCCGTCAGCCTTCATCGGGGTGGACTCCGCCCGTATCACCGATCCCCTCAGCCCGGTAATGAGCCTCACGGGTGACATTACAGGCATAGTGGAGTATGAAGGTTCCCTCTGGGTAGCCACCTCGCTTGGCGGAGCACTTCGTCTTGACATGCCGGGTCACGGTGTGACCATGATGACCGGCCAGCAGTACATGGGCAGGCAGGGTCTCAGCAATGACGCCTTCGGATTCTATCCCGACAGTCGCGGAAACCTTTACTGCATCACTGACATGGGCATCAAGAAGTATGACCATGCCAGTGACAGGTTCATCCCCTTCAATCCCGAAGGACTTACAAAATACTTCCTTACCACAACCATCTTTGAAGACTCACGCGGCAACCTCTGGTTCGGCACCTTCAACGGCGGGCTCTACAGGCAGGAGAGGGAGAGCGGTGAGATGAGCTTCTTCGATACGCGTAACGGTCTGTGGGGTAACTTCGTAACCTATATCATCGAGGACTACCGGGGCAATATCTGGGTGGCATCAATGGAAGACTGGGAGAGCAGGGGAGGGATAACCGTCTTTTCACCAGAGGGGACTCTCGTCTTCAACACCTCCAACGGGCTGATGGCCCAGCATGTTCTATGTATGATAGAGGATAAGGAAAAGAATATCCTTATCGCTGACAGGGACAAGGGACTATTTATCTATAAGGGGGATCACTTCACCTCGTTCCATGCCCCGGAATACCTGCCCTCCAATGATGTCTTTACCCTCGCACAGGATCCGACAGGCCGCTACTGGTTCGGTACCAGCAAGGGACTCTCACTCTATAACCCGTCGAAAAGTCCTGCTGACCGCGTCAGGCTAACCGACTTTCCATTAACGCTCGAAGGGACGCAGATCAACATCATCAGGCCTGACAACAACGGCCACGTGTGGATAGTCACCTCCGGCGATGAGGTCTACCGTTATGACCTTGACGAAGGCAATTACCGGTATGACCTCGATCTTAATGCCAGCCTCAGGTCTATGAGGATAGCCTCGATGGCGACGGACAGAAACAATAACCTGTGGCTGGGCACTGACCGTGCCCTGATATTATGGGATGAACGAAGGAAGGAGAGCCGGACCTTCACCCAGATAAACGGACTGACGGGCAATAACATCACCTCCCTCTTCTGCGACAGCCGGGGCTTCCTCTGGATAGGGACAGAGGAGCGCAACGGACTGACGAAACACATGCCGGGCAGCGACATCTTCACCGCTGTCAGTTTCGGTGCTGACGTCAATCCCACAACCATCAACGAGACCTCTGACGGCACGGTATGGGTCGGCACCATCGACGGTCTTTACGGCCTGAGAAATGATACCGTCTGGAAGAGGCTTACCGAGACAGACGGACTATTGATGAACTCCATCAACCTGCTGCAGCCCGACGATGCCGGCAATCTATTTATTGGAACCAACCTGGGGCTTAACATGTATGAGGTCAATACAGGACGGGTCTCGTCATTCACCGAAAGAAACGGATTTACGGGAATAGAGACCAGGCCCAATGCCTCCTTTGCTGATGACAGGGGCGACCTCTGGTTCGGGACTGCCAACGGTGCCATCAGGCTCAGCCCCACCAGGCTGCCACCGGTGATGACGGAACCGGCGACACATATATGGAGGACACTGGTCAATTATGAGACATTCCCGATGTATGACGGCATACGGCTGGCGCATACACAGAACAGGATCATCTTCGATTTCCTGAGCATATGCCTGGTCAATCCCGAGACCGTCAGGTACCAGTTCATGCTTGTCGGCTCCGATGAAGACTGGGTCACCACTGACCAGACAAGGGCCCTCTACTCTTCTCTCAGTCCGGGCAGGTACGTCTTCAGGGTGCGTGCCTCAAACAACTACGGCTACTGGAACGAGGAGCCCGTAGAACTCTCCTTCTCAATCAGCGACCCTATCTACCAGACCGCATGGTTCCTGATCCTTTGCATCACGGTGCTTGTTGCGCTTATCTACATGTATATAAGCCTGAGGGAGCGCAATCTGCGGAAGGAGAAGGAACATCTCGAGAAAAAGGTCGAGGAGAGGACGGCAGAGGTTGTAGCCAAGAGTATCGAGCTGGAGGAGAAGAGCCGTGATACCACCGCCAGCATCAGGTACGCCGAGCGCATCCAGGCGGCGATGCTCCCTCCCGAGAACTTCTTCAATGACACCTTCGTGCTGTTCATGCCAAAGGATATTGTCAGCGGTGACTTCTACTGGATGCATGACAGCGGCTTCAAGCAGTATATTGCTGCGGTCGACTGTACCGGTCACGGCGTGCCGGGCGCATTCATGTCAATCATCGGCCATAACTCACTGAACAAGATAGTGAGGGAGGGTGGCATATCGAGGCCCTCCGAGATACTTGACCATCTTAATATAGAGGTTGTCCATGCCCTGCTCCAGCGGAGCGAAAAGGCCGTTCGTGACGGCATGGACATTTCGATTATCTCCTATGATATCCTGGAGCATGATGTTGAATATGCCGGAGCCTACCAGCCTCTCTATCATGTGAGGGACGGTAAGGTGACCATCTACAGGGGTGACCGCTTCCCGATAGGGATGATTGACGGCCAGGCGAAGAAGAGCTTCACCAACCGCAGGGTGGATGTGATGAAGGGCGACATGCTCTACATCTTCACTGACGGGTTTGCCGACCAGTTCGGCGGCGAGGATGAGAAGAAATTCAAGACGATAAATATCAGGTCTCTTCTGGCAGAAATATACAGCCTTCCCGTTGACGAGCAGAAACGTATTCTGGAGAAGGCTATCAGGGACTGGATGGGTGATGTCCCGCAGGTCGATGACATCCTGTTCATCGGCACCAGGGTACCGTAAACTATATTCCAGCTATCACTTTCTGATCAGCAGACTATATTCCTGCGATCAAATGTGCATCTGCATGCTATAATCTTGCGACCAATTGCTTATCTGAAGACTATATTCTTGCGATCACTTTCGGATCTGCATGCCAGCCGGTGTAGTTGAGTATTGCCGGTATCACCTCTTCGGCTGTGGTGACGATCTGCCAGATATCCTTGTGCTCAAGCCTCATGAAATGACCCCTGACCATGTGATCAAAGAACTCTATCAGATGGTCATAGAAGCCGTTGACGTTCACGATGATTATTGGCTTGTTGAACAGCCCCAGCTGCTTCAGGGTTATCACCTCAGTCAGCTCCTCCAGCGTACCCACGCCGCCCGGCAGTGCCACCGCCGCATCTGACATGGAAAAGATGGTCTTCTTCCGCTCTGACATGTCCGAAGTGACTACCATGTCCTTTACTCCGTCGTGCCCCCAGCCCTCATCCATCATGAAGCCCGGGATCACACCTGTTACGGTGCCTCCCCCTGCCATGAGTGCGTCGGCAAAGATCCCCATCAGGCCGATACCGCCACCACCGAAGATGGCATGCACACCCTCGCGTGCAAATACGGCACCAAGTTCCTCCGCAACCTTGTTGTAGGCAACGTCAATGCGGCTGCTTGAGGCAGCAAAAACACAGACTTTCATCCCTTGATCAGAGTAGGGGGGTGAGCTTGGCTTCGAAAGCCGACCTGGCAGCTGCACCAACCTGCTTGTCGACCACCTCGCCACCCTTGAAGTAGAGAACGGTTGGGATGTTTCTTATCATGAACCTTCGTGCAACATCAGGCGAACTGTCAACGTCACACTTAACGACAAGTGCCTTGTCCTTATATGCTTCTGCGATCTGTTCCATGTACGGGGCGATCATCCTGCAGGGTCCGCACCATTCAGCCCAGAAATCCACAATCACGGGTTTGTCTGATTTCAGAACCACTTCATCAAAATTCTTGTCGTTAACTTGTTGTGCCATAGTATTATATGTTTCTATTTATATGTTCGGCCCCCGCTGCAAAGATACCTAATTTACTTTAAAATCGAGTTCCGGGTTATCTTCAAGCCATCCGATCAGCTCGTTTGTTATGCCTGCCTTGATGCTCCGCGAAAAGAGAGGGACGGTGATTTTATCGTCATGATCTATCAACAGGATTTTCAGGGTTTTGTTCCCGGGATTCTCGGAGATGATTGTTTTGAGGTTCTTAATGAACTCAGGGTTAATAAGTTCCGCCTTCAGTTTAATGGTGATCGAGCTGATAAGGTCATCCCTTACGGCAGAGAGAAGGTGGATCTCCTTTATTTTGAGTTCAAGCTCATCGGGATTAAAATGCCTTCCCTGCACCTTGCCTTTCACCAGCAGCTGGTAGTCGGTGTTGAAGAAGTTGCTGAATGCCACATAATCCTTGTCGAAAAGCAGGAAGGTGAATGAGTCGGAGTAATCCTGGAGGGTGAAGCCTCCGAACGGTTTGCCGTTCTTGGTGACGCCGCTTCTCGTCTCCGTGACGATGCCCGCCACGCATACTTCACGGTTGGCAAACTCGCTGAGGTTCTGCAGGTCGGCCAGGGTGGCATTGCAGAAGGTGTTAATCTCAAGCCTGTAGTCGTCGAGCGGGTGTGATGAGAGGTATATCCCGATCACCTGCTTCTCCTTGTTTAGTTTCTCTAGCTTGGTCCAGTCGGGGCATGGTGCCGGCTCAGGCTTCACCAGCTCAAAGCCTGCTGCTTCGCCGAAGAGCGACTGCTGGCTGCTGTTGCGTATGTTCTTCACGCTGCTGCCGTAGCGGATGAGGCTCTCAAGGAAGCTCGATCCCTTGCTGTCAGCTGAGAAGTACTGTGCCCTTGTTATGCCGGGCAGGCCGTCGAGGGCTCCGGAGACGACCATCGCCTCCAGCATCTTTTTGTTGACGGTGTTGAGGTTCACCCTTTCGGCGAGGTCATAGATATCCTTGTATGGTCCGTTCTTCTCTCTCTCTTCTATCAGGTGGAGCACGGCGTTCTCGCCCACTCCCTTGATGGCTCCAAGGCCGAACCTGATGTTGCCGTTGCGGTTGACGGTGAAATGCAGGTGGCTCTCGTTCACATCGGGCCCCAGCACCTCCATCCCCATGCGCTTTGTCTCCTCCATCATCACGGTGATCTTTTTGATGTCACTGATGTTGCGGCTGAGGACGGCGGCCATGAACTCGGCAGGGTAGTTCGCCTTGAGGTATCCCGTCTGGTATGCTATCAGGGCGTAGCAGGTTGAGTGCGACTTATTGAAGGCGTATTCGGCAAACGATTCCCAGTCGGACCATATCTTGTTGACCGTATTATCGTCATAACCGTTTCTCCGGCATCCGTCGATGAACTCCTCCTTCAGCTTGTCCATGATGGTCCGCTTCTTCTTGCCCATCGCTTTGCGGAGAGAGTCAGCCTGGCCTTTGCTGAAGCCCCCGAGCTCCTGCGAGAGGAGCATCACCTGCTCCTGGTATACCGTGATGCCATAGGTCTCCTTCAGGTATTTCTCCATTACAGGCACCTCGTAGGAGATCTTGTCTTTGCCGTGCTTGCGCCTGATGAACTGGGGTATATAATCCATGGGACCCGGTCTGTACAGGGCGTTCATGGCTATGAGGTCACCGAACTGGTTGGGCTTAAGGTCGCGAAGGTACCGCTTCATGCCGACCGATTCAAACTGGAAGACGCCGGTGGTCTCGGCGTTGCTGAAGAGCTCCCACGTCTTCCTGTCGTCAAGTGACAGGGTGTCGAGTTCTATCGTGACACCCTTTGATTTTTTTATGTTCTCAACGGCATCCTTGAGTATTGACAGGGTCTTCAGGCCCAGGAAGTCCATCTTCAGCAGTCCGACGGCTTCTACGTGGTTGCCTTCGTACTGGGTCACATAGAGGTTGGTGTCTTTTGCCGTGCAGATGGGTATGTGTTCGCAGAGGTTGTCCTTGCCTATGATGATTCCGCAGGCGTGCACGCCGGTCTGCCTGATGCTTCCCTCGAGCACCTCCGCATACTTGAGGGTCTGTGCCACCAGGGGTTCCTTTGATTCCTTCTCCCTGAGCAGCTCGGGCACCTCCTCGTATGCCGTGGCGAGGGTCATGCCCGGCCTGTCGGGCACCAGTTTTGTCAGCCTGATGGCTTCCGGAAGAGGCAGTTTCTGCACCCTGGCGACGTCCCTGATGGCCATCTTCGCGGCCATGGTGCCGAAGGTGATGATATGCGCCACCCTGTCATGCCCGTACTTGTCAACAACATATTTGAGCACCTTCTCACGTCCGTCCTCGTCGAAGTCGATGTCTATGTCAGGCATCGAGATGCGGTCAGGATTAAGGAACCTCTCAAACAGCAGGTTGTATTTTATCGGGTCGATATCTGTTATCTTAAGGCAATAGGCTACCACGCTTCCTGCCGCGGATCCCCTGCCGGGACCTACCCAGACGCCCATCTCGCGGGCCGCCCTGAGAAAATCCTGCACGATCAGGAAGTAGCCCGGGAAAGCCCATGTTCTTTATCACCGAAAGTTCGAAGTCGATCCGTGCCTGCAGCTCCGGAGAGATGACCTTCCACCTTTCCTCAGCACCCAGCATGGTCAGGTGACGCAGATACTCATCCTTGTCGGTGAACTCCGCGGGGATCGCAAAGTCAGGCATGATGGGCTCGCTGCTGAGTGAGTAGCTATTCGACCTTGTCAGATATCTCCTTTGTGTTCAGGACGGCCTCCGGCATGTCGGCGAAGATGGTGAGCATCTCCTCTTCGCTCTTCAGGTATTCCTGCTTGGTGTAGCGGAGCCTCTTCGGGTCATCGATGTCTTTCCCGGTGTTGAGGCAGATAAGACGGTCGTGGGCCTCGGCCTCGTCCTGCATGATGAAGTGAACGTCATTGGAGGCAATGATCTTTATGTTGTGCTTTGCAGCAAGTTCGCGGTACGCTGATATTACGCGCTGCTGCAATGGAAAGACGGTGGCGTCGGCAGTGGGATCGCTGGTCTCATGCCGCTGGACCTCAAGGTAATAATCGTCGCCGAAGATCTCCCTGTACGATAGCAGCGCCTCCTCCGCGCCCGGGAGATTTCCCGAAAGGATCTCCTGCGCCGCCTCGCCGGCAATGCATGCTGATGAAGCTATCAGTCCCTCATGATGTTCACGCAGCAGCTGCTTGTCAATGCGCGGCTTGTAATAAAATCCCTTTATCCAGGCCCGGGAGACAAGCTTGACAAGATTGTGGTACCCTGTGAGGTTCTTCGCAAGCAATATAAGATGGTCGCCCGACCGGTCCTCGACGGAGGTCTTGTCTTCGAGGGTGGTGCGGGCAACATATATTTCGCAGCCGATTATCGGTTTGACGGAGGCGGCGGTGGCAGCATCGTGAAACTCCTTTACCCCGAACATGTTTCCATGGTCAGTGATGGCAAGTGATTCCATGCCCAGCTCCTTCGCCCTGCGGACAAGGGCCTTTACGCCCGATGCCCCGTCAAGAATGGAATATTGTGTATGTACGTGTAAATGAGCAAATGAGGACATGATCATGGGATTTAAGCCTGCGACGGCTCCGGAAACAAAAATATCAAAAAGGTCAATGATCCGTCAATTTATTTATTAACATGAAGCGGTCGATAATTTTTGTTACATCGATAAAATGTGATATATTTGCACCCTCATAAAAAAATCAATATCAATTTAACCTTAAATTTTAAATGTCAGTAAAGATCAGATTAGCTAGGAAAGGCCGCAAGAAGCAGGCCTACTACCACGTGGTGGTAGCAGATAGCAGGTCGCCACGTGATGGCAGATTCATTGAGAAGATCGGTATTTACAACCCGATCACTGACCCGGCAACAATCGACATCAACTTCGAGAAGGCATTGGGTTGGCTGCAGAAAGGTGCGCAACCTACGGATACATGCAGGGCGATCCTTAAGTACAAGGGCGTTATGATGAAGAAGCACCTTATCGAGGGTGTCAAAAAAGGTGCCTTTGACGAGGCTGAAGCCGACCGTCGTTTTAATGAATGGCTGAAGGGCAAGGAGGAGACGATCGAACTAAAGAAATCAGGTCTTGAGAAGCTGGGCGAGGACGTCCGCAAGAAGAGACTTGAGGCTGAGAAGGCGATCAAGGAAGCAAGGGCAGCTGAATATGCCAAGAAGGTAGCCGCTCTCGCCGCTGAGGCAGAGGCAGCAGCCAGGGCAGCAGCAGCACCGGCAGCAGAAGAGACTGTTGCAGATGAAGCAGTTGCTGAAGCCCCCGCAGAAGAGACAGCAGAGGCAGTCGCCGAACCGGTGGCTGAGGCTGAAGCTCCTGCAGACGACATCAAGGAAGATACTGCAGAAGAGAAAGAAAAGACTGAATAACAGTCTTTCGTCCCTGCCGCTGAATAGTGAAAACGATTGGCAGAATAACCAGGACTTACGGCTTCGAAGGAGCCGTGGTGGTGAGAAGTGAAAGCGGCATCACACGGGAACCCGAACAGGGAGAACCGGTATTCATCGTCATAGACGGGATACCGGTTCCCTTTTTTACACGTGAAGCCTTCTCGCCTTCACCCGCCACACTGGTGATATCCTTTGATGACTACCTCACCACCGAGTCAGTGTCACGCTTCAAGGGATGCGAGGTACGAATCGCCGGCGAGACGGAGGAGAACGATGACATGGCAGCCCTTGACGGCTACTCCCTGACCGACATTAACAGCGGTGTAAGGGGCACAATCACATCAGTAATTCAAAATCCCGGCCAGTTGCTTGCAGTGGTCACAGTGCCGGGAGGAGAGATATTGGTTCCGCTGCATCCTGACCTTATCGTCTCCGTTGACCGGAAGAGGAAGACAATAGAGATGTCACTCCCGGAAGGCCTGATACAGCTGAACGACTGACAGGCCGGCACCCCCTTGCCTGAAACGGCTGAACCGCCGCCGGAGCATCCCCACTTTTTGCCGTCCGTGATGCAGCGCCGCGATTTTTATTCCGTCTTTCAGGTGTTATTCTCACAACTTAAACAGGTGCAATCATGAAAAAATTATTTGCTTTAGCAGTTTTGGTAATTCTTGCCTTTCAGGCGACACAGGCGCAGACCCCGTACACCGAGAAGAGAAATGTCTCCGGTTTCAGCGAAGTAGGCTTCGGGGTGGCCGGTGAACTCATAATCAGCCTGGGAAATGAATACAGCGTCGTTCTCGAAGGTGACAGGGATTATATCAGTGAAATAGAAACAATTGTCTCAGGAGACGAGCTCAGGATCAAAAGAGACAAATGGTTTGATGCCGGAAACAGTAAAGTAGTTGTGAGGATCACCATGCCTGACCTTGAAGGTGTCAGTGTATCAGGCTCAGGGAGGGTCACAGTCAATGATCCGCTCAAGGGGGGAGACCTGGACATAAGCATCAGCGGTAGCGGCAAAGCCTTCCTGCGTGATGTGGCACTCAGTGATGTCGAATGCCACATCTCCGGATCAGGCAGTCTCAACATTGCCGGCAGCGGCACCATCGAACGCCTTGAGATGAACATCTCAGGCTCGGGTGACTATGTGGGGGCGGACACCAGGGTGGGAACGCTGGAGGCAAATATCTCCGGCAGTGGCAGCTGCGACTGTCATGTTACAGGGATGATCAGAGCTTCTATCTCCGGCAGCGGCCACATCAACTATTCGGGTAACCCGAAGATCGATGCGGCTATCTCCGGATCAGGCAAGGTGCGGATGAAATAATCAACCGCGCAGGATCTTTACGACTCCGTTTCCGGATACCCTGATGACCGAAGAGGCTTTAGCCCTGCTTCGGTCATCTTGTCTCCACAGGCATACATAATCGACCGAAGCCTTAAGCTCTTCGCTTATCTCGTCAAAGAGTGCCGGGGCACTACTGCCGCTGATGTTCGCCGAGGTAGAGACCAGGGGCTTGCGCAGGGCAGTGATGAGCTCATCACAGAAGGGATCGGCGCATATCCTCACACCAACCGAACCGTCGGCAGAGGCGACTCCCTCCGCCAGGCTCCGCCCCCTGTCATAGACGATGGTCAGCGGACTCTCAGTCAGCTCCGCCATCTGCAGCGCCACCTCGGGAGGATTGTCGACATACCTCGTCAGCATGCCTGCCGAGTTGACCAGGATAATCAGGCTTTTGTTTTCAGCCCTCTGCTTGATGGCGTAGATCTTTCGCACCGCCTCTGCGTTGGTGGCATCACACCCGATACCCCATATAGTGTCTGTGGGATAGAGAATGACCCCTCCGGCACGCAGTACCTTAAGGGCGTTTCTTATGTCATCCCCGAATTCGTTCTTCATACCATTATATCATTTTCGCGGAGTGCGTTGTTAAGCGAGGTCTTCTTGTCAGTTGACTCCTTTCTCTGACCGATGATGAGTGCGCAGGGAATGTTGTACTTTCCCGACGGGTAATCCCTGGTATAGGTTCCCGGGATGACCACGCTTCGCGGCGGCACGTGACCCCTGTATTCCACGGGCTCACTCCCTGTGACATCAATGATCTTCGTCGAGCCGGTTATCACGGTGTTGGCTGCTATCACAGCCTCGGAGCATATCCGTGCGCCTTCGACAATAACGGCACGTGACCCTATGAAACAGTTATCCTCCACCACAACAGGTGCGGCCTGCACGGGCTCAAGCACACCTCCCAGGCCCACGCCGCCGCTGAGGTGCACATTTTTCCCGACCTGCGCACATGAGCCTACGGTGGCCCAGGTGTCTACCATCGTACCCTCATCAACGTATGCACCTATGTTTATGAACGAGGGCATAAGGATGACTCCCCTGGCAAGGTATGACCCGTAACGGGCGACGGCATGAGGCACCACCCTGACGCCAAGCTCCGCGTAGTTGTGCTTGAGGTCTATCTTGTCATGGAACTCGAGCGGACCGGCGATGGTGGTCTTCATCTCGCGCATCGGAAAATAGAGGATCACGGCCTTCTTCACCCAGTCGTTCACAACCCACCCCTCTTCACGGGGCTCCGCCACCCGGAGCACACCCCTGTCAAGCGCATCGATCACCTCTTCAACCGCTCTCCTGACCTCCGGGTCGCGGAGCCTGCCGCGCTCATCCCATGCGGCCTCTATCAACTCTTGCCTGTACACCATGTGTCCTGTAAAATTAATGAATAGCTGAACCGGAATGTTAAAAAACAATAATAGCGGTTATTTGTTCTCCGTACTTAAGTACATAAGTATAAATTTGAATTCCATCAAAAAAAACCACGATAATGCGTAAAATCCTTCTCACCTCCATTCTTGCAGGGTCATTCATGCTGCTCAGTGCACAGGACAACCAGGGTTATCAGCTTCCTCCTGAAGCCATTGTCTCTCTCATTGATGCACCACAGACCCCTTCAGTGCTTCTCAGTCCTGACAATAAGACCATACTTTTGCTTGACCGCCCGGGGCTGCCAACCATTGCCGACATTTCGCAGACGGAGCTCCGTCTTGCAGGCATCAGGTTTGATCCCGCCACCAACGGTCAGAGCCGCGGCCGCGGAGTCAACAGGATTTCGTCAATGAATGTCGATGGCACAAACATCCGTGTTCTTTCAGGACTTCCTGCTGACCCCGAACTGGGTGACGTCTCATGGTCAATGGACAGCAGGAGCATCGCCTTCACCAACACCACCGGCAGTACAATTGAGTTGTGGGTTGCGGATTTAGCCACAATGACCGCCCGCAGGATCGACGACGGGCTCAACGGTATCTTCAGGCGGACGATGAGCTGGCTGCCTGACGGATCGATAGTCTACCTGCGCACTCCCCGTGACAGGGGCAAGGCTCCGCTGGCCTCACAGGTGCCTGAAGGGCCATCCATACAGGAGAGCGATGGCAAACAGGGTGAGTCGCGTACCTTCCAGGACCTGCTGAAAAATGTTGACGATGAAAGGATATTTGAATACTACGGCACATCGGAACTGACAAGATGGGACGGACAGAGTGCCAGACCGATAGGCGGAAAGGGAATCATCACCGACCTCTCTCCGTCGCCTGACGGGAAATGGCTCCTGATGACCCTTATTGAAAAACCATTCTCATATATCGTACCGTATTTTTATTTTCCGACACGGACGGAGATATGGGATCTCGAGGGCAAGGTTGCAAGGATACTGCTTGTCAAACCTCTCCAGGAGAACCTGCCGAGAGGATATGATGTTGTCAACCCCGGTCCGCGCAATTACAGCTGGCGGAGCGACAGGCCCTCCTCGCTCATGTGGGTGGAGGCCCTTGATGAAGGCAACTACCACGCGAAGGAGATGCAGTACCATGACCAGGTCTTTATGCTCGAGTCTCCATTTACCGGCGATCCGGCTCCCTTCCTTGCTACGGAAAAGCGGTTCCAGGGCATTATGTGGGGCAATGATAACCTGGCCATCCTGATGGAGGGCCTGGCAAAGACACGCGTACGTGTCACCAGCACATTCAATCCGGCCAGCCCGCAAGCCACCGTTAAAAAGATCTCGGAACTCAATTCGGACGACCGTTACAACAACCCCGGCTTCCCCATGACCGCCCCGAACATCTACGGCAGGAGTGTGCTGCTGACGGCAGACAAAGGCAGGAGCCTCTACCTCTCGGGCCAGGGAGCATCGACTGAAGGCGACAGGCCTTTCGTTGACAAATACGATCTTAAAACAGGCAAGACCACCAGGCTGTGGCGTTCGGAGGCTCCTTACTATGAGACCGTCAGTGAGTTCATAGACCCTGCAAAGGGACTTCTCCTTACCGTAAGGCAGTCAGTGACGGAGGTTCCCAACTACTTCATCCGTGATCTTAAGAAGGGGACGCTGCAGCAGGTGACAAAATTTGAGAACCCCTATCCGCAGCTTGCCGGAGTCTACAAGGAACTGGTGACCTACAAGCGCAAGGATGGCGTGGATCTCTCTTTCACCCTCTACCTCCCGGCAGGATATGACAAAGCGAAGGATGGTCCTCTTCCTACCATCCTCTGGGCCTATCCCCGCGAGTTCAATGACGCATCCACCGCAGGCCAGGTAAGCGGTTCGCCATACAGCTTCACACGTGTCAGTCCCTCTTCCGTACTTGTTTATGTGACCCAGGGTTATGCCGTACTCAATGATGTAAGCTTCCCGATAGTGGGAGCCGAAGGCACCGAGCCCAATGACACCTTTGTTGAACAGCTTGTTGCCAACGCTGAAGCTGCTATCAACAAGGCCGCTGAGATGGGTGTCACCGACCCGGCGAGGGTGGCTGCCAGCGGTCATTCATACGGGGCATTCATGACCGCTCATCTTCTCTCGCACACCAGGCTCTTCGCAGCAGGCATTGCACGCAGCGGAGCCTATAACCGTACACTGACACCCTTCGGGTTCCAGAGCGAGAGGCGCAGCTTCTGGGAGGCACCCGAGCTCTACCTGGAGCTGTCACCTTTCACCCACGCTACGAAGGTGAAGGACCCGATACTGCTGATACACGGTATGGCTGACGACAACCAGGGTACCTTCCCGATACAGAGTGAGAGATACTATGCCGCCCTCAAGGGAGCGGGAGCGACGGTCAGGATGGTGCTGCTTCCCTCGGAAGCCCACGGATACGCAGCCCGGGAGTCGTTACTGCATATGCACTGGGAGTATCTCAGATGGCTCGATAAATATGTAAAGAACAAAAAGTAATAAGTACAGGGCGCGGTTAGGTTTTGTTAAAAAACTGATTAGTTTTGTACCTCAAATCTTATAAAAACCTAAGCTTATGATCAGTAGTTTGTTCTGGATAGCACCTGTCGCAGCGGTGCTGGCATTGCTCTTTGCATGGATCTTCTACAGGAGCATGATGAAGGCGCCTGCCGGCAACGACCGGATGCAGGAGATAGCCGGTTATGTCAGAGAAGGCGCTATGGCCTATATCAAGCGCCAGTACAGTGTTGTTTTCAAGGTCTTCCTTATCCTTGTAGTTCTCCTTTTTATACTGGCTTACATGGGGGTTCAGAACCCCTTTGTTCCGCTGGCATTCCTTACGGGCGGGTTCTTCTCCGGCCTCTGTGGTTACCTGGGAATGAGAACCGCAACCAACGCATCGTCGAGGACAGCCCAGGGAGCTTCAGTCTCGCTTAACAGGGGGCTTAAGATAGCGTTCCGCAGCGGTGCCGTTATGGGACTGATTGTTGTCGGTTTTGGACTGCTTGACATTGTTATATGGTTCCTTGTCCTGAATAACTGGGTCTTCAGCCCTGAGAACATGCTCGAAGGATGGAAATGGGCGGGTCTGACTTTCGTTCACCCCGGCACCACTGACCACCAGAAGATGATCGAGATCACCGCCACAATGCTTACATTCGGGATGGGTGCCTCAACACAGGCTCTCTTTGCCCGCGTGGGCGGAGGTATCTTTACAAAGGCTGCAGACGTAGGCGCTGACCTTGTAGGTAAAGTAGAGGCAGGCATCCCTGAGGATGACCCCCGCAACCCTGCAACCATTGCTGACAACGTTGGTGACAACGTTGGTGACGTGGCAGGCATGGGCGCTGACCTTTACGAATCATATGCCGGATCGATACTGGCTACGGCAGCTCTCGGAGCAGCCCTGCCAATTGTAGCAGCCGGGGATCAGATCAAGGCTGTCATTTCACCGATGATAGTAGCTGCCATAGGAATACTTCTTTCAATTGCCGGTGTCTACATGGTACGCACCAAGGAGCAGGCCACACAGAAGAACCTGCTCAATGCGCTTCTGCTCGGAACAGGCGGCAGTTCGGCCCTGATACTTGTGGCGATAGCAGCCATGGCCTTCACCGGATGGATCACGTGGGGCGTATTTGGCGCAGTGGTTTCAGGCCTTATAGCCGGTGTCATAATCGGACAATCTACAGAGTATTATACATCGGATGAATACAAGCCTACCAAAGGGATTGCAAAACAGACACAGCAGGGTCCAGCCACCACAATTATCGAAGGCATTGCCGTCGGCATGCAGTCTACCTGGATCCCTGTCCTGACAATTTCAATTGCAATCATTGCAGCGTACGGCTTTGCAGGCGGTTTCCAGGACTTCTCCTGGGGTGTCTACGGCATCGGTTTTGCAGCAGTGGGGATGCTCTCCACGCTGGGCATAACACTGGCAACAGATGCTTTCGGCCCGATTGCTGACAACGCAGGCGGTAACGCCGAGATGGCTCATCTTCCCAAGGAGGTGCGTGAGCGCACTGACGCCCTTGATATGCTTGGCAACACTACTGCTGCAACAGGTAAAGGGTTTGCCATCGGGTCAGCAGCGCTGACAGCCATGGCCCTTGTGGCAGCCTATATGGAGGAGGTCAAACTGTGGCTCGGTCGCCTCGCAGATGATACAGTTGAAGGATATAAGCAGATTGGTGATGTGCTGTTCTACAATCACACCGTACCTTCTGCCATACCCGAAGGGATGACTGCAGTGAACGTCAGTACAGCTCATATTAAGGATTTTGTGGGAGCATATGACCTGTCACTGTTCAACCCGCTGCTCATCGCCGGGATCTTTATCGGTGCCATGATGGCGTTCCTCTTCAGCGCTCTCTCAATGAAAGCCGTGGGACGTGCTGCAGGAAGCATGGTTGATGAGGTGAGACGCCAGTTCCGCGAGATACCGGGTATTATGGAAGGTACAGGCAAACCCGATTATGCAACGTGCGTGGCAATATCAACCAAGGGAGCACAGCGGGAGATGATGCTTCCGTCGCTGCTCGCAATTGCTGTTCCGCTTGCAATAGGCCTCACCCTGGGTGTTCCGGGTGTTGTGGGTCTGCTGATGGGAGGCATGACCGCAGGGTTCACCCTCGCCAGCATGCTCAATAACTCGGGCGGTGCATGGGATAACGCGAAGAAATTCATTGAGAAGGGTAACTATGGCGGCAAGGGAAGCCAGTCCCATAAGGCCGGCGTGGTTGGTGACACTGTAGGTGACCCGTTCAAGGACACTTCCGGTCCCGCGCTCAACATCCTCATCAAGCTCATGTCAATGGTCTCCGTGGTTATGGCCGGTCTGACCGTGACCTGGAGCATACTGGGATAAGATCTTGAACTGATATTTTGCAGCGGCGCCCCTTAGAAGGGCGCCGTTCCTTTTTCCTGTAACTGATAGGACCGCGGTGGCCCGCTCTTGCCACTGAATTAATCCCGATACCAGGCTATGCAGTATACCCCTTAGGGTATAATCCGGTGATTAAATTACTGCCTGGGCGGTAAATAGCGTTATTTTTAATGACTCTTTGGGGCTATGGGCTTGAAAATACTGCCTTAGCGGTAATAATTAACAAATTGTTTGGAATATTATTGAAAAATTATTAGATTTACCGCTAAAGAGGCAAAAGAGATAATGGCAAAACAATTGGCGGAAGTTATAATGTTCCACAGAAAGGCTGCAAGGCTTAGCCGTGTACAGTTGGCAGAACTTTCAGGAGTCGGCAAGACTGTAATTTATGACATAGAGAAAGGGAAGGAATCTGTTCAGTTGGATACCCTCGAAAAAATTCTCAAAGTCCTGAATATTACAATAGTATTAAAGAGTCCGCTGATGGATAACCTTAAACAAGAGGGAAATGAGAAAGGCTAAGGTATACATAAAGGGAGTCGAAGCGGGTATTCTGTCAGAGGTTATCAAGGGTAAGGAGTACCTGTTTGAATACCTGGAAGGTTACGAAGGTCCTGAAGTATCCCGTACAATGTCAATTACTGAGAAAGTCTTTAAATTTGACCGGTTCCCGTCATTTTTTGATGGATTATTGCCGGAGGGGATCCAGTTGGAAGGATTATTAAAAACGAGAAAGATTGACAGGTCTGACTATTTTTCTCAACTGATTGCGGTAGGTAATGATATGGTAGGTGCTGTAACTGTAACAGAAGTCGAGGAATGAACCGATGTCCGATAACATATGAGTCATGCGGAGATAACCGTTACAGTAAGTCCGGGCTCAGGCAGATATCCCCCGGACTTGCTTTCCTGAGAGAACTTGAGTATACTGCCGATGAACAGAGGAGGGAGGCCTTCAATCGTGCCTCACGGATGTCAATTCAGGGAGTTCAGCCCAAGTTAAGTGCAAGGCTTAACATAAAAGAGGGCAGGTTTGAAGTAGTGGATACGGGCGGGAGATACATACTCAAGCCTCAGCATGACTATTTTCCCGAGATGCCTGAGAATGAAGACCTGACGATGAGGCTTGCTGATGTAATCGGCCTCAATATTCCATTACATGGCTTAATCTGGTCAAAAGACAATTCATTGACTTACTTCATCAGGAGGTTTGACAGAAAAGGGCAGAGTGCCAGGATTCCTGTCGAGGATTTTGCACAACTTGCCGGAATGACCAGGGATACGAAGTATGACTACAGTCTGGAAAAGGTAGTCGGCCTGGTAAATAAATTCTGCACCTTCCCGGCAGTTGAAAAAGTTTTGCTGTTTAAACTGATCATATTCAGTTACCTCACGGGGAACGATGATATGCATCTGAAGAATTTTTCAGTGATTACGGAGAACGCCATAACCAGGCTTTCGCCCTGTTATGATCTTGTAAATGCTACAATTGAGTACAAGACTCCGGATGAAGAAATCGCCTTGCCAGTCAGGGGGCGCAAAAAAAAGCTTACCCGGAACATTCTTGTGGATTACTTTGGGATTGAAAGGTGTGAGTTGCCGGTTAAGAGTATTGAGAAGGTACTCGAAACTGTTGCCGCTGCAATACCTGCTTGGAAGGAATTGATAGACATTAGTTTTTTGTCAGGAGGCATGAAGGATAAATATCTTGAGTTATTGAATACCAGGCTTAACAATTTGAAAATTCAATAATTTCTTCAGGGCCGCTAAATGAACAGATAAATCAGAATAGTTATGTCTTTTATCCCGAAATTTAAAGATATTGAGTCGGCCATGCAGCTGATCGCGCCGCATGTGCACCGTACTCCTGTGCTCACCTCCAGGCAGGTTGACGCCATCAGCGGTGCTCATCTCTTTTTCAAGTGCGAGAACTTCCAGAAGGTGGGTGCCTTTAAGTTCAGGGGTGCCACCAATGCTGTCATGAGGCTGACGGACGAGCAGCGCGCCGCCGGCGTGGTGACGCACTCGTCGGGCAATCACGCCGCCGCCCTGGCGCATGCGGCTGTGTCGCGCGGAGTGAAGGCATATATCGTCATGCCCTCCTCGGCGCCCGAGGTAAAGAAGAGGGCGGTGGCGGGTTACGGTGCTGAGATCACCTTCTGTGAGCCCACGCTGGCGGCGCGTGAGGCCGCCGCCGCCGGAGTGATTGAGCGCACCGGCGCCACGATGATCCATCCCTATGACAACTTTTTCATCATCGCCGGTCAGGGGACGGCGGCGATGGAGATGCTTTCAGACATAAACAACGCTGATGCGGTCATCGCCCCCGTCGGCGGCGGCGGCCTCCTCAGCGGCACGGCCATCGCCACACGCTACCTTGCGCCCTCGGCGAAGATATACGGGGCCGAGCCGCTCCTCGCTGATGATGCGGCCCGCTCACTGCACACGGGAGCCATACAACCCGCACTCCCGCCACGGACAATCGCGGACGGACTCCTGACATCGCTCTGCGAAAGGACATTCACCATCATACAGGCAAACGTTGATGATATACTCACCGTGACCGAAGAGCAGATAGTTGACGCCATGAGGCTGATGTGGGAGCGGATGAAGATAGTTGTTGAACCCTCATCAGCCGTGCCCCTGGCGGCGGTGCTTGCCAACAGGAACCTCTTCGAGGGCAAAAGGGTGGCTATTATTGTTTCCGGCGGGAATGCTGACCTGTCGAAGCTTCCTTTCGGTCAATCCGCCTGAAATATGCAATGATCGGGTAGTGGTCCGAGTACCTGGCCTTGACGATGTCAAAGTCGTTGCAGTGGAACTCCTCATTATACAGAATGTAATCTATCCTGTTGGGCGGGTACTTGCCCCTGTAGGTGAAGCCTGCGCCGTAACCCGCCTCCACGAACGCATCCTTCAGCCCGCGCCTCATAATGCGGTATGTGTACGATATGGGGGTGTCATTGAAGTCGCCCGTCACTATCACCGGGTAGGGCGATGTCTCGATATGCCTCCTCACCCTGTCTACCTGCAACGCCCTGCTGGCAAAACCCTGAGTCAGGCTCCGGTAAATACCCGTGATGTTTTCCATTGAACGCCCCTGATCCTCGTTTGTCAGCTCGCTCAGGAGTGTGCCCTCGACGCGCCGCAGGCGGAACGACTGCAGGTGGTTGTTGTATATCCGGAAGGTGTCTGCGTCAACGATGATATCGGTAAAGATGGTCAGCGATGATGATCCCGGATGCACCACATCACCGCGGTAGAGGATGGGGTAGCGGGTGATGGTGGCTATGCCGTAATGACTCGATGACCCGCTTTTTATCAGCTTGAAGTGGCTGTACAGCTTCCCGCCGAGGGCATCCTTCAGCTTCCTCTCACCGACAGCCGGTGCGCCCTTGACAAAATATTCCTGGAGGCACAGGATACCCGGGTCCTCCTTCTTCAGGAGCTGAAGCATCTTACTGTGGGTGTTCTTCTCACTCTCCTCATAGATGTTGAAGAGACGTATGTTATAACTCATCAGCTTGAGGTCGTGATGCTCCTCGGTGCCATGGTTGGTGAACCTGATGAAGTTGTGAATGTAACCGAACCCGACGGCGATGGCAATGACTGAAAGAAGTACATACCATCTCCTGAGCACCAGCCAGAAGAGCACCATCACAATGTTGGCAGCTGCGATATAGGGATAGGCAAGCCCGAAGAGTGCAGGCAGGGCCGTTGTGGCCGGATTGACATAGATGGAGAGGTATGCAAGCAGGAGGAAGAGGACAAGAACGATGTTCACTGCCAGCAGGATAAACAGCGAGAAACGCTTTATCCCGCTATCCTTTTTTCTGGCTCTCGCTGAAGAGGATCTCTTTTTCTTCCCTGGTAAGACTGTCATAACCTCCTTTTGAGATCTTGTCGAGTATATGGTCAACGGCCTTCTGTCTTTCGGCCTTTATCTTGTTGTAGTCGTAATCGGTCTTTGCCTGCCGGGCATCAAAATCCGCTGCGGCCTTTTTGTAGGTCACCTTCAGCTTTTTTGCCGGCTTGAAGAGATTAACAAAGAAGTCTATGGTAGTGTTTAGCCAGGCGCCGATATCTTTTCCGTTCTTCAGCCCGTAACCATATGCCATTCCCATCAGCGCCCCCCCTATATGCGCTATCTTGCCTCCCGTGTTTACCGAAAAGTCGAAGACGGAGGTTATGAGGAAGGTGATGAGGGCAAGGTACTTAAGCTTCACCCTTCCGAAGAAGAGGAGATGCAACTCCATCTCGGGAAGATAGGTTGCTGTGGCTATCACGAGTGCCATCACCGAGGCCGAGGCTCCGAGGGCTATGGAGACATGCACCATACCGGCAAAGGCCGGGAAGATGTTAAACACCGCAATGTAAAGCAATGCTCCTGCCAGGCCGCCCATTATATAGAGCGACACCAGCTTGCGCTGGTCGAGGTAGCTGAGGAATATCTTACCGAACCACCACAGCCACAGCAGGTTAAAAAGGAGGTGAATGAAGCCCTGGTGGGTGAACATATAGGTCAGCGGGGTCCACGGCTTTGATGCGAGAGCTCCCACGGATGCGGGGACGGAGAGGTAGGATATGACTGTCGGCGCCAGTTCCGGGCTGGCGGCGAGGACGCCGATAACCTCAATGATCTTGATAAGGATGAAGATGGCGGCGTTGATGTACATCAGCCTTGTGAGGGCCGTGCCGTTTTTGAATGATCCCTTTATCTCATCCCAGATGCTCATCAGTAGAGTGTTTTTGTGGTCTTCCTCCAGTACCGTATGAGGATGTATCCAAAGATCATGCCGCCGAGGTGTGCAGCGTGTGCTACGTTGCTCCCCGGGCTTGTTATGGCGAGGTAGAGCTCGATGGCGGCATATCCTATTACCACGTATTTTGCCTTTACGGGGACAGGCGGGAAGATGAACATCAGCTGCGTATTGGGGAAGAGCATGCCGAAGGCCAGCAGCACACCGTAGACGGCTCCCGAGGCTCCAACGACAGGTACGTTGAGTATCGAGTTCAGTTTTCCCATCTGATCGTCGGCAAAGTTCCTGCCCTGGGTGATTGCCTCGCTGCCGCTGTCATAGACAAGCTGAAGCTGCTCAGGAGAGATGACCGCCATGACCTTTGTGTACTGAATATACTGCACCAGCTCAAAGAAGAAGGCTGCGCCGAGGCCTGTGATGAGGTAATACATCAGGAACCGCTTCGGGCCCCACACCTGTTCGAGCACCCGGCCGAACATCCAGAGGGCGAACATATTGAAGAGGAGATGGATAAAGCCGCCGTGCATGAACATATGTGTCACCACCTGCCATCCCCTGAAGAATTCGGATTTCGGGAAGTAAAGTCCCAGGATGCCGTTAAGATTGATTCCTGACATGAGCCTCAGGAGTTCTGCCAGGATTAACATGGCCACATTGATGATAATGAGGTTCTTCACCACCGGGGGCATGCCTGCAAATATTCTGTTCATATTATGTAGTCTCGTTTTTCAGTCCGCAAATTTAGCCATTCTGTCCGAAATTCAGCTGAATCTTCGGTCAAGCTCCTCAAGAGTGATGATATTCATCACCGTTTTGCCTGTTGGTGAGTAGTTTGGCATGGAGCAGGCGAAGAGCATGTCAAACAGTTCCTCCATCTCGGTATGCGTCAGAGGCATGCCATAGGGTATGGCTGATGCCTTTGCCATAGAGAGTGCTACCCGTTCACGGGCGCCGATGGATGGGTCGCTCATCGTATGCCTGAATTCGGCTATCAGTGTCTCCAGCATCGCAAGCGGACTCGCATTGCGGCTGTCGGCAGGGTGGCCGGTGATGGTCACCATGTTGTCATTACCCACCTTCACCTCAAACCCCAGCGTCTTCAGCTGGTCGCCTATCTCGCGGAGGATGACGATGTCGCCGGCATTGAGCTCTGCCTCCACGGGGAAGAGCGACACCTGTGCCGGGCGGGGTCCGTCGCCCAGGGAGGCGAGATACTTTTCGTAAAGCACTCTCTCATGTGCCCTGCGCTGGTCTATCATCATGATGCCCGAGATGACGGGGCACATTATGTACCTGTTTTTTACCTGGAAGAAGCGGCGCTGTCCTGTCGGGCTGTCGTTTCCCGCTCCCTGCTCGCTGCGGGCCGTGATGGTGAAGAGCGACTCCCATCCGCGGGGCGGGGTGTGTTCGCCCTCGTTTTTCCATTTTGTCTCCGGGCGCTGGTATTCGTTTGCATCGAAGGGATTGAATGTATGGTCAACCTCTATATGTGGCGCCGGGGGGGCGGGGGTGTTGCCCATGATGACGGGGATCTCCACCGCTCCCTCAGGACCGAAGTCGAGCGAGGGCACCACGTTGAACCGTCCCAGCGCCTCCCGTACCGAGGCCAGCATTATCTGCCACACCGAACGCTCATCCTCGAACTTGATCTCGGTCTTGGTGGGGTGGATGTTGACGTCAATGGCGGATGGATCGGCAGTCATGTAGAGGAAGTACGCCGGCACCGTGTCGGGCGGCAGGATACCCTGGTAGGCCTCGAGAACGGCACGGTGCAGGTAGGGATGCCTGATGAACCTGTTGTTGACGAAGAAGAACTGTTCTCCGGCTGAGCGGCGCGCGTTCTCGGGCTTGCCGGCGAAGCCGCTGATGGAGACAATCGTGGTGTTGGTCTCCACGGTGACCAGGTTCTGGTTGTAGTGCTTGCCGAAGAGTGAGACGATGCGTTGCCGGGTGCTGCCTGCCGGGAGGCGGTATATCTCCTGGTCGTTGTGTATGAGGGTGAACTTTATCTCCGGGTGTGCCAGCGTCACCCGCTGGAACTCCGTTATTATATGCCTGAACTCGGTGTTGTCCGACTTGAGGAACTTGCGCCGGGCAGGGACGTTATAGAACAGGTTCTTAACGCTGAAGACCGATCCGGCGGCACATGAGCAGGGCTCCTGTTTTATCACCCTCGAGTTGTTTATCTCAACCAGGGTGCCGGCCTCATCCTCCTCCCGCCGGGTGCGCAGCTCGGTCATGGAGACGGCGGCGACGGAGGCGAGGGCTTCGCCGCGGAACCCCTTGGTGGTGATGGAGAAGAGGTCGTCGGCCGATGAGATCTTGGAGGTGGCGTGCCGCTCGAAGGCAAGACGGGCGTCTGTCTCGCTCATGCCGCTGCCGTTGTCTATCACCTGCACCAGCGTGCGGCCGGAGTCGCGTATAACCACGCTTATCTCCGTGGCGCCGGAGTCGACGGCATTCTCGGTGAGCTCCTTGACGACGGAGGCGGGGCGCTGTATGACCTCGCCGGCTGCTATCTGGTTGGCAACGGAGTCGGGAAGGAGCTTGATAATATCACTCATCGGCGGGGGTTAAAAGCGGAGGTAAAGATATACTGCCAGGATCATAATCATTGCGATCACAAGGATCCTGATCATGGTATATTTCTGAACCCGTTCCTGTTTTCTGTGGAAGTAGTTTTTCATGTCGCCCCGCATGATCCTCGACCTGTAGGGCTGTTTCTGGCCGGTCATGTAAGCCTGCTCTGAGCTGCGGGTTGTCTGCCCGCCGGTTTCTGCACCCTGGTCTCCGTCTATGTGCGATTGCTTCTCCCCATCCGGGGTATCCTGCCTTCTCCAGGCCCTGCGCCGCTCTTCCATTTCCTCCTTCACCGGGTCATAATAACGCGGCACGTAGTTGAAGCCACGTGGTTTGTTTTGTTTGAAGAATCCCGGGATCGCCATGACACAGTTTTTGCAAAAATACTAAGAAAAGACTGAATTCTGAATTCCCGGCGGTGCAACAGGAATTTTAGAATTGCTCTCTTTTTGTTACCTTTGGTATTCTTAAACCTGAGACCTGAAAGATGAAGATCCTGATCACCTTTGCCGGGAGTGCCGGGCCTTCAGCCGCTGTGGCTGAACGGATTGCCAGGGTGATGACAGGACTGGGTGCTCAGGTGGCGCTTCTTCCCATGAATGGTGTCTCCACTGTCAAGGGTTTTTCGGCCGTCATTGCCGGCAGCATGGGGCAGGGTGGCGGCTGGGTTCCGGAGGCGATGGAGTTCGTCCGCAGGAACCAGGGACTTCTGAACAAGAAGCCGTTTGCCCTCTTCACCGTTATCCCTTCTCTGGCGTCGGAGAAAGGCGCTGAGTCGCGCATGGTGATCATGCAGTATACGGCTCATGTGCGGGGGATGGTTCACCCCGTGAGTGAGGGATTTTTCAGTGGCGATATTGAAAAGAAGAAGGAGGATCATCCCGGCGACCGGTCGAAGTTCAAGCTGAGGATACTCCTTGGGCTGTTGAAGGAGGGTGATCACCGCAGCCATGCGGAGATAGAGACCTGGGCAGTGAAGCTCCATGAGAAGCTCATGAAGGTTGCCGGTAACGGGGCGAAGAGCCCGGTGCACGGACTTTAGAGCATAGCGTTTTGAACCCTGGGCCGAAGCCAGGGGGCTTATTCCGGCGGCACGGAGCCTTGAGCAAGGGCTCGTTACGGAGCATTGAGCCAGCAATCCGGGGTCCGGTTAAACCGGTAAATCACACAGTTACTTAACCTTTACGTACTTCTCGGAAGTGTAGTTGCTTTTATCTATTTCACCCATCTCGTCGGCTGGCCACACCTGGATGAGAGTGTCATTTTTAACAACGATTCTCATCCTTAATGTTTGTCCGACAAAATCATCTGTGCTGTGGTATCTGATTGTCTCTTTGTAGACTATTCCCTCGAGTGTATATGAACCACCGCCAAAGGCATCCGTTACAACGGTGTCCTGTTTGTACTTTCCGGTAAACATCCAGTAGTTGTTGCACCACATTTTAACCTGGCTTCCCTGGTAGGTGCCCGGGAATGTAGCCACGGTTGTGTCGTTCGCCACCTGTTTGGCATAGATGAGGTCCCATGCACCGACGACAGGGTTAACCGGCTCCTGTTTGCATCCGGCAAGGATGATCAGGAGCAATGCGCTGAAAATCATAAGTTTTTTTCATAGGCAGGCTTTTTTGGGTTTATGGTAATAACCTTCTGATATGTAAATTTACGCTATCAGCCAAGGGAAGTCAAATTTTTCGTTGGCACCCGGGCGGTGCTGCTTTAATATTTCTGTACGGCCATCTGCAATGATTACGTTTTCAGGCTTTTTCGCCTGTTCCGGGTCAATCCGTTAAATTTTTTCAGCGGAACCATTGACATTTTAAAAAAACCGTTTTAAATTTGAGATGCTGCATTTCTAAATTTATTCACATGTCGTTGATCAAGTACATTGCAAGATTGCAACGGATGGATTCTCTTATTGCCATGAAGGCAACCGGTCCTCCTGAAGAATTCGCTTACAAGATGAACCTGAGCCGGAGTACTCTCTTTGAAACACTTCAGGAGATGAAAGGCATGGGTGTTGACATCAGGTACTCAAACCTTAGAGAGTCATACTATTACGCTGATGCCAGACGGATTGTAATTAAGGTTGAGAAAGCTGGAGAGGTGGGTTCATAACCCGTTTCAATAAAAATGAGCCTGGCATTTTACTCAGTTCACTTGGTCATGGACCCAATTAAAAAGAAAAACAGTACTGTCATGATTGAAAACTACTTGTCAATAAAAAGATGGAAGCTCTTTTCAGGCGTTGTATTTCTAAATCTGCTGATTATTTTTTTATCTCAAACGACTTTAATTAATGAGATTGTCTTCTTCAATACTTACAGTGAACAGCTAACGTACGACAGGTCTATGGAACTTTTTGCCAGGATGGAATCTTTTGCCTGGGTAAGCTATGTTTTTTTACCGGTTATGCTATTACTCAAATTCTTGGCTTTAAGTCTGCTAATTTACATTGGTGTATTTTTTAGCGACCTGCATAAAGAGATCACTCTTAGCAAAATCTTCACAGTTGTAATTGCCTGTGAATGTGTTTTTGTTGTAGCCTCACTCATGAAGTTGCTGTGGTTTATGTTCTTTGCCGGCAACTATACTCTTGATGATCTTAGTTTCTTTTATCCGCTCTCGTTAATTAACCTGTTCCGACGATCAGAGGTCGCATCGTATTGGATCTACCCGCTTCAGACAGTCAATATTTTTCAGTTTGCGTATATTTTAATGCTTGCTCTGGGATTATCAAAAGTTGGTTCAGTGAAAAGAGCTGTAGCAGACAAAGTCATATTGACCACTTATGTACCTGCTATAGCCGTCTGGATTGCTTTGATAATGTTTTTAACTATTGACACTGAGGTATGAAGAAGCGAATAGGTAAATTAATTGTTGGTGCAACAACAGCCCTTATGGTTATTCTGATTGTTGGTACCCTGTTCAGAAAAGCAGAGGCGGAGGCGGCAGCTGAAAGAATCAGGTCTTTGCCGGATCTTGTTCTTGCTGATATCAATGGTAATGTTTTCAGGACTGATCAGATAACCTCCGGGCCGTTATTGATTACATATTTTCATCCGGAATGTGATCACTGCAGGTATGAAATAGCTTCGATCTTCAGCAGTGATTTGCTTGATAATGATTTGAGAATAATATTGGTGAGTTACGCAGACATCAGTCAGATAAAATTATTTATGGAGCAGTTTGATACGAGGGACTATCCCGTATTGAATGTACTTCATGATCCGGACCTTTTCTTTAGAGAGGTTTTCGGGACTGATGTTATCCCTTCAAACTTTATTTATAATAAGGATTTACAGTTGATGAAAGCCTTCCGGGGGGAGACTACTACAGAGACGATACTTAAATACCTGCAAAGCAGTGATAAATAGTAAAAGGATAAAGGAACTATCATTACTTCAGCATGATTCTACTGATTGCGGAGCTGCGTGTCTTGCATCAGTGATCAGATACTTTGGAGGAAACTCAGGAATTGATCAGGTTCGAAGGTTGAGCGGCACAACACAGTCAGGAACATCAATGCTTGGTTTGTATCAGGCAGCTTTGGGCTGTGGAATGGAGGCTACCGGCTACGAAGCCTCCATTGCAGATATTATTGCATTTGCAGGGGTCCTGATTCTACACGTGACCCCGGAGAAGGGATATGAACATTATATTGTCAGCTACGGGTATTCAGGTGACAGATTCATTATATGGGATCCCGCATCAGGTCTCTCCCTGAAGACAACATCAGAGCTTGATCAGATATGGCTGAGTCACAAATGTCTAGCAGTCAGTCCGGGCAAGGATTTCCAGCTTGAGGATAAATCCAGAAAAGATAAAAGGGAGTGGATAATAGATACCATAAAACCCGAGAAGGAACTGCTTCTTGCAAGTGTGTTTGTGGGAATTCTGATTTCGGTTCTTGGGGTAGTTATGGCAGTGTTTACACAAAAACTGCTTGACAGAATATTGCCCTCGGGTGATATTAAATTACTGATTGTCTCAGCAGTACTTGTATTTATGCTTCTTATTGTTAGAGTATTTCTTACTTCAATACGGCAATACATTTTGTTATCACAGGGCAAAACTTACAATATCCGGATTGTTGACGGATTTTACAGTTCATTGCTCGGATTGCCCAAGCCATTCTTTGACACCAGAAAAACTGGCGACATGGTAGCTCGTTTAAACGATACGATGCGTATCCAGCGAGTTATTTCAGACATAGTCAGTACATACATTATAGATATTCTGATACTGCTGATAACAGTGTTCATGATTTTCATCTATTCTACTGTGGCTGGAGTTTTATCTCTGGTGGCAATCCCCTTATTCTTCCTTCTGGTTTACAGATGGAACAATCCAATAATTAAGTCACAGCAGGATCTGATGGCAGGTTATGCCTTGAATGAAAGTAATTTCATTAATACTCTCAGGGGAATAACGGAGATTAAAAGCATGAACTGGCAAGGAATTTATGGAAACAGGAACAAATCCATATTCACTTTTTTTCAGGAAAGAGCCTTTTCACTGGGTAAGATAAAGATAAAGCTTGGGATGCTGACAAACCTGGCAGGTACGCTTTATCTGATGGGATTACTGGTCTACACTTCGCTTGAGGTAATGGGGGCACGGATGACCCAGGGCGAACTGATGGCAATCATTTCACTTAGTTCAACCCTGCTGCCGTCTGTCATGAACCTGGCTCTTGTCTCCATTCCTCTAAGCGAGGCCAAAGTAGCTATCGAAAGGATGTTTGAATTCACTCAGTTAAAGCCAGAGACTGACGGATCGGACGATCAGTGCGGTATCCCGGTAATCACAAGGGTTGCTCTAAATGGTATTTCATTTCGATTCCCGGGACAGAAACTCTTCCTTTCGGATGTTGGCCTGGAAGTTGAAAAGGGGCACATCGCAGCTCTCGTTGGGGAGTCAGGTTCAGGGAAAAGTACCTTGGTAAATATTCTAATGCGTTTTTATCATCCTGAGTCTGGATCCATCCTGGTTAACAATTTTACAGACAGCCACGGTATTCCGGTTGAAAGGTGGCGTAAATCGATAGGTCTGATCCCGCAGGAGATGCATATGTTTAATGGAACGGTGCTCGAAAATATAATACCTGATGCTGATGACTCAAATCTGAAGAGGCTCGTCAGAATAACTGCAGATTATGGACTTGAACCATTTGTAAAAAATCTTCCTCTGGGTTTTGCCACGCTTGCCGGGGAAGATGGTGTTAACCTTTCCGGAGGGCAAAAACAGGTTATTGCATTTATGAGGGCCTTGGTGAATGAACCTGACATTCTACTTATTGATGAGGGAACCTCCGGGATGGACAGAGACACGGAAGCCATTATTCTAAATATTCTAACGCGGATTAAAGATACTGTTGGTGTATTGCTGGTGACCCACAGGATTAACCTGGTTAAGAAGCTATGTGACAGGATTTATCTTCTTGAAGGAAGAACCATCACTGCTGCAGGCTCCCATAATGAACTTATTTCAGGAGATAATCTTTACAGAAGGTTTTGGGATGATTTTAATTAGAATAAATAAGGGAGCAAAAGTGACAAAACAATAAAAAAGATAGAGAATCCGGTATTGTCGGACTGCTTTGTTTTTAATTTGATATTGCAGAGGGATTAAAATACTCTCCTCTGCAGGTGAATGCCGAAAAGCCTGAAGAGAGTAGGTGAAAGAAAAATATGTCTCTCTATGAAAAAATTAAGATTTGAGCAAATGGAGACTGTGAGTGGTGGACTAAAGTTCACAACTCTTAGTGGAATTTTATGTGGTTCCGCACTTGTGCTTGCATGCACTGGTGTACTTGCACCTTTAGCGGCCGCACCTGCTATTGGTTGTGCAACAACCCTTGCGGCCAAGGAGTATTGGGAAAGTCAGGGAATAGAAGTCGATTAAAACCAAAAACAATTAGATTATGAAACAGATACTAACATATGAAGATATGAGTGCTACACGGGGTGGTAACTTTTGGGATGGATTTTGTGTGGTGGTAGGTGTTGCTAACGTTCTTTCTCCAGTATTAGCATTTACAGGGGTAGGGTATGCAATTGTCAAAACCGCTGGTGTTGGTTGTTTAATTTATAAAGCAGCTACACTAGATTAGAATTAAGGGAGATTTGATGTTCATTGTTAAGAGTATGGGTAAAAGAGTTAAATTTGTTGTTGCCAAGATGTATTTAACATTATGAGCGCTTCAATATGCCATCCGGAACTCATAAATCACCATGGATGCTCGTATAGATTCACATCTCCTAAATGTAATAAATCATGAATAAAATCACTACAATTGCATTTGTCGCTTTAATTATCATTGCACTCTACCTTCTTTATAAACTGATCTTTGTTGAAGAATTGAGTAGGTTTGATAATATTTTGTTTATTATTCTATTAGCAGGAGGTATTATAAATTCTTATATAATTATTTCCAGCAGAAAGAAAAAACCCCTGAAGGAATAATCAAATCTTACACAAAATCAGTTTTTGTTTGTCTTATACCTCGAGGTCATTCTCGGGGTATTTTGCTCAGGTTGACTTTCAAATGGTGCGGCTCCGATGATATAAAGTACCCAACCATTACTGATACAATTAGTACTTATTCATTTTCTTAAAGTAATTGGTGAAATGAAAAACACTTTCCCATCTGCTTTCGAAGACTTATATATTAAAGTAAAAGAAATCCTGGAATCAGCCAGGAATAGGTCTTACAGAGCTGTTAACTTTGAGATGGTTCAAGCTTACTGGAATATAGGGCGGACAATTATTGAAGAAGAGCAGGAAGGCAGGGAGCGGGCAGAGTATGGGAAGTATCTTTTGGCGAACTTATCTATTCGGCTTACGGCAGACTATGGTAAAGGTTTTGATGACAGAAACCTTGCATATATGAGGCAGTTTTACCGGGCCTTTCCAAATATGAACGCAGTGCGTTCAGAATTATCCTGGACACATTATAGGATACTCATGCGGGTTGAGGAAGAGCCCGCAAGGGAGTTTTACCTTCAGGAATGTGTGGAAGGAAACTGGAGCACACGACAGTTGGAGAGACAAATTAACAGTCTCTATTTTGAACGAATACTGATGAGCAGCAAAGAAAGCCGTTCACTAGTAAAAAATGAGGCTGATGGTAAAAAGGAACCTATGCATCCCGGACAATTAATAAAGGATCCTTATGTACTCGAATTCCTGAACCTAAATCCCAATATGAATTTTTACGAGAAGGAAATAGAACAAGCTCTAATCGATAGACTGCAAGGGTTCCTTTTGGAACTTGGTAAAGGTTTTTCATTTGTAAGCAGACAATACAGGATATCAGCTGATACGAAGCATTTTTATGTTGACCTGGTATTTTACAATTATATCCTGAAATGCTTTTTGCTTATTGATCTGAAAACCGGCGAGCTGACGCATGAGGATATCGGGCAGATGGATTTTTATGTCAGGTACTTCGAGGATCAGGAAAGACAGGAAACAGATAATCCGACAATTGGACTGATACTCTGTGCTAAAAAGGATAAGACAATAGTAAAATACAGTTTGTTAAATGAAAGCCAACAAATCTTTGCTTCAAAATACAAACTCTACATGCCAAGCATCAAGGAACTGCAGGATGAGATAACCCGCGAGAGGCAAGTGATAGAACAATTAAAAGGACTCTGCAAAAGTCGGAACTCTTAGGATCTTTTCATTAAAGCATGGAGAAGCCAGAGGCTTGTTTTACTAACCTTTATTTTCGAACTATGATGAGGCTTAAACTGAAACAATTGATAAGGGAAGTCCACAACATCTAAACCCGGCATCTATGAAAGAACTAAAACTGAACCTCATTCTAAGAATCCTAGTGGAACTGCCCTTGTCGGGCTTTTATGTCCTCTTTCACTATTGATTGGGCCAGTATCCTTGCTTACATTGGGTATCCTTTATCTTCCATCGGTTTTGCTCTTTTTTCAAAATATTTCTTAACTCAAAAAAAACGAAATGAAAACAAAAATCACCAAAAGAGATCTGACCGCATTCATTCTGGGAGTGGTTGTTATGATTCTAATCAGCTTTTTCTCTGACTTTAAAAACAACGTTCAGAGTTTCAAGGATGGCTTCAATGAGGCATATCATAACGACAGATAGAATAATTTGATCCAGGAAACCAGGTCATACAAATGAGCTTTGGGTTAATGTTTGAACAAGACATTGATCTAAAGTGCATACATATAATGGCAAAAAGGAACTGATTGTCAATGCGTACTGTCAACTATTACATTCGACATTGAAGTATTAGTATTATTTTGATCAGTTGCGATTGAGAAATATTCCGGATTTAGTAAATTTGATAGCAATAGGTCAATGACATCAGACAACTGTTCCTGTAACTTCCAGAAAGTCAAATTTATCTATTTCTGCAATTATGAAAAAGTTTGAAATCATCCTGATAATCGGAGCCGTCATCGGATTCCTGATGGTGCTATTCAACATCCCGCTTAACTCGGTGGTTGTGTCATTGTTTTTTGTGGTGCTGGGTTTGCTCTATTTTTACCTGGGCTTTGCGCTTTTTAACGGTATCAGACTGCGGAACATATTTAAAGCTGATTCCTATAATGGGCTTGGAACGTGGAGAATACTTCTTGCTGTCGGGACAGGCATGGCACTTTCAGAACTCACCATCGGATTTATGTTCACCATACTGAACTATCCGATGGCGAAATCCTTAATAATCTTCGGAATAGTTCTTACCGTGATAATGATTATCCTGGCTCTGATCAGGAACACAAAGGAGAAGAGTCAGTTCTACAGAAGCATAATTTTAAGGTGCCTGGTCTTTGTAATTATTGCTGTCGTACTCCTGCTGATTCCCGGACAGGTTTTCGAAAAGCCCTGAGACATGAATGAAAAGAACATGCAGTTGATCCTGAAACTAGGACTCATTGGCTGTTTGATCTGCCTCACAGGGGCCATCTTCCAACTCACACAATCCTCGCCTGGCTCGACAGGCCGAACGGTTGCAATACTGCTTTGCCTGACAGCGGCGGTAGAAAGCCTGAGTTTTCTTTTACAGCTCAGACAGAAAAGACCATAACCCGGGAAACATAATTACTTTATGAAAAACAAGCTCGTACGTTTCATCGTCTATTTCGTTGCCTTGACAGCATCACTCTACCTTGCCTACACCCTGTTGGATATGAACAAGGAAAACGCTGGTGAAAATGCCAATGAGAACCTGCTGCTTGCGATTCTGGTCGGAGCCGGGACTTCTGCAACTCTGGTATTCCTTCCCAGCCTCTTCAGGAAGCCAAAAGGATGATGCTTAAGACAGGCAGAGTAATGCTACAGTGTGCTGTTATTTTTCTTCTACAGTAATCCCAAAAGATTGTAAGGTTCCGATAAGTTCATTAAGGTAGTACTTCCTGAAATGGTCCTCATCGCGGTAGTCAAGAACTACCTTGCGTCTCTGTGAGTTCTTAAGATGTAAAGTAAGATTCAGATAAGAAGTAAAATCCTCCCTGATCACCGCCCTTTCAACCTGCCGGATGTCAAGACTCTTGTCTGTATTTGTTCTTGAACCGATGATTAACCCAAAAACACCAAGTGCGAGGACTGCTAATCCCAGTATAATTGTTTTACCATCAGGGTTGACTAAATACCTGCCAATGGCATATAATGCGCCTATAATGTAAAACGCAGCAATAACCATATTCACATATTTGTGCCACTTGAAAATGCCATCGGTAATAATAATCTGGTTGTCCGAGAAGTTGATCTCACCTTTGTAAACTGTAAATCTTGTTTTCATATTCGACTACAGAAGGTTAACAGCGAAGACTGGCTTTAGTAAAATTAACAAATTTATTTTATACCACCATGATTACCTTAAACATTGAGCGGCCACTGCAATATGCACGGAACTGTATCTTCTGTCGCGGCAAGGGTTATCAACAGATTGTTTTTTCATGTATTTTAGTGTGGTAAAATTACCTGCTTGAGAACCCGACCTAACTAAGCTGAAAATGGAATTCCTTTTTAACAGCATTACCCTGATCACCTGGCAACAGGTGCTCATGTGGGTGATAGGAGCCACCCTTATCTACCTGGCCATCTCAAAGAAACTGGAACCGCCTCTCCTGCTGCCGATGGGCTTCGGAGCCATCCTTGTCAACATACCCCTGTCAGGCGCCCTCGACCAGACCCTGCCGGGCATAGGCGAGGTAAGCGGTATCATCGACTGGCTCTTCGACGTGGGCATCGAAGCATCGGAAGCAATGCCAATACTGCTCTTTATTGGGATTGGCGCAATGATCGACTTCGGGCCGCTGCTGTCAAACCCCCGGCTGCTCCTCTTCGGCGCCGCAGCACAGTTCGGCATATTCATTACAGTCACAGTGGCAGTGCTGCTGGGATTCGACCTGAAGGATGCAGCTTCAATAGGTATCATAGGGGCGGCCGATGGCCCGACATCCATACTGGTGTCACAGGTTCTCAAAAGCAAATACATTGGACCGATAGCCATAGCGGCATATTCATATATGGCCCTGGTACCGATAATACAACCATTTGCCATCCGACTGGTCACAACCCAGAAAGAACGAAAAATAAGGATGAAATACAACCCGAAGAGCGTTTCACGAACGACGAGGATACTCTTCCCTATAACCGTGACAGTCATAGCAGGACTGGTAGCGCCGGCATCAATAGCCCTCGTGGGATTCCTGATGTTCGGGAACCTCGTCAGGGAGTGCGGCGTGCTGGGATCACTGTCCGACACGGCCCAGAAGGACCTTGTCAATCTCATCACCCTGCTGCTCGGCATCACCATCGCCGCCAGCATGAGGGCGGATCTCTTCGTGTCAGTGCAGACACTGATGATCATGGGCCTCGGCCTCGTGGCATTTATCTTTGACACCATCGCAGGGGTGACCTTCGCCAAATTCCTGAACCTCTTCCTGAAGACAAAGATGAACCCCATGGTGGGGGCTGCAGGCATATCAGCATTCCCTATGTCGGCACGAGTGGTGCAGAGAATGGGACTGGAGGCTGACCCGCAGAACCACCTGCTCATGCACGCCGTGGGAGCAAACGTGGCGGGACAGATAGCCTCGGTGATAGCCGGAGGCGTAATAATAGGACTGATGGCCGGATTAATATAGCAGCAAAGATGAATACAGACCTTTTAAATTCGTTTAAACTGATGGGTATGGGCATGGCCGCCATCTTCACGGTCATACTGATTATCTACGTGGCGGTGTGGCTGATGCTTAAGATCACCGCCTCGCGAGGGGAGGAAAAGAATACCCCGGTCCAGTGACCCCCCGGAAAGGAATTCCCCGGGCCAGTGAACCCCTTAAAAAAACTACCGGTCATCCTGCCCGGCCGGAAGCCGTGAACCCTCAGTTCTGCCGCTGCACAGCGAGTGTTCTTTTGTAACTGCGTAATTATTTTATACCTTTAACAGGGTAATAAAACACCATCACATGAACCAGCTTGTGCTGCGGGACAAGACTCAGGAATATGTGTTTCGATTCCTGGGCGGACTTCTTCTCTTATCAACGGGACTGCAGCTCTTTGTATACAGTCCCAAGAGACCTGTATTCTGGATTCTTGCAATAATATTTGTGCTGGTGGCAATACTCTTCTTCACCAATTTCTTCGGGACCTTGATTAACAGGCTGACATCAGACGCAGGCACACTGACAATTCGCTGGAACACCAGGCTCTTCAGGAAGCATGTCCGCATAGATGAGATCGCTGAAATAACCGAGGACAAACGCTTCATCCGCATAATTCAAAAGAACGGTAAAACCATCCGCCTGCCGGTAAGGCTGCTGGAGCCTGACAAACGCAAGGCAGCCAGGAAATTCCTGAAGGAGACCACCGGCTTATGACTTCCTGATGCAGCATCCCCTGCAACTTTAAGCACAATGTATTATCTTTACCGGAGCATAAATGGCATATCATGAAACAACTGGTGCTTCGAAATACTTCTTACGAGAAGATCTACAGGGCACTTGGCATTGTAATGCTGGTGATGGTTATCATTGTAATCATTACGGGTGACTCATCAACCTGGGTCTTCTGGGTCCAGGTGCTGGCAATGTTCCTTCTGGCCGGTGCTTTCATCAGCCTTAACTTCGGGACGCTGGTGAACAGGCTGACTGCCGATAGCGGGAAACTGACAGTCAGGTGGTACAACCGGCCCGGAAAAGTGACAGTAAACATTGAAGACATTACGGAGATACATGCTGAAGAGTCCTTCGTGCGCATCGCGCTGAAATCCGGCAGGATCATCCGCCTGCCGACGGGCATGCTGGAGTTCAACGAAAAGCGGGCTGTCCGTAAATTTCTCAAGGAGGCTACAGGATTGTGACTTTTTCTCGCACAACTTTCTCTTTTTGGCTCCTGCTGCTTGCAGTAGCCATACCGGTTTCAGCACAGAAGGTGACGGTCAGCGGCTATGTGACCGATGCGGGCAGCGGTGAGCGCATGATCGATGCCACCGTCTATGAAAAGGCATCCTTTGCCGGTACAACCACAAACAACTACGGCTTTTACAGCTTGCCGCTGACCCCCGGGAAGTCGGAAATCATAGTCTCATACCTGGGCTATGACGCCATAATGATGGAGGTAAACCTAACGCGCGACACGGTGATGAACTTCAGCCTCGTCATGTCAGCAAGCGAGATAGACGCCGTAACCGTCACCGCCTCAGGCCGCCAGTCGAAGATAGAGAGTCCGCAGATGAGCATGATAGATGTCCCCATCGACAAATTCCTCAAGCTGCCGGTTATATTCGGCGAGGCCGACGTGCTGAGGGTAATTCAGCTGCTCCCCGGAGTCCAGTCTGGCACCGAGGGGTCCACTGGCATATATGTCAGGGGAGGCGGCCCCGACCAGAACCTCTTCCTGCTCGACGGCGTGCCGGTTTACAACGCCAGCCACCTCTTCGGCTTCATGTCGGTGTTCAATCCCGATGCCGTGAAGTCGGTCCAGCTTTACAAGGGAGGCTTCCCCGCACGTTACGGCGAACGCCTCTCGTCGGTGGTCGACATACGCATGAAGGAGGGCAACGAGAAAGAGTTCCACGGTAACTTCGCCATCGGCCTGATATCTTCCAAGCTCTCGCTCGAAGGCCCGATAATCAAGGACAAAACCTCCTATATCATCTCGGCGCGCAGAACCTATTACGACGTCCTGGCGCAGCCGTTCATCATGGCGTTTAATGACGACAGTAATGCAAAGACAACCGGGGGTTATTATTTCTACGATCTGAATGCCAAGATAAACCATAAGTTCTCTGAGAAAAGCCGTCTCTATCTCAGCTCCTACTTCGGCAGGGACAGGGCTTACACAAGGAACAGGAGCACACCTGATTTTTATGACGAGAACAACGACAGGTATGAGTACAGTGACAGTTACGAGCTCGGGTGGGGAAACATCATCACTTCGCTTCGTTGGAACTACCTCATCACCAACAAGCTGTTCAGCAACACTACACTGACATACAGCAAGTACGACTTCGATGTGACAATTGAATCGTCTTCCGAAAACCTTACCACCAGGGAGAAGTCAGTCGATTACTTCAGGTATTTCTCCGGCATCGAGGACCTGGGTGCGAAGATCGATTTTGACTATTATCCATCCTCAAGCCACACTGTCAAGTTCGGGGCGGGATATACGACGCACCATTTCAAGCCAGGGGTGACCACATTCAGGTTTGATCCCATGTCGGAAGATGAGGGTATCGACACCACCTTTGGCGATATGAGGATCAGGGCGAATGAGTTCATAATGTACGCCGAGGACAACTTTGACATCACAAGCCGCATAAAGATGAATGCCGGGATACGGTTGTCTCTCTTCAACGTACAGGACACCAGCTATTTCGTTTTCCAGCCCAGGCTCTCACTGCGCTACCTGGCGACGGACGACCTGTCGTTCAAGATCTCATACAGCAAGATGGCCCAGTTCGTCCATCTGCTGACAACCTCGGCCATCAGCCTTCCCACGGACCTGTGGTTGCCGGTGACACGGAAGTTCAATCCGCCCATATCGCACCAGGTGGCCATCGGTTCCAGCTTCAGGCTGCCGTACCAGCTGGAGATGACCGTAGAAGCCTTTTATAAAACCATGGACAACCTGATTGAATACAAGGAGGGAGCCTCTTTCGGCGGCACCGGAGCGGGATGGGAGGCTAAGGTGGAGAAAGGCAAAGGATGGGCCTACGGGGCGGAGTTCATGATAGAGAAGAACTACGGCAAGCTGACGGGATGGATAGGATACACACTTTCATGGACCGAGCGTCAGTTTGAAAACCTGAATTTCGGGAGGGTCTTTCCCGCCAAATATGACCGGAGGCATGATATAAGCCTGGCGCTGACACATACCTTCAGCGAAAGGGTCGACGCCGGACTGGTATGGGTTTACGGCACAGGCAATGCCGCCACGCTCGGGATCATGGAATACCCGCCCGAGGATTTCATGAGCGGTGATCATTACTATTATCCTGTCACGGAATATCCCAGTCGCAATAACTACCGGACTCCCTCATATCACAGGCTTGACCTGGGAGTGAACCTGCACAAGCAGAAGAAAAGGGGAATTCGCACATGGAGCTTCTCAGTGTACAATGTCTACTCACGCAAGAACCCCTTTTTCATCTATTGGGGAACAGAGTATTACAGTGAACCTGACCCTTCAAATCCGGGTGCAATGCTTTACTACAGCAAGCCGGTACTGAAGAAGGTGAGCATCTTCCCTATAATACCGTCAGTCTCATACTCATTTAAATTCTGAAAGGCATGAAGATGAGGAGACTGATGATATATTTCCCGGCCTTGCTGATCATGGCAATTTCGGCCGGTTCATGCGAGAGTGTGATCAAGTTCAAGGGTGAAGGTGTTGACCCGAAGATCGTGATATACTCCCTTCTGCAGCCCGACAGCCTGATCAAGGTCTCGGTAGCTGTAAGCCATCCAGTCTATGAGGAGAGGTATGAACCGGAGCAGATAACCGATGCCGTGGTGCGCCTGTTCCGCGACGGAGAACTGATCGAGACACTGGCCTATGTTCCATCAGAACGGCAGCCTGATTATTCTCCTGCTGATCCCTGGTCAAGATACGCATCCCGGGCAACCGTGCCTGAGTATGGCAGCACTTACAGGATAGAGGTTGAGGTTCCGGGACTAAAGACTGCCTCGGGAGAAACGATGCTGCCGGAACTGGTGCCCGTCACAGGTATAGATACAAGCTCGGTGGCAGGGGAGTGGGGAGACAGGCAGCAGATCGTCAAGATAAAATTCAGGGATCCGGCCGGGACGGATAATTATTACAGGTTTACAGCCAGGGGCATAGCCGGAACCTATTACGGCGACAAACTGGAGCCCTGGTCACCTCTCATTCCGGTTATGGTGGTTGAGACAGATCTGAGCTATGGAATTTTGGGAGAACCACTTATCACCCCCAGGCAGGAGGAGGATATCTTCGGCCTGGATCTGCAAAACACTTACAAAATTTTCATGGATGAACTGATCTCAGGGAAAGAGTATGCCCTTACGATGCAATTCAACCTCTTGCTTCCTGACACTGATTACTATGAGTTTGCTCACGCCTCATTCAGCCTTCACTCGATAACCAGGGATCTGTATCTTTTCCTGCAGTCAAACTCAGCGCACATGCAGACAAGGGAAAACTTTCTGGCGGAACCTGTGCTGGTCTATACCAATATCACCAACGGACTTGGTGTGATGGGAGCAATGTCGACTTCTGCCATAACCTTTAAAATCGGTGAGTATCCCGTTGAGGGCGTACATTACGAGAGTTACGCTTACTATAAGTGAGCGTTATCCGGGTCTTAAGGTGTATCATGAAAAAAATCAAAAAAAATCATTGCGGTATTGAAATATTTATTTACTTTGCACCACAAAGTACTACAAAATAGAATCATGAGCCAGTCAGATCAGCACCTTGAAGACATCCAGGTCATAAGGAAAATAATGGAGGAGTCGTCAAGATTCCTGTCTCTCAGCGGTTTATCGGGTATCATGGCCGGACTGCTGGGTCTTGCCGGGGCTGTGGCGGCACAATTGATCATTACAAAGAGCGGCGCTCCCGCTGATTGGTACATGAAGCCGCTGGCAAGCGGACCGGAGGGATTAAGTTCATGTCTGCCCCTCTTTCTGGAGATGGGAGTGGTTCTTGTGCTGGCTTTCACCGGAGCTGTATTGTTTTCTATGCGCAAGGCGAGGAAGAGCGGTCACAAGGCATGGACTCCCGTGACCCGGAGGATGCTGGCAAGCCTGCTGATACCGCTGGGCACCGGAGGCCTCTTCATACTGTTGACCGCAGGCACCGTTCCCGCCAGCGTGACAGCCGCCTCATCACTTATATTCTACGGACTCGCGGTGGTGAGCGCAGGCAAATTCACCTTCGGGGAGATACACTGGCTGGGCGTGCTCGAAGTCGTTACCGGACTCGTCTGCCTGGTACTTCCTCAGTACACTGTAATTCTCTGGGCCGTGGGATTCGGAGTGATCCACATGGCATACGGACTCTTCATGCACCTCAGGTACAGGGGATGAAAGCAATCCTTGCAAATTTCAACAAGGCTTTCGAGAGCCGGATCAGACTGGGCATCATGTCAGTGCTGGCGGTCAGCAACAGCATGGACTTCACCGGGCTGAAAGAGACACTGGCCGTGACTGACGGAAACCTCGCCAGTCACCTCCGGGCGCTGGAGGAGGGCGGTTATATCAGCATGGAGAAGAGCTTCATAAACCGCAAGCCAAATACAAATTATACAATTACCGAGAAGGGGCTGGAGAGCTTTAAAAGCCATCTGCAGGCGCTTGAGGAACTCATTAACAAGAAGTGATTTTTTTTATCCTTTTTACTTTGAAATACAAAGTACTTTTATATAAATTAATGAAATGGAAAACGAAACTTTACAACAGGAAAAATGGTACCAGTCGATGACCGTCAAGATGGTCCTGCTGGCAATTATGGGTCTGATGCTTCTCATCCCGCTGGTGCTGATCAGCGAGGTCATAAGGGAGCGATCGCTGAACGCCGAAACGGCTCGCACTGAGATAGGTGCATTATGGGCCTCGGCACAGACAGTCACAGGTCCGGTACTGAATGTGCCCGGCACAAAGGTAATAGCAGACGACGGCAGGTATGTAACAACCACCATGCACATCCTCCCTGACGACCTTAAGGTTACCGGCGAGCTTATGCCGGAGATTCGTTACCGCGGAATATATGAGACGGTAGTCTACGACTCAGACCTTGAGATCTCCGGGAAATTCTCAATTGAGGGATACGAGCATCTCAATGACTACACATGGCAGTGGGATCAGGCTTATATTTCGCTTGGCGTTTCGGATAACAAGGGTATTAGTGACAGGGCTGACCTTACAATCGGCGGCGAAGTGATAGGCGCACATCCGGGTGCAGGGCAGACAGACCTCTTCGAAAAGGGTATCTCATTTCCACTGGCCATCGATCCGGGGAAGCTCGGGGAGTTCAATGGCGATTTCAGTCTCAGTTTCGGGCTGAAGGGAAGTGGCAGCATCGCTTTTTCACCGGTTGGAAGGAGCACAGATGTTAGCCTGTCATCCAAATGGGATGCTCCCAAGTTCACCGGGAACTTTCTGCCTTCCACCCGTGATGTGACAGACGCGGGCTTCACCGCTGACTGGTCTGTGACACACCTTAACAGGAGCTTCCCGCAGGTCTGGGCAGGCAAGAGCTATGCCCCGGCTGACGATGCCTTCGGCGTAGACCTCATCCTGGAGGCTGACCACTACACCAAGGCCGAGCGCAGCGCCAAATACGGGCTCCTCTTCATAGTCCTGACCTTCCTGGTGCTTATAATCATTGAGCTCAGATCGGATCAGCGCATCCATATCTTCTACTATCTGCTCACCGCCCTTGCCCTGATACTCTTTTTCTCCCTGCTCACGGCTCTCAGCGAGCATGTTGGCTTCAATCCGGCATACCTGATCTCATCTGCAGCCACCATCGGCCTTCTGACAGCCTTCTTCTGGTCACTGCTGAAGAAAAGGTGGATGGTGCTTCTTATCAGCGGTCTGCTCACCGCGCTGTATGTCTTCATTTTCTTCCTGCTGGCAATGAAGGACTACGCCTTCCTGGTCGGCAATATCGGGCTCTTCGTCATCCTTGCGGTGCTGATGATTGTCTCCGCAAAATACAGGCTCTTCAGGGAATAAATATTGCAGGTTAACCTTCAGGGAACACCCGGGGCGACTCTCATGGCACACCCCGGGACAACTCTCAGGGCACTCCCCGGGGCAACTCTCAGGGCACCCCCCGGGCTGCCGGGAGATTTTCCGGGGATTCCCCACTGCCACCGGCAGTTTGTCCGGATAGCTCCGTGCTATCCGGACATCTGCTTTACAGGTGAGAGATCCGTTCCCGGATGGGGTTTGAAGCACCCATTATGCAGTCTGAGCTTTTTGCAGTAACTTACAGGGTCGCTTTAAAACACCCGCATCAATGTTGCTGAAAAGGTTTATTGAAGAAGAGAGCAGTGAAAAATTTGACCTGATCATTGTAGGTGGTGGCATCACGGGCGCGGCCGTGGCCTACATTGCCGCCGCACGCAGCCTGTCGGTGGCCCTTTTTGAGAAGAAAGACTACGGCGGCGCCACCTCGGCAGCCACATCAAAGCTCATCCACGGAGGATTGCGCTACCTGGCCAACGGAGAGCTGAAACTTGTGCGCGAATCATTGCGCGAGAGGAGGATCCTCGGCAACATAGCACCCAATTTTGTCTACTCCCTGCCCTTCCTCATGCCGATGTACAGGAGATGGAAGGGAAACATCTGGAAGATGCTCGCCGGAATGTACATCTATGACGGCCTTTCATATGACAAGAAGGATACATGGGACAGGAGCAAAAGACTGCAGAACCACAGGCTCATCTCACACAGGAAAACCATCAGGCTCGAGCCCAATCTCAGGATGGAAGACCTCCGTAATGCTTTTTATTTCTTTGATTACCAGAGTATTTTTCCTGAGCGGTTAACGCTGGCATTTGTCAAGTCGGCGGCCGAATATGGCGCCAGGGTCTCCAACTACACACCCGTGGAGGGATTTGTGTTCGGCGACGGCAACAGGATCACGGGTGTGAAGGTGAGGGATCTCCTGACGGGCAAGACAAAAGATGTCCACGGTGATCTCATCATCAACTGCGGTGGCACATGGGCGGACAAGATCCTTAACCTGGCGGCAGGCAGGGCTTCGTCAGCCCATAAGGTCAAGCGCTCCGAGGGGATACACATTATCACCAAAAAGATTGCCGGCCATCACGTGGTATCGCTTCAGACCAGTACGGGAGGACACATGATGATAATGCCCTGGCGCGATCATTCGCTGATTGGTACAACAGACAAGGAATTCCACGGCGACCCGGATGATTACCACGTCTCGCGGGAGAGCATAGATGAAATCATTAACAACGTCAACAGACATTTCGGAAAGCAGATCTCACGTGAGGATATCATTCATGCCTACGGAGGCCTGCGTCCCCTGGTCGATGACCAGACAAAGGGCTCGTACGAAACCTCGAGGAAATACGAGGTATATGATAATGCCACTGACGGGATCGAAGGAATGATAACCGTCGAGGGCGGTAAGTATACAACAAGCAGAAGCCTCGCCAGGGAGGTGCTGAGACTTATCTCCGCAAAGCTGAACAGGACACTCTCCGACTCGGTCTCAGACAACCTCTACCTGTCGGGATGCGAGATCAGGGACATGAGGCAGTTCATGATCAGGCAGCACCTGAACTACCGGGATTTCAGCCGCAACACCGTCGAATATGTCAGCAGGAATTACGGCACCGAGAGCAAAGTCGTCTTCCAGATAGCCAGGGACGACCGCCGTTTTGCGGAGGTCATCAGCCACGACGGCGAGATACTGGCCGAGGTGGTTTATGCAATACGGTATGAGAGCGCCAAAACCCTCAGTGATATCATGCTGAGAAGAACCGGAACGGGTACGCTGGGAAATCCGGGAAAGGCAATCGTAGACAAAATATCAGCTGTGGCTGCGGAGATGCTTGGCTGGGATGACATCAGGAGAGAAGAGGAGACAGGGATTATGATGAAGGTATATGAATTATATTAAAAGCATGGAGAGGTCTAACAGCTATCGCGATATCCTTAAATGGGGCGACAAGAGAGAGGAGGAGGTCGGCCACCATATGATCGCACTTATAAAGGAAAAGTTCGGTCTGACCGATGCTGACTTCAGGGAGAAGTACCTCCCCGGAACGATGCCGGTGAAGCTCGACAGGCCATCGCTCCTTAAACCGGCACAGGCCGACTACCTGAGGAGTATCGCAGGTGAGGAGAACGTGCTGACCGACGATTACAGCCGCGCCCGTTACTCATGCGGCAAATTCTACGCAGAGCTTCTTGACCTGAGGATGAGCCACGTACCCGATCCTCCTGACGCTGTCGTCTCTCCCCGCAGTCATGACGAAGTGGTGAAGATAGTAGGGTTCTGCAGCGAGGAGAAGATCCCCATTGTACCTGCCGGGGGACAGTCGTCTGTCACCGGGGCACTGAGGGCTCCGCACGGAGGCATAGCCCTTGACCTGACGAAACACCTCAATGGTATCCTGAAAATAAACGATGTAAATAAGACTGTCACCGTGCAGGCCGGCATCTTCGGTCCCGCCCTGGAGGAGGAGCTGAACAGGCACGGTTACACCTGCGGCCACTTCCCGCAGTCGTTTGAGTATTCAACCGTCGGAGGCTGGGTCTCGGCCAGGGGTGCCGGGCAGGCATCAACGGGGTATGGAAAGATCGAAGACATGGTGGTGGCCCTGAAGGCAGTCACACCCGCAGGTGTGATAGAGACAAGGGATTTTCCCCGGACGGCCCAGGGTTGGGATATCTTCAGGCTCTTTGCCGGCGCGGAGGGGACCCTGGGGGTGATCACTGAGGTTACACTGCATCTCTTCAATCATGCGCCGCAAAACACCGCCTCGGCAGCCTTTATCTTCAGGTCGTTTGAACAGGCGGTGGAGTCGATGCGCCGGGCGATGCAGAGCGAATACGGCAAGCCTCACCTGTTTCGGATATCCGACCCGGAGGAGACTGACATCGCCTTCACGACCAGCGGATTTGACGGAAGCTTTTCGGACTCGTTACTTAAGAGGCTCGGGTTCAGGAGAGGCAGCCGCTGCCTGATGTTCGTGACGGTGGAAGGGGAGAAGGAATATGCCAGGTTTGTTCTTGGGAAGATTAAGAGGACGGCACGAAGGAACAAAGGCATGTATATAGGCGGCGGTCCTGTCAGGAAATGGCTGGCCCAGAGATACTCCAGCGCTTACCTGCGTGACCCTCTGATGGACCTCGGCATCATGTCAGATACGCTGGAGACCGCGGTGACATGGGAGAACCTGCTGAGAGTCTGGTCAGCGGCGCATGAGTATGTCAGAAGGCGGCCCAAGGCCTTCCTGATGATACACATCTCGCACGTCTACGAGAACGGTGCGAACCTCTACTTCACCTTCCTCAGTCCCATGGAAAAGGGAAATGAGCGACAGGATTTCACACAGTTCCACAGCGGCCTGGTGGAGACAATACTTGCCAGCGGCGGCTCCATTTCGCATCATCACGGTGTGGGGAGGGTCCTCGCCCCGTGGATGGAAGGGCACCTGGGAAAGAACTCCCTGGAACTGATGGCAGCAGTGAAGAGACATCTTGATCCGAACAATATCATGAACCCCGGCGGCACGCTGGGACTTAAATAACTTACAATGATGAAATCATCAGATGAGCTGATATTGGCTATCGATTGTGGCACACAGTCGGTCAGGGCCGTTTTGATCGACCTCCGGGGCAATGTGCTGCAGCTGTCAAAAACAGAGATCGAACCCTATTTTTCAGTGGCACCCGGGTGGGCCGAACAGCATCCTGAATATTTCAGGGACAGGATGTTTGAGACTCTGCAAAAACTGTTCAGGGAGACTGAATACAGCAAAGATCAGATAAAAGCTGTAACCCTCACCACACAGCGCTCCACTCTTATCAATCTTGACAGCGAGGGCAAATCGCTTCGGCCGGCTATCACATGGCTCGATCAGAGGCTGTGCGCTGTAGGCAAATATCCCGACCCTCTGACGCAGATGGCGCTCAGGATCGTAGGTATGAGGGAAGCGGTGATACACACAGTCAAGCAGGGCGAATGCAACTGGCTGATGCAAAACACTCCTGAGATATGGGAGAAAACCAACAAATTCCTGCTGCTCTCAGGGTACCTCAGCTGGGCACTGACAGGTGAATATACGGACTCGATCGGATGTACCGTTGCTTACCTGCCTTTCGATTACAGGAAGCAGCAGTGGACTGACAGGAGCCACATGAACTATAAGATGTTCCCTGTTGAGAGGGAGAAGCTTCCGGAGATTGTCAGGCCATCTGAAGTACTTGGGTACATTAGCAGGGAAGCATCTGAGAAATCAGGCATCCCTGAAGGGCTGCCGCTTGTTGCTGCCGCAGCCGACAAGGCCTGCGAGGTGCTTGGCTCGGGGGTCATCACCCCTGATGTGGCATGCCTCAGCTACGGCACCACGGCCACGGTGCAGACGACGCATAAGAAATACCATGAGGTGGTTCCCTTCTTTCCCTCTTATCCCAGTGCCGTCCCTGACTGTTATAACACTGAGGTACAGATTTACAGGGGTTACTGGATGATCAGCTGGTTCAAGAAGGAGTTCGGCCTGAAGGAGATCCAGCTGGCAGAGCAGACGGGAACTCATCCGGAGGCCTATTTTGACGCCCTGGTGGATGAGGTGCCGGCGGGATCGATGGGCCTCACGCTTCAACCCTACTGGTCGCCCGGACTGAAGGTTCCCGGCACGGAAGCCAAGGGGGCCATCATAGGGTTTGGTGACGTGCATACAAGGGCACATGTGTACAGGGCCATCCTTGAAGGGCTGAGCTATTCGCTGAAGGAGGGACTGCTCAGGACGGTCAGAAGGACCAGGGTGCCGGTAAAGAGGGTTGTTGTCTCCGGCGGCGGGTCGCAGAGCAGGCAGGCCATGCAGCTGACTGCTGATATTTTCAATATGGAGACCTTCAGGCCCCATACCTATGAGACCTCCTCGCTTGGAGCAGCCATTAACGCGGCAGTGGGGATGAAGTATTTTGACGGGTTTGAAGCAGCAGTTGGTTCGATGACACGACGCGGGGAGGAGTTCTCGCCTGAACCCGGGAATGTTGAGATCTATGCACGGCTGTATGATAAGGTCTATTCAAAAATGTACAGGCACCTTCAGCCGTTGTACGAGCAGATAAGGAACATCACCGGCTATCCTCAGAAGGTGTAAGTTTTCCGTTTGATTGGCTTATGAGGTATCTGGAAGTTTGGCTTGTGATGCATACTGCAGGTTAGCTCATTAATTATCTGATAGTCAGGTTTGTGAGGCTTACGGCGGTCTGGCTCAGACAATCCTGATTTCTATCCGTCCGCCTATGCCCAGCCTCTCTCCGGCGATAATGACCACTGATATTATCTGAGGCTCACAGAGCGCCTTTTCGGTCACCTCAAGGACCATCTCCGCATTTTTTACTTCGTTGCACCAGGCAGTGGCATAAGCGTCAGCCAGTGCTCCCGACGGGCAGGCGATCATGCATGCGTCGGCCATCCCGAAACTCAGCGAATGGCCCACGGTGCCTGACGAGCAGCAGAGACCCAGCGGCGTATCTTCAGGCTTTACCTGCAGAGCGATCTTCTCTGACAGGGGAGAGTCTCCGGCATGAACGGAGACAGCCACGGGGACCGTGAGCTTCATGAAGATGTCGCCGCCGTTTTCAACTATCACTTCGTCGGCCTCATATTCTGCCAGAAGGTCCCTGCAGACACTTTCTGCCACAGCTCCGGCCACGGCGCTCATCGGACCGGTTCCTGCTGCCAGCGCTGCCTCGCTCATGTTTTTAATGAGGGAATGCACACCGCCGGGGGCGACGACAGGCGTCAGTGAGTCCCTGAACTCCGGATTGGATGCTATATGCCTCTCAAGGATACCACGGTAAAAGAGGATCCGGTCCATGGTGAACCGTTCCGCAGCTTTCCTGTAATGATTACTGTCGATGGCCACCCACAGGTCCGTCTCCCGGAATGCCGACCTGAAGCTTGTCCACCGCTTGTTGCCCATCGCCTCGCGGTAGAGCCGGGGCTGATATGCGGGACTCTTAGCCAAGGTCGATGGAGAAGAGCTTAAGAGGACAGGCGGTGAGGCAGAGCTCGCATACCACGCACTTCTCAGGCTCAAATGAGAGCTCGGCCGTCTTACGGTTCATTGTCAGCGCCCCGGCGAAACAGACGGCCGAGCATGCGCCGCAGTGGATACAGAGATCTTCCAGGTAGGTGATCTTCTTGTCAATGGGTACGCACTCCACGTTGCGCTGCCTCATGTATTCCATCCCCTCCTTCAGCACCTTTGCCGGAGCTGTCATCTCCATTACGAGGTGCCCAACATGGCCGGGTGTGACATCGGCTTTCACGATGTTCACCATGATGTTATACTTCCTGATAAGATTATATGTTATGGGCTCACCCGTAGCCTCTGGCGGGAAGGTCAGCACAAATCTCCTGCTTTTCATCTGTTCCTGTTTTTGATAGTTAAAGTTTGATTTCCAGGCTGTTCAGCCCGGAAGTCTTCTTAAAGTGTTCAACGGGCTCTGTGAGAAGGAACCGTCCTGCGACAATCTCTTCCCTGAGTTTTCCCGCTATCTCACGGGCCACCTTGACACTTGAGAGCGGCGCAGTGCGGATCTTCCTGCCGTTGAGCGTTATCTCCCCCGAAAAGAGAGATTTATAGTCTATGCGTCCAAGGATGTCGTGATCCGGTGATCCGTAGTCCATGATACTGGTCTCTATCTGGCTGTTGCGGATCATGACCCTGCGGGCCATATCCTCATCAAGCAGGGGAATGGGAATACCCACCCCGACGAACATGGAGACCCCGTATTTTTCAAAGTAGGCGGCACGGATGAACCGCGTGCTCATCTCTGCCGCGTTGCCTATCAGCGCCAGCGTGGCCGAATTGCCAACCGGGACGCCGTATTTGTTTACCGGCTTGCCGGTGTTGAACTGTGTGCCGTGCCATGCAACGTAGCCGGTGGTGCCCCCGAAGAAGATGCGTGTCCCAACACCGATGGTGCGCATCTCCGGGTCATTCAGAAGGGGGCTCAGCTCTCCCGAGGTTGAGAAGTTGGCGTTGCCAAAGGCCGGGAGGAGGGTTCCCATGTAGGTGTACTTGATTTTAGCCGTGCTGTTCACCGCCACATTGTAGTTCTGGTAGGCATTGCGCGGGTTGAACATGATCATCTCATTGACGGTCTCCTTGCTGATGTATGTCTTTACCTCGGTCCGCGGGTAGCAGTCGGTGCCCTTGGCTGTGGCCTGCAGGAGCACCTCTTTACCGGCTATCAGCTCTTCGATGACATGAGCACCGCCATACTCGTCATGTGGCAGCGCCGTCTCGGTGGCCCCCAGGTAAGCATCGACGGCAGCGATGCCAGCGTATGCCGGTACGTTGTTGAGGGTGATCCTCTCCATTCGCATAGGAGGGTTGGTGTGGCCGAAGTTGATAAACATACCAGACGAGCACATTGGCCCGAAAGTTCCGGTGGTTACGACATCAACCCTGCTCATCACCTCGGCAGGAGTTCTCTCTCTCCCCATGGCCGACACCTGCTCCGCGGTGAGCACCACAGCCTTGCCGCTGCGTATCTTCTCATTGATCTCCTCAATCGTCCTTTTCTTCGGCATAATATATTTTTTCAAGTAACTTTAACCGTTTTAAAAATAAACTTCAAAGATATGCGCAGAACAGTTATCACCGCCGCTGTTTTATCAATTCTTTTCTTTTCCTGTGTACCGAAGGATGATCCTGCCATTGATGTTATGACCTTTAACATCAGGTATGATAATCCGGGTGACAGCGTCAACGCATGGCCTCACCGTGCTGCCATGGTGGCAGGGTTTGTAAATGATCAGATCCCTGATCTTCTTGGCATGCAGGAGGTTCTGTGGCACCAGTACGAATATCTTGACTCTGCGCTGGCAGGATACGGCTCTGTGGCTGCGGGGCGCGATGACGGAATCAGGGGAGGGGAGGCATGCCCGGTCTTCTACCGCCTGGGGAGGTTTGATGCCCTGGCCAGCGGCACCTTCTGGCTCTCGGCGACACCGGATGTTCCCGGGTCTGTTGGCTGGGGCGCAGCGCTGACACGAATAGCCACATGGACGAGGCTCTACGATAAGACTGTTAAGGATACACTTTTTTATATAAATACTCACTTTGACCACATAAGCGACTCCGCACGGGTGATGAGCTCCGGCGTGCTGCTTGGGAAGGTCAGGGAGCTGGCCGGGGATAATGATTTTATTGTCACGGGCGACTTCAACGCGAGGCCTGAAAGCCTGGCAATAGAGAGAATGACTGAAGACGGGTTTGCGATCGATTCCTATACTGTTTCAGAAACGCCGCCTGCAGGTGAGAGCTACACGTTCAACGGCTGGAAGGATGAACCGGGTGAGGGGCGCATAGATTATATCTTCATACGGAACGGGATGAAGGTGGCGTCACACAGGACGCACCGCGTGATTGAAGACGGCGTTTTCATATCGGATCACTGGCCGGTGACGGCCAGGATAATGATGCCCTGATATCACTTACCCTGTAGGGGTTTCAGTGCTGTAGCAGGTGTTGATGCCCTGATATCACTTACCCCGCAGGGGTTTCAGTGCTGTAGCAGGTGTTGATGCTCTGATATCACTTACCCCGTAGGGGTTATGGTACTGTAGGGTCAGCGGACCATAATTTCTCCCTCAAGCCGGATGTCGGCAGAGGAGGCTCCGACGTGCAGGTTCACCTTTCCCTTTTCAAGAACAAAAGCATGTTTGTCAACATCCCAGTAAGCCAGTTCTTCTGCATTCAGAGGTATGGTGACCGTTTGCTCCTCACCCTTTTTCAGATGAACCCTGCGGAATCCCTTCAGCGCCAGTGCCGGCCTGTCGACCTTTGATTCCGGGAAGCTGACATAGAGCTGCACCACCTCATCACTGTCATAGTTGCCGGTGTTTTTGAGGAGCAGGGTGACATTGAGGGTATCGCCCTGTCGCATCGTCTTCATGTCTGTTTTGAGGGCCGAATAGTCAAACGAAGTATATGTCAGGCCATGACCAAACGGAAAGAGCGGCGTTGCCTTGCTGTACATGTATGTACTTCCTTTCCGTATGTCATACTCCAGTATCGGAAGCAGCTGGTCGATTGACGAAGGCCAGGTCTGTACCAGGCGGCCTGCAGGACTGACCTCTCCGAAGATCACGTCTGCCAGTCCGTTACCCAGCTCCTGGCTCGACTGTGAGATATGCACGATGGCGGGGATCTTTTCCTTCGACCAGTTGATTGTGTACGGGAAGCTTGAGACAATCACAAGTACGGTGTTGGGGTTGGCTGCATAGACAAGTTTTACCAGGTCCTCCTGTTCCAGTGAGAGTGCCTGCCTGTCGACATCCTCGCGGCCGTCGCTGGCCACATGGTTCTGACCCCACTCCAGCCCATAGCTGAGAGGGTGGTTTCCCACGCATACGATCGCTACATCGGCTTCACGGGCAGCAGTAACGGCGGAGTCAGCCTTGTTGGAGGCCGCAAAGAGGATTTTCGTGTCGCTGCTGACAGCTTTCTTTATACCCTGCAGGGCCGAGACCCGGTATGGCGGTGTGCCGGAATACCAGTCTGAGACCACGAGGTTTGCACTGGGGCCGATCACCGCAATGGTTTTAAGCTTCTCCTTCTGCAGTGGCAGGGTCTGATTGTCATTCTTCAGAAGCACCACTGACTTTGATGTGGAGAGCCGGGCCAGGGCAATGGTTTCATCCCTTTTCCACGGTGGAAGAGTGTCGGTGATACCAATATTCTGATAAGGGTTTTCAGTGTTGTCAGGGCTGTCGAGCAAGCCCAGCTTCAGGAGGACCCGCAGTGTTCCCCTGATGGCACGGTCGATGTCAGCTTCACTTATGAGACCTTCCCTGACCGCTTCAGCAACCGGGTCCCTGTAGTTGTCGAGGAACATCGTCGTTCCTGCGTCAAGACACCCCTTTGCCGCTGTCTTCAGATCCGGATAATACCTGTGATGCGTCAGCAGCTGGCGATAGGCTCCGCCGTCGGTGGCGATGATGCCGTTCTGTCCCCATTCATTGACAGTCACATCCTTAAGAACGGGGTGGACGGTGCAGGGGATGCCGTTATACCTGTTGTATGCCGTCATGTAGGCTCTTGATCCGCCCTCGGTGACACCCCTGAAAAAGGGGTACGAGTAGTATTCGCGGAAAAGACGGTCATCAAAGTCGGATGAGTTTATGGCACGGTTGTTTTCATTGCTGTTGGCCAGAAAATGCTTCATGAGGGAAGCCGTTTTCCAGTATTTCGGATGGTCGCCCTGCAGTCCCTTGACGAAGGCGACGGTCAGACGTGATGTGAGGAAAGCATCCTCGCCGTAGCACTCTTCAGTTCGGCCCCATCGCACATCACGGCCCAGGTCAGCATTCGGGGCAAGCACTATCAGTCCAGCGCTGGCATATGCCGGGTTCTGGGTCAGCCATCGGGTCTCTTCCGCTTCAAGGGCCGCCACCCTCAGGAGCAGCTCCGGATCCCACATCTGCGCAAGACCGATGGCCTGGGGGAAGGTGGTGGTGACTGATGAACCCTTGCCCCGTACCGCCCAGTCAGCCACACCGCTCAGGGCAAGGCCGTGCAGACCTTCGACAATCCTGGTGCCTTTTATTCCCAGGCGCGGTACCGATGGCCTTGTGGAGAGACAGTTGATCTTCTCTTCGAGGGTCATCAGGGAGATGAGGTTGTCAAGACGCTTTTCATCATCGAGACCGGTCTCCTGAAATGGGTATGTCTGTGCCCGGAGCGGAGCAGCAGACAGGCATAAGATTAACAGTAATCCAAGATGCTTCATGTTGGCTGAGTTTGACTGCTAAATTAGGATTTAATAAGCTGAAACCGCCATAAACCATCACGGATTTCAATTCTGGCACCTGTGCATTCCCTGAGGAAACAAGCCGGACAAATTCCCGTGAATATTTTCGCGGATTTGGCTGAATTCCAATCAGGCACGTTTGCGGTATGCCCGTATTGCCAGGGTAATGAAGGTTATGGCGAGCAGTGAAAGTGCACCCATGTCACGTGCAATATCCTGAAATCCTGATCCTTTCAGCATAACCATGCGGTTTATGCGCATCAGGTAAGCCACCGGGTTCACCAGGTTGAACTGCTGTGCCCATCGGGGCATGCTCTCGGAGGGGGTGAAGATGCCGCTCATAAGGATGAAGATCATCACGAAGAAGAAGGCCACAAAGAGGAACTGCTGCTGGGTGGAGGCCATGGTTGAGAAAAAGAGCGCAAGTCCCAGCACTGCCACCAGGAATATCGCCGCGCAGGCAAAGAAAAGAAGGAGGCTCCCCTCAAAGGGGATGTCAAAGGCGACCCATCCCACTGAGAGTCCCAGTGCCAGGTCGAAGAGGCCTATCAGGAAGAAGGGGATGACCTTGGAGGCTATCAGCTCCCATTTCCTCACCGGTGTGACGTTTATCTGTTCGATGGTGCCGATCTCCTTCTCGCGGACGAGGTTTAGCCCGGCCATGAGCAGACCTATGGCCGTCACCAGTATTACCAGTATGCCGGGCAGCATATAGTATTTGTAATTAAGATCAGGATTATACCAGAACCGGGGCGAGACGCTGATGCCTGGTATTGCCGACGGCGCCATTCCTGTACTGATCAATACATCGCGGTTGTAATCGCGTACCACGGATGAGAGGTAATTCCACCCCAGCTGTGCCGAGGTAGCGTTGACAGCGTCTGCAAGCACCTGCACCCGGGGCCTCTCTCTGCCGGCCATAGCTTCAGCGAAACCGTCAGGGATGATCAGCACCATGTCGGCATCACCGGAGAGCAGCAGCTCATCAGCATGGAGCTGACCGGCAGGGGCTGTACTGATTTTGAAGAACGATGAACCGCTCAGCTTTGAGATAAGCTCGCGCGATGCAGGTGACCGGTCGTAATCGGTCACGGCAAGGTCTATGCGTTTGACTTCGAATGTGATTGCCGGCACCAGGATCAGCATCTGTATCAGCGGCACTGCTATTATGGCCCTGGCCATGAACGGGTTGCGGCGTATCTGCCGGAACTCTTTTTTCAGCAGGAAGAGTAACTTTTTCATTTGTCGCCCTCCCCAAGTCTGACTTTGAACCGCCTGGCGCTGAGTGCCATGAAGAAGAGCGTCATTAACACCAGGATGAGCGTCTCTTTCCATATAAAACCAAAACCGGCACCCTTTATCATGATCGACCTTATAATCTCCACGAACCAGCGCGGAGGTAAAATCATGCTAACATAATCATAGATCTTCGGCATGTTTTCAATGGGGAAAATAAATCCCGACAGCAAAAGGCTCGGCAGCATCAGTGCCAGGAATGAAATGAAAATGGCGTTTTCCATTTTCTGCACCGAGGATGAGACGAAGATGCCGATGGAGAGTCCCAGGAGTATGTAAAGCATTGTCTCGGCTATCAGCAGGGTGATGCTCCCCCTGACCGGTAGTCCGAAGACGAACCAGGCCATGAGCAGGATGACAATGACATTCACCAGGGAGAGGAAGAAATATGGAGCCACCTTGCCGATGATGATCTGCCATGGTTTCAGGGGCGATACCAGCAGCACCTCCATGGTGCCGAACTCCTTCTCACGCACAATGGTAACCGAGGTCATCAGTGCCGTAATGAGTATCAGGATGAGGGTAATAACACCCGGCACGAACATAAAATGACTCTCCAGGTTGGGGTTGAAATACATCCGCACCTCCGGGTTGATGACGGGCATTGATGAGGCCATCTGCCGTGTCAGCCCTGAAGAGTAGTCGTTGATGATTGCTGTTGTATAAGCGGTCACCAGGCTGGCGGTATTCGGCTCCGAACCATCGGCGATGATGCTGACGGTGGCATTGCCTTCACGGGTAAGTGAGGCGCCCATATCGGCCGGAAATATTATGACAGCCTTGATCTTTCCCTTTTTGAATGCAGGGTCTATCTCGTCAAATGACTGCAGGTTGTATTTGATCTCAAAGAATTCCGATGCCTCAAGCTTTAGTGTAAGCTCAGCCGAGACCTCATCCCTGGCATTGTCAAGAACCGCTATGCCGGCATTGGTAAGGTCGGTACGGACGGCATAGCCGAAGATGAGTATCTGTGTTGCGGGTATGCCGAACAGGATTATCAGCGTCCGGTAATCGCGGAAGATGTGGAGGAACTCTTTCCTTACAAAGGCCATGAACCGTTTCATTGTGTCACTGTTTTTGGTCTGGCTATCTTCACGAAAAGTTCTTCTATCGACCGGGTGCCATAACTGGCCCGCAGTGCAGCAGGGGTGTCAAGGGCCACAATCTTGCCCTCGTTCATTATAGTCACCCTGTCGCAGTATTCGGCTTCGTCCATGTAATGCGTGGTGACAAAAACGGTGATACCGCGTGATGCCGTCTCGTAAATCATCTCCCAGAACTGCCGGCGGGTGATGGGGTCAACGCCGCTGGTGGGTTCATCGAGAAAGACAATCTCAGGGTCATGAAAGACTGCCACGGCAAAGGCGAGTTTCTGCCTGAGTCCGAGGGGCATCGATTTTATCAGCATATCGCCGTACTGGCTGAAGCTGAGTCTGTTGAGCAGCTCTTCCCTGCGCGGGCGGATCTCCTTCATTGTCATGCCGTAGATGCCTCCGTAGAGTTCAATGTTCTCGCTGACGGTAAGGTCCTCGTAGAGAGAGAAGCGCTGCGACATGTATCCGATGCGTTTCTTGATCTCCTCAGGGCGGCCGGCATCGATGCCGGCTACGGTTACCTTGCCTGAGGTGGGACGCGACAGCCCGCAGAGTATCCTGATGGCCGTTGTCTTGCCTGCCCCGTTGGCGCCGAGGAAGCCGAAGATCTCTCCCCTGAAGACGTCAAAGGTCAGGTGGTCATTGGCCACAAACGACCCGAACCTCTTCACCAGTTCCTTCACCTCTATGACCTTGTCTCTCTCTGTCATGCTTCTCTTTTCATCAGTTCAAGGAAGACATCTTCGATGCCCGGGACGATCTCTTTGATTTCGGCTCCGGGGAGGCCGGCGGATGCCAGGTCGGCTATCACCCCGCCGGGTGTGGCGCCTTCTGCGATGGTTATGTGGACGGAGTCGCCGAAGGGCTCAGCGTTGCCGGCGAAAACTTTTTGAGAGGAGCGGAGGGCGATCAGTAGCTTATACTTTTCCGTGTGGCTGACAGCAAACAGCTTCCTGCTGTAAGAACGACGTATGTGGTCGGGGGTGTTTATGTCCAGTATCCTTCCCGACTGAATCAGGGCTATGCGGTCACAGCGCAGGGCTTCGTCCATATAGGGTGTTGAGACGATGATGGTAATGCCTTCTCCCTTAAGACGTGAGAGCATCTCCCAGAATTCCGTGCGCGAGACGGCGTCGACGCCTGTGGTAGGCTCGTCGAGGATCAGGATACTGGGCTTGTGGATGAGCGCACAGGAGAGTGCCAGTTTCTGCTTCATGCCACCCGAGAGACGTCCGGCCTGTCGTTTTCTGAATGGTTCTATCTGTTTGTATATGGGCTCAATAAGATGATAGTTCTCTTTTACCGTTGTGCCGAAGATGGTGGCATAGAAGTTCAGGTTCTCCTCCACGGTGAGGTCTGTGTAGAGGCTGAAACGCCCGGGCATATAGCCGATGTGGTTGCGCAGTTCCCTGAACTTGCTGACGGTGTTGAGTCCGAAGAGGGTCATCCTGCCACCGGCAGGGATGATCAGGGTGGCGGCGATGCGGAAGAGGGTGGTCTTGCCAGCTCCGTCAGGACCGACAAAACCAAACAGTTCACCTTTGTCGACGGTGAATGAGAGATCGTCAAGGGCGGTTACCCTGCCGTACCTGTGGGTGATGTTATATGCCTCAATGGCTGCCATCTCAGTTTAAGGTTGCTTTTGCGGTCGTCCCTGTCATTTCAGTTGAAGAGTGCTTCCCCGGGGGTTCCTTTAATATCAGTTGAAGATTGCCTTACCGTGGATTCCTTTCATATCAGTTGAAAATTGCCTCTCCAAGGGTTCATTTCATATCAGTTGAAGATCGCTTCTCCGGGCATGCCTGCCTTTATTGAGCCGTCGTTGGGGACTTCTATGGTGACGGCATAGACGAGCGTGACACGTTCCTCCTTTGTCTGGATGATTTTCGGCGTGAACTCCGCTTTTTCCGACACGTGTTTGATGGTCCCGGTAAGGTTCATAAATCCTTTCTCACCCTCGTCGATGCGCACGGTGCATCCGGCGCCCAGCTTCACCTCTGCCAGCTGTGCTCCGCTGACCCATACCTTAAGTTCCATGGTCTTCATGTCGGCGATCTTCACCAGCGGCTTGCCGGCGGCGGTTATCTCGTGGGCCGAGACGTACTTCTCAATGACGGTGGCGTCGAAGGGAGCGCGGATGGTGCTGCGGGCTATCTGTTCGTTGAGGAGGGCGCGTTTGGCCTCCACTCCCTGCATCTCCGCAGCCACAGCACGGCGTTGGGTGTTGTTGGCGTCGGACTGTCGGCGGAGCACCTCCATCTGGCCGGTGAGGTCATCGAGTTGTTTCTGCGTGGCGGCGCCGTCAGCAAGCATGCGGCGCGTGCGGTCAATGTTGACGGTGAGGTTCTCGATCTGCTGGCGTATGACCGCATCCTGCGCCGCAATGCCTGCCAGGCGCGCCTGCGCCTGTGCCGTCACCGCATCGAGCTCGGCACGCTGCAGCACCGCCATGGTAGTGTCGGTGACGGCAATGACGGCGCCGCCCGCCACCACCATGCCCTCGGTGACATCCATGAGTACTATCTTGCCCGACGTCTCAGAGGAGATGATAACCTCATCAGCCTCAAAGGTGCCAAATGCATCCGCATCACTCTCGCCGCGGCCACAGCCGGCTGCAAGAAGAAAAACGATGGGTATGAGTAACTTTTTCATCATTGAATGGTTGGTTTTTTATGATATGAAGGAACATCCATGCAGTTCATTATTTTACTATTGCGATTGAATTTTTTCATGCATGCATATTGCTTCTTCCTGCTATTTACTGTATCCGGTTATATATATGTATTCCACTTCTGCCCTTGCTATGCTGATCTTGCGGGCAGCAGCGCCGATTATCGCCTGCTTCTCATTGTTAAGCTCCGTCAGGTACTGTGAGGCGGTGATTGTGCCATTTGCCAGCTGTGACGCTGCCACGCCGGAGATTTTTTTCCTTATCCCTATCAGCTCGTCATCACGGCCTGCAGCCTCCCGCAGGGATGTGATCTCCGCCATCTTGACGGTAAGCATGCGCTGCAACGATTCCTCCGCGGCACTCTTTTTCAGATCAAGCAGCTCCTGCTGCAGAGCCAGCGATTTTCTTTCGTTGCTGTTTTTATTCCAGTCGAAGATATTCCATTTGATGCCTGCTCCCAGGGAATAATAGAAGTCCGGGTTTTCCGAAAAGAAGTCATTGCCGGGTGGATTGCCATACCCTGCCTGGGCAAACCCGAAGGCTTTCGGCATTCGCTGGCTCTTCAGCAGGCTCTTGGTCACCTCCATCTGGCGGCTGCGCACATCAAACAGGCGGAGCTCGGGGTTGTCAGGAGTCTCATCACCCGTTATCACCGGCTCAGGCAATAAGAGGTCAAAATCCTTCAACCCTGACATGCCCGTAACCTGCTCCAGCGCAGAGAACAGGGCATCACGGCGCTGACGAAGCTCCGAGGCGGTCTGTTCAGCCCGGATCATCTCAGCCCTGAGCACATCAAGGGTCACTGTGGGAACGACACCATTCTCAATGCCTGAGGAGGCCTCCCTGGTACGCGCCTCAAGATCGGAGATGAGCAGGTCAGTAACCTCTATCTGGCTTTCTGTAAGCAGGAGCGAAAAGAAATAGTTGTTCACCTGTTCCCGGAGACGATAGATGTCAGCCTCGTTCTGCTGCATGTTCAGTTCACTGACAACCTGCTCCACCGCCCTGGCGTTGCGCGTCACCCCTCCGTCCCATATGACCTGGCTGATGTCAAAGGTGCCCCTGTACTGTTCGTGGGGGATAGACGGGAGGGATCCCGGAGGCAGGGGAAAGCCGGAGAGAGATTCCGCCATATCAACAACGTCAGACTGATAGGTAAAGGTTGCACCGAGGTCAAGTGACGGCAGCCATGATGACGCGAGGTTCTGGTCACGCAACATTGTCATCTCTGAATATAACTCCCTCTCACCTGACAGAGGCGTCACGGCGGCAGCTGAATCGTAGCACTGCCAGAGCGTCACTGTCTGCTGTGACCAGGAGGCCGTCATTGCTGAGAGCAGTACGGCGACTGCAATTATCCTTTTCATTTCTTCCGGTTTTTTAATGCAGCGAAGAGCAGTCCGGACGCAAACTCTTTCCGCTCACGCATGTATTGGTTGAACTTTTTTCTATCGCTTAATTCCGGCATGAGCACGGAAATCATACTATGTGCTGCCATCGGGAATACGGAGAAGGATACTATGGTTACCATCAGCTGGGACATATCTGATTTTTTTATGCCATACCCCTTCAGCTCCTTTGCGTGCTGTTCATAAATCTTAGTCTTCAGGTCCCCGAGCCTGACCGTATCACTGATCGATTCATAGAACTCAGGGTTCTGCGACATTTCATTCAGCAGGAAAAGCGGCAGTTTGGGATTTTTGATCATGAACTCGATATGCTCGTCGAGAAACTTCTTTATCTTTTCCTTGAAGGTGAGATCCTCTCCCAGGATGGAGATGATCTTTTCAAACATCTTTTTCAGGAGCACAATGAAGACCGCTTTGAAAAGCTCGTCCTTGCTGCGGAAGTAGTAATGAAGGAGTGCTTTGTTTATTCCGGCCCTGTCCGCTATCTCCTGCATCCTTGCCCCGGAATGGCCCTTCTCCTCGAATATCTCGCTGGCTGCCATGAAAATCTTCTCCTTCGTATGGCTGTCAGTCTCCCTGGGTTTTATCATTATATTTAACCTTATAGTTTAACCATATAGATTAACCAATCGGTCAAAAGTAAGTGATTAATTTTGAATTTGCAATAGAGCCGCCATTTTTTTATTTTTGAAGATCAAATATTTTATCACTCTGAAATTAAGGCAATGAAAAAGTTATCCGCAAAATTGCTGCGGTGGCTGCTGGGAATCGGGTTATTCATTATTGCGCTCTCAATCCTCTACCTGATAGTCTTCAGATCCACCGTAAGGAAAATGACTCCCGCTGAAACGGACCGGCTGACCGAAGACGTTTATGCCGTAAGGGACAAGTATGTGAACATGTACCTGGTCAGGGACGGTAATGATTTCATAGCAATTGATGCCGGCATCAGGCCGGGAGCAGTTAAGGCCCAGATGAAGAAGCTCGGCATAGATCCGGACAGGGTGAAGGCTGTCTTCCTGACACATACAGACGCCGACCATGCAGGGGGAGTCTCACTCTTTAAAAACGCAGTCGTATACCTGCATGAAGATGAGGAACAGATGATAAACGGAGAGACCGGCAGGGTAATGTGGATCGGGAACAAAATGAGCGTTCCTGATTACCGCCTTCTTGATGAAAAGGTCATTAGAACAGGTGATCTGAAGATCGACCCGGTGCCAACCCCGGGTCACACGACAGGTCTCACCTGTTACATAGTGAATGACAAATATCTGTTTACAGGGGATGCTGTAAGCCTGGAGAACGGGGTGATCGGACTCTTCCCCAGATACATAAACAAGAATGGTCGCAAAGCACGGAAGTCAATTGACAATATAACCGGCCTCGAGGGTGTACAGTATCTCTTCACAGGGCATCACGGCTACACCGCGGATTATAATTCCGCTGTCACTGGTTATGGGAAATAGGCTGCCTGCCGGTGGCAACACTGATCATCTGGTTTGATTCCAGGAAACAGGCTGCCTTCAGATGGCGGCCCTGATCACCTGGTGTGATCAGAGATGAACGTTACGATTTTCCTGAATGAATCGACCATATTTGCGCCAGTCCAGCCATGACCCTCTCCCGGGTAATAAACGAGCTGGTTAACAACTCCGGCAGCATCAAGACCGGCAATCAGCTGGCTTGTCTGTGAAGGTGGCACGAGAGGATCGGCCCCTCCCTGCAGTGCAATTGTAGGGGGACTGTCACCTGAGATGTATTCTGAAGGACTTGACGATGCGTACAATGAGGGATTGTCAGCCAGAAAAGCCCCGGTGGCGCCGTACAGGATCAGCTGTTGTACGATACCGTAATTCCATAGCGCTGCAAGATCATAAGGTCCGAAAAAATCAACGACCGCCCTGACATGCCCTTCGGGATCATTCTTGTAAGCATGCAGCATTGCAAGATGTCCTCCTGCACTGGCACCCAACAGCACAAGATCATCGGAGACCATATACTCCTCAGCATGGTTGAGGTAGTATTCGATGGCGCTTTTTACGTCATTTTCCTGAGTCGGAAACAGGTTTACGCTGTTATTATAAGCAAGCCTGTAATTTATATTGACAACGGCAAAATCGGGCATCAGTTTCCTGAGTGTATCGACATAAGGGTTCATCTCTGATTTATTTCCTTCAACCCATCCGCCACCGTGGATAAAGACAACAGTCTTTGTTGAGGCACGGGTCCTGCCCTCCGGCAGATATATATCCATCTTCTGCTGTCCGCTCTCTCCGTAAGAAACATCCTTATTGATCTGCTCTTCTCCCGTTGCAGGTTCCTTTTTACATGATGAAAGCGTCGCTGTAACTATTAATGCTGCAGTCATAAGCAGGGTCCATGCGGTTGTTTTATCTGATCTGTTCACGGCAGTTGCATATTTACAAATCGGCGAGTACATCATATTATCTTTCAGGTGATATGAGATCGTAACGGAGAGAATGAGACACTATTGCCCCGAAACAATTGCCCCAAGCATTTTGTTATGATCTAAATGAATCGACAGATGAAGACACGAAATATAGAAAAGATACTGCCACCGCCACCGGTGCATTTCGTTGGCGACGGGTTCAGGGTGCACAACTTCATTCCGGGATTATACCCGCTCTCAATGGCAAGGATGGATCCTTTCATCCTGCTTGATTACAATTCGAAATTTTATTTCTCCCCGACAGATAAGCCAAGGGGAGTCGGGGTGCATCCCCACCGCGGATTTGAAACAGTCTCCATAGCCTACAGCGGCAGGATAGCCCATCACGACAGCTTCGGGAACAGCGGTGTGATAGGAGAGGGCGATGTGCAGTGGATGACAGCATCATCCGGATTGCTTCATAAGGAGTACCACGAGAAGGAGTTTGCACGGCTTGGTGGCGACTTCCACATGGTGCAGCTGTGGGTCAACCTGCCGGCAAAGGACAAGATGTCGCCTCCCAAATACCAACCCATCACAAACGAACAGATGGGTAAGCACCTGCTGCCAGACAACAGCGGTGTCATTGAGGTTATAGCCGGATCATACGGCAGCACCAAAGGTCCGGCATCCACATTCACTCCTGTTGACCTGCTGAATGCAAGGCTGAACGCCGGAGGCAGTGCTGATTTTGTCTTTCCTGCCAGGCATAATACCGCCCTGCTCCTTGTTGAAGGAAAGATCCGAATTAACGGCACTGAAATAGTACCCGTGGATCACTTTGTACTCTTTAAAAACGATGGCAACACATTCACAGTTGAGGCAACAGAGAAATCCATTGCACTCATCCTCAGCGGTGAACCGATCTTCGAGCCTATAGCAGCCCAGGGCCCGTTCGTCATGAACACCAAAACAGAGATCTACCAGGCATTTGAAGATGTTGAGAACGGAAAGTTCGGCCGTCTGGAGGATTGAGCATATCAATAAAGATGTACATTTGCATCAGACTTTTGCTGAATGCTCAAGAACATCCTTATCATTGGCTCCGGCGGATTCGCAGGCAGTGTGGCACGCTACCTGGTTTCACAGCTTAACCTTAATGTCAGCTTCCTTTCAATACCGGTCGGAACACTGCTGGTTAACATCATCGGCAGTTTTGCCATTGGATTCCTGACTGGTATTGCTGAAAAAAGCATGATCCTTACGCTCGAATGGAGGCTTTTCCTGATGGTGGGACTCTGCGGCGGTTTCACAACATTTTCAGCGTTTGCCAATGAGAATCTGATGCTTATTCACAGTGGCCAGATTCTGTCGGTGCTGCTCTATACAGGCCTGAGTATCTTCCTCGGGTTCCTTGCAGTATACCTTGGTTATGTTCTGACTAATCTTCTCTGACTATGGAAAAGATCTCCCATTCAATAATGAAAGTATATGCCAGCTCAACCGACAGGCTGGGCTCACAGCTGCTGTATGAAGCTGTTGTTTACCGGGCCAGGGAAGCAGGTATCTCGGGCGCTACAGTATACAGGGGTGTGATGGGTTACGGGCTCAGCACCCATATACACTCCTCAAAATTCTGGGAGCTGACAGAAAAATTGCCCGTGGTCGTTGAACTGATTGACCAGAAGGAAAAGATTGATGCATTCTACAACCTGATATCACCTGACCTCTCTGCCCTGCCCAAGGGTTGCCTGGTAACAATCGGCCCCGTGGAGGTTAAACTCCATAAGCACGGAGAAAAGCCACGCAACCACTGAGTCCCGAATTGTTTAAGCCCTTTTCCCTTGCACTTTTCGCCATTAAGTCATAAATTTATGGTGCATTTCCTCCTTTTATTGTGCAACATAAATTTTGAGTCATGCTGGTCAAGACCTTCAGCGCTGCCGTATTTGGCATTGAGGCAGTTCCCGTCACCATAGAGGTTGATGTCACCCGCGGTGTCCGCTATATGCTTGTTGGGCTCCCCGACGCAGCCGTCAAGGAGAGCCAGCAGCGCATTGAGTCGGCCCTGCGTGCAGTGGGCCTGCATTGGCCGGGCAGGCAGGTTATCATCAACATGGCTCCGGCCGACATCCGCAAGGAGGGCTCCTCCTATGACCTGCCCCTGGCGGTGGGCATCCTGGCTGCATCGGAGATGGTCAGCGGCAGCAGGCTTGAGGGCATGCTTCTCACCGGTGAGTTGTCGCTCGACGGTGCCGTCAGGCCTGTCAGGGGTGTGCTGCCCATGGCGCTGCAGGCGAGGGCAGCCGGGTTCCGCGGGATGATGGTGCCGGCAGAGAATGCCCCGGAGGCAGCTGTCGTCGACGGCATAGACGTCTACGGTGTCACCAGCCTCGGTGAGGTCCTCAGTTACATGCGAGGAGAGATCAGCCCTCCGCCGGTGAAAGTTGATATGAACACCCTCTTCAGCAGGGAAGGGAACAGGTATGACGCTGACTTTGCCGATGTAAGGGGGCAGGAGAATGTCAGGCGCGCACTGGAGGTGGCAGTCGCCGGCGCACATAATGCCATCATGATCGGCCCTCCCGGATCGGGCAAGACGATGCTCGCCCGCCGCCTGCCCTCGATCCTCCCGCCCCTGACACTGGAAGAGGCCCTTGAGACTACACAGATCCACTCGGTGGCGGGTAAGATAGACAGCCATGTCTCGCTGATGATACACCGTCCGTTCCGCAGTCCCCATCACACCAGTTCAGACATCGCCATGGTCGGCGGCGGCACCGTGCCTCAGCCCGGAGAGATCAGCCTGGCACATAACGGCGTGCTTTTCCTCGATGAGCTTCCTGAGTTTAAAAGGAGTGTCCTGGAGGTACTGCGCCAGCCGCTGGAGGACAGGATAATTACCATCGCGCGGGCCAGGATGAGCTGCGACTTTCCCGCTTCGTTCATGCTTATTGCGTCGATGAATCCCTGCCCCTGCGGCTTCCATAACCATCCGGAGAAAGAGTGCACCTGCGCCCCGGGCATGGTGCAGAGATACCTCAACCGCATCTCAGGACCCCTTCTCGACCGCATCGACATACACATAGAGGTTGTCCCCGTAAATTATGAAAAGCTGTCAGCCACAACCACTGCAGAGCCCTCGGCCACGGTACGTGAGCGTGTCGTCAGGGCCCGGGAGTTACAGGCAAAACGGTACGCCGGCCTTGACGGCATCTATTGCAATGCCCAGATGACATCTGCCATGATACGGCGGCACTGCCACCTTGATGAGACAGGCGGCAGGCTGCTGAGGGCGGCGATGGAGATGCGCGGACTGTCAGCCCGCGCCTATGACAGGATCCTGAAGGTGGCAAGAACCATTGCCGATCTCGACAGCTCGGAAGCCATCAGACCCGACCACCTGTCGGAAGCAATAAACTACCGCAATCTCGACAGGGACGGGTGGGCCGGATGAAAAACCCGCGGATCCTGTGACCGTGTGCTACCAGGTATAACGTACACCTAATGCCACGCCCCATCCAAGCCCGGCATTATCACCAATGAAATCCCACATTGGACGAACGTCGATACTTACCAGTATAGGAGCATTCAAAGTGTTAAAATCGTATTCCAGGCCAACCTGGCCACCTATGGCAACGTTAAAGTAATCATCAGAGTCCTCGTAGGAATAATATCCAATTCCTGCTCCCGGTCCGATATACCAGTTCAACCCCTCGGTTATATTCCAGACCCAGTGATAAACACCAACCAGGAAAAATCTGCTGTGATGGGGATTGCCGCCAAAGCCCAGATCGAGCTCCAGCCTGTTTATGTCGTTAAACCCTTGCTGATAAGATAGTTCTGCCCCGTTAATATCACCATTCCCGCCAATACGCAAGCCTATGGCATGCGGATTCACCTGAGCATTCATAACATAGCTCATGCAGAAAACAGCAAATGTAAGAATTAAGATCTTTTTCATAATTGTATGTATAATATTATACTACTGTTTGTTACAACTGTTTGCACAGAAGAATCAATTCACCTGTAAGGTTGCAAATCTTAATTGAAAGATCCATTACATTAAAGCCGTAATAAGTTATATAATTCACACCTCGGGATTAAGAGTGTGACTGCGCTCCGGGCATGGTTCATAGATACCTCCGCCACTCCCCGGGCCCATTCCTTTGCCGCATTGACCCTCACAGGTAGAGGTGGGTCTGATGAAAAAAACAATTTAGACTTTTTTACCATGGTTCTTTTTGCTTAATTTGTGACCGGGAAAGGTTTTACTTCATTTCGGTCGGAAAGTATGGAACTAATTAACAGATTAAGGCAAAAGCTGTCAGATGAACATTTGATGTTCGCTTACCGTGGCGAGGTGACGGGTGATAACTCGGTAGGCCTGCTTACACTTCTGGAGAGAGAGATGGAATTCTCGGATTTCAGTCTCCTCGGCCGAAAGCGACTCTTCATGTTCGTTCTCGAGAACCTTCAGAATATCACCAGGCACGGCGTATCGAAGAGTGAGGAGATAACTTCGCTGGTGGTATACAACAAGACTGCCGACGGCTACACGGTGAGCACCGGCAACGCCCTGAAAAATAGTGAGGTCAAAGGACTGAAGAGCAACCTGGAAAAGATCAATAACCTCGAACCCGACAAGATCAGGGATGTCTACAGGACTATGCTCCAGGACACAAAGATAGGCAAGAAGGGAGGGGCAGGCCTGGGCCTGATGGAGATGGCCCGCAAGACGGGCAACAGGCTCGATTATGATTTTCTTCCGATAGACGACAAATACTCATATTTCATACTGAGCAAAACGGTTGATGCCGGAGGCAAGGGCATCAGTGAGCCCGACGGATCACACGCCACCTTCGATACCAAAAAGGTAGCCCAGCTTGAACGCATGATGAAGTCGAACAGTATCTTCTTCATCTGGGCCGGCCCGATGACACATGCCATCAGCAAGGAGCTGCTCAACTTCAGCGAGACCACCATGCGTGAGGCCGAACTCGAACAGAATCTCCACAAGCGCGTTTTTGCCACACTGATCGAGCTCCTCCAGAACGTGGCCCAGCACAGTCCCGGCTTTGAAGCCGAACAGAAGCATGGCATCCCGCTTGCAATGATCAGGAAGACTCCCGCCTCATTCATCATCACCTCCGGAAACCTCATAATGACCCGTGATGCCGATCTTCTCATCCAGAAGCTTGACATGGTCAACAGGTATGATGAAGAGGGGCTGAAGAAACTGCTGAAGGTGGCCCTGATGGGTCAGGACATGTCGAAAGTGTCAACCGGGTATATGGGTCTTCTTGAGATGGCCCGGCGGTCGGGCGGACGGCTTACATACAAGTTTGACGAGATAAACGAAGAGTATTCCTATTATACTATTACCGTCAGGGTCAGGGCAAAGGGACTAAAGGCTCACTTACCATTGTAAGCTCCTTCCCGTCATAAACCGCATAGCTTTTCCTGCAGCTGAACCAGTCGCCCAGTATTATCATTCTCCTTCCCTCCTCATCAAAGGTCATGGGCAGGTGTCTGTGGCCGTAGATATAGTAACGCGCATCGCAACCGCCGGCAGCGACCTCCCTTGTATGACGTATAAGATCCTCCTTCTCCTCTCCCATGAAGGGAAGCGAGATATGTTTGGCCAGACGGCTGCTCTTCGACCATGAATGCCCGAAGGCCATTCCCCAGCGCGGATGGATGGCCGAATAAAATATCCGTCCCGTCTTGCTGCGGAAACAGGCAAAGAGCAGTTTTCCTCCTATGTTCCGGCTTCCGAGACCTTCCCCGTGAGCAATGTAAAAGAGCTCATCGCCTATCTTTGTGAGGAGGGGCCCGAAATGGATAGTGACGCCGCACTCGGTGGAAAGATAGTCCTTCATCCACATGTCATGATTGCCAGTGAAGATGTGCAGGTCAATGCCCCGGTCTGTGAGCGAGGCCAGGGTGCCGAGGAATCTTGTGAATCCCTTCGGGATCACTGTTTTGTACTCCCACCAGAAATCAAAAATGTCACCGAGGAGGTATATGGATTGTGCATCATGCGATGCCTCCACCAGCCATGCTACAACCCTCTGCTCGCGCTCACGCGGGTCAGTCCCGGCGGCCAGTCCCAGGTGAAAGTCAGAAGCGAAGTATGTATTCCGGCCGGCCAAAGTGATGATTATTTGTTGAACAGCTGATCCATTCTTATCTGCAGGTTGCGGCCAAAGAGGTTGGTGTTTATGATGTTGCCCTCCGGATCGTACAGCAGGTTGGCAGGGACACTGTTTATGTTCATCAGGCGCGAATAGGTCGGGTTTGCCGGGTCAGGCTCCCTGACGCTGATCCATGGTATCTCCTCAAACCTTACCATGTTTTTCCATCTCGCTTCATCGGTGTCAAGGCTCACCTGGTAAATCTCGAGTCCCTTGCCGTGGTATGCCGAATATATCGCCTTCAGCGCAGGCAGCTCGTTGAGGCACTCCTGCGAGGCGGTGCTCCAGAACGATACGAGCACATACTTGCCCCTGAGTGATGAGACACTTACCATTTTTCCCTGCGTATCGGGCAGCAGCGGAGTGGTGTTTGTCACCGGGAGCTGCGATGCCAGTGTCGCCATCCGGTTGATGTACATCTGGTTCAGCTCTGACGTGACATTCTCCTTCAGGGCGCGGACATGTCTCGAGACGGGGTACTTCACTGAAAGGGAGTCGGAGACGATCTTCAGGTACTGCAGGTCACGGGGCTGGTAGAGGACATAGGTGTTGTCATCTATCCTCTGGTAGAGCGCCTGTATTGCAGCCATGGAGCTGATATTCTCAATTATGAATTTGATGTTGAATTTGCGCTGGGCATCAACAACATCGACGAATGCCTTTTCAAGGTCAGCACCCTTTGTTGCAAGTTCGTCGTCACTGAGCCCCGAATAAATCTTCCTTATGGAATCGAGGCGGGCCCTGGTTGACATTAACTGCTGGTCGAGCAGTTTGATCTCATCCGATCCCGGCGAACCGGCAACGGTATAATTGGTTGCCAGGGGTGACTTACCGAATTGAAGAGTGATGTTCTCGCCGGGCATTGCCAGCAGCCCTACGAATTCCCCGTTCTCAAGGCGTACCTGGAAGAACTCCGGACCGGTGATCTCAGAGGTGAACTTAAAACGACCTCGTTTGATATCGGCCGAATCTATCACATTGCTGCGGTCAACCTCCGACTTGTCGAGATACACTACCCCTTCTCTCCCTTCGCTGAAGGTCCCTTTAATGGTCACATTGTTTTCACTGTTGCAGCCTGCAATTATTGCGGCCGTCAAAAAGATCAAAAGATATCTCCTCATTATGAATTCCGATTTCTGGTACAAATAAAGTAAAAATAGGGATTGGCTACTGTCCGCCCAGCAGTTCCTCAAGTTTTTTACGGAGTTCATCTCCCCTGAGGTTTATTGCCACGACTCTTCCTTCGCGGTCTAAGAGGTAGTTTGCGGGGATCTCCGTCAGGCCGAAGCTCTTCACCACCTCCGAGTCGCGGTATTTCAGGTCGCTGACATGGTTCCATCTCCCCAGCCTGTCTTTTCTTATCGCTTCCGTCCACTCCTCTTTCCTGAGGTCGAGTGAAACCTGGAAGATGTCGAAGCCCCGCCAGTGCCACTGGTCGTACATGCTTACAAGGTTGGGGTTTTCCTCACGGCAGGGAGGGCACCATGCGGCCCAGAAATCGACGAGCACCACCCGGCCACGCAGTGATGAGAGCCTGAGCGTGTCGCCTTCAGGATCAGGGAGTGCTATCTCCGGCAGTGTTTTACCGATGGCAGGCAGTGTGCCGGCTTCTGTTGCGACGGCCACCGGGGCGGATCTTCTCAATCCCGCCACAAAGGAATGGAGGTCAAGTACCAGGTCGGATTCCGGGTAGAGGGCATATAGTGCAGAGTCAACCCTGTAGAATAGTTCAGGCTCCTTCGCCGGGTCAAACAGCTGGAGTCCGGGCACCACCTGCTGGTTCAGCAGATAGACAGAGACCATCGATGAACCGTTAGCCTCAAGGAGCTCCTTTGCTTTTTTGCGGAAGGCCTCCACGATATCCGCTGCTCTCCTGTCAAGGCTGTCCATCAGCAACGGCAGCCGCGGGCTCATGATGCTGTCATTATAGACATCCGTCAGTCGCTGCAGTGCATCAATGACCTCACTGTGTTCCTTCCGGAAGCCCAGCATTGTGGAGGTCTCCTCTGATCCATTCAATTCCCCGGGTGAGTCAAGTGAACCAGCTGCCGCACTTACCTCGATCTTATCGCCCGGTGAGACGAGCAGCGTCAGGAAATTATCGCTTCCCATGCTCAGCATGTAAAAGGCAGGCCACTCGGTCACCGACCTGAAGCTAAATTTTCCGTCCTCATCCGGGACCATTGAGTCAATTGGCTCAAGAAATCCGGGTTTTACCTCCCGGAGCAGCAGATACTCGCCCGTTCCCGCACCTTCGATTGTGCCGGTGATCCTGAATTCCTTATTCCCGCACCCGGTGGCGGCAACAAGGGCAGTCAGCAGGAGGAGGACCATTTTCCCCTTTTGGAAACCGGATAACATGTAAAACTTTATTTTAAACATTACTGTCATTAAATCTTTCATATTGAACGAACTTTTTAAACGCACGCAGGTTCTCTTACTGAACTGCAAAGATATCTATTTTTCAGAGCCTTCGGGATGATTGTACCGGCACAGGTCTGATAATAAATCTGATTTTTTTGCTTTACTTTGCACTTGATTTTTTTTGTTATTAAATTAATACGGTTTATTTCTGACTTTTTAGCAGTTAAACGGAACTCCTTGAACTATGGGATACATTAAGTTTGATAAGGCTCAGGTAGTTAACCTCGAGTATTCTTTAAGCCGTGAGATTTTACGCACCAACAGGGCAGGAAGTTATTCATCGACCACCATTGTGGGATGCAACACCAGGAAGTATCATGGCTGGCTTGTTTGTCCGGTTGATGCGCTTGGCGGTGAAAGGCATGTGCTTCTTTCGAGCCTTGATACCACTGTCGTAAGCAACGGCCAGAGTTTCAATACGGGCATCCGGAAGTACCATGGCGATTACTATAGCCCCAAGGGTCACAAATACGTTGAGGATTTTGATGTTCAGGATATTCCGGGCATGACCTACAGGGTAGGCAACGTCTTTCTCAAGCAGGAGAGAATACTGGTTCACTATGAGGAGCAGCTGATGATCAGGTATACTGTTCTTGACGCCGATGAGCCGGTCAAGCTTCAGTTCAGGCCTTTCCTGGCTTTCAGGAGCATTCACCAGCTGACGCATGCCAACATGTGGGCAAACACGCGGGTTGAGCCGGTGGCGAACGGGATCAGGATAAGAATGTATGACGGGTTTCCATGGCTCAACATGCAGCTTTCAGGGAAATCTGAGTTTGTGCCCGCTCCTGACTGGTACCAGGGTGTTGAATATACCGAGGAGCAGAAGCGTGGTTATGATTATTCAGAAGATCTTTTTTCACCCGGTTTCTTCGAGGTCAATGCCGCCAAGGGTGATGTCATAGTCCTGTCGGCTTCTACAAAGGAGGAGACTCCTTCCGGGTTCAAGACAAAGTTCACCCGTACGGTGAAGTCCAAGATACCGCGCAGCGATTTCGGGAACAGTCTGCGCAATGCGGCTCAGCAGTTCATTGAGAAGCGGGGTGATGACACGAATATCATTGCCGGTTATCCATGGTTCGGCTCGTGGGGGCGTGATACCTTCATCTCTCTCCCGGGACTGGCGCTGGCACGCACTTCCGAGGATCTCTATGCCGCCGTGCTTGACACGCAGGTGCGCCGCATGAAGGGAGGCCTCTTCCCAAATATGGGAGACAATGACAATCCTGCCTTCAACAGCGTTGATGCGCCGCTCTGGTTCTTCCAGGCGGTGTACAGCTACGGACTGGAGGCAAAAGAGGCCTGGAAGCGCTACGGCGATGCCATGACGGCGGTGCTTAATGCCTACCGCAGCGGGACTTCGTTCGGGATACACATGAGAGAGAACGGACTGATCTATTCAGGTGCACCGGGGAAGGCACTGACATGGATGGATGCGGTGGTGAACGGTGTGCCGGTGACTCCCCGCGACGGGTATGCCGTGGAGATAAATGCCCTGTGGTACAATGCCGTATGCTTTGCGCTCGACTGTGCCCGCGGGGCCAAAAACAGGACGTTTGTGAAGGAGTGGGAGAAGCTTCCGGAACTGATAACCAAATCATTTATTGAGATTTTCTGGGACGAGGAACTCGGTTACCTGGCTGACTACGTCAATGACGAGGAGAAAAACACGCAGGTAAGACCAAACATGGTAATAGCCACCTCGTTGCCTTATACCATGCTTGCCAAGGAGCAGATGAAGAGTCTTCTTGATATCGTAAACAGGGTGCTGGTCACACCGCGCGGTCTGCGGACCCTCTCTCCGGCCGAAGAGGGTTACTGCGGAATCTATTGCGGCACCCAGGAGATTCGTGACAGGGCCTATCATCAGGGGACAGTATGGCCGTGGCTGGCCGGCCCCTTCTGTGAAGGATGGCTGCGGGTCTATGGCGAAGGAGGAGTGTCGCGGGTAAGAAAGCTTATTATGGGCTTCGAGGAGACGCTGACGGAAGCAGGTATCTCAACCATCTCAGAGATATATGACGGTGACCCGCCTCACACACCCAGGGGAGCAATATCACAGGCGTGGAGCGTGGGCGAGGTGCTCCGCATTTTCACCCTTCTTGAAACGAAATATAAAGAAAACAAATAATGATATGCGTGTCCTGATGTTTGGATGGGAGTTCCCCCCTCATATTGCCGGGGGACTGGGTACCGCCAGTTACGGTCTCACCCGCGGTCTTGCAGCGCAGCAGGATGTGGAGGTGCTCTTTGTCGTCCCCAAAGCCTACGGCGATGAAGACCAGAGCATTGTGAAACTTATTGGCGCCAACACCATCCCCGTCGCCTTTAAAAAGGTAAAGTACAATTACTTTCTCAAGCCGGTAGAGAAGATCGAAGTCTTCTCAAAACTGGTTCCTTACACTGATCCGGAGGATTTCTGGAAGATTACTCGCGGTGAGATCGCTGATACCGATGTGCTTGTGGAGACCAACCAGCAGGGCAAGGTCGATTTCACAGGCAGTTACGGAGCGACGCTGATGACCGAGATACACAAGTATTCCGTTGTGGCGCAGGTCATTGCCTCCGAGGAGGAATTTGATATCATCCATGCCCATGACTGGCTCGCCTATCCTGCCGGAATAGCGGCCAAGGCGGTCTCGGGCAAGCCGCTGGTGATACATGTCCACGCCACCGATTTCGACCGCAGCGGAGGAAATGTCAACCCCGTTGTCTACAACATGGAAAAGGAGGGGATGGATGCCGCCGACAAGATCATTACGGTAAGCAACCTTACCCGTGACATAGTCATAAGCAGATATAATATCGATCCTGACAAGGTGGAGACGGTATACAATGCTGTCGAACCGCTTCATCATTCGGAGCTTGACATTCCCGAGCGGGCTTATGATGACAAGATCGTCACTTTCCTTGGTCGCATAACGATGCAGAAGGGACCTGAATATTTTATTGAGGCCGCCAGGATGGTCCTATCCCGCATGCCCAACGTAAGATTCGTGATGGCGGGCTCGGGAGACATGATGGAACGCATGATGCGTCACGCAGCCTACCTGCGGATCACCGACAGATTTCACTTCACGGGGTTCCTTCGCGGTAACGATGTATTCACAATGCTGCGTATGAGTGATGTATATGTCATGCCATCCGTCTCTGAACCGTTTGGCATCTCGCCACTCGAAGCAATGCAGTCGAATGTGCCTGTGATCATAAGCAAGCAAAGCGGCGTGGCCGAACTGCTTACCCATGCAGTCAAGGTCGATTTCTGGGATATAGAGGCCATGGCTGATGCCATCTACGGGATACTGACTTATCCGGCACTCTCAAGGATGTTTATTATGAATGGCAAGGAGGAGGTTGACAAACTGAAGTGGGAGAAGGCAGCCAGTCATGTCAAGAGTATTTACAAAGATGTTTTGAAACAGACAAGTTATAAGATATGAGCACACCACAGAAAAAGGCCATCTGCCTTTATTTTCAGGTCCATCAGCCCTTCAGGCTCAGACGCTACCGTTTTTTTGAGATGGGCCATGAGCACTATTACTATGACGATTTCATGAATGAGTCGATCCTTCGCAAGATCGCCTCAAACTGTTACCTTCCTACAAACAGGATTCTTCTTGATCTTATACGCAAGCACAAGGGAAAGCTTAAGGTAACCTTCTCTCTCACGGGTATTGTCATCGACCAGTTCAGGCTTTATGCCCCGGAGGTGCTCGCCTCGTTCAGGGAACTGGCGGAGACGGGATGTGTTGAGTTTCTTGCCGAGACAAACTCTCATTCGCTGGCCTCACTTATGAGCAGGGAGAGGTATGAACTTCAGGTCAGTGTCCACCGCGAGAAAATGATACAGTATATCGGCTACGAACCTACTTCAATCAGGAATACCGAGCTCATATACTCAGACGTGATTGGCAGCTGGATGGCAGAGATGGGTTACAAGGCAGTCGTTACTGAAGGTGCAAAACACATCCTCGGATGGAAGTCACCCAACTTCCTCTATTGCAACGCCATCAACCCGCGGCTTAAGGTGCTCCTCCGCAACTACACCCTGAGTGATGACATCGCCTTCCGGTTCTCAAACAAGAACTGGTCAAGCTATCCGCTCACGGCTGATAAGTATGCATCATGGGTCAAAGGCCTGGCATCTACTTCAGAGATAGTGAACATATTCATGGATTATGAGACCTTCGGTGAACACCAGAAGAAGGAGACGGGCATTTTCGACTTCCTGAAGCATATGCCTGATGCCATTATCAAAAAGACACCGTTCAACTTCATGACCGTGTCAGAGATAGCTGACCTTTACCAGCCTGTATCGCTGCTCCACGTTCCTTCACCCATATCATGGGCTGATGAGGAGAGGGACCTGACCGCATGGATGGGCAACGAGCTTCAGACTGCCGCAGTGACAAAACTGTATAGCCTGGCAGAGAGGATAGCCAAATGCAACTCCGATCAGCTACAGCGTGACTGGGTCTACCTTCAGTCGAGCGACCACTTCTATTACATGTCTACCAAATTCTTCTCCGACGGAGCGGTACATGCATATTTCAATCCTTATGAGAATCCATACCAGGCTTTCATGAATTACATGAACGTACTGAGCGATTTCGAAATCAGGCTTAATACCATTTGCCCTGTCAATGATCATGATGAGAAGATAAACAGTCTTACGCAGACCATTGAGACAAAGAATCACCTCATACTCGAACTGCAGGAAAAGCTGTCTAAGCTGGAGAAGAAGAAAGGCGGGGCCAGGCAGCAAGGTGTCAGGGCCAAAAAGACCAGGGCAGTTGTAAAACAATCCTCAGAAAAAGCCGTTACCAAAAAGCCTGCAGCAAAAAAACCTGCAACCAGGAAAGCTGCAACAAAGAAGGCTGCTTCAGCAGGAGCTGCGGTGAGGAGAAAAGCCTCCGGCAAATAGTTGTTGCGGGCATAAGCAATGTTTAACCGTTATGCGCTCCGGCGTATTAATTCATTATTAACTATATGGATAAGAAAGCTGATTTTTTATTTGAGACAAGCTGGGAAGTATGCAATAAGGTAGGTGGTATATATACAGTCATTTCGACCAAGGCGCTGAACGTTTCCTATGAGTTCGGCGACAATTATGTTCTCATAGGTCCTGATGTGTGGCGTGACGATCAGTCAAACCCGGAATTCACCCCGGATGACACCATGTTCCAGTCATGGAAGGCTGTGGCAGCACAGGAAGGACTGAATGTACGGATGGGGCGCTGGAACATCAAGGGAAACCCGCGTGTGATGCTCATCGACTTCACTTCCTATTTCGGGCAGCAGAATGAGATCTTTGCGCGTTTCTGGGAGACCTATCGCCTCGACAGTATTGCGGGACAGTGGGATTATATTGAGCCGGCCCTCTTCGGTTATGCCGCAGGGAAGGTGATTGAGAGCTTTACCAATTATTACCGCGAGTATCCGAGAGTTGTCGCCCAGTTCCACGAGTGGATGACGGGCATGGGCGTGCTGTACCTCGAGAAGAATGTCCCGTGGATCACAACATCGTTCACCACCCATGCCACGGTGCTGGGCCGCAGCATCGCAGGCAACAACAGGCAGCTCTACAGCAAGATGAAGGAGTTCAACCCGGCGCATATGGCCCTCGAGTTCAACGTCATCGCCAAACAATCGCTCGAGAAGCTGAGTGCCGCGGAGGCAGACGTCTTTACCACCGTGAGTGAGATCACCGGACGTGAGTGCGAGGCTTTCCTCGGCAAAAAGCCGGACATCATTACCCCCAACGGGTTCGAAGACACGTTTGTACCTGCCCCGGAAAACTTCGATGCTGCACGAAAGGCTGCACGGGACAAGCTGCTCTCTGTTGCCGGGGCATTACTCGGCTATACCCTGCCCGCCGACACCCTCCTGGTGTCAACCAGCGGCAGGTATGAATACAGGAACAAGGGCATAGACCTGTTCCTCTCGTCACTCGGAGCAATTAACCGCAAGGCAAATGCTGACCGTCAGTGCGTTGCGTTTATCCTGGTGCCGGCATACCACAAGGGGCCTAGGCAGGACCTGGTCGCCGCAATGAGCAACGGTTCGTTTATCACCGAGGGCGACAGATACCTTACTCACGGACTGCATTATGTCAATGACGATCCTGTCATTAACCAGCTCATGAGGGAGGAGATCCGAAACACTGAAGAGGAGAAGGTAAAGGTCATCTTTGTGCCATCCTATCTCAACGGCAGTGACGGCATCTTCAACATGCCCTATTATGATCTCCTCATCGGGTTTGACCTTACCCTTTATCCATCTTATTACGAGCCATGGGGATATACCCCGCTCGAGAGCCTGATGTTCCGCGTGCCTACCGTCACCACCAACCTGGCGGGATTTGGCATGTGGGTCGACAGCTATTTTGTCAATCCCGGCAACGGATGCCTGGTGCTTAACCGCACTGATGACAACGAGAAGGAGGTCATCGCCGGGATGGAGGATTTCATCCGCAGGTTCATGAAGATGAGCCCTGCAGAGGAGGCAGCGGCCAGGGACAAGGCGTGGGAGATATCGCGCATTGCCAACTGGAACACGCTGTTCCATTACTATACCGAAGCCTATACTTTCGCCCTTGAAAAGAGCGAGGAGAGGCGCGATCAGCCCAGGGAATATGCACGCATCCTTGAGGCCACCGAGGTACAGTCGAGGAAACCGTTCCAGGCACCTGTATGGAAGGATATTTACGTACAGTCGGAGCTGCCCGAGCGCCTCAGCTACCTGAAGGAGCTGACAGGCAACCTCTGGTGGTCATGGAACAGCGATGCAGAGTTCCTCTTCCGCCGTATGGATCCGACCCTCTGGGAAGAGGTGGGACACAATCCCAAGAGACTCCTGGAAGCGATTGATTACAAGCGTCTTGTGGTGCTGTCAGATGATGAGGTTTTCCTCGATGATGCTGACAGGATATACAAAGAGTTCACTGATTATATGGCCAGGCCCGACAACCCTGAGCTTCCTTCCGTGGCCTACTTCAGCATGGAGTTTGGAATTCACCCCAGCCTGAAGATATACTCCGGAGGCCTGGGAGTGCTGGCAGGCGACTATCTCAAGGAGGCCAGCGACTCAAACGTCAACATCACAGCCTTCGGGCTGTTGTACCGCTACGGCTACTTCAGGCAGAAGCTCGGGCCGAGGGGCGAACAGCAGGCCATCTACGAGGCTGAGGACTTCTCCAGGTTGCCTGTATCAATGGTTAAAGACAGTGCCGGCAACCATCTGACCATTCAGCTCACATGGCCCGGACGCATGGTGAAGGCCCGGATATGGCTGGCCTCGGTGGGGAAGGTTAAACTCTATCTCCTTGATACTGATTTTGAGGATAATACGCATGAAGACAGAGCTATAACTCATTACCTCTACGGAGGCGATTCCGAAAACAGGCTTAAGCAGGAACTGATACTGGGCATCGGAGGCATGCGCGCCCTTATCGCCCTGGGAATCAAACCTGATGTGTATCACAGCAATGAGGGTCATTCGGCCTTCATCGGTTTTGAAAGGATGCGGCATCTCATCGAAGAGGAACATCTCACCTTTGAGGAGTCGATGGAGATAATAAGGGCCTCAACGCTCTTCACCACACACACACCGGTACCGGCAGGTCATGACGCCTTTGAGGAGGATATGCTCAGGAAATACATATCTCATTATCATACGAGGCTGAACATCACATGGGATCAGCTTATGGCCCTCGGCCGCTGCCAGGATGACTACGACCGCAAGTTCAACATGAGCTTTCTTGCCACCCGTTTTTCCCAGGAGATGAACGGCGTGAGCCAGCTTCACGGTCACGTCTCACGCGGACTATTCTCGAAGCTGTGGCCCGGGTACCTGCGCGATGAGCTCTACATAGGACATGTGACCAACGGAGTGCACCATTCGACCTGGGTGGCGCCGGAGTGGGAGCAGGTTTATGAAAAGCTTACCGGACAGAAACACTTTGACCAGGGCGACCGTGAACAGTGGTCGAAGATTTACCAGGTTGATGATGAGAAGGTGTACGAGATCAAGATGAAGCTTAAAAAACGGCTGTTTGACAACATCCGCAAGAGGCTTCAGTCAGATATGATGGACAGACACGTCAGTCCGCGTACGCTGATGAATATAAGCTCACACCTCAACGAGAAGGCGCTCACAATAGGCTTTGCCCGCCGCTTTGCCACCTACAAGAGGGCAACACTCCTCTTCCGTGACCTCGACCGGTTGTCGAAGATCGTCAATAACCCCGAAAGGCCCGTGCAGATCATCTATGCAGGCAAAGCGCATCCCAACGACGGGGGCGGACAGGACCTGATACGTCGCATCAATGAGGTCTCGCAGATGCCTCAGTTCGCAGGCAAGGTGCTCTTCCTCGAGAATTATGACATGGAGATGGCAAGGTATCTTGTGCGCGGTGTGGATATATGGATGAATACCCCCACACGCCCGCTGGAAGCTTCGGGAACAAGCGGCGAGAAGGCGGTCATGAACGGTACCATCCATTTCAGCGTGCTTGACGGCTGGTGGGTTGAAGGGTATCATGCCTTCGCCGGATGGGCGCTGCCCAAGAAACGTACCTATTCCAACCAGGAACTTCAGGACGATATAGACGCAGAGACGATATACAATATGCTCGAGTACGAGATAATACCTGCTTATTACTCAAAGGACGAAGACGGAATTCCGCGTGAATGGACCAGCTACATCAAGAACACCATGGTTAAGGTAGCGCCGGAGTTCACCACGCGCCGCATGCTCAATGACTATATGCAGAAGTATTACACGAAACTGTGGGAAAGGAGCAGGCGTATAACGGCAGACAACTATGCCCTTGCACGCGAACTGGCAGGGTGGAAGAGCGATATTACGAGAGCATGGGACGAGATTGAAATCATTAAATACGATCTCAAGAATGCCGATAAACAGGTATACCGTTCCGGTCACACATACACCACGGAGATAATTCTTGATATCAAGAATATCCCGGCAGCGAATGTCGGGGTGGAGATGGTTGTAACCCGTCTGCTTAAGAACGGCGAACATGCCTTCTTCACCAGCAAGGAGTTCAAATATGTAAACCATAAGAAGGGGAGAGTAATTTACAGGGTGGAGTTCCAGCCTGAAATGGCCGGCACCTTCTTCTACGGTATACGTATCTACGCGAAGCATGATCAGCTTCCGCACAGGCAGGACTTCTGTCTGCTGAGGTGGGTCGACTGATTTAAAGGTCCGCTATTGTCTTTATCCTCTCCTGCAGGAGCACTATGGCTGTCCTTGCAGGGAGGTAAAGTTTCAGGTGGTGCGGTGCCGTCACGCCATAACGGTCATGGTCAGGCACTGAGAAGTAGGTCTGGCTTGAGTCTATCCTTCCCTGTCCGCCGAAGAGCGGATCGTCAGTGTTGAGTATAATCCTGAATTTTCCCTTGAGGGGTATGCCGTAATCAGTGAATGAGACGGAGGTATTGAAGTTCATGACCGTGATAAGGTCACCCCGCCTGAAGGCAATGATCTTGTCCGCATCGTTGTATGCCAGCGTCTCCGTCATCTGCAACTGGGGAAGTCCATGCTGTTTACCCGTCTCTATCATGGCCCTGTCAAACTCCTTCAGGTGGCGGTATCTCAGCAGTTCATTGTCAGCCAGGCTCCACTGTCTGCGCGCGTACTTATAGCTCCATCCGTTACCTTCCCTGGGGAAATCTATCCACTCGGGGTGGCCGAATTCGTTGCCCATGAAGGTGAGATAGCCTCCGCCGGCGGTGATGAAGGTGAAGAGCCTGATCATTTTGTGAAGCGCCACGGCGCGGTCAATGATCAGGCTGGGTGTGCTGACGCTCATGGAGAAATACATCTCCTTGTCTGCCAGCCTGAATATCAGCGTCTTGTCGCCCACGAGAGCCTGGTCGTGCGATTCACAGTAGGATACCACCCGTTCCTCGGCACGGTGCTGCGTCAGTTCGTGAAGAAGGTATCCCAGGTCCCAGTTTTCATCGGGAATCTCTTTCACCATCTTGATCCATATGTCGGGAACACCCATGGCAAGCCTGTAGTCAAAACCGATCCCTCCCGCACTGACAGGCGCCGCGATGCCTGGCATGCCGCTCATCTCCTCGGCAATCGTTACGGCACCGCCATTGAATTCATGGATCAGCTTGTTGGCAAGGGTAAGGTAAACGATGGCATCGGTGTCCTGGTTGCCGTCAAAGTACTGTTTGTACGAGACGAAGTCAGATCCCAGTCCGTGGTCATAATAGAGCATGCTGGTGATGCCGTCGAAACGGAACCCGTCGAAGTTGTACTCCTCGAGCCAGTATTTACAGTTTGAGAGAAGGAAGTGAGCCACTTTCGGTTTGCCGTAGTCGTAGCAGAGCGAGTCCCACGCCACGTGCTTTCTCCTTGACCCTTTATGGAAATAGAGTGCGGGGTCGCCGTCGAGCAGTCCCAGCCCCTCCAGCGTATTGGCAACGGCATGTGAGTGCACAAGGTCCATGATGACCCTGATGCCCATGCCGTGAGCCGTATCGATGAGTTCCCTGAGCTCATCCGGGGTACCGAAGCGTGACGAGGCGGCAAAGAGGCTTGACACATGATATCCGAATGATCCGTAATAGGGGTGTTCCTGTATGGCCATCAGCTGGATGGTGTTGTAGCCGAGGCTTTTCACACGGGGCAGCACGTCATCGGTGAACTCCCGGTATGTGCCTGTCCTCTCCTCCTCGGTAGCCATTCCGACGTGTGCCTCGTAGACAAGGAGTGACGGCGGCGGCGGCGGGGAGGGATTTTTCATGACATAGCTCCCGTCGGGGTGCCACACCTGTGCGGTGAATATCTTCGTCACCTCATCCTGGACAGTGCGAGTGGCGTAGGCCGGGATGCGCTCGCCGCCGCCGCCCTTCCACCTCACATTCATCTTGTACAGGTCGCCGTGTGACAGCATCCCTTCATCAAACTCCCCGATCCAGTCGCCATCGGCAGTCCTTTGAAGACGGTAACGGTCATCCTCCTTCCACCCGCTGAAGGTGCCGACAAGAGTTATGGCGGTGGCGTTGGGAGCATGCTCCCTGAAGACCCACCCCTTTTCAGTGTGATGCAGCCCGTACCAGTGGTGCCCGTTGGCGAAATCGGACAGCGGACTGCCACCCGTAATTAGCGCCTCCCGGTCCTTGCAATAGGTGAGACGGGCCTCAATGACACTTTTGAAAGGATCAAGCCAGGGATCAATATCGTAGAACCTGTTTTTCAATATCTGAATCTTCCTCCAAGATACAAAAAGGCAGATATTTCCGAGCCTAATTAATTCTTATTAAAGTCAAATGTTTTAATTACTGAACCGGAGAGCGGCAGGCCCGGATCACTCAAGGCCGGTAAGGAGAAGCTTTGCCCTTGCAGATATGATTTTGCCGCTCTTATCAATCAGGTTTACGGTTATGTCACACGCCTGTGAGTCGTCGGAGCCCCGGAATTCGGCTGACAACCTGCCGGCACTGTCTCTCTTAAGGTTACCGTCCCAGAAGATGGTGTTCCTGAAATCAGGGATGCGGCTGTCGCCTTTCGACGAATGATCAGGCGCAACGAATCCGGAGGGAGGGTCTGCCATTGTATATGATGTTCTCAGGAATTTAGCCGGCAGACGGGTCTCAGTGAAGTTGCCATTCCGGGTGACTACGTTCAGAATACCCGGGAAGACAATCTCTCCGAACAGGTAGTCTCCCGTAATGATATCTATCTGTTTCACGTGCGCCGGATCGAGACCCAGGATCGTTTCAGCATCCTCCACCGGGACCAGGTCAATAAAGAGGGCAGGGGATCTCTTCAACACCGGGTCCCAGATAACCTGTTTGCCATCCTGCCTGTCTGACCTTACCGTAAGCCTTTTAACCAGTTCAAAGAAAATCTCCCTCATCGACGAGAGACTAATATACTCATCAAGCAGAAGCTGCTGGTCCGGACTTCCGTAAAACCTCCAGCCATGGTCCTTATCCCTCTCTGTTGTGTCAGCGTCGGGGATATCGGTTATACCGTAAATCTTCCTTACCTGGTACCGTGCAGCCATTTTATCCAGCTCCTTCATCATCGCCGGCATGGGGGTTGTGTCAGGCCTGAAGCGATTGGTCAGATACCTGTCTGAGAACCTGCTTTCCAGTTTAAGAGGGTGATAGTTTGCCGTGTCGCCGGCTTTGATAATGATTTCATCAGTCTCATGTTTTCTTTCCAGGAAAAAGATGAATCTCCCGGCCCTGTCGCTTTTTGCATACTGGAATGACTGTCTCCTGCCCCAGCCTACCAGGAAGGCAGTCAGCCTCTCTTCGGACGCTGTCTCCGGAGGGACGGCGAGCGAAGCGACCAGGTACCTTCCGTTCACCTCCTCCGGGAAGAGTGGCGGGTCGAAATGGCCGGCCGTGATTCTGTCCCAGTCGATCCATTCGCTTTTTATACCCAGCAGGAAGATGTTCCTTGCCTCGGGCGTGAGCCAGGGGAAAACGTCTTTCAGATGAGGGGAGTCCGACAGATGTCTGAATTCGGATCCCAGTAGCAGGTATTCTGGTGCCGTCATGATTTTGTCAGCAGAGACAGATGCAGCCACGGATATGCTTCCGGCGATCATCTCATCAGTGCTGATCCGGCTCTGGGGGTCACCTGCCTCCAGGTAAATTTTTGCCCTCCGGCCGGCATGGTCGTCGTAACTGAGCTGCAGGCTCTGCTCATCGGCCTCAGGCATGAAGAAATATCTCTCGGCAATGCATTTCCCGTTTTCGTCGAAGGCAGCAATGTTATTTATTCCTTCCGCCATCCGGGCTGCGGGCACCCGTATCTCATACTCGCCGGTCCATGAGGGCAGCTCCCGTGGTAAACACAATCTTTCCTCTTGACTGGATCAGTATGAAACCTCCTCCTGAAGGGATTATGTCTTCGGCGGCTCTTTCCCCTCAGGAGAATACTGACTGTCTGGCCGCCGGTCGCAGATACCCGCATATTATATCCGCCGGACGATGCCGGTGGGATGGGATACCTCTGCCCGGTCACCGAGGGAGTGAAGAAATAGCTCTCACCCGGCTCCGGAACAAATTCAAATGATCCTATGCCTGTGGTGTCAACAGTTACTTCCGCTATAACCTCATCTTCCCCGTTTGTCACCACTGCACTGCATCCGGCAGGATAGCCATACTGGTTGAGGACAGTCACTCCCACGGTTGTAAGCATTCCGTCCACCAGTCTGCCTCCCTCAGGGAAGAAGTCTATCTTCGAAGGCGGGTCATGGCTGAATTTCAGCGAGGTGTAAAGGTCGAGGAAATCCTCCCGGAAAGGATTGGCCACAGTGATCTTTTTCATGAAGCATCCGTGAGGCAGGTAGTTTTTCATTACGCCTGTATAGGCCCGCAGGAGATAGGAGCCCGTAACAAGGCTGTCTGGCAGCAAGAACCCCGATTCGCCGGAACCCTTCCCGAGCTGTATGGTTGCCTGTGCTACCGGATTATTGTAATAGTCGAGCAGCTCGACGTACGCGTAACTCTCCTTCTCTGAAATGACGGAGGTCAGGATAGGAGAGGAGATAAGCTTTAACCCTGACTACCTCTCCCGCAACATAGGTTTCCCTGTCGGTATGCAGCCAGAGCTCCTCAAAGGGGTTGGTGGTACGATAACCTTCAAGCCCGGAAGTTACTGAAGATATGCCGACAGATGCATCCTGGCCGGACATGATTGCCGGCAGCCATGATGCAAGAAAGAGCACCAGTCTTATTCTGCCGCTAGTCTTCATTGAAAAGGGAATGATAAGTTTTTTTCTGGCCGGGAGCATCCCAGTAGTCAGGCTTAATGCCTGAAGCGGTCATTGAACAGTCAATGCATTCCCTGTGAATTGTAAGAACGTATTTTAGGGGCGTATCAGGTACCAGCCACTCATCGAGTATGTAGACATCAGGCCCGTAGACTGCAGGATCCCAGAGAGACGCCGGAATTGTGTCAATCGGGCAGTAAGCATAAAAATTCGGGAACTGTGTATATACGTTCTCAATGAACAGCCTTTCCTCGGAGACTGCTGAAACACCGAAGAAGCCCAGGACAGGGGTTGCGGGATTGTCAGTACATCTTATGTTTCCAGTGATGGTTCCCGGTATTGCATCATACAATCCTCCTGCTTCAAAAACTGTTTTTTTCAGATTATCGCGGTAGGTGAACTCCTCCGCTGTGACGGAATACTGCCTTACCAGTATACTGTACTTCACTGTCAGCCGGTCGGTCTCCGTAGTGATAAATGTAATCGGATGTGCTGTCACACGACTCTCCGTGAGAGCTGTTGTGCTCAGTATGTTGATGTCGGTTGAGGCAGCTGATTTCCAGCAAATCCTTTTGATGATAGTGGGATACCTGAAAGGTGTGCGGATTTCCCACGTCTCATCAAAGGTCCACATGAAATACCGGCATTCGCCTGACGGGTCATGTGAGTCGATGTAGACCTGGTAACCGTATGTAGACTGCCCGGGATAGTAGAATTCATTGTACTCAGGACCTGCATAAACCGAATCGATGGGCGGCACGGGTTTCATCTCCACGAAGTCGGATTCATATACATGTCCGTCTCCTTCCACATGCAATTTGTATTTCCTTCCGGCAGTGGCCAGGAATTCAGTTGAATCAGACAGATAGCGGCCACCGCCGGCATTACTGAACAGGTATTCATTGCCGGCATCATCCAGCACCGATACCATGTAACCGCCGGCAGGCGGCGGATTGTAGACATCTGAAAAGAGAGGCTGCAACCATGATATCCTGACCTCGTGGGTCTCATTGCGGTCGGTCACCCTCGCTTCAATGACGATCGACTGCTCTTCTTCACTTATGTCAGGATAGAATATGGTAACACACCCTGTGCCGGCAGTCAGCAGTATCAACAGTATTTCAGTCAGTCTCTTCATAGCCGGTATCAGAAATCAAAACTGTAAGTCAGTGTGGGAACAGGTCTTGCAAACACCGAAAGCCTGTATGCAGTAACGGTCTGACCGTTTATCATGAAATATTCGGAATAGACATTAGCTCGTCCGAGAAGGTTGTAGCATGAGAAAGTCCAGGATGGATTCATCAGTTTCCCCGACTTGAGATTCCCCTTCAGACGGGCAGAGAAATCGAGCCTCGAATAATCCGGCACCCTGTACTTATTCCTGTCAGAGTAATTTATTAACCAGACCCCGTCAATCTGATAGGAACCGACAGGATAGGTTATCGGCCGGCCGGTATTGTAGACATAACCGAGGGAGAAATTCAGCCTGCGGGTCACCGTGTAATTCAGGCTCATGGAAAGATCGTGCGGTTTGTCATGGGAAGCGGGGAACCAATAGCCTGAGTTGATGGTCTCACTGTCATACTCACTTATGCCGCGAAGCAGTATCCTTGAGTAGGTGTAACTCAGATGCCAGGTCGTTTTACCGATATTCTTCCTGAACATGAATTCAACCCCGTAGGCGCGCCCTTCAACATTGATGATATCTTTTTCTATGCTTTCATTCATTGTCAGAACCGTTCCACCCTTGAAATCTATCATGTTCCGGATAGGTTTATAATAGACCTCTGCAGAGAGCTCGAGAGTGTTCCATGGTATGGTCAGATAATAGCCGGCTGAATACTGATCGGCTACCTGGGGTTTGATATAATAGTCAGATAACTTCCATAGATCAGTAGGAGCTATAGATACAGTGTTTGTCAGCAGGTGAAGATATTGCCTCGTGCGGTTATAGTTCAGCTTCACGGAACTGTTGTTGGTGAGCATATAATTGAATGACATCCTGATTTCCGGTCCTGAGAAACTTTGATACGGTCTGCCCGATGGGAAGGAGACAGTATCAATAATTGTCGAAATGCTTTTGGGCAGGGTCGGTTCGTACATCAGAACCGTTTTCGGTCCAAATGCCGCGAACCATGAATATCTCAGTCCCAGGCTGAGTGAAGCCTTCTCTGACAGTTTCATCCGGTCTTCAATGTAAAGCGCGTTTTCCATGGCTCTTTCCCGTTCTATTGTCTCCGGTTTGACCAGCGAGGCGGAGGAGGCAGGCTGATAATCTCCGGGCAATACGGAATAAAATCCAAGTTCTGTCCCGACGTTTAAATCATGGATACGGCCGGCTGACAGGTTCAGTTCACCCCTGATGCCCGAATAATTTATTCTGTAGTTGAGATCAAAGGCTTTTTCGGCTGCTGACATGCTGCTCACATTGTATTTATAGTTGCTGTTGGCTGCTGATACCGAAAGGCGTGCTTTGCCGGTAAGTGACCTGGTCCATTTCAGGGAGGCGATCATGTTGCTGTAACCGTATGTGGTGTCGCTGTTCAGCCTGAAGTCGTCATGACTAAGGTATCCCGAAAGTTCGATGCTGTTCTTTTCATCCGGGGTCCAGACGACCCTCGCATTAAAGTCGTAGAATGAGGCTTCGCTCTTGTTGAGCAGCGGATAATCAATCACATCCATCACCCAGTTTGAATAGGTGCTGCGGGCTGCGACGAGGGCGGAGACCTTTTCCTTTACTATGGGAATGTCGAGAAGCAGGTGGGCTGCAATCGGGCTGATGCCTGCTTTTCCGCTGAACTCCCGGGTGCTCCCGTCGAGCGGTAAAATATCAATTACGGATGAGAGCCTTCCGCCGTAACGGGCCGGTATGCCTCCCTTATAAAGATGAAGGTCCCTGATGATATCAGCGTTGACCGAGGTAAAGAAACCGAAGAAGTGTGACGGATTGAAAAGAGGAACGCCGTAGAGCAGTATCAGGTTCTGGTCCGATGCACCACCCCTTACGTTGAATCCCTGGGATGCTTCACCCACTGTCTTGACTCCTGGCAGGAGAAGTATATTCTTCAGGATATCAGTCTCTCCGAGCGAGGATGGCATCAGGCGGAAGGTAGCCATGTTGACCTTTTCGAATCCTGTCTCGAGCCTGCGCAGTGCGTCGCTCTTCCGCGCCGTAACCACCGCCCCCTCGATGGGGATATATTCTTCAACCATCTCTATGTCAAGCGAGCCGCTTCCGTACACCCGCGTGCTGACCCCTGTCTCCTTCATGCCGAGGTAGGAGAACCTGAAGTTGTATGAGCCGCGGGGCAGATTAACAAGGTAAAAACCGTTGGCGTCAGTGGCGGTGCCCTGTGCAAGCTCGCTTATGAAAGACCGTCACCCCCCTGAGAGGCTCACCGCTGTTTTTGTCCCTGATGTAACCGGTGATGCTGATGTTCCCCTGCCTCGCCTTTTCTGCAGGATTGCCGATCTCGTATATCAGATATTCACTTACTGCAGTCCGCTCCTTCTCCCCGGAGCGATCCTGGCGTGGTAGCAGGTTCTCAGACGGTATGGTGCCTGAAGCAAAGGACTTGACAGAGAAATCCTTTGTAATGATTATGTTGCCCGGTTCATCAACGAAATAATAAATGGATTTTCCGGCGAACAGCCGCCTGAGCAGGTCACCCAGGAGCGGCTCTTTTCCTGAGTCAGGCATCCGGAGCCCCTCCGTCCATTCATTTTTATAATAAAATCTTATTTGAAGGTGCGCTTCGGCCTGTGCAACAAACTCCTCAAAGGTACTTCCCTCATAATTCCATGTAACCCTTCGTTCCCCCTGCTGGCCGGCGGCAAGAGATGACAGCGCAAGGCAAAGAATCAGCAGAAGGGGTAATTTCATCATACGCTGTTACAATGAATCGTAGAATTCCAGGACGGGGATGAGCGATTCCGGACTTTTCGGATTCAGCCATATATTATTTTCACGTATGAAATGCCGGACCTCCGATTCCCTGTCAGCCAGAACGGTGAAGAGATCCTTCCTTGTCCGGAGCCTGGTGAAACGCCCCTCCTTTACCAGGTAGTCAGATATCTCCTCCTCAAAGGCGTCGAAACTTCCGTTGATGGCGTTCTTCTTTATTACCTTGGCGTATTTCCTTACAACCATCACCTTTCCGTTGTACAACAGCTGACAGTACCCCTCTTCACCGAAGTATCTGAACATGTAGTTATTATTCAGATATGTGAGGGTGAACTGGCTGGCGTTTTCGCCGGTTAACTCTACGAAGAGGCCGGGGCGGACCATCAGCACTATCCGGTCGTTAAAGATGTCATACCATATCAGCTGGTTGGTGAAGGTCCTCTCATCGATTGTAACGGATGCCTCCGACAGGGCTTCGGTTAGAAAAAACTCATGGCCGGAGACCTGATCATACTTCTTTTCCCAAACCCTGCCGTTATGAAGTTGCTGCATTAAGTACGCCGTATCCTGAGGATTGCCTGTATCCTGACTGACGGGAGAAGAGACAGCTGTCCGGACAAAGGCCATAAAAACGGCCAATATCAGAATCATTCTCACCCGTACTGCTGCAAGCGCTTCCATATTATCAGATGATAGGAAATACAATATTAAGAATAAATTTGTAGTCGTCTAACCGGGCTATGATCATTCACAAGGGATATCAAGACCTGCACTTCAGGGATCCTGTGGTTACCATGGGCGTTTTTGACGGTGTTCACCTTGGCCACCGCATGCTTCTGGGCCGTGTGGTGGCTGAAGCGGACAATAGCCGGTCGGATGCCGTGGCTGTCACCTTTGATCCTCACCCGCGCATTGTTCTTACCGGCGATCCAAGCCATCTGCGATTTCTGACTGACATTGAGGAGCGGGTTAACCTTCTGCGCCAGACAGGGATAGGCCATCTTGTCATTATCCCCTTTACGCATGAGCTGAGCCGTATGACTGCCGGGGAGTTTGTAGAATCCATTCTGTGCCGCCACCTTGGCCTGAGGCATCTCATCACCGGCTTTAACCACCACTTCGGGAGGCGTCACGAGGGCGACAGCAACACGATTATCGAGTGTGCCGGCAGGATGGATTTCAGGGTCACAAGGGAAGAGGCCTTCATGATTGACGGAGAGGCGGTCAGCTCCTCTTCCATAAGAAGGCTCCTGGAAGGGGGCGACGTCAGAAAAGCATCGGCCAGGCTGGGCTATGACTACAGCCTGAAGGGGACAGTGGTCTCCGGGAAGAAGATCGGACGCGGTATAGGCTTTCCGACGGCAAACATTGCTCCTTCGTTCATTTACAAGCTGATCCCCGGATCAGGAGTATACGCCGTTGAGACTCAGGTTGAGGGTGATCCCGCGTGGCATGCGGCCATGCTCAACATCGGAGTGAGGCCGACGATAACAGATAATGACGCCAGGCGCACCATCGAGGCCCATATTATTGATTTTGATTCAGACCTGTACGGAAAGACCATCACCGTCAGGTTCCGCGATAGGTTGCGCGACGAGATGAAATTTGACGGCATCGACTCCCTGGCAGCACAGCTGGCCAGGGACCGTGAGAGGACGATCGCCCTGTTGCGCCGCTGAACAATTGTGCCGCTTTTTTAGTTATCTTTGCAGACTTAAAAATTATATCGATCATGTCATATATCAACAACGAACTTACATACAAGGTAAAGGATATAGCACTGGCTGAATTCGGCCGCAAAGAGATAGAAATAGCCGAGAAGGAGATGCCGGGACTTCTCTCGCTCAGAAAAAAGCATTCGGTTGCCAAGCCTCTCAAAGGTGCCAGGGTCACAGGCTCGCTGCATATGACAATACAGACGGCCGTACTCATTGAGACATTGCGGGAACTTGGCGCAGACGTCAGATGGGCAAGCTGCAATATCTTCTCAACGCAGGACCATGCCGCCGCAGCCATTGCCGCTGCAGGCATTCCCGTCTTTGCATGGAAGGGAGAGACACTCGAGGAATACTGGTGGTGCACCGCACAGGCGCTTTCGTTCCCCGGCGGCAAGGGCCCCAATCTTATCGTTGACGATGGCGGTGATGCATCACTGCTGGTTCACATGGGTTACAAGGCGGAGAACGACCCGTCGGTGCTGGAAGCCAAACCCTCAAGCCGGGAGGAGGGAATAATCATCGACACGCTCAGAACGATCCTTGCAGAAGACCCTGAGAAATGGCGCAGGACGGTGAAGGAGATGGAGGGAATCTCCGAGGAGACCACCACAGGGGTGCACCGTCTTTACCAGATGATGGAGGCGGGCGAGCTGCTCGTGCCTGCCATAAACGTGAATGATTCGGTCACCAAGAGCAAATTTGACAACCTCTACGGCTGCCGTGAGTCGCTTGCCGATGGCATCAAGAGGGCTACCGATGTGATGATCGCAGGCAAGGTGGTTGTTGTATGCGGTTACGGAGACGTGGGCAAAGGATCGGCCCGCTCGATGCGTTCGTACGGTGCCAGGGTCATAGTGACCGAGATAGATCCCATATGTGCTCTCCAGGCAGCCATGGAGGGTTTCGAGGTGAAGACCGTGGAGGAGGCTCTCCCGGAAGGGAACATCTTCGTCACTGCAACCGGCAACCGCGACATCATCACCATAGAACACATGGAGAAGATGAAGGATCAGGCCATCGTCTGTAATATAGGACACTTTGACAATGAGATTCAGGTTGACGTTCTCAATGACTACAAGGGCATAAAGAAGATCAACATCAAGCCCCAGGTAGACAAATATGTCTTCCCCGACGGTCATGCCATCTTCCTGCTTGCCGAAGGGCGACTGGTAAACCTTGGCTGCGCCACAGGTCACCCTTCATTTGTAATGAGCAATTCATTCAGCAACCAGACACTGGCTCAGATCGAACTCTGGACCGGGGACTATGAGACAGGAGTCTACAGGCTCCCGAAGCATCTCGATGAGGAGGTCGCACGGCTGCATCTGGCACAGCTTGGAGTCAATCTCACAAAGTTGACGAAGGAGCAGGCTGACTATATTGGCGTCCCATCTGAAGGACCCTATAAGCCTGAACATTACAGGTACTAGAGGATTTTATTTCCTGTTCCAGACCCTTAAGCTCTGGCCGGTGTACCCGGTCTGATAATTCTTGAGATAGTACTGGCCCGGACCTGTCTGGGGAAGACCTGATGCTCCAAGGGCATAGCTGGTGGTGCATCTCGGGCACACGGCATATACCCCGTCAATGTTGACAGCCACGCTCGCACTCTCGGTCACATAGCAGTGCGGACAGGTGCGGTCAAAGGCAGAGTATTCAAATCCCTGCAGCCCCGTGTTATATATTATGATGCCGTTGTTGTCAAATCCGCCGGTGCCGATGCCAAGATGCCTGTGGGAAGAGCTGATCAGCGCGCTGATTCCGGGGGAGTAATAAAGGTCAAAGAACTCCGGGTCAGAGAAGTTTATGGTAAAATCAATCGTAATGTCAGGGATAACCTCATTTTTCTCCCGGTCGCATGACATTGTCAGCAGGAGAGCCAGGGTGATGATGAAAAAAATCTTTACATTTGAACCTGACATGCGATTATCTGAGTTTCTGCAAAAGTAACCATTTATGTCCTTCGGGGCACACCTGACAAACGAAATGAAGCATAAGATAGTATTTATAAGGTTCCTTGTTATTCTGTCACTTCTCCTTTTTGCGGTTCAGGTCACCGACTGCAATGCTCAGCGCAACGCGACCAAAAAGTTGGAGAAGGAGACGTTCGGGAAGACCGGCAAGAGCAAGCCCTATTCAGAAGGCAAGGCAACCGGGAAGGCCGCGAAGGCGATGAAGGAGCAGGAGAAGAAGGAGGCCAGGCGCGACAGGGAGGATGAGAAGCAACTCAAGGAGCTGAGAAAGCAGCACTATGAGAGGCAGAGTGAAGAGACCAGGATGCGCATGGATAACAACAGCAAAAACACTGAATCGAAATACAAGGTCAAGAAGCAGAAACAGCGGAAAGAGCAGACAAAACCGGAGCTGAAGAAGCCGGAACAACCGAAACCGGCAAAGGCTTCGGCAAAGCCGAAAGCAAAGGATCCCAGGAAGCAGCCGGAGCTCAAACAGCAGAAGAGGAAGGCAAAGTCAAAGATGGAGGATCCGAAGAAGCAACCAAAACTTAAACAGCACAAGATCAAAAAATACTGACGATTATGGAAGACGGTGGATTAGGCGGATTGATTTTCTACATTATCCTGGGGATAATCGCTCTCGCCGGCTCATTTAAGGGTAAGAACAAGAAGCCACAGGTGCCTCCGAAGCAGGTGTTGCAGCGCATGCCTGAAGAAGAGACAATGACTCCGACCGTGCGTACGGCACCGGCACCGGCACGTACCGCACCGGCACGTACCGCGCCGGCCCCGCAGCAGCAGAGCAGGCCGCAATATAAACCCATTGACCCTTCCATGGAGGGAAGCTATGAGGAACCGATGGCCAGGACTTTCCGCAACGAGGGTTCAATCAGTGAATCCATGGCCGGAGCTTTCAGCGGTGAGGGCTCTGTCAGCCAGACCATGGCGGCCGCATTTGCCCGGGAAGGCTCAATAGAAGATTCTATGGCTGCCGCCTTCGCATCCGAAGGGGTCTCCGTATTCAAGGATTTCCAGACTGGTGACTTTGTCCATACCGAGATCTCTGACACTGAGATAGGAGATGTGCCGGAGTATGATTACAATGCCAGGCCGGGCAGTGATATTATTTCAGGCGGATTCGACCTGAGAAAGGCAGTTATTTATTCAGCTGTCCTAAACAGAACCGAGTACTCTGTCTGATTTTCTGATTATTAGAGAAGAGACTTGATTTGCTTTTTAATTAAAAAATTTGTATATTTGTTCTTTGAAGAGTTCCGGTGATGCCGGGATTCTTCTTATTTTTTAACCTATTACTGAAGAATTATGTCGGAATTTATCTATGTAACAGAAGAGGGTCTCCAGAAGATGAGGGAGGAACTTGATCTGCTCCGTAATGAAAGGCCGGCTATTGCGCGAATGATTGCAGAGGCACGTGATAAGGGCGACCTTACCGAAAATGCTGAATATTCTGCCGCAAAGGATGCGCAGGGCATGCTTGAAATGAAGATAGCCCGCCTCGAAGACCAGGTAGCCAGGGCACGTATTATTGACGGATCAAGGATCAACACCACCTCGGTGCAGATCCTTAACAGGGTCAGGATCCGTAACAGAACCAGCGGTCTGACCATGGAGTATCAGCTTGTACCTGAGACAGAGGCTAACCTCAAGGAGGGCAAGCTGGCCGCAACATCTCCAATAGCGCAGGGCATCATGGGAAAGAAGGTCGGCGACGTGGTGGAAGTAAAAGTCCCCGCCGGAGTCATACCCTTTGAGATAGTTGAGATATCAATCTGAAAAGAGCAGCGAAATGGCATCGATATTCACACGGATAATCAACGGCGAGATACCCTGCTACAGGGTTGCCGAAGATGACCGCTTCATTGCCTTTCTCGACGTCAGGCCGCTGAAACCGGGTCATACCCTTGTTGTTCCCAAAAAGGAGGTTGATTATATCTTCGACCTTGATGAAGAGACCCTTGCCGGCATGATGCTTTTCGCACAGAAAGTGGCATCGGCGATGAAGGAGGTGATAGAGTGCAAAAGGATCGGTGTGGCAGTGATAGGGCTTGAGGTACCTCATGCCCATATACACCTTGTCCCCATTACCAGGGAGTCGGATCTTCTCTTCACAAACCCGAGGGTGTCACCCTCTGCGGAAGAGAATGAGCGCCTTGCCAGGGCAATCAGCGAACATATCCGGCTCTGATCCGGCAAACAGATAGAAAAAACCTGTCACTGACAGGGTAAAAAAACAGAGGCTGCCCCATATGAGACAGCCTCTTTTTTCTTATCAGCAGATCTTACTTCTTGCCTGCGCAACATGGCTTTACTGCAGCTGTACCTTCCTTTGAAGCAGGTACCACTTCACCCTTGGTTTCGCCGCATGCTGCAGCTGAAGGGCACTTGGAGCAGTCCTTGCCTGTGGTGGCGGTAGTCGTGCAAGCCTTCTTGCATGCGTCTGCGGTGGAACCGCATACGTCACACTTGCCATCCTTGTCCTTATCGACATAGGTGCACTCACTCTTGGAGTTCTTTTTCTCCTTGTCGGTAGTCTGAGCATATACGCCTGCAGCCACAACCATCATTGCGATGAGTAAAAGGCTGCCAATCATCCATTTTTTCATTCTGTGTAAAATTGGTTTGTTTAATAACGCGTGCAATATAGAAAAATTTCTGTCAGTCAACTGCTATTTATCATATTTATCATAACTTTATGCTTGCTTCTCGCTGTGAAGTGTCTCATATTAAAGATATTGGCGACGACTTTCTGAGTCTTTTCCTGCCGCGGCTGTGCCTCGCCTGCAGGGCTCATCTCGTCCGTGGGGAGGAGGTTCTATGCACGGAATGCCTTCTCTCAATGGCCAGGACTGATTTTCACCTTCGGCGCGATAACATGCTTGAACAGGTATTCTGGGGCAGGTGTCAGGTTGAACGGGCGGCTGCCTTCTCGGTATATAACCGGGGGAGCCGCATCAGGAAACTGATACACTCTCTCAAGTACGACGGACGGAAGGATATAGGGAAGATGCTGGGAGAGCTTTACGGGTCGACGCTGGCGGAGTGCCGATTCATGGAAGGCATTGACTTCATTGTGCCTGTGCCACTCAGCGCCGACAGGCAGAGAAAGCGCGGGTACAACCAGAGCGAGTTCATTGCGCAGGGGTTGTCAGCCTCATGCCGCGTACCGGTCAGGACTGACATACTCATCCGGACCGGCAGGTCAGGGTCGCAGACAAGACGCGGCAGGTATGAGCGATGGGAGAACGTGGAGGGTCTCTTTGCAGTCCGCAAGCCCGCTGAGATAATTGGCAAACACATCCTTGTGGCTGATGATGTCATCACCACAGGTTCAACGATGGAGGCCTGCGTCAATGCAATTCATCAGGCCGGCGAGGTGAGAGTGAGCGTGGTGGCCCTGGCGGCAGCACAGAAACTCACTCTTTGACCCTGCCGCTGTTTTTCTTTACGAAATCTTCCCAGCTTTTTGACTTTCCCGATGCAGGCTTGCCGCTCTGGTAGAAGTGGCACAGGGCCGCACCAAGGGCGTCAGTGGCATCAAGCACCATCTTTTCGCCCTGGAAGGAGAGTATGGTCCTGAGCATCGTTGACACCTGCTCCTTGCTTGCCTGTCCCTGTCCGGTGATTGACATCTTGATCATCCTCGGGGCATACTCAAAGACAGGCAGGTCGCGGTACAGGGCAGCGGAGATGGCCGCACCCTGCGCCCTGCCAAGCTTGAGCATGCTCTGTACGTTCTTGCCGAAGAACTGTGCCTCAATGGCAAACTCATCAGGGTGATACTGGTCTATCAGAGAGAGCGTCTGCTCGAAGATCATCCGTATCTTTCTGAAGTGATCAGTCTCCCTGCGAAGGTCGATAATGCCAAGCGTGATCAGCGAAGGGGTCTTACCGGTGACACTTATCAGGCCGTAACCCGTGACAGTGGTGCCGGGGTCAATCCCAAGGATTATCTTTTCACCTTCGCGGGTCTTCACTGCCTGAATGATTGAGGCGGACCAAGGTAGAGGTCTTTCGGCAGCTGATCACCCTCCGAGAAGAGACGGCTGCGTCTTGGCAGGGAGCTGCTTTTGGCTTTTGTGCCCTGGAGGAACCCGATGGCGGCAGCAAGCGATGCCTCCTGCGGATCGCCAAAGTCGCGTGTGATATCATCGGCAGCCATGATGTCCGGTACCATGCCCTCATAAAAACGGCCTTCGCCGGCTGAATTGACATACTCAAATGTAATGGGAGCGAAGACATATTCGTAGTCAGGGTCGGGATTGCTGTTGGAAGGGAAGGGGTAACCCCAGATATTCATCCCGGCCGGTTTGCCATGGGTGGTGTCACCTACGATGGTGACATTTACATATGGCTTCAGGCTGTTTATCACAACCTCACTCGCCGAAGCGGAGCTGCGCGTGGTGATGAAGACAACGCGGTCAAGGCCGAGCGGACTCTCTGTCCTGACAAATTTATAGCTCTCATCCCAGTCGGGACCTACCAGGCTGTTGTACTTAAGCGTGTAACATACCTTTGTGGTGTCGTCAGCCTTCATCACCAGGCTCGACAGCTGCTGGGCGATATCCATGTATCCTCCCGTATTGTACCTGAGGTCAATTATCAGATCGGTGATGTTATTGGCTTTAAAATCTGCAAATGCTTCATTTAGCTCCTGCTCGGAAGGGTCGATGAATGTCTCAAAGCTGAGGTACCCGGTCTTCCCGCTGGTCAGGTCAAGAACTTTCGCAGCAGTCACGGAGTTGATCGTGAAGCTTGATTTCGTTGAGCTGTAGGTCACGGTTGTGCCGTCAGGCTTCTGGAACAGGAACTTGTTGGTATGGCCGGCAGTTGACGGCCCCATGAGCGAATTGTAGGCAGCATCATTGCCTGAAATAAAGATTGGGGCGACGGGAGTATCATTGATCTCCCTGACAATCCATCCTCTCCTTACACCTTTGGGCCAGAGGTCAGACCCGTCATAAAGGCTGACAACCCTAACGTTGTTTGAGTTGTCGAGACTCATCCTGATGCCATGACCCACGAAAGTGCCCTGCATCGATGCCATAAAACTCTCATAATCTGTTACAAAACTCCATTTATCCCTGGTTTTGTATCTCAGGGCTTCGAGTATATCCTCAGGACTTTCATAGTCTGATATCTTGACCGTGGGCATGGTATTGTACCACAGGTAGGCATATTTCATCAGGTCATACAGACCATCACGTGCCCGTTCTTCAAGCGTGTATTCATCCACAGGTTCGGGATCCTTTTCACAGCCTGAAAGAAGGGGGATAACAAGGAAGGCTATAAGTATAATTTTTTTCATTTCGCTTTTAATTATTGGACTGGAGCCACAAAAAATGTGCCGTTTAGTTCAGGCTTTTTTGCTCCGGCTCTGAAACAGGACGCTTCCTATTATAAGGAGCAGCCCCAGGGGGGTGGTATAAAAGATGGGTTCATCAATTATAAAGTGAAGCAGGATCAGTGAGATGAACGGGGCGAAATAGACGAGGTTGCTGACCCTGTCGGTTGTCTCAGCCAGTTGCAGTGCCCTCAGCCAGAGCCAGAAGGTGATGCCCATCTCAAAGACACCGCAGTATACCGATGCTGCGGCTCCCTTCAGGCTCACCGCTTCGCTGAAGGAGCCCTGGACCAGCATAATCACTCCCATATAAATAGTGCCGAATATGAAGTTGGTGAAGAGTTTTACGGATTCATCACGACTGTCGCGTACATTGAGAACGAAGTAAAGGGCCCAGAGCACGCCGCTTACCAGTGCCAGCAACACGCCTACGGTGTCAGACTTTCCGGGATGAAAGAGATCCCCCTGTGATGCTATGATGTATACTCCTGCAAGGCTTATGAACAGTGCGATGAAGCTTCGGGCGGGGATCTTCTGGTGCAATAACGGGATTGAAAAGAAGACGAGGACAATGGGCCATATCATGTTTATCGGCTGGGCCACCTGCCCCGGCAGCCGGCTGTAAGCCGTGAGAAGGATCAGATAATAACCCACGGGGGTTATCAGGCCAAGCAGTGCTGACCACAATATATCCTTCCGGGTCATCTTCCCCAGCAGGTTCAGTTTTCCGGAGGAAGCAACAATGATAAACAAAACGATGGTGGAAACCAGCGTGGTGATTCCCAGCATGGTCACGATGCTCAACTCTGCGAGAGCTATCTTGAAGGCTGTGGGGATGGTCCCCCACAGGAATACGGAAAGAGCTGCATAAAGATATGCCCGGGAGCTCTTTTTCATATGGTTCAGCTGATCAGCTCGAATCCTGTGTAAGGCACCAGCGCGGATGGTATCCTTATTCCTTCGGGTAACTGATTGTTCTCGAGCAGTGCGGCCACGATGCGGGGCAGTGCCAGTGCGCTGCCGTTAAGGGTATGGCAGAGCGTGGTCTGTTTGGCCCCCTTCTCCCTGAACCTGCACTTGAGCCTGTTGGCCTGGAAGGCTTCGAAGTTCGACGTTGAGCTCACCTCAAGCCAGCGCTGCTGTGCTGCTGACCACACCTCGAAGTCATAGGTCATGGCAGAGGTGAATGACATGTCACCTCCGCACAGCCTGACGATACGGTATGGCAGCTCAAGCTTCACCAGCAGGCTCTCGACATGACTGACCATCTCCTCAAGCGAATCATATGACCTGTCGGGATGGGCTATCTGCACTATCTCCACCTTATCGAACTGATGCAGCCTGTTCAGTCCCCTGACATGCGCGCCCCACGATCCGGCCTCGCGGCGGAAGCAGGGGGTGTAGCCCATGTTTTTTACAGGGAGTTCTGCGGCATCGAGGATCACATCGCGGTAGATATTGGTGATGGGCACCTCGGCAGTGGGTATCATATAGAGATTGTCAATGCCAACATGGTACATCTGTCCCTCCTTGTCCGGCAGCTGTCCGGTGCCGAAGCCGGAGTCCTCGTTCACGACTATCGGCGGCTCAATCTCGCGGTATCCCTTTTTTTCTCCTTCATCAAGGAAGAAGTTTATCAGCGCCCTCTGAAGCCTGGCGCCTTTGCCTTTATATACCGGGAAGCCTGCACCGGTGATCTTTATACCCAGTTCGAAGTCTATGATATCATATTTCTTTATCAGGTCCCAGTGCGGCACCGCACCCGGATGGAGTTCCCTGATGGTGCCTCCGCTGCGGACTATGACGTTATCCTCGGCGCTCTTGCCCGCAACAACCAGCGGGTGGGGGAGGTTGGGCAGTTTTATCAGCTCGGTCTGCATCTCACGGCTTACATCGTCAAGGGTCTCAGAGAGTCTTTTCTGTTTCTCCTTCAGAGCGCCTATGCCACTCTTGGCAGCCTCAGCCTCAGCTTTCCTGCCCTCTTTCATCATTGACCCGATCTCGCGGGCGAGGTTGTTAAGCTCAGCCTGCACCGCATCACCCTCGGTCTGCAGCTCGCGGCGGCGGCGGTCGAGTTCAAGCACGAGCCCGACAATGGCGGTGGCGTCGAAATTCTTGACCCTCAGCCTCTCAATGACTGACGAGGATTGTTCGCGGATAAGGTTTATTGTAAGCATCTCTGATGGGGTTTGATCGTATAAGGAGCGTAAAATTAAAACAAAAACTCCTGAAAAGATGCGCTTGCGCGTATATTTTCAGGAGCCTGTATCTTGCAGTGACCGTTACTTATTCTGCTGCGGGCAGAACAGAGACATATGATTTGTTGTCACCCTTCTTCTTGAACACTATCTTTCCGTCGATGAGGGCAAAGAGAGTATGGTCCCTGCCTATCCCGACGTTTTCACCCGGGTTGTGAGTGGTGCCGCGCTGGCGAACGATGATGCTGCCGGCCTTAACTGTCTGTCCTCCGAAGAGCTTGACACCAAGCCTTTTGCTTTCTGAATCGCGGCCGTTGCGTGAACTGCCTACACCTTTCTTGTGTGCCATATCCTGATTTTTTTACTGTTTATCGGTTATTCTTTTGCCGGCTTCTTTGTGCTCTTTGCCGGTGCTTTTTTTACAGCCTCTTTCTTCTCTGCCGGCTCTTTTTTGGGAGCGGCTTTCTTTGCAGGGGCCTTTGCGACCTCATCTTTCACCTCTTCGGCAACGGGTGCCACGGTTACTTTCTTCTCAGCTTTGGGAGCAGCTTTCTTCTTCTCTTGTCCCCTCGGACCGATGCTCAGTATCTCCACCTGGGTGAAGTCCTGACGGTGCCCGCTCCTTTTCTGATACCCTTTTCTTCTCTTCTTCTTGAAGATTATCACTTTGTCACCGCGCGGATGGGCCAGGACTGTGCCTTCAACCACCGTGCCTTCGATGACCGGTTCACCAACGGTGACTGTTCCGTCATTATCCAGAAGGAGAACCTTTTCAAACTCTACATTATCGCCCTCTTCTGCATCCAGACGGTGAACGAAGATCTTCTTTCCCTCTTCCACCTTGAACTGCTGACCGGCAATTTCTACGATTGCGTACATTTTCAATCTCTCTTTTATTACTCCGTGAGGCGGACATGCTCCTCTGTGCATGACACTTCTGCGGGCCCCTCCGGATCTCTGTTTTTCGGACTGCAAAGATATAAAAATTAACTTATTTACAAATCGACGCGATTAATTTATCACCAACATGCTGTGGATAAAAAATTCAATCACCGGGATGATAAAGATTCTTATTCTTTATATTTGTCATATCGGCCTGTCGGCTTGAAAACCTGGTTAACTATGCAGAATAAGCTTATTCGTCTGAAGGTCATAGGTATTTCTTACAGTCAGACCCAGTCCGGAGCCTATGCTCTCATACTGGCGGAAGAGAATGGTGAGAGGCGGATACCGATCATTATCGGAGGGTTTGAGGCTCAGGCCATAGTCATTAAACTTGAGAACCTTGAGCCTCCCAGGCCCCTGACCCATGATCTGTTCAGGAGCTTTGCCCTGGCCTGCGGCGTGACTGTGGAGCAGGTACTCATCAATAAGCTCCGTGAGGGTATCTTCTATTCCGAGATAGTCTGTACAGACGGTGAACGACGGTTTCACATCGATTCCCGCACCTCTGATGCCGTTGCCCTGGCCCTGAGGTTTGAATGCCCCATCTTCATCGAACCTCAGATACTCAATGAAGCCGGTATTGTAATGAGCGCCACCGCGGAGGAGGAGCAGAAGAAACAGGCCGAAGCGCCGCGTCAGAAGAAACCTGCTGTCTCCAGTGAATACGGTGAGTTCACACCCGAGGAACTTAAGGAGATGCTTGCTGACGCCATCGGACGCGAGGATTATGAACATGCAGCAGCCATCCGTGACGAGCTGGCAAGAAGAAAAGGACAATCAGATTAAACAAGGGGAAAAGATGAGGGTTTCAGCGATATTGCTGGCAGCAGGACTGATGCTGCCATTCACTCTGCTGTCAAAGGAGTACATTGTCAGGTCTCCGGACGGAAGGGTGACTCTTACGGCTACAGTGACTGACAGGGTATCTTGCACCATTGCCCTGGACAACGAAGTAGTTGTCTCCGCACTGACACCGGAGATGCAGCTTGAAGGCATGACCCTGCCCGGGCCAAAGCCCTCGCTTATGCGTGCAGTCACGTCAGAGACCAGAGAGGTGCTGGTGCCGGTGGTTCCGCACAAGAACAGCAGGGTAATTGACAACTACAACGGACTGACACTTCGTTTCAGGGGGGGATACGCCATCGACTTCCGTGTTTATGATGACGGAGTGGCTTACAGGTTCAGCACCTCCCTCAAGGGCGACGTGACTGTGATCAACGAACAGTTCGGCTTCTCGCTGCCCTCCGGCACCAGGGCACTCTATCCGCTTGAGGAGAGCTTCATGTCCCACAATGAGCGGACCTTTCTTCCCGCTTCAATGGATACCGTTGGCAGGAAACACCTGGCAAGCCTGCCTGCCCTCTTCATGTCCGGAGGCATAAATATCCTTCTGACCGAAGCTGATATCCGCGATTACCCGGGCATGTGGATCACCGGTGACGGCAACGGCGGAGTGACATCAATGTTCCCTGCATACCCGGCTGCCGTGAAGGAGCACAATGACCGCAATGTTTACGTTACGGCAAGGGAGAATTATATTGCCCGCACTTCCGGTACCCGTACATGGCCCTGGCGGGTCTTTATCATCACTCCTGACGATGCCGGCCTGGTGGAGAGCGATATGGTATACAGGCTCGGGGCACCGCCTGCCCCTGGCAGCGACTTCAGCTGGGTGCGCCCGGGAAAGGTGGCATGGGACTGGTACAACGCCAACAACCTCTTCGGGGTCGATTTCAGGGCAGGATTAAACAATGATACCTATAAGTATTATATAGACTTTGCCTCTGAGAACGGGATCGAATACGTGATCCTCGACGAAGGATGGTACAACATCGGGAATGTGCTTGACGAGGCGGAAGGATTCGATGTGCAGGAACTATGTGACTATGCAGCCTCGAAAAACGTCGGCATAATCCTATGGGTCATATGGAAAACGTTCCATGACCAGATAGATGAGGCGCTTGCGCAATACAGCAAGTGGGGGGTAAAGGGAATCAAGGTCGATTTCATGCAGCGTGACGACCAGTGGATGGTCAACTACTACCAGGAGGTCGCAGCAAAGACTGCAGAGCACAGGATGCTGGTCGATTTTCACGGAGCCTACAAACCTGACGGGATGGAGCGCACCTGGCCCAATGCGATAACCCGTGAGGGGGTCAAGGGGCTGGAGAACAACAAGTGGAGCACCCAGTGCAACCCGGAGCATGATGTCACACTGCCCTTCACCCGCATGGTGGCCGGTCCCATGGATTATACACCCGGGGCAATGGTCAATATGCAGAAACGCGATTTCACCCCCGTGTTCTACCGTCCGGCCAGCCAGGGAACCAGGGTTCACCAGATGGCGATGTATGTCGTTTACGAGAGTCCGCTGCAGATGCTCGCCGACAGCCCTTCCAATTACAAGCGCAACCAGGAGTGCACCACCTTCATCGCCGGCGTACCCGTCACCTGGGATGAGACAAGGGTGCTGTCGGCAAAAACCGGTGACTATATCATCATTGCACGGAGGAACGGAGATAGCTGGTACCTGGGCGCAATGACCGACTGGGATGCGCGCACACTGGAAGCCGATCTCTCATTCCTGCCAGAAGGTGAATATCTGATGGAGGTTTTCAGTGACGGCGTCAATGCCGACAAGCACGGGGAGGACTACAGGCATGTGACCGTGAATGCCGGTTCACCCGGGAAGCTGGAGATAAGCATGGCCCCCGGCGGCGGGTGGGTGGCGAAGATCACCCGTGCCGTCAACTAGTTTGCATAAAAGCTATGAAGCAATACCTTGACCTGCTGAGCCATGTGATTGAGCATGGCGTTGAAAAGAGAGACCGCACCGGTACGGGTACCATAAGTACCTTCGGTTACCAGATGCGGTTTGACCTGTCGGAACGTTTCCCCGTGATGACAACCAAAAAGCTGCATCTCAGATCGATCATCCACGAACTCCTCTGGTTCCTGAGCGGAAGCACAAACGTTAAGTACCTTCAGGAGAACGGCGTCAGGATATGGAACGAGTGGGCAGACCCCGAAGGGAACCTGGGACCGGTATATGGCTATCAGTGGCGTTCATGGCCGGCGGCTGACGGCAGAACCATCGACCAGGTCAGCGCGGTGGTCAGCTCACTGAAGAACAATCCCGACTCGCGCAGGCATGTCGTCTCGGCATGGAACGTGGGTGAGATAGAGAAGATGGCGCTTCCTCCATGCCATATCCTCTTCCAGTTTTATGTTGCAGGAGGGAGGATCTCATGCCAGCTCTACCAGAGAAGCGCTGACATCTTCCTGGGGGTGCCATTCAACATCGCATCCTATGCGCTGCTGACGCTGATGATGGCCCAGGTGACCGGATATAAGCCCGGGGAGTTCATCCACACCCTCGGAGATGCGCATATATACCTCAATCATATGGACCAGGTGCGGATGCAGCTGACACGCGAACCCCGGCCACTGCCGGTGATGACCCTGAACCCGGAGGTGAATGATATCCTTGCCTTCAGATATGACGATTTCACGCTGACCGGCTATGATCCTCACCCTGCCATAAAAGGCGCAATATCTGTATGAAATGATCACCATAATTGTAGCAACCGACCGTAACAACGGCATAGGATACAGGAACAACCTCCTGGCACATATTCCGGGTGACCTTCAGAGATTTAAACAGATCACCATGGGACATTGCCTGATAATGGGCAAGAAGACATGGGAGTCATTGCCCGTCAAGCCGCTGGCCGGACGGAAGAATATTGTGCTCACCGACAATGAGCTCGACTGTTTCGACTGTGCAGACACAGCCAGGTCGATAGATGAGGCGCTTTCCATGTGCGAACCCGGCAGGGAGGTCTTCATTATAGGCGGAGGATCAGTCTACAGGCAGTTCATGCCCCTTGCCGACAGGCTGATGGTGACACATATTCATGATGAGTTCCCGGCTGACACCTTTTTCCCTGAAATCGATGCTGATGAATGGTATGTATCTGAAAAAGAAGAGTATATAGCCGAAGATCGCGGCGCAATCAGCTTCACCTACACAACTTATCTCCGCCGGAAGTAACATTTTTTTCATTGTGGCGTTAAACCATGAGTGTTTTACGTAGTCTCAGAAATACAGACAAACACAGAACACTTAAACAAACTCTATTATGAAAACAAAGTCAATGATGCTTGCTATTATCCTGGCGGGGTTCGTCGTTACATCATGCCAGAAGTCGACACCGCTGGAGACATCAAGCCTTGAGGCAGCCGATGATGCTGTCCTGTCAGAGGCGCTTTTTGACGATGCCTTCGCATCGCTTGAGATTGCCTCCGTGATGGCCGAGATTGGTACCAAATCTGCTTCGGTTTCCGATACCTGCCCGCTGGTGACAATCACTTCCGCCGGACAGGAGTTCTGGCCACGGAATATAGTGATAGATTACGGCACAGGCTGCGAGGGCCTGTATGATGATGTCCGAAGCGGGAAGATAATCATCACTCTCTCTGCCCCCAGGCGAGAGGTTGGTTCGGTAAGGACACTCACTTTCCAGGACTATTATGTCAACGGGGCAAAGGTTGAAGGGACAAAGACCGTAACAAATCTTGGCCCCAACAATAATCAGAATGTTGTCTTCTCTGCCGTTCTTACAGGTGGAAAGATCACCTTCCCGGATGAAAAGACGATTACCCGTGAGTTCGACCGTGAGCGGGAATACATCGATGGTTATACCACATGGAGTCCGTGGGACGACAGGTGTCTGATCACCGGGGTGGCTGCCGGCACAAAACTTGACGGTGTGACCTATACTCATACCATAATAAACCCGCTTGAATGGTCCGCTGCCTGCAGGTTCCTGGTGAGGGGTACGATTGGATTTGAGATCGAGGGGATTGAACCGTTTGAGCTCGATTACGGCGCCGGAGAGTGTGATGCCACTGCAACGCTCTCAAGGGGTGATGAGACAAAGGAGATAACTCTCCGGTTCAGGCATCCGAAATATAACCTGCGCTGACGATCTGACGATAATTGCTGAGACGCAGTTTACCGCGTCTCTGAAGATTCCGATAAAAAAACCCGGTCTGCACTCTGGCGGACCGGGATTTTTTTTATGATGCCTTGAGGATTTTCATGTCCACCCTCTCAAGCTTGTGGGCGGCATATTCGGTAGTCACCGTGAACTCCTTTGTGTCTCCTGACGGAAGCTCGAACATGGCGTCCATCATGATGGCCTCGCATATGGCCCGGAGGCCCCTGGCGCCCAGCCTGAACTCAACAGCCTTGTCTACAATGTAGTCAAGTGATTCAGGAGTGAAGGTCAGTTCGATGCCGTCCATGGCAAACAGCTTGATATACTGTTTGGTGATTGCATTCTTCGGATCGGTCAGGATAGCTCTCAACGCCTTTGCATCAAGCGGGGAGAGGTGCGTCAGTACCGGCAGACGGCCGATTATCTCGGGTATGAGCCCGTAGGCCCGGAGATCCTGCGGGGCAATATACTTAAGGAGGTCCTCCTTGTCATAACGGTCACGCGAACGACTGGCTGTATATCCGACAACAGTGGTGTTCAGCCTGTGCGCAATCTTTTTCTCAATCCCCTCGAAGGCTCCGCCGCATATGAAGAGTATGTTCTTCGTATCGACGGGGATCATCTTCTGTTCCGGGTGTTTCCTTCCGCCCTGCGGGGGCACGTTCACTATGGCACCCTCGAGCAGTTTCAGAAGACCCTGCTGCACACCCTCACCCGACACATCGCGGGTGATGGAGGGGTTATCGCCCTTCCGCGCTATCTTGTCGAGCTCGTCAATAAACACTATGCCCTTCTCCGCCGCCTTTACATCATAATCGGCGTTCTGAAGGAGACGCGTCAGCAGGCTCTCTATATCCTCACCTACATAGCCGGCCTCGGTAAGCACCGTGGCATCGACGATGGTGAAGGGAACATTGAGCATGCGGGCTATAGTACGCGCCAGGAGGGTCTTGCCGGTGCCTGTCTCACCCACCAGGACAATATTTGATTTTTCTATCTCAACATCATCACTGTCAGCTCTCTGCATCAACCTCTTATAGTGGTTGTAGACAGCTACGGAGAGAATCTTTTTTGCTTTTTCCTGTCCGATGACATACTGATCAAGAAAGCCCTTTATCTCTTCCGGCTTGCGGAGCTTGATGCTGTCAAGGTTAAAACTTGATTTGCTGCCCAGCTCCTCCGACATTATGTTGTGAGCCTGCTCAATGCAGTGGTCGCAGATATGGCCCTCAAGACCCGCTATGAGCAGGTTAGCCTCTTTCTTTGTCCGTCCGCAGAATGAGCATTTATCCATCAGTCCGGATTTATTTCTTGTTTCTGGTGAGGACCTCGTCAATCATGCCGTACTCCTTCGCTTCGGTTGCCGTCATCCAGTGGTCGCGGTCAGCATCCTTCTCCACCTTTTCAAGAGGCTGGCCGGTATGCAGGGCTATGACCTCGTAAAGTTCCTTTTTGATTTTCAGGATCTCTTTCACAACTATTTCTATGTCAGAGGCTTGTCCTTCTGCCCCTCCCATAGGCTGGTGGATCATGACGCGCGAGTGCTTCAATGCCGATCTCTTGCCTTTTGAACCGGCAGTCAGGAGAACGGCGCCCATGGAGGCGGCCATTCCGGTGCAGATGGTTGCCACATCGGCAGAGATGTACTGCATGGTGTCATAAATGCCCATGCCGGCATGAACTGCCCCTCCGGGTGTGTTCAGGTATATCTGAATGTCTTTGCCGGGGTCAGCCGAATCGAGATATAGAAGCTGGGCCTGGATGATGTTTGCAACATAATCATCTATCGGCAGGCCGAGAAATATTATGCGGTCCATCATCAGGCGCGAAAAGACGTCCATTGATGCCACATTCAGCTGACGTTCCTCAATGATCGTTGGAGAGATGTATCCGTTGCTTGCCGAAATATAGCGGTGCATCGTAAGGCTGCTGATGCCGAACCGGTCAGCAGCATATTTTCTGAAATCACGGATATCTGACATAATTGATTTTGTTGGTTGAATTCCAAATATACGAAAATATCACCTTAAGGTTTCACTTCTTCTCGAAGAGCTTGTTGAATTCCTCAGCCGAAACCTGCTTGTCTTCCACCTTCATGGCTTCAATTACTATATCCAGGACCCTGGTGTCCAGTACTTTCTCAGCTATGCGGCGGGCATCATCCTCCTTCTTGAGCATGTCCTTTGCAAATGATGTGATCTGTTCGTCAGTTGCGTAGTAGAGCCCGTACTGTGAGAACTGCGCCCTGGTGAATTCCTTTGCTTCAGCAAGTATCTCCTCGTCGGTGATCTTGATGCCATTTTCCTTTGCGACCTTATTCTTGATCAGCTGCCAGCGCAGGTCATCACGGAAATGATCCCAGTCTTTCTCTATATCCTCGGCGGTGGTCTTCTCATTGACCCTCAACAGCCATCTCTTGAGGAACTCTTCAGGCAGTTCGAACGCTGTCTTCTTCAGCAGTGTGTCACGTGCATCGGTGCGCAGCTTGTAATCCGTCTCACGGCTGAAGTATTGCCTTATCTCGCCGGTTACCTTTGCTTCGAACTCCTCAGCCGAGGTGACTGTTCCTTCGCCGTAGACCTTGTCCCACAGTGCCTGGTCGTTTTCTGCCGGCATGAAGCGCGTGACCTCCCTTACCGTGAGCGTAAAGAGCCCGTTGAGATCCTTGACCTCATCCTTCTGCTTCCTCAGAATCCCGGCGATCTCATAGTCGTTGGGGAAGGCCGTGCGGATATCGAATGTGACGGTGTCTCCCTCGCCCTTGCCGATAAACTCTTTTTTCAGTGTCTCGTCCTTCACCAGGTCAACCGAGAGCGATGCGTCATCATTGGTTATGCTCCCGTCTGCTGACACGACGGAGCCCTTGAGCACATCCTTCTCCTCAGACGTTTTGATTTTAACAAACTCACCGTTCCTGCGTGCGTAATTGTCGACATAGTCGGCAATCATCTTTGCATCCGGTTCAATGAGGTAACGGGTGAGCTTCTGCTTTTTGGAGAGACTGACCTCGAACTCGGGTGCCAGTCCCAGCTCGAAGGAGAAGGTGAACTCCTCGGAATTGGCAGGGTCGAAAGAGTGCTCGTCATGCTTCGGGATGGGATCGCCGAGTATGTCGAGCTTCTCGTTCTTGATGAATTCGGAGAGACTCTCCGACACGATCGTATTAATCTCATCGACAAGAACAGTGGTTCCGTACATCTTCTTTATCATCGTGAAGGGTACGTGTCCGGGACGGAACCCCTTGATAGATGCTGTCCTTCTGTATTCCCTGAGCTTCTTTTCAACTTTCTCCTCGTAATCGGGTTTTACGATATTGATCCTGACAGTTGCGTTCAGCGCGTCAATGTTCTCTCTGGTGACATTCATTTTGCAAAAATTTACAATCGATTTAAAAAACCGCCTCAGGGTCCGCCTGCCGGCGGACTTTCAGAGCGGTTTTGGTGTTTAGTGCGGATGAAGGGACTCGAACCCCCACGCCCTGAGGCACAAGATCCTAAGTCTTGCTCGGCTACCAATTACGACACATCCGCAAAATGTGGCGCAAAATTAGTAAATATTACGAAGTTACAAAAGGGCCGGACTTAAATTACCTCCTGAGTTCGAAGTTCTTACCGAGGTAGACGCTTCTTACCTGCTCATCGTCAGCGAGCTGTGAGGATGTGCCCTGTTTGAGTATTTTACCCTCGAAGAGCAGGTAGGCACGGTCAGTGATGGAGAGGGTCTCGTGGACGTTATGGTCGGTTATCAGGATGCCTATGTTCTTGTCTTTCAGGTGGGAGACGATCATCTGAATGTCTTCCACGGCAATAGGGTCTACGCCGGCGAAGGGTTCGTCGAGGAGAATGAATTTAGGATTAAGGGCCAGTGCCCGGGCTATCTCCGTACGGCGTCGCTCGCCCCCTGATAGCTGTGTCCCAAGGCTCTTCCGTATGCGTGTGAGGCCGAACTCTTCGAGGAGCACCTCCTGGCGCTCCTTCCTCTCCTCCTTTTTCATGTCAGAGAGCTCCATGACAGCCATGAGGTTGTCTTCCACGCTCAGTTTGCGGAAGACGGAGGCTTCCTGGGCAAGATACCCTATACCCATCCGTGAGCGGCGGTACATCGGAAAGCCGGTTATCTCCGTATTGTCGAGCCAGATCTGTCCTCCGTTAGGTCTTATCAGTCCGACCATCATGTAAAAAGTGGTTGTCTTACCGGCGCCGTTGGGCCCCAGCAACCCGACGATCTCACCCTGCTCCACCTCAACCGACACCTCATTGACGACTGTCCGGGTCTTGTAGCGTTTCACCAGGTTCGTGGTATGGAGTTTCATTCTCTGTTAATTTGGTTGGTAAGGTATGGTGTGACAGCCATTATTTCTGACTTTGTTTCCGTTGTGGCCCTGCCTGTTCAGCAAGGGATGCTTTATGTTTTCATGGTGTCGCGCTTGCCCCGGTCTCAGCTGCGGCTTCATCCGCCGCATCCTTCTCGGCACGCTGTTTTACAACCCTTGACGCAATAAAGATACTCACTTCGTACAACAGGACCAATGGTATTGAGACCAGAATCAGGCTGAAGACGTCGGGAGGGGTGATCACGGCCGCCACTATGAGAACGAGTACTATGGCGTGCTTGCGGTACTTGCGCATGAATTCCGGGGTGACAATCCCGATACGTGCAAGGAAAAAGACCACAATAGGCAGTTCAAAGGTAATTCCTGCCGACAGGGCAACGGAGGTGACCGAGCCGATATATGATGTGATGTTTATCTGGTTGTTGACGATGTCACTGACCCGGTACGATCCCAGGAAGTTTATTGACAGGGGTGTAATAACAAAGTAACCGAAGAGGATTCCCAGCGTGAAGAGGACTGAAGCCATGGTGACGGCTCCGCGGGCATATTTCCTCTCCTTTTCATAGAGGGCCGGGCGGAAAAACGACCAGAACTCCCAGAAGACATATGGGAACGCCATTATCAGTCCGGCCACCAGAGATATATTTATATGTGTGGTGAACTGTCCCGACATCTTGATGCTGATGAGCTCAATGGGATCCTGGTTGATGCAGAGTGCCGGAGCGTTTACTGCATCGGCCAGGCGGCAGAGAAGCCTGTTGGTGACAAAATCGGGATTGTTGGGAGCGAGGATGATATGATCGAAAATGAAATTCTTGAACATAAAAGCTACAATGGCTCCGGCCACAACGGCTATAAGAGCCCTGATAATATGCCACCTCAGCTCCTCGAGGTGCTGAAGAAAACTCATCTCGCCTTCTGTACTCTTTTTTTTGCTTCTGCTGCTGCGGGCCATGCTCTGCGCCTGATTAAAAGCGTGTAAAGATGGTAAATCTTATGGTTCAAAACAAGACCCCTTCGTGCAGACGGGGTAAGATGACTTTTATCTTATTCTGATAAAAGATTTGATATATAATTAATTTTAAGTTAAATTTGATAGAAGGGTTTATAAACTATGTACATATTTCGTAACTTGTTTTTGCTATTAGGTTCAGTTTAATATCAGGGGGATGAGGGGAAATTCTATATATACTGATGCTTCCATACACGATTATCTGAAGCGTTACTTTGGCTTTGACACATTCAAGGGCAACCAGCAGGGCATCATCAGGAGTGTGCTTGACGGGAATGACACTTTTGTGCTTATGCCCACCGGTGGGGGTAAGTCGCTCTGCTACCAGCTCCCCGCGGTGATGATGGAAGGCACCGCGGTGGTCATCTCACCGCTGATAGCCCTGATGAAGAACCAGGTTGACGCGATGCGCAACTTCAACACCACGGATGACGTGGCACATTTCCTGAACTCATCGCTTACCAAGACGGCCATTACCAAGGTGAGGCAGGATGTGATGCAGGGTAATACCAAGCTTCTTTACGTTGCCCCGGAGTCGCTGACAAAGGAGGAGAACATCGAATTCCTCAAAAGCATCAAGGTGTCATTCTATGCCGTTGATGAGGCTCACTGCATCTCCGAGTGGGGGCACGACTTCAGGCCGGAGTACCGGAGGATAAGGCCTATCATTGACACGATAGGGCGCGCACCAATTATCGCGCTTACGGCCACAGCCACCCCAAAGGTTCAGCATGACATCCTGAAGAACCTGGGCATCAGTGACTCCATGGTGTTCAAGTCATCGTTCAACAGGCCCAACCTCTATTATGAGGTCAAGGCCAAGCAGGATGCCACCAGGGAGATCATCAAATACATTAAGAACAACATCGGCAAATCAGGCATCATATACTGTCTCAGCCGCAAAAAGGTTGAGGAGCTTGCGGAGACGCTCAAGGTCAATGATATAAAGGCACTGGCCTATCATGCCGGCATGGATTCGGCCACACGTACCCAGAACCAGGATAAGTTCCTGATGGAGGATGTGGATGTCATCGTGGCCACCATTGCTTTCGGGATGGGTATTGACAAGCCTGACGTAAGGTATGTTATTCACTATGACATGCCCAAGAGCCTGGAGGGTTATTACCAGGAGACCGGGCGTGCCGGGCGCGACGGCGGGGAGGGGAGATGCATTGCCTATTACAGCTATGATGATATCGTCAAGCTCGAGAAGTTCATGCAGGGCAAGCCTATCGCCGAACAGGAGATAGGCAAGCAGCTGCTGCTCGAGACGGTATCCTATGCCGAGTCGTCGACCTGCCGGCGCAGGATTCTGCTTCATTACTTCGGGGAGGAGTACCGGCAGGAGAACTGCGAGGCGTGCGACAACTGCCTCCATCCCAAGACACAGTTCGAAGGACAGGATTATGTGATCAACATGCTTGAGACGGTGCTGGCGGTGAAGGAGAAACACAAGGCCGACCATATAGCCAAGATCCTGGCGGGCACAATGAACTCCGCCATAAAGTCGTACAAGCATCACAAGCTTGAGACCTTCGGCATTGACGAGGAGAAGGACGAACGGTTCTGGAACATGGTCATCCGGCAGGCACTGATCAACAAGCTGCTGAACAAGGATATAGAGAACTATGGACTTCTGGGGCTGACGCCAAAGGGACACCAGTTCCTTGAGGAGCCGCAGAGCTTCATGCTCAATGAGGACCATGACTATACCGAGACCGATGATGAGGAAGCTTCCTTCGGTGCGCGTACGGCGGCGGCTGACGAAGAGCTGCTGAGCATCCTGAAGGACCTCCGGAAGAAGATATCAAAACAGGCGGGTCAGCCGCCCTACAACATCTTCCAGGATCCTTCGCTGGAGGAGATGGCGATACAGTATCCCATCACCATCGAGGAGCTTCAGAACATCACGGGTATCGGCGCCGGCAAGGCACAGAGATACGGCAAGGAGGTTGTTGAGGTGATAGCCAGTTACGTTGCCGAGAAGGAGATCATCAGGCCGCAGGATATGGTGGTCAGGTCGGTGGTGAACAAGTCGGGACTGAAGGTTTATATCATCCAGAGCATTGACCGGAAGATGCCTTTTGAGGATATCGCCAATGCCAAGGGACTTGAATACGAGGATCTTCTCTCCGAGATTGAAGCGATAGTGAGTTCGGGCACCAAGCTGAGCATTGACTATTATGTTGATGCGGTGATTGACGAAGACCGTCAGCAGGACATCTATTCCTATTTCATGGAGGAGGCAGAGAGCGGGTCGCTGGAGGAGGCTATCCGTGAGCTTGCCGGTGAGTTCGAGGAGGAGGAGATCAGGCTGGTGCGTATCAAGGTGCTGTCGGAGGGAAACTGATCTCCGCCATGGTCATCGGTTCCCGAATCTGCGCGAGGAAGGAAACAGGCTGATGACTGCCACCGTCATAAAGTAAAAGGGATAAATCAGTTCGGAAAGCACGAAGGCAGCGAGGGGCATTTTCTCCCCTCTCTTTTTAATATTCCGTGCGATGATCAGGTAGTCCGGCACCAGGCGCAGGCCGTAGAGGGCTGCCAGGAGCGGGAGGTGTGTGACAGATATGATTGAGGCCACTGCGGCGGCGGTGACGGCGGCGTTGCACGCCGCCGTGGCTGCGGCGAGGGTGAGGGTGGCGGTGTCACTGTAGTAAAATGTCTTGGATGCCCAGCGTGCGCGCTGACGCAGCAGCGCCGCAGCCGTGACCGCGGACGCGGTCTCCACCGCCGCCGCACTGCTGCCTGCATAGCTGATCTGCCCCCCTCCACGCTTGACGGCATGCAGCAGAAACATGTCATCGCCCGAGGGCAGCTCCCCCAGCAGCTCACCGGCATGCTTCAGGTAAATCTCCCTCCTGAAAGAGAGGTTCGCGGCATTGCACATCACGGGATGTCCCGCAATGACGGCCGCCTCGGTGACCGACTGCAGCGCCGAGAACTCGAACATGCCGAAGAGCGCGACAAAGCCCTTCGCCGGCCTCATGGCAAACTTCGCCCAGGATCATGTCAGCGCTCCCCGCCGCACCAGCCTTTGCATATGCATTTCCACCCGGGGGTACATACGCCGCCTGAACCCTCCCCGCCGCACCGGCCTCTGCATGGGCAATTTTCCCCGGAGGCTCATTCGCCGCCGCGTGACCGCTTTTACCCCCGGCAGCAAACGCCCCGGCGTGAGCGCTGACCCACCCCGGCCCGACGGTGCAGTCGGCGTCAGTGGTAAGTATCAGCTCCCCCGATGCCTTTTCTATGCCGTACCTTATAGCTCGTTTCTTCCCGGAGAACGGATTATAGATCAGCCTCATCCTGAGCCCGGACTGTAACCTGTTACGCTCAATGAACCCGCTGACGACGATGGGCGTCCTGTCGGTGGAGTTATCATTCACTATTATTATTTCAAGCAGATCATGAGGGTAATCCTGCCGTGCCAGGCTCTCCAGCAGGGGTTCAATGTTACCGGCCTCGTTCCGGGCGGCCACCACCACCGTTACCATCGTCGCGCCAACTGCTGCCGGCCGTTCATCACCCCGCCTTCTGCGGACGATCAGCCACAGGGTCAATATTCCCAGGGAATAGACGGCAACGGGTATGATCAGCCAGTACATGCTTATACATTATATATGATAGCCCGGGGGGCAGGTTTCAGTCGTATCAGGCAATAGGCAATAGGCATTAGGCAATAGTGAGGGAATAGTCTTCAGTTGTCAATTATCAGATAATCAGCAATATAACCCTCACCTGCAATCTGGCTGCTCGCGGTAATGACCCACAGGGTCATTACGTTCCGCTCGCCCCTCTGCTGCCTATGACACCATCCACTCAAACGTCCTGTAGTGTGCCCCGTTCATCCCCATCGCCTCATAGGTCTTCTGGGCACGGATGTTCTCCGACTCCACGTAGAGACGCAGGCCGGCGATGCCCTGTGCCATGCCTTCCTGCTTCACGTGGTCATACATCATCCTGAAGACTCCCTTCCTGCGGTACTCAGGAATCACGTAGACCGACTGAAACCACCAGATGTTTGCGTTACGCCAGTCGCTCCACTCATAGGTGATCATCAGTGATGCAACCACAACGCCATGTTCCTCCGCCACGTAATACCTGCCCCTGGTGTCGTCATGAAAGACAGCCATCACGCCTTTGGTTATCACATCGTTCTTAAGTTCCATCCCTTCGGTTTCCATGGCCATCGCCCGCTGAAATGCGATTATCGCCGGGGCATCGTCAGGGTTGGCATTTCTGATAGTTATCATTTTCCTGCGGTGTTATTAATTTCTGCTGTGTCTGCCGGCTACAATACTTCATCCTCTACGAGGAATTAATAAGGTGCATAACCGACAGTCCTACAATACTTTATGCGCTACGCGCAATTTCGTCGCCTTGCCGCTTCGAGGAATTAATAAGGCGCATAACCGACAGTCCTACAATACTTTATGCGCTACGCGCAATTTCGTCGCCTTGCCGCTCATCAGTTCGCAGTCTTCAGTCTTGCAGTCTTCGTCTTCAGTAAATCAACAGCTAGCTCAGTTACGACTGTCGACTGCCGGCTGGAGACTGCTGACTGCCTAATACTCATCCCACGCCTTTATCTCTATCTCGCTCTCCGCCACGCTGCAGAAGGCATGGATGAAGGCCGATGCCAGCCGCGCATTGGTGATGAGAGGTATGTTGTAATCGACCGCACTGCGCCGTATCTGGTAGTCGTTGTTAAGCTCGGTGGCCGACAGGTCCTTGGGGATGTTTATCACCAGGTCAACCACCCTCTGCCTGATCAGCTCCACCGTGTTGGGCGACTCCTTCTCGTCAGGCCAGAAAGCCACTTCGGCTTCCACCCCGGCGTTGGCAAGGAACTGCTGCGTGCCGCGGGTGGCATAGAGCTTGTGACCTCTCCGCTGCAGAAGCCTCGTGGCCTCCAGCAGATCAGCCTTGGCCTTGGCCGGTCCGGATGATATCAGCACTGCCTTCTCCGGCATGCGGTACCCTACTGAATACATTGCCTTTAACAGCGCCTCGAAAAAGCTGTCGCCGATGCAACCCACCTCTCCCGTGGAGGCCATGTCAACACCCAGCACCGGGTCTGCCTTGGCCAGTCGCGAGAAGCTGAACTGTGACGCCTTCACACCCACGTAGTCGAGGTCAAAGACCGACTTGTGCGGCTTGTCCCAGTGCACCCCCAGCATCACCTTGGTGGCCAGCTCAATCAGGTTGGTTTTAAGCACCTTGGAGACGAATGGCATGCTCCGGCTGGCGCGCAGGTTGCACTCGATGACCTTGATATCGTTATCGCGTGCGAGGAACTGTATGTTGAAGGGTCCTGAGATATTCAGCTCCCGCGCTATCTCCCTGGAAATTCTTTTTATGCGCCTGACAGTCTCAAAGTAGATCTTCTGAGGTGGAAAGACAATGGTTGCATCACCTGAGTGTACCCCCGCATACTCTACATGCTCACTGATGGCATAGGCCACTATCTCACCCGAAGAGGCAACGGCATCAATCTCTATCTCCTTGGCATACTCGATGAACTCCGAAACCACCACGGGATGTTCCTTGGAGACGCTGGCGGCAAGCTCCAGGAAATGAACCAGCTCGGAGCGGTTGGAGACCACGTTCATCGCAGCTCCCGAGAGTACATAAGACGGACGAATCAGCACCGGGAAGCCTATATCGCCGATGAACCTGTCAATCTCCTCAAAGCTGAGCAGTTCCCTCCAGCGCGGCTGGTCGACGCCCAGCATGTCACACATCGATGAGAACTTATGCCTGTCCTCAGCCCTGTCAATCGACTCCGGAGGTGTTCCGAGTATTGGCACCCCCTGTCCGTGCAGCCTCATTGCCAGGTTATTGGGTATCTGTCCGCCCATCGACAGTATCACTCCGCGCGGCGTCTCGAGGTCAATGATATCCATTACCCGCTCAAAAGAGAGCTCGTCAAAGTAGAGCCTGTCACACATGTCATAGTCGGTGCTGACGGTCTCGGGATTGTAGTTTATCATCACACCACGCAGTCCCTCACGCCTGATCGTATTTATGGCGTTGACCGAGCACCAGTCGAACTCAACGCTTGATCCTATCCGGTATGCGCCTGATCCCAGCACTATCACCGAACGCTTGTCGTTCTCGTACCATATATCGTGCTCCATACCGCTGTAGGTCATGTAGAGATAGTTGGTCACGGCAGGATACTCTGCGGCCAGGGTGTCAATCTGCTTGACATACGGCACGATGCCCCTGCTCTTGCGGTGACGGCGCACACTGAGCATCGCCTCGTTGCTCCTGCGGCTGTCAGCCTTGATCACATGCCTGGCTATCTGGAAGTCGCTGAACCCGTTGATCTTGGCATGAAGAAGCTCCCTGTCAGGCAGGCTCTCCAGCGTGTCATAAGTCTCAAGATGTTTCCTGATGTTGTCAATGTTCTGCAGCTTGTAAAGGAACCAGCGGTCGATCTTCGTCAGCTCATGAATCCGGTCAATGTCAAGTCCTTTCTCCAGCGCCTCGGCGATGGAGAAGATACGCATGTCAGTCGGCTGCGAGAGCTCCTTCTCAACGTCGCTGAAGCTGAGGTTGCGGTTGCTGACGAAGCCGTGCATACCCTGGCCTATCATCCGAAGGCCCTTCTGTATAGCCTCTTCGAAGGTACGCCCTATGGCCATGATCTCGCCTACACTCTTCATGCTGCTGCCAATCTCATGCGCCACACCCTGGAACTTGTTCAGATCCCAGCGTGGTATCTTGCAGACGATATAGTCGAGTGCAGGTTCAAAGCATGCGGTGGTGGTCTTTGTGACCGAGTTCTTCAGCTGGTGGAGCCCGTAACCCAGCGCCAGCTTGGCTGCGATAAAGGCAAGCGGATAGCCCGTCGCCTTTGAGGCCAGGGCGCTGGAGCGCGAGAGGCGGGCATTGACCTCAATAACACGGTAGTCCTCCGAGTTGGGGTCAAGGGCGTACTGTACATTGCATTCCCCAATGATGCCTACGTGGCGAATTATCTTTATCGACAGTTCCCGCAGCTTGTGATATTCGCTGTTGGTGAGGGTTTGTGAAGGGGCGACCACGATGCTCTCGCCGGTGTGTATGCCCAGCGGATCAAAGTTCTCCATGTTGCACACGGTGATGCAGTTGTCGAACCGGTCACGCACAACCTCATATTCAACCTCCTTCCATCCTTTCAGCGACTCTTCCACAAGTATCTGCCCGGAGTAGGAGAAGGCGCGGGAGGCCAGTGCCATGAGCTCTGCAGTGTCAGAGCAGAATCCGCTTCCCTGTCCGCCAAGTGTATAAGCCGCCCGTATTATTATCGGAAATCCAAGCTTCTCAGATGCCCTGAGAGCATCCTCGACGGTTGTCACCGCTATGCTTCGCGGGGTCCTGACGCTGATCTCATCAAGCTTATGCACAAACAGCTCACGGTCCTCCGTGTTCATGATGGCCTCCACAGGCGTGCCAAGCACCTTAACGCCATGCTTCTCAAAAACACCGTCGCGGAAGAGGGCCGTCCCGCAGTTGAGCGCCGTCTGTCCGCCGAAGGAGAGCAGTATGCCGTCAGGCTTCTCGCGCTCAATGACACGCTCAACAAACTTCGGGGTTACGGGGAGGAAGTAGATCTTGTCGGCAATTTTCTCGGAGGTCTGAACCGTGGCAATATTCGGATTGATAAGTACCGTGAATATCCCCTCCTCGCGCAGGGCCTTCAGTGCCTGTGACCCGGAGTAGTCGAACTCGCCGGCTTCACCTATCTTGAGGGCACCGGAGCCCAGCAGCAGAACCTTCTTTATATCTTCCTTCATCGTTCGCGTTTGGGTTGTAAAAATACAATAAAAAGTCCGGAGTGAACCAAAGCGGATTATGAGCCGCAGCCGACGGATATCTTTTTTTATTTCGGTCATTTTTCTCTGAACTTTAATTAAAATAAATAATAATGCATATATTTGCAGACATAAATGAATAAATATACATTATGAAGAGAGCATCACGATTGATCCAGATAGAGAAGCTGGTGAGGGAGAATGCAATCACCTCGCAGGAGGATCTGTTAATGCTTATGGAGGGCTCAGGGATTAAGTGTACGCAGGCGACACTCTCCCGCGATTTAAGGCAGATGGGTATAAGCAGGGGCTTCGACGGAAGTGGCGGGTACCGCTATATACTTCCCGGCAGGAGGGATGAGACAACTGATCTGCTGCCCGGTCCAGCTACGGAGGCGATAACCGGGATGACATGGGCACGCGGGATGCTGCTCATCAAAACCCCTCCGGGATTTGCTTCTGCCGTGGCAATCAGGATTGACCGTGCCGGACGGTACGAGATCGCAGGTACAGTGGCGGGTGATGACACCATCTTGCTGATACCCCGTGACAACATAAGCAATGAGGCAGTTGAAGAGTGCCTCAGCACGATATTTCAGTCACATAAAGCACAGGATAATTAACATGAAACCAATTTGATTGACCACATTCTGAGAAACGAATAAAGACAATCTGCAATCAGGTGTGAGGTCAATCTTACCATTAAAATCAAACTTATATTATTATGAAAAAAGTTATGCTTGCATACTCCGGAGGGCTTGACACCTCCGTGATACTTAAATGGCTCATTAACAAAGGTTATGAGGTCATCGCCTATGTTGCGGACGTAGGACAGAATGATGATTTCGAGGCAGTCCGCGAAAAAGCCCTGGCCATAGGAGCAAAATCGGTCATTATCGAAGACCTGAAGAGGGAGTTCGTAACTGACTATATCTTCCAGGCTGTCAAGGCCAATGCCGTATACGAAGACCGTTATCTTCTGGGGACAGCCCTGGCGCGGCCTCTCATTGCCAAAAAGCAGATTGAGGCAGCCATTGAGTACGGAGCCGATTATGTCTCTCACGGCTCAACGGGCAAGGGTAATGACCAGGTGCGTTTCGAGCTGGCATATTATGCCCTTAAACCTGACATCAAGGTCATCTCTCCCTGGAAGGATGCCGAGTTCCTCTCGCAGTTCCAGGGCCGCTCTGACATGATCAGGTACGCTGCCGGGCACCGCATTCCTGTCAAGGCCTCGATCTCGAAGCCATATAGCGAAGACGATAACCTGATGCATATAAGCCATGAGGCAGGCATCCTCGAGGATCCCCTCTACTTCGCAGGGAAGGAGATCCTGCAGAAGATGGTCATGCCTATGGATGCACCTGATAAGGAGACACATATTTCGGTCGAATTCAAGGATGGCATTCCGGTTAATGTGACCAACAAGGATGACGGCACAAGCTACAGCGACCCGCTGGAGCTCTTTACCTACCTTAATAAAATTGGCGGAGCCAACGGAATAGGTCTGCTCGATATGGTGGAGAACAGGTTCGTTGGCATCAAGTCACGGGGCATCTATGAGACCCCCGGAGCTACCATCCTCTATGCAGCACACAAGGACATTGAAGGCATTGCCATGGACCGTGAGGTGATGCGCCTCCGCAACATGCTGGCACCGGTCTTTGCCGAGCTGGTCTATAACGGATTCTGGTTCTCACCCGAGATGGAGTTCCTGAAGGCAGCCATGGACAAGAGCCAGGAGGTCATCGACGGAGTGGTGCACATGATCCTCTACAAGGGTAACGTCATCATCGAGGGACGGGAATCACACTCATCATTATATAATAAGGAGCTTTCGAGCATGGATATCGAGGGTGGCTTCAATCAGACCGACAGTCTTGGGTTCATCCGGATAAACGCCATTCGTCTCATGGCTCATCATGCCATCATGGAGGCCACCAGGAATAAAGTCAGGGAATATGCACCTGTGGGATAAGGGTGGAACCGCACGGGAGTCGCTCATAAGTTTCACCTGTGACCGCGACAGGATTTATGATGCAAGGCTGGCTCCTTATGACATCGCAGGGTCAATGGCTCATGCAGTCATGCTTGAGAAATGCGGGCTGATCACCGCCGGCGAGAAGGAGAGTCTTCTTGCCGGCCTGGCCCGTCTCTTTGAGGAATCGGTGCAGGGCGACTTCTGCATCGGGAAGGAGTACGAGGACATCCACTCACTGGTGGAGTTCCGCCTTCACGATTATGCAGGGGAGGCTGCGGGAAAACTTCATACGGGCCGCTCACGGAACGACCAGGTGCTTACGGATCTGCACCTGTATATCAGGCACCAGTCGTACCTGCTGGCCGGGGAGTTGAAGTTACTGGCAGATATCTTCCTGGATCTCAGTGAGAAGCATAAGGAGGATCTTTTCCCGGGATTCACTCATATGCAGGCCGCCATGGTCACCTCTTTCGGATTATGGTTCGCCTCCTATGCTGAGAGCCTGTGTGATGATCTGCATATTCTGTCAGGTGCGGCTGCACTGGCTGATGCCTCGCCGCTTGGCACCGCTGCCGGTTATGGCACTTCACTCCCCGTTGACCGGGAGCTGACAGCAAAACTGCTGGGTTTCAAGCGACTGATAGTCACGTCGCCTTACGCCCAGATGAGCCGCGGGCGGACTGAACGGCAGATCACCGGCGCCATCGCCTCAGCGGCAAACACCCTCGGAAGGTTTGCATCGGATGTGATCCTGTTTATGTCGCCCGGCTATTCTTTTGTGACGATTGCTGATGAGATCACTACCGGATCATCGATCATGCCACACAAGAAAAACCCTGATGTCTTTGAGCTTATCAGGGCCCGTTGCAACAGGCTTCAGGCTGTTCCCGGTGAGGTGGCAATTATGACCACCGGATTGCCTCCGGGTTATAATCGCGACTACCAGGAGCTTAAGGCCGTGATCTTCGATACATTTGATGAGATCAACGAATTAGCCGGAGTCATGCAGGATATGGTTAAAGGCCTGGTAGTCAATAAACATATCCTGCAGGACAAAAAATACAATGATATTTTCTCCGTGGAGGAAGCCAACCGGAGAGTCCGCAAAGGCGTTCCCTTCCGGGAGGCTTACAGAATGGTTGCGGGAGAGGTAGGTTCGGGAAAGTTCGAGCCTGCAGTAATATCAGAATATTCTCATACAGGCAGCATTGGCAATACCGGGGGCGGGTTGATAAAAACCCGCCTTGATCATGTGACCGGAGGGTTCAGTCAAGGGTATTCACCCGAGGAGCTGTTTGAGTCATTAAAGAATTATTTGTGACAAACCATGCTGCCCTTTAGGGCCAGTTGACTGACCAGGCATAAATGCACACACTGCTTCGGATTATTTCCCGTCTTAAATAATCCTGAAAAAATTGTATATTTAATATCCTTAATATTCAATTATATGGCAGCAAAGAAAAATACCACACCGGAAATAACCGGGAAACCGGAAAAAGCAGAAAAAGCAGAAAAGATCGGGAAAAAGAGGAAGTTTGACAGAGCTGACCTTTACCACGATATTGAGGATGAGAAACACTCCAAAATGAAAAACAAGGAGTATTTCCAGAAACTTGGAAAACTCGAAATGGAACTCATCAAACTCCAGGAATGGGTCAAGGCCAGGAAGCTTAAGATGGTCGTCATCTTTGAAGGCCGCGATGCTGCCGGGAAGGGTGGCGTTATCAAAACCATCTCAGGCTGCCTGAATCCCCGTATCTGCAGGGTTGTGGCTCTTGGCACCCCGACTGAAAAAGAGAAGACCCAGTGGTACTTCCAGAGATATGTGCCGTTCCTGCCGGCCGGTGGTGAGATTGTACTGTTTGACAGGAGCTGGTATAACAGGGCCGGCGTTGAAAAGGTGATGGGATTTTGCACAAACGAAGAGTATGATGAGTTCCTCAGATCGTGCCCTGAATTTGAAAAAATGCTGATCAGATCGGAAATTATACTTGTAAAATACTGGTTTTCAGTTAGTGACCACGAACAGGAAAAACGGTTCCAGGACAGGATCAATGATCCGACCAAAAGATGGAAGATCAGCCCGATGGATCTGGAATCACGCGACAAATGGGTTGAATATTCAATGGCCAAGGATAAAATGTTCTCCTATACCGACACCAAGCAATGTCCCTGGTATGTGGTGGAGGGCGATGATAAAAGACGGGCAAGACTGAATACGATAGATCATCTTCTTTCTCTCGTTCCGTATGAGGATCTTACTCCCAAACCTTTCAAACTGCCTCCCCTGAAACGTGATGTAGCCTATGTGAGACCACCAAAAACAGAACAGACTTACGTTCCTCAGAAGTACTGAGACCGTAGCATCGAACCGTGCCGGAACTTCAGGGCCGCTTCTTTAGCACTTCTTTAGCGCTTCTTCTGCGCTTCTTCAATATTTCCTATAAACAGGTCAAACAGAAAATCGGTATCCGTCGGGCCGCCGGAGGCTTCGGGATGGAACTGTGTTGAGAAGAATGGCTTCGAGATATGCTTCATCCCCTCGTTGGTGTTGTCGTTTACGTTGACAAACAGCGGCACCCAGCCCGCCGGCAGGGTGTTGTTGTTCACCGCAAAACCATGGTTCTGCGAGGTGATGTATGCCCTGTCGGTACCGACCATCTGCACAGGCTGGTTATGGCTCCGGTGGCCGTACCTTAATTTATACGTGTCTGCCCCCGCCGCCAGCGCCATCAGCTGGTTGCCCAGGCAGATGCCGAAGATGGGACGGTCATCATCAAGCGACCTCCTTATGTTATCAATGGCTGCCCGGCACATCTTGGGATCTCCCGGTCCGTTGGTAAGGAACAGTCCGTCATACTCTTCGGTGCTGTAGTCATAATCCCACGGAACCCTTATTATGGTTGTGTCGCGTTTAAGCAGGTTACGGATGATGTTGAACTTCACCCCGCAGTCGACCAGCATGATTCGGTACCGTCCGCTGCCGTAGACCTGACGTGATAAGGTGCTCACCTCTGCCACCAGGTTGACCCTGTTGGGGTCATAGAATTCCGTGGTTGTCCCCTCGGGCTCAACCTTGCCAAGCATGGCTCCCTTCTCGCGGATCCTTTTTGTCAGCGCCCGGGTGTCAATGCCGTATATTCCCGGCACATTGCTTCTCCGCAGCCACTCGTCGAGGCTCTCGATGGCGTTCCAGTGGCTGTATTCAAATGAATAGTCCGACACTATCAGGGCTGAGATGTGTACTCCTGATGATTCATAGAACATGAAGAGGTCATCCTGTTCGCTCTTTCCCGGCGCTCCGTAGTTGCCTACCAGCGGGTAGGTGAGGCAAAGGATCTGCCCCCGGTAGGAGGGGTCGGTCAGGCTCTCGGGATATCCGGTCATGGCTGTGTTGAAGACCACCTCGCCGGCAGCGGCCACCGGGGCGCCGAATGACCATCCGCGGTAAACGGTGCCATCCTCCAGCGTTAATCTGACACTCAGTCTGTCGTTGTTTCTCATCCTATGCTTTTATTGCGCTCTCTATCTTTCTCAGGGCCTTTTCCACAACAGACCGCGGGCATGCCAGGTTCATCCTCATGAACCCTTCGCCTCCCGGGCCAAACCGTGAGCCCTCATTCATCCCTACCCCGGCCTTCCTGACAAAGAACTCCTGCAGCCCGGCACCGTCAAGCCCCATGCTCCGGCAGTCGAGCCATATCATATAGGTAGCCTCCGGCCTCACCGGCTTTATCTGTGGCAGATGATCGCGGCAGAAACCGACCACCAGGTCGACGTTGCCCCCGATGTACCTCATCAGTTCATCGACCCACCCATGGCCGTGCGTGTAGGCTGCCTCCGAGGCCACATTTCCGAAAATATTCCCCAGGTGCAGGTGAAGGCCCACCAGCGTCCTGCGGTATCTCTCCATCAGCATCGGATCGGATATTATCATTGACGAGGTTGAGAGCCCGGCCAGGTTAAAGGTCTTGCTGGGTGCCATGCAGGTGACGGTTATTGAAGCGGCTCTCTCAGAAATCGAAGCGAGCGGTATATGCCTGTTGCCCGGCAGAACCAGGTCGGAGTGTATCTCGTCCGAGAGGATGACTATACCTTTTTCATGACAGATCTCTGCCAGCTCCTCCAGTTCCTCTGTGCGCCATGCTCTTCCCACGGGGTTATGAGGGTTCGAGAGGATGAGCATTTTTGTGGCAGGGGTGATGAGCTTCCTTAGTCCCTGCAGGTCCATCACCCATCCGCTCCCGGTCTCCAGGAGAGGATTGAACACCAGCCGTCGGCCGTGATCGTTGACAGCGCCGTGGAAGGGGGTATATACGGGAGGTTGTATTATGATCTCATCACCGGGGCCGGTAAACGCCAGGGTGCACATGTTGAGCGCCGGCACAACACCCGGACTGAATTCTATCCACTCACGCTGAACCTTCCATCCATGACGGGTCTCAATCCAGCCGGTCAGCGACGAATAATATGCATCAGGCCTGTATGAATACCCGAGGATCTGATGCTTCAGTCGCCCGGCAAGTGCTTCGGTTATAAATGAGGGGGTCCTGAAATCCATATCTGCCACCCACATCGGGATGACATCGGCTCTTCCGAAAACCTCTTCTCTAAGATCGTATTTGATGCAACTGGAATTCTCCCGGTTGATCACCTCATCAAAGTTCCACATCAGGGATTTATTAATGCTCCGGGATGCAAAGATATTATAAATCGGGAATGAACAACTGTTGCCAACCGGCTGTTTATTGTGCGTAAATCAGTGATTTTGAGCAACCATAAAATATTGTTGGAATATTGTACCCTCAGAAATGTAAAAGTTTTAATTTTACGTAGCAAATTCAAGTACCAAAAAGAGAGCTTTATGAAAAAGATTTTCACGAAGATACTGGTAGCTGTTATGATCCTTACAGTCGCCGGTGCATACTCCTGCAAGAACAGGGGTGAGTCCAAGAAGCAGAAAGAGATTAACCCGCTGGAGCTTGAGGCCCTTGAGCAAAAGATCGAAGAGAATGTTTATCCTCTTCCCTCTTCAGCCGAGGTACTCAAGAAACTCACCGACATGGATCTCGGTTATATCATTGGCTCAACAAATGCCCCCGCCAATGCCCGTAATTATGTTGAGAGTTATGACAGGTCAGTAAACCTTGGTGTTTACGGTGCCGATCTCAGTTATGCCACACTGTACAACATGCAGCAGGACGTCAACGATTACATGGCGGCCATACGTACACTGGCGCTTGAGCAGAATCTGTCCAATATATATGATGAATCTCTCTATGAAAGGATAAGAGCCAATTTTGACAACAGGGACACCCTGGTTTCCGTTCTGACCGGAGCCTTTGACCGCACCTATGCATATATGGTCGATGCCGGACAGGCTAACCTGGCACTTCTGATGGTTGGAGGCGCTTGGGTTGAGGGTATGTATCTCACCCTGGCCGTTTCCGAAATAGGAGGTCACCTTTCAGGTTTTGAGACCGTCCTTCTCGAACAGAAAAACTCGTTTTCACTATTCGAGGAGCTGGCCAAGCCTCACACCGATGACCCTCTTGTTTCAAGGATAATGGCTGAACTGAAGCCCGTACGTGACTTCTATGCCAATGTCGGGACAAGTCTTACCCTCGAAGAAATTGAGGTGATGAAGAAAGCCGTGACCACGGTCAGGTCAGAACTGATAAAGTAAACAATCAACAAATGAGACAGACCGCAAACAAAACTTGCGGTCTTTTTTTGAGGTTATGAGGGAATCAGTATTACATGCACTGATACATATTTTTGCCATTATCTCTACCGTTAACCCTGCCGGGGTTACACCGAGAGGCAAGAAGATCCTTCGTAGCTATCTCAGGAGGTATCTCAACCAGGAGCTTGAGGAGGAGTACTTCAAACTATATGAGAACAACCTTCATTTCTATGAGCGCGAGCTCAGGGCGGTGGAGGAGGGAGAGCTCTCCGACGAGAACTCCCTGATCACTTTTCAGATCACCAATATATGCAGGCAGATCAAAAAGGGGCTCTTCATTGAGGAGAGGATGGTCGTTTTCCTGCAGCTCCTTGAGTTTGTTTATGAGGACGGCACAATTTCTGAGCAGGAGTCCTCGATTGTGGATATCGTTGCACGAACGTTCAACATATCCCTCAAGGAGAAGACCAATGCCTCCGCCTTCATGCTCGGCATGAGGTTTGACAAGATCAGTCCCGATTGTTTTCTCGCCATCGAGGGAGAGGAAAATATCGGTGAGGCTTCCTCTGATTATGCCAACTACCACGAGTGGCATCACATGGTCTCGAGAGGACTGAGGGGGACCATCTATGTACTGTATGTCGGCAGCACGGGTCACATTCTCTTCATGTACAAGGGGAAGTCGCCTCTCCATTTCAAGGGCCGCAACGTGGTGCCGATGAGGCCGTTCCTCCTGGAGCCGGGAGTGAATATCAGGGGACAGGGGATGGCGCCCCTCTATTACACCACCATTTTCAGGAAATTCATACGCTCAAGCTTTATAGAGGAGATCCTCTTTGAGGGTCATGGCATTGAGTATCATTTCAAGGGATCTGACAACGGCGTTCAGCCGATGAGCTTCAGCATAAAGTCGGGCAACCTCGTTGGGATCATGGGTGGCAGCGGGGTAGGCAAGAGCACCCTGCTCAACATCCTCAACGGGAAACTGAAGCCTGAGAGCGGATCGGTCTACATCAACGGCTATGACCTCCACAATGACCCTGAGGAGGTTAACGGCCTGATAGGATATGTGCCGCAGGATGACCTCCTGATAGAGGAGCTTACCGTCTATCAGAACCTCTACTATAATGCCAGGCTCACCTTCGGCGATTACGATGAGAAGAAGCTCAATGACGTGGTTGTCACGGTGCTCAAGGAGCTTGATCTCTATGAGTACCGCGACCTTCTTGTGGGTGATCCGCTGAACAAGAAGATAAGCGGAGGGCAGCGCAAGAGACTGAACATCGGCCTCGAGCTGATGAGGGAGCCCGCTGTTCTCTTCGCAGATGAGCCTATCTCGGGGCTGGCATCGCATGACTCAGAGAATGTCATGGATCTGCTTAAGGACCAGGCCATGAACGGCAAGCTCGTCTTTGTCATCATCCACCAGCCCTCATCTGACATACTGAAGATGTTTGACAGGCTGTGGGTGCTTGACAGGGGAGGGTATATGATCTACGACGGCGATCCCGTTGATGCCATCGTCTATTTCAAGACGGAGACCTCCCAGGCCAATGCGGCAGAGAGTGAGTGCCCCACCTGCGGCAACGTGGAGACGGATGAGATACTCCAGATAGTGGAGGCCAAGGTGGTTGACCCTGACGGCCGGAAAGGAGAAGAGAGACAGGTCTCACCGGTGGAGTGGTATCACAGGTACCGGCAGAAGATGGAGCCCTCCCTGAGCGGCATACCGGAGATGAAACCACTGCCGGCCAGCAACTTCAGAATACCAGGCAGGCGGAAACAGATACGCACCTTCGCGAAGAGGAACCTGGTAAGAAAGTTCTCCGACAAGCAGTACATGGTCATCAATATCCTCGAACCGGTGCTTCTGGCTTTTATCCTCGGGTACGTGTCAAAATACATCTCAAACGGCGTTTACATCTTCTCTGACAACAGGAGCTACCCGGTCTTTCTCTTCATGAGCGTCGTGGTAGCCCTCTTCCTCGGACTGACGGTGAGCGCCGAGGAAATATTCAGGGACAGAAAGATTATTGAAAGGGAAAAGTACCTGAACATCAGCAGGTCGAGCTACCTGGTGTCAAAGATCACATTCCTCTTCGCGCTGTCAGCACTGCAGACACTGATGTATGTTATCGTCTCCCATAGTATCCTTGAGGTTGAAGGAATGATGTGGAGGCAATGGCTGATACTGTTCACCACCTCATGCTTCGGGAATATGGTGGGCCTGAATATCTCAGCGGGCATGAAAACAGTGATCAGTATCTACATCCTTGTCCCACTAGTGCTTGTTCCCCAGCTTCTTCTCAGCGGTGCCATGATCAGGTTTGACGACCTCCCTCAATCGCTGACCAAAAGAGTATATGTCCCGGTCCTCGGCGACGTCATGACAATACGCTGGGCTTACGAGGCCATGGCTGTGGAGCAGTTCCGGTCAAGCAAGCATATGAAACCCTTCTTCGAGACGGAGATGATCATAAGTTATTATGACTGGCAGTCGTCATATCTTATACCTGAGCTGCAGAAGAAGAGCATTGAATGTGCCACTGTCGCCGGCAAACCAGAGTATGCCGATATTTATAAGAGCAATCTCGAAAAGCTGAAATTGCATATAGGCGAGTTAAGCACTGAATCGGGCCTTGACCCGTGGCCTGCCATGAGGGTACTGGCCATGGAGCCGTTCACCACAGATGCATCCTACATCGTAAATGACTTTCTTGACACGCTCCAGGCGAGAACCCGTTCGAAGTACCGGGCTTACACTGCGGTCAAGGATCAGATAACCGACAGCCTGATAAGGAAGATCGGGAAGGAGGGGATGGTCCGGGTACGCGATGCCACGCACAACATTGATCTTGCTGATATGGTCCTGAACCGAACGGTGCAGAAGAAGATATATGAGACTGATGACCGGTTGATACAGAAGTCGGACCCGGTGCTGATGATGCCCGGCTCCCGTACGGGCAGGGCACATTTCTATGCACCCTTCAAGATGATCGGCAACATCAGGATCAACACCCTGTGGTTCAATATGATCTTTATCTGGCTCATGAACATTCTTCTCTACGTGACGCTCTATTTCAACCTGCTGAAGAAGCTCCTGAACCTGATGGAGAGAATAAATATTCCGGGTTTCGGCTCTGAAAGACTGGTACCTCCATGGGAGCTGATAAAGTAAGGGCCAAGAAGCACCTGGGCCAGCACTTCCTGAAGGACAAAAGGATTGCGGCTGCAATAGTGGATTCCCTGGGTGCTGAGGGGTGCGATACGGTCGTGGAGGTTGGGCCCGGTATGGGAGTCCTCACGGAGTACCTTGTCGCCAGGAAGTTCCCCTCATTCAAAGTTGTGGAGATAGACAGAGAGTCGGTCGATTATCTCAGGATGAACATCAGCGGGATAGATGAGATCATCGCGGGCGATTTCCTGGATCTCGATCTGAGGCCCATGGGTGAGAGCATAGCCGTAATAGGCAACTTCCCCTATAATATCTCAAGCCAGATCTTTTTCAGGGTCCTGGAGAACCGCGACAGGGTGAAAGAGGTGGTGTGCATGGTGCAGAAAGAGGTCGCGGAGCGCATATGCTCAGCACCAGGCAGCCGCGTGTACGGCATCCTGAGCGTGCTGCTCAGGGCCTGGTATGATATTGAATACCTCTTCACCGTCAACGAAGCGGTTTTCTCTCCGCCTCCAAAGGTGAAGTCGGCGGTCATACGCCTTAAGCGCAACAAACGCAGCAGGCTCGGCTGTGATGAGGAGCTGTTTATCAGCGTGGTTAAGCGTTGTTTCAACCAGCGGCGCAAGATGCTGCGTAATCCGCTGAAGATGATGGTGAAGCCTGATGCCGGAGACATGGCATTCCTCTCAATGAGAGCCGAACAGCTTTCCGTGGAGAATTTTGAAGAACTTACCTGCTGGGTTGCGGAAAACAGGTGAGCGCCCGAAGGGACCCGTTAAGTGGTCAGAACGAGTAACCTATAGCTTCTACAGGGTTCATCCTGGAGGCGGCTGAGGCAGGTGCGAACCCGGCGATTATCCCTATGGTGCCGGAGATAACAATTGCCAGGATGATATTACCCGCAGTCAGGAACATATCCAGGGCAAAGAAGTAATTGACAAAGAGTGTTCCTATGAATACTATCATCAGCCCCAGGATACCACCGGTGATTGAGAGCAGTACTGATTCCGTCAGGAACTGAAGCAGGATCCATCTTCTCTTTGCGCCAAGGGCCATCTGTATTCCAATGATGCTTGTCCTTTCACGTACCGAGACAAACATAATATTGGCAATACCGAATCCTCCGACGAGTATTGAAAAGCCCCCTATAATCCATCCTGCGACATTGATTCCCTTGAATACAGGCTCAAGCGTGCTGGTTATCTGGCTGGCCTGGTTGATAGAGAAGTTGTTCTCCTTGCCCGGCCCGATCCTTCGTACGGCCCTGAGGATCATCACCACCTCGTCAGTCAGCTGTTGTATCGGCATTCCCTTTTTACCCCTTATCATAATGTCAGAGTTAAGGAACGGGTTACGGAAGTTGATGAACTGACGGCTGTAGTTGAGAGGCACCAGGATCACCTCATCCATCCCGCTGTCACTCAGTCCGCCTTTGCCCTCCTTTTTGAACACTCCTATTATCTGTGCCTTGTAATTGTTAATGGTGATCTCCTTGCCCACCGGCCCCACATTATCAAACAGCTTGTCGGCTATCTCTGCGCCGATTATCGCCACAGGCTTGCCGGAGGCAGATTCCGACTGGGTGAAATACCGCCCCTTCTCTATCTCCAGTGTCCTTACAGTCTCAAAATCATGCGTCGCTGCAATAATATTTGTACTGTTGGCCACATTCCCGCGGTATTTTACAGTTTCTCCCGATGAGACTGAATAGCAGAATGCCTCGGCTGTGTTCGAACGCCTGACAAGTGCTTCGTAGTCATCCATTGAGGGTGGCGGCCATTTGAGAATATCCCACCATTTTATATTCGGATCTGGAGTCCAGGGCCACTTTTCAACATAAATGGTGTTGTCACCAAGAGACTCTATGTTTTTCCTGATGCCGTTCTCCATCCAGTCGAACACCGTGAAGACTGAGATGATTGATACTATACCTATCGTAATGCCGAACAGAGAAAGAAACGTGCGGAGTTTATTGCCCGCCACAGAGCTGACAGCAAACAAAAAACTCTCCCTGAACATTTTTAACCACATAACCCCGTCATTGATTTCGACCAAAGATAGTCAAATAAAAAACATCCAAATCACCGCAATAAATCAACAGATTCAATTATTTGTGAGACATTGCCAATCAAAAAAAATATCTATTTTTAACCGATCGCACCAGCCTTGGCATCGTTAATCTAATTTGTTGATAATGAGTGATATAAAAATAAAGAGCGCCTTTATTTCGGTTTTTTATAAGGAGGGTCTCGAAGCTCTCGTAAAAAAGCTTGGCAGCCTTGGTGTCACCATTGTTTCCACCGGAGGGTCATATGATTATATAACCGGTACAGGAGTAAAAGCCGCGAAGGTGGAGGATCTAACCACCTATCCATCCATCCTCGGAGGCAGGGTAAAGACACTTCACCCCGGAGTTTTCGGAGGCATCCTTGCAAGAAGGAGCAATGAGACCGACATGAAGCAGGTGGCAGAGTACAACATCACTCTTTTCGATCTTGTGATTGTGGATCTCTATCCGTTTGAGGAGACTGTTGCTTCAGGTGCATCAGACCAGGAGATCATTGAGAAGATAGATATAGGGGGCATCTCGCTGATCAGGGCCGGTGCAAAAAACTGGTCTGATGTGCTGATCGTTTCTTCCAGGTCGCAGTATGGGAGTCTCATGCAGATACTTGATGCAGGTGACGGTATTGTCACTGGCGAAGCAAGGTACCGGTATGCCCTTGAGGCCTTTAATATGACTTCGCATTATGACACAGCCATCTTCAACTGGTTCAACCGGAGGGGTGATGTTGCTGCGTTCAAGCAGAGCATCACTGAATCACGCCTCCTGAGATACGGCGAAAACCCCCATCAGAAGGGTCTCTTCTACGGGAACCTTGATCTTGTCTTCGAGCAATTGCACGGGAAGGAGATCTCGTACAATAACCTTCTCGATATTGATTCAGCCATAAGCCTTATTGACGAGTTTGAGGATATCACCTGCGCGATAATGAAGCATAACAATGCCTGCGGTGTGGCAACGCGTGCTGACCTGAAGACTGCCTGGGAGGCCGCACTGGCTTGTGACACGGTGTCAGCCTACGGCGGTGTTGCGATTGTCAACAGGGAGATTGATGAAAGGGTGGCAACGGAGATGGACAAGATTTTTCTTGAGGTGGTGATGGCGCCCTCGTTCACCGGCAAAGCCATTGAGATACTGAGCTCGAAGAAGAACAGGATCATTCTCCGCCGCAGGAGCACAGGGTCGGCTGTTGCCTCATTCAGATCGATGCCCGGAGGTGTGCTCTGGCAGGAGCGTGACAGGGCCACTGAGAATGTCGCTGACATGAAACCTGTCACTCAAAGGAATCCATCCGACGTGGAATATGCAGACCTGGTGTTTGCCAACAAGATTGTCAAGCACAGTCGCTCGAACGCCATCGTACTGGCAAAGGAGAGGCAGCTATGCGCCAGCGGTATAGGCCAGACTTCGAGGATAGATGCGCTGAAGCAGGCAATTGACAAGGCCCGGGCGTTCGGCTTCTCCCTCGAGGGTGCAGTGATGGCCTCCGATGCTTTTTTCCCCTTTTCCGACTCCGTTACAACCGCACATGAGGCAGGAATAACAGCCGTTGTACAGCCAGGCGGATCAGTTCGTGATCAGGAATCGATAGACTATTGCAATAAAAACAGTGTTGCAATGGTTTTTACAGGTATAAGACATTTTAAACACTAACATAATAACAAGAAATAGCATTAAGGACCTATGGGATTATTTTCATTTCTTTCACAGGAGGTTGCGATAGACCTTGGCACGGCCAACACTAACATTATTGCGAATGACAAGCTGGTCGTCGATGAGCCGTCGATAGTGGCAATTGACAGAAACACGGGCAAACTGATAGCCATAGGTGAAAAAGCCCGCCAGATGCATGGCAGAACACATGAAAACATACGTGTCATCAGGCCGCTGAGAGATGGCGTTATTGCAGACTTCAACGCTGCCGAGCTGATGATCAGGGGCATGATCAAGATGATCAACACCGGCCCCAAGTTCTTCTCTCCCTCACTGAAAATGGTTGTAGGGATTCCCTGTGGAAGCACAGAGGTTGAGATAAGGGCTGTACGCGACTCATCGGAGCATGCGGGAGGCAGGGATGTATACCTGATATATGAGCCCATGGCAGCAGCCATTGGTATTGGACTGGATGTGGAGGCGCCAGAAGGATGCATGGTGGTGGATATAGGCGGTGGCACAACCGAGATAGCCGTCATTGCCCTTGGTGGTATCGTCTGCAACAGGTCAATCCGTGTCGCCGGCGACGGTTTCACAGCCGACATACAGTCATACATGAGGCATCAGCACAATATCAAGATCGGAGAGAAGACAGCCGAAGACATAAAGATCGCCGTGGGTGCCGCACTGCCTGACATAGAAAATCCGCCTGCTGATTTTATAGTGCGCGGACCCAACCTCATGACTTCGCTTCCCATAGAGATACCCGTTTCATACCAGGAGATAGCATACTGCCTCGACAAGTCGCTTACCAAGATAGAAGCTTCGGTGCTGCAGGTACTTGAGCAGACTCCGCCTGAGCTCTATGCTGACATCGTAAATAAGGGAGTGTTCCTTGCCGGTGGCGGAGCACTGCTGAGAGGCCTTGACAAGCGCCTCACTGACAAGATAAATATCCCGTTCAGGGTATCGGAGGATCCGCTTCACGCAGTAGTCAGAGGCACAGGCGTTGCCCTGAAGAATGTGGAGAAGTATCCGTTCCTGATGAGATAATCCAGCTGCTTGAATGAGAAGCCTGCTGAACTTCCTGCTCAGGTATAGAACCCTGATATTGTTCCTGATACTGGAAGCAGTGGCTCTGGTCATGATCTCATCATCTCATAATTACCACCAGACGGTTCTCTATGGTGCTGCCCGGAACATTTCAGGATTTTTCTCCAGGGGACTGGAGAAAAGTACCTCTTATTTCAGGCTGCGTCAGGTCAATGAAGAGCTTGTCAGCGAGAACCTGATGCTCAGGCGCCGCCTTGAAGGACTGGCGTCAGTGCCGCAGGAGACGTCTGGCGAGATAAGAGATACCATCAGCGGCATCAACTACTCTTACCTGAATGCAAGGGTAATCAATAACTCGGTCAACAAGCAGAAGAACTTCATCACACTCGACAAGGGTTCCAGGGACGGGGTCACCAACGGCATGGGGGTAGCCTCGTCATCAGGCGTTGTGGGAGTTGTGGTGGGTGTGTCACGCAACTATGCGGTGGTGATGTCACTCCTGAATACCGATTTCAAGCTGAGTGCCAGCATTGAACGCAATGACTACTTTGGCTCCCTGGCCTGGGACGGGATAAACTACCGGCATGCAAGGCTCTCGGAGATACCTCATCACGTTGCCGTCACTGAAGGTGATACAATTGTTACGAGCGGCTATTCGGCAATATTCCCTGCAGGCATTATGGTGGGTGCCCTCACCGGAGGACAGAAACGTGGCGGCGACTTTGTCTCTCTCGAGGTGCTGCTCTCCGTCGATTTTAAAAAGCTCACCAATGTATACCTCATCGGCAACCTCACCAGGGAGGAGAGAAACAATCTTGAGGAGGAGGTCGTGAGATGAACAGCATACTCAAATATGGCGGCGCCTTTCTGATCCTGATAGTGCTTCAGCTGCTGATCTTCAATAATATTGAGTTCAGCGGATATGTCAACCCCTTTATCTATGTGATGTTCATCCTGATCCTGCCGGTAGCCATTCCGTCATGGATCCTGCTGCTGCTGTCTTTCCTGACAGGGTTTGTGATAGACCTTTTCTCGGGTACCATGGGGGTGCATGCCTTTGCCACTGTCATGGCTGGGTTCATGCGTCCGTGGGTGTTGTCTCTCAACGTAACGGCTGAATCATCTGAGCCCGATATGTCGCCATCATCATACAGAAGCGGCTTAAGATGGTTCCTTATTTACACCATGATGGTCGTGCTGGTGCATCATATGGCTCTGTTCCTTGTTGAGATCTTCAGTCTCAGGGGCTTTGGGCATACCCTTCTGAGAGTGCTGCTCAGTACCGCTGCAACCACCTTCTTTATTGTTCTTTTCGACTTCATCAGACCGCGCAGATGAGGAGGCAGTCATGAAGGACCGTTACGCAAACAGAAAGTACCTGGTGATGGCGATGGTGCTGATCGCTGCCCTCATTCTGGTAGCCCGGCTATTCTATATCCAGATTGTTAACAAGACCTACCGTGTCTCAGCGGCAAACAACGCCCTCAGGCCTGTCACGCAATATCCGGCACGCGGACTGATATATGACCGGAACGGGGAGCTTATAGTATATAACCAGGCAGCATATGACCTGCTTGTGATACCGGTGCAGACCAGTAGTTTTGATACGGCAAGGTTCAACCAGATACTGGGGATAACCATGGAGGATTTCAGGGGCCGCATGAAGACTGCCGTCTCCTATTCGCGCCGCGCACCCTCAGTATTCATGAAGATGATCTCATCAGAGACCTATGCCCTCCTGCAGGAAGAGCTCTACAGGTTTCCGGGCTTCTACGTTCAGGCCCGTACACTGAGAAAATACACCCGTCCGGTGGCATCCCACATGCTCGGGTATGTGGGTGAGGTCGACAACAAGCTTATTGCACGGGACAGGTACTACAGGTCAGGTGACTACATTGGCATCAGCGGCATCGAAAAATCATATGAGGAGCAGCTAAGGGGCAGGAAGGGCGTCAATATCTTCCTGGTCGATGTCCACAACAACATCAAGGGCTCCTACGCTGACGGACGATATGATACCGTGGCAGTACCGGGTACGAACCTCTGGTCTACCATTGACCTCGACCTGCAGGAGTACGGGGAGAAGCTGATGCTCAACAAGACAGGATCGATCGTTGCCATCGAACCTGCCACCGGAGAGATTCTGGCGCTGGTATCATCACCCTCCTATGACCCGGAGCTGCTTGTCGGCAGGGTCCGGTCCGCAAACTTTGCAATGCTGCAGGCTGACACCGTCAAGCCTCTCTTTGACCGGGCGCTGATGGCCTCCTATCCTCCCGGATCGACCTTCAAGATCATGAACGGCCTCATCGGGCTGCAGGAGAATGTGATCCGACCATCATCACTCTTCGGTTGCAGCATGGGGTATCATGCAGGCTCACTGACCGTGGGGTGCCACTCACACAGCTCGCCGCTCAACCTGCCGGAGGCGGTGGCACAGTCATGCAACGCCTGGTTTTGCAACGCCTTCAGGAGTATCCTTGAGAACAAGCAGTATGCCCTTATCGGAGATGCTTTTGATCACTGGAGACAGTACCTCGTAGCCTTCGGTTTCGGCAATAAGCTGGGCATTGACCTTTCCAACGAGCTTTCAGGCAACATCCCCTCGCGGTCCTACTATGACAGGTATTACGGCAAGGATAGATGGAAGGCATTGACAGTCATATCACTGGCCATAGGCCAGGGAGAAATAGGAGCTACCCCTCTTCAGATGGCGAACATGGCTGCCGTAATCGCCAACAGGGGGTCATTCTACATCCCTCATGTGGTGAAAAAGATAGGTGATGATGGCTCCCCCGCACCGCTTTACACCCAGAAATACATAACCGGAATCTCACCCGCGAACTTCGAGCCTGTCATCGAAGGGATGGAAGGTGCCGTCAACGGTGGACCGGGTTCAACGGCCCGTGGTGCCCGTCTCGACAGTATAATCATTTGCGGCAAGACAGGTACGGCACAGAACCCGCACGGTAAGGACCACTCAATATTCGTGGCATTTGCCCCGAAGGACAATCCTCAGATTGCCATTGCGGTTTACGTTGAGAATGCGGGGTTTGGCTCCACATTCGCCGCACCTATCGCAAGCCTTATAATAGAGGAGTATCTGACAGGGGAAATAAAGAGAAAGTATCTTGAGGATTATGTCCTGAAGCTGGTAATAAAGCCTGATGCAAAAGAGTAGCAACATACTGGGAAGACTCGACTGGGTTACGGTGATCCTGTGGCTGGTGATGATGATCATGGGGTGGCTGAACATATATGCAGCTGTCTATAATGAACAGCATACAAGCATATTCGACCTGTCACAGAGGTATGGCAAGCAGCTGACGTTTATTCTTGCCGCCCTGGTTCTCGCTGTATTTGTCCTGGTGACAGACAACAAACTCTGGTTTTTCTTCGCATGGTTCATATACGGCTTTTTACTGCTGCTCCTGTTGCTTGTACTGGTAGTGGGAAAGGAGATCAACGGAGCAAGGGCCTGGTTTGATTTTGGCCCGTTCGGCCTCCAGCCTTCTGAATTTGCCAAGTTTGCCACAGGCCTGGCCCTGGCCTCTTATCTCAACTCCCAGAGGCAGTCGTCAGGCTACCGGGTCATGGGGCCCGCCACGGCCATTATAATGGCTCCCGTGGTGCTTATAGCACTTCAGCCGGATATGGGATCGGTCATCACCTACTTCGCCTTTTTCATCGTTCTTTACCGCGAGGGGATGAGTATCTATGTCTTTATATCAGCCATCCTGGCAGTGGCCCTGTTTCTTCTGACTCTCATGCTGGGCAACGTGCCGGTGTCAATAGGACTGATCGTTATGGCGATCGTTGCCCTGGCTGTGACCTCAGGATCAATGCTCACCCTTAAGGCGACCGGCATACTGGCTGTCTCAGGCGGCATTGCTTTTCTTGCGGGCCATTACCTTCTCGACCTTGAAATTGCCGGGATCATCGTCGCGGCCGTCGTAATGGCAGGCGTTGCTTTTCTATGGTTTATATACAGGATGAAGCTGAAAATGCCGGCAGTCATCTATGCATTTCTTATCAGCGGGATACTCTACCTTTTTACGGTTGACTATGCATTCCATAACATTCTCCAGCCGCACCAGCAAACAAGGATAAACATCATGCTGGGAATGGAGACTGACCCGTTCGGGGAAGGCTATAACCTGAACCAGTCACTTATCTCAATCGGATCCGGCGGGTTCGCCGGGAAAGGTTATCTGAACGGGACCCAGACCAAGTTCAAGTTTGTACCTGAACAGAGCACTGACTTTATCTTCTGTACGGTAGGTGAGGAGTGGGGGTTCCTGGGATCGGTGGTCGTAATCGGGTTGTTTGTCTGGCTGCTGTTAAGGCTGCTTGTCCTGGCTGAACGACAGCGGACAACTTTTATCAGGGCATACGGATATGGCGTCTTCGGGCTCTTCCTTGTTCACGTTTTTGTCAACATAGGCATGACCATTGGCGTCATGCCGGTTATCGGCATCCCTCTGCCTTTCTTCAGCTACGGAGGAAGCTCGCTCTGGGGCTTCACCATACTGCTCTTCGTTTTCCTGAGACTTGATGCAGGCAGGTCAGAATACCTGGGATGATCAGAACGGCACCCTGATGCCCGGAGAGAGGACTATCCCGAACTCCGTTTCCACATAATTGATGAGCTGGGGGAAGAACTCCATGAAGTCCTCTTCAATGGAATAGTACTGTTTCTTCCATACCCTCATGGCCCACCTCGTCTCTTTGGGCAGTGAAGTCACAGTACTCATGGTCTTAAGCACCCTTTTGATGCCACTCCGGGTCTGATAGGTCTCAAGCCAGTTGTCGATAATGAAGAAGGGCATCTTTTCCCGCACGTTCTCGGGCAGGATCTCGAAGTTGTTGACCATGGCCCTGTAAAAGTTGTAGGTCACACTCTCCAGCGGACGCCTGGAGAAGAGGTCCCATTCGCGGGTGAGGTAGTGATCATACAGAATGTCAGTAATGACCCCGGCATATTTCCGGTATCTGCCCGTGAAATGAAGCTTGCTGCGGTGAACCACCGGATGCCTGTCTGTAAAGGCATCTATGTGACGGTGAATGATAATGCCCTTGCGGATCCCCTCGGGATATTTCAGATAATCACGCCCCTTTACATAATCGCCGATATAATTCCCAATAATGATATTATCCGAGTCGCCTGAGAGATATATATGTGCCAGGACATTCATCCGCCAAATGTTACTGCAAAGATTCTGCCAATATGCTGTGGTCTAAAATATTAAACAGTAATTTATTCAACAAAACCATATAATTTATTAACTTGCATATTATCAAAATATTATGAGCTCAACAAAGATTACCTTAAACTGACTAATATCACTTCCGGTTTCAGTTACAAATTATAAATTTGCGGGATACGGTTGGCATCGGAGACAGACATAATTAAAAAAATAACAAATATTTAACTAGGAGGTTTTATGTTAAAAAGGAATGTTATCATTATTGGAGCCGCAGGCAGGGATTTCCACAACTTCAATACCTATTTCCGGGATAATGAATTATATAATGTTGTGGCATTCACTGCAGCGCAGATTCCGGATATTGATGGAAGAAAATATCCGGCCGAGCTGGCAGGAAAACTGTATCCCGGAGGCATACCGATCTACGCTGAGAGTGATCTGCCTCGCCTGATAAAAGAGTTTAAGGTTGATGACTGTGTCTTTTCATACAGTGATGTAACCTATCAGTGGGTTATGTCAATGAGTGCTGTCGTCAATGCGGCAGGAGCCAACTTCATCCTCCTGGGATGGAAGGAGACCATGGTAAAGAGTGTCAAGCCTGTAATAGCCGTTGGCGCTATCCGTACCGGGTGCGGCAAGAGCCAGACATCACGCAGGGTTGTTGAGCTGCTGATGAAAAAGGGTCTGAAAGTGGTGGCAGTGCGTCACCCGATGCCGTACGGCAACCTCGTTGAGCAGAAGGTTCAGCGTTTTGCGGTTGTGGCAGACCTTGAGAAGCACAAGTGCACCGTGGAGGAGATGGAGGAGTATGAACCTCATGTAGTGAGAGGGAACGTTATCTATGCCGGAGTTGATTACGAGGCCATCCTCCGCGCTGCGGAGAATGATCCCGCCGGTTGCGATGTCATCCTCTGGGACGGTGGAAATAACGACTTCCCCTTCTATAACCCTGACCTGATGATCACCGTCACTGACCCCCACCGTGCAGGCCATGAGCTGAAATATTATCCGGGGGAGGTAACCCTGCGGATTGCTGACGTGGTGGTCATCAATAAAATGGACAGCGCCTCTCCCGTTGACATACAGACGGTTCGCGAGAGCATCGAAAAGGTGGCACCGAAGGCAATTGTAGTAGACGGAGCCTCACCCATCAGGGTTGATGATCCCTCAATAATCAAGGGCAAGCGCGTTCTGGTTGTCGAGGATGGTCCTACACTCACCCACGGTGAGATGAAGATCGGAGCTGGTGTGGTCGCCGCACGCAAGTTCGGAGCCGCCGAACTGGTTGATCCGAGGCCATTCACCGTAGGCAGGCTCACCGAGACATTCGAGAAGTATCCGAACATCGGAACACTGCTTCCTGCAATGGGCTACGGCGATCAGCAGCTTAAGGATCTTGAGACTACGATCAATAACACCGATTGCGATTCTGTTGTAATAGGAACACCCATTGACCTCAACCGCATCATCAATATCAAGAGGCCCTCAACCAGGGTTTGGTATGACCTGCAGGAGATCGGCAGCCCCAACCTCGAAGAGGTGATCGACGAGTTTGTGAAGAAGCATAAGCTGGCCTAAATCTTCAGTCTTCAGTTTGAGGCTCCGAGGCAAGAGGAGGCTCAATCCCGACCACGAAGTGCGTCGGGACTTCAGTCCTCAGTCTTTAGCCCCTGCCGGGCCGCAGACTGGGGACTGCTGTTTTTCAGTCTTCAGTTCTCAGGCAATCAACAAGTTACGACTGCCGACTGTGGACAGGCGACTGCCGACTGAAGATTGCCGGCCATTTCATATCTTTGACCCAAAGATTTATAAATGCCGGGAACAGCCTTTGCGGACCTGAATAAAGAGGGATCGGGCATTTCTGATGTCACAATAGTGGGCTCAGGAAGCTGGGCAACTGCAATGACCATGGTGCTCACCGCCAACGGTCACCATGTTACATGGTATATTGACAGACCTGACATATACAGGCATGTGAGACGGTACGGAAGGAATCCACTCTATCTTGCAACAATCGAGTTTGACCTGGCACTGATCAACCCGTCAGACAATATCCGTTCAGCTGTAAAATCATCAGAGGTCATTATCCTGGTTACACCTGCCGCCTATCTGAAAGCCGCGCTGGAGGGCCTGGGAGATGATGACCTGGAAGGAAAAACCGTTTGCTCGGGCATAAAGGGAATCATTCCCGGAGACAATTGCGTTACCGGTGAGTATCTGATCAGGAGGTACCGGATCCCGGATGAGAAAATTGTCATAATTACAGGGCCAAGTCATGCCGAGGAGGTATCTGCAGAGAAACTTACCTATCTTACATTTGCCTCCCGTGACAGCGAAAGGGCAGCTGTGGTGGCATCACTCTTCTCCAACAGGTGGATCAGGACTTTAATCTCAGAAGATTTTATCGGAACGGAATATGCCGCGGTGATGAAGAATATCTATGCCATCGCTGCAGGCATAGCCAACGGTCTGGCATACGGCGACAACTTCATCGCAGTGCTTCTGGCCAATGCCGCAGGCGAGATGAACAGATTTGTAAATACAATATCACCCCTGAAGCGTGAAATCACCGAATCACCCTACCTTGGAGACCTTCTTGTAACTGGATATTCCCAGTTCAGCCGAAACAGGAACCTGGGATTTATGATCGGCAAGGGTTATAGCGTAAAGAATGCACTTATGGAGATGAACCAGGTGGCGGAAGGGTATTTTGCATCGTCCTGTATTCATGAGGTGAATGAAAAACTTATGGCTGATATACCCATCGCAGAGACCGTATACAGAATTCTTTATACGACTGCGAATCCCGTCCACGAAATGAAAAGTCTGTCAAAAAAATTAAAATAGAAATGAAAAATAAAATCTCCGTCACAATCAGAGGCATTGAATCATTCGTCAACGCAAATGCACTGACCCCCAATCTGGAAAGTGCAAAGACCAACCTCAAGGTTTTAAGGGAGGGAAAGGGCCGTGGAAGCGAATTCACCGGCTGGCTGTATCTTCCGGATAAGACCGTATCACAGACGCAGGGAATAAAATCATGCGCGGCTCGACTGCGCACCCAGGCCCCGGTGACGGTCGTCGTGGGGATAGGAGGCTCGTATCTCGGAGCAAAGGCACTGACAGAAGCGCTTAGGGATCCCTTCGGGAGACAGGAACATACCCTCGTTTTTGCAGGGCACACGCTCAGTGAGGATTACCATGCTGCACTGCTCAGGTTTCTTGATTCCACACTTTACAATATTGTTGTCATCTCCAAGAGCGGTACCACAACTGAGCCGGCCATTGCCTTCCGTGTTCTTCGCGACCATCTCAGGAACAAGATCGGAGAAAAGGGGATGAAATCTCATATTGTCGCCATCACCGACGGCCAGCGCGGCGCACTTAAAAATCTTGCCACCAGCCAGGGTTATGAGACCTTTGTTATACCTGACGATGTAGGGGGACGCTATTCGGTTCTGACGCCTGTCGGTCTGTTGCCGCTGGCACTGGCCGGATATGATATTGATGCTTTTGCCAAAGGCATGAGAGACATGGCTCATTCGATCCGCGAGGGAAATGACACCGATTCAAATATTGCCGTTGCTTATGCTGCCGCACGGAACACCCTTTATCACAATGGATATACTACCGAAATCCTGATCAGCTATGAGCCTTCGCTCGTTTACCTGGCGGAGTGGTGGAAGCAGCTCTATGGTGAGAGTGAGGGGAAGGAGAGCAAGGGCATTTTCCCTTCATCTGTCAGCTTCACTACGGACCTGCACTCCATGGGCCAGTATATCCAGCAGGGAGAGCGCAAGCTGTTCGAGACCGTCATTCATGTTGCCGAACCGCACCACACGCTTCTGGTGCCTGGCGCGGATGACGACTCAGACGGGATCGGGTTCATTGCCGGCAAAAGCCTGTCAGAAGTAAACCACAAGGCTGAGGCCGGAACCCGTATAGCCCATATAGAGGGCGGGGTGCCTGTCATCACCATCAGTATCCAGAAGATTGATGAGTACAACCTGGGGCAGCTGATGTATTTCTTTGAACTGGCCTGCGCAGTCAGCGGATACACCCTGGGCGTAAATCCCTTCGACCAGCCGGGAGTCGAATCATACAAGAAGAACATGTTCGCCCTCCTCGGCAAGCCGGGGTTTGAAGCAGAACGGGAGAGACTGGAGCGGGAACTGAATGCCAGGGGATAGATCAGTCTCAGTCTTCAGTCCTCAGTCAATCAGTAATGTTACGAGCTGCCGATTGCCGTCCCGACACTCCGTGTGCGGGATTGATTCTCCTCCTCCGTCGGAGCATCAAACTGCCGATTCAGACAGGCTTGTAGAGGCCGTCAATGTCAGCGCCGGAGAAGCCGGCATCATAAAGATATTTCGGGACGCTGTTAAGGGACCTGATCTGCCTTTTTGTGAGAAGTGGATAGTGCCGTACCGTATAAGTATAGTCTCCTATGAATTCAAGGTCTTCGTCCGTAGTTTCCCAGTTGCACTCATCAAAACGCGACAGGTCCATCGTTCGCGAATAGCTTCTGAGAGTTTTATGACCATTGAGATTGTAGTACATCTCGAAGTATGACATCGCCAGCTCACGCAGGGAACGGTAGACCGGTTCACGGAACCGAAGCACCGTAGTGTTTGATTTGGCGATGGCACCCCAGCAGTTGCCTTCACGAAAAACTGCAATAATATGGTCATCATCATTCTCGGCTGTCAGGTCGACTATCAGTGGAGGGTATCCCAGCCGGCGCAGGGCTGATGCTGCGAGAAGACCGCCATCCATACAGTGGGCCATCTTCTCCTTCAGCACAAGCAAAGGCGACAGGGTCCGCTTGGTAGTATTGTAAGGAATTGAATCAAGAAACTCCTGGATCTTAATCGGTGAACCAAGAGGCTTCAATAACTGCCTCAGTTCCGCTGTGCTGTTTTTATCCGTATTCATATTGTCCTCCCTGCAAACCGGCTACATGGTGTGTTGCATCTTCTGACCAAGTCTTCAGTCTCTAGTCACTCAGTCAATCAATAGTTTACGACTGCCGACTGCCGATTGCCTGACTCCCTATACCTCCGGCCTCATCTGCGGGAAGAAGAGGACATCCTGTATCGATGGCTGGTTGGTCATGAACATCGTCAGCCTGTCGATACCCATCCCCATACCTGAGGTGGGAGGCATGCCGTACTCCAGTGCCCTGACGAAATCCATGTCAATGAACATAGCCTCATCATCACCCTTCTCCGACAGACGGAGCTGTTCCTGGAACCGCTCGAGCTGATCGACAGGGTCATTCAGCTCCGAGTAGGCGTTGGCCAGCTCCTTGCCATTGACCATAAGCTCAAACCGCTCGGTAAGACCCGCCTTGTCACGGTGCTTTTTGGTCAGCGGAGAGGTCTCCTTCGGGTAGTCTATAATAAATGTCGGCTGCACGAAATGATGTTCGCACTTCTCCCCGAAAATCTGGTCTATCAGCTTACCCTTACCCATTGACGGTGAGTGTCCGATGCCGAGCCTGTCGCACTCCTTCCTGAGACCATCCTCACTCATGTCCGAGATGTCAATGCCGGCATATTCCCTGATGGCATCGGTCATGGAGAGCCGGCGATAGGGAGGTTTGAAATCTATTATATGTTCACCAAGCGGCACTCTTGTAGTTCCGTGAAGGTCCATTGCCACCTTCTCGAGGATCTTTTCGGTAAAGTCCATCATCCAGTTGTAGTCCTTATAGGCTACATATATCTCCATCACGGTGAACTCCGGATTGTGCGTGCGGTCCATCCCCTCGTTGCGGAAGTCCTTGGCAAACTCATACACTCCGTCATACCCTCCCACGATCAGCTTTTTCAGGTATAGTTCGTCAGCAATCCTCAGGTAAAGAGGGATATCAAGGGCGTTGTGGTGGGTTTTAAAAGGCCTTGCGGCAGCGCCGCCGGGGATGGCCTGCAGCACAGGCGTCTCCACCTCGAGATAACCGTTGGCGTCAAACAGTTCGCGCATCGACCTCATTATCTGTGTGCGCTTGCGGAAGACCTCCCTCACCTCAGGGTTGATGATCAGGTCGACATACCGCTGACGGTACCGCATCTCCGGGTCGGTGACGGCATCATACAACACGCCGTCCTTCTCCTTGACGATGGGCAGCGGGCGCAATGACTTGCTCAGCAGCGTCAGCTCCTTCACATGAACCGTTATCTCTCCCATCTGGGTCCTGAAGGCAAATCCCCTGACACCGATTATGTCACCAATATCAAGAAGTTTCTTAAAGAGCGTATTGTATAAGGTCTTATCCTCGCCGGGGCACAGGTCATCACGCCGCACATAAATCTGAATGCGTCCTGATGAGTCCATCAGCTCAGCGAAAGAGGCGTTGCCCATTATCCGGCGGCTCATGATACGGCCTGCCAGGCATACCTCCGGGAAATTATTCTCTTCGTCCCTGAATCCGGCAAGGATCTCCGCGGCTGAAACATTAACCGGGTACATCTCTGCCGGGTAAGGGTCGATGCCAAGCTTTCTTATCTCGTCAAGCGACTGTCTGCGAACCTGTTCCTGTTCGCTGAGGTGGGAAGTGGTCATATTCTGAAATTTGTGCAAATATATTAACGAATTGGATTCTCTGCCTGTACCCGGTTACGGAACAGTTGCTGGATATTTCTCGTTACCGGTCCCGATGTGCCATCCCCGATGACCTGATCCGTGATCTTAAGCACAGGCACAATCTCACCGGTGGTGTTGGTGATAAAGGCTTCGTGCATATATGGGATCATATCCGAGGCGACCGGCTCCATGATAATTGGAATATTGTTCACAGCAGCAAGTTCAATGACAATCTTCCTTGTAATCCCCGAGAGGATATCATTGGAATCCGGGTAAGTATAAAGTGTCTCATCCCTGACGAAAAAAATATTGGAATGAGCTCCCTCGGTGACAAACCCGTTACGGACAAAGCACACCTCTGAAAAACCTTTGTCATGCGCCTCCTGGTAAGGCAGTATATTGGCCAGCAGGGCAGTCGTCTTGATGTCACACCGGTTCCATCTCGGATCGGGGACGAGCCACAATCCCACCCCTCGTTCACAGGCCAGCGTATCGATGCTATGGCGACGGGCATAGCCGTAAACAGTAGGTCTGACCGGTGGTTTTGGGAATGCATGGGTTCGCGGAGCTGCTCCGCGTGTCACCTGGAAATAGACAATTACGCAATCTCCGCCAAGGTTATTCCTGTGTATCAACTCCTTTGATATCTCCTCAAACCGGTCGGCATCCTCCCATACTATCCTTGTCTCTTGAAGGCTTCTCCTCAGTCGGTCGGCATGACCGGGAAGATCCAGAAAGTAACCCCCGTACCACCTGGTCACCTCATAAATACTGTCACCGAAAAGAAAGCCCCTGTCGTCAGGACTGATAGTTGCCTGATCTCTGGGGATGAATTGTCCGTTCAGATAAACTGTCTCCATCTATTTGTAATATTTAAGTTTTAACATCTCTTTCAGCCGGATCCGGGTAAGTTTCCAGGTATAATATTTCCACGATTAGCTGCTGCAGTCCTGAATGCCATGTGCAGAAGGCAACAGAGGCAATTTCCTATGTTGCTTCCGTCATACCTGATACCCTATTATTTTCCATTGAAGTGCCAGCAAATTTTATCGTTCAAAGATACACTTTCATCGCTTCGGAAGAGCAAATTCAGCCATACCCTTTGCCTTTTATTATATACATTTGCATATTATTTCATTTCAGCGGAACAAAGGGTATGTCAGGCAGGAGGAGACTTCCATCATGGCTCAGGATGGAGCGGGCAAGCGGGGAGAGCTACACCCTGGTTAAAAGCCTTGTGGAGGATAACCGCCTCCATACCATATGCACCTCCGGCAACTGTCCCAATATCGGTGAATGCTGGAATGCAGGGACTGCCACCCTGATGATACTCGGAGACATATGCACCCGTTCATGCAAGTTTTGCGGCACAAAGAGCGGCAAGCCTTTGCCTCCCGACACCGGGGAGCCGGAGAGGGTCGCACAGGCTGTCAAGACAATGAAGCTGAAACACTGCGTCATCACCTCGGTTGACCGCGATGATCTGCCTGACGGCGGTGCCGGACACTGGGCTGATACCATTAGGAAGATAAGGGAGATGAACCCGGGGGTGACAATAGAGACACTCATACCGGACTTCCGTGGAAATATCAATGACCTTGACAGGGTCATTGATGAAGCTCCCGATGTTATCTCGCATAATATTGAGACTGTCAGGAGGCTTACTCCCCTGATAAGGTCGGTGGCAAAGTACGAGGTAAGCCTCACCGTGCTGAGGCATATTGCGGCACGGGGCATGAGGGCAAAGTCAGGACTGATGCTTGGCCTGGGAGAGACTGAGGAGGAGGTATTACAGGCCCTGGATGACATTTATGCAACCGGTTGCAGGATTGTGACGATTGGACAGTATCTTGCCCCCAGTCTTGCACATATTCCTGTTGTTGAGTATGTTACACCGGATAAGTTTGAGGAGTACAGGTTAAGGGGACTGGAGAGAGGGTTTGAGTTTGTGGAGAGCTCTCCTTTGGTGCGCAGTTCGTTCCATGCTGAGAAGCACATCAGGTCAGCAAAGGGAGATGGGAGCGCAAAGCGTGTGGCGCCGGCCTCGTCACCTCGGAACAGTGCCAGAGTCATCTTTGACGATCTGGGCCGCAAAGACTACAAGGAGACATGGGACTACCAGGATCTGTTCTTCGACGCCAAGGTGGCGGAAAAGGGCAATGGTTCGCCTGACGGAAACAAAACGGCGGACCGTCTCATCTTCGTTGAACATAACCATGTATATACCCTGGGAAAAAGCGGATCGGAGCAGAACCTCCTCCTCGACTATATCCAACTGCAGGCACGTGATGCCTCGTTCTACCGGATAGACAGGGGAGGCGACATTACCTACCACGGTCCCGGCCAGCTGGTAGGATACCCGATCTTCGACCTTGAAGGGATGGGGATAGGGCTGCGTGAATACATACAGCTGCTTGAGGAAGCAATTATCAGGTGCATCTCCCGTTTCGGTATAAGGGGAGAACGAATGAAGGGTGCAACGGGTGTCTGGATAGACCCTGAAAGCAACCGGGCAAGAAAGATTTGTGCAATAGGCGTAAGGGCATCAAGGTTTGTGACAATGCACGGCTTTGCCCTTAATGTCAGCACTGACCTCTCATATTTCAATCATATCAACCCGTGCGGCTTCACCGATAAAGGTGTGACAAGCATTGAAAAAGAGACGGGCAAAAGGATTGATATGGATGTTGTGAAGAATGATCTGCGTAACATAATGAGGGAGGTCTTCGGATATGAATATTATTAAAATAAGATATAATGGAAAAAAGGTGGCTCTTGAAAGAGAGGGGCGACGAACGTGTCGCCACGACCCTGGCGACAGAGATGGCGGTGCCTGCCGCTGTCGCCAGCCTGATGGTGCAGCGCGGCATCACAACAAAAAAACAGGCTGAGGAGTTTTTCAACCCTTCACTGAGCTCGCTCCATGACCCCTTCCTGATGAAGGACATGAACAGGGCGGTAGACCGTATAAGTACGGCCATTGCGCGGAACGAAAAGATACTTGTTTACGGTGACTATGACGTCGACGGGACGACATCAGTGGCCCTGCTCTATGCCTTCCTGAGGGAAAGACATTCAAGCCTTGATTATTATATACCCGACAGGTATCACGAGGGTTATGGGCTCTCACTCAAGGGCATTGACTATGCTGCGGAAGGAAACTGCCGCCTAATCATTGCGCTCGACTGCGGCATCAAGTCTGTTGACAGGGTTAAGTACGCCCGTTCAAAGGGAATAGATATCATCATCTGCGATCACCATCTGCCGGGCGACGAAATACCGGATGCCACGGCGGTGCTTGATCCCAAGCAGCCGGGATGCACCTATCCGTACAAGGAGCTGTCAGGCTGTGGTGTGGGATTCAAGCTGATGCAGGCTATTTGCAGGGTCCAGAACATACCTTTTGAAAAGATCATCCCATATCTTGACCTTGTGGCCGTAAGCATCGGGTCAGACATCGTTCCGATGACCGGGGAGAACAGGATACTTGCCTATTTTGGCCTGCAGCAGCTGAACAACGCTCCCCGCCTCGGCTTCCAGAAGATCATTGAGAAGGCTAAAATCAGGATGCCTCTTGCCATTGAGGACGTCGTGTTCCGGATAGGTCCTCGGATCAATGCTGCCGGACGGATGGAGTCTGGGAGCAAAGCTGTGGAACTGCTGGTGTCACAGAACCCGAATGAGGCACTTATCATCTGCGACGCAATAGACCGCAGCAATGACGACCGGAGGAAGAAGGACAGCGAGATTACCTCCGAAGCCCGCCGGATGGTGAGTGACGATGCCAGGATGGGTAACGCACGCACGACGGTGCTGTTCCGCCAGGGATGGCACAAGGGAGTGATAGGTATAGTAGCCTCCCGCCTCATAGAGACCTACTACAGGCCGACAGTGATCCTCACCGAATCAAAAGACGGGTTTGCCACCGGCTCTGCGCGCAGCGTGCCGGGTTATGACCTTTACCAGGCCATAGAGTCATGTTCTGACCTGCTGGAGAGCTTCGGGGGGCACATGTTCGCCGCCGGACTGACCATGAAGCAGGAGAACCTGCCCTCTTTCCGGGCCCGTTTCGAAAAGTTCGTCAGCGAGACGATAAAGGACGAACACCTGGTGCCTTCAATAAACGTGGATGAGGAGATAGCGCTGGAGGATGTGACTCCGGAGCTCTTCAGGAACCTCGAACGGTTCCAGCCCTTCGGTCCGGATAATGTGGCTCCGGTGTTTGTCTCGCGCAGGGTCAAGACACTGGCCTGCCAGCCTGTAGGCAACAACGGGATGCACCTCAAGCTGACCTTCGCACGGCAGAACGCTGAACCGATAGGCGCCATAGCCTTCGGACAGGCTGATATGACGGAGCTCTTCAGGGAGAATGGAGGCGTGGTTGATATCGCCTACTCCGTGGAGATGAATGACTTCAGGGGTAAAACGTCGGTGCAGCTGAATATCAAGGATATAAAGGCGTGATCAGGCAGTAGGGAGCAGTGGGCAATTAGGCTAGTCAGTCCGCATTCAGCCATTCCATAAATTGCTCCAGATCACTGAACTGCCTACTGCATTCTGACGTCGCCCTACTGCCTTTTTTTTCACTTTCCCCTTGACTTTCTCCCCTTCCTGTCATAAATTTGAGACAGTAATTGTGTCTCGTTATGATGCTGCGGTGGAATGCGGTGTTATTTCTGTTTTTATTTACTGTAGCCCTTCTGCGGGCCGGTGAACCATTATATGTACCCCACGGTGCTGCTGCCATGGGGATGGCTTTCTCCGTGACGGCCACCCCCGGGCACTGGAACTGTTTCCAAAACCAGGCGCTGCTGACTGCCGCCTCAGCCACAAGCTTCTCCGCTGCCCTTGAGAACCGCTTCATGATGCCTGCCCTGTCATCAAGGGCAGTGAGCGCTGTCCTGGCCATCAAACCCGCACCCCTGGGTCTTGTGGCAACTCATTACGGCAACGGTGACTACTACCGGCTGTTCACCGGGCTGGGCAGCGCCGTGAAGATCACTGACGGCATCGCCCTGGGTCTCCAGGTCGATTATATCTCGGAACATGGCGTTGGCGAATACCGTGATGTGTCTCATGTGACATTCGAAACGGGAATGACCTCCCTTCTTTCACCCTCCCTGACCCTGGGACTGCATCTGTTCAATCCCCTGTCGCCGCTGAACACGCTTCCCTCTTCAATTGAAGCGGGTCTGCAGTGGAGTCAGTCTGACGATTTCCTGCTCGCTGCCGGGGTCTCGAAGGTGAGTGATGAACCACTCTCCGTTCAGTGCGGACTAAGCTGGGATGTTCTTGACAGGCTGGTGTTACGGTCAGGGTACATGAGTTCACCGTCAGCCTTTGCATTCGGCATCGGTTTCCGGACAGGGTCAGTGCAGACAGATGCAGGGTTCCTGATTAACAGCGTGACAGGCGTGACATCGTCGGTATCAATCATATGGACAATAAGATAATCCTCCGAGGATCCGCTGCTGTATTCTTAATCATGGCACTCCTGCCATGTCCACTCTTCTGCCAGGAAGAAAACCAGGCTGTCAGGGAGTCTGTGGAAGAGATACTGGCTCTTTCCGACGACACTGATCACGCCACTCTCCTGGAGGAGCTCGATGAGCTGAAGGCGTCCCCCGTAAATATCAACAGCGGCGATGTCAAGGAGATTTCGCGGCTATTCTTTCTGACTGAGTTCCAGGTTATGGTTCTTGCCGATCATGTGAGAAGGAATGGCAATGTGGTAACCCTATATGAGCTGGCCCTCCTCCCTGCATTTGACCGAAATACGGTTATGCTGATGGCACCTTATATATCGCTTCAGCCCTCACATGAAGCCACCGGTAAAAGCTATGGCCGCACACTGCTGACACTGACAGCCTCCACCCGCTTCATCTCCGGAGAAAGCGAAACCGAAGGGGTGCGATCATTATTTAAGATAAAACATGAACACCGTCGTTTCGGATTTGGCCTGACTGCTGAGAATGACCCGGGTGAACCGTTCACCTTTGGTCAAGTTCCCGGAATCGATTTTCTCTCGGGATATATTGAATATCAAGGAGATAGGCTGATAGAAAGGGTTATTGTCGGGGATTATGCCATGAGGACAGGTGAAGGATTGGTGTTCAGTGGCAGCAGGTGGATGGGGTCATGGCTCAGCTCACCGTCGTTCATGTCAGGAAGAAGCTCCGCGGTGCCCTATACATCTACTGAAGAGAACAGGTTCTTTCGCGGCATAAGCATCATGTTGGGCGGCGTGAAAACAGGAGCAGTCCTCTTCGCATCAACGAACATGATCGATGCCCGCATTGTCTGTAATGAAGACAGCACCGCCACCTGGGTGAGCAACCTTGTCAGCGGGGGTCTTCATGTCAGTGAATCGCAGCTCGGGGCGCGCAACAGCCTTAATGAGTCCGTCGCCGGCTTTCATCTCTCGGCAGGGGCGGATAAGATCAGGGGAGGGGTGACCGCCTCGTCTACCTGGTTCTCCCTGCCACTCCGGCCTGACAGGAGCGATCCGGAGAACATTCATGAATTTGAGGGCAGCCGGCTGTGGAATATGGCCGTCGATTTCAAGGCAGGTACCGGGCCGGTGCTGTTCTTTACAGAGGCGGCAATGAGTCTCCCCGGCTCATGGGCGGCAACGGCAGGACTAAGGGCTAAGCCGACAGGGAGGGTTACATTCAATCTCCTTGCGAGGCACTTCTCGCCTGAGTACCATGCCTTTCACTCGGGAGCCTTCAGGGCCGGATCGGGGCCCGGGAACGAGACAGGACTGGCAGCGTCGGTTCATCTGGAGGCCGCCAGGCATCTTTTTGTCACGGCAGCGGCTGATCATTACCGCATCCCCTGGCTTCGGTACCGCTCTTCTGCGCCATCATATGGCAGCAGGATTGAACTAAGAAGCGAATACCAGCCGCGTGATGACCTTTCACTGAGACTGGCATATACATCTTCATCGAGGGAATATGATTCTGCAAGTGAGAGGGGCACCCCCACATCTGTGACACACACCAGGCAACAGATCTCCTTTGCACTCACCTGTAAACCGGCCGCAGGACTGCAACTCACCACAAGGGCCTCAGCGACCTTCATATCACCTTCGGGAGAGCAGGGCTATCTGCTCTGCCAGGATTTCTCATACTCACTTCGAAGTGTTCCGCTGAGGATCTGGTTCAGGTATGCCCTCTGCTCTTCGGAAGGATGGGACAGCCGCCTCTATGCCTGGGAGAATGACCTGCTATCTTCATTCAGCGTACCGGCTTTCTATGGCGAGATGACCCGCACATTCATAATGCTGTCGTGGAAGCCCGCAGAACGGGTGGAAGCAAGGCTGAAATATGCTTTTACCGAGTCCGGAACCGATCCCGCAACCGGGTTGAAGCAGGAGTTGAAGGGGCAGGTGAGAATTTCATTCTAGGCAGCAGGCAATAGACAATAGTGAAAGTACCAATAATACAGGCAGATATGGAAAGTTTCAGGGGGTTAATTCCCTGCAGCAAAACGTTAGAGTGATACACTTTGTTACCAACAGTGCTTTCTATTCATTTCTAAATGCTCTTTTCAACAGGAAAGGCGTTGTTAAGGTTGTAAGAATTCCCATTAATATCAGTATCGAAAAAATCTCTGTACTTATAAGTCCTGCATTATAAGCAATATTTGCAATCACTAATTCCATTATACCTCTTGCATTAAGGCCTATTCCAAGAATGAAAGATGTTTTTCCATTAAGACCTGCAAATCTGCCACCTAAATAGCCCCCTATAATTTTTGATAAGTATGAAATGGCAAGTATCGTTACTAAAAGTCCAATATTACTGATAGATAAAAAATTAAACTCAAGACCGATGCCAGCAAAAAAAATAGGAGCTAAAAAACCCATTGCAATATTGCTTGTTGTTTTTTCAATGGTTTTCAGATTTTCTTTCCCTATTAATTGCTCACTTATCAACATTGAGCCAAAAAAAGCACCCACAATAAAATGTAACCCTAATGACTCTGTAACTGTTGAAAACAATAAGATGAATACAAAAAACAAAGCAAATAATGGCTCTTTGCCTTTAAATAATGATATGATTTTGTTTAATGAATTCTCAATATAATCGCCTCTGCGGAGGACTTTTTTGATTAAAATATATGCCGTACTTAAAATAACAATAAATAGAATTAATTTCAGGAAAGAGATTGAACTTGCTTGTATAATGGATGATACGGAAAAATCCGAATCATTGATATTGATCAGAATTCCAAGTATTGTCAGAGCAATAACATCGTCAAAAATTGCGACAGAAATTATCCTTTGTCCAATAGCAGAATTTATTTTGCCTAAGTCCATCAAAATCCTGATACTGACCGGAAGAGCGGTTATAGCTACACAGAGCCCAATAAATAATGAGGTCATAATGTCTTGACCAAACAGGATTCCTATACCTGTTCCACTGATAACCGGGATAAAGAAAGCCATTAACGATATAATCAGATTTCTCCCTTTTAATGACTTCAGTATTGAACTAATATTTATTTCCAAACCAACCATAATAACTAATAGAAATATACCAAGTTCAGAAATGACCTTTATATCTTCAGACCTATGAATTATATTCAATAGGCTAGGTCCTAAGATTATCCCTGCTGATATTTCTCCAATCATCGAAGGTTGGTTGAAACGCTCAAACAATTCTCCCAAAAGTTTGGCAGATACCAATAATATCAACAGGTTAGTAAAAAAAGGAAGTTCAAAAAATGCTTCAGCCATACATTAAATCATTTTCAGTAAGTAGTTTTCTCCTGAAGTGCATTGTCATTGGTATTCTTATCGCATGGGTGGTAACTGTAAGTTTCCGATAAGGCGGGGTTTGTTCGCCTGGTTAACGTTATGCTACAAAGCTGTATGAGCTATGTGCAATTGATTCACTACTGCCTTTGCCTATTGACTGAACATCAATTCGTCCTGAACTTATACCGCACGGCACCCAGCTCCTCATTCGCCTTAACGATCTTCTGCTTGAGACTCTCCTTGTAGGCGATCAGCTTCTCCATGACGGCCGGATCACCCGTGGCTATCATCTGCGCTGCCAGTATGCCGGCATTCAGTGCGCCGTCAATGGCGACAGTGGCGACAGGTATCCCCGGAGGCATCTGCACGATGGCCAGCAGCGAGTCCATGCCGTCGAGCGATGCTTTGACAGGCACCCCTATGACCGGCACCGGCGTCATCGCTGCTATCACACCCGGGAGATGAGCCGCCATGCCTGCCCCGGCGATAATGACCTTTATCCCACGGCCTGCCGCACCACGCGCAAACTTTTCAACCTCGTCAGGTGTACGGTGCGCCGAGAGGGCGTTTATCTCAAAAGGTATCCCAATGCTGTCGAGGAACTCGGCTGCCTTCTCCATCACCTTGAGGTCGGAGGTGCTGCCCATAATAATGCTTACTGACGGATTCATATGCTCTTTTTTAATGTTACACCAGTGTCCGGGGCAAAAATACGCTATAAATTTATAATTTAGCAGCATCAACTACCTGCACTATGAATGAGATAACAGTCCTTGACAGAGAATTCTCAATCTACATTACCGAAGATGAGATCCAGAGCCGTATCACCGCTTTGGCGGAAAAGATAAATGACGACCTGAAGGGACGCGAGGTGCTCTTCTTCGGGATCCTTAACGGCGCCTTTCTCTTTGCTGCAGACCTCTTCAGGCAGATAAACCTGCATGCCCAGATATCGTTTATCAAGCTGGCGTCATACGAAGGTACCAGCAGCTCGGGCAAGATCAAGGAGCTCATAGGCTGGAATGAAGACATTGCCGGCAAGACGGTGGTGGTGCTGGAAGATATCATTGACACGGGCCACACAATGGAAAGAATCATCGGCGAACTGACCCTGAGAAAAGCCAAAGAGGTCAGGATATGTACCCTCCTTTTCAAGCCGGAAGCCTATACCAGGGATATACCAATCGAATACATCGGGTTTGAAATACCCAACAGCTTTGTTGTGGGGTATGGGCTTGACTATGACGGTTACGGCCGTAACCTGAAGGCAATTTATAAACTCACAAAATAATTCTGAAATGATAAATGTTCTTATGTTCGGCCCTCCCGGTTCAGGAAAGGGAACGCAGTCGGTGACCCTCGCCGGGAAATATAATCTCCTTCATCTCTCCACCGGAGACATGCTGAGGGCGGAGCTGGCGGCAGCCACGGAGCTGGGCAGAAAAATGGAGGCCATCATGGCCGCCGGCGAGCTGGTGCCAGACGACGTTGTCATTGCCATGATAGCACAGAAGATAGACTCCACCACCGGCAGGGCAGGGTTCGTCTTCGACGGCTTTCCGCGTACCGTTGAGCAGGCGGTGGCGCTGGAGAAGATGCTGGAGAAGAGAAATATGAAGATCGATCTTCTGCTTGTCCTCGAGGTCAATGACACCGAACTGACGGATCGCATGAAGAAGAGAGCCCTGGTATCAGGCAGGGCCGATGATGCAGACGAGGCCGTCATCAACAACCGCATAGCCGTCTACCGCGCTAAGACTGAACCGGTCATTGAGTACGGAAGAAAAGCCGGGGTGACGAGGATAGTAGACGGTGTGGGTTCGATCGATGACATCTTCGCCAGGCTCTGCAACCATATAGAAACGGTAATATAGCTGATGAGTGATACCAACTTCGTTGACTATGTAAAGATCTTCGGACGCTCGGGTAAAGGCGGCCCTGGCTCGACACACCTCCGGCGCGAGAAATCCAATCCCAAGGGCGGTCCTGACGGGGGCGACGGAGGCAGGGGCGGCGACGTCCTGCTGAGGGGAGACTCACAACTGTGGACACTCCTTCACCTGAAATTCAGAAAACACATCTTTGCCGGTCACGGAGGCTCGGGATCATCCAACCAGAAGACAGGCGCCGACGGCGAGGATGTCATAATTGATGTACCTCTCGGCACGGTGGCCAGGGATGCAGAGACAAACGAAATCCTGTTCGAGATAACCTCCCATGGCGAGAAGAAGATACTGGTAAAGGGCGGCCGTGGCGGGATGGGCAACACCCATTTCAAATCGGCAACATTCCAGACTCCCCGTTTCGCGCAGCCCGGCGAACCCTCCATCGAAGGCTGGTTCATCCTCGAGCTGAAAGTGCTGGCTGATGTGGGACTGGTGGGTTTCCCAAATGCCGGGAAGTCGACCCTCCTCTCTGTTGTCAGCGCAGCGAAGCCAAAGATTGACAACTACCCCTTCACCACGCTGACCCCCAACCTGGGCATCGTCAGCTACCGCGAGGATAAGTCATTTGTTATGGCGGACATCCCCGGTATCATCGAGGGGGCAGCCGAGGGCAAAGGACTGGGACACAGGTTCCTCAGGCATATTGAACGGAATGCCGTTTTGCTCTTTATGATCCCCGCCGACTGCAATGACATTAAGAAGGAGTATCACATTCTCGTCGAGGAACTCCGTAAATATAATCCCGAGCTTCTTGACAAACCAAGGGTGCTGGCTATATCCAAAAGCGACCTGCTTGACGACGAACTGAGAGACGCCATACGGCCGCTGCTGCCCGATGAGATACCGGCTGTCTTCATCTCATCAATAAGCGGAGCGGGAATCACCACACTCAAGGATCTGATCTGGAGGGCAATAAACAGCTGAGCATGATTGAACTTGACCAGAAATTATTTCTCTTTCTGAATTCCCTTCAACTCACCCTTTTTTGATACGGTGATGAGGATACTCAGCATTAAGACAGTGTGGATACCGCTCTACCTGGCTATTATATGGGCGATTGCCCGCAAATACGGCAAGAGCTCCTGGATACCTCTTCTGATAGTTCCGGTACTGGTTCTTATAGATGACCGTGGCGCTAACCTCCTGAAAAACCTGACGGAACGTCTCAGGCCCTGTCATGAACCTGCCCTTGCCGGATTGGTACATACGGTAAATGGCCATTGCCCGGGTTTATACAGCTTTGTCTCCGGCCATGCTGCCAACAGCTTTGGTATTGCGGCCTATTCGGCATCCCTTCTGGGCAGGAGATGGTATACATGGTCTATCTTTGTGTGGGCTGCACTGGTTTCTTATTCAAGGATTTATCTTGGAGTTCATTATCCGGGCGATATTCTCGCCGGAGCCCTTCTCGGTCTCATTGCCGGCACCGGTCTGGCCTGGATCGCGCAACGAATTCTTAAAAACGTTAAGCAATGAATGTAATTAAGTCAATATGGGTGTGGCTGTCGAGTATAACTTTCATACTTCTCGCCTTTCCAGTTGCAGTGATACTCTGGCTGCTCTCCCTGGCCTTTGACAGCCGGCGGATTATGAACAACCAGTGGATGGTAATCCAGGGTATAGTACTGACGAAGATGAGTCCATTCTGGAAGGTGATAACCGAAGGCCGTGAAAAGATAGATCATAAACAGGCTTACATCATTGTCCCGACCCACCAGTCGATGCTTGACATCGTCTTTTTCAACATGCTCCGTCACAGGCTGAGATGGGTCTCCAAGGTGGAGGTCTTCCGCGCACCCCTGGTAGGATGGGAGATGAGGATGACCAAGTACATCGAACTGGTGCGCGGAAATAAGTCGAGCGTCATAAAAATGATGGAGAAGTGTGTGGAATCACTGCAGGAGGGAGTCTCAATAGTAATCTTTCCCGAAGGCACCAGGTCACTCACGGGAGCTATCGGCAAGTTCAAGACCGGAGCCTTTCAGCTGGCGGTGAAGACTGATAAGCCCCTGCTCCCCGTATTGATAGACGGCACCGGAGAGATACTGCCCAAGAAGGGTGGAGTGATATTCAGAAACCGGAGGATAGTAAGAATAAGGGTGCTTGATCCCATCTTCCCCGGCCAGTTCGGGACAGGTGATCCTGAAGAGCTCGCCGCCAGGGTACAGTCACTTATGGTAGCCGCCATGGAGGAGATGAGGAGCGAACCCGGATATGGCCGATAAGGCCGCAAAGCACCGCAAAATCACATCTTAAGGTAATAATTCACCGGTGTTGTTGATAAATCGGCTGACAACGCCTTGCCTAAATCTTTATATTTGCCCCAAATTTTGTATGATGGACGGTAACTATTCTGAAGAGAACATCAGAACCCTTGAGTGGAAGGAGCATATCAGGCTGCGTCCGGGTATGTACATCGGCAAGCTGGGTGACGGCTCGTCTCTCGATGACGGAATCTACGTCATGCTCAAGGAGGTGATGGATAATGCGGTGGATGAGTATATGATGGGTTACGGACGCAAGATTGACGTCACCATCACAGGCAGGGAGGTAAGGGTGCGCGACTATGGCCGGGGCATACCCCTGGGCAAGGTGCTTGATGTCTCTTCACGCATGAACACAGGGGCCAAGTATGACTCCAAGGCGTTCAAGAAATCGGTCGGGCTTAACGGAGTGGGTATCAAGGCAGTGAACGCCCTCTCATCATCATTCATACTGAGGTCTGTCCGCGAGGGCCAGCTCAAGGAGATAGAGTTCAAGGCTGGCGAGGTGGTAAGGGATGAGCCGCTTAAACCCACCAGGGAGGAGAACGGCACAGAGGTGACATTCATCCCTGACGAACTCATGTTCGGCAATTGCCACTTCATTTCGGAGTACGTTGAGAGCATGATGAAGAACTATTCATACCTCAACGCAGGTATGATCATCAACCTCAACGGCAACAAGATCGTCTCACGCAACGGCCTGGTCGACCTTCTTAATGACAACATGAGCCAGGAAGGGCTGTATCCCATCATACATCTTAAGGGCGATGACATCGAGGTGGCTATCACCCACGGAGAACAGTACGGCGAGGACTATTACAGCTTCGTCAACGGCCAGCATACATCTCAGGGAGGGACACATCTGATTGCTTTCCGCGAAGCACTCACCAGAACGGTAAAGGAGTTTTTCAAGAAGGATTTCGATGCTGCAGACATAAGGTCCTCAATAACAGCGGCCATCGCGGTCAAGATCGAAGAGCCCATCTTCGAATCACAGACGAAGACCAAGCTCGGCTCCAAGGATATGGGCCCTGAAGGCCCTTCAGTGCGTAATTTCATTGTGGAATTTATCCGCAAGCACCTCGACGATTACCTGCACAAGAACGGCGAGACCGCCCGGATAATGCTGAAGAAAATACAGGAGTCGGAGAAAGAGCGCAAGGCAATCAGCTCCATTCAGAAGCTTGCCCGTGACAGGGCAAAGAAGGTGAGCCTGCATAACCGCAAGCTTCGCGATTGCCGCATCCACTATAACTCCAACGATGACAGAAAGCTTGATTCAACCCTCTTCATTACCGAAGGAGATTCAGCCAGCGGATCAATCACCAAGTCGCGCAGCGTGGAGACACAGGCCGTCTTCAGCCTCAGGGGCAAACCCCTTAACTGTTACGGGCTGACCAAGAAGATAGTCTATGAGAATGAGGAGTTCAACCTGTTGCAGGCAGCACTTAATATTGAAGATTCGATAGAAGACCTCCGCTACAACAATGTTGTGATTGCCACCGATGCCGATGTTGACGGAATGCACATACGCCTTCTCCTTCTGACATTCTTCCTGCAGTTCTTCCCTGATCTTGTGAGGAAGGGACACGTCTACATACTGCAGACACCGCTCTTCCGGGTGAGAAACAAGAAGGAGACGCGTTACTGTTACAGTGACGAGGAGAGGCAGAAGGCGATTAGGGACCTGGGTCCTGAGCCCGAGATAACCCGTTTCAAGGGCCTCGGAGAGATATCCCCTGATGAGTTTGTACATTTCATAGGCAAGGACATGCGCCTTGAGCCCGTAATCATGAAGAAAGCCGATTCCTATATCCAGTTCCTGGAGTTCTTCATGGGTAAGAATACCCCTGAGCGGCAGGACTTTATTATTGACAACCTGAGAGTTGAGGAGGAGATCCCCGAGGCCCTTCAGGTGTGAGCGGAGTTTGTTGAAGAAGATGAAAGAGAGTGATCCTTTAGAAGGGGCCCCTGCCGCTGACGGCGAGGAGAAGAAAGAGACAACCAACGGTCATGTGCCTGAAGCGCTGCATACCGTCACGGCGTTGTCAGGCATGTACCAGGACTGGTTCCTCGATTATGCGTCATACGTTATCCTGGAGCGTGCCGTGCCGCATATGTCTGACGGACTGAAACCCGTGCAGCGCAGGATCCTGTACTCCATGAAACGGATGGATGACGGCCGTTTCAACAAGGTGGCAAACATCATCGGACATACCATGCAGTTTCACCCTCACGGCGACGCATCCATTGGCGATGCGCTGGTGCAGCTTGGGCAGAAGGAACTGCTGGTTGACTCACAGGGCAACTGGGGCAACATCCTTACCGGCGACGGCGCCGCTGCCCCGAGGTACATAGAGGCAAGGCTCTCCAAATTCGCTCTGGAGGTCGCATTTAACAGCAAGACCACTGAGTGGATGAGCTCCTATGACGGACGCAACAGGGAGCCTGTCACTCTCCCGGTAAAGTTCCCGCTGCTGCTGGCCATGGGAGTGGAGGGCATAGCCGTGGGACTGGCATCAAAGATCCTCCCTCATAACTTCAACGAACTGATAGATGCTTCCATAAGCTATCTCCAGAACAAACCCTTTGTTCTCTATCCCGACTTCCCGACAGGGGGGATGATAGATATTTCAAAATACAACGACGGTGCCAGGGGAGGCGTTGTGAAGGTAAGAGCAAGGATAGAAAAGGTCGACAAAAAGGGGCTGGTGATCACTGAGATACCCTTTGGCAGGACCACATCATCACTGATTGAGTCTATTGTCAAGGCCAACGACAAGGGGAAGATCAAGATCAAGAAAATTGACGACAACACCGCAGGAGGAGTCGAGATAGTGGTACAGCTCCAGTCAGGCATCTCTCCCGACAAGACCATAGACGCCTTGTATGCATTCACCGACTGTGAACTGTCGATCTCACCCAATGCCTGCGTCATAACCGACGAGAACAAGCCTGCATTTATTGGCGTAAGCGATATCCTCAGGCACTCTGTAGACAGGACAGTGAAGCTTCTTACCCGTGAGCTGGAGATACGGAAGGCGGAGCTGGAAGAGGAGTGGCACTTCTCCTCCCTTGAAAAGATCTTCATTGAGAAGCGAATTTATCGCGATATCGAGGAGAGCGAGACCTGGGAGGCAGTGATAACTGCCATCGACAAGGGTCTCAAACCCTATAAGAAGCTATTCAGAAGAGAGATAACACGCGATGACATCATCAGACTTACGGAGATCAGGATCAAGCGGATCTCAAAATATGATTCCTCCCGCGCAGACGAACATATCAGGGGCATTGAGGGCGAACTGGAGGAGGTGAAAACCCATCTGGGCAACATCATACCCTTCTCAATCAATTATTACCGTCAGATAAAAAAGAAATACGGCAAGAATGTTGTGAGGCGGACTGAGATCAGAAGCTTTGAAACAATAGAGGCTTCGAAGGTTGTAGCCGTCAATGCGAAGCTGTATGTCAACCGTCAGGAGGGATTTGTCGGCACCGGACTCAAAAAGGATGAGTTTGTCTGTGATTGCTCTGACATCGATGATATAATAGTTATCAGGAAAGACGGAACCTATCTCATTGCCAAAGTGGCTGAGAAGCTGTTTGTGGGCAAGGATGTGATACATGTCCAGGTCTTCCTCAGAAACGATACCCGGACGATTTACAATATTGTCTACCAGGATGGCCGTGAAGGTCCGCTGTACGTGAAGCGGTGTGCCCTGACCGGTCTTACTCGCGAAAAGGAATACAGTCTCGGCCGCGGCACCAGCGGGACACGCATCCTGTACCTCAGTGCCAATCCCAACGGTGAGGCTGAGGTCATCCGCATCTACCACAAGCCGAAAGCCAGGCTGAAGAAACTCACCTTCGACTTCGACTTCGGCGAGCTGGCTATCAAGGGCCGGGCATCCATGGGTAATATCCTGACAAAGAATGCTGTACATAAGATAACCCTCAAGGAGAAGGGTCTCTCAACCCTGGGCGGCCGCAAGCTGTGGTATGACGAAGCTGTGATGCGGCTGAATGTCGACGGCAGGGGAAGATACCTGGGGGAGTTTGCTTCAGAGGATACATTGCTTATAGTAACACGGGGAGGATGGTTCCGGACTGCAGGTACCGATCTCTCACTTCACTTTGAGGATGACCTGCTTCTCCTTGAAAAATTCAGGGAGTCGAAGATTTTCTCTGTTGTCTACTGGGACCAGGAGCAGGGATTCTATTATGTGAAGCGCTTTATCTTTGAAGAATCCGAGAGGCTGCAGTGCTTCATATCAGACAGTGAGGGATCAAAGCTCGTCAGCCTTACTGAGGTTGAATACCCGCGTCTCGAGATAAGCTTTGGCGGGAAGAATGAAGGCCGCAGGCAGGAGATCATCGAGGTGGCTCAGTTTATCGGTGTCAAGAGCTTCCGTGCCAAGGGGAAAAGACTCTCAAATTACAGCGTCACTGATATACGGGAGCTCGAGCCGGTGGTAAAAAGCGAAGTGGCTCCACCGTTACCGGAAGCTGAAGAGGATGAAGAATCCGGTCCGTCAACACGCGGACCTCTGCCGGATGATCCCGCCCAGATGAAATTAGATCTTTAGCGCTGCGTGAACATCTATCTGACAGGCTTCATGGGAAGCGGCAAGAGCTCAACGGGAAGAAAGGTCGCTTCTTCCCTTCACTGGAACTTTGCAGATACCGATAAGATTGTTGAAGAGCAGGAGGGAGCCTCAGTGCCGGACCTGTTTAAACAGAGGGGAGAGGATTATTTCAGGGAAGCCGAAGCCAGGGCGTTGCGTACCGTGTCAGGGCGATCCAGGACAGTCGTAGCCTGCGGGGGCGGCACTCCCTGCTCCGCTGACAACATGGATCTCATGAGGTCAACCGGTGTGATAGTTTACCTTAAACTGCCGGTAGCGGCACTTGTGTCACGCCTTCAGAAATCAAAAACGAATCGTCCGCTCCTTCAGGGCATCAGCGGGGAGGGGATGACCTCCAGGGTTCAGGAACTGATGGAAAGCAGAAGCGGCTGGTATGAACAGGCTGACCTGATCATTGATGGCCTTACCGAATCAGTTGAGGAGATAGCATCCCGGATCGCTGACCTTGTAAGATCAAGGGGAGCCTATTTGTAGGTTGTGAATATTTATCGTATCTTGTATAAGTGAGTCTGTATCTAATCCGGGAAATGTCAAAATCTTTCGGGCAATGAAAACCGGTTATCTGTGGGTCTTCTGGTCAGCCCTTGCAATAATGGTGATAACGGCAGTCACCATTCTTACTGTCATTACAGAACTCTCATTTTTCAAATCTACACCCCTTATTTACACGGCCATACTGATTGTCACCGGCATTGGCCTCGGGCTGATGATGAGGAACCGCTTTTACCTGCCGATTTTAAGGAATATGAGTTTGCAGGCCAGGCTGCTCGTGTCACCTCTCGCACTGCTGATATTTGCTGCACCTGCCTCCCTGGTTTATATCTATTATGATCTCAACGGAAGGGAGTCACTCAGCCTTCTCGCGGCCCTGTTCACCTCACTTGCAGCGGTCTTCTGCCTGGCCTTCATGTTCATCGTCACCCTGCCCTCAATGGATACCGTACTGCATCTGTTTGAAGACAGAGACGGGCACGGTGAAAAGACCCGCAGTCTGACAGCCAGGACACTTGCAGCTATTGCCGCAACAACCTTCATCGTTATGATCACGAAATGGCTGACGCGATTCGATGCTTCAGGACTGGTTCTGCTGCTTCCGCTGTACGCCCTGGTGATGATAATCCTTCACATCATCCTTGCAATTGATTTCAGGAATGCTCTCTCAGCAAGAATTGCAGGGGCTCACCCTTCAGGGATACCCGATGAGCACTCTGACCCTGTCAAAGAACCAGTAAAGGGATTCAGGAGTGCCCTGTTGTTTGCCGATCATTACCTTGACCTGATAAGCGGCAGGCTCGAATACCTGAAGAACCATGCGGATGAATCTTATGCTTCCGAGGTAACTGCCACTGCAGGGAAGGCCTTTGATCCTGCGCTGCTACCTGCCTTGCGGGTTATTGTCCCGGGTAATCAATTCAGTGAACAGGTAAGGCAGGATGCTGCCCTCCTGGTAAGCAACATCGAAAAATACTATTCCGACCCTGTCAGAAACAGCGACCTGCTCAGGCTTCCCGGGATATCCGAGAAGGCAGCTGCTGCCCGCAGCATCATGTTAAACAAGAGGGAGCCCTCGGTGCAGGAAATAGTTAAACTTCTGGGTGATGCAAGTCATGAGATCAGGAGGACAGGAATCATCGCTGCAGGCAGGTTCGGCATCAGGGAGCTGCGTGAAGAGGTTGTGCAGGCGATCAGCCATCCGGATACGGCCAGGGAAGCTTTCTACGTGTTGCGGCAGTTCGGCCCGGATACCTTCGGTGATATAATAGGTACGGCACTCAAGGCAACTAACGGCGAGAAGGAGAACCTGATGATAATGAAGCTGCTTGACATGATGCCTCTCTCCGGGGCGTTGCCTTACCTGAACCGTTTCATTGCCGGCGGCCATATCAACGTGCGCCTGAAAGCTGCCACCTACCTCTGTGGCCAGGGTTATGTGCCCCAGGCAAAGCAGAGACAGAGGGTTGAGGAGACGCTGAACGAGACTTTGCATGCCATTGCCAGGCTGATTGCGCTGCAGCTCGAGGCGAAAAGGAATAAATACTTCATCATGGCTGCTGCTCTTGAACAGGAGAGATCAGTAAACACCAGCTTCATGTTCTCACTCCTGACCCTCCTTACAGGGAAGGCTGTGGCAGATGTGATCATCTCCTGCTACGGCGAAGGTACGGCATACGGTGCAGGGATTGCCGCGGAGACGATCGACACTGCCATTACCGGCTCGTTACGCAGACCGCTTAAAGCACTTCTGGGGAACCATACCGATACCGGCAGACTGGAGGAGCTCGCTCTCTGCTATCCCCTCAGGGAAATCAAAGGGCGATCGGTCGCTTCATTCATACTGGCGTCGGAACAGAACATCACGGGGACGTGGCCGAAGGCCTGCGCGCTGCACAAGGTAGCTGCGGTGGGAGGAGGAGTTGACAAGGAGCTGGCGGTGTCATATCTCTTCAGCAACAGCCAGCTGCTTCAGGAAGAGAGTGCAAGAGCCATCCGGGCAATCAACCCTGAATGGTACGGTGAGGCAGCGGCACGGTTGCCGGAGACGATAAGGAACAGGATAGCTGCCGTAGTCCGCGGTGAACTGCCGGAGGCCTCAATGATGTTTGAGAAGACGAGATTCCTTAGCCTCTGCTTCAACCGGATACCGGAAGAAAAAATAGTCCTGCTTGCTTCATCCCTGAGATACTCGGAGAGCTATGACGCCGGTTCAATTCCGGGAATTATTTCATGGATCGTGCCCTCTCAGAATGGCAAAAGCGGACTTTATGCGCTTCCCGTGGACGATATTGCCGCCTTTGTCTTTTACTATTCAGAATACACTGATATATTTGTGGACTATATGGATAACCAGGGGAGTTTGGCTGTTCGCTAATTTGGGTTTTTATGGGGGACAAGAATATTATTATCAGGCCTAATCCGTTTCCGGGGCTGAGGGCTTTCAGGCCAGATGAGGGGCATCTCTTCTTTGGACGTATGGAAAGCACCCTGAAGGTTGTTAACCGGCTTAAGGAGAACAGGTTTGCCGCGGTTATCGGGGCGTCCGGGAGCGGCAAGTCTTCAATGGTGCTTTCAGGAGTCATTCCAGCCCTGCTGAAGGAGAATGCCGAAGGCAGGAAAGCATGGTCATACCTGGTCTTCAGACCAGGGCACAATCCCATTGACCACCTCGCAGCGGAGCTGTCAACACTCTCTGCCGGCGCAGGCTTCACACAGCTTACTGAGGCGAGCGTTGCGGCATCACTGCATAACAGATCGGAAGGACTGACTGACGTTGTCAACAGGATAAGAAAGAACCTGAGACAGCAGATAGTCATAGTCATTGACCAGTTTGAGGAGATATTCAGATTCGGCTCTCCGGCAACCAGAGGTACGCTTGGTGATGATGCAACTGACTTCATAGATCTGATAGTTAATGCAGTGCAGAAACCTGATCAGGGACTGTACATTGTACTCACACTGCGCTCCGAGTATGTGTCAGAATGCGCGCGTTTTCACTCTCTTACCAACCTGTTGAACAACAGCAGCTACCTGTTGCCACACATCTCATACGAGCTTCTCGGGTCGGTTATCGAAGATCCGGTAAAGGTGGCGGGAGCATCGATAGACCGTGCCCTGGTCAGGCTGATTCTCGCTGACCTGACGGATAAGCCTGGTCAGCTTCCCGTGCTGCAGCATCTCATGATGCGCCTCTGGAACCAGTGGAGCCGGGCCGGTGATATGAGCCGCCCCATCAGTGTCGCTGACTACGAGGCGGTGGGTCAGGTAAAGGGGGCCATCTCGCAGCATGCGGGTCAGGCACTTGAATCACTCGATGAGAGACACCGCTATGTAAGCTCACGTCTCTTCCGCACCATAACCACAAGAAGCGATGACGGGAGAGAGCTGCGCAAACCCGAACGTATCCTTGCAATAGCGGCCCAGACCGGATGTACTGAACAGGAGATAATTGACGTGGCTGAAGTATTCAGGTCCCCTGAATATTCATTCATTACCCCGTCAAAGGAGGTGCCGCTCACCAGGGAAAGCATCCTTGACCTGACACATGAAAGCATAATAAGGCTGTGGGGTACACTGCGCAACTGGATGGATGAGGAGGAGACCTCCAGGAAGCTCTATCTGCAGCTCGCTGAGTCTGCCGGGCAATACCAGGAAGGTAACGGCAAACTATGGACGGCTCCTGATCTCCTTGTGGCCTTGAGATGGAGGGAAGAGAACAATCCTACCCTTGCATGGGCTGAGAAGATAGACCCGGCATTCGAAAGAACAATGCTGTTCCTGAAAAACTCTGAGGAGGAATATGTGAACCGGGAGGAATACAACCGGAAAACCGGGACTGAAACTATTAAGCGTTCACGCCTGATTGCAGGATTACTTGGACTGATTGCGCTGGCCACACTGATAGCACTCGGTACGGTCTTCACCCTCAGAAACAGGGCGGAGAAACAGAAATCGGTAGCAATGCAGATGAAGGATGAAGCCATCGCTGTCATTGACCGGCTTAGCGACAGTCTTGATTTTCTTGCTGATACATTGAAGGTAACCGCAGACCAGGCGGGCTATGAAAGATTGAACGCACTCGCTGCATCAGGCAAGGCCGAAAAGGCAGAAAAGAGAGCCTCTGCCGCTGAAAGCGTTGTTGAAGAGATAGTTGCTGATAAGACGGCAGCGCAGGAGGAAGCTACTGAACAAACAAGGTACCGGATGCTTTCGCTGGCCCGGTCACTGGCTGTGAGATCGCTTAACCACAGTTCTGATAAGGATCTGCAACTGCTCCTGGCCTGGCAGGCTTTCATCTTCAACAACAGAAACGGTGGCTATGCCGAAGATGCAGACGTATTCTCGGCCCTGTACGATGTGAGCAAAAGGTATGGCAACAGATTTTATGCCCTTATCAGCCCTGACGGTGCCGACGTGACAGCAATGACTGCCGCGTCAGAGGGACAATATTTTTATATAGCTGACACAAAGGGCAGAGTATTGCGGGGGCAGGGTGATAACACGGCACGGGGTTATAAACTTATATGGTCCGGAGATAAGGTCATAAGGGTGATGACCGTCAGTCCTGATGCCTCATGGCTCGCCTGCGGCACAGAAACATCCGAGATTATAATGATACCCATAACCGATGATACTATCGGTTATCAGCTGCAGGACTCATGCGGAAGCATTACATCCCTTCTGTTTTCATCCGGTGGCGACCGGCTCTACTCATCTGCCATTAAAGGAGGCGTCAATGAATGGGATCTGACCACCCGGAAGGGAAAAAGGATAGTTGAAGAACCTGCCGGCATAAAGGCAATGGATTCCTCCCAGGACAATACCATGATGGCAGCTCTGACAAATGAGGGAAGGGTGCTTTACTGGCAAACGGGTTCGCCGGGGAAACAGCATGCCCTTGAAACGGGTGACAGGATCATTACGGCGCACAAATTCATCCCGGGAGGCCATCGCCTGGCCACCGGCGATAACTTTGGAACAATAGATTTATGGAATACCTCTGCAAGAAGCAACGAGGGGAATATCGAAGGACATTTGTCCGCAATTAAATACATGGCCTTTGACAACACTGACGGCCAGATGCTTACAGCGGATGATGCAGGCGAGATAAAGCTGTGGACCATGGCTGACCTTAAACAGCCGCCTGTTGTTTTCACTGACTCCGAAAAAAATATTCTACGGCTTGCTTTCTGCGATGGTGGGGAAGCCTTTCTCACTGCCACAAACCACGACGTGACAAAGCGCCCTGCACACATCAGATGCATGGCCACCGGCATCTGTGACAAGGTGACCCGCAACCTTTCTGAACAGGAGTGGGCTGCCTGGGTAGGAGCTGACATTGAATATGAACCCACCTGCCCTGATAAAGGATACCGTATCAAGGTAAAGGAGATAAGGGGAGCCCGGTAAGGCAAACTTTTCATTACCTCTCTTGTTATACAGCAAGGCCTGTTCTCCTTACGGAGGAAATGGCTATTTTTGCACCAGCTCAATTAAATAACATAAATTTAAATGAAAGAAAACAGAGTATTGCTGATGATCCTTGACGGATGGGGAATAGGTGACGGTACAAAGAGTGATGTCATCAGCTCAACGGGTACGCCTAATATTGATGCGCTGAAAAAAATATATCCATCGTCATACCTGCTTACCTCAGGTGAAGATGTGGGGCTGCCGGAAGGACAGATGGGCAACTCGGAAGTAGGGCACCTGAATATCGGGGCCGGACGGGTTGTATATCAGGATCTTGTAAAGATCAACAAAGCCTGCCGTACCGGGGAAATACGCTCCAATGAACCTCTGCGGGAGGCTTTTGCATATGCCAGGGACAAGGGTGTTAAAGTTCATTTCATGGGGTTGCTATCCGATGGAGGAGTACACTCTCTTGACACTCACCTGTATGCACTGTGCGACATGACAATGGAGTACGGGCTTAAAGAGGTTTATATCCACGGCTTCGGTGACGGTCGTGATACTGACCCGAGGAGCGGCAAAGGCTTCATGGCTAACCTGCTCAGGCACCTTGAGCACAGCAACGGCAGGGTGGCATCGTTTATCGGAAGATATTATGCTATGGACCGTGACAAGAGGTGGGAGAGGATAAAGGAGGCCTATGACCTGCTGGTCAATGGCCAGGGCACCAAAACAACCGACATTCTCGGGGCCATGCAGACCTCATACGACGAAGGCGTCACTGACGAGTTCATGAAACCGATAGTGGTCACAGATGCCGGAGGCACTCCGGTTGCAACAATAACCGGTGGTGATGTCGTAGTATTCATCAACTTCAGGAATGACAGGGCACGGGAGCTGACCATGGTTCTGACACAGCAGGATATGCCCGAGGCAGGAATGAAAACCATCCCCCTCCATTTTCTTACAATGACCCCCTATGATGACAAATTCAAAGGGATGAATATCATTTTCCCGAAAGATAATGTCGACAGAACACTTGGGGAGATCCTTGGAGAACTCGGTAAGAAACAACTGCGCATTGCCGAGACGGAAAAATATGCCCATGTGACTTTCTTCTTCTCGGGAGGCAGGGAGAAAGAGTTCCCCGGAGAGGAACGGTTGCTCATACCCTCACCCAAGGTTGCAACCTATGACCTTCAGCCTGAGATGAGCGCCCGCAAGGTCAGGGATGCCGTTATCGGAGAGCTCGGAAAGAAGAAGCATGATTTTATCTGTCTCAATTTCGCAAACGGCGACATGGTCGGCCATACCGGTATCTATGAAGCAATAGTGGAGGCTGTTAGGACTGTCGACGAGTGTGCCGGTGACGTTGTTAAGGCAGCGCGGGCCAATGGTTATGAAGTTCTTATAATTGCCGATCACGGCAATGCCGACTATGCTCTTAATGCTGACGGATCGGCAAATACGGCCCATTCACTGAATCCCGTGCCGCTATATCTGATAAGCAGCAGGTACAGGACCGTTAAAAACGGTATCCTGGCAGATGTGGCACCGACGATACTGACGCTCATGGGGCTTCCCATACCACCGGAGATGACGGGTAAATCACTTGTATAAAGCACTATGCTGCAGATAGATGACGCTATAGTATCACTCGCACTCATAGAGCGGAAATTTGCTTGTGACCTCAGCGCATGCAAGGGAAGCTGTTGCCGTTACGGCGACACCGGGGCTCCGCTGACAGCTGAGGAGGCAGCGACACTTGACCGCATCTGGCAGGAGCTGAAACCCTTCATTCGCCCTGAAGGAATTGGCATAATAGAGAAGGATGGCACCAGCATGAAAGATATCGAGGGTGAGCTGGTGACACCGCTCATCAATAATGAGGAGTGCGCTTATACAATCATTGAGGAGGGTATCTATAAATGCGGCATCGAGACCGCATTCAATGCCGGAGCAGTTGACTTCAGGAAACCGCTATCATGCCATCTCTTCCCGGTAAGGATAAAGCAATACCGTGATTTCAGGGCGGTCAACTATGAGGAGTGGTCTATCTGCCAGCCCGGAGTGGAAGCCGGAGCAAAAAGGGATATTAAACTCAGCAGCTTCCTCCGCGAACCATTGTTACGGGCTTTCGGGAAGGAGTGGTACGAAAAGCTGATATGGGCGGAAAGTGAATATGTTAAATACAAATGATAATGGAGATAATTAAGAATTACATCGATGCAAACCGGGAGAGATTTATCGAGGAACTTTTCGGTCTCATAAGAATACCTTCCGTCAGCGCCTCTGAAGCCTCCAAACCGGATATGATCAGGGCAGCTGAGTACATTCGTGACATGCTTATCGCCAACGGTGCTGACCGTGCCGAAGTCTATCCCACAGCCGGAAACCCCATAGTTTACGGTGAAAAGACCATCGACCCGGCATTACCCACCATCCTCGTCTATGGCCATTATGACGTAATGCCTGCCGAACCCCTCGACAAATGGGTGTCACCGCCTTTCGAGCCTGTGATCCGCGACGGTAAAATCTTTGCCCGCGGAGCTGATGACGACAAGGGACAGCTCTTCATGCACCTCAAGGCCTTTGAGATGATGATGGCCACCGGCACGCTGCCTTGCAACGCCAAATTCATGATCGAAGGCGAGGAAGAGGCCGGCTCGGTAAACATTGCGGGTTTCTGCTCAGAGTATAAGGATATGTTGCGCTCAGATGTGATACTTGTTTCTGACACCACAATGATCTCATCCGATACTCCTTCTGTCACATCAGGCCTTCGCGGATTGTCATATATCCAGATTGAGGTTGAGGGCCCTGACCGTGACCTCCACTCCGGGCTCTACGGAGGAGCAGTGGTAAACCCTTGCAATGTACTGTGCGATATTATATCAGGACTGAAGGACAAGGACGGGCGTATTACGATCCCGGGTTTTTATGATGCAGTGTCTGTCCCTTCTGAGGCTGAGAGGTCCAAGATGGCGGAGAGGCCTTTTGATCCTGAGAGTTATAAAAAATCAGTAGGGGTTGAAGCACTGGCCGGTGAGAAGGGATTCACCACCATGGAGAGCGTAGGTATCAGACCCACTCTTGATGTAAACGGCATCTGGGGCGGTTATACCGGAGAGGGAGCCAAGACCATACTGCCCTCTAAAGCTTCGGCAAAGATTTCTATGAGGCTGGTGCCTTACCAGAAGGCTGAGACGATTGCCGATATGGCCATAAATCATATCCGTTCAGTAGCCCCGGCAGGAGTGAAGATAAAGGCTGAATACCTGCATGGTGGCGAAGCATATGTAAGTCCGCTCGACACACCCGAGTATCTTGCGGCAGAAAGAGCATATGAGGAGATCTTCGGCAAGAAGCCCATCCCTGTCCGCAGCGGAGGCAGCATACCAATTATTTCAACTTTTGAGAAGATTCTGGGTGTCAAATCCATACTCATGGGGTTCGGGCTCGAGGCAGATGCCATACATTCGCCGAATGAGAACTATCCCCTTGAGAACCTCTTTGCCGGCATGAGGGCAATCCCCTTGTATTACAAGTATTATACGGAGATGAGGGTTTCACGGAAGTGACCGTACAGCGGTTGCCGCCGCCCTCCCTGTGCCTTATCAGTCCGCCAGTTGCCAACTGGTGGATGGCTGACGTGGGGCGGCATGGGGGCTACCTTTAATCGATTTTCAGCTTAAGTAACTCAACCTTGGTCGGGGAGCTTCGCAGTACCGTGAAAAGGTTGCGTCCGACGCGTATCTTCTCCTGCTGGCGCGGGATGTTTCCGTGGGCAAAGAGGATCAGTCCGGCCAGGGTGGTATATTCGTCACTCTCCGGCAGTTCCAGGTCGTACTCCTCATTCAGATAATCAATATCCAGTCTTCCGGACAGGATATACTCCTTTTCATTGATCTTCTTCTCCACGAGGTCACTGATGTCATGTTCATCCTCAATGTCGCCCACTATCTCCTCAAGCACATCCTCGATGGTTATCACTCCGGCCGTGCCTCCGAACTCATCAACAACAAGGGCGATGCTCTTCTTGGCATCTGAGAGCATCCTCAGTATCTTGTTTGCCGTCATGGTCTCCGGAACAACCGGCAGTTTTCTCATTCCGGTGACGATATCAGGCGGCCCGTGCAGTATGTCCTTCAACTCATAGTAGCCAACCATATTGTCAATATTCTCCCTGTAGAGGAGGATCTTTGAATGTCCTGATTCAATGAACTGTTGCCTCAGCTCATCGGTCGATGACTCCACCGGTAGAGCGACGATCTCTGTCCTGGGCACCATGCATTCGCGGGCTTTCACGGAAGAGAAATCAAGGATATTCTGGAAGAATCTCAGGCTGCTGTTCTCCTCTTCCTTCTCCTCGTCGGTCTCAACGAGGTCATTAACAAAATGATCGAGGTCGATCCGGGTGAAGATCTTATTCTCCTGTTCCTTGCGCTCCGGCTTGATGCCGAAGAAGATCCGCATCAGCAGGTTGGCGAGCCACAGGGTGAATTTGCTGACCGGGTAAAAGAGGTAATAAAAGATGGCAGTGGGTATGGCAAAAATCTTCAGGAAGAAGTTCGGGCTGATCCTCACGACCGACTTCGGAAGGAAGTCGGCAAAGACCAGTATTATGATTGTTGTGATGATGGTCTGGATGATGAAGATGATGACCTCTGAAGGAATGAGATACGCCAGCCAACCCTCAAGGAGGTCGGCAGATATCATACTGAAGATCACGGTGGCGATATTTACGCCGATTAGCATCGTTGAGATGTAGAGGCCCGGGTTGCGGGTATAGATGGAGATGATCCCCGACCCGAACTGGCCCTGCTTGCGGTCGAGCTCAATACGCAGCTTGTTGGAGGCAATAAACGAGAGCTCCATTGCCGAAAAAAACGCGGCAAGAAGAATGGCAAACGGGATGATCACCAGATGATCCATACCCCAAAGTTACAGTTTTTTCCTCTGTGAGTCACGTACCCAGGCCAGGGCATAGGCACCGACCGCCATGACAAGATAGAGAAGGCCACTGGTAAAACCATTCGTGGAGATCTCCCTGATGGCAATTCCCAGGCATATTGTACCCAGGACGATCCAGACTATTTCAATCAGGAGGAGCGACTTTTTGTTCATCATCAATGTATATGGTTCCTGTAACGTTTCTTATGGACCAGTTTGTAAACCGGGTATCCGATTCAAAGCCTGTACCCATTATGATCTGATCATTATGCGTAAACCTGACAAATCTGTCGGACCATATTCTCTCCCTGGCTTCACTCCAGTAGAGCAGTTCAGTCTCGAGTATGTCGCCGTCGGTGCTGACGGCAACCACACTGTCACGCAGCTCCCAAACCTCATCCTTCTCCGTATAGCGCGCGTACTGCGAGGTGATGCTTCCCTGCGGCTCACTCTGCTTCTCAAAGAAGAGCACGGTGAGGCCCTCAGGGAAGAGGGTATACGGTTCCGCCTCCTCAGTGAACTGCTGGATCAGCGGGGTTCGTACAAGCAGGGTGACCTTGCCCGAGTCTGAATACATGGTCTCAACATTCTTTGCCGAGAGCGATGGCAGGCCTTTTATCTGAAGATCTTTCACCACTATATCCTTCTTCTCACATGATGAAAGTAAAGCAGTCCCGGCAACCAGGACTGCTATAATGAGATTATATTTTGTGCAGGATTGCACTGCGGTTATTCTTTTCTGAACCTTACGGTGGTGGACTCATTGACCCATCCCCCAACCTGGTATGAGGCGCCCTCCTCGACGAGGCTCCTGAAGAATGCCTCTTCCTTTGTCGGGAAAAATCTGGAGTAGAGGGCAATTCTTTCATCTACCTGCGGTTTGAGACCCGGATCAGTATTCTTTGCACGGATGAGGTAGTCAACCACGACCCAGTATACTGTCTGGTTCTCAAATGCCTCTCCCACCTTTGCCCCGGCATATGATTCTGCGATGATATAGAGGGCATTGCCGTTTGTCGGATCGAGAGAGTATGCTGCCTTGGCGAAGTCGCGTGCAGCCTGCTTGCTGTCGGAGGTCAGCTCGAGGGTGGCGAGCTTGGTCAAAAGGCCTGATTTGACCGGAAGGTTTGTTTCAAGATCAATAGCTTCCGTATAGTATTTCTCGGCCTCGCTGTATTTCTTTCTTGCCACATTCATCTCAGCCAGCTGGGCGGCCGATGAAGCATTGGGCTCGGCATTGTAAAGGTTTGTCGCTGCCTTGAAATATAGCTCGGAGTCCCTGCAGCCTGTCTCGGTCAGCAGGGCGATGACCTTCCTGAGCATGGAAGTGTCCGTCGGATTCTTGTCGACACCAGGGGTGAACAGCTCCTCAAGATTGGAGCACGATGCCGCACCGCTTGATCTGAAGACGGCATCAATATTCTTTCTGGCCTCGAGGTAACGTGCATCATCCGGTTTGCGTGCGAGCTGAGCGTCAACAACCTTCATTGTCTGAGAGTAGGCTGTGATCACTGCCGGAGCTTCAATTATCTTCAAGGCGTAGCACTTTGCTGATATTGCCATATAGAGGCTTGAATAGGTCTGATCAAAACTCTGTGGAGAGGTCTCCATCACCCCCTTGATAAGGTCATAGCACTGCTTTGCATAGACCGGATCATTGCCCCCGAATTCATACAGGGCGAAGGCCTTGCGAAGGGAGTTGGCCGGACCCTCATTAAAATATTTCGTACGCTGGTCAAGGATCATCATCACTGTGTCAATATAGGCCTTGTTGCCTGACTTGCGGAAGAATTCCTTGAACATAGCCTCTCCCTTGATATAGGTGTTCTTTGAAGATCCGGGGCATTCAAAGAATACCGGTCTCCAGAACTGCGCCGCCATCGGGAAGTCTTTGTTATCGTAGTAAGTCGAATAAAGGGATGTGTTGCGAAGACACCTGGTGCTGTCTTCTCCCCGTCCGAACGGGGTACCCGTTTCAACACCCTTCTGTCCATAAAGACTCAGGGAAAGAAATGTCAGAAGTGATCCGGTTAAAAGTGTGGTTAAATTTCTTTTCATCTCTCTTTATATAGTTTATTCATATTGTCGCTTGAGGAACCAGTAGTCATAAAGATTGAGACTGGCTCCGATTGAAATCCTCGTCTCCTGGGGGAGGCCTGCATCCGGATTACCCCTGTTTGACAGGTCCACGACCAGGGAGATTCTGGATCTCGATCTTCTCAACGGTATACCTGTTCCAAAAGTTATGCCGTATTCTTTGACGTTGTCACCCTCATAGAGTGCATAACTCTCGCTGTAACGGCATCCTATGCGGTATTCCATACGATCAAAAAAACTATAATTTGAGAACTTGTCAGGGATGTATTCTGCACCTGCGTGAAGTGAGATCACATCTGTATATGTTCCGTAAGTACCGGGCAGTGAAGCCCCTGACCAGACAGTGTAGACGATATCCGCACCTGTGGTAAACTTATCGTTCTGACCGAAGGCGATGCCTCCCCTGATGGTCTGAGGCATACGGCTGGTGGTGGTGACAGTGACATCGGACAGGGTGTCCATGGCGAGAGCCGTCACCTGAACATTTGAAAACCTGAATACAACGTCCTGGTTGACTGTCTTCAGGTTGAAGCCTGGCGTATAGGTAAGGCCTGCGTTTATATACCTGTTTTTAGGCAGGGGAGCCATGAACTGCATTGAACCCTCCCAGCCTATCCCATTCATGTCATAACTTCCAAATTTCCTGGTATTGAATAAGTTGTTGTCTTCCGTAAATAAAAAGTCATTTATCCTTGTGATCTCTCCGAAAAGGAGAATCATGTTAACCCCTGCCGAGAAGTGTTTCCCGAGGCTGAACCCTGTTCCGATAAGTGCCTTCTGGTAACCGCCGGAGCCGGTATGCCGCTCCAGCATTTTGTCGGCACCTCCGTTGTCTGTAGATTGCTCCACTATATTGTAGGCGCCGTTGGAATAAGGTACGATGGCAGCTACGACGCCCCAGCCCTTCATAATCGGGAACCCGAGCATGAGGTGAGAAAAGTTAAGGTCCTGGGAATAAAAGGTTTGATCACCTTCCCTGAGCCTTATGACTCCATAGTCAAGGCCAAAGTCAAAGATAAAAGAGGTGGTATCGATGCTGCTGTACGATGCCGGTGTCACAAAGTTCAGGGTGAGGTTGTTTCTTATACCGCTGCTGATGCCCCCCATTGCGCGCGTCCTGAACGTACCCTGCTGTTCAATGTTGCCGATGCCGTACCTTGCGTAAGGAGACAGGACGTTCTTCTGGCCTGAAACTCCTGCCGTCAGGAGAGCAAGCAAAAATATCAGACTAAATCTTCTGGTCTTATACATTATTGTCAAGTAAAAAATTTAAACCCTCAGTCACAAGGTCAGGATAGGTAAGTAGTTTCCTTTCAGTTCGCGAAGATATCAGTTCGCTGTCGCCGCCCGTGATGACCGTGACGAGTTTTTTGTGCTTTTCTTCGAATGTGCGAATATACTCATTTATTTCAAATACGAGGCCCATGACAACCCCTCCGGCGATAGCATCTTCCGTCGTTCTGGCGGGGAAGGCAAAGTCACTTCGTTTGGTTACCAGAGGCAACCTGCCGGTAAACTCATGCAGTGCCCGAAACCTCATTGAGAGTCCCGGAGAGATGCTCCCCCCGCGGTAGGCTCCTCCGGATACCAGGTCAAGCGTCACGGCGCTGCCGGCATCAATGACCAGCAGATCTGCTCCGGGGTGATGCATGCAAGCCCCGGCGGCGGCTGCCAGACGATCGACGCCCAGAGTCTCCGGAGTCGCGTAGTCAATGGCGAAGGGATACACTGACCGGAAGGTCAGATGATGCACCCTGTCACTCCTTCCGCCCAGGAAATCAAGCAGGGCAGAGGGATCATGGCTGACGCTTGACACAATGGCTCCTTTCAGCGAACGGCTACCGATAAATTTGCCAATAAGCTCCGGATCGGCTGACCTGAAGCGCTCTTTCCTGATTATTATGCCATTTTCGGTAAGAGCTGCCTTGGTAGTGGTGTTGCCTATATCGATGATGAGATTCATTGTTTTGCCGGTGGCTTTATGGTCGACTCATGGTATGACAGGATCCGGCTGAAGAGACTTATGGCCTGGGTGACTGAAGTCACCTCCCTGACGGTGAGGCTGAGCTTGCTGTTATTCTGCTTTATTGTCATATTGCCCTGTTTCCTGTTCACGAAATTCATCACAGACACAAAGAGAGGTGAGCGGTAGAACTGTGAAGACTGATCTGTCACAAAGTTAGCAATCAGAGTGTTATTTTTCAGTATTACCTTTTCTATTCCTGTCTGAGAGGCAATCCATTTAAGCCTCACCAGGTCAAGAAGAGACCGGGCAGGTGTGGGCAGAGGCCCGAACCTGTCGGCAAGATGTGATTCATAGGCTCTGAGCCCCTCCTCATTCCTGATATCATTGAGTTCCTTGTACAGCCTGATGCGCTCGGGAATGTTTGAGACATATTCGTCGGGGAACATGATCTCGAGGTCGGTCTCCACGGTGACGTCAGGAACAAACTGCTTCGCGGAATCTCCATCGTCGGTCTCGTCCTTTTTTGCCGAGGTGGGGAAGAGATCCCCGAATTCCTCCTCCTTGAGCTCTTTGACAGCCTCGTTGAGGATCTTCTGGTAGGTTTCATAGCCCACGTCTGCGATGAAGCCGCTCTGCTCACCTCCCAGCAGGTTTCCCGCACCGCGGATGTCAAGATCCTGCAGGGCGATGTTAAAGCCGCTCCCCAGCTCATAGTTCTCCTCAATTGCCCTGAGGCGCCTTCTTGCGTCACTGGTAAGCACCGATAACGGCGGGGTGAGAAGATAGCAGAAGGCCTTTTTATTTGATCTGCCAACCCTGCCACGGAGCTGATGCAGCTCGGAGAGCCCGAATGAATGAGCGTCATTGATGAAGATGGTGTTGGCGTTGGGGATGTCCAGTCCGGATTCAATTATGGTAGTGGCAAGAAGCACGTCGTAGTCGCCCCTGATAAAGTCGAACATCACGTTCTCGATCTCTTCCCCCTCCATGCGCCCGTGAACAACGGCAATCTTTACCTCCGGACATATTCGTGTTATGGTGGCCTTCACCTCCATGATGTTCTCAATCCTGTTATTGATGAAGAAGACCTGTCCGTTGCGGCTTACCTCATATACAATGCCCTCACGGACTATATCCTCATTAAAGCCGTGCAGTTCAGTGATTATCGGCATCCGGTTCGGAGGGGGGGTGGTTATCACTGACAGGTCACGTGCCCCCATGAGGGAGAACTGGAGTGTGCGGGGGATCGGGGTGGCTGTCAGGGTGAGGGTGTCAACACCGGCCTTGAGGCTCTTCAGCCTCTCCTTGACAGCGACACCGAAACGCTGCTCCTCGTCAATGACCAGCAGGCCGAGATCCTTGAATTTGACCTCCTTACCTGTGATCTTGTGTGTGCCTACGATGATATCTATCTCTCCGTCTGCCAGTTGCTTCAGTATCTTTTTCTGTTCGGCGGGTTTCCTGTGCCTGCTTATATAATCAACCTTGCACGGAAAATTCTCGAGCCGGGAGGTGAAGGTCTTATAGTGCTGCAAAGCCAGGATGGTTGTGGGAACAAGTATCGCCGTCTGCTTTCCGTCAGTGGCGGCCTTAAAGGCAGCCCTGACGGCCACCTCGGTCTTCCCGAACCCTACATCACCGCAGACAAGGCGGTCCATAGGCATCGGCGCCTCCATATCCTCCTTGACGGCAATGGTGCTGGCGAGCTGGTCAGGGGTATCCTCCCAGATGAATGAGGCCTCCAGCTCCCTCTGCAGGTACGAGTCAGGCGAGAAGGCAAAACCGCCGGAGGCCTTGCGCTGTGCATAGAGCTTGATGAGATCGCGGGCTATGTCCTTGACCTTCTTCTTGGTCGACTGCTTTACCTTCTGCCATGCCCCGGTGCCCAGCTTGTTGATCCGGGGCGGGGTGTTGTCCTTGCCTTTGTACTTTGATATGCGATGCAGGGCGTGTATGCCCACAAAGAGTATGTCGTTATCCTTGAATACCAGCTTGATGGCCTCCTGCAGGCGCCCGTTGACTTCCACCTTCTCAAGACCCCCGAAACGGCCAATGCCGTGGTCTACATGTACAATATAATCACCCGGATTGAGGTCGGTCAGCTCCCTGACGGTCATGCTGTCACGGCGGGTGAAGAAGCCTTTTATCCTGAACTTGTGATAACGGTCAAAGATCTGGTGGTCAGTGTATACCGCTATCTTCAGATCATGGTCGGTGAAACCCTGGTGCAGGTTGAGCAGCAGGGGGGTGAACCCGGCCAGGGGGTCGGTCTCTGCAAAAATCTCCTTCAGGCGCTGTTCCTGAACCTCGCTCTCGGAGATAATGAAATTCTGGTAGCCCTCCTTCCCGTTCGCAACAAGCCTCGATGTCAGCAGTTCAAAATTCTTGTTGAACGAGGGCTGTGGCTCGGTGTGGAACTCGATGCTGACAGCTCCCTCAGACTCTCTTCCCCTCCCGAAGAAGACCTGGCGGTGCTGAGAGCAGAGCTCTTCCAGATGACGGCCGGTGATGATTATGTCACGGCGGTCGGAGATCTCACCGCGATTGCTGCGGGTGCGTGCCTGCGACCAGATATTGTCTGTCTTCTCAATGATATAGTCGAAGTTGTCACTCCAGATGATCGACGAGGGGGGTATGAAATCTATCAGGCTGTCAGTGCTCTCGTTAAAGGCAAGCGCCTGGATGTCAGGGATAACCTGTATCTCGTCATGGATCTGGAGCGACAGCTGGTCATCGGGATTGAATGAACGGATAGAGTCGACCTCCTCGCCGAAGAAGTCAATGCGGTAGGGCTTGTCTGCCGAGTAAGAAAAGAGGTCGGTGATGCTTCCCCTTACGGAATACTGCCCGGGTTCATAAACAAAGTCTGTCCGCCTGAAATTGTACATGCGGAGGACCTCTTCAAGGAATTCTATTGAGAGTTTTGCTCCCTTGCTTATTGCAAAGGTGTTCTTCTTCAGGTTGCTCTTGCTGACCACCTTCTCCATGACCGACTCGGGGTAGGTGACAATGATGCATTTTCTACGCCCCGAGGTCAGGAAGTTCAGTACCTCAGCCCTGAGGATGATGTTGGCCGGTTCGGTCTGGTCATACATCACCGACCTTTTGTATGTTCCCGGGAAGAAGAAGATGTTATCGTCGCCGATCAGCGAGGTGAGGTCATTGTAGAAGTAGGCCGCATCCTCCTTCTCCGGGAGAAGGACCACATGGGTTGTCGGTTGCTGCGACAGGGCGCCGGCCATCACCACCGTCCTCGATGACCCTGTCAGGCCGCGGATAATCACCGGCTCCTTGCTGTCGCCGGCGAGGAGCGCCTCAAGCCTGGTGAAGGAGGGGTGTTTCCTGTAAATATCTCTGAAAACGGTGCTGGCCATTGAATCTTTGTGAGGTGCAAAATTAGCAAAGCCTGCGTTCACCGCAAAACAAAAGATTCCGTTAACGATCGGGCGGCGGCGTCAGCAGCACATCCCTGTGAGCTTGCTGACCATTTCGGGAGAACCGCAATAGAAGGGTGACCTCTGGTGCAGCGATTCGGGCCTGATGGTCAGGATCCTGTTCCTGCCGTCGGTGGCTGTGCCTCCCGCCTGCTCCACCAGGAATGACATGGGGTTGCACTCATATACCAGCCTCAGCTTCCCTGAGGGATAAATTATTGAAGGAGGATAGAGAAAGATCCCTCCCGTGAGCATATTCCGGTGCACGTCGGATACCAGCGAACCGATGTACCTCGATAAGTACGGGCGGCCGGTGTCAGGATCATTCTCCTGGCAGTATTTGATGTATCGTTTTACTCCGTCAGGGAATTTGATATAGTTGCCCTCGTTGACCGAATAGGTCCTCCCTTTAGACGGGGTCTTCATGTTGGGATGTGAGAGACAGAACTCGCCTATGGTGGGGTCAAGGGTGAATCCGTTCACCCCGTTGCCCGTGGTATAGACAAGCATGGTGGAAGAGCCGTAGATTACATAACCTGCGGCCACCTGGCTCCTGCCGTCCTGAAGGAAGTCGACAATGCTGGGCTCGGCGTCGCGTTCGGTCACCCGGCGGTAGATTGAGAATATGGATCCTACCGACACATTGTAGTCTATGTTTGATGAACCGTCCAGAGGGTCAATGCAGACGACATATTTCCCCCTTGCGGCAAACTCCTCCGTGAAGATGACCTCGTCCTGGTTTTCCTCCGAAGCCACTCCGCAGCACTCTCCCGATGCCTGAAGGGCGTCAATGAAAACATCATCCGCATAGCGGTCAAGCTTCTGCTGGTCCTCGCCCTGTGGATTCTCCACACCTGCCCGCCCCAGGATCTCAACCAGTCCTGCCTTGCGTATCTTGGCGTTGACCATTTTGGCTGCCGTGCCAATGTGATGCAGAAGACTGCTGAGTTCGCCGCGGGCGTAAGGGAAATCCTTCTGTTGCCTGATGATGAAGTCATTCAGGCTTGTAATATCATAACTTGGCATAATGAAAGTGGTTGATCAGCTGCAGGCACTCCGTCAGCAGTTGTTTATTAAGGGCTAAGTTATAAATTTGCGCAGACAATCAAGATGATCAAAGTATTTAAATTCGGCGGAGCCTCGGTACGGGATGCTGCAGGAATTGAAAACCTGTGTAGTATTATTTCGCGGGAGAGTGGAAGTATTGTGGTAGTTGTCTCAGCACTTGGCAAGACAACCAATGTGCTGGAGGAGATACACCTGGCATGGACAGGGGGCGATGGCTCTTTCAGGGAGAGATATGACGCCCTGGCCGGGTATCATCTGGAGATTGCCTCGCAACTATTGGGGGCTGATGCGGAGCCGGTGAAAGCCATCAGGGATCTGTTTGAGGCGTCAGGTGGGGCACTGGCATCACGGAGGCCTGGTAAGTTTGACAGTGACTATGATATGATAGTATCTCAGGGTGAGGTGTGGTCCACAATGATAGTGGAATCCTATCTTAACAGCCGGGGACTTAATACCAGGTGGGTTGACATCCGCAAAGTGATACTCACTGACAACCGGCACCGTGATGCCAATGTTATGTGGGAGGCCTCCGCCAGCGCGGCATTAAGGGAGTTTACAAACGGAGGGGCAGACATATATGTAACACAGGGATTCATTGGCGCTACAGCTGAGGGCGCACCTACCACATTGGGACGGGAAGGATCGGACTATACTGCTGCCCTCCTGGCTAACATGCTTGATGCCGAAAAGGTGGTCGTGTGGAAGGATGTGCCTGGAGTGATGAATGCTGACCCCAAATGGATGCCCTCAGCAGTGACACTGGGACACCTCTCCTATAACGAAGCCGTGGAGATGACCTTCTCCGGGGCCAAGGTGATACACCCCAAGACAATAAAACCGCTTCATAACAAGAATATACCAATGGAGGTCAGGTCTTTTATTGACCCCTCGGCCGCGGGGACAATCATCTCTTCCGAGGCCCCACAGGGGACCCTCCCGCCGGTCTTCGTGAAGAAGGAGAACCAGATATTGATATCAGTCATGCCAAAAGACCTCTCTTTTGTCATGGGCGATATACTTGCAGGTCTCTTCCATACGCTGGCTGATATTGGTGTAAAGGTCAATCTGGTGCAGACAGGAGCCGTCAGCATTAACATCTGCGCTGACAACGAGGAGCCTATAATATCATCAGTTCTGGAGAAGCTGGCATCGGATTTTTCCATATTATACAATGATTCTGCCGAGATGATCACCGTGAGACACAACATTCCGGGAGCCGTTGAGAAGGTCACCACCGGACGTGAGGTGCTCCTCTCGCAGACAACGCGCAACTCGGTGAGGCTGGTGGTGCGTTAAGGTGATCGCTACCTTCCGAGGTCAGCCCTGAACGCCGCTCTGTAAGCATAGACCCTGCCCAGGTTGTTGTAAAGCTCATATCCAAAGGTGATTGACTTCGATCTCTTCACAACAGTAAAGGTAGCCGGATCAAAGAACCAGTCCTCCGTAAATGACAGTTTGCCGATTTTGGTGCGGTCATTGCTGAATTCTTTCTCGATATCCTTCACCTCAGCGGCTGACAGAGGCTCGCCGCTGTGATAGTCGTAGACGGTGAGAGTACCGTCATAGACACGGTCAAAGATATTGGCCACCAGCACTTCGCCCTGGTAGCCTGCCACCTTTTCAATCTCCCATGGATCACCCTCCGGGTCAGGTTTTATAATCACCTCGGTGACTATGTTGCTGGCGATCAGCACAGCACCGGCAGGGATATCAGCGCCAGCAGGGCGCTCTGGTCCGTCAGAGAGCTGATTGGCTGCGGGGCTTTCCTTGCCTGAAGGGAGCTGAGTGGCTGCGGAGCTTTCCTGGCCGGCAGCACCTGCTGCCCTTTTCCTGTCGCCGCTGCGCTCCCCGCATGAGGCTGCAAGCGCTGCCAGAATCATCAACACAACAATCTTTTTCATGCTGCCTTTCCTTTTATCTTGTGAAGCGAAGCATCTCCGGGGCCCTGCGGCCGGTCAGGCGGCCTTCGGAAACGACGGGTATGCCGTTGACGATGGTGGTTATAACCCTGCTGCTGAATGTTGTGCCTTCCAGTGGTGACCAGCCGCACTTGTAAAGGATGTTATCCGTGCTTACCGTCCAGGGTGAGTGGGGGTCGACGAGTACCAGGTCTGCCTTATAGCCCTTCCTGATAAAGCCCCTATCCTTAACACTGAAGATTATGGCTGGATTATGGCACATCTTTCTGACTACAATCTCAGGGGTGAACTCTCCCCGGTGGCACAGCTCGAGCATCATGACAAGAGAGTGCTGCACCGTAGGGCCGCCTGAGGGCGCACTGAAGTAAGGGGCTCTCTTCTCTTCGAGCGTATGAGGGGCATGGTCAGTTGCAATGATGTCGATCAGATCCTCCCTCACCGCCCTTACCAGCGCCTCCCTGTCGGATGCCTTTCTTATCGGGGGATTCCATTTGATCAGGTTGCCCCTGTCACGGTAAGAGGAGTCGTCAAACCAGAGATGGTGCACGCAGGCCTCCCCGATGATCTGTTTGGCTGACGGGTCATGGCCGGGAGTGAGCAGCGCTGTCTCCTCCGCCGTGGAGAGATGCAGCAGGTGCAGTCGTGTGCCGGCCCTGTGTGCACGTTCAATGGCAGACGATGATGAGGTGATGCATGACTCCCGGCTCCTGATGAGGGGATGGAAGGAGGGGTCGATCTCCTCACCGTATTTGCCGCGGTAGGATGCAATGTTGGCCCTGATAATCTGCTCGTCCTCGCAGTGGCAGGCAACGGGAAGTTTTTTTATGCCGAAAATGGCGTCAAGCGCCTCTTCCTTGCTGACAAGCATATTGCCGGTGGAGGCTCCCATGAAGAGTTTTATGGCGGGGACAAGCCCTGGATCGGCATTGAGGAGCTCGCTCAGGTTGCTGTCTGTGCCGCCCAGGTAGAAGGAGTAGTTAACTGTTGAACTGGTGGCTGCCAGGTCGTTCTTCTTCTGCCACTCATGCAGGCTGACGGTCTGTGGCTGGGTATTGGGCATCTCCATGAACGATGTCACTCCGCCGGCAGCGGCAGCGGCGCTCTCACTGGCGATATCGCCCTTATGTGTTAATCCCGGCTCCCGGAAATGCACATGATCGTCAATGACCCCCGGCAGGAGCCACAGGCCTGTAGCATCGATGACCACCGCGTCAGGTCCTGCCTCTGCCTTGCCGGCGGGAAGGATTTCAGAAATACGGTCACCTTTTATGATAACGTCCGCTGCCCGCCTGCTCTCTTCGTTTATAAGCAGGGCATTGCGGATAAGGATAATGGTTTCTTTCTCCTTGTGCATAGTGGAACGATCAGGTTACTATCCTGCGCGGTTTCCTGAAGATACTTGATATCTTCATCCGGAGCACGCCCCACATGGCTTCGCCGAAGATGCCTCCGGACATCTTAGAGGTGCCGGCCCTGCGGTCGGTGAAGATAATCGGCACTTCAACGATCTTATAGCCAAGTTTCCATGCCGTGAACTTCATCTCTATCTGGAAACCGTATCCGACGAGGCGGATATGTCCGGGGTTGATGTTCATCAGCACATCGCGGCGGTAGCATTTAAATCCGGCGGTGGTGTCCATGATCTTCATCCCTGTGATGATTCTCACGTACATGGAGGCGATGTATGACATCAGCACTCTTCCCATAGGCCAGTTAACGACATTCACCCCCGAAATGTATCTGGAGCCGATGGCCAGGTCAGCGCCGCCATTCTCGCAGGCATCCCAGAGCCTTACGAGGTCATCGGGGTCATGGGAGAAGTCGGCGTCCATCTCGCATATATACTTGTAGTCTCTCTGCAGCGCCCAGTCGAACCCTGCGATGTATGCCCTGCCCAGTCCGCTTTTTGATGGCCTTTCAAGGATGTGCAGGTTTGGGAATGATGGCATCATCTCTTTTACCAGTGATGCTGTGCCGTCGGGTGAATTGTCATCGATGACCAGTATGTCAAACGGTGTGCTGAGGGAGGAGATGGCGTTGACCAGCCCGGGGATGTTCTCCGCCTCGTTGTATGTTGGTATCAGTACCAGGTTTGACATGAGGGTCCGCTGAAAGTGCGAATTTAACTAATTTTCTCACTGAGCCATTTGATTTTGCCCTTAACATCTGCCCTGGCTGTTGTTTTCCGGTTCTCACCGCTCTCAGGTGGATTTTCTGCAGCTGTCGCATAAAATATTTCTGAAAATATTTTGCATGTTTAAGAGGAAGCGTTACTTTTGTCACCCCAAATGATCGAGAAATCAATGGGGCGTTCTTTATAGTGTGCGCTTATCAGTCCCATAGCTCAGTTGGTTAGAGCGCTACACTGATAATGTAGAGGTCCCCAGTTCAACTCTGGGTGGGACTACGGAATTTGCGATTGCCGATTTGAGATTTGCGATTTATTTAATCGGCAATCGAAAATCGAAAATCGACAATAACAATGGGGATTTAGCTCAGTTGGTCAGAGCATCCCGACACTTGTGTCGGGAGGGTCAAGTGAGTCTGATTCCGGTTCTTTTTAATTATGGGGATTTAGCTCAGTTGGTCAGAGCACCTGCCTTGCACGCAGGGGGTCAAGGGTTCGACTCCCTTAATCTCCACAAGAGTCTTCGGAAGAGGGCTCTTTTTTTGGCCGTACCGGCCATGGTCAGAGCATCCCGACTGCAAGTCGGGAGGGTCAAGGGTTCGACTCCCTTAATCTCCACAAGAGTCTTCGGAAGAGGGCTCTTTTTTTTGCCGTACCGGCCATGGTCAGAGCATCCCGACTGCAAGTCGGGAGGGTCAAGGGTTCGACTCCCTTAATCTCCACAAGAGTCTTCGGAAGAGGGCTCTTTTTTTTGGCCGCACCGGCCATAATCTCCGGGATGCCTCAGACATGGGAAGTGAAGGGTATTAACATTAAATTTGTAAACCGACAAATTTTTAAACCATGCAAAAACTCTATTCAATACCGGCAACTCCATTTCTGCTTTGCGCACTGTTGTTTGTGGCAACAAGCTGCAATAGTGCAGGTCCGAAAAGGAATATTGATACTGCCAATCCCGAACCATCTTTAAAAGGGAAGAATGTACTTTTTGTACATGGTGGCTGGGACGGCCATGACCCCCTGCCATCCAGGGACCTGTTTGTCCCCTGGATGAAGTCGGAAGGAGCAAGGGTAATTGTATCCGACTCGCTCGGGGTATACACAAACGAAGCATTGATGGATACCCTCGACCTGATTGTTCAGATCTGGACCATGGGAGAAATTTCAAACGAACAGGAGAAGGGCCTATTAAAAGCCATTAAACGTGGAGTTGGTTTGGCCGGATGGCACGGTGGCACAGGCGACTCGTTCCGCAACAACCCGGAGTACCAGTTCATGGTCGGAGGCCAATGGGTGTCGCACCCTGGCGGAGTGATCGATTATGTGGTGAACATAATCGACCCAAACGACCCCGTGACAAAAGGCATCGCAGATTTTTCCATGCACTCGGAGCAGTACTATATGCACGTTGATCCAAATATCAGGGTATTGGCCACTACCCGGTTCAATGCCGATCATGCAGACTGGATCGATGGCAACACCATGCCGGTAGTCTGGAAGAAGTATTACGGGAAGGGACGGGTGTTTTATTCATCGCTGGGGCATGTTATTGCCGACTTCGAAGTACCCGAGGTGCTTGAAATCCAGAAGCGGGGCATCCGTTGGGCTGCCGAGAGTCGTTACCACCAGTTTGAAGAATGGAGGAATCCAAAGTATTAAGCAATTTCTGATTCGTGATGCGGGTCCCCTTGCCGGAATCTCCGGGTTTTGTTCGGGGGCATAACCATTTCCGGGAAGTTTTCTGAAGAATCCCGGTGATCTTTTTACATGTCAAAAATCACCGGAAGGTACCGGCAGAATGCAACAAAAATCGGAAATCTCAGTTATATAGATTACCCACAAAAGAAAAGGCGGTCCCCCCATGATTGAATGTTAGTCAAATAATATTCGTCAAAATATCGACCCCGAAGGGGTCAGCGAGGAGGGGGGACCGCCCATTTCAAAGATAGAAAAAAATAGTTCTGAATCCCCCTTGATTTTTAAACGAAATCTTCTTTTTAATTAACAATCTTTCATAAGGAGGATATTTTGAGGCTTTTAGGGGCCATGGCAGGCCGGTGGAAGCACATTGTCCATCTTTTTTGCCAGGACTTGCGGGCACATTTTACTTTAGTCAGCCGTTAGCTCCAATGCAATATTTATATCCTAAATATGCGGGGTTTAAGTTTATTTGCTTACAGCCTCATTATTGCCTAAATTTGATAGTGAATTAAACAGACCGCTGATGTCAAGCATTATAGAAGGCTATAACTATGACATCTTCATCAGTTACCGTCAGAAAGACAATAAAGGCGACAGATGGGTGAGTGAGTTTGTTGATTCTTTGAAGACGGAACTGGAATCGACCTTCAAGGAAGAGATAAGCGTTTACTTTGATATTAATCAGCATGATGGCCTTCTTGAGACCCACGATGTAAGTGCATCACTGGAAGAAAAGCTGAAATGCCTGATCTTTATTCCGGTTATTTCACGCACATATTGTGACCCCAGATCATTTGCCTGGGAATACGAATTCAAAGCATTTGTAGAAAAGGCTTCCCGTGACCGGTTTGGGTTGAAGGTTAAATTACCGAATGGAAATGTCGCAACCAGAGTCCTGCCGGTTCGGATACATGATCTGGATAATGACGATATAAAACTATGCGAATCAGTAACAGGTGGCTTTCTGAGAGGAGTTGAATTCATCTATAAAGAATCAGGTGTTAACAGACCCCTCCGTTCCAATGAGGATAATCCTCACGACAATCTGAATCACACCATCTACCGAAACCAGATCAATAAGGTAGCTCTTGCCATTAAAGATACTGTTATCGGATTGTTATCGGCTTCCGGTCAGCTTAAGGAGGAAGTTGGATACACACAGAGGCCAGGTACAGAAATTGCCCGGGATGAACCTGAGGCAAAAGTTCCAAAAACTTCAAAGCCGCTTCTAAGGAAGGCTGCATATCTGATTGCAGGTTTGGCGCTTGTGGCAGCTGCCATTGCGTTATTTTACCCAAAATACTTCAGCAGCAGCACTTTCAGTAAATTGAGACTTTCAACAGACCGGATAGTTGTTGCTGTAATGCCCTTTCAGAATCTGACCAATGACAGTCTTTTAAACATTTGGCGCAACGGGGTTCAGGATAACCTTATCACTGCCCTTTCCAACTCCCAGGATCTTAAAGTAAGAAACAGAGAGTTTGTAAACAGGATGCTTTACGATGAAGCCCCGGCGGATTATGCCAGCATGTTACCATCAGTGGCGAAGGTCATATCTCAGAAGCTCAATGCTGATGTATATATTTCGGGGAGCATAAATCTTTCAGGTAAAACTGCCAGGCTGAACTCACAATTGATCGACTCGAAGACAGATGAGGTATTTAAGTCATTCCAGGTCGATGGTTCTTCCGATGAGATGCTGTTTGTCATTGACTCACTTTCACAGATGATAATTGATTATCTGATAATTTCGAAACTCATTAATGCACTCCCGTCATATCAGCAGTACAGGCCTCTGACCAACTCATCGGAGGCCTACAAGTGCTATCTTCTCGGCGAACATGCCAGAAGCAAAAAGGATTATACCACCGCATTAAAGATGTTTGAAAGGGCCCTCTCGCTTGATTCAAACTATCTCCATATGACATTATTGATTTCCGTGACATATATAAATATGGGAAGGTACAAGGAGGCCAGGGAATGGGGAGACAGGGCTTACCGTAATGCAGAGATGTTACCCTTGAGCTACAGGTTGCTTGTGAACCAAAACCATGCTTTTTTCCATGACACCCCGCTTGAGGAGATAAAATTCCTCAGGCAATATCTGGAGATAGATGATATGTACCCTGGAACCTACTATGATATCGGACTAAGTTACAGCAGCCTCTATGAATACGAAAAAGCAATCCCGGAATTTGAGAAGGCACTTGATTTATATGAGCAGATAAATGTAAAACCCTGGTGGGTATATAATTATACAGAGCTGGGCTACGCATATCATAAGACAGGGCAGTACAAAAAAGAGAAGAAAGTCTATGCATTGGCAGAAAAGACTTTCCCTGATGAAACCACACTTATCTGGAGGCAGACAATACTTTATCTGACCCTGGGTGATACCGCGTCAGCCAATAAATATCTGGCCAGATACCGGGCTGTTTACAAGGAGAACAGATGGCCGGAAGCCGCCCTGGCGAGAAACCTGGGGTGGGCATATTTGCAGGCGAATATGCCCGATAAGGCTGAGGCATCTTTCCGGGAAGCAGTAGCCCTGGACCCCGGTAATGGGTTCTGGTATTATTATCTCGCCAAGCATCTCATTGAAGAGGATCGCAATGTGGAAGAAGGGGTGGAACTGATTGAAAGGGCTCTTGAATTAAATCCCTCCTACGAGTGGTTGTTTCTCGATACCAAGGGGTGGGGGTTTTATAAACTGGGAGAATACGAGGAGGCACTGAGGCTGCTTGAAAGAAGCTGGGAACTTAAACCAACTTACAGCCACGGTATATACCTTCATCTTGAGGCAGCAAGGAAGGCTGTTACCGGTCAGAAGAATATCTGAACCTCCCCTGCGAAGGTTTTTGTGGCATAGTTAGCCGCAGGATTCCACAAAAAGATTATAAGGAGGAGTCGTTTTCCGGTCAGCACATGTCTCACCTCGCCACTGGTGTTTTCGGTTCCCGGGCAGGGTTACCTCAAAAGAGAGTCAGCTTTTATATATAATATATGGTATGACTGTGACGTTTCTGGTGGAGAAAGACGGGAAAGAGAAAAATAATTGAAAAAAAGATAGCATAAATTTGTTTTATTAATATTGTTCCATATCTTTGCACCCGCTTTTGAAGAAAAGCACGTTCCCTGAAAGAGAGGTTTGACAGATTGGACTCGCGGATTTTGCCCTGCGAGGGGCGAAAAAAAAAGTGAGAAAACTTTTGAAAAAAGTTTGGTAGAGAAAAAAGAGTTCAGTATCTTTGTCGTCCCTTGCCTCAAAAAATGAGGAGGGAAGGAGTTCTTTGAATTAATGATGAAGTAGTAGCACACAGGCGAGAGAGATCTCGCCAAAAACCTAGCGATTTTGTTTGAGTTTTTGAAGAGACCGGATTGATCTTCAAGAGATATTTAAGAAATGAAATATTACAATGAAGAGTTTGATCCTGGCTCAGGATGAACGCTAGCGGGAGGCTTAACACATGCAAGTCGAGGGGCAGCACGAGGTAGCAATACTTTGGTGGCGACCGGCAGACGGGTGAGTAACGCGTATGTAACCTACCCTGTACAGGGGGATAACCCGGAGAAATTCGGACTAATATCCCATAGAAATATTGGAAGGCATCTTTTGATATTTAAAGTTCCGGCGGTACGGGATGGGCATGCGTAACATTAGCTAGTTGGTAAGGTAACGGCTTACCAAGGCTTTGATGTTTAGGGGTCCTGAGAGGGTGATCCCCCACACTGGTACTGAGACACGGACCAGACTCCTACGGGAGGCAGCAGTGAGGAATATTGGTCAATGGGCGCAAGCCTGAACCAGCCATCCCGCGTGCAGGAAGACGGCCCTATGGGTTGTAAACTGCTTTTCCAGGAGGAGAAACTTGCGTACGCGTTACGCAATTGACGGTACCCTGGGAATAAGCATCGGCTAACTCCGTGCCAGCAGCCGCGGTAATACGGAGGATGCGAGCGTTATCCGGATTCATTGGGTTTAAAGGGTGCGTAGGCGGACTATTAAGTCAGTGGTGAAATCCTGCAGCTTAACTGCAGAACTGCCATTGATACTGATAGACTTGAGTTTGGTTAAGGTAGGCGGAATGTGTAATGTAGCGGTGAAATGCTTAGATATTACACAGAACACCAATTGCGTAGGCAGCTTACTGAGCCGATACTGACGCTGAGGCACGAAAGCGTGGGGATCGAACAGGATTAGATACCCTGGTAGTCCACGCCGTAAACGATGATTACTCGCTGTTGGCGATACACTGTCAGCGGCTAAGCAAAAGCAATAAGTAATCCACCTGGGGAGTACGGCCGCAAGGTTGAAACTCAAAGGAATTGACGGGGGCCCGCACAAGCGGAGGAACATGTGGTTTAATTCGATGATACGCGAGGAACCTTACCTGGGCTTAAATGTAGAGTGCATTTTTTAGAGATAGAAATTCCCTTCGGGGCTTTCTGCAAGGTGCTGCATGGTTGTCGTCAGCTCGTGCCGTGAGGTGTCGGGTTAAGTCCCATAACGAGCGCAACCCTTATCGTTAGTTGCCATCTGGTAAAGCAGGGGACTCTAGCGAAACTGCCACCGTAAGGTGAGAGGAAGGTGGGGATGACGTCAAATCAGCACGGCCCTTATGTCCAGGGCTACACACGTGTTACAATGGTCGGTACAGAGGGCAGCTACCTGGTGACAGGATGCTAATCTCGAAAACCGGTCTCAGTTCGGATCGAAGTCTGCAACTCGACTTCGTGAAGCTGGATTCGCTAGTAATCGCGCATCAGCCATGGCGCGGTGAATACGTTCCCGGGCCTTGTACACACCGCCCGTCAAGCCATGGAAGCTGGGGGTGCCTGAAGTCCGTAACCGTAAGGAGCGGCCTAGGGTAAAACTAGTGACTGGGGCTAAGTCGTAACAAGGTAGCCGTACCGGAAGGTGCGGCTGGAACACCTCCTTTCTGGAGATGATCAAAACGGTAAAATCTATTTCGCCTGTGACTACTTCATTTTTAAAATATTAGGTCTAAAGTCTCAAGTCTTAAGGTCCAAAGGTCAATCAAATGACCCGCAGACCCTCAGACCTCAGACCCTCAGGCCAAATCCGCCAGCGGGCGGATAAAAGTTCTTTGACATACTGGTTTTTATAGAGAAGATATCAAATTTGATAAATTTTTGAATTGTAAGATTAATAAGAGATTACTCAAGAAAGTAATTAAGGGCAAACGGTGGATGCCTTGGCTCTCAGAGGCGATGAAGGACGTGACAAGCTGCGAAAAGCTGCGGGGAGGAGCAAATATCCAATATATCCGCAGGTATCCGAATGGGGCAACCCTCCAAGTTGAAGACTTGGAATCCCGGCGCAAGTCGGGAAGCGAACCTGGAGAACTGAAACATCTAAGTACCCGGAGGAAAAGAAAACAATAGTGATTCCCAGAGTAGTGGCGATCGAAATGGGAATAGCCCAAACCGACAATGTTTAGGCATAGTCGGGGTTGTAGGACCGGTATCATTATCTTTAATACAGACTGAAACTACCTGGAAAGGTAGGGCACAGAAGGTGAAACCCCTGTACGGGAATGTATTATTGATATAGCTGGTATCCTGAGTAAGGCGGGACACGTGAAATCCTGTCTGAACCCGCGGGGACCATCCCGCAAGGCTAAATACTCCTGAGAGACCGATAGTGGACTAGTACCGTGAGGGAAAGGTGAAAAGCACCCCGAACAGGGGAGTGAAATAGTACCTGAAACCGTTTGCTTACAATCGGTCGGAGCCTTGTCGCAAGACGGGGTGACGGCGTGCCTTTTGCATAATGAGCCTACGAGTTATCCTTACTAGCGAGGTTAAAACTTTAAGAGTTGGAGCCGAAGCGAAAGCGAGTCTGAATAGGGCGTATAGTTAGTAGGGGTAGACGCGAAACTTTGTGATCTATCCTTGGTCAGGCTGAAGTTCCGGTAACACGGGATGGAGGGCCGAACCAGTAAACGTTGAAAAGTTTTTGGATGAACTGAGGATAGGGGTGAAAGGCCAATCAAACTGAGAAATAGCTCGTACTCCCCGAAATGCATTTAGGTGCAGCCTTGAGTCGAGTTTTGCAGAGGTAGAGCTACTGATAAGGCTAGAGGGCTTCATCGCCTATCAAACCTTGACAAACTCCGAATGCTGCAAAATGGTGCTCAGGAGTGAGGCTATGGGTGCTAAGATCCGTGGCCGAGAGGGAAATAACCCAGACCATCAGCTAAGGTCCCGAAGTATATGTTAAGTTGGAGAAACGAAGTGCGACTGCCCAGACAGCTAGGATGTTGGCTTGGAAGCAGCCATTCATTTAAAGAGTGCGTAACAGCTCACTAGTCGAGCGGTTGTGCGTGGATAATAATCGGGCATAAACATATCACCGAAGCTATGGAATAGTGTGTAAAAGCATCATTGGTAGGGGAGCATTCCAGTCTGCGCTGAAGGTGTACCGTAAGGTATGCTGGAGCGTCTGGAAAAGAAAATGTAGGCATAAGTAACGATAAGGCAGGCGAGAAACCTGCCCACCGAAAGACTAAGGTTTCCTGATCAACGTTAATCGGATCAGGGTTAGTCGGGACCTAAGGGTAAGCCGAGAGGCGATCTCGATGGACAATTGGTTAATATTCCAATACC
>CAWFSO010000001.1:265000-1229407 GCA_963818525.1 uncultured Rikenellaceae bacterium
AACCACCGGTTCTGATGCAAGTTCAAGCATGTTGTCATTCAGTTTGGCTGCGTAGATCTTGCCAAGGGAATAGTATATGTATGCCTGGCTATCTTTGTCAGTAAAAATGCAGGGATCAATACCGTGGACATTTTTGATCGGTTCAGGCTGCGGGATAAACGGCCCGGCAGGATCATCGGCAACTGCAACCCCGATTCCGAAACCTCTTCCGGAACCGGGTTTGACATTTGCAGGGAAATAGAAATAGTACTTCCCTTTTCTTTCAATGCAGTCAGGGGCCCACATGCTGTATGAGGCAGGATTGACCCATTCGACTTTCTCCTGGGTTACAATAACGCCATGATCGGTCCAGTCAGTGAGGTCTGATGATGAGAACACATGATAATCCTCCATGCAGAACCAGTCTTTACGGGCAACACTTTCAGGAGCAGGTATATCATGCGACGGGTAAACATAGACTCTGCCATTGAACACCCTTGCTGACGGATCAGCTGTGAACTGGTTGGTTATGAATGGATTCTGAGCATCTGCATTGCTGAGACATAATGCCGCAAATACAAATATGAGAATATCAGATATACGGGTTTTCATTTGAGATCATTTACGGCATTTGAAAGAAATATATATGCGGCACAGCCATCTATGACACATTCATTTTCACCCCAGAAGAATGGCCAGTCTTCCTTGTTTTCCAGGAAATCAGGCTTTAACAGGATCAGGCCGGGAACGACACCTCCGGCAATAAATGTGAAATCTGCCCTGTTGTTGCCGTAGGTGATTTTCTTTGATCTTGTTCCGACCGACGAAACATAGGAGATATTGGAATAGGGGTGGCATCCGAAAATATAATTCAGTCCTTTGTAAACATATTCATTACCGATAATCTCAGGGAACGCCTTATTGGCATAGTAGTTGGTTATTGCAAAGTTTATTATCACTGTGCTTTCGCCCCATCCCCTGGGATTCAGCGGAACGCCATAGGGGTTGTTTTTGTTATATCCGTCAATTGCCTCCCTGTATTTAATGACATAATCCTTAAGTTTTGTCCTGTAGTCATTGTTCATATAAGGCAACGCCTGCAGGGCTGCAGTCATTCCTCCCATGACGGGCGACCTGTCAAGCGACGGCCATAATAATTCGGTGAACCGTTTGGAATATTTGTCTTCTCCGGTAGTGATAAACAATTGAAGAGCCGCAGACATTTCGCTCCCGGCTGCAAACATCTGCCATCCTTCAAACTGGCTGGTGTCCTGGGATTTATTGACATTCTCATTCCAGAGTGTTGCGGCAGCAGCCAGACATCTGTCGCCAAGGGATTCATTATAGCCTTTAAGAGCACGGCTTGAAGCAGCCAGTGCACCGGCGGTGGCATAATCGAGGAATGCTGACCTGCCTGTAAATACCCACCTGTCATCAGGTGTGCCGCTTGACTTGCCGTCCGTCTCATACGGCTTAAGATCGGGATTATAAGGAAGATTGTCAGTTTCAGTAATTGCATCACCGAGATGATGATACTGGTACAGGTAAGGGACGATGATACCCCTTACCGGATAGCCTATATTTTCTATCTGTGCAACCAGGTTCAGCGCTCCGTGTTCAATCTGCTGCAAAATATCCGGTTGGCCATCCGGACGATGTATATCCACAAAACGTGTTGCCTGGTCAATATAGGTCTGATCTCGGTCAACCCTGAATTGCTCCCAGGCATCAACGAAGTTCAGCAAGACGGTCACATGTGAAAAGGTCTGAATGTCAAAGTCACCTGCATCAAACCAGCCGCCCACGTCCAGACCCGGTATACGCTCCAGGGGCTTGTATTTTGTTTCCGTTGTCGGCCCCATCCTGTAACCGTCAAAATGCTGGTGATTTACCGGTGCCTGCAATGCATCATCCAGGTAGGGAGCACCGTGCCAGGTCCGGTAGGCTTCATTTACCATCATATGATCCATCTGGACAGGAAACCAGACATCCAGTGTCGGATGCCAGATATCACGGTAAACATCGGGACCAACCACAAATGTATTGGTGGATTCGTCCCCATATTTAATAAAATAGATACCTGGATCTTTAACAGGAGTAAAATCGAATTTGAGGTAATTATATCTTAAATATTTGCCCCATAGCTTAACCTCCGAACTGAACTTTTCCACTGTTTTTCCTTCCGGTGTTACCTGGAACACTGTTGCGGTTTTTAACGGAGAATCATTCTTATCCAGCTCGATAACTGCAATCTTCTCCTGACCGGGAAGGTAACCCACCTGTGAAAATCCAATAACCGGATCCCTCTTCCAGGCTGGAATTGCATTTGGTTCAAGATACCATTCCATCACCTTCCCTGTTCTGCCCGCAGGAAGGAGTGAGCGCACAATGTACCATCCGTTCTGTGCCAGGTTTCGTCCGTCAAACAGCATCAGTTCCGCATCGGCGGATTGGATCTTCACCAGACGTTCAGGGTCCTCTGGTGCCAGTATGATAGTCTTACCCGAAGCAATAGGAGCGGGAACTATAAATTCACCTTTGCCTCTGTCGTCAAATGTTGAATGACCGGCAAACTGCCTGATCTTATTGCCGGAAGATTCAGTGGTGGTAGAACTGGAGGGGTATAATGGAAACAGTCCCGGCTTCCCGTCTGCCAGGAATGTTTTCTCAAAATATGAAGCGGGCAGAAATTCCAGATTCAGTCCTGCGCGTCCCTCAAGATCCTTTGGCAGAGGATTGTCAAGATAAACGCTTATTATTACACCTTTGTCCTTTGCAGTGACATTGATCCTGGAAGTAAAATCAAAATCAGGATATTTCAGCACCACGTCGACACTGTTGTTCAGAGCATCAACCTTCCGGCTGACGACTGTGGGTATCAGGTCCCACTGTTCAGGTGTGTTCTGAAGCCTTACCGCGCCACCGGTTGATGTTCTCACACCGTGATGAATGATCTCTATACCGGCAGTCTTCTCATCATAAAACATTCCATTATATTGATTACTGAAGACAAGAACGTTAACTCCGGGTGTTTCAAAATATTCCAGGTTGTTCAGCTTCAGTGTCTGCCCGAAAGAATAGCCTGAGAATAAGATAAGGCAGAAATTCAGAATTACTGCCAGCGCTGCAATTCTGAGAATAGCTGCAGGGACTTCAGATGTGTGCCATGACACTCTGGCGGCGCCAGATCTGCCTTTAGAATTGTTCTTCATAGTATTGATATTTAGTAATTTGAATTATTTGGTATTACTTATTTTCTGATCTATCCTGAACCAGTCAAAATCAACATATCCGCCAGGTGTTCCGGTGGCGTAATTGAACAATCCAAAACGGTAGCCCATAAAATGGGGCATTGAGTACTCCATTTCGAGTGGTGTTCCGATTGGAATCCAGGTTCTTCCATCGAGGCTGTAAAAGAAATAACCTCTGTCGGCAAGGTTTCTGAAATCGCATTCAGCTTTGAGGTAAACGGTTTTCTTCCCCAGTGGGACACTCTCAGCAACAACCGGTTTACCGGATTGGGCATTTACCATCACAATTGATTTGGTCCCGTTGTTATACATTACGCCCACCAGGCCGAACTTTCTTTGCAGTAATGCAAGGCCTGCAAAATCACCTTCCTTCATACGGCGAACATTTATTGCGGTTGAGCCAGAGCACTCAGGGCCAAAGGTTCGCTGTGAAAGAGTATTTCTTGCCTGGGTAAAGACTGTATCAACCCTGCCGGTCGTCAGCCTGAGCCAGCCTTTTCGCTCAGAAACAGACCATAGGCTGTTATCCGGATTATGGTTCCATTGCCAGACCAGTGGAAGGGCAGGCTCTCCCTTATGACGGCTGAACTCATCTGAAGCCACGATTCCAGGGATCAGGCCTTCGCTGGCAGGGAGGCCGAGGCTTTCGGGGACTCTGCCGTCAATACCCAGGACTGGCCAGCCATCCTCCCATTTTACCGGAACAAGGTAGGGGATGCGGCCGACTGAACCCTGATCGCGGAAGAGACAGGCAAACCATCTGCCGTCCGGAGTGTCAATCATACCTCCCTGTGCCACACCCTTATCCTGCAGTGCAAGCCTTCCTTCCCACGGTCCGGTTAATCTGTCAGCCCTGTGAATTACAACAGTCCGCATTCCGTCTCTGGGCCATGTGATATTAAAAAGATAGTATTTGCCATTTACTTTAAAGAGCTGAGATCCCTCTGCCGGAAGCATGATGTTGTCGCCCGCAGGTGCGCTCGCATTTTCGATTATCACCTGTTCTGTTGTTCCAGGCTTAATACCTGAAGCATCGGAATTGAGCTCAACCAGTATGAGTTTTCCTGCACTGTAAATCATATATACCCGGCCATCGTCATCGAAGAAGAGGGTATTGTCATGCAGCGCAGGCGTGAAGGACGATTCTTTCCAGGGTCCTTTTTCAATATCCTGTGTGGAGTAAACATACGTTTTCCCGGTTGTGTGTGAGAAGGTAGAAACATAGTAAGTGCCCTTATAATAACGCAGACTGCTTGCCCAGGACCCTCTGCCATAGTCGTTTTTCCCATTGCTGAGGGTCATGGCGTCACCGTCATCAATTATGTCATAGGCATAGTTCACAAGTTTCCAGTTGACAAGATCCTTTGACTTCATTATTGGCACACCCGGACTCATGTGCATTGTTGTGCTGCTCATGTACCAGGTGTCATCCACCCTGATCACTGACATGTCAGGAACGTCTGCCCATATGATGGGGTTTCTGGGCCGGGTTTGTCTGTGCTGAAACTGAAATAACGAAAAGGGCGCTGATCAGCACCAACATGCTGAAATGATGCATCTTCATAATCAGGGTTTTATTGGAATCCTAAAATTTGATTGTAATCTTCTTTCCTTCATATTTTATCTCTTTATCAGACTTTTCAATCAGCTCCAGCCCTGTACCCTTGTTTGCTGCCACGCGCACGATGCTGAATTTGCGTTCAGCCGGCATTCCGGGGAAAGAACCTTTCCGGTCATTGATGGTCAATGTCTTTTTGCTGTCGTTCCAGGTAAAGGTAATTGTGGAATAAGCTCCCTTCTCATAATTGTAATTGTCGTTTTCGTCCTCATATAAAATGAAAGAACCATTGGCGCCACCATAAATCCGTATTTCCAGGTTATCCCATTTTTTTTCGGTGGCATATTGCACATCAGGTCCGACAGGAAGGATTGAACCTGCTTTTACAAACAGCGGAATAATATCTATCGGGGTTTCCTTTTTTACTGTTTGTCCGCCCGTCTGTTTTTCACCGGTCCAGAAATCATACCATTCCGCTCCATCCGGCAGGTAAATGTTCCACTCTTCTGCATCTGGTTCCGTTACGGGTGCAACCAGGAAAGCTTTTCCAAACATATACTGATAAGGTTGTTCAATGGCTGTGGGATCTTCGATAAAATCCATTACAAGCGGGCGCATCATTGTCGAGCCATTTTTTGTGACCTTATAGGCTTCCGAATAAATATACGGCAGAAGGCGATATCGCAAATTCAGCATTTTCCGCATATTATTCTCAACCTCCTGCCCATACTTCCAGGGTTCGGTCTCAGACTGATAGCCATGTATCCGGAAGATGGGATTAAACGCTCCCCACTGGTACCCAGCGGATAAGCAACTCATGATACTTTTCATCCGTGTACTGCGATTCCCCCGGGCGGAAGAATCCTCCGATATCAGTCGTCCAGTAGGGCAGGCCGGTAATGGTATAATTTAGCCCTGCCACAATCTGCCTTTTATATGCATCCCAGGTACCACCAATATCCCCAGACCAGTTTATTATACCATATTTATGCTGACCGAGAAAAGCCGACCTTGTCAGAATGCACACACGCTTGTCGGATGATGTTTGCCGTTGACCTTCATAAACAGCCTGGCTGACAAACAGCGGATATGTAAGGCGATAAAAATCACCGGGTCCCAGGTATGTTTCCTGTCCTTTAAGTGCATCGTTTTCGGGTTCAGTGGCATCCATCCACCACGAATCCACCCCATAGGCAAAAAGATTATCTCTCAAAGTGTTCCAGTATGTCTCCCTTGTAACGGGATTGAAATAATCCAACCACTTGCTATCTGGTATGTAGAGATTGGCTGCCACGTATTCTTTACCCGTTGGAGAATCTCTATCAGGGTTTGACCAGATTGAAATGTTGAAGTGTGCATTCAGATCGTGTATCTCTTTGATAAAACCTGCCGGATTGGAATAATTGGTTTCATCAAACAGGGGAACACCCCATCCGTTTTTGCCCCAGTATTGCCAGTCCTGTACAATTACATCCACAGGGATATTTCTTTCTCGAAACTCTTTTACAGTCTCCACCAGCTGATTACCGGAAGTATATCGTTCGCGGCATTGCCAGAAACCATAGGCCCAGAGGGGGAACAACGGAGCACTGCCTGAAAGAGTGCGGTAGGTGGCAATAACATTATCAGCTGAAGGACCGAAGAAAACAACATAATCCAGGAGCTTTGCATCGGGTGATCTGAAAGTGGTAAGATTGTCCGCAAGTTTCCAGGACACCTCCGGATTATTGGTCGCCTTACACGAAAGTTGTATCCGGTGTTCCCCTCCTGTAAGATTTACGAGTGTACTAACTGTTGGAGGAAGCCACATGTTACTCTGATCGATACAGGTTTTTCCGTCAATAATCACAAAATGATGGCTTTCCATTTCCCCATAATCAATAAACAAAGAATATACTCCATCGGCAGGAACCGTAAAGGTGCCTTTATAAACTGATTGTATTTGCGATTGCCGCTGTGTTCCGGAGGTTGTCGTAACATCGGCTGATTGGTTATTCTCTGTTGATACCTCCTGTTTTTCGAGTGTAATAAAATTATCTGCCGGATTAAAATCCGTAAGCCCGTACTGGTGCCATAGTAACCCGTATCCTTTGCTTGAATAGATAAAAGGTATCGAAATCTGAGAATTAACCTGAGTCAGCCTTCGGGTTATATTTTTAATGTTATAATGTCCATCCTGGAACTGACCAAGTCCAAACAAATACTCATCATCCGGGGATTCAAAACTTAATTCTGCCCTGAAGCAGGCTTCGCCTCCAACGGTTCCCGGGACGAGTTGGCGGGTATTTTCTTTTTCCCGGAGGAATATTATCCCTTTTTCGTCAGCGAATGATAATGCTCCGGTTCGTTTACTGACAGAAACTGTTATTTTTTTCGCCTTAACAAGTAAGGCATCACGGGTGTCTTTTACTTTAAAAACAGGTTTCTGTGGTGTACTGATGAAAACCAGTTCTGTATCTTTTGGTTGTGAATCTGCAAAGAACCTGATTCTAAAAGTGTTATCTGCCATCGGGAGAATGCTCAATGTTCCCCCGGCAAGAGTTACATCAATTCCTTCAGCAGACTGTTTATAAGACATTATTGCCTGTCCTGCACAAAACTCCGACAAAGCAAGAAATGACAAGAAGATTATGATTCCCCTTTTCATCAATACTAGTTGTTTTCTTTTCATTATTCAAATTATTTCAAGCCAGCATTAATCATTACTGAAGCTTCGGTTATACCTTCAGAACTGACTGTGAGCTTAATATTACCGGCGTCCCTTGTACTTCTGACAACAACCAAAGCACGTCCGTGCCATGCCTTACGGGTAGTACCACTGTATGGGTCAGTGTCTTTGATATCTGCATTATCAACCCCCGCAATTATTCCGGGTCCGCTTATACTGAAACGTAATTGGTTCTGGGCGTTTGGCTGCACTGTTCCAGCCTCATCGGTTACTTCAACCGTGATAAAGGATAAGTCCTGTCCGTCGGCTGAGATCTTTATGCGGTCAGGTATCAGCCTGATTTTTGCAGATTTACCTGACGTTTTGAGGATTGTTGTTTCTATTTCTCTATTTTCAGAAACGCCGGCAGCAGACAGGATCCCGGGAACATAGGCTACGTCAAATACAGCTTTGAACTGTTGCTCTGCGGTTGTTGCCTGCTCACCGATGAGTTTTTTATTTAAATAGAGCCGGACTTTTGGATATCTGGAATACACCTCAACCTGTATCTTCTTTCCTTCGAAACCCGGCCATGTCCAGCTTTCCCAGGTTGGCCAGACGGACCACCGGGTTTCATGGATTTTTAAGGAATCGCCTTCAGGCTCCCGTACGGCCATGTAGATCTGTTCGGTATTATTGTACAGCATGCTACGATAGTGGGATATTGGTTTTCTCCAGCCTGTCAGATCAATATCACCACAATATGCAGCATGCCATGGGAATAGATCACTTTCCCAGTGTTCGCCTGGCTTGTCGCCGGAATAATACCAGCGGCCAATGCCCGATTCCCCTAAATAATCAAGTGCTGTCCAGACAAAATCTCCTATGATATAATCATGATCCTGCACCATTTCCCAATTAGCGAATGCATCACGCGGATACGATTCGGTCTGGACAATAATCCGGGAAGGAACCCGCTCATGGTCACCCGGCGCCCGGTGCAGCTGATAATTGTATCCTCCTATATCATGTACCGCGAAAAGCGGGTCGAATATATCCCACTCACTGTCCCAGGTAGTCATTGCTGAAGTAACGGGACGGGTGGGATCAATCTTACGGATGCACTCTGCCAGCATATCTGCAGTTTCAACAGCCTCAGGTTTCTTTCGTTCAATTATTTCGTTACCTGTACTCCACATGATAATTGAAGGATGGTTACGGTCACGCAACACCATAGCTTCTATATCACGCTGCCACCATTCATCAAAACAGACAGAGTAATCGAAAGGTGTTTTGCTCTCCCTCCATCCATCAAACGATTCGTCAATTACCATCATCCCCAACCTGTCGCATGCATCCAGGAATGCTTCTGACGGAGGATTATGTGACGTACGAATTGCATTAAATCCTGCGGATTTAAGAAGCTCTACCCGTCGTTCTTCAGCCCGGTCAAAAGCGGCAGCACCCAGACAACCATTATCATGATGGACGCATCCGCCGTTGATCTTTATGGTTTTTCCATTAAGCTGAAACCCATTCTCCGTTGTGAATTTAATTGAACGTACACCAAAAGTAGTTTTGGTTTCATCAATCACTTTGTTATCTGTTATGACTTTTACCTCAGCCTGATAAAGATGAGGTGTTTCAGGGGTCCATAACAATGGATCTGATATAGTGATGTGCTGTTCAATCTCCTTTTCGCTGTTTGCAGGAAGTTCCGCTTCTGTCTGATTGTGTCCTGTATTGTCAGCATTTATGTTCAGAAGGCTGGTTTTAAGGATGATGTTTTGTGACAGGTTCGTGTGGTTCTTGACCAGCGTTTTTATCTGAATTGTCGCCTTTTCCGCAGATACCTGCGGAGTGGTGATGCTGACACCCCAGGTGGCGACATGTACAGGGTTTGTAACTATCATCCATACATGGCGGTAGATACCCGACCCGCTATACCAGCGGCTGTTCATCTGCTTTGAATTGTCGACTTTTACCGACAGCACATTTTCCCCGCCAAAATCCAGGTAAGGAGTAAGGTCGTAACTGAATGTTGTATAACCATACGGCTGTACACCAAGTGATTTTCCGTTTATAAACACCTCGGAATTCATGTAAACACCTTCGAAATAAACTGAAATGAATTTACCCTTCCATTCAGGAGGAACATCGAATGTTTTCCTGTACCATCCTATGCCAGCGGGGAAATAACCGCCACCGCCACCGGTTGGGTTTTTTGGATCTGTTTTTCCTTCAATGCTCCAGTCATGGGGTAAATCAAGACACCGCCAGTCTGTATCAATAAAATCCCTGGCAGAGGCCGATGGTGCATCTCCCGGAAAGAATTTCCAGTCATAATCGAAAAGCTGTTTTCGCTGGTTATTCACCTGCGCATTTATGCCCGATACATAGCCTGTAATCAGTACAATTGCTATTGTAATAAACCTTGAATATTTCAACATGACCAGTTATTAATTCATATACTTAATGTAAGTAATTGCCTGCATTAAAGTTTAACCATAACTTTCTTTCCCTTGTAATCTGCCACTGTATTGTACTTCTGAACCGCATCCATTCCGGTGCCATTGCCGGAGGTTACCTTTACAATATTGAATTTACGCTCCGTGAGCATTCCGGGGAAGGAACCTTTACGGTCACTGATGGTTAATGTCTTTTTGCTGTCGTTCCAGGTGAAAGTAATTGTCGAGTAAGCTCCTTTCTCATAATTGTAATTGTCGTTTTCGTCCTCATATAAAATGAAGGAGCCATTGGCGCCACCATAAATCCGTATTTCCAGGTTATCCCATTTTTTTTCGGTGGCATATTGCACATCAGGTCCGACAGGAAGGATTGAACCTGCTTTTACAAACAGCGGAATGATATCTACCGGGGTTTCCTTTTTCACTGTTTGTCCGCCTGTCTGTTTTTCACCGGTCCAGAAATCATACCAGCCGGCTCCTGTTGGCAGGTAAAGTTCTCTTGTTCTGACGGTGCTGAAATCTTCTTTGGTTTCCTTCGAATACATAGGGCTTGTTACGGGGCAAACCAGCAGTGATTTGCCAAACATGTACTGATCATTGATGTTCAGAACCTGTTTGTCTTCCGGAAAGTCCATCATCAGGGCCCGCATCATGGTTGACTGATTGGCAGTGACATCCCATGACGTCAGAATAGATATAGGGCAGCAGGCTATATCGCAGATTTATGGATTTTTCAATCGCATCGTAAATCTTATCGCCTTTTTCCCCAAACTGGTATATTTCACGGGGGGCATCAGTGCCATGTGAGCGCATCATCGGGCTGAACGCCCCGAACTGCATCCAGCGCGCATAAAGTTCGCGATAGTCAGGATCGTTCAGGGTATTTTTGAAATTCCACAGGAAGAATCCGCCGATATCGCTGTTCCAGTAAGGGATTCCGCAAAGCGAGAAGTTCAATCCTGCCGAAATCTGATTCCTTAATGCGTCCCATGATGCCACAACATCACCGGACCATGTATTGGCTCCGTAGCGCTGCTGGCCGGCAAATGCTGAACGGGTAAGGATAAAAACACGTTTTTCCGAAGTTACGGCACGCTGATTCTGGTATAAACCACCAACTGTCATTAACGGGAAAGCATTTCGCACTTTCCGGAATGAACCAAGAAAGGTTTTATTGTCAAGATCGGAAGGCTTGAACTGCAGATGATCGGGTTCAGATGAATCCATCCACCACCCGTCCATGCCAAGGGAGAATATACCCTTATTCAGATACTTCCAGTAAATATCACGGGCAACAGGATTAAAAGGATCATAAACTTTTACGCCTGACGGGTAATCGGGATTTGGCGGCCACTTTTCCGAACCGGACTCCGGCCATGTTTTAAAATCCATGAGCGCACCTATCTTATCCAGCTCCTTGTATTGTTTTGTCTCAGGGCCAAATGAATTCCAGATAGATATAATTACGTGTGCATTCAGGCTGTGAATGTCATCAACCATCTTTTGCGGATTGTAAAACTCGGGATTGAGAAATTCCATGGCATTCCAGAGGTAGTTGTTGCCCCAGTACTGCCAGTCCTGGATAATGCCATCAAGCGGCACCCCAAGTTCACGATATTTCTTAACCACCCCTACGAGTTCATCCTGGCTTTTATAACGTTCCTTGCTTTGCCAGTAGCCAAATGTCCAGAGCGGGATCATCGGCACCTGTCCGGTGAGGTCGCGCATGCATGCAATCACACCGTCGGCACTGCCGCCGTACATGAAATAGTAATCGATGCAGTCACCCACATCTGATCTGAACGAGGTGCTTTCAGGGTTGTCCTCAAACAGAGTGGGTGAATAATTATCCCAAAACAGACCATATCCTTTTACCGAAAGAAAAAATGGAATATAATCATCGGTATTCCCCTGTATCATATTTAATGTCAGGTTGCGCTGGATCATTTTTCCCTGCTGCTGCTGGCCCAGTCCGTATATGGCTTCGTCCTTATCCAGAACAAATGCCTGGTGCACACTGAATGTTTCGACACCGGTATCGTTGAAACCGGTAAACCTGGCGCCTGCCTCTTTTTCACCAAGCAGCAACCCGGACTTTGAGGTCATGAATGATATCTGTCCGCTGCTAAGGTTTAACGATACCTGAATGTTTTTACTCCTGAGGATCAGTTCGTTTCCTTTTTGGGTTACTCCAAGATCCGTTTTTTGAGGAGTCGCGATAACCGACAGGCTCTCCTTATTAAACGTCTTTCCTTCCGGCCATTTAAGCACCCTTACAATTGATGGGCTGAAGAATTGAATTTCAATTCCTATGGTATCGATTGCAGATTTGATGCCCAGCTCCGTCCTGCTGTACGATTGTCCGTAGCTGCCTGTGCTTATTAATAGTACTGCAAAAAGTAATGTGTTAATACGCTTCATGATCAGTATGCATTGTAACCTGGTTAAGGAACATTTTCTTTCATTCAATCAGATCATTTAAACAATCCGGGAGCATAACTTATACCTGATTTTCGCATGCTACCAGGCTTCTGATTATTTAACCGTGATATTCACCATCTTCAAATCCTTTGTGTCAGAACTGTTCCCATACCAAACCTCGTATTCACCGGGGACAACAGCCATTTCACCGCTTGCCCTGTCGAAGAATTCAAAAGCTGAACGGGGCAGATCAATGGTTATCTCGCTGGTTTTACCGGAGGCTATGTTCACACGCTGAAAATCTCTTAAGGACCTGAGTGGTCCGTCTGAGTTGTTTGCCTTGCTGATGTAAACCTGAACGATTTCCGTTCCGTCACGTTTGCCTGTGTTTGAAACAGGGAGAGTAAGTTCAATGCTTCCGCCACTGCCGATGTCATTCTTGCTGACCTGGGCAATCCCGATCGAGAAAGTAGTATAGCTCAGTCCGAAACCAAACGGGAAAAGCGGATCAGACATATAGCGGTAGGTACGTCCCTTCATTGAGTAATCCTCAAAATCGGGCAGCTGTTGAACGCTCCTGTAGAAAGTCACAGGCAGCTTACCGGAAGGATTGTAATCGCCAAAAAGCACGTCAGCAACAGCCTGTCCTCCCGATTCGCCGCCGTACCATGCCTGGAGGATAGCTTCGCAATTTTCTGTCTCCGGAACAAATCCCAGAGCAGACCCTGAGCAGTTCACAAGAATTACTTTCTTTCCGGCCTGTTTCAGCGCTTTTATGCAATTGCGCTGTACTGCAGGTAACTCTATATCCGTGCGGTCGCCCCCTCTGAAACCAGGATATGAAACAGGCATCTCTTCTCCTTCCAGCAGGTTTGAGAGGCCTCCGACAAATACAACAACATCAATCCCTTTCAGCTTCGCCAATAAACCGGAATAATCCTGATCAGTCTCTCTTCCAAAGTCAAATTCAATGGCAGCCTGCCAGTTGTAGCGCTGTGTAAACCGTATTTCTATCTTATACTTTTTACCCGCTTCAACATGATAGGTGGTTTTTGAAATCAGTTTCCGCCAGTCTTCAAATTTTGCCAGGGATTCACCATTTACAAGCAACTCGAAAGCCCCGACAGCACCGTATTTGAACACAATCTCTTCAGTTTTGGAAGGAGTGAACTCAGTCTCAATCATGGCAGAGAATCCTTCAAGGTTTACTCCGGGAGCCATCTGGTTCTTGCCTTCTGTCGCCAGTTTCAGGGAACCTGTAAGCTGCTGATCAGCAACAGCAACATCAGCCATGTCACTGTTATTCCAATAAGCGACCTTGAATCCCTGTCTGCCATCCATGTAACAATCGGGAGCAAAACTTTCAAGCACTTTATTGTCTATAATGTCACATGCCTTGTCATAAAATATCCTGTTTTCTGAAATTTTTGACTTGATACCGTCAAGCACCGTGATTGTGCGTACCGGTGTACCGTTATAATTACCCCACAATACTCTTTCATTGTCTGCATTCGGACCTATCACGGCTATCTTTTTTACTGATTTCTTCAATGGAAGAATATTATTCTTGTTCTGCAGCAAGGTCATTGTTTCGCGTGCCATATCAAGGGCAAGTTTTCTGTGCTCTTCATTGTTTATTACCGAGGCTGGAATTTTTGTCCAGGGGACAATATCGTCATCGTCCATCTCACCCAGGTCGAAACGTCCGACCAGCACGCGGAGCAAGCTTTTATTCATATCCTCTTCCCTGATAAAGTCCATTGAGACAGCATCAGGTGACTTCAGATAATTATAGTTGTTCCACGCACACTCAAGGTCGGTTCCGGCAGGTATGCTCTGGGCTACTGCATGAGTTGCATCAGATGAGAATTTATGGCCGCGATAAAAGTCAGCAATAGCGTCGCAATCGGATACTACAAGATACTTATAGCCCCATTCATCACGCAGGATTCTCTGCAACAGCCTTGTATTGCTGCAGCAGGGCTGATCTTCAAGGCGCTGATAGGCACACATCACCTGGCGGACATCTGCTTCCTGTACTAAGGCTTTGAATGCAGGAAGGTAGGTCTCATACATGTCGAGCGGGTCGACATTCGTTACATTAAGTGAATGACGGCTCCATTCAGGTCCTGAATGAACTGCATAATGCTTGGCACAGGCCAGGAGCTTTCTGTATTTGGCGTCGGCAGGTCCCTGAAGTCCTTTTACTGCTGATACACCCATGCGAGATGTCAGGTAAGGATCTTCGCCGTATGTTTCCTGTCCCCGTCCCCAGCGCGGATCACGGAAGATATTAATATTTGGCGTCCAGACTGAAAGGCTCAGGAACCGTTTATTCTCTCCCCCTTTTTGTATTTCTTCATTGTACCTGGCACGTGTTTCGTCAGATACGGCATTGAAAATACGGTACGCAAGCTCATCGTCGAATGAGGCTGCCATACCTATGGGTTGAGGAAAAACAGTCACATTGTCATTGTTGGCGAGACCATGCAACGCCTCGCTCCACCAGTTAAACTTTTTTATGCCCAGACGGGGGATAGCCTCTGACACGTCGCACATCAGGGTGGCTTTTTCGCTTATGGTTAACCTTGAGATCAAATCCCTTGCACGTTCTTCGGAGCTTAATCCCGGATTCTGGTAAGGGAATGGCTGGCCCAATAGATTTAATGTAAATACTATACCCAGGGCAATGAATACACCTCTTTTCATAGTCTTCTCATATTCGTTTCATAATTTCGTCTAAATCATGTGCCGGGCTTTCAGGATGAATAATCTCATCTTTTTAAGTAAAAGCCTGACTGAATGCTATCTGAACAACAGCTGTGCAAAGTTGTACAGGTTATTTCTCCATACCGGCCATGCATGACCGCCGGGATACTCACTGTAGCTGTACTTAACCCCGAGTTCATCGAATTTCGACATCATTGCCTGACAGTTGTTGTATGCAATGTCTTCCTTGCCGCCCATCGAAATCCACAGTTGTTTCAGATTGCCGTTGATCTTATCAGAATTGTTTCTCATAAAATCATACTGGGTGTCTGCAAATTTCTTCTGAGCAGGCATTATCCATCCGGAACTGAATACCCCTAGATACGAGAACATTTCAGTGTTGTTTATCCCGACATATAGAGTCTGGAGGCCACCCATCGATAATCCCGCCAGGGCACGATTACCCTGATTGGTTTCCGTCCGGAAATTCTTTTCCACAAACGGGATGATGCATTGTTTCAGCTCTCTTTCAAATATCATCAAGGTCATATCGCCAAATCCCTGTGCATCAACGTTTCCGTCAGGCATTACAATGATCATGGGTTTTGCCTTCTGTTCAGCGATGAGGTTATCGAGTATCAGATCCGTTTTGCCCTGGGTGGCCCATCCTCTTTCATCTTCGCCTCCACCATGAAGGATGTATAATACCGGGTATTTTTCGGTTATACTGGCATCATAACCGGGAGGCGTATAGACATAAAACTGGCGCCATTTGTTGGAGACGGTGGAGTAATAGCGTTTAATGCTTATTTCTCCGTGCGGAACATCTTTTACTGCGTAGTAGTCATCTCCCTTAAAGGGTACTTCTATGCCGCTGGCCATTCTTCCCATTCCGTAGAATGTCTCGCTTGCCGGGTCGGCAACAGCCATTCCGTTGATCAGCAGCGAATAGTAGTGAAAGCCTTCGGTCAACGAATCGGTGGTCACCTCCCATACACCCTCATTGTTCCTGACCATGTCATATTTCCTGACCAGGTCGAGCTGAACCTTCTGTGCATCAGGTGCATTTACGCGGAAGATCGCACGGCCGTCAGGAAGAATCTGGGGATATTTTGCCCTTCTTACATTGGAGGCAGCCGGTGTGCCGAGAAGACTGAATTTATTGAACTTTGAAACATCCACCGGTTTGAAAAGCAGCTGTGAGAACATGTACAGGCCATTCTTCCATACCTTGAAGTCATGTGCCCCCGGTTCGATATAATAAATGTGAGGGACGTCATTATCCCTCAGGTATTCATGGGTACGGCTGCTGAATGATATCAGGCCGTCATTGTCGCCGCAGGAGATCCACAGCAGCTTAAGCTTCTCCCTTGCAGCAGCCGGATCAGGTACCAGTTCTTCAGGCAACCTTGTGTTGGGAGCAGATGAGAATCCTCCTATCCAGGCAAATTTGTCAAGGTTTCCAAGCCCGAAGTTCAGCGACTGTCCTCCACCCATTGATAAACCTGCTATTGCGCGGTGTTCGCGGTCTTTGATGACCGGGTATTTTTTCTCGATAAACGGAATGAGGTCATTCAGCAGATCATTCTCAAAATCGGCAAATGCCTGTACCTTATCCGGTGCCATTATATTTCCTGTGGCACGGTCATCCTTCATAGCCCTGCCGTTAGGCATTACCACTATCATTGGCTCGAGCTTGTTATCAGCAAATAGATTATCAAGGATAACCTGAGGCTGTCCCCCGTTAAGCCACTCCTTTTCATCACCTCCTATGCCATGCAGGAGATACAAGACAGGGTATTTTTTACTTTTTGAATAGGAGGGAGGTGTATAAACCAAAGCCTTACGGGTTGTACCTACTGTCTTTGAAGCATACCTGACGGTGTCTATTTTCCCGTGGGCTATGCCGTTTCTGAGAGAATCAAATCCCGGAGGAGCCTGTCTTTCAAAATCCTCTTTAACGATTTCTTCCTTGAATATCTGTTGCAAAGTACCGGCAAGATACAGTTTGCAGTTCATCCAGGTATGACCGCCCGGAACGATAAGGGTCTGCAGGTTAAGATTCTTCTCTCTGAACATGGCAATATTCTGCATGACACTTTCGTAAAGAAAATCTTCGGTGGCAGATGCTGATGGAGAATAATTTCAGTTGTCTGTTCATTAGTTCAGGATCAGGTGACCAGTTGGTGAAGTTCTTCCTGAACTCTTCAGTTGCCGTGTAAGGAGCGTATGAACATACATACGCAAATTTGTCGGGATTGGTCAGTCCGATGTTAAGGGTCTGGCCTCCGCCTACTGAAAAACCTGCAACAGCACGATGCTTGCTGTCAGGCACGACGGGATAGTTTGCCTCAATGAAAGGGATTATATCATTGATCATATCCTTCGTAAATCCATCCATCGGACCGGGAAAAACATTCGCATAAGGCATCACGATGATCATCGGCCTTGCTTTACCCAGGGCAATCAGGTTATCGGCAATGAGGTTGGCGCGGCCAACTTTGGTCCAGGTCTCTTCAGTATCCGATCCTCCGTGAATTAGGTAGAGTACCGGATACTTTGTCTTACCGTTCATGTCAAATCCCGGAGGGGTGTAAATTACAAGTGTGCGTGTCCTTCCCAGTGTCGATGAGTTATAATACCTGTAGCTTAAGCTTCCGTGAGGAACGTCCTGGAGGGAATGAACCAGCGGCTGGTCTCCGGGTATGTCAACCAGGCTGGCCTTGAAAAACTCGTTGGGAAAACAGGCCACATTTCCGGGATCCATGACCTGGATGCCATCCACCAGAAAACTGTAAGGGTAGATATCGGGTTTCACGGGACCTACTTTAACGCTCCAGATGCCGATAGAGTCTTTTGTCATTGCCACCGGTTCCTTTTCGAACTGTGCACTCAGCCTGACATCATTGGCTGACGGAGCCAGATAGCGAAATACAATTGTTTTATCAGGATTAACCTGTGGTGATATCACCTTCGGCCCTCTCGGGGGTTGACCGGCTGTTAAACCGGCAAAAGACAGCATTGCCAATACAAGCAATGGACGGAAGACATTTTTATTCTTCATCTGTTTGTTATTAATAGTCTCATTTGACAAACAGCAGCGGAGCGAGCTCATGGAGACTGCGCCGCCATGTCTGGAACTCATGGCGGGTATTATCAGAAACAAATGAGACGGCATTAATACCGGCATCCCTGAGGGAGGTTGCGGCATTGGTGACGCCAGCGGGATTTTCGAAGCTGCCGCAGCTCAGGAAAATGAGTTTGACCCCTGACTTATCCACTATATCTTCCGGTGCGTAGATGCCGCCGCTGAGAAGAGCATAATGCGAGAAGACATCTGGTCTTGCAAGGGTTATCTTCTTGGTTTCCATCCCCCCCATCGAGAGCCCGGCCATGGCGCGGCTGGACTGATCGGCAAGGGTACGGAAATTGTCATCAATGTAAGGGATCAGCTCCTCCAGCAGGACTGTCTGGAAGGGTGTTATATCGAAGTTTCTGAGGCCACCCATCTTAATATCGTTGGTCATCCCGTAGGTCATCACAATGATAAAGGGGTTAATTTTCCCTTCAGCAATCAGGTTATCCATGATCAGATTAGCCCGGCCCTGGTTAGTCCATGCCGTCTCATCCTCGCCCCAGCCATGCTGAAGATACAATACAGGATAGCGCTTCGATATTTCCCTGTCATAATCGGGAGGTGTATAGACGAAAGCACGTCTGGAGGTGTTTGTGCTTTCAGAGGGGAACAGGATTTGCTGTACCTTACCATGCGGCACATCCTTCAATGCGTAGAAATCCTGATCATGGGCAGGTATCTCGATACCGCTTTCCCAGCGGGTGGAACCATAGAAATTCAAAGTGCCGGGATCATTGAAAACACCCCCGTCAACTGTCACATGGTAGTAATGGAAGCCCTCTTCCATTGGTCCGGCAGTGGTTCCGACCCATGAGGTGTCGGCAGCCTTTGCAAGGGGTGTTCCACCCCTGGTGCCTCCCAGTCCGAGACTCACAACAACACTTTGCGCTTCGGGTGCTATGATGCGAAATCTTGCATATCCCTGCGAGTTTACCTGTGGAAATTCCTGTCCGGGCTGGTTCAGGGTTGAGGGCTTGAAATCTTCGATTATCGCCGGTTTGTCAGTCTGGGCTAAGCATAAACCCCCGGTTATCAACATGGCCGATAACACAATTAATTGTTTGTATTTCATCTGGTTACAGTTTAGATTATACGACTGAAATGCATAATAAGTGTAAAATTAACAATTATAAATTTAAGAAGTGTTTGCATTTAATCCAAATGATGACGAAACAAACTATTGAAAAATCTTTTGCAGCCCTTTTCTGGTCTATGCTGCTATTTTCGGAGATTCATGCTCAGGGGTACGCCAATCCACCGCTTCAGGGACCAGATTCCCTGCAGGACACTGTTAAATCCGTATTAGAAAAAAACTGTCTCTCCGGAGAGGTTTATGGTCCGGTGATTCATTATCGGGCAAGATTATTTATCTTTCCTTTCAGAATTAATGAAGAAACTTGCCCTCAGTTTTAACAAAAAAAATATAATTATTCCCCTATGAGATATCCAGGTAAGATTGTATTTGCAGCACTTCTGGCAGCAGTCCTGCTTCCGTGTGAAACATCAGGCCAGGCAGGTAGTCCGGAGTTCATCCCGACGGAGGTGCATAAAGACAGAACTGTCACTTTCCGCTTCATGGCGCCAGATGCAAAAGAGGTCAAGCTCAGTGCACAGTTTATTACCGGGCAGCAAAACATGACAAAAGATGATAAAGGAATATGGACCATAACCCTCGGACCGGTCGAACCTGACATTTATCCGTATTGTTTTGTTGTGGACGGCATACAGGTGGCTGATCCGAAGAATTCATGGATATTTCCCAATGAGGGATTCCAGAACAGCCTTATAGAGATACCTGCCGATACCGCGCAGATGTACACTGTGCAAAACGTTCCTCATGGTACGGTTTCATACAGGTACTATTATTCAGATGAACTTGGAACACGACCTTTACTTATTTATACTCCGCCAGGTTATGATCAGTCCCTGAATGAGAAATATCCTGTCCTTTTTCTTCTGCATGGGACAACAGATACTGAAGAAACGTGGACCAGGGTCGGCAGGGCGAATATCATACTGGATAATCTCATAGCACAGGGTAAAGCCAAACCCATGATTGTGGTCATGCCTTATGGAAGGGCCTTTCCGGTTATCAGCAAGGAATCAGGCTCATTGAGAAACTGGGAAAACCTGCAGGAATTCCAGAAGGATTTTAAAAACTATATCCTGCCGTTCGTGGAGTCGAACTACAGGGTAAGGACCGACAGGGAAGGAAGGGCCATTGCCGGATTCTCAGGCGGTGGAGGCACATCCCTTTATGTTGGTCTCGGCAATCCTGACCTCTTCGCCTATGTGTGCGGATATGCTCCGGGGATGCGAAAAGAAGAGTTTGAACGTAATAATGCTGTTCCGTTTGCTGACCCGGAACTCACCAACAGCAGGTTAAAACTGTTCTGGCTTGGCTGCGGTCAGGATGACGGACTTTATGGCGTCTTCCAGGAATATCTCCGGGTGCTGGATGAGAAAAATATAAAGTATCAGCCCTTTATAACCACTGGTGGCCACACATGGATGAACTGCAGAAAATTCCTCACAGAAACGGCTCAGCTTTTATTCAGGTAGACAAATTCACCGTAACCATATTATTAATTGATTGGAAAAATGAAAAAGATACTCGTGCTTTATCTCCTCATCCTGGCGTCCTGTTCAGGAGAAATCACCCAGGAGACTAAAACTTACTGCAATCCGCTTGATCTCAATTACCGGTTCCAGTTCACCGACAGCACATCATACCGGGAAGCCGCCGACCCGACAATGATAAGATACAGGGACAAATATATTATGTTCGTATCGCACAGCGGCGGATACTGGTATTCGGACGATTTGCTCGGGTGGGACTATCTTCCTGTCAAATCACTGCCTATCGAGGATTATGCTCCGGATGCGATAGCAATAAATGATACGGTGTATTTTTCTGCGTCGGCGACGGTCAGGAAACCGTTCTATTATACTACCGATCCGTTCCGCGATAGCTGGACAGCCATGAGTGACACTCTGCCCTTTGCAGTGTGGGATCCGCATTTCTTCCTCGATGATGACGGACAAAGATATCTTTACTGGGGGTGTTCGAATATCCTTCCCATCTATGGGGTACGGCTCAATTCAAAAATGCAGGCTGTCAGTGAACCCGAAATCCTGATTGACCATAATCCGGACAGGTACGGCTGGGAAGTGCCGGGTGAGAAGAATGAGCTGACAAGCAATGGATGGAATGAAGGAGCCTGGATGACAAAATACAACAACCGGTATTACCTCCAGTACGCTGCACCCGGAACGGAATACAGAACTTATGCTGACGGTGTTTATACTTCCGATTCTCCGCTTGGGCCGTTTGTCTATGAAACCTACAGCCCCTTTTCTTATAAACCGGGTGGCTTTGCCGGAGGGGCGGGACACGGTTCAACATTCCAGGACAGTTACGGAAATTACTGGCATATAGCCACTATGTCAATTTCCATACGTCATATGTTCGAACGGCGTCTCGGATTGTTCCCGGCAGCCTTCGACAAAGACGGTGTGCTGAGAACTTTTACGGCTTTCGGAGATTATCCGACTGTTATGCCTGAGCGTAAGATCGATTTTGAAAAAGAAAGTCTTTTTAAAGGATGGATGCTTCTTTCCTATAAAAAGAATGCGGTTGCATCATCCGCCATGGAAAACTACCCGGTAAAAAATGCCTTTGATGAAGATATCAGAACCTGGTGGTCGGCCAATACCGGTGACCCGGGAGAGTGGCTCAGCATAGAGCTGGATGACAACTCAACCGTGAATGCAATACAGGTAAACTTCGCTGATAATGAGTCAAACCTTAAACCTGACAGCGAAAACATCATCTATTGTTATCGTATTCTCGCCTCCGATGACAGGGAATCATGGGATGTTATTGCTGATAAGAGTAATAATACTGATGATGCCTGCCATGACTATATCGAACTCGAAATGCCAGTTAAGGCGAAATATATCAAAATTGAAAATGTCACGGTCCCTGATGGTAAGTTTTCCATTTATGATCTGAGAATATTTGGCAGCAGGGAAGGTAAGGTGCCTGCAACCGTTAATGATTTCAAGGTAATCCGGGAAGAAACCGATTCACGGAAAGCGCGACTGGAATGGCCGCAGGACGAAAATGCCACAGGTTATATTATAAATTATGGTATAGATAAAAGCAAGCTCTATTCTTCAGTAATGGTTTATGATGCCGGTTCCCTGATGCTGACTGGCCTGAACCGGGATGTAACATACTATTTCAGTATAGACGCGTTCAATGAATCAGGGATTGCAGCAGGCACAGAAGTCATAATGAGCATGAAGTAGTCGCCGTCTCACTTAATTTTAAAGGTGCTGCACCGTCCCTGCCCTGCAGCCCGGCATCTTCTGTAAGAGCCCCCGGATCATCGGGGGCTCTTTATTAATGCCCGGCCTTGATTCACTTTAAAAAATATTCTCTCAACAATAAAAATTGCTTTGCAATCGGTTGCATTTTTCATAAAGTTTATTATATTTACAATGTCGTAGATATTTTTTTAGGGTAATATCGAAGGGTTTTGTTTGAAAATTTGGCGGAGAATCAGGATGTTATGAGTTTTACCTGGTTCCCTGCCGCGTGCTGAAGGGACTTTATTGCTGTTTTACCGGACGTGATAATAAATTCAGAATAGTATCAGACAATTTAAAACTTATGAGAACAAGCGACAATTCTTCTTGAAAAAAGCAACCTCTTCCTGAAAGTCTCAAGTCTGAGACAATGGCCAAAGGTCATTGGCTCACAAAATACCCGAACAATTTAACCTTAAAACCAAATCTTATGATTAAAAACCCTAGCTGTCCAGGTATTCCGACGAGGAAATACTTCGGAAAACTAATTTTGAGCTGTATGCTCATGGCAGTGCTGATACTGGTGCAATCCGGTCTGGCATCTGCCTCCGGATCCGTCCCTGACGGATTAAACGTAGTGCAACAGAGAGTTGTAACGGGATTTGTTACAGACAATGAAGGTATTCCTTTGCCTGTTGTAAGTATCCAGGAAAAAGGTACCACTAACGGTGTTCTGACAGACGCCTCTGGTGCGTACCGGATTAACCTGACGACTTCTGATCCTGTGCTGGTTTTCTCTTTTGTGGGGTATACTCCGCAGGAGGTGGCCGTCGGTACCCGGAGCGTTGTAAATGTTTCACTGTCTCTGAGTGAGACAGGTCTCGATGAAATAGTGGTTGTGGGGTATGGCACCCAGAGGAAAGAATCTGTAACGGGTTCGGTGGCCTCGATGCGCGGAGAGACGATGCGCGATGTGCCATCGGCCAATATCACGCAGGCCCTGCAGGGTCGCATTGCAGGGGTGGATATGCAACAAACTTCAACCAAACCGGGCTCTACGATGCAGATCCGTATTCGCGGCACACGTTCGCTTAATGCCAGCAATGACCCGCTGGTGGTGCTTGACGGTATCCCCTTCGGTGGATCGATAAGCGACATAAACCCCACCTCCATAAAGAGCGTTGATATCCTGAAGGACGCATCAGCCACGGCCATCTATGGTTCCCGCGGCGCCAACGGCGTCATCCTGATAACCACAAACAAAGGTGTGACCGGACAGAAAGCGCAGTTTACCCTTAACAGCTATGTCGGGCTGAAGAAAGTCTTTGCCGAATTCCCCATGATGGACGGGCCGGAATTTGTAGCCCTTCGTGCAGCACGGGGCCAGTACACAAACGGTGTGGATGAAGCAGATGATGTAAATACCGACTGGCAGGACCTGTTTTATAAGGACGGCATGGTGACAAGCCATGATATCGGCGTAACAGGTGGCACAGCCAAGGGTAACTACAGCTTTGGCGCGGGCTATTATCGTGATGAAGCCGTACTGCCCGGGCAGAGCTACAGCCGTATTTCAATACGGGGTTCCCTTGACCAGGAGATAGGCAAGTATTTACGCTTCGGTTTCGTAACAAACAACAATTATTCAATCAACCTGGGTAACAACCTGGGCCTGTACGGAAACATAAGCACTTCTCCCATTTCTGACCCCTATAATGAAGATGGCACGTTTAAAAGAACCGTAAAGATGCCTCTGGATGAAAACTGGGTCTATACAAGGGAGACAATAGACGCCCTGGGTGATAAATGGATAGACCAGACCAAAGCGTATGGCTCCTATAACACACTGTTCGGCGAGGTCAAAATCCCCGGAATAGAAGGTTTAAAGTATCGCCTCAACCTTGGCCTTAACTTCCGCATGACTAACGGCGGAAGCTACACCGGAGAGGGAGTGTTCAGCTCCACACCAACAACCGTTTCAACTGCCTCAATAAGTAACTCTCTTGGCACCGGGTGGGCAGTTGAAAACCTGCTGACCTATGACCGCATCTTTGCCAATAAGCATCAGGTGAATGCTGTAGCCTTGTACTCTGCCGAGCAATCGATGTACAACAGCTCAAATGTGGCCGCAAAGGATATTCCTTCCGACGCATTCCAGTTCTACAACCTCGGACGGGCCGCAGGCGAAATAACTGTCAATCCTGATTACCAGAACTATTGGCAGACCGGCCTGATGTCATGGATGGGTCGAGTGATGTACTCATACGACAATCGATATATGGTATCAGCCACAATCCGTTCCGATGGCTCATCAAGACTGGCTGAGGGACATAAGTGGCATACCTATCCTGCCGTATCGGTCGGCTGGAATATCAGCAACGAATCGTTTATGAGCAATGTCACCTGGATAAATCAGCTGAAGCTCCGTGTGGGCTACGGACAAACCTCCAACCAGGCCATTGACCCCTACGCAACGCTTGGACGCCTTAGTTCAAGACCCTACAACTTTGGCACTGCCTACTCCACCGGTTTCTATGTGTCAGAGCTTCCCAACGATAACCTTGGATGGGAGTATTCGATTACACAGAACTATGGTCTGGACTTCGCTTTCCTGAATAATCGCCTCTCAGGTACCATAGAGTACTATTCAACGAATACCAAGGATCTCCTGCTGAGGGTAAGTCTTCCCCCCACCTCAGGTGTGAGCAGCTACTGGTCCAACATCGGGGAGACCCAGAACAAAGGTATAGAGCTATCACTCAATGGCGTGATAATAAGTAACGCCAACGGCTGGACATGGGATATCGGCTTTAACCTGTATACCAACCGCAACGAGTTGTTGTCGCTTGCCTCCGGTCAAACGAGGGATGAAGCCAACTGGTGGTTCGTGGGATACCCCATTAACGTAATCTTTGACAATGAGAAAATTGGACTATGGCAGGAGGGAGACCCATATCGGGATATCCTGGAGCCGGGCGGAAATGTTGGCATGATCAAGGTGAAATACGTGGGCGAGTACAATGAAGATGGTACGCCGAAGAGAAAGATAGGACCCGAAGACAGGCAAATTATGAGCGTAGATCCCGATTTTATGGGTGGCTTCAACACACGCCTGGCTTATAAGGGATTTGACCTGACGGCCGTTGGCGCATTTAAAAGCGGAGGAATCCTCATCAGTACCCTCTACTCGGCCTCAGGCTACCTCAACCTGATGACCGGACGCAGGGGGAACGTGAAGGTGGATTACTGGACACCGGATAACACTGACGCCAAGTATCCGAATCCGGCCGGCATACTGAGCGGAGACAATCCAAAGTACGGCAATACCCTCGGTTATTTCGATGCATCGTACCTGAAGATACGTACCATATCACTTGGTTATAACATCGGCAATCTCGACGGTATTAAAAATGCAGGGATTGACAGGATGAGGCTTTATGTCACCTTGCAGAACCCGTTCGTAATGTTCTCGCCATACAACAAGGAATCAGGGATGGATCCCGAGACCAACTCATACGGCAATGAAAATGCTGCAACAACAGGTACTTACCAGAGACGTTTGCTGACAATAGGCACCAACACGCCTACAACGCGCAACTACCTGATTGGTCTTGATCTGTCATTCTAAAAAAGAAAAATGATGAAAAGTAAATATATAAAAACTTGTATAGGAACAATCGCGTTAGCGTTGTTCATGGCCGCGTGCACCGATATTCTCGAAGAACAGCCGCGCAGCATTTATGAACCCGGATACTTCACAACCGAAAAGGGTGTTATGGGAGGAGTGACTGCAATGTATGCACACCTGCGCTACATATACGGACAAGCTTACTACTACAACGCCTGCATTACCGGTACTGATGAAGCAACATATGCCCAGAGTGCCGATGGTAACTTCAAGGACCATGACCTTTCCGGCGTAGGGACGATCTCTTCAACCAGCAGCCGTTCCGATGTCTTGTGGGGAGCTGCATTCGCCAACATCAATACCGCCAGCGGTGTTATTGAAAATGCTGCCGCAGTAGGTACCATTTCGGATGCGCTTATTGCCGAGGCCAGGTTCTTTCGCGCGTTCGACTACTTTCAGCTGGTTCAGACTTTTGGAGGGGTGCCCCTGGATCTGGGCTCCGGTGAGCTGAAGTTCAATACCACCCCGGTAAGATTCTCTGTCCGCAACACCGTACCGGAGGTCTATACCAAAGCCATTTTCCCGGACCTGCTGACAGCGATAAACGATCTGCCTGAGGTAGGACGCGTTACCGGTGGTGCAACCAAAACGCTCGCACGGCTCTTCCTGGCAAAAGCCTACCTGACATACGGATGGTGGCTCCAGAATCCGAATAACATTCCGACATATCCTGCCACAGACAGGGTTGACCCTGACGGACACAATGCCGCCTGGTATTTCCAGGAGGCTTACAACGTTGCAGTGACCGCCATTGACAATCCCGGACCTTTTGGCTTGATGCGTACATTCTATGACGTTAACCTGGCGCAGAACGACCGCAATAAGGAGATACTGCTCTACGCCGACCACACTGAGAAGAGCGAATTCTATAACGCTTCCAGCCTTACTTACGGCGGTGGCTCGGCTCCGGATAACTTTGCCGTCTGGATGATGACCTGGAACTATACAGTCATCAGAAGTTCCGGCGTGAGTTCCGTTCAGCGTGAGGCAGAACAGCATCTGGGACGCCCGTGGACACGCATGTGCCCGACTATCGGCGTAATTGAAAACACCTTTGCTGACAAAACCAATGATTCCCGTTATGACGGCACCTTTACAACCGTTTACCGCGGCAACTGGCCTAAAGGCGGCACCACTAATCCGTCACTGGTCAATGCAAACGGTCTGACCGTGTTCCCGGGTGATCCGATACTGACTTTCCTGAACGAGAACGATCCGGCAATTACATATGCAACAGCAAATGGTAACATAGGTGCAGGTGTACTGCCCGGAAGAGCCGATTGGGTGATAGCACCTCGCGGTATAAGCAGGGTCACCTATCCGGGTCTCTGGAAGCTTGGAGTCTATCGTACTGACAATGGCACCGGATTGGGACAACCGAATGCCGCCAGCACCCGTCCTTTCAACATTGCCAAATTCTCGGAGCTTTATCTTATAGCTGCCGAAGCTGCCGTGAAGGGTGCAACCACGCAGGCTGGCAAAAGTGCCTATGATCTGATCAATGTTCTTCGTACCCGTGCAGGGAAATGGCGCTGGGACAACAATGGAAACGTAGCAAAAGTTGCGGACAACAGTGCTGCGATGGTCGCTGCCACCCCCGCAACCATAACCATTGACTATATACTGGATGAACGTTCGCGTGAATTATATGCCGAAGGTTACCGCTGGTTCGACCTGGTACGTACGCAGACATGGGCAACGAAAGCCGCTACGTATGAAATATGCGGAACCGGATATGCCGACCGTACACCGGTACTCGTAACGCGGACCATTGAACCAAAGCACTATCTGCGTCCGATTCCGCAGGGCCAGCTCGATGGAATGGAGATGACCCCAGATGAAAAAGTCGCTTACCAGAATCCGGGATACTAGTCTGATGGATTACCACCAGCCTGTTTATCCCTGATTATGAAAAGTTTGTTTTTATAGAATAGTGGGTTTATTCATTAGGTTGATTTAGGGAAAGTGTCCGTGGAGAAGAACTCCACGGACACTTATGCCCTTAATGACTAAAATATCCGCTCCTTTTTAATGTTATTCCTGTGTATGGGCAACCAAATTAAACTTTAATAATTTCCTGATATGACTGAGCTACTTGAAAAACTATCAGTCTGTGTCGAGTTTGGAAAAATCGACATCAAGTCGCCCTATCCTCCGGCCATGAGGGATCAGGAGGGTGCTTTTGAGCTCACAAGGGCTGCCCTTGAACAAGGCATCAGTCCTGGCGAAATACTTGAGGAGGCCCTCATCCCCGCCATGTCAAGGGTGGGGCAAAAGTTCAGCAGGAATGAAATATTTGTTCCGCAGATGCTCATGGCTGCCAAGGCAATGAGCAGCTCCATGATCCATATCAGGCCCTATTATCTCTCCGGTGAGACAAAACGAAGAGGAACATTCATAATCGGGACCGTGACAGGCGACCTTCATGATATAGGCAAGAATCTGGTTGCCATGATGATAGAAGGTTCCGGATGGGAGATAGTTGACCTTGGCGTGGATGTCAGCGCTGACAAATTCATACAGGCTGCCGACAAACACCCTGGTGCAGTGATCGGGCTCTCCGCCCTGCTCACAACCACAATGGAAAACATGCGCAGGACCGTCACCACACTTCGTGAGAGGTATCCTGATATCAAGATACTTGTAGGGGGAGCCCCGGTAACTGCGGAGTTCTGTGAAAAGATCGGAGCTGACTACTATTCACCCGATCCCCAGGGAGCAGTCGAATATCTCAGGGCACTGGCATAGATCAGGATAAAAAACAGTTAATTTACCATTGCGTTTGCCGGGTTACATCAAAGTGCACAGTTTTCGCTCAGGAAACAGTGTAGCTCTTTTTTGGATCCGGGTCACTTTGGAATTAATTTCAAGAGATAACAGATGAAGACAATTCTTACCGGTAGGACGAGGGAGGTAATTATTGATACCGCGGGGCCGGTGGTGATCATTGGCGAGTCAATCAATCCAACCAGGCGCAAAAAGCTCGTCTCCACACTGCAGGAGAGGAACTTTGAGTATATGCTGTCAATTGCCAGGTCGCAGATAAATGCAATGGCAGATGTCCTGGATGTAAATGTCGGATTTCCCGGGGTGGTTGATGAGGAGCTTCTTCCCGCAGCAGTCATTGCCCTGCAGGAAAACTTTGACATACCCCTGTGCCTCGATTCTCCCAACCCGGCGGCAATTGAGGCCGCCCTGAAGGTCGCAACGGGCAAGTGCCTGATCAATTCCGTCAATGGTGAAGAGAAATCGCTGCAGAGGCTTCTGCCCATTGCAAAGGAGTACGGTGCCGCCATTATCGGGCTTGTCCTCGACGACGATGGTATTACCCATGACCCGGAGAAACGGCTCAGGATAGCCGAGAAGATCATTGAGCGTGCTGTCCGTGCCGGCATAAGGGAAGAGGATGTGATAATCGACCCACTGGCCATGGCGGTCAGCGCAGACCCCAATGCATGCAGGGTGACGCTGGAGACAATACGGCTGGTGCATGACAGGCTCGGTCACAACATCACGCAGGGTGCCAGCAATATATCATTCGGACTGCCAAACCGCGAGAACCTCAACAATGCCTGCATGGCAATGTCAATAATGCTGGGCCTCACATGCCCCATCGCCAATCCTGAAAAGATTTCCGGGCTGGTGCGTGCGGCAGACCTTGTCCTCGGAAGAGATGACTATGCAATCCGTTTCATTGAACACTATCAATCAAATCAGCCATCCTGAACAGGTTCACCTATACATTCAGAGAACTGCTTCCCGGTGTTGAGGCACTGGAGCAAACCATGGGCTACCTGCCCGGAACAGCCCCGGAGCCTGTTACAGAGCTTATCCGGGAGGTGTCTGAAGAGCTTGTTTCCATGGGAGACATAAGGGCTGAATACAGGATCTTCAGTAATATCAGGTTTGTCAGTGAGGAGAAGACAATTGAGATCGAAGGGATTGTATTTGCTGTCAAACCCATTATCTACAGGCAGATCAGAGAGGCGGAAGAGGTTGCTCTTTTTATCTGCACGGCCGGCCCGGCGGTGGGGGAGATGAGCCGCAGGAGCATGAAGGATGGCGATCTTCTCAGGGGATACGTCTATGATGTCATAGGTTCGGAGGTGGTAGAGAATGCCGCCGACACGATGCAGGAGGAGCTGAAACGCACCGTTCTGACAACGGGCAGAAGGATCACAAACCGTTTCAGTCCTGGCTACTGCGGCTGGGATGTGGCGGAGCAGCATAAGCTCTTCGGGTTTTTCAGAGACAACTTCTGCGGCATCACCCTTACGGAATCAGCCCTGATGAATCCCGTCAAGTCTGTCAGTGGATTAATCGGGATAGGCAGGGAGGTGAAATACACTTCCTACCAGTGCCATCAGTGCGATGACAAAAACTGCATCTATCGGAACAGAAAGGCTGAAAGTCTCTAAAGTCGAAAGAATTTTCGATTAAAGATTTTCGATTTTCGATTTGCGATTTGCGAATTCTGATCAAATCGACAAATCGCAAATCGAAAATTCCTCTACTGTCTACTGCCAGCTATCCGTGCGGAACGGTGCGGCCGGAAGGCCTTCGCGGTTGAAGAGATTTACACCTTCGGGGTTATCAGCCCATGCGTACCGGACTGCGACGGGGTGTCTTATCTTTTTGCCTCTGACTGTTACCCTGTCACCCCTGACAACTGCCTTTGCCCATACAAATTTCATGTCAGCACCGGCAATGGCAAAATGCTTTGGTTTTCCGCCGCCCTTAACCACCAGTCCGGATCCGGTGTTTTCAAATGTCACTATTATCTTTCTTCTTTTAACCTCCATGGATTTGTATGTCGGGCCATACGCAACAACACTGTTGTCTCCGTAGGCAACTTTCCGGGCAACCAGGGCCAGTCTTGTTCCTACATCCTTCTTGTTCAGCGGGTGGATGTCATTCCATTCCCCTACATCAATTGTCACAGCCATGCCTGTTGCAGGAAGCTTCAGCGCCTCAGTCTGCGCTTCCCTGAACATCGCCCAGCCGCTTTCCGATGGATCTTCCCTTGCTTCCATGAAGTTCGGAAGCTGCACAAGGATGAACGGAACGTCACCCTGTCCGAGGTTCTGCCTCCAGTCTCGGATCATTGACGGCAGAAGGCTCCGGTATTCATCCGGTCTCCCGGCGTTGGATTCTCCCTGGTACCAGAGGATGCCTTTGATCTGCCAGTTCAGCAACGGTGCCAGCATGGCATTATAGAGCCCTGCTGGCTTGTATCCGAAGAATGTCTGTCCCCTCAGTGGCGGCATAACGGCCCCGACCCTGTATTTCCATTCACCCTCCAGGCTGGTTGTAAAGTCACCTGAAGTCAGGTCATATGGTTTGTCGGGCACGAACCCGCCGTCGCCGATGTTGCTGATAACCCTGACAGTCAGGATATTGGTTCCTTCCCTTAATACTCCGGCCGGGATTGTATAACGCCGCGGAGGATACTGGTAGGATACGGTACCGATGAAAGTTCCGTTCAGAAATGCGGAGTCTGCATCAACAATCCTGCCCAGGTTAAGGGTGCCGGGCTGACCTGCGGCTGATGCCGGGACAATGATCTCTTTCCTGTACCATACAGCGCCGTTGACACCCTGCAGCCCGGTGCCCGTCCATAGACCGGGAACAGAAATTGGTTTCCAGTCGTCGGTATTCAGGGCAGGGTCACTCCACTTCATTCCGGGAGTTTTGTAAGCTTCATCAGCCTTCTGAAGCTGCCCGTACCAATCCCCGATGCGTTTCTGGTCAGCTGCAGCGATTGCAGACATGAGCGAATCCGACTTGCATTTTTGAAGCTCTTCGTAGTGAAGGGGGAACTCCTTCAGGCTCTCCTCACTGATCCATGCCTCGGCAGGCGATCCTCCGAAGGCAGAGGTAAGCAGACCTACAGGCACCCCGTATGTCTCATTAATATGAACAGCAAAGAACCATGCGGCTGCTGAGAAGTCGAGCACGGTCTCCGGACCGGCTGCCACCCATTTTCCTCCCGAAAGATCATTCAGAGGTTCCCTGAAGGAATAGACTTTTGGCACAATGAACGACCTGATGGAATTATTCTCCGAGGCGGCAATCTCCGGTTCATAGAGAGGCCGCACCCTCCTTACCGGCAGTTCCATGTTCGACTGCCCCGAACAGAGCCAGACATCGCCTATCAGGATATCGGACACGGTTATGGAATTACTCGCCTTTATCTGCATGGTATGAGGTCCTCCGGCCTGCATCGGGGAAAGTGTGATCATCCATTCTCCCGAGGCATCAGCTTTAGTCTCGTATTTATTCCCGGTGAAATCCACCGTGACAGCCTCGCCCGGGGCAGCCCAGCCCCATATTCTTACACTGGCATCACGCTGCAGCACCATACCGTCGCTGATCAGCTTCGGCAGCCGCACCTGGCTGCTCAGACTGCAGGAAACAGCTAAAGCCAGCAGAAAAAGCAATAAACGGTTATTCATAGTTTTATTTTTTAGGGAATTATGGATTTAAGTCGAGCTCAATTAATTTCAGAGAATCATTGTTGATTGCGAACAGAAACCCATCTTTCCCTGAAGCCAGTTTTATCTTCCCGATTGCTTTTACCTCTCCTTTAACGGCAAGACCGCTTTCTGACGGCGGAATAACCCGCACTTCACCTCCGGCATCAGACTTCAGTACCAGTCCGATGCCTGCATCATTTCTCGGGGTCTCTGCTTCCGAATTGTATAAATTGCCGGCAACCACAAAAGAAGTACTATTCGTATCGCTTATTTCAGCAACAGCATTAATTGAAGATAATTGCGCCCGGTTTGGAAGCTTATGCATTTTGAATTCTCCATTCCCTCTGTTTTCAATCCAGTGATGTGCAAAAGTATTCGCCCTGTAATGCAAAGAGGTTTTCAACATTTGTTCACCGTATATTTCCTGAAGTGTTGCCTTTGCAAATTCTTCGTAACCTTTGTATCGGAGGCCGATAAACGGAATCTGTCTGGACGAGGCATTTAAACCGGCAACCGGATAGTTAATTCCATTTTCATTGTAGCCCAGGACGATATCTTTCTGGCCGTCTACATCAAAATCGTTGGCATATATTTCAAACGGTTCCGTTTCGCTGGTTTTATATTTGTAATTCAGCCCGAGGTTGCCTGCCACGTAATCGTTATCCCCATCCTTGTCTATATCCAGACACTCGATACTGTACCACCAGCCGACAGTCTCTTTAAATCCCTTGGCATCAGAGACATCAATAAATCCATCTGTCGTATTCTCAAAAAAGTGAATCTTCATCCATTCACCCACGATGATCAGGTCAACATCACCATCGCTGTCAAAGTCGTCCCAGATTGCATCCGTTACCAGGCCGAGATTTAAAAGTGCCGGGGCAATTTCAGGAGTACTGTTTTCAAATTTCAGGTCAGCACCTTTCTTACCATTATTTTCCAGGATATAACTGTTTGCAGGATCAGGGTAATTTCCGGGAACTATGCGTCCTCCCACGAATAAATCAAGGTCTCCATCATTGTCATAATCTGCCGCTTTTACACACTTCCCGCTTTGCCTCAGGTCGGCAGGAAGACAGTCCTTACTTTTGACGAAGCCGTTTTCGGTATTCAGATATAGCCTGTCCTGGTAGTAATCAACCTCCTTGTTCCGGTTATTACCTCCGCTCACCACATATAAATCCATTCTTCCGTCTCCGTCGGCATCAAACAGAAGGGCCCCTGTATCCTCATTAATTGAATCAGCTATCCATGGGCCGGGAATTTCCCTGAATTTACCCTTATCAGTCTGCAAATACATTGCACCGGGGAAGCCCATTCCGTTGCCGATAAAAAAATCTTCAAACCCGTCCCCGTTGACATCCCCTGTCGCCAGACCAGGACCCATCCGGGAATTTTTATAGGGAAGCAGCGGTTCATATGCAAAATCGTTGTAATTGTCCTCCCGATGAATAAAGGTTATACCGGACTGCTGTGTGATATCAGTAAAGGCGGATGCTTTTTTTGTCTTTTCTTCCATTATAGAAACGGCATCCGGATAGTTTAATATTATTGTTTGATCTGCACTTAAATCTTTCATTACCTGTTGTTTGCCGTCCGGCCAGGTAATTGTTAATTCATCTATGACTGCAGTTCTGTCCAGGCCGAAATGTATAACCGGCGGCACACTTGACTGGTAGCCCCTTGTAAGTGTCAGTTCCTGATATTGGGTAATATCGCCGGTTTTCACCTTTACCCTGCTTCCCAGGCCGAAAAGATTATTTTTCGGACCGGCCAGTTTAATTTTTAGATAGTGCTGATCTTTACCGACTGCTTTGTTTTCATAAACAGATGATACCTTATTTACAGTACTGATCACTATGTCAAGATCCCCGTCGTTATCAAAATCTCCGTATGACATTCCGTTTGTCAGGTTAGGCTCATCGAATCCCCATGTTTCTGATTTATCAGCGAAAGTCAAGTCTCCGTTGTTTTTATAGGCATAATTTCTTACCGGCGTGCTGGGGAACAGTTCCGGGCGGTATTCTTTCATCTGCCTGAAATAGACATTACCGTTGGGATCACCAAGGATATCGCGGTTGTTGATGTCCTTCAGAACACCGTTGGCAACAAACAGGTCTTTGTTTCCGTCATTATTCATGTCAAGAAAAACACCGCCCCAGCTCCAGTCGGTATAGGCAACACCTGAAAAAAGCGAGATACTGCTAAAAACCGGGATGCTGTCAAAGATCCCATTGTTAAGTTGCAGAGAATTCTGCATATACTGATAATGCATTCCAAAATCAACGCTCAGATCAAACGTTTCCTGGCTCATGGGTATCACGTTCACCATTCTGCGAAAATGATCCTCAGGCGTCATATCAATCTGGAACAGGTCAATCAGTTCATCGTTATTGAAATCTGCGGCATCAAAGCCCATTCCAAAAATGGAAGTCTGAAAGGTGGCCTCCTTAAGAATATCCGTAAAAGTGCCGTCGCCATTATTCATGTAGAAACGGTCAGGCGGATTGAAATCATTGGATATGTATAAATCTTTCCAGCCATCGTTATTATAATCCATGGCAACTACTCCTATTGACATACCAAAATTCCGTACGCCTGCTTCGTCAGTCACATCAGTAAATGTGCCGTCCCCGTTATTTTTATACAGATGGCCCGACTCTTCGAATTTATTTTCGATCATTTTGTTATGATAAAACTCAGCACCCATGCTAACCAGTATTATCGGGTAATTGGCAACAAACAAATCCAGAAGGCCGTCATTGTTATAATCAAAAAAGGTAGCCTGAACAGATGAGCTTTTATCATTGATACCATAGGCTTTTGCGCACTCTGTAAACGTATTGTCCTGATTATTGATAAACAGCAGATTATCCGATGGCGGATATTTGCCTGAAACGCAGACATAGATATCCAGCCAGCCATCACTGTTCACATCTGCCATGGTTGACCCTGTGAACCACTGACGATTACCCGATATGCCTGCATCCGCGGATATATCTTCAAACTTCATGTTACCCTTGTTGAGGTAGAGCTTATTGGGAAACAGGTTGCCCGTGAAAAAAATGTCATCCAGACCGTCATTATTGATGTCTCCCACGGAAACACCTCCGCCCATATACATATAGGGAAAAACCATGTAGTTCAAGGTGTCATTTTCCGTCAATTCATTTCTGAAATCAATACCTGACCTTGAAGGGGATATTTTTACAAAGGTTTCTTTGGAAAGTTTGCTGCATGACAACAGCGAAAGACTTATCAGTACCAAACAAGCAGTGAATTTCATAATCTAAATCAAATGATCTGTGGGCCTAAGATATTATAATCACGGGTAATTGAGCAGGGAAGCTTTTATAATTCTTATCTGACTCTGAATACCTGAAGCCTGTCATTATTGTTCCCAACCAGGATTTCCCTCTCTTTGTTATTGATATGAATTAACGCCAGGCTTTTTACGTCACCCGGGGCAAAGAACCCCGATGATTCGAATGGCAAAGCTGTGAAATTGCCCTCTCCGTCTCCTTTCAGGTAAACCCCTATTCCTCCGTCGTTTCTGGGGGTTACCACCTCTACATTAAACAAATTGCCTGCCGCCAGAATATCCTGATGCCCGTCGCCGTCAAAATCATCGATGATCATATCATTTACTGACGATAACTGGGCCTCAACCGGCAATTGGCGCATGGCAAACTCACCATTTCCCCTGTTTTCAAAATAGCAGCTGGCAAAGGTCTGGGCTTGCAGGTGAAGAGATTCTTCCAGCACTTCCTTTGTATAGACATCCGAAATCGTTGCTTCGGCGAAGCTTTTAACCGTGGGGAATCTAAGGCTTAGCCCCGGGTTCTGGGTCAGAAAACATGATCTGGTTCTCACCGGATATTGTTTGTTACCCTGGTAATAGCTCAGGGCAATATCTGATTTCCCGTCCTGGTCAAAATCTGCAGCATAGACATCAAAAGTTTTTTCGGCACTTGCTTTATACCTGAAGTTTAATCCAAGGTTACCTGCAACCAGGTCAATGTCGCCGTCCTTATCGAAATCGGCACCCTCAATGCTGAACCACCAGCCTTTGGTCCCGGCTATCTCAGTCCTGCTGAATTTCCCGTTGATGTTTTTATAATAGCAAACGGGCATCCATTCACCTGCCACGATCAGATCGGGCCATGAATCATTGTCAATATCAGCACATAAGGCATCCGTAATCATTCCTGCTTTGCCAAGCTCAGGTGCAACATTATCGGTAACATCCTCAAATTTCACAATCCCTTTTTCCGATTTGTTTTCGAGGATGTAGCTTTGAGCCGGGAAGGGATATTGTCGTGGCACCTGTCTTCCGCCCACGAACAAATCCATGTCACCGTCTCTGTCAAAATCAAATGCCTTAACGCATGACCCGCTTGAAGTGGTTACCGGCAAAGCATTTTCATCCGTGACGAAGTTGCCCTTGCCATCATTGATGTAAAGCTGGTCCTGGTATTCTTTTGAATTTTCGGGGAATTCATAGCCACCGCTTACCACGTACAAATCGCGATCCCCATCGTTGTCGGCATCAAACAGCAGCGAGCCCGTTTCTTCAAGCCTGGTGCCTTCCTTTTCCCAGGGTCCCTGTTGAACGCTGAATGCTCCATCATTGCCCTGAATGAACAGTTGACCGGCGCTGTTGGATGCGTTTCCGGCATAGAAATCTTCGAGCTGATCGCTGTTGACATCTCCCACCGTAATGCCGGGACCGGTCATAGATAGTTTGTGAGGCAGAAGTGGCTGGTAATCGAAGTCGATAAAGCTGTTCTCCTTATGGCTGAATCCGGGTTGGACCTGGTCAGTAATTTCCCGGAAGAGTCTTTCCCTGACAGCCGGAACTGAAGGGGCCATCTTTGCATCGGGGTAGCGCAACGTAAGCTTTTGATTGGTGCTAACCTGCGTAAGGATTTGAGCCTTCCCGTCGGGCCATTTAACACACAGGGAGTCTATCTTCTCATGACCGGCAAGGCCAAAATAGAGTATTGGTTCCACAGAAGACTGATACCCCCTTGACAGGGTCAGCTCTGCCATTTGCATTTTTCCATCATTCCATATGGTAACTCTTGAGCCAATTCCCATCATGTTTTTCGGAGTTCCTTCAAAATCAATTTTCAGGTAATTGCCCATCTGTTTTTCACGGGCAACATTTCTGTAAACCAGGGCTTCCCCGTCAACATCATTAACGATAAGATCGAGGTCTCCGTCATTATCCAGATCGGCATAGGCTACGCTGTTTGAATAGCTTTCTTCATTTATTCCCCATTCTCTGCCCTTATTTGAGAAAGTGAGGTCTCCGTTATTTTTATACAGGTAATTTACGAGTGGTTCATAGGGCATTTGCAGGACCCATTTTAATAAATCGCTATTGTTTACTTCCTTGTCAAAATAGGTTGATTCGTTCATTTTGTTGAAGTAATCAATATTGTTGATATCCCTTCGGATGCCGTTTGTTATATACAGATCTTTCCATCCGTCAAGGTCAAAATCGGCAAACAGCGAAGCCCAGCTCCAGTCGGTTGATGTCACACCTGCAATCCATGCAGTATTGGTGAAGAATGGCAGGCCGTTATCCCTGATTCCCCTGTTCAGTTGCAGTGTGCTGTACCTGTACTGATGGTGAAGTCCCTCCCTGATCATTTCATCAAAATCCTCCCGGCTCATGCTGCTCATGTTTTCCTTGGCTCTCTGGTTATCTTCAGGAGCCATGTCAATTTGCATGACATCAGGCAGACCGTCGTTATTATAGTCTGCAATATCATTGCCCATGCCGTAAAATGAGGTCTGGCCAACTACTTCCTTTGTCCTGTCGGTAAATGTTCCATCACCGTTATTGAAGAAATAGAAGTCCGGGCTGGTGAAATCATTTGAAACATAAAGGTCGTCATATCCGTCCTGGTTCAGGTCGCTGACCGTTGCGCTCAACGACAGTCCAAAAGTCAACAGACCTGCTTCAATCGTGACATCCGTATATGTGCCATCTCCGTTGTTTCTGTATAAATGTCCCGATTCATCCAGTCTGGCATTGTTCATCATCTGCCGGTAAAAAAAGGGAGGTGCCTTGAACTGGGTGATAGGGTAATTTGCAACGTACAAATCGAGATCACCGTCCTTGTCATAGTCGAAGAATGTTGTCTGCGAGCTTTTACCGTTGTCATCAATGCCATATCTGGCTGCTTCTTCCCTGAACAGGGGTATCCCTTCGGGATTGTTTCCCATGTTTACAAACAGCAGGTTTCTGCAATTTTCATCTATTCCGGAAACACTTACATAAATGTCGGGCAGTCCGTCCTCATTTATATCGCATATGGTAGAACCCAGCATCCAGCGGTTGTCGCCACCTGTTCCGGAAATTTCGGTAACGTCTTTAAATTTCAGATTTCCCATATTGATATACAGGCGGTTGCTGACCATGTTACCTGTAAAATAGATATCCGTCAGGCTGTCGTTATTGAAGTCTGCAACGGATACTCCGCCACCCATATACATGTAGGGGTAAAGAAAATAGTTAAAAGTATCGGTCTCTGTAAGCGTATTCCTGAAAGTAATATTTGTTTCCCGGGAGGATAATTTAGTGAAGACAGGATCTTCCCCGGTTTTCTCAGGTTTGCATGAGAAACAGCTGGCAAGAACAGCAATCAATGCAACTATGGGATAAACTCTTTTACCGTACTCAAGCACCAATAGCTTAATCATAAGGTTGAAATTATAAGCAAGAAAGGCTGAATGTACATAATTTAACCCAAAAAAATGGTCCTGTTTTGCAGGACCATTTTCTTGAATCAAATCAATTGATATTTTTTACCAACCCGGGTTCTGATCTGTCTGCTCGATATTTGGGTTAACGTCAATTTCCTTCTGAGGAATAGGCCAGAGATAATGTTTGGCGGGATTGAAAACCAACGCAGCCTGGTCGGCTTTGGGAGTGGTGGGTTTACATTCGTTCAGGATGAATTCATCAAGTCTGCCCCATCTCACAAGATCTCCGTAGCGAACCTGTTCACCGCAAAGTTCAACCTTGCGTTCATGTTCCAGAGCAACCATGAACTGAGCCAGATTGGAAACCGGATATGAGGTATTCATTGCGGCTGTGCCATATAACGGGAGATTGACATCTGCTCTTGCCCTTACCTGGTTCATTAATGCGACGGCGGCTGTAAGGCTTCCACCCGGGCGGTTAGCTTCTGCTTCGGCCTTCATCAGCAATACGTCGGCATACCTGATAACCTTCATGTTGATGCCTGACTGGTTTCCGGCTACAGCTCCTTCAGTAGGAGCCTTGTAATAGTTCTGGTATTTTCTCCAGCCTCTTCTCTGGTAGAAATCAATCTGATTTCCGTTCTTATCAAGTACGGTAACCGGGTCGACTGTAATGGTCATTGTATTGTTGTTATACAGATCACCGGTCTGGTAAGCGCAGTAGCCGCGTCTCGGATCGATTTTTGACCCGTTGTCGGCGGCTGTTTCGAATTCGTTCCACAGGTCTTCTGATACGAAAACGTTGAACCAGTTCAGGCAACCATATTCCTGTGCCCTGAAAGTAGATTCATTTTTACCTTCGTCTGTTCTGTCCGAATTCCACTGTTGGGAATAACCGGCTTCGATGTTAAACTGGACCTCGAAAATCGATTCCGGACCATTTTCGTCTTCTTCCGTGAAGTTGTCAAAATATTCAGCAGTCAGGCTGTAACCGGTAACATTATTAAAGGCTTCAAGAGCTCCCTGGTAGTTTGCCTGATACAAGCGTGCCTTGCCCAACAGAGCCCATGCAGCTCCGGAAGTAGCCCTTCCGGGTTCTTCAGCAGATTTGGCGAGACATTTGGCTGCAGCATCTATACAGTCGGCTTCAATCTGATCCCAGATAGCATCTTTTGGAGATTTGGGAAGACCATCTTTCTCCGCAGGGTCTGTTCCCAGGTAGAGGGGAATATCGCCATATCTGGTGACCAGGTTGAAATAATATAACGCCCTGAGGAATTTTGCCTCACCTATATACTTATCTCTTGTGGCCTGTGGCAAAATGCTTGTAGGGATATTATCAATAATTGCCTGCTCATTAGCGATAACAAAATTGGCTTTGTTAATGCCCCTGTAGTTAGAGCTCCAGTAAGCTTCCATCAGACCATGATTCGGACCGAATGAGAAATTCAGCCACTCTCGTTTGTCGGCTTCCTGCTGTGAGTTACATGTATTTTCATGACTCATGTTTTCACTGCTGTACCACATGCCACGGTTGTACATACCGGTTGTTTGCAGACTTCCGTAGATAGCATTCACAGCTGACTGCACCTGAGACGGAGTTGTAAAGTAGGTGTCGGGTGACAGTTGGTTAGGATTCGTAAGTTCCAGCTTATCCGCATCACAGGAGAAAAACAGAACCAACGCACTTAAAATCAGTGCAGGAGTAAAATATTTTATAAATCTTTTCATAATAATTCTGTTTTATAGGTTAGAAAGTTATTTGGAAACCTCCAATAACTGATTTAGGTATAGGATAGTTACCTACATCAATGCCATTGGAATAGTTGGCGGTAGATGTCTGAGGAGCTCCAATCAGTCCCGAGGTAAGATTGGCGGTGTATCTGCCAACCTCAGGATCCAGGCCTGAGTAGTTTGTTATGCAAATCATGTTTTGTGCACTGACATAAACCCTGAACCTGGTTAGTTTGTTCTTCGTCAGATTTGCAGGTATGTTATAACCAAGCGTTACGTTTTTCAGTTTGGTATAGGCACCATCTTCGACAAAACGGTCGGATGCTTCGACGTTGACAGAAACATCACCGGCCCTGGGAATGGTATTTGAAGGATTATCGGTTGTCCATCTGTCAAGAACCTCAACACCGGCATTAAATAACCTGGGCATACCCTGCAGGTCGTAGATATTGGTGTTATAAAGCTTGTTGCCATAGACACCGCTGATAAAGATGTTCAGATCAAAGCCCTTGTATGAAGCATTGAGGTCAAGACCAACTGTCGCTTTGGGGAAGGGGTTCCCGATATTCGTTCTGTCATCCACCGTGATTTTGCCATCACCATTGGTGTCTGAAATACGGAAATCACCTGCGGTTGAAGAATAAAGAGCTTTCTGCGTACCTCCCATATAGGTATTGGCTTCATCAGGTGTCTGGAAGATACCGTCGAAATCCCATCCGTAGAAGAAGAAAGCCTGCTCTCCTACCTGGCATCTGTTCAGGTCTTCACCTTCAAAACCAAATCCTGAAATATAGGTGGCACCACCAAGGGATTTGACTTCATTCTTGAAAGTACCAAGGTTTAAACTGGCCGACCATTGAAATTCTCCTTCAAAATCGTTGTATCCCAGCTGCAATTCAAACCCGCTTGTTTCCATGGAGCCTGCATTCTTGCTTATGGTGCCCCTGAAGTCACCCGTAGAAAGGGTCAGTGGAACCTGCATCAGAAGGTCATTGCTCGAGTTCATGTAATATTCAGCCGACAAGGTAAACTGGTTATTGAATAAACCCAGATCCACTCCGATGTTGGTCATGGTTGTTTCCTCCCATTTCAGATCGGGATTTGCGGCACCACCGGGGGTAGTTCCAACGACAGGCAAATCGTCTATTACATAATACATATTAGAGGTAAGCGAAGAAGAGTAGGCATAATCGGGAATCTTGTCATTACCTGCCATACCCCAGCTTGCCCTGAGTTTTAAGTTGTTGATAGCAGAAACGTTGCTCATGAAAGCTTCCCTGGCAATGTTCCAGCCCACTGAAACCGAGGGGAAGGTACCCCATCTGTTGTTGGCACCAAACCTTGAAGAAGCATCAGTCCTGATTGAAGCTGAAAACAAATACTTCCCGTCATAGTTATAGTTTAATCTGCCCAGGTAACTAATTCTGTAATAATTAAATGACGATGAGCTTAGTGAAGCATTGGAGGAACTCAATTCCTGAATCTCGTTCGTAATATTATTCTGCGATTGGGCATTCACCACCTTTGAGAGAACATCGCTGTATTCAGTCAGTGCCAAAGCCTCAAAATTATGTTTATCAGCAACTGTCAGACCATAATTCAGGCTGTTTGTAAATATCAGTGCACTGTAGCTGGCCTGGTTTTTCGTAATGGTGGCAAAAGTTGCCTGGTGAGTAGCGCCACCCAGGTTATCATCATTGAATGTTGGGGCGAATTGTTCGTCACGTACACTTTGGCCTTCAAGACCTACATTGGTTCTGAATTTCAGTCCTTTAACAATATCAAGTTCACCGTAGATGTTACCCAGGACGGTCACTGAATTCCGTACGCGGCTGTTCAGTTCCATGATTCTGACGGGGTTCTCAGCATCCTGTCCGTCAATGGATGTCGTCGGACCCTGAAATCCGCCCAGATTGGTTTCATTGTAAACCGGCAGATAGGGGGCCATTTTAATGGCATGCTCCAGGAGGGAACGCCCGCCGTTATCAGCCAGAGGATCCTGTGAGCCATATGTTAAGCTGAAGTTCTCACCGATTTTCAGAATGCCCTTTTTAAAATCACTGTTGGCCCTGAAGTTGTACCTTTCATTACCGGTATAGATAACAATACCCCTCTGATTCTGATATCCGGTTGATAACCTGAAGGTGCTGTTTTCATTACCACCGGAGAGAGAAAGGTCATAATTCTGCATGGGACCAGTCTGGTATATCTCTTCCTGCCAATCGGTTTCACCGCCTTCAGGCTGGCTCGGACCTATACCGGCCAAACGATCTGCATATGTAGGATTTACATAGACCGTAGGTGTAGTAAATGCTCCGCCTGTGGCATATTCCCGATATTCTTCAGCATTCAGTAAATCATATCTTTTATTTGTGTACTGAACCCCGAAATAGCTCTCGAAATCAACTACAACCTTACCGGCCTGGCCTTTCTTGGTGGTGATCAGTATAACGCCGTTCGACCCCAGTGAACCATAAATAGCTGCTGTGGAGGCGTCTTTCAGGACTTCAATTCTTTCAATGTCGGAAGGATTGAGGTTATTGATGGTGGTTGACACAACGCCGTCAATAACGTACAGGGGATTAGCGTCGTTAACCGTACTTATACCCCTGACCCTCACTGTAGCTGCAACACCCGGGGCACCATTGCTGATAACCACCAAACCTGCTGCGCGTCCCTGCAATGCCTGGTCAAAGTTTCCAACAGGCACCGCGTTAAGTTTTTCGGATGAAACCGATGATATGGCACCGGTCACATCGGCCCTTCTCTGAGTACCATATCCGACAACAACAATTTCACCTAAAGCAAGTGATTCTGTCTGAAGGGTAACATTCACAACCGAGCCGGTTCCGATGGGTACCTCCTGCGTGGTGAATCCAATAAAGCTTATAACAAGTGTTCCTCCGGAAGCGGGAACATTAATGGCAAACTTACCATTGTTATCTGTCAGTACCCCTATCTGGGTACCTTTCACGACAACGTTGGCACTTGCAACGGGTTGCTGCTTGTCGTCAAGCACAGTTCCGGTTACAGTTCTCTGCGCATATATGCCAGCGGCACTGCAGACAGAGAATACAAGCAACAGGATGACTTTAAGTAGTTTTTTCATGCCTAATTCGGGTTAGATTATAGTTTAAAAGGTTTTTTGAAACTCATGTTCGATGCGGCGTGTTAAATTCGGTCAGGGTTAGACATTATATATAGGTGTAATTTGAAATACCAGATCAATAATAAGTGTAAATAGAACACTAAAACACAAATATAAACAAATTAAAATAACATTAAAACAATTTTTAATTTTTTTTTACGAAAAATGAAAAAATAATTATAGCCTGCAGCTTAGATAACTTGAAAACTCACAAAACCTGCCCTTTTATGCCGGGTAGATACACAAGGGCAAAGAACAATATAACATTGAAAAACAGTGATTTACATGGATTTGTTTGCAATTGAAGTTCTTCTCCTGTGGTTCCCTTATTTTAAGAAAGGTAGCGCGATTTTGCGATTAAAAACTTGTTAAAAAGGGCCGGAAATTGCTATATTGCCAAAAAGTTACTCTGAATCCATGAAGATCCTGATTGTCGAGGATGAGACCAAGGTGGCGTCATTTATAAAGAGAGGCCTGGAAGAGAACCATTATGAGGTTGATCTGGCTTACGACAGCGAGTTTGCTGAAAAACTTGCCATTCAGTATAAATATAATCTCTTCATCCTCGATGTAATCATTCCAGGTACCGGAGGCCTTAAACTATGCAAAAAGTTTAAGACGGACTTTCCGGATGTCCCGGTTCTTATGCTTACTGCTCTTGGAACCACTGATGACAAGCTGGCCGGTTTTGACGCCGGAGCCAATGATTACCTGGTAAAACCATTTGAATTCCGGGAACTGCTTGCAAGAGTGAAAGTTCTTCTGAAAACATCGGGTCCGGCACGTGAAACATCCGACACTCTCAGGTTTGACGACCTTGAGCTGGACCTTGACAGGAAAGCAGTGCGAAGGGGAAATAAATATATCAGTCTTACAGCCAAGGAGTTCACCCTTCTCGAATATTTCATGAGAAACGCAGGCAGGGTACTTTCAAGAAATGATATTGCCGAAAAGGTATGGAATGCCAGCTTCGACTTCAGCACAAATGTTGTGGATGTTTATGTCAACTTCCTGCGGAAGAAAATTGATAAGGGACATAATAAGAAACTGATCCAGACCAAGGTGGGTTTCGGTTATATTTTCGGAGACCGATAGGATAAGAATTCAGGCCAATATGCAGATAAGGACCCGGTTAACGCTTCAGTTTCTCCTGCTGGGAGGATTGATAATGCTGATTGCCTCGCTTGCCATTTACTATTTTTCGGCTAACCTCAGGAGGAATGACTTTAACCATCTCCTTAAATCGAGGACCGAAAGCGTGGCAAGGCTTGTGCTCGACAGCTATGAATACAATACCAACCTTATCCTTAGGGGTGGTTCCGGAAATCCCGACAGACTCCTGGGTGAAAAATTCCTGATTGTCACATTGGACACGAATATTCTGTTCACGAACGACAAAAACTGGAAATTTGAAGAAATCAATACCGTCATCGGACAGGTAAGGGCCGGCAAGGATGTTTTTTATAAGGACTATCCCTATAATATCCTGGGAACGATGCATAATGCAGGATCATCCGAATTCGTCGTAATCGGGGCAGCTATCGATAACGACGGCCGTTTGCACATGAAAAAACTGAGGATCATTCTCATGGTGGTTTGCCTTACCAGCCTTGTCTCATTCTTTTTCGCGGGGTGGTTCTTTTCGGGGAAAGCCCTTAAACCAATCTCAAAGGTGGTGAAGAAGGTCGAGGATATATCAATAACCAGTCTGCATTTAAGAGTTCCCGAAGGCAATGGCACTGACGAGATCGGCAGGCTGGCCAAAACCTTCAATAAAATGCTCGGGCGTCTTGAGACATCATTCGGGATGCAGAAGAGTTTTATCGCAAATGCATCGCATGAGCTGAGGACACCTCTCACTTCAATCAACGGTCAGATTGAGGTCCTGATGATGGAGGACCGGACAACGGAAGACTACAAAAATACCCTTGGCTCAGTACTCGAAGACATCAAATCACTTATTTCCCTTTCAAACAGATTGATCCTGATTGCCAGAACCGCCTCGGAAGGCCCGTCCGGTTATAATGATACAATAAGTATGGACGAGATCATCTGGCAGGCCCTGGAAGAGATAAAAAGATACAATCCCTCCTATAATATTGATATTTCACTTGATGATTCTGTTACCGATTCTGAAAAGTTAACAGTCGCCGGAGATGAATACCTTCTTAAAACTGCAGTCTCCAATCTGATCGAAAATGCATGCAAATATTCTCCGGATCATTCTGTCCATGTCGCGATCGGATGCGAGGACCAATATGTAAAGGTTATTTTCGAAGACAAGGGTATCGGCATACATGAGGAAGAGATACAGAAAATCACAGAACCTTTCTTCAGGGGTACAAATACCGCAGGAATTCCGGGAACGGGCATTGGCCTGTCACTTGTGGATCAGATCATTAAAAACCACAACGGTACAATCAGCATCAACTCAAAGCCAGGCGAGGGTACACGGATTACCCTCCTGCTTCCGGCACTTACATCAAATTAAATTTTTTTTAATTTTATTTTAATTGCGGTTTAATTTCAGCCTGATAAATTTATGCAGGTTAATCTCTTCGGTAAACAGGTTAGACACTATTTGCTTGTAACATAGGTTGTATGCATTCGATATATTTGGAACCCTTTAACTTAAACCTGTTATGCGAAAAAATCCCTTTTGCACCCTTGTATTAATATTTCTGTTGTTATTCGCCGGCTGCCGTCAGGGGGGCAACCCTGCCTCGGGACCCGGGAAGAAATCCGAGACTGCAGTTGCTGCCGCAACTGATGATTTCTATCAGGAGATAGGTCAGGATATAGGACTTGATTTTGTTCACTCCATCGGTGATGACGACCTTACCAATATTATTCAGTCAGACGGCGGAGGCGCTGCCTTTCTCGACTTTGATCAGGATGGCTTTATAGATATATATGTGTGCAGCGGTACATGGCTTGAAGGATTCAGCAAGAGCGAAAAGCCATCTGAAATGCCCGGGAATCGCCTTTACAGGAACAGGGGCAACGGAACATTTGAAGATGTTACGAAGAAGGCAGGTGTAAGCGGACCATGGTACACCATGGGAGTGGTAGCCGGTGATTTCAACAATGACGGCTACCCCGATCTTTTTATCAGCAATTACGGAGCTAATGTCCTGCTGAGGAATGACCGCAACGGAACATTCACTGATGTAACAAAAAAAGCAAATGTTGCCGGCGGGAATGAATGCAGCGTAGGTGCCGTATGGGCGGATTATGACAATGACAGCTTTCTCGATCTCTATGTGGGGAATTATCTGGCCTTTGATCCGAATTACAAGTATTACTATGCACCTGACGGATTTCCGGGACCAATGGCCTACGATGCCCAGAAGGATATCCTTTACCATAACAACGGCGACGGTACTTTTGAGGATGTAACTGATAAAATGGGAATTATAGACATTGACGGAAGGGCAATGGGCGTCGGTGCAGCTGATTATGACGATGACGGGTTCATCGATATTTTCGTTGCCAACGATCACACATTGAACTATCTGTGGCACAACGATGGCGGCAAGGGATTTACCGATAAGGGAACAATGTCGGGAACTGCCTTCAGCCAGGGTGGAGAAGCTACCGTAAGCATGTCGGTCGACTTTGCCGACTATAATAACGACGGGCTTCTTGACCTGTTTGTTTCGGATGATACTTATTGCTCCCTCTATGAAAACCTGGGCAACGGGGTATTCTCTGACAGGGGAGTCTCATCAAATATCTCAATGCAGGCTGCACAGTTCGTAGGATGGTCGTCTTCGTTTTTGGATTATGATAATGACGGAGATCAGGATATATTTAAAACCAACGGCGCACTGAAGCATCTGTATGGTCAGGAAGATCAGATTTTTGAAAACGAGGGGAACGGATTATTCAAGGACATTTCCCTGGAACTTGGCAGGTATTTCAGCGAGGAACATGTTGGAAGAGGTGCATGCATCGGAGATTACGACAATGATGGCGATCTCGATATCTTCATAGTCAATCTCAACAGCCGGGCAGTTTTTCTCAGGAATAACAAAGGGAATCAGAATAACTGGCTTATGCTCGGCCTGGAAGGTACTTCAAGCAACAGGGAAGGGATAGGGGCAAGGGTCAGGATTACATCAGGAGGCAAAACACAGATAGCACAGAAAAAATCAACTACCGGCTACCTTTCCCAGAATGATCCGAGAATACATTTCGGCCTGGCAGGCAATAATACCGTTGAAAGGATCGAGATAAAATGGCCCTCGGGAAAGGTTCAGATCCTTGAAAATGTAAAAGCCAACCAGGTACTCGAAGTAAAGGAACCTTAAAGTCACCGGCCCTCTATGATTAAGCGTATACTCATTTTGAGTGAAATTATTTTGCTGGGGCTGGCGTGCACGATAAGTGTTTCGTGCAGTAAACAGGCCTCAGGTGATAATAGACTGATCCTTACGGAAGCTCCCGGAAACATACGCCTGCCTGATTATTCAGGAGGGGCATCATGGCGTAATCTGCCCGGGGCAAGGATCAGTTCAATCGATCTGGAAAGATCCGGTTCACATAAAACACTGACAGGGGATTTTTATTCAGCATGCTTTCCTGAAATATCTTATGACGGAAAGTTCATGCTCTTCGCAGGTCAGCATAATGAAAATGATCCATGGCAGATCTGGGAAATGAACCTGAAGACACTGAAATACAGGCAGGTTACTTCAGGCACGGAAGATTGTACTGACCCCGCTTACCTGCCGGGTGAAAGAATTGTATTCAGCATGCTGACAGTCAATGATACGGTGAAGTCGGCACGCTGCCTTTATACCTGCAATGCAGATGGCTCGGGCCTCACACAGATAACATTCAGCCCCGATGACAATCTTGCCACAACGGTATTGAAAGATGGCCGCCTGCTTACAGTCAGGCACCGGTTACTGCCGGATCAGGGAGCCCCAATGCTGGCAGTTATGCGACCTGACGGGACAAAGGCCGAAAAGTTCTACTCTGGCCCTGGTAATAACATCAACCTGAACCGCGCACATGAAACTGAGGATGGCAAGGTCATATTTGCTGAATCGTACAGTGAAAGCCCTGCCGGTTACCGGCTGGTTTCAATAAACTATAACAGGCCCCTGCATTCGAGAACTGACCTGACATCATCGGTCCCCGGAGATTTTTATAATGTACTTCCGCTCAGGTCCGACAAATATCTTGTATCCTACCGTAAATCAGATTCAGATCTTTTTGCGCTTCATGAGTTTAATCCTGAAAAGGGATCACTCGGGCCGGCACTATTTAATGACAGTGATTATCATATACTTGATATCGTCAGCGTCAGACCCCATGAAAGACCAAAGAAACTTCCAAGCGAAGTGGATGTGCAGGTGAAAACAGGGTTGCTTTTATGCCAGGATATTAATTTCAAGGATCCTTTTCTTCCGGATAATTCCGGTGTCATGAAAAAAGCCCTGAAGATTGAGGTGCTGGGCGTTGATACAACCTATGGAGTTGTTTATGTTGAAAACGACGGTTCCTTTCAGCTGAAGATCATGGCCGATAAACCTTTCCGCATAAGAACACTTGATGAGGAGGGCAATATAGTCGGCGGTCCGGGTTCATGGTTATGGTTGCGTCCGAATGAACGGCGGGGATGTATAGGGTGCCACGAAAACCCTGAACTGGTTCCTGAAAACATAGTCTCACTTGCGGTTAAAAAACCACCGGTTATAATACCAGTTCATATAACTGATGTTAAAGAGAAGGTAGTTGAACTTGAATAGTATGGGAAGATTCGTAAAAATTATTATCCCGGCGGTAATCCTTGTCATTCTTGGTTTTGTAATCTATAAGCCCTATCACAGGTGGGCCAGGGAACATGTCAATAACCTGACTGCTACAACTGACCATCCGCTGAAATGCGCATCGTGCCACCTTTATATCCAGAAATCAGGTACTATTTCAAAGATTGTCAATGCGAAATACTATTCGCCGTTTAACCTGGCACCGTCACCTGATGGAAAATACCTTTATGTGGTTGCAGAGGAAGGCGATGCATTGCTTGTTGTCAACACTGAAAAGAAAAAAGTCACGAAGGAGATTAAGGTAGGTGTCCGTCCGCACAGCGTTGTCGTGAGCAGGGACGGGAAAACTGCCTACGTAAGCAACCAGTGGTCAGATAATGTGTCAGTAATTGATCTTGAAGAATATGTCGTCACAGACACACTGAAGACTGGTGGAGGCCCGGCCGGCCTTACCCTTAGTGCTGACGGTAATTCGCTCTACTCAGCCAATTCATTTTCATCCGACCTGTCAATAATCGATCTTGCTTCAGGAGTTGAGCGGAACAGGCTGCTTACAGGGAATAATCCCACCGGAGTGCAGATAAGTCCTGATGGGAACCTGGTGATGGTAACCAGCCGCCGGACACTTGGGTTACCATATGGGGATTCTTTAAGATGCGAGATTACGGTTGTGAATGATAATAAGCAGAGAATTGCTGAACGCCTCGATGTTAAACAGGCCTATATGATGGAGAATATTGCCTTTACCCCATCGGGCGACCTGGCAATAATTCCCCTGATAAGGCCTAAAAACAATGTTCCTACAATTCAGATCGAAAGAGGATGGATGATGACGAACGGCATAGGGATCATTGAGCAGAAACCTCCGGGAAGAACCATACAATTGCTGCTTGACGAACCTAATGCCTATTATGCCGATCCCTTTGATATTGCAATAACTCCTGACGGGAAAAAAGCTTTTGTTTCACATGCGGGGGTCGATCGTATTTCTGTCATTGATATAGACGCAATAAGGAAACTTCTTTCTGAATCGGACGACAGGATGCTTACTGCATATTCCAACTACCTGGGCATAAGCAGCAGAATAGTTCTCAGACGTATACCCACGGGAGCAAACCCCAAGGGAATGGCATTGTCACCCGATGGGAAAATGCTATATGTTGCTGAGCATCTTGAGGACAGAATAGCCGTAATCAGCACTGAAAGCCTTGAAACAATCGGCAACATACCCCTCGGCGGACCACGCAGGATAACGGTAGCGCGTGAAGGCCGGCGTCTGCTCAATAATGCCGGAGGCACTTTCCAGACTCAGTATTCATGTTACACGTGTCATCCTGATGCACATGAAGACGGGCTGGTCTATAACATGGCATCGAAAGATATGGGTCGCAATATGACAAATACGCAATCGCTCAGAAACATCGGAGATACTCCTCCATATAAATGGAACGGGAAAAACCAGAGTATCTACAAGCAGGACGGAATGCGTTTTTCGACAGTTCTTACGAGAACCGAGGCTTTCAGCTATAAAGAACTTGACGCTCTTACGGCTTATGTTATGTCAGGAATACCCAATCCGCCAAATCTGCAATATAATCCCGATGGAGAACTTACTGATTCTCAAAGACGCGGCAAGGAGATTTTTGAAAGAACACATGATTTCAAAGGCATTGAAATACCGGCATTCAACCGCTGTGTCACCTGCCATCCTGCTCCCTATTATACCAATAAGAAAATGGTAGATGTCGGCACCCTTGCAGCCAGTGACGATTCAATCTTTTTTGATACACCGCATCTTAACAATATTGTTTATTCGCCACCTTACCTTCATGATGGCCGTGCTGCTACCCTCGAAGAGATATGGACCATCTATGGAAAAACAGAAGAACACGGAGCGGTCAATGACCTTACAAAAACAAATCTTAACGATCTGGTGGAATATCTGAAATCTCTCAGGGATGAGGAATATGAAAAAAAGACCGCTTCAATCAACCAGGCTTCATTTGCTAATAGAAAAGTGAAATAAAATCATAGAAAAATGGCTAACAGGAATTTATTAAAATACCCGGTTCTTACAATCATTCTGGCAGCAATTGTACTGGCTGGCATCATGCTGTTAAAAAGAGCGGATAAATCTGAAAAGCCGGAGAAGAGTGAACACATGTCTGCTTCAGGTACCTACACAAACAGTTCAGACAAAGATCTTCCAGGCAGTTCGGGTTTTATAAAAGAAGCGAAGGCAATGCCTGTTTATGGGAACTGGCGAAACTTTACTACCAAAGACGGGCTGCTTTCCGATCATGCCTATAGTGTACGTATCATCGGAGACAGCGTGCTTGTTGGCACTCATGAGGGTCTTGCAGTCTATTCCGGGGGGAAATGGCGTAATTATACCACTGATGACGGATTGGCTCATAATGGGGTAGTATCAATTGATTACAGCAAACTGACAGGCGATATCTGGATAGGAACCCTGGGGGGCCTGAACCGTTGGTCATCCGGCAAATTTGAAACCTTCAACCAGTTTAACAGCGGAATGCCCAACGATCTGGTTTATTGCGTTTATTGTGACGGGAAAGACGTTTGGGTTGCAACCGGAGGTGGTGCCGGCCATTATGACACCTATACCAGGGTGTGGGATATATTCACGGAACAGAATGCCCCGATGCATGAGCCCTGGACCTATGGCGTTTCAACCGGCGATGGCAAAGCATATATCGCTGCCTGGGGAGGTGGAGTGATAGAGTATAATATGAAAACCGGGCACTTCAGAGATTATGTAGACCCCGATGGCTTTATGGAAATAGATCTTCAGCCGGATGATGGTGTTGTCCACGACATAACTACTGCTACAGCTTATGCAGACAGTATTCTGTGGGTTTCAACTTATTTCGGGATGAGCCGGTATGACGGTAAAAACTGGAAAGGCTATTTTGATCACGACAGCGGCCTGGCAAGCAATTTTATTAACTTCCTCAGAGCTGAAGGCCGCAAAGTATTTGTTTGCAGTGATAACGGATTAAGCAGCACAGACGGGACCACATGGGTCACATATAAAAAAGACGATAACAGTGAAAACGGGAAAGCCATTATTACAAATGGGACAGAGAAAAAGGAAATCCCGTTATCACCTTCAATAGCACACAATTTTATTATCGGCGTAGATGCCGATGAAAATTATCTGTGGGTTGCTACCTCAAAAGGTGTCAGCCGCGGAGAACTTATGAAATAAATAAAAATGACTTTAACAGGAACAAAACTAAAATCACAATAACTGATATGGAGAACAGGCAGCTACTGATAGATCCGTCAAGAATCACGGATGGAGAACGGGAAGAAATGATAAAACTGGGAATACTATCTGAAGATAACCGGATACGTGAATACATATATCCTGACATTCACAGGGAGCGCCCGCCGATTGAGAAACATGTGGTTCATGCCCCGCAGGTTCTGAATGAGGCTTATAATTATCAGAAACCATCCTCTTTCTCCAGGGCATTAAGGCTTGAATTCGGAGGCTATAAAATCCTGCTTATTTCCGGTACCGCCAGTGTTAATGAAGAGGGCAAAGCCGAACACATCGGTGATTTTAAAGCCCAGACCTGGAGAACTTACAGGAATATTACCACCCTGTTGTCGGCTGAGGGCATGACCTGGCATGATGTGGTAAGGACCACCAACTATCTTAGGGACATTGAACGTGACTATGAAGAGTTTAATAAGATCCGGACATCCTTCTTCCGATGGCTGAATCTTGATCCGCTGCCTGCCAGCACCGGAATCCAGGCAAGGCTTTGCTGGGAGACCCTCCTTGTGGAGATAGAGGCTTATGCAGTTTGTAAAATAAAATAAACCAACTTATATGAAGCATCATAACAGGCTTTTACTGATTGCCCTCCTTTTTACCATTCAGTCGCTTTCATGTCTGACAGGGCAGGAGAAACCCGCTAACTATGGGAACATCCCGGATGAACTGGTTGCTTATGATAAATACATGAAAGCCTATAAGTATCATTTTCTGACACCTACACAGTTTTATGGCGCAGGCCGTGAAATTCCTCCTCCTGCGAATCTGGAGGAGGTCAGAATCGGTTTCCTTGGGCCATTGGAAGGATCACCTATCGTATCGCTTGGAAAACAGATGCTCCAGGGTTCCCAGCTTGCCATTGAGGAAGCCAATAGAAAAGGAGGCTACAATGGCATACCTTACAAGCTGATGATACACACTGATGTAGGCCTGTGGGGTGCTGCTGCCAACGAAGTTGTCAAAATGGATGATGAGAAGGTCTGGGCCTGGCTCGGTACAATCGACGATAACAATTCTCATGTGGCAATCAGGGCCACCCTGAAACTGGAGATTCCCAATATGAATACAGGAGATCCCGATCCCACTTTTACTGAAACAAACATACCGTGGGTTGTACGTGTAATCCCTGATGACCGGCAAAGCGGCTATGTCCTGGTTGACCGGATTTACAATACTGACAAGCACTCGCGTGTGGCAGTAATGAGGGCAAACAACCGTTACGGCAGGGTCGGGATCCTTCATTTCAGCCGTTCAGCCACCCGTCTCGGATTCCCGGTTATAATTGAAGAGCGTTTCAGTGACGGGGAGACAGATTTCAAGGAACGTCTTGAAAGGATTAAGAAGATTTCACCCGATGCCATCGTGATCTGGGGCAATGCAAAGGAATCCGCTCTTATTCTCAGGCAGATTCGTGAACTTGGAATGAAACAGCCTGTTTATGGTTCTGACAGGATGGTCAATCCCGAATTCCTTGAAATTGCAGGTAAACTGGCTGACGGTGTAGTGACTACCTGTCAGTATAATCCTGATTCGGATAATCCCAAACTGAAGGCATTTAAAAACAACTATACCAAAAGGTTTGGTCAGGAACCTGATGTTTTTGCCGCCCACGCTTATGACGGTATGAATATTCTGATTGCAGCTATTGAGAAAGCCGGATTGAACCGGGTGTTGATCCGTGATGTGCTTACTGATCTGAAAACCTTCCAGGGGTACCAGGGTGTCACCGGTGTAATGAATTTTGATGCAACCTGGAATAATGTCAGACCTATCTTCCTGGCTGAGTGCGTTAACGGCAAATTCAAATTTTCACCCGCTCCTCCTTTTGTGAAAGGCGACCAGATATATAAGAAACCTAAAACAGGATATCAATACTAATAAATTTAGAAATGGAGTCAGATAATTACAGTGATCCTGCAGTGATTGAAGGATGTTCAGTTCACATCAGAGTGGACAGGAAGTCAAAACCTGATCCGACAATTGTTGATGTAAAGGGAATAAAGTTCGGATCTGCTGAGGTTGTCATTATTGCCGGACCCTGTTCGGTTGAAAGCCGCGAACAAATGATGGAGACAGCTAAGGCTGTAAAGTCAGCAGGAGGAGTGATTTTAAGGGGAGGTGCTTTCAAACCCCGTTCTTCTCCATATAATTTCCAGGGATTGGGAGTGGAAGGACTGAAATTGCTTCAGGAGACCAGAAGTGAAACAGGATTGCCAATTGTCACGGAAGTTATGGATACCCGGATGGTTGAACTGGTTGCCGGCTATGCTGATATGCTGCAGATAGGCTCACGGAATATGCAGAATTATCCTTTGCTGAAGGAAGTAGGGATGCTACGCAAACCGGTATTGCTGAAACGCGGAATGATGGCAACAATAGAGGAGTTTTTGCTGGCTGCAGAGTATATACTTAACCAGGGAAACGAACAGGTTATCCTGTGCGAAAGGGGGATACGCACTTTTGAAACCGCCACGAGAAATACCCTTGATCTTGGCGCAGTGCCTATGCTTAAGCATTTGAGCCATCTTCCGGTGATTGTTGATCCGAGTCACGGGACCGGACTCCGGTGGATGGTGCCTTCAATGGCTAAGGCAGCCGTTGCAGCCGGAGCCGACGGACTAATAATGGAAGTACATTATAAACCCCACGAGGCCCTGTGCGACGGACATCAATCGCTGAGTCCCGATGAATTTACCCTTCTGATGACTGATCTGAGGAAGATTGCACAGGCTGTCGGAAGGGACATCTATCCTCATGAGATTAAATAAGACTATCATTCAGGCATGCCTGATCATAACAGTAATAATTTTCACTTCAGGGCTGGCTTTTGCCCGGGATCCATCACAACCGGGGCGGTCAGTCAAAATCGGATTGCTTATACAGGATAGCAGCTGGACTTCAGCAGTTCATGGAGCTGAGCTTGCCATCAGTGATGCAAATAAAAACGGCAGATTAAGCGGCAGTCTGTTTCAGCTTGTCGTCAGGTCAATGGAAGGGCCGTGGGGAACCGGATCAAAACAGGCGGTTAACCTTATTTTTGAAGAGCAAGTGGTGGCGCTTGTCGGCATTCATGACGGACGAAATGCACACCTGGTTGAACAGGCGGCTACAAAATCGCAGGTGGTTTTCCTTTCGGCATGGCCTGGTGACCCTGCCTTGTCGCAGGCATTCGTACCCTGGTTCTTTAACTGTGTCCCGAATGACAACCAGCAGGCGGCTGCAATATTTAAAGAAATATATGAAACAAGGAAATATGGAAATATAGTTGTTGTTCATGAACAGGAATACGATTCCGAAAAAAGCTATTGCCAGCTTCATTAATATCGTCAGGAAGTCAGGAAAGCCTGAGCCGTTACAATTCAATATTGAAGATTATCTTCAGAAGACAGATATTCTGGCTGATAAAATAAGCGATTCAGGTGCGGACTGTCTTATACTCTTTTGTGAGCCTCCGGTTTCATTAAACTTAGTCAGGCAGATAAAAAAGAAAAATAATCTCCTCCCGGTTTTTGGTCCAATAACCCTGTTAAATGAGAATATACTTTCACCCGGGGATTTGAAGGACTTCGACAATGTTTTTTCAGTTCCTGCAGATAAATGGCCGGAAGCAGAAAACCGGAAATTCAGGAAGGAATTCGAAATAAAATATGGCTATGTGCCAGGAATGGTTGCTTCATATTCATATGACTGCATGAGAGTGCTTATTGAGGCCATAAAACAATCAGGAGATTCCGATCGCGAGATGATACAGAATTCCCTGAAGAATATCCGCTACAATGGTTTAACCGGACCAGTTCAGTTTGATGATAAAGGCAACAGAACGGGGAAATTCGAAATGATGAAAACAAAGGACGGCCTTCCCCTCACCTTCAAAACTGATTAAGTTTTATTTGCTAATTTTGGTGGCATGAAAAAGTATTTACTCTTTGCAGTAACCACTCTCCTTATCTCATTATTTCCGGGATGCAGGAACAGTGGTGAAAAATCCACGCAAAAATCGACGGATCTGATTACAGCTAAAACACTTGGGCTGGCATATCTCGAGGAGTTTAAGCTGGAAGAGGCTGAAAAGGAATTCCTGAAGTTTATTGATCTGGCACCCGATGATAAGTTTGGCTATGCAAATCTTGGTCTGACTTACTTAAGGATGGCTAATTATCCTGAAGCTGAAAAAGAACTGACGAGAGCAATTAAGATCGATCCGAAAGATCCGGATGTCAGGCTTATTTTGGCCACTGTATTTAAGATGAACAATGAGCGTGATAAGGCTATTAAAGAGCTTACCAGTGCACTTGAGTTTGCTCCTGATCATAAAAAAATACTTTACGAGATATCCGAGTTGTACTCGACCATGCCTGACGAAGATTCAGGGAAACAACGCGAGAACTATATTGAAATTCTTGTCCGGAATGCGCCAGATAATCTTGTCCCCCGCCTCAACCTGACAGATATCTATATCAGGAAAGGTGAGTTCGATAAGTCGGTTGAGCAGATGGAGATAATCAAAAAGCAGTTTCCGGAGTTCCCTAAGGAGGCGGTTGAATACTATGATAAGACGCTTTCCTTACTGAGAAAAAAGGACAGGGAAAATGCAATCATCCAGTTTACGATTTTTCATAATTATCTTAAGGTTACTTCACCATACCAGGCCGGGATCATGGATCTGAAGGGCCCCGGAGGATCCCTTATCGGATTTCCGGTCATATCCTTCGACAGACGGGGTTCATCATCCGGCAATATTGAAAACAGTTCCCTGCTTGACATTATAAGATTTACCAATGTAGCTGCGGAAGCCGGTCTGGATATAGTACCGCGAACCGAAGAGGGTAAGAATCCGGAATTCAGATTTTCAGCCCACGTCGAAACATGCGATTATGACGGCGACGGAGATATTGATATTTATGCCGGCAGCTATGACCCGGCATCCTCGTCGTACAAGCATTTTCTGTTCAGAAACGAAATGGGTAAATATTCGGATGTGACCAGGGAAGCAGGATTAAATCATTCCGGAAATGAAGCATCTGCAGCTTTTGCCGACTTTGACAATGACGGTTTCCCCGACCTGTTTGTGATGAAGGAGGGGGGCGACATACTCTACAGAAATACGGGAAAGGGCACCTTTGAAGATGTAACAGCCAAAGCAAAGGCAGGCAGCAGGACCGGAGGGAAGAAGGCTCTTTTCTTCGACATGGATCACGACGGGGATCTCGATCTTTTTGAGATACTTCCACAGTCAAATTTATATCTGAGAAATAATTCAGACGGGACATTTGAGGATCAGTCTGCAAAACTTGGCCCGCAGAATAGCGGAATCATTTCCACGGGCGCAGCTTTCGGAGATTTTGATGATGACGAGGATATCGATTTTATTGTTGTCAATAAAAACTCAGGTGTCTGCCTCTGGTCAAATCAGCGGCAGGGCGTTTTCAGGGATATCGCTGGCGAAAGCGGACTGGAAGGTTATGAAGGAGCCGGGGCGGTCGCTGTCGGAGATTATAATAACGACGGATATCTTGACCTTTTTATCGGGTCTGCTGCCGGAGAAAATCATGCACTGTTAAGGAATCTGCGAAACGGCACTTTTGAGAAGGAAAAGAATAATGCAGAAATGCTCCGGGCACTTGAAAAGGTAATTGTCCTCGATGCTTCTTTCCTGGATTTCAATAATGACGGGTTCCTTGATATCCTTGCCGCAGGAGAATCGCAGGGGCAGGATGGCAGTGGACTTAATCTCATTTACAATGACGGAAAAGGAAACTTCAGGAGTGTTTCAGAATTATTGCCTTCTGAAGTAAAATCAGGAAAACAGATAGCAGTTTTCGATTATAACGATGACGGTGACCTCGATGCCCTTATTGCAGGCATCAATGGCGGAATGTCGCTGCTCCGCAATGACGGCGGAAATAACAACCATTTTATAACAATGAAGCTGGTGGGACTGAGAGCAGGCAGCGCAAAAAATAATTACTTCGGCATCGGAGCGAAAGTCGAGATGCGTGCCGGTGATCTCTATGAAACAATGGTTGTGACCGATCCCAGCATCCACTTTGGGATAGGCAGTAATTCAAGAGCCGATATCATCAGGATCAGATGGACCAACGGAGTGCCTCAGAACATTTTCATGCCCGAATCAGACCAGTCACTCATAGAGCAGCAGACCCTCAAGGGTTCATGTCCTTTCCTCTACGGATGGAACGGGGAGGAATACGTTTTTGTGAAGGATATATTATGGAGAAGTGCTCTCGGGATGCCTACCGGAATAATGGGCGGCACCACCTCTTATGCCTTTGCAGATGCCTCGGATGATTATTTGAAAATTCCGGGCGATATGCTGAAGGAGAACAATGGAAATTATATGATCCAGGTCACTTCCGAACTCTGGGAAACCATTTACATTGACGAACTTGAACTTGTTGCAGTGGATCACCCCGATTCACTGGATATTTTTGTTCCTGAACAATTTGGCCCTCCTCCGTTCCCGGGGCTGAAAATCCTTACCGTTAAAGAGAAACATGCACCGGTCTCAGCCGTGGATGCGGAGGGAAATGATGTCCTCTCATTTATTTCTGAAAAAGATGACAGGTACCTGTCTGGCTTCAAACCTGATAAATACCAGGGAGTAACAGAGATGCACGACCTGATTCTTGATCCGGGAGAATTGGGTCAGACCGGAAACCTTTTCCTTTTTATGAATGGATGGATATTCCCGACAGATGCCAGCATAAACGTGGCAATATCACAATCAGATGGCATCAAGGTAACGCCTCCTTTAATCCAGGTTCTGAATAAAAAGGGTGAGTGGGTAACGGTGACCGGCAGCGTTGGATTTCCGATGGGGAAGGATAAAACCGTTATAGCCGATCTTTCGGGCAAATTCCTGTCAGAAGACCACCGGGTAAGGATCAGGACAAATATGGAAATATACTGGGACCAGATCTTTTTCGCTGAAGATCTACCCGGTGCTCCTGTTGTAAAGAATGTTCTTAGTCCATCAGCTGCTGACCTTCACTACAGGGGATTCTCTGAGCCGTTCAGAAAAGGAGGCCGTTACGGACCTCACTGGTTCGATTATTCAGTTGTTGAAAAGGGACCGAAATGGAGAGACCTCACAGGAAATTATACGCGGTTCGGTGATGTCCTGCCGCTGTTGACAGAGTCGGATAACAAATATATTATAACAAATGCCGGCGATGAGACTACTGTAAGTTTCAATGCTGCGGAATTGCCTCCATTAGCCGAAGGATGGAAGAGAGACTTCCTTATCCGAAGCGTCGGATGGGTTAAAGACGGAGACCTGAACACGGCTTTCGGCAACACGGTACTGCCTCTTCCTTTCCATGGGATGAAAAGCTACCCTCCGTCAGAAAGCGATACTTATCCGGATACTCCTGAATTGCAGAAATATAACCGGGAGTACAATACAAGGGTGGTAACGGCGGATGAGTATTTAAATGCGATAAGAGTAAATGATAAAAAATAGCTTTGCGAACTCTGCGACTGTGTTGCGGACTTTTCGGTTAAAATGGATATTCTCCATTTTCCTGATATGTGTCTTTTATTCTGTTACAGCTCAGAAGCCGGTAATCAGGTTTACTGATGTCACGAAAAAGGCCGGCATGGATTTCATATATACATTCGGAGATCTCTCCTACAAAAACATTATTGAAAGCAGCGGATCGGGAATTACAGTATTCGATTACAACAACGACAGGCTGATGGATCTGTTCATGATGAACGGAACGTATCTTGAAGGCATCTCTGATCCGGGCGGGAAGAAATTCATCAACACTCCCGACAGGCTTTACAAAAACAACGGCAACGGAACATTTACGGAGGTCTCTGAAAAGGCGGGAGTAAATGATACCAACTGGAGCATGGCTGCAGGAGCAATTGATTATGATAATGACGGGGACCAGGATCTCTACCTGCTTAATTATGGCCCGAATGTTTTTTTCAGGAATAATGGCAACGGCACATTTACTGACATCACAAATCTTACCGGCCTCCGTGGTCCGGATAAGTTAAACGGATTTGAAAAATGGAGCATCGGGGTCTCCTTCTGGGACTATAACCTCGACGGAAGGCTCGATGCCATGGTCGGTAATTTCCTGGCGTTCGATCCGGCTTACTTTACGCCCACCACTCCCGATCTGATGCCTCAACCCTCAGAGTATAACGGCCAGGCTTCGATGCTATATGAACAGCAACCTGACGGAAAATTCAAAGACGTTACTGAAAAGAACGGATTATATTATCCCGATTCAAAATGCATGGGCCTTACTGTATATGATTATGATGATGACGGGGACCTTGATATTTTTCAGGCCAATGACCACCAGCTGAACTTCATGTTCAGGAACGATAACGGGGTCTATAAGGAGGTTGGCGTTGAAATAGGCGTGGCTGCCAACAGCCATGGCATAGGGACCGGTTCAATGCATGGAACAATAGGTGATGTTGATGGTGACGGATTGATTGACATACTGGTTGTTGATCTTTCATACGGAGCGCTTTACAGGAACAAAGGCAATGGATTCTTTGAAGATATTACCGCAACCAGCGGTATCCAGGTGCCGTTGGCAGGGAAGGGAGGATGGGCTGCCGCTTTCCTTGATTTTGACAATGACGGGGACCTCGATATAGTCTCAGCAAACGGCACGGCAGAGGAGCTCATTCTGCAATACCCCCTGTTGCTTGAAAATGACGGGAAAGGTCATTTCAGGGACACAGGAAAGGAGTACGGGGATTACTTCAGGATAAAACGTTCGGGGAGGGGACTCGCCGTGTTGGATTATGATAATGACGGAGATATGGATATAATAGTATCGCATGTCGATCTTAAAGGAACTGCAGCGCTTCTCAGAAACGACGGAGGTAATTCAAACCACTGGCTTGGTCTTACATTACAAGGCAGCAAGGGTCCGGCTTCAGCAATAGCCGCCAAAGTAGTCGTAACAGCAGGGGGAAAGAGGCAGGTACATGTCAATCAATGGACGACAAGCTACCTGAGCAATAATGATCCCAGGCTGCATATAGGTCTGGGAAGTGCAAAAACAATCGATACTCTCGAGATATTCTGGACAGGAGGTAAGAAAGAGGTTTTTTATAATGTAGCTGCAGACAGATATATTACAATCACGGAAGGAAGGGGAATTTTAAAATAAAACTCATTTAGAATGAATAGTCAATACATACATAAAGTGGTCGATCTGACCAATCCCGAAAAGAATACTATCTATAACATGACCCATGAGGAAGCCGTTGAAGCTGTCCGGTCTGGAAACGTCGAAGCGGTCAGAAAGATAGATGGTCAGTTTTCACTTGTTTCCGTCGATGGGAAAACTATCCGGATGGCAAGGTCTATTGGCCGGCCGATCCGTTATTTCATTGCAAAAGTGCCGGCCGGACCGCAACTTGTAATTGCCGAGCGGATTGATGTCATCTATGACTATCTTAAGAAGGAAGGTCTTGATCACCAGTTCCATCCGTCTTATACAAGGATGGCCCCGGCGCACTATATTACAAAAATTGAACTCCTCGGCTGTCCCGATCCCAACCCGGTTTATGAAAGGTTCTTTAAACCGGAAAGAAATAAATACGCTTCATCAGATACTCCCCAAATAGGTGAACTTTACGTAAGAACAGTCTTTGAGGAGATAAAGAAATGGCTAAGGTTCCGTGCCAATGCCGGACCTGTCGGCATTACTTTTTCAGCCGGAGTTGACAGCGGGGCGCTTTTCCTGCTGACTTACAAGGCTCTCATTGAACTTGGCGGGAGTCCGTCAAGGCTTAAGGCTTTTACACTCAGTATCGACGGAGGGGGTGAAGATCTGGCACAGGCCAGGAAATTCCTCGATGATCTGGATCTGGGATTTTTCCTTGAAGTAATTGAAGCAGATTATTCAACTCTCGACTGGAAGAAAACCGTAAGAGTTGTTGAGGATTACAAACCTCTTGACATACAGTCAGCTACAATGAACCTGGCGCTTTTGCGAGGCATCCGGTCACGGTATCCCGATTGGAAATTTTTAATTGACGGCGACGGAGGCAATGAAAACCTGAAGGATTATCCCATCGAGGAGAATCCGGAACTTACAATCCGGAGTGTCCTGAACAATCTCATGCTTTACCATGAAGGATGGGGAGTCGATTCGATAAAACACTCCCTTACTTACTCAGGAGGACTTAGCAGGGGATTTATGAGGACCTATACCACAGGCGAAAGCCTTGGTTTTGAATCTTTCAGTCCCTATACCTTGCCAAATGTAATTGAAGTCTCGGAAGGCATTCCATTCATTGATATCACGGACTGGGATCATAATAAGCTGTATGATCTTAAGGGACAGATCGTTTCTGACGGAGTGAAAGCAGTTACCGGAATGGCTATGCCTGTATTTCCCAAAAGACGTTTTCAGCATGGGGCAGCTTCGGCAAATGCCTTCAGAAACCATTTCCCTGAAAAGGAGATAGCCTACCGGAAAGAGTTTCTTTCAAATTATGAATGACGATCCCGGGTTCAATATCGATGACCGTTGGATATTGTCCAAACGGGGGAAGAAGAACCCTGTTGACCCCCGAAAACCATATGCATGGCTTGTTGAGAAAGAACGCACCGCTTCAGGAAGAATAGAGGATACAGCGATTATTTTTCTCACTAACAGGGAATGTCCGTTTCATTGCCTGATGTGCGATCTGTGGAAAAACACCACCGATGTCTCTCTGCCGGCAGGTGCTATCCCCGGGCAGATTGAATGGGCTTTGAAACAACTGCCTGCAGCCAGGCACCTTAAACTCTATAACAGCGGAAGCTTTTTTGACGAAAGAGCCATACCTGAAGAGGATTATAAAAGCATTGCATCACTTGTCAGGGATTTTGAGACAGTCATTGTGGAAAGCCACCCCAGGCTTATTAATGAAAAATGTCTGATTTTCAGAAAAATGCTTAAACCTGATTTACAGATTGCACTTGGTCTTGAAACCGTACATACCGGGGTACTCAGGAAGCTCAATAAACAAATGACCCTGGAGGATTTCAGCAAAGCGGTCAGTTATCTTAAGCAGCATGACATACTTTCAAGGGCATTTATTCTGCTGAGACCTCCCTTCCTTTCGGAATCAGAAGGCATATTCTGGGCAGAACGGTCGATCGACTTTGCCTTCAGCGCCGGGGTGGAATGTTGCACGGTTATTCCTGTACGGGCAGGCAACGGGGCTATGGATCTGCTAATGGAAAAAGAATGGTTTGCGCAACCCGATATCCGCTCCCTGGAAACAGTCGTTGAATACGGTATCAGGCTGAATGCAGGCCGTGTTTTTGCAGATGTATGGGATCTGGAAATATTTTCCGGTTGCAGGAAATGTATCGATAAAAGGACCAGTCGGCTAATTGCCATGAATCTGAACCAGGAAATAACCGGGCCGGTAAGCTGTACATGCAGCCCCTGATGGCGATTATAACTATCGGCTCTCCTCGCCTATGAAAAAGCTTTCCGGCGGACCCAGATAGGATGGTTTTACTCCTCCCGTATTAATTACAACCTTTTCAAGAACAATGCCGGGATCGATCATCCATATCTTAAGGGTGTGATATCCGGGTTCGCTGACTGAGAGGTCTGCCTTAACATACCTGGTATTGTCCATCACGGTCTTTTCCCACTCCCTGTTACCGTTCTGTGCGTTGAATTCTTTCGGCACGACAGTGATAATCTGAGGCTCTCATCATCAAATGATATTCCTATCTTAAAATCCCTGTCAGGAAGGAAATTCAGTGAAGGGGCGACGTGCAGCAGGGTTTTGAACTCACCTGTCGAGAAGAGATACATCTGATATTCGAGACAGGGAGAATCTTTGCCCGGTATTGCCGCGGGTGCGTCTGTCACAGCTGTGGCGCGCATGGCTGAAAGAGTACGGCCATAATCTTCGATAGGTTCCCAGTATCTCTCATTTGTATTTTTTAAAGCAGTATAATGTTCTGCTTCGACAGAGACGTATCCTTCAGCCTCAACAAATCCTTTCAGGGTGGCAACCTGCGGAACTGCCGGATTGAATGCCGAGAGGGCTACAGTCACCTTGCTGCCGGCGCCGCTAACGGTGATGGTGCCCTGATGAGTGCCATAGGTAAGCAAACCCCAGTCTATCCCTATGCCGATACGAAGCTCTCCTGAGACAGTGCCTGTGTCATGGCTGATTAATATCCATGGGTTATCCGGGGTCACCGAGTATTCAAATGGCTCTGTGCCTCTGTTAAACACCTCTATATAACGTTCCTGCATGTTGAAAACATCAAACGGGGGCAGGGCAGGAGGTGTATTCTCCCCCGGCCAGGATTTATCGGAGCCCTCGACAGCCACACCCATTGCGGCGGTCAGAGGAACGTCAATGCGACTGAGTTTTATTGCTCTCAGGCTGTTGAACGGAGGATCGGCCCAGTTTGTGTATCCCAGGTGAGCCTGGTCCATGAAGTGCTTCCATTTTCCTCCGGCAAAAGAGCGGTTATAGTATCCCATCAGTGCAGTGTCAGCCTGAAAAAGAGCCTCTGTCCTTTCAGCCATCTCATTGGCCGTTGATCTTCCCTGCGATGCATACAGCGCATTCTTTCCGGCTGTGACATACAGCTCATTGACCAGGGCGCTGGCTTTTACCGGGAAGAGGACCAGATCATAGAAAGCGTCATGCATCTCTTCCGGCAGTTCCTGCTGTATCTCTTCGGCCCTGGCGGCGAGAGCATTATATTCATCGACTATCCACTCCGCCTCGCGGTAGTCTGTCAGGCTGTATGTAAATGGGCTCAGAAGCTCAGGCTTGCGCCTTCCGTTGAATTTGGTGTACAGTGATATGATGTCAGCAATCTCACCGGCATGGTCAGGTCCGAACTCACGGGCACACCATTGTGCTGTATATTCACGGAGGTCCGTACTGCCATGTGCCTTCGTATCCCAGGCGAGAGAGAAAAAATATTCCATCGGGAATTCATAGCCCTTGAAGTGCCCGACGTTTACAATCCATATCCTGTCGGCTCCGTACTGTTTTGCAAGCGACAACTGGTCCCATATTTTCGGGATAGGATTTGTATTTATCCACTGGTAGCTGCGGGGTCCGCCGTGGTAGTCGAAGTGGTAATAGACGCCTGCCCCGCCGCTGCGCCGGCGCTCATCAGATGAAGGCAGCCTTCTTACGTTGCCCCAGTTATCCTCCGCCCACAGCAGGGTGACGTCATCAGGCACACGCAAACCTGCATTATAGTAATCCTGCACCTCCTTGTAGAGGCACCACAGCTGAGGCACTTTTGTCACATCGCGATTCATCTCTTCAGCTATTAGCCGGCGCTGTATGTCAACAATCTTTTCAAGCCTGGCTATATTGGCTTCAGGCCCTCCCGGACCCATCTCAGTGTCGTCAGCACCGCGCAGTCCTATTGTGATGATGCTTTCATAGTCTTTATTGCGACTGATGCCATCGCGCCAGAATTTCACCAGGGTGTCGGCGTGGCTGGTCCAGCTCCAGCTGCCAAGGGTCTTCTGATACCGGCGGTCCCACTCTTTCTGGGCCCTCAGCATCGGCTCCTGATGGCTGTTGCCCATGACTATTCCATATTCATCGGCCAGCCTGGCATTAAGGGTGTCATCCTCATTAAAGGCATTGTTCCACATTGCCGGCCAGAGATAGTTGCCTTTAAGCCTGAGTATCACCTCGAAGATTCTTGAATAAAACTCTCTGCCGTAGTTGGCCACACCCGGTGGTACAGGCGGATTGACAGAAGGTGTCACCTCACCGTACTTGTTCTGAACCCACCTCGTCAGGGCAGGGTATTCATCATTCAGAAATATACCCCTGTATCTGACCGAAGGCTCACCGGATACATATCGGCCGGGGTTAACGTAGAGCTCATCACTTTTGCGGACCGGCACGTCAGCCCACCAGTGCCACGGTGAGACACCGATCTGTTTTGATATTTCATAGATACCGAAAATTGTTCCCCGCTTGTCGCTCCCCGCGATGACCAGGGCTTTCTTCACACCCGGAAATGGCCTGTCGACCGTTTCAATGAGATATGACTCCCATTTGCCGTTAATATCGCTTACATCAATCCGCCCTTTTCTGATGAGCCTGTCAATCAGCATGCTCCTGCCTATGGTGCCGGCCACAATCAGCATCTCGGAACGCGGAGCCTTTGTACTTGTTACTGAGTTCAGGCATTGTTCCGGTGACACGGTAAAGGTCATTCTGCAGATCAGTGGCTGCTCTTATGACTCCGGGCCAGTCATCGGGGCTTACGCTGAGCGGAGCACAAAGACCGGGTGAGGCAAGGCTCAGTGCCCCCTCACTCCTGACCGTGGTGACTGCAGCGGTCTCAACAGCTTCCTGGCTGCTTGCCGGAATGCCGGAACAGGAAATGACCAGAAGTAATGATGCAATTACCTTATACATTTCAGACCTGTTGGTTTAATGCTTCATATTTCAAGAACAACTGTTGTAACGGACTTCGGCTTAAGAATGATATTCTGATCGGCACTGACCGGCTCAATCTCCTTGTAAGATGAAACCGCATCGGTTTGCCAGGCACGGATTGATTTTACAGTCTTGCCGATAACCTCGAAATCATACCAGGCTTCGTCTGCATTTGGATTAACCGCCACAACGGTGATCTTTTTTCCCGAAGGATCAATAAAGGCAGACATCGGCATGAATGGTGACAGGACACTGATACGGACATATCCCTTGTCAATCTCTTTTGAGAAGTGTTTCATCATATAATAGAAGGGAGTCAGAGCGTAGTCGCCTGAAGTGCTTAATTTAATCATCGCCTCCTGGCTGTCGTAGTGCCAGGCCATCAGCCAGTACAGATAACCTGATGCATTTGCCTCATTGATATTCTGGATTATGAACCAGGCTGTGTTGAGCCAGGTAAAGTTAGAATACTCAGTCATGATGCAGGGCTTGTTCCCGTAGCTGTCACGGATCATGTTGAGGTTCTCTTTGGTCTGGGAGACAGGCGTTGACGCTGAAAAGTTATAGGTATGATAAGCATAGGCAGCCAGCTGAGGCTTGTTTTTTACCGGGTCTGAAAAGAGTGCGAAAGTATTTCCTCCCAGCTTGCTGCTGTAGCCTATGTTCTCAGCCTCGGGCCCGAGCATTTTCGGCGGATCCGGTCTTGTTCCGATCTTGTCATAGACAGCGTCAAAGGCATTTGCAAATCCCGCGAACTCACCTGTCTCAGTGGGGCGCCATTCACATGTCTCCCAGTCGGGAGTGACCCATGCCGGTTCATTCTGTATGCTTATATAATCAGGCTTGAAGGAGAGATGCTCAAGCACATCATTCCAGTATTCGGCAAAAGCCTCGTACATGAAAGCTCCGTTCTCCTTCTTCAGGGTCCCTTCGCGCAGGTTATTATTGCTTTTCAATGCCGAAGGCGGTGTCCAGGAACTTACCATAATACCGATCCCGGGGTTTAACTGCCTGGCGATGGCACTGAGCTCATTGGTGACTGTAAAGAGTGTTTTAATTGACGGGTTCTCCATCACATCAGTTGACTTGACGGCAGGATATCCCATCGGATAGTAGTTGTTCTTGAACCTGATCATGTCAGTGCCAAGATCTTCGAAAAGGAGCTGACATATCTGGTTCTTCTGAGGGCTGCTGATGATCCTGTCAGAGTACCATGTCAGTGACCCTCCGAAACCAATCATCTCCTGGTAGGTCAATGACGGATCAATGAAGGCATTGGTAATGACAGGTTCAATATCAGGCTCAGGGGGCCCAGGATCCTGGCACGACTGGCTCAGCACCATCAGACCGGTTAACAAGATCAGAGAAACTATACTTCTCATCAGATTGAAATTTAATTAGTTACTCCGTTTTATCTTAAAAGGGCGACGGGCATAAAGGCCCGTGCTCCGGGTTCATACGACAGTGAGGACCGTCTTCTGAAGGTCTGCATCTCGTGATGAGGGGCCTGTCATGATCTCAAAAGCACCCGGTTCAACCACAAATTTCATATCGATGTTATGAAATGCCAGTTTATCCGGGGTGATGTCAAATGAGACCTTCCGTGTTTCACCGGGCTTGAGTGAGATGCGGGCGAACCCGCGCAGCTCCTTAACGGGCCTGGTCACAGTGCTTACCACATCCCGGATGTAGAGCTGTACTATCTCATCACCTGCAACTTTCCCGGTGTTGGTCACTTCTACTGTCACCTTTGCGGCTTCGCCTTTCCTGATGGAATTCTTCTTCAGGACCGGTTTCCCGTAGGCGAACTTTGTATAGCTCAGACCGTAGCCGAAGCAGAACAGCGGATTGATGTCCTGCGATATATAATCCTGGTACTGAGCGCTGGGCTTATGATTGTAGTACATCGGGAGCTGGCCTGCCGACTTGGGGAAAGTCATTGTCAGCTTGCCGGAGGGATTTACTTCGCCGAAGATAATATCAGCGGCAGCTGTACCTGTCTCCTGTCCCATGTACCAGCCTTCCAGTATTGCAGGCACTTTCTCTGCCAGCCTGTTGATTGAAAGGGGCCGCCCGTTGACAAGGTAGAGCACCACCGGTTTGCCAAGGGCAGTGATTGCTTCGGCCAGCTCATTCTGCTCCCCGAAGAGGTCAAGGGTCATGTTATCACCAATATGGTTCTTTGCCCAGGCTTCACGGCAGAGATGCTCGTTCTCGCCTATGGCAAGAATAACAAGGTCAGCACCCGAGGCGGTCTTGACGGCCTCTTTGATAAGCTTCAGGTTTTCCTCGCGGGAAGCGAACTTGATCTCGTCATATTTCCAGTTGAAATAACTGAGGGAGGTATTGACAGTCAGCCTGCATCCCTGTGCGAAGACTACTTCGGTACCTTTTCCGGCTTTCGCTTTGATCCCGTCAAGGAGGCTCACCTTCTCGTAAGGCTCACCTGAATAGCCCCCGAACCATATGTCCTTTGCGCCCGGACCTATCACGGCAATCTTTTTATATTTTCCCTGTTTCAGGGGCAGGATCCTGTCATTCTTCAGCAGGACTATTGATTCGTGCGCCGCCTTCAGCGCCGCCTTTCTGTGGCTGGCAGATTTACTGACTGCGATGGCCTCCTTTTCATCGACATAAGGATTTTCGAACAGGCCCAGCTCAAACTTGAACTGAAGGATCTGCTCCACAGCCTTATCGATGTCACTGATCTTTATCTTTCCTTTTTTCAGGAGTCCGGGCAGCGCTTTATAGAGGTTCCCCTGCGGGAATTCATACTGCACGCCGGCATTGAAGGCGGTCATTGCTGCATCGACACTGTCTGTGCACACGAAGTGCTTATTGAAGAGATGGTCAACCCCGTAATAGTCAGACACTATCATTCCCCGGAAACCCCATTCCTTGCGCAGCAGGTCTTTCAGCAGCCAGCTGTTTGAGTGTGACGGCACGCCGTCCACCTCGTTATATGACGGCATTACGGAAACAGGCTTCGCATGGTCAATGCACATCTTAAAGGGCGGCATATGGTAATCGCGAAGCACTCTCATGGAGTGGTTCGAAGGACCCTGGTTCTGTCCTCCTTCCGACTCCCCATGTCCGACCAGATGTTTGAGGGTTGCGGCTACACTGTTCTTTGCCACCTTGCCCTTGTCATTACCCTGCAGTCCTTTCACAGCCGCAATCGACAGCATGCCGTTGAGGTACGGATCTTCGCCATATGTCTCTTCCGTCCTTCCCCAGCGAGGGTCACGGCAAACGTCAATGACAGGGGTGAGGGCATGATGTGTGCCCCTTGAGCGCATCTCATGAGCAACGATGCCGTAAACCTTCTCAAAAAGGATGGTATCCCATGAACATGCAAGCCCGATGGCCTGTGGGAAGACAGTGGCTTCCGGCCGCATCATGCCGTGCTGACCCTCATCAACAAAGACGGCAGGAATTCCCAGCCTGGTCTCCTCGACAAGGTATTTCTGGATCTTGTTGCGCATCCTGACAGTATCCTTTATTCCAAAGGGAGCCGGGTGTACCGAATTACATCCCTTGCCGAAAATCTCCTTCATCTTTACCGGATCGTCGAAGATCTCCGGCTTGAAATCCTCCACGCCTCCGTTCCACAGCCCCATTAGCTGCGCCGTCTTCTCTTCAATTGTCATCCTGCCCAGAAGGTCCTTCACTCTCTTGCTGACAGGCAACGCGGCATCTTTATATGGTAATGTAACTTTTGGTTTCATGGTCTATTGAGTATTATCTGGTTATTTGATTTTTTTTGCTTCTCCGATGACGGCATAGTAGGAGGGTTTGGGCTGATAGTTGCGGTCAAACAGAAGAGGATAGTTGGTGCGTCCCGGTATCGGCCAGTTGTTCTTCCATGAGTAGCCGTCATGAACGCCCCAGAAGGTGACCCTGCTGACGTTCTCCCTGTGCTTCAGCAGAAGCCTGAACAGTCCGGCATAACGGTCAGTGAGCATGGTCTGGACAGAATCGGGCAGGCCGGCAACATACGGATTAAGCGAATCCTTGTATTCAGCCGTCTTCGATATTTCTGCACCGTAAAGCCATGCAGGGGTTGGCAGGACATTGATCTCCATCTCGGTGATCATAACCTTCATCCCGAGAGCGGCATATTCAACTATGCTCTCCTCAACCACCTGAAAGTCCGGCGAGTCGAGATGCCAGTGACCCTGTATGCCGACACCGTCTATACGGATCCCTTTTTCCTGAAGTTTTTTGACAAGTGCTATCACCCCTGCTCTCTTGGCTCTTTCCTCATTGTTGTAATCATTGTAGTAGAGCTCTGCTTCCGGATCTGCCTCATGTGCAAATTCAAATGCCTTTTCGATGTAGTCTTCACCTATTATCTCAAGCCATTTTGTCTTCCGCATGGAACCGTCCTCATCCACTGCTTCATTCACCACGTCCCAGCCTTTAAGCTGACCCTTGTAGTGTCCGACAACAGTGAAAATATGATCTTTCAGCCTTTCGAGAAGGGCGTCTCTTGTGAGAGGGTTACCCAGCGAATCCTGAAAAACCCATTCGGGTGTCTGTGAATGCCATACCAGGCAGTGGCCGATGACAGCCATGCCGTGTTTCTGAGAGAATGACACAATGCTGTCAGCCATTTTGAATTCATACCTGCCCGGCTCAGGGTGTATTCTTTCCCATTTCATCTCATTCTCAGGAGTGATTGAACTGAAATGCGTGGCAACAAAGGGCAGAACCTTTTCATCTTCACCCGTTACCTGGCGGTAATTCATTGCTGTACCTATGAGGAAGTCGCCCTCGAAGGCATCTTTCAGACCCGATTCCTCTTTCTTGCATGATGATGCAACGACCATCATGAGTATCAGGACTGCGGCACTAAATCTGTTTCTCATTTTACGGGTTCTCTTTTATTGGTTAGCTGATGCCTTGCGTCTTGATGCCAGCTCATCCTGCATCTGATCCTCGGTTTTCTTGCCGATGGCATAGATGAAGAGTGCTATAACGCAGATAATTATAGTAATGGCAGGGAAAATACTCACCGTGAGCCTGATACCCATCAGAGCGGAGGGTGTCTGCTCCGCATTGGGCACGTATCCGTAGCCTTTGAGCAGCCATCCGGCCAGTGCACCGCCTACAGCCAGACCCACTTTAAGGCCGACAACAATGGCGGCAAATGTTATTCCCGTGGCGCGCCTGTTATTCTTCCACTCGCCATAATCAGCCACATCGGCCATCATAGCCCATGGCAGAGGCATTGTCACCCCCCATGAGAAGTTGAAGAGAACAGACAGGATAAAGGTAAGCATCACCGCAGAAGGAGGAATGACGAAGAACAGCGCTGCCACAACTGCCGCAACCGCCAGCCAGGTGCGGAACACATTCCGCTTGCCGAATCTCTTCGCCAGTGCGCTTGAAAGAGCTATACCTGCAATTGCCGTCAGCTGGCTGATGATGTTTATAACGCTGAAGGTGTTATCTGCAAAACTGGCACCGGCACTTGTCATGCCCAGGCCATTCAGCAATCCGAAGAGCACCTTGTCGATGTTCACGAGGAACCCTCTCATGCTTTCCGGATCAAGATAATACCTGAAGTAATAGAGGAGGATGCTGTTGCGCATCGCAAGGAAGATGAACATGAAGAGGAAGACGATGAACATCAGCACAAACTGACGGTTATGGACGAGGTCCAGCAGATCCTGTTTCAGTGAGGACTTCTGCTGTGCCGGGGGCTTAATCCTCTCTTTGGTCGTAAGGAAGGTAATAATGAAGAATATCACCGCCAGGGCCGCGAAGATGCCCATTGTGATCTGATAACCCTTGCTGCTGCTCCCCTGTCCGAAGTGGTTGACCATGGGCAGAGTGAAGCCCTGTATGGCTATTGTGGCCAGTGTGACGACAACGAACCGGAAAGATGAGAGGCTCGCGCGCTCTTTCATATTGCCCGTTATGACGCCGCTGAGCGCTGAATAGGGGTTATTGTTTGCAGAATAGATTGTCAGGAGAAGGAAATAGGTGATGTAGGCATACAGCAGTTTCCCTGACTCGCTCAGCTCAGGCGTTTTAAAGGCCAGATAGCCCAGTACGCCGAAAGGCAGGGCGGTCCAGAGTATCCATGGCCTGAACTTGCCCCAGCGGGTGTTGGTGCGGTCCGCCAATGCCCCGAAGACAGGGTCGCAGACAGCGCCCCAGAGACGCGCTATCAGAAAGAGGGTGGCTGCCGAACCGGCCGAAAGGCCAAAGGTGTCAGTGTAAAAGCTGAGCTGCAGCAGCATCATAGTCTGAAAAATGAAGTTGGCTGCACCGTCACCGAGGCTGTAGCCAATCTTCTCCTTAACCGATAATTTTCCTGTTTCCGGTTGCATAATCATTTAATTATAAGAGGTTTATTATTGTACACAAGCTGCGCATTCCATTGCAGGCAACGTCCATGAACAGTTCTAAGCGTAAATAAAAGTATGCAATAAGATTTAAATGTGCAACCGATTGCAAAAAATATTTGATTTTGCTTCAATTATTTATGTTTTATTACTTATTTTGAAGAATTATGGCCGGAATGAAGAAAAAAGCCGAGGTCACCATTTATGACATCTCCAAGGCGCTGAATATATCAGCCTCAACGGTCTCCCGCGGCCTGAACAACAACCCGCAGGTACGCAAAGAGCTTCGGAAAAAGATTCTGCATAAAGCCCAGGAGATGGGATATCAGCATAATAAGTTCGCTGCAAACCTGAGGCAAAAGAGAACCCGGACCATAGGTGTGGTAATTCCCAGGATAGACAGCCACTTCATGTCGTCAGTCATCTCGGGAATGGAGAAGGTGGCAAACAGCTCAGGTTACCAGCTGCTGATAAGCCAGAGTGAGGAGTCGGCCTCCCTCGAGGAGGTAAATATCCAGGCGCTGTTTAACAGCCGTGTCGACGGATTTCTCATTTCACTCTCTTATGAGACAAAGAACATAGATTCCTTCCAGAATATCTTCCGGAAGGATATTCCTATTGTGTTCTTTGACAGAGTTTTTGAGTGCAGCAACTGTGTAAGCGTGGTCATTGATAATTTCAAGGCCGGCTATGAGGCGACAAAGCATCTTATTGACCAGGGTTGCAGAAAGATAATTCATGTGGGGGGAAGCATGAACCGCAATGTTTACAGCGACAGATTCAGGGGATTCAGGCAGGCTCTTGCAGAACATTCCCTGGAGTTTAACGATAACTCCCACATTATTACTGACCTTATGGACAGCTCGGGTGAAGTGATCATCCGGAGGCTGATCAGCAGGGGATCGATGCCCGACGGCATCTTCACGGCAAATGACACCTCGGCAGTGTCAATAATATGCGAGCTGAAAAAGAAAGGCTACCGTGTTCCCGAGGATGTTGCGGTTGTGGGATTCAATGACGATCCGGTATCACGTATTATAGAGCCCAACCTGACGACGGTCCATTACCCGGGAAGAGCTATGGGTGATGTGGCAGCATCGACAATGATCCGCATACTTGAAGGAACCCAGTTTGAGAAAGTCAACTCCATTATACTGAGTCATGAACTTATTGTCAGACAGTCGTCGCTGAAATCCGTTAATATGTCAGAAGCATGAGGGGCAGGGGCGTAATGGTTATGTTATTATTGCTGCTAGGCTCCCTGATGCCTGCCAGCGGCGATGACGGATACCGCCTGTGGCTGAAATATGACCAGATCAGTGACGAGGCATATCTGAAGGAATGCGGCAAAGCACTGAACAGTGTGATGGTCACAGGAGACTCACCGGTGCTGAGGGCTGCACATGAGGAGCTCCTCTCCGGCCTGGGTGGCATGACAGGCCGAAATATCTCTGATGTGAAAAATCTCACCCGCGGTGGCACAGTTGTGGCAGGTACATTTGAATCATCACCACTGATCGCCGCTCTGCTGCCGGATGTGCTGCCGGGAACGACAGGCGAGGAGGGTTATATCATACGGTCAGTCACGCAGAAGGGAAAAAGGCTCATCGTGATAGCATCGGAAGGCGACAAGGGAGTGCTGTACGGCACTTTTCACCTTCTGCGGCTCGTCAGCATGAGGGTTTCCCTGACCGATCTGTCGGTAACGGAGAAACCTGCCGTTGCACTCAGGCTACTGAACCACTGGGACAACCTTGACCGGACCGTCGAGCGCGGTTATGCCGGCTTCTCAATATGGAACTGGCACCTTCTGCCTGACTATATTTCACCATTATATAAGGACTATGCCAGGGCCAATGCTTCGATAGGGATCAACGGAGCTGTCATCACCAACGTCAACGCCAATGCACTGGTGCTTACTGAACCTTATCTCCGCAAGGTGGCAGCGCTCGCTGATGTGATGCGCCCCTACGGGATAAAGATTTATCTCACCGCCCGCTTCAGCGCCCCGTCAGAGGCAGGCGGGCTGAGCACTTCTGACCCTCTTGACCCCGGAGTAGTCAGGTGGTGGAGTGACAAGGCAGCTGAGATTTATTCTCTCATACCCGACTTCGGCGGGTTTCTTGTCAAGGCAAACTCCGAGGGTCAGCCAGGCCCTCAGAACTATGGCCGGACACACGCCGACGGAGCGAACATGCTTGCTGATGCCGTCGCACCATTTGGCGGAGTGGTCATGTGGCGGGCATTTGTTTATGACAACAATGTGCCGGTAGACAGGGCAAAGCAGGCATACAACGAGTTTGTGCCTCTCGACGGCAGCTTCAGAAGCAATGTGCTGGTGCAGGTCAAGAACGGCCCTGTGGATTTCCAGCCCCGCGAGCCTTTTCATCCGCTCTTCGGCTCCATGCCATCAACGCCTCTGATGATGGAGTTCCAGATAACCCAGGAATACCTGGGCTGTGCCACTCACCTCGTCTTTCTTGCCCCGCTCTTTGAAGAGTGTCTCCGGAGTGACACTTATGCCCGCGGAGAGGGTTCGGCTGTCTCTGATGTGATTGACGGTTCGCTTTACGGACACAGCCTTACCGGCATGGCGGGGGTGGCTAACATCGGTACTGAGAGAAACTGGACAGGTCACCTTTTCGGACAGGCAAACTGGTACGCCTTCGGACGCCTGGCCTGGGAGCCTGAACTCACCTCCGCCACCATTGCAGATGAATGGATCAGGATGACAATCAGCCATGATCCTGAGGTAGTGGAAGGCATCAGCAGCATGATGCTTTCATCACGCGGGACGGCAGTAAATTACATGACACCGCTTGGCCTCCACCATATCATGGCCGAAGGGCACCACTGGGGCCCCGGACCATGGGTCAACCGGGGGCGGCCCGACTGGACCTCGGTCTATTACCACCGTGCTGACACAGCCGGGATCGGATTTGACCGTTCAGAAAATGGCAGCAATGCAGTTGGCCAGTACTTCCCGCCGCTGAATGAAATCTTCAATGACCCGCAGCAATGCCCTGAAAACCTGCTGCTGTGGTTCCATCACCTTCCGTGGCACCACCCGATGAAGTCGGGGAGAACGCTGTGGGATGAGATGTGCATCCTGTACCAGCAGGGTGTCAGTGAGGCGGAGGCTAACGTTGCATACTGGGAGACCCTCCGCGGGATGATCGATGACGAACAGTTCGGGCATGTGAGACAGTTGCTGAAGATCCAGGCACAGGAGGCACGATGGTGGAAGGATGCCTGCCTGCTCTATTTCCAGACCTACTCCCGCAGACCCTTTCCGGCAGGGGTGGAGAAGCCTGAACATGATCTCGATTATTACAGGGGATTGAAGTTTTACTTTGTTCCGGGTATCTAAACAGAATTGACCAAGACCACCGTAATACGAAAACTCTATGAATGACAGACACTGGGAGATCCTGTTAAGGGTCATTAACGGCGAGACGATCCGGGAACGGCCTGTGGGTTTCATTATTGACAGCCCGTGGCTGCCGGGCTGGCACGGAACAACAATCCTTGACTATTTTACTGATCCCGGAATATGGTTTGATGCAAATGTCAGTGCCGGAAAAACCTTTCCTGAGGTGCTCTTCCTGCCGGGGTACTGGTCAGAATATGGGATGTGCACTGAACCGTCGGCCTTCGGAACAAAGCTGGTGTGGACAGTGAATGACTTCCCGCACCCGGTCAAGCTGCCCCTGACAGCCGAGGCGATCTCAACCCTGGCGAAGCCCAACGTGGAAACAGACGGGCTCCTGCCCTTCGTAATAAGAAGGATGGCCAGGTATGAGGAGAGACTGAAGGAAAACGGATGTCATTACAGGTTCGCCACGAGCCGGGGACCTTTGAACATCGCCTCTTTCCTCTTCGGTACCACTGATTTCATGCTTGCCCTGGCCATCACCCCGGATGAGGCACAGAAGGCTCTGACGGTGATCACTGATTTTGTGATAGACTGGCTGTCACTGCAGTATGAGAAATTCCCCGATATTGAGGGTGTATTTCTCCTTGACGATATTGTCGGGTTTCTGGGACAGCCCGATTTCGAGACCTTTGTTCTGCCGCACCTTAAGAGAGTCTATCAGACATTCAACCCGAAGGTGGGCTTCTTCCACAACGACGCACCGGGATTAATAACCGCCGGTTACCTGAAGGAGATAGGCATCAACCTGTTCAACTTCAGCTTCAGTCACCCTATAGATGAGATGAGGAGGCTCGCCGGCGACAGTGTCACCCTGCTCGGCAACCTGCCTCCGAGGGATGTGCTTGCCATGGGCACACCGGCCGATGTCGAAGCCGGTGTAATCAGCATGATGCGTTCAGTATCTGACGAGAAAAGGATCATCTGGTCATGCGGAGGAGGCATGCCGCCGGATGCTTCTACAGAAAATATACGTACATTTATCACGACAGTGAGAAATTATTCGTAATAAAAAGGAACCTTATGCTATTACTGGGTATTGACCTCGGCAGCTCGTCGGTAAAGGTCTCCGTCGTTGACGGAGTGACCGGCAGGGCTATATCATCCGCCTCCTATCCACCCTCCGAAATGGAGATCTCCGCCCCCGTGCCAGGGTGGGCTGAACAGGACCCGGGCGTATGGTGGAAGAACTTTACCCTCGCCCTGGGAGCATGCCTTAAAAAAGTGGGGCCGAAGAGCAAAAGCATCGGTGCAATAGGTATTGCCTACCAGATGCACGGACTGGTTACCGTTGACAGCAACAGGAAAGTATTGCGCCCTTCTATTATATGGTGTGACAGCAGGGCTGTGGAAATCGGGGAAAGGGCTTTCGAGAAGATGGGCAAGGATTTCTGCCTGCATCATCTTCTCAACTCCCCCGGCAACTTCACCGCATCGAAGCTGGCATGGGTCCGCGAGAATGAACCCGGACTCTTTAAGCGCATTTACAAGATCATGCTTCCGGGAGATTATCTTGCCATGAGGCTCACAGATGAGATCAGGACCTCATATACGGGACTCTCGGAAGGCATCTTCTGGGATTTCATAAGGAATGAGGTCTCGGAGGAGATACTTGATTATTACGGGATAGCTCCGGAGCTCCTGGCCGAACCCGTGGAGTCATTCTCGGTGCAGGGCCAGCTTACCCCGGCCATGGCGGAGGAGTTGGGACTGCCAGCCGGCATACCGGTCTCGTACAGGGCGGGAGACCAGCCGAACAATGCATTATCACTCAATGTGATGCAACCGGGTGAGGTGGCAACCACCGCCGGCACCTCCGGCGTGATCTACGGCGTCACAGACATAACACAGTTCGACCCGCAGTCGCGCATAAACACCTTCCTTCATGTAAACCATACTGACCGTGCCCCGCGCCTTGGTGTCCTTCTCTGCATAAACGGCACTGGCATACTGAACTCGTGGCTCAAGAAAAATACAGGGGCCGGACTGTCATACCCTGAAATGAATGAGCTGGCTGCCGCCGTGGAGCCAGGCAGCGAAGGACTGACCTTCCTTCCATTTGGCAACGGTGCGGAACGGATGTTCCAGAACAGGGATATCGAAGCCTCGGTGCAGGGGCTGAACTTCAACATTCACCGCCAGGGCCATCTCTACCGTGCGGCACAGGAGTCAATCGCATACTCCTTCCGCTTCGGCCTGGAGATAATGAAGGAGACAGGAATAAACCCATCGGTCATCAGGGCAGGCGAGTCAAACATGTTTCTGAGCAGGGTCTTCAGAGGTATTCTCTCCAGCCTCACATCGACGGTAATTACTCTCTACAATACCGACGGTTCGATAGGTGCGGCACTCGGCGCAGGAATAGGGTGCGGTTATTACAAGTCGGAGGAGGAGGCCTTCAACGGCCTGGAGATAACGGGAACGAATGAACCGGACGGCAAACTGGCCCGGTTCTACGATGAAAAGTACATGGAGTGGCTTGATTTATTGGAAGATAAGTTATACAAATAAACATTAATACTATGGTAAAAAAGAGTAAAAGTGAGATCTTCCCGGGCATCGGGAAAATCAAGTATGAAGGCAGGGATTCGAAAAACCCGCTTGCATTCAAATGGTATGATCCCGAAGCCAAAGTGGGAGGCAAAAAAATGAAGGACCTCCTGCGGTTTGCAATTGCATACTGGCATTCATTCTGCGGCGACGGCGCGGACACTTTCGGGGCGAAGACAAGGGATTTTCCGTATGACGGGCTGGAGGGCGACGAACGGATAAAAGTCAAGCTTGACATGGCCTTCGAGTTCTTTGACAAGATAGGAGCTCCTTTTTATTGCTTCCACGACACTGACCTGGTCGGAGACGGTTCTGTCTTTGAGATTGAAAAACGGCTTGAGAAGTTCGTCCCGGTAATAAAGGCAAGACAGAAGGAGACCGGCATGAAGCTGCTGTGGGGTACAGCTAACCTGTTCAGCAATCCCCGTTATATGAACGGCGCTGCCACCAATCCCGATTTCAACGTGTTAACCAACGCTGCCGTGCAGCTGAAGAACGCCATTGATGCGACCATCGCACTCGGCGGGCAGGGTTATGTATTCTGGGGCGGACGCGAAGGCTATCTGTCGCTGCATAACACGGATATGAAACGTGAGCTTGAACACCTGGGCATGATGCTGACCCTGGCGCGCGACTACGGGCGCAAAAAAGGATTCAAGGGGACATTCTACATCGAGCCTAAGCCTATGGAGCCCACCAAGCATCAGTATGATTTCGATGCCGCAACTGTCATTGGTTTTCTCCGCCACTACGGTCTTGACAAGGACTTCAAGCTCAACGTGGAGGTCAACCATGCCACTCTTGCCGGACACTCGTTCCAGCATGACCTGCAGACGGCAGCTGACGCCGACATGCTCGGCAGCATAGATGCCAACAGGGGCGACTACCAGAACGGATGGGATACCGATGAGTTCCCGACGAACATCAATGAGATCACGGAAGCCATGCTCGTCATTCTCCAGGCCGGAGGCTTCAGGACCGGAGGCATCAATTTCGACGCCCATGTGAGACGCAACTCAACCGACCCCGAAGATCTTTTCATAGCACATATCAACGGCATGGATACTTTTGCAAGAGGACTGGTTATAGCTGACCGTATCCTGAAGGAGTCTGATTATCTCAAGCTGCGCAAGGCAAGGTATGCTTCGTTTGACAGGGGTAACGGGGCCCTCTATGAGAAGGGCAAGCTTACTCTTGAAGACCTCCATGCACTGGCCGCGAAGGCCGGCGAGCCGAAGAAGATCAGCGGCAGGCAGGAGCTCTATGAGCAGCTGATCAATATGTACATCTGATATTCAGATGGCCGTTTTCACTCCCGTGCGCCGGTGGCAGCCTGCTTTTCGTCCGTTCAGGAGGCTGCCTGCCGGGGGGCGGTTGCTTGCATTTACCGAAAGGGTGGTCAAGGGACCGCTCTTCGGATGCAGGATGTGCGGTAACTGCCTCCTTCAGGAGACAGCCTTCATCTGTCACATGGAGTGCCCCAAGGGAATAAGGAACGGTCCCTGCGGCGGAGTGAACAACGGTTACTGTTATGTCGACCCCACCAGGCGATGTGCCTGGCACCTTATCTACGAACGGTCACGGAGAATGCATCGTGAGCAAAGGCTGCTTGAGGTGCTACCGCCGGTCGACTGGGACAGGGCGGGCACAGAGACCTGGGGTGAGGTGGTGAGAAAGGTGAAGGAGACCGGGCTGCGCAATATCATTCTCCCCTCAAAAAGAAAAGGCAGGAGTGCGGGCGCTATCCTCGAGGAGAAGGTTTTCAGACCGATACGGCAACCCGACTGGTGGAAGGGTGATTCGGAATACCACCCTCCGGCTGTCACGGAGCCGCAGTCTCGGCTGGAGAGTGAGCTCCGCAGCGGCAGGTTCGTCATCACCGCCGAGGTGCAGCCGCCGCTGAGCGCGGCCACGGCCAGGCTTGAAGAGAAGATCAGCCTGGTCAAGCCTTATGTTACCGCAATAAACTTCACCGACGGCTCGTCAGCCATACCAAGGATGTCAAGCGCCGCCTGCTCAGCCGTGGCCGCATCGCTGGGCGCAGAGCCGGTGATGCAGATCTCTGCGCGCGACAATAACCGCAACAGCCTGCAGTCACAGGCCATCGGGGCCAACGCCCTCGGGGTGCATAACATTCTCTGCCTCTCCGGCGACAGCCCCCGCGTGGGACCGACACCAAGAGGGAACCTGAACATCATCGACATCGATTCGGTGCAGATGCTATGGATCCTGAGACGGATGAGGGATGAGGGCATCTATCTCGACGGACGGGAGATAAAGAACAGACCCAAACTCTTCCTTGGTGCAGCCGCATCTCCTTTTGCCCAGGATCCTGCGATGCAGGTCATCCGCAACAGGAAGAAGATCAATGCAGGGGCACAGTTCCTGCAGACAAACCTGGTCTTTGACCCTGACAGTCTTGACCCGTGGCTGGAACTCCTGCATAAGGAGGGGCTGCTTGACAAGGTATACATACTTGTGGGCATAAGCCCGCTCAGGACAATGAACCTGGCACTCTATCTCAATAAGAACATTCCGGGAGTGACCATCCCGGATGCCGTAATGAAGAGGCTCGCCGGTGCCGGAGACAGGTTCGCCGCAGAGAGCATCGCCATAACGGCTGAGAATATCCGCCGTCTCAGAGAAAAACGCGGGGTGAGCGGCGTTCATATCATGCCTCTTGGCTGGGAGGAGGCAGTGCCTCAGATCATAGAGCAGGGACTATGAAGCTTCTTACATCGAAAGTACTGGCCAGGGCAACGAACCTCGACATTCCGGGCGGAGTGGTCATTGCCGAAGCCCTTATGCAGATCTTCAGATACAACAAGCTGAACAGGGTATACTCCAGCACCTATGATCAGGATCCGATGGTCTTCATCAACTCCATCCTCGAGCATCTTGACATTAAATACGAGGTGCCTGAGAATGACCTTTTAAATTTACCCCTCACAGCTCCTTTTATCACTGTGTCAAACCATCCCTTCGGGGGGATTGATGCACTGATCCTGCTGAAAATACTGATGGCCCGTCGCTCCGATGTCAGGGTGATGGCAAATTTCCTGCTTCAGCAGGTTGACCCGCTGAAGGAGCTCATCCTGCCGGCAGAGATGCCCGAGCGCAGGAGGGAGAAGAGTGGGATCCATAACAGTATCCTGGAGGCGCAGAGATACGTAAGTGAAGGGCACGTCGTCGCTCTCTTCCCGGCAGGAGAGGTGTCAACCTACCAGTCTGACACCAACCTGATCATCGACAGGGAGTGGCAGGAGCATATCCTCAGGGCTATCAGGATGGCCGGGGTACCGGTGATCCCGGTATATTTTCACGGAACCAACTCACGGTGGTTTCATATCCTTGGACGCATACATCCTTTATTGCGCACGGCCAGACTTGGATCGGAACTTATCAACAAACGCCATAAACTGCTTAAGGTACGCATAGGCAAACCCGTCACCGTAAAAGAACAGGCAGAGTTCAGTGATCCGGCACGCTTCGGACGCTACCTGAGGGCAAGAACCTACTCACTGGGGTCCGCCATAGAGGCAAAACCCTTCTTCATTAACCTCAGGAGGAAAAGAAGCAGCAGGCAGGAGCAGGTGGCACTCCCGGGTGACCCGGCGGTGCTCAGGGAAGAGGTAAACTCCATAAGACAGTCGTATGAGCTCTTTACAAGCAAAAACTATGTGGTGCTATTTGCCCCCACGCAGGTTATTCCCAACCTCATAGGTGAGATAGGGCGACTCCGCGAGGTGACCTTCAGGGCGGTGGGCGAGGGGACAAACAGGGCCAGTGACATCGACGAGTACGACTTCTATTATGATCATCTTATCGTCTGGGATGACGAGGCCGGATCACTGGTAGGGGCCTACAGGATAGGAAAGGGGAAGGAGATAATGAGACAATACGGGATAAAGGGATTCTATATCAATTCCCTGTTCCGTATCAGCAAGTCGTTTGAGCCGGTGCTGGAAGAATCCCTTGAACTGGGGAGATCTTTTATTGCACAGGAGTACCAGCGAAAAACGATGTCACTGTTCCTTCTCTGGAAGGGCCTGCTTACGGTGTTGCTCAGACATGCGGAGTACAGGTATCTGATCGGCCCTGTGAGCATAAGCAACGATTTCTCGTCGTTCTCCAGGTCTCTGATCGTTGAATTCGTGCTGAATAACCACTATGATCCCGTGATGGCACGTTATATAAGGCCAAGGAAGAAGTTCAACCTCCGGGTTGACAGGAGGGTTGACAGTGAGATCATCATTGACACCGCCGAGAATGATATCAGCAGGGTTGAGAAGGTGGTCAGTGATATCGACAGCGGTTACAGGATCCCGGTGCTGCTGAAAAAGTATCTCGAAATGAATGGGAAGATAATAGGATTCAATGTGGATCCGGATTTCAATAATTGTCTTGACGGGCTTATAATGCTTGACATTTATAATTTCCCGGCTGAATTTGTCAAAGCCCTTTCCAGGGATCAGAGCGAGGAGGAGGTCAGCAGGAGATTCAGGGGTAAGGAGAGTTGAGGCATTGATCTCCAGCAAAAAAAAGACCCTCCTGACGGAAGGCCCTTTTAATTCATCTGAGAAATTAGGTTCCTAGTAGAACTTATACCTCATATCCTTCACCTCTTTCTTGTCGCGGATGGCCTGGTATGCCTCATAGGAGGCCCGTATCTGGTAGTTGGAATTCAGTCTCTCACTCACCATGGCCAGCTCTTCAGCCACTGACGGGGTGGCAGTATTTACCACGAACAGATAGACGCCGTTGTTACCTTCCACAGGTTTTGAGAGAACGCCGGTTCCTGATGTCGATGCAGCAGAGATGAGGCCGGGCTCTATCCCTGCTCCGGGTATTGAATACGACCTGAAGTTGATGCCGCTTGCATCCTGTACTGTTGTATTGTAATGAGATGCGATATCATAAATTGTTTTCCCTTCGGCGGCCAGCTTCTTCATCTCGGCAGAGATGATCTCCGCCTTCTTCTTCTTGGCCACGATGAACCTTATGTCGGAAGTGACATCCTCCAACGGAGCCGGTCCCTCTTCCTGCACCCTGGTGCAGTAGGCCACCACATACATATTCGGAAGCTCAAACACTGCCTGGCTGCTGTTGTCAAGAACAATGGCTCCCTGCTTGCTGTTCTGGAAGAGTGCCATAACCAGCCCTCTGCCCTGCTCGAGTCCGGGAAGCTCTTTCTGATCAGGTGTGACATTCAATGCCAGTTTCTTGTTCAGGTTGCCTTCCGCCACTGCCTTGTTGAACTTCTCATAGGTGTCATTGGTGCCGGCAAACTGTGATGCCTCGGCATAGATGCGCTGGGTGGTTGAGTTGCTCGGAATCACCAGCCGGTCAACAATACCGATATCATATTTTTTTACCCTGCGGCTCTGGTCAAGTATATTAATTATATGTAGCCCGAATGTGGTCTCAACCGTCACCAGGTCACCCTTGTTGCCACTGAAGCATGCGTTATTGAAAGGAACGATCATCATCCCCTCGCTGAACCATCCGAGATCACCCCCAACCTGAGCTGATCCCTGGTCGTCGGAGTTGGCCATTGCCAGGACCGAGAAGTCAATACCTGATCTGACAAGCCGGATAAGACTGTCTGCCTCCTGCCTTGCCTGGGCCATTGTTCTGCCAGCGTTGGGAGAAAGGAGTATGTGAGCCGCCCTGACTGAGTCAGGACGCTCGGCGATGTCAACTATTCGTGCCAGCTTATAATGGCCGTTTTCAAAATAAGGTCCTGTAACAACTGACCTGTCACCTGACTCAGCCAGCCCGCGAAGGTTCTCGGGAAGGGCTGAGAGTGTACTGTAAAAGCCTGTATGACGCGTGTCAGCCGTGAGGTTGATGTACTGGACGATGTCTGTTGCGGCAGCAAAGTTCTCCTTCTCATTTGTTGCCCATGTCTCAGTCTCTTTCATGTCCGATTCCGAGGGAGTGATTTCAAATACCATGTATTCCATGTCTCTCTGGGCAGTACGCTTGAAGTTGTCCTTATGGCTGTCATAGTAGTCCTTAATCTCAGTTGGGGTCACGGTAACAGTGCTGTCAGGCACCGCGGCGTAGTTGCGTGCGATAAAGCTGAAACTGACAGTATTGGCTGCAAGGCTGGCTTCATATTCCGACTGTTTGCCGGTCACGTACAACCCCTTTGACATGAGATTCACAAGCTTTGTGTTCAGCCTGTCATTGATGATCTGGTCCTCAAAGAAGAGCCAGTATCTTTTGGTGGCCTCATCTGTCTCAGTAGCCTTCAGGAAATTGACAAGGAACGATTTGTTAAACGCACCGGTTGCGGGGTCCGTGAAGAGCTGCCTCACTATAGGATGAGGGTTATCACCGAAAACGAGCATCTCCACCTCATCAGGACTGACTCCCAGTCCGGTTTTCTTGTAAGTCTTGTCCATCAGCTTTTCGGAAAGCATCTGCTGCCATACCTGCTCCCTGATGCTCTGCATCATCTCTTCATTGACCTCATTGGTGCCGGTCATTTTGTAAATATCTACCAGGTCCTGCACCCTTAGTTCAAAATCCTGGTATGAAACGCTCTCGCCGTCAATCCGGGCAAGCTCGTAATATTTATCTGCCTTGCGGCGCTGTGATCTGTTATTCCCGAAAAAGTCACTTACAACAAAGATAAACAGCGAAAGCCCAATAACACCTGCAACAAGCGGTCCCGCCTTTTCTCTTAAAGTCTGAAGTATTGCCATCTGAAAACTAGTTAAATAATTGAATTTGCCTCCTGAAAAATACAGGCGACAAATATAACAAAATTCAGTTAAACAAAAGGAGGGGGGTCTCTTCTCAGTTAATAAACTGTCCGGGAAATATGATAATTCTCATGTTTACTATATATCTTGCAGTTAGATAATATATTGTGACTTCAAAAATATGAAAGTATGTCAAGAAACCTGAGAGGACTGTCTGCCAGGAAGGGTGTGGCGGACGGTCTGTATGAAGAGGTTGTCAGGGCTGCGGGCACCGTGGAAGCTCCAACTGACGAGAGGCTTATTTCGGTGGCCGGGGACTTTATGACAGGCCATGCCGCCGTATTGGGAACCAGCTCTTTCTATGATTTTCTCAGGAAGGATCACCTTGGTAAGAAGGTCTTCGTATGTGACGGCACGGCCTGTCTCACATCGGGAAGGCAGGAGGGCCTCAGACGCAGCCTGGCGGAACAGTACGCCGATCATGAAATTGGAGTTGTGACCTGCCTGGGCCACTGCCATTCCAATGATGCCTTCATGGTCAACGGTGAGATACGCGTCTCCGGCGGTGATGGTACCGCCCCGGCCATGCGGACCGACTCCAATGCTGAAAGGCCGGCATTGCTTGTGCCCACCGGCGATCTGAAGGAATACTATTCCCTGGCTGAAAAATGGCGTTCCGATACCGGATCTGCCCTGAAGGAGCTGGAGCTGTCGGGCCTTAGGGGGCGCGGCGGTGCCGGGTTTCCGTACCATCTGAAGGTCAGGTCGTCACGTGACGCCAGGGCTGACCGTAAGTACATAGTATGCAATGCCGATGAGGGTGATCCCGGAGCCTTTTCTGACAAGTGGCTCCTTGAAGAACGCCCTCACTCCGTACTCTTCGGGATGCTTATGACTGGCATAATCACCGGGGCCGACACAGGGGTGGTATATATCAGGGGTGAATATCCCCTTGCTGTGAAAAAAACGAGGGAGGCCGTAAGGCAGCTTGAGGAAGCCGGCATCACTGAGGGCTCCTCCGGCAAAGCATCCTTCAGCTTCCGCTTTCATGTGGTGGAAGGATCGGGAGCATATATCTGCGGAGAGGAGACCTCACTGCTCAACTCCCTTGAGGGCCTGAGGCCCGAGGTGCGTACCCGTCCGCCCTTTCCCGCCGTCTATGGCCTCTTCGGGATGCCCACGGTGCTGAGCAACGTGGAGACTTTCGCAAACATACATTATATATTAAAGGAAGGCGGCAGCGTCTATGCCGCCCTCGGCACCGAGAAATCGCCCGGCACCAAGCTGGTGTCACTCGACGGCGCCTTTAACAGGCCCGGACTGCTCGAGGTAAGGATGGGCACCCCGCTCAGGACGGTGATAGAAGAGATGGGAGGAGGAACACGATACCCCGTCAAGGCGTTCCAGATAGGGGGGCCGCTGGGAGGACTGGTGCCGGCAACAAAGGTCGGTGACCTGACCCTCGATTTCGAGTCGTTCAGCAGGGAGGGGTTCCTGCTGGGTCATGCCGGGATTGTATCAGTGCCGGTCGACTTTCCAGTCATTAAACTGCTGGAGCATCTCTTTGAGTTTACCAAAAAGGAGTCATGCGGGAAATGCTTCCCATGCCGTATCGGGTCGGTACGCGGCCATGAACTTCTGAGTGAAGCTGCGGAGAAGGGTGAAAAGATCGACAGGCAGCTCTTTGACGATCTCCTGGAGACGATGCAGCTTGGATCGCTCTGCGCCCTGGGTGGAGGCTTGCCGCTGCCGGTAAGAAATGCGCTGCAATGGTTCAGCGATGAGCTTGAAGGTTACTTCACATCAAAGGAGGCAAAGTGATGGAAAACACAGCATATATTGACAACAAGCCATACCCGGTAGTTGCGGGTGAGACAATACTTGAGTTTGTACGGAGGATCAGGGGCCGGGAGGTAATACCCACGCTATGCCAGGCTGATAACCTTGAAAACTACGGGTCATGCAGGATCTGCTCCGTGGAGGTGGCTCTGAAGGAGGATGGCCCCGGCAGGGTGATGGCATCATGCCATACACCGGTGGCACCTGGATACTATATCTATCCCTCCACGGAAAAAATCAGGAAACTGAGAAGGAATATCCTCGAGCTCGTCCTCTCGGAATACCCGCCTGACAAACTGAATCCGGAACCCGGCATGCTCCCGACGGAGTTTCAGGAGGTGGTGGCCGCCGCCGGCTCTCCGGAGGTGAGATACCCCCGTTCTGTTAGTCAATATGATAAGGACAGGAGCCATCCATATATATGGTCCGACCTCACGGAATGCATTAAATGCTACCGTTGCGTCAGGGCCTGTGATGAGTTGCAGGCAGAGCACGTGCTGGGAATAAATGGCAGGGGCCATGAGAGTCGCATAATTAAAGGCTTTGACCGCTCTTTCCGAGAATCGCCCTGTGTTTCATGCGGCGCATGCGTTCAGACCTGTCCCACCAATGCCCTGTCAGACAGGTACTCAACGAAGACACTCGCGGCAGACAGCATTGTGCGGACCACATGTACCTACTGCGGCGTGGGATGCAACCTGGAGGTCAAGGTGATCGACGGCCGGGTTAGGGGTATCCAGGCCCCGCTTGACGGCGCGACCAACAGGGGTCATACCTGCGTCAAGGGGAGGTTCGCCTTTGAATTCTATAACCATCCTGAAAGACTGCGCTCACCCATGGTAAGGAAGAACGGCATTCTGACAGAGGTGACATGGGATGAAGCATATGATTATACAGCACAGAGGTTCAAAGAGATAAAGGAGAAGCACGGCCCGGATGCCCTGGCGGGGATCTCCTCGGCACGATGCACCAATGAAGAGAACTACCTGATGCAGAAGTTTTTCAGGATCGTGATCGGGACAAACAACATCGACGGCTGTGCGCGGGTATGCCATGCGCCCACGGCGATGGGCATGCAGTGGGCCTACGGCACCGGTGCGGCAACCAATTCAATAGATGAGTTATACAAGACCGGCTGCATCCTGATCATAGGAGCCAACCCGTCGTCTGCACACCCTGTCACAGGGGCGCGCATAAGGGCGCTGGTTGAGTCAGGGATACCCCTTATCGTTATTGACCCCCTGAAGATCGACCTTGCCAGGCTGGCAAAATATCATCTGCAGATCAACCCGGGCACCAACGTTGCCGTACTGAACATGTTCGCCTACTATATCCTCACCGAAGGTCTCCTTGACGAAGGGTTCATCAGTTCGCGCACCGAGGGTTGGGAAGATTTCAGGCGATACCTGCAGGCACTGGATATGGATGATCTTGAAAGGGTATGCGGGGTTGACCGTGAGCTGGTGAGAGCTGCTGCCATAGAGTACGGCACGGCACATGCGGCAATGGAGTTCCACGGCCTGGGTGTAACGGAACACTGGCAGGCCACCAAGGCGATAACACTTATCTCGAATATTGCCATGATGACCGGCAATATAGGCAGGGAGGGAGCCGGCGTCAACCCGCTGCGCGGACAGAATAATGTGCAGGGAGCAGCAGACATGGGCGTACAGCCGCACCAGGGAGCAGGTTACCTTGATGTCACTGATCCGGCAAACATAGCAACATATAATGCCTATTACGGGGCAGAGCATCCATCAGTGCCGGGCTACAGGATCCCCGAGATGTTCGCTGCCGCCGGCAGGGGAGACCTGAAGGCTCTGTGGATCATGGGCGAGGACATAGTGCAGACAGACCCAAACACCTGCCATGTGAAGAGCTCGCTCCAGGAGCTTGATTTCCTTGTGGTACAGGAGCTTTTCATGACCGAGACGGCCCGGATAGCAGACGTGATCTTCCCCGCATCGTCGTTCCTGGAGAAGGAGGGTACCTTCACCAACGGTGAGCGCCGGATACAGAAAGTCCAGAGGGTGGTGGAGCCGCTCGCGGGAACCAAACCCGACGGGCAGATAGTGGTTGACATGATGAACCGCATGGGATACCGGCAGGAGGGATATTCGGCAGATGTAATACTTAAGGAGATAGCAGGCATAGTGCCCTTCTTCAGGGGTGTGAAATGGAATGAGCTGGGCGATAACGGCAAGCAGTGGCCTGTCAGGGAAGACGGCACTGACACGAAGATACTTCACACTGAGACATTCAAAAGGGGCAGGGGGAAATTCCATTCATGGGACTTTGACCTTTCGCCTGAGCTTAATGAGAATGCCGCACGTTACCCGTATATACTGACGACGGGGAGGATCCTGGAGCATTACAACAGCGGAACCATGACCCGGCGTACCCCGAACAGAGAGCTTGTCACGGAAGACATACTGTTCGTGCATCCGCATGATGCCGGGCTGAAGGGGCTGGTGAGCGGCGACTTTGCAAGGATCTTCTCGGCACGCGGCATCACCACCATGAAGGTGAAGGTGACTGATGTCGTAAAGCCGGGGGTGATCTATACCACATTCCACTTCCCCGAGGCGGCAATCAACTACCTCACCAGCGGCGTGGGTGATGAGTTCACCCTTACTCCCGAGTACAAGGTTGTCGCTGTCGATTTTGAGAAATCATTATACGGCATATTCAATCGTGCCGAATGCCGTACTGACCTGAAAAATGAATAAAATTTGAATGTACCCCCTCAAAAAAGGGGGGTTGACATCCGAAAAACATATAAAAGTCAAAAAATATCTCAAAAAATAGGGGGTATATTCTAAAATGATCTATTTTTACAAAAAAAACAGATCATGGCAGAATTACGTTTCAGTGCATTGAAGGAACTCTTCTCAAGAGATACGGTTGAGGTATCAGTTCCCAGGGAGACAGTCTCCTCCTATTTTTCAGAGAATGTTTTTGACAAGATAAAGATGGAGCGCTACCTGAGCCGGGAGGCTTACAGGGCGGTGATGACGGCGATAGATGAAGGCACTCCCATCAACAGGCAGATAGCAGACCAGGTTGCTACCGGGATGCAGGCCTGGTCCATGGAGCGTGGTGTAACTCATTTTACTCACTGGTTCCATCCCCTGACAGACGCCACAGCCGAAAAGCATGATTCATTTGTGGGCAGGGGAGAGCGCGGAGCGATCATTGAGATATTCTCAGGCGAGGTGCTGGTGCAGCAGGAGCCTGATGCCTCCAGCTTCCCCAGCGGCGGAATCAGGAATACATTCGAAGCAAGGGGATATACCGCATGGGACGTATCGTCACCGGCATTCATCGTTGGCAATACCCTGTGTATCCCTACAGTATTTGTCTCCTACACCGGAGAGGCTCTCGACTACAAGACGCCGCTGCTGCGGTCCCTGGCTGCACTTGACCATGCTGCCACTGAGGTCTGTCATCTCTTTGACAAGGATGTCAAAAAAGTCATTGCAACGCTTGGATGGGAGCAGGAATATTTCCTTATCGACGAGGCTCTCTACTACGCCCGTCCTGACCTGATGCTGGCTGACCGGACACTCATGGGGCATCCCTCGTCGAAGGACCAGCAGCTCTCCGACCACTACTTCGGGTCTATTCCTGAAAGGGTGAAGGCGTTTATGAAGGAGTTCGAGTATGAAGCATACAAGCTTGGCATACCGGTAAAAACACGGCACAATGAGGTTGCCCCCAACCAGTTCGAGTGTGCACCGGTATATGAGGAGGCCAATCTTGCCGTTGACCATAACCAGCTCATCATGGATGTGATGCGCAGGGTTGCAAGGAGGCATAAGTTCAGGGTGCTTTTCCATGAGAAGCCCTTCGCGGAGGTCAACGGATCAGGCAAGCACAGCAACTGGTCGATGGCAACAGACACAGGTGTTAACCTGCTGTCACCGGGCAAGAACCCGAAGACGAACATGCAGTTCCTTACCTTCCTGGTGAATGTGGTAAAGGCAGTGAATGACAACCAGGAGCTTCTGAGAGCCAGTGTCACCAATGAGAACAACTCATACAGGCTTGGCGGACATGAAGCGCCTCCCTCAATCATCTCCGTCTTCCTCGGAAGTTATCTCTCCGAAATCCTTGACAACATTGCAAGCAAGGTGAAGGATAAGAAGATGACTCCCCAGGAAAAAACAGAGATCAAGCTTGGCCTTGGCAAGATACCGGGGATCTTCCTTGACAACACCGACCGCAACCGCACTTCGCCATTTGCCTTCACCGGCAACAGGTTTGAGTTCAGGGCCGTGGGATCATCAGCCAACTGCAGCTCCGCCATGATCGTTCTCAATGCCGCAGTAACCAGGCAGCTGAAGCTCTTCGCCGAAGAGGTGAATACCATGGTCAACAAGGGAGCCAAGAAGGATGACGCTATCTTCCAGGTTCTTAAGAAGTGTATCATTGCTTCAAGAAGGATAAGGTTTGAGGGCGACGGTTACAGTGAGGAGTGGCACCGGGAGGCAGCCCGGAGGGGGCTCTCCTCTGAACCGAGCGTGCCAAAGACGCTTAAGTCATATGTCACCCCTTCCTCACGCGAGACACTCGTAGGCACAGGCGTTCTTTCCGTCCGTGAGCTGGAGAGCAGGGTTGAGGTGGAACTGGAAAAGTTTACCAAGAAGCTGCAGATAGAATCACGCGTGCTGGGCGATCTGGCAATCAATCATATCGTCCCCACAGCTGTCAACTACATGACTTCACTGGTCGATAATGTCAGGGGTCTGCGTGAGATATTTGACGACAATGAATACATGAGGCTGGCCGGTGCGCGCAAGGAGCTCATTGTAACCATCTCTGATCATATTTCCATGATAAAGAAACTTGTTTCCGAGATGATTGAAGAGCGGAGAAAGGCCAATTTAATTGAGGACCTATACAAAAAGTCCCTGGCCTACGAGAGCAAGGTGAAGCCCTATCTGGATGAGATCAGGATCCATATAGACAAGCTCGAGCTGGTGGTTGACAACGAATTGTGGCCCCTGCCCAAGTACCGTGAGCTTCTGTTTACCAGGTAATCATTTGACATAAATTCTGCGGTTTATGGTGCCCTCCTCCGGGAGGGCATTATTTTTGCTGTAACCTCTGCGGTAGGGTAATTATTGGAATGGTGGTACGTTAACATTAATAACAATCATTACTTTTGCATAAATTAAGGTATTCAGCATGAATAAACTGTTAATCCTCATATTCTCACTGATCGTATTACTTCCTGCGGCTCTCAGCGCACAGAAACAGAAAACGGAGCGTGCTTATTCAGCCTATGAGGCAGGCAGTTACTATGAAGCCATAGACCTCTTCAAGGATGTCTACTCGAAGACGCGTGATAAGCAGGTTAAAGCTGAAATGGTCTTCATGGTATCAGAATGCTACCGCCTGATAAATGATCCAAAGAATGCCGAGCTGTGGTACAAAAGAGCGGTTAAGTCGGCCTTCCCCAAGCCTGAAGCTCAGTACTGGCTTGCTGAGAGCACCAAGAAGCTGGGGCGTTATCCGCAGGCTATCGAGGAGTTCAGAAAATACCGGCAGCTTGTCCCGGGTGACCCGCGTACCGAACAGCAGATAAGAGCCTGTGAGCTGGCCATGGAATGGCAGGCTTCTCCTGAATCATACAACGTGGAGGAGCTGAAGGATGTCAACTCCAGGGACTCTGACTTCAGTCCCTCCTTCGGCCGCGATGACTATGGCCTCTTGTGGTTCACCTCATCACGTGACGATGCTCAGGGCAATAAGGAGCACGGAGCCACCGGACAGAGTTTTACCGATATTTTTGAAACCCGTCTTGACAAGAAAGGCAAATGGAGTACCCCCGTGCCGGTTGATTTCCTGAACAGCGAGTTCGAAGACGGCACTCCTTCGTTCTCCTCTGACTTCACCGAAGTTTTCTTCACCCGCTGTGAGGCAGGCAAACGCGAGAAAAAAGGATGTGTGATAATGTATTCGTCACGCGAGGGCACCCGCTGGTCAGACCCGCAGAAGCTGGAATTGCTTGCAGATTCGCTGGTAGCTGCTCATCCTGCACTCTCTCCTGACGGGCAGACACTCTATTTTGTCTCCGATATACCCGGCGGACTTGGCGGAAAGGATATATACAGAGCCAGCCGCACCTCTCCGGGCAGCCCGTGGTCACGTCCCGAGAACCTCGGAACCGACATCAACACCAGGGGCAATGAGCTCTTTCCCTTCGTCCGTCATGACGGAACCCTCTATTTTGCCTCTGACGGTCACATAGGCATGGGAGGACTTGACCTGTTCAGGGCGGTACCACAGTCGGGCAGCGGATGGATTGTTCAGAATATGCGGCCGCCGATAAACAGTCCTGCGGACGACTTCGGGATCACCTTCGAAATGGATGCCGAGAAGGGTATCTTCAGCTCATCACGGAAGGACAGGGGTGTAGATGACCTGTATACTTTCGAGATGCCGCCCCTGCTGTTCAGCATCACGGGCCTCGTCAAGGATGAAAAAAGCGGCCAGCCCGTCCAGGGCGCCACCGTTCAGCTCATCGCCAGTGACGGCGCCAACATGCAGACTGAGACAGGCAATGCCGGGGACTTTAAATTCAGCCTGCGACCGGAAGTCGATTATATCTTCCTGGCATCGAAGAAGGGCTTCCTGAACGGGAAAGAAAAAGAGACAACCAGGGGACAGGACAAGAGCCGCGAGTTCATGGCTACCATCCTGCTGACACCGATAGACAGGCCAATCGAGCTGCCGAATATCTTCTACGACTTCGGCAAGTGGGACCTTCGTCCCGAATCAATGGTCTCGCTTGACAAGCTTGTGGAGACACTTAATGACAACCCGAACGTGACCATCGAGCTGATGTCGCACACCGACTCGCGTGACACGGAGGAGTTTAACCTCGATCTTTCCCAGAAGAGGGCACAGTCGGTTGTTGACTACCTTATTGGCAAAGGAATCGCCGCTGACAGGCTGACGGCCAGGGGATACGGTGAGACCAGCCCGAAGATTGTGGATGCAGCAATCATGCAGGACGCACCCTTCCTGCGCTCCGGAGCCACCCTCAGTGAGCAGTACATCAATTCTCTCGCCAGCGACGAACAGAAGGAGATAGCCCACCAGATCAACCGCCGCACTGAGTTCAGAGTCCTGAGGACTGATTATGTGCCCGCAAAATAGAAGCGGAGAAGGTTCTGCATAACCATCATGACTGACAGGTCACGTTACGCAAAAAGAGGTGTCTCATCCGGCAAGGAGGAGGTGCATGCCGCCATCAGCAGCGTTGATAAGGGACTGTTCCCGCGTGCATTCTGCCGGATCATTCCCGATATGCTCGGGGGAGATCCCGGGTGGTGCAATATCATGCATGCCGACGGTGCAGGTACCAAATCATCACTGGCATATGTCTACTGGAAGGAGACGGGAGACATCTCCGTATGGAAAGGTATAGCCCAGGATGCCGTGGTGATGAACCTCGATGACCTCCTGTGTGTCGGGGTAACGGATAACATCCTCCTGTCGTCTACTATTGGCAGGAATAAAAACCTTATACCAGGCGAGGTGATCAGGGCTCTCATAGAGGGTACCGAGGAGTTCCTCAGCCGGATGAGGGATGAGGGGATAGGAATCTGGTCCACCGGAGGAGAGACGGCTGATGTGGGAGACCTGGTCAGGACTGTCATTGTCGATTCCACAGTCACTGCCCGCATGCGGAGAGCTGATGTCATTGACAATGCCAATATCAGGCCTGGTGATGTGATCGTAGGTCTGGCCTCCTTCGGCCGGACAAGCTACGAGAGCAGTTATAATGGCGGCATGGGCAGCAACGGGCTCACCTCGGCACGACATGATGTCTTTCATAAATATCTTGCAGGACTTTATCCTGAGAGCTATGACCCGGCTGTTCCCGGATCACTGGTTTATTCCGGCAGCATGAAACTCACTGACCCGACAGCTGTGCCGGGCGTGAATGCCGGGATGCTGGTGCTGTCACCAACACGCACCTACGCCCCGGTGATAAGAAAGGTGCTTGAGGCGATGAGACCTGCCGTGCACGGAATGGTGCACTGCTCCGGAGGAGGGCAGACCAAGGTCCTTCACTTCATTGACAGGGTGCACGTAATCAAGGACAACCTCTTCCCCGTTCCTCCGCTGTTCGATCTCATACAGAAGAGCTCCGGCACACCCTGGGAGGAGATGTACCGTGTCTTCAACATGGGTCACCGTATGGAGCTCTACGTGGATGAGGCCGATGCTGCGTCAATCATTGAAATTGCCTCCGGATTTAACCTGGACGCACAGATCATCGGGCACTGCGAACCTGCCCCTTCCGCCAGGCTGACTATTAGGACTGTGCCTGGGGAATTTCACTATTAACTTTTTCTCATTACCTTTGCACCCTGAAATTTGGCAAGTAATGGCAAATAATCTTATTCTTGACAGGCTCCTGGGAGTGAAGAAGCGTTTTGTGGAGGTTGGCGAACAGCTGAACTCACCTGAAGTGATGTCTGACATGAAGCGTTTTATCAGGCTGAACAAGGAGTACAAGGAGCTGAAGCCCATAGTGGAGTCTTATGAGAGATACAAGAGCGCTATAGACAACCTCGAGAGCGCAAGGGCGCTGCTGGCAACCGAAAAGGACGAGGAGATGCGCGATATGGCAAAGGGAGAGATAGATCAGCTTGTCAACGCCATCCCCGACATGGAGGAAGAGATCAGGTATCTGCTGCTGCCGGCCGACCCGGAGGATGACAAGAATGCAGTGATAGAAATACGTGCCGGCACCGGAGGCGATGAGGCCAGCATATTCGCCGGGGACCTCTTCAGAATGTATTCCAAATACATTGAAGCCCGTGGTTGGAAGCTTGACCTGAACTATTTCACCGAAGGCACTGCAGGCGGCTACAAGGAGATAGTCTTTGCCGTTCTGGGCGATGGCGTATACGGTATAATGAAATATGAGTCGGGGGTGCACCGTGTACAGAGGGTGCCCCAGACGGAGACACAGGGACGAATACACACCTCCGCTGCCACCGTGGCTGTGCTGCCCGAGGCAGGCGAGTTTGACATTGAGGTGCGCAGTGAGGATATCCGCAAGGACACTTATTGTTCTTCAGGCCCGGGCGGACAGAGCGTAAACACTACCTATTCAGCAATAAGGCTGACACATGTACCAACAGGCATCGTTGTTACCTGCCAGGATGAGAAGTCGCAGATCAAGAACCTGGAGAAGGCGATGAAGGAGCTCCGCACGCGTCTCTATAACCTCGAGTACCAGAAGTACCTCGATGAGATCTCGCAGAAGCGCAAGACGATGGTCTCCACAGGCGACCGGTCGGCCAAGATAAGAACCTACAACTATCCCCAGGGAAGGGTGACCGATCACCGCATAAACGTGACCATATATAACCTTCCGGTGGTGCTCGACGGTAACATCCAGGAACTGCTCGACAAGCTTCAGATGGCAGAGAATGCAGAGCGCCTGAAGGCAAGCGATTATTAAAATCCCGATTATGCTCTCAAAAGAAATCTTTCAGCACATTCTGAATAAGAAGTCCTTCCTCTGTGTGGGGCTTGATCCTGAAATATCGAAGCTGCCTTCATGCCTTGCTGGCATGGACGAACCGATTTTTGAATTCAACAAACGGATCATCGATGCCACTCATAAATATACCGTGGCATACAAGCCCAACTTTGCCTTCTACGAGTCTTACGGAGTCAGGGGAATGGCAGCACTTGACAAGACTGTAAGGTACATCAACAAGCTTGACACCAACATCTTTATCATCGCCGACGCCAAACGGGGCGACATTGGCAATACGTCGAAGATGTATGCAAGGGCAGTTTTCAGCGAGATGCCGTTTGATGCCGTCACGGTGGCACCCTATATGGGAGAGGATTCAATAACGCCTTTCCTTTCCTACCCCGGCAAATGGGCGGTAATCCTGGCCCTCACTTCAAACAGGGGTGCCGATGACTTTCAGTACCATACCGACAAGGGACAGAGGCTTTTTGAGCGGGTGCTTACAATAACCCAGAGATGGGGAACCCCGGACAATATAATGTATGTTGTCGGAGCCACCAGGGCAGAGATGCTCGCCGATATCCGCAAGATAGTTCCTGATCACTTCCTCCTTGTTCCGGGTGTCGGCGCCCAGGGTGGCAGCCTGGAGGATGTTGCCCGCTACGGCATGAACAAAACCTGCGGATTGCTTGTGAACTCATCGCGAGGGATCATCTACGCTGACAGCACTGAACGGTTCGCGGAAGTAGCCGGGCAGAAGGCCCGCGAGATGCAGGAGGAGATGGCCGGCTATCTCGCGGAGAGGTTCAGGATCTGAAAGTCTGTAAAGTCCGTAAAGTCGAAAGTCTGTAAAGTCCGTAAAGTCCGTAAAGTCGAAAGTCTGAAGGTCATGGTCTCACCCCGTCATCTGACCTAAAGCATTGACTATCAATTCTTAATTCTTAATTCTTAATTCTTAATTCCTCCGAGACCATCTTCTTTATCGGAGGAATAAGCAGGAATGCGGCTATACCAAGCGATGCAATGCCGCTGCCCGAGATGATGAACGCGTTTCCTATTCCTATCGTGTCAGCAATATACCCTGTTGCCAGAAGTCCTATCATGGAGGGGAGCAGAGTCACGCTCGAATAAAGGGAGAATACCCTTCCGAGAGCTGTCGGTTCAACCATTGTCTGCATCACAACCGTGAATGAGCCCGAATAGAGCGTCATTGTGATTCCCCCTATGGCAGTGATTCCCGCGAAAATGGCGAAACCTGACGGAGGCAGCAGTCCGGAAAAGATAAAGGTGAGTCCAAGGACCAGGTATGTCATATTGATGAGAACAACCTTATAGTTATTAAGACGGCGGTGACCGATTATCGCACCTCCGATAAGCATGCCTATTCCCCAGGATATCTCGACAATGCTCATCATGTAGGTTGTACCGCTGAAGTGGTCAAGTGTCATCAGGGGGAAGAGCGCCGCGACGGGCATTATGAAGAACATGGCTGAGAGGGCCAGGATGAACAGCCACAGCAGTCCCGGCTTGCTGTATATCTCCCTCAGACCCTCCATCAGCTCTCTGACAAGATGCGGTTTGGCAGCTTCTGCTCTCTCCGGGTCGGGGATGTGAACCATTAGCAGTGTTGTAACCGCAATAAGTGCTCCGGCGACATCAATCAGCAAGATCCACTGGAGCTCGAAGAGGCTTATCAGCAGGGCAGCCAGTGCAGGGCTGGCTATGGTGCTGACCGACTGTATCATGTTGTTAATCCCTGCTATCCGCATCAGCTTGTCCTGCGGAGCAAGCAGGGGCACCGAAGCCTGCATGGCGGGGACATGGAATGCCATCCCGGCAGACCGCATCATCAGAAGAAGATAAACATAGAATATTTTCGGCTCGGTAATCCAGAAAAGCGAGGCAAGCACCAGGGTGCATAGTGCAATGAAGAGATCAGCGAATATCATTGTCCGCTTGCGGTTCCAGCGGTCGACAAAGACCCCGGTGAACAGTCCGAGCACCATCTGCGGCAGGAGGGAGGCAATGGTGGCATAGGCCAGCACCTCCGCCGACCTGGTCTCAACACTCAGCCAGAAGATGACGGCATAAGCCACCACATAGCTGCTCATTGTCGAGAACAGCTGACCGGTGAAGATTATTGCAAATACCTTTTTCCAGTCAGACATGTTGCGTTTCAGTTTAAATCGCACTGTCAATTAATATAAGAAAACGCAAATATAATCCCTTTTGTTCCCGGCCGGTCGGGCTGCACAACAAAGCAGCCAATATGCATCCATAAATTATCCGAATTCCGGAGAGTTAAACTGAAGCTGAGTTTGCCCCGGAGCGGAAGCCTGATCTTTCCGCCCGATTTATCCAAAAGTGTGAATAATGTAAACTTTATCGGAAATTTTGTAACAGCCCTCAGACGAAAGAGTTCCAACTTTGTATCGATATATGGGAGAGTATAAAACGATTAATAAACCGACCAATGCACAAAAACGATATTACTTTCATTGAGGATCCGAACACCAATTCGAAACTTACGCTGTCAATCCTGCTGGCATACGGGATTGTGATGACAGGATTCTTAGCAGTTGTCGGGATAATTTACCTGTTCTCGCAGATGATAAATAAGTATAGTCTTTAGTCATAAAATATAGCGGGACGGATGTAGTGCCGCCACGCCACATGAGTTAGTGGTTTTTAATATTGGGTTAAGTTTTCGTTGGTTGGAAGGTTTCCTCCGGTGCTGAAACCACGGCGGAAAATTCAGGGTTTAAGGGTTTACAGGTTTCAGGGTTAAAGGGTACTCGGAATTCAGCGTGACTGATGACTGAGTACCCATTTCCTTTATATCTCCCGTTTCCCGTGGCAGAGCATCAGATTTAAAATACCCCTTTTTTGGGGGAGGGGATCAGGCATATGCTCTCTAATTTTGAATCTAGACAAAAGCACATTAAGTGCCACTTATCAAACCAATTAAAACCAAATACAATGAAAAACAAAATCATTATTGTCGCAGCAGCTTTGATTGCGCTTAATCTCTCCTGCAGTAAGGATCCCGGAACCGACGATAAAACCTATCCCACGGACGGGCTGATCTCCTATTTTCCTTTTGATGATAATCTCGCAGATGAACTAATCAACACTCCTGCGGGCGTGAACCACAATAGTGCTGCTTTTACTGAAGGGAAAGCCGGCAAGGCAATATCGCTTAACGGCAGCAACCAGTACATTGAGTTTGGACGCAACACTTACAGGAGCGGAAACAATCTCAGTGTATCTGTTTGGCTGAAAAAAACCGGGACCACAGGAATTTACTTCATCATGTGTGATGACTTCGGGATCTGGACCATGGGTACAAATGCAGGCATGGCTATCTCACTACCAAATACAAGCAGCGCTTCAGGAGTCATTGCACCTGATGAATGGGTGCACCTTGTAGGCACGTATGACGGCACCAATATAAAAGTCTACATCAATGGAATGCTAAAGGAGACAAAAAACCACCCGGGGACTATTGCCAGCTGGGTTGGCAACCTGAAGTTGGGTAAATTCGATACGGAATACTGGAGCGGATCTGTTGATGACCTGTTTATCTACAATAAGGTCCTTTCGCAGTCAGAAGTGGATCAGCTTTATGCTTACCATTGATTTTACTGATTGTTGTTTTGTGTAGGATTTATCATTAAGAGTCCCGGCCTGTCAGGGTCCGGGACTTTTTCCATTATCCGGGGGCGAACACGCGTTACTTCATCTCCCTTGCTTCAGGGTCCGTGCATCGCTAATCACAGATGCCTATTGCCTGCTGCCTCATATTTACTGTCCAATCAGCGGCACCAGCCTCCGTATATCATCCATGTCAAATGACTCCTCAAATCGCTTTACATTATAGCTGGTGCTGTTGTTATCAAGATATTCCTCCATTAATTTCCTCAGATAATCTTTTCTTTGGATCGAATTGAAATTGATAATCTGGATGGCTGACCTTGGCAGCTCCCTGTTCCAGTAATCTGGATTCACCTTAACTATACGCGGGAAGATGCTGTCCTGATCGCCGTAACCGGGCTTATGGGTAACCCTGGAGATACCTCCGCCGAAATAAGCCGGTTTGTCACGGTAATCTTCAGGAATTTCATTCCACTCCTTCTCAATAAACTCATTCAGATACTGTGCGGCTATCTCGTTCTCTTCCTTTTTAGCATTTTCCCTTACTGCCGCGAATGCTTCGTTGACAGTGACGGGTATCCAATAGGGGGGTCTTGACGGGTCATAAATAACGAACCATTCACCGTCGTACACGTCAATCCCGGGCTCCACAGTCCTTTTTCTTAAAGGGGCAGTAAAATACCCGTGTTTCGCATCATGGCCGTAGGATGCCCCCCAGCCGGGCTGTGCCTGGTTAATGTAGAGCGACCATTCAGGAGGTTCGATAAGTCCCCTTGCAGGTGTACCGTCCTTTAGCCTGTACCATGAAGCAAATTCAAAACTTATCCTTGACGGTATTCCGTAGCCGCTGACCTGCTTGCAGTTGAGGTTATATATCCTGGCTCTTCCATCGAAACCCTTCATATCAGTTAGCACAGGGTTTTGCCTGACAACACTGACGAGATCGGTTATTCTCTGCAGGTTAGCGGTCACTTCCGCTTTTGTGTACCCGCAATCGTAGCCAACATAATCAGTCCTGCTCAGCATCTGAAATGTACCTTGTTTATCCGTTATGAGCGGAAGTTCCTGAGCTTTCATCCCGTCCATAAGTCCTGTCATCAGGATCAAGCATATGGCAATTCTCTTTTTCATATTTAGTAAACTTTCGATAATTAGTTTTGATAGGATCATTTGTGACGGTCAGGGCTTTTTTATCAGTTCTCCCATTTTTTCAACCGGCATGGCATTGACAAACAATCCCACATAATCATAAGCATCATTGTTGTTTTTGTGGAAATCATCGAGTTCATAATTTGACCTGGGTTTATATTCCATTGAAACGAATTGTATTGCAGATGGAGGAAGAGTACGGTCCCAGCAATCGGGGTTGAATCTCATCACCGGCCATCCTTCGTCACTGGGACTGATGCCTGAAATGCTCTCATCACCACTATTGTAGTAAGCCTGGCTGTTCAGCTCTTCAGGTGTGAAACTGTCATATTCCTTTTTTATCATTTCATAAACTGAGACCCTGACACTGTTTTCAGGCACAAAACCAAGTTTGGCCCATTCCTGAAGAGCTTTGCTGTTGTTGATCTCATCTATTTCCTTTTTCACTTTATAGTAAGCCATTTTCGCTTCCATCACTTCCTTTACAGTCACCGGGATCCAAAATTCAGGCCGGTCGGGATTAAAGACCAGAATTTGACCATTGGCGTAAATTCTTACTCCCGGGGCAACTTCTTTTTCAACGGGAGAAACATTGTAATACCGCCTGAGATTGTCCAGTGCTCCTTCAAGGGGTTGTTTAAACTGCGGCGGATCTCCAGTTTGAAATCCCGTCTCATCGTAACGATTACTTATATCTCTTATGGGATTATTAATACCTATGCCAATGTTGGGACAATAATTTTCCCAGACATCCTCTTTACGGGTATCGATATTCATGAAAAAGAGCTGAAAATGGATGAAGAATTCGCCCTGATAGCCATAGCCCCTGTATGCAGAGTTGTTTACAACCGGGCTGCACGGCTGGTTGAAGCCGACTTTTGCATCAAAGCCAACCGGTTTTGCCACAACTTCATTATTCCGGTGCATCCACTCGGCAACAGCTATCATGTTTGCAAGATAGGCTGACTTTTCAGCCAGGACTATGCAGTTATCATTGCCAAATCTGTTAACCGGTTTCCATTCCCCGGGTTTATCAGGCAGATAATGGTCTATTTGTGCATGCAAAGGTGGCAGTATCATTAGAAGAGCCGCAATTGTCAGGCTGACAGGTAATTGTTTTTTCATTCCGGATTCAAAATATGTTCAGGCAAAGATTTTTCAATGTGCAGAAACAGGTCAATATTTTGTTTTAACCGAATCAACTGTGACATTAAAGGCTGATTTCATTAGTACTATACCTGATGACGTTGATTCCGGACACGATTTAAAGTTTTCGTAGAATACTCTGCCAGCCTCATCGAAAGATTTCGTATCCCCTAACAGCAATTTTATCCGGGGAGCAGCTTCACCGGCGACTTTCTTCAGTTCTTCAGGGCCTGCCTTTATTGCATTGTCCAGGGTTGACGAAACTTCTTTCCAGCCTTTGAGGGTATTTACATAATCAGTAAGAGGTCCGGTGCTGAAATCTTCGACGCACTTTCCCAGGTTTGTCAATCCGGATTCTAATGCCGCAAGGCCCGACTCGTTACCCGTGAGGTCTTTGGAACTCTTGCATCCGCAATCTTCAGAAGGCGCAAAAGGAAGGCCTATCGGCTTTGGTTCACCTTTAGGAGGAACTGGCGGGGTCTCAGTATCGCCCGGATCATCTCCTGTCGGATCATCCCCTGCCGGATCATCCCCTGCCGGATCATCCGTTTTGGGTTTTGGCTTATCTGGCTGAGGGGTTGGTTTCTCCGGGTCAGTTTTTGTAGGGACCGGGTCTTTTGGCGGTTGTTCCTTTGCCTTTGGATCCGTTGGGGGTTGTTCAGTTCCCTTTGGTTCCTGAGGAGGTTGCTGCGATCCCTTTGGCTCCTCACTGCTGTCGCGGCATATCTTCTGGCGACGGACCACATCCTGGATGTATTTGTTCCAGTGCTCTGCCCATTTTACGGCTTCCTTTAGCTTCATGTTAGTTGCTATCAGTGAACCAAGATCTGTGCCAAAATCGTGGGCTGCCTGCATTGTTTCTATTGCACTCGCCAAAGCCTGCTGGTTATCTGACCCTCCAAGCTCAACGATCATCTGTGACAGATTGCTAACCGTTCCCAGGTTTTCCCCTGCGGCAAGACCTTTGGCAAAATCGAGGAGGTTGGAACCGACACCGTAAATTTTTGCTGCAGTTTTGACTCCGGCATCGGCTTTTCCACCGCTTAGGGATCCGATGATTGCTCCGCCCAGCTTGATGGCAAGATTGCCTGTGGATTCGGCGATCCGATCGGCAGCCTTTAAAAAGTCCTCAGAGCCAAGGATATTCGCTATTTCTTTGTATGCCTGCTGTTGTGCCTCTGTGGCAATCCGTAGCTCCTCAGCCAGTTTTGCCTTTGTTTCGTCAGTGCAGTTGACAACCTCCACTGAAACAGCCGGTCCAGTATCGTCGCCACAGTTTGTTTTTGCCTGGAGTGTGGTTTTTCCTTCACGGGAACCGGTTAATTCGACCTCTCCGGACAGCCCGACAGCTGACAGGATACTTTTATCAGCAGGGACGAAATCGACCAGTTCTTCTATATTTGACGGCTGGGCTGAAACAGGAATCGTTAGTTTACCGGTAAGTTTGTTGCCGTCGATATCGAACAGCGGAATCTGTGGAACATCCTGTCCGTTATTGTAATTTTCTATCTGAACGCATGATGCAGGTTGTGAAACTGTATTCGTTTTTCCTTCAATGGTGGTGTACTCGACGTACAGGGTTCCTTTCCCGGGAGCTGACCCTTTGATGATGGCCGACGATTCGCCGTCAGACTGAACCTCTAAGAGACTGCCGGGCTCAACCCAGAACCGGAATTTTCCTCCTTCAGGCTTTCCTGATGCAAAAACTTCACCTTGTTCTTCAGCGCTGAGCTCGGAACAACCGTAGAGAGTTACTTCAGGTTTGTCAGGTTCCTTATAGGGCTTGATTGTAAGATCAAGACTGGTTTCGGTGGTTATGAATTCAGTACCGTCAACCGTATGTCTTTGCCTGCTTTCACTTTTTTTCCAGGTTGCCTGGTAGCCCGCCGATGTTTTAGTGATATTACAGCTCCGGTCGCCCGATGCGTCGCAGCCCGCGGAGCATGAAAGACTATAGTCATCTATTTCTCCGCCGGTATCTTTCCATTCGTCGTAAAACATGCGCCCATTATCGGATCCTTTCGCCTTGATGGTTATGCCTGCGGAGACATCTTTACTGTCAGGCGTGTAATAAAACATCAGGGATGCACCGGGCATAGCAGATCCTGAAACACTCATATCTCCGATAGTTGCATTTATCAGCTTGCCGTCAATGGTTTCAGTGTATTCAGAAGAATGAGTATGTGACCCTTCACCTGAAACGGTTAAACTGACCGGTTCGCCGGAATCGGTATGAAACCAGAATTCACTGGCCGGATCTTCTGCCTGATTTTCAATAACTGCCGTAATTTGACCACGTGTCATTGTTCTTGACGTGACATGTCTTTCCGTTACCCAGATATGATTTCCTGCCTCAGTTCTGATAACCGTATCTTTTTGCATGGTGCGGCTTTCAGTAATCCTGGCAGTAAGCAGCCATAAGCCAGTATCATCACTCTTTATTGCCTGCGAGTTTATGTGACTTTCCTCTTTCTCAGAAAGGGAGCCAACGGGGACCAGGTTTCCCCAAAAGACGGGAATGGCTAAAGAACTAAGGTTAAAAGAAATCAAAGCCAGCAGGGTAAGAGGAGTGCGCATGATAATAACTGTTATTGCTTATTGACGGGTCAGTGTGAAATCGATTTTGATTGTTGTTTTTTCCTTCCCCCGGGATACATCTTTTTCTTCATTCTGGCTGAGGATTTTATCTTCCGGGGTTCCCTTGTAGGGCCCGAATACAGCTGTAAACGGTACATCAATGCTCTTTGTCTTAGTATCAGGCGGTTCGTTCTCATTATTAGCTGTGCAGGGCCCGTCAACTTTCTTCTCAGTGGTTACCTTCATCGGTCCTTTTTCGGAGGTAGCTTTGACACTTAAGAGGTAAGTCCCATCATCCAGAAAAGATATTTTGATCCTAGCATCAGATACCTGAGCCCCGTCAGAGACACTTTCATTTGACAGTCCCTGCACCTTTGCCTCTGAGTCTTTTGTTTCTATAGTTTTTGCAAAGCCTTTAGTGCCATCATCGCAGATATAACAGGAATTACTTATCACTGTTTTGTAGTTCTCCTTCAGGTCATAGGTTACAGTTCCGGAAGTTCTCACCAGGTCTTCTTTCACCAATTCCCACCTGAGGGTTGAATTGCTGTTGATTTCCACGTCAGTGACAATCAATCCGGCATCGCATGGTGTTGAAGAGGAGGATGATTCTTCACGTTCGCTGTGCACCTCAATATTGACAGATCCGGTATAAGGACAGATCTCATGTTTCTTTATCTCGTCAACGAGTTTTTTGACCGGGGGAATGGACGCCTCCCCTGAGAGGCTTAAGGGGAAATCTTCCGTAAAATCCGAAATTATTTCTCCTTCGCTGTTGGCACATGTAACCGAAGCTGTTATCATTTCTTCGGAATTGACATACATGCAGTATTTTACTGCAAGGTCGGGATTTGCATAAGCATTGGCAATTTTGCTGATGACCGGACCAACATCCCGGCTTCCGAATTCAGGAGTGCCCTGAAGGCGTAATTCGCCTAAGCTGGCGCTGACGGATTTTGGGTCCATGACGCCTATACAGGGGAAATTCTTTTCCATCTCATTGATCACATCCGTAAGGAATATATCATTAAACCCTCGCGAGAGGTAGAGGAGATTGGAATCAGCAGCACCTGCTTTAGGAAGCAGAAGCATTGTCATGTGCTGCTGTGACCAGGCATACCGTGATGTAAGAGCCATCTGAACCAAGAGAAATAATAGTGCGAACCGTTTCATCTGACAATTACTTTGCATGAGGGATACATCTCCTGGATACGTGAAATTTCACTTTCCGGCACTTTGGTGTTGATAAGTCCCAGTTCTTCAAGTTGAGGCAGTCCGTTCATGACCGGGAAAGTTGTTGTCAGCGGATTGTTATCGGCATACAGTTTCTTCAGTTTACTGAGGCTGGCAATATTGTCTGGCAGAGTGCTTATCCAGTTGCTGAAAATGCCAAGTGTAACAAGGTTCCTGAATTGTGTGATTTCCTTTGGCAGGGTGGTAACATATACACCCAGGTTAACAATGTACAATTCCTTCAGGGGATAATCGGCTGCGTTTTTTAAGATCGAACTCAGATCTGCAGGTACCGGGCTCGTGCTGTTTGTTATTACCAGGGTCTTTATCGATTTGTAAAGGGGCATATTGTCGATGATCGCCTGTATGCCTTTCATAGAAACATCGATCACCAGAACTTCCAGTTCTTCAGCAACGAACGGTATAGATTGCGGGGAGTCTTCTTCCTTGTACTCGTTTACGATCTCTTCTCTCAGCGGTTCGGCAAGCAGAATATCAGCTCCCTCGCCTCCGGCGGCAGCCTTCCATATCTGGCTGAATATATCCATCTTCTGCTGAGCCATATCCTGGCTGATCTCAGCCAGTTCTTCACTATCGTTCGAGGTATTCTGCCCGCTCTGGTTGCCAGATCCCGATCCTGAACCAGACCCCGCTCCGGACTGCTGACCACTACCGGACATCAGCATCTTAGCCAGATTTCGGATTTCTTCGTTAGCCTTTTTTGCCGCGGCAGGGTCATCCCAGTTGGTTGTCTGCCTGATTTTGGCCATCTGCTGCCGGATCTGGTCGGGCGACTGGGTGTTCTGGGCGCTGACAAAGGCAGAAAGACACAACATCAATACCGTTATCACATATCGCATGTAACTACCATTTAATTAGATATTTAGACAAATTGCCCAGAGGTTATCGCCTAATTTTCATCTTCAGGAAAGTACAGCTTGAAATCGTAGGCATCCCGGAGCGCCATCAGATAACCGTCTATTGCTTCCAGGGCAGGAATCTCCGTGCCTCCTGCCGGCATTTCAATGCCTGTCTGAGCTTTGGTTACTTCTGCTGTGATTTTTCCCAGACTCTGGTAATCAGGCAATGAGGTCTTGAGTATTTCCAGGTGCTTGATTAGGGCTGCACGGTACCTGGGGGTGAATTTGTTACAGTATGCTATTTGTTCATTTTTTATAAGTAGTGCGAGAGAATCCATTTGTTTTCCCTGCCCGTAGTCAACTCCGACCATCGACATGGCCTTATTATGCCAGGCATCCATTCTGTCGAGCATTTTCTGCCTTTCCGGATCGGAAGTTATGGGAGTGTAGAGAGCACCGATTTTCTGATCTATCTCAGACAACTTTTTAACTATAGCCTGCTGCGAATTTACCAGGTTATACTGACTTTTTAAAGCATCATTTTTTGCCTGTTGGTTGGGATCAGCCTGGTTAGTCGCCATTGCCTCGGTCGCATATGCTTCTGCATAAGCCTTTTTCCCTGCTTCACTCATATTTCCCAGACTTTTAGCCTCATCTACAGTCATATTGGTCTGCTGTGACATCATCTTGCTTGCAAGTGCCTGCTTTTCTGCAGCCGTCATGTTCTTGGAGTTTTTCATTTTTTCAATGTCAGCCTGAGACAATCCGTATTGCTGCGACATCTGTTTCATAGCTCTTTCCTGAGCTGACCCTTCATTCGCTTTCATATGCTGATCAACCGCCCTGTCAAGGGTATCGATTTCGCCCTTTAACTGTTCTGAAAGGTAGCTGACCTGTTGTGTGAAACTCTCAACTCCTGCCCGTGTTATATTGCATGAATCTGCCGGCAATACCGGCAGTTTCATCAGGTATCCGTTGCTTATTTTCTGTGCACCTGCTGATAGGGTAACGGTGACAGCAATCAGGAAAAACACAGTTTTTTTCATGGTCTATTTTTTAGGTGTTGTTGTAGTGAAACTCAGTTCATTGCCATAGAAGACGGCTCCGGAGCTGTTTTTGGCGAATGCTCTTACATAGTACTTTGCATTAGGTGATAAGCCGGTGATTTCAGCTCCGAATTCAGGTCCGGTAACTCCTTTTGAGAAAAACTTGGTGTTTTGAATTGTAGGCGACGGACCCTTGCTGACGCAAACCCCGTGTTGAATTACGGAAGCCTCAGATTTATAGGAATAAGTTGCCCAGGCAGTTACCTCAGTAATATTGCTGATGCTTACCGTTTTTACTGTGACGGCGTTAAGTTCCGAGGTAATATCCTTGTTTATTGCCGCGGGATTTTCGATCTTATTTGTGACTGAAGTCTGAACAGTTTTGGTCAGAACCTGATTCTGGGAAATGGCGGTGGTCATTCCTGAAATAAGGTACATTGTGACTAAAAAGAGGAGTGTCGTTTTCATATGGATAATTGTTTAGTTAAACAATACGGGCATGAACCTATTCAATTACAATTTTCACAATACAGGATTTTTCAATGTTCTTTTCAAAGGTTCTTCTATATTCAAGATTAATTGACTCTTTCCCTGCTTTCAGGGCTTTGAACTGAAGAACCTGATAGCTTTTCCGGCCAGGCATGATTTTCTTCATTGGGGGAATATCTAATTACATCATTTTCGATCAGCTGCAGAAACATAGGAGGTTCTTTCAGTAACCACTGATATCCGGTGCCTCTGACAGCTTCAAGTTTAATCTCGAACACAGCACCTTGTTTTAAGGTGATTTGTTCCTGGCAACCTGTAAATACAAGTGTATCTCTCATAACTGGTTCCTGATTTACAGATTTGCCTTTATTCGCGTTACATGCCATCATTACTAATGAAAGCCAGATAATTCCATACTTTTGAATAAGGTGTGTTATCATTTTCAATTATATTAACAAGCTTGAAGTATTAATGTAGAAGTAATCATTTCACAGCGGATTAAACTTTTTTTGGCATAATCCAGTAAACATATTTCCCGATGTTACATTGGTCATATCCCACATAAGCGTATCCACCATAAGGTCCCCAATTTTCGCCCCAGGAATTCTTAATGATCCAGGCCTTCATGTCTTCATTCCAGCCGACGATAATAACAGCATGGTCACAATCGTTGCTTGAATTACTTGGATAACCGTTGTAGACACCTCCACCGTAACTTGTAAAAGTACTGATATCGGCTTTCATATAGGTAGCAACGGAGCCATAATAATTTACATACTCTTTTATTTCATTCACAGTAGGAAACCGCCCGGGATATACGAATCCCCAAGTCCAAATGCCGTCATATCTAGTTTTATCCGGACACGTACCATCTGATCCATAAGGGAAGTCTTTCTCCCACAAAATACCCTTCGTATCCATATAATCAAAGGCCCGGTGAGTATGCCCGCCATACAAGCAGGAGCCACAATCACGTCCATCACTTGTAACACCGCAGACTAAAATATCCTGTTCCGATATATCAAGTAAGACTCTGAAGAATTTTAAATAACCATGCTCATAAGCCGCGACAGCCGCAAATGCCCAGCAACTTCCACAATTGCCCTGGTTTTTCACAGGAGTCAGAATGTCTTGTGTTCCAGGAATCGATTAGTGCCTGATTGGGTGCGGGTCGTGAGTAACTTAAATCCATTCCTGAAACATCTATACCTGCAGCTATCATATTGTCCTTGATCGCTTTTTCATTTTTCCTGTTCTCTTCGTTTCTCCGATCAGCAATATTTAAATCTGGTTTTTCCTTCTCAGATATACCCAGCAATTCTTTCGGATCCTGATTCAACTGTTCATTGGGTGCAATTTGAAATTTCGGATTCTTAACATTCATATATTCTTCTTTGGCTTTTACAAATGCGGCTTTCCCTCTTATTGTCAGCTTTGCTTCATTCTTCGCCATCTCTTCAATAGTTTTTACCTTAAAAATTCCCTGACTTTTCTTCACAAGGGGATTGGCGCCCTGCGAAAATCCGCTGAAACAAACCATGCTCAGAAGAATAATGACAAATAATTTGATTTTCATAATTCCGGATTATTAGGGTTTTTTACAAATTTCTCGTTTTTATCAGGAGTAATTTTCTTTGTTTATTCACTTATCGGGTTACTTCACAATCACTTTAATGACGCAGCTGTCGGCAGCGGGTTTGGCTTTTTCCCAGGGTCTGAAATACCTGAATGTCAGTTTTTCTTCACCGGTTTTCAGTCCCAGGAAGTAAAACTCAGCCTTCGCTTCGGGATCAACTTTGGTGCTTAAAGCATGACGGTATACTTTCACAAGTTTTAAATTCTTCAGTAATGAGTCCGGCACGGCCATTTCCCACGAGTATGCCCTTCCGGGATATTCGGTAAAACTGATGACCAGGGTATCATTTTTAATAATCTCAACAGATGGTTGGCAGGATATCCTTGTCAGAGCAGGCTGAGAATGAATTTCCGGATCTTTTCCGGCTGAATCAGAGAAGTTGCGATTATGGCCATGACATCCAGACAGAGCCATTATCAACAAGATCCAAATGGAAAACGATTCGATCATCAGAGCATTGACATATTTGAAGCGTTTACCCATGTCGACTGGACTCCGATATTGTTCGAATCATATTTAATCCACATATAGCCTCGTTCCAGGTTATAGCCACATTCGGTTCCCCAGTCAGCTCCCCAGGAGTTTTTTATCAGCCAGCACTGAATTGAGTCATCCCATCCTATTATTGCAACTGCATGGTTTATTGGCGCATATGATCCTGTTGAAGACTTAAAGCCAAAGAAATACCCGCCGGTATAATGTTTGAAATTATCGTCAGCATAAAGGGTTGTTGAAATGACCCCGTGTTTGCACAAAGCCTCTTTAATCTTTGCAACCTCCGGAACTGCACTGAACTTTGACGGATCGACTGCTCCGTAGTTTGATGCATAGAATTTATTCATCGGAGCCTGAGATGGACATTTCTGCGGCGGGCCGGTATAGGGAAGAGAACTTTCATCACAGACATTTTTCTGTTGAGATGTCATCCAGAACAGCACCTTATAAGGCCATCCTCCGGACCAGTCTCCTGAATTAGAGCAGTTAACAACATATTCTTCTGAAGTATTTATTGCTGCACCGCAGTTGATCAGGTAGCTGCTTTCGTAAGCTGCCATTGCAGAAAAAGCCCAGCATGAGCCCCAGTATCCCTGATCACGGACCGGTGTAACAAACCCGGCCTTACGCAGATCAAGCTTGCTCAGGGTGGGATCTCCGTACACGTATTTTACCTCAGTACCAATCCTGGGAACTGTTGTAATTTGTTTTTGGGTAGTAACCGTGTTGGTTTTAATTACGGAGGCTTCAGTATTCACTTTGAACTGTTCGAGAACCTTTACTTCCTCTCCAGAGGGAATTGGTTTCGCACCGGTGATCTTCTCAATAGGTATTTCCGCAACAGAAGTGAAGCCAACTGTGTATTGAAGATTTTTGGAGGCAATTTCCTGTCTCATCTGTGACAGCTTTGCTTTAAGTGCCGGGGAAGCCTTCAGTTCACGCTGAATATAAAAGTCAGACTGCTTGAACCCCTGTGTGAATGCGCTGAAGCTTAAGGCCAGCGCAATCAGCAACATGGATAACTTCTTCATGTCTTACAGTTTGATGAACTCAACCCTCCGGTTCAGAGCCTTGTTGGCAGGTGTGTCATTGGCTGCCACAGGCTGGCTTTCTCCCATTCCGTCAGTTACAAGCCGGTCGCCGTTCACTCCGAAGGATTTTACAAGTTCATTTTTAACCGAGGCGGCACGCCTCTGCGATAGGTCGAGGTTGGCAGCATCAGCACCGTCGCTGTCAGTATGACCAACAATCTTTGACCTGTACATCAGGGACTTCATTGAGGATTGCGGCAATCTCCTTGAGTGTTCCGTAAGATTCGGGTTTTACAACATCCTGATTTACATCGAAATAAATTCCGTAGGTCACCAGTTTGCCTTCGGTCATGAGTTTGTTTCGCATATCGGGAGCGCCTACTGCTATCCGAACATTGCTGATCATGGCAGCTCCCTCTTCAAACCTCAGCCTGTCAGGTTTCACGCAACCTGTTGGAAATGCTTTGGGAAGGTCTACAATCTTGTTCTGATCCTGGTACACCCGAACTCTTGATTTCTGGACCCAGATGGCAATATGGTATTTCTGGTTAATCTTTTCCTTGTACTGATCGCCATCAACATAGCCGGTTAATTTCAGTTGTTCACATTCAGTTCCGTAGAGCCAAGTACTGTAGCTTGGCCTGCCGTAATATGCAACTGCAAACCACAATCCTCCCTGCCCGGGTGCCGAACCGCCATCCCAAGCTTTTACATTCTTTGCCTGGAAGAGTCTCATATTCCATCCTGACATGCCTTCTCCTTCAAGGCCACCGATAGGAATCACATCGAACTCAATGGTATAATTTTCAGGCAATGTGAGAAGCGCATCAGTCCAGACACATTGGTCCATCACGAACCTCATCCAGTTGCCCGGGAATAAATTGGTAGTTACCACTTCGGCTGTACCGTTAGTATTCCAGAGGGCGGGGAAATCTCCCACTGCATCCTGGCTGAAATCTTCATAAAAAATCACTTTCTCTCCCGGGATGAAGTCATACTTTGAATATGACTGTAGTGTCGTCTGTTCCTGCTGGTTGTTCTGGTCTTCCGGAACTGATGTGATCTCACCGGCTGACGGATCCACCTGGGTTACTTCTGAGGGTTGTGTCTCCGCTGTCTTATTTTTCTTTTTCAGGACATTTCCTATCCCGTTCTGTATTGCGTCCAGACCTTTCTCTATACCCTGATCGGTTCTGTTGTCAACGCTGCCTTCAACCTTTTTTACTTTTTCCTTGATGGTAATCTGGCTGCTGGCCGATAATGACAGACTGAGTAATAACGTTACTGCAATCATAATTTTAATGGCTGATCTCATCTTATCTGGTTTTAGTTTGTTAAAACGATGACTAAAGTTACGTAAAACTACAATGCAAATTTTACCTGCTAACCCCCTTTTTGGGGGGATTTTAATAATAACCGGTAATTTGAATATCCGGTCCTTCAATTCCCTAACTGTAATTCCCTTGCACCGTTTTTCATTTCTTCTTATCTTTGGTATGCTGCATTTCTAAACATACCGACCATGAAAGAAGAGTTCCTCCACTGGCTGTGGAAAAACCGGTTCTTTGATGCCGGACGTCTGTGCGACACTGAGGCCGGCCCGATTGAGGTGATCACTCCGGGAGACTATAACCGTGACTCCGGGCCCGATTTCTTCAATACCCGTCTTTTGATCGGCGGCACCGCCTGGGCGGGTAACACGGAGATTCATGTCAATGCCTCTGACTGGTACCGTCATGGCCACCACACTGACCATGCATATGACAATGTGATACTGCATCTCGTCCATAATGATGATGCCGCCGTTTATTCGGCATCAGGCCGCCGGCTGCTGACGGCACGGATGGAATACGATCACAGCCTGTGGGAGAACTATATTGATTTTGTCAACTCCCCGTCACTGCTGGCATGCACAGGGCTGATAGGCAGGGCCGACGGGTTCATGGTCAAACACTGGCTCTGGTCGCTTGCCGTGGAACGACTGGAGCGGAAAAGCAGTGAGATCAGGGAGATACTGGTGAAGACGGACAATGACTGGGAGGAGACTCTCTACAGGCTTGTCTCACGTTATTTCGGGTTCAGGGTAAACACTGACCCCTTTGAGATGCTTGCCTCGAGGCTTCCGCTGAAGATCATCAGAAAGCACTCTGACAACCTGTTGCAGGTGGAGGCGCTGCTCTTCGGAACGGCGGGCCTCCTTGACGAGACCCTCTTCAGGGAGGCGGTCAGAGATGAATACTACCTTCTCCTGGGCAGAGAATACCGCATGCTGAAGGCGAAGTACTCACTGCAGCCTGTCGATGGCTGGATGTGGAAGTTCCACCGGCTGCGCCCGGCAAACTTCCCGACGGTACGCCTCTCCCAGCTGGCAGCACTGCTGACCCACAGTGAGGGCCTCTTCTCGAGGGTTCTCGAGTGCCGTGACATTGCCAGCCTCAGGCCCCTGCTCAGCGTCACGGCCTCAGAATACTGGAACCATCACTACCAGTTCGGCAGGGAGGTCCCCTCAACGGCAGGCCGTGCCGGCAGGCAGTCGGTAGACCTCCTGATCATAAACGCCATCGCACCCCTGCTCTTCGTTTACGGGAAAAGCAGGCAGCAGCAGGAATGGTGCGACCGGGCCGTCGATATCCTCGATTCCCTTCCCCCTGAAGAAAACAGCGTGGTTACAGACTTCGTGGAAGCAGGCCTGAAGCCGGAGTCGGCCTTTGCCTCCCAGGCCCTGATAGAGCTGAGAACGCATTGGTGCAGATACCACAGGTGCCTCGACTGCCTGATAGGGTCATCACTCATCAGCATGGGGCATAAAATAAGGGGGTCGAGCTCAATATTCCTCGAGCCGTGAAAAGACATCAGTGACTGATTCCCTATTCTTTTGACAAATAATTCATTAAAGTTTTCAGCAGGCGCAACTTTTGGTATCATTATTGCGTCTTTTAATCAGAAGCCTCCTGATAAAATTTTGTACCATGAAGGAGAGTGCCGTTGCTCAGCCAAATACAAAAAAATTATTCGAATTGTTTGAATTATTACAAATAAGAGTTGTATCTTTGCGATCCAAAATTGGAGAATTTATTAACAATCTATTGGATAAGGATATGTATTTGACAACGGAGAAGAAACAGGAATTTTTCAAGACATTCGGATCATCAGAGATGGACACAGGAAGTGCTGAGGGTCAGATTGCTCTTTTCTCCTACAGGATTGCGCACCTGACTGAACACCTGAAGAAGAACAAGAAGGATTTCAGCACGCAGAGGTCGCTCATTAAGCTGGTCGGGAAGAGAAGGCGTCTGCTTGACTATCTGAAGGTAAAAGATATTTCCAGGTATCGTGAAATAATCAAGGCACTGAACCTGCGTAAGTAAAGAGAGAAAAGGCAATTTCAGATTGCCTTTTTTAATTCCCGGGTGAAGACTCCCCCATATTTATCATCTATCCCGAAATAATCAGTAATACAAATGTATAAGTTAATTGAAAAAAGCATTGACCTTGGCGATGGCCGGTCAATAGTAATCGAAACGGGCAAGCTGGCCAAACAGGCCGATGGTTCGGTGGTGGTGCGGATGGGCCGTACCATGCTGCTCGCAACTGTGGTTGCGGCACAAGATGCGAAAGAGGACACTGACTTCATGCCTCTTTCTGTTGAGTACAAGGAAAAATATGCGGCATCCGGCCGTTTCCCCGGCGGTTTCCTCAAGAGAGAGGCAAGACCCAATGACAATGAGATCCTCGTATCGAGGCTGGTAGACAGGGTTCTTCGCCCGCTCTTCCCTGATGATTATCATGCAGAGGTGTTTGTGACAGTTAACCTGATCTCTGCGGAAAAAGATATTATGCCTGACGCACTGGCAGGACTCGCAGCCTCGGCTGCGCTTGCCGTTTCAGACATCCCGTTCCACGGTCCCATCTCTGAAGTAAGGGTTGCAAGGATCAACGGAGAGTTCATTGTAAATCCCACCCTGGTGCAGATTGAGAATGCCGATCTTGACATCGTTGTCGGGGCCACCTATGAGAACATAATGATGGTTGAGGGTGAGATGAAAGAGGTCGCCGAGGAGGTCATGCTCGAGGCTCTGCGCATTGCCCATGAGGCTATCAAGGTACAGTGCGTTGCTCAGACGGAGCTGGCCGAGATGGTTGGCAAGACGGTCAAGAGAGAGTATTGTCATGAGGTCAACGACGAGGATCTGCGCAAGAAGGTCTGGGATGAGACATATGCAAAATGTTATGCACTGGCAGCCACCGGCTCTGACAAGAAGACCCGCAGTGACGGTTTCGAAGCCATCAAGACTGAGTTCCTCGCCCAGTTCACAGAGGAGAACCCGGTCAACAAATCCCTGGTGAGCAGGTACTTCCACGATGTTGAGAAGGAAGCTGCACGCCGCCTTGTTCTGGATGAGCACAAGCGTCTTGACGGACGGAAGCTGGACGAGATACGCCCCATATGGTGTGAGATCGATCCACTCCCCGCTGCGCATGGCTCTGCCATCTTCACCCGCGGTGAGACACAGGCGCTCACCAGCGTAACTCTCGGCACCAAGCTCGATCAGAAGATGATCGATGAGGTCCTCAGACAGGGATCGGAGAAATTTACCCTGCATTATAACTTCCCGCCTTTTGCCACCGGCGAGGCTAAGCCTGCACGCGGCACCAGCCGCAGGGAGATAGGTCACGGGAACCTGGCACACAGGGCACTTAAGAACATGATGCCTCCTGATGCAACCAATCCTTACGCGATACGCATCGTGTCCGATATCCTTGAGTCAAACGGTTCATCATCGATGGCTACTGTATGCGCCGGAACACTTGCGCTTATGGATGCAGGCATCAAGATTGCCAAACCGGTTTCAGGCATAGCCATGGGACTTATAAGCGATAAGGACGGAAGTAAATTCGCAGTGTTGTCAGACATCCTCGGTGATGAAGATCACCTGGGTGACATGGACTTCAAGGTCACAGGCACACGTGACGGCATTACAGCCACACAGATGGATATCAAGGTAGACGGACTCTCGTTTGAGGTGCTGAAGCAGGCTCTGGACCAGGCACGCAAGGGGAGGCTCCATATTCTTGACATCATGGAACAGACAATCGCTGAACCAAGGCCCGAACTCAAGCCTCACGCCCCGAGAATAGAGAAGATATATATTCCCAAGGAGATGATCGGAGCAGTTATAGGCCCCGGCGGAAAAATCATCCAGGATATACAGGCAACCACAGGCGCAACAATAGTTATAGAGGAGATCAACGGTCAGGGTATGATCGATGTCTTCGGCGACAACTACGATGTAATCAGGGCTGCCCTCGACAGGATCAACGCAATATGCGCTGTTCCCGAGGTTGGCAAGGTTTACACGGGCAAGGTCAAGACCATTACCCAGTTCGGAGCCTTTGTGGAAATACTTCCCAACAAGGATGGCCTGCTTCACATTTCAGAAATGGACTGGAAGAAGGTGGGCACCGTGGAGGAGCTCTTCAAGGAGGGTGATATCGTTGAGGTGCAGCTGATAGAGGTCGATCAGAAGACCGGCAAACTGAGGCTCTCACGCAAACCTCTTATTCCCAAGCCTGAAGGCTATGTTGAGCCTCCCAAGCGCGAACATTCGGAGAGAAGGGACTATCAGGGCTCACGTGAAGGCGGAAGAGGAGGCCATGACCGTGATCGCGGTGATCGCCGCCCCCATGACCGGAGAAGGGATGACAACAGATAATTAATTCTTGTTTTAAAATTTCTGCCGGTGCCTTCAAGGGCATCGCATTACAGGGATAGAAGAGACGGACAATTTGCCCGTCTCTTCATTTTTATTGGTATTGTGACAGTCAAATGCTATTTTTGATATTGAATGCAATGAAGGACCATAATGGAGACCGTGAGGTATAACTATATAGTCATTGAGGGAAATATAGGGGCCGGCAAGACCACACTGGCTTCAATGATCGCCAGGGATTACAACGCCAAGCTCATCCTTGAACGGTTCGCCGATAACCCGTTTCTGCCCAAATTCTACGATGACCCCACCAGGTACTCTTTTCCGCTTGAGCTCTCATTCCTTGCTGACCGGTACCGTCAGCTGAAGGAGGAACTGGTGGAGCAGGACCTCTTCAGAAGCTTTACAGTGGCAGATTATTATTTCATGAAGTCACTGGTTTTCTCCTCAAAAACGCTGGAGCAGGATGAGTTCAGCCTCTACAGGCAGATATTCTACATTATTTACAGCTCACTGCCAAAGCCGGACCTCTACGTCTACCTCCATGTACCGCCGGAGAGACTCCTGAAAAACATTGCAGTAAGAGGCAGGGATTATGAGAAGTCGATAACAGCCGAATACCTTACAGGCATACAGGAGAGCTATTTTAACTTCTTCAGGCAGAATCCCGAAAACAGGTACCTGGTGATTGATATTTCAGGTATTGACTTCGTAGCCAGCCATGAAGATTACCAGAAAGTAACGGATATGATTTTCAACGAGCCTGTCGGACCGGGGATTAATCTCCGTGATTTCTGAATTTTTAATAGGAAGTATGAAGGTATTGACTAAAAATTATCTTAAATTTGCATCCAAATCAGAAATATTGTATAATTGTAATTAACAGAAACTGATCGCAACTAATAAAAAACAAATTATGAAAAATTTCACCAGACTTTTTGTCATTCTGCTTGCTGCTGTACTTATGTCAGGTTGCAGCAGTCTCGACAAGATGAAGAAAAACGCAAATCTTGTCCAGTATGAGATCACTCCCAAAGTACTTGAGACCCATGCAGGAATTGTTGCCGCACAGGTAAAAGCAACCTATCCGGAGAAGTACTTTGACAAGAACACTACGCTGAAAATTACCCCCGTGCTTGTTTACGAAGGTGGCGAAACAGCGTTTGATGAAATCCTCTATGCCCAGGGTGAAAAGGTTCTGGCTAACAACAAACCAATCAGCTGGGAAGGCGGGAACATCAACTGGACCGGGGACGTCAATTATGTACCTGCAATGAAGGTATCTGAATTCATGCTCCGCGTAGAAGCAACAAAGAAAGACAAGACTCTGGCATTTGATCCCATTAAACTGGCTGACGGCGTAATCGCAACATCCACACTGGTTGAAGATCATGCAATGCCTGTATCACTGAAGGACAACTATCAGCGCATTGTTCCCGAACAGAAGATGGCTGACATTCTTTATAATATAAACAGGGCCGATATCAGGCCGGCTGAACTCAAGTCAGCCGACATCCAGGCTCTCAAGGATTATATTGCCCTCGTTCAGCAGAATGAGAGGATGGCAGTCAAAGGCGTCACCACAAGCTCATATGCTTCACCTGACGGCCCGCTCACACTCAACGAGAAACTGGCTGACCAGAGAGGCAAGGCTGCCGAGAAGTATCTCCAGAAGGAGTACGGCAAAATTCCCGAACTGACTGCACTGTTTGCAAGCCAGACCACCCCTGAAGACTGGGACGGCTTCAAGACCCTCGTTCAGGAATCATCTATCGCTGACAAGGAACTCATCCTGAGAGTCCTTTCAATGTACCAGGATCCTATTGTCCGCGAACAGGAGATTAAGAACATGGCAACTGCATATGAGACTCTCGCAGATGAGATCCTTCCTCTGCTGAGAAGATCAAAGTTCATTGTCGACGTTAACCTTATCGGCCTCAGCGATGAAGAGATCCTTACCGCAATCAAGGGTGACGCTTCAGTCCTCAGCCTCGAGCAGATGCTCTACGCTGCCACGCTGACAGAAGATCCGAATGAGATGCTTAAGTACTACCAGATGGCTGCTGAAAAAGAACCCAAGTGCTTCCGCGCATGGAACAACATCGGCTGGGCTTATCTGAGCATGGGCAAAGCTGATGAGGCTATGGTAGCTCTCGAAAAAGCCAAGGCTCTTAAGAATGATGACAATGTCAAGAACAACATGGGCTATGCCGCTCTCCTGAATGGTGACATCAAAGCTGCAGCTGAATATTTCAACTCAATGTCAGCAGCCACCCCCGAATCAAAATTCGGACTCGGCACCATCGCCATTCATGACGGCAAATATGACCAGGCAGTCAACCTGCTCGGAGACAAGCCATCGATGAACCTTGCTCTTGCACAGCTTCTCAAGGGTGACATCAACAAAGCCAAGACAACCATGGATTCAGTGAAGCCATGCAAATGCGGCGCACCCTCATACCTGAAGGCTGTCATTGCAGCACGCATGGATAATAAAGACGGCGTTCTCAACGGTCTCCGTGAAGCTATCGGCTACAACTCCGACTGGAAGAACTATGCTCAGACAGACCTCGAGTTTGCCAAGTACTTTATGGACGACACCTTTAAGTCAGTTACCCAGTAACAGGACTTTCTAAATACAGAACCCCGTTCGCCGCAAGGCAGACGGGGTTTTTTTATTTGTTGCCCGGGGTCTTTCCCGCAAGCTCCCATAATACTATACCTGCACTGACAGCAACGTTGAACGAGTGCTTGGTTCCGTACTGAGGTATCTCTACGCAGACATCCGAGAGATTGACCACCTCCTCGCTGACTCCTCTGATCTCATGTCCGAACACGAGTGCATACTTTTTCCCGGCTTCAACCATCAGCCTGTCAAGGGAAACAGCCTCATCAGCCTGCTCCACCGAAACTATGGTGTATCCTTTCGATCTTAACACTCTCACTGCATCAGCAGCACTGTCAAAATAGCTCCACTCAACCGATTCTGTAGCCCCCAGCGCCGTCTTGTGTATCTCCCTGTGAGGAGGAGTGGCAGTGATGCCGCACAGGTAAACAGCCTCAACAATGAAGGCGTCAGCCGTGCGGAATATCGATCCCACGTTATTCAGACTCCTGACATTGTCAAGCACAATGATGAAGGGCGACTTTTCAGAAGCCCTGAATTCCTTAACGCTCTTACGGTTCAACTCATCATTGGAAAGCTTCCTCATTCCATAAAATTTTAGCGAAAATAATTATAAAAAAGAGTAAATTACATACCTAATTGCAAAGCGGGACATTATAACCTCATACCAGATATCTTATCATGAACATCCACGAATACCAGGGAAAATCAATCCTGCAGGCTCACGGAGTAGCTGTACAGGAAGGATTTGTGGCTGAGACAGCCGATCAGGCAAAGCTCATAGCTGAAGAGCTTCAAAAGAAATTCGGAACGCAGATCTTCGTCATCAAGGCTCAGATCCATGCCGGTGGCAGAGGCAAGGGCGGAGGGGTGAAAATAGCCCGATCGCCACAGGAGGCAGCCGAGGTAGCCTCGCGCATGCTGGGGATGACACTGGTGACTCCGCAGACCGGACCGGCAGGCAAAGTGGTGCGAAAGGTCCTTGTAGCCTGTGATGTATATTATAAGGGTGACTCTGACATCAGGGAATTTTACCTCTCTGTTCTTCTTGACCGTAAAAAATCGGCCTATGTGGTTGTCTACTCCACTGAAGGAGGGATGGACATTGAGGAGGTGGCTGCCAGAAACCCTGAGGCTCTCTTTACCGAGGTGGTCGATTCTTCCTGCTGCCTGCACGAATTCCAGATGAGGACCATTGCGTCCAACCTCGGCCTGCAGGGCAAGGCCTACAAGGAGATGACCCGCTTCATTGCAGGGCTCTGGGAGTCCTTTGTCAATTCCGATGCTTCGCTGATAGAGATTAATCCTCTCCTCAAGACAAGCGATGACAGGGTGCTGGCTGTCGATTGCAAGGTCTCTCTTGATGACAACGCACTCTACCGCCACCCGGAACTGGCCGCCATGCGTGACCTGCACGAGGAGGATCCTACGGAGGTGGAGGCATCTTCCAGTAACCTCAACTATGTCAAGCTCGACGGCGACGTGGGGTGCATGGTTAACGGGGCAGGCCTGGCTATGGCGACGATGGACCTGATACAGCTCTCCGGTGGCAGACCGGCAAACTTCCTCGATGTGGGCGGCGGTGCCAGTGCGAAAACGGTGGAGGCCGGATTCAGAATAATCCTCAAGGATCCCAATGTAAAGGCCATACTGGTGAATATCTTCGGCGGAATAGTGAGGTGTGACCGCGTGGCAGCCGGCATTATTGAAGCATACAAGACCATTGGCGATATAAAGGTGCCGGTCATTGTGCGTCTGCAGGGCACCAATGCAATTGAAGCCAAAGAGCTCATTGACAGCTCAGGACTGAAGGTAATAGCGGCATCAACCTTTACCGATGCTGCCGAAAAAGTAAGGGCAGCATTGAGTTAACAGCATAATTCAACCGACGTTGAAAAATTCTGACCGGCGGCCAGGCCGTTGCAGCCTGTTGTTTATGTTTTGTCATCCTGTAAGATTTTGAAACACGAGTTCGCAGATATTATCATCCCTGTAGCCGTTACCGGCAGCTATACCTATGGCATACCGGAGGAGATGCGTGGCGCCCTGAGGCGCGGCAGCATCGTGACCATACCATTTGGACAGACCCGCAACGCAACAGGACTCGTAATCAACATTCACGACACGCCGCCGGAAGGATTCACACCGAAGGAGATAACAGGCCTGCTGCCTGAGGAGGCCTCGGTCAATGACCGTCTGACTGACTTTTTACTATGGGTCTCAGAATATTATATGGCCTATCCCGGTGAGGTGATGAAAGCTGCCATTCCATCACCGGAGGAGCTTCCCGGAGTCAGGGTGATAAAGCGAAGGCGCAGCGCCGGCGAGGCCTACAGCGGGGAGATCATACCTCCTGTCCGCCTTAATGAGATGCAGGAGCAAGCCTTCGCCAAAATCAGGGAGCTGTTCAATGAGCATGAGACTGTACTTCTTCATGGAGTTACCTCCAGCGGCAAGACAGAGATCTATATACACCTGATGCAGGAGCAACTGGCCCGGGGAAGGCAGGTTCTATACATGCTCCCGGAAATAGCCCTTACAAGCCAGATCATCGAACGTCTCCGGAGGCACTTCGGCGATTCAATCGGGGTATTCCACTCCCGCCTGACAACGGCAGCACGGCGCGAGGTATGGAGAAAGGTCAGTGACGGTACGCTGCGCACGGTTCTGGGGGTACGCTCCTCACTCTTTCTTCCCTTCACCGACCTTGGGCTGATCATCGTGGATGAGGAGCATGATTCATCCTATAAGCAGTATGACCCCGCACCCCGTTATCACGCCCGTGATGCAGCCATGATGCTATCACGGATCCATGGAGGCAGGACGTTGCTGGGCTCAGCCACCCCCTCACTGGAGAGCTACTATAACGCCTCCTCAGGCAGGTACGGGTTCGTTGAGCTGATGACACGCTACGGTGATGTCATGATGCCGCAGATGATTGTCGCAGATACTCGCTCCTTCGGAAAGAAGATTAAAATGACATCACATTTTACCCAGCGCCTGCTGGAGGCCATTACCGAGGCACTGGGCAAAGATGAGCAGGTTATACTCTTTCAGAACAGAAGGGGATTCTCGCCTTACCTGATGTGCCCCGACTGCGGGTGGGTGCCTGGATGCACGAACTGTTCCGTAAGCTATACATATCACAAGAGCATTGGCAAAATGGTCTGCCACTACTGCGGGCGCAGTACGAAGCTTCCGGCCGCCTGCCCTGAGTGCGGGTCCGGGTCAATGACAACAAGAGGGTTCGGCACTGAGAAGATCGAAGAGGAGATCAGGCTGCTCTTTCCTTCGGCCAGGGTGGTGAGAATGGACCAGGATACAACCAGGAGAAGAAGCGCCTCTTCGGAGATCCTGTCTGACTTCGCCGCCGGTGCCACTGACATCCTTATCGGCACCCAGATGATCTCCAAGGGACTTGATTTCGAGAGGCTGACGGTGGTAGGGATCCTCGATGCCGATAACATGATGCACTACCCCGATTTCCGTGCCTTTGAACGCAGCTTCCAGCTCATGGAGCAGGTGAGCGGCAGGGCCGGGAGACGCACCCGCCGGGGCAAGGTGATAATCCAGACCGCCGATCCGGCCCATATCATCCTGCGGCAGGTGCTGAAACATGACTATAAGGCCATGTGCAGCAGCCAGCTTGAGGAGAGATCGCTCTTCGGGTATCCCCCCTTCACAAAGATCATCAGGCTGTCGGTCAGGCACCGTGATCCGGAAGAACTGAATGTGTCGGCAGAACGACTGGCGGAGAGCCTGCGGAGGCAGCTCGGCAGCCATGTCCTCGGACCGGAGTTCCCCGTAATCATGCAGGTCCAGAGATGGTACATCAAGACTATCATGATCAAGATAGACAGCAGCCTATCCCCGTCAAAGGTAAAGGAGGTTGTACGCAGGGCCATGGAGCGCGAACTGAAGATGACAAGGAAAGGTTTTTTGCGCATCCATGCTGATGTCGACCCTCAGTGACCACGGTTGCCCATTGGTATTAAAAGTATATTTTTACAGGTTCAAAGACCACTTCATGAAGACAGAGGTATCAAACGGAGAGATAACCTTAATCTTACAGCCTGATATTATGATTGCCAGGAACTCATACAGGATCCTTCTGGCGGCCATCGCAGTGCTGTTTGTAATTTCCCTGGCCGGATGCGGGCACCCGGAAGAGAAGACTGCAAAGCCCATAGCCCCGGCAGACCTGGCAAATCCGCTTATGGGCACCGACTCGGAATACCTGTTGTCGCATGGCAACACATACCCGGCTGTAGCGTTGCCATTCGGGATGAATTTCTGGACACCGCAGACACGACGCAACGGGGATGGCTGGGCATATACCTATGATGATCATAAGATAACGGGCATCAAACAGACCCATCAGCCAAGCCCGTGGATCAATGATTACGCTGCCTTCTCCCTGATGCCGGTCACGGGCGGCCACAGGATCACCGAAGAACAGCGTGCATCATGGTTCTCTCACAAGGCCGAGGTGGCGCGGCCATACTATTACAGCGTCTACCTGGCCGACTATGATATCACGGCAGAGGTTACCCCGACGGAGAGATCCGCACTCTTCAGATTTACCTTCCCGGGGAGTGACTCATCGGTGGTGTTGATTGATGCCTTCGCCGGCGGATCGATGGTAAAGATCATACCCGCCGACAGAAAGGTGATCGGGTACTGCCGCAACAACCACGGTGGTGTGCCGGAGAATTTTCATAATTACTTCGTGATCATCTTTGACCGCGACTTCAGTTTCTCGTATGCAACCCTTGACGGCAAGCCTTTTCCGGGAAGCACGGAGCAGGCCGGAGATCATGCTGCTGCCGTTATCGGCTTCCGTACAGAGAGGGGAGAGCAGGTTACCGCCAGGGTGGCATCGTCATTCATATCCCATGAACAGGCGCTGCTCAATCTTGAACGCGAGACCGGAGACCGCGACTTTGACATGGTACGCGATGCTGCAAAGGAGAGGTGGAACAGTGAGCTCGGACGGATAAGGATTGAGGGCGGAACTGAAGACCAGATACGCACATTCTATTCAACGCTCTACCGGACCCTGCTCTTCCCGAGGATGTTCCATGAATATGACAGCGAAGAAAAAATTGTCCACTACAGCCCCTACAACGGACAGGTTCTGCCGGGACGGCTCTATACCGACAACGGCTTCTGGGACACCTTCAGGGCCGCCATGCCTTTGCTGACCCTGTTATACCCTGATGTCAGCTCGCAGATCATGGAGGGGCTGGTGAATGCATACCTCGAGAGCGGCTGGCTCCCCGAATGGGCCAGCCCCGGCCACCGCGACTGCATGATTGGAAGCAACTCCGCATCGCTCATCGCTGACGCATATCTCAAAGGTATACGGGGATATGACATTGACACGCTGTGGAATGCCATGGTGAAGAACACGAAAGGGCACGGGCCCGTTCATTCCGTAGGCAGATACGGGGCTGAGTACTACAACAGCCTGGGATATGTCCCTTATGATGCAGGCATTAACGAGAATGTGGCACGCACTCTTGAATATGCCTACGCCGACTGGTGCCTGTGGCGGCTCGCGAAGGAGCTGGGCAGGCCGCAGGAAGAGATTGAACTCTATGCAAAAAGGTCGCAGAACTACAGGAATGTGTTCGACAGCGAGCGTCTGCTGATGCGGGGAAAAAACCTTGACGGCACCTTCCAGACGCCCTTCAGCCCCTACAAGTGGGGCGACGCTTTCACCGAGGGAAACAGCTGGCACTATACATGGAGCGTGTTTCATGACGTGGCAGGACTGGCCGGGCTGATGGGAGGAGCGGAGAAGATGGCTCAGATGCTCGACTCAGTCTTTATTGTACCTCCCATATTTGATGATTCGTATTACGGTTTCCCCATCCATGAGATACGTGAAATGCAGATAATGAACATGGGCAACTATGCTCACGGCAACCAGCCGGTGCAGCATATGATTTACCTCTACAAATATACCCCCGAGCCATGGAAGACAGAGATGAGGGCCAGGGAGGTGATGGATAAGCTGTATAATTATTCTCCCGATGGCTACTGTGGCGATGAGGACAACGGGCAGACGTCGGCATGGTATGTCTTCAGCGCACTTGGCTTTTATCCGGTCACCCCCGGAACAGGTGAGTATGTGCTGGGATCTCCGCTTTTCAGGAAGGCAACAGTCACCCTTTCTGACGGCAGGGAGCTGGTGATCTCGGCGCCGGAGAACAGCCGCGAGAACATCTTTGTAAAACAGGTACGGCTGAACGGTGGGAGCCTGGATGTCAACTATGTAACCCATGATCAGATCACTGCCGGGGGTAAACTGGATTTTGCCATGAGCAGCGAGCCTGACAGAGGGCACGGCGCTGAACAATCTGCCAGACCCTATTCAATGAGCACACAGAATAAATGAACCGGTCAAACCATAATTAAGAACATGGATTCACTCAGCTTCAGGGGAATATTTCCTCCACTGCCCACATCATTTGACCGCGATGAGAACCTGTTGCCTGAAAAGATCAGGTTCAATATTGAAAAACTGTCGCGGTACAACCTGTCCGGCTTTCTGATACTTGGTTCCAACGGTGAGCAGGTGATGCTTTCAGAGAAGGAAAAGATTACTGCCATCGCTGCTGCCAGGGATGCCCTTCCCGAAGGCCGGCTCCTCCTGGCAGGCACGGGATGCCAGTCGACACGGGAGACCATATCCCTGACCAGGGCTGCTGCCGCAGAGGGCGCTCATGCGGCACTGGTGATCAACCCTTCCTATTATAAGGGAAACATGAACCAGGAAGAGCTGGTGAGACACTACTTTGACGTAGCCGATGGATCGCCCGTACCGGTGCTGGTCTATAACATGCCGGCCAACACCGGTGTTGACATGACGTCGCGGATGATTATCGCCATGGCTGAGCATCCGAATATTGTCGGGCTGAAGGAGTCGGGAGGCAATGTGGTGAAGATGGGAGAGGTGCTGGGCAATGTTAAGACCGGGTTTCAGGTATTGGCCGGCGGAGCAGGGTTCCTGCTGCCGTCACTGGCCATGGGTGCCGCCGGCGGTATACTCGCATCTGCAAACATTGCGCCGGGCCACTGCCTTGACATATACGATGCATTTGTTGCCGGCGACATTGCACGTGCAAGGGATATGCAGCACAGGATAATAGCACTTAACGCTGCAGTGACTGCAAGGTGGGGTGTGCCGGCCCTGAAGGCTGCAATGGATCACCTCGGCCTCTTCGGCGGACAGATGAGAAGACCGTTGCTGCCCCTCAAAGAGGAGATAAAGAAACAGCTGGTTGAAATGATGAGTGAAACGGGACTAAAACTGTACGAAGACAATAACTGAAAGACAATGAAAGGCCGAAAATTATTAATGATACCCGGTCCGATAGAGTTTGAACCGGCGGTGATGCAGGCAGTTGGAATGCCCACCACCAGCCATGTGGCTCCTGACTTTATCGGGTCATTCGGGCGTTCACTGGAGATGATGAGAGAGGTATGGCTGGCGCCGTCAGGACAGCCGTTCATTATGGCCGGCAGCGGAACCCTCGCAATGGATATGGCCGGTGCAAACCTGATTGAGCCTGGCGATACTGCCCTGGTGATCTCCACCGGTTATTTCGGAGACAGATATGCAGACCTGCTGAAGAGATACGGCGCGGATGTGACACTGCTCAAGGCTCCATTGGGCGATGTGGTGAGACCCCAGGTGATAGAGGCAGAACTAAAGCGAAAGAGGTATAAGATGATGACATTCACTCATGTCGACACATCTACTGCCGTCAGGGTCGATCCGGAGCCTCTGGGAAGGATGGGGGAGAAATACGGGGTCCTTACTGTACTTGACGGCGTATGTTCGGTGGCAGGAGAGGAGATAAGGCAGGACGACTGGAAAATTGATGTGGTCCTCACGGCCTCTCAGAAAGCTGTGGGAGTACCGCCCGGACTGGCACTGATGGTTGTGTCCGAAAGAGCCATGCAGGCCTGGAGGGATAGAAAAACGCCTGCCGGCAGCTACTATAGCGACTGGAACCACTGGCTGCCTGTAATGAGGGCATACGAGGAACGCCGGCCGGCATATTTTGGCACACCGGCAGTAAACCTGGTGATGGGACTGGAGGTAAGCCTCGGGCTGATCCTGAAAGAGGGAATGGAGGAGAGATTCAGAAGACACAGGCTCATCGGAAAGATGTTCCGGGAGGCTATGAGGAGCATGGGGCTGAAAATGATACCCGTCAGCGATGACGTCAGCGCCGCCACGCTGTCTGCCCCGATGTATCCTGAGGGAGTAAAAGCGGCGGACTTCATGAAATCGATAAGCACCTCAGATGTGATTCTTGCCGGCGGATTACTGCCGGACATAAAAGATAAATATTTCCGCGCAGGCCATATGGGTGCGGTAACGAACGGTGACATACTCACAACGGTAGCCTCTGTTGAGAGGGCACTCAGGGAGTGCGGCCATGTCACGGTATAGCAGTCACGCTTGCAGAATAAATCATTAAATAATTATTAAAGTCATGTCACTTACGGAAAAAATTGCTGCTGACCTGATGGCAGCCATGAAGGCGAAGGATACACTGTCACTGGAAGCACTGCGTGCTGCCAAGACAGCCTTTATCCTTGCAAAATCTGAGAGAGGATCTGATGCTGTTCTGAGCGCCGATGAGGAGCTTAAGATCATTCAGAAGCTTGTCAAGCAGAGGAAGGAATCTGCTGCCATCTACAGGGAGCAGAAGCGGCCTGATCTCTATGAAAAGGAGGAGAACGAGGCAGCAGTACTGGAAAAATACCTGCCCTCAAAGATGAGCGATAAGGAGCTTGAAAATGCCCTTAAGGCCATCATAGAACGCGTGGGAGCCAAAGCCCCGTCAGACATGGGCAAGGTCATGGGAGCAGCCACAAAGGAGCTGGCGGGTAAAGCAGACGGACGCGAGATTTCGGCAAAGGTTAAGCAGCTTTTAGGCTGACCGGGAGAGAAAGGGATCAGCCGTTGCCCATTTCAGGCTGACCGTGAGAGAAGGGGATCAGCCGTTGCCCATTTCAGGCTGACCGGGAGAGAAAGGGATCAGCCGTTGCCCGGCTCAGGGTTGTGGTTCCTGTCATTTTCCATCATACGCAGGATCCTTCTACGCTTGGCTACAAGGTCAGAGAGCTCGATAAGCATATCGCCATTGACCTTTCTCGCCATCGGTATCACATATTTTTCAGTCTGATCAAGATATACGGAGATCTTCTGTTCTGTCTGAATGTCACGGTGAAGGTCGGTGAGATTGCTTATCCTGTCAGCGCACTTGAGCAGATGGGCATTTTCCGAACCCTGTTCAAGCACCCGCTGAAGATACGTCTCCTTTGTCTCCTCTTTTCTCTTTGTCACCTCCAAAACGAGGTCAACCACGGCAGTCCCGTCACTGTCTATCCACCGTATCTCATCCACCTGTGTCTCGGGCATGTCTTCAAGCAGGTCATGAAGCAGCGAGGCCTTAAGGAGCACGCTGTTCGAGTAGAACTTATAGTCCAACAGAATCCCCAGGGTGGAAAAACTATGACGGAACTGGTTGCCGCCGACTGCTCTCTGAACGCTTATAAGTGCCGTCGCTTTAAGTATATACGGCGCAAGTACAAGGTTCTTCAGGCTTTCCAGGGAAGTCATTGGTGTCAGATTAACACTTTAAAAGTATATAATCCTCATATTAAGCGGTCTCTGACACAATGCTACTTATAAACACTCTGTCCACAATATTAACAGTGAGACTTAAATGGCCGGAGGTCAGAATTCAACTGTAATTGAATTCTTCTCCACCCCGAGAGTTGCCAGTTGTTTCTTTAAGGCATTCATCATGGGAGGGGGACCGCACAGGTAGAAATTTGCTTTGAAGTCATCTGCATTTGCCCGCAAAAACTCCTCGCTGATCATTCCGTGAGCGTAACCGGGATGGTCCTCCTCGGAGAGGATATTAATGAAATCCGTTCCCAGGAGTTCCCGCAGTTCGTCTTCCATGATTATGTCGGCCTTTGTCTTATTGGCGAAGATCAGCCTGTTGCCCCGGAGCTGGTTTTTTGTCTTCAGATCCCTGAAGATTGACACAAACGGGGTAATACCCGCTCCGCCCGCAATGAAGATTCCCGGGCCTTTATATGAAATGGCGCCCCACGCCTTCCTGATGATCAGTTCATCACCCGGTGCGAGCTTGTCAATTTCGTTCGTTACCCCTTTGTGTGAGGGATATATTTTAATGATGAACTCCAGGTAAGAATCATGATCCAGTCCCGTAAAAGTGAAGGGTCTCTTCTTGTTCCTGAGCTCAGGGGTGTTCACTGACACATCTGTGGCCTGTCCGGGTGTGAAAGTGTAACCTGTCGGTTTTTCAACGCGGAAAATCTTTACATCATGGGTCAGGATTCCGGTGCTGATTATTTTAACTATATGTTCGTCCATTCGTCTGTTATATTTATCATCAACAAAACGGTGCGCGGAATTGTTTAACATAACAATGATTCAAACCGTGAGTGTTTGTCCTATCTTTGCATCCTTATCCAAAGGTACAATTTAAATGTCTGAAGGGAAGTCGAAAGATACCGGAAACGGTCTGAGGGATCTTGCCAGGTTATACAGGTTCCTGAAGCCTTATGTCTGGTTATTCATCCTCGGGATGTTCTGTCTCCTTATGTCCACCGGTGCGAGCCTGATGTTTCCCAAGCTGCTGGGTGATATGGTTGATCTGGGGACCAAGGGCAGGATGATGGAGGAGATCACCAGGACAGGTCTCATCCTGATGGCTATCCTTGTTGCCCAGGCTCTGTTCGGATATACAAGGACAAGGCTGTTTGTTGTAGTGACGGAGAAAACCCTGGCTTCGATCAGGCAGCATATCTACAATCACCTTATCAAGCTGCCCATGTCATTCTTCTCGGCAAGAAGGGTGGGTGAGCTTAACAGCCGCATATCATCAGACATTTCCCTGCTTCAGGATACGCTTACATATACTCTTGCCGACCTGATCTCCCAGATAATTGTCATCATCGGGGGCATAACACTGATGGCCATAAGCTCTTTTCAGCTGACGCTCTTCACGCTGGCCATTGTGCCGGCCATATCTCTCCTGGCGTTCTTCTCCGGCAGGGCTATCCGCCGGTATTCGAAAAAAGCCCAGGCTTTTGTTGCGGAGTCAAACACCATAGTGGAGGAGACACTCCAGGGCATTCAGAATGTGAAGGCATTCACCAACGAGGCTTTTGAGAGTGACCGTTACCGGGCAAAGACAGAGGAGGTCGCAAGGATGGGCATAAAGGGGGGGAAATACCAGGCTGCCATATCATTTATTGTACTGGGATTTTTTATCTCCATGGCTGCTGTGATATGGAGGGGGGCAACGATGATCGCCAACGGACAGATGGAGGCGGGACAGCTGTTTTCATTCGTTATCTACTCGGGGTTCATCGGGGGAAATATTGCAGGTATGGCCGGTGTCTACACACGGCTGCAGAAGACACTCGGAGCATCGGAGAAACTGTTGCTCCTGCTTGATGAGCGTACTGAAGCCATTGATGAGGAGTATGTTCATGATACTGCCCATGACCTGCACGGGCAGATAACCTTTGACAGGGTGGGATTCAGGTACCCGTCACGCGAGGAGGTTGTTGTGCTGGGAGAGGTGAGTTTCACAGCCGAGCCCGGACAGCAGATTGCGCTCGTTGGTCCGAGCGGGGCAGGGAAGTCAACTATCGCATCGCTGATGCTGAGATTTTATGACCCTGTTGAAGGGAGAATAATGTTTGATGGCCGTGACAGCCTTAGTTTTCCCGTAACCTCACTCCGCGCGCAAATGGCTGTGGTGATGCAGGATGTATTCCTCTTCGGAGGTACGATCCGTGAGAATATAGCCTACGGAAGACCCGGGGCTTCGGAGGATGAGATAATGGAAGCTGCGGTACAGGCCAATGCCTGGGACTTCATACAATCATTCCCCGATAAGCTGGAAACGGTAGTGGGGGAGAGGGGAGTACAGCTCTCGGGAGGCCAGCGGCAGAGAATTGCCATTGCCCGCGCCGTGCTCAAAAATCCCAGGATATTAATACTGGATGAGGCAACATCATCTCTTGACTCCGAATCTGAAAGACTGGTTCAGGAGGCTCTTGAGAAGCTGATGGAGGGCCGCACCTCACTGGTTATTGCCCATCGGCTTTCAACGGTTCGCAAGGCAGACAAGATAATAGTGCTGAGCGGCGGAAAGATCGTTGAGCAGGGTACTCACACCGAGCTGCTTTCAAACGGCACCGGGCTCTACAAGACCCTCACAGAGCTTCAGTTCAGTATCTGAACCTGAGCCCGCCGGCGCAGGTAAGTGCGGACTGCCCCGGCTGGATGCGGGAGAGGCCCTAGGGATACAGAAGCCTTATGGTCCAACCTCCATCAGGAGCGGTCCTGATATACTGGATCCTGTCGTGCAGACGGTGCTCCCTTCCCTGCCAGAACTCCACATACTCAGGCCACAGATAATACCCGCCCCAGTCGTCGGGCCGTGGCACAGGACGGTCCCTGTATTTCTCATCAATTTCCGCAGCCATCTTTTCAAGCAGCTCCCTGTTATCGAGGACCCGGCTCTGCTGTGATGCCACAGCACTGATCTGGCTCTCACGCGGACGGCTCCTGAAATATGCATCCGACTCTTCTGCCGGCAGCTTGTAAACCTTTCCTCCTATCCTGACCTGGCGATAAAGCTCACTCCAGAAGAAGGTCATTGAGGCCTGATTGTTCTGCTGAAGGTCATCACCCTTTCTGCTCCCGTAGTTGGTAAAAAAGGAAAATCCCCGTTCACTGAAGTCCCTGAGGAGGACGATTCTGCCCGACGGCCTGCCGGAAGCATCAGCAGTTGCCAGATGCAGCGCATTGGGTTCTTTTACATTATGTGAAATGGCATCCTCCATCCATCTCTCGAACTGGATTATCGGATCTTCAGAAAAATTTCCCGAATCAATGCCTTCACCGTGGTATTCATTCCTTAAAATGCTGGTCATCCTGCGCATGGAATTCATCTTCAGTAATATCTATGAGTAAATAATTAAATTAAACAACCGGCACCGGAATATGTTTAAGGTTTTGCGGCTGTTTATCATTTATGTGAAAATATTACCTTTACGTCTGATAAAACTTTTGAAATGTCCCGAAAACCCATCCTTCCCTTTGTTGCATTGGTAATAGCCCTGATGGTACCGGCCGCCGTCAGTGCTCAGGTGCCTGTTGAGGTATCAGCTGAAAAAACGATTATCGGAGGCAAGATCTATTACATGCATGAGGTGCTGAAGAACCAGACCCTCTATTCTATCTCCAAGGCCTATAAAGTATCCATTGCGGAAATAGAACGAGAGAATGTGATACCTGTCAGTGGCATCCAGACCGGACAGGTTCTAAGGATCCCGTCGAGGGAAGGCCAGGCTGCAACACCGCCGCAGACGCAGTCGCGCCCCGGTGCACAACCTGCACAGCGTCCGTCGGCTTCGGGTTCAACTGCCCCTGCTGCCTCGTCCGGGTATGATGAAGCAACAGGTATTAAGCTCGCGCGGGAGCGGATCATGTACAACGGCAAGGCCTATTTTATGCATGAGGTTCTCAAGGGTCAGACACTTTACTCCATCGCCAGGGCTTACAAGGTGACAATACTGGATATCGACCGTGAGAATGCCATTCCTGCGGGAGGCATTCAGGCCGGGCAGATTCTGAGAATTCCTGCATCTTCCTCGCTGGTGGCCCAGGAAGAGGTGGTGCCGCCACCTGCCACTGCTGCCGCCACTACGGCTGCTGCCAGGGAGAAGGCTCCCCCTGCAGCCACTCCGGCTACTGCCCAGGAGAAGACTGCTGCTGCTGTCGCCACTCCGGACCCGAAGACCGCCAAGGCACAGGAACCTGCTGCAGAGGTGAAGAAGGAGCCGGAACCCAAACCGCAGCCGGAGACAGCTGCAAAGAGTACTGCAACCACACCTCCGCCTGCTGCATCAGCCCAGAGCACCACACCTGCGAAGGAACAACCAGCCAAACAGGCACAGCCTGAAAAGAAGAAGATTCACAAGGTACAGAAGGGTGAATCACTGGCTGACATAGCAAAGAAATATGGCATTACCGTCCAGGAGCTTAAGTCGGCAAACAAGGGCGTCATCTTCGCCATGCCCGACATGAGGCTGGTCATACCCGTCAGTGACGACAATCAATAACAGAGGGGCACATTTTCATATCCCCTGAAATAAATAACCCCGGACCAGATCCTGATCCGGGGTTACTCTTTTCCATCCGCAGTCTTATTTTTCCCTGCCCCAGGTAAGGACAATTACCAGACCCATGATGGCCATGACAACCGTTGAGACCAGGATATCTGTAACCATGGCTCCGGCGTTAAGGTACATTGTGCTCATTGACCAGTACGAAAAGCCGATGCCTGATCCGAAAAGCAATCCGAACAATGCCCCGTACTTAAGCCCGTCGACGATACTTTTGGCTTTGGCCCAGTTCAGGATCAGGGTCAGCAGAAGTGCCATCACCAGGTTTGAAAGTATGATGGCCCACCATTTCATTTCACCCATGGGCCGGCTGGCGCATTGATTCATGTTGGCCGTGAAGAAATCCATAAGAAGGATGCCCCATACCAGCCAGCCAAGGAGGAAGTACGCTATTCCCCCGAAAACGGTTCCTCTGAGAATTTTCATAGGTCTTTTGTTTTTAGTTAACCATTAATGCAATTTATAACAAGTAATTGAACTGATGCTGCTACCTGGAAGGAAAGTTGTTGGCTGCGTCAATAAGCTGCCGGATATCGAGTTTAACCATTTTAAGCATTGCCTCCGTTATCCTTGCAAGCTGGTCTCTGTCTGTGGTCATCATCATGTTATCCATAATATCCGGCACAATCTGCCAGGAGACGCCGAAACGGTCTTTAAGCCAGCCGCAGGCCTGCTCGGCTCCTCCCTCTTCCAGAAGCTTGGTCCAGTGGTAGTCAATCTCCCCCTGGGTCCTGCAATAAACCATGAAAGAGATGGCTTCGTTAAAGTCAAACTCATGTCTGAGACTCCCTCCACTCATCGAGTTGAAGAGATATCCTGAAAGACTGAACTGAGCGAACAGTAACGCTCCTTCAGGCATACCTGAGGCCTTATCCCAGGGTGATTCCATAATTTCCCTTGAATCCGGGAAGAGGGTACTGTAATAGCTTACAGCCTCCTTTAGCCTTGCGGCCTTATCGTTGACAAAAAGAAGTGAGGGGACTATTTTCTGGGGATGGTTGATGTCATCAACGTCAAGTTGCCATGATACTCCGAACCTGTCCTTTACCCAGGCGTATCTCCTTGTCCAGTCATATTTCCCCAGCGGCATCAGGACCGACCCGTTTTCCGATAGCTGCTCATAGAGCCTCTCTATCTCACTGTCAGAGCCGCAATAGACAAAGAAGGAGACAGCTTCGGAAAAACTGAATGCAGGGCCACCGTTTATGGCCATAAAGCGCTGTCCTTGCAGGTTAAATGAAATGATGTCAGTATCACCAGATGGCGTGCCTTCGATCTTTGCTTCAGCAACAACTCGGGAGTCGCTGAAGAGCGAGATATAAAATCTCACTGCCTCCTGTGCGTCCCTGTTGAACCAGAGGTGAGGGACTATTTTATCACTTAATGTTTTCATCAAATTCCGGGCAGGTTCTGATCTGATTCAGCGGTTTCAAAGGTAGTACTTCCGTGGGCAAAGGGAAGGAATCCGGTCGCGGCAAGTCCGAACAGAAATGATTTTCTTTTCATGACATGAGCCTTTTAGATATTTCTGTTAATAGAAACAATCAGGATCCAATTATGTTTGACAGAAACCGCAAGGGATTTCATAGGAAAGTTCTGTCCGCATCTTAGTCAGGCAGTGGCCATGACATTGCCGGCAGGCGAAGAAATTCATGAAATATGAAGGAAGAGAAAGAATAATTCCCAAATTTGGATTCAAATAAAAACATGGTAAAAATGCGAAGCGCAGAAAGCCTGAAACGAAAAATTGAGATGGAAGAAAGGAATGTTACGATAAGGGAATCTTCTTCCGGAACCCCGACAATTAAAGTAGGGGACGACTCCAATTCAAGTGAGATTCTTGTCTTTACATCCCTGTGTAATGTTTATAAAGTTCAGAAAAAGGAACTTATGGACAAGTTTCATGCGTTGCAGAAAATTGATCTTGAACCAGGGGAAAGACCGGTGTATCTGACCGGAGATAAGAGATACAAAGGCTTTCTGATCGTGGCATTTGAAAATGGAAAAATCGGAAAAATTTCTCTGGAAAGCTATCAAACCGAGTACACCAGGAAAAAACTCAGGAATGCTTTCAACGGCGAATCGCGTTTGATCTTCATTGAACTCGTGGAACATGATATTGATCTCGTTGCAATGAGCAGCATTAAGAAGGTCATTCTGTTCAACACCTCTCAGATCAATGCGGTGGAAAGCAGATCGACAAAAGGTGTTCAGTTAATGAAACCTAAGGATGGCAGTATTTTGATAAGAGTCAGCCGGCTGGAAAATACAAAACTGACTGATCCCGAATATTACCGGAAAAGTGATTCTCTCAATGCAATCGGATTTTATCTGAAACCGGGTGATGAGATCTGATTCCTGCAATCCCGCTTAAGCGCTAGTAAACCTCGCTGCGGATCGCTTCAATCTCCTCAATTGTCTTGGGTTTTGGTTTTCCCAGTAAACGGGCACCGTTTTCGGTCATAACAAAATCCTCTTCGTTTCTTATTCCGCCAAAATCACGGTACCTGTAAACCTCATCCCAGTTGATAAACTCACTGAACCTGTTCTGGCTTCTCCACAGGTCCATCAACTCAGGAATAAAGTAGATTCCGGGTTCTATGGTATAAACATGCCCGGGTCTCAGCGGTTTTGCCAGGCGCAATGATTTAAGCCCGAACAGCGTGCTCTTGGGCTGTCCGTCGTAACCAACCCATACCTCCCCCAGGTCTTCCATGTCGTGTACATCCATTCCCATCATGTGGCCTGTGCCGCACGGAAAGAACAGGGCGTGGGCTCCGGCTTCAACGGCATCGTCACTGTTGCCCTTTGTCAGGCCCATCGCTTTCAATCCCTCAAAGATTGTTTTTGATGCTGCGATATGCACATTTTTAAATGGCTTGTTCAGTTGAGCTGCGTCAATTGCTGCCTGATGCGAGTCAAGCGACAACTGGTAGAAGTCCTTCTGAACCGAAGTAAATTTCTTACTTACAGGGATTGTACTCGACAGGTCGCCGGCGTAACACATTTCATTTTCATAACCCGCATCGATTAAAAACAGGTCCCCATCCTTAAGAGTATTCCCGTGGTAGTGGTTGTGGAGGGTTTGTCCGTTTATTGTGGCAATGACAGGGAACGAGATATTTCCCCCGGCTGCTATGGCAATTTTCTGGATTTCGGCCGCGACCTGTGCTTCGGTTATACCCGGTTTTGCAAATCTCATGGCAGCCACATGCATGTCAACAGATACATTTACCGCCTGGTGCAACTGGACAATTTCCTCTTCGGTTTTAATCTCACGCTGGCTGACAACGGCCTTCACCAGGTCTACGGAAGAATTGCCGGGAACATCCTTCGGAGCTATACCCAGCAATTCATACAGTTTGATTTTGTTTTCAGGACGATAAAGCGGCAGAAAGTGGATGGTTTGTTTCTTTTGCTGCGCTGCGGTGAGCATTATTGCAAGGTTTTTTGCGGGCTGAACATCATAGACTCCGCATTTTTCAGCCAGCCCTGCGATTGTTGGCTGAGGGCCCCTCCAGACATAATCTTCGACCGTATATTCATCTCCGAAAACAACTTCCATGTCGTTGTCAGCATCAATTACAGCCGCCAGCCCGGGCCGCTGGATTCCAAAATAATAGAGGAAAGTGCTATCCTGCCTGAAGTGATAGGTATTATCCGTGTAATTCATCGGCGACTCATCATTGCCGATCAGCAGGATTAATCCCCTGCCAACTTTTTCCTTTAAGATTCTTCTTCTTTCCGTGTAGGTCGTTCTGTTAAACATATTCTTCGGGTTTTATGAAACTGATGATTCCTTTAATTTATTTTCAATGTTCAGTGCTGTTTCTGTTATCGCCAATCCTCCTTTGCCAGTGCATTTCACGCAGGACGGCATAGTTTTGCCCACTCTCGAAACGGTTTCGATTACCTGGTCCAAAGGTATAACGGCGTCGAATCCGGACACAGCCATTATTGCCGAGGAGTAAGCATTGACAGCAGCACTGATGTTTTTACCCAGGCAGGGAACTTCAACACGGTTGGCCACCGGATCACAGATCAGTCCGATCATGTTCTGAATAGCCATCGATGCAGCGTCAAGCGCCTGTTTTGCAGTTCCTCCCAATAATTGCACGATTCCCGCAGCTGCCATTCCGGAGGCAGCCCCGCACTCCACCTGGCAGCCATGTTCTTCGGCCGAGAAGCCGGGCCCCTGTGCAAAGTATGCACCTGTAATTCCAGCAGCAAAATATGCCATTATTAATTCGTCCCCGGAAGAGCCCCTGCTTTCAGCAATGGCCCGCAATGATCCGCCAAGGGTTCCGCAGGAGCCTGCCGTTGGTGCAGCTACAACTACTTCCATCGCGCTTTTTGATTCCATCAGCGCCGTTACATTCGCTATTATCCGGTTAACGACGGAATCATTTATTCTGCCTTCTTTTTCCGCCTTTCCAATCAGGTGCGACTGCTGCTGCAGAATACGGTCTTCATATTGTGTTCCTCTTAATCCGGTATCAATACTTCCGTGAATGATCCGGATTATCTCCTTCATTTTATTGATTAATTCCTCTTCCGGTATTCCGCTGATGCATTTTTCGTATATCAGTCCCATTCTCCCCAGATCTGCACCGTTTTCCTCGGGCATAATCGATAAGTGACTGAATCGTGGTAAATGGCATCTCTGTCTCTCTGCCTGCAATAACGGGCATTATAGGATTTATAACCGATATATTGTCAATTCCCGGATGGTTCTGAAGCCGGTTAATCAGTTCAGCAGAAAAGGGGTATGACGACTTAAATTCATATTTAATCACTTCCCCTTTTTGTTCCGGTAAAAATTCAACCCCGGGAGGAACTATGGTTTTCAGTTCATCACTTATATCCGGTTTGTTTTTGTTGAATATCAATATTCCATACAGGTCGCCATTTAACTTCACCGGGAATCCGTTAACGGACCTGATCTCAAAAGCGCCTCCTCCCAGTGACACAGCAATTATCTGAACTCTTTTTTCTGAAATGCCCCGGAGGGTAAGTCGCACCGTGTTGGCATGGTCGGTCGGGAAAGAGCTTACCTGGTATTCGATTTGAATTCCTTTTTGCCGGGCGCAGCTTTCCGTCATTTTCATTCTTTCATCGGTGATATCAAGTCCGAGGAGGCCGCCGTCGATGCCCATTGTAGTTCCCTGCTCGCGGTAGTTCGGGGCCCAGGCTCCGTTGCTGTCAAATTCTGCCAGCGCTCTTTTCAACGGTTCGTTCAGGATATCCAGTCCTATCCGGGCAATGCGCCACGAAGCCGCCGTGTGCGAACTGGAGGGTCCCCGCATCACCGGTCCTATAACATCATTGAATATGCCGGGTAATTTCTTCATCTCTTATTCCAAAAATATTGAAAGTGTCACCGTTATTCAAAATTTCAGAACCGGGTACGGTCTGTTAATCAGACAGATCGATTTCAAACCCGAATCCCTTCTCCAGAGCGTATTTGTAAATATCGGTTGCTACGGCATAATCCTGTATGGCCACGCCTACGCTTTTAAAAATGGTGATTTGGTCTTCCGACTCCCTGCCTGTAATCCTGTTTAAGAGAAGATCGCCTATTTCACCCGCAATATGGCTTTTATCGATGATGCCTTCCTGGATTGGCTTAATAAGGTCACCGCTCTCTTTCAGACACTGTTCCGTCTGGTCGGTAAAGACTCTTGAGTCGCGGATCAGCCAGGGATCAAGTTCCTGCATATGTGGCTGGAACGAGCCGATCGCGTTGATATGCGCGCCCTTTTTAACATCTTCCCTTTTAAACAGAGGAGCCGTTGCATTGGTAGCAGTACATATGATATCAGCCTCCTTTACCATGGAGGTATCTTCGCAAAACATCATCTTCGGATTTGATTCTGCCTGCAGCTCTTCCATGAACCGGGAGGCCCGGTTTCTGTCTTTATCAAACACCAGGATTTTTTTGATATCCCGTTCACACATGACTGCCTCAACCTGGGTTTTTCCCTGCGCACCACAGCCGAACAAGGCGAGGGTATGAGCATTTCCGGCAGCAAGGATGCGGGTTGCCAGTCCGCTTGCCGCTCCCGTCCGGAGTGCAGTAATGTACCCGCCATCCATTATTGAGGTGATTTCCCCGGTCACCGCATCTATCACCATAACAATACCCTGGATTGCAGGTTTCCCCTGAATGCTGCTTCCTTCCCGCTGGGTAATAAATTTAACGGCAGCCTGCCTCTCCTTCTCCACGAAGGCAGGTTTATAAAGCATAAGCAATTCACTGTCCGGGAGCCTGGTTACCACGCGCATGGGAATATGACATTCGCCCGATGACAGGGAGGAGAACGCCCGCTCCATTGCATCGATGGCCTGCTTCATTGAATAATACTTCCTTATATCTCCTGTCTTGATTATCCGCATAGGTATTCCTCAAAATGTCCTGGCCAATGACATATGGTATTTGCATTCGCCTGATGATCTGACCACCTTCCGCCACACCAACCTGGCAATCTCCGGGTTGGGCTCTCAAGGGAGCTATCTCAAGTGGGAAAGAGGTCAAACAAATATATCTGTTTAAGTTCATTTTCTTGCTCTTCTTCTCACTTTGTTCGGTTTTCTCACGGCAGCTTCCCGGAGGGCAGTACAATGCCGGGGAACAACTATCCGGCGTTGCCCTGCAGGGTGAGAAGGAGCAGGCTTCAACGGCCTCCGCAGCGCCAGCCGATGAGGATTCTAAGCCTCAGCCTGAAGCCGCACCAGCCGGGAAGAAACCGGTACACCGGAGAAAAAGACACACAAGGTTCAGAAAGGTGAGTATCTCCCAGAGATTGCCGATAGGTATGATATCTCTGTCAGTGAGCTCAAGCAGGCAGCCAAGGGGCTGATCTTCGCGACCCTGTGTATGCGCCTTGTGATGCCAGCTTAAGAAGACAAAGCAGACGATTCGAAAGAGTAGTGTAACTGAATTAAGACAACCCTTACTGACCGGTCTTTAACGGCTTGAGGTTTTCAACCACGAACAGATCATCCGAAATTCCCTGGTCAAACCTGACATCTGTCAGCAGGATTTTTGTGCTGTGATCCTTTTCAAGATCCCTCATTTCCACTTCTGATGCATTCCAGTATTTCCCGATTCTTTCATATTTATAACTGGCTTCCTTGAATTTCTTGCCCAACTGGTTAAAGTATTCCATTTTTATGGGATAACCGTAGGTTTTATTGATCGAGACAATAACTCGTGAGTAGTTTGATTTTCCCGATTTGGGAACCATGCTGAGGATGTGTGCATCACCCTCCGAGCTGATGAATTCGGGTGTATACCTCTCGGCATAGGGGGTTTGTGCCATATCCTCGTATGAAAAATCGGTATTGTTGAACGACTGGTCTTTCGAGAGTATCGATACCTTCTTCGGGTTGCCGAGTGCCGGCAGGTATACCCACATCACCGACCCCGGCAGTGTCAGTGTTGCCATTCCGGCCTGTGACTCAGGTTTTGTGTACCTGTATAATTTCCTTTCAGGACCTTTCTCGAACATTTCTGCTTCGCGTACCTTCTCCTTGCCTGTTTTATCGGTAAGGATGATGACTACTTTTCCCTGTCTGTCTTTCGGTGAAAACATGACCTCGTCCATCTTATTAAGTACTGCCATTGGATCCTGTGATGAAGCATCATTCAGGATGGCAAAAAGAAGAATGGTGAGCAGGGTGATTCTTTTGATAAAGACTTTCATGATTAAGAATTCTGTTGTGTATTGATTTTATCATTTCTGTGTGCAAGGATCAGTATCACCGGAAGCAGGGTCATCGCACTCAGTCCCGACCCGAACATACTGAGCGATATCAGCAGTCCGAAATGTTCAAGCGGCACCATTTCGGAAAATAGAAGTACCAGAAACCCGGCTGAAACCGAAATTACATTAATGACGATGGCCTTTCCGCTGATCCCGATCGTATCTTCAAGTGCCTTGTTTACCGAAGCCCCTTCTTTCAGGGAGCTGTTAAAGTGTGTGATAACATGAATGGAATAGTCTATGCCGATTCCCATCGCAATGCTGGCGACCAGTACGGTAGCGATATTAAGGGGGATAGCTGCGTAGCCCATTATGCCAAAGAGAATAATGATTGTCGAAATTACCGGGATGGCGGCAAAGAGACCTGAGATAAATGACCGCAGAACGACACTTACGATAACTATTACCACGATAATTGCAATTGCCAGGCTTGCCAGCTGGCTGTTGATCAGGCTCTGGTCCATCCTGGCTTCAATAAAGGGCATCCCTGTAATCTCTATGGAACACTCCTCAGTCGAATTTTCACTTATGAAGCTGTCCATATAATCCTCGAATTCCTTTTTGGCATTCATGTCAGAAGATGTAAATCTGGATATTATGATCGCCTCGTCTAGATCATCTGACACAAGCTTCCGGAGATTCTCGTTACCGTCAAGGAGGAACCATATCTGCTCAATCATATCCCTGTCGTCAGGTATTTTCCTTTCCTGCCCGAATGCTGCAGTGATATCGAGGATCAGATCAGCGACCGACTGTGTGCCTACGACCCCGGGGTTCTTTACCATGTGCTCTTCGGTACGGACCATTGTCTTAAGAAACTCAGGGCTCTGTACGTCTCCCCTGAAGAGTACAAAGACAGGTTTGGTTCCGCCGAATTTGCTGGTCATAATTTCCTCTGCCATCCTTGTGGGATCTCCCTTTCTGAAGTATTCTTTCACGTCAACACTTCTTTTTATGAGAAAAATGCCGCCGGTAGTGACCACCGTTATAAGTATCCATGTAGCAAGTATGGCCTTCGGGTGCTCATAAAGAAGGTTTTGCAGGGGATTCTGGAAGTAATCATAGAAGAATGTTTTACCCGCCTCCCATCTTTCATTTTCCTTGTCCCTGTTTTTCCATCGGGTGACTGATATAAGTGCCGGGACGAAGAAGAGGGAGAGAAGCAGTGCAATAGAGGTTCCGAGCGCTGTAAAAATCCCGAAATCGCGTATCATCGTCAGGTAAGAGCCGAAAATAAATGAAAAGAAACCAGTCATGGTAGTAAGAGCGGCCAGTATGACCGGAACAAAGACGTAGCTCATGGCTGTAATGATTGCCTGGTTCATATCCCCCTTTTCCTGATCGATCCTGTTAAGTACATGAATGGTGTAGGCAGTGGCGACAGCCAGAAGGACAATGGGGATATTGTTTGAAACCATGCTCATATCTGATCCGGTCAATGACATGATGCCTATGACCCATATTATTGACAGGATTGCCGTGAGCAGTGGTACGACCACTCCCCTCAGGGAACGGAATCCCAGGAAGAGAACAATGGTAATAAGCAGGAATGCGATCGGGAGCAGCCTGGTAAGGTCGGATGCTATCAGCCGGGAAATGGATGAAACCATCATTGGCGATCCGGCATAGTAGATATTTTCGGGAAGGTTCAGGGTTTCCACCTTAGCCTTGACTGTACTGGCAAGGGAGTGAATATTGGTATCGTCAAAAAGAGAGAAGACAATTATTGTTGAGGTGGCATCCTCTGAAACAATGGTTCCCCTCACGTTCTTATTGGAAAAGACTCTCTCCCTCAGCAGAGCAAGTTCATCAGGTGTGTCAGGCAGATCATATTCATCAACAAGATGACCAACCTCCATTCCGTTCTCACTCTCGTTGATAAACATGATGTTGGTGAGGCTGGTCACTGCTGAAATCCCTTCAATCTCTTTCAGAGTGTCTGTGACCTGTCTTACATGCTTTATCAGTTCAGCCGTGAAGACGTTATCCGTCTCCAGGATGACCATGCCTGTGTTGTTGGCACCGTAGGTGCTGCCGATTTTCCTGAAGAGGACGGCATGCGGATCATCATCAGGCAGTGAGCTCACCACATCAGAGTTGATCCTGATATCCGGTATCTGAATGGCAAGGAATACAGTAACAGCCGAAACCAGCAGTATGATCATCCATCTGACCTTCAATATAAATCCGAACATCTTCTCCATATGTATTTTCGGCAGGCTTCCGTTAAAAAAGGTCCGAAAATACATCTTTTTAGGGTACAAACAAAAAAGGGATCGATTATAACCTGTCTCGTCCTGAAATAGCTTGTCACAATAAAATCATTATCTAAATCCATTGATATTTACAAAGATCCCCCTGTAAGAAGGCAGTGAACATTCAGATTCAAATCGTATTGACTTGACAAATTAATTGGCGTGTAATTTGCCTTATAATAGAAAAGACCTGATATATACTTGATCTACAAGGTCTTGCTGTTTTAAAAGTCGGAGTGAGAAGATTGCCGCAAAGACTTCGCTTTGCGGCGGACTTCCATGGGTACGGCTGAAAGAGAAAAAGCCTGTCATTCGCTTCGCTCACCACGGCCTTTATTTTTCTTTTGCTTCTGAAAGCAAGCTTTCATCGCACAGAAAAAATAAAGCCCGTCGCTTTCAGCGGACAGGCTTTTTCTCTTGTCGGGGTGAGAAGACTCGAACTTCCGGCCCCTACGTCCCGAACGTAGTACGCTACCAACTGCGCCACACCCCGAATCCCTGAATAAATTCAGGTTCGCAAAAATAACTAATTTTTCTTTCCACAGTAAAGTTTTTGTCGCTTAAAGCGTCAGCTCTGCAATCTTGCGATGCAAGTCGTTGCTGCTCACGGGCTTGGGAAGATAATCGGTGCAGCCGGCCTCGAGAGCCCTTCGCTTGTCGTCGGGGAATGCATAGGCTGTGACAGCAACTATTGGCAGTTTCTCAAACGCAGCCTCTGACCGCAGGCGACGGGTAAGCGAAAGACCATCCTCATCACCCTTGAGAGAGATATCCATCAGCACCAGGTTAAATACCCTGCCGTGCAACAGGTCCCATGCCTCCCTGGCCGATGCTGCTACGGCCGTGTCATACAATCCCGACAGCAGCTTCGTGAAATAGAGCTGACTGTGCGGATCATCTTCCACTATCAGTATTGCCAGTCGGTTCGATGATGATGGTTCTTTCATCATAGTATCATTTGATTAATCAAAGTATGAAAGCCTGTACGGAAGAGCGTGGGAACATCCATGGTGCAGACTTTGTCAATATTATGACTGTGTTTTTGAGCCAGTGGTTGTTTCATATCTTTATCAGTTTGTAAGATAATGATCCCAGATTGATTTTCTCAGCGTGAAGCAGGGCTGTGTTCCAGTCGGTTGCCTCATGTGCCATCCGGAACTTGTCAACACCGCTCAGGTCACCGTCCGTCTCTTTATGCAGCAAATGCCGTGCCGCAGGTGCGGCAACAACCATATCGGCACATGCCTTGTCAAGTGCCACGGGGTCTTTCGATGCGGCAATGCCTATGTCAGCCACCAGCGGCATGTCGTTATGCCCCCAGCAGTCGCAGTCGGGCGAGACATCCATAATGAAATTGATATGCAGTGAGGGCTTGTCTTTGAGGACAGCCAGGGTATACTCGGCTATCTTCTTGCTCAGGGTGTCACCGTCAGATCCCCATACCACCCGGGCAGCGTCATACTGGCATACTGCCACGCACTGGCCGCAGCCGGTGCACTTTTCGGTGTCAATAAACGCCTTCCTGCCTGGTTTGAGATGCACGGCATCATGTGCGCAGCTGATGACACACAGGTTGCATCCGGTACAGTTCTTTTCATAGATTACCGGCGGGTTGCCGGAATGGAGGAAGAGCTTGCCCCCCACGGAGGCGCATCCCATGCCCAGGTTCTTCAGGGCTCCGCCGAAGCCTGTCTGCTCGTGCCCCTTGAAATGGTTCAGTGAGATGATGATGTCAGCATCGGCAATGGCGGTACCTATCATTGCCTTGCCCGTGTGCTCGAGGTTAACCTCTATCTCCCGGAAGTCTGTCCCCTTGATGCCGTCACCGATGACTACATGACAACCTGCACTCAGGGGGTTATACCCGTTTGTGAAGGCGGCTTCAAGATGGTCGGGAGCGTTGGACCGTTCACCGTAATAAAGGGTGTTGCAGTCGGTGAGGTATGGCTTTCCGCCTTTCTCCTTCACCATCCGGGCTATGCGTGCAGCGAAGTTGGGCCGCAGGTATGCCAGGTTGCCAGGCTCGCCGAAATGGACCTTCAGGGCTGTCATCTTACGGTTGAAGTCTATCTCATCAAAACCTGCAGCCCTCACAAGCCTCTCCAGCTTCTTCAGCAGGTTAAGCGAGGGGGTGCTGTGCATATCGGTGAAATATACCTCAGAGGGTTCCATAAGCTAATAAACGTTTTTTGTCAGACGTTAAGTATGTCAATAATATCAACCAGGTGCTGGTTCAGTCCCTTGTGCTGTTTGACGGCTTTTCTGAAGGGGACGAGTGTAATCTCGTCGTTCTGCAGGCCCACCATCACACTCTGCTGTCCGTCAAGGAGTGCCTCTACGGCTGCGTTGCCCAGGCGGCTGGCGTTAACGCGGTCGAGGGCTGAGGGTGATCCTCCCCGCTGGAGGTGCCCCAGGATGGCCACCCTGACCTCATAGCCTGTCAGTTCGGGCTTGAGTCTCTCGGCTATGGCTATTGCCCCTCCCTCTTCGTCGCCTTCTGCCACGATGATAATATTGCTTGATTTTTTTCTCTTGTTGCCGGTTTCGATCATCTTGGTGATGTTCCGCGAATCGCCTTTTATTTCAGGCATGATGATGGCCTCGGCTCCGCTGGCAATGCCGCTGTAAAGTGCAATATGCCCTGCCTCGGCGCCCATCACCTCAACGAAGAACATACGGTTCATCGCGCTGGCAGTATCGCGGATCTTGTCAACGGCGTCCACAACGGTGTTCAGCGCTGTGTCGTAACCTATGGTATAGTCGGTGCCGAATATATCATTGTCTATGGTGCCGGGTACACCCACAAAGGGGATATTATACTCTTCATTGAAGACACTTGCGCCCTTGAAAGAGCCATCGCCGCCGATCACCACCACTCCGTCGATGCCGGCGGCCCTGAGGTTCTCATAGGCTGTCTTCCTTCCTTCAGGGGTCCTGAAAGCTTCGCAGCGCGCTGTCTTCAGGATGGTCCCTCCGCGCTGGATGGTATCGGATACGCTGTGGGCAAACAGCGGCTTGAAATTGGCATTGACCATCCCCAGGTAACCATGCCTTATCCCTATGACTTCAAGTCCGTTGTAAATCGCAGTGCGGGTTACAGCCCGGATGGCTGCATTCATCCCCGGAGCGTCACCACCCGATGTGAGAACGCCTATCTTTTTAATTTTCGCCATTGTAGAAATTATTTATAACCAGTGCGAAATTACTATTATTTTGTGCATTACCAATCCGCCACGTTAACAATATCAAATCTTCCTGACAGCTTCGGCCACCTTATGTATAAGCCACTTCGGGGTGGAGGTGGCACCGCATACGCCTGCACTTTGTGCATCGCTGAACCAGTGTGGATCAATCTCCTCTGCTGACGAGACGAAGTGAGAGCGATGGTTCTCCTTACGGCACACATCGTAAAGCATCCGGCCGTTGGAGCTTTTCTTTCCGCTGACGAAGATGATGACATCATGCTGCCTGGAAAAGGTCCTTAGCCGGGGTTCGCGGTCAGATACCTGCCGGCAGATGGTGTTGTGCACCTTGAGCTCATTGCCCGGGTGATCCTTACCGGCCTTTTCGAGGTTCAGCCGTATTATCTCCGCCACCAGCTCATACTCAGCCTTGCTTCTCGTTGTCTGGGCAAAGAGCCATACAGGCTTGGTGAAATCGATCCTTCCTATATCATGTTTACCGGTCACAAGGATGCCCTTATCACCGGCCGCTCCCATCAGTCCTATCACTTCGGCATGACCATCCTTTCCGAAGATGACGATCTGCCCCTTCTCCTCGCGGGAAATCACTGCCACCTTTTTTATCTTCTCCTGCATTGAGTGGACGATGGGGCATGTTGCATCAATGATGGAGATGTTGTTCTGCCTGGCTTTTTCATATGTCGACGGGGGCTCCCCGTGCGCCCTCACCAGCACCCTGGTGTCATGCAGCTGTTCAAATTCATCATAGGTGATAACCTTCAGGCCCAGGTCCCTGAGTCGTGCTACCTCAATGTCATTGTGCACAATTTCGCCGAGACAATAGACCTCTTCTCCTTCACGGAGGGCCTCCTCGGCTATTCTCACGGCGTTCTCTACTCCAAAACAGAAGCCTGAGCCAGGCTCAACGTCAACTTTCATTAATCCTACTTTTGTAAAGCTTCCTGAACCATTTCATCTGTTCCTCAGGAGTCATGTCACTGTTATCGAGCACCACGGCATCATCGGCCTGTCTGAGCGGACTGACCTCGCGTGAGGAATCTATGCGGTCACGGTCATTGATATTTTTAACCACGGCGTCGAAGTCGGCCGGCATCCCTTTGCTCACCAGTTCCAGGTATCGTCTCTGTGCCCGTACTTCAGGCGTGGCTGTCATGAAAATCTTAAGTTCGGCATCGGGAAAGACTACGGTGCCAATGTCGCGCCCGTCCATCACAATGCCTCCGCCGGCACCCATGCCTTGCTGCAGCTCAACCAGCTTGGACCTTACCCCGGCAATCGTGCTGACAGCACTTACATTGTCAGATACGGCCCGGTCACGTATTTCTCTCTCAACTGACTCTCCGTTCAGGAGTGTCTCAAAATATCCCGTCTCCCCGTCGGGCCGGAAAGAGATCTGTATCAATGGCAGGGCACTGATGACACCTCCCACATCCGCAACTCCCCGGTCGACCAGCCCATTACGGAGGCAGAAGAGGGTCACTGCCCTGTACATGGCGCCGGAATCGATATACAGATAACCCAGCTCAGCAGCTATAGCCTTTGCGAAGGTGCTTTTGCCGCAAGAGGAGTAGCCGTCGACGGTGATAATGATCTTTTTCTTTTTCTTCATTCTGACTTCTAAGTTATAACGAAACGGCTGTCATAAGGTTCAGGGGAAATTATTTTTTAAATATCAGTTCAGGCCTGAGTGTCAGGGTAAGGTGATTGGAGCCTCCGGCCGGGTGAAAGGCTTCGTGCCCGAAAGAGAGCTCAAAGGCCCTTGTCCTGATCCCGAAGCCAGCCGAAAAGCCTGCCATCCCCGTCCGCTGTTCAGTGCGCATCTCCGACCTGCGCTGATAGTTTAGTCCCGCCCCGACCCAGAACGCGTCGGCAGGGAGTATCTCAACCCCGAATACCATATGTTTAAGGATATTCTCCCCGAATCCCCCTTCGGGGACATCATCACCGGTATCATAATCATACGTGAGGTCAGGTTTCTCCAGGTGCCTGAGAGTGAGGGAGAAGCTGAACGGGGCATAGGCCAGGCGCTTGGTGGCACCGGCAATGATCTCAAATGGGAGAGGCTCACCACCCTGCCCGGTATAGCTCTTCAGCTGAAATCCCGCGTTCCTGACGGTTAGCCCGGCATCAAGAAGAAGCCGCTGGTTATGATAGGCGACACCTATATCGGTACAGAGGCCGGCTGAAAAATATCGCTCCAGGTTTGACAGCACCGGTTTGATGTTGATACCCACCGTGAATGATGTATCAATCCGGTACGACCATATAATATTGAAGGCATATTCGGCAGCACTAAAGGTGCCGGTTATATTGCCGGCAATATCGGCTTCGGTGAAGCTGCCGTAGCTGATGAAGCTGACACCGGCGGCAAATGTGCCCCTGGTGTCAGTGTTACGCGCATATGCAGCATAGCCGTAATTGATGCCGGCGAAGTATGTGGAATAACTGAGTGAGATATCATTGTTCATCGACGCGCTGAGGAGCGCAGGATTGAAATAGGGAAGGCTGAGGTCATTCCGGCCCTGCGAGACCGTGATCCCTCCCGTGGCCGAAGCAAAGGCCGAGTGGCTAAGGTTCAGGAACTCATAGGTGTTGTCACCGCCGGTCTGGCCCCTGGCCGGCAGAAGAGTGAACAGAAGTAGGAGGGAAAGAGCCTGATGCCTCATATTAGGGTAACTTGAAAACAAAGATAACACTATCGGTAAAACGGCGCGCGGAAGATGTTCTTTCCGGAAACATCAGGAGTTGGCAGGCAGCAGGAAACCATCCGGTCACGGTCAGGCAGTTCTGCCGGCGAAGTCGGTATCAACAACCGGCGCCCTCTTCTTGCGTGCCTGTGAGAGGAAGAGTCCGGCGATGACGACAATCATTCCAACGCCGTTGCGGAGGGTGATCCTGTCTCCAACAATAAAGAAGGCCAGCACAGCCGTGAAGACCGGAATGAGATTGCTGAAGATGTTGGCCCGTGATATCCCGAGATGCTTTAAGGCATAGGCGAAGAGAACAAAAGCCCCGCATGAGGCGAAGACAGCCAGAAGCACTATCGAACCGAAACTTTCAGCCACGATGCCTGTTACCAGGAGGTCTTTCAGGTCAAAGATGAGGAAAATTGGCAGGAAGAGCACCGCGCCGATGATGTTCTGGATGTTTACTATTGTGACAGGGTCATAGTCAGAGGCAAGCCTGAACAGAACCATGTTGTATCCGGTGGCTGAGACCACAGCCAGGAACATCAGAGCCAGTCCTTTCGGGTCAAGGGTGATGTTGCCGGTGCTGTTGGTGATGAAAATCAGCACTCCTATAAATGATACTATCACCCCAAGGTAATTGATAAGCTTCAGCTTTTCCCTGAAGATGACGAATGCGAATATGACAGCAAACACAGGGATGGTCGAAATGATTACCGAACCTACGGTGGATGAGACATAGGTAAGCCCGAAGCTCTCGCCGAGGAAATAGAGAAAAGGCTCAAACAGTGCCAGGAGGAAAAAGTACTTCCGGTCACGCTTCCTTATGCGGGTAAACCGCCCGGTAATCCACAGAAAGGCAGAAAGGAACACTATAGCCAGGCAGAGCCTGATAAAAACTATTGTGATGGGTTCATAACTCCTGTTCGCGATCTTGAACCACACGAAGGAGAATGACCAGAAAATCATGGCAAGAACAAGGGCTGCGTAGGGTTTACCTTTCATGGGAGAAATAAAAGAATGGCCTGTTTGGCGGGCGAAGTTAATTTATTTTTTGTTACTGCAACACCGGGAAACTAAAAGCAGTTTGTTAATTCGAACGGCTTGGCGGAGAGGTCGAATATGTGGCGGTATTTAGCATATTATCAGCAACATAATAAAGCCATTTCTTTCGACTGGTTCAGGCATACTGACCTGCCACGATTTGGTGATATTGATTTATTATTATATTTGCCACTTCAAAAGTGAGACAGATATGAACGGACTTAAGATTGTTGTACTTGCCAAGCAGGTCCCTGACACACGGAATGTTGGTCCTGACGCCATGAAGGCTGACGGCACCGTTAACCGGAGTGTCCTGCCTGCGATATTCAATCCTGAGGATCTGAATGCCCTTGAGCAGGCGCTGCGGCTGAGGGAGCAGTATCCGGGTACGACAGTGACGGTTCTGACCATGGGCCCCGGCAGGGCTGCAGAGATCATACGCGAGGGGATGTACCGTGGCGCTGACGACGGGGTGCTGCTCACCGACAGGGCTTTTGCCGGCTCGGACACCCTGGCTACATCATATGCTCTTGCCCTGGCTGTGCGCAAACTGGCGCCCGACCTGGTCATTGGAGGCCGCCAGGCCATCGACGGTGACACGGCACAGGTAGGACCGCAGATAGCCGAGAAGCTCGGGTGGCCACAGGTAACCTACGCCGAGGAGATGCACTTTGAAAATGAGAGACTGATTATCCGCAGGAGACTGGAAAGGGGAGTAGAGACTGTCTCCGCCCCTCTGCCACTGGTGGTGACTGTCAACGGTACAGCTCCCGCCTGCCGGTACCGCCATGCCCGCCTGGTGATGAGATACAAGTACGCCCGCACCGATACAGAACTGCAGGCAGAGAGCTCCGATTATATCGCCGCCAGCCGTCCGTTTATAAAAATAACCGAATGGGGAGTGGATGCCATTGGAGCCGATCCCGAACAGCTGGGGCTGTCAGGCTCACCTACAAAGGTTAAGGAGATTGACAATGTCATCCTGCAGTCGAAAGAGTCCAAGCACCTTACTTCCGCGGACAGGGATATTGAGTCTCTTGTCAGGGAGTTGCTTGACAGTCATACAATTGGTTAATTAACAGATAAAATATACTTACTGTGAATAATCTATTCGTCTTTTGTGAGCTTGATGAAGGAAAACCGGCTGATGTAAGCCTCGAGCTGCTTACCAAAGGCAGGTCGCTCGCCAACACCCTCGGCTGCAAGCTGGAGGCTGTAGTCCTTGGCAGCGGCATAGAGGGCATAGAAAAGGAGCTCTTTCCTTACGGCACAGATGTGGTGCATGTGGCTGATGACCCGGTCTTCGAGCATTACCGTACGCTTCCGTTTACATCGGTCATAACAGGGCTTTTCAGGCAGGAGATGCCGCAGATAGCCCTCATGGGGGCCACCACCGCCGGCCGTGACCTGGGTCCGAGGGTATCATCAGCTTTGCACAGCGGACTGACGGCAGATTGCACCGCTCTCGAGATAGGCGATCACTATGTTAAAAAGAGTGATACCACTTACAAGAACCTGCTCTACCAGATAAGGCCTGCCTTCGGCGGGAATATCATCGCCACGATCATCAATCCGGATCACCGTCCGCAGATGGCTACGGTCCGCGAGGGTGTGATGAAGCGTGAGATCGTGAATAAGAATTACAGGGGGGAACTGAAGAGGATAAATGTATCTGACTTCATCAGGCCTGAAGATCTCGCGGTTGAAATAATAGAGAGGCACATGGAGGCCCGGAAGGTTGACATCAAGTCAGCACAGATAGTCGTATCCGGTGGTTACGGCATGGGCTCAAAGGAAAACTTCAGCCTCCTTTATGAGCTTGCGTCGGTCCTCGGTGGCGAGGTGGCAGCATCAAGGGCGGCGGTAGACGCCGGGTTTGCCGGCCATGAGCGCCAGGTGGGGCAGACAGGGGTGACGGTCAGGCCCAAGCTCTATATTGCATGCGGCATCTCGGGCCAGATACAGCATACCGCCGGAATGGACCAGAGCGGAAAAATCATAGCCATCAACAATGATCCGATGGCTCCGATAAACAGTATCGCCGATTATGTGATCAACGGCGATGTGGCGGAGATAATCCCCAAACTGATAAAGTATTACAAGACCAACGCCAGATAGAATAACAGCAGTCTGACAGAAAAAAACAATCCGATGGCAAACTTTTTTACAGATAACAAAGACCTCAGGTTCCACCTGAACCATCCTATGATGGAGAAGATTGTGCGGCTGAAGGAGATGGATTACCGGGATAAGGATCAGTTTGATTATGCTCCGCATGACTTTGAGGATGCAATGGACAACTATTCCAAGGTCCTTGAGATTATCGGGTCCATCTGCGCCGATGTCATAGCGCCCAATGCCGAGGACGTTGACCATGAAGGGCCGCGGGTGACAGAGGGCCGCGTACAATATGCGCGGGGCACGCAGGAGAACCATGAGGCCCTGACGAAGGCAGGCGTTATAGGGATGAACTTTCCACGCAAATATGACGGGCTGAATTTTCCTATGGTACCTTACGTCATGGCTGCCGAACTGGTTTCGAGAGCTGATGCCGGTTTTGCAAACATATGGGGGCTGCAGGACTGCGGAGAGACAATCCTTGAGTTTGCCGCGGAGGATATCAAAGAGGATTTCCTTCCCCGTTTCAATAAGGGGGCCACGGCAGCGATGGACCTTACCGAGCCCGATGCCGGATCAGACCTCCAGGCGGTCCAGCTTAAGGCACATTATGATGAGGAGAAGGGGGTCTGGCTTCTCAACGGTGTGAAACGGTTCATCACCAACGGCGACGCGGAGATATCTCTTGTACTGGCACGCTCGGAAGAGGGGACCACTGACGGCAGGGGACTCTCACTCTTTGTCTATGACAAGGCGGAGGGTGCCGTGAAGGTGAGGCGCATAGAGAACAAAATGGGCATCAAGGGCTCGCCCACATGCGAGCTGGTGTTCCGCAATGCACCTGCAAAACTGATCGGCGAGAGGCGCATGGGACTGATCAAGTATGTCATGTCACTGATGAACGGCGCACGCCTGGGAGTGGGCGCACAGTCAGTAGGGATAGCCCAGGCGGCATATGAGGAGGCAGTCAGGTACGCCTCCCAGAGGAAGCAGTTCGGGAAGACCATTGACCAGTTCCCGGCAATATACCAGATGCTGACGCTGATGCGTGTCAGGCTGGAAGCGATGAGGTCACTGCTCTATGAGACTGCAAGATTTGTAGACATATACAAGGCGTGGTCATTCATTGCCGGAGAACGCACTCTGACCAGGGAGGAACGCGATGACATGAAGACCTATACCCGGCTGGCAGACATATATACACCAATGGTCAAGCTCATCAGCAGCGAGTGGTGCAACCTCATTGCATATGACGCACTGCAGGTCCATGGCGGAGCCGGGTTCATCAAGGATTTTCCGGTGGAACGACTGTACCGTGATGCCCGCATAACTTCCATTTATGAGGGTACGTCGCAGCTGCAGGTGGTGGCCGCAGTCCGGGGTGTGACCACAGGAGGCTACCTGGCCCAGATCCGCGAATATGAAAAGAGAGACGTCAGGCCCGAACTGGATCATCTGCGCAAGACACTGATAACCCTCACTGACGATTTTGAAAAGAGAGTGGCAGCAGTAGTCTCTGCCGGCAACAACGAGCTTACTGATTTTCATGCACGCCGCCTGGTTGAGATGGCAGCCAACATTATCATGGGATACCTTTTGCTGCACGATGCACAGCGTGATGCAGACTACGCTGCTTCCGCCGACCTGTTTATCTCCCTCTCTGTCTCTGAAAACAGCATGAGGTCAGGCTATATAGCCGGGTTTGAAGAGAAGGAACTTGGCCTTTTCAAGGTCAGCTGAAAGGCCGGTGGACCGCAGAAACCAATGCCTCCTGCGAATATAATATTTAGCAGTCCGGTTAATGATATATGTCAATTTGTCTGTTGACAAGAAACATCTATATATCAGTTAAATATGTCAGGGCTTAAAAGGATGTGATACCTTATTACAATATATTTGTGATTAAAATAACAATCTAAGAAGATGGATCGTAAGGAAAGGAATTTAAGGATATTACTCCTGCCCGTTTTTGTGGCTGGTCTGTTTATACTGTCATCGTGTGAGAAATATTCCTGGGCAAAAGAGGAGGTGCCGGAGGATCTGGTAGTCAGCTACTCCCGGGATATTTACCCGTTCTGCAACGACTGCCACGGGTCATGGAGTATCGAAAAGACATATGAAGAATTGTCTGCAAATGTTGACACTGTTACACCGTCGTCAAGCGAGGTATTGTCCATTCATTCATCAATAACCGCGTTCGGGTCAGCGATGATACAGATTGACACAGTGCTGATCTCCGCGCCTGATATGATAATGCTGTGGGCATCCCAGGGAGCACAAAATAATTAACCGTAAGAACCTATAAACTAATAAAACCATGAGAAAGATAATAGCATCAGTTATTCTCGCCCTGTTATTTGTGCCACTATTCAGCCAGGAGAGCCAGGATTACCCCGTAAGAACTTTTGAAACCAGCATACTGATAGATAACCAGACGGTTGCCACTCCTTTCAAGGGTATGCTCGAGTTTGAAATACACCACAGGTTCGGGACGGTTACCAATGGCATTGACGACCTCTTTGGTCTGTGGGCACCTGCCAATATCAGGCTGGGCCTCAATTATGGCATTACAGACAAGCTGATGATTGCCGCCGGTACAGCAAAGAATTACATGGCCCAGGACCTTGCAGTGAAATATGCTCTGCTGCAGCAGACCAGTTCCGGATCGGTTCCCCTGTCACTCACATTATACGGGAATATGGCAATTAATCTCCTTGATCAGAATACTTTTGGCCCTTCACACGACTGGCGTGAAATCCACCGTCTTTCCTATTTTACCCAGATACTTATGGCCCGCAAGTTCGGCGAGAAGTTTTCACTGCAGCTGGCACCAACTTTTATCTGGTTCAATGCCGTGGAGGAAGGGTATAAAAACGCCAACTACGGGATTTCTGCCGGAGCAAGGTATAATTTTGCCGGTTCACACAGTATTATTGCGGAATATGACCAGCTGTTCAACAAGCAGGAGAATGAAGAGTTTAATCCCTTTCCGCAACTTGCAATCGGCTGGGAGATAGGAACGGCAACCCACGCTTTCCAGCTGTTCTTTGCAAACTATAAGGATATTCTCGGACAGTATAATTTCGTTTACAACCAGAACAGCATCAGTGAAGGTGAATTCCTTATTGGTCTGAACGTTACCGTAAGGTTCTAACGTAACTATGTTTAAAATGGTTTTCAGGAGATATCTGGGTTATTCTGCCTTAATATTTTTTATCAGCTCCATTTCTTTATCTGCGCAACAGGATGATGAAAAGACCCCTCTCAGGGGGGCCGGGCAGAGTCAATATGCTGACGAGAATGAGCAGAACTGCCTCAAATGTCACGGCAAGCTTATTTACACCCTAACAGATTCCGTTGGGGGAATGACAAGGAAGCAGCTTATGTCTGAGAATAATATTGTAGTTCCGGACATGTTCTATAATTCCGTTCACTGGAGTTTCAACTGCCTCGACTGTCACAGTGAGGGGTTCAAGACCTTCCCCCATTCCATAGAGGCCCGGTTTGAGACCTCATGGGGCTGTATCGACTGTCACGGGTATGATCCGAATTATGCGCAATACAAATTTGAAGAGATAGAGGCTGAATACCAGAACAGCGTTCACCACACCGCCACTGATGGCCTTATAACATGCTGGAACTGTCACGACCCTCACTATTACAATCCACTTGCCCGCCAGACGCAGGGAGGCAGGGATTATATTCTCAAGTCGAATGAGATGTGCCTTCGCTGTCACGGTAATGCAACCATGATGGGGCTGATCAATGATGAGAATGCAAACCTTGTGCTCCCGAAGCATGAATGGCTTCCGGACGTCGACCGCCACCTGGAGGCAGTGCGGTGCATAGACTGCCATACCCGCATGAGCGACAGTGTGCTTATCGCTCACGAGGTCATGCCGGCTGACAGCGCCGTAAAAGGGTGCACCGACTGTCACAGCAAGAATTCGATACTGATGGGCACGCTCTACAAATATGCCGCAATGGAGAGCCGTGATGAGAAGGGCTTTGTAAACGGAGTGATCCTCAGGAACGATTCTTATGTGATCGGGGCGAACAGGAGCAAGTTCATTTCTGTCACAGGGCTCCTGATAATTGGCATGACTCTTGCTATAGCCATTGTGCATACATTTTTCAGAATAATTATTAAACCTAAGCCGCTGATTGATGAGTAAGAATTTCTATCACTATCCTGTCTGGGTCAGATTGTGGCACTTTTCCAATGCCGTGCTCTGCCTTTTCCTGATCGTGACAGGATTCAGCATGCTCTATTCAGATCCTGACAACGCCCTCGTTGTTAAGTTTCAGAGAGCAGTGTCAGTACACAATGTATGCGGTGTGCTCCTAACAATAAGCTACACGGCATTTCTGTTCGGCAACCTGTTCACCTCCAATGGCAAAAACTACCTTATCAGCCTGAAGGGACTGGGAGAGAGGCTCTGGAAGCAGGGGTACTATTATGGTTTCGGATATTTCAAGGGTGAAGAGGCACCTTTTCCTGTCACCGGTGACCGCAAATTCAATCCGCTGCAGCAGGTTTCATATGTTGGTGTAATGTATTTCGCCATCCCTATGCTTTTCGTTACCGGTTGGGCACTGATGTTCCCGGAGTTCATACTTAAGAGATTCCTGGGGTTCAGCGGCATATTTCTTACTGACCAGTTCCATGTCATTCTTGGATTCCTGGTTGTAATATTTCTGTTTATCCATCTCTATGTCAGTACTATGGGTAAGACACCCCTGAGCAATTTCAGGAGTATTGTTACCGGCTGGCAGGAGAGTCACTAATATGAGTTAAATTAAAATCAAGTTTTATGAAAAGATCAATTAAAGTTTTTTCTGTGATGTTTGTAACAGCAGCGTTTGCCTTTATGTCAGTCACTGCCAATGCTCAGCAGAAGAAGGGTGAACCGTGGGTAATTCCCGCTGAGTACAAGAAAATGGCAAATCCTGTGGCAAAAGATGACGCCTCAGTGAAGGCCGGCATGACGGCTTATAACAAGAATTGTGCTTCATGCCATGGAAAGACCGGACTGGGTGACGGACCCAAAGGCAGGATGACAAAAACGTTCCCGGGTGACTTCTCAGGAGCTGCCTTCCAGGCCTATACTGATGGTGAAATGTTTTACCAGACCAAGTTCGGCAGGGATGAGATGCCTGCTTACGACAAGAAAATTCCTGACACAGAGATCTGGAGTATGATCCATTACATGAGAACGCTTAAAAAATAAGCGCTTTTATCAGAAAAAAAAGAGGGTGTCCCGGCGGACACCCTCTTTTTTTGTGATTTTGTCCCGTCCTGAAATAGCGTTACATAAAAATGTAATGTTATGGAAGAAAGAACGAGAAATGAGTATGTTAGACGAAGTCAAAAAGATTACTCAACGTCCTTTAAATTGCGAGTTGTCCAGGAAATTGAATCGGGAGAGCTAAGCAAACTATCTGCCAGTAGGAAGTACGGTATCCAGGGAGGAGATACAGTTACCACGTGGCTCAGGAAATATGGTACCTTTGATTGGGAGAATCAAACCCCATCTAATATGCCTAAGAGCCAGGAACAAAAGATCATGGAGCTTGAGCAAAAGGTAAAGCTTCTTGAAAAGCAAAAAGCATTTTTGGAAAGGCAGGTAGAGACGGCAGATAAAAAAGCGATCATATTTGATATGATGATATCGCTGGCTGAGAAGGAGTATAATATCCCTATCAGAAAAAAATGCTCACCCGAGCAATCGATCACTACCGGGAAGAAAATAAAGAGACGCTAGTCTCTGCCTGTGAGTTGTTCGGGGTAAACAGACAGGTTTATTATCGAAGAAAGAAGACTGGGCGAGAGAAGCTGGAGACTGCTAAGAAAGTAGTGTCTCTGGTTGGGGATATACGAATGCAGATGTCACGCATCGGTACGCGTAAGCTTTATTATCTGCTGAAAGATCAGTTGAGAGAGCTGGGGGTAGGACGAGATAAGTTGTTTACTATACTTGAAGCCAATAAAATGCTGATAAAGCCGGTCAGGAGTTATCAGAAAACAACAGACTCGCACCATCGTTTTCATAAACATAAGAATTTGGTAGCCCAATTATCTCCCTCAAGGCCGGAACAAGTATGGGCATCTGATATTACTTATCTCGGAAGCCATAGGAACTATCAATACCTGGCTTTGGTTACTGATGTCTACTCGAAGAAAATCGTCGGTTACGATGTCTCATCCAGCTTGAGTGCTGAAGGAGCTATCAGGGCTCTTAAAATGGGGTTAAAGCAACGGACTTACCTGGATATGGAGCTGATCCATCACTCTGATCGCGGTTTTCAATATTGTTGTGATGAATACCAAAAAATCTTGAATAAGAGAAATATACGCTGTAGTATGACTGAATCCTACGATCCTTATGCCAATGCTGTTGCAGAAAGAGTAAATGGCATCTTGAAACAAGAGTTCTTGTTAGATAAGTATAATGCGAAATTGCCCATAATGAAAGAAATGGTAAGTAATAGCATCCAGGTCTACAACCAGCTCAGACCACACCTATCTTGTTATATGAAAACACCGGATCAAATGCACAAGCAGGCTAAAGTCAAAATAAAAACTTATAAAAAAAATGACCGCATCAAAGCGAACCTTGATGCGGTCAGATAAACTTGATACTTTTGTCCAATAATCTGTAACGCTTATTTAGGACTAGTCATTTCTTTCGTTGGTTCTAGGGAGCCGGATATCCCAGGGTTGTCATGGCGGCAATTGAGTTATCAAGGAGCACCCTGATGTATTGCGGGTTGTGAGCCCCATTACTGCGGTCTTCCTTGATTGTGTTGTAGTTCAGGTAAGCCAGCACGGCATTTGCCGGGAAAGTACCTGTCTTGGCAAGTTCAGTAGCCGGATTGTATATCCCGGCTGCAATGAGCTGTGCCTCCAGAGTTGCCATTCTCTCTTCGACATCACTTTCAAGGGTGGCAATCATCGTTGCCAGGGTGGTAGCATTTGTATGACAGGTAGTGCAGCCGGTCAGCAACCTGGTCTCGGTTCCGTGGCTGTCATACATGACGCCCATGTTATGACCACCGGCAGTGTAACCGTAGGGTGCTGACATGTGGCAGGTGATACAACCGCTGCTGGTGGAGTGAGGATTGGTTGTCGGAACTGCGGTTCCGGGAAGCTCAAACGGAGTTTTACCAAGTATCAGGTTGGTATTGGGTCCGTGATGAGGCCCGATGCGCGAACTTGTTATGGCAAAGTCAGGTCCTCCGACAGTTGGTGCAGGATTTACCGGCCTTGACTGGTGGCAGAAGGCGCACTGATTGCTCGTTCCTTTGTCCCAAATAACATCAGCACCGGCATATTTGACGTCAAGCGTCTGTGCCCCGGGCTTGGTAAGCGCCCAGTCGTCATCAGAGAAGGTCTTGTGAATCTTGTGACAGGTATAGCATGTGATCTGGCTGGGATTTTCAGGCAATGATATTGCAGCTGTGGATCCTTCAGCTACATATTCGAGGAATCCCTGGCTGGTATGACACTGCGTGCAGCCCGCACGGTTGGCATATGCTGCATTCCCGCCCGTTGCATGTGTTGATGTACTCCACTGGGCAGAGAAAATGGGTACCTGAGCGTTGTTGTTATGGCATTCGGCACAGGCCAGGGTAGTTCCCGGGTCGCCCTTATCACCCTTGTCGCCCTTGGCACCATCAGCACCCGTCGGCCCCATAGGACCTTCGCATGACGCCATCGCTACGGCGCCTGAAACAAGCAGAATGGCAATCTTAAATCTATTTTTCATATGGTTATTCGTTAATGAGTTTTAGACAGCGAAAGGTAACAAGACGGTTAATCTCAACACTCTGTTTATCATTGATATTTCAATCACAATAGATTGATAAGTACAGGCCCCTGAATTGATAAAAATCAAAAAAGAATATGATATATGTTATATTTCTCGTAAATTACATTCGGGTCTGGATACATTTGACTCCAGAAATGGGTTTTTATCATGTATAGCGAAAATATCATATCAAGCTGCGAAGCCTGCTCAAGATGCTGGACCAATTTCAAGAACCTCTCGAAAGAGGAACTCGAAATCGTCAACCAGAACAGGTACGAGGCCAGCTTTAACCCTTCCGAGATAATTATCAAGCAGGGCTCTCCCTCCTCAAATGCCATTTTTCTGATATCAGGACTTGCAAAAGTATACATGGAAGGGTATTCAGGGAGAAACCTCATCATAAACCTCGCCGAGCATTCAACCCTGCTGGCAGGTCCGGGGGTACATGTCAATTCGCGTTACTGTTATTCAGTTGCAGCCATCACCCATGTGAAGGCCTGCTTCATCAGTTTTGAAGTGATACGGAAGATTATCGCCGGAAATCCGGGTTTCGCCGTTGGCTTCATTGAAGATCTGAGTGATAAGGCATTCCGGATGCATCACAAGGTATTGAACCTTACCCAGAAGAAGATGCACGGAAGGCTTGCAGAGGCGCTTCTGTATTTTGCGGACAATATCTTCCATTCTGATGATTATGAGATGGTTCTGACTCGTCAGGAGCTTGGTGAGATGACGAACATGGCCAAGGAAAGTGTAGTCAGAATAATGGGTGAGCTGGAGAATGAAAACATCATTCAGTCCACACCGCGTAAAGTAAAGATTCTTGACCGCGAGAAATTGCAGGTTATATCCGAAAAAGGATAGTTTTGTGTTCAAATTGATTCCATGAAAATATTAAGGTTATTGTTTACACCCGCAGTGATGGGTGTTCTGTTTATAGTGCTGGCTGTAGCGATGGCCGCAGCCACATTCATCGAGAACGACTTCGGTGCCGAAGTGGCCAGGTCAACGGTCTACAACACACGGTGGTTTGAGCTGCTTTTTCTGTTGCTGGTGATTAACCTGGCAGGTCAGATAGTAACATTCAAACTCTACCGCAGGGAGAAGCTGACAGTAATGCTGTTTCATGCGGCCTTCATTGTAATGATTGCCGGAGCTGCCATTACAAGGTACACCGGTTATGATGGTATGATGCACATAAGGGAGGGTGAGACCACCTCTCTGACCCAGTCTTCGGGTAGCAGCCTGACGTTTGAGCTGAGTGATCGTGACGGACGGTCACTTGCCAGCCATACCGGTGCAATCAATCTGACCGGTGGCCGCAACAGCCATTTCAAAAAGAGGCTTGAGGCTGCAGGTGAAGAGGTGACGCTCACATTTGACAGGTATCTTCCCGGTGCGGTCAAGCAGGTGCAGGATGCACCCGACGGGCTCCCGGCTGCAGCATTGCTGATAACACCCGATATGGTCAGCAGCGAAGTCGTTGTGCTGGTCCAGGGCGAGACGGGCCTGATAGGGGATATGTCTGTAGGTTTTGGCACTGACGCCGAAATCACAATTCTCACAAACAACTCGGAATTCTTTATCAAGTCATTGAGAGAGGTACGTTCCACCAGCATGCAGGACATGCAGACGGTTGTTTATCCTCCGGATACCCTCATTGTTCTTGCCAGGGGAATCGTCTATACGGTCGGAGGGTTCAGGATAATGCCACAGAACCTTACGATGAACGGTATTGTTGTACCCTCGGAGGAGGGCGGAGGCCGTGGCCCCGGAGGCGCCATTGAATGCACCATATCGGGAGCCGGGTTTGACCGTAAGGTATATCTGTGGGATGATTCCGGGGAATCGAGGTCAACCTGGCAGGGCAGTGCCGGCAACCTGACCGCCATGGTCAGCTACGGCAGGAGGGTCCTTAATCTGCCCTTCAGCCTGAAGCTTGATGACTTCATGATAGAACGTTACCCCGGCTCAAACAGTCCGTCAGGATTTAAGAGCAGGGTCACACTGATTGACCCTGACCACGGCACGGAGATGAAATATGATATTTACATGAACCACATCCTGAAATACCGCGGTTTCCGGTTCTATCAGTCGTCTTACGACAATGACGAACTTGGCACGGTACTTTCAGTGAACCATGATCCGGCAGGAATGTATACAACTTATACCGGTTACGGACTCCTATTCCTATTTATCATCCTTTCAATATTTAACCGGAGATCCTCTTTCAGGACTATAAAGCCAGGTTACTGGAATTCAAGATATAGAAAGCCTGTTACTGTCCTGGTGCTGTTATTCCTGATTTCCCTGGCGCCAGCCCGCAGCCAGCAGCTCGTGATTGACAGGGAGGCAGCCGACCGTTTCGGGGAGGTACTTGCCCAGGACCAGAAAGGACGGACGAAGCCACTTTATACGATCAGCAGTGACATTCTGCGGAAAGTTGCGAGGGAGAACAGTTTTGACGGTCTCTCACCCATGCAGGTCTTGCTTGGCTGCTCGCTCGATTTCTTCCACTGGCAGGATGTGCCACTTATAAAAGTATCGAATGATGAGGTTCGCCAGTTGCTGAAGCTGACCGGTGAGAGGGCTGCATTCTCCGACATTGTCACTTTCGGTGACGGGGGAGGGTATAAGCTTTCATCATATGTCGAGAAGGCCTATGCGAAGGCCGAGAGTGAGCGCAGCAGGTTCGATAAGGAGGTTATAAAGGTTGATGAGCGTGTAAACATATGCTACATGATGTCACGCGGGGACTTCATGCGCATCTTCCCGCTGCGGGATGGTACCGATCATTGGGGTATGGCTCAGGATGCCGTCAGGCATGATGTCAGCAGTGAGGATTCACTCTTCGTGCTCAGCGTGGTGCCGATGTGGACTCAGGCAGTGACATCCGTCGGCAGGGCCGCCGTTGCACCGGAGGAGTTTCTCACCGCCATCAGGCAGTACCAGCGCACCCATGCCGGCTATGATCTCCCGTCGGAGACGAAGATAAAAGCGGAACTGTTCTACTATAAGGCGAAGATCTTCGAGAGACTGTTTCCTTACTATGCAATGGTGGGACTGGTAATGATCTTTACCATCATAACCCTGATAATAAGGGGTAAAGAGAACTCCGGCCTGATTCTCAAGATTCTTGCCGGGCTGGTTGCCGCCGGCTTCCTCTTTCATACGCTGGGCCTGGGAATACGATGGTATATTTCAGGTCATTCGCCAATGAGCAACGGCTATGAATCGATGCTTTTCATCTCATGGGTGACAGTGCTTGCCGGCATCATTTTCAGCCGCAAATCACTTCTTACACTGGCAGCCACGGCTGTCCTGGCCGGCCTGACACTCATGGTGGCTCACCTGAGTTTCATGGATCCGGAGATAACCAACCTTGTGCCCGTGCTGAGGTCATACTGGCTGACGCTGCACGTGTCAGTCATCACCGGCAGCTACGGGTTCCTCGGACTGGGGGCAATACTTGGCATACTTGTTCTGATAATGATGCTCTTCATCAATTCACAGAACCGGGAAAGGATCAGTTCCGTCATAGATGAGCTGACCGTCATAAATTACCGGGCAATAACCCTGGGACTCTATTTTCTGACCATCGGAACTTTCCTGGGAGCCATCTGGGCCAATGAATCATGGGGCCGTTACTGGGGATGGGATCCCAAGGAGACATGGTCACTTATTACCATTATAGTATACACTCTTGTGACCCATTCGCGGATGATCCCCGGGATGAAGGATACCTACGTATTCAATCTGTTGTCGCTCTTTGCATTTGCTTCAGTGTTAATGACTTACTTCGGTGTCAATTATTATCTGTCGGGACTGCATTCATATGCAGGGGGAGACTCTGTGCCTGTACCGGTGTTTGTCTATGTAGCCATCGGGCTGGTGGTTCTCCTGGCTGTGGGGGCGAAGTACCGCTACAATCGCTCTGCAGTCAGTTAGCGACAGGGTAAAGGGTTTATTTTTCCCCTTCGGCCTGAAGCAGGGTTTATCCTATCCAGAAAATAAAAAGCTGACCCGCTTTCGCGGGCCAGCTTTTTATGACAGGGTGGAAGACCGGGTTGCCGTTTTCGCTGCGCTCAAACGGCGAACCGGAGCAAGGGGACCATTGTCATAAAAAGCTTTCCCCGGGCAACAGCCCGGTGGCGAGCTTCATTTTTTTCCTTCGGTCTGAAGCAAGCTTCATCCCTTCGTTAAAAAAATAAAGCTGTGCCCGCTTTCGCGGGCCAGCTTTTTATGACAGGGTGGAAGACCGGGTTCGAACCGGCGACCTCCAGATCCACAATCTGGCGCTCTAACCAACTGAGCTACAACCACCGTTTTACGGACTGCAAAGAAACAGCAAAAAATGCATTCCGCAAATATTTGTCTTTATTTTGTTATCATATCCTGCAAATAGTATCTTAGTCGCGCTGAAATCCAATGGTACAATTATTGAGGGCTATCAGCGTTCAGGACTCTATACCGGGTAAGCTTGGCCAAACTAAAGTTCATAGACAACATATCGGGATTGCAGGCCATCCAGCTGCTCAGATTTAGCACCTTCCTCATTATCAGTATCGTTTTCACCAAGAGCCACCTGTCACGTGCGCAGATCGGCAACTGGGAACTGTTCCTCTTCATCTCCAGCCTGCTGAGTTTCTTCTGGGTGTCAGGCATCATCCAGTCGCTCCTGACCCTCTATAACCGCAACCGTACCTTCAGGGAGGATGGTGAGGCCGAGGGCCGGAAATCGCCCGAGCTGTTCAATGCATTCCTCCTCCTGACCTTCTTCAGTATACTGGTATTTGCGATGGGAATACCGGTAAAGATCATGCTCGCATCTTCCCAGGCTGAGCCGGAAATACCATATGCCAACCTGTTGCTGCTGTACATACTCCTGAGCAACCCGGTCACACTGATTGAATACATATACCTGCTCAACAAAAGGCCGCACCGTGTCATTCAGTACGGGATTTACACCTACAGTGCGCAGATGCTTTTTGTTCTGGCGCCGGTGGTGTCAGGGTTTGACGAGAAGAGCGCCATCTGGGGTCTCTTCGCCATTACCGCAATAAGGTGGGTGTGGCTGATCATCCTCCTGCGCCGCTATACATTAATAAAGGTATCGTATGACTTCATCAGGGAGCATCTCAGGGTTGGCATGCCTCTGATCCTTACCTTCCTGATCAGCGGTTCGGCTCAGTATATTGACGGCATAATCATTTCAGCCCGGTATGCCGACCCGGGTGTTTTTGCCATGTACCGCTACGGGGCGAAGGAGTTTCCCCTGGTGCTGCTGCTGGCCAACGGCCTGAGCAACGCACTCCTGCCGCTCTTCAGCACCAGGGAGGGGATGCGCGGGGCGCTGGTGACCCTCCGCCACAGGTCTGACAGGCTCATCAAATACCTCTTCCCCTTATCTATCGCTACCATGCTTGTGGCACGCTGGGTCTACCCGCGACTGTTCACACCGGAATTCACCCGCAGCGCCGACGTCTTCATGATATACCTGCTGCTTATCATTCCACGTCTGGTCTTTCCTCAGACCATCCTGATCGGTCGCAGAAAAACAAGAGTAATACTTATAGTTGCGGCCATTGAGATAGCGGTGAACGTCCCCCTCAGCCTCCTGCTGATAAAACCCTACGGGGTTGTAGGTGTGGCCCTCGCCACATTCATTGTCTATTCCCTTGAAAAGGTATTCCTTATTTATTATGTGTGGAAAAAGATGAAGATCAGGCCGGCCGAATATATCCCCGTTGCCAGCTGGCTGATATGGTCTGCCCTGCTTATACTTCTGTTCGTGCTTATCGACCACCGCATCATTGACATCCATTAGCGGGCTTCGGGGCAAATGAAGCAAACTCAACGGCCCTGACACTGAAATCAAAAAGAATTATCTTTGAGGCTTCTGATACATAGCGTGGACCATGTCTGAGCATAAGCAAAATTTAGAGGATTATTTCACCCGGTTTCGAAGGAATATAGTGGGTATAGACCAGGCCTATTCCACACCATACGGTCTGAAGAAGATCATATACTGTGACTGGATAGCCAGCGGAAGGCTCTACGGACCAATAGAAAACAAGATGGCCTGGACGTTCGGCCCGTTCGTAGGCAACACCCACACCGAGACTTCGGAGACCGGCTCGGCAATGACATGGGCCTATCACCACGCACAGGAGATTATCAAGAGGCACGTAAATGCCGGTCCGGATGATGTGCTTATCGCCGCAGGAGCAGGCATGACAGCAGTGATAAACAAGTTCCAGCGGATACTCGGGCTCAAGGGATGCAGCTACCCGAAGACGGCACGCTGCCTGAGCGACACCGAGCGCCCGGTTGTCTTCATAACACATATCGAGCATCACTCAAACCAGACATCGTGGTATGAGACCCTCGCCGATGTTGTGATGATAGAGCCGGGGAGAAATCTTACCGTTGATCCTGAAAACCTGCAGAAGGCCCTTGAAAAGTACAGGGAAAGGAAGTTCAAGATAGGATCCTTCTCCGGATGTTCAAACGTAACCGGTGTGTATACCCCCTATCACAAGCTTGCCCGGATCATGCATGAAAACGGCGGCCTCTGCTTCATTGACTTTGCAGCCTCGGCCCCTTACGTTGACATCGACATGCACCCTGCCGATGCATTGGAGAAGCTCGATGCCATCTTCTTCTCACCGCATAAGTTCCTCGGCGGACCCGGTTCGTCAGGGATCATGGTCTTTGACAAATCGCTCTACAAGACAACCGTGCCGGACCAGCCGGGCGGCGGCACCGTAGACTGGACCAACCCCTGGGGGGAATACAAGTATGTTGACAGTATTGAATCAAGGGAAGACGGAGGCACGCCGGGTTTTCTCCAGGTTATACGGGCCGCCCTGGCAATAGAGCTCAAAGAGATGATGGGCACGGCTAATATACGTGCCAGGGAGGAAGAGCTGGTGGAGAGGGCCCTTGACGGACTAACGGCCATACCGGGGCTTCATATCCTTGCCCCCGAAGTCAGGAAGAGGCTGGGTGCAATCTCGTTCTATATTGACGGTATGCATTACAACCTGGTGGTCAAGCTGCTCAGCGACAGATACGGGATCCAGGTGAGGGGCGGATGCGCCTGCGCAGGCACTTACGGCCATTTCCTGCTTGACGTGACCTATGACCACAGCCACCGGATAACCGAGATGATCAACAGGGGAGACCTGTCTGAAAAACCCGGATGGGTGAGGCTCTCGCTGCATCCCACGATGACTGGCGACGAGCTGGAGACGGTAATAGGGGCCCTGGGGGAGATCAGGGAGAATGCATCGGAGTGGAGTGCAGATTATAGCTATAACAGAAGAACCAATGAGTTCAGGCACAAGGATGATGCCGGCGAAGGCATGGATAAAGTCAAGTCATGGTTTAACCTACAAGGCTGAATGAGATGAGAGTAACGGAAGTGACCACCAGGGAGCACAGGAGGGAGTTTATCGACTTCCCCAAGAGGCTGTACAAGGGAGACGCCAACTGGGTGTGCCCGCTCGACAGCGAGGTCGAATCTGTCTTTGACCCTTCCAGGAACGCTGCCTTCAGGCATGGCGTGGCAACCCGCTGGATCCTTACTGACGGCGGAGGCAAGACAATAGGCAGAGTGGCCGCCTTCATCGATGAGATTCGTTCAAAGGCAAACAGACAGCCAACGGGCGGCTTCGGTTTCTATGAAGTGATTGAGTCTCGCGAAGCGGCATTCATGCTCTTTGACACTGCCAGGCAATGGCTCACGGAGAGAGGCATAAAAGCGATGGACGGTCCCATAAACTTCGGAGAGAATGACAACTACTGGGGACTTCTCGTTGAGGGATTCACGCAACCCGGATTCGGTATGCCCTACAATAAAAAATATTACAGGCAGTACTTTGAAGACTACGGGTTCAGGGTATACTTTGAACAGTACAGCTATCATAAGGATGTGGCGGCCGTGGAGGTATTCCCGGAACGGTTCATGAAAATCGCGGAGTGGATCTCAAAGAGGCCGGGGTATACCTTCAGGCACTTTGAATACAAAAGGAAGGACAAGATCATTGCCGATATGGTTGAGATATACAATGCCACCTGGTCGGTCTTCAAGGAGGATTTTACCCCGCTTGACCCGGCCATGCTTAATGCCACGCTCAGCCAGGCAAAGGCATTCCTTGACCCCGACCTGATCTGGTTTGCCTATCATAATGACAAGCCAGTGGCATTCTTTGTCATCTTCCCGGATCTCAACCAGATCATAAAGCATTTCAACGGCCGCCTTAACCTGTGGAACATGATTAGGTTTGTCTGGTATAAATTTACTCACGAGATGACACGCGCCCGGGCGGTGGTGGCCGGAGTACACCCCTCATACCAGAACAGCGGGATAGAATCGGCCATCTTCCTCGAGATCTTTCATGTCTTCAGGAGAAAGAGGTTCTACAAGGAGCTCGAGCTGTCATGGGTGGGCGACTTCAACCCGAAGATGATCTCAATATATGAGGCCATCGGGGCACAGAAAGCGAAGACACACCTTACCATGAGATACATGATTGACGATACCCTCCCCTTCAAAATGTACAAGCTGGAGATGGAGGAGAACAAGGCGGAACGGCAGGCGAAACTCAACAGCTGAAAAATATTTACCTGTGCTTTTGTATTTTTCTTAATGTTCATTATCTTTGCACTCCCTTGAGAAAGGGATTTTAAAAACAGTAACAAACTAGATCAGAAGATGAAAGAAGGTATACACCCGAGCAATTACAGGATGGTTGTATTTCAGGATATGTCAAATGGTACGGCATTTATAACACGTTCAACTGCCTCATCCCGTGATACCATCAAATGGGAGGACGGGAATGAATATCCGCTCATCAAGCTTGAGATATCAAACACATCGCATCCGTTTTACACCGGCAAGATGAAGCTTGTTGACACCGCCGGAAGGGTAGACAAGTATATGAGCCGCTACAAGAATCACATCGACAAGAAATCGAAGTAGGGGACTGTCATTCACAGGAAAGCTGCCTTAAACAAGGCGGCTTTTTTTTTGTTATCAGGGCATGCACCACTGAACCGGAGGGAGAGAGGGTGTAAGATATAATTAACTAAATTTGCATAGTTTTACCTAGTATGGAGAAGAAGGTTTTAAGAAAGTGGGATAGTATCGGATTTCATGAGCTGATTGACGAGGGGAGGGAGATTATACCCATTCTTTCTGACGGTGACGACCAGGAGCTGGAGGAGGTGGAGATACCGGGGAGTGTTCCCCTGCTGCCCCTGCGCAATACGGTGTTGTTTCCGGGAGTGGTGATACCCATAGCTGTCGGGCGTTCAAAGTCGGTGCAGCTTGTACGTGAGGCCTACCGCGGCAACAAGCTCGTTGCCGCCGTTGCGCAGCTTGATGCTGAGGTGGAGGATCCGCAGGTTCGCGACCTGAACGTTGTGGGGACCCTCGGTCAGGTGGTAAAGCTGCTCGAGATGCCTGACGGAACCACCACGGCAATAATCCAGGGCCGCAGGCGCATCTCAATCATGAGCGTCCTGCAGACAGAACCATATATGACGGCACTGGTGAAAGCCATCCCTGAAGCCAGGGGCGGTGAGGACGAGAAAGACTTCGAGGTGATAATAGGGTCTCTCAAGGACCTGTCGGTGAAGATCGTCAAACTCAATCCCAACATCAATCCCGAAGCCTCATTCGCCGTCAAGAACATAGAAAACAGCACCTATCTCATAAATTACATCTGTGCCAACACGGAGATCAACGTCAATGATAAGCAGAAGCTGCTTGAGGCCAGCCACGCTCAGGGAGCGCGGACTGCGGCTGCTGGAACACCTGGTGCGTGAGATACAGCTGCTTGAGCTGAAGAATGAGCTGCAGTCGAAGGTCAAGTATGAGATTGACCAGCAGCAGCGTGAGTTCCTGCTTCACCAGCAGATGAAGACCATCCAGAATGAGCTGGGCGGCAATCCCATTGAGAAGGAGGTAGAGGAGTTCCGCCTCAGGGGAACGACAAAACTGTGGAGTGAGGATGTGGCGAAGGTCTTCAGCCGTGAGCTCGGCAAACTCTCCAGGCTCAATCCTGCCGCCGCTGAATACTCTGTGCAGGTGAACTACATACAGACCCTCCTGGAGCTGCCGTGGAATGAGTATACAACCGATAATCTTGACCTCAGGAACGCGCAGCGCGTGCTCGATGAAGATCATTACGGCCTCGAGGAGGTGAAGGAGAGGATACTCGAGCACCTGGCCGTTCTCAAGCTGAAGGGCGACCTCAAGTCGCCAATACTCTGCCTTTTCGGCCCTCCCGGCGTTGGGAAGACCTCGCTTGGCAAATCCGTTGCCCGTGCCCTTGACCGCAAGTACGCGCGCATGTCGCTCGGGGGGCTGCATGACGAGGCTGAGATAAGAGGCCACCGCAAGACCTATATAGGTGCCATGCCGGGAAGGGTGGTGCAGAATATACGCCGGGCTGGCTCCTCCAACCCGGTTTTCATCCTCGATGAGATTGACAAGGTGGGGCAGGATTTCAGGGGCGATCCCTCCTCGGCGCTGCTCGAGGTGCTCGACCCGGAACAGAATACACATTTCTATGATAATTTCCTTGAGATGGAGTTTGACCTCTCAAAGGTGCTCTTCATTGCAACAGCCAATACCCTGGCAACTGTCACTCCTGCCCTCCGCGACAGGATGGAGCTGATAGAGATTACGGGTTACCTGGTTGAGGAGAAGAGGGAGATAGCCGTAAGGCATCTCATTCCGAAGCAGCTTGAGGCCCATGGCGTTACCGCTGAGCAGTTCCACCTTTCGGACGAGGTGATTGAGGACATCATCCAGAAGTATACACGCGAATCGGGCGTAAGGGAGCTTGACAAGAGGATAGCCAAGCTGGTCAGGTTCAGGGCCAGGGAGATAGCCTTCAACAACACTCCCGAAGCCGTGGTGACCAGGGAAAAAGTGGGGGAGATACTCGGACCTCCGAAGTACCTTAAAGACATCTACGACGGGAATGACCAGGCCGGTGTTGTCACAGGCCTTGCGTGGACAGCCACCGGCGGTGAGATCCTTTTTGTGGAGACCAGCCTCAGCAGGGGCAAGGGTAACCTGACCCTCACCGGTAACCTGGGTGACGTAATGAAGGAATCGGCAGTGATCGCCCTTGAATACCTTAAGGCACATGCCTCGCTGCTTGACCTTCCCGAAACATTCTCCGAAAAGTGGAATATCCATGTGCACGTCCCGGAAGGAGCCATCCCCAAGGACGGCCCGTCGGCCGGAATAACCATGGCTGTTTCCGTAGCATCCGCATTCACCCAGAGAAAGGTCAAGAAGTATGTGGCCATGACCGGGGAGATAACCCTGAGGGGCAAGGTGCTTCCCGTGGGCGGGATAAAGGAAAAGATCCTGGCAGCGAAACGGGCAGGCATAAAGGAGATAGTGCTCTCGGAGCAGAACCGCAAGGATGTGGAAGAGATAAATGAAAAGTATGTCCGCGGACTGAAATTCAGGTATGTTGACACGATCATGGACGTACTTGATTATGTGCTGCTGCGGCAAAAGGTGACCAATCCAAGAATCATAGAGTTTGACTAACCGTTATACTGCCTGTCATGAATAAAACTGCCGTTTTTCCCGGTTCCTTCGATCCCTTCACCGTGGGCCATGAAGCCCTCGTTAAAAGAGCCCTGCCGCTGTTTGACAAAGTCATTATTGCCGTTGGAGAGAATTCAGAAAAGAATAACCTGTTCAGCATTGAAATGAGGCTCAGGATGATCTCGAAGGTCTTTGCAGGGGAGAGCAGGGTGGAGATCACCAGGTTCAGCGGCCTGACAGTCGATTTCTGCCGCAGGCACAATGCACGTTATATTTTGAGAGGACTGCGCACTGCGGCTGACTTTGAATATGAAAGGGCAATGGGGCACATGAACTGGAAGATGGCCCCGGAGATAGATACCGTATTCCTGCTCACAAGCACCGAGCATACACCGGTAAATTCGACCATAGTCCGTGACATCATCAGGAATGGCGGCGATGCCTCGATGTTCGTCCCTGATTCAATAAAAATTTCAGATTATCTCAATAAGTGATCACTTTACCCTGAGGGTATAGTTCAGCAGGTCAAGCAGCGACTGGAAGGTGTTTGACTTGATACGCGCTATCTCCTGTGGGGTAAGCCATTCGGCGTGGGTGATGCCCTCCTCGGCCTGCGGCTCGGTGATCATCTCGCCTCCGTAACTCATGCGGAACCACCAGGTCTTTTTCATAAATGGTTTGTTGTCAAAGAGATAGGTGTGATAGCTTGAGGGGAGCGAGCCTTCTATGAGATGTCCGCGAATGTTGCACTCTTCGGTCACCTCCCTGAGGGCACACTCTTCGGGAGTCTCACCCTTTTCAATATGACCCTTGGGGAGATCCCACCGGCCGTACCGCATGATAAAGAGGTATTTCCCGGAGGGATGGCCTATCAGTCCGCCGGCAGCCTCTATCACGGTAAACCATGAAGAGAATACCTTCCACAGGTTGTTGATATCGGATGAATAAATATTCAGCGAGGGGATGTCATTATTGAGGGCAAACTGTGATATTTGGGCAAAGAGTTCCTCCTCCACGTTGTATTTATGGAAAAGGGCGTATTTTTGCACCCTGTCGGGCTCGGGGGAGAGAGTGATTACCCTGTTGTCAAAATATACTTTATACTTCAACATATGGACGATACAGCAAATAGAACTGCAGAATACCTTCTGCAAATTAAAGCAATTAAATTACAACCCGCAAAACCTTTTACATGGGCTTCGGGCTGGAAATCGCCCATCTACTGTGACAATCGCATGACCCTCTCGTTTCCTGCCGTACGTGGGTTCATAAGGGATGCCTTTGCCGACAGGGTGAGGCAGTTATACCCTGATGCCGGGCTGATTGCCGGTGTCGCCACCGGCGCGATAGCACACGGTGCCCTGGTGGCTGACAGACTGCAACTTCCATTTATCTACGTGAGGTCAGGAGCAAAGGATCATGGGCTTGGTAACCAGATTGAAGGATATTTCGAGAAAGGGCAGAAGGTTGTGGTTATTGAGGACCTGATCTCCACCGGCGGAAGCAGCCTGGGGGCTGTAAGGGTGCTCCGTGAAGCAGGATGTGACGTGCTGGGTATGATTGCCATATTCACCTACGGCTTCAGCAAGGCCACCGATGCCTTTGCTGCCGAGGGATGCAGGCTCGATACCCTCAGTAACTACGGTGTCCTGGTAGATATGGCTGCCGCTTCCGGGTATATCACCCGGGGTGATGTGGAAACTCTGAAGGAGTGGCGCAGGGAACCTTCGGTGTGGGGGAAGGAATAGAGTCCAAAGTCTGTAAAGTCCATAAAGTCGAAAGTCTGTAAAGTCGAAAGTCTGTAAAGTCGAAAGTAATGAGTCCGGTGACAACATATACCAGCAGGAAGGGCGAGGTGCCATGCGGAGACGGCGATCTGTATGCCTTCCTGACTGACATGCGCAACCTGCAGACAGTCGTGCCTGAGGGTATGATAACGGAGTGGGAGGCAACGGAAGATCACTGCAGCTTCAGGTTCGACAAGACAGGCAGAATATCGGCTTCCCTGGGTGAGGCACTGCCTCATTCACTGATAAGCTATGATGCGGAGACTTTCCTTACCGGAAAGATTACAGTACAGGTGGCAATCGAATATATCACCAGCAACAGATCCGCATTTCACATCACGGCAGGAGTGAACATGAACCCGATTATGCGGATGCTCATGGGAGATTCAGCCGGAAAATACCTTGACAGCCTGATTGATGCCATTGAGTCTTACAAGGGTTTTGACAAGATCAGAGGATGTAATCAACCTCTTTAAAGGCATACTCAGCGGTCTCCCCGTTTCTTTTTCGTATCACCAGCATTCCGTCCGGTTTCACACGCTCAATGAGACCTTCGAACATGCCGTGGCTATCCCGGTATTGGTGCCAGGTACCTGCCCTGTACAGTACCTCCTGATAATCTTTCTCAAGAGAGGCCGTCTCTCCCCTTATGATCATGCCGTACCTGCTGTCAATCAGTTCTGTAAGCTTCCCGGTAATGGCTGGCAGGTCATGAACCGTGCCTGTGATCATGGCAAGTGAGACCGGGTTGGGGGCGTCGCTCCTGAAAACAGCCTGGTTGACATTCAGCCCGATGCCTGCCACGGTGCTTCCAAGCGTTGATCCCATAATGCTGTTCTCAATCAGTATGCCTGCTATTTTGTCATCCCTGACATAAATGTCGTTGGGCCATTTGATAGTGGCATCCGTGGTGTGGAGGCTCACCAGGTCATGGACGGCAAGGGAGATCATCCGCGAAATTATAAACTGCTCCCAAGGCTTTACCATGACCGGGTACAGTATCACGCTCATCAGCAGGTTGCTGCCGGGCTCACTCTCCCAGCTGTTCCCCGGCTGTCCTCGTCCGCTCTCCTGAAATGATGCCGTTATTACAGTGCCTTCGGATGGCTTTCCATCACGAAGCAGGGCCAAAGCCACCGTATTTGTTGATGACACTTTTTCATAATGCCTGACATATGAGCCTATGATCATGGTAAACAGGTATTTGCAATGTTCATATCGGGTAAAACCGGCGCTTTTGTCCCAACCGGTCAAATTGGCACCCTTATTGTAAAAAGAGTTAGAGCCGGACGAAAATACGGATAAATGTTCGTAATTTTGCGGCAGTTAACAGGAACTGTTTATTACTGAAAAGTTTATTGATGAGAAAAGCCGGGAAAGAGGCCACCCAGATGACAGAGAGCATTGTAAAGGGTTTGTTTGAGAAAAAGGGAGAGAGGGTGGCGCTGATTGATCTGAGAAAAATTGAAAGCAGGATGTGCGACTTCTTCGTGATCAGTCACGCCGCATCCACAAAACAGGTTGATTCACTTGCCTGGTCAGTGGAGGATGTAGTGAGGAAGGAGACAGGGAGAAAACCCTATCATATTGAAGGCAGGGAAAACTGCATATGGGTCCTGCTCGATTACGGTGATGTTCTCGTACATATTTTTCAGCAGCCTTACAGGGACTTTTACGACCTCGAATCGTTGTGGGCTGACGGCCGTGTAACGATGCTCGAGGACAAAGCAGAAATGAAAGGTTAATGATATATGGCAGAGAACAAGGAGACTCCAAAGTCAGACAAGAACGATAAAAAGCCCAAATCATGGTTCAACTCAAGTTGGCCCATTGCAATTCTTGTGCTGACATTTCTTCTGTTCCAGATCCTCTTTGCAGGCAAGTACACCCAGAAAGCCGGGCAGAGGGAGGTTGAAGAGATGGTCATGAATCACGACATCGAGAAGGTTATCGTGATCAATGAGGAACAGGCTGAGATTTACATAAAGACCGACTCGCTCAAGAGCGGGCGTTACCCTGATTTTGCAGAGCAGCGCAGCTTTGGGCTGCAGCCCCCAAGGCCGCATTTTTACCACACTTTCGGAACCGTGGAACTCTTCCAGGAGTTCTTTTCTGCGGCCCAGGATAAGGCCGGATATACGGAGGAGAATCGCATTTATCTCGAATACCAGAAGAGGAAAGATTACCTGGCCACTTTCCTGGGTGTCATACTTCCGTTTCTTATCATCGCCCTTCTGTGGATCTACTTTATGAGGCGCATGTCAGGCGGCGGTGGAGGCGGCGGTGCCGGCAATATCTTCAGCGTCGGCAAGTCCAAGGCCCAGATATTTGACAAAGACACCCATATAAAGACCAACTTCAGCGATGTTGCCGGTCTTGAAGAGGCCAAGACAGAGGTGATGGAGATAGTTGATTTCCTGAAGAACCCGAAAAAATACACCTCCCTCGGTGGCAAGATACCCAAGGGTGCCCTGCTTGTGGGCCCTCCGGGGACAGGTAAGACACTGCTTGCCAAGGCTGTTGCCGGTGAGGCCAACGTACCCTTCTTCTCCATCTCAGGGTCAGACTTCGTGGAGATGTTTGTAGGTGTCGGCGCCTCGCGCGTCAGGGATCTTTTCAAGCAGGCAAAGGAGAAGGCGCCGTGTATCGTTTTCATTGATGAGATCGATGCCGTTGGGCGTGCCCGCGGCCGCAACCCGAACTTCGGCGCAAACGACGAGCGCGAAAATACTCTCAACCAGCTCCTTACGGAGATGGACGGCTTCGGTACCAACAGCGGGGTGATAATCCTTGCAGCCACAAACAGGGCTGACATACTGGATAAGGCTCTTCTCAGGGCCGGCCGTTTTGACCGCCAGATCAGCGTTGAGCTTCCTGACATCAAGGAGCGTGAAGCCATCTTCAAGGTGCACCTTCGTCCGATAAAGCTTGAGGAGGGATTTGACATTGCTTTCCTGGCAAAACAGACTCCGGGTTTCTCCGGTGCCGACATCGCCAATGTGTGCAATGAGGCTGCCCTGATAGCCGCCAGGGGGAACAAGACGGTTGTGGAGAAGCAGGATTTCCTCGATGCCGTTGACAGGATCATCGGCGGGCTCGAGAAGAAGAACAAGATAATATCAATGGAGGAGAAGAGGACGATAGCCTACCATGAGGCCGGGCACGCCACCGTCAGCTGGCTCCTGGAACATGCCAGTCCGCTCCTCAAAGTGACCATCATACCGAGGGGAAAAGCTCTCGGGGCAGCATGGTACCTCCCTGAAGAACGATCCATATCGACCCGTGAACATATCTTTGACGAACTTGCATATGCCCTGGGAGGGAGGGCAGCTGAAGAACTGGTCATAGGGAAAATTTCCACCGGCGCCCTGAGTGACCTCGAGAAGGTTACCAAACAGGCATATGCCATGGTCGCCTACTTCGGAATGTCAGATGCGGTCGGGAATATGAGTTTTTACGATTCCTCGGGTCAGTCGGAATACGGGTTCACAAAACCCTACAGCGAAAAGACGGCTGAGCTGATAGACAGTGAGGCCAAAAAGATAGTGGAACAGTCGTACGGGAAGGCGAAGGAGGTCATCTCCGCCAACATCGAAGGACTGAGACAGCTTGCCGAGCAGCTGCTCGAAAAAGAGGTGATCTTCAGCGAGGATCTTGAGCGTATCTTCGGCAAGCGCAAGGGTGACCACACGAGAGACCTGTCTGACGGGAAGCCTGCTCCGGAAAAACCGGCCCTGCCGGAAATACCGTCAATGCCGGAAATTCCGGGAATCCCTGAAATTCAGGAGACCCCCGAAAGCCCGGCGCCCCCGGTAACCCGGAAAGCGCCGGAAGCCCCTGCATCACCGGTTGAACATGGAGAATGAGTGGGTTGCCATAGCCGGGTTCACGGATGATGTCAGAAGCCAGATAGCCGTTGAACGTCTTCTGACCAGCGGCATAGACGCCGTCGCAATAGATAAGCGCGACAGCATCTACAAGATAGGTGAGATCGAGGTTTTTGTCCATCGTGATAACGTGCTCATTTCAAAGGAAATAATCAAAGATCTGTGAGGTGACAAATCTGGTCCGGCGCACCATCACCGGTGCTTTCATCGTTATACTCGTTCTTGGAGGACTCTGGTTTCATCCTGTCTCCTTCTTTATTGTAGGGGCGGTGATGATTGCCGGGACACAGCACGAGTATTACATCATGGTGAGAGGCACAGGCGTCAGGCCTCAGCTGGTCACAGGCATCATCAGCGGTTTCATACTCTATGTCACATCCACGATGATCGCTCTCGGATGGCTGCCCCTGGATGGGTTCCTGCTGCTTATACCCGTGATATCAGTTGTGATGGGGATAGAGCTCTTCAGGAAGGTGGAGAGGCCGTTTGATTCGCTAGCCCATACATTATTTTCAATCATTTATACCGCAGTTCCCTTCTCTATGTTTCCCTTCGCCGCCTTTAACCGGGCGGGCCTCGAGCCGCTGGTTTCCATGGAGGGCATTCAGTTTTCTCCAGGAATTCTGATAGGTTTCTTTCTTCTGTTGTGGACCAATGATACCGGGGCCTACCTCGTGGGGTCATCAATAGGAAAACACCGCCTCTTCGAGCGGATCTCACCGAAGAAGTCGTGGGAGGGTTTCTTCGGAGGGATGATACTGACCCTCATTGTTGCGCGTCTGATATCCGGATGGCTCGGTGTGGCAGACACCATGGGGTGGATGATCATCGCTGTGATCATCTCCGTTGCAGGCACCCTGGGCGACCTGCTGGAGTCGATGCTGAAGCGGAGCCTGGGGCTGAAGGACTCCGGGACGATATTGCCCGGCCACGGGGGCTTTCTCGACAGGTTTGACAGTGTGGTAGTGGCATTTCCGCTGGTTTATCTTTATCTTGCAGTATCTGTATGACAATGATGGTAAGAAAATTCAAAATACATAAAGAAGGATACAGGATAATCTTCGGGGTTTTCGTGCTGTTAGCCGCCATGAACGTTTCGGCCTGGCTCATCTGGTCGGGTCCGACACTCTGGCATTATGCCGCTGTCGTCGCATCACTGCTTTTCTTTGCATTTATCCTGATGTTCTTCCGTACGCCGGCAAGGCCTGTGGAGCCTGACCCGCTGCTGATCTACGCTCCGGCAGACGGCAAGATAGTAGTGATAGAGGAGACATTTGAAAATGAGTATTTCAAGGACAACAGGCTGCAGATATCGATCTTCATGTCACCCTTCAACATGCACAGCAACCGTTACCCAATTTCCGGGACAGTATCATATACCCACTACCAGCCCGGCAAAAAATATCATGCCCGCAGCCCGAAGTCGTCTGAACTGAACGAAAGGAGTACGATAGTTGTTACATCAGATAACGGCACAGGAATACTGATAAGACAGGTTGCCGGGGCAGTGGCCAGACGCATTGTCACTTACTCGAAGAAGGGAGAGAAGGTGCACCAGGGTGACGAGCTTGGGTTCATCAAGTTCGGATCACGGGTAGACATTTTCCTTCCCACAGGTACGGAGGTTGACGTGGAAATGTTTGACCAGGTGAGGGCAAGCAGGACAATCCTTGCCAGAGTTATTTAATTTACCGGATATGAAAGAAGACACAAAAATACTGGATCTGACACCCGATGTGAAGTGGATAGGAGTGCTCGATCCTGACATCAGAACATTTGATATCGTGATGCATACCGATCACGGTACCACCTATAATTCCTATTTCATCAATGCTGAGAAGAAAACCATCATTGAGACGGCCAAGGAAAAGTTCAGTGATACATACCTCAGAAAGCTCAGGAGGGTCACTGATCCGGCTGACATAGCATATATAGTGCTTGACCACACAGAGCCTGATCATTCAGGGGCGATGCGTGAGCTTCTTGACCTGGCGCCATCAGCGGTTGTCGTCGGCAGCGGCAATGCCATAAGGTACCTTTCAGACATCGTCAACCGGCCGTTTAAATCGCTGGTCGTGAAGGATGGCGACACGCTTGACCTCGGGAACAAGACCCTGAAGTTTATCTCTGCCCCGAACCTTCACTGGCCTGACACCATCTACACGTGGCTGGTTGAGGACAGGATACTTTTTACATGCGACTCCTTCGGAGCGCACTACTGCAGTGAGGAGATGTTTGACGACCTTGCGGGGGACTACAGTGAAGATTTCAGATACTATTTTGATGTGATCCTGAAACCTTACAGCAAATTCATGATCAAGGCCATAGAAAAGATCAGGCCGCTGGATATTTCAATGATTGCCACCGGTCACGGTCCTGTACTCAGGAAGGGATGGAAAAAGATCGTGGATGATACACATGGCCTGGCATCAGCATATCTTAAGCTTACGGAAGATTCAGAAGAAAAGAGAGTGCTGATAACTTATGTTTCTGCCTACGGGTACACCAGGGAGATGGCTGAACTTATTGCCAGGGGTGTCTCGGAGATAGAGAATGTCGTGGCTGAGGTAATGGACATTGAAACGGCGGACGTAGGTGAGATAGACTCTAAGCTGACAATAGCAGACGGTATCATAGTGGGGTCGCCGACGATAAACCAGAACACCCTGCTGCAGGTATACAAGCTTGCGGCAATGGTAAGCCCGCTGCGCGACAGGGGCAAGCTGGCAGGCTCCTTCGGCTCGTACGGATGGAGCGGAGAGGCCCCGGTCCTGATCGCTGAGATGCTAAAGAACCTTAAGCTCCGCTTTTTCGAGGAGCCGGCAGCATACAAATTCGTGCCTGAGAGCGATAAGGAAAAACTGCTCATCAGCTACGGCGAGCGGTTTGCACGCGAGCTGACGGCCGTGAAGGCAGAAGCCTGATCAGATAGCACCGGTCAATAAAATAAAGAGACGCCCGGCATGGGCGTCTCTCTTTTGTGCGCCCCTCCGGGGCGTCTCTTTTACTGCGCCCATCATGGGCGTCTCTCAACTTACAGCTGTCTGTCCCGCAATTACGAGATGCTGATCGAACGGATTTTTTCCTTCTTCTTCTCTTCCTCGAGCTTCGGGATCTCAACACTCAGGATACCATCCTTGTAGTTGGCTCCGATCTTTTCACCGTTGACATCCTCAGGCAGGTAAAAGCTGCGGCAGAATGAACTGTAACTGAACTCCCTGCGCCTGTATCCTTCCAGATCCTCCTGCTGCTCTTCCTTGTGCTCCGCGGAGATGGTCAGAACATCATCCTTAACCTCGATGCGCAGATCCTTCTTGTTCATGCCGGGAACGGCAAGCTCAAGATAAAAGCCTTTCTCATCTTCCCTGATGTTTACTGCAGGCAGACTGCTGGCATTCCTGTTGAATGCCGGGAAGAAGTCCTCATTGAAGAAATCCGACAGTGTGAGCGGTTTGTAATTCCTTCTTGTAATCATAGGTAACATAGCAACCTCCTTTTTTATTATGTTTAACATATTTGTCATTTTCACAGGAATTATTGCAATCAGTATGCCGATCCCGAATGTATGCCATAATGGCACAATTAGTAAAATAAGGCATGACATAATGGCATTTGATATAAACCGATTGTATAACCGGGAATTCTTTTTAAATTTGATGAAAGGAGTTTTAGCCAATACCTGCGGCAGCAGGATTTAAATACCTGACCTGGAAGCCTGATGAATACAACTCTGCGTAATATACTGATACTTATCGGTATGGCTTTGCTGGTATACCTCTTCTGGTATTTCCGCAGCATCATTGCCTACATCCTTATTGCTGGTGTTATTTCACTTATAGGGAGGCCTGTTGTTGATTTGCTGAACAGTATAAGGGTTTGGAAATTCAAATTCCCCAGGGCATTGAGTTCCCTGCTTACCCTGATTATGCTTTACGGCCTGCTGGCTCTCTTTTTCATGATATTTATCCCGCTCATTACAAAGCAGCTCGATGCGCTTTCAGGCTTTGATGCAGGGTCAATAGTTCAGGGTCTTCGTGACCAGCTCGACAAGCTTGACACGGTGATAAGGAAGATTTACCGTGACATGCCTCCAGATAAAACCCTGTATGACATTGCGGTCACAACCATCACCAATATTTTCAATCCTGCATCAATCACCGATTTTGCAGGCAATATCGTCACTGTGATCAGCAGGTTCGTTGTAGCTGCCGTGGCAATTACCTTCCTCGCCTTCTTCTTCCTTAAGGATGAGGGGCTTTTCAAGGAGACGGTGATGGTCATGGTTCCCGATCAGTATGAGGAACGGATAAGGAATGTCCTGCACTCCATCAAGAAACTCCTGATAAGGTATTTTATAGGTATTATTCTCCAGTCGTCCATTGTGCTCATCAACATCACCGTCGGCATGACAATCGTAGGATTTCCGTTCCACCAGGCCCTGGTGATGGGGCTGCTGGTGGGGATCTTCAACGTGATACCATATCTGGGCCCCTGGCTGGGCGGCTCTGTTGCCGTGCTGATGGGTGTGGCGACAGCCGTAACAACTGCAGGCTACCCGGTCATATGGCTCCTGATCGTCTATATGGTCATAGTCATTGCATGTACCCAGATCATAGACAATAACCTGATTCAGCCCATGATATATTCACGGAGTGTCAATGCCCATCCCATTGAAATCTTCCTTGTCATCATGGCAGTGGGAAGTTTCGCGGGCATTGTCGGTATGATCGTGGCCGTGCCTGCATATACCGCACTGAGGGTTTTTGCCCGTGAGTTCTTCTATAATTTCGGGCCTGTGCGCAAGCTGACCTCCGGCTTCGGCAAAGAGGCCAGGGAAAGCACGGAGGTAAGGGAGACCAGGGAGGCAAAGGAGACAAGAGCGCCCCGTGAAAAACCGGAGGCCGGGGAGGCAAGAGCGGCACGGGAAACCCCGGAGGCCGGGGAGGCAAGAGAGGCCGGGGAGACCGGTGAGGTCAGTGGCAAAGGAGAAAAGAAGTGATGGCAAGGCCAGGATCATCCATTGGCAAAATTGCAGGGTTCTATTATGACGGATTCCGTAACATGTCGTGGTGGGGCAACAGGGTATGGGTAATCATCCTTATAAAACTCTTTATCATGTTTCTGATCCTGAAGCTCTTCTTCTTCCCCGATTTTCTTAAAACCAACTTCAGCTCCGACGAGGAGCGCAGCGACTACGTATTGGAACAACTAACAGGAAACAAATGACATTATGATTGAAAATATCGATCTATCCCTGGTAAACTGGTCAAGGGGGCAATTTGCACTCACGGCCATTTACCACTGGCTGTTCGTGCCTCTTACCCTCGGTCTCTCCTTCATCCTCGCGTTCATGGAGACTATCTATGTGCGTACCGGTGATGTGGCATGGAAGAGGATCACGAAGTTCTGGATGACCCTCTTCGGCATCAACTTCGCAATAGGGGTGGCTACCGGCATCATCCTCGAATTTGAGTTCGGCACCAACTGGTCGAACTACTCCTGGTTCGTTGGCGACATCTTCGGTGCTCCGCTGGCGATCGAAGGCATTCTGGCCTTCTTCCTCGAGTCGACCTTCGTGGCGGTGATGTTCTTCGGATGGAACAAGGTGAGCAAAAAGTTCCACCTTGCCTCCACATGGCTGGTGGCAATCGGAGCCAATCTCTCAGCCCTGTGGATCCTTGTGGCAAACGCATGGATGGAGAACCCCGTTGGTATGGCATTTAATCCTGACACCGCACGCAACGAGATGTCCAGCTTCATGGATGTGGTGCTGAACCCTGTCGCCATAGACAAGTTCTTCCACACTGTCACCTCCGGGTTTGTCCTGGCCTCGGTGTTTGTCGTTGGAATCAGTTCCTGGTTCCTCATCCGCCACAGGGAGGAGCTCCTGGCCAAAAAAAGCATTCTCGTTGCGGGCATCTTCGGTCTCGTATCGTCGCTGCTGGTAGCGTTCACCGGCGATACTTCGGCGCGCACCATAGCAAAGGTGCAGCCAGTGAAGTTTGCTGCCATGGAGGCTCTCTATGAAGGCAGGAGCGATGCCGGACTGACGGTTATCGGTGCGTTGTCAGACAGCGGCGAACGAATAGGGGAAAAGAAGGTTCACGACATAAAGCTGAAGATAGAGGTGCCTGAGCTTCTCTCTATAATGACCACCGGTAAGGCTGACGGTTTCGTCCCGGGAATTAAAGACCTTGTAAACGGGAATCCCGAAAGAGGTATACTCTCTGTGACAGAGATGATGGAGCGCGGAACCTATGCCCGCCAGGTGCTTACCGACTATAAGATGGCAAAGGAGATGGGAGACACCGAAACGATGTCTCTCCTGGCAGCTAAATTCAAGGACAAGGATTTCACTGAAAACTACTTCAGGTACTTCGGATACAGCTACTTCGAGCACCCATGGCAGGTGATACCGTCAGTACCGGTCACATTTTACAGTTTTCGCATCATGGTGGGACTCGGTTTTTTCTTCATCCTGCTCTTCATTCTTGCCATCTACTTCTCCCGAAAGATGACGCTTGAACAAAACCGCTGGTTCCTCTGGATTGCCCTCTTCTCGATACCTCTGGCTTACCTTGCCAGTGAGCTCGGATGGATAGTGACCGAGATGGGCCGGCAACCATGGATAATACAGAACCTGATGCCGGTCAGTGTGGCCGTGTCGAACATAAGCGCCGGAGCCGTGCAGACAACCTTCTGGCTCTTCGCTGTCCTCTTCACCGCACTGCTAATAGCAGAGGTATCCATTATGGCAAAACAGATCAAAACAGGTCCAAAACACCAGGAGGAGTAAACATGACACTGATGATATCACACGCATTCCTGCAAGACTACTGGTGGATGATCATATCACTTCTGGCCGGTCTTCTCGTTTTCCTGATGTTCGTTCAGGGAGGTCAGTCGTTTATCTTTTCGCTGCCGCGCAATGACATGCAGCGGAAGATGATGGTCAATGCCCTCGGGCGAAAATGGGAGTTCACCTTCACCACCCTCGTCACCTTCGGCGGAGCCTTCTTTGCCTCATTCCCGCTATTCTATGCCACCAGCTTCGGCGGGGCATACTGGGTCTGGATGGCAATTCTCTTCAGCTTCATCATACAGGCTGTGGCATACGAGTTCCGGTCAAAACCGTCAAACGTGTTCGGTACCGGCGTCTTTGACGCCTTCCTCTTCATCAACGGCTCCCTCGGTCCATTCCTGATAGGGGTGGCAGTCGCAACCTTCTTTACGGGATCGGACTTTACGCTGGACCTCTTCAACAGCGTGACCTGGGGATCAGGATGGCACGGCCTTGAGGCTCTGACAAATCCTGTCAACCTCCTTCTTGGCCTGGCGGTTCTGTTCCTTGCGAGGGTACTGGGCCTGATGTACCTTAATAATTCTGTTGATGATACGGATCTTGGAGCTTCGATAAAAAGGGCTCTGGTGAGAAACGCAGTTCCTTTTCTCATCTTCTTCCTGGCTTTTACAGCCCTGATCCTTCTCGGAAAGGGTTACAGGGCCGACAGTGTGACAGGCAACGTGACCATGGTACAATACCACTACCTCCATAACCTGGTGGGAAGCCCCGTCACCCTTATCCTCTTTGCAGGCGGTGTGGTGCTGGTGCTCTTGTCATTATGGCTGGGAATTGTGAAGAATTCCCGCAGGGCAGTGTGGTACGCAGGATTCGGCACCGTGCCGGTGGTAATGGCACTCTTCTTCATGGCCGGCTACGGCGAGACGGCCTTCTACCCTTCATCGGCTGACCTGCAGAGCTCCCTGACACTGGGCAGGGCATCATCGAGCCAGTTTACACTCAGGACTATGTTCTATGTCTCATTTATAATTCCCTTCGTGGTGGCATACATCTGGTATGCCTGGAGATCAATAAACAGAAAGAATATCACTGCCGAAGAGATGTCGGGAGAGGACCATATGTACTAGGAAGCGGGCAGCTACACCCCTGAGGAGGGAGTCTCCACCCCTGAGGAGGGAGTCTCCCGGCGACCGGCCAGGTTAAAGACCACTGATATGATTATATAGGCTGCCATGATCATCGGCAGCGAGGCGAGCCTGAAGATCAGGAACAGCAGAACAATGATCCCGGCAAAGAGCCACCTCTCCTCGTTACCCTTCCATCCAAGGCTGGAGAACTTGAGCGAAAACATCCGCATATTGATCAGCATCATCACTGCGAGGAAGAGTGACATCAGGCCGGTGACCCACGGCGACCCGGTCAGAGTGTCAAAGACGGGATAGTCGGTGTATGCCGATGCTATGACAACCGATACAACGATGAATGCACTTCCCGGCGTGGCCAGGCCCCTGAAGGAGGTCGACTGCGTGGTGTCATTGTTGAATTTGGCAAGCCGCAAAGCCGAGGCGGCCGGAATAAGGGCAGCAATGGCAAAGGCCGGAGCAAATCCCAGACCGGCTGAGGAGAGAAGGTTGAGGACGATGGCACCGGGGGCAATGCCGAAGGTGACCACATCAGCAAGGCTGTCGAGGTCTTTTCCAATGTCGGAATATGCTTTCAGCAGTCGCGCTGCAAATCCGTCGGAAAAATCGAGGATCATTCCGGCCATGATGCAGAACGCCGCATAGTCATTATAACCTTTTATCGCATAGATAGTTGCAGCGAAACCTGAGACCAGGTTCAGCAGTGTAAGGGTATTGGGAATATGTTTTATCATGACTCTTTGAGAGGTGGAGCTAAATTACAATATTCCGGTCAACTATATTTGTTTATTTTTGCATCTGGATTATGAGGGATCTGACAAATATAAAGATCGCGGTTGACTTTGACGGCACCATTGTTGAGCATGATTACCCTGCCATCGGCAAGGAGATGCTTTTTGCCTTCATCACCCTGAAGGAGCTTCAGAAGAGAGGTGCGCTGCTCATTCTCTGGACATTCCGCACCGGCAGGGAGCTCAAGGAGGCGGTCGACTACTGCAAGCAGAACGGCATCGAGTTCTATGCCGTGAACAAGAACTACCCGGAGGAGCTTTGGACAGAAGATACGCCACGCAAGGTAAATGTTGACATTTTCATTGACGACAAGAATGTGGGAGGCTTCCCGGGCTGGGGCGAGGTACTGAACATGATCGATCCGTGGTCGGAGAGAGAGGAGCAGGCAATGCGTGCGATAAAGACGCGGCGTTTCAGCCTGTTCGGTAAGAAATAATTTTGCCCGATGAAGCAAGTTCATCAAACATATCCCAAATCGCAAATCGCAAATCGCAAATCGCAAATCGCAAATCCCTCTCTTCCTCTTCCTGCTCATCATTATTTCAATGATCTCCTGCTCCGGCTCCCCGGGCAAGGGAAGTGAGAAGAGTGCCGTCACTGCCGGAGATGAGGCCACGGGCGACACCCGTCCGTCGAAGAGGCTCATTGAAGTGCTAGCCCCTGCCGATAACTCAATGTTGTCATGCACTGACAGGATAGTCTTCTCCGTTGCACAGGCGGCAGGCCAGACCAGGGTTGATTCCGTACAGCTATGGGTCGACGGCTCCCTGAGGAAAACTTTGTTTACGCTGCCGGCTGAGGCAGAGCTCGACCCGACAGGCATTCCGGGCAGGATATCCCTGCGGGCCGTGGCATACTCATCATCGTCAAAACCTCAGACAGTAACACTCTTCGTCACGCTCCTGTCAGATATCACCCCGGTGACTTACCGTTACCGTGTCATAAATAGTTATCCGCATGACAGGCGGGCCTATACGCAGGGGCTGGTTTATGACAGCGGCTTCTTCTATGAGGGCACAGGGCAACAGGGCGAATCATCGCTGAGGAAAGTGGAAGCCGTGACAGGCAAGGTGGTGAGCCAGGTCAACCTCGACGGCTCTCTCTTCGGTGAGGGGGTGGCACTGCTCGGTGACCGCATCTATCAGCTTACATGGACAACCAAAGTGGGCTTTGTATATGACAAATCGACCCTGAAACAGGTCAGCAGGATATATTACCAGACCCAGGGATGGGGGCTGACTACCATGGGCGACAGCCTGGTGATGAGTGACGGAACCAATGTGATATGGTTTCTCGACCCGGAGTTCAATGTCCTCTCTTCGGTTGAAGTATGGGACAATAAGGGGATGGTTGATAACCTGAACGAGCTCGAGATGATTGACGGGGAACTATGGGCGAACATATGGCAGACCGACCGCATAGCACGCATTGATCCGCTGTCAGGCAAGGTGCTTGGGTATGTAGAACTCAATAACCTGCTGCCCCGTGAGGAGCGTTCACAGGAGACCGACGTGCTTAACGGCATCGCCTGGGATGCAGTTAACAGACGCCTCTTCGTCACGGGCAAATACTGGCCCAGACTCTATGAGATCACTGTCTCTCCGCTGACCCGCAACTGATTGCTTTTGCGGACTTCCCTCTGTTGAAAACGTGTTAATAAACCCGGCCCAAATGTTTACAAGAACATGCATGGCCGGCTTTCCGGGATAGCCATTAGTAGTAAATTTGAAGCTCATTAATTTAAGGAAAAAAGGGATCATATGTCAAGGATAATAGCACTGGCCAATCAGAAGGGAGGGGTAGGGAAGACGACTACGGCAATCAATCTGGCCGCAAGCCTGGCAGCGCTTGAAAAGAAGGTACTTATAGTTGATGCCGACCCGCAGTCGAACGCCACCTCAGGCGTGGGCATTGACAGCAAGCAGGTGAAGGTCACCATATATGACTGCCTGATAGACGGGGTAAACCCCCGTGAGGCGATAATGGCATGCGGCATAGACAACCTGTCGGTCATCCCCTCCAACATTGACCTGGTGGGAGCCGAGATAGAGATGCTCGAGAGGCCTGAGAGGGAGAAGACACTTAAGAAGGTTCTCGCGGTGATCTCTGCCGATTACGATTATATTCTCATCGACTGTTCACCGTCGCTCGGGTTGCTGACCGTCAATGCACTCACTGCCGCCGATTCGGTAATTATACCTGTGCAGTGCGAGTATTTTGCGCTGGAGGGGCTCGGCAAGCTTCTCAACACCATCAAGATCATTCAGACCAACCTTAACCCGGTCCTCGAGATCGAAGGTTTTCTTCTGACGATGTATGACTCGCGTCTGCGTCTTGCGAACCAGGTGGTGGATGAGGTCACGCGTCATTTCCAGCAGATGGTCTTCAATACGATCATACAGCGCAATGTGAAGCTGTCAGAGGCTCCCAGTTACGGGCAGCCTGCCATACTCTACGATGCAGAATCACGGGGTACGGTCAATTATCTCAGTCTGGCCCGCGAGTTGCTCGACAGGGTAGAGGCCAGGCAGAAGAACCAATAATACGTTTATCCGCGTTATGAACACAGCCAAAAAGAGCCCCCTGGGCAGAGGCCTCGGCGCCCTGATTGAAGGTGTTGAGAAAGAGGTGCTGGAGAAAAAGGTTGAGGCCAACCTCCAGATAGATATCAACTCCATTGACGGCAACCCTTTTCAGCCGCGCACACGCTTTGACAGCCAGTCGCTTGAAGAACTCGCAGCCTCCATACGCCAGGTGGGGATAGTGGTGCCCCTCACCGTCAGGGAGACAGGCGAAGGCCGATACCAGCTCATTGCCGGTGAACGCAGGCTGCGTGCTGCCCGCATGGCAGGCCTGACACACGTTCCGGCATATATCCGCACTGCCGATGACACTGCGATGCTGGAGATGGCCCTCGTGGAAAATATTCAGAGGGAGGATCTTGATGCCATCGAGGTGGCAATCACCTACCAGCGTCTTATTGAAGAGTGCAGCCTCACCCAGGAGCAGCTCAGCGACAGGGTGGGCAAGCAGCGTTCGACGGTGGCAAACTACATGCGCCTGCTGAGGCTCCCCGCGGAGATACAGCTGGGCATACGCAACAGGAATCTCTCCATGGGTCATGCGCGTACCCTTGTCAATATCGAAGACCCGGCCAAACAGATAAACGTCTTCTATCATATCATCCAGGAAGACCTCTCAGTAAGGGCTACGGAGGAGCTGGTACGTCACCTCCAGGGTACATCCTCGAGAGACCCGGTGAAAGTTGAGAAGAGAAAGAGGCTCAGCACCGAGTACGAAGAGCTGGCCCTGCAGCTAAGCACCCTCTTCCAGTCGGAGGTGCAGTTCCGCATCAATGAAAAGGGCCGGGGCAAAATCGTCATCCCATTCGGTGACAGCGATGAGATGGAACGCATAATCGCATTGCTCGATAAACTTAACAGGTAAATAGTTATATTTGCCGGCAAACGTAAAAGGTTTGCCCTTTGGAGCTGTTCAGCAAAATAGCATTCTTCTTTTTTTTATCGTCAGTAATGACCTGCGGCACACAGGCCCAGGACACCATTCCCGTCAGGAAAGAGAGGACCAGAAGGTATACCATTGAGCCTGTCAGATCGACCATGTATGCAGCTGCCCTTCCCGGCCTCGGACAGATATACAACCGCAAGTACTGGAAAGTGCCTATTGTCTATGCCGGGTTTGGAGCGCTGGGTTATGCAGTCACCTTCAACACGCAGAACTACAACACATTTATCACCGCTTACCAGGATTTCACGGATATCATCCCCGAGACCGACAGTTACCTGGATCTGCTGGTTAACCAGGATCCCTCGACCTATGACCCCGTCCTCTATCCCGAGACATACGACCCGTCAAACGAGGCGTGGGTGAAGACATCGCTGCTTAACGGCGTAGATTACTATCGCAGATACCGCGACCTATCATATATAGGCATTGCGGCATGGTACCTGCTGACCATCCTGGATGCCCATGTTGATGCCAGCCTCTTTGACTACGATATCAGTGATGACCTGAAGGCATCGTTCCTCCCGGTTACCGCTACCTTTGCCGGCATAACACCCGGAATAATGGTTTCCATCACAAAGAATTTCTAAAAAATGATGAAGATGAATCTGAAAACAATAATTCTGCCTCTTTTTATTGCCCTTTTACCCCTTTCTGCTTCTGCTGTCAATGATACCATCATAATAAAAAATGACGATTCCACCGAGCGCATTGAGCGTGACCTGGACAGTCTCCTGAATAACTGGTTCATCCAGATGTCAGTTGCCAGGGCAGACACATCCCCGGCTGACTCAATCATAGCAGAGTTTTCAGACTCTGTTTACAAGGACCGCCTCGGAAGGATCAATTCAGTCATACTCCTTCCCTACAACAATATCATCAGAAGCCATATCCACGTCTATACCGAGCGTAAGGTTGACAGGTTCCAGGTCATGCTGGGGCTGCAGGATTACTATTTTCCCATGATAGAGGATATTTTTGATTACTATGGCCTGCCTGTGGAGCTGAAATATATGGCCGTCATTGAATCTGCCCTCAATCCCAACGCGGTAAGCCGGGTAGGGGCTACGGGCCTCTGGCAGTTCATGTACAGCACGGGCCGCATGTACGGTCTTACCATCAACTCGGTGGTAGATGAGCGCCGTGACCCGGTGAAGGCAACACATGCCGCCGCCAGGTACCTGAAAGACCTCTATGGCATCTACAACGACTGGATACTGGTGATCGCCGCCTATAACTGCGGTCCGGGAAACGTCAACAAGGCGATTCGCCGGTCAGGCAACCGGAAGGATTACTGGGAAATTTACTATCGTCTGCCCCGTGAGACCCGCGGTTATATTCCGCAGTATGTTGCCGCCACCTATGCAATGAACTATTACCGTGAACACAATATCACCCCGGTGCAGATCGACCTGCCCCTGGCAGTAGACACCGTGATGGTATCGCAGGATATTCATCTCGAGCAGATTGCCGCCGTACTCGGCCTGCCCCTGGAGGAGATCAGGACAATGAATCCGCAATACCGCACCGGGCTGGTTCCCGGAAAGAGCAAGCCCAGTGCCATCACCCTTCCGGTTGACAAGCTGGGTGAATTCATAGCCATGACCGACACCATAACCGGCTACCGCAAAGAACAGTACCTCACCAGGGTAAACCAGACCACGGCGCCGACACAGTCGGCCTACAGCCCGCCCGAGGTTAAGGGAAGGGCAGCCCTTACCTATGTGGTGAAGGATGGCGATAACCTGGGTTACATCTCAGAATGGTATGATGTAGGCCTTTCGGACCTGAGATACTGGAACAACATTTACCGTAACACGATAAGGATCGGACAGAAACTTACCATCTATGTCGATCCGGCCAAGGTGGACAGGTACAGTAAAATCAATTCAATGAGCTTCACCGAAAAGCAGAAGCTGGAGGGGAAGGTTACCGCTGCAGCCACAGGAGTCTCAGTGAGCCCTGCCGCAAACACGTCTGTCTCCTCCTCTTCCGACGGGGACTTTGAATTCTATACCGTCAGAACCGGAGATACGGTATGGGACATCGCAAAGAAGTTTGACGGTGTGACCGCCAATGACATAATGAAACTGAATAACCTTTCCGACGCTTCCAGGATACAGGTTGGCCAGAAGCTGAGGATCAGGAAGAAAAGCTGATTAATAATTGAATATGCGCCCCGGCAGAATTCTGCTTTTTCTGCTTGCCGTCGTTCTGACGCTCTTTGTTCTGAGTCTCGCGATCACTCATCAGAGGTCGGGGAGGGGCCCGTTATTGCATGAATCATCTGATGATACCCTTTCACATGATACAGTCACTCATGATGAACTCTTCAGTGACACTACATTAAATGAAACACCGGTGGCTGACACCGCCGCGCAAGAAAGTCAGCCGGCTGTTTCTGACCCGGATTTGCCGGCCGCCACCGTGGCAGTTCCCTATTATCCGGGTGACGCTCTGAGGGACTCGCTGGCAAAGGGCAGCCAGGTGAGGATACTTTATTACGGCGACTCCCAGGTTGAGGGCGACCGTGTCACTTCTTTGCTGAGGAGACAGCTCAGGGAAGAGGGTGGCGGGACAGGCCCGGGGCTTATCTCTCCGGTCATGCCGGTGATGTATACACGCTCTTATGTTGTCAGGTCGTCATCAAACTGGAAGAGGTATACGCTGCTTGATTACAGGACAGGCTCGTTTCCACACAACAGGATGGGACCGATGCTCGCCATTTCCCGCTTCACTCCCCCGGGTGATACCCTGGAGACACGCTCTTTTGCCTCGGTAAAGATAAACCCGGTCCCCGGTGCCGATGCCTCAGTTTCGAAATACGATAAGCTGAGGATATTTTACGGCAACAACTTCGATACCATACTCGTAGGTATCAGATCGGGCAGCCAGCTGGTAGATTTCGCAATGTTGCAGATGGGCGAAGGGCCCCTGGAGTATACCATGCCTCTGCCTTCAATATCGGATATCACCGTTGAATTTACCGGACGCAATTCTCCTGATATCTACGGCCTGAGCCTGGAGAGCGATGAAGGAGTGATCATTGACAATGTCCCGGTACGCGGAAGCGCCGGACTCGAGTTTGTGATGACTGACATCAGGGGTATTGAAGGATGCATGGAGAAGCTTAAACCTGATATAATCTTTCTGCAGTTTGGACTTAACGTGGTCAGGAATGTAAGAAGCGAGTATCACTATTACGAGGAGGGGCTGGCCAAGCAGATCGAATACCTGAAGCAGGCCTCCGGAGGCGTTCCGGTGGTGCTGGTGAGTGTGACGGATATGGCCCTCAGGGTAAATGACAGCATAAGGTACTTCCCTAACATCAGGGCCATAAGGGATGCGCAGATGAAGGCTGCCGCGAGGAGCGGTGCCATATTCTGGGATGCCTGGGAGTCAATGGGCGGACGCGGCTCGGTCCTTAAATGGTTTCAACAGGTGCCGCCACTGGCCTCCCGTGACCTCACCCATCTCTCCAATGACGGGGCAGACACACTGGCCGCAAGGATTTACAATGACCTTCTGATTGCGCGTGCAGCAGTTGCCGTTGCTCCTGATCAGTCAGCCGCCACCGCCGATACCATTTTTGCCGGTGCTGCGACAGCAGAGTCACCGGCCGAAGACAGCACCGCTTCCTCCCTGCAGAATAGCGCCATGGCCGACGATGATAGCGTTACCACGGCCGAACCGGAGGATGAAGGAGGAGGCTGGCTCCTTTATCTGCTGAAGTACCACCCGCTCCAGACATTCATTTTCACCACAACGGGTTTCTGGATCTTCTTCCTTGTTGTGATGGCCGGCTTTGCCCTGTTGCACAAGAAGAGAGCGATGTGCCATACATGGCTCCTGCTGGTGAGCCTTTACTTTTACTACCGGGCCGGAGGCCTCTTCATAATACTCCTGCTGCTTACCACCCTCCTGACCTACCTGACGGCCCTGATGACCGGCAGGAGTGAGCGCAAATCCGGGAAACGGTTCTGGCTGGTGACCAATATCGTACTGCTGCTTGGCTTCCTCTCATACTTCAAGTACGCGGGATTCATCACCGAATCGGTAAACTCACTCTTTAATACGTCATTTGTCGCTCATGACATCTTTTCGGAATTGTCGAACAGCCTCTTCGGTACCTCATTTAATGTCAATACCATTGTGCTGCCGGTAGGGATATCGTTCTTCACCTTTCAGGCACTGAGTTACAGTGCCGACGTCTATCGCGGACGAATGGCGCCGGAAAGGAACTTCGTCGACTTTGCCTTTTACCTGACATTCTTTCCCCAGCTTGTTGCCGGGCCTATCGTGAGAGCCTCCGAATTCATACCCCAGATGAGGGGAGAGTATACGATCAGCCGCAACGAATTCGGGTACGGGGTCTTCCTCATACTTCAGGGCCTGGTAAAGAAGATGCTGATCTCGGACTTCATCTCTGTGGGGTTCATCGACAGGGTGTTTGAGACCCCGGCGCTTTTCTCGGGTTTTGAAAACCTCATGGCTGTCTACGGATATGGGCTCCAGATCTATTGCGACTTCTCGGGATACACCGACATAGCCATCGGCGTGGCGATGCTGATGGGATTCAGGCTTCCCCTCAATTTCAACTCACCATACAAGGCTGCCAACATCGCTGATTTCTGGAAGCGGTGGCATATATCCCTCTCGAGGTGGCTCAAGGATTATCTCTATATCCCGCTCGGGGGCAACAGGAAAGGACCTGTGCGTACGGGCATCAACCTGATGATCACAATGCTGCTCGGGGGGTTGTGGCATGGCGCGGCTATCCGGTTTGTGATATGGGGTGGGTTGCACGGAGCCGCCCTTGTGGCAGACAGGATATGGCAGTGGCTCTTCCGGGGTGTCAGGAGAAAGACACGCGCGGCACGCATAGCAGGCATCATACTCACCTTCAACTTCGTCAGCTTCGCATGGATATTTTTCAGGGCGGGATCCATGGAGGAGGCAGGGATGATGCTGACGCAGATATTTACATCGTTCACCCCTGGAGACTACGGGATGGTAATCATGGCCTACCTGCCTGTGATAGTACTGATTGTATCAGGATATATCCTGCACTTTCTTCCGGTGACCACAAAAGAGGCATACAGGGGTCTCTTCATCAGGCTCCCGCTGGTTGTCAAGTTCCTGGTTGCCATAGGTGTGGTGCTTCTGCTACACAAGGTGGGGACGGATGTTGTGCAGCCGTTCATCTACTTCAGATTCTGAGCAATCGTAACTGCTCCGTCATCATTTCCTTTTCAGACTCCGCGCAGCACTAACTGCTCCGGCATCATTTCCTTTTCAGACTCCGCGCAGCACTAACTGCTCCGGCGTCATTTCCTTGACTCGGTCATTATCTCAGCCTCAGCCTTCTCACCCGAGAGGGCCCTGATCATTATTTTTCCGGGGTTGGCGCCGGCCCTTAGCAGAATTGAAGCCACGCCTGCTTCAGCTCTCGCGGGGTTATGACCTATCAGCTCTCCATTTCCCCTTACCGAGAATTCTACCAGTGAGTCGGCATTATGTACCGCATTGCCCAGGGAGTCAACGATGGTGGCATAGATAAATATGACATCCGATCCGCCGGCCTTCAGCGGCTTGTTGCTGAAGTCGGCAAAGAGGCGAAGTGCTGCCGGCGGCCCTGCAGTAGTGACACTGTGTGTAATGAACTCAGCTCCTTTTCTCAGTCCGACTGCCCTCAGGGTGCCGGGCACATAACCCGGCAGGGTAAATGTAAAGGGAGGATGTTTCAGGTTCACCGATGTGGGGTCACTGTCGGGCCCCTGTATGGCAATCAGCGTGTCATTGCGGAAAAGCTGCACGCTGTCGGCGTTGCTGAATACCCTTACTGTGTTGCCTGACGACGGGAGGTTATAATGGGCTATGAAACAGACCGGGCCCACTTCTGTCTGGCTACGGTAGAACCAGTAGGCAAACTTCGGGATCCTGAATATATCCATTATGCCCGAGGATTCTATATCGGGGGCGTTACCCCTGTTGTAGTCGAACATAAGCCAGCTGGCGTCGCCGAAAGAGGGGCCGAAGAGGTTGTCATTATGTGCCTCCTGGAAGTTATATGCCTGCTGCAGCATCTGCCGGTCTCCTGCACCGCGCAGCTGCCGTGAACTCCTCTCCCCGGGAGCCAGGTCACTGAACTCCGTCTGGCTGAGCCCCGCACTATTTGCAAAGTACTCCCAGTCGCCGTACTCGGAGATAAAGATAGGTTTGCCCTTGCTGTAACCCTTCCAGTAAAGGGGAGCCGTGGCGTGCTGCCTGGCAGGAATAAAGACATCACAAATGGTATCCATCCAGCTGCAGGTATAGTTGTTCCCATAGGGGAGCTCCTCCTTGACTGTCTCATGGAGGCGGGTGAGGAAGCCGTATGGCATCAGGGTCTCATCAAGTGACGCTTCCCACATTATTACCGAGGGATGGTTGCGGTCACGGCGGCACATCTGGCGTGTGTTTCGCACCGAGGCCTCCCTGAAGAGCGAATCACCGATGAACTGCCATCCGGGGATGGCATTGATGACCATCAGTCCGATCTCATCACAGGCATCGAGAAATGCCGGGGAAGGCGGGTAGTGTGAACAGCGGACGAGGTTGAAACCCGCCTCCCTGATCTTGACTGCATCGCGGTAGCTGGCTTCGTCGGATAGAGCATATCCTATGTACGGATATTCCTGGTGCCTGTTCGTACCGGTAACAGTCACAGGATCTCCGTTCAGTACCAGTCCCCTGTCAGGTGTTATTCTCACCGATCTTATGCCGGTGCGTGTCTCCCTCTTGTCAATGACGCCTTTGTCTGACAGCAGTTCGGTCTGCAATGTATAGAGGAATGGTTTGTCAGGCGACCAGAGTGAAGGTTGCATGACTATTATCTTCGTCATCAGGCGCCTGCTCTGCCCCGGCTCCAGTTCCACGAGCTCGGAACGCGATGAGGCGACGTCAAGGCCGGCAGCATCAAGCAGTGTATTCTTCATGTGGAATGAACGCGGAATGTTGTCATCATTGCTCACATGAACCGAAACGGTGAGGGTGGCAGCATCGCGGCTCAGATCACGCACTCCGGTGATTATTCCACCACCGAGGAGGGCATGAGACTCAACCGGGGAGGTGATGTGAAGCTTGTCAGTCACAAAGAGGCTCACGTTGCGGTAGAGGCCGCTGTAATACAGAAAATCGAGCTCCGCAAGCGGTTTGCCCGGAGGTATGGCAGGATTCTCCCTGTTGTCAAGCCTGACAAGGATCTCATTCTCCCTGCCGTAATTAAGGTCATCAGTCAGACTGACATAGAACGGCAGATAACCCCCGGTGTGACGGTCAATCTCGACGCCGTTCAGATAGATGATGGCGTCATGCATAGCCCCGTCAAAGAGCAGCCCGGTGCTGCGGTTACGATCCTTCCTGTCTGCCCTGTAAAGCTTCCGGTACCAGCATATACCGGTCCACTGGCTGCCTGATACGACAAGGGGCTCAATAAATGCCGAGTGGGGAAGAGTGACCTCCTCCCACTTGTGATTCGGGATGTTACCCGGGAGGATCTGGTCAGAGATGGCGGAGTCCTGCCTGATAAACATCCATCCGTCATTGAATGAGACAGGTATCCCCTCCCTGTCACTCCTGTCACAGCCCTGGGAGAGGGCAAGTACAAACAACAGTGGCAGGGCCGGTATTATTCCGTTCCTCTTTCTCATATCTCTCCGAATCCTGAGACAGGATGGGCATAAGCCACCACATCCCTGCCCGTAATCTCCTCGGGACAGAGGATGATAAGGCGTTCCAGTACATTCCTGAACTCCCTTATGTTGCCAGTCCACTTGATCTTCTGCAACTCGTTGATTGCATCCGGTTTTATCTTCTTCTTTCCCATGCCGTATTCACCGCAGATAAGGGTGTTGAAGTGGTCAGCCAGGAGGGGGATGTCATCACTTCTCTCGTTGAGGGTGGGCACGTGGATCAGTATAACGCTCAGGCGGTGATAGAGGTCTTCGCGGAAGGTGTTGCGGTCAATCTCATCCCTTATGTTCTTGTTGGTTGCGGCAATGACCCTGACGTCCACATGAATGTCCTTGTCGGAGCCCACCCGTGTTATCTTGCTCTCCTGCAGGGCCCTCAGTACCTTGGCCTGCGCCGCCAGGCTCATGTCACCCACCTCGTCGAGGAAGATGGTTCCGCCTGTGGCCTGTTCAAATTTCCCGATGCGCTGTTTGATGGCCGAGGTGAACGATCCCTTTTCATGCCCGAAGAGCTCACTCTCGATCAGCTCCGAGGGTATGGCAGCGCAGTTGACCTCCACAAATGGTCCCCTGGAGCGGTTGCTCTTTTCATGTATCTGGTGGGCAACAAGCTCCTTGCCGGTGCCGTTGGCCCCTGTGATGAGCACGCGCGCCTCCGTGGGAGCAACCCTGTCAATCATCTCCTTAACAGCCTTAATGGCTTTGGAAGAGCCCACGATCTCAAATTTCTTGCTTACCTGTTTCTTCAGGACCTTGGTCTGGGAGATGAGCGAGCCTCTTTCAAGGGCATTGCGAATGGTGATCAGCAGACGGTTAAGATCAAGCGGCTTCTCCAGGAAATCAAAGGCTCCCTTCTTGATGGCGTCAACCGCCGTGTCAATGTTCCCGTGACCTGAGATCATTATGACAGGCACATCCGTTGACAGCTCCTGGAGTTTCTGCAGGACTTCAATACCATCCATCTTCGCCATCTTTATGTCACACAGGACGGCATCATATGATCCCTGTGAGAAACGCTCTATGCCTTCAGGGCCCTCCTCTGCGAGATCGACCTCATATTTTTCGTATTCAAGTACATCCTTCAGGGTGTTCCTGATTGACCTTTCGTCATCTATGACCAGTATCTTCGGCATGTCAGCTCCTGTTTATCCTTTGTATGTCAGCCACTTCCATATTTCCTTGTAGGATGACTTCTTTCCGTACATCAGAATGCCGGTGCGGTATATCTTTGCTGCCATCCATACGCTTCCGATAATTGTCACTATCATCAGGGCCATCGAGAGCACTATCTCCCAGGCCGGGACGTCAAATGGTATGCGGGCCACCATCACGATAGGAGAGGTGAGAGGAATTATCGAGAACCAGAATGAGATGGAGCTCTCGGGGTTCTGCATTGTTCCCATGGCCACTATCAGTCCTAGTATAATGGGTATGGTTACGGGCAGCATGAACTGCTGTGTCTCCGTCTCGTTGTCGACCGCCGATCCTATTGCCGCAAAGAGCGAGGCGTAGAGCAGGTATCCGGTGATGAAATAGAAGACGAAGCAGAAAATGATCAGACCCCACGGCTGGTTCATTGCGTTGGCAAACAGTGACTGGAACTCGCTTATCTGTTCTGCCGATATGGATGCTGCATCCGTTCCTTCCAGGGCCGGGTTGCTCCCGGCAATGTTCTGCGGCAACTGCTGTATCTGTTCCATCGTGGCGTCAGGAAGCATGGTTGTCTTAACCACCATGACTATGGCCAGGGTGAGAAATACCCAGAGGCCGAACTGGGTGAGCCCCACGAGCGCAACGCCAATTATTTTTCCAAGCATGAGCTGAACGGGCTTGACCGATGATACTATCACCTCCACAATACGGTTGGTCTTCTCCTCTATCACGCCTCGCATCACCATTGAGCCGAACATGAATACCAGCATGTACATCAGGAAACCGCTGATATACGCAAGGGCCATTGATATGCCTGTGCTTGTCTCCCTGGCGCTGCCTGTCTCATCAATCTTGATGGTCTGTATCCTGACACTCGTGTTTATGGTCTTGAGGATCTCATCGAGGTTTTCAATGTTGTAGGCCAGGAGTTTCTGTTTCTCAATCTCCTTCTCGAGCGAACCGGTGATATGGTCAAGAAGGCCTATCGGCGGCTGTTGCCTGGAGATAAGCTGAATGGCGTTCGGGGTGGTGATGACCTGGGGTGAAATGTAGAGCACACCATAATAGCCAAGGTCAGTGAAGTTGTTCTTGATGTCATCTACTTTAACGCCTGTAAGATACTCGAAATCAGTGTCTTTGGTGTCAGGTATCACGTTGGTGAAGAGGTCGGCACCATCCTCAATGACGGCGATCTTCTTGAAATCCTTGTCATCATTTGACATGACAAGTGCCGGGATAACGAAGATCATCGCAAACAGGAAAGGTGTCAGCAGGGTCATTACGATGAATGACTTCTTGCGAACCCTGGTTATGTACTCCCTGCGGATTATTAATGATATTTTGTTCATGGCTCAGTTTTTTGCAGCTTCCTTGTTCTTTTTTTCCACAACCCTGATGAATATCTCATTCATTGACGGGAGTGACGGATTAAATGATACAACCTTGCCCGCGGAGGTCATGGCACCTATTATTTCGTTTGTCTCTGCTGATTCCGCAGCCTTGATGCGCACTGCGGTCTTTCCTTCCCCGAAAGTTGTACTCAGGACGGAGAATTGACCGTTGCCTGACGGGGTTACCTCACCGTAAAAAACAATGTCATATTCATTCGCTGCCCATTCGCTGCGTATCTTTTCAACGCTTCCCTCAAGTATTGTATTAGCCTTGTTGATCAGCGTAATGTTGTCGCACAGCTCCTCCACCGAGCTCATGTTATGAGTTGAGAAGATGATTGTTGCGCCACGGTCCCTCAGGAACAGTATCTCATCCTTTATCTGTTTGACGTTTATCGGGTCAAATCCTGTAAATGGTTCGTCGAAGATTAGCAGTTGCGGCTCATGCAGTACTGTTGTAACGAACTGCACCTTCTGCTGCATCCCTTTTGACAGCTCCTCAACCTTCTTGTCCCACCAGCCGGTTATCTCCAGTTTTTTGAACCAGTATTTGAGGCGGCGCATGGCTTCGGCATGGCTGAGCCCCTTGAGCTGGGCCAGGTAAAGGGCCTGTTCGCCCACCTTCATCTTCTTGTAGAGGCCTCGCTCTTCAGGCAGGTATCCGATGTTATGCACATCGGCAGGCTTGAGCGGGCGGCCGTTGATAAACAGTGAGCCGCTGTCAGGAGCCGTTATCTGGTTGATTATCCTGATCAGGGTCGTCTTGCCGGCGCCGTTAGGGCCGAGAAGTCCATAGATGCTCTTCTCAGGGACGCATATGCTGACGCCATCAAGTGCAGTCTGGGTCGCAAAGCGTTTTGTCACGTTTTGTGCTTCAAATAATATCATTTTCTTTCCACGATTTAGCCTTTAGTCCGGGAAATTCAAAGATATAAAAAAAGGTTGATACGTGCCTCCGGTCACGCATCAACCCTTATATTCAGTGTTTACGTTGCTATGAAAAGTAGTTCTTGACCCTGTCGAAGAAGCCCTTGTCATCAGCATCGGGTCTGGGCGTGAATGTCGCTGAGTTGCGGTATTGTTCAATGGTTTTCTGTTCCTCCTTGCTAAGGTTCTTCGGGATCCAGACGTTCACATTAACGAGCAGGTCTCCCTTGCCGTATCCGTTCACGTCGGGCAGGCCCTTGCCCCTGAGGCGCAGTATCTTTCCTCCCTGTGTTCCGGGGTCTATCTTGATTCTCACCTTGCCGTCTATGGTGGGCACCTCCACGTTGGAGCCCAGAATGGCATCGGGGATGCTGATGAAGAGGTTAAAGATGAGGTCATTGCCCTCGCGTACCAGCTGGTCATGAGGCTCCTCGTCAATGACCACTATGAGGTCTCCGTTGACTCCGCCGCGGCGTGCGGCGTTGCCCTTGCCCGTTACCGACAGTTGCATGCCGGGAGATAGTCCTGCAGGTATTGAGAGAGGTATCACCTCCTCCGCCTGGGTTATGCCCTCGCCGTAGCACTTGTGGCATTTTTTCGTTATCACCTTACCCTCGCCGCCGCATACATTACAGGCGGCGGTTGTCTGCATCTGTCCCAGGATGGTATTCATCACCCGGGTGGTATGGCCGGTACCCTTGCATGCGGTGCATGTTGTCACATCGTTGTCTGTGGCTGCGCCGGAGCCGTGACAGGTGTTGCAGGAGACATACTTGGTTACTTTGACTTTCTTCTCCGCACCATGGGCAAACTCTTCGAGGGTGAGCTTGACCTTCATCCTCAGGTTTGTCCCCCGGTTGACGTTGCGTGAGCGTCCTCCGCCCCTGCGCGAACCGAAGGCTCCGCCGAAGGCGTCACCAAAGATATCGCCGAATGATGAGAAGATGTCTTCCATGGTCATTCCGCCACCGAAGCCGCCACCCATGTTGTTGCCCATGCCGGCATGACCGAACTGGTCATACCGGGCCTTCTTGTCATCATTGCTGAGAACCTCGTAAGCCTCGGCAGCCTCCTTGAACTTCTCCTCGGCATCCTTGTCGCCCGGGTTCTTGTCAGGATGATACTTGAGTGCCTGCTTGCGGTAAGCCTTCTTTATCTCATCCTTCGAGGCTCCCTTGCTGATGCCCAGTACTTCGTAATAGTCTCTTTTCGACATGTTTCAGTGCAGAACTATACTGTTATTCACCCACTACCACCTTGGGGAAGCGGATCACTTTCTCATTCAGGGTATATCCCTTCTGTGTTACCTCGATAATCTTTCCTTTCAGGGCTTCATCCTCAACAGCAAAACTCGTCACAGCTTCATGAAGGTCACTGTTGAAGGGCTCATTAACGGCTTCTATCTCTTTCACTCCGTTCTGCCTGAGGAAATCATTTATTTTGACATAGATAAGCTCCAGACCTGCCTTCACCGCGTTGCAGTCTTCGGTGGCACGCATCGAGATCATGGCCCTGTCAAAATCGTCTATTATCGGGAGCAGTTTTTTGATCACCGATTCGCCGCCCGACTGTGAAAGTTCTATCTTTTCCCGGAGTGTCCTCTTCCTGTAATTGTCAAACTCGGCTGAGAGACGGAGATACCTGTCCTGCATTTCTGTCAGTTTTCCCAGCAGTTCCTCCCCGGCCTGGCTCTTCACTGCAGCCTCAGCATCACCGGGTGGTGTTGTCTGGCCTGACGTTTCCGTCTCTGCAGTGGTCTGATTTTCATCTGTTTCATTCATGGGCATGGAATCCTCATGCCTCTCTTCGTGACTTCTCTTTTTCACCATGATAAAAATACTTTAATACTGGCCCATAAGCAAAATGCCGGCCACGATGATAAACATGACAAAGTGGCAATTCAGAGAGTGAAAGCCACTGCCTCGATCTCAATCAGGCAACCGCGATGAAGGTCTGCCACAGTGATGATTGATCTCGCCGGTTGCACCGGACCAAAGAAATCGGCATATACCCTGTTGACCTCTTCCCAGAATTTTACGTCAGTGGTATAGATGGTTGTCCGTGCAATGGTTGTGATATCACCGCCAGCCGCCTTAACAATGCTGAGCACGTTTTTCAGTGCCTGCAGCGTCTGCTCGCTGATATCCCCGGCCAGCTTGTCACCGGTCAGAGGAATAACTGGCAGCTGACCGGAGACGAAGATCACATTCCCGGAGACGACAGCCTGGGAGTAATGTCCTCCCGGAAGAGGGGCGTCATATGTTTTTACAGTGTTGATGCTCATGGCCTCAGGTTTGAAATCGTTAATAACCGTTCTTGTGTTTTTTCTTTCCCTGTTTGTTTGACCGTCCCTGGTATTTATCCTGGGGTCTTCCCTGGTACCTGCTCTGGGTCTTGCTCTTCGGCTGTGCCAGAAGCTCTTTTACGTCGGGCATCTTGAAATTTTCAGGGACTTTCAGCCGGTTGCCTGACATGTCCATCAGGTCTCTGATGATCAGGTCGTCGGCCACCTGGGTCTTGTTCCAGGTGAGATAGTCCTTCTTCATCTGATTGAGAATGAGGGATGTCAGATAGTCCTTCTCCTCTCCGTCTTCCATGACCGAGGCGGCTTCTATCAGGGCTGGAACTATCTGGCCGTAATGTGCATATTTGATGTTGCCGTTATGGTATGGCACCTTATTGGGTTTGGCATCGAGCTTGGCGCGGTCAGGTGCCGGATAGGGCGAGTCAACATCGAGATCGAAATCGGCTATGATCATAAGATGATCCCAGAGCTTGTGCCTGAAGTCTGTCACCTCCCTGAGGTTCGGATTGAGGTTGCCCATGATCTGGATTATGGTTTTGGCAGCCCGGCTCCTCTCTTCCGGATCCTGAATGGTTTTGATATGTTCTATCATTTTCAGAACGTTCCTTCCGTATTCAGGCAAGGACATTTTTTTTCTCTGTGTGTTGTAGTCGAAACTCATCTGGTAAATTTTGGCAAAACTAACAATAAAAATGATCTCAGAGACCAAGAACCTGGATGGCAAGTCCGGATACTGCAATTGTGGCTCCGGCAATTACGTTGACATATCGTTCGAGCGGTCTCAGGTTTATCCGGCTCAGGCCGAGCCTGAAGGCAAGCACCACCGTCATCATGGTGGCTATGGTTACAACGGAGAAGAGCAGTGATACGAGGATCACACCACTTATGTTGTTTTCAGCAGCGGGGTACATCAGGATCGGAATGAGCGGCTCGCACGGACCCAGGACGAAAATAAGGAACAGAATCCATGGCGTCAGGTTCTTCCTGTCACTGACATGGATATGCGAATGACCGCTGAAATGGTCATGTTCATGCTCATGGTCCGTACCGTCGGTATGGTGATGCTTGTGAAGGTGTTTCTTCTTCCGGTAGAGAGTACGCAGGCTGATCAGCATATAAACAATACCGAAAGCTATCAGAAGCCATGCTGCGATGTTCCCCCTGAATGATTCAAAGAACTCAAGTTTTGAAATCGACAGTCCTGCAGCTATGCCAATAAATCCAACGACAATCGAACTGAGCACATGTCCCACTCCGCAGAGGAAGGTAATGAACATTGTCTTTTTAATGCTCCATGCGCGCGCCTCTCCCATGACGATGAATGGCAGGTAGTGGTCAGGTCCGATGAGGGTATGTATGAACCCGATGGTGACTGCGGTAATTGCAAGAAGTAATGTTGATTCCTCCATATCCGGTATAAAACACTGCAAAGATACTAATTAAGCGTTACGGACTCCCTCTCCAGCCTGATCCAGTTTCCCTGTGAGTAAGTCATCTCCCTGAATCCCCTGTTAAAACTGCCAAGAAGCCTTCTGGCATCCCTGATAAAAACCATCATGGCCTCATACTGTGAGGGAGACTGGAAGAATTCAGGCATCTTCTCGAAGACGGCGCAGGGCAGTATGTAGAACTTCCGTTTCCCCTCTTCGGTGGGGGTGTAGACCCATGTCAGGACATAACCGGCATCAGAGACAAAGGCAGTGTCACCCCTTACCGTCAGATCAAGCCTTATCATTGCTCCGCCGTCCCTTCTGCGGGTGCGCTGGTTGGAGACGAAGTTCCCCATTGACCATACCACCGGATTTCTGAATCCGCATGAGTCCGTATCCGCGATCATGGGCTGGATCACATGCGGATGAGACCCGATTATAATGTCAGCTCCGCTTCTCAGGAGGGCAGCTGCGGTCTTCTTCTGTTGCAGGTCGGGGAGGGTGTCATATTCCGTTCCCCAGTGAATGAATATGATCGTCCTGTCAGCGCCGGCATCAATTGATTTCTTTATTTCACCGGCTGCCCTGAGGGTGTCAATATAGGAGACGATTGCAGGGGGTGGAACCACTATACCGTTGGTTCCGTACGTATAGCCAAGCAGTGCGAGCTGGATGCTGTCATGGCTTATCATCAGGGGTAACAGGCTGTCTCTTGCCTCGCTGCTGATCCATGTGCCTGTATGCCTTATCCCCAGACTGTCAAGTACCCTGATGGTCCGGACAAGGCCCTTTGTTCCGCGGTCAGCCGAATGGTTGTTTGCCGTCACCAGAATGTCAAAACCGGCATTTTTGCATGCCACCGCCAGGGCATCAGGTGAGCTGAAGGCAGGGTACCCCTTGTAGGGAGCACCCCCGAGGGTGACTTCGAGGTTGCCTATGGCAACGTCAGCGCCGGCAATAAGGGGCGAGATATATTTGAATACACTGTCGTAGGAATATGTTCCGGTCGAGTCATTCAGGGCAGATGCTATCTGGCCGTCGTGACCCATGATGTCTCCCGTAAACAGAAGGGTCAGAACCGAATCAGGCTGCTGGACTTCAATAATAACTGAGTCGCGCTCCTGAGCGGCAACCTGAGCCGTGTCCTTTTGCTGGATTTCAACGAGGATCGAATCGGGTCTCTGGTCGGCAACCAGAGCAGAATCCTGCCCCTGACCCGTGACGCGAACCCTGTCCGCCCGCTTACCTGGTTTGAAAAACGGCTTCTTTTCCTGCCCTCCGGCTATATAAGGCAGCATCAGCGACGCAACCAGTGCAAAGATCTTAAGTGATTTCATCAGGCTCTCTGTTGGGGCAATCTGTTTCAAAAATAGTCATAACTTAGCAAGTTCAAAAATGTTTGTTAGCATCATGGAAGTACTTAATTCAGATGTAGTTACATATATCCTGTTGCCACTCTTCATCTTTGTGGCGCGAATAATAGATGTTTCTCTCGGCACACTGAGGATCATTTTTGTAACCAAGGGAATGAAGAGGGTGGCACCGGTGGTTGGATTCTTTGAAGTTCTTATCTGGCTTATGGCTATCAGCCGCATCATGCAGGATCTTGACAACTGGGCTTGTTACATTGCCTATGCGGCAGGTTTCGCCACCGGTAACTTTGTGGGCATGTTCCTTGAGGAAAAGCTGGCCATAGGCCATGAGATGATCAGGGTTATAACCCGCAAGGATGCCACGAAGCTTATAGAGGATCTCAGGGCGAAGGGCTACGGTGTCACATCGGTCAGGGCAGAGGGTATTGAGGGAGAGGTTGCGGTGATATACATCATCGCACGCAGAAGCATGATAAAGGAGGTACTTGACGAGATAAACCTGTTCAATCCACGCGCGCTTTATACAGTGGAATCGATCAAATACGTCAACAAGGAGATATTTCACATGGCCGAGGAGGAGCGTCAGCGCAACTGGCTTACTAACCCGCTAAGAAAAAGCGGCAGGTAGATCATTTTCCCGGCATGACTTCACCAGCCTCAATAGGTCTCCCTGCCTTTGTAGATCTGCGCCCCGGTTCCTGTCCAGGGTACGAGGACACCGCTCATGTCAACCCTGCTTCCATGGTTTGAAGAGACTGATGCAGTAGCCATATCCCCGGTTTTATTAACCTTAATCACTATTGTGAGATTGCCTCCGTTGCCGACAGTGTTCATCATAATGGTGTACCCACCGTGTTTCTTTTCCTGGTTCATCTCGAACGAGGTAATCTTGCCCTTCAGTGTCACCCCGCCAAGTCCGTTGAAGCCGACTCCTGACACTGACGCCATTTGGAAATAAGCCTCTTCTCCCTCTACTGCCACGAAGTTTGTGGTGGGATTGACACTCATCATATACCCTCCGCGTCCCCGCAGCTGGTCAGCCTTCATAACGAACCGGCCTGATTTGAGCGCTTCGGCTGTGGTGTTGACCATGATTGCCTCGTTTTGCTTTTTCTCTTCCTGCCTCAGGGCTTTCTTTTCCTGCTTTGTAAGGGGAACCTCTTCCTGTGCCATGGCTGCTATTGTAAATAGCATTATAAGGACTGATGTTGCTAAAGTTTTCATATCTGAACTATTTAATTACATCAGTAAATGAACAAGAACCGTACCAATTTATTCGGAATTGTACAGTGCGAAAGTACTGATATGCGGGTTTGCCCTGGATGAAACGATTGTGAGTCTGATCTCATCGGCCTTTACCTCCGGGAACCGTATAAGACGCTTATAACCAATTGTTGTACCTGTGGCTATTGTATCCCACTGTGATTCCGACATGGCTTCTATGACGAACTTCTCCACCCTCTGTCCCTTGCTGATATCCTCCTGAAGCATGGCCACATTGAATGTAGCAACTATGGCCGGTACGAAGGAGGCAACGCGTCCGCGCCGGGGGTTCCATGAGGTGCGGTTATCACCGTCAATGGCGTATGAGGCACCACGGCCATACGGTCTGGCACCGTTGAGAAGGTCAGTGTCATACATACCGTCGATCCACTCCTTTAAACCACTCAGGCTTTTTATGTCACTATCCGTTATCAGTCCCCTGTTGTCGGGAGGGACGTTTAGCAGGAGCACCGCGTTCCTTCCCACCGAACTGAGGTATATATCCGCCAGTTTGCTGACATCCTTAACCTGGCTGTTTTCACTGGCATGCCAGAACCACCCCGGTCGTATTGAGACATCCACCTCGGCAGGGTACCAGAATACATTATCAGCCTTTCGAAGCAGTGTGCTGCTCCCCAGGTCCCCGGACATGGGAGTGAGTCCCAGCGCCTCGTTGATGGCACGGCTTTCCGGTGTGCCTCCGGGTGCCAGTGCCGTAACGCTCCACTCCGTTTCGCGACCGTATCCTGTCTCTGTACCTACCCATCTCACATCTTCTCCCATGATTGCCGTGACGGCATCAGGCTGCAGCTTCCTGATAAGGTCATAATAAGCCTGCCAGTCATATTCCTGCCGGCGTCCGTCAGGACCTTCGCCATTGGCGCCGTCAAACCATACCTCATCCACCTTGCCGTACCAGGTCAGCAGCTCTGTCAGCTGCTCCATATAAAACCGGTTGTATGCGGGAGAATCGCCATAACTACCGGCATTGCGATCCCATGGCGAAAGGTACACCCCGAACTTCATCCCATACTTGTCGCATGCATCCTTCAGCTCCCTTATCACATCACCACGGCCACCTTTCCATGGGCTTGATGCCACCGAGTGATCGGTCGTTTTCGTCGGCCACAGGCAAAAGCCGTCGTGATGCTTGGCTGTGATGATAACCATCTTCATGCCTGCCTCACCCAGTACCTTCACCCACTGTTCAGCATCAAGGGATGTAGGATTGAAGAGCTCCGGGGATTCGTCACCGGTGCCCCATTCCCTGTCGGTGAAGGTATTGATGCCGAAGTGTATGAAGGCTGTCATCTCCAGCTTCTGCCACTCAAGCTGACGGGGGTGTGGCACCACACGCGCCGCCATTGCCTCCTTGGCGCCCAGGTTGGGCTGAACGGGAAATTTCACCCTGCCGGTGAAGTACTCGGATGCATCTTCACGGTTGCATGAGACTAATAATGCAAGACAGAACCCCGTTAACAGAAGCATTCTCATTTGCATGACTATTTTCCTGCCCCCACATACTTAACATTACGGAAACGCAGTGCTGACCAGTCGTTGTCAATTGCCACCTGTGCCACACGCCTGAAGCCGGTTTCCTCTACTGTATCCCATCCGCGGTCGCGGTTGATGTCGGTGGCATACTTGCGCGACGTGCCTTTGGGATAGGCCATCCACAGTTTCCCGTCATCGCTGAGGTTGTGAATGCATGCCGGTCCGATCTTCTCAACCTCGGAGGAGCCGGGTGTAAAGGCAATCATGAAATCATACAGGTACCGGGCATTGATCTCTGTGTCTATCATTACGTCAGGAAGCAAGCCGGAAATGCGCTCCCTGAAGTCATCCGGAGCATTCAGAACTGCTATGCGCTCCTGGTGACCATACTTTAGCTTCTTAAGAATATCATCCATTTTCTTCCCTCTTTCCTTCTGACAAATATACAAATATAGAGATAACTGAGCTTTGCTCCGGTTTTTTGGCATTTCAGGTATTTCTGTCGTATATTTGCGTTGTCAAATTACGGGGTGCCTTACTTAACAGGCTGAGATCATACCCTTAAAACCTGATCCGGGTAATGCCGGCGTAGGGAAAGAGAGTAATCATTTCCGGCTTGTTGAAACACCCTCACTTCTGACAGTGAATAATTAAATGGTTAGAGAAATGGTGAGGAAGTTTTTGGTTTTCATTTCCCTGATAATGGCTGCAGGAATTACGGCCTCGGGCCAGCGCTCCGGAGGCATGATCACCGGCCGTGTCAGTGACGCCGGAGGAGTGCCCATGGCGGGAGCCTCGGTGGTGATTGACAGTATCAGGGCAGGAGTGGCCACGGGCAACGACGGCAGGTATGCCCTGCGTGGATTGCGTGACGGCACTTATGCCCTGCGAATAAGCTTCACCGGGTATGATACCTTTGACACGGTGGTGGTCGTCAGAGGCACAGCTGTGGCTGATGCGTCACTTAAGGAGGCTCTTTTCGTGGCTGAGGAGGTGATCGTCAGGGGCAGTCGCGCAGGCAACCGCACACCCATGGCACACAGCACAGTGGAAGCAGCAGAGCTAAGGGAGCGCGACATGACAAGGGACATGCCCTATCTTCTGTCGCTGACCCCCTCGGTGGTTGAGACCTCTGATGCGGGGAACGGCATCGGTTACACCTCTCTCAGGATACGAGGCACAGACGCCAGCAGGATAAACATCACTCTTGACGGTATCCCTCTCAATGATGCAGAATCGCAGCAGGTGTTCTGGGTTGACCTCCCTGACCTTGCCTCGTCGGCAGGGAGCATCCAGGTACAGCGGGGGGTGGGAACCTCCACCAACGGTGCCGGTGCATTCGGGGCGTCGGTGAACATAAGCAGCATGACCCCGCCCGCTGATCCGGGAGTCGTTACCGAGCTTTCGTACGGCTCGTTCAACACCTTCAGGGCCTCGGCAAAGGCGTGGACAGGCACTCTCGGAGAGAGATTCAACATGATGGTGCGGGCATCACAGATAGGGAGTGACGGGTTTATCGACCACAGCGCCGCTGACATAAGATCGGCGATGGTTACAGGCATATGGTCAGCTCCTTCGGACAGAATCCGCTTTAACGTGATCACCGGGAGCGAGAGAACAGGCATAAGCTGGTGGGGCGTCCCCTCTGAGGTGCTGCCGGAAAACAGGCGCTATAACCCGGCAGGCGAATATACCGACAGCGAGGGACAGGTGCGTTACTATGAGGACGAGACCGACAATTATGATCAGAACCATTACCATCTCTTATACACCCATCTCTTCCCTGGACAGGTCAGCCTGAATGCCGGCCTGCACCTCACAACGGGAGAGGGGTATTACGAGGAACAGAAGAGCGACCTTGATCCGGCTGAATACGGACTTGACGACCTGATGACATATGATCCCGAGGTAACCGCCACTGACATCGTGCAGCAGAAGTGGCTGAGCAACTATTTTTATGGTGCTGTCTGGTCTCTGATCAGACAGGGAAAAACCGCCGAATGGACCTTTGGCGGAGCACTCAACCGCTATGACGGTGATCACTACGGGATAGTAAGATGGATGGAGTATCCCGGACTGGTACCTCCCGGCTATGAGTGGTACAGGAACGAAGGGCTGAAGGATGAATTCAACATCTATGGCAAGGTAAACGCGAAGGTGTCGGGCGGCCTCAATGCCTTTGCCGACCTGCAGCTGAGACATATCAGCTACCGCTTCACCGGCCCTGACAGTGACATGAAGGATCTCACCGGCAGCTACCGGTTCACCTTCTTCAACCCCAAGACCGGACTCTTCTGGAGCAACGGCAGCGGGAGCGAGGCCTTTGTCTCGGCAGCCGTGGCACACCGCGAGCCCACAAGGACTGACTACAAGGATGCTGCAGGCGATGAGGAGGCAACCCCGTCACAGGAACGCCTTACTGACTTCGAAGGGGGCTATAGCTGGAGGAACTCCAGGGCTGCCCTGAGCATCAACCTCTATTACATGCATTATAATGACCAGCTTGTGCCCACGGGAAGGATAAGCAACACCGGTTACCCGATCATGACAAACGTGCCTGTCAGCTACAGGACAGGCGTGGAGCTTGCCGGCAGCTACAGGCCTTCGCCGGTGGCAGCCCTTAAGATGAACCTCACCCTCAGCCGCAGCAGGATAAAGGACTTCCGTAATTATTACTTCAACTATGACACAGGAGACTGGAGCGAGGAGTATCTCTATGAAGATCTCGGCCTGGTTGATATAGCCTATTCGCCCCGCCTGACGGGATCTGCGGAGCTGGAAGTCAACCCGGTGGAACGGCTTTCATTAAGGCTGACAGGAAAATATGTCGGGAAACAGTACTTTGACAATACCATGAGCGAGGAGAGGACCATCAGCCCTTACTTCGTCAGCAACCTCTCTGCAGGCTACCGGTTCGATGTCAGGAAAGCTGGTGAACTGACGCTGCGTTTCCTGGTCAACAACCTCTTCAGCGCCACCTACGAGAACAATGCCTACGGCGGCATGTGGACAGAAGACGGTGTGGAAAAAACGTGGTCTTATTTTTTCCCCCAGGCGGGGATCAACTACACGGCAGGTATTTCACTATCTTTCTGACATAATGGTAATCAACTGGATAACTGAAAACATTGTCGAGATCTTCGGGGCCGTTGCGGGCATTGCCTACGTGATCCTCGAGATAAAGCGCAACATACTGCTGTGGCCGCTGGGGATAATCACCTCGGCGGTGTATATATATGTTTTCGGACGCAACGGGTTCTATGCCAATATGGGTTTGCAGGTATACTATCTTGTCATAAGCGTTTACGGATGGTACAGGTGGCGCCGGCGGCAGGAGGGTGATCAGAACGGGGCCCGTACCGATGTCAGGCGGATAGACTCCGCCACGGCGGCGGTGTGTGCACTGGTGGCGGTGGTCCTCTGGGCAGGACTGTGGTTGCTTCTCGACCGGGCGACGGATTCGCCGGTACCTCTGTGGGACGGCCTGATAGCCTCCCTCTCCGTGGTGGCCACTTGGATGCTGACCAGGAAGTACATTGAGCAATGGTATGTATGGATTGTCGCCAATGCCATTGCCGTGGCTGTCTACCTGGCCTCCGGCCTTTACCCGACGGCCGTGCTTTTTCTGGTCTATTTTGTAATGGCGATTGTTGGCTTGCGGGAATGGAGCAGGAGTCGGGAGAGGAAGTAGAAATTAAGAATTAAGAATGAAGAATTATAGTCGTAGGCATATAGATTGTAGCGACCGCAATTACAAAAAGACATTGCCCGCTAAGCCGGGATATTCGTCTTGTCGACAAGACCGTATTACAATTAGAGATATTAGCCCGTAGGACATTAAGTACTTTAGAACATTATGGAGACTAATTCCAGACCTTCAACCTACTGAAAACGGTTATCCTCGCCAACGGCGCGTACCCCGCACACCCGGTCCCCCTCGGCCGCCTGCATGATGCAGACCTTATCATATGCTGCGACGGGGCGGCGGAAAAACTTGCAGACCATGGTCTTGAACCGGGCATAATAATCGGAGACCTTGATTCGGTCTCTCCTGCCCTGAAAAAGAGGTATGAAAAGATCCTTGTTCAGGATTCAGACCAGGAGACCAATGACCTGACCAAAGCGGTCAGGTGGTGCGCGGCGCAGGGAATAGAGGAGGTTGTCATCCTCGGTGCAACAGGCATCCGCGAGGACCATACACTGGGCAATATTTCGCTTCTTGCAGATTACAGCCGCATCATAAAAGCCAGCATGCTCACTGATACCGGTTCATTCAGGGTTTATGACCGCAAGGTGACTATTGATTCACAACCCGGTCAGCAGGTCTCACTCTTCAGCCTCGACCCCGGACTGGCAGTAACCTCCGCCGGCCTTCGCTACCCGCTGAATGGTCTTAAACTGTCATCATGGTGGCGCGGAACCCTCAATGAAGCGGAGGGAGAATCATTCCTGCTGGAATTTGAAAACGGACGACTTATTGTCTTTATGGAATTTCCGGCAAAGAGCTGACGAATGCTATTGTAAAAAGTCTCCCTGTTTCCTTTCAGACGCAACATAGTCTCCCGGGCGCAGATCAATTGCAAAAAGTCTCCCTGTTTCCTTTCAAACGCAACATAGTCTCCCGGGCGCAATTCAATGAAAAATAATTTTAACTTCGTCTGATTGTTCAATTTAACATGCTCCGCTATGAAAAAACATCTCCTTACCTCCCTGGTTGTATTTATGATGCTTGCTGTTGCCTCATGCAGGCAGGATACCGGCAAGAAAGCAGACAGCACTGCCGGGTTCCGTTTTGAAGAGTTCACCATTGAGCAGTTGCAGCAGGGCTACGCCAACGGTGATTTTACCGTCGCCGAAGTTGTGCAGGCATATCTTGACCGCATTGACGCCATTGACGATGCCGGTCCGATGCTCAACGCGGTCATCCAGATCAATCCTGATGCGATGACAATAGCTGCACAGCTTGATGCCGAGCTTAAGGAGGGCAAGTCACGCGGACCCATGCATGGCGTCCCTGTGCTGCTTAAGGATAATATAGATACGCATGACGGCATGGAGACTACTGCCGGATCAAGGGCGTTGCGCGGATCGCATCCCCTGAAAGACAGTTTCGTGGCTCAGAAGCTGCGTGAGTCCGGGGCGGTGATACTTGGCAAGACTAACCTTAGCGAGTGGGCCAACTTCCGCGGGAACCTTTCATCGAGCGGATGGAGCGGTGTGGGCGGACAGACAAAGAACCCCTACATCCTTGACCGCAATCCGTGCGGCTCCAGCTCGGGGTCAGGCGTGGCAGTATCAGCCAACCTCTGCATGATAGCCATAGGCACAGAGACGAACGGCTCAATAGTGTGCCCCGCAACCGCCAACGGCATCGTGGGCATCAAGCCTACCGTCGGTCTGCTGAGCCGCAGCGGCATAGTGCCCATCTCATTCACACAGGACACCCCCGGACCCATGGGGCGCACCGTGCGCGATGCAGCCACCGCCCTGGGAGTGATGACGGGAATAGATCCCGCCGACAGCAGGACGGCAGCATCGGAGGGCAAATACCTTACTGATTATACACCTTTCCTGAAGGAGGACGGGCTGAAGGGGAAAAGGATAGGATGGTACACCTCTGCACGCGGACAGCATTACAAGGTTGACACCCTGATGCAGAAGGCCGTTGACCATATCCGGAGCCAGGGAGCCGAGGTGATAGAGATAGAGAGCATCTATGACCGGGAGGTGGGCTCGCTCTCTTTCCAGGTGCTGCTGTGGGAATTCAAGGACGGACTGAACAAATACTTTGCCTCCCTCGGTGAGAATGCCCCGGTAAAAAATGTGGAGGAACTCATTGCCTTCAATAGCAATGACAGTATTGAGCTCCTCTACTACGACCAGGAGCTTCTTCTGGAAGCACAGAAGAAAGGCAGTGTGGAGTCGAAGGAGTTCACCGATATCGTGGAAAAGATGAACCGCCTGGTCAGGGAGGAGGGCATAGACCGCGTGATGACGGAGAACAGGCTTGACGCCTTCATCGCTCCCACAGGGTCACCTGCATGGAAGACCGACCTGATCAACGGTGACGCATACCTTGTAAGCAGCTCATCACCGGCAGCCATCTCGGGCTATCCCAACATCACAGTGCCAATGGGTTTCATTGAAGGGCTGCCAGTGGGAATATCGTTCTTCGGCCGGGCATGGAGTGAACCGCTTCTGATTGAGATGGCATATGCCTACGAGAACGGAACGATGCACCGCAAAGCACCCGGGTTTATTCCTGTGTGGCCTCCAGAAACTGATCGTTGACCTCCTGAGATTAGCCGTTGACTTCCTGAGACTGGCCGTTGATCTCCGCCAGGTAACGGTGGACCTCAATCTGTGAGCGATGGGGATTGCTGCCTGATTTGACCAGACGGTTTGACTGCTCCTCATCGTAGAGCCTCGCTTTAACGTTGTCATTCCACTGAATGTCAAATACATCTGTGATCTCCTTTTTCAAGGCCGGATCCCAGATCGGACAGGTAACTTCTATCCTCCTGTCAAGGTTACGAGGCATTATATCTGCCGAGGTTATATAAACCAGCTCGTCGCCGCCATTGGCGAAAATAAGGAACCTCGAGTGTTCAAGGAACCTGTCGACGATGCCGATTGCCCTGATGTTCTCACTGACACCCTTCACGCCGGGAACGAGTGACAGCATGCCTCTGACAATCAGCCTGATCTCTACCCCGGCATTTCCTGCCTTATACAGGTTGGAAATGATCTCCTCATCCGTGAGGTTGTTGATCTTGATATAAATATAGGCCTCCTTTCCGGCTTTGGCATTCTTCATCTCGTTCTCTATCAGCATCACAAGCTTGTTGCGAAATCCGAAGGGAGAAAGGATCAGATGGTAGAACTTGTCTTTCCGGTAGTTGGCTATAAAGAAGTTAAAGGCCTTGAGCACCTCGTTGGTGATTTTCTTTTCTGACGTCAGGAGCAGGTGATCTGTATAAACCCTTGCCGTGTTCTCATTGAAATTTCCGGTTCCCACGGCTGCGTACCTCTGGGTGACATCACCCTTCACCCTTGTTATCAGGCACATTTTGGAGTGAACCTTCAATCCTGGTACACCGTAGATAACCTTCACCCCTTCGTCAAGCAGCTTGTTCCCCCACAGGATATTGGCCTCCTCATCGAAACGCGCCTGCAGCTCAACCACTGTCGTTACGCTCTTTCCGTTCCTTGCCGCATTCATCAGCGCGTTGATGACACTGGAGTTCCTTGCCAGCCTGTACAGGGTTATGTGAATTGAGGTCACATACGGGTCAATGGATGCCTCCCTCAGAAGATCAATGAAATGGTCAAAGGTGTTATAGGGGAAACAGAACATGACATCCTTCTTCTTTATGACAGACAAAATGCTTTTGCCGTACTGGATGTCACGGTGCCTGATCGGAGGAAGCTTCTGATAACTCAGTCCTTCCTGCTCAATATCAATGAACTTCATGAAATCCTTGAAGTTGTGATACCTGTCTCCCGGAATCTGCACGTCTTCAGGTCCGAGATTCAGTTTCCTGGTAAGTATTTTAAGCAGGTCAGGCGGCATGTTCCTGTCATACACGAACCTGACGGCGGTGCCCTTGCGGCGCTGCTGCAGGCTCCTGGAGAGCTTGTCTATGTAACTCTCGGAGATGTCATCGGCTATCTCAAGCTCGGCATCCTTGGTAAGCTTGATGGTGAATGCCGAGAGCTCGTCAAACTGAAGGATATAAAATATCTCCTTCAATCCTGACCTGATGACGTCATCAAGGAAGATCACATATTTTATCCCGTTCTTTTCCGGAAGCTGGACGAACCTGGGAAGAATCCCCGCCGGAGGGATCTCAAGGAGGGCGTACCTCTTTTTGTCAGTCTCAGAGTTCCTGAGCAGAATGGCAAAATAGATAGCATCATCAGTGAGGTCGGGAAGCTTTATCTCCTTATTCAGGATCAGTGGCATAAGCCTGGTCCTCACCTCTTTGTGGAAGAAGTTCTGCACATATTCCGCCTGTTCGGCATCAAGCTGCTCCTCATTTATAAAATGGATCCTGTGGTTCCTGAGTTCCTTCAGAAGTTCATTATAGGTCTTTTCGAACCTCTCATTCTGTTCAAGGACGATCTCCTGGATTTTTTTCAGGGTGGCTTTCGGGCTGTAGCCAAGTATAATCTTTGATTTGCTGCCGAAAAGGGAAAGCCTCTTGAGGGTAGCCACCCTCACCCTGAAATACTCATCCAGGTTATTGGAATAAATGCCGAGGAAATTGAATCTCTCAAGAAGCGGCACCTCTTTGTTCTCCGCCTCCTGCAGTACTCTCTCGTTGAACGAAAGCCAGCTGATCTCCTTCGGGATGTAGGCTTTGCTCATAAAAGGGACTTTGGTACCAGGAAATACTCGGTCTTACCGCTATCCGGTTCGATCTCAGACCAGTGTGCGGCATCGAACGATACACAAAAGATGCCTGTCTTGGGAAGCACATCCGGCTCATCGGCGGCATAAAAGGCTCCCATTTCTGTGATCAGGGGGTTATGGCCGAATATCGTGATGGTATGTACATCGTCATCCTGTCTTGCAATGAGAGGGGTGAACCCTTCCGGCCCGAAGCCTGAGTAAAGTTCGGAGACTATCTGTATTCCATCGGGGCTGACGTCAAATTCCCTGCAAAAGATAATGGCTGTCTCAATTGCCCTGAATGCAGGACTGCTTATTACGGTTCCCTGATTTTTCTCCTTCGATTTAAGGATCCGGGCCATAAGCTTTGACTCCCGTTTCCCCCTGGTTGTAAGGGAACGTTCGAAGTCGGTTATTTCAGGACCCTGTTCTTCAGCCCTTGCATGTCTTACGAAAATCAGCTTCCTTCCCCTTGTCTCACTTTTGACGGTCTTTTTCATATATTGCAGAATTAATTATCATATCCCGAAGCTGGTTCCCATCTCCCTGGCCTGTCTGACCATGGGATCGTCAGGGCTTACCAGCTTAGTCTTGCCTGCCACCTCTGAAAGCTTCACGGAGGTTATCTCCCCGTTACGGTGTGCAACCATCCTGCCGAATTCGCCTTTAGCTATAAGGGTTGCTCCGGCAGCACCAAATCTCGAGGCAAGTACCCTGTCCATCGGAGAAGGTGACCCGCCTCTCTGAATATAACCAAGAACTGTCTCTCTTGTTTCCAGTCCGGTGACTTCCTGTATCCTCCTGGCGAGGTATCTTCCTGCAGAGTCTTCACCCTCAGGTACTTTGATGCCTTCTGCCACCACTACGATTGTGTATGGCTTATTGTTTTCAGCTCTCTTCTGGAGGTAGTCCATAACAATCTTCTCGTTGTGAGGTATCTCCGGTATCAGGATGACATCTCCTCCTCCTGCCATGCCGGAGTAGAGGGCGAGCCACCCGGCATTGTGTCCCATAATCTCTATCACCATGATCCTCTTGTGCGAGTTGGCTGTGGAGTGCAGCCTGTCAATGGCCTCAGTTGCAATATTCACTGCAGAATCAAACCCGAAGGTTATGTCTGTTCCCCAGATGTCATTGTCTATTGTCTTTGGGATACCCACCACGTTGAGTCCCTCCTCCGACAGCATGTAAGCCGTCTTCATGGTGCCGTTGCCTCCGATGCATACCAGGCAGTCGAGCCCCATCTGCTCATAATGCTCTTTGATGAGCATCGGTTTACGGAACTCGTCCTTCTTCTTACCGCTGCTCTTGAAAGGTTTCTCCCGCGAGGTCCCGAGAATGGTGCCTCCAAGAGTCAGGATGCCGGAGAGGTGGTGCTCGGTCAGCTCAAAATATTCCTTGTGTATCAGGCCGGCGAAGCCGTCACTGATACCTATCACCTTCATCCCGTATTTGACGATGGCAGTCTTGCCGACACCCCTTATGGCGGCATTGATGCCGGGGCAGTCGCCTCCTGCCGTAAGTATTCCGATTATCTGAGGTTTGCTTTGCTTATTATTGGATTTAGCCATTATGGTTGATGTTTTTCCTTTATCAAATGTATGAAAAAATAGAAGGCAAAAAGTAACCCTCTGTTAACTAATGATCTGGTACAAAAGTAACTGATCGCCGCATTGCTGATGTCAGGGATTCGTTACATTTATGTAATTTTATGACGCGCTAACATTTCCCCAATGCCGGCAAAAGACCCCAGACAGGCAAAAGATATCAAGGCATCGATTCTGAGTCACATCTCAGACTCGCTTGTTCTGCTGTCGCAACAGCCCCTGCCTGACGATGCCGCCATACATGATATCAGGGTGATGATGAAGAAACAGCGTGCTGCCGTCAGGCTGGCAAGGCCGCTGCTTGAGGAGGCTGTATACAACAGGGAGTACCTTGCCGGCAGAGAGACGGGCCGTATCCTCTCCACATGGAGGGAGACGGCTGTGCTTCGCAAGACAATAAAGGTACTGAAGAAGGAGAACCCGGGGCTCTTCCTGAAACTGTGGGATAATGAAAAGATACAGAACCTGCTTCGCAAACCCTATTCAACGTGGGCTGAGGCCGGTGTGCAGGCGCAGGCCGTCGCTGATGTAACAGCACAGCTTAATAAGGCCAGGTACAGGCTGAGGTTTGTAGGCCTGAAGGAGCCTGATATCAGACTCCTTCTCGGTGAGCTTGACATTAGCTACCGGTCTGCCACGGCGGCATACCTCTTATGCAGGAATAACAGCAAACCCCGCCTCCTTCATGAGTTCCGGAAGAAATGCAAGACATTCATGTTCCAGCTCTGTTATTTCAGGTACCTGAACCCATCCGTCACGAAGTCGCTTGAGAAGAAGCTCGACAACATGACTCAGAACCTGGGCAAGTACAACGACCTGGAGCAGGTAAAAGCCATGACCGGATACAAATATGGAGCCCCTGACAACAGTGATGTGGCCAACGAACTCGCCATAGTGATAAGGGATAAGCAGGACAGGTACCTGGCGAAGGTATGGCCCGTTGCTTACCGTATTTTCACTCCGGGAAAGAAACTGCAGGATCTGCTGGATTTAGCCTTTTAGAGACTGGCCATCATCTGGAACCTGGCATCATTTAGTGCCGGCATCAATTAGTGCCTGGCGTCGAGACCCTGAACCATTGCCATGAGCTGCATCCTGTTTTTCACATTGGTCTTTGAATAAATCCTCGAGGTGTGGTCTTTCACCGTCTGAAGGCTTATGAACAGCTTATCGGCTATCTCCTGGTTACTCAGTCCGTTGCATATCTCTGCAATGATATCGGCCTCCCTGGGTGAGATCTCATGCCTCCTGATGAACTCCCCGAGGCTCTGCGGAAGCTGAAGCGGAGCAGGAGGGAAGCAGGGCCTGAGGTCCGCCTCGTAGGTGAGGTAGAGTGGCAGAAGCGTTATCGAGGCAAACAGGAGGAAAACGAAGACAAGAGCCATCCATACCGAATAGGGCAGAAGCAGGAGAACGGCAGCCTGTGCGATCGCCCCTGCCGCTATCAGTGCTGCAAGGTAGATCCTGTCACGCTTCCCGGGCAAATCCGACTTGCCCCTTATGAGTATGAGGGCGGTGGCTACTGAAAAGAAAACCACGGCGGCCGCATAATAATACTTGAAAAGAGGAAGAGCCTCGCTGAAATCCATTTCCCTGATGACAAAACTCAATGTGATGATAATTCCGAAATTGACCAGCAAAAAGAAAAGCGTGAAGTAATTCCTGATGTGCAATCCTGCTGCCTCAGATCCAAACTTAAGGAGCATCATCCAGCCGAACACAAGAAACGGCAGTCCAAGCAAAAGAGATATGACCGACACTGTTGAAAAGGTATCCGGAGCAATCCTGCTGCCGGCAAAGAAGACAATGATGAACTGTCCCCATATACCGTAGAAGCCGAAAGCGGAGATGAAAATATTGTGATAAAAGAGTGATCTGACAAAAGGCGCGGGGCGTTCTTCAAGCAACCTTGTGAGCAGCAGAATGCTTCCGGCAGCCATAGCTGCACAGAAAATAAATATGACCAGGCTTATAAGCTCCATTTCTCGATTTACGTAATGATCTGACAAACAGTCACTACCAAAGTAGTGCAGGGCATACTTAAGTAGTATTTTCAAAAATCACTACTAAGGTATGAAATCCGTGTCACCATCCCGGCATAGATTTGCTTCAACAAACAAAATTTTTCTGAACAGTAAAAAGCAAATAAAAATGGAAACGAAAAGAATTTACCGCTTTGTCCCGTCATTCAGCGGCTCGTATGGCACCGGATGGAAAGTCATGACTGACAATTTCCTGAGGTTATTCCTGGTAGTGATTGTACTCGCCATTATTTCAGGTCCGATGTCATTCTTCGGAAACAGTAACTGGAAGGTTGATTCATTCGATTTTGACAGCATCCCCTTTAATATGGATGACTTTTTCAAGATCAGTGCCATTGGTATTGCAGCCGCCTTCATGGGGTTACTCGCCCTTCTCTATGCCTTCCTGCTGAGGCCTGTTTTCAAATACGGGGCCAAGATGATGTTCGTGCAGGCTGTACGTCAGATCACACCCGACTTTGAAATGCTTATCCAGGGGTTTCGCAAGAACTATCTGAACATCGTGCTTGCCAACCTGCTTGTCACTGCCCTGGTGGGCATAGGTCTGATCTGCCTGTTAATACCCGGGATTATCATCGGATGCCGTCTGGCTTTCACCGCCTACCTGGTCATGGACAAAGACCTTGACCCGATCAAGGCTGCCGAGGAGAGCTGGAGGCTTACACGCGGACAAGGATGGAGAATCTTCCTGATGGGCTTTGTAGCTTTCTTTATCTACATCGCCGGGTTCATCTGCTTCTTCATAGGTGTGTTTATCTCAGACATGTGGGTCAAGAGTTCATATGCAACCCTTTACCAGTCGGTGCTCATTGAAAAAGGACTTTACCAGGCTGAGCCGGTTCCGGTAGCCGATACCGTTCCTTCCGGTGCACCTGAGACGGAAAACCAGTAAATAATTGCACCTCTATATTTGAACTTCAAAATCTGAAAAGAGGGAGCCGGTGATGAGCCGGCTCTCCTGATTTTGTATAGCTCACCCTCGATGACTTCTCCGGTCGCCGGGTCCGGGTCCGGGTCCGGTGGGTGGGATTTGCCGGATTACGCCCAGATTTTCCTTAGTGTCCTAAACCCTGGTTAGCTTTGCGAACCGCAGCAGCAGTTTCTTTGTGCCTGCGGTTTTGAATTCTATTACGGCGGTGGTATTGGGTGCCTCACCCTCGACAGTTACCACCTCACCCTCCCCGAACCGTTCATGTGTCACCCTGTCACCCGGTTCCAGTCCGGCATTGTCGCCAGGCATCGCAGGAGCGTGGGCGTCACGCACTCTCGTCATGTTCCTCGCAGGAGGGGTTGGCCTGAATGTCTCTTTTTTGTCACCCAGGGGCTGGGGTTCATATCCCGCCCTCTGGCCGAAGGGCTTTCCACCCGTCTGCGGATACCACAGGTACTCGCTTTCGATTTCGCCGATAAAGCGGCTTGGGGAGCTTCTCTCAAGTGTGCCCCACTTGTACCTGTTCAGCGCATAACTCAGTGTGACACGCCTGCAGGCCCTGGTCAGGGCCACATAGAACAGCCTGCGTTCCTCCTCCAGCTCGCGTGGATTATACAGGTTCATGTTTGAGGGGAAGAGGTTTTCCTCAAGTCCCACAATATATACATACTTGAACTCCAGTCCTTTTGCCGAATGGATGGTCATCAGCGTGACCTTGTCCCTGTCCTCCGGCTTTTCCCTGTCCTGGTCGGTAAGCAGTGAGACCGACTGCAGCCAGGTGGCTATGTCTGCAGGGTCACCGTTGGTAACTGCCGCCTCGGTGAATTCCTTGATGCCGTTAAGCAACTCCTGAACGTTCTCCAGCCTGTCTATCTCCTCAGGCACCTGTCCCTGCCTGAGCTCGGTGATGATGCCGCTTGCCGAAGCAATGCCGCTGGCAACATCCCAGGCTGTTGCCGTCTCCGCCACAGCCATGACAGGCCGCAGCAGCCCTGTGAAGAGAGCCACCTTGGTCCGCAGGGCTGCGGTAAGATATTGTGCACTCAGCTCAGGGGTTGTAATGATTGACCATATACTGACATTAAGGCTCACAGCAAGCTCCATGAGCTTCTGCACCGTGGTGTCACCGATGCCTCTCCTGGGGTAGTTGATGACACGCCGGAGGGCCTCTTCGTCGTCAGGATTGACTACCAGGCGCATGTAGGCTATAAGGTCACGTATCTCCTTGCGTTCATAAAACGACTTGCCGCCGTAGATCTTGTAGGGGATGTTCCGCTTGCGAAGCATCTCCTCGAAGATGCGCGACTGTGCGTTGGTGCGGTAAAGGATCGCAAAATCCTTCCACTCGAGCCTCTCACGCATACGCGTATCGAGGATGTCAGAGGCGGTGACGATACCCTCCTCACTGTCGATGGTTGTCTGTACCACCCTTATTTTTTCGCCCTCGTCGTTCTTTGAGTAAACGGTCTTTTTTATCTGCCCGACATTCTTTTCAATGACACTGTTGGCGGCATTGACAATGGTCTGGGTTGAGCGGTAGTTCTGTTCAAGCTTGAAGAGACGGTAGTCGGGATAGTCGTTCTTGAAGTTGAGGATGTTTTCTATGCGTGCCCCGCGAAATGAGTAGATACTCTGCGCATCATCACCCACCACACAGAGGTTGCGGTGCTTCTCTGAGAGCTTGTGAACGATTATGTACTGGGCATAGTTGGTGTCCTGGTATTCATCCACGAGAACATAATCGAACCGGTTGCGGTACTCCTCGAGAACGGCCGGGAAATCGCGGAAGAGGATATTGATATTCATCAGCAGGTCATCAAAATCCATCGCATTTGCCTTGAAGCACCTTGCTGCATAATGCTTGTAAATGGCTGCTGCCTCGGGTACCCGTGAGGCCTTGTCCGACTCGGTTATCTGCGATACTGAACCGTATTGCTGTGCTGTGATGAGATTGTTCTTGGCATGCGATATCCTGCCGGCTATTGATGCCGGTTTATAGACAGTGTCATCGAGGTTCATCTCCTTGATGATCGTCCGCACCAGGCTCCTGGTATTATCCTGATCGTAGATGGTGAAGTTGTTATTATAACCGAGGTAATGACCGTCACGCCTGAGGAAACGGGCAAAGATGGAATGGAAGGTCCCCATCCAGAGACTGCGTGCTGCGTCGGCACCTACTATCCGGCTGATCCTCTCCTTCATCTCTCCTGCCGCCTTGTTGGTGAATGTAAGGGCGAGGATACGGTGGGCAGGAACACCCTTCTGCAGGAGGTAAGCTACGCGGTAGGTCAGCACCCGTGTCTTTCCCGAGCCGGCGCCGGCAATGACCAGGGCCGGCCCCTCAGTGTTGACAACGGCAGCCTGCTGTGCCTCGTTAAGCTCTTTCAGATAGTCGCGAAACATGAATGAGAAAGCAGATTTTAATGCCCCAAAGAACGGCATTTTTTTATTAGGTTTGCATATCATTTTGGTGTGTTAATCCGTTTATCAGGTGTGTCAAGATACCTTGCATTCATAATCATCCTCTTACCGCTGGCACTGCAGGCGCAGATCACCGCCCCTGGCAGCCGGACCGTGCGTTTGACCAACTACCCGGCCACAGCCAGGCAAGATCCTGTCTTCATCTTCTGTGTTCCGGATGCCTCGGCTACCGGCACTCTCGTTGCCGCCAGCCCGGGAGGTACGGCGCCTTACACCTTCGTATGGACCAGATATGACCAGACCGGTGGCGGCTATTCGATAGCGGTGAAGACAGAGTCGGGAGTGACCTCCACTGCAAGCGGACTTCCCGAGGGGGGATACAGGGTCAGAATCACCGACGGAGGAGGATACAGCACCGACCTCTATGCATGGGTCAACCTTGACAAACCGGTGTCAGGTGCGGCACTGCTTCACTATACATGCGACTACGTGGCACTTGACGGCACGGCAGCCCCTGACCAATTCGTCTATTACGACCCATCCACAAATGCTTCACGGCAGCTGCCCAACGGTGTGAAACACCTGTGGTCATCAACACCGGCGTCGGCAATACCTTTCCCCGATCTGGTTCTGGATCCCATTACTTTCTCTCCTCCGCTGACCGATGTACGTTACATGCTTGAGGTCACAGACAGCTTCACCTGCTCATCCACATCGTCATTCGATTATACTTCGATTCACGTCAAGGCGGAGTTTACGGCTGATCCCATGGAAGGGGAGGCACCGCTGGAGGTGACATTCACCGACAATTCCATACGGGGAATGAAGTATCTGTGGAAGTTCGGCGATGATTCGATATCGTCACTGCCTGACCCGGGCACACATAAATATTATATCCCCGGTGAGTATACCGTGACCCTGACAATTGAGAGCGAGCTTACATGCCGCGATTCCGCCACGGTGAAGATTAAGGTCCTGCCCTCGATGCTGCAGATTCCCAACGTCTTTACACCCAACGATGACGGCATCAATGACTTTTTCATCCCCGACAAGAAATCGCTGAAATACCTGAACCTTCAGATCTTTGCCAAGAGCGGGCAGAGAGTCTACAAATACGAGGGTGACGGTGATGATCTGCAGGGCTGGCAGGGGTGGGACGGCAAGGTCAATAACTCCGAGCGGCATGCCGTTCCCGGGACATATTACTATATATTGCGTGCCTACGGTTATGATGATGTGGAGTATGAGGGCAGGGAATATCGGGGGACGGTATATCTGTACAGGTAGAATTTGCGATTTTCGATTTGCGATTTTCGAATGATTCGGCAAATCTGATATCGCAAACTGACAATTCTTAACAGGATCTGCAATCGCAAATCGCAAATCGCAAATTGACAATTCCAACGGGATCTGCAATCGCAAATCGCAGATCGCAAATTGACAATTCCCAACGGGATCTGTAATCGCAAATCGCAAATCGCAAATCGCAAATTTCTCCACTTTCTGCTGCCTGACCCGCCATTCACCGCCACTTTCTGACAGCCTGCCGGTATTTTACAATAATTTGACATAAAAAACTTGCAAAACCGGAAAAGTTTTCTGATTATTGCACCCGAATTACCAGAGCAGAATGAATCCAGCAGAAGATTATGATGCCAGAATAGTTTCCGGAGCGGCAGAATTGTTTCGCACCTACGGAATCAGAGCCGTCACAATGGATGCAATAGCAACTCACCTCGGTATGTCGAAGAGGACCATCTATGAAAGGTTCCGCGACAAGGATGAACTTCTTTTTGCCGTGATGTCTGAAATGATCCGCAAACAGAAGGAGATGCTGGAGAAAATCCTTAGCTCTTCATCAAACGTGATGGAGGCCATCTTCACCATGCTGAGGATAAGCCGGGAACATACGGCTGCAATGAATCCCCTGATAGGTTCCGATCTGCGAAAGTACCATGATGCGGTGCTCAGGCGGATAAAGGCCACCTGTGACAATCCCGATTATGAGGGAGCAAGGAAAATGCTCAGGTCCGGGATAGAACAGGGAGTTTTCAGGGCTGAAATTGACATTGAAATCATCAGCAGGGCAGTGTCGGGATTTGGAGGAATGACAGGTGACACGAACCTCTTCCCCCCTGAGCAATTCTCACAGCGTGATGTAATAAGGAATATCGTGATCAACTTCCTTCGGGGTATTTCAACAACCAGGGGTATCAGCCTGATTGACGAACTGGAACCCGGATTTTAGGTATTGGTTGTACAACAGTAAAATTTATATATATGAAAAGAATGATTGCTTTTATTTTGCCTCTCCTGGTGGCCTCCTCAGTCAGCCTTTCGGCACAGGAGGAACCAGCCACACCGGCTGTCCCGGCAACCCCGGCATCACTTTCACTGACCATTGACCAGGCAGTTGATTACGCACTGGACAACAACAGGAATGTGGCCTCCGCCAGATATGATGTGCTCGCATCCGAGAAGGGAGTGTGGGAAGCGGTAGCAGCCGGCCTGCCTGCTGTGGGTGGAAGCGCTTCGATAACCGACAACCTTGAAGTTATGACAAGGATCATCAACTTTGGGGGTACGCCCACTGCATTCAAGTTCGGAACCCAGTATGATGCATCCATCGGCGTTTCAGCTTCCACGCTGATCTATAACGCCTCATGGCTTGTCGGCATCCAGACCGCAAAACTGGCAGCCACAATGGCCAGCCAGGGACTGACCCTGACAACCATTGAGACAAAGGAGAATGTGATCAACATTTACCACCTTATCCTCACTCTCAAAGAGACACTGAGTATCATTGACCAGAACCTTGAGAACCTGAATGAGATCCTGACTTCCACCAGGGCAATGTTCAGCGTAGGGATGGCAGAGGCAACCGATGTAGACCAGATGCAGTCGAATGTTACCATGCTCGCTAACTCGAGATCCTCCATGCTGAGATCGCTTGAGGTGAATTACAATATGCTGAGGTTCATGCTGGGGGTAAGCATTGATACGGAGATCAACCTCACAGACACACTCGATGATATTCTTGAAAAGATAAATGTCGAAACCCTTGTAGCTGAAGAGTTCAACATTGAGGAGAACATAAACTACAAACTCATCGAGAGCCAGCTGATGATGTCAGAGTTGTCGCTGAAGGGTGCGAAGGCCACCGCACTGCCCAGTCTGGCCGGTACCTATTACTATAACAACAATGGAATGGGTGACGAGATTGCGCATATGCAATACTTCCCCAGCTCAGCAATTGCACTTCAGCTGCAGGTCCCTATTTTCGCTTCAGGACTGAGGAATGCCCAGATCAAGAGGGCGAAGATCAATTTTGAGAAGGCTCAGAATGAAAAGTCAATGATTTCTGAACAGCTTCTCCTGCAGGAGCGCCAGCTAAGATACAACCTGCTCAATGCCAATGAGCAGTTTAAAAGTCAGAAATCGAACATTGAAATAGCACGCAGGGTGATTGAAAGCTTTGAAAACAAGTACAGCCAGGGCGTGGCCTCAAGCCTTGACCTTACACAGGCCAATAACAACTACCTGACGGCACAGAACAACTACATTTCCTCCCTCATAAACCTCCTTCAGACTAAGGTGGCATTGGACAAGCTTATGAACAAACTATAAAAATAACAATTCAAATCTGCATACAATGAACCGTAACTTATTCTTAATGATCTTCGCCGGCAGTCTGCTGCTGGCATCCTGCGGACAGAAGGGGAAACCTTCAGACACGGCGGCCACAGACACCGCGGCAGTCGCATCAGCAATTCCCGTCAGGATCACGCCGGTAACCCGGACAACCGTTGCCCGTACCGTCGATTACACAGGAACCATCCTGGCTTATGAGGAGGTCAACCTGGCTCCCTCAACACCGGGGCGGGTAGACAAGATATATGTTGAAGTTGGTGACCGGGTTCAGAAGGGGCAGCAGCTCTTCCTGATGGACCGTACCCAATACTATGCCAACAAGATACAACTGGCCAGTCTCGAAAAAGACATGGCCAGGATGGACACCCTGCTGAAGGTGGGGAGTATCAAGGCCCAGACTTATGACCAGACCAAGGCTCAGTATGATGTCATGAAGACCAATGTCGAATTCATGGAGCAGAACACGCTCCTTGAAGCCCCCTTCAGCGGACTCATCACCGGAAAATATCTTGAGGATGGCGAGCTCTATTCAGGCGCCCCGGGCATGTCAGGCAAGTCAGCCGTTGTAACCCTGATGCAGATTAACCCGGTTAAGATAATCGTGAGCATCTCTGAACAGTATTATCCACTGATAAAGAACGGGATGAAAGTAAGGGTGACAGCCGATGTCTACCCCGACAAGAATTTCGAGGGCACCATCTTCAGGGTTCATCCGACCATTGATGCCATGTCGCGTTCTTTCCGCGCTGAGGTGCGCATCAGCAATGGCAGCGAGCTGCTGCGTCCGGGGATGTTCGCAAGGGCATTCATAGACATGGGCACGCAGGATGCCATCGTGGTCCCGGCCAGTGCAGTCCTGATGCAGGAAGGCACCAACGAGCGATACATCTTCGTTGCCGAGAACGGCATCGCCGTCAGGAAATCTGTTCTGCTCGGACAGCGGTTCGATGACCGCTTTGAGATTGCTGACGGTGGCCTGAAGGAGGGAGAAAGCCTGATCGTAGACGGACAGGCACGCCTCTCCGATGGCCAGAAGCTGGATATTGTAAACTGATGACTAACAAGAGACAATTACAATTATGAGTATATATGCAAGTGCAGTAAAGAAGCCCGTTACCACCATCCTGATCTTCGTAATCACGATGGTCATCGGGCTTTACTCCCTGACGCAGTTGCCAATCGACCTCTATCCTGAGATCGAGATCCCTTTCCTTTCTGTTTACACCAGTTACCCGGGGGCCAGTGCGGCAGATATTGAAACCAACATAACCCGTCCGCTGGAGGATGCCCTGAACTCAGTGACAGGACTGAAGGAGATTACTTCCCGCTCAAGCGACAACGTATCGGTGATCTTCATGGAGTTTGAATATGAGACGAACCTTGACGAGGCATCCAACGACGTGAGGAGCTCCCTGTCTTTTATAGAGAGCTTCCTTCCTGAGGATGCCGAGGACCCGACAATATTCAAGTTCAACTCAAGCATGATGCCTGTCATCTTCTACGCCATCACCGCCAATGAGAGCTACATGGGGCTTGAAAAGATTCTCGACGAGAAGATTGTGAACCCTCTGAACCGTATCGACGGTGTTGGAAATGTGGGGCTTGCAGGCGTGCCCGGCAGGGAGATCTACATTGAGGTTGATCCCAGGCGTATGGAAGCCTACAACATGACTGTTGAGCAGATTGGAAATGTTCTCAGGGCTGAGAACATGAACATGCCGGCCGGTTACCTTGAGATGGGAAAAACCGATTACCCGATAAGAATTCAGGGTGAGTTTGCCGAGAGTGACATGATTGAGAACATTGTGATCGGTAATTTCAATGGCAACAGCATCCTCCTGAAGGATGTCGCTATGGTAAATGACACCATAAGGGAGACCAAACTTGTTTCAAAAATTGACGGTGAACGGGGGATGACACTGTTTGTGCAGAAGATGTCAGGAGCAAACTCCGTTCAGATTTGCCGTGATGTTGACCGTGAGATTAACAGGCTTAAGAAGGATTTGCCAAAGGATATCAACATAGAGAAAATAATGGACACATCGGAGTTCATCCAGGGTTCAATCAATAACCTGACCGAGACACTGATGTATGCCGCCCTCTTCGTGGTGCTGGTGGTGCTCTTCTTCCTTGGCAGGTGGCGCGCCACACTCATAATCATTCTGACAATTCCGATTTCGCTGCTTGTAGCCTTTGTCTATATTTTCTTTACCGGAAGTTCCATCAATATCATCTCGTTGTCGTCGCTCTCCATTGCCATAGGCATGGTGGTTGACGATGCCATTGTGGTTCTCGAGAACATAACCAAGCACATAGAGAGAGGCAGCCGGCCGCGCGAAGCAGCCATCTATGCAACAAACGAAGTGTGGCTGGCTGTCATCGTTACCACACTTACCGTCGTGGCTGTGTTCATGCCCCTTACCTTTGTACAGGGACTGACCGGAGTGCTCTTTGCCCAGCTCGGCTGGATAGTTTCAATAACTATCATCATGTCAACGGTGGCAGCAATCACCCTGACTCCGACACTGAGCGCCATGCTTCTCAGGCTAAGACCTGTGAAGAAGGATGCCCCCTTCTGGACCTGGGATGGCTCAATTCGTCATTTCCTGGACTGGATGGACGCCTTTTACGTAAAAACACTGTCATGGGTGCTCCATCACAAGAAGTTTGTGATTGGCATAGCAGTGCTTCTCTTCGCTGTCTCCATGTCGCTCTTTAAATTCATTGGAACGGAGTTTATGCCGACAGCTGACGAGTCGAGAGTAGCGGCCACCATTGAGCTTCAGACGGGAACAAGGGTGGATGTATCTGAGAAGGTTGCCGACAGGATTGATTCGATAATAACAAAAGAGGTTCCTGAGGTAACCCTGATTTCTATGTCTGCCGGAACTGATGACAGCGGAGGCTTCTCCGCACTCTTCAGCGAGGGGGGGACACATGTTATAACCTACACATTCAAGCTGCTTGCCGTTGATCAGAGGTCGAAGTCGTCAGAGGAGGTGGCAGAATTGATAAGGGGTATCATTGCCCCGATGCCTGAAGTAATAAATTACTCTGTTACAGCTGAAAGCGGTGGCATGGGTGCCATGGGCGGAGGCAACACGGTTGATGTGGAGATATACGGCTATGACCTGACTCAGACAAACCTTCTCGCCGAGCAGCTTGCTGAAAAGGTAAAGAAGGTTGAAGGCGCCACCAACGTCGACATCAGCCGCGGCAAGTCGAAACCCGAGCTGCAGATCATCCTTGACAAGGACAAGCTCCTGAGGTATGGTCTGACTACTGCACAGGTGTCATCAATGATAAGGAACAGGGTGGAAGGGCTGACGGCAACCCGTCTCCGTCAGTTTGGTGATGAATATGATGTCACTGTCAGGTATAAGGAATCTTCCCGTAACTCAATCACCGAACTTCAGAATCTGGGTGTGGCACTGCCCAGCGGACAGATAATAAGACTGGCGGAGATAGCCACTGTGAAGGAATACTGGTCGCCTCCAAATATTGAGAGGAAACGCAAGGAACGCGTTGTGACCGTTTCCATCACTCCCTACAAAAGGGCTCTGAACCTGATTGTTGCAGATATTGAGAAAGAACTTGCCACCATTGATATACCCTCAGGTGTGCAGGTGGAGATATCAGGTGCATTCCAGGATATGCAGGAATCATTCATGGATATAGGTCTCCTGATGGTCATATCGCTGGTACTTGTTTACCTGGTCATGGCATCGCAGTTTGAGTCGCTGAAAATGCCCGTCATAATAATGCTTTCAATCCCATTTGCCTTCTCGGGGGTGGCAATCGCATTGTTCCTGACAGGCACCAGCCTCAGCCTTATTGCTGCCATCGGTGCCATAATGCTGATTGGTATCGTGGTGAAGAATGCCATCGTGCTGGTTGACTTCATCAACCTCACCCGCGACAGGGGCGTGGAGCTCTACCAGGCTGTTCTGGACTCGGGCCGTTCAAGGCTGAGGCCCGTGCTGATGACCTCAATGACCACCATCCTTGCAATGCTCCCGCTGGCCATTAACCCGGGTGAGGGTTCCGAACTGTGGCAGCCTATGGGTATTGCGGTGATAGGCGGACTTGTCTTCTCAACAATAGTGACAATGGTTCTTGTACCGGTTGGCTATGTGCTGATAGCGCGCCATGGCGAGAGGGACAAGAAGCATAAAATGGCGTTCAGGGACATGAAGTTCCTTGAGGACATTAAGGAAAACCATGAAAAAGAACAGTTATGAAAGCAGTAATGATAATTTATAACCTGGCCCTGACCGAAAAGATCGAATACACTCTTGAGCATTTCGGTATCAGGGGATACACCCAGTGGGACAATGTGGAAGGAGTGGGATCATTAACCGGTATGCCTCACCTGGGCACACACACCTGGCCCGAGATCAACGGCGTCACACTCACCTTCGTTGAGGAGGATAAGGTGCCGCTTCTGCTCGAGGCTGTGAAGCGCATCGATGCCATCAACACCGATGTTGGCATCAGGGCATTTGTGTGGAACGTGGAACAGGCGGTATAAAATCCGATACCGCAGATGTTTGATTGCAACGACGCCCCCCAAGGGCGTCGTTGCTGCTTTTATGCAGCCACCGAAACCCCTGCCGCGACTGCCATATCTCATTTGCCGGGTTCGTCGGAAATGATATATTTGGATGCCAACAATAACCCTGTTCTATGAAGAAGCAAAACTGGTACAAACTGATCTATCAGTTTGCCATTATCGGAATACTCGCCTTCATGGGTTTCCGCCTCTGGATTGATAAGGCCTATGCTCCGGATTTTGAAGCCTACTGCCCCTTCGGGGGCCTCCAGGCGCTGGGCAGCTACATGACGATGGATTCCCTTTCATGCTCGATGACCAGCACCCAGATAATGATGGGAGTGGTGCTTTTCATTGGCATTGTCCTCTTCTCAAGGCTCTTCTGCGGATATATCTGCCCCCTTGGCACAATCAGCGAATGGCTGGGGAAACTGGGAGACAGGCTTAAGGTCAGGATCACCCCGACAGGTTTTGTTGATAATGCGCTTCGCCTTCTCAAGTATGCGCTTCTGTTCATAACATTCTACTTCACCCTTAAATCGAGCGAACTCTTCTGCAAGAAGTTCGACCCCTATTATGCGGCCGTTTCGGGATTTGACTCCGATGTGCAACTGTGGTGGGCCCTTATAGCCATCGGGGCCCTGGTCCTTGGCTCGGTCTTCTTCAGGCTCTTCTGGTGCCGCTATCTCTGTCCGCTCGGTGCCCTCTCGGCAATATTCAAGTTCTCATGGTGGTTCCTTGGGGCGATGGGCATCTACGTGATCCTGCTTCTGGCCGGCCTCGATATACCTTATTTATGGCCCCTTCTGATAATAACGGCCGGAGGATATATCCTGGAGGTGGCGCGAATGGACAGGGTACGACCTGATCCGGTGCATATCACACGCAATACCGATACGTGCACATCCTGCGGCCTCTGTTCCGCAAGCTGTCCCCAGGGCATTGACGTTGCCTCAATGGAGAAGGTCACACATACTGACTGCAATCTGTGCGGCGACTGCCTCCATGCATGCCCCGAGAAGGATACTCTCCAGATCAACAGGAGGAACATGAAGTGGCTGCCGGCAGCGGTCCTCGGAGCGCTGATCGTCCTGGGTGTCACGGCGGGCACCCTGTTCGAGCTCCCGACCATTGACCAGAAATGGGGCACGCCGGAACAGATTGAAAATGCAGGGCTCTTTGAGATGTCAGGACTGAAGAACATCAAGTGTTTCGGCAGTTCAACGGCTTTTGCCAACCAGATGCGCAGTGTAGAGGGTATCTACGGTGTCTCAACCTACGTGGCAAGCAATACTGTGCACATACTCTATGATACGACCCGCTTTAATGACGAGAAGCTGCAGGATCTCCTGTTCGTACCTGTGACGCGGGTAATTGAACCCCTGGAAAATATTGCCGACTCCGTCAGCTTCTACTCCCTGACAATCGACAAGTTCTTCGATCCGCTTGATGCCGTTTACCTGCAGCATCTTCTTGACCAGAAAACTGAAGCAATTGGTTATCAGAGCGAGTTTGCATGCCCGGTGATAGTAAGGATCTATTTCCCCTCGGGGAAGGAGCCCGGCAGGGAGAGCCTGACAGCTGCAATTGAGTCGAAGAAGCTAAGTTTTGTGTCCGGAGAAAACGAATTCAATGTAAAGCTTCCTTACAGGGTGATAACAATGGCCGACAAGCCGGTGACCATATCAGGCAGGGAGTATTCCCGCCAGATGTTTACGCCGGTGATCTCATATTTTAACGGATACTCAGATTTTTCATTTGAAGTGCTGGGCAGTTATGTTCTTCCGCTGGGGCCAAACAAGGAGAACAGGGCGATGTACAGTTACCTTATCAGCCATCTCTCAAACGATGAGGGCGTGGTAGGGTTTGAGACATCGCTTGACGTCAATGATGAGGAGGTTGCCACGGTATGGTATGTTGACACGCTCACCACGCCGGAGAAAATCTTCGGGTATGTCAATGCCGACACCCTGATGATTCATTATTCTGACGGCCGGACCGGCAGGGTCGCAAACCCCTTCCGTTTTCCCGAACCGGGCAGGACAACCGGCTACTGATGGCGGTAAAAACATAAAGACAGGCCCCTCGGCCTGTCTTTATGTGCAAAACATATTGATTTCGGATGTCTATTCCTCTTCCTCTTCTCCGGCGTAGGCCTTGATGACGGCATCCTGAACCTCCCCGGGAACCTGGGAATACTCTGAGAACCTCATCGTGAACATCGCGCGGCCGCCGGTGAGCGAGCTGAGAGCCGTCGAGTACTTGTTCATCTCTGCCAGGGGAACCCTTGCCTTGATAATCTCAAAACCCTTTTCACTTGCCATGCCCAGAACCATGCCGCGGCGTCCCTGGAGGTCGCTGATGACATCACCCATGCGGTCGGAGGGAACCCAGATCTCAACCTCATAGACCGGCTCAAGGATCTTAGGACCGGCGTTCTTGAAGGCGGTGCTGAAGGCATTACGGCCTGCCAGGCGGAATGATATTTCGTTTGAGTCAACCGGGTGCATCTTGCCATCATAGACATAGACCCTGATGTCACGTGCATAGGAGCCGGTGAGCGGGCCTACCTCCATCTTTTCCATGATGCCCTTGAGGATTGCGGGCATGAAGCGTGCGTCAATGGAGCCGCCGACGATACAGTTCATGTATACGAGCTTGCCACCCCACGGAAGGTCAATCTCCTCCTTGTCGCGGTTGGCCAGCTTGATCTCCTTGCCGGCGATCTTCATCATCGACTTGGCTTCCGAACCCTCTTCAAAGGGCTCGATGATCATATGCACCTCACCGAACTGACCTGCGCCGCCCGACTGTTTCTTGTGACGGTAGTCGGCCTGTGCCGTCTTGGTAATGGTCTCCCGGTAGGGGATCTTCGGTGCGATATACTGTGTCTCGATCTTAAAGATATTGTCAAGATGCCATTTCAGGATATTGAGATGGTATTCGCCCTGGCCGTGGATGATGATCTGCTTAAGCTCCTTGGAGTACTCGACGATGATCGTCGGGTCTTCCTGGTGCATACGGTTGAGAGACTCGCCCATCTTCTCCTCGTCACTCTCGCTTAGAGGCTTGATGGCAGCGCGGTACTTGGGCTCGGGAAACTTCATGTTCTCATATGTCCAGTCGTTGCCCGGAGCATTGAGAGTATGGTTTGTCTTGGTGTTTTTCAGCTTGACAAAACCGCCGATGTCACCTGCATGGATCTCGGGAACGCGTGTACGGTTCTTGCCTGCACAGACGAAGATCTGCGACAGTCTTTCCTTTGTGCCGTTGCTGGTGTTGATGACATCGAGGTTCTCACCTATCTTGCCTGACATCACCCTGAAGTAGTTGATCTCGCCTATGTGCTCCTCGAGGGTTGTCTTGAAGACGAAGACTGACGCCGGTGCGGCAGGATTGCATTTTACCTCGGCGCCTTTCGAGTTCTTCGGGGCCGGCATGTCAGCAGGAGCGGGAGCGGATGCTGCGACGAAATCGAGCAGCCTGTCAACGCCTATGTTGCCTTTTGATGATACGCAGAAAACGGGAAACACACCCCTCTTCAGCAGTCCTTCGCGAAGACCGCGTCCAATCTCCTGCTCGGTGAGCTTGTCGTTGGCGAAGAAGAGCTCCATCAGCGACTCATCGCTCTCGGCCACCTTTTCAGTCAGTGCTGAGTGCAGCTCTGAAGCCTTGGCCTGGTGTTCCGCAGGGATGTCAAGCACCTCGGCCTTGCCGCCATCCTTGCCGTAACGCAGCATCTTCATGGTGATTACGTCGATGATGGTGTTGAAGCCTGTGCCTTCGTTGACGGGAAACTGCGCCAGGGTGACATTGCTTCCGAAACGTTCATGAAGCATCTCGACCGTCTTTTCAAAGTTGGCCTTTTCATGATCAAGCCCGTTAATAACAATGATCAGAGGCTTATTGAATTTGAGGGCATGCCTGAAATGGATCTCCGTTCCGACCTCCACGCCGTTCTGCACGTTGATGACCAGCATTACCGTGTCTGCAGCATACATCGATGAGACAACACCTCCTGAAAAGTCATCGAGACCCGGTGTGTCAAGGATATTAATCTTTTTATCCCTGAATTCGGTATAGAGAACAGTGGAAAATACTGAGTTGCGGTTCTCCTGCTCTATCGGCTTGTAGTCAGAGACGGTGTTCTTTGCTTCTACGGAACCCCGTCTCTCAATGACCCCGCCGTTGAAAAGCATTGCTTCCGCGAGTGTGGTCTTGCCTGAGCCCGAGTTTCCCAGCAGAGCAATGTTCCTTAGGTGGTCTGTTGAGTATGTCTTCATCTTCGGCTTGTATTATATTATATAATGTATATCGTCTCTTTGGGAGCGCAAAAATAGCAAATTTTCAAAAGAGTACATAAAAGTTGTGGTGGATTGGAAAATATTTCTTTTCTTTGCACCGGTTTTTTGAGAAACAGGAGTACCGGTCTATCCTTCAAAACGTAAGTTTACAAAAGAAGTCGATAGGAAAGGTCGGGAAGAAAATCCTGTAAATAACTTACAAACCAATAAGTTACATCTCCAGAAAACTTTGCCCGAGGGCACTGTGGCGGCTTGTTGCCGCTGCAATGACCAAAGGTGCATATATATAATGACAACAGTGGGCGCAGTGCGCTGAAATGATTGAGGGAATACTTTTGCAGACCAGTATAAAACAAGGAAAATTAATTTAAAAGAGAATTATGCCAACAATTCAGCAGTTAGTTAGAAAAGGCCGCAAGAAGCTGGTGGACAAGAGCAAGGCACCCGCTCTTGACTCATGCCCGCAGCGCAGGGGAGTATGTGTCCGCGTATATACTACCACGCCAAAGAAACCTAACTCAGCCATGAGAAAAGTTGCCAGGGTAAGGCTGACCAACCAGAAGGAGGTCAACGCCTATATACCGGGTGAAGGACATAACCTCCAGGAGCACTCAATCGTGCTCATCAGGGGCGGCAGGGTCAAGGACCTTCCCGGCGTCCGTTATCACCTCGTACGTGGTGCACTTGACACCTCCGGTGTTGATGGCCGTAAGCAGAGAAGGTCAAAATACGGAACAAAAAGACCAAAGAAGTAACAGTTAAAGGATTCACAATATGAGAAAGGCAAAACCAAAGAAGAGGATCCTCTTACCGGACCCGAAATTCAACGATCCGTACGTTACCCGTTTCATCAACAATCTGATGTACGATGGTAAAAAGACCGTTGCCTTCAGGATTTTCTACGACTCACTTGAAATAGTGAGTGACAAGATGAAGAACGCTGAGAAGACTCCGCTTGAGATATGGAAGCAGGCTCTTGACAATATCACTCCGCATGTGGAGGTGAAAAGCCGCAGGGTTGGTGGCGCCACCTTCCAGGTGCCTCTCGAGATCAGGCCCGACCGCAAGGTCAGCATAAGCATGAAAAACCTTATTCTCTTTGCCCGCAAGCGTACCGGCCACAGCATGGCTGAGAAGCTCGCTGCCGAGGTGATGGCTGCCTACAACAATGAGGGCGGAGCATACAAGAGGAAAGAGGATACGCACCGCATGGCCGAAGCCAACAAGGCATTTGCTCACTTCAGGTTCTAGTCTGACAGACAGGTGGCAAACAATCAGTTACAGATGAGTACCGATCTCAGAAATACAAGAAATATTGGCATTATGGCCCATATCGATGCCGGGAAGACAACCACTTCCGAGCGCATCCTTTATTATACGGGCCGTGTACACCGCATCGGCGAAGTCGATGACGGCAATGCCACTATGGACTGGATGGTGCAGGAACAGGAGAGAGGGATCACCATCACATCTGCGGCTACCACCACTTTCTGGAAATACAGGGACCAGCTATACAAGATCAATCTCATTGACACCCCGGGTCACGTCGACTTCACCATGGAGGTGGAGCGGTCACTCAGGGTTCTCGACGGGGCTGTTGCCGTCTTCTGTGCCGTCGGCGGTGTTGAACCGCAGTCGGAGACAGTCTGGAGGCAGGCAAACAAATACAATGTACCGCGCATCGCATTCGTAAACAAGATGGACCGCTCCGGCGCCGACTTTCACGGGGTCGTGCAGCAGATGATCGACAAACTCGGAGCGCACCCGGTACCGGTTCAGATCCCGATAGGGGCTGAGGATAAATTCATAGGTCTTATCGACCTCCTTGAGATGCAGGCAATCATCTTCGAGGACGGGGAGGATCCCCTCACCAACTTCACCGTCGGTCCGATACCGGAAAACATGAAGGAAGAGGCTGACGAATGGAGGATGAAGCTCGTTGAGGCATGCGCCGAGATGGATGACACCATCCTCGAGCGTTACCTTGAGGATCATGAAAGCATAACGCCTGACGAACTGATGACAGTGCTGCGCCGTGAAACGGTCGAGGGAGTGATAGTCCCCGTCTTCTGCGGTGCCGCCTTCAAGAACAAGGGCGTGCAGAGACTCCTTAACGGCGTGGTGGCATACCTGCCTTCGCCGGTTGACGTGGGGGCTGTAAAAGGCAAGGACCCGCGTGACGACAAGGAGGTTGAACGCAAACCTGAGGCTGAGGAGCCGTTTGCAGCCCTCGCCTTCAAAATTGCCACCGACCCGTATGTCGGACGGCTCGTCTTCATGAGGGTCTATTCAGGCACCCTCAATGCCGGCGACACCGTTCTCAATGCACGAAGCGGCAAGAGGGAGAGGATCAACCGCCTCTTCCAGATGCATGCAAACAAGCAGAACCCCATTCCGAGCGTCTCCGCAGGAGATATTTGCGCCGGCGTGGGCTTTAAGGAACTTAAGACAGGAGACACTCTCTGTGCCATCAACAAGCCTGTGGTACTCGAGTCAATGGAATTCCCTGAACCGGTAATCTGGATCGCCATTGAACCGAAGACGCAGGCTGACATCGACAAGCTGGGAAATGCCCTTGGCAAACTTGCCGAGGAGGATCCGACCTTCAGGGTCAAAACCGATCCTGACAGCGGACAGACTGTGATAAGCGGCATGGGAGAGCTTCATCTTGAGATTCTTACTGACCGTCTTAAGAGAGAATTCAGTGTTGAATGCAACCAGGGAAGACCCCAGGTGGCATACAAAGAGGCAATCACATCATCTTATTCCCACAGGGAGCTCTTCAAGAAGCAGACCGGAGGCAGGGGCAAGTTCGCGGATATCTCCGTTGAGCTTATGCCGGCCGATGACGATGCTCCGGGGCTCACCTTCGTGAATGAAGTCAGGGGAGGAAATGTGCCGAAGGAATACATACCTTCAGTTGAGAAGGGATTCCGCGAGGCAATGCTCAACGGCCCGCTGGCCGGCTTCCCGCTTGACAGCCTCAAGGTTATTCTCAAAGACGGTTCGTACCATCCCGTTGACTCCGACTCGCTCTCGTTTGAGATAGCAGCCAGGCAGGCCTTCCGCCACGCGGCAGGCAAATGCCGCCCGGTGCTCCTCGAACCCGTGATGAGCGCCGAAGTCGTTACCCCCGAAGAATACGTGGGCGACGTCGTGGGCGACTTCAACAAGCGCAGGGGCAAGGTGGAAGGTATGGAATCGAAAGCAGGTGCAAGGGTCATCAAGGCAAAAGTACCTCTGGCAGAAAACTTCGGATACGTTACAGTACTTCGGACCCTTACCTCGGGTAGAGCGACATCAACAATGGAGTTCTCCCATTTTGAAGAGGTGCCTGCAGAATTAGCGAAGAAAATTATTGAAGTAACAACAGGAAAAATTCTTTAAAAAAGATGAGTCAGAAAATCCGCATCAAACTGAAGTCTTACGATCATAACCTGGTCGACAAGTCGGCTGAAAAGATTGTGAAGACAGTCAAATCGACGGGTGCAGTAGTCAGCGGCCCTATACCGCTGCCCACCCACAAGAGAATTTATACGGTGCTCCGTTCACCGTTCGTGAACAAGAAGGCAAGAGAGCAGTTCGAGTTGTCATCGTACAAGAGGCTGCTTGACATATACAGCTCAACACCCAAAACCATCGATGCTCTGATGAAGCTGGAACTGCCGAGCGGGGTTGAAGTGGAAATAAAAGTGTGAAACCGGTAAAATACTGAATTATGCAGGGATTAATAGGAAAAAAGGTTGGAATGACCTCCGTCTTCGATGAGAACGGAAAGAACATTCCATGCACAGTGCTGGAAGTGGGCCCGTGTGTAGTGTCACAGGTCAAGACTGTGGAAACTGACGGTTATGCAGCACTTCAGCTAAGCTTTGATGACAAAAGGGAAAAGTCGAGCAACAAGGCAGAGATAGGACATTTCAAGCAGGCCGGTACTGGCCCCAAGAGAAAGATGGCCGAGTTCTCCGGTTTTGAAGATGGCAAATACAAGAGAGGCGATCTCATAACAGTCGAACTTTTCAATGATGATACATTTCTTGATGTAAGAGGTTGGACCAAGGGCAAGGGCTTCCAGGGCGTTGTCAAGCGCCACGGCTTCAGCGGCGTCGGCGGCACAACCCACGGCCAGCATGACAGGCTCAGGGCCCCGGGCTCAGTGGGCGCTTCATCATGGCCTTCAAGAGTCATGCCCGGCATGCGTATGGCAGGCCGCACAGGCGGAAGAATGCAGGAGACGGAGCTGAAAGTCGTAAAGATCCTCCCCGAATCAAACCTGCTCCTCGTTAAGGGTGCCGTCCCCGGCCCCAAAGGTGGTTACGTAATAATAACAAAGTGATGGAAGTAGCAGTATTTAACATAGAAGGTAAAGAGACCGGAAGAAAGGTTAATCTCAATGAGACCATCTTCGGCATTGAACCCAATGATCACGCTATCTACCTTGATACGAAACAGTATCTGGCAAGCCAGAGACAGGGTACGCACAAATCCAAGGAGCGCGGCGAGATCATGGGCAGCACACGCAAGCTCAAGAAACAGAAAGGCACCGGAACGGCACGTTTCGGCAGCATCAAGAACCCCGAGTTCCGTGGCGGCGGCCGTATCTTCGGCCCCAGACCCAGGTTCTACGGGTTCAAGCTCAATAAAAAGGTAAAACAGCTGGCCAGAAAGTCAGCCCTTTCATATAAGGCAAAAGAGAACAAAATCATCGTTCTTGAGGATTTTTCATTCGAGGCTCCCAGGACTTCAGAAATGGCCGTGATGAACGCAAACCTCAATATCACGAATAAAAAATCCCTTTTTGTTTTATCAGAACAAAATAAAAACATATATTTGTCATCTCGAAATTTGCAGGGAGTTGAAGTTGTAACTATCAGTGATTTAAATACTTACAACATTATGAAGGCTTCAACTCTGGTGCTTACCGAGAGCGCAGTTGATGTTTTGCAGTCGACATTATAAAACCAGGAACTGAGATATGGAAATATTACTTAAACCCATAGTGACCGAGAAAATGACCAGTCAGGGAGAGAAATTCAACCGGTATGGTTTTCTGGTGTCGCGTAAGGCCAACAAGCTGCAGATAAAGAAGGCGGTTGAGGATCTTTACGGCGTTAACGTTGAGTCTGTTAACACAATCAACTACGGTGGCAAGACCAAGACCCGGTATACCAAGTCAGGTATGATGAAGGGTCGGACAGCAGCTACGAAAAAGGCTGTTATCACTCTCGCCAAAGGGGAGACAATAGATTTTTACAGCAACATTTAAAACAATATGGCAGTCAGAAAGATCAAGCCTGTTACACCAGGCCAGAGACATAAGGTCATGAGTTCCTTTGAGGAGATAACTCATGGCACGCCGGAGAAATCCTTGCTCGCGCCGCTGAAAAAGACAGGAGGAAGGAACGTTAACGGCAGGCGGACCATGAGGTACATCGGCGGCGGCCACAAGAGGATGTACCGTGTGATCGATTTCCAGAGGAACAAGGATGGCGTAGCCGCCACCGTCACCTCTGTTGAATATGATCCCAACCGTTCCGCACGGATCGCACTTCTCACCTATGCAGACGGGGAGAAGAGGTATATAATCGCTCCCACCGGCCTGAAGGCAGGGCAGGAGGTGATGTCAGGCAAGACGGCAACGCCGGAGATTGGCAACACGCTCTTCCTTGAAGACATACCCCTCGGAACGATAGTCCACAACATTGAGCTGAAGCCCGGCAAGGGTGCAGCCATGGCCCGCAGTGCAGGTACTTTCGCACAGCTGGCTGCCCGCGACGGCAAGTATGCCATCATCAAGCTCCCCTCGGGTGAGACAAGGATGGTGCTTATCACATGCAGGGCCACCATCGGCACCGTTTCAAACACCGACCACAACCAGGAGAGATCAGGCAAGGCGGGACGCAAGCGCTGGCTGGGCCGCAGACCAAGGACCAGGGGTGTTGCAATGAACCCGGTTGATCATCCCATGGGTGGTGGTGAAGGAAGGGCCTCAGGAGGTCATCCGCGCTCACGCAGCGGCATGCCGGCCAAGGGTTTCAAGACCAGGAGCAAGACCAAGTATTCGAACAAGCATATTATTGAAAGAAGGAAAAAATAATTGATACGATGAGCAGATCTATTAAAAAAGGCCCCTTCATCGATCTCCACCTGGGCAAAAAGGTGGATAAAATGAACGACAGCGGAAAGAAAACGGTGATCAAGACCTGGTCAAGAAGATCGGTTATTTCTCCCGACTTTGTGGGACACACCATGGCAGTGCATAACGGAAACAAATTCATACCTGTTTACATTACCGAGAACATGGTTGGTCACAAGCTGGGTGAGTTTGCCCCTACCCGCACCTTCCGCGGTCATGGTGGAAAACAGAAATAGGGTAATGTATCGTAACAACTGAAAAAGAATCAGAAATGGGTGCAAGAAAAAGAATAAGCGCCGGCGCCAGGAAGGAAGCCGCAAAAGAGAAGACGGGGGCCGTTCTTCGCAATGTCCCCACCTCACCGCGCAAGATGAGGCTGGTGACAGACCTTATCAGGGGTCAGGAGGTCAACAAGGCTCTTGATATCCTGAAATTCAGCAAGCAGGAAGCTTCACGCAGGGTCGAGAAACTCCTTCTCTCAGCCATTGCCAACTGGCAGGCCAAGAACGAAGGTGTCCGCCTTGAAGAGAGCAATCTCTACGTCAAGGAGGTACAGGTTGATGGCGGCCGCATACTGCGCAGGATCCAGCCTGCCCCACAGGGAAGGGCTTACCGCATACGCAAGAGATCAAACCATGTAACCCTTGAGCTGGGTAGCAGGAAACAGGAAGTTGAAAACATTTCAAAGTAGATAATGGGACAAAAAGTTAATCCGATAGGCAACAGAGTAGGGATCATCAAGGGATGGGACTCGAACTGGTATGGTGGCAGCGACTTTTCAAGCAAGCTTATTGAAGACACCAAAATCAGGGAATACCTGAATGCCAGGCTTGCAAAAGCCAGTCTTTCAAAGATTATCATCGAACGCACCCTTAAGCTCATTACCGTCACCGTCAATACGGCACGCCCCGGGATCATCATCGGTAAAGGCGGCACGGAGGTTGACAAACTGAAGGAGGAGCTCAAGAAGATCACCAAGAAAGAGGTTCAGATAAACATCTTCGAGGTGAAGCGTCCGGAGCTTGATGCAGCCATTGTTGCCGGCAACATTGCACGCCAGGTGGAAGGCAAGATCTCTTACCGCCGTGCCATCAAGATGGCCATCGCATCAACCATGCGCATGGGCGCCGAAGGCATCAAGGTCGTTATCTCAGGCAGGCTCGGCGGCGCCGAGATGGCCCGTAACGAAAGCTACAAGGACGGCAGGATTCCGCTCCATACCTTCCGCGCAGATATCGACTACGCCCTTGCCGAGGCTCTCACCAAGGTGGGTCTCATCGGCATCAAGGTGTGGATCTGCAACGGCGAAGTGTACGGCAAGCGTGACCTCAGCCCGAATATCGGAGCAAAGAACGCCAAGAGTGGCAAGCCGGGTGGACCTACAGGCGGCTTCAGGAAAAAAGGCGGCGGCGACCGCAACGACCGCGGCGACCGCGGCGACCGCGGAAACAGGAAAGAATCCCGATAAGTATATAACTATTTAATATAACTGAGCGATGTTACAACCGAAGAAGACCAAATTCAGGAGGAGCCAGAAGGGCAGGATGAAAGGCAATGCCCAGAGAGGCAATCAGCTGGCATTCGGATCATTTGGCATCAAAACCCTCGAGGAGGCATGGATCACCGGTCGTCAGCTTGAGGCTGCACGCCAGGCTGTCACCCGTCATATGAAACGTGAAGGCCAGATATGGATCCGCGTTTTTCCTGACAAACCCATAACAAAGAAACCTGCAGAGGTGCGTATGGGTAAAGGTAAAGGTGCTCCTGAAGGCTTCGTAGTACCGGTAACCCCCGGACGTATACTCATTGAAGCCGAGGGCGTTCCCTTTGATGTGGCCAAGGAAGCACTCCGCCTTGCAGCGCAGAAACTGCCTGTGGCAACCAGATTCGTGGTGCGCCGTGATTTTGCAGCAGAGTAATAAAGAATAAGAGAGATGAAGAGTTCAGAAATAAGAGAATTAAGCAACCAGGAGCTTCTCGAACATATTGACAACGAGAAATCCAGTCTCGTGCGCATGAAACTTAACCACGCAATATCCCCGCTTGAAAACCCTCAGAAGATCAAGGAAAGCAGGAAAACCATTGCCAGGCTCATGACAGAGAAGCGCAAGAGAGAGATGAATGATAAAACAAAATAGCCGTTATCAGCATGGAAGAAAGGAATCTTAGAAAAGAGCGTATAGGTGTTGTCGTCAGCAACAAGATGGACAAATCTATTGTCGTTGCCATCCGCAGGAAGGTAAAGCACCCCATCTATGGCAAGTTCGTCAACAAGACGAAGAAGCTCATGGCTCACGATGAGGAGAACACCTGTAACATCGGTGATACGGTACGCATTATGGAGACCAGGCCTCTCAGCAAGAATAAAGCCTGGAGATTGGTGGAAATAATTGAAAGAGCTAAGTAATTATGATACAGCAGGAAAGCAGGTTGACTGTTGCCGATAACACGGGTGCCAAAGAGGTTCTTTGCATCAGGGTGCTCGGCGGAAGCAAAAAGAGGTACGCAAGCGTGGGAGACAAGATTGTCGTCTCCGTCAAAAGCGCTCTGCCCTCAGGTGAAGCAAAGAAAGGTACAGTGAGCAAGGCCGTGGTGGTAAGAACGAAGAAGGAGATACGCCGCGCCGACGGTTCCTATATCCGCTTTGACGACAACGCCGTGGTTTTGCTGACCAATACAGACGAGGTGCGCGGCACCCGTATCTTCGGCCCTGTCGCAAGGGAACTGCGCGACAAGTACATGAAGATCGTCTCACTTGCACCTGAAGTGTTATAATATATAAACTGACACCCGATGCAGAAGAAATTACACATCAAAAAAGGAGACACAGTGGCAGTAATTGCCGGTGAATCCAAAGGACAGAAAGGTCGTGTCCTCGAGGTTGACAGGGATAAGAACAAAGCCCTGGTGGAAGGGGTCAACATGGTATCAAAACATACCAAACCCAATGCCAAGGCACCACAGGGAGGAATCCTCAAGAAAGAAGCCCCCGTGCATCTTTCCAACCTAATGGCCATTGACCCGGCCAGCGGCAAGCCGACACGCGTCGGCCGCCGGCTGAATGATAAGAACAAACTTGTGCGTTATGCCAAAAAATCAGGAGAGGAGATCAAGTAATGTACACGCCTGCGTTAAAGACAAAATACAAGAGTGAGATCACACCTGCACTCATGAAACAGTTCAACTATACGACTGTTATGCAGGTGCCCCGGCTTGAAAAGATAGTTATCAACCAGGGACTGGGTCAGGCTATCGCCGACAAGAAACTGCTTGAAATGGGCCAGAAAGAGGTTACTGACATCGCCGGACAGAAGGCGGTGCAGACCATCTCAAGGAAGGACATATCAAACTTCAAGCTCAGGAAGGCAATGCCCATCGGCGTCATGGTGACCCTCCGCAAGGACAAAATGTATGAGTTCCTTGAGAGACTGATATCAGTGGCCCTGCCGCGTATACGCGACTTCAAGGGTGTCGGAGCGAAACTCGACGGCCGCGGGAACTATACCCTCGGAATAACCGAACAGATCATCTTCCCCGAGATTGACATCGATAAGATTGCCAAGATCATGGGACTGCAGATAACATTTGTCACCACCGCCAAAAGCGATGAAGAGGCTCATGCCCTGCTTAAAGAATTTGGAATTCCTTTTAAAAACAAATAAACAGATCGGAATATGGCTAAGGAATCAATGAAAGCCCGCGAAGTCAAACGCGTTAAACTTGCTGAAAAGTACGCCGCCAAAAGAGCCGCGCTCAAGGCAGACGGCAACTATGTTGCACTCAGCCTGCTGCCGCGTAACTCAAGCCCCATCAGGCAGCGCAACAGATGCAAGATCACCGGCAGACCGAGAGGCTACATGAGACAGTTTGGCATCAGCAGGATCACCTTCAGGGAGATGGCATCACAGGGCCTCATCCCGGGCGTAAAGAAAGCAAGCTGGTAAAAACCCGACAGAGATATAAACAATTAATCACAATATAAGATGACAGATCCAATAGCAGATTTTCTTACCAGGGTAAGGAATGCCGTCAAAGCCGGACACAAAGTGGTTGAGACACCGGCTTCCGGTCTGACAAAGGATATCACCAGGATACTCTACGATAAAGGATACATCCTCAGCTATAAGTTCATTGATGATGAGCTGCAGGGCAAGATCAAGATTGCCCTCAAGTATCATCCCAAGACCAAGCTGCCGGCTATCAAATCGATACAGAGGGTGAGCCGTCCGGGCCTCAGACGTTATGCCGGCGTTGATGAACTCCCGAGAGTCCTGAACGGAATGGGTATAGCCATTCTTTCCACCTCTCACGGACTTATGACCGAAAAGGAGGCAGCCAGAGAGAACGTCGGGGGTGAAGTTATATGTTATGTTTATTAAACAGGAGGAGGTTAAATGTCAAGAATAGGAAAATTACCTGTAAACCTGCCATCAGGAGTCACCATCACGGTTGATGATGACAACGTGGTCAGTGTTAAAGGCCCCCTGGGAACCCTGTCACAGAAGATAGACAGCGATATCAGGGTGGAGGTTGAAAATAGTGATATCATTCTTTCCAGGCCTAACGACGAGAAGCGTCTCAAATCACTTCACGGCCTCTACAGGGCTCTCATAGCCAACATGGTTGTGGGCGTTTCGAAAGGCTACAGGAAGGATCTGGAGCTTGTCGGCGTCGGATACCGCGCTGAGGCAAAAGGCCAGCAACTTGAGATGAGCCTCGGTTATTCACATGATATTATCATGGAGCTGCCGCAGGAGATAAAGGTTGAGACCAAGACAGAGAAGAGGAGCAACCCGGTTATCACCCTGACAAGCATTGACAAGCAGCTCATAGGTCACATAGCAGCGAAGATCAGATCACTGCGTCCGCCTGAGCCCTACAAAGGCAAGGGTATCAAATTCGTGGGTGAACAGCTCAGAAGAAAAGCCGGTAAATCGGCTGGTGTTTAACATGATTAAATATTGAAGTCATGGCTTTAACAAAGACAGAAAAGAGAGAAAAAATCAAACTGAGGATCCGCAAGCGGATAAAGGGAACCCCCGAAAAACCCAGGATTTCGGTGTATCGCAGCAACAAGCAGATATATGTTCAGGCAGTTGACGACGTCAACGGCGTGACAATGGCATCTGCCAGCTCCAGGGAGAAGGAGATAGCTGCTGTAACCGGAAAGAAAAAAAGCGAACTGGCAGTGCTGGTAGGCAAACGCCTTGCCGCAGTATGCAAAGAGAAGGGCATTGAAAACGTTGTCTTTGACAGAAGCGGTTACCAGTATCATGGCAGAGTGAAATCATTAGCTGACGGAGCACGCGAAGGCGGCTTAAAATTCTAATCAGTATGGCATACGGAATAAAGAGAATAAAGAACAGCGATCTTGAACTTACCGACAGGCTGGTAAGCATCCAGAGAGTAACCAAAGTAACCAAGGGAGGCCGTACCTTCAGCTTTTCGGCCATCGTCGTCGTAGGCGATGAGAAAGGCATCGTGGGCCACGGCCTGGGTAAGGCAAGTGAAGTCACAACCGCCATCGCCAAAGGAATTGAAGATGCCAAGAAAAACCTCATCAAGGTACCGGTGTTCAAGGGCACCATACCTCATGAGCAGTACGGCAAATTCGGCGGAGCCTTCGTCTTCATCAAGCCCGCAACCGAAGGAACGGGAATCAAGGCCGGTGGTGCTATGCGCGCCGTGCTTGAGAGCGTGGGAGTGAAGAACGTGCTTGCCAAGTCAAAGGGTTCATCAAACCCCCACAACCTGGTAAAGGCTACCATCGCCGCCCTGCTTGAGCTGCGCGATGCCAGCACCGTGGCTGACCACAGGGGAGTTACATTGGAAAAAGTGTTTAACGGTTAGTAATATTAAATCGATTATGGCAAGAGTCAGGATAACCCAGATTAAGAGCAAGATAGGCCAGCCCGAGACACAGAAGAGGACACTCGCGGCACTGGGTATTAAGAAGATGCATCAGACTGTTGAGCACGATGATTCACCCGAGATAATGGGTATGATCAACAAGCTGAAACACCTTCTGAAGATAGAGAAACTATAAGGTAATAACAGCATTATATATTTCGCAATGGATTTAAGCAATTTAAAACCGGCCCCCGGATCGGTAAAAAGAGAAAAGCGTATCGGACGCGGTGAGGGATCAGGCCACGGCGGCACCTCAACACGCGGCCACAAAGGGGCCAAGTCACGCTCCGGATACAGCAAGAAAATAGGCTTTGAAGGCGGCCAGATGCCCCTCCAGAGAAGAGTACCGAAGTCGGGATTTAAGAATATCAACCGCGTTGACTACAAAGGTATTAACCTAAGTACCCTGGAGAGTCTTGCCGATAAACTGAAGACCGACCGCATCGACTTCCAGACACTGCTGACAGCAGGACTGATCAACAAGAATGCACTGGTAAAGGTTCTGGGCAAGGGCACACTGACAAAGAAGCTTGAGGTTCATGCCCACGCATTCAGCAAGTCAGCACAGGCAGCAATAGAAGCTAATCAGGGAACCGCAGTTAAACTGTAAGGTATGAAATTTTTACAGACTATAAAGAACATATTCAAGATAGAGGATCTCAGAGCCAGGATCTTCTACACACTTGCAATAGTTGCACTCTACCGTCTGGGTAAATATATCACTCTTCCCGGCATCGATCCGTCGATGCTCGAGGCACTGAAGGGTCAGACATCGTCGGGTATTATGGGACTGCTGGATATGTTCTCCGGCGGAGCCTTCTCACAGGCCTCCATCTTTGCCCTCGGTATCATGCCTTACATCTCCGCATCCATCGTCATTCAGCTGCTGGGCATAGTCTTCCCCTATTTTCAGAAACTTCAGAAAGAGGGCGAGAGCGGCCGCCGCAAGATGAACCAGTACACAAGGTACCTGACTGTTGCAATACTTATACTGCAGGCACCCACATACCTGGCCAACCTTCATGCTATTCTGCCTCCGGAGGCATTTGTGCTCCAGGGTGTTTTCTTCCAGATCTCATCGGTTATCATCCTTACCGCAGGCACCATATTTGTCATGTGGCTGGGTGAAAGAATAACAGACAAAGGAATAGGAAACGGGATTTCACTTATAATCATGGTGGGTATACTCGCCCGCTTCCCCCTGGCATTCATATTTGAAGCCGGAACACGCATCAACGGTTCAGGAGGACTTGTAGCACTTCTTATAGAACTGGTCTTCCTCTTCGCCGTGATACTCGGCTCGGTGCTGCTTGTACAGGGAACACGCCGCATTCCGGTCCAGTATGCGAGACGCATTGTGGGCAATAAACAATACGGCGGCGTAAGACAGTATATACCCCTCAAGGTGAACGCGGCAGGCGTTATGCCAATCATCTTCGCCCAGGCGATAATGATGCTGCCAATCATCCTGGCCGGTTTCAGCGAAAGCGGATCGGGGTTTGTTGTGGCCTTTACAAACATGTACGGATTCTGGTATAACCTGGTGACCGCAATTCTCATCATCCTCTTCACCTACTTCTATACCGCGGTGACAGTAAACCCGGTACAGATGGCTGAAGACATGAAGAAGAATGGCGGCTTCATCCCCGGCATCAAACCGGGCCGGAAGACGGTTGAGTTCATTGACACCATCATGTCACGCATTACGCTTCCGGGATCAATATTCCTGGCAATTATAGCCATTCTCCCTGCCTTCGCCGTCAACTTCGGCGTCAGCGGTGAGTTTGCACAGTTCTTCGGAGGCACCTCTCTCCTCATTCTTGTGGGGGTTGTGCTTGACACTCTGCAGCAGATAGAAAGTCATCTGCTTATGCGCCACTATGACGGGCTCATGAAATCCGGCCGCGTGAAAGGCAGGACCGGAGCCGTCTCGGCTATGTAATTGTTGACGTTCTTTGATGATATATATTAAGACGGATGCAGAAGTAGAGTTATTGAGAGAGAGCAATTTGCTGGTCTCAAGGACTCTTGCGGAAGTAGCCGGACACATCAGGCCGGGGGTGACAACCCTCAGGCTTGACAGCATCGCCGAGACCTTTATAAGGGATCACGGCGCGCTGCCCGGGTTCAAGGGTTATGCCGGTTTTCCCAACACGCTCTGCACATCTGTTAATGACGAGGTGGTACACGGGATACCGTCAGACTACACCCTGAAGGAGGGAGACATAATCTCCGTCGACTGCGGGGTGATACTCAACGGTTACTACGGCGACAGCGCCTACACATTTACCGTGGGCGATGTGAAACCCGAGATCCGGCGCCTTCTCGAATATACCCGGGCTTCGCTTGAGGCCGGAGTCAAGGAAGCCATTACCGGCAACCGCGTGGGAGACATCTCGCATGCGGTGCAGGCAAAGGCGGAGAGCGGTGGCTACTCGGTGGTTCGAACCCTGGTGGGTCACGGCATCGGAAAACACCTGCACGAGGGACCTGAAGTACCTAACTTCGGGAAGAGAGGCACCGGTACGAGACTCGAAAGAAACCTGGTCATCTGCATCGAGCCGATGATCAACCTGGGTGGTAAAAACACACGCGTCCAGGGTGACGGGTGGACTGTCAGAACAGATGACGGCAAACCGTCAGCACATTTTGAATACGCTGTTGCGGTCAGGGACGACAAAGCGGACCTGCTCACAACATTTGAGTTTATAGAAGAAGTATTAATAAAGAGGTAAGAATATGGCCAAACAACCATCAATAGAGATTGACGGAACGATCATCGAGGCGCTCTCAAACGCGATGTTCAGAGTCAGGCTCGAAAACGGACATATCATCACCGCCCACATCTCCGGCAAAATGAGGATGCATTACATCAAGATCCTGCCGGGTGACAAAGTGAAGGTTGAGATGTCGCCCTATGACCTTACCAAAGGAAGAATAACATTTAGATTTAAATAGAAAAACGCACTGCGATGAAAGTAAGAGCATCAATAAAAAAGCGCTCGGCCGACTGCAAGATTGTAAGGAGGAATGGGCGGCTGTATGTGATAAATAAGAAAAATCCCAAGTTCAAGCAGAGGCAGGGATAAAATTGATTAACTTTGCACTTCAAATTAAAAGAGGTATATGGCACGTATTAATGGGGTAGACCTACCAAGGAATAAGCAGGGCGAAGTGGCTCTCACTTATATCTATGGCATCGGACGCAGCACGGCACAGAAGGTGCTTGACAGGGCTGGCGTTGACCGCCAAATGAAAGTAGAGGAATGGAATGACGATAACATAAACGCTATCCGTCAGATCCTCTCCGAAAACTATAAGCTCGAAGGCGAACTTCGCTCCGAAACGCAGCTTAATATTAAACGACTGATGGATATCGGATGCTATCGCGGTATCCGCCACCGTATCGGACTTCCTGTGAGAGGCCAGAGCACCAAGAACAATGCCCGTACCCGTAAAGGCCGCAAGAAGACCGTTGCTAACAAGAAAAAAGCTACTAAATAATTAACATATGGCAAAGAAGACTGGGACGTTAAAGAAGAAGGTCGTAAAAGTTGAACCCGTGGGACAGGCTCACGTTCATTCATCATTCAATAATATAATCATCAGCCTTACAAACAGTTCGGGACAGGTGATATCATGGGCGTCAGCCGGCAAAATGGGCTTCAGGGGTTCAAAGAAGAATACCCCCTATGCCGCACAGATGGCTTCTGAAGAGTGCACCAAGGCAGCATATGAACTTGGCCTTCGCAAGGTGAAGGTTTATGTCAAGGGACCAGGGTCAGGCCGTGAATCAGCAATACGCGCCATATCCAACAGCGGTGTCGAGGTTACTGAAATCATTGATGTCACCCCAATGCCTCATAACGGATGCCGTCCGCCTTCACGCAGAAGGGTTTAACAGCCTCTTATTTAATATTTTATAAAACGATAAACAGTACAATTCAATGGCAAGATATACAGGACCCAGATCAAAAATCGCCAGAAAATTCGGAGAGCCTATTTTCGGCCCTGACAAATACCTCGACAGGAAGAATTTCCCGCCCGGACAGCATGGTCAGAGCAAGAAGAGGAAGAAAACCTCCGAATACGGTGTGCAGCTCCGCGAGAAGCAGAAGGTAAAATATACCTACGGCCTTCTTGAGCGCCAGTTCCGCAACTTCTTCGAGAAGGCAGCAGGAGCTTCAGGCGTTACCGGACTTGTGCTTCTCCAGATGCTCGAGTCACGCCTTGACAATGTGGTATACCGCCTCGGTGTCGCCCCGACCAGGGCAGCAGCACGCCAGCTGGTATCCCATCGCCATATAACAGTCAATGGCAACGTTGTCAACATACCTTCCTATATCCTCCGCCCGGGTGATATAATCGGTGTACGCGAGAAATCAAAATCACTCGAAACCATCGTTGAATGCATTGGCTCAAACCGCCGCTCAAAACTGGCCTGGCTCGAGTGGGATGATACACAGATGGCCGGAAAATACATGAGTGTCCCTGAACGTTCTGAAATTCACGAAGATATCAAGGAACAGCTTATCGTTGAACTATATTCCAAGTAATAAAGTAATACAATTCATATGGCCATATTAGCATTCCAGAAACCTGACAAAGTAATATTACTGGAAGCGGACGACCAGTACGGAAAATTTGAATTCCGCCCGCTTGAACCCGGCTATGGCATAACCGTAGGTAATGCTCTCAGAAGAATCCTTCTCTCATCACTCGAAGGATTTGCCATCACAACAATCAAGTTGGAGGGCGTTGACCATGAATTCTCCACAATCACCGGAGTCATGGAAGATGTCACCGAGATAATCCTGAACCTGAAACAGATCCGTTTCAAAAGAATGGTTGAGGATATCGACAGTGAGAAGATAGTGGTCAAACTGTCCGGCCAGGAGGTTTTTAAGGCCGGCGACCTCAATAACTCACTGAGCAGCTTCGAGGTACTTAATCCGGAGATGGTCATCTGCCGCATGGAACCCGATGTAAAACTGCAGATCGAAATAAACATCAATAAGGGCAGGGGATATGTCCCGGCTGAGGAAAACCAGCCAGCAGAGGCTGAGTTCGGTGTCATTGCCGTTGACTCAATCTTCACCCCGATAAGGAACGTTAAATATTCCATAGAAAACTACAGGGTCGAACAGAAGACTGACTATGAGAAGCTTATCCTCGAGATCACCACTGACGGGTCAATACATCCGAAAGATGCCCTCAAGGAGGCTGCCAAGATCCTGATATACCACTTCATGCTCTTCTCGGAAGACAAGATCACCATTGACTATGAAGATAAAATGGCCAATGAGGAGTTTGATGAGGAGATACTCCACATGCGTCAGCTGCTTAAGACCAAGCTCGTTGACCTTGACCTCTCAGTGAGAGCTCTCAACTGCCTTAAGGCCGCTGAGGTTGAATCACTGGGTGACCTTGTCAAGTTCAACAAGAACGACCTCCTTAAGTTCCGTAACTTCGGCAAGAAGTCACTGACTGAACTTGATGAGCTTCTTGAGACAATGAACCTCTCATTCGGGATGGATGTGGCAAAATATAAACTCGACAAAGATTAATAACAGGTAAGGATAGAGAGAAATGCGACATTTAAATGCTATAAACCACCTTGGAAGAAAAAGCGCTGACAGGAAGGCAATGATGGCCAACCTGGCGTCATCACTCATTCTTCACAAGCGTATTGCAACCACCAACGCCAAGGCGCGCGCGCTGAGGAGATATGTTGAACCACTCATCACCAAGTCAAAGGATGATTCAACACACTCACGCAGGATGGTATTCAGTTATCTTGAGAATAAAGATGCCGTCTCGGAGCTCTTCAGGGAAGTGGCACCGCGCATCGCATCACGCCCGGGAGGCTATACCCGGATACTGAAAATGGGCAACCGCCTTGGTGACTCCGCCGAGATGTGTCTTATCGAACTCGTCGACTTCAATGAGAACATGCTCTCAGGTGAAGGTGGCAAGGCCAAGACAACACGCCGCCGCCGCAGTCCGAAGAAGAAGGCAGAAACAGTTGCCGTAACCGAAGCGCCGGCCGCAAAGGCAAAAGTTGCCAAAGAAACCGCCGCACCAGAGACCGCACCGGAAGAAAACACCGCTGACGCTGATCCAAAAGAATAGCAGCACATGCTCATATACAGAAGGGATATTGTCTTTGGGGCCATATCCCTTTTTTTCATACATTTCAGATAATCTATTAAAACATAAAATACAATGAGTCAAATAGTTAGTGTACATGCAAGAGAGATCCTTGATTCAAGGGGTAATCCGACTATTGAAGTCGAAGTGGTAACAGCCAGCGGCGCCTCAGGCAGGGCAGCAGTGCCCTCCGGTGCATCGACAGGCGAGAACGAGGCTCTCGAACTGAGAGACGGTGACAAGACCCGTTACCTGGGCAAAGGTGTTCTTAAGGCAGTGTATAATGTCAACAGCATCATAGCTGAAGAGATAATGAGTATGGATGTCACCAACCAGGTGGCCATAGACCAGAAAATGTTAGACCTTGACGGCACCCCGACGAAGAGCAATCTGGGAGCCAATGCCATCCTTGGCGTCTCACTGGCATGTGCCAAGGCTGCCGCAGCCTATCACGGACTGCCCCTCTACAGGTATATCGGCGGGACAAACGCACGCGTGCTCCCGATCCCGATGATGAACATCATCAACGGCGGATCACACTCCGATGCGCCTATTGCATTCCAGGAATTCATGATACGCCCCAAGGGTGCAACGTCATTTGCTGAAGGACTGAGAATGGGAGCCGAAGTGTTCCACTCTCTCAAGAAGGTGCTCAAGGAGCGCGGCCTCAGTACAGCCGTAGGCGATGAGGGTGGTTTCGCACCCGCACTGAAAGGCACTGAAGATGCCCTTGAAAGCATCATCAAAGCCATAACAAACGCCGGCTACAAACCGGGATCGGACGTGACAATAGCTCTCGACTGCGCGGCAAGCGAGTTCTTCGAGAACGGCGTTTACAACTATGCCAAGTTCGAAGGCGAAAAGGGCAAGAAACTCACCCCGGCACAGCAGGCCGATTACCTCACCTCACTGGTTGAGAAGTACCCCATCATTGACTCCATTGAAGACGGTATGGGCGAGGGCGACTGGGAAGGATGGAAGCTCCATACCAAACAGCTCGGATCAAAGATCCAGATAGTAGGCGACGACCTCTTCGTTACCAACGTACAATATCTTGAGAAAGGTATTGCCGAGGGTTGTGCAAACTCCATCCTGATCAAGCTGAACCAGATAGGGACACTTACAGAGACTCTCAACTGCATCGAGATGGCCCACAGGGCAGGATACACCACTGTCACCTCCCATCGTTCAGGCGAGACTGAGGATTCAACAATCGCCGATGTGGCCGTGGCAACCAACTCTGGACAGATCAAGACCGGCTCGCTCAGCCGCACTGACCGTATTGCAAAGTACAACCAGCTCCTGCGCATTGAAGAGGAGCTCGGCAACAACGCCGTCTACGGATGTGACTGATATGTGATTGCGGGGACGGTCCCTGGAACGTCCCCGCAACTTCCGGAATAAAACTCCTTCCCCGGATGGGGGAGTGGTACTCCTGACGGTAACGCCGGGGGAGAGGGGGGGGCTGACGTGCCACCTTCTTTTTTTATATATTTGTACAAATCTGCTTCTCAATGTCATTCAACGGCCTGGCCCATTATGTAAACTTCCTTGAGTCGCGCGGCGATCTGGCCCGTGTCAAATGTCATGTTGATCCCGTTCTTGAGATCACAGAGATAGCTGACCGGATGGTCAAGAACGGAGGCAAAGCCCTTTTATTTGAAGATACCGGTACCGGTTTTCCGCTTCTGATCAACGCCTTTGCCTCTGATGACCGAATGGCAGCCGCCATCGGACGCAGCTCACTCGATGATGCCGGTGAGGAGATCTTTTCCCTGGTTGAATCGTTCAGCCAGGCTCCGGGACTGTTGGCCAAGCTGGTACGTCTTCCGCAGATGTTTCAGCTGCTGAGGCTGATACCCCGGAAGAAGAGGGGAAGGGGTGCGTGCCAGGAGGTGGTTGAGCCCGTTGCAGACCTGGATATCCTTCCCGTACTTAAGTGCTGGCCTCATGACGGCGGACGTTTCATCACCCTCCCGCTGGTACATACGGTTCACCCCGGTACCGGCAGGCCCAACCTGGGGATGTATCGCATGCAGATAATGGGCAAGGATATTACCGGAATGCACTGGCACCGTCATAAGACAGGCGCCCGTCATTTTGAGGCTTATAAGAAGGAGGGAAAGCGGATGCCTGTCACGGTGACGCTGGGCGGCGACCCGGTCTACACCTATTCCGCCACGGCACCGCTGCCTGAGGATGTCAATGAGTATCTCCTTGCAGGCTTCCTCCGCCGCAAAAGGGTCACCCTGGTCAAATGCCTCACCAATGACCTGTGGGTGCCCGCTGACTCTGACATTGTCATTGAAGGTTATGTTGATACCTCAGAGGCGCCTGTGACAGAGGGCCCCTTCGGTGACCATACGGGATTCTATTCCCTCTCCGACCTCTATCCCGTGTTTCATGTCACCTGCATCACCCACCGCAGGGATGCCGTCTATCCGGCAACCATCGTTGGTGTGCCTCCCATGGAAGACGCATGGATGGGCAAGGCAACGGAAAAGATATTCTTTGCTCCGATCAAGCTGGCAATTGCTCCTGAGATACGTGAGCTGCACATGCCGGTCTCAGGGGTTGCCCATAACCTGGTGATAGTCAGTATCGACAAGACATACCCGGGGCAGGGGCTGAAGGTTCTCAGTGCCCTCTTCGGGGCGGGTCAGATGATGCTGAGCAAGTATATCATTGTGGTGAGCAGCCCCGTCAATGTCCATGACTACCAGATGGTTGCAGATGCTATCTTCGCCAATGCAAGGTTCGAGACTGACCTGCTCCTCACCCGTGGTCCGCTTGACGTGCTTGACCACTCATCAGACAGGTTCAGCATGGGAGGCAAGATGGGGATCGATGCCACCATTAAGCTGTCTGAGGAGCGCACAGCCGAGTATCATTCGCTTCCGCTGTTGCTGCTTACTGACGCCGAGGTGACAGGTGATGTCATCACCGGCATGAAGACCATGGCGGAGTTTGCCCTTCCCCTGGCGGTACTTACCATCAGGAAACCGCCACAGGGTCTTGACATGCACCGCCTCGCCACCAGGCTACCCTCCGCTCTCACCATGCCCGGCACGGTAATCGTTGCTGTGGATGAAGGTGCTGACGCCGATGATCCCGCGATGATCACCTGGCTGGTGACAGGCAACAGCGACCCTGCGCGTGACCTCTACCACCTTGACGGAGGAGCCATATTCATTGATGCCACCTCCAAAACACGCTCCCTCCCGGCCTTCCCGCGCGATTGGCCCAACGTGGTATGCTCTGACAGCGAGACAATAGCCCTGGTTGACAGGCGCTGGACTGAATATGGGGCCGGTGAGTTCCATGAGTCTCCGTCGCTGAAGCTGCTGCCCCTCCTCAGACCCGGGGAGGCTGCCGTGGAGTCAGCCAATACTGCGGTGAAGTGATCATTCTGCTGCCAGCGGCTGCAACTCTTGCAATGGCACCGGGCCTGAGAGACAACCCGGTCATTAACTATGCAATCGCTGTATTCATCGTTGTTGCCCTTATCTACCTCGCAATACTGCAGTTCTGGGTGCTGCTTCGCACCAGGAAGCACCTGACAGAGATGAAGGGCGCCTATAATGAGATCGATACCCAGCGCTCCGAGCTTCAGCTGCGTAACAAGGATCTGACCGACAGCCTGAACTATGCCCGCAGGATACAGGCGGCACTGCTTCCCGCAGAGCATCATATCCGGAAGATATTCACCAACTACTTTATCTATTACCGCCCGAAGCATATCGTGAGCGGCGATTTCTACTGGTTCAGCGAGCGCGATGACAAGTATTTCATCGCTGCGGCTGACTGCACAGGCCATGGCGTGCCCGGAGCCCTCATGTCAATGATAGGCCTGGAGCTGATACAGAAGATAATCAACGAGATGAAGGTCGATGACACTGACCAGTTGCTTCTCACCATGAACCGGGAACTTGAATCGGCCTTCTTCAAGGAGGAGAGCGGCAAAGCCCTCATCAAGGACGGCATAGAGATGAGCATCTGCATTATCGACAAGAAGACAAGGGAGATGGAGTTCTCGGGCGCTTTCCTGCCTGTATATATCGTGCGTGACGACAAGCTTATAGAGATAAAGGGAGACAAGAAGAACGTGGTGCAGTCTTTTGCCATGGTCTCGTTCAACCGCAGCACCTTCAGGCTCCAGGAGGGCGACCTTCTCTACCTCTTCTCCGACGGTTACGCTGACCAGTTCGGAGGGCCGGAGAATAAAAAGTTCATGTACCGCCGGCTGAGGCATCTTCTGCTCACAATCAGCAAATATCCGCTTATAGACCAGGAGAGGATTCTTGATGAGACCATCGCATCATGGATGAATGGTCATGATCAGATAGATGACATGATGATTCTCGGGGTACGGCCGTTCTGAGGTAAGGAATGATGATTCCCGGAGCATGCCCTTTCTGAGACCTGAACAGATGATTCCTGAAACAATGCCTTTCTGAAGCCAGAATTGATGATTCCTGGTACAATGCCTTTCTGAGGTCAGATCAGGGCAACGATCTTTTCGATGAGCACATCGGGCTCTATCGGTTTGCTGATATAATCATCCATACCCACGGCCAGGCACTGCTCCCTGTCGCCCAGCATCGCATTGGCTGTTATGGCAATTATCGGGACGTGTATCTGGGTGCTCATCTCAAGCCCCCTGATCTTTTCTGCTGCCACCAGTCCGTTCATCACGGGCATCTGTACATCCATGAGTATGAGGTCATAGCGTGATGTCCCGAACATGTCGAGCGCCTCCTTGCCGTTACGGGCTATTTCCAGCCGCCTGACCAGCGGTTCGAGCATAAGCTGAGTGATGCGCTGGTTGATGGGGTTGTCTTCAACGAGGAGTATCGACAGGTCTTTCAGCTCCTTCTTGCCTTTTTCCCTGGGCATGCCCTTCATGAGGGTGCTGGCCGCGGCCGGGCGTTCGACCTTATCGGCTCTGCGGATGTTTACGAAGAAGACGAAGTATGATCCGGCGCCGGCGGTGGTCTCCTGCCACGTTCCCCCGGTGTCATGTATCAGCCTGCCTGAGAGGGGAAAGGGCTGACGTCCTTCGCCAATGAACACTACAGGGTTGTTCGAAGAGAGGGTGAATTCAACCTTCTGCATCCCGTCGCGCTCGCCGGCCTCCCGGGCCTGTATCTTGATGGTTACCTTGTCAGAGGTGCCTGAGATGGCGGCGCTGAGAAGGTCAATCAGTATCTGTTTGAGAATGATGGGGTCACCCATGTATTCAGTCGCACCCTCGCCACGGTCATCATAGAGGATCAGGCTCTGTTCATGCCTCCTGTTGAGCTTCATCAGCTCGATGGTGTCTTTTATTATGGGCCCGAGCCTGAAGCGTATCTCCCCTCTGCGTTCAAAGGTGATGTTGCCTGCCGTCTCCATGGTAAGCTCATTGACCACCTCAACCATAGAGCCTGTAGAGGCTACGAAGGTCTCGACAAGCTCCTGCTGCTTGGGAGAGGTGGTGGTCTCCCTGAGCATGTTGCCAAGGAGCACGAGGTTGTTGAGCGGCTCCCTTATCTTGTGTGAGAATGAGTTGATTACATCCTCGTTCTTCTCGGCTATGGAAGCCAGCTCCCTGATGATTGCCCTGCTGTCGGTTATGAGCCTGCGCAGTTCGTATACTGCCATCACCAGCGGAACAAGAGCCAGGCCGCCTGCCACAAGGGGAATGTACAAAAGCCCCGCCAGGGCAGCGGAGAGTGCAATGATTACCAGAAGCAGAGCCACAGCCACCGGCATCAGTATCCGATCCCTTGTCCGCCTGGTCAACAGGTCAGAATGCGGAATGGAGGCTGGTTTTGATCTTTTCGGCATATTGTGAGCACAGTAGAGTAATGACATTCAAAGATACATGAATTTCAATAAAGATGTGAGGAGGGTTGCTTTCAGAGTATATAAAAGATTATTTTTGCCTTACGGTATAATATTTGAGGTAAAGTTTGAAAAAGAGTGTGATGAAACGGACCGTAGTGACCCTGATAGCCCTGGCGATTGCCACCGGCATGATCACAGCGCAGCAGGGGGATACTCTTATCCAGTATACTCCTGATTTCAAATTCCGGGATGGAATTTACCTGAATTTTGACATGGTGAAGTCAAACAACCCGATTCCGAAAGCAAAACTTTTTACTTCAATCGATTATAACGATAAGGATTTCTTTGACCAGGTGATCTCGTCGGAGAAGATCTATTTCTATGATAATATGGGCGTCAGGCAGGAGATTGAGAAGGATTTGATCTGGGGATTTGCACGCAATGGGGTTCTCTATGTCAAGGTGCAGAAAGCATTCAACCGCATCACCTTCTTCGGCTCCATCATCCACTTCGTGGCTGATGTGACAACCGTTTCACCGGGATACAACCCCTACGGCTACTATGATCCCTATTACTCACCCTACAGGTCATACTTATCGCCCTATTCTTTAAGTCCCTATTCGTCACGGTATTATGATCCATATTACTCCGGATACCCTTACAGCAGCAACACCTCACGCACTGACCTGCAGATGTTCATGATCGACTTCGAGACCGGGAAGTCATACGAGTATGACCTCGAGAACCTGGAGGCGCTGCTGATGAAAGACGCTGAACTGTATGAGGAATTTGTCTCCCTGCGCAACAAGAACCAGAAGAAAATGATGTTTGTATACCTGAGGAAGTACAACGAGAAGCACCCTGTCTTTATACCCTCAGGCAAATAAGTCGTACATGAAAAAATCTATTCTCTTTGCCCTGCTTGTGCTCTCGGCGCTGGTGGCAGCAGCCCAGGTGAGACCGTATCCTACCGTCGCTGACGCCGAAAAATTCAAATCTTCCGAGACCTGCGTCGTCATGGAGGCTAACCAGATCTCATTCTACAATGCGGAGATAAAGAATGCGGTTAACCAGTACTGGAAGGTGACTCCCGTAAAGTTTATCACGGAATCGGAGTTCAATCTCACCCGTACGGACCCTTCCTATTCCTTTATAGTGCTCACCATCACCAATTTCAGTAATGACAAGTCAGGTTCAGCCTACGATTTCCTGAATCTTCTTCTCGGCGCTGACGTTGAGAACCTTGATGAGTTGCCTGAGTTCTGCGCTATTCCGCTCTCCTTTGCCGGGGCTCCCGAGGAAGAGTATAGCTATAAGCTGGGTCTGATCATCAGGTTCATGCAGTATCATGCTGACCTGGTGATGAATAATCCGACCACATCAGCGCTCCGCTACCTGAAATACTATAACAAGAATGTCCCTGACATAAAGGGGAAGACGATTCTTGTAAAAAAGGATGATCTTGCACCTGAGATCAATACCGAAGAAAGGATCAGGGCATATTACCCGAACAGTGTCAGGATAGTTGACGAAGAGGAGATAATCAGGGCTATTGATGAGAAAGAGAAGGATGTCCTGATCGTTCATAAGGTAGGACCTGACGGGGCCAAACAGACGGGAACATGCATGAAGATGCTTATCGGAACCGATGATGCGGTGATGTATTACTATGACAGCCACCTCGTTGACAGCAAGAATGCCAACGGGCTGCTCATCAGTGACCTGAAAAGGCTTGCACGTTTCTGATGATGCAGCATTTTGCCCGGTAATCCGTCTTTAAAATAAAATAAATGGAAGAGATTAAAACATACACTCAATCGGAACGCGACTGGGCAATGTTCTGCCACCTGTCAGCATTCGCCGGATACTTTTTCCCCTTCGGCGGGATCATCGGCCCGATAATCTGCTGGATATCCAGGAAGGACGATTCCGCATGGGTTGATGCAAACGGTAAGGCATCGCTGAATTTCCAGATTTCGATGCTTCTTTATACAGTGCTTGTTATTCCACTCTGTTTCATTCTTGTGGGCATTCCCATACTGATCGGACTTGCAGTGCTTGAAACAGTCTGCGTAATTGTGGCAAGCATCAGGGCAGCAAAGGGTGAGGTTTTTAAATACCCCATATCCATTCCCTTCATTCAATAGCATTTTGGTTATAAGGTAATCGCCTGCCTCTGGTATTATATGCCAGCAGGCAGGTTGTATTTTAGGGTGGAGCCCCAATTTTTTCTATTTTTACGGGGAAATATTTCCGCCATGTCTCAGAAACCATCCATACCCAGGGGCACCCGTGATTTTTCTCCCCTGGAGATGCTCCGCCGCAACCATATCTTCGGAATTATCCGTAAGACCTTTTCCCTCTTCGGCTACCTGCCGCTGGAGACGCCGGCCATGGAGAACCTTTCCACGCTCCTCGGGAAGTATGGAGAGGAGGGCGACAGGCTTCTGTTCAGAATCCTCAACTCGGGCAACTTCCTGGCCGACATACCTCCGGCAGATATCGCTTCTGCTGATTTCTCTGCGGTATCAAGGCGCATCTGTGAAAAAGGACTCAGGTATGACCTTACAGTGCCTTTCGCCCGATACGTCGTACAGCACCGTGACGAGATCACCTTTCCGTTCAGGAGATACCAGATACAGCCCGTTTGGAGGGCAGATAAACCCCAGAAGGGAAGGTACAGGGAGTTCTTTCAGTGCGATGTCGATGTCATAGGCAGCGACTCGCTGCTCAACGAGTTTGAGCTGATCCGCATCATCGACCGGATCTTCAGCGACTTGAACATCAGGGCAATAATTAAGGTAAATAACCGGAAGATACTTGCCGGCATCGCTGAGATGGCAGGAGCAGGGGACAGGATAACAGACATAACCGTAGCCATTGACAAGCTTGACAAGATAGGGCAGGAGGGTGTCAGGCAGGAGCTGACGCAGCGGGGCATTGCCCCTGATGTGATCGCCAGGCTCGAGCCGGTGATCAGCCTCAGCGGTTCCGCGGTGTCAAAGCTTGAGGAGCTGAAGAGGGTGCTCTCCTCCTCGGAATCCGGTCAGAAAGGGGTATCCGAGATGGAGGAGCTATTCGGTTACCTGGCCATGGAAGAGTCAAAGTCAGAGGTGGAGCTTGATCTCTCGCTGGCACGCGGACTCAACTACTACACCGGCGCCATCATCGAGGTGAAGGCTGCGGATGTGGCCATAGGAAGCATCTGCGGAGGCGGCAGGTATGATGATCTCACAGGCATATTCGGACTGCCCGGCGTCTCCGGCGTGGGCGTCTCATTCGGAGCCGACAGGATCTATGACGTGATGCTCCAGCTCGATCTCTTCCCGGAGCAGACAGGCTCAGCCACTGAAGCCCTTGTGATTAACTTCGGCGCGGCGGAGCTGCCGGAACTGATGAAAATCACCCGCTCACTGCGCGAGGCAGGAATAGCCACAGAGTTATACCCAGACCCCGCCAGGCTGAAGAAACAGTTCTCATATGCCGATGCACAGAAGATCCCGGTGGTGATCATCGCCGGCAGCAATGAGATAGCCGCCCGCCAGGCCACCGTCAAGAATATGAAAACGGGAGAGCAGACAACTGTTTCACTGTCAGCACTCCCGTCATATATAAGGGAAGAAAAAAACTCCTGATATCAGCTCTCCGTCATTGGGCGTGAAGCCGGCTGCAGTCATGCGGCTTAGGCTCATGATAAAGCCTTTCTGCGTTATGCCAGGCTTCAGCCTTGCGGCCTGAAACCAGGCTACAGGTCAGACCCCTGCGGCTGGCCGTCGCGGCCGGCTCCTTTACCCTGGCCTTCCGGCTGGCCCTGCCTCCTCTGATTAAGCTCCCTGAGCAGCTGCTGCTTGTACTGGTTCTCGATCTGGTATAACCTGATGACCTTGACCGGTGGCAGCACCTTCTTCAGGTCATTGTTGAACGACACCACCATGTTGGCTTCGTCAGAGTAAGTTTTAGCCAGTTTGTCAGCCGTCGACGAAAGCTCGTCGTCACTCATGTTCGCTTCGTTCTGCATGGCATAGCGCATAAGTGACAGGCGATCAGCCTGCAGCTTGTTCCTTCGCGCAGAATAGTCGTTGTACAACGGCCAGAACTTTTCAGCCTCGGCCGGGCTGAGATCGAGCCGCTGGGTGAAAAATGCAATCTTGTAGGCGGTGAGCCTTTCACCATCGCTCTGCATCTGCCCCTGACCCATGCCCTGACCCTGTCCGCTCAGTGATGCAATCGCGGTCAGCATCACAACCATCATTGTGTAAAATTCTTTCTTCATCATAATAGTTCATAAATATCATTAAGGTCAATATCTTCATTCATCAGGTAATCAATAATGACATCGGAGGAGACAACCTGCCCGTTTCCGGTGATGTCAACCGGCTCAGTCTGGCCCAGCTCATACTCAATCATGTATGTATCCAGCTCTTCTGCAGCCAGGTCAGCATAAAGACTGCTCCCCGTTTCGTTCTCAGCTGCGGCCCTGTCACCCGTCAACACCCTGATCATCACGGTGGATATGACGGCAAATCCAATAATAGCTGCGGCAAGAGCGAGGTATGGCTTAAAGGAGATCCTTCTCACCGGCCTCTCAGTCTCCGTCACGGCATCTTCCTCATCCCCGCTTTTACGAATGGCTGACATCGTTCTTTCAGTCAGCGTGTCAAAGTAACCTTCAGGGACTTTGAAGGGATTGCCTTTTTTTATTTCTTCATTTAGTTGCATGATATTTCTTTGATGTTCAGGGATGGAATTGGTTTAATCGTCCTGTAAAAATTGTTCAATTTTTTTTACCGCATGGTGATATGATGCTTTCAGCGCTCCCACGGAGGTTCCCGTCACTCCGCTCATCTCCTCGTAGCTCATGTCGTCGAAGTACTTCATATTGAAGACCGCACGCTGTTTCACTGGCAGTTTGAGGATAGCATTCTGCAGCTTCACGGAGGCATCATCACCGTCAAAGTATGAGTTGCCCTCGAGTGACTGGGCAAAGATACCCTCAATATCGTCAATCGATACGGCATTCTGTCTCTCTCTCTTCCTGATCAGGGTGAGGGCTTCATTGGTGGATATTGACCAGAGCCATGTCAGCAGGGAGCTCTCGAACCTGAAGGCGGAAATGTTCTTCCAGGCGTTGATGAAGGTGTTCTGCAGCGCATCATCTGCATCATCATGTATGATCACGATACGCCGGATATGCCAGTAAAGCTTTGATCCGTACAGGTCAATGATCATTCGGAACGCTTTTTCGGCGTCGGTCCTGATCAGGCTTTTTATATCATCCTCAGTGATTTGCGGCATCACCTGCAGTGGCGGTATTTGTCAGTGTGACGCCCGCCGGCGTCAATGGTTTAATCTGATGGTCAAAATTAGTAAAAAGTGCATGCCTCATCACAATCTCTTACTCCCGACCGGCATTAACAGTAAAAAGTGCATGCTGCATCACCCGCTCTTACTCGCGATCGGCTCTTTTTGGTAACTTTGCAGCAACTGAAATCTGAGACATGGCATTGAAATGCGGAATTATAGGTATCACCAGTGTAGGCAAGACCACGATATTCAACTGTATATCCAACACACGCGGTGAGACAAACACATACGGCACGGGTGTCAAGGCGAACCTCGGCGTGATACAGGTGCCTGACAGGCGCCTCTATGAGCTGGAGAAGCACCAGCCGACGGAGCGGATCGTACATACCACCGTAGATATCGTAGACATACCGGGGCTGGTCAGGGGCCAGGGCGACAGCTCGGGAGCAAGGCTCCTTGGCGAGATAAGGAATACCGATGCGCTGATACATGTGCTGAGGTGCTTTGATGATGACAACCTGCCTCACATAGACGGCTCCGTCAATCCCGTCAGGGACCTTGAGAACATTGAGTTTGAGCTCCAGGTCAAGGATGTTGAATCGGTTGACAAGAAGATCCAGCGGCTCGAGCGTGCCTCCCGCACCGGCGATAAGGATGCAAAGCACGGGCTAGAGATACTTAACCGTTACAAGGAGCATCTCGAGGGTTTTCAGAATGCCTCGTCGCTGGAGCTTAAGCCCGAGGAGAAGAGGTACGTCGATGACATCTTCCTGCTGACGATGAAGCCTGTACTCTACGTCTGCAATGTTGACGAGGCCTCTGCCGTCAGCGGCAACAGCTATACTGAGGCAGTCAGGGATTATCTGGGCGCCAGGGGTGCGATGCCACTGGTGATAGCCGGCGCCCTGGAGGCGGAGATAGCCAATCTCACCGAGGAGGCTGACCGGATGGAGTTCCTTCAGGCTTCGGGTCTCACCGAACCTGGCGTCAACAAGCTTGTCAGGGCGGCCTATGAGATGCTCAACCTGCTCACCTTCTTCACCGTCGGACCCAAGGAGATCAGGGCATGGACCATCACCGCCGGAATGACCGCTCCGCAGGCTGCGGGGGTCATCCACTCTGACCTGGAGAGAGGATTCATCAGGGCCGAGGTGATGAAATACAATGACTTCATGACCCTGGGATCAGAACACGCCTGCCGCGAGGCCGGCAAACTCTCAGTGGAGGGCAAGAGTTACGTCGTTGACGACGGTGACATACTTCATATCAGGTTTAACGTATAACCCAAAAGGTGAAATACCTCCTTGTCATACCTGTCCTCCTGCTTCTGACAGCGGTACCTGACGGATACTGTCAGTACACTAAGAGGGGAGATGACATCAGGGAGGCGGTAAGGAGTTACGGCCAGGCCGAGGTGATTATCAGCTATCCGGGTTTTGAGGCCATGACACGACTGGCCGAACGTTTCTCAGTGGCCTCATGCGACGGCACGGAGGCACAACTCAGCCTCTCGCCCAATGACATTGAGGATTTCATAGCCACGGGCAGGGATTACAAGCTTGTCATGCCCGTCCCCACAAAAGGTTTTTACACAGCCTCTTCGGTTGCTGAGGCGATGCTCTGGCAGTCATACCCCACCTGGAAACACTATGACACTATCATGCACAAGATAGCAGGGCACTGGCCCGATGTCTGCCTCCTTGACACAATAGGGTTCAGCGTGGATGGCAGGGCCGTACTTGCGCTTAAGATATCTGACAATCCCCGTGACGACGAACAGGAACCTCTCGTCATGCTCACTGCATCCATCCACGGTGATGAGCCTGCAGGCTTCGTACTGCTGATGCGGCTGGCCGAATATCTTGCCTCTGAAAGCGCATCCGGAGGATTGGTTGGTGACCTTGTCTCAGGCCTGGAGATATGGATCAACCCGCTTGCCAATCCTGACGGCATGTACCGCAGTAATGACACTATGATCAGCCCCGTCAGGGCAAACAGCAATGGCTATGACCTCAACCGTAATTTCCCCGATCCGGAAGTAGCCTCCCCGCCTCCGCTGCAGAAGGAGACGCTTGACATGATCTCCTTCCTGGAGGAAAAACGATTTGTCATTTCAGTAAACCTCCACTCCGGGGAGGAGGTTGTAAACTATCCGTGGGACAAATGGACCAGGCTCCATGCTGATGACGAATGGTTCAATGATATCAGCAGACGCTATGCCGACACGGTACACCTCCACGCCGAACCGGGATACATGACCTTCCTTGACAACGGGGTAACCAGGGGATGGGTGTGGTATATCGTCAGGGGAGGGAGACAGGATTTCGTTACATGGGGTCTCGGGGGAAGGGAGGTGACCATTGAGCTTGACGACATAAAGATGACGCCCGGATCAAACCTTGAAGCCCTGTGGAACTGGAACCACCGGTCGCTGATCCGGTATATAGCCGAGGCCCTGACAGGAGTCAGGGGCATCGTCACCGACGCGGCAACGGGAGAGCCGCTGAGCGCGAAAATATTCATCGAAGGTCATGATACCGACTCGTCACATGTCTACTCTGACACCCTGACCGGAGAGTACTACAGGTTCCTTGCTCCCGGCACCCGGAACATCACCTTCTCATGTCCGGGATATGCATCCTGGTCATTTACTGCCGATATCACCGGATGGAATACGATGGTGTCAGAAGATATTCAACTGCAAAAGGCAGGTGACATTTATCCTCCCCCTCCTGAAAAGGGACTGCTGATCTGGCCTGTGCCCTCGCACGGCTCATTGAACATCATGCTGCCTGTCACGGTAACGGGAGAGGTAACGGTCACCCTGACCAGCACCCGGGGCTCGCACGCAATCAGCTTTCGTACCACGGCGCAGCCAGGCATACCCGTAGTATGCGAATGCGAGGGTCTTTCATCGGGAGTATACATAATCTCAGTCATGAAAGAGCCCGGCGGTCCATTGCTGAGAGGCAGGGCAGTAATCACACGGTTTAAATAAGGAATGCCTTTTGTTGATATCTTTGTCCCCCCGCCTTGCACAGAAGGTCAAAACTGATATTTTTGGGGCTTATTTCTTACCACGCACCTTATTACCATGAAACAGACAGCCACAATACTATACTTTCTTCTCATCTCATTTGTCACAGGCGCACAGACGGCATACATACCTCCGGATAAGCCAAAGCTGGTGGTTGGCATCATCGTTGAGCAACTCCGCTATGACCAGCTTGAGCGCGTATGGGGTATCATTCCTGACAAAGGGCTTAAAAGGATGGTCAACGAAGGCACCTATTACCGCAACGTCTCTCTTGATTACCTTTCAACGCAGGCAGCCCCGGGGTTTGCCACCATTTCGACAGGAGCATCACCCTCAGCACACGGCATTACCTCAGACTCCTGGTTTCATCCCTTCAATGACGAGATGATTTTCAGCGTCCAGGATCCGGATGCCAGCGCTGTGGGCGGTAGTTTTGAAACCGGTCTCTTCTCGCCCGTCAACCTGCTCTCGTCAACATTCGCTGATGAGCTCCAGATGTCCACCTGCGGAGGCTCCAAAGTATACGGCATCGGCATAAAGGAGATGGGTGCCATAATAACCGCCGGGCATGCCGCTGACGGCGCCTTCTGGTTCGATGACCGCACCGGCACATGGATGAGCAGCAATTACTACACTAAAACACTTCCTCCGTGGCTCATGGACCTAAACGCCATGCTCCTCCCGGGACAGTACCTTAACCACCCATGGCAGCCGCTGATGGATCCCTCGCTCTACCCGGGCTGCCAGGCTGACTCAAATGCCCTCGAAAAAGGCTTTAACGGACAGACCTGGTTTCCTTATGACCTCAAGGCGATGTCCACCACGGGAAAACTCCTGAGCGCCACAAGAGATTACTCAGTGCTTGCGCGAGACACCTTTTGCAGATGACTTCACCACCGAACTCGCCCTCAGGCTGATTGAGAACGAGCAGCTGGGACAGGATGATATAACTGATTATCTTGCCATTACATACTCGGCCACCGATTATATAGGCCATCGTTTCGGACCCTCTTCAGTGGAGTCATCCGATGCCCTGGTGAGACTTGACAAGAACATAGGCCTGCTGCTTGACAAGCTTGATAAATCGCTGGGCAAGAAGAATGTACTTGTCTATTTTGTCTCCGCCCACGGAGTATCGGAGATACCTGCCGTACTCGAAAAGAGCCGGGTGCCATCAGGCTATTTCAAGCTGAATCAGTCGCTTCAGTTGCTCCGCAGCTACCTCAATGCCGTCTATGGGCAGGGCGACTGGGTGAAGGGTTTCTTTGACAACCAGATCTTTCTTAACAGGGATCTCATTGATGACGGGAAGATAAGCCTCGGGGAGATACAGATCAGGGTGGCACGCTTCATGGTACAGTTCTCGGGGATAGCTGCAGCGGTACCCACCTCTGCCTTCGAGATGAGTGATTTTTCAGGCGGCCTGCTTCTTAAGATGAACAATAATTTCAGCCAGCAACGGTCAGGTGACGTGATGATTGCTCTGAATCCGGGATGGGTTGAGAAGACTGACAATGTTACCGGTCATAACTCACCCTATGAGTATGACAGCCATGTGCCTCTAATATGGTTTGGATGGACTGCCAGCAGGGCCTCTGTCACGCGCAGCGTAACCACCAGGGATATTGCCGTTACCCTCTCGGTACTGTGCAGGATTCCTTTACCGAATGCTGCCAGCGGCGATCCGCTTCACGAACTGTTCAGGTAGACTCCTGCGGGGGCGTTAACCTCCCGCCTCATGATCTGTTCAGATAGTCTCTGGGGGGGCCTTAACCTCAGACGCTCAGGAGAGGCCTGTTGTGGCTGTCTCTTATGCGGCAGGCATCAGTAATCAGGCGCGGGTTCTGCTCGCAGCCGTTCCCTATCACCACCATATCTGCTCCGGCAGATAAAGCCTCATCGACCCTGTCAGCGGAATCCAGTCCCCCTCCGGTGATAAGCGGAATGGTTATCTCTGCCCTCACCGCACTGATCATCAGAGGGTCTACGGGTCTGGCAGCACCGCTGCCCCCTTCCAGATAGATTGCCTTCATACCCAGCATCTCGCCTGCAAGGGCGGTTGCCACAGCGATATCATGCTTGCCGTACGGTATTGGTGAGGTATGGCTCATATACCCGACCGAGGTGGCTCCGCCACAGTCGACAAGGATATAACCCACAGGTATGACGCTCTCACGCATCTGTTTCAGAAACGGTGCGGCGATGACATGATTGCCTATAAGAAGTTCGGGATTACGGCCGCTGATGAGTGACAGCATGAATATGGCATCTGCCTCAGGAGTGAGCTGTGTGAGGTTACCAGGGAAGAGGATGACGGGTATGCCTGTCAGCTGCTTCAGTTTCCTGATCACCTGGCCAACGGGGACATGAGTCAGGCTGCCGCCGGCCAGGAAAAGGTCAACCCTGGCTTCAACCGCCAGCCGGGCAGTTATTTCCAGTGATTCATCTCCCGCCCTGTCAGGGTCAATGAGCTGCGCCACAACCTTTCTCTTTCTGCAGGGGATATCAACTCTCATGCTTCTTCTTGGTCCAGACAATGGTGTAGTTGTCGTATTTTGAATAAAAGAGAGTGAACTGATCATCTATCCTCTCATTCTTCACGCGGCCCCTGATCTCTCCTGACTCCTGCACGTCAAAGGGCTCGATGGTGATGTCATTGACAATGTTGATTCCCTCCTTGTCGCAGATCTTGTACATAGCCTCCTTGGCGCACCAGTGAATATACAAATGGTAGGTACGGTCGGCCCACCGGCGGGTGATCTTCTCCCTCCGGTTAAGGAACTTTGACGCAAAGGCATTGATATTCACGCGCATATACTCCAGGTCAATGCCTACCCGCTCATTCGTGCTCAGCAGAATGGCAGTCAGCTTGTTCGAGTGGGTAATGCTAATGAAGTGTGATCCGTCCTTTATGAAGGGTTTGTTGTTCTTGTTATAGACTATCCTTGCCTCCCTTCCCAGAATCTCCGCCAAAAGGGCCCTGACGCTGAGGAACTCCATTTTCCGGGAGGTGCTGCGGTAGATCTCGTATCTCTTGATATCCTCCGGGCCCAGGTCAACCATCTCAAGGAGTGTAGGCAGGTCTTCCTCGATCTTCCATACACCGAGGACGGTCTCCTTGTTAAGATAGTGTTTCGTTATGCAGCCCATGGTTTATCTCCAGTTGAGGGTCTCGATAAGGTGAATGATGTCTTCCCTGAGGAATCTGATCACCGGCATGAGTGAGTCTTCGTTGGGCTGTGCCATGAAATAAAGTGAGCCGCGGAGGTAATGCCTGGTGCTGTCGGTGACAAAGAACTGCACGGCTGATGCCGTATTGCCCTTCAGGTCGTACAGGATGCCGTAGACACGCGCCGAGTCGTCAGCCCAGAGCCTCTCGTCAATGGCATCAGCCCTGATGGTGTGCTTATAGGCGAGCTCGCGCGACATCTCCGTCAGCGAGGCAAGGTTGCCGTTAAGATCAAAGTAGGTGAGGTGCAACTTGGCCCTGAAGGATGGAAATTCGATGTCCATCCAGCAAGTGTCGGTCGCTACCGCAGGCCTCAGGTTTATCTTTCCGTAACCGGGATATTCAATGGAGTAGGCGCAGGGAGTATCAAAATGAAGATAATTCTTTTCAGGCAGATCTATCCTGAAATAGCCTGCGGGCCTGGGTACCGCCGGCTCTCCGCATCCTGTCGTCAGGAGTGTCGCCGTCAGCAGCGCTGCGGCAAAAAGATATCTCATAAGTCTTCCCCCTTCTTTTCAACAGTTATTTCCCTAATACGCCGCTTCTCTATCGTTTCGATTGTGAATACAAAGCCTTCTGCGGAGATCACCCTCCCCTTGACCGGTATCTCTTCCAGGAGCTCCAGCAGGAGACCGGCAAGGGTCTCAGAGTCACCCCTGATGTCCTCAAAGGGATCGTTCTCGGTTCCGGTGATCCGGTAGAAGTCGTTGAGAAGAATCTTCCCGTCAAAGCTCCACCTTCCTTTACCCGTCTCCCTGTAGAGAGGTATCTCCTCATCAGTCTCATCGGTGATTTCACCCACTATCTCTTCGAGAACATCCTCGAGAGTGACAAGGCCGCTGGTGCCTCCGTACTCGTCGACGACAATGGCCATGTGTATCTTTTTTGCCTGGAACTCCTTCAACAGGTCACTGATCATCTTTGTCTCGGGCACAACGTAAGGAGGCCTTATGAGAGACTGCCACCGGAAAGAGTCAGGCTTGCCCAGGTGGGGCAGAAGGTCCTTGACAAAAAGTATCCCCCTGATATGGTCAAAAGAGCCGGCGTACACCGGAATACGGGAGAAGCCTGATTCCACAACCTCGGCTATTATGGAGTGAAAGCCTTTCTGAATGTCGAGGGCCGTCACATCCATCCGCGGGCACATGATGGCGCTGACACTTATGTTCCCGAACCTCACCACACCCTTCAGAAGGTCCCTGTCATCCCTTATCTCCGAGGAGGTGAGATCAAGGGCAGCAGAGAGATCGTCGATGTTGAGACTGCTGTCCCGGCTTCTTGACCTGCCTTTGACAAAGAAGGTGGAGTAGGATAGCAGCGATGCCAGGGGCTTGAATATTGCTGAGGTGACCGTAAGGGCGGGCGCCATCATCAGGGCGAACCTGAGCTGGTAACGTGATGCCACCACCTTGGGCATGATTTCGCAGAAGAGCAGCAGGATGAACGTGATGACCACCACCTCTATTATAAATGCGAGGAGGGGGTTGTTGTCCAGGTCAAACAGCCTTGAGCTTATGAAGGCCGCAAGGATTATTATGGCAATGTTAATGGTGTTGTTGGCAACAAGTATGGTGCTGAGCAGCCTGTCAGGCTTTGAAAGCAGCCTCAGCGCGATGGAGGAATTCCTTGCCTTTCCGTGCTGCAGCTTTTCCATGTCGTTGGGGGTGAGGGAGAAATATGCCACCTCGGACCCTGAGATAAAGGCAGAAGCTATTATCAGCAGGACAAGAAATATTATTTCCGTGACAAGGGAAACCACTGTCCCTGTAATTGCAGCAACTGCAGAAAACCCGGCAAGAGAACCTGACAGTATCGTCTCCAAAATCAGTGCGTTTGTTTAACTAGAAGGGCAGATCATCTGCGGTGTCACGCGTGGAGAGATCCTCATTCATGCCGTCACCTGTACCTGATGAGGGCTGCGATGGCGGAGCATAACTCCCGCTGTTGTTCTGAGCTCCCTGACCCGGCTGGCCCGGACCGTCAGTCTTGCGTCCGAGGAGCTGTATGACATCAGCCTCAACTTCAACGATATATTTTTTATTCCCGTCGCGGTCATCATAGGAGCGGTAGCGCAGTTTGCCCTCAATAAGCAGCTGTGAACCCTTGCGGATATAATTCTCGGCGAGCTCGGCCAGCCTTCTCCATGCCACAATATTGTGCCATTCGGTCTGCGTTACCTTGTCTCCGCCCTTGGGGGTGTATGTCTCACTTGTGGCAAGGGAAAACGATGCCTTGATGTTATTCTCAAAACGCCGGATCTCGGGATCCTTACCGACGTTGCCTACCAGTATTACTTTATTGAATGACATAGCTTTAATAAAATTTTCCGTTAATAGAAGCATGTAAAGTTACAAAAAAAAATGTTGAGAGGGCCAGGAGAAGATTTCGGGCTATGTTGTGCGGCTGCCGTGCCGCGGCAAAAAGGGGCTGTTTTGACGTTCATATTTTATAGGTATCAAAAAATCAGAGTATTCGGAGTGAAAAAAAAATTATATCAACCATAATTGATAAATAATATTTTATATTTGCACATTGAAAAAACAGACACCAAAATAATTTGTTGAATTTAAAATTCTTGCAAAATGACAAAAGCAGACATTGTTAACGAAATTGCCAAGAACACTGGAATTGAGAAAGTGACCGTTCAGAAGACCGTTGAGGCATTTATGGAATCCGTAAAAGACTCTATGGTAGCCGGCAATAATGTTTATCTCAGGGGTTTCGGCAGCTTTATCGTGAAAAAACGCGCAAAGAAAACAGCCAGGAACATTTCTAAGAATACCACCATTATTATTCCTGCACACAACATCCCGGCATTCAAACCGGCAAAGACCTTTATAACCAAAGTCAAATCTCACGTTAAGAAGTAATAATATGCCAAGCGGGAAAAAGAGAAAGAGGCATAAGATGGCTACCCACAAACGTAAGAAGCGTTTGCGGAAAGACAGGCACAAGAAGAAGAAATAGCATATAATGCATAGTCTGTACTTTGAGACCTAACCTAAAGATCCACTGATCTTTAGGTTAGTTGCATTTTGAAAAGGACTATAAGCGAATTAACAAATTCCGGAATGTGAGTAAGGATTTAATAATCAGCGTAAGCGATTCTGAGATATCCATAGCACTTCTTGAGGACAAGCAACTTGTCGAGTTAAATAAGGAAAAGCGGAATGTAAAATTCTCTGTCGGCGACATTTACCTGGGAAAGGTAAAAAAGATAATGCCGGGATTGAATGCAGCGTTTATCAACGTAGGTTTCGAAAAGGATGCTTTCCTGCACTATCTTGATCTGGGAGCCCAGTTCAGGACCCTTCACCGTTATTATACCCAGGCCACACAGGGAAAGCTTAAGATGACCCCGGTGTCAAAGTACAAGCCTGAGCCGGACATTGATAAGGAGGGGAAAATTGGCGATGTCCTGACATCAGGACAGACAGTCATAGTGCAGATAACCAAGGAACCGATCTCCACCAAGGGACCGAGACTGGCATCGGAAGTAAGCATTGCAGGGCGAAACCTGGTGCTGATGCCATTCGCAGACAAGGTCTCCGTCTCATCGAAGATTGAGAACCCCGATGAACGCAACCGCCTCAAACTGCTCATACAGAGCATAAAGCCCAAAAACTACGGTGTCATTGTACGCACCGTCGCCGAAGGGAAGAAAGTTGCAGCCCTCGATGCAGAGCTGAAGGAGCTATTAAACCGCTGGGAGACAGCGTTCGGTACAATCCACAAGGACATCAAGCAGCCCAGGCTGCTGCTGGGTGAGATGAACCGTACAACAACAATCCTCAGGGATATTCTCAGTACCGACTTCAGTAACATCATCGTTGATGATGAGATGATAGCCGGCGAGGTAAGAAGCTACATCAGGGAGATAGCCCCTGAAAAGGAAAAGATAGTAAAGGTATACAAGGAGCAATACCCGATCTTTGACCAGTATGGCATAAGCCGGCAGATCAAGGGGCTCTTTGGCCGCACCATTTCATTCAAGGGCGGCTCTTACCTTATCATTGAGCATACTGAAGCACTGCACGTCGTTGACGTCAACAGCGGCAACAGATCAAAATCAGGCTCTGACCAGGAGTCCAATGCCCTGTCAGTCAACATCGAGGCTGCAAGAGAGATTGCCAGACAGCTGCGGCTCAGGGATATGGGCGGGATCATTGTGGTAGACTTCATTGACATGCAGTCAAATGAGAACCGTCAGGCTCTCTTCGACAGGATGAAGGAACTGATGGCCGATGACAGGGCCAAGCATAACATACTACCCCTGAGTAAATTCGGACTGATGCAGATAACACGGCAGCGTGTAAGGCCGGAGATGACCATCATCACCGACGAAAAATGTCCGGTATGCAGGGGAGAGGGAAAGACGGCATCATCCATTCTCCTTACAGATGAGATGGAGCGGACCCTGGCAACCATTATTGAAAAGGTGAAGACCCGGAAGTTCATCCTCCGCACTCACCCGTATGTTGCTGCTTACCTTAAGGAGGGACTCTTCTCGATGATAGGCAAGATCAACAAGAAGCACGGTGTGAGCATAAAGGTTCAGGCCATTCAGTCATACCATTTCCTGGAGTTCGGGTTCTTTGACCGTGACGGGAATGAGATAGATTTGTCGTGACACCCGGGAAATTTTACTGATGTTCTTAAAACAGAGAGACAGGTCCGTGACCTGTCTCTGTTGTTTTATCAGTTCTGATGGTTTATAACCAGATGATGCGCCCTGAGCCTGTGCGCGTCAGATTGACAACCGGATCACCTAAAAGGTAGATGTTGCCGCTTCCGCTTATCACCGCATCAAGATGGTCGTTGACGGTGGAGTAGACAGATCCTGAACCTGACATGGTGACATTGGCGATATCAGAGGCGAAGTCTCTCCCAAAGATTGATCCTGATCCGGAGACGACATACCTGGTGTTGACAGCGCCACCTTTCATTGTGAGGTCACCTGACCCCGAGAGTGTCGCTTTCATAAGGTTTGCGGTAACCACATCTGTCATTACATTTCCCGATCCGGAAATAACCAATGAGACCTCAGCTCCGGTGATCGTCCCTGAAGTGATATCCCCCGAACCGCTGCAGACTATCCTGATCTCATTACCGGAGAGTGGCCCCGCAATGAAGTCGCCCGATCCGGCGTTGACAATCTCGCTCAGGGTGGGGGCTGTAACGGTGACCACGGGCCGCCTGGTGTAGTTGAGGCATTGATTGCCGGGTATATTTCTGATTTCAAGTGAACCGGCACTGATCTTTGTTTCAATATAGGGCAGAATGTTGCTCTCAGCCTCCACACTGATGGCATATTGATCACCCTGCAGGTACTTTACATTAAAGGAGGTTTCATTGGCAACAGCCGTGAAGGGCACTGCTTCCCTCACTTCCGTCTCAAAGTCTCCGTTGCCGTCGATACAGTCAACAAACAATGTGCAGGAGGAAAATGTTGCAGTCACAAACAGAATGGTGAGGATTCTCTTTTTCATCACTTTATTTTTCAGAACCTTCCGAACTTGAATGAGAGCGAATAGGAGAACCCTTTAAGATCCTGCGGACTCAGTTCAGGCGTCTCAGTGGTTGTTGCATTGAAATCCGTCGGGAATCTGTAAGATGCTCCAAGGCCTATCCTGAAGAACCTCGTAACATTGAGTTCAAGCTCTGCACCAGGCTGTATCAGCATGAAAAAATCCGTAGCTGCGACAAAATTGTCAAACTCTTCCCAGTCGGTTTCCACATAAGATATCCCGCCTCCGCCTATCAGAATGGGAAATGCTATGTGAACGGGGTACATAGGAGCCACAATAGGCTCAATGATAAAGCCGCCGTAACCTCCTGTCACGAAATTGTCGGAGCCGCTGGATGAATTGTAAATGGCCTGGTTGGCAAAACCGGTACCGCCGAACCCCATTGCAATGGAGTGGTTGATCACCCACATGCCGCGGAAGCCGAACTCATATGCATGCCTGTCCTGTATTGTTGAATAACCTGCGGTGAATGCTCCATAACCGCCTCCGGTATGGTCCGGACCGGTGAGAGTCATCATCTGACGGGGTTTCTTTTGCTCTCCTGTCACCTCCTGGGAGAGGAGAATGCCGCTGGCCGATAAAATGAGGGACACTATTAAAAGGATCTTTTTCATATATGTATTTATTACAGTTTATTAAAACAGATAAGCCACCGAGAAGCCGAAATCCCAGGGCACAAACCTGAAGAATGCGGGAGTAACCATCTCGACGAATGGTTTGTAGCTGAGTGTCAGCGTCACGGGTATTGGCGGGAATTGTGTATTCAATGGCTGCGTACCCGTCGCCGCCAATCAGCGGGAGGAACCTTTCTTCGGGGAAGTAGTAATTCTCTCCCATGCTGGTGATGTTGTCAGTGACCATGAAGCCGACATGGCCGCCGTATCCCCATACCAGCTTGAAATCCGGAGAAAGCGAACCCAGGGCGTATTCGTAGGTTATCCTGAGGCCGGTGGCCTGCAGGCCACCCTTCCTGAAAGAAGCCATCATGAGAGCCCCAACCTCCGAGTTACCTGCCGGTGATGTCACCTGGTAATACAATCCGAAGGAATAACCGAACCTCATCCCGGCCTGCCGGTTTTCAAACTGGGCCTCAGCCTGCATCATTGAGAGCATTATTAAAACGATAACAGAGAGTATAATTCTTTTCATCCGCGGTTTAGGTTTTTCAATCTGAGATAAAAGACACCATTTGAGCTTTAAGGTTGCATTGCCCTCTGATTATTTTTGCACAATTCTTATCTCTCCCCGGGTAGCCTCGATCCTGATACGTGAGTCATCAGGCGTTTTTCCGTACTTGCCGGAAGTAAGGTATATCTTGCTTTCAGCATTTACAGTTGTTCGTTCGGGCTCAGGTGTTATGCCGGGCAATGAAACAAATGCATTTGTATGCCTGATCTCAAGATCATATGACGATTGCGCTTCAACGTAGAAATCAACATCTGTATATGAGGTGTTGAGATCGACGAGACTGAATTTGGCAGAGAGGCTGTTAACTGAAAAGTTGCCGTACTTCATTGCCAGGCCGGCTTCCTTCTGGAGTTCAGAAACCTTTATGTCGCTGAAGAAGCTTGACCCCCTGATCACTCCCGCCTTCTCGATGGTTATATCATCACGCTTTGAATCAAGGTTCATCGTGCCGGCATATTCAATCCTGGCTTTGGAGGCTATTGCTGTCAGTGATATGTTGCCTGCGCTGTCACACTTCATCTCGCCATAATTGAGTGACAGCCGGCCCTCCCTGACACTTTTGATCTCAGCCTTGCAGAATGTTAGGTTCATCTGCTTTGCGTTGTCAATGACCCCTGCATGGAGAGAACCGTTTGAAAGTGTGATGGTCAGTTCAGGCGTACGGTCAGGGATGTAGACATCTCCGTAGCTGTTTTCGATTCGCAGTCGTGCCTGCGGAGGACATTCTATGAAGTAGTTGATCTGCAGCTTTGTGTCATAGTGGATGAAGCTCCTGGTGAGTCCCTTGAAGCTCTCGAGGAATGTATTTACACTCCTTCCCACCTCAGACCTGGCAATGATCCGGTTCTCCGACTTGGTCAGGCTTATGTCAACACCTGACATCATGCCCTTCAGTTTGCTTTCATTATCGGAGGAGGCTTCCACCTCGACCCTGATGCTGACCGAATCACTCATTGAGTGGCTGATACTGATGTTGCCATACTTGTTAGTCACCTCGATAATCACATCCCCATCAGCCATGAATGACTTTCTGAAAGTTTTGCTGTCAGTGACCTGCTGTGCGGCTGCCGCTATACTCCCCAGAAGGAGCGAGGCAGCGATGAAATATGCCTTACAATTCATAGGTCTCTCTGTTATTGTTCGATTCTTCCGCTTTCTTCATGATGGAAAGCATATCCTCAAGAAGTTCTATGCGCAACCTGTAGTTGTGTATCAGGGCCTCGATAACTTCCCTGTTTGCGACCCTGTCACGGAGATCCTCACGTATCTGCCTTGAAAGGCTGTCGAGTTCATTCATGCCGGTATTCAGTTCACTTTTCACCTCGGGGTTAGCGGTGAGCAGGGGCTCAGCTTCCTCATAGAGAGAGCTGATGAGGTTGTTATAATACATGTCTGTCTCCCTGACCAGCTTCATCTCCGGGTTGGCTCTCAGCCCGGAAGAGTCCAGGGATCTGAATATGAGAGTCAGTCCTGCACCAACCACAATGATCACCGCCGCAGCCTTCCAGAGGAATGCTTTCAGGCGCCTCTCCCTTCCCGGGAGATCCTTTTCTATTCTGTTCCACAGGCCGGGTTTTGGGTCATGGATATCCATCTCCTCCCTGTGATTTCTTATATGTCTTTCAAGCTCATCCATCGGTGCGCATTGATATTAGTATTTTTTTCAGTTTCTCCTTTGCCCTCAGATACTGTGTTTTGGAGGTCGACTCCGAGATTCCCAGTATCTGTGAAATCTCTGTATGGTCATATCCTTCCAGGAGGTAGAGGCTGAACACCACCCGGTATCCGTCAGGTAGTCTCTCCACCGCCCTGGCAATCACCGCAGGGTCTGGCCAGGTCACCTCCCGGGGCTCTTCCTCCTGCATCTCATGACGGCTGTAGTCGTCAATGTAAACCAGTTCGGCCTCCCTCTTGCGAAGCCGGCTGATGCACCGGTTGATCACTATCGATTTAAGCCACGCTCCGAAGGTGGAATCCGTCCGGTATGAGCCGATATTCCTGAAACAGTCTGAGAAGGCTTCCTGAAGCATGTCTTCAGCCTCCTCCCTGTTGCCTGTTATGCGGTATGCCGTGTTAAACATCGCTTTCGAATAGAGCTCATACAGCCTGAACTGGGCTCTCCGGCTTCCATTGCGGCACTCATTAATGAGATTATCATGTATGTGCAAATCCGGTGTCGACAATTTTCAGGTTGTTATGTACAAATGACGCAACAAATTTACTCAAGTTGCACGGACCTCGTGTTTCTGAAAAGATTCAGGTTTCAGCTGAAAAGTTTTATTTGTGATTTTTTATTTTTATATTTACGTGAAGTTAGTGACGGAGCAGGTTTCAATACATGCAATGTCATGAAGCTTTAAAATGCTTTTTACTGTCCAAAAGCAATTTTTCCATTCTTTTCATGGCTGCCCCGACCTTTCAGTCGGGGCTTTTTTTGTGCCGGTGACAGCTGAATTCATTTAACCTTTTTTATATTTTCCCCCGGCCCAACATGATGACATTCAGTTTGTGATATGCTTATCTTAGCGCAGTCAACAAAACTGAATATGATACGAATAAAATATTTTTTGATCATCCTTTTCTTCGTCGCTGCAGCCTGCGCATCAAGCGATGACAAGATCAGCCGCAAGGCTGACAAGCTGCACAGTACAATGCTCTCTGTCGATACCCACTGTGACACTCCCATGCGCATATACAGAGGCGGGTTTGATCTGGGAGTCCGCAATGAAAAGGGTTGTGTTGACTTCCCCAGGATGAAGGAGGGTGGACTTGATGCGGAGTTCTTCGCCATCTTTCTTGGCCAGGGGCCAAGAAACCCGGAGGCCTTTGAGAAAGCACACCGTCAAACTCTTGCCACGTTTGATTCCATCAGGTCAAACGTCAGCCGAAACTCAGGCATGGCAGGAGTGGCCCTTACCCCTGACGATGCATACAGGCTTAAGTCGGAAGGCAAGGTCTCCGTCTTCATTGGCATTGAGAACGGTTATCCGGTGGGAACGGATATCTCGAAGGTAAAACAGTATTATGACCTTGGCGCACGCTACATCACGCTTTGCCATTCATTCAACAACGACATTTGCGATTCGTCCACCGATAAGGCCGGGCCTGAGCATAACGGTCTCTCAGCCTTTGGCGAAGAGGTGGTCAGAGAGATGAACAGGGTGGGGATGATTGTTGACGTCTCACATATTTCCGACGAATCTTTCTATGATGTGCTGAGTGTCTCCAAAGCCCCGGTGATAGCCTCTCATTCATCATGCAGGGCCCTCTGCGAGAGTCCGCGCAACCTGAATGACGAGATGTTGCAGGCCCTGAAGAAAAATGGCGGAGTGATACAGATATGTATTCTCAGCGATTATCTCAAGCAGCCCGAGCCCAATCCTGAATATGATGCCAAAGTCAGGGAAATGCGCGAGAAGTGGAAAGCCCTGGGGCGTGAACTGACCGATGCCGAGCAGGAGCAGCGCTGGAACGAAATATCAGCACTGAAGAAACAGTATGTAAAGCTGGCCACTGTGGCTGATGCTGTCAACCATATACAGCATGTGGTTGATATAATCGGTATCGACTATGTGGGTATCGGATCAGACTTCGACGGCGGTGGAGGAATAGAAGGCTGCACTGATGTCTCGATGATGAAGAATATCACCATGGAGCTTCTGAGACGTGGCTACAGCCGTGAGGAGATAACCAAAATCTGGGGCGGCAACTTCATGCGCGTCATGCGCGAGGCACAGGCACTGGCGATATAGCAGTCTTCAGTCTTCAGCCCTCAGGCTTCAGTTTGAGACTCGGACGCAGGAGGAGACTCAATCCCGACCACGAAGTGCGTCGGGACCTCATTCAATCAACAGGTTACGACTGCTGACTGCCGACTGCCGACTGCCGACTATTTTGCCCCTGCCTTTACCCTCGAAAACCTCAGCGACTTTATCATCCATGAGGGAAGCGGTTTGTTCGGGTCCCGCTTGCGCAGGTCGAGATACCATCCCAGTTTCTTGATTATGGGTACCTTATGGGTCTCAACAAACTCAATCAGAGTACCGTCAGGATCTTCTATATAGGCGAAGTGGCCTGCAGCCTCACCCATGTCGAAGCTGTGGCCTTCATGACTCTGCTGGCTGTCGACGGTGAACGGGAACCCTGCCTCCCTGCAATACTTGCGCAGGTTATCCATGCCACTGATGTCATAGCAGAGATGAATGAAGCCCGGGTCACCCCACAGTCTCCCCTCAAAAATCCTTGTGACAGCCTGCTCTTTTGCCTGTATGAGCTCGATCACGCTCTGGCCGTAGATCGGGTTGAACCCGCCGTGGAAGGGCCTCGTGGGGGCGAGCAGTATCCGCCTGAAGAGTCCACCGCCACCCGGCAGGGGAGCAAGATCGTCAAAGGTGCCGGTGACATCATAGACAACCCGGTCGTAACCAAGGATATCCGAATAGAGCCTCATGGCCTGCTCAATGTCAGTAACGCATATTATTGCACCGTATGATCCGCCTGATATCTTCCTGAGGTTCATGAACCAGTCGGTTGCTTCCACTATGTGAAAGATATTACCGAACGGGTCCCTGACAAAGAAGCTCTTTTTCCCGGATGGGTCCGCTGCCGGTCTGCCCAGTACTTCAACACCGGTATCAGTCCAGTACTGCCAGGCGCTTTCAACATCTTTTACCTTCATCTTACAGGCGAAGATGCCCAGGTCGCCGATGTTTGTCTCACGGTTCCGGTATTCAGGCTCTTTCCCCTTGTGCTGCCAGACCTCAAAGCCCCCTCCGCTCTGCAGGTTCATCGCCAGCACGGCATGCCTGCTGCGTGTCTCACCTGCGGTATAGGGGAGCATAAGCCTTGCCTCAGCTTCATCCTCAAAAATACGGCAGTCCATCCCGAAAGCCCTGATATACCAGTCCCAGGCTTCGCTGAGATCATGCACCCCGACCCCCATCTGCTGGATTCCGCTAATAATGTATCCCTTGAACTTCATCTCTCACTTACATTGGTTCGATCTTCCCTGCTATCCTGAAGAAGAGTGCAGGCATGTATTTTCTGATTTTAAGCATCAGCAGTTCACTACTGCCAACCAGTATCTCCCTTCTGTTCCTTCTCAGTCCCCTTATGATCTGTTCTGCAGCCTTCGCGGGCGTCACTCCGCCAGCCTGTCCCCCGTCCATCTTCCCATGCTCATCGCCTGTTGCTGTCAGGGCATGGAGTGAGATCATGGTCTGGACTCTCCCCGGGATAATCACTGACACCCTGATCTTGTCTTTGCCGTGCTCCAGCAAGAGGGTCTCAAAGAAACCGTGCAGGGCCTGTTTTGATGCTGAGTATGCCGAACGGAGCGGAAAACCAAACCGTCCTGATATCGAGCTTGTGGCTGCAATGTGACCGCCGCCACCGGCGATCATGTGCGGCAACACCGCCTTGGTGAGAGCGATAGTGCCGAAGTAGTTGATCTCCATGATCTTCCGGTCGAGCCACAGGGGTGTCTCCTTTATCAGCGCTCTCTGGCTAATGCCGCCAATGTTAAGCAGCATGTCAACCCGTCCTTCCCGCTTAACCACTGACGTGACGAGTTCATCTATGCCTGCAGTCTCGCTCAGGTCAAAGGTGACGGTGGTGACGCTGCCTTTCATTCCGGCACATGATTCTGCCACCCTTGCCAGTCCGGGACCGTCATTTGACGATGCTATCACCCTGCTTCCTCCCTCTGCAAAAGCCTTAACCAGCGCTTCGCCAATTCCTGATGAGGCTCCGGTTATCCAGACTACCTTTCCCGTGAAGATATCCCTCATGGTCAGAGTGCCGTTACGCGTTTGATGAGCCGGTTGTAGTTATCACGCAGTCTTGTGAAGTCCGGGTTTTTGACCCGGTTCAGGTTCCATATCCTGAAACCTCCGACAGTCCTGCGCAGGAGAAGAAACCAGTTCCATGCAATGATACCGGCCACAGGTACCATAAGGAATGCAAATATGGCAAGCCACCATGGCTTGATGAATATGAGTGCAAGGATCAGGTAAAGAGGTCCCAGGATAAGGCCGAACCCAAGGAAGAACCCATACCTGGCCGTGCTGATGAAGGCAGGGTCTTTTGATTTCATCGACTGCAGATAGGAGATGCGGTAGGAGAGTATGTTCAGACCGGCACCCAGAAGGAACACAGGCAGGGTGAGAACCAGGAACACCGATGAGAGCATCAGCCAGCCTATGGGATGCCTCTTTTTCCTCAGGTGCCTGTAGGTTAGCCGCAGCTTCGTGGCCAGATCCCTTACGGCAAGAGTGTCCCCGCAGATGTCACCGTATCTCTCCGGGTCTGATACATGAAGTTCATTCATCTTGCTTACCAGCCTCTGGTCACGGAAGAGCTTCGGATACCTGATACTGTCACTGTATTTCTCATTGACGATGCTCCGCAGCTCATTTATGGCCTCATAATCCTGTTCCTCATCGATGTGTACCATGACCTTCTTCATATCCGCCGAGAGTCTGTCACGCAGTTCCAGTATGGCCCTGTTGGGATTCTCCCTGTATGAGTCATAGTACTCAGAAACATTTATGGGCCGGCCGTAGACCACAGTGAGCACCTGCCTGAATCTCCAGTAGTGCGAGTATTCCAGTCCAACCGGTACAATGTTTATCTCTTTGCGGAAATCGGATGCCTCGGCTGTCTGGAAGGCAATCCGGCAGATACCCTTCTTGAGTTGCCTCAGTTTCCTGTAGCTGGCATGGTTGCCTTCCGGAAGTATCACGACTCCGTTGCGGTGCTCCATGACCCTGAGCGTGTCACGGAAGGTGTCATCGTTCTGTTTCAGGTTCTCAAAGCCGTCCCTGATCCGGTACACCGGCAACATCTTGAGCGTATAGAGAATACGCGCTACGAATTTGTTTTTGAAGATGTCTGCCCTTGCAAGGAATATCAGCTGTCTCTCCAGGGTGCCGATGACAGCCATGGCATCCATGAGCGCATTCTGGTGATTGGGCGCAAATATGGTAGGAACCGAAAAGTCTATATTGTTCTTCCCGTAGGCCAGAACCTTACGGTAATAGATGTAATTGTGCCAGAAATCAACATATTTCTTCAGAAGCTGATAAAAAAGATCATACTTCTCGATATTGTTCTTACCCATTCCGCAACCAGCTTTACCTTCTGAAACCTTATATATGAAAGCAACAGGGCTTTCCGCATGACTAAGTTAGAAAAAGTTCCACCCTCAAAATCAAAATTGCCGATTCTTAGCGGCGGATGACCGATTTTTAGGTATTTATACCACCGTCTTAATTGAAATTCAGGCGAATTACCCGGTAAAATCTTCCAGGTCTCTTCTCTCCCTCTTGGTAGGGCGGCCTGTTCCCCGGGGCCTGTATCCGGATACCGTCCTGGCGGCTATGATCTTGTCCTTCTCCTCTTCCGGGGTCATGTCGCTTATGTAATCGGGCACCAGTTTTGCGCCTACCCTGCTTTTGGGCAGACCTGTTACCAGGTAGGTGTAAGTCACCGGTGGTTTTCTGACGAGGATTGTCATTCCCGGGGTGACCAAATGTGCCGCCTTGACCGGCTGTCCTCCCACGGTGACTCTTCCCCTGCGGCATTCCTCGGTGGCGGCACTGCGTGATTTGAAGATCCTGACTGACCAGAGGAACTTATCTATCCTTTCTCCCTGCTGAGTCGTCATCACTGAGTTTTTTCCCGGCTTTGTTGTATGCCGTCATAGTAAGCTCGCATCCGGCAGTCACGAATGACATTATAATCTCCACTGCCAGGGGAAGCCTTGGTGTGAGCAGGCCGAGCTCATCCGCCGTCCACTCGCCAAGTACATAATTTACCTGACCTCCCCGCGGGTAGTTGTTTCCGATCCCGATGCGAAGACGGGCGTACTCATCAGTTCCCAGCGCCTCGCTGATGCTCAGGAGGCCGTTGTGCCCGCCGGGTCCTCCCTTTGACCTCAGCCTGATGCTTGCGGTGGGGATTGCCAGATCGTCGGTTATCACCAGGAGGTTTTCAGGGAGTATATTCTCCTTCTGCAGCCAGTAGCGTACGGCATTGCCGCTCCTGTTCATAAGTGTGGAAGGCTTGAGAAGGATCAGCCGGGCGTTCTTGTGGCGCATCTCTGCCACGAAACCGTAACGGCGGTCCGTAAAAGAGATACCGGACGCTGCAGCAGCAGCATCCAGTACCATGAACCCGACATTATGCCGTGTGTTTTTATACTCCTCGCCTATGTTGCCCAGACCGGCGATAAGGTATTTCATTTTTTTCCTGTGGACAGCTTATTCCTTACTCTTCAGCAGGAGCTTCAGCTTCAGGAGCGCCAGCGGCAGGTGCAGCAGCGGCTTCCTCATCCTTGATGGAGACCCTCGATACATCGACCGATACGATCATTGCACGCTTGTTGTCAATGACCTCAAGCTTGTCGTAGGAGAGATCGCCGATTTTTATCGACTGCCCGATCTCAATGTTTGTGATATCAATTTCAAGATGCTCGGGAAGATCTTTAACCAGACCCTTGACCTTCAGGGTTCTGCGTTTGACCCTGAGTTTTCCGCCGGCTTTCACACCGGATGATTCTCCCGTGATCTTCAGCGGGATGTCAAGTATAACTGGCTTGTCGTCAGATACCTGCATAAAATCAATATGCTGGAGCTGATCAGACACCGGATGGAACTGAAGGTCCTTCATGACGGCTTTGTAGTTCTTTCCGTCAACTATGAGGTTAACAAGAAATACTTCAGGGGTGTAAACCAGTCCGCGAAAAACGTTTTGATGTGCATAAAAATGCAGATTTTCCTTCTCCCTGTACATGACACAAGGCACATTGTCCTCTGCCCGCAGGCTGTTGGAACTCTTTTTACCGAACTGATCGCGTGAGACGGCTTTGATCTCAATAGTCTTCATTAGTCTTTAATTTGTTGTGTTACTCAAGGTTACTTGCCCGGTAACCTCCCATCACACGTTTGACGTTTTCAAAAAAAATTGGCCTGCAAATGTAGCGAAAAAAGTTAAAAAACAAAACCGGTGCTGATTGAGCTGTTTGTATACACCGCTTTTATTGCCTCGGCGAAGATCTCGCTTACCGAAAGGATCTTGATTTTTGGCGAATGTCTTGTAATGGGTATGCTGTCTGTGACTACCAGCTCTTCAATCGGTGACCTGTCAATTTTGTCTATGGCATCACCCGATAGCACGGGGTGTGTCGCCACTGCCCTGACACTCAGGGCGCCCCGGTCTTTCATCACGGTGGCGGCAAAGGAAAGTGTGCCGGCGGTGTCAACCAGGTCGTCTATGATAACCACATGACGCCCATCCACCTCACCTATCACCGAGATCTCCTCAACAACATTCGGTTTTTTTCTCAGCTTGTAGCAGAGCACCATCTCACTCTGCAGATACCTGGCGTAGGCATTGGCCCTCTTGGAGCCTCCCATGTCGGGAGCCGAGACTGTCAGGTTGGGCAGATTGAGATTCCTGATGTACGGAGCAAAGAGAGCCGAGCCGAAGAGGTGGTCAACGGGAACATCGAAGAATCCCTGTATCTGGTCGGCATGAAGATCTATTGTAATGATGCGGTCAACACCGGCCTTGGTGAGCAGGTCGGCAGTCAGCTTTGCGCCGAGAGAGACCCGCGGCCTGTCCTTGCGGTCCTGCCGTGCATATCCGTAATAGGGAATTACAGCATTGACCTTGTATGCCGACGCCCTCTTGGCAGCATCTATCATCAGAAGGAGCTCCATCAGGTTCTCGGCAGGAGGGTTGGTTGACTGTATTATGAAGACATGGCAACCCCTGACCGACTCATCAAAACAGGGCTGGAACTCGCCGTCACTGAAGCTCAGGAGAGAGCTTTTTCCAAGCGCTATGCCGAGATGGTCTGCTATTTTTTCCGCTATGCTAAGCGATGAGGTGCACGAAAAGATCTTAAAAGGAGCTCTGCCGATCATATGAGGAGTGTTAAGGTATTTTTCACTGAACGATGCCGCTAATTTAGTATTAATGGCTTTATCATTTTTCTCTTTTGAAAAATATCATGTTCTCGCTGATATAGTCAAGCAGTTCATCCCTTCCTGTGCCCTTCGGGGCTGAGGTGGCAAAGGCAGGAGGGAGGCTCTCCCAGCTGCTCAGCATGGCCCTGTCATGCAGAGTCATGTTCTTTTCAACCTCAGCTGCGGAGACCTTGTCCGTCTTTGTAAAGACCCTGGCAAAGGGAACGCCATTCAGCGCCAGCCGCTCCATGAAGGCCAGGTCAGAGGCCATCGGCTCGTGCCTGGCATCTAACAGTACAAACAATGAAACAAGACTTTCACGTTTGGTGACATAGGTGGTGAAAAGCCTGTCCCATTCAGCCCTTAGCTTCTGCGACCGGCGGGCATACCCGTAACCGGGAAGGTCAACGAGGTACCAGCCCTCATTGATCAGAAAATGGTTGATGGTCTGTGTCTTACCGGGACTGCCTGATATTTTGGCGAGGCCTTTTCTTCCCACAAGCATGTTCAGCAGTGACGACTTGCCGACGTTTGACCGGCCTATGAAGGCATATTCAGGCAGGTCAGGCGGGGGCAGCTGACTGAATTTCGCACTGCTGGTGATGAAAGTTGCTGACCTGATGATCATCTCCTTCTCTAATTCAGGTCTTTATAGGGCAGGGGTATCGCCAGGCGGTAGTATAGCCTGTTGCCGAACCCGGTCAGATATGACGCCACCACCACAACTGAGTCGGCCTTGTGACCCGGGGTCTTCAGCAGGTCGAGGTAACCGGTGGTTGCTGTCTGCAGCAGCGGTTTAAGGGAATCCATATCCACCAGTCCGTTGACCAGGTCTCCCCTGTAATATTTCACATTCTCAGACAGATCGGTCATCTCTATGAAGAGCTTGTACATGCCTCTCTCCTCATACCGGTCATTGCTCCTGTATATTATCCCCGGGTAGCCGGTCACCTTCTCTCCGTTCATTGTGTACTCCTCAAGACCGGGCAGACGTTTGCCGTCGACATAATCAATTTTGGCCTTCACCCGGCCACTCTTGTAATACTGTATCTGTGAGCCGTGGATTGTGTCATTGACATAAGGAGTGACCCTGAAGAGCTTGCTGTCAGGATAGTACCACCGTGCTTCGCCGTTCTTCTTCCCGTCAGCGTAGAATATCTCCTGTTCAATCACCCCTCCCTTGTAGAAGGTGCGGGTCAAACCTGACCTGATGCCGTTTTTGTACTCCTCCTCCTTGACCTTGACATCATTCCTGATGTAGTTCCTTATTCCGGTGTATCCCGTATCAGGTACATGTCCGCTCTTTTTGTTCCTGCCTCCGGTATCACCGGTTCCGCCTCCGCATGAGGCGGCGATGAGCATTATCAGAGTGACTGTGACGGCTGTTAGCTTCTGCATCTTACTTTCTTTTTTGTGGTACAAATACTTCAAGCAGCGTTGACGTTCCCTGCGGAATAAGAGTCACGCTGTCGGCTGCGGCAGGAACGAGCAGGGTCTCACCTGCCTTCAGCACCTCGCTGTGTCCGAAACATTCGATCACAGTCATGTTCTCCGTACATATATAAATAATGAATGAGTCCGTGAGACTGTAATCCTTTATCACCGGACTGTCTATCTGCAGCAGGCTGGTGCGAAAATACGGGCATTCGGCAAGCATCACCGGCTGGTTTACCTGCGGAGCCTTTTTTATAAGGTTGGTACTGTCAAGGTTGAAGTTAATGGCATCAAGGGCCAGTGCCGTATGCATCTCGCGCGGTGTGCCCGAGGCGTCAACACGGTCCCAGTCGTATATCCGGTAGGTGACATCAGAGGTCTGCTGGATCTCGGCAAGCAGTACGCCGGCGCCAATGGAATGCACCATTCCGGCCGGGATGAAGAATACGTCGCCACGGGTCACAGGCGTAACATTGATCAGGTCTGCCAGCCTCTTCCCGGTGAGGTGCTCAAGGTACTCCTCCTTCGTGGTCTTCTTCCGGAACCCGGTATAGATAACGGCTCCGGGTGCAGCGTCAAGGACGTACCACATCTCGGTCTTGCCCCAGGCGTGATGTCTCTCCGAAGAGAGCCTGTCATCAGGGTGCACCTGTATCGACAGCCTGTCATGGGCATCGATTATCTTGATCAGCAACGGGAACTCATTGCCGTACTTCTCAAAGACGGCCTCCCCCACGATATCGCCCATATATATCTCCGTTATCTCCTCCAGGGTGTTCCCCTTGAGGAAGCCGTTTGCCACCACGGAGCTTGCTCCGGGCATGCCGCTGATCTCCCAGCTCTCGCCAATCACTGTTCCGGGCTTTGCTTTCCTGCCGTAGCGCTCCCTCAGGGCGCTTCCTCCCCACAGTGTCTCCTTGAGAACAGGCTTGAACCGTATGGGGTAAAGTGAACTCATGGTCAGATAATATAGTCAACAACCAGTTTAGCTTTTTTTACAGCCGAGGCGCCTGAGACTGCATCACGGTGAGGCTCGCTGTTCTGATACCGCCTCAGGTCCTCAAGAGAGGCAAAGGTGGCATCGATGACAAAGTCGCCCGCATGATCGGCTTCCAGAATGTTTGTGCCTGTCCTGTATTCAATGATATAATTCAGCCTGTTACCGACCGGACCGAAGGCCTCCTTGAGCTTTCTGACCGATTTCTCCTTCTCCTCGGGAGTATATGGCTGGGTGAGCTTAAAGATCACAATATGTTTTACCATACAGATATTTTGCTACATTTGATACAAAAATAATCATTTTATGCTTACTGTCGGGATTGCCGGAGGAACAGGTTCGGGAAAGACTACCGTTGTACGGAAACTTATTGAAATGCTCCCGCCGGGGGAGGTTGTGATACTTCCCCAGGACAGCTATTATAAGGATAACAGCCATATTTCCATTGAAGAACGGCAAAAGATAAACTTTGACCATCCTGATTCGGTTGAGTGGCCTCTGCTCATGGCTCATCTGGCGGAGCTGAAGGAGGGGCGTCCCATTGAGATGCCGATCTATTCCTATCTGACCTGTCTCAGGTCACATGAGACCATTGCGATCAAACCCGCAAAGGTGGTGGTTGTCGAGGGGATACTTGTGCTTGTTGACCCCGGGCTGAGGTCGATGCTTGACATCAAGGTCTTTGTGGATGCTGATGCCGATGACCGGCTCGGCAGGGTGATACAGCGCGACATCATCGAGCGCGGACGCTCGGTACTCGCGGTTCTGGAGCGCTATAACATGACAGTCAAGCCGTCACACCTGCAGTTTATCGAACCTTCAAAGAGATATGCCGACATCATTATCCCCGGGGGAGGGGAGAACCTGGTCGGTATAGAGGTCTTAAAGACAATTGTGGAGAAGCATCTGCAGTAAGACGGAAGTCAGCTGCGCCGCAGTTCGCGGAGGTACATCAATACAGAAGTCAGCTGCGCCGCAGTTCGCGGAGGTACATCAATACAGAAGTCAGCTGCGCCGCAGTTCGCGGAGGTACATCTGGATTGTGTTTTCAAGCCCGTAATAGAGCGCATCGGAGATAAGGGCATGCCCTATTGATACCTCCATCAGCCACGGGATGTTTTTATGCAGCCAGGCCAGGTTGCTGAGGTCGAGATCATGACCGGCATTGACTCCCAGCCCTGCCGCCCGCGCTGCCTCTGCGGCCCTGACGAAAGGAGCTGCTGCTGCCTCCCTGTCAGCACTGTACATCGCTGCGTAGGGCTCAGTGTAGAGCTCGATGCGGTCTGTGCCCGTACGGGCGGCGTACTCTATCATCTCCGGATCGGTTCCTGTGAAAATCGATGTGCGTATGCCCTTCTCATGAAAGCCTGCAATGACATCGGTGAGGAATGACAGGTGCGCTCTGGTGTCCCACCCCGAGTTGGAGGTAACGGCATCATGGGCATCGGGAACCAGCGTCACCTGGTCAGGGACGACATCATGCACTAACCTGATGAACTGCTCCTCAGGGTTGCCCTCAATATTGAACTCCGTGGTGATAACCTCCCTGATCACATAGACATCACTGTACCTGATGTGCCTCTCGTCAGGCCGGGGATGGACGGTGATACCCTCGGCTCCGAAGCTCTGACATTTTATGGCAGCCAGCCTGACATCAGGAACATTGCCTCCGCGGGCGTTACGAATAGTGGCAATTTTGTTGATGTTTACGCTTAGTCTTGTCATGGCTCTCTCTGCTGTTTATCCCTGCAAAGTTATAACGATCCGTAGTTTTTTGTACTTTTATTCGCTAATTGAATGACTGAATGCTTGCCAAAGAGATGATATCCGATGTGGTCCCTGCGCTGAAAACATCTGATACTGCGCAGACTGCCCTGAACTGGATGGAGATATTCAGGGTCTCGCATCTTCCCATAGTGAATGAGACCGAATACCTCGGACTCATCTCTGACAGCGATATCTATGATCTCAACCAGCCTGAGGAGCCTATAGGCAACCATTCCCTCTCACTTCCCCGGCCTTCGGTAAAGGGAACCCAGCATATCTTTGAGGTCCTCGCCCTGGCCGCCAGGCACAAGCTGACAGTGGTGCCGGTTGTGGATGATGAAAACCACCTCAGGGGTGTAATAACCTACAACGAGATGATCAGGGGAATAGCATCATTCTCCTCCATTGAACAGCCCGGCGGGATGATAATCCTCCAGGTCCTCTCACGTGACTATTCCATGAGCCGCATCTCTCAGATCGTCGAAAGCAATGACGCCAGGATACTCAGCATGCATATCAGCTCCAACCCTGACTCGACAAGTCTGGAGATAACCCTGAAGGTCAACACCACAGACCTCACATCCATCATCAAAACCTTCGAGAGATATTCGTATGAGGTGACTACATGGGTCACTGACGATGATGAGCTTGACCGCTTCTATACTGACAGGTACAACATGCTCATGAAATACCTCAATATGTAACTGTATATCGTGATGGCCAGAAAGATAGCCTTATTCAGCAAGGGTCTGACTGAAAAGACCACGGCCGGACTGCTTCGTCTCATTGATGCGCTTCACCGGCGCGGGGCGACCATATACCTCAATATCATGGAGCCGAACGGAAACCATTTCCGGAGTGATCCCAGGGTCAATCTCTTCAGCGATCTGTCAGGACTGCCTGATGACATATACCTTGTTATGAGCGTGGGCGGTGACGGCACCTTCCTGGAGACGGCCATGAGGGTGCGCTCCACCGGCATCCCGGTAGCGGGCATAAACACCGGCCGGCTTGGCTTCCTGGCCAATATCCAGGATGATGATATTGACAGGTCTATAGACCTGCTCTGTTCGGGCGAGTTTGAGGTCATCAGCCGCTCAATGCTGGAGATCGTCTCTCCCTCCGGCCTCTTCGGCGAAGGCAATGCCATTGCCCTGAACGAGGTGACGGTGCAGAAGGCTGATCAGAGCATGATCACAATCACGGTGAGGGTCAACGGCATCTTCCTCAATACCTATCGTGCCGACGGACTGATAATCTCATCGGCCACAGGATCAACAGCATACAACCTCAGTGTCGGCGGACCTATCCTCTCACCCACTGATGACAGTATAATAATTGCCCCGATGTCACCTCATAACCTCACAGTGAGGCCAATAATCGTTACGGGAAGCAGCACCATCACCCTCGATATCGGGGGCAGAAGCAAAGAGTGCCTCGTGACCTGCGATTCAAAGGCTGCCAGGGTTCCCTCAGGCACCACCGCCGAGGTGCGACAGGCAGCCTCCAGGCTGAAGACAGTGACACCCGCCGGAAACGATTTTTTCAGCACCCTGAGGAACAAGCTCATGTGGGGCGCTGACCCCCGTAACTGACAATAATTAAGGAATATTTAAGTTTTAAGTATTGTACATTCCTTATATTTGTAGCCAAAACTGCAAAGCGACTGATGATTAAACGTCTTATACTGCTGTGTCTGGTGGTGTTTCTTTCAGCACCATTTGCATCTGCACAGCTGTGGAAGATGAAAAGATACGAGGCTACTGCAGGATTGGGCACATCACAGTTCTATGGTGACATCGGAGGGTATTCTCTCGGGGAAAACGCCTGGGGGCTGAAAGACATCACATTCCTGCAGACCCGTTTTAACGTTAACGGCTCATTCAGGTATTTCTTTACCGATGCAATTGCCGCAAAGATCTCATTTGCCTACGTGATGCTCCATGCCACGGATGAAAGAGGCAGCAATCCGGACAGGGGGTACGAGGCTACCACTTCGCTCTATGAACCGGCGCTCACCGGAGAGTATTACTTCGTGAGAAACCGTGAGCGAAACAGCTTTCTCTTCCAGACCTACAGGGGAATATCGAGGAACCGCGTGAGGGATTTCTTCCGGAGCATCGACGTGTATGCCCTTACTGGGGTGGGAGGCGCCTGGTACAATGTCAGGGGCAATGACGCCCTGGAGGAGAAATGGAGCCTTGACCCCACTCTTGAATCCAGCGGATTCACAGCCGTGATACCGCTGGGAGTGGGAGCAAAGCTGGCCTTCGACCCGAACATTCTGTTCGGCCTTGAGCTCACCGGCCGTTACGCATTCTCCGACTTCCTTGACGGCTATACATCTTCGTTTTCTGAGAGAAACGATATCTATCACACCTTCAGCGTTACATTTAATTACCGGATCAGAACAGCCCGAAACGGATTACCCTCTTTCAGACAATCGTTCAGATGATGCTTAAAGGACCACCTGGAATGAGAAAAGCAGCAATAATAATACTTCTGATTGCAACCGCCCTGCCGGCCATGGCCCAGCGCACTGCCGACTACGGCTTCTCCATCGGTGCAGTGTCATATCTGGGCGATACCATCAACGGCCTGCTAAAACCCGGGCCGGCTGCTCAGTTCTTCTACAGGTACAACTTCAACCCAAGGCAAGCCATCAGGGCAAACATCATGGGAGGATATATTTCTCCTCTTGATGCACCCATCGGGGAACTGGGGGCAACATATGAATTCAACTTCTTTCCCTACTCAACATTCAGAAGCAGGCGTGTCGACTATTCGCCCTACATAGCCGCCGGGGCAGCGCTCTCAGCGGTTTATAATCAGGTTAATACGACTGACGGAACAAAGAACTTACACCCTTTCTTTTCTATACCATTCTCTGCCGGAATCAAGGTAAATGTGGCCAACCACATTGGCGTTGAGTTCGAATATGGTTTTCGTAAGACTTTTTATGATAAATTTGACGGCCGATATGAAGTCACGACCGGAGATCCGCCAGCACCGGTGGATCATTCATGGCTTCATAACAATGACTGGTACAGTTTCATGGGGATTTCGGTCACCTGGAAGATGTACAACAAGCTGGCTGGCTGTCCGGCTTTTGCAGAAATGGGTAAAGACAAAAAAAGAAAGAGATAACATTGACTTTTAAGAATCAGATAGATACGAACAGGCTGCCACGGCATGTTGCTGTCATTATGGACGGCAACGGACGCTGGGCACGCAGGAGGGGCAGGGAGAGGATCTTCGGTCATCACCAGGGTGTTAAGGCCGTTCGCAAAACCGTAGAGGCAGCCGCAGAACTGGGTGTACAGTATCTGACCCTCTATGCCTTTTCCACGGAAAACTGGAACAGACCAGACGATGAGGTGTCAGCTCTCATGGACCTGATGGTCGAATCAATAAATGACGAGACTCAAACCCTTATTGAAAAGCAGATCTCACTTAAAGTCATCGGTGACCTCAGCCGCCTCTCGGTTAATGTCCGGAACAGGCTGTTTGAAACGATGAAGGTCACATCGGGCGGCTCACGCATGACACTGATAGTGGCTCTCAGCTATTCTTCAAGATGGGAGATTTCCGAAGCATGCCGCCGGATAGCCGTAGCAGTGAAAGAGGAGCGACTCAGCACCGGCGACATAACCGAGGAGACCGTAAGCTCCAACCTCGAGACAGCAGATTTACCTGACCCCGAACTGATGATACGCACCAGCGGAGAGAAGCGCATTAGCAACTTCCTCCTGTGGCAACTGGCATATGCCGAACTTTATTTTACAGAGAAACTTTGGCCCGATTTTGGTAAGGAGGACTTTTACAGAGCAGTGGCAGACTTCCAGAAAAGGGAAAGGAGATATGGAAAGACCAGTGAGCAGATCGCTGATAACAGATGAGATGATGAAAGAAATACCTATGCGGATAGTTTGCCTTTTTACTTTGTTGCTCACAGGATTGATTGCCACAGCCCAGACCGACGATAAATATGCCAATTACCTGTACCCCGAGGATTATACAGTTGCAGGCATTACCGTTTCCGGGGTCAAATTCCTTGAGCCCAACGCCCTTATTGGCATCTCGGGACTGCGCATTGGACAGAAGATAGAGATACCGGGTGAACAGATAACCGCCGCAGTGAGAAAACTCTGGGAACAGGGGCTCTTCTCCGATGTAAAGATAACAGTGACGGGCAGGGAAGGTGAAAACATATGGCTTGATATATACCTCCAGGAGCGCCCCAGGCTCTCTTTGCTCAGGTTTGAGGGGATAAAAAAGGCTGAAGAGACCGATCTGAGAGAGAAACTGAGCCTGCCAAACGGCTCCCAGGTGACCGCTCACCTGCTCAACAGGGCTGAGCGTACGATCAAGGATCATTATATTGAGAAGGGCTTCCTGAACACCGAGGTGACCATCATTCAGAAGGATGACCCGGATATGCCCAATAACGTGGTTCTCAATATAATCGTTGACAAAAAGGAAAAGGTAAGGATTGAACAGATACAGTTCGAGGGCAACGAATACTTCGATGCCAAAAGACTGCGCCGTGTCCTGAAAAACACCAAGCAGAAAGACATCAACATATTCAAGGGCTCAAAATTCATTGAGGATAAGTTCGAAGAGGACCGCAGCAGCCTCGTGGATTTCTATAACGAAAACGGCTTCCGCGATTTCCGAATACTGAAAGATTCCACCTACAGCCTCGAGGACGGAAAAATGGTGCTGGTGGTGAAACTCAATGAAGGAAACCAGTATTATCTCAGGAATGTCGACTGGGTGGGCAACAGCATCTACACCAAGGATCAGCTGACCAGGGTATTCAACTTCCCCTCCGGCGAGGTCTACAACCAGACCATGATCAGCAAGAGGCTCATTGAAGACGAGGATGCCGTCAACTCATTGTATCTCAATTACGGTTATCTCTTCTCAAGGGTCACCCCCGTCGAAAAGAATGTCGACGGTGATTCGATTGACCTTGAGGTGCGCATCTTCGAGGGTGACCCTGCCAACCTCAACAACGTCATCATCTCGGGTAACACCCGTACCAACGAGCATGTTGCACGGCGCGAACTCTACACCAATCCCGGCGACCTCTTCAGCAAGGAGAACATCATCCGTTCGGTAAGACAGGTGGCCGTGCTGGGTCACTTTGACCCTGAGAAGATCAACCCGCAACCCATACCTGACCAGGTGAACGGCACCGTCGACCTCCTCTATGCACTTGAGGAGAAGGCAAATGACCAGTTCGAGATATCAGGCGGATGGGGAGCCGGCATGCTCGTGGGCACAATAGGGGTGAGGTTCAACAACTTCTCCATGCGCAACTTCTTCAAATGGAGTGAATGGAGACCCTATCCCTCAGGTGACGGCCAGTCTGTCCAGATCAGGGCCCAGTCCAACGGACGCGTATATCAGTCATACAACATCTCATTCATCGAACCGTGGCTCGGCGGCAAAAAGCCGAACACATTCTCGGTCTCGCTCTTCCGCTCCCTGATGACCAACGGCTCCCCGAGCAGCGCTGACGACAGGCAGCATATGATAATAGACGGTACATCGGTTGGATTCGGCAAGAGGCTTGAGTGGCCCGATGACTACTTCTCGATCTATTATGAGGGAAGCTACCAGAGGTACAGCATGAAGAACTATTCCCGCTACCAGTTCCTCTTTGACAACGGTAACTCAAACCTGGCAACACTCAGCGCCAAACTGAGCCGTTTCTCGGCCGGGCCAAACACCATCTTCCCCCGCAACGGATCAACATTCTCGCTATACGGGCAGGTGACACCTCCCTATTCCCTGCTCAGCGGACAGGATATGGCGGGCCTCCCCGACGAACAGAAATACAGATGGATTGAGTTCTGGAAGGTGGTCTTCAAGGCCGATTATTATTTCCCCCTCTCGTCGAATGACAAACTCATCCTTAATGCCAGGGCCGCATTCGGATACCTGGGTTACTATAACCCCGACATAGGACCTTCACCGTTCGAAAACTTCTACGTGGGAGGCGACGGAATGACGGGCTACAGCTTCTATGGCCGCGAGGTCATCGCCCTCAGGGGATATACCAACGGATCACTGACCCCGACCATAATCAAGGATGGCAGGATTGTTGAAGCGGGAAACGTCTACTCAAAGCTGACGCTCGAACTCCGTTACCCCATCTCTCTCAATCCCCAGGCTACAATCTACGGGCTCGCATTCCTTGAGGCAGGAAGAGCATGGTATGACATAAATGACTACAATCCGTTTAAAATGAATCGCTCTGCAGGAGTAGGCCTGAGAGCCAACCTGCCTATGTTCGGGCTCCTGGGCATCGACTGGGCCTACGGATTTGACCCTGCCCTGACGGGGAGACCAGACGACTCAGGCAGCCAGTTCCATTTTGTAATAGGTCAGCAATTCTGAACAAGATAACAATCAAACAAAAAAGCTATGAAGAAGATCATTATCATGACAGTACTGGTGCTCACCGCATCATTAAGCGGTATTGCACAGAAATTTGCATTCGTTGACAGCGAATATATAAGAAGCAACATACCTGCATATACCGCAGCTCAGCAGCAGCTTGACAAACTATCCGAGGGATGGGAGAAAGAGGTTGCTGACGGCTACGCTGCCGTGGAGCAGATGTATAAGGACTACCAGGCAGAAGTGGTGCTTCTGTCGCAGGATCAGAAGAGAAAGAGGGAAGAGGCAATCATCGCCAAGGAGAAAGAGGTGAAGGACCTTCAGAATACCTATTTCGGCATGGAAGGCGAACTCTTCAAAAAACGCGAGGAGATGGTCAAACCGATCCAGGATGAGATACTCAAAGCCATAAAGGAGATATCCGTGGAAGGCAGCTACGCAGTCATATTTGACACCTCCGCAGGGTCAAACATACTCTTTGCAAACCCCAGATATGACCTCTCCGACCAGGTGTTACAGAAATTAGGTTATAAGAATTAAATAATTACATTTGCACGGTTAAATTGAAAATGAAGACAATGAAGAAAGTATTTGGTATACTACTGTTTGCTGCACTGTTATTTACAGCACAGGAAGGATTTGCACAGTCATTCAAGGCAGGTCACATAAACAGGGATGACATCATCATGAATATGCCTGAGTATGACTCGGCAATGAAACAGTACAATGCATACGGTCAGGAGCTGACCAATGCCCTGGAACTCATGCAGGTTGAGTACAATAACAAGCTTGACCAGTATGTCAAGGAGAGCAAGAATCTCACTGACCTGGTGAAGGCCAACAAGGAGCAGGAGCTGGCTGACATGCAGAACCGCATAAACAATTTCCAGCAGCAGGCCCAGGTGCAGCTGCAGGATAAGCAGGCTGAACTTCTCAACCCTATCATTGAAAAGGCAACGACGGCTATCAACGCCGTGGCAAAGGACGGGGGATTCATTTATATATATGATGTCCGCACCCTGGTCTATGTTGATACGGTAAAGAGTACTGACATCGGTCCGCTGGTGAAGGCCAAACTCGGGATAAAGTAAACCAGGCATAATATTAATATGGCTGTCCGCTTCCGGCGGGCAGCCTTTATTTTAGATCATTATGGAAGCAGGGAACCGTCCTATCGGCATATTTGACTCAGGTGTTGGAGGCCTCACCGTGGCACAAGCCATCAGGCAGACCCTCCCGGGCGAACGCATCATCTACTTCGGAGATACCGCCCATCTTCCATACGGGGACAAGTCGGAGGAGGCAATAAGGGGCTACTCACGCCGTATCACCGATTTTCTTATCGGCCATGATGCCAAGCTCGTACTTATCGCATGCAACTCGGCCTCCGCCTCAGCTTATGAAGACCTGCTGGCAGGATATGGAGACAGGGTTCTGATCCTCGACGTGATCAACCCCGTGGTTGAATATGTCTCCGGCCGCAGCTACGGGAAGCTGGGTGTCATAGGCACCAAGAGAACCATCAGTTCGGGCACCTATGAGAAAAAGATACACGAGGCCTCTCCGTCAACCACCGTGGTCTCACTGGCCACCCCTCTGCTTGTGCCGATGATCGAGGAGGGTTTCATTTTCGATGATATCAGCAACGCCATCATCCGTACCTATCTCTCAGACGGCAGACTTCAGCAGATCACTGCCCTGATACTGGGTTGCACCCATTACCCTATCATCCGCAACCAGATCAGCAAGTTCTTTAATTTTGACGTTGAGGTGGTTGATTCAGCACGTATCGTGGCTGCCAGACTGAAGGAGACGCTTGAGAAACATAACCTCGTCAACAGGGGAACCCCGGGTGATGATCTCTTTTTTGTCTCGGATTACACCGAGTACTTCGAGAAGATCGCAAGAATGTTCTTCGAGAACACCATCAACCTTCAGAAGGCTGACATCTGGTCGTGATACATCTCGTGATGCCATTGCCGGCCACCCGCCGGCGTCAGGATATCTGCCTGCGAATAAATCATTTAGCCGGTCATGACAAACATGACCAAAATCATACAGTTATATCAGTGTATTGCTGAACTTAGCTTCATAAAACTGGTTATTATTTTTGAGGTACTAATCAATTCAAATACGTTACTATCATCATGGCAAAAAGATCAAAGGTCATTGAAAAAGACGCCGTTGTGATCAAGTTTTCCGGTGACTCGGGTGACGGGATGCAGCTTACAGGCACTCTCTTCTCGAACACCTCGGCCCTGTTCGGAAATGATATCTCCACTTTCCCTGATTACCCTGCAGAGATCAGGGCTCCCCAGGGTACCGTGGGAGGTGTCTCCGGCTTCCAGGTCCATATCGGACGTAAGCACGTCAATACACCGGGTGATTTTGCAGATGTACTCGTGGCAATGAACCCCGCCGCCATACGTGCAAATGCCCGGAGTCTGACAAAAGACTCGACCATCATATATGATATCGATAATTTCACCGAGAAGTCAATACAGCGTGCAGGCTATCAGGCAGACCCCTTTGCTGAAGACAAGCTTGACACCCTTAATCTCATCGGTGCTCCCATAACCTCACTGGTCAAGGAAGCCCTGAAGGATATGGACATAGATCCCAAGACTGTGCTGAGGACAAAAAACATGTTTGCGCTGGGAATAGTCTACTGGTTGTTCGACAGCAAGCTTAAGTATACAGAAGAGTTTATTGAAGACAAATTCGGCAAGAAGCCTCTCATTGCAGAAGCAAACAGCAGGGTTCTCAGAGCCGGTTATTATTATGCCGAGACCATCGAGGCCCTCACGCCCTCTTATCATGTGAGCCCGGCTCCCATCGAGAAAGGCGTTTACCGTAACATCAACGGCAACCAGGCTACTGCATGGGGTCTCCTCGCCGCTGCCGAGAAGGCAGGACTCAAACTGTTCATCGGCTCATATCCCATTACTCCTGCAACGGGCATCCTTGAGGAACTCGCACTTCGCAAAGACCTGGGCGCAAAGAGCCTGCAGGCCGAGGACGAAATAGCAGGTATATGCACCGCCATCGGCGCCAGCTTCACCGGCCGCCTCGCAGTGACATCAACCTCCGGACCGGGTCTTGCACTTAAGTCCGAAGCCCTTAACCTGGCTGTGATGACAGAACTGCCGCTGGTGGTAATAAATGTGCAGAGAGGAGGACCGTCAACAGGACTCCCGACCAAGACCGAACAGGCTGACCTGTGGCAGGCTCTCTATGGCCGTAACGGGGAGAGTCCCCTGCCGGTAATTGCTGCCGGGACACCCTCTGACTGCTTTCATTTTGCATTCCAGGCTGCAAAGATAGCCCTTGAATATATGACACCGGTGATACTCCTTACCGACAGCTACCTGGCTAACGGATCAGAACCGTGGAAGATACCCACAATGAAGAGTATGCCTTCCATTACCGTCCCGTGGGCTGTGAAAACTGACAAGGAGTACCTGCCCTACGAAAGAGACCTGAAGAACCTTGCACGCAGATGGGCTGTTCCCGGAACACCTGGCTTCGAGCACCGGATTGGCGGCCTCGAGAAGACAATTAAGGGAAGCGTCTCATATACCCCGGAGAACCATGAATATATGGTCAAGATACGCGAAGAGAAGGTGGAACGCGTCGTAGCTGAAGTGCCTGACCTTGAGATCACCGGAAACAAGAGCGGAGACCTGCTTCTGATAGGATGGGGCAGTACCTACGGACATCTGATAAGCGCGGTGACCGAATTGCGCGAAGAGGGCTATAAGGTCTCGTCAGTCAATTTCAACTATATCAGACCGCTGCCCGCCAACACTGAGAAGGTGTTCAAAGGGTTTAAAAAACTGGTTGTTTGCGAACTGAACAACGGACAGTTTGCCAATTACCTGCGGATGAAACATCAGAAATTCTCGTATCATCAGTATAATAAGATACAGGGACTCCCATTCACCGTTAAAGAGATCAAGGATTATTCAAAAAAATTGCTGGAGGGTAAATAAGATGGCCGAAACAAATAATAACCGCTACGTTGCAAAAGACTTCAAGAGCGATCAGGAAGTAAGATGGTGTCCGGGCTGTGGTGATCACGGGATCCTGGCCTCACTGCAGAAAACGCTGGCTGAACTGGATATACCAAAGGAAAAATATGTCTTTGTCTCAGGGATAGGATGCTCATCACGCCTGCCCTATTATATGAGTACCTACGGCTTCCACGGCATCCACGGACGTGCTGCTGCCATCGCCACAGGCATAAAGATCGCCAACCCCGACCTCATGGTGTGGGAGATGACCGGCGACGGCGACGCACTGGCAATAGGGGGCAACCACTATATCCATGCGATAAGGCGCAACATAGACATCAAGATCATCCTCTTCAACAATGAGATCTACGGCCTCACCAAAGGTCAGTATTCTCCCACGTCAAAGAAGGGGCTGGTGACAAAGACATCGCCCTACGGTACCATTGAAGAGGCCTTTAAGATAGGCGAACTGACCATCGGCGCCCACGGACGCTTCTTTGCCCGTACCGTCGATTATAACCTGCAGCTCTCCAACGAAGTTTACAAGGAGGCTGCAAACTTCCACGGAACAGCGGTGGTAGAGGTGATCCAGAACTGCGTCATCTTCAATGACGGAGCCTTTGACCACATCACAAACAAGGAGACAAGGGAAGACAACACCATCGTTCTCCGCCACGGCCAGCCAATGATATTCGGCAAGAACCGTGACAAGGGCATTATCCTCGTAAACCTCAAGCTTAAGGTGGTCAGGCTGGGAGAAGGCGGTATAACCGAAAAGGACCTGCTTGTCCATGACTCACACGAACCCAATCCCGGAATCCATTACAGACTCGCCGGAATGACCTATCCTGAATATCCGGTTGCACTGGGTGTCATCAGGGCCATCAATGATCAGACATATGACGGAGCCATGCTCGAACAGCATGCGAGAGTACAGGCATCATCGAAAATCAAGACTGTTGATGATCTCCTGATGAGCGGATCAACATGGAAGGTGAAGTAAAGGGATACTTCGAGGACAGGGACTAACTATCTTAATCTATTTTACTAATTTTGGCATCTTAATTCACTGATGCCTGAATGACTGAAAATCCTGATACCGGTAACGGGTTTAGCCGTGATATACATGACCAGCAGGAACGCCTGAAGGAGCTGGCATGCATCAACCGGACAACACAGATACTCAAGGAGAGGAAACCTCTTGAGGAGACTCTTATGCACCTCGTCCTTGAGCTCCCCGGAGCATGGCAGTATCCTGATTATGCCGTTGCTCGAATCAGATATCAGCAAAAATCATTTGAGTCGCCGGGCTTCGTGGAGACAAACTGGAAGCTGGTGCAGGATTTTACCACCATTGAAGGCAAAGGCAGCGTTGAGATATTCTATACCCGTGAATTCCTGGGTGAATACGAAGGCCCCTTCCTGAAGGAGGAACGCGATCTGATCAGAAACTTTTCGAAACTGGTAACCGGTTATATCAACAGCCTGGCCGCAGGCAATTCCGGGTCAAAATCAGACGACTCACCTGACGATAAGGAGGATATAAACAGTCTCTCAAGCCGCAAACTGCTGCAGAAGTTCCTCGACCGCCATAATGCTGAGAGAGATGTCTTTCATGACCTTATGCCATTCATGGTCAGGGAGATACTGCTTGTTGCCAGCCTTTATGATGCATATTCGATTGAGGGGGAGGGACGCTTTTCCGACCATATGCTGGGCGAGTATTACCAGATGAGCCTGACAACCCTTCCGAGGATAACGGGCGTCTCGGGTGAGGATGAGGCTTTCTCGCGCCTCGGGGTGCGGCATTATGACATGATCATCATAATGGTGGGCGTAGACAAGACCAAACCCATGAGCCTATGCCGCAAGATAAAGGAGAAATATCCTTATATCCCTACATTCCTGCTGCTCAATAACCCGGGCGATATCCCGTTCGTTCAGGAACAGAAGACACTCGGCATCCCGTTTGATAACTATTTTGTCTGGACGGGTGAATCAAAGGTCTTCTTCGCCATGGCGAAACTACTTGAAGATCAGGTAAATGTTGAGAACGATACAAAAAAGGGCCTGACAGGGGTCATACTCATCATAGAGGATGCAGCCGACTACTACTCCACCTACGTCCCGATGCTCTACACGCTGGTCCTCGAACAGACGCGTATCCTCATCGAGGATGTCTCCTCCGACGAGCTTTACAAGGTTCTCAAGCTGAGGGCCAGGCCCAAGATTCTCCTTGCCACCACCTGGGAGGAGGCAATGTCAGTCTACGCCAAATACAAGGACAGGCTGCTGGGGGTCATCTCTGACATGCGCTTCCCGCGCAACGGCGTGCTCAATGATAAGGCCGGCTATGACCTTATCCGGCATATCCGCGAGGAGCAGACCAATCTGCCCACCCTCCTTCAGTCGTCAGACCCCGGTAACGCTGTTTATGCCGAACAGCTAAAGGCAAGCTTCATAAACAAAAACTCCGAAACACTGCTCCAGGACCTGAAGTCATTTATTACCTATTACCTGGGTTTTGGCCATTTTGTTTACCGCGATACCAAAGGAAGACAGATAGCCGTCGCCAAGTCGATGCGCGAGTTCGAAGCCTTCCTCAAGACCGTTCCTGAAGACTCACTGGTATACCATGCCATGAAGAACCACTTCTCTCTCTGGCTCATGGCAAGGGGAGAGGTGAAGGTGGCTAAACAGATCAACCCTGTCAAGATATCCGATTTCCGCAGCCTGAAGGAGATGCGGGAGTTCCTCATTGAGGTAATCCGCCGGAGAAGGAGGGAGATGAACAAGGGCAAGGTGGTCAACTTTGACGAGTCGCTGATGATCGATGAGTCAAACGTGGTGAGCCTTGCCGGCGGATCACTGGGAGGCAAGGGCCGTGGCCTGGCATTCGTGAGCACACTTATTCACAGCTTTGAACTCGGACGCCTGCTGCCCGGCATCAATATCAAGTCTCCGCTTACGGCCATCATCGGAACAGATGAGTTTGACCACTTCATGGAGACCAACCACATGTGGGATGTGGTCAACAGGGAGAAGGACTTCGGGGAGTTACAGAAGAAGTTCCTCTCGGGAACGCTCAGCAGCGCGCTGGAAAGCAAGCTCAGGATATTCATCAAACTCTATAGCCAGCCGCTGGCCGTCCGTTCGTCAAGCCTCTTCGAGGACTCCCTCAGTCAGCCTTTCTCAGGTGTCTTCGGAACATACCTGCTTCCGAACAACCATCCTGATACGGAGGTGAGGCTCAGACAGCTCATCAGCGCCATCAAGCTCGTCTTCTCTTCCATCTATTCCGACAACTCGCGGATCTATTTCGAAGCCATAAACTACAAGATTGAACAGGAGAAGATGGCTGTCGTGATCCAGGCTGTGGTAGGCAGAAAATACGATGAGATATTCTACCCCCATATAAGCGGCACGGCTCAGTCATTCAACTTTTACCCCGTTGCCAACATGACCCCTCATGACGGCTTCGCCATTGCGGCTGTAGGACTGGGTCAGTACGTTCTTGACGGGGAGAGGGCCTTCAGGTTCTCACCCTCATTCCCGGCTCTCGACATAATGTCAATAGAAGACCTGATCCGCTACTCACAGGTCGAGTTCTATGCGGTCAACCTTGCCAGGAGAGATGTTGATCTGCTTGAGGGGGAGAGTGCCGGCCTGGTGAAGCTTGACATCAGCAGGGCTGAGACCGACGGTGCCCTTAAACATTGCGCCTCGGTGTTCAGCATGGATAATGACACTGTCTCTCCGGGGCTTGATGTGCAGGGGCCGCGTGTCATCAACTTCGCGAATATCCTCAAGTATGATTATATACCACTGGCACCCACACTGAAGAAGGTCCTTGAGGTGGTCAGGGAGGCTTTCGGAGCTCCTGTGGAGATCGAGTTTGCCGTTGACCTTACCAGGGATGAAAACGACAGGGCCTCGTTCTACCTGCTGCAGATAAAACCGCTTGTAGGCAGCGGCGCCGGCTACGCCATTGACCCTGAAACCGTCTATACCGATGATATGCTGCTGGTCTCCAGGAAGAGCATGGGCAATGGTCTTATCAATGACATCACTGACATCATCTATGTCGAACCTGAGAAGTTCGATAACCTGAAGACCAATGAGATGGCCGAGGAGATTGATGCCATCAACAGGAAAATGCTGGCGGAGGGCAGAAAATATATTCTGATTGGCCCTGGCCGGTGGGGAACAAAGGACAGGTTCCTGGGCATCCCTGTTGCATGGCCTCAGATATCAAACGCCAGGGTCATAGTCGAGGTAAGCCTGCCCGATTATCACGTTGACGCGTCGCAGGGTTCGCACTTCTTCCATAATGTGACATCGATGAATATAGGCTATCTCTCCGTCAACCAGTATACCGGCGACGGCACCATCCTGTGGGACAGGCTGCAGAAGCAGAAGACCATAGGCAATGGTACCTGGTTCAGGCATATAAGGTTTGAGGAGCCCCTGGTAATCAGGATGGATGGCAGGAAGGGTATGGCTGTGATATCTGTCAGCAGCTGACCGTCAGGGCCGGGGTGGCAATTTCCCGGTTTATCTTTCAGCTGTTGACCGTCAGTGCCGGGGTGGCAATTTCCCGGTTTATCTTTCAGCTGTTGACCGTCAGTGCCGAGGTGGCAACTCCCTGGTTTATCTTTTTGACCAGTCCCTGCAGCACGCTGCCCGGGCCGGCCTCAATAAACTCCGTTGCACCGTCGGCAATCATCTTCTCCACTGTCTGTGTCCATCGTACCGGCGAGGTAAGCTGTGCCACCAGGTTATTCATTATCTCCCCGGGGTCAGTCACAGGCATGCCTGTGACATTCTGGTAGACAGGACACACCGGACGGCTGAACCGGGCTTTCCTGATGGCCTCCTCCAGCTCCTGGCGGGCCGGCTCCATGCACGGCGAATGAAATCCGCCGCTCACTGAGAGTGGCACAATCCTTTTGGCGCCTCTCTGCTTCAGCTCACCGGAGGCCACATTGATACCCTCGATGGTGCCGGAGATGACTATCTGGCCGGGACTGTTATAATTAGCCGGGACCACCGTCTCCGCGACAGAGGCGCACACCTCCTCAACCACCGCATCGGGCATACCCAGCACGGCGGCCATGGTCGACGGGTTGATGCCGCATGCCTTCTGCATGGCGGAAGCCCTGCCGGCAACAAGCGTCAGTCCGTCTTCAAATGAGAGGGCGCCGGCAGCGACGAGAGCCGAAAACTCTCCCAGCGAATGGCCGGCGACCATTGCCGGATTAAAAGCAGCCCCCGCAACGGCAGTAAGTATCACCGAATGGAGGAAGATGGCAGGCTGGGTCACCCTGGTCTGCCTGAGCTCCTCATCGGTGCCTGAAAACATTATGTCGGTTATACGGAAGCCAAGAAGCTCGTTGGCCTTTTCAAACATCTCACGCGCTGCGGGAAAATTGTCATAGAGATCTTTTCCCATTCCGGGGTATTGCGCTCCCTGCCCCGGGAATACGAAGGCTTTCATAATCTATGCTGAAGATTGGTATTTGAAGTTTATTTTAGTGCAGCCTGTTGGCTATCAGATGCATGAACTCCTCACGGGTGTTGAGGTTCGAGAGGAAACAGCCGGTAAAGGCTGATGTGGTGGTGACCGAGTTCTGTTTCTGTACCCCGCGGATCTGCATGCACATGTGCTGTGCCTCTATGACCACCGCCACTCCCAGTGGCTTGAGGTTATCCTGTATGCAGTTCCGTATCTGGGTCGTGAGCCGCTCCTGCACCTGCAGCCTGGCAGCATAGGTCTCCACAATGCGTGCTATCTTGCTCAGTCCTGTTATCTGTCCGTCAGGTATATAGGCTACGTGCGCCTTGCCGAAGAAAGGCAGCATGTGATGCTCGCACATCGAGTAGATGTCAATGTCCTTCACCAGCACCATCTGCCGGTATTCCTCCTTGAACATGGCGCTGCGGAGGATCTGCTCAGGGTCAGAGTTGTAGCCCCTGGTGAGAAAGCTCAGCGCCTTCGCCACCCTCTCGGGTGTCTTTAGCAACCCCTCCCTCTCGGGATCCTCTCCCAGGAGCTTCAAAATCTTATGGTAATATCCCGCAATCTCCACGTATGACTTCCGGGTTCCATCTCTCAATCTTGTTGTAGCCGTCTGACAGCTTACTGCTTCCGTCGTTTAGTTTTTCCATATTATCCGTAATATTCAACATAATTGTTTTCAGTCTCCTCAACCCTGACACAGTGCAGGGCGGCGCCCTCGGCAGCCAGCGGCGCCTCAAGCTCCTGCCATATGGCTATCGCCAGGTTCTCCGTGGTGGCAACCCTGCCAGCCATGAAGTCCGTCTCGAGGTTCATGTTCCTGTGGTCAAGCTTCTCAACCACCATCTCTGTCATTATCTCCTTCAGCCTCGTCGCATTCATGAAGTAGCCCGTCACATGATCCATCTCACCCTTCACCGTCACCTTCAGCACATAGTTGTGACCGTGCCACTGAGGGTTCGAGCATTTGCCGTAGATCCTTCTGTTCTCCTCATCACTGAGGCCGGGACGGAACATTCTGTGCGCGGAACTGAACCGCTCTCTTCTTGTCAGGTAGATCATATCCTCTTATTTATTTAGTTGCCGGGAATGAGGACTATTTTGTTCAAAAATAATATATTTATCTGTCTAATCACAGGTATAACAGATGGATTACATCAGCGGAGATATTCTGATTGCCGTGGCTCACCCCTCGGAGGAGCAGGCAGTGCGGCATTCCGTCGCCCGCACACAGGGCCGTTGCGAAATTATCGTCACCGGCGTGGGCGGTGCAGCAATGTCATGGGCCCTGCAGAAGAGGTTCTCATCAGGACCGCTGCCGTCGCTGGTGATAGGGGCAGGCATTGCCGGCAGTTACGTCCCCGCCATCACTCCGGGCGATGTGGTGATAACGCGGTCCGATTGCTTTGCCGATATGGGTGTGGATGATAACGGCGACTTCCGGTCGCTCTTCGGCGCCAGCCTGGCCGACCCTGACAGTCCGCCTTTCAGAGGAGGGAGGATCCACTGCAGCGGGAGGTGGTTTGACCTGCTCTCCGAAAGATTCCGTGCCGTGACCGGGGCCACGGTCAATATGTCTTCCGGCTCGCAGGCTGTCATAGACCGGATACGCAAGGCATGGGACCCCGAAATAGAGACTATGGAAGGTGCATGGCTGGCCTATGCCTGCTCTGTCACATCAATACCGTGGGTCTCGTTGAGGGCGGTCTCAAATATGGTTGAACCCCGTAATACAAAGAACTGGGACATACCGCTTGCGCTCCGTCGCCTGCAGGAGGAGATGGTACAGGTAACTGACATAATTATGACAACATGAAACTTACGCTGGGCTTTTCCCCGTGTCCCAATGACACCTTCATCTTTGAAGCCATGGTGCATGGCAGGATAGATACGGAAGGGCTGGAGTTCGACTGGTTCCTCGCTGATGTTGAGGAGCTGAACCGCAGGGCCATAGAGGGAAGCGTAGACATCACCAAGATGAGCTATCATGCATATGCCAGGGCGGCTGCAGGCTACCTGATACTCGATGCAGGCAGCGCCCTGGGCCGCAACAACGGCCCGCTGGTGGTAAGCAGGCGCATGCTTGACCCCGGTGAGCTGAATGACTCCCTGATAGCCATACCCGGGGTAAATACAACAGCCAACCTGCTCTTCAGCATCTTCTGGCCGGAAGCAACGCGCAAGCGCGAGTACCTCTTCTCCGACATACCCGGGGCGGTCCTCTCGGGTGAGGTTGATGCAGGACTAATTATCCACGAGACCAGGTTCACTTATGAGGCACTCGGATTAATAAAAATAGCCGATACCGGGGAGAGGTGGGAGGCGCTTACCGGACTGCCGGTCCCGCTGGGAGGGATTGTTGTAAACCGCGGGATCGATGAGGAGACGGCCGCCAGGGTCAACAGGGCGATTAGGCGAAGCATCGGGTATGCTTATGCCAGCCCGGAAGCATCTGTCAGCTTCATCAGGAAATACGCCAGGGAGACTGACGCCGAGGTGACGAGAGAGCATATAGAATTATTCGTCAACAGCTTCAGCCTGTCGCTTGGGCAGGAGGGACGGGCAGCCATCGAACGCCTCTATGCCGTAGCCCTGGAAAAAGGTGTTATAGAACCGCTGCCGGAGAGGATTTTTCTCCTCTGAATGTTTCAGAGGTGTTCTCATTTTAGTATCTTTACTTTCAATCTAACATAATCTGACCAGGCCATGAAATTTGAACTACCCCCCCTTAAGTACGCTGCTGATGAACTCGCGCCCGGTCTGAGCGCCGAGACTCTTGAGTTCCACCATGGCAAGCATCATCTTGCCTATGTGAATAACCTCAACAACCTGCTTCCGGGGTCACCGTTTGAGAATGCTACTCTTGAGACGATGATCAGGAAAGCTGAAGGCGGCATATTCAACAACGCTGCCCAGGTCTGGAACCATACCTTCTACTTCGATGCCTTCTCTCCCTCGGGAAAAAGAGTTCCCGCAGGAACCGTGGCAAAGGCCATTGATGCTGAGTACGGCTCCTTCGACGCCTTCCGGGAGGCATTCACCAAGGCTGCCTCCACACTCTTCGGAGCAGGATGGGCCTGGCTCTGCATGAAACCCGACGGCAGGCTGACCATCACCCAGGAACAGAATGCCGGCAACCCTATCAGGTCAGGACTGGTGCCGATTATGACTTGCGACGTGTGGGAACATGCCTACTATATTGACTACAGGAACAGGCGCCCTGACTACATCACGAACTTCTGGAAGCTGCTCGACTGGAAAGTCATTGGCGAACGCTACGACGAGGCGCTGAAAAAATAAGAATCAGTTGACATAACACCTTTTCAGAGGTCTCTGTAACCTCGCAGACAGCCTGCCCTGAACTGCGGCAGAGGCTTTTTCAGCCCCGCCGGAAACGAACTTACTGTGGCAAACAACATCTTCACACCAATCCTTGCACCCTGGGATTGAATGTCTGTTTTTTACCTATCTTTGCCCCCAAACTTTATGAAAATGAACATCCGACAGCTAGTAGAGCAGACAAGAACATACCGCAGGTTCGACGAGAAACACGAGGTTACCCGGGATACCCTGGTTTCACTTGTTGACCTCGCCCGCCTGTCAGCCTCCGGCGCCAACCGGCAGCCTCTGAAATATATCCTGGTTACAGATCCGGCGAAGCGTGCTGATGTCTATACCTGTCTTGCATGGGCAGGATATCTTACCACCTGGGAGGGACCTGATCCGGGGGAGAGGCCTACGGCATATATCGTAATCCTTGGCGACAAGGAGATATCAGATTCATTTGGCGTTGATCACGGTATTGCCGCCCAGAGCATCATGCTCGGAGCCACTGAAGCCGGCCTGGGAGGATGTATAATCGCCAGCGTGAAAAAGGAGAAGCTCAGGTCATTGCTGGATATACCCAGGGACCTGGAAGTACTCCTTGTCCTTGCCATCGGAAAACCGATTGAGAAGGTGGTCATTGAGACCCTTGCAAATAATAATGTGAAATACTGGAGAGATGAAAAGCGCGTTCACCACGTACCCAAGAGGACGCTTGACGAGATCATCCTTCAAAGGTAAGGCAGGCCTGACCATATCTGTCATCTTCCTTCTTCTTGCCATTATGCAGCAGAGCGCTTCGGCCCAGCAGGCCGGCCCGATACTCTTTCACGGTGTCATACTCGACGCTGAAACCCGGCAGCCGCTGACAGGAGCACATTACCTGGTCAGGGGCAGGACGGGAGGCGCCACCGACAGCAGGGGGATGTTCTCACTCTATGCCCGCCACCATGACACGATAACATTCACCTGTATGGGCTACAAGGAGTACAGCATGACCGTGCAGGATACCCTTCGTGCAAAAGAATATATTACAGGTATCTACCTCACCAGTGACACACTCATGATCGCAGCTGTGGTGGTGATACCCAGGATTGGAAACATCAGGGCTGAAATATTATCAGAACGGCCGGCGCCGGACCAGGAGCTGATCAATGCGACAAATAATCTTAAGTTATCTGCTTACCAGGGGCTTACCACCGCCGCCAAACTTGGTGATCCCAATGCCAATTATGAGGTCCTGCGACAGAAGCAGCGCTCTGAGGCATATTCAAAGGGTCAGATTCCGGCGGACCAGATGCTGGCCCTGAGTCCGTTCACCATTATTCCGCTGATCTATCTCCTTGCCGTTGGTTTGCCTGAACAGCCCGAGCCGCCTGTTCCATATATATCCGCCCGCGAGATGGAGAGCCTCCGTGCCATGCATGACTCGCTTATCTACCGGGCACCGGTGCGCTGATTTTCAATCGCAAATTTGAGCCGGCGAGGCATTCGCAGGCTTATCCCGTCCACGAAGTCTCGGGACGCAAATCGCAAATCGCAAATCGCAAATCGCAAATCGCAAATCGCAAATTCCTATCCCTTGTAGAATATCGCTTTGATGATATGCTCCGCCATCTTCGGGTTCTCCTTCAGCCTGCGGGTTGAATAACCAAACCACTTCTCGCCGAAGGGAACATACACCCTCATAGTATGCCCGGCGTCAACTATGCTCTGCCGCAGCTTCGGCGTGACGCCGTAAAGCATCTGGAACTCGTACATGTTCTTCGGGACATTGTACTTCTTGATGAGCTCGTAAGCGCCATCAATCAGAGGCTTGTCGTGCGTGGCGATGCCAACATAAATTTTATTCCTGAACATGAATTCCAGGTCTTCCAGGAAATGTTTGTTGATCTCCTCGTACTTCTTGTAGGCGATCTCCGCCGGCTCCACATAGATACCCTTGCACAGCCTGTAATTGGTTGGTATCTCAGGAGTGTTCATGTCAAGCATCTTCTCCAGGTCACTGTAGGTCCTCTTCATGTATGCCTGCACCACCAGTCCCACGTTCTTCGGGAATTCAGCATGAAGGCGCCTGTAAAGCTCTATCTCCATGTCGGTGCATGGAGAATCCTCCATGTCTATCCTGCAGAAGTTGTTGTATGAGGCTGCCTTCTTCACAATTTCCCTCATGAGCCTGTAGCACACCTCCTTGTCAATCAAAAGCCCGAAGCTCGTAGGCTTGAGCGAGTAGTTGCCATTGATGCCCTGCTTCTCGGTCTCCTCAATCAGGTCAAGATACTCCTGCTTGTTTGATTCGGCCTCATCAAGTGACTTGATGAACTCGCCAAGGACATCCAGGGTTACTTTTATTCCCTTGGAGTTGAGGTCTTTTGATACGCGCATGGCATCCGCCATGGTTACACCCGAAATATATGCGCGTGAGAAGATCCAGACGAATTTCTTCGGAAAATATGGAAGAATGGAAGCGATAAACTTATTGAACATCGTACTGCTTTTTAATTTTTTTAAGGTTTTCAAATTTAATTGCGAATATCCCGGCTACTAATGACGTTTATCATTAGTTCAGGCTAGTTTGCCACATTTTTCGGATATTTTGAAAAAAAATCTCAGACAGTGCAACCATTTGCAGGTGAAAAAGGTCTTGATACTGTGCTCGGCTGATGATGAGTGACCAACATATCATTGAAGGCTGTCTCAGGCACAACAGGAAGGCGCAGCAGATGCTCTGGAAAAAGTTCTCAGGTTATCTGCTGGGCGTTTGCCTGAGATATGCCACTGACAGGCCTGAGGCTGAAGATATGTTGCAGGAAGCATTCCTGAGAATTTATTTTAATCTCAGTGAATATTCGGGCACGGGTTCTTTCAGGGGCTGGCTGAGGAGAGTGACGGTGAATACCGCCATCACATACTACCATAAGAATCTGCGTCACAAGCACCACGCCGACATAGATGACTATGTGAGTGCAGAGACGGGAACAGCGGGGTTTGAAGAGGATTTTTACACCGCGGAGGATCTGTACAGAGTGCTTGGCGAACTTTCACCCGGTTACAGGATGGTCTTTAACCTATATATAATAGACGGTTACAAGCACCATGAGATAGCAGAGATGCTTGGTATTGATGTTAATACTTCAAAATCGCAATACAGCAGAGCCAGGGCCATACTCCGGAAGAAACTTGAGGAGCTGGCACGGCTGAAAGGAAAATATACCTGAAGAGGAAATGAGAGAAGAGGAGAGTGATAACGGTCTTGAGAACCTCTTCCGCAATAAGCTGGAAGAGAATGAGATGGTTGCCGGAAGCGACCTGACCGGTCGTTTCATGCGCCGTCTTGACCGGAGGGAGTTCTTCAGGTTTAATCCCCTACGCTTCAACATATGGTACGTTACGGCAGCCGCTGCCGGCCTGATTGCAGGCATCATGCTTCTTACCGGTTCACCCCGGAGCGAAGCTGATACCGTCCCGCCCCGGCAGGATCTCCCCGGAAACATATTATCGGAAGGTGGTGGTAATGCAGAAAGTAAAACTCCGGTTGCTTCCGTGACAAAAGCTGCTACCGTGACTGAGAATCCCGCTGCATCAGGTTCAGAGGCGACTGTAACTGCTCCCGGTGACTCTTTAGTTCGTCACGAGGCTATCATCACTTCTGCCGGAAAGGCAACCGGCACCATCGAGGTAAGTAAGCCGGGAACGACAGGAATATCGGCAGCTGCACAACTGGTGATGGCTGCTATTGAACCGTCCGTCACCTCGGGATGCGTACCCCTTCATGTGCATTTCGGCAGCAATGCCGGCGACAACCTGACGGCCACATGGAGCTTCGGCGACGGAGGGACTTCATCAGAGGCCAGCCCTGACTATATATACGACCTCCCCGGCACCTACCGGGTCACACTTAAGCTTACTGACGGCAGGGGACGAACCAGTACCGCCACGACAGTCATCGAGGCCCGCGACAACCCCAGGGCCGCCTTCGAGATCCGTCAGAACGAGTCCTTCGGCGACAGCGACAAGGTGCTCTTTGTGAACCTTTCCGAAGGGGCTGTTAATTACCTGTGGGACTTTGGTGACGGCACCTTCTCCACACTTGATAATCCCTCATATAGATACGAACGCACAGGCAGGTACGACGTCAAACTGGTAGCATACTCCGCCAACGGCTGCTCTGATTCGGTTACAGTAAATGACGCTTTCACCGACCAGGGATTGTACATAAGATTCCCCAACGCCTTTGTCCCTAACAGGGGAGGGCCGACAGGAGGTTATTACAACATGCGCACCGACGAGGAAAACCAGGTTTTTCATCCGGTTGCATCGGGTGTCAGTTCATATGATCTAAAGATATACAGTAAGGCCGGTATGCTGGTATTCGAAAGCAATGATATTGCAATGGGCTGGGACGGCTACTACAAGGGCGAGCTCTGCAGTTCCGGCGTCTATGTATGGAAAGTCAGAGCCACTTTTCGCAATGGAGAATCAATAATAATTGCAGGCGACGTAACGCTGATAAACTACTGATAGTTAATATTCTAAATAACATTTGTTGATATCTTCCCCAACCCCGGGGCCGATTGTTGATATTATCAGATGCAACCTTCCTTGAGTTTGGCCGTATAATTAGCTACTTTGTATAACTAAAAGGATCCGGATTGCCCTCTCGTACTAAATATCTGATTGGCCTGTTATTATCAATCTCGGTTTTTACCAGGGGTCAGGACCCGCAGTTCTCTCAGTTCTACGCGAATCAGCTTTACCTTGCACCTTCATTCGCAGGTGCCACGGAAGACTATCGCGTCGCAATGAACTGGCGGAACCAGTGGCCCTCAATTCCCGGCGTCTTTCATACCTACAGTTTCTCCTTTGACAAGGCCGTCCCCAACTTCAACTCCGGCATCGGAATCCTCGCCACGTATGATGTGGCAGGCTCCGGCGACCTCAGTACCACGAACATAGGACTGCTCTACTCATACGACATACAGATCAACGACGAGTGGCACATAAGGCCGGGAGTGAACTTCAAGTTCACATACCTCGGCCTTGACCTGATGAAACTGACTTGGAACAGCCAGATAACAACCGGTGGAACATTGCCGCCGATCACTCCGCCGCCATTTGACAACGTGGCGGATATCGACTTTGCAGTATCAGCTCTCGCCTTCAATGATAAGATATGGGGGGGATTTACGGTTGATCACCTGCTCAGGCCCCGCACCTCATTCTGGGGCAACACCAGTTACATCCCGATCAAGGTTGATCTCTTCGGAGGATTTCAGGTCATTAGCCGCGGCAGGCTCAAAAAGAAACTTACCGAGGTGATGTCAGTCGCCGCAAACGTAATGTTCCAGGGGGAGTTCTACCAGTCAGACATAGGCCTCTATTACTTCAAGCATCCGCTTGTCTTCGGTGTCTGGTACAGGGGCATACCATTCGCCACATCAGAAGATGTCTCGGCACAGGCCGGAGATGCAATCATAGGTATGATCGGCATAAAAACCGATCAGCTAAACATTGGCCTGAGCTATGATTTCACCATCTCAAACCTGATAACCTCATCGGGCGGAGCATACGAGATATCACTCATCTATTCCTTCACATCGGAACAGGTGAAACGAGGACAGAAGATACACGCAATACCCTGTCCCGAGTTCTGACAATCGGCGTCCCTTTCATAGCCGGCACATCCCATTCTGCTTTTTCATATTTAAAATTTGTGTATGTTTGTGCAACAATTTGTTGAACCATAACCTAATTTCCGAAATGAATAGATTATCTGTATTGAAGAACACCCTGATAATGTCAGCGCTGGTTGTTGCCGGAATCCTTGTCACCGGCGGATGTAACAAAGCCGGGACCACGGCTGCCGAAGGCAAGTCTGAGGGATTAAAAGGCGGCATCGCTTTCGTTGAGCTTGATACCATCATTGCCAAATTTGATATGGCAACTGACAAATCCACAGAGCTTGAAGAGAAGACGAAAAACTCGGAGGCCGAGCTCACAGCCAAGTCACAGGCATTTGACCGTGACGTAAGGGATTATCAGAACAAAGCCCAGAAGGGACTTATCACAAGGGCCACCGCTGCCGAGATGGAACAGACACTTGCACAGCAGCAGCAGACCCTGATCGCCCTGCGCGACCAGATGGCCTATAACCTTAATGAGGAGGGCGTTGTCGCCCAGAGGCAGGTGCTTGAATATATTAACATGTATCTGGTTGAGTTCAATGCTGAGCATGGCTATCAGTACATCCTTGCCAAGCAGTTCCCCGGCCCCATTCTCTTCAGTGACTCCACCCTCGACATCACCGCCGAGGTTGTCGCCGGCCTGAACGCCAAATACAACGCTGAAAAGGTTAAGAAATAACTTCAGTCACGCGAAGGCTTCGGAGCCCGCTTCACGGCGGGCTTCGCTGTTTTTGACACCTTGCGGTCACGCCTGATCTTTCGCTCCTGCTCCGGGGTGACGATGATGAAGAGATCCTCGTCAGGTTTCTTCATGCGGTATTGCTCACGGGCATACTTCTCAAGGTTCTCGTTGCTGGTCCTGAGCTCATTCAGCTTCCTGCGGTCCTCCTCGATGCGCCCCATGTAATACTCCTTCTCGCGCTCGAGCCTGTTGCGCGACCTTATCTCACGCACCCGCATTATCAGATTGTTGGGATCCAGCAGAATGATCCACACAAGGAAGATGAGTACCGTAAGCACGTACCTGTTCTTCATCCATGCAGGCATCCTGTCGCGCAGGGCTGCAAGCGTAAACCGTTGCCAGAAATCTGACTTCAAGGCCTTCTGTGGTAATTTGTTTTTAACGTTATCATCCTCCGCTCATCAGGTAGATCACCTGCACTGTGTCACCGTCATTTATCACCTCTTCACCGTAACTGTCACGGTCAATGAGCCGACCGTTGATCTTCACAATCCTGAGCCTGAAGGTGTACCTCTTAAACTCAAGCAGCTTCTCCACGGTGATACTCTCACCGTCAAGGTTCATGGGCTCATTGTTAAGCGTAATGTTCATTTCTTCGGTGGTCCAGGCCTGATGCCCGATTGGCAAATATAGTCGAAAGTATGGCAGAATTTGCGATTTGCGATTTGCGAATTGCGATTTGCGAATTTTGATTAAATCGCAAATCGAAAATCTGAAATCGAAAATTCCTCTACTGCCTGCTGCCTGAATCGACTGGCATTCGGCTGCATATTGACTATTATCATTAGAATGCGGATATTTATACACGTAATTTGTCTCTGGCACATAAAATCACTTTATACAAAATATTATGGATATCAGCGAAATCAAGTCAAAGCACAGGCTTCTGAACAGGTGGGACTACAAATGGACCCCTCTGACGAAAGGCTATACCGACAAGACTCTCTACATCAACGTCGGCACAAGCGAGATTAAGGAGAAGGATGTACCTCTGGCAATGAAGGAGAAATTCATCGGGGGAAAAGGCTATGGCCTCCGTTACCTCTGGGATGCCACAAAACCTGACACAAAATGGGATGACCCCGAAAATGAGATTGTCATCTCATCCGGACCCATTGGAGGCATCACACAGTACTCCGGCTCCGGCAAGTCGCTCGTGGTTACGATATCGCCCCAGACCGACTCGGTTATGGACAGCAACGTGGGAGGTTTCTTCGGACCCTTCCTGAAGTTCTCGGGCTTCGATGCCATAGAGCTGCAGGGAAAGGCTGCCGCTGATGTGATTGTCTTCATCAACGGCGTCGATCATTATGTAGAGATTTTCGAGGCACCAGCCGAGGCTCTCGACAGCCACGTGCTGGCCGAGCAGCTGACCGACATGTTTGCAGTTGACGAATCAGACCGCAAGAACCTTGGAATAGTCTCCACCGGGTCCGCCGCTGAACACTCACTGATAGGCATGCTCAATTTTACATTCTATGACCCCAAGCGCAAGAAGATCAGGATGAAGCAGGCCGGGCGTGGTGGCATAGGCACCGTCTTCCGCAACAAGAAGATCAAGGCTGTCGTCTGCAAGATCCCCGGAGTGAAGGGTAACCTGAACAACGTCGTTGACCTCGAGGCTATCCAGGAACGCGGACGCCGCTTCAACCGCGAGATGCGCGAACTCGATGACAAGCAGTGCAAGATGCGCCAGATCGGGACCGCACACCTGATGGAGATAATGGACGACCATGATCTCCTGCCAACACATAATTATAAGTTCGGGTCACACAAAGACTCACCCAGGATTGATTCCGGCGTCTGGAAGTCATTCTTCACACAGAACATCCCCGACGGCTGCTGGATTGGTTGCAACATGGCATGCTCCAAGGCTGTTGATGATTTCGTGATAAGCACCGGCCCGTACAAGGGACATAAGGTCATCGTTGACGGACCGGAATATGAAACGGCGGCAGGACTGGGTTCCAACGGTGGTTTCTTTGATCCGCGCTATATAATTGAGACCAACTTTTACTGTGACACCTACGGCATCTGCACAATCACCTGGGGTACGAGCCTGGCATTCATGCAGGAGTGCTATGAGAAGGGGATACTCAACAAGGAGCGCACCGGCGGACTGGAGCTTTCATTTGGAAATATTCCCCCGGCACTTGAACTGCTGCACATGGTGGCCCGCGGAGAGGGCTTCGGCCTCATCGCCGGACAGGGTGTAAGGCGGATGAAGAAGATCTTTGCAGAGAAGGGGTGGGGCGACCCGCAGTTCATGCAGGATATCGGCATGGAGAACAAGGGCCTCGAGTACTCACAGTACATGTCTAAGGAGTCACTCGCCCAGCAGGGCGGATATGCCCTCACCAACAAGGGCCCGCAGCATGACGAAGCCTGGCTTATTTTCATGGACATGGTTAACAACCAGATACCGACATTCGAGAACAAGGCAGAGGCACTGCACTACTTCCCGATGTTCCGGACATGGTTCGGCCTGGTAGGCCTTTGCAAGCTGCCCTGGAATGACGTCGAGCCCGAGACCAACGCACAGACCGACGAGCCTGCCAAGGTGCCCGAGCACGTTGACAACTATGTGACCATCTATAAGGCAGTCACGGGCAGACCGTTTGACAAGCACAGGCTGGTGGAAGACTCCGAACGGGTCTATAACTTCCAGAGGGTGTTCAACATCCGCCGGGGCTTCGGACGCCGCAAGGACGATGACCAGCCTTACCGCGCATGCGGACCGGTGACGGTGGAGGAGTATCTCTCACGGGAAGAACGCTATGATAAGCAGCTGAAGGAGAAGGTCGGCTTTGACCCGGAAGGAAAGAGCACCGAAGAGAAGATCAGGGTCATGAGACAGTTCCGCGAGAAACAATATGACCTGCTGCGAGATGCGGTCTACAAGCGTCGCGGATGGAACAATAACGGCATCCCGACCATAGAACACCTGAAGCGGATCGGAATGGACCTGCCGGAGGTGCTGGAGGTGGTCACCCCGCTGCAATAGCAAATTCTATTCGCGAATCGCAAATCGCAAATCGACAATCGCAAATACAGAGGCTGGTCCCGGACCAGCCTCTGCTGTTATTATTTATTGAATTTTGACCGGTTAAAGGCAGCCTCAATCTGGTCATATGCGTCAACCGGGTTGGTAAGAGGCATGTCATCAGTGAACAGGTCATAGCCGAGAAGACTGGCTTTCCTGACTTTCTCAAATGTTGGCAACTTGGTGCGGTTGGTCGTTTCAAGGTGATTGCCCTTTTCGTCAACTATGATGATCCTCGGAAGGAATGCACCTTTCCTGCCAATAAAGGCATCCATGATCTTCACTGCGTTGTCAAATTCGCTTCGTGTGGCACGCCCCAGAGCCTCATATTTCACGATCTTCTTGTGATCCCACGTAACGACATTGGCGAAGCTCTCCGAAATCTTGTCGTCAATGTTCAGATCCTCGTTGAGGGTATCATGGCCTGACGGCATCAGCAGCACCTTGCCGCCGCCGCCCTCGATGTTGGCAGCATAGCGCGGCATGGTGATGCCGCTGATCCATCCCTGCAGGTGCTTCATATATATCTTGCCCACCTGTATGGGAGTGATGAAATGCACTATCCCCCTCTCCTTGTGACACTGTAGCAGGTAATAGGGATGCACCCCGATCCAGAACATCCTCCTGAAGGTCTCGGCAAGGGTGCGGTAGGTGTCATTGACATGATTGAGAAGAACTGTCTGATTGCGTATTGTAAAGCCATGCGAGGTGATCCTCTTCACCGCCGCCACCAGGTCAGGGGTAATCTCCTGGTAGTGGTTGATGTGAGTCATGAAATAGACATACTTTTCGGGGCCCTTGTTAAACCTGTTGGCTGATGCCCTTATCAGTTCCAGAAGCTCTCCGGTGATGAGCATCGGCAGAACCACGGGCACACGCGTTGCTATCCTGACAGCCCGCAGATGCGGTATGCGGCTGAGTTCTTCAAGGATGTACCTGAGACGCTTGTTGCTGATCATCAGCGCATCACCGCCGGTGACGAGCACCTCATTGATATTCCTGTTGTATGAGATGTAGAACAGCCCTTTGTCCACCTCACGTTTGCTGACATCGGCAGAGGTGTCAAGTGATTTGGCTCGCTGGCAGTGCACGCAGTAGGATGCGCAGCTTGTATTCTCGGCAACGAAGAGCGCCACCCTGTTCGGATAGCGCTGATATACTGCACCGTAGCTGCGCGAACCTTCGCTCATGGCTCCTTCGACACCTGCATCCGGGAACATCAGGTTGGCAGGAGTGGGAACACTCTGCCAGAAGATGGGATCAAGACGCTTCTTCGAGACCTCACCGAAAAAGACCGGGTTAAAGGGATCCTCCTGCATCAGCGAGGCATAGTAGGGGGTGATCCTCAGCGGCTCCTTGCCTTCCTGCCTGAGAGTGGCTATTGTCCTCCTTATCTCTGCCTCCTGGTGGTCATTGAGTTTTATGACCCTCTTCAGCTGATCGACGGACCGTATTGAGTTCTTCCGCTGCCATGACGGATCATTCCACTGCTCCTCCGTCACATCTTTCCATAAGTCTATATTGCTGTACTTCCTGGGCTGGTATAAAAAGTCTTTGCAGATGTTCATCAGCTCCTCCCTTTTAGAAATGAATATTTAATTATCCCACACCCGGAATAACAAATATAGCATTTTTTACGGATTTCCGTCCGGGAAAGGAGATACCGGTCCCTCCCGGGGCTCTCCGCCGCGGCAAGGAATCTCATGGTGGAATTTATGCCGGCTACAATACTGTATCCTCTCCGAGGAACAAATATATTGCATTGCCATCTTTGCTTTCGACTTTCGACTTTTGACTTTTGACTTTCGACTTTACAGACTTTCGACTCTCAGACTTATCTATCCTTCAGCCTTACAACCACCCCGTCCATGGAGTTGGAGAGCAGGCTGCCCCGCCTCAGGGGCACAACGCTGTTGATAAGACATGAGGAGATCCTGTGGCTCCACAGCAGTTTGCCGTCCGCCCTCGAGGCAGCATGAATTACCCCCTTGTCGGAAGGGATATAGATGATCCCGTCGCGTTCCGAGATCACGCCCGGAGCGATATCATATCCTATATTAAAATCAGAGACCCAGACAACCTGCCCTTCAGGAGCGCGGGCATCCACCCCGATGATGCTGCCGTTCATCGTCTTCGCGAGGATGAGGGTGCTGTCGGCTGTGATTCCCATCGACTCCCTTACCGCACTGCCGCCCAGATCGGAATGCCATATCACCTGACCCGTCAGGGCGTCAAGGCAGGCCATCTTCCTGTCGGGAGCCACCACAAATATCCTGTCCCCGGTAGCAACGGGAACACATGCGGCAGGCGACAGCATCCTGTTGGTGTAACCGTTATACCAATCCCATTTTATAATGCCGGTTTCCATGTCAACGGCATACAGTCGGTTATTCCATGTACCGAAGATCAGCATCCCCTTGCAGATGATAGGGATTGTCTCCACGAACCCGTCGATCATGCTATTGCTCCACAGGAGTTTCCCGTCTGTGACATCCAGTGCATAACACTTGCCTGACGATCCGGTTATGAAGACTTTCCCGCCTCCTGTCACCGGCGATGCCACCATCGGCTGCCCCGAGTCGAAGCTCCACAGCACCCTCCCGGTTCTGCGATCGAGGGCGCGCACCATCCCGTCAGCCGAGGCTGTGATCACCCTTTTGCCATCTGTGGCCGGGGTACTGTATATCTTGGCACCGCTGTTATGAACCCATCGCACCCTTCCCCTTCTGATGTCAAGAGCCTTGATCTCCCCGGCGGTGTTGGTGGTGATTGCCAGCTTCCCTGCCGGCACCGTTCCGGCACCGATGTCGCTCTTCTCCTGAACGCGCCAGACCTCTCTGACCACCGGGTATTTTGCGTTCATCGAATAGTCCGGCCTCTGCCATACCGTAGTGTCAGACAGGAAGTCGTGTCTTTTCAGCTCCACCGAAGCCCAGGGCGCCATAGTTACCTCGCCCGGATGGCGCACAGCGGCCGTCAGCAAACTGTCGCCCCGGATGGTCAGGATGTTGTATCCTCCCGTATTCTGTCCGGCGCGCAGGTTAGAGCGCCCCATAAGGGCCGGTATACCCTCGAACTCCAGCACCCTGTTCGAGTGACCGTGCCCGCACAGCGCCAGCCGCGTGTCCATACGCCTGAGCCTGTCGGTGAGCTCATACCAGTTGTTTAGACCGCTGTCAAGAGGGTAGTGGTTGACAGAGATAACCTTTAGCTCCCTGTTCGCCGGAACATTGAGAACGGAATCGAGCCATACGATGTTCTCACGTGGTATCTGACCGGGACCCATCCTCATGTTGGGGCCGGAGTTGGTGCCCACCATGAGCCATCCGTTGTGCCTGAAGACAAAGGCCTCTGCGCCGAAAACCCTCCGGAAGCTGTTGGCACCGCTCTCTGACCATTTCGTGTCATGATTGCCGGGTATGATATACCACGGTTTATTCAGACCGTCAAGTATCTCCTTTGCCAGCAGCAGCTCGCCGTCAGATCCGAACTCTGTCACATCGCCCGAGATGATGACAAACGCCAGCGAGTCAATGGCATTGATGTCGTCAACCGTGCGCCGCAGATCCTCATCAGCCCCCGTACCTCCGATATGCGTGTCAGTGACAAGTGCAAAACTGAACCTGCCTTCGCCCACCTGAGCCGTTGCAGGTATCAGACAGATTAACAGTGTCAGGAAGAGTATGGTCTTTTTCACCATGGCAGAATTTCTTTTTATTAAGCAATATAACATGAAATCCCAAAATAGATTACCTTGTGATTGGAATCTACGTAACTATCAGGATGTGTTTTTCAGCAGGTGCCAGTTTTGCCGGGGGAGCGGTGATATCTGCAATAGGCGTTGCGGCTATTGTTAAAAACAATGATCCTTCGCGCCGGATGTTTGCCGGCATACCACTTATCTTTGGGGTACAGCAGATTTCCGAAGGACTGGTGTGGATTGCACTGCAGTCGCCTGGCCATGACCTGATGCTCACCATCGCCTCCTATATCTTCCTGTTTACGGCAGTGATCCTGTGGCCCGTCTACCTGCCGCTGTCAGTGATGCTTATGGAGAAGGTGAAGTTAAGAAGGCAGATCATCTATTTCCTGCTTATAACCGGACTGGTGACCTCTCTTTATTATGGAATAGGACTCCTGTTTTACGATGTCAGTCCTCAGATAAGCAGCCATCATATTAAATATGTCAATAACTTTCCAAGGCCACCGGCTAATACGGTATTCATCACCTATCTTTTCGCAACGCTGGCTCCGCTGTTTGTATCAAGTGTCAGGAAGATGTGGCTCATGGGTCTCCTCATGTTCATCTCCTGCCTTATTACAGGCATCTTTTTCAGGGAGTACCTCACCTCGGTATGGTGCTTCTTCGCCGCCCTGCTCAGCGCAGTGATACTGTGGATTGTGAGCGGGGAGAGGAAAAGTCCGAAAGCCTGAAGGAGGGGGAACTCACTCCCTAAATTTATTTGCTTTGTCTCCTTAAATTTCGTAACTTTTAGGAAAATATCGCACCGCCGGATGCATACTCCTGTAAGGATAGTGTTAACAGGACTGGTGCTTATCATCACTTCGCCTGCAAGCATATCAGGTTTGCATGCGGAAGAAAGAAACGGGTCCTCATCGCCCTACAGCGGTACGGAATATCTAAAAGGTCTTGCAGACAGTGTTGTCGTTTACTGGGATGAGCGCGGAATGCCCCATATCTATGCTCACAATGAGCATGACCTCTATATGGCAACGGGCTACGTGACAGCCCGCGAGAGGCTGTGGCAGATGGACCTGGTGCGCCGAAGCGCAGCGGGCCGCCTTTCAGAGATCTTCGGAAAGTCTTTTCTTCAGGCTGACATTTTTGCCAGGTGCCTGCAGATCCGGCAGAAGGCGGAACTCATCGTGTCAAAGCAGGATCCTCGGATCCTGGCATGCCTCCAGGCATATGCCGACGGTGTAAATGGCTGGATCGGCTCATGCGAAAGGCACCTGCCGGTGGAGTTCAAACTGCTCTCCTACAAGCCGGAACCATGGAGCCTGGAAGACATAGCCAGCATCATCGGACTGATGGGGTGGAATCTCGATTGCCGTAACCTCACGGCTGAACTATTTGTTTATCAGCTGATTAATCGGGTGGGAATTGAAAAGGCATCCAGCCTGGTGCCCGACTGGCAGGCAACGGATGCCGTAGTATATCCTGACTTTGAATTAAGTGATACCGTCATTGCAGCCATTGAAGCGATGGTCTCTTCAGTCAGCGGCCTGACGGCACTTGGGGTCTCAGCCTTCTCCTCGAGCAACAACTGGGCTGTTTCGGGAAACAGGAGCGAGACCGGTATGCCGCTCCTCTCCAACGATATGCACCTCAGCCTGTCATCACCTGGTATATGGATTCAGATGCACCAGGTTATCCCCGGAGAGCTTAACGTAACCGGTGTGGTTATCCCGGGCGAACCTTTTATCATAGCCGGGCATAATACCGACATAGCATGGGGATTGACAAACTTCCGGGTTGATGCTGTGGATCTCTATGCAGAGAAGATCCACCCTGAGAACCCGGACCTCTACCTCTTTAACGGCGAATGGAGGGAGATCAAAAAAGTGAGAGAAATAATCAGCATCAGGGGTGGTAAAAGCGATACGGTTACCCTCAGGTTCACTCACAGGGGCCCTATCATATCAAGCTGCATTAATGCTGGAAACCTCTCCCCGAAAATGCAATGGCTGGGGTATGATTACCTGGAAGGACTGCGCGATCATAAGAACTCAGCCATCAGCATGAAATGGACCGGGTATGATGACAGCGATGAGGTGTGTGCTGTGTGGCTCATGAACCGGGCTGAGGACTGGAAAGACTTCAGGAAGGGAGTAAGCATGTTCAGATCGATCTCCCAGAATAGCATTTATGCAGATAAAAACGGAAATATAGGGATGTGCAGCGGAGGAGGGATACCGGTAAGAGATGGCAGCGCCATAATTATTCGCAGCGGCGAGACCGGTGCATACGACTGGAAAGGGTATGTGCCGTTTGAAATGATGCCGTATATCTATAACCCCGCGACGGGGGATGTCTCCTCGGCAAACAACAAGAGCACAGGCGATGACTATCCATGGTTCATCAGCAACAGTTTTGAGCTGCCCTACCGCATCAACCGTATCAGGGAGATGCTTGATGAGAAAGATAAGCTGGGCATGGATGACTTCCGCAGGATGGTTACAGACCAGCATTCAGACCTGGCACGACTGATGACACCGGTTATACTCAGCATCAGGGAGCAGCCGGGCCTCCTTTCACCATCCGCCATCTCTTTGCTTGATACCCTGGCAGCATGGGATTATGATATGCATCCCTCCCTGATTGCCCCCACACTGCTTGAGTTCTTCAGGATCAGCTTCAGACGCAATCTCCTTGCTGATGAGCTTGGCGATCTCTATGAAAGGATATGGGATATATCCTCCGATTACTATGTTTACCGCATCCTGAAGGAGGGTCCCGACGAATGGGTTGATGACATCACCACTGAGGCCAAGGAGACCCTTGAAGACATAGTGCTGAAAAGCTTCACCGACGCCATCGCCTCACTTGAGAAAAAGTACGGCAACAACCCGGCACACTGGCAGTGGGGAAGGATACATACTGTGACTTTCACCCACCCACTGGGCTCCGTCAGAATCCTCGGCTCGATCCTGAGCCTGAATTCCAGGAAGTATCCCGTGGGGGGCAGCGATCATACGGTATGTCCATATTTCACCTACAAACCCGATTTTAATGCCGTGAACGGTGCCTCGGTGAGGCATATCTACAATACGGCCGACTGGGATGAGTCGCTCTCTGTAATCCCGGGGGGCAACTCGGGTGTTCCCACAAGCGAGTTCTACCTGTCACAGGCGGATGCATATGTGGAGGGCAGGTTCTACAAGGACCATTTTACGGAACAGGCTGTTATCTCATCGGCAAAATACACCCTGATACTCAGACCTGGCCCATAGACTCACCTCTGCCTCCGGAAAACGTGATCACCCGGACCCTCATGATTTTTCCGGACTGAAGGATGATCATGCCACAGCCTGCTGAAGCCTCGACCCTGAACAGTGTATTGACAATAAATTTTCATAGTTTTGGATATAACTAATCAGGGTGGGAGGAGTGTGAAGAAAATTTCGGTTCAGATAAAGATTGCCTTGCTGATGTTGGTTGCAGTTATCCTGCTTTCAGCTGCAGGTTACCTGTCCTACCTGAACCTCTCTTCCATCGTGGCATCGATCAATGTGGATGTAAGCCTTGATAACCGGCTGTTGAGGATCCGTGAGATATCCATGGACCTTGAGAAGGCGGAGAACAGCCTCAGGATTTATAATGCTACCGGCAAAACAGATGACCTGGAACCATTCTACAGTGTTATCTCAGAAATTGACGATAAAGTTTCCGGGTTGCGTGCAGAGTGTGCCGGAGATTCCGTCCTGCTTGACCAGACTGATACAATCAGCAGGCTTATTGAAGAGAATATTTTTATCTGGAATGAGCTCCTGTATCTGAGCCACAATACCCAGGTAACTGACTACCTGGCCCGGCTGGCCACCAGGCTTGACAGTATCTCTGCCTCTGACCAGCAGTCAGAGAAGGGGATACTGAAACGGGTCTTCAGCCGCAGTAACGAAGTCCGCCTTGACGAGCAGCAGGTTATCAGCGATATCAACCTTCTTGAACAACAGGATCAGAAGGTAAAGGAATCCCTGATGGCAAGGGAGTCACAACTGGCCAGTACAAGCAGTGAGATTAAGGAACGTTTATATGACCTGACCGCAAAAATGGAGGGCGAGGTGTCGGAGATCATTAAAGCGAAAGGATATGACGCCGAACTGCTTGCCACAAGAACCTACCAGTGGCTGATCATGTTCACGATCTGCGGAATATTGCTGGCATTGGTTGTGATTTATGTGATCGCAAGGTATGTGCGGAAATCGGATGCATACCAGGTTGCACTCGAAAATTCAAAGAATGAAGCGGAAAAACTTTCCAGGATCAAAGAACAGTTCATCGCCAATATGAGCCATGAGATACGAACACCCGTCACGGCCATTTCAGGATTTACCGAACAGCTCCTCCATGAACCATTTGATGATAAGACAGTCAGGACACTTAACGTAATCAAGTCCTCATCCGACCACCTGGCAGCAATCATAAATGATATCCTTGACTTCTCGAAACTGCAGGACGGGAAAATGGAGCTGGAGAAAGTACATTTCAGCATCAGGCAGGCCATGGACGAGATCTGCTCAATGTTTGAGGACCAGGCCCGCAGGAACAACACACTGATAAACTGTTCACTTGACCCGGACACACCTCCGGTACTGGAAGGTGATCTCTACCGGCTGAAGCAGATAATGATTAACCTGGTCGGTAATGCCGTTAAATTTACCCGTGAAGGGACAGTCCATTTTAAAGTTAGCTGCAAAAGGAAAGAATCGGAAGGGATTGACCTGGTGATGGAGTTCATCGATACAGGCATCGGTATCGATGAGGATAAACTTGAACTGGTATTTGAGGATTTTACCCAGGCAGAAATGAGCACTACGCGAAGCTTTGGCGGGACGGGGCTGGGCCTTTCAATTGTAAGAAAGCTCGTCAACCTGCATAACGGTACAATCGATATTAAAAGCAGTAAAAACCGCGGCACGGAAATAACCTGCATCCTCCCGTACATGATCGGAGATGAACGCCTGATTGACCGGAGTGCATCGATACCTGAGTACATCCCTCCGGGAATAAGTAAGCTTAAGGTCCTTATTGTTGATGATGAAGATTACAACCGCATGCTTTTCAAAGCGATTTTCGACCGGTGGGGGGTTGAGTTTGATGAAGCGACAAGCGGAATGATGGCACTGGAAATGATCAGGAAAAACAGGTATGACCTCCTTTTCATGGATATACGTATGCCGGGAATCGACGGCATAGAGACAACCAGGTTTATCCGTGACGAATTAAAGATCAGCAAGGCGGAGATGCCCGTGATCTGCATCTCGGCTGCCTCCGTGAATGATGACCTGCCGAAGTACATGGAAGCAGGAATGAACGGCTTCATCCCGAAACCTTTCACCGGGAAGATGCTCCTTGATGCAATCCTTTCGGTTACCGGCGCTGATCTGCCAGCTTCCTCTGAGATCACTGAAAAAGAGACAGATGAAGGATACCTACGGACCGGCAAGATTGACCTTAAGAACCTGTACCACATTTCCGGTGGCGATGAACAGTTTGTGAAACAGATGCTGGTCACCTTTATTGACTCGACTGAAAAGGGCCTCATTGATATTCAGGATGCCTTATCAAAAGGCAACATGGGCATGGTGCCGGATCTTGCCCACAAACTGATGTCCCCCTGCCGCCACATTGGAGCGACAGTGTTATATGAGATGCTTAGGGATATTGAACGGAACTCCTCGAGCCCTGACGGTGACGGAAAAACAATAGAACTGGTCAGTGAGGCCGAGAGGGAATTTGCCTCGCTGCGCAAACTGCTGAATAATCACATTGCAGAAATGGGTTGAATTCACGGCTGCTTCTGCCGGAATTTCATTATTTTGCAGGAAGCATTATTATTTCATCCACCAACTGTCCGTTACATATGCATGAAGGTCCCTTAAAGATTTTTGTAGTTGAAGACAACGAATGGTACAACAGGCTCCTGGTGCACACGCTCTCGCTGAACCCTGAGTATGCGGTCAGGGCTTTCCATAACGGCAGGGATTTTCTGAACGCTCTTCACGAATCTCCTGATATAGTGACACTTGATTACCGGCTGCCTGATATGAACGGACTGGAGCTCCTTAAAGAAGATAAGAGAGGAGAATGGAGATGTGCAGATAATTCTCATCTCTGAACAGGAGGATATTGACACGGTGGTGGATCTTCTGAAAGAAGGGGCTTACGACTACATAACCAAATCAAAAGATATTAAGGAACGCCTCCATATAACTGTTCAGAATATCAGGAATGGCATCGGCCTCAGGAAAGAAATATCTGTCCTTCGCAGTGAGGTACAGAAGAAATTCAGCTTCAGGCATACCATTCTGGGTGAGAGCGCTGCAATCAGGGGAGTATACGAGCTTATAGACAAAGCGCTGAACACAAACATTACTGTCGTCATTTCCGGTGAGACGGGTACCGGGAAGGAACTGGCAGCCAAAGCTGTCCATTATAACTCAAAGCGCCGGAACGGATCATTTGTCCCTGTCAACATCGCTGCCATCCCTTCTGAACTGATAGAGAGCGAGCTGTTCGGACATGAGAAGGGAGCCTTTACCGGTGCCACAACACGCCGCATCGGCAAGTTTGAGGAAGCGGACGGCGGCACCCTCTTCCTGGATGAGATCTCAGAGATGGAGCCGGGACTGCAGTCGAAACTGCTGAGGGCCCTGCAGGAAAAAGAGATAGTGCGGATAGGAAGCAACAAGCCTGTCAAAACGGACTGTCGTATTATTGTTGCCACGAACAGGAACCTGAAGGAGGAGGTAAGGAAGGGAACATTCAGGGAGGATCTCTACTACAGGCTCCTCGGCTTGCCGATCGAGCTTCCTCCACTTCGTGACAGAGGGAATGACATACTTATTCTTGCACATCATTTTACGGAGCAGTTCTGCATTGAGAACGGAGTCCCGGTAAAAAAACTTACGGAACAATCACTGAAGAAACTGATGAGTTACTCATATCCGGGCAATATCCGTGAGCTGAAATCAGTGATTGAACTTGCCGTTACCCTCTCGGAAGGCAATGTTATTGAACCGTCAGACCTGATGCTTGATGCCGGAGAGACTGCCTCCGTGCTGGTAAATGAAGAAATGACCCTCAGGGAGTACGAACAGAAAATCATCAGAGCCAGCCTGAAAAAGCACAACAACGACATCAGGCTGGTAGCATCCAGACTTGGGATAGGGGTGTCAACCATCTACCGCATGCTGAAGGAAGAGAAAAATTCCTGACCACACTGCCCGTTATTCTCAAAAGGAAGAGAAAAATTCCTGACCACACTGCCCGTTATTTTCTCAAAATGAGAATTGTTTCCCGAAGTGAACAATTCCCGGCCTCTGCTCATTTTCTCAATCTATTCTGAATGAATATGTTAGTGATGCACTGCATTCAGGGCACAGACTTTGTCTATTGGATGATCAGAATAAACATAAACAAGGAGAGATTATGAAAAATGAAGAAACCAACGGCGGGGAAAACCTCACGGGAAAGTGGGACAGAGCCGATTTTGACGATACATGGCGTAAAGGAGTTGTCAGGGGAGCCCTGGTAGTGGGCTTCGTTTCCCTGTTATTGCTGGTAATTGCCGGGGCTGTGGCCTTTTCGATGTATAACCGGCAGGAAAAGGAGCAGCTGGCCATGATTGATGGAGAGAGAAACATGTTCAGTGATCAGCTGATGACGCGTGATTCAACAATAAATGAGTGGCTTGAGACCTTCACCCAGATAGAAAATGACCTGAATACAATCAAGCAGAAAGAAAATCTGATCACTGTCAACTCATCATCCGGTGTTGAATTCACCAGGGAAAGAAAGGACCAGATCCTTCAGGATATAAAGTCCATCAACATCCTGCTTGATGAAAACAGGAAGAAGCTCGCTTCACTGAGTGCACAGTTGAGAAATTCGGGCAGGGAGATCAAGGGGCTTAACGAAATGATAGCTTCACTTGAAACAAAGATAACGGAGCGCGAAGGAGAGGTTGCATCCCTGAAGACGACAGTGAATGATAAGAACTTTGAGATTGAAAACCTCAATCTGCTGGCATCCGGTCTTCAGACCACTGTTATCGAACAGGGTGAGACCATCAGCAGTCAGACCTCGGAGCTGAACAAAGCCTACCTGGCTTCAGGTACATTCAAGGATCTGAAGGAGATGGGTATTGTTTCAAAGGAAGGCGGATTCCTTGGACTGGGAAGGACGGAATCGCTGGTGAATGAATTTACCGACAGCCTGTTTTCACAGATCGACATTACCGAAATGAAAATGATTCCGGTTAACTCAAAGGGTGCAAAGCTGATTACCGAGCATCCGGCAGGCTCCTATGAGCTTATCCGCGAAACCGATGACAAAATCGCTTTCATCGAGATAAAGGATCCGGAACAGTTCTGGAAGATATCAAAGTACGCTGTCGTCGAAGTCATCAAATAAGAAGGACGACTGGCATGACACGGGTTTGAGGACATTCCTCTGTCATCTCTATATAACCGGGAGTGCCAATGAATCCTGCAGGGTTGTAAATGACCCGGTCAATTCCGGCAGTTGAAGCTCACAGGAGGACGGGGGGACACACCAGGTTCATGGGAAGGTGCTTAACGGCGCCTTCCCTCTTTTATATCATACCAGCCCGGGTTGATAACTATCTAAACCATTTATCAATATTTGATTTAAATTTGTGATAACAGTTACTAACTAATCCTGTAATACATCGAGGCAATGAAAACTTCAAAACCAGTGAAGAGTGCTGGCCGTCCAAAGAAAGCTGCCACTGCGGCGAAGACGGTGAAGAGTGCAAAGAGCGTTCCGGCAAAGAAAGCTACGGTATCAAAGAGCGTTCCGGTAAAAAAAGCGGCAGCATCAAAGGGCCTGACGTCAAAGAAGGCTCCCGGGTCAGGGAGTGTGAAAGCAAAGGCTGTCAGGACCAAAAAGGTTGCATCAGTTAAGCCCGGGCCGACTGAGGAGGAGATCAGGGCAAAGGCCACCGAAATATACAATGAGCGAGTCAGCAGGGGTGAATTCGGATCTCCGGAAGAAGACTGGTTCAGGGCGATTGAGTCTCTTAAGAAAAAGTAAGAGAGCTGTCTGAGGATAAAATCGCAAATTTGATCCGGCGACGGAGACGCAGGATCAATCCCGTACACGAAGTGTCGGGACGCAAATCGCAAATCGCAAATTCAATTCGCCAATCGAACATACATCCAATTCGCCAATCGCAAATCGCAAATCGCAAATCATGAAATATCTCAACCTCCTCTTCTTCGCTTCAATGATAGTCATGAACTATCTGGCAAACGCCCTTCCCCTTAACGGAAAAACCACGGGGGAACTTTCCGATGCTTATCCAAACCTCTTTGTACCGGCCGGGGTCACCTTTTCGATATGGGGTGTCATATACATAATGCTGGTCATCTTCTGCGTGGTGCAGTTCACCACCTCGCAGCAGGCTGTCATAGCGAGGATGGGATGGATCTTCGGCATCTCCTGCATCTTCAATGCACTCTGGATTGTAGCATGGCATTACGGCAGGCTTCCGATGTCACTGATACTGATGCTCGGACTGCTGGTCTCTCTTATCTGGATCAACATCTTCATAAAGGATATGCCTTACGGGTTCTTCAAGGCGGCATTTGGTGTTTACCTTGGCTGGATATGCATAGCCACCATTGCCAACGTCACGGCTCTGATGGTCAATTACGGCTGGGGAGGATTCGGCATATCAGAGGAGACATGGACCATCATCATGGTCATCGTTGGTGCTCTGCTGGTGGCCCTTGCAATATGGCAGCTTAATAACCCATTTATAGGGATTGCTGTGGTATGGGCATTTGCAGGGATAATGATCAAGCGGCAAGCCGATTACCGCACCATCTTCATAACGGCAGCGGTGGCCCTGGTTTTGGTGGCAGCGGTGCTGCTCCTGGCCTTCTTCCGCAAACGTCTTTCCGGGATAGCCTGAACAATTTAATAAATACAAAGCCATGAAAATAAATACCGGCTCTGAGATCCCTGCACCCGAGGTGCAGATGGAAGGTGCCAATAAGGTCAGGATGAAGATCCTCATCGGTCCTGATGACGGATCAGGTAACATAATCATGCGTCATTTCTTTGTCGCCCCCGGTGGCAACACCCCCTTCCACAACCATAACTATGAGCATGTCATCAAGGTTGAAAGGGGACGCGGCGTAGCTGTTGATGAGCATGGCAATGAACATGTGGTGCAGGAGGGCCAGAGTCTCTTCGTCAGGCCGGGCGACCTCCACCAGTTCAGGAACCCTTACGACAGCGACTTCGAATTTCTCTGCATAATTCCTAACCCTGCAAAACTTTAAACAGATGATATCACACGAGATTGACTACAAAATACTTGGCGATGACATACAGTTCATCGAGATCGAACTTGATACGAATGAGACCGTCATTGCCGAGGCAGGCACCATGGTCTACATGGAGCAGGGAATAACCTTCGAGACCAGGATGGGCGACGGTTCGGAAGTGAACCAGAGCCTGTCAGGCAAGCTCTTACAGGCAGGGTCAAGGCTGCTTGCGGGTGAGTCGCTCTTCCTGACACACTTCACCAACAGGGGGAGCGGAAGGAGCAAGGTGGCATTCGCAGCACCCTATCCAGGCACAATCATCCCTGTCGATCTCAGTAAGCTCAATAACAAGCTGATAGTGCAGAAGGACGGGTTCCTATGCGCCGCCTTCGGCACGAAACTGACTATCACCCTCAACAGGAAACTGGGGGCCGGACTCCTCGGCGGTGAAGGATTTATACTCCAGAAGCTGGAGGGCGACGGCAAGGCCTTCGTCCATGCCGGCGGTACCGTCATCGAGAGACAGCTTAACAATGAGACACTGCGTATTGATACAGGCTGTATCGTTGCATATGAGCCGTCGCTCGATTTTGACATTGAGACCACCGGAAGCCTGAAGTCGATGGTCTTCGGCGGCGAGGGACTCTTTCTCGCCACAATGCGTGGCACCGGCAAGGTATGGCTGCAGTCAATGCCCATTCGAAAACTGATACGGGCCCTGGCTCCGATGGGTGGCAACAGGGGCAAGGAGGCGCAGGGCCTGCTTGGTAACCTGTTCCAGTAGAAGGCTTCAAACACTTGCTCGCCGCCAGGCTGGCATAAAAAAAATTGACAAAGTTATTCTGGTGACGTATCTTTATCATAACTAAACCATTAATTGAAAAGTTATGAAGAAAGCTCCGTTAATGATCTGTGCGGTTGTGATTGTTATGACATCCTGCCAGCCAAAACCTGCGACTGTCGCTGTTGATCCCGAGGCAATAAAAGTTGAACTGTCAGCTTTTATGGATGAGTATAATGCGGCCTATAAGACTATGGATATCAATAAAATGACTGCATCATGCACCGACAATGCATTGTTTCTTGGAACTGATCCGTCAGAGTTCTGGGATAAGAAGCAGATTACTGATTATTTCATGTCTCAGGGTATGGACACTACCATGAAACTTGAATTTACGGTTGACAGACGTGAGATACTGGTTGCAGCTGATGGAAAATCTGCGATTATTGTGGAACAATATTTTGTGCCCGCAATAAGTACAAAATTGCCAGTAAGGTGCATAGATAAAGTAGTAAAGGTTGGTGATAAATGGTTGTTCGATTTTATCAGCTGGAATATTATTGCGAGAAATGAGGATATCCCAAAGCTAAGCGCTGCGCTTGAGTAGGAAAGCGGTCTTCTGTTTCAAAATTGCAGGTTGATGACTGCCGGCCCGACGCACTACGTGGTCGGGATTGATCCTCCTGACCGACACTCCAGACTTCTTCGGGACACGTGCGTGTGCGGGAATCCTCCTGCGTCGGAGTATCAAACTTCTGACTGATTCACAACGCCCTGCAGGTTCTGTTGTAACATACACTCTCCGGCTCTCCTCTCTTCTGAAGAGAGTTGACCGGCAGTTTCTGCCAATCCATAGGCTCCCTGGTAGTGTAGAGATGGAATAAATCTTCACTGAGGAGGACGTTGATGTTGTAGAAATCCGACTGGTACGGACGGCGGAATTCAGCGGGAGTGACCTCCCCTCCGGTCAGTAGGGCAAAACGCGTCAGGGCCGTCTCAGCCAGGCTGACAGCCGAGGGGACAGGATGGTCAAACCATGAGGCGTATACCTTCTGAAAATCTTCAGCGCTCGACTCAACCCACTTTCCATCTTCACGGAATGTTCTTACGTAATCAGCCAGGGCAGCCATAATCTCTCCCCATGACTCATCAGTCTCGTAAAGCATTGTGACCGCCATGAGCAGCGCCCCGGCATCGGACAGGAAGCTCTGGCGCTGCAGTCTGCCCTCAAAATATGAATGGCCGAGAGACGAGCCGTCCCAGAATGTCTCAAGAATCCTCCATACCAGGGTGACAGCCCTGGCCTCCAGGTCTGGTCGCCCGAGATGCCTGCCTGCCTGTATCATTGCTGAAGCCGCCAGGGCATTAAGGCCGCTCAGTATCTTGTCGTCGCGCGACGGCTGGCTGCGCTTTCTCCTTATAGCCAGCAACTTCTCCTCGATGGCGTCAATACGGTCATTGTTCTTTCTGACAAGGTGATTGAGCCCCTCGAAATTACCCTTAGCGCTTATCTCGTATACCTCGCGGAAACGCATTAGCTCTGAGGGCTCCAGTACACTCTCAAGCTCACTTTCACTCCAGAGATAAGTCATTCCCTCCTTATGGTCGGTATCGGCATTGAAAGCCGAAGTAAATAATCCGTCATGCTCAAACGTCTCCATGAGGCTCCTGACAGTTTTTTCAGCCATTGTCCTGTAATGATCCTTTCCTGTGACCCTATACCCCAGCGAGTAGCTCCAGAGTGCCATTGCCTGGTCATACAGCATCTTTTCAAAATGAGGTATGGTCCATTCCCGGTCGACGCAGTAACGGTAGATCCCTCCCTGCAGGTGGTCATTCAGTCCTCTCAGCATCATCGCGTCAAGCGTGGTGGTGACCATTTCACTTACCATATCGGCTTCGCTGGTTATTTCGGCGGGCCCGTCTTCGCCGGATGTCGTCTCCGGATTCTTTCCCTCACCAATGACCGCCAGGTAGCAGAGCATGAAGAGGAGGGAGGAGTGAGGAGGGAACTTCTGTCCTCCGCCGAAACCTCCGAATTCGCTGTCATAGTACTCTGAGAGGCTTTCGGTAAGTTTCCCCGCATCGGCATGCGGAGGCTCCTCCTCCGTGGCGGAGAAGGGTCTGATACTGTTGGCGTTTGATTGCAGATAATCAATAACTGCCTTTGCTATGCCCAGGAAGGAGACCCTGTTGCCGGCGCTCTTCACAGGCGCATAGGTGAGTGCGTGGACCGGCCTGAGGTCAGCTGTCAGGAAGACGTTCAGCGGCCAGCCCCCGCTTCCGGTCAGCGCCTGGATGAAGTGCATCATCGACTGGTCGATATCGGGCCGCTGTTCGCGGTCGATCTTGATGCTTATAAAACTGGCATTGAGGTAATCGGCCGTTTCCTTGTCGGAGAAGGCCTCTGCGGCCATCACGTGGCACCAGTGGCAGGTGGAATATCCAATCGATACAAGCAGGGGCTTATTCTCTGCAAGGGCGTGATCAAGCGTCTCCCTGTTCCATTCCTGCCACCATATCGGGTTGCCTGAATGCTGCTGCAGATAGGGGGATGATGACCTGTCCAGGTTGTTTCTTTCCCAAAGAATATTATTATCCATTCTATTTTATCAGTTATTGCCTCTCGCAAATTGCAAACCGCCAATTTCATTCGCAAATTTGATCCGGCGACACAGTCGCAGGATCAATCCCGTACACGAACGTGTGCCGAAGAAGTCGGGAGGGTTTGTACGCAAATCGCAAATTTCATTCGCAAATTTGATCCGGCGACGCAGTCTCAGGATCAATCCCGTACACGAAGTGTCGGGACGCAAATCCCGTCACTTTTCTTCCTTCCATTCTACATTCACGATAATCTCGTTTCTTCGGCCGAAGGGCTGGAAAGGTGAATTGTATCCGAGATACCTGAAGTTGCCGTACCATCTGATCCCTTTTTCTTCAAGCAATGTCTTCAGTTTATCAGAGTAGTTTCTTATATCCTTGTCAGACGCGTACCCACTGAATCGTATTGCTGCCACATACTCATCATCAGTTCGTTCGATCTTTACCCCGGGATCATCGGGTTTGGGAAGATTCTCCTCACTGAACGACGAGGGCATGACGAAGCTCATTGAAGCGGTATTCATATCCATGTGTACGGGCGAGGTCATGGATATCTTTGTTTCCGACTCATTGCCACCGAAGATATATCCGGCAAGCTTCCTGAAACCAGGATATGCCAGCTCACTATAACTCCTGGCATCTGAGTATACCGTCGCAAGGATAGCGGACGGGTAAAACCTTATCTCATATTCCTTTTCGGAATGGACAACTCTGTATTTCTGTTTTTCTGTTTCTGCAAAAGCCATGGTTGTGAACGATTGAATTATTAAGAGGACTGCAATTGAGGCAATATATATTTTAACGGTTTTCATTTCAGGCGCTGTTTTGTTTTCTCTCAGTTAAACAATCCTGTGCGACAAATGTTTGCAGAGATGGTTTCATGGGGCAGGCAATAAAAAACTCCACTCCGTACCCGGAAGGTGAGTGTTTGGAATATCATAGATAAATCAGTACCGTCTGGAAATGCAGGTCAACGCCATAGTCGCTCCCGAGAGTCGATGATCAGCGACTGTTCGCAGCCGGGCCGGAGATATTACATAATTTACCGAACTTTATACTTTGATCTTCCAGCGTTTGGACCTCCAGACTTTTGACTTTACGGACTTTGACAGACTTTACAGACTTCCAGACTTACAGGTACTTCGCGTACTCCTCGATCTTCGTCTTCAGCCTCTTCTCCAGGAACTCGTTTCCTCCCTGGAGGGCCTCGAGTACCTGCTTCGAGTCATAATAAAACTCTGTGATATGACTCTTGCCCCACCCTCTCGGCGGCTTCTGCAGGTTGGTGATCCTGTCTGCCAGCTTCACAGCCCACACCTCTTTCCTGCATTGCCGGATTTTCGCAAGGCTGTCGGTCAGCCTGTAATCCTTAAGCAGCTTGGGATCCTTGGTCAGGGCCCATACCGCTTCGGCGATATCCTCGCCGAACCGCTCCTCCAGCTCAGCCCTTGTGGTGGCAGTATCCTCAATTGTATCATGCAGGAGCGCTGTCTGGATCGCAAATCCCAGGTCAAAACCGGGCGTGTGGGTCGCTGCGGCGAACAGTTCCATTGACACGTTGCTTAGATGGACCACATATGAACTTTTTGTTCCCTTAACTTTCTGCGGCCCGTGCTTCTCAGCCGCAAACTTGATCGCTTCCTGGTAGAGTGTCTGAATATCAGTCATATAAAAATCAGCCGTTTGATCCGATGAAGATAATGAAAATAAATTGTAGTTTTTCCTAAATCGGACCTACTTTCTTTTCCATTAGTCTTCCCCCCGGAACAATATTGCAGGGTGCATGTTACTCTGATATGAACGGTACGGTTCTATATGACGGTGAATGTGCCCTCTGCAACAGTCAGGTGCGTTTCATCAGAAAACGCGACAGGGGAAACCTTTTCCGCTTTATACCACTTCAGACGGAAGAGGGGAGGAGCATGCTGCGCTCGGCAGGGTTGCCTGAGGATGAGCTTGATACTGTTGTCTATGTTAAGGAGGGTAAGGATCTGACACGCTCATCGGCGGTGCTTGGAATACTCAGCGACCTTGGCGGCGGCTGGAGGCTGGCCAGCGTGCTGGGGATAATCCCTTCAGGCATCCGCGATTTCTTCTACCGCCTCATCGCCCGCAACCGCCACCTCTTCTCCGCCTCTTCCCGCCATCGTCTCTCAGACAAATCCTGACCCCGGTCACTCTCACTACTGCCTGCTGCCTATTGCCTTTTGCCTATTCCAGGCTTCCTCCCCTTCAGGAGCAGCTGATCGACCGTATTATTTGTATCTTGCATAAAATACCACCATCATGATACTAAGCACCTGCGGACTCAAATGCGATGAATGCGAATTCTACAACAAAACATGCACCGGCTGTCGCAACGTCAAAGGCTCCACATTCTGGGCCGTTGAGATGATGCCCGCAAAAGTATGCCCTCTTTATGACTGCGCGGTGAACCAGCGTGGTTACAACGACTGCGGTGACTGCGCCGAACTGCCATGCTCCACCTTCCTCCAGATGAAGGACCCGTCGACCACCGACGAGGTGCACCAGCATATGATAGGAGTGAGGGTAGGTCTGCTGAAGGCAGGAAAAGCCTGACCCCGGAGTGGTTGCCCCGGTTATCCGGAGCATATCACCGGCAGATCCCTGATTTGACTGCCGGCTGCCGGCTGCCGTCCCGACACACTTCGTGGTCGGGATTGAGACTTCTCCTGCGTCGAAGCCTCAAACTGCGGACTTTCAGGCCTTTAGCTTACAAATAAGCTTTTACTGGAATACTCCGGGTCACACGTAAGGTTGACATTCAGCTTCCTCAACCCGGCTTCATCACCCGGCGTGGGTATATGGGTAAGATGCACCTCACAGTCGCGCAGCTGCTTGAGATTCTCCAGGGCTGCCTGGGCAGCAGGATTGAACAGCGCGCTTATACCCAGCAGTATCAGGGTCTCGTCCACGTCAAGGCTGACGATCTTCCCGTTAAGGATGTCCGTCTTCAGATAGGTGACCGAGTCAATGAGTGTCTTGGGCAGCAGGAGCAGGCTGTCAGGCAACCCCGCCAGGTGCTTTGTGGCATTCAGAACCAGGCTCGCTGCGGAATGCATCAGCGGAGAATTCTTCCCGGTGATGATCGTGCCGTCATGCAGCTCAATCGCCGCCCCGCAGAAGAAACCCGCATTGCCCTTGCCACTCTTCTCGGCCTCCTGCGCAGCCTTACGGGCTGGCAGCACCACCCTCCGGTCCTCACCCTTTGCATGCACTTTCCCCATTACCATCACGGCCTGGTCGAGGGTCTCCTTGTCAACCAGCCCCAGCGCATATTCAACCGCACACCTGAAGTAACGGCGTATGATCTCCTGGTGGGCCGCCTCCTGTATGACGCCATCATTCACAATCCCGGAACTGGCACGGTTGACCCCCATGTCAGTAGGCGACTGGTACATCGATTCCCCGCCTGTGATCTTCTCGAGGATCCTCTTAAGGAGGTGAAACGCCTCTATGTCGCGGTTGTAATTAACGATCTTCACACCATAGGCCTTCAGGTGATCCTCATCAATGAGCACCTCATCCTTCAGGTCGACGGTGGCAGCCTCGTAGGCTATATTCACCTTGTGATCTATCGGAAGATCCCAGATCGGGAAGGTCTCGAACTTCGCATATCCGGCCTTGACCCCGTTCCTGTATTCATGGTACAGGTTGCACAGGCAGGTCGCCAGCTTGCCGCTTCCCGGACCCGGGCCGGTTACTATCACAATAGGGTGGGTGGTCCTGATGTATTCGTTAGCCCCGTATCCCTCGTCGCTTACTATCTGGTCAACATCGGTGGGGTATCCCTTCGTGGGATAATGCAGGTAGACCTTGACACCCCTGTGCTCCAGCTTGTTCTTGAATGCCTTTGCGGGCGACTGGTTCCTGTAGCGGGTGATGACAACGGCCGTCACCTCAATGCCCCACTCCCTGAAGTCATCGATGGTCTTAAGCGCATCAACGTCGTAGGTTATCCCGAAGTCGGCCCTGATCTTTTTCCTCTCGATATCACCTGCATGGATGCACAGGATCACATCGATCTTGTCCTTCAGCATCTGGAGGAGCCGCATCTTGACGTTAGGATCGAACCCGGGCAGCACCCGCGCAGCATGGAAATCATACAAGAGCTTGCCCCCGAACTCGAGGTACAGCTTGTTGTTGAAACGGTTCACTCTCTCAAGGATGGCAGCAGTCTGCTCCCTGAGATATCTCTCATTGTCAAATCCGACACGATTGGTCTCTGTCATTTAGGCCCCATTGAAATATTCCGACAAGAATTACGATCAGCTTCCAATATTAAAGAAATTTTCAGTACCGGGAAATTCATTAAGAGATAAATTAATTTTCTGCAGTGTAAAATATGATTTAGCTTTGATTGCAAAATAGCATCGGGCTGCCGGTGCAGGATTCAAACGAATTAAGCATTAAACCATGAAAAAAAGAAGGACTTTAATTCTGTTCCATATCCCCGTATGGCTGACAGCGATTCTTGTGGCATGGTATTTCAGTTCCGACAGCTTTCCCGGAATGCAAGCTTCGTATGTCTTCTTCTCCACCCTGATCCTGTCATTATGGATGCTTGGCAGTTTCTATCTGTTTTACTCATGGCTGGCGCCGAAGCTCATGGCTGAAGGAACAAAGAAGCTTTTCTGGCTCTACGCACTCGCTTTGGTACTAATATTAATGCCTGTAGTGGCGATGGCCATGCTCCTGGTAACTAAAACCAGCGCCCTGAGCCTGGAGGAGCTGCTCTCTATGGAAGGACTCCTGCCTTACCTGGGAAGCGTGATCGTAACCCTCGTAAGCGGCGGGCTTGGTGCACTGTACAGAATATTGCTGAAGCGGTATCTGCCGGCTTAGAACTCAAGCACAACAGGCTTATTTACAATCTCTCCTGAACCGTTCGATAACGAAGCGTTGATAAAAACGGAATTTCCGTGAGTCTCAATACCATATGATTCGTGGATATGGCCAAAGATATGGTACCGGGGTTTGATGGATAAAACTCTCTCCCTCAGCACCTGGCAGCCCGCATTGTTATTTTCGGTTTTGGAGTAGTCCCTGAATCCTCTTGGAGGGGCATGCGTAACAAGGATATTGATATTTTCAGGAATTAAATTCCAGATTCGCTCTGCTCCCAGGGTATCGAAATAGGTAAATGCACCTATGCCTCCGTAATTCAGTGAGAAAGGCGAGCCAAAAATTGAGTATCCGTTAATCCGGATTGAGGTGTTCTCAAGATAGGCAATATTATGACTGCCGGCCAGTTCAAGAAATTCCGGCTTCTTTTTCCGGATGAACCTGTCATGATTTCCTGCAACAAGAATTTTGTACTGAAAATTCAAACCGGCAAACCACCTGATGAAATCAGTAACTTCTGCCGGATTGCTCTTTCGGGTGATATCTCCGCAATGAATGATAATATCACCCGGAGGAACATCAACCGCATGGTGATTGCCATGAGTATCGGACAAAGCCACAATGATCATGCAGCAAATCTATCGGTTTGTCCCGAAATAAATCCGCGAAAAAGTAAAAAGTATGAACAGTACCCTCTTTAATGTTCACAACTCTCAGACCAAACGCCTGCTTCAAAACATCCCTCTCCGGTCTTATCGCCGGAGACCATGAAAATAAACTTGACTTTAGCAAAATAGTGGCTTAAATTTGCTTTAGTATAACATAACACTTGTTTGACCAGGTTCTTTTTTTTAGTGCTGCGACAGATGCCTTGTTTGAAATGTATTCCGGAAGACACCTGCGCTCAGGAAACAGCTAAAAAATTCCGTATTGCGCAAATAAAACATCACTAACTAACATTTCACGGCTATGAGAAAACTGGTTGCACTTTTTTTGGTGGTGATACCACTGTCGGTCTCTTCCCAGGGACTTGACTATGACATTCTCAAGGCGATTCATGATCCAGACCCTCTGCCTTCGGACGATTTCTTCAGGTTTGTGTCGGATGCCAATTTCTATGTCTATTGCGGCACACCGGTCACACTGGCAATTGTCGGACTGGCCACTGATAATGACGATATGCTGATGGATGCCGCATTCATGGCTGCAGGAACGGCTGTCAGTTACGGTATTACATTAGGACTGAAATATACCGTCAAGCGCGAGAGGCCCTTTGTCGCATACCCGGATGACTTTGCGGATAAGTCGGGACACGACTACTCTGACAGCTGGTCTTTCCCCTCCGGGCATTCCACAACGGGGTTTGCCACTGCAACATCACTGTGTCTTGAATATCCCAGGTGGTATGTCATAGCACCTTCCTGCCTCTATGCGGGTACCCTCGCCTACTCAAGGATGCACCTGGGCGTTCATTATCCTTCAGACGTGCTGACAGGGGCCCTGATAGGCTCCGGATGTGCTGTCCTGTCACATTACGTGAATAAAAAACTGACCAGCAACGCGAAAAGACGTTAAGGTATTTTGACCATTGACTGGTGTCGCGGGGCAGCGAAGCCCCGTGCATCACCGAACCTCAAGCCTGAGCGCCAGGTTCTCGATATCCTTCCTTCTTGCAAGAACGTCCAGCCATTCTTCCGGGATTGTCTCATGACCGTATAGCAGACCTGCCAGTCCTCCGGTGACTGCCGCTGTGGTGTCGGTATCGCGGCCGAGGTTGACAGCCTGTAGCACCGCGGCGCTGTAACTTTTTGTCTTCATGAGACACCATATGGCAGCCTCGAGCGTGTCCACCACATATCCTGAGCTCCTGATCTTTTCTTCGGGAAGGTCATGGATATTCCCCTTAAGGATCCTGCTGAAGTACCCCGTTTCCACGTCGCTGATTCTGAACGATCCCAGCTGGCCGGCGGTAACAGTACGGAGCGACTTGTAAGCCTCGGATTTATCCATGCCGGCTGCAATGTACCTGGCAAACTCGAGCAGGATGAAGCATGAGATTATTGACCGTATATGCCTGTGCGTCAAGGCCTGACACCTGTTTGGTGAGGCGGTATCGTTCCTCCACAGGCATCTCTGCAATATGGAACAGCAGCGGCAGTATCCGCATCAGCGAGCCGTTGCCGTTTGACCAGTCGCCGTCGTCTCCGGCCATCTCCGGATCCACCCCGGATTGTATCCGTGAAAGCGCCCGCCATGTAATACCCCCGATGTCAAATATTTTCCCGTGGGCGCTCCAGAAACCCTTGCGGTGCCATCTGACAAAATTCTGCCCGATGGTATTGAGGTCAAACCCTTCCGTCAGCGCCTCGGCCAGGCAGAAGGTCAGAGAGCTGTCGTCCGAAAATGTCCCGGGAGGCTGCTGGTGCGTCCCGTAGCCTCTCATACCGATTACCGGATCCTTACGGAGCTCCTCCCTCGACCTGAACTCCACGGGAACACCCAGGGCATCGCCAACGGCAACACCAAACAGTACGTCCTTGTAAATATTTCTCTCGCCCATCCGTACGGGATTCAACTTTTCTCAGGGAGGTTAGGTCCTCTAAAGATATAAAATTCCCGTATACAACAGAATTTTTCCTGCATGGCACAGCACCACGTTTATTCGATTGTTCATCAGCACTGCCTGTCACCCCGGACCCTGAACAAATAATATCTTACATTTGTAAAACAGCATCAGCTGTCATTCCGATGAAGACCGTCACGGTAAAAGAGCTAAACCAGGAATTGACCTATCGCACGCCAAAGGAACTGCGCGATCTGTGTCTACGGCTGTCGAGGTTCAAGAAGGAGAACAAGGAACTACTGACTTACCTGCTGTTCGAGTCAGCCGACGAGCTCTCATACGTAAAGAGCGTGAAAAAGGAGATGGACGGGGAGTTTGAGAATATCAACAGGTCAAGCTATTACTTTATCAGGAAGAGTGTCAGGAAGATCCTGAAGAACACCAGGAAGTACATCAGGTACTCGCAGAAGAAACAGACGGAGGTCGACCTGTTGCTCTACTTCTGCACCAGGCTGAAGAGGCTCTCCCCGCCCATAGAAAGGAACACCGCCCTGATGAATCTCTACAACAGGCAGATAGATACCATCATTAAGAAGGTATCCCTCCTGCATGAGGACCTCCGGTACGACTACGGCATCGAGCTGAGCGAACTGAAGAAGTAACGTAACTCTATAGTTATCTGCTTCTTAATAAATTATAAACATGAAGGAAATACTTAAGATTTTACTGAGAATCGCATTGCTGCTTGTGGTCCTCTTTCTTGTTACCCGGATGTTTAAAAGAGCTGACGAGGAAGGGATCCTCTCCCCGGCAAAAGCTGTTTATTCGCAGGGAAATGCTCCCGACAGCACAAGGAAGGAGATAATCGGTCAGTTGAATAAGTTTCAGGAAGGTTACTTCCAGAGGGATACCAGCCGGGTCAGGGGCCTTCATGGAGTCACTCTATTCCAGGGACAATCTGCTGGTACTGGGTACCAGCCCCGGTGAGGTTTACAGCGGCTATGACAGGGCAGCCCGACTGGTACGGTCCGACTGGGAATCGTGGGGCGACTGCAGGTTCATGGTTGACAGCGCAAATATTTCATCGGAGGGAGACATTGCATGGTTCGCAACAAAGGGTTATGTGAAATTTGACCTTTCAGGGCTTCTTGTGCGTACCCCTGCGCCTTACGGGTGTCATGGTCCGGGAGGACCAGGTGTGGAAATTCAGCCAGCAGCAGTTCCAGTTTGATATCGACTTCAGCTTCAGCCTGCTGGCAATACTGATCCTATCTCTCTGGATTCTCGTCAGCCTGGTGACCCTGGTGATTGCATCTGTCAGAGCCGTTAAAGCCCGGAAATAACCACTCAGGTGAACCTGTTAGTCTGCCAGGGTAGGAGAGACTTTCTCTCTTCACGCTAATTCTTTCCCGGTAATCGGGGGATTGTGGCATACAATTCTCCTGAGAGAAGCTGAAGTGTCTCACTTCCTTTTATTTTCATTTTGGTACGCAGGGAAAAACATTTGGGACGTACGGAAAAACAAGTTTATCCGGAATGGCGGAGCTTTGTAAATGAAATCCCCCCGGGAATTACCTCCCGGTATATATTTCTCATCATTGACAGCCGGACTCTCAGTATAAACCAAATAAATCAGACATGAAAAGCAGAATCAAAAAGCAATTGGCACCCGCCACTGTATTCCTGATCACCGCACTGTTGATCGTTGGATTCCTCTCAGGAGATTCAGGCATGACGATTACAACAAAATCGGACAAAGCCAGAACGTTGTTCAGGGAAGCACAGATCGAGGTGTTTGAAACCGGTGATATGGTCGTGATTTCCGGGAAGCTGAAGCAGGCTCTCGAGCTCGACAAGGATTTCGCACTGGCAAACCTCTATTACGGTTACATGGGCTTTGGAAGCGCTGACCGGATGAAATACCTGAATGCTGCCGATGAGCAGAAAGATAATATCACGGAGGCAGAGAAGCATTTTATTCAGGCATATCTATACCTGGAATACTCAAAAAGGGATGAAGCCTTTGAGGAATTGAAGACCGCAATCAGGCTGGCTCCCGGCGATAAAATCCTCCCGATGCACCTGGCCAACGCCTATGTTGGATATGAAAAGTATAATGAGGCACTTGAATATGCTAAGCTAAGTTGTGAGCTGGATCCAAACTTTGCCGGCGCTGTTAGCTACCAGGGGTACATTTTATGGTGTCTTGAAAAATATGATGAAGCTGAGAAGCTGTATATCAAGTCTCTGGAGATGAGTCCGGCGAACACCCAATTCCTGAACAGGTACGGTCAGTTATTAAGAAGCACTGGCAAGATAGCAGAGGCGATAAATATCCACAAGAAAGCACTGACTATCAGGGATGAATATCTCTCTGCCCTCTTTTTGGGACACTGCTATGTTGCTGATAATAATTATGCGGCAGCCAGGGAAAACTACCTTAAGGCCATGGATGTCTCAGCTACCAACTGGCAAAAGAATTTCTGCCTCTATTCGGTCGGAACCACCTGGCTCTACGATGGCAATCTTCCGGAAGCTCTGGCTACCTTTGACAGGCAGATAGAATTCGACAAACAGTTGGGTGACCGGGATGAATACATCATCGGTGCCACTGTAAACAAGGCTTATAGTTGTCTTCTATATGAAGATTTTGAAGACTATGTAAAATTCCTGAATGATTACAAGGGGTATCTGACATCCCTCAAGTTGACTGAAGCGGACAAAATTTACTACAACCAGTATAAAGTTCTCCTGGAGGGATTCTTGTATGCCTACTCCGGGAAGACAGATCTGGCTGAGAAATACCTTGACCAGTATGAAAAAAGTCTGACGGAAGCTGAAAAAGATACTTACAAGCAGGACCTGTTTGAAATGAGAGGTCTGATTGATTATCAGAAAGGTAATTATAAAGAAGCCATAGTAAGTCTTGAGAAGGCCGGAACCATGGGCCTCTATTTTACGGGATTGTCTTACGAGAAGTTGGGCAACATCGACAAGGCAAAGGAAGCATACTCAAAAATATCAACTGATCCAAAGACCTCTTTTCCGCTGGCTGCAACAAAGCCTTTTGCCAGGAAGCGACTGGCTCAGCTGTAAACGGGACGCTGTTGCCAGCTCACTGATTCTTCCACATTTCTCCCGGGCAGTCTCTCTTTGAGCCTTTGTGACCCTGGCGGTTGACCCCGGTTCGGAGGTTGCCATTCCCCTATTGTGAATATATCCACGGGGTAGTCTTCTTTTTGTCCAAGGCAGGAATCTTCTTAAATTGATTGTAGTAACTTATTGACGAAATAATCCGGAGGAAAACCGATATTTATCCTACGGTAGTTAATCACTTAATACAGGTATCATGGGATCGAAGAAATCTATCAACCGCAGGAAATTCATCACCTCAGCTGCTGCTACGGCTGCAACCATTACAGTGGTTCCAAGGTATGTGCTGGGGGGACCCGGACACGTCGCACCCTCCGATAAAATTACAATAGCCAATATAGGCTGCGGCACACAGGGACTGCGGGAGATGCCGTCACTGCTGCAAAATCCTGATATACAGGTTGTAGCTGTCTGTGACGTGAATAAACTTACTACCGACTACCTCGACTGGTCGCCGGAGGGCATCAGAAGCTCGATACGCAGCACACTTGCCGACCCCGGCTGGGGCGCCGCCTACCAGGGCATCCCGGGAGGACGCGACATAGGAAAGGAATATGTTGAAACATACTATGGCAAAAACAAGCCTTCCGGGAGCTGGTCGGGATGCAGATCGTATGAGGATTACCGTGAGCTGCTTGAAAAGGAAACGGGCATCGATGCCGTCAAGGTCATGACCCCCGATCATCATCATGCATACCTTGCCATCGCAGCCATGAAGAAGGGCAAACATGTGATCACACATAAACCCATCGGAAACCGCATGTACGAAGCAAGGCTTGCCATTGAGACGGCAAAAAGCACGGGGGTGAAGACACATCTCCTGGCCTGGAGCGAAAGGCCGCAATACGACCTGATTCTGAAATGGATCAATGACGGGGTGATCGGCAACCTGAGAGAAATTCATAACTGGTCTTACCGGCCAGTTTGGGAACAGTGGCCATCACGGCCCACAGAAACCAGGCCCGTCCCTGATGGCTTCAACTGGGAGCTGTGGCTGGGGCCTGTAACCGATATGCCGTATCATCCTTTCTACACCCACAACCGGTTCCGCGGGTGGTATGATTTTGGAGGCGGGAGCATCGCTGACATGGGACACTACAGCCTCTTCCCGTTGTTTATGACCCTCGGGATCGATACACCTCCCGTAAGTGCAAAAGCATACGGAACCACACACAGGTACGTCGACGGCAATACATATAAATGGGTTAAGAATGACGTTTCATTTCCATTGTCATGCATGGTCCAGCTGGAATTCCCGAAACAGAAAACCCTTCCCGCCTTCGACCTTTTCTGGTACGACGGAGGGATGAAACCCTTCATCCCGGAAGAACTCAGGGAGGACAGGCGTGATATGCCTGAGGAGGGGATGATGTTCGTGGGCGACAGGGGGAAAATACTGGCCGGATTTCGCGGTGAGGATCCCGAAATAATTCCCTCCCGGCTCATGAAAGCCTACCAGGGAGAGAAGAGACTTGCCGGCGAGAGAGGAGGCAGCTCGCCCTGAAACCTGGCTGACAGCTATCAAAGAGGGGAAGGAATCACCCGGCAGCTTCAGATATGCCGGACCGGTCACCGAGGCCATCAACCTGGCCGCTGTCGCTCTGCGGGCCGGAAAAAAGGTGGAATATGATTCTGAAAAGATGAAGATCACCAATGATGAAGCAGCCAACAGGTACCTGACACGCGAATTCAGGAAAGGCTGGGAACTCTAAACCATAAGGAACTATGAAGAACACGCAAAAGAATTTCTCAAGAAGGGGTTTCATTGAAAAAACAGCCCTGCTGGGTGCGGCCGGACTGGTTGTACCGGCAATGGGCATGGGGGCTGAACCGGCAGACGGACTTCGGTCTGACACGGCACCGGGACCACTGCCGTATCCGCCTGTAACCCCGCGCATGACGCATGATGATATTTCACTGGCCCAATGGGCGCTGGTGGATGAGATCAGGGGAGGGAAATGGAAGAACCTCGATTTCCCGAAAGTTGCCAGGGAGGATTTTGGCCTGAACGGGATTGAGTTCGTCAATACGCTGTTTGAGGTGCCGACCGTGGACTATCTCAATCAACTGAAAAAGAACGCAGACACCCATGGCGTAACCATGGTTCTGATCATGGTCGATGCCGAGGGAGACGGCTGCGAGCCCACTCCCGCACTGAGGAAACAGTTCGTTGTCAATCACAGAAAATGGATCGACATCGCTCATTACCTGGGCTGCAAAGCCATCCGGACCAACTGCAGGGGACCGAAGGAGGTGAATAAGGACGAGGCCCTGAAGTGGGCGGCGGAATCATACAACATGCTCCTCGATTATGCCATGCCGGCAGGAATCAGCGTATGCATCGAAAATCACGGGGGAGTATCCAATGACGCTGACTGGATGTTGGCACTCCTGAACGAGGTGAATAACCTCTATTTCGGCTCCTATCCCGACTGGCGGAGTCCGTCAGCCGATTTCGACAACGTGGATTATCTGCGGAAGATGTTACCCTGGGCGGTGGGGATGTCATACCGCAACCAGCCCACCGAGGAGCTGACGGCAAAAATGATCAATCTGAGTCATGACGGGGGCTACAGAGGCTGGTATGGTATCGAATCAACCGGGAGGGATGCCATCAGACAGGGAAGGGACCTGCTGAAAAAGTACCTGAAGATCTGACCCGGCTCAGGGAGGATTATTTTGAGCCGTGCACTGGCGAGCCCATTCTGACCCCGCACAGGCAGTGTAAACGTGATTCCGGCGCAGCCGTGATCACCAGGCCCACAGGTTTGATCATCTGTTTTTCAGAACCCTGTCCGCTGCCAGTTTACCGGTAAGGATAGACATCGGTACGCCTCCGGGACTGTAAACCCATTGTCCTGCCTGGTAAACTGAGGGTATGGGTGTCAGAACCGCGCCCTCTGCGAGCTGTATCTTATTTATTACCGGCATCTCTTTCCGGAATGCCCATCCCGTAAGCCCGCCTTCGGAACTGCCTGCCCTGTTTTCGATGCTCAGCGGGGTGAAGGAAAAGCGTTCAATGACCTTATCTTTTAACATCGGGTAGACAGAACCTGACAATACCTTAAGAACACGATCCTCAAGGGCCACGGTAAACTCCTCGAGCCACCCGGCCTCCCTGACCATTTTAAACAGGTCGTACTCAGCAAGGATACTGATTATCACTCCGGTCTTACCCGGAGGAGCCATTGCGGGATCCTTAAGTCCGGGAATGGAAATCTCGTATGTGTTTAAGCTGGTGAATCTGTCGAGCCAGGCCAGGATCTGCTCTTTATCAAGCGTTGCAAAATCACGCAGGAGATCATCCAGCTCCGAGCGGTGCGTCTCGCCTAATCCTTGCCTTACAGGAGTATAGAAAAAGTGTCCGTGGGCAATCTTCGCGAAACTTTCAGGGGGCTCATCCACCTCCACAAACAGGGTATAAACAGAATCGCCTCCCCTGCTGCCCAGCATCTTCGCTTTGGTCTCTCCGATCCTTTCAATGGTTTCCGGCGGAAGGCCTTCTGTTTCGGCTCTCCTGTAGAGCGTTTTCAGATCGGCAGCCCAGACAAGGTTTTTATAATAATAGCGGGTACCCTGTTCGTCTGTCACGAAATGCTTTTCGGGAAACACCCCGGTGATTCTTGTTTCTGTCTTTATCTCCCCCCCGAGCTCAAGTAACTTGTTTTTCAGCGCCTCCGACAGCTTGCCCACCCCACCCCTGGGATAGAAATAGTCGAGGTACAGTGAAAAGTAGCTCAGCGCAAAGAATGAAGGAGTGTTTTTGAAAAAATGCTGGGAGATCATGTCTCTCAGCGAGTTATCTTTAATTATAGTTTCCAGGTAATCTTCAACCGGGGCATCCATGCGGTTTATCTTCCTGACAGTCATAAGGAACCGGGGAAACCACGGCAGCAGTTTTTTGAAAATGAAGACCGGGTCGCGTTTCAGGTCTTTGAAAAAAGGATTCTCGATGCCGTAGAGCACATCCATGTGTTTGATCACTTTCCGGATGACCTTTAACAACTCATCGATCTCACCGGCACTCTCAGGGTAGAATTTTTTCAGGAGCTCACTGTATTCTGACAGGTTGGCGAGGGTCTCGATATGTATAATCTGATCTTCAATACCCAGGGAGACCGGGCTTTTTACCACATCGAGACGGATATTCAGATCCTTCAGCATCGGATAGATGATCCCCGCGTCGAGCAGTGCCCTTACGCCGGCATCAAAATGAAATCCGTTCCGCACAAAGGTATTAACCAGGCCTCCGCACTCCCTGTTTTTTTCAATAAGCAGCACTTTCTTTCCTGACCGTGCCAGGTAGGTCGTTGCAGTCAGCCCGGCAACGCCGCCGCCAACAACAACTGCATCGTAATTATTATCAGACATGCACTCTTTGTTGAACAACTTCGGCAGACGGATGCCGGGATGGTTTTTCACCGGCCCGGTCATTCAGCCCCGCCATCTTCAGGGTTGTTTCCCAGAGTTCGTAAGCAACCTCTCTGTCCCGTGCTGGCGGTGCCGGTTCTTCTTCCGTTGTCAGGTTAAAGAACTTCCCGCTCACATTTTCCATCTCTTTTGAGACCCCGAGCCAGTACAGCGCTTCGGCTGATATTTCAGGTGATTTCAGCGTCTTATCCAGGAAGTTTCTTTTGTACCACCTGTAGACCGGCCCGTTTTCCTGTCCCGTATCCGTTTTAACGGCCCCCGGGTGCATTGTGTTTATTGTCACGCCCGTCTCCCTGAAGTATTCATTGAAAACGATCATGGACAGGAGCTGTGCCAGCTTGGCCGAACCGTAGCTTTTCAATCCCGTGTAGCGGCGTTTTTCCCAGTTAAGGTCATCAAGCCTCAGTCCCCACGCCGCAAAGCGATGCCCCTCCGAACCAACAAGTATAATCCTGGCTCTTTGCTGGGATTTTAACTTATTCATCAGGATGAAATTCATGATAAAGGATGAGAGGTAGTGAACTGCAAATACCTTCTCTATTCCCTCCGGGGTTAACTCCCTTTTTGTCAGGTATGTGCCTGCATTGTGTATCAGAACGTCAATCGGGGTAACGAGCTCTGCCAGTTCGCCCGCAACCCGGAAAATATCCTTCAGGCTGCTTAAATCGGCAATCCTGTAATCGCATTTAACACTAAACTCACTTTCGATTTCAATGCAAAGAGCTTTTGATTTCTCCTCATTGCGATTGATAAACAACAGGTTTGCCCCATGGGAGGCATATTTAATTGCAGTATGGTAGCCTATGCCCGAGGTGGCTCCGGTTATGACAACAAGCCTGTTATGAAAATTTTCAGGGCAGATGCTGGGTGCTGAACGATTGTTCCTGATCATCGCAGAAATGTTCGACCACTCATATTCCCTGAAATATTTGGCAAACTTTTTATTTTTCATACATACCACGTACCTGATTAGCTTCTATAAATTCGAGCTGATTATTAAAAATGGACTGAGCTTCTAGAAATACATACCAAGGGCAAATACATAATCCTGGTTACGCAACGGAACAGGTTCTGCTCCTGTGGCGTTAGGCATTTGCAGGGTGTTCCACCCCACTGTCATGCGGGCATCAAGGAAAAAATCCTGTTTGAGAAGTTTGAAGTCCGTCCCGAATCCATACACGAACGAATAGTCGAATGTATCGAGCCCTGCCATATCTCCTGATTCAGGCACTACTACGGGAGGCCCGCCCGCGTTGATTGTACTGGTAATGGTGTAGTCTCCGTCGAGCAATAATGACAATGCAATCCCGGTGCTGCCATAAACCGCTACTTCCCCGATTTTGAAAAACCGGTATTTGATGCTCATTGGCATCTCGAAATAGTTCAGATTATATACAGACACTGTATTTATGTTAAAGGGCAGGTTAATGGTAACATCCTGCTTCGATCCTTTCTGGGCATACAAAAGCTCCTGCTGAAGGCCTACCGATTCGGTAATCGGAATATACAGGAGTACTCCTCCTGCAAATCCACTCCTGTTTCCGGTTTCAACAGTATAAGTATCGTCGGCAGGACTGATACCATATTGAAGAGCCAGACTGTAGCCGGCTTTCACTCCGAAACGCAAACCTGTCTGGGCATTTACGGATCCTAGAGACAGTAATGCCAGAGCCAGTAAGATGCAAGTAGTCTTTTTCATAGTATAGTTTGTTAGGTTTGTTTATTTGATAGAACATAATTTCAACCTATAAGTTCAACCGAACTTTTTAATCATAAACCGCCTGTAGGCTTTTCCGAACCTGGGGATATTGTCAAAGATATCTCCCCAGAGGTCATAATAATCGCGCTGTTCAATGATTTTTCCTTCCGCATTCAGCCTCAGGCGGCTGGCGCCGTACATCACGGAGTTAGGATACTTTTTGAAACTGAGGGTCATCTCCCACTCAAGGAATACGATATCTCCATCCTTGGTGGCATTGACGATCTTCATCTTCAGGTCTTTCGAACGCTGTGTCAGCCGTTCGGTCATTGCCTTGAATTCCTTCATTCCCTCGTATTTCCTGGATGGAATCCCTGAACAGGATATCATTGTCGTAGTAGGGGAGGATGTGGGACCAGTCGGGCTTGCCTTCCGTGTTGTAAGTTTTTGACCATAAATCTTTTACAACGTCAATGTTGTCGATTCTCAGATCGGGTACTTTTTCTTCGGCATCACTGATATCATTCATATGCTGGGTAATTTAGGGGTCAAATTTAACAGAAGTACCGGATTTTTCACTTTGAATTTGCAAACCGGCGTACTTCTTTCGCCGGTTGGGGCATGAAATTCAATATCTCCTGCCATTTAAAGGTCACGACTGTTGGTTGCTGTGATTTTGAAATAAAGCTACTTCATTCTTCGGTCAGGGAAACCGGGACATATGCCATCAGTTGCCTCCCGGAATTAATCCCTTATGCAGCGCACTGAGAAACCATCCTGTTTGGTATAGCCGTTTCTGCTGATAAACAAATAATTGCTCTGGATAGCCCGGTAATATGCTGTTGATGGGAGTACCCCTGTTGAAGTCCACCAGAAGGCTGATCCCCCGATTGTGCTGAATGGGCCATAGTAATCACGATAGCCAGATGGCAGGGCAGTAAAGCCGGTTGCATTTCTCTTTTCCGGGAAATCGGTGTTACCGGCTGAGCCTGTAACGGAACTGTAGTCCCAGTACATGGTTGAAGAGACCGCCTTTGCTATTTTATAGCCGGTTAAACTACCGTCATAATTAAAACCGCTGGCAATAAGATAATTTTCAAGTATCGTCCATTCCTCATCAGAAGGGAGATGCCACCCCTCCGGGCAGATATTGCGGGCATCAGTTGCTGCATACCATGTATATAACCTGCCAAAAACAGCTACATTATCCTCATTGGCCGCGGGCGCCCACTGGTATTTCGGATCAGTATGTCCCCTCAGATCCAGGTCAGCAGGATTTGATGTGCCTATTAAATCACCATTGCGGTACCTGGTTGTTTTAAGATTTTCTACCATCCAGGTCTGTGCATCAATAGTTAAAATATTGTATGTATTCCCGTCAATATCAGCAACTGTGGTTGAGAATACCCTGTCTTCTCCAAAAGCGGTACCTTCTGAATTTATAGCTTTCAGCCTGTAGTGATACGACTGCCCGGACTTTAACCCGCTGATTTTTGCGTCAACATCGACATTTGTATCTCCGGTTACCGGATTCTGTCCGGAAAAAACCTCTTTACCGTAGGAGGTTGTTTCCCCGTACTGAATGCTGACATTCGTCGGCAAATTGCCCGGCTTCACGGTTACAGTCAGTGACAGAGTAGTATTGGTTATGGCTGGAACGGACGCTGTAACAATTACAGGAGGAGCACCGGTTACCGGAGGATCATCAGGCTGAGGATTATCCGGATTGCATGAAGGTACCAGCAGCAGCGATAAGATACAGGCAAAAGACCAGATGATAGTTTTCATGTATATGGAGTCCGTATTAATATGAATAAAAGCGGTTTGTTCTTTCACTTCGTGTTGATGGTCTCTGCTCACATGTTCTTTGTACATAGGTTAAACGCCTTACCGTAGTTCTGTATTGTTTCCCGATTACCGGGCTGTAAGTTGTGTCCGGTACCTGCTGCCCCTATACCACGGCAGTAAATGATACGGCAATTGAAAGTGCAAGAAGTGATCTGTTCATGGCGGGAATCATTTTCTCTTAACCAAAGTTAGCAAAAGTCCGGTACATGTTGTCCCCTCCGGTTGACAATCTCATATGGCCGCCCTGCGGAGCTCACTGTCGCCGCGCCCTGGTCTCAGGCATGTGTTTAACCATATTAGTGATAGTGAGTTTATCCGCGGATGTAATTTTATTATTATGTACGTGAAATTCCGAATCTGGGATTTTTATAATTTTATTCTGTAATAAATATTATAAGAATTAATGGTTATGGGGAAGTCAATTATTATTGTCGGGGCAGGAATAGCAGGTCTCTCTTCAGGCTGCTATGCTCAGATGAACGGTTACAGTACATCCATCTACGAAATGCACAGTATCCCGGGTGGACTTTGCACTGCATGGAAACGGAAGGGATTTACTTTTGACATCAGCATGCACATGCTGACTGCCTCTGTGTCAGGACCTCTGCATGCGATGTGGGAAGAACTGGGAGTTATTAAAAACTTTAAGTTTCATTTTCACGACCATATGTCTTATATCGAGGGGATGGGCAAAAAGCTCAATTTCTGCACTGACCGGAAGAAACTGGAAGAGCAGATGCTTGCTATCTCACCTGAGGACAGTAAACTGATCAAGGAATTTCTGGATCTTATCTTCGGCCCTGATATGCTGGGGGCCTCTTCATTGAAACCTTCAGAAATGAAGAGTCTTGTTGACAAAATGAAGATGATGATTGCAGTGTTGCCGCTGATCCGGGTCTTCACAAAGTATAATAATGTGACAATCCAGGATTTTGCTGCCCGGTTTAAGGATCCTTTTCTTCGTGAGGCTGCCAGGTTATTTGTTGACGCTCCGGGGTGGCCGATGCCACAGTTTCCCATGATCGTACTTGCTGGTTTCATGCAAAGCGGTGTTACAAAAGCGGGAGTACCCTTAGGCGGATCGCAACAGGTTGCATTTCATATTGCTGACCTGTATAAGCAACTGGGAGGGGAACATTCATTTTAACAGCCGCGTATCGGGACTTATTATTGAAAACGACCAGGTAAAGGGTATAAAGCTGAATGATGGCACCGAGCACAGGGCTGACTATGTCATATGGGCCGGAGACGGGCATACTCTCATATTCGATATGCTTGGGAAGAAATACATGGATGAAAGGATACGCGATATGTACGATAACTGGATCCCGGTAAAGCCAATTGTACATGTGATGCTGGGTGTAAACCGGGATATGTCATCGGAACCGCATCGTCTGATACTGGAACTTGACAAGCCGATCAGGATAGGGGAGAGAGACAACAGATGGATGAGCGTCCTCCATCACAGTTTTGACCCTTCGATGGCTCCCGCAGGCAAATCGGTCGTTGAAGTATGGTTCGATACGGAATTTGATTACTGGGAGAATCTTTCAAAGGACAAAGAGAAGTATAAGGCTGAGAAACAACGTATTGCTGAGTTGAGCATCGCCCGGCTTGAGAAGAGATGGCCGGGCATCACCTCGCAGATTGAAGTTACTGATGTACCCACTCCCATGACGTACAAACGATACACGGGTAACTGGCAGGGTTCCCCTGACGGATGGTACCTCACGCCGGCAAATATGTCCGCCCTGGAGTCTTTCCGGACCCTGCCCGGACTGGGGGGACTGTTTATGGCAGGACAGTGGACAGCTCCTTTTACAGGAACGGTCATTGCATCCCTCTCCGGACGCCAGCTAATACAGGTGATGTGCCGGCAGGATGGTAAAAAATTCGTGACCAGGAAAGTGTGGAATTGAAAATTTCCTGTGCAAATTATTTGTCTGCCAGAAAATCAAAGGCTCCTTTCCGAAGATTAATCCCATATTCGAGATAAGCCTTCAGGCATGCAAGGAAGTTTGCCCACCCCTCCGAGTTGCCTTGCAGCCATTTCAGTCCGGCTTCATCGCACTTCCTGCTTTTCTCGGTAACACGCACAACAGTCGAACCGGCGCCCCGTGGGGTCAGGGTTATCTCAACCAGCAGATCAAGCCCGTCGACTTCCCAGTAAAACGAAACGTATTTGTCCTTTTCAATCCTGGCTACCCGTACAGGAAATTCCATTTCAAATTCCGGAAATTTCCACATGATCACCTTCCCTTCTTCCATGATTTCACTTCCCCTGGAGATAAAATAGCAGGACATTTTTGACGGATCAACAATTGCCTCAAACACTTCGTGGGGAGTCTTTTGAATCTGAATTGCCGCTTCAATTTCAAGAGTCCGGTTTTCCATTGAATATTGATTTTAACATGTCATTATCACCTGTGCAAAGTCCGGAAGTAAAGATCGGAATTTATTCTATGAAATCAGATGTTGAAGAACACTGATCCTATCGGCATCGATTGTTGTTCTGCCGGATCTTCCGAAACAATCGTTACCACCAATTGTTATTCATTATATAATCACATCAGTAAATACAGATTTCGCCATGAAACAGGAAACCGGGAAGCAGGTGATAACAGTCAGCACCACCGTCAGTGCCCCGCCGGAACTGGTCTGGGATCTGCTAACCAGGCCCCTGCATATCATTCACTGGAACAATGCTTCCGACGACTGGCAGACAAGCTATGCCGAGAGCGACCTCAGACCTGGCGGCGCATTCCTTTACAGGATGGAAGCCAGGGACGGTTCTGAGGGATTTGACTTTACAGGCAGGTTCAGCGAGGTTATCCCCGGCAAGTCGTTGGACTATACTCTGGATGACGAAAGGAATGTGCTTATCAGCTTCAGGAAGACGGCAAACGGGACCCTGGTAGCGGAGTCATTTGAAACAGAGGATCAGAACAGTGCCGACCTTCAGAGATCCGGCTGGCAGGCTATACTGGAAAACTTCAGGAAGTATGTTGAAGAGTATGGTAAAAAGGAGATGCTCCATTTTGAGGTCACAATAGACAACACTCCTGAGAACATATTCAGGATCATGCTGGAAAGTGAAGCATACAGTAAATGGACCAGCCCTTTCAATCCCACTTCCAGGTTCTCCGGTTCGTGGGACAAGGGGGAGAAGATAATGTTCCTGGGGACAGACACCGAAGGCAGAACCGGGGGTATGGTATGCAGGATCAGGGAAAACATCCCCGGGAAATTCCTGTGCATCGAGAGCCTTCGTGAAATGATTGACGGCGAAGAGGTTACCGGCGAAGCAAAGGGCAACGTCTGGCAGGGGGCACTTGAAAACTACACCCTGAAACCTGTGGGCAGCAAGACACTGTTGTGCGTTGACACCGATGTGCCAGCTGATTTCAAGGCATTTGTCAGCGAAGCCTGGCCCAAGGCACTTGAAAAGCTGAAAACACTCTGTGAATAAAACGGAAAGTGACCGGGCAGACCGGTTACCGTTATATCGAATGCAAAAGAATTAACCGGACTGTTTCACATAGTTAACCGGTGCCTCCTTCGCCTTACGGGCGGAGGCGCCAGAGACGGCGTTATTGCCTTTCGTGCAGCAAAACTCCCCGGACACTTCAGCCTCAGAAGGTGGGAAAATCATACAATTGTATCAGGAATGCGCAAAGGAGAAATGCTGCTGCATCATAATCCAGCGGCCGTCCTTCCTGATCAGCACGCCCGTCCACCTCGTGTTCTCCCAGCTGGCAGGCTCTCCCTTCCACTCGTTAATATCATCAAGAATACAATAGAACCACGCAGCATCACCTTCAGGCGAGAAACTGATGGTTAGATCCCTGACATCATAACGTATGGCCTTGAAATCGGGACTCCCCCAGAAGGTCTCGTTCTCCCTGAACTGGTCAATACCCCTGGTGATTCTATTACCGGGGCTCACCTCCAGGTATCCCGGGTCGTTAATGACACTGTAGAGCAGGTCGAAGTCCTTCTCCTTTGCCCAGCCGATGCAGGCGTGTATCGCCTGGCTGACAGCCAGGGAGTCGGCGCTGCGGTCCGTCTCTATCCTGCTGCTGTCATGGCACGAGGAGACGACCAGTAGAGAACCCAGGGTTACAGCAAGCGCCGCGGTTAATGGGATCATTCTTTTCATGGCATTCATTTTCTGTTCTCAGAGCCAAGTTATGCAAACTTTTTATCAATGACGTACATCACCGCTCCTTCATGATCACACATTCATCCCTTTCCTGAGCACCTTCAGCTGCCACTATCGCACGCCCGGCACCTTTTTTTTTCAGTGCCCACGGGCTGCACCTACTTTTACTTCGACATTGAAATACAAATTCTTAAAAACCGATGAACATGAAAACAAAAGTATTTTTGGCAGCAGCGCTCCTGGCTCTTCTTCCTGTGGCTCTTACAGCGCAGGATCAAGAGAAGAGAGGCGCTTTTGAAGTCAACGGCGGACTCTCCCTGTCGCTCAACATGCCCGGTGACCCGGTCGTCAATGCAGGTGCCGGCGGCGAAGTGCTCCTGCACTACAGGATGACTAAATACCTGGGCCTTTACGGGGGATGGGGCTACAACGCCTTCAGAAATGATTATGCTCCGGCAGGTCACAGCTGCGACTTTGAGGAGACGGGTTACATAATAGGACTGCAATATAAGCGTCAGGTAGAATTCTCGAAAACCTCGGTCTTTGTGAGGGGAGGATACCAGTACAAGCACATCGAGATAGAAGATCCGACAGGCGAACTGCTCTTCGATACTACCCATGGACCGGGATGGCAGGTGGGATGCGGCCTTGATATTCCCATGGGGCAAAAATGGGCGCTCATTCCCGAAGTAAAATTCAACGCCCTGCCTGAGATGGAGGATCACGCAACCGCAGATCCCATTCCCGACAGGAATTACTTCTCTGTCAGACTGGGTATCCTGAGAAGATTCTGAAGTAACAGCTAACGCGAAATAATTATGAATCTCAGAGAGACTCTAATGACAATTGTGGCTGTATTGATGACACTCCTGAGCTCATGCGAAACCATTGGCACCGACCGGCACGGGACTTATAAGACTGCATCTTAACCTGGAAAGATAATGTTAACCGGAGAGGTCGGAATGCCGGTACATCAATTTTCTTTTGTTATTTTAACACCTGTATGCGACAGGAAAAGAGACAACGGTTGAAATGGCTGATACATTCATAAAACGGTTGAACAGACTTATACCGATACCAAGGCTGATAAGGTTCCTTATCAGCATCTCCCTGGCGGTCCAGCTGATAGTCATCATCTATAATAACCTAAGCGGTTTCTACCCGCTGTATAGCTTTTCTCATTTCCTTCTCAGGCTGCTCCGCGGCGTGCTTCTGACCGTACCGGCGTCGGTACTGATAGCCGTGCCTGACCTGCTGATCATCGACTGGCTGAACAGGCGGTTCCCGTGGAACAGGAGGGTGCTGCCAAGAGTGTTTATCCAGTTCTTCGGCGCCGTGTCACTGGCAATGACAGTCTCCGTAATGATGACTCTGGTTGCCAACAGTATTACAACCTACAGTGAGGATCTGGACCTCGTACTTCTGTATAATGCCCTGATCTATGCCGTGGTGAACATCATCATCATGGGGGTGCTTGAGGCGTGGATTTTTTATATCCGCAGCGCTGAGGCAGGAAGGAAGGCGGAGGCGCTGGAGCGCGAGCTGACTCAGATACGTTTTGAAATGCTCAAGAGCCAGATCAACCCTCACTTTATGTTCAACAGCCTGAATGTGCTCTCGGGACTGATAGAAAAGGATGTAACCAGGGCACAGGAGTTCATCGACGAGTTCTCGCAGATATACCGTTATGTCCTTGAGACCGTTGAACAGCCCTCGGCAACCCTCGGCAAGGAGCTCGAATTCATGCGCTCCTACCTCTTCCTGCAGCAGATGCGGTACGGCGGCGACCTGACATGGTCAGTCAACATCCCTGCCGCTATGCTTGACCTGGTGCTTCCGCCGCTGTCTCTCCAGGTGGTGCTTGAGAATGCCATCAAGCATAACATCGTCAACCACTCCAGGCCGCTCCATATAGAGATAGGAGGAGAGGGAATGACCCTGGTCGTCTCAAACCGCCTGCAGCCTAAAATATCAGCTGCAGCCTCCACCGGAGTGGGACTGAAGAACCTTACCAGGCGTTACTCATTCATAACAGGCAGGGTCCCCTCATTCACCGTGGAGGATGATCATTACATTGCCAGGCTGCCTCTTATAAACACCGACAATGATGAAAGCACTGATAATTGAGGACGAGAGTCTTGCGGCTGAGAAACTCGAGAAGATGATCACAGGGATCGATCCGTCGGTCACCGTCGCAGCTAAGCTGGGATCAATAAAGGACTCTGTTAAGTGGCTTATGCAAGAACGGGCTGACCTCATCTTCCTCGACATCCAGCTCTCTGACGGCATCAGCTTCAGTATCTTCGAGCAGGTGACTGTGAACACGCCGGTCATCTTCACCACCGCCTATGACCAGTATGCAGTGAGAGCCTTCAGGCTCAACAGCATCGCCTATCTCCTCAAGCCCATACGCAGGAGTGACCTGGAAGAGAGCCTGAAGAAGTACCAGTCGCTCAGGGCAGCCTTCAGCATTGATTTTGATTCTCTTCTGGCTCAGTTGCAGGGGAGGGATCCTGGTTACAGGAAGCGGTTCATGATACAGACGGGGGAGAAGATCAGGAAGATTGAGGTCGCTGAGATAGCGTGGTTCACAGTTCTTGGCAAGGGTATCTGGCTGAAGACATTCCAGGGAAACAACTACCCGGTTGAGTTCAGCCTCGACGGGCTGGAGGCTCTCCTTGACCCCGCCCTCTTCTTCCGGATCAACAGGAAGTACATTGTGAACATTGAGGCAATTGCCAGCATGACTGCATGGTCACGAGGACGAATCAAGCTGGAGCTTAAGCCGAAGGCTGACGATGAGCTCGATACCGTCGTGAGTATCGACCGGGCTTCCTCATTCAGGCAATGGCTTAACGCCTGACACCTGGCACAGCCGGCTTCGTCTCACTCCCTGCACATCTCCGGCAGCTTCAGGCAGGTGTTCCAGTTCCGTGATGCAGCGTTGAACGATCGTTTCTTCCCGATAAAGTTTTCAGCCGGTCTTCACCCTATTTTGACCGAGGTCATCGTCAGCGACCCGGCGACGGGTTTGTCATTGAAAAGCTCCACCGGTTCATCAGGTTCCCTCAGCGCGAGAGCATATAGCAGCGGCAGGAAATGCTCGGGAGTGGGAATTGCAAGACTGAATGCCCTGCCCTGCGAACCGTAGTTTATCAGCGGACTGTGGTCGCCGCTCATGATGTGACTCTTCATCGCTCTGTCCGCCTCCGTAGCCCAGTCATAAGCGTATCCCGGGGTGCTGAGATGCTCCCACGACACCAGACCGAGGTTGTGAACCATATTCCCGCTGCCTATTATCAGGATCCCCTTCCTTCTCAGCGGGGCAAGTTCCCTGGCAAGATCATAATGCTGCTGCGGCGACGACCGGTAGTCGAGGCTCAGTTCCACCACGGGCAGATCGGCATCGGGATACATTCGTCGTATGACGCTCCAGGCACCGTGATCGAGACCCCATTTACTGTCGAGCTCAACGACCCTGTCGCGGACCGTCTCCCTCGTGGTTTTTGCCAGCTCAGGACTGCCCGGGGCAGGGTACTGCACCTCATACAGCTCGCGCGGAAACCCTCCGAAGTCGTGTATGGTCTCAGGCTTTAGCATTGCAGTCACCTTTGTGCCAGCCGACTGCCAGTGAGCGGAGACGCACAGTATTGCCGAGGGCCGTGGAAGTTTCATTCCGATGTCACGCCAGCCTGCCGCAAACTCATTCTCCTCTATGGCGTTCATCGGGCTTCCGTGCCCGACGAACAATACGGGCATCTTCGCTGACCGTTCAACGTCATCACTGGTGTTCAGCCCCTCGTCATGCATTTTTGAAAGCAGTGCAGCCATCCTGGTGTTTTAAACTTCAACAATGAAAGTAACCAAAAGTTGAATCCTGGTTCTGAAGGCGCCCATGGCTCCACGGCAGCCAGACTCCGTCGATTCTACTTCAGCGTAACGTCGAGGTAAACCGAGTGCCGGCCATAGGTATCAAAGAAAGGCTTGAACACAACCCCGTCAATTGTAAACTCCAGCTTAGAGGGATCACCTGTGATTGACTTGCTGATATCCCGTGCGTCCAGAGTTATCTTGCGCCATTCGGTCAGTGGTTCCGGCTCCTGCGCTGCCAGCAGCACCGGCCCGTAAAACAGGCTCGCAATGTTCTGTTGGTCCATCACCGGCTCGAGGTAAAACCGGAACGGCATGCGCAACTCAACCATGTCCCCGTCCTTCCATTTACGGCTCAGGGTAAGATAGCTTCCGGGCACAGCCCTGACCTTCTCTTTCCTGCCATTGATCTTCACAAAGAATCCCCCGGTTGCCCAATGCGGTACACGCACCTTAAGGTCAAACGCGCCGTCACCTTCAATGGTCAACAGCGTAAAGTCTTCTTTCGGATATGCCGTCGTCTGCGTTACAGTTACATTCTTTTCAGTCCATTTTAATGTTGATGGCACAAAAAGGTTGACATACAATTCCTGGTTGTCTGCACTTTTGAAATAGATTGAGTTTTGCAGTTTCGTGTTACTCTCAAGCGCCGTACCGTTACAACAGGCAAAACCTTTCATGTCAGCATTCCCAAAATCTTTTTCAGACCCTGGCCTCAACGGCACATGATAGGTGTTTGCAGGGGAGTCCTCTGCAACGGAGGCGAGTATGTGGTTGTAGAGCGCACGCTCATAATAATCCATTAACTCTGCGCGCTGATCAAAGAGGAACAGGCCACTGGTCAGTTTGAGCATGTTGTAGGTAGCACAGGTCTCATTCTGTCCGCCGGTGGAGAAGCCATTCTCATACAGCGATGCCGGCTGAGCGGTAAAGCACTCCGGGTTATTGGGATTGCTTGCTCCGGCAACACCGCCGATGCTGTACATGTAATCATGGGTAGCCATATACCAGAAATTATCAGCTATGCGATAATAATCCGGAGCATCCGTATCACGATAAATTTCAAGGGCCCCGATGATCTGGGGTATGTGCTGGTTGGCATGCAGCCCGCGGAACAAATCTACGTTCTTTGCCAGTCCGTGAGAATGACCGGCATCGCCATAAAACAGTCTGATGTTATCAAATAGTTGTGCAACCTCCAGGTAACGAGGCTCGCCGGTTATCCGCGACAGTCTTGCCATAGCCTCGTTCATTCCCCCGAACTCACCGGCAATGTATCTGTTCCACATGCTTATGAGTGTCTCTTCCGGCAGCAGACTCAGGCGGGCAAATACCCAGTCGCTCATCCCTTTGACTATCTCCAGCGCCTTTTCATTGCCGCTGACTTCATAGATATCCATCAACCCGGCCAGGATCTTGTGCAGGGTATAGTACGGTGCCCATATCTGGGCGTCAGACCCTCCGTAGGTTGCCCCCTTCTCCAGCATGATGAACTGGTCCGGCGGATAGGCACTGATAAATCCCTTGCCCCAGTTCCAGTAGTCTGTCCGGATACCATCCTCACTCAGGTCAGAATCATAACCTGCCTTCCCCGCTGCCGCCGGTACTGCTGTCGGGTCTGAGACATATTCTCCGCCCTGGGTTTTTGGCTGCCCCGACATCTGCGACAGGTCATACAGCGTATTCACCATATATTCCATCTTAGCCGCAAAACCAGCCTGGAGAGACGCATCATAACCGGTACCAGCATACGCCTGGGCTAAAGCGCTGAGATAATGCCCCGTGGCATGGCCGCGCACCTTGGTTTCCTGGCTGTCCCACACCCCCATTGGTTCGGCTCCGTCAGGCTGTTCCTGCCCAAAGGCATTACGGAACATGTAAAGGAAATTGTCAGGATTGGTTGCGGCGAGGCCGGTTATGAACTTATCACGATTCTCAATAAATTTCGTGTTGTGGTTATGGACATCAGTGTTTAATATAACCTGGTCAAGATCAAAAGTTTCCAGTGTCCGATCCGGTGTGGCAGGCTCTTCTGCTTCTCTGACTGTGACAATCGCCTTTGGCTGTATGTCAGTTCCGGGTATCCGGCCTGTCACTGTGTATGTGCCAGGGGTAAGCACCTGGCTGTTATCCGCAGGAGCCGGCCAGAGCACCCTTACATCTGGCCCATTGATTTTCTTGCTGTAAACGCCCTTTACATAGCGCGGCAATGATGGAAGATGTCCCACCACGGTCTCAACCCGGATATCCTGAACGCTCTTCAGGTATGCATTATACAGCTGAGGAGTTGTCCCGGATACCTCTGTTCTGTCAGGGGTTTGATCACCGCCCTGTGCCAGTGCCGGATTGGTGCCCAGGGCACATAGACTCAATATTAATATTCCAATGAACAGCATTTCTAAGGTGTAAGATCTTATCGTTCTGACGGGTTACTTTATATAGTTGACCAGCTCCTCCTTTGCCTTGCGGGCGGAGGCGCCGGAGACGGCGTCAGTGCCTTTCTCGATGTTACCCACCCTGAGCATTATCACCGGGGTGAATCCTTCGGGTATCTGCAGCGCCTCGCGCCGGCTTCGGGCGGCAGCGATGGGACCGCCGTAGATCCTGGCCCCGAGGCCCATGGCTGTGGCGGCGATGAACATGTTCTGTGTCGTCAGCCCGCAGTCGAAGTCGGGTGTGGCGCCCGAAGAGGACTCCTTGCCCGAAACGATGATTATCACGTTACCCGGCTCGATGTTGGAGATGATCTCCTTCATGAGGACTTCGTTTTTAAGCACCGTGAAGTGCCAGGGCTGGCCGTTTCTTGAGCTGGGGGCTTTGATACCGCATTGTACAATCATGTCAATCTGCTGGTCGGTGACAGGCACCGTGGTGTAGTTGCGTGGTGACCATGCAGAGAGGAGGAGGTCAGTGACGGGGTTGCCTGCCGGCTGTGACAGCGCGGTACCGCAGGTCACGGCGAGAATCACAAGCAGGAGGGATGCTGATCTGGCTTTCATAATGCTGTAGTATTAATGGTTTTTTTCTTGATTGCGATGATGAAGATAGTGAAAAATCTCCTCAGGTAGCGCACCCCTGACCTCCGCATTTCGGATCAGTGAAATTCAGGAGCAACACGGCAATCAGGAGTTATATGTTATGTTACCATAAAGCAACTTACTATAAGGTAACTTACCACAAAGTAACTTAACGATTAGTAAGTTCAATATTATTTATTACATTTGTAAAAAAAGCATGGAGACTCCATTTGTTTTTGGAAAGATCGCTTCAGCGAGGAACTTTACTGACCGGGAGCAGGAAACGGAAAGGCTAGTTCAAAACTTTACTTCAGGGGTGAATACCATTCTTATTTCTCCCAGAAGATGGGGCAAGTCATCGCTGGTAGTTCACGCGGCAGACCTGGTCAGGAAAAAGAATAAAGAGGTCAGGTTTTGTTTTGTTGACCTGAATAATGTAAGAAAAGAAGAACAGTTTTATAAATATTTGGCTTCGGCAGTTCTCCGAAGTTCCACGAATCGTATCAGGGAACTGGTCGACAACGCGAGGAAATTCCTTGGAAGGCTTACCCCGAACTTGACCTTCAGCCCCGGTCCGGGAAGTGAGTTCAGTCTTTCAATGAACTGGAAAGAGGTCAGCCGAAGTCCGGAGGATATTCTAAATCTTGCTGAAAAAATCGGAGCTGAGAAGAATATAAGGTTCGTGGTGTGCATCGATGAATTTCAGAATATTTCAGGTTTTGAAGATCCTTCAGGTTTCCAGAAGATGTTGCGGGCTCACTGGCAGCATCATCAGAATACTTCCTACTGTATTTACGGAAGCAAGCGACACATGATGATGGATGTATTCACATCACCGTCAATGCCTTTCTTTAAGTTCGGAGATATCATCTTCCTTGAAAAGATTGAGGAAAAAATCTGGATAAAATTTATCAGAGAACGATTCAGACAGACTGGTAAAACAATTTCGGATGATCAGGCACGGCTTATTGCTGAACTCGCAGACTGTCATCCCTATTATGTCCAGCAGATTGCACAGCTCTCCTGGCTCAGGACTGAAAACATATGTACAGGTGAAATAATACAATCGGCATTTGACAGCCTGGTGCTGCAACTCACCATGTTGTTCCAGAATCTGACTGACGGTTTGAGTAATACCCAGGTTAATTTCCTTAAAGCCCTTACAGATGATGTTAATCAGATAAGTGCACAGGATCAGCTTATTGAATATGGACTTGGTACGTCGGGTAATGTTGTGAAAATAAAGAAAACCTTGGTATCCAGGGAGATAGTTGATGTGAGAGGTAAAGAGATAATCTTTCTTGATCCATTGTATAAGGTTTGGTTGAGAGAACATTACTTTATGAAAAGGTAATATTCCAGCGTGGTATGTCAGTTCCTGATGGTGAAATAGACAACTTCATGTCATTTTTCAGCTGGTCGTATGCCAGTTTATCGGACTCATTTTTTATCCCTGGAAGTCATTATCCCTAAGGCTTGAGCCACACCGGCTCGAGGTAAAACTTGGTCGGCATACGTAACTCAATAGTGTCGCCTCGCTTCCATTTGCGATCGATGGTAAGATAGCTGTCGGTCTCCGGATCAACATTTACAGCCTTGCCTCGCAGGATGAAATTATGTGTAGATTTACCTTCCTTATTGAATCATCTCACCATGAAAACAGCAGTTGTCACCGGGGGCACCAGGGGGATCGGCGCCGCGCTCGTCATGGCATTTCTCCGTGAGGGATGGAACGTGGCCTATTCCGGAACATCGCAGGAGACGATTGATAAATCGCTCGCCACCCTTCAGGGGCAGTTCCCCGAAATCCGGTATGCCGCCTTCATGTGCAGGGACAATTGTCATCTACTCGCCCTTAACATTCACTGGTAAACTGTGGTTCAAAACAAGCTTCTTGACAGTATTGAAGTATTCTTTAAGGGAAAAGTTTTCATGTGAAGAGTCGTCATTGACCTGTAAAGCCAGAGCAATATCATAATCGGGCAGATACTGAAGATATGTTATGTAACCAGGGGAGAAGCCGGTATGACCGTACCAGGTAACCCCGTCCGTTTCAGCAATGAAACTGCCCAGCCCGTACCCTGCATCCTCAAACAATGTGGTTTTGTATGGTGCCGGGGTCAGCATCAGCTTTAGTGTCTCCGGTTTAAGGACACTCCCTCCGTATAGCTGGCTAGCCCACAGCGTCAGGTCTGACACCGTTGAGGCAAGACCACCGCCGGTCCACTCCATCTGGGGATTAAAGGCATACCTGTTATCATTCAGTACCTTATGTGGAAGTTGAAATTCATCAGTAAGATTCGTATAGCCGGTAATTAACCCCGGAACTGATCTCCTGTCTGAGTGCAATGTATGCTTCAGAATGCAGGGAACAAGGATCAGCTCATCAAGCACCTCGTAGTAAGTCCGGCCGGTCACTTTTTCTATGATCAAACCCAGTATCAGGTAATGCGAATCAGCATACGCCCATCCTTCTCCGGGAGGGTTAGTCGGAGGCTTGTCACTGATAAAAGCGAGCCTCTCCTCAACGCTCCATTCTTTATCCCGGTTCTCACTGATTGCCTGCCATAGTTCCTTCTGATAAACATACTCGGGTATGCCGGCAGTGTGGTTCAGAAGCATCTCCACTGTAATATCCGGGGCATTCTGAACCTTTTGAAACCAGTCCGTATCCTGAAACCAGGAGATGGCTTTTGCCTTCAGATCGATGAGTCCCTGCTCGTATAGCTTAAGAATAACTGCAGCGACATATGTCTTCCCAACACTGCCTGATAACATAATGTCGTCAGGTTTCATCGTGATTTTGTTCTCAACATCAGCCAATCCTGATGCAAGTGAAATATTTGTCCCGTCACTGAACCTGACAGAAAGAGTGGCACCCGGTACTATATGATTGTCTGTGAGTGAATCCAGTCTGGCCTGTAATAACTTCATAACTTCCGCATTCGGGTCAGTCTTAGCCTGCTTATTGCTGTTACATGAAAACTGCGATAAGGCAATGGCTGATACCAGAATTAACAGCATCTTCCGGTTTATCTGTTTGAATTTATTCTTAGTAATCACTTTTTGTGTGTAAATCTAATATGTTTTCCTGTTGTTGTCATAATAGGGTTCCACAGTATTCATATCAGGAATAATTTCATCGATATCACCATGGGGATTTTACGTGTAGTTTTCAGCCGGTTGCCGCCTGGTTACTGACTGTTTTTCAGAGAGTGAACAGATACTGCAGCTTTACAAAATACTGGTGCCCTGTTGACCTGTACATATTGCTGTCATCAAGGTTGTATTCAAGATAGTCCTGGGTCATACCGGCACAGAACATCGTAAAGGCGTTGAACTTATAGCTCACCAGCGGATATATATTGAATGAGCTGTCGAAGGTGTTGTACTCCCCGATGCCTCTTATGAACAGGTTCCTTGTAAACTGCAATGTGGTTACATTTCTGAAAATGTGGCCATTATAGAACTCATCGCCGCTCTCAATGCTCTCAAGGCGTGCTGTTGACCATGAAAAGGATATCTTCAGCCATGAGGTTGGTTCAAGAGCGAGTTCAGTTGATAAATTATAGCCTTTGCCCAACTCGGGCACTTCAGAGCGTCTGATGTACTTCCCTGCAGATCCGGAGAATGAGACATTGATACCCTTCACTGGGGTGGTCTCAGCCATAAACTGCGACCTGTTAACACCCTTGAAAAGGACATCCCTGAATCGCTCCTGGTTAATGGCCATATATGAATAATTAACAGAGGTCTGCCCGATCATGCTGATATAGACACCCGGCTGAAAAACGAATTCCTTGAAAACTCCATCGTAGTTATATCCGAGCGATGTTGAGGAATTCAGTCTTATTCTCTGTATGATTTTTTTGTTGATATGGAAAGTATACCTGTGGCTCATGTAGCTGTTTCTTCCGTTCACCTCCGGGAACATCCCGTTATAGGTCTGGTATGTGGGTGAAAAGTTATTCTGGACAAGTGAAAAACCGTATTTTCTCCCTGCCCTGTATAGGGCGAGGTGCATTCCTGTTCCGAAATATTCTTCGCCGTTAAAGGCAGCATCATTTCCTGTTGAGCCGAATTCCCTCGTGGAATTAAAAAGGTCAGGATCGTTAATCTCCCTGGTGTGTGAAAGAAAGAGTTCCCCTGACCAGTACCAGTTTTTCCAGAACTTCAGGTTCCAGTCCAGGCCACCCAGGTAGTTGTGTGCCTCGCTGAAATTCCTGTTAAGGAACAGGGCCCCGATGAAGTTCTCATTCTCCATATCATACCTTATTCTTGCCACCCCTGCATACGATCGCTCTTCAGTGGTGACCGTATTGCTCTCCTCCTCCCCGGGAACAGTGACTGAAGTGTTCCTGTCGTCGGCAGCAAGCGCTATATAGGAGAATCGCCCTGCCTTACCGTTGACCTTGGCAGCAAACAGGGGATTATTGATTGTTCTTGAATAATACATCGGAGTCTGCAGAAGGTCCATTCCCGACATGAAGAATGGTCTTTTTTCAGGGTAGTAAAGGGCGAAGGTGGAATTGACGCTGATCTGGCCGGCATCGGATTCTATCTGGCTGAAATCGGGATTTATAACCGCATTTATTGTTGTATTCGGACCTGGCGAATATGTTATGCCTCCGCCTACCCTGACTTTTATGTTACTCTGATCCATGGGTGACTCAGGATCTGATACATCGCTTCTCTCACCCTTCTGTTCCACCATAATGTAAGGCAGTAATGAAAGGGATTTTCCGGGTTTGACACCTTCAAGCCCCTTGAGCAATCCTCCCTGCCCCAGCCACGATGGATTATTCCTGTCATTCATGGTCCATGACAGCAGGTACCGGCTGTCGCGCGGCATGCTTCTGCAAAGGGTAATTGTCCAGTCCTGTACTGCTGCTGAATTAAAGGAGAAGACGCTGAACGGGATTGCCATTTCTGCTGTCCAGCCCTCATCATCGACCGATGCTGCCGAATGCCATACCATATCGTAGGATGGATCCTCATTGCCTGAACCCATCATAAGCAGGTCGCCCTGTATCCCGTATGGATTAACAGCGAATTCCAGTCCTTTCTGGTAGTTGTTATATGTGTCTATCGATACAACTACAAAATCGTCATTGAACATCTTATCCCTGTCGGTAAGGTTAGCCCTGATCGCTGAAGGGAGTGAGTCATAGCATCTGAATCCGAAATAGAGATAATCATCGTTGTAAAGCACCATTGCAACGGTTTTCTGCTTTGCCGGCTGGTTTTCACCAGGCATGATCTCATAGTTGAGTTCAACAGGCATCGCCTGCAGCCACAGCGGGTCGTCCAGTTTTCCGGAAAGGTTTAAAATTCCGTCTATTTTCACTGCCGGTACTGCAGGTTTGGGAGTTTCCGTAGTGCCGGGCGAGGCACTCTTTACCGTTATGGTGACTGCCATTAACAGGGATGCAGCCAGTACTGGTTTTTTCATTCTCTCATGGTCAGGTTAACAGGCCTCTTTGTGAACTGTCCATCAGGAAGAGGTCTTTGCAATAAAGACCGGCAAATTTGCCAGGTGCCGCATTACAAATTGTTAATGTGTTGTTAAGGGCAGGCAGCTGGAATGAATCCCGAACGAAATAGGGGTAAGGACTGGGTTTGACGGGTTAATCAGTGGTTACCAATGAAAAAGGGCTGGCATGAAGTCTTCATCGCCAGCCCTTTGTATTTCTGATATTTACGGCATTTATTTCCCGTTTTTATTTTTGCATGTGCTTAACCCGAAGGGTGCATAGAGCGGACAGAAGCTGATCAGGCTGGTAAGTACAAAGACGCCCGCCAGAATAAGCAGGATGACTCCAATGGTTCCCGGGATGACACCGGTAAAGTACAGTACAGCGATGATGGCAGCGATTATCACCCTGATAATGCGGTCTGCCGTTCCCATATTCTTTTTCATATTGACATTAATTTGTTATTGCATTATTGCACTGCAAAGAAAAGACGGCAAAAACTGTCTTGCAGTGACCGCAGTCACAACCGGCCAGAAATTTTTATCCCTTCCCGGTCCTGTATCAATTTCCCTTCCGTCTCCAGCTTCTTCAGGATACGGGTCACCACCTCGCGCGAGGTGCCTATCTCATTGGCTATCTGGTTATGGCTCATCTTCACGGGCCCGCTGATCAGCTCCGCCTTCTTCTTCAGGTGGTCATACAGCCTCTTGTCCATCCTGTCTACCAGCAGATGGCCTATGGTGTCAAGCATGTCAGAGTATCTCATGTTGTACTGATCATAGAACATCTCATTGAACCCCGGGTAGTCCCTCAGCCACCTGTTCAGATACTGGACAGGGATAAGAAGCACTTCCGAGTCCTCCTCCGTGGTTGCATAGATCTTACTGGGAGCATTCTTCAGCGCGGCATAGAACGTCATGACGCAGCTCTGCGACGGCTCGATGTAATAAAGCAGCAGTTCCTTATCCTCAAAGCGTGAGAAGACCTTGATCAGACCCTTCAACACGATGGGCAGGACCTTTATATACTGCTCCTCTTTCAGTATCTCGGTTCCCTTTGGGAACTCCCTGACAATCGCGTTTTTCTCTATCTCTTCGAGCAACTTAGGCCCGAGGAACGAAAGGATCTTCTTATCGACAGTCATCTGAGTTTATTTTGGTTAAGATAGTTAAAAAGTCCCATTGGCAAGTGCTCCCTGGCAGCTGCCATGGCGTTCCTTCAGCTACCCTGCCTTTGCAGGATGAAATAATTCGTAGATTTACCGTCCTTATCAACCACCTAACAATGAAAACAGCAGTTGTCACCGGCGGCACCAGGGGGATCGGCGCCGCACTCGTCAGGGCATTCCTCCGCGAGGGATGGAACGTGGCCTATTCCGGAACATCGCAGGAGACGATTGATAAATCGCTCGCCACCCTTCAGGGGCAGTTCCCCGAAAACCGTTATGCCGCCTTCAGGTGCGATGTGGCTGTTGAGGATGATCTTACCGGGCTCTGGGACGGGGCCGTCACTGCCTTCGGCACGATTGACATATGGGTTAACAACGCCGGCACCTCCAGTGACCAGACCCCATTTCACAAGCTCCCGACAGAGGTTTTCACCAGGATCATTGACACCAACGTCAAGGGGCTGATGCTTGCCACTCATGTCGCCTATAACAGGATGCTGCAGCAGGGCTCCGGTGCCATCTACAACATGGAGGGACTGGGGAGCGACGGGCGGCGGATAACAGGACTGACGCCCTACGGCAGTTCGAAGAGGGCTGTCAGGTATTTCACCGATGCCTTTGCGGCTGAAGTCAGGGGAGGCCCCGTTATTGTCGGCACCATCAGTCCCGGCATGGTACTGACCGACCTGACCATGGGGCAGATAAGGAAGGATCCTGAGCACTCCAGGCAGCTGATCAGGATCTTTAACATCCTGTCGAACGAGGCTGACACCGTGGCTCCCTTCCTGATGCGGAAGATGATTGACAACACCAGGCACGGTGCAAAGATCTCGTGGCTCACGAACTGGAAGGTCATGAAGCGGTTTCTCTTTGCCCCCTTCTCCCGCCGGGATATAGTCAGCAGATATCTTTGACTGACGGTCTCATTCCAGTCCCTTTCGGTAAAACCTTAATGCTGTACCAGTTTGTCCTTGAAGTCCATGGAGGAATAAAGATACTGTCGGACTGCAGTTAAATCTTCCTGGCTTTGATTTCCATCGGCAGGATACAGTTGTAGATAAACCTGTTGACAGGGGTAGCCACACCGTGTATCTCACCAAGCCTTACAACAGTCCCGTTCTGGTATTCAATCTCCGACGGTCGCCCTTCCCATACATCCCTGGTCAGCGAAGAGGTGGTTTCGGCCGGATAGGTATCGATAAGCGATATCAGTTTGTCCGGGAACTCAGGTTCAATATTTATATTCAGGCGTTGGGATAATGAATAGATCTCCCGGATCAGTTCTGTCATAAGCTGACGCGTCTCTTTCAATTCGCGCAATTCACCGTAATTGGTTTTCGTTACAGCCAGCAAACCGCTGACACAGATTGCTATGAACTTTTTCCACAGGTCCGCAGTTATGTCATCCGAAATAATCGAGTTGATCTCAGCCCTGTCAAAAACGGATTTGAGCAACTCAGCCCTTTCAGTTCCCCGGGAATCGAATTCCCCGAAAATGACTGTCGGTTCAAGGGCAAAATGGTTTATCACTCCCGGCGATTCAACCTTGCTTATGATCTTGCATAGTCCCCCTATAATGTTCGCTGAAGGTATATTCTCAGCCAGCTCCTCTGCTGTAAGCACGCCATTCTGTAACGGCAGGACTATTGTATCTTTCTTTAAAATCGATGCAAGTTCACGGGATATGTCACGTACCTGCCAGGCTTTTACGGCAAGTATGACTATGTCTGCGAAACCAATCTTCCGGAGACTGTCTGTGGCCTGTGCGGTTTCAATTATAAAATCACCTTTGATACTTTTTACTCTGAGGCCGTTTTGCTGAATTTTTCTGAGATGTTCACCTCTTGCAAGGAAGGTGACATCAAAGTTCGCCCTGGCGAGTCTCCCTCCGAAGTATCCGCCAACTCCGCCTGCTCCGATTACTGCTATCTTCATAAGAGAAATGTTAAAGTAAACAAAACGGAGGATGCATGGCGATTATTTTTTTGGAAACCAGGGGAAGAACGAACTGGTTTTCCGAATGTATTCGCGGTATTGCGGCTTCGACTCGTTTAAAGTCTTTTCGAGCAGGGCGACGCCTGACACCTTAATAATCAGTAAGGTCATTACAACGGAACCGATTATCTGCCAGTAACTTCCGGCGGCGATACTGAAAAGTGCATAGGCCCACCATACTGCTGTATCGCCAAAATAATTGGGATGGCGGGTATACTTCCAGAAACCTCTGTTCAATACTTTTCCTTTGTTTCCGGGATCTCTCTTGAAACGTGACAACTGAAAATCGCCTCCCGCCTCAAAGGTAAAGCCGACCAGCCATATAAAAATCCCGAAGTAATCGAGCAGATTCAGGTTTCCTGAATGGTCACCAATGCTGATCCCCAGAAGGGGCAATGAAACAATCATGATCAAAACGCCCTGTAGCAGGAACGTCTGAAAATAACTGAACCACCAGTATCGCTCTGCGCCATATTTACGCCTGAATTCCTGGTACCTGAAATCCTCTCCTTTGCCAATATTCCTTATGGCAAGATAACCGGCAAGCCTGAGTCCCCATACGGAAACCAAAACGAGGATCAATGTTTTCCTGGGATTCAGTTCACCCGTACCAAAGACGTAAAACGCATTGACCGCGACAAAACCGATACCCCAGAAAATATCTACTATACTCACATTTTTTATTATGATGCTCCATATCCATAACAGGGTCACCAGGACCCAGATGATCAGGGAAGCTTGTAAGAACAGAGTCATCATTTGTGAAGTATTAACTGTTAAACAGTAAGGAGATGGCAATTGCTCCGTTACCTGCGTGCATGCCGATAACCGGAGAAATATTTACAACTGAAACCGGCTTAAGTCCGGTCATCGCAACTCATCTTTGCCTCGGCTTCCTGAGCGCCTTCCGGATTATGAGCATGCAGTATCATATAGTTCCACATGGTCTTCCCGGCGCTAATCTTTTGTATATGCCTGTAAATTTTATTCAGGCTTGCCTCCTGGCTGAAGGTTTTTCCAAACAGGAGCGATTTTCCATTTTCATCCATCGAGATAACAGGGTTTAAGCCAAGCGCACTGGCAATAATCCCTTTTGGTTTGGACACCCGGCCTCCCCTGATCATCGACTTTAAATCGCGAACACTTACGAATATTTTTGATTGGATGATATCCTTTTCAATTGATTCAATAATTGTCTCCATTGATATGCCGGCCTCAATGTTTTGTGCAGTTTTCAATACAAGTAATCCCAGTGCTCCTGACAGGTTTTTCGAATCGATTACCTTAACCTTTTTGTTGAATTCTTTCGAAATACGTTCGCCGGCTTTTACGCTGTTGGCATAGGTTCCGCTAAACTGACCGGTAAGATGGATTGCAATTATGGCATCATAGTGCGAAGCCAGGTGTGAGTACAGATTGGTGAAAGCCTGTTCGTTTATCTGAGATGTTTTGGGGAATTCGGCATGTGTTTCAAGCAGATCGTAGAACTGATCGGGTTGAATTGTAACCTTATCCAGGTAATGATTGTCGCCAAAATTCAGGTTGATTGGTACCACATGTACCTGGTAATAATCAATTAATTCCTTTGGCAGGTCACAGGTAGAATCTGTGACAAGTGCAATGTTCCATTTCCGGTTTACGGCCGCCTCCTGCTGGCGTACCATATCATCAACCTTCTGAAAAGTGATGGTTCCAACATTCTTCAACTGGTGAAAAAGTTCTGCCGGATAATTGGTATGGACATGAATCCGGCACATGCTTTCCGATCCTGCAACAACTACAGAGTTGCCTTTCTGTCCTAATATATTTCGCAGTTCTGAAAAGCTGATGCTCACATTTTTGATAATTGCTTCCGTGCAAAACCGGTGTGTAATTTCCTCACTGCTTATTTCTTCGGTATGAATAAGTGAAAGGCCTTCGTCCGCTTCTGTAACGAGGTTACGGATGTTCCGGGTTTTAATGAAATCAATGATGCCCCGGATAAACAGGACAAAGCCTTTTGCTCCTGCATCTACGAACCCCGATTTATTTAAAGCTTTCAGTTTTGATGTGGTTTCTGCCAGCGATTTTTCAAGCACTGCAATTGAATCGATAATCACATTTTTAAAATCGTGAATGGCCTCTTTTTTGGCGTTAAGGAAGTCTGACCACTCCTTGATGACAGTCAGCATTGTACCCTCGACAGGATTGGCTACCGCCTCGTAGATGTAGGGTATTGACCTGGTGACACTGTCCGCGAATTCCGGAAGGGTAATAACCGGTTTATTCAGTGTCTCCCTGCTCAGACCATGCAGGAACTGGGCGAAAATAACCCCCGAGTTTCCCCTGGCACCCATTAATGCGGCATCTGCAATATTACTTACTGTGGTCTTGTACGATTTATGAGGTTTGATATTGTCAATAACAGAACGAACTGTGGATGCGAGGTTGGTGCCGGTATCCTTATCATTTACCGGGAAAACATTTATCCTGTTGATTTCTGCCTGATGTTGCAGTATTTCATTTCCTCCTGCAATAAATGCATAGTAGAGGAATTTCCCGTTTATATGAGGCGCATCTGTATTATACATCGCTTACTGGATCAACCATTTTACAATTTTAAAACCGGAGAAACTGACTGCAGCGGAAAGGACGGATCCCCATATAATATCAATTATTACGATGGGTATGGGCCAGCCCTTGAGTGTAGCCAGGTTTGTCAGATCGTATGTGGCATATGTAAAAAAGCCAAACAAGGCTCCCATTAAAATGGCATTATATACTGAGTCTTTGTTAACTGAGGGGTAGATAGCGAAGATTGAGATCCCCACCACGTAAAGAAGATAGAATATGATAGCTGCAGTCCAGTTAACATTATCCGTTAAGAAACCACCCAGGTACTTTTGATAGAGGTTTTTGGCTATAACGCCCAGCCATAACATATCTATAATCAAAAAGACTATGAATGTGAGCAGATAACCTATAACGACGATTTTAATATTCATCTCATTCACCTGTTAAAAGATTAAGCATTTTCCCATGTTCACTAAACCGAAATTTACTGAACATCAAATCGTATAAACTTTTGTATCATGTAAGATAAACAATAATTGGCCATGAAAGTTCTGTAAACGAAATCCTTGTTAAGCCGGCATCCTGCCGGGTTAAATGTACCTGCCGGGATCTTCCGGATCCATTGACATCAGTGGATTATAGAACGTGCGGAGGCGTTGGCTTTTCATACTATGCTGTAAGAAGTAAGTTTATTGCAGGTATGCGTGGGTGAGAGGCGCGTGACAGACCAGGATCGTTAAATCTCGTTGTACTTCCTGGCAGAGCCTTTCGACTTGTCAACCGGGTACTTCTCACCGTTCTTACGGATTTTGTCAAGGACCATTTCTCTGACATCGAAGCCGTGTTTGCCGGCAAGCATCAGGGTATAAGCAAGTATGTCAGCAATTTCTTCCCGGAGTTTTTCGCGGCTGACCTTCTCCGATTCCTCCACCGTCTTCCAGAGGAAGAGCTCGTTAAGCTCGGCGGCCTCGATGGATATTGCCACTGCCATAGGTCATCAGGCATGTACGCTTGGCTTCAAAGTCTATTATGCAAACCTTGGCAAACTCTTCTCCAGGCTTAAAATGGGCAAGGCTGACGGATCCTATCTGAAAGAAATATCAAAAATAGAGCGACAGGACCTGCTCATCATAGATGACGTCGGCCTTCTTCCCATTGATAGTGCCAACCGCTCGGCCCTGATGGAAATAGTAGAAGACCGTCACAAAAGAGCCTCAATGATAATAACATCACAGCTACCGGTTAACTGCTGACATGAGGTAATCGGAGAAAAAACAGTGGCCGATGCTATCCTGGATCGCATCGTGCATGACGCTCACCGAATAGAGCTTCGGGGAGAGTCTCTACGAAAGACCAGGCAAAAACGGAAGAATTTGAAAATAATGAACTAAAAAAAGGTAAATTTGTTTAACCACTTTTTACCGTGAGAAAACCCTCTTTAGAAGACTAACTCTGATGTGGTCAATTTACTCCGGCGGAATGTGGTTAGATTATCCGTCGTATGCACATAGTAATAGATGCCAAACATAAAACTGATTTAAACTCACGTATTACTACAGACGAGGTTAATGGTTTTGCTCACAGTGTTAAGTGTTTTGAAATTTATAAAAATGGTGTTGCAATCCAATTTTCTAAACCTCTAGAAATATTAACAAATAATGCAATTATCACAAATGGTAGGCCACACTTAGATTGTGATAGAATGTTGGCTGACTATAATTGTATTATGATATTTAATTTTCACCCTACAAAATCCTTTCAAGTAGTTAGATAATCTAAAATGAGTATCCCAGAGAATATTACTAAAGAAGACCTAATTAAGGCAATTGAGAAAATTAATCATGAAGGATTTCCAAAGGATGCTGATTCACAATACTATGATGTAGTTCATGAAGGCAAGACGTATCCTCCAAAAGTTGTCGTTTCTTATGCAAATATATTCGCAAATGGAGAAGAGCTTGATAGAAAAAGCTTTGAAGGAGGCTTAGGAACACCTTGTTTTAAACTATTAGAACAAAATGGCTTCCTTATTGAAAAGAAAAATAATCCAATTGAAATGTCAAGAATACAGATTTACGAAATCAAGACCAGTTCAGCCGAAAATGCTAAAAAACTTCTATCGCCTGATGGTAATTACTTTTACTGGAACAATACTCTATTCTCAGGCAATTCAGTTGATGATCGAGTCTTCTTTATAAATAGGTCTGGGGATTGGGCTCTTTTTACAACATTGACCAGATTAGACATCCTGGCAAAATTTAACGATCAGGATGAAATATCGTCGTTTAACCACGAATACAATACATTTTCTGTTGAAGACCCAGATGGAAGATATTCATCATTTATTAGATTTGATATAAAGCAAAAAGTCACAATCCCTACAGATTGGAATTGGCAAACTCAGTTAGGCTCTTCTGAAATCTTTGATCTATGGAAAGAAGGAATAGATGTAAGTCCAGGAAGATTTGAGAAGATAGATGATTTGAAAATATTATTTTCAGAAGGGCCAGCGTATGAGACTTTGGAGGAAGCTGATAAGTTGCTAAGACGATCAGATAGATTAAACAAAGACATAATTGATGCTATTAAGAGCAAGAAAATTCAGGATTTAATTAATACACAGGAGTTTTACCATGATGCAGCTCAAGAAAAATACTTAGAGTTTAAATCTTTCACTGAGCCTTCAGCAGGCTTCTTTTCATCTTTACTTACAGCATTTGAGGCTCACAAAAACACTTTCACAAGTTTTCAAAATACCTTTCAAACTGATTCAAACGAATTTGGGTTCTTGACATTAGTTGCAGAACTGGTTGCATATTGCGATACCCATGCTGCAAAGAAAGTCTTATTAAATAAATATGACGATAAAAGAGTATTAGCAAGTTCTGGAGTTTATCAAAATGATTGGCTGATAAACCTCCTTCGATACAAAATTGCAGGTAATAATTCGTTAAATGTAGCACCAAGCGTAAAAAATGCTTTGGATTTCCTTGAGAATCCATTAAATGGGATTACGATGCTAAGCAGCAATCACCGCGAGATGGTTACCAAATCAATTTTGAAACAGTCAGAATACAATCCCAATCAGTTTGTTGATCAAATCATTAGTTTCTTTGAGCCTTATCAGATTGATCCTATTAACCCTAAAAATCTTGGAGTAATAATCAGTTTCTTGTTGTATCATTTCCCTAAAATAAAGGAACTCTGGTTAGAGAAAGTAAGTGGTTTAGTAGTCTGTGATAATACAGGGTGGATAGAGGCTTCCATAGAGGAATTAAAAGTAAACAAGAAGATTATAGTATGGTGGGATAAATCACCTACAAAAGGTGCAAAAGTATTGAAGCTATTAAAAGAAACGCTAGATAATTCTGAATCACATTCATTTCATATTTATTTTTCTGTACATCAGAAAGCAAAATATCGAGCCAATGTAATTGATTTTGCCACTAGCGAGGACTATTCAGGAAAAGGTTGGAATAAGTCAAAAGATATCGGCTATTATCAAGATAATTTTTCAGAATACAAAGAGATTCAAGATAATGGGAAAATAAAGGTTGCCAAAATTGCATTTCTAGTTGATGAAGTTGTTAAGCTCACCGACCCAATTGGAATGGATAGTTTTGAATTTTATCAGGACTGCAAGCCTCCAACACAAAATAATATGCAGCCATTCGTAGAAGTACATGCTGAAGTTCAGACTCCTAGAAAAGTTTGGTTTGTTTGCCAGGGTAGCTCATTTTCAGATGAAAGAGGTAAGAAGTATTTATGGGCTCCATCAAAGGATAAAACAGGATCACCAAGATTATATTGGGAGAATGTTTTGAAAGTCAAATCAGGAGATATAGTATTTAACTATTCCGATGGAATTAGAGGCGTTTCCATTGCAACTTCTGATGGATATGCTGCTAAAAATCCTTATCAAGATTCGAATTGGAATGATGATGGATACAAGGTTGAGATACGATTAATAGAATTTTCAGAAATAATAGCAGCACAGAAGATTTCTGAGCGAAAGGAGGAATTTAGTTCTGCTTTAAAGAATGTTCAGAATAAACCTTTCAATGTCGATGGTAAAGTTAACCAAGGATATCTCTATGAATTTAATAAAGAGGCAGGTAGGCTGATTAGGCAAATATATAATAAACTCTTCGGAGATGATGAGATTGATACATTTTTTGGAGATTTTGAACAAAAAGAAGAACCTATTAATATGACGCCAAAAGAGATAATAAGCCACGTTCATAGATATATTCAATCAAGAGGATTCAAATATCAATATGAGGAAATTGCAAATTTCTATTTAGCACTAAAAGCAAAACCTTTCGTAATCTTGGCAGGTATATCTGGCACTGGTAAAACACAATTGCCGAGGAAATTCGCTGCTGCACTTGGCATGGGCAAGAACCAAGTAATTCAAATACCTGTCCGACCAGATTGGACTGATGGAAGCGAATTACTAGGATACACTGGGTTAGATGGTATATTCCACCCAAAGGATCTTACATTAACAATTCAAGAAGCTCTTAAGAATCCTAATAAACCATACTTCTTAATTCTCGACGAAATGAACCTGGCAAGAGTGGAACATTATTTTAGCGATTTTCTCAGTGTAATAGAAACTAGAGAAAAGATAAATGGGAAGATCATTACCGATCCAATTCTTAGAAAAGAAACATTACAGGGGGCTTCAAATACAAAATCTTTTGAGGGGCTAATTTGGCCACAAAATTTATATCTCATTGGTACAGTTAATATGGATGAAACAACTCATACATTTTCAAAGAAAGTCCTAGATAGAGCAAATTCAATTGAGATGAATGAGGTAGACCTAAGCTGGGTGACAACAACCGCTGAAAATATGGAGAACCTTAAAGGAATCACCAATGATCTATTTGTAACAGATTTCTTAGGGTCGAAGGATATATCGGAAAAAGATAAGTTAAGAATTGAACTTGAGATTGATCTGTTGAAAAAGGTAAATTTAATCCTTAAAGAAGCAGATCTGCATTTTGCATATCGAGTAAGAGATGAGGTTGCCTTTTATTTAATAAACAATAAGAAAGAAGACCTCCTTAAACCGATGGATGCTATTGATTTCCAGCTTATGCAAAAGGTTCTGCCTAAAATCCATGGAAGTTCAGAAAGGGTTCAAAAAATCCTTGTCGAGTTGTTAAATCTATTAGAAGGAAGTGAATTCAAATCTGAGAATTTCGAATTTGATGAGATGACCAAAGTTATTGATACAACTCAGTTAAAATATAAAAGATCAACAAAGAAAATTCTATTCATGCTTAAGCGATTTGAAGAAGATAGATTTACTTCTTTCTGGCTATGATTAAAACTCAAACATATAATTTTGCGAGAGCTGGTTTCGGACAACTTGAACTTGAAGTAGATTCGCCATCAAAGCAGATCTATAAAAGTACTATCCCAGAGAATATTAAATGGGATATTAAAGGACTCGATTTAACAGAACCTATTGTTGCTCAAAATAAATATTTCTTTGAGTGGCAAAAAATTCATTTTACCTATAGCGTAAAGCAAAATTCAAATTTAAAAGGACCGATAGATTTAAGAGTTAATGATAGAGTCCTCAAACAATCAAAAATAGTAGACGAAAGCCATATCCTGTCTGGACTGTTTTCATTTGAGGATGTTGTTGGGGAGACCAGAATTGAAATAAAAGATGCATATAATAGACTAATATTCAGCCTAGAAACTGAGGTATTCCCTCAGAAAATGGATTATAAGTCTGATTATAATGCTATGATGGCTGACATTTCTCAGATTGTACAGAATTTAGCATATGATTCATTAAAAGATACTTTTAAGAGAAGTAAAGCAAAATTAAAAGGAAGACCGACAGAACATGAATGGTGGAACATTCTTGATGCACTTTTTGCACAGCTCATTATAAATTTAGGTGTAATTAAACGACAGCCTAAGATTGATATTGATAATCAGGAACTAATAATGCCTATTCATCGAATAAAACAAGCTAGCAAAAACAATTTAACATGGTTTAAGAGAAATACTCAATTCTCTAATCAAAAAGGAGAAGGAATAAAGGTTGGCGAAAGTCAATATTTTATTAAAGCCTTAGCAAATAAAAAATATATCACATATGATACATATGAAAATCGATTTGTTGTATGGGCAATTAAAAATATTTTAGAACAACTTCGAAAGTACAAGAAGATCACATTACAATCAAAACAGAATCTTGATTATTCTCCCCTTATTAAAAGGATTGAAACATATCAGAGTCGATTACAAGCAATATTACATGAAAGTCCTTTTAATGAGGCTAGTGAATTTGAGAAGAGGTCCCATTTCTCAACATCCTTAACGAGAGGAGCCGGTTATCGAGATTTTATGCAAATTTATCTCTTGTTATTAAGAGGCTTAGATATCTTCAACAACGACATCTTCAAAATAGAACAGAAGGATATTTCAACATTATATGAATATTGGTGCTTTCTAAAGATGGTTCAGTTGATAACAGAACAATCGGGGAATGACCTATGCTACCAAGACCTAGTCAGAATTCAATCAAACAGATACAATGTATCGCTTAAGAAAGGGGAGCAATCAAAAGTTGTTTTAAAAAACCACTCATTAGAAGAGACAACTACCATATACTATAACAAAGAGTTCGGAAGAGATGGTAAAAAGGTATTCACATATAAACAGGTACCCGATTATACAATTAAACTAAAAAAGAAAGGCTTCGAGAATCCATTCTGGTTCATATTTGATGCAAAATATAGGTTTGATGAAAAAGTTGAGACAGAGTATGTAAAAAATAACTACAACGTACCACAAGATGCTATTGGTCAGCTGCATCGATATAGAGATGCAATTTTACACTCTGAACCAGTAACTACAACGTATCGAAGTGCAATAAAAAACCTTGGAGGAGTTTTACTCTACCCCTATCCATTGTCGGAGGATGAATTCAAGAAAAATATTTTCTACAAAAGCATTGAAGATGTAAATATAGGGGCATTGCCATTCTTGCCCAGCAAGACCAGCTTAGTTGATGGTCTCCTTCATGATCTAATCCATAAAACACCTGAGGAGCATTATGAGCGTAATATTGAGATGGATAAATCTGACTATATAATTCACAGAGATCTTTGGAACGATTTTGTAACAATAGGAACTCTGCCTTCAAAATATATCGAGAAACGGAGAGAATTCATTAAGAATACAAGTATTTATCATGTCCCTTTTGTGAAGAAACTGCACTCTAAATTGTACTTGAGCAAGTCTATTCTTGTTTATGATGTAGTATCTTCTGAAGCAACACTCTATGATGTAAAAGATTGGGAATTTATGACATGTAGAGAATTGGAGCAGAAGGGTGCATTGTGGCCACTTAGCCACTTAAAATATGTAGTTTTTAACTTAACAAATCCAAAACAGAAGAATGTTCCAGGGAAGTTGGGGACTCTTCGGGGCTATAGGTACACTTCAAGGGAAGGTTTAAATAGGTATATAGAATCAGGGGAGAAGCATTGTTTTTATTTATCCAATCCTAACGCTGCTAGACTTTATGAAGAATTAGAAAAGGCGAACCTCGAGTATGATATTAACTGGATTGATAATGAATATGATCCGTCATTAATAGAATTCGCAATTAGGGAAATTAAAGTCCTTTCCTCAGCGACCTTCCCAGCCCTGCATTTTTCTGTGGATAATCAGAGTGTTCATATATTTCGACTACTACAAGTGCTTGGAATACAATATGCAAAAAATGGTCAGATGGACCACACGCAGGCTGTTTAAAATGACAACCTCAACTGCTGCTAATTAAGGGAAGCTTTCATGAGAACCAGGCAGGGTGGAGGAATAAGGAAAAGATCCACCTGATGTAATAGCAGTGTAAGCTTACAGGGGGATTACAGCCAAACCGGGAAGGGCGTCGGTACTTTAGCCAGTTTGTCGAGGTGCAGGATTTTAACTGGATACAGATGTTCGTGTCCGGATGTAACAACCATGACAAATCAGAGGTCATCTAATTGCTTTTGCTTTTATTATATCACTATTAATTTTGTCATAATATGCTAACATCACAAAACAACGTATTACTCCATCGTGTTCGATTGACAACTGAATACTACCTTTCTCTGTTTCATAGGTTGTGTAATATTTACATCTGTCAAATTTAACTTCATACATTTTGGAGTTATCATCTTTTGGCTGTAATCGGATTGAAATTTCTCTACACAATCTGACGGTTTGCCATATTTTTCCGTTAACATTTCTTTCAATGAAAAGTAATTAGACGAAAGAAATGACCAAGTATCACATTCAGGAAATATCACTGTTATTTTACTAACTAAATCCTTTTGTTTCAGAGTTGCTACTCCTACAATACAATTTTTATATGCAGCAAAATCACCTGTTAACATTGCGACTCCATCTTCTGTGCCAGTATGGGTAAATCCGTTCTGTTTCATCTTTGAAACATACTCATTGAGTGTTCCGTCAATAGGAACTCCTTTAAATGTAAGGTGGGCTGACGATTGAATTTGAGCAAATGAATTCATTGCAATAAATGCAATAATCAGTGAGGTTATTATTTTCTTCATTCGCAGTAGTTTTATGTCAACAATTTAGATGGTTATTATTTATAATGTTAAAAATATATGTTTAACCACTAATGGGCATCAGATAAATAAACTGTTCTTTGAAATTATTTTTTACTCATCGGTGCCCAACCAACAACATACAAACCTCCATCATAAACAATCATATTTTGTAAGGTTCTGGCTTTAAGTAGAGTACTGCTATTGTCTTGCTCAAAATAGATATTACGGTATCTACTTGATGAATTGGTATATGTTAAAACTTCACTTAATGACCATGTGCCTGTTACATCTGGAGTCGAATTCCAGCTTGGTTCGTCACTTGTACGACCAACTTCTATCCAGCCTTTAAAATTATTGTCAAATATTTCTACTTTGTAGTGTATATATTGAAATTCACCAATTCCATCATGTGAATTACCAATCCATGCACCTTGCATGTCTTTAACGACAGCATCTTTATCATTAATATCAGCTGATGAAGATCCAACAGCTGCGATAATAAATAATGACAATGCAATAATAGATGCAATGTTCTCAAATCTATTTCTTTTCATAATGCTTAAATTTATTCAATGGTGTATGTAATATCATTACTTGGTGCGTGATAACCATCAGTTGTATACCAATGCTTAAAATCCCAACCTGCATATGAAGCACCTGTTCCGTACTCAATGGCTGAAAAAACAAGATAGGCATCAGACTGACCCTTTACTTTCACTCCATGCCATCTATATGTAACTTCCTGGTCAACAATATCCAGGAATTTATAATAAGGCTCTCCAAATTCTTCCTTGACATCTTTGTATCTTGCATTTTTAAATGCATTGGAGAATTCTTCTTCAGTATCAAATTGTTTCTTTTTCCAATCTGCTGAACTTCCTAACGCAAGGAAAAGAAACAAACCTAATGTTAGGATTGAAATCGTAGATTTAACAATTTTGTTCTTCATTTTTTTTCAAGTTGTGTTTGACAATGATTAAACTCAAAATAGCCCCCATTAAGTAGAAAAGAAGGTCAACTGTATCAAAAGTTCCGGGGAAAATCTTGAAGTACTGTAAAAACTCAAATAATGGGGCAATAAGTAATGATACAATTAACCAAAAATTCAGTTTCAAAAAGTCTTTCCCCCACACAATAAAAAGTGCGGAAATTAAAGCATAAACCCATAAAGCATCTGGTAAAGAATATATCAACCACGATGGGAGATGTGATTTATATTGAAATAGATAATTTCTTAAACTATCAGCTAGAATGTTAAATTTTAATGCATTAAGCCAATGAAACATTAATATTGACTTACACCTGAAGGATAAGTAAATTAAAATCCCTAATGAAAGCGGAAATAGAACATGAAAAATTAATAATCGAAGCTTCTGAAATGCTATTTGCATTTTATTAGCTTTTTTCTAAAAATTTAGCAACCATTTCTTGTGCTTCTTTAATGTATTTATCAAAATTCACATCAATTATTTTATCAATATTCAGTATACTGAGAACTATGGGTAAAAGTGTCTGTTGGTATAATCTTTGTCTCTGTACTTGGCTTCTTAAACTCAGAGATTACTTTGCTACCAAATTTGTCTCCTAATATTTCATGAAACGTTATAAACTAAAAAGGGAAAATGTTATTCATAGTTTTGTTCATCTCAGTTATTGTTTGGCTATTCCTCCGGGGAACCATCATGAATACCTGCATCATCCGGGCTGCAAGATATATTTAGCGTAGCCAATGTTGGGGAACCATCATAAGAGCTTGGGTAATATAAACAGTAATCTGTTACCCCGTTACTACTCGAATATTTTATTATTGAGTAATTATTGTGGTCTAATCCATACCTTTTAACCGCGTTTCTCACTTCATCAGAAATGTCATTCACTATTTCCCATGTACCAGTGTAATAATTTCTGTCTACAGTATTTTGACCCGTCATTCGTGTAACTGCTCCTGACTCGAAGGTTCCATCACATTTAAGGGTTGTGCCAGTGTCATAACTAACACCTTCAACCGTTGAACTCGGGTAGCTACTTGTGTACCTTTTTCCACAAATGTCTTCTTTGTCAACATTAGTAAAATTGTTACATGACATCATTAAAGTAGCCAATACAATAAAAACTGTCAGGTTTTTCATCATGTTTATTTAAAAGATTTAAGATTAGTATTTTGCAGGCTTGCCACTTAATCCGTCATTATATCCTTCACAAAAGCAGTCAGTAGCACTCATTGTATTACGTCCAGTTTGATCGTTAAAAGAATTGACATATGAACTACAACTACCTGAACCTCCCATTAATTTAACTGTCTTTCCTGAGGCATAACCATTTTGATATTCTGATTTGCTGTTCTCGCAATTTGTTGAAGAACAAGAAGCAATAATTAATAGACTTGCTATTAATACCATTGAATTAAGAATTTGTTTAATTTTCATAGTTTTTATTTTTAAGTTCAAACTTGATTGAATTTATTGAAATTGAGTTATTAATTTCCCGTTTATCTACAAATCTGCTTGTTCATTCAAGGTGCAGTATCAATCTAAACGAAAAAGTATTGACTTTATGATAACTGTAGATGGATAATCAACGGAAATATTTCAGTTCTGGCGCGGACATTAGGTTTACATTTCAAATCACAGTTATCCGATTACTCTTTTATATTCGAAATTGATCCCTAGAAGTATTGGATTATCAATTTCATATTTTGGTTCTGACAAAGACGAGATCTCTGAAAAAATGAACAGTCTTTTTGCTATAATTGTTTCAGAAGATGAAAAAGGTATTCAAAAAGCATGTCTTGAAAAAATCGATTGCGGCATGATGAAATTGAAAAACGCTGGAGGACTGGCAGAGGTGGAGTTCATTACTAAAAAGCTTGAAGAGGACAAAAACCGGAAGAAAGGTATGTTTGGATTTCTGAGGTCGCAGGCTCGAGGAATATCACTCATTGGCAAGAAGGTTTTTAGGCTGATCCCTGAACAAAGTAAATTGGAGGAAGAAGCACCTGAATACCTTAGTATATCAGCCCGTATTCGTACCTTGCGGGGTACAGATACGGTTATTTATATTTTGAAAAGCCCATGGATGTCGGGTTTTGTGACGTAATAGTGACCAGATGCCAAGTCAAACTTAATTTGCCAGACAAATAATCAGTGAACATTATGGTAAAACCAGTATCTAAGACATATCTCAGTGAGGCAAAAAACACTATCAGCAGGGTCAAAGGCCAGGGATATTTCAAAGAGTTAATGGATAGGAGAATCGGGGTATTCGATAATTCAGGAGCCTCCGTTTACTTTGCTTATGATCCAAAAGATGAGGAATACTTATTGAGTGTCATGCTTCTACTAGATTCAACAGGGGCGAAAATTTATCCTGATTGGTCAGCCTATAGCATTTCCTCGGATCAGGAATCGGTAAATCCTGAAACCATCAGATCAAACATAGAAAGATGTTCAAAATTCATTTTCATTGCTACCGAAAATGCCGTACAATCTAGCAGGTGTAACTGGGAATTAGGCATTGGATACGGATTAAAGTACCCGGACAATATAGCAGTAATGTCAGTAACAGAACAACGTGGAACCATTTGGTCAGGTCCGGATCATCTTCAGACTTTTCCGATGCTGGTCACCGATAATGATTTCTTTATCGGTGAGTTCTTCATTGAGGGCGGTCAAAGAAGAATCAGCCTGACCGAATGGCTTCGGGAAAAGTGATACCATTACCACCAGTGGCGGCAGGTACCCCTAGTTGAATCTGCCGGTGATATCCGAAATGTCAAAGTTCCCTGAGATCGTTTGGACGTCCGTCTGTCCGTTCAGAATACTGAAAAAGAATTCTTTGATACTTTCCGTGGTAAGCTGGACCGGTGCTCCGCTGGCATCAATTCCAAATTCATAGGTTTTAAGTAATTGAGCACCCAGGCTGGCCGCTGTAAGCAAGAAGTGATTCTGAAATTTGTCAATGTCCAGAAGATCAGCTGCAAGTACTTTGCCAATAACGGTATAGCTTCTGAGCGTCTTTTGCGTATCCTCACTTGTAAGAGTTGTTCTTACCTCGTCAACCTCAAGGTTCATTTCGATCTTACCCGAGTTGGGAGACTGTAGCAATCCTTTGTAAAGGGCTCCTAAATCTGCCAGGCTTAGGTTATAAAACTGTGTTCCTGGGATATAGTTTATCTTCTCAATTGAGAATGCGCTTGGAAGAAGAAGCCATATCTCCTGAGCGGCCCTGACTGAGGGCGAGTTGAATGTTCCAACGATAGAGTGAGTTATGTCGATATTCTGGGTCGCGAAGACACCGCCAATGACCACACAGTTCTGTAGAACGATATCGTCAGCGTAAATACTTCCAGCCACGAAAGCATTGTATAGACTCACCGATTTCGCATTAATGTCAGATTGGAATATCAGGTTGCAGTTCTGTGCCCTCGATACGAGCGAGTTAGCTGATCCAACACTCTTTCTGAAGATTATGTTACCCTCCGCTTCACTGTTCACGTATAATTCTTGATGGGTAAAGACAGCGCCTCTTATTTCCGAGTCTCCGTTACGGATCTCAAGTTTGTTGGCATAGACAGCGCCTTCAATGATTGTATTGCCCTGTATTGTGACATTCCTGCCAAGCTCTGTGGTTTTTTCAGGCAGTAGGGATCCCTTGACCAGGTTATCCATTAGTTCTACATTGGTCTCGTTGAATCGGACTTCTTTAAGTTCCTTCATTGTATGATGTTTTAGATATTTGTAACATTTGTAACTTTAATTGTACTTAAATCCGCCAGTTTGCGGATCATTTCACGCACACGTGTCGAATGGGAGTTGCCGTCTGATGGATTGTTTTTCAGCTCGGTCGAGAAATAGCTTTCAAGAACATCCTGGTATTCTTTAGCAGGGGAACTCCAGAAATCAACTGATGATGAAAACCTTTCCACTATCTCATTCCTTTGTTTCTCATGACTTAGTGAGGAGATATGGTCTGGAGTATATATTTCCCTGTTTATCTGATGACTCTCATTATTGCTCTCGCAAAAACAGACAGGTATGAACTTCGTTGCCGATGTATTCTCATTAAGCATGCTGTGCGATATGGTTCGTCCGAAGAACTTTTGCTGCCATAAGAACAGTTTTGCCTGGTTGAGGGTATCCAGAGCTCTTTTCTTTGCAATCGAGGTGCTCAGTTTGGATAACATCTCGCCATTATCCTTACCAAATAAAGCAACAGTGGTTGCAAGATCACTGTTTATATATCTACTGTTATGGCTATCGGCTTCATTAACGAAACCGAAAGTGCTATGGTCAAGCTCAGAGATCCTGTTTTGTGAGCTCCCTGTTGATGTCCTCAAATATTTTTGAATATCTTCCGCTGATTCTGTGGTAGTCTCCCTCCAGTTGTTTCTTTTTAGCTAGGCATGACTGTGCAAGTTCTCTCATGTGCATCAGATGGGCGTCTACTGACTGGGTCAACTCAGAAATCTGTTGACTTATTTCGGATCGAATGTATCCGAAGAACCCATTAATGACGGTGCCAGCTACTTTCTGCGAGTTGACTACCTTCGATGCTATCTCAGCAGTTTGGAAAGCGGTAACGGCTCCGGTAAGGATATGAACATTCTGGTTGCACCTGGTAATGCTGTTATCATAAGGTATTGTGTCAACATGGATGTTTACATCAACTGGCACAACTTCCTCATAATAAACCGTCACAGTTGTGGTACCACCGTTCTGGGACGCCGGATAGGATACAGTCTCTGATTTATGACCTTGTACAATGATTCTTTCACTGTAACTTCTTGTGTAACTCATTTCTTGCTGGTTTAGATGGTCATATGAGAATCGGATGTGAACAATTTGGTCATGAGCTCTCTAACCCTTGATGATGCAGCAGATGCTGAAACTAATTTGCTAAATTCGATCTTTGTTTCAGGAGAAGGATTATTATCCGTCTTCCAATCCAGATTCGAAAAGGCTGAGCTGAGCGTGTTCTTTATTGCCGCACTTGCGGTATTGTCAAGTTCTGTTTTTGGAACTACTATCTCCAGGCTCCGCGCGCCAGTACCATCAATACAAAATTCGCATACAGCCACGGGTATGTAAGATCTGGCAGTTCCAAGGTACCGGCTATCGTTGATTAGGATATGGTCGGTCAGTTTTTTCTGCACAGCCATATCAAACACGAAGTTTTTCATGGCTGAGATCACACCCAGGCTCTTTTGTTTGACATTTGATACAACCAGTTTCTGACTTATGGCTACAGATTCTGTCTGAGACACAGGTACCGTCGCTGTCAAACTTTTATTCCTGTTCGAAATCTTATCAATTTCCTTGCATGCAAATTCAATCAGCGGTTTTTCTAGTTCGAATATCCTGTTACGAAGATTGGCATTAAGCCCATTAAAAAGTTTGGTATACCTGGCCGCAATCATGTTGTAATCACGACCCATCCTACCCTTGATGCTAAGAAGAGCATTCTTCTGCTGAACAAGCTGCATGAGGTGAGAGTCGACATCACTCTGCAGCTTAGCCATCTTCTGCGATATCTGGGAGCGGATGAGTGAATAGAAACCCTTGTTTACATTGCTGCATATCAGATCCGACGCCTTGGTCTCTGCTATTATGACTGCGGTCTGCATAGCGCCAACGGCTATTGTGGTTCCGGTTACATTCTTTGATACGCTCGATAACTGTTCTGCCATCGGTGTTGTATCAACAGTATAATTAAATGTTGCCATGATAGATCATTTTGAGTTTAGATGGTACTATTTGGAATTTTATTTGCTTCCTTCATTTTCCTCCTCCTCATTGTTATCCTCGCCTTCATCTTCTTCATCGTTATCCTCCATATCTAACTGATCTTCATTCTCAATATCCAAACCGGCATCATCAATGTCACCCGTAACTGTCTGGTCCAAACTCTCGGGTACTTCACCCTCTTTAGCTTCTTCCTTAACATCAAGCTCTATTTCCATCTCTCCATCGACGATGGAAGGGGTATCATGTACAGTGTCCTCAGTGTTTCCATCTGCAACCATGTCCTGGGCAGTAGCTACGAATTCTTCATTATTCATTACTTGTGAGGAGCTATCCCCAGCCATGGTGGGTGCCGGGGATTCCCCTGACAGTTCATTTTCAAGTTCACTGAGACTGGTTTTTGCCAGACCAGGAAGATTAATGGCAACATAATCATAAACCACATCCTCCACGCTTGGAACAGGTGGGATTTCAGATACTTTTGCGAAAAGAGGGTTCACAGTTATGAGTGGTTTCCTCCTGTCATCCAGTTGGTTTGCCTCGTTACCAGCAATAGCTATATCCTTTGCATTTCCATCACGCAGCATAGCGTCATAGTAATCGATATGTTCAAATTTCTCAGCTTTAGTATCGATGTCTTCCTTCAGTCTATCCATGTAGGCTTCGAAGTCAAGCTGAACATTCTGGAACTCCTTTGACTGCATTTCGAATGCAGCAAATACCTCTGCAGAAGTATCGCCTGTCTTGACTACCGTTAAATCAAGTGACCCTTCTGACTGATTCATGCTCTCCTCGGTCTTCTTGAGTGATGACAGTGTATTATAGGCGGCAACATAATCCCTCAGACTGGCTCTCATCAGGTTTATGAGATCAGCGCTTTCAGCCCTGTTTCTGCCATAAAAGTCCTCAGTATCCTGATGCCATTTGTTTAGGTAGCTTATCTTTTGATCCTTGATATGATTGTAAATAGTCATTCTTTCTACACTGGTTTCCCTCATCAGGTTCTGAACAATCGGTGCGACTATCTCCTCATGGATCTGATGAATACCAAAGGGAAAACTTGTAGTACTTCCGTCCTCTGCCGTCCAGAGGTCGGATACAAGGTTATACTTTACTCTTGAGCTATCTTTCAGGTTGAATGGAACATAGTCCTGAACAGAATCACCATAATTGAAATTTTCACTGCTTATTCTTTCTATCTCCTGTGCTTCAAGAATCGGAGAATAATGGTTGTAAGGCGCTTTAAGTATCTTGAATAACACTTTGTTGGATTCGAATACGACCTTGTCAGTCGAAGCCAGCTTAAGCGCAGAGATAGCCTGAACTGAGTTTGCCATCGTCATCATAAGGCCTTTAAGTACGTCTTCGAACTGTGCAGTGTCTCTCGATAAAGAATCCTTGAGTTTATTGATCGACTGGAACTTTGCTACTTCATTCTGGTATTTGTTTGTATCGAATACCTGAAATACAGGGGCACCAGTAGGTACTTCCGCAGTAGAATATTCTCTAAGGAACCTGAGGTAGGAGCTGTCGTTCGCAACTAGGGGCAAGGAGACTGCGGAAACATCAAGATCATCCATGCAGAAAGAGATAGTCCGCAGGGTTCTTTCAAGCTTACCGAAATAGTCATGCTGGTTCACCTGCTGCATTGATTTCGAGAAGTTCTCGGTATCCACCTCCTCAACATCTAAAGATGTTTCTACCAGGGGTGCTTCAGCTGACAGTTTTTCAAGGTCAGAAATAGACTCTATCAGCAGATCATTCTGCCTCGACACCTGAAGTTTGACCTCTGATTCCGGTACCACCCCGGAGTAATCCACAATGAAACTCTTAGTCTCATACTCTATCTGATCGGCAACAGGAATATAAGCAATGCCCAGACGGGTCACGCTGTATTCACGAAAGATCTCCCTGTGCATCTTGTCGAACTCATTTATTCTGGTCTCTATCTCATTCATCTGCTTCTTTATCTTATTCTCCTTCAGCATGAAAATAATGAACGGGATAATTAGAATCCCCAGGAGCCATTTATACAAAGCAGCTTTCGACCGTTCCTGCTCCAGTAAAACGTTATCTTCTTTTAGTTTTAAGATTTCTTTTTCGAGGTTTTCCTCCTGCTGAACAATTTTCTCAGCTGCCTGCTGGTAGTAATCGAACAATATTTTCGCCTGATCCTGATAAATATTAGTCGATTCCGGAAATATCTTTCCTTTCATGATGTATATTTTATTAGTTTTAAATTGAATAAACCTGTTTTCTGTCTCTAAGAGTCCGGCTGCATGCCTCCATCCTGAGTTTAAGTTTTTCATAATCCGGCGAAACCTGGAACAGCAGTCCATCGACGCTTGTCAGTTCTGTCAGAAACTTGTCTTCCAGTTCATAGGCCTCTGAGCTATTAGCCGGAGAGATGGCTCTTATGTCCTGCTGGAGGCCGTCCAGGGCTGTTGTTATATTGGAGGGTACATCGCTCAACTTTTCCAGTTTAAGCTGAATATCCTTTACAGACTTTTTCATCAGTAGAAGTTTACTCCGGTGCAACTGTTCTTCTGTATATACTTCTGCGATCTTGTCTGCTATTGTGACAACCTGTACGAGACTACCGAAGAGACCGATCAGCAGAATGCTATGGATGAGTATCTGAGTCTTTATTTCAAAGTTCCTGAATACATTCATAAATAACATTGCGAGTATCGCCAAAATGACATAGAAGATTATCGACAGCCATCTGATACCCAGACCTCCGATAGTCTTCTGGGATTTATCCTTCAGATTGATCCATGGAAAAACAAGGTCACTTGACAGCAGCAGGAATATTATGGATGTTATTACGATATTAAGCGTACGAGCGTCTGGTTCGGCATTCTTGCCGAAATATAAAAAGGAGATTATGATTAAAGCTTCTCCTGCGAGCAGCAGGATATAGCTCATGATTCTGCTTGTGTTCATGTTGAAGTTATTAAGAGATTATCTCTTCTGACCGCACCTTGGGCAGAACTTGACTGATGGTGGTAGTTGTGTGCCACATCTTGTACATTTATCTTCGGCAATAGGTTTGCCACAGTTGGTACAGAAAGCGCTTGAAGCTGGTACCGGGGAGTTACAGTTTGGGCAGAGTCCCTGGTCAGACCGAAGCTGCGTTCCACAACTGACGCAGCGTTTGGCATTGGGATCGTTATCGGTACCGCATTTGGGACAAGGATTGTATGCATCGCCGCAGAATGGGCAGAACTTATGTGTGTTAGGATATTTCTTGGCGCAGTTTGAGCAAAATACTTCCTTTATTGGAGGAATCTGTGGTACGGGGCCACCTTGCGGTCCCTGAGCATTGGGGCTGAAATTGGGTTGATTGTACTGAGGTTGCATGACTCCGCCTCCACCTCCAAGACCTCCCATGAGATTAGTGGCGACCACAGCCCCTAAAAGTCCGGCACCTCCGCCTCCTGAAATATTGTCAACAGCACCCTTGGTTATTTCAAAAGCCTGTGACTGTTGCCACGTGTAGCCTCCGATGGCCTGAGCACTCTGACGCGACATGGCGTCAAGTATCCTCTGACCTACTTCAGTCGTGTTGTCCACCTCGATGGTTGTGACATAAAACTTGATCAGTTCGAAGCCTAAATTTTCCCAGAAAGGAAGCATCACTGACTTGAGATGATCAGAGATGTTATCCAGGTATGCTGAGATTTGCTTTAGACCTATTTTATTGTTGATCATGAACTGCATTAGCACTGACTTGGTCTTTGATGTAAACTCCCCCTTGAACTGATCAGTCAGGTCAGTCTCATCAAACTCAGTCTTTGTGCCCACTATCTTCAGAAGAAACCTCTCCGCATCGTTAATCCTCAGGCCATATAGCCCATTTGCAATAAGCGGTATTCCGGTATTGTAGTCTGCATCATGGATATCCATGCGGTTTATTTCCCATTTTATATTATAGGGCTGCAGCTTGTTGACGAACCAAACCTCCGCTGTAAAGGGATTCTTGCCTCCGAAGGGTATCCCATAAAGGCTTCTTAAGATCGGGAGGTTCTCAGTATTAAGGGTATGCTTCCCAGGTCCGAATTTTCCTGCTATCTGCCCTTTTGTAAACAGGACTGCCTCCTGCGACTCCTGAACTATTAATTGGGTGTAGGTGCTGAGATTGGTTGCCTCGCTGGGAGCTTGGTTAGGTGGAAGAAACTTATGAGCAAAAACAGTTTTTCCTCTGTCCGGTGCCCAACTGACAAGGTCAATTATGGCCATGTTGATTAGATTTATTAAGGTTAGTAATTAGTGTATTATTTAACTGTTCTTTGACAATACGGCGTGATACCCAACATCGAAAATTATCAATTATAAGTGTTTGTTTTGTAGTAATAATAACGACTAAAGTTTTTCTAAATTATATCACATCACAATTATTTATTCAAAATATAATTTACCCTAAATTTTGGCCAGTAGTTTTAATTTAAAAAGTGTTGGGATTATAAATGGAGGAGTAGTACACAAAAAATTGCAATATTAAGAAGCCTTAAACTCATAGGAGAAGCCTTTAGCCTTTATTGAGAAATTCTGTTGGACAGGGGAAGTCCCGGATAAGTTCTTTTCCGGGACTCCATGAGACTTTTTCAATTTCATATTTCCAATTCTTTCTTCATGGAAGGTTGAAAATGTCATTTATTTCATGATCTGCTCAACAGCTGTTTCCACTACAATGCCATTTAATATGCCAATTCTGTAATTTAGAGAATACTTCCCTTTCTCCAGCTGCCTTATTTTGTCTTCAATTGCCTTTTTATCCTCCTCCGGGACTGCCGATTCCCAGCTTATCTCTTTTTCTTTGCTTAGTTTGACACTTACCTGAGATGTGGTATAGTGAATTTTTATCCCATCAAGTGCAGCAGTGACCTTCATTTTGAATTTTTCGCCTTCAAATTCCTTTTCGAGATTTGCCAGTTTATCAGTTTCAAATACTTTCCGGAACGATTCAGGCACACCTGTCTCATCAATACTGTACTTGGGCTGGTAATACAAAAATGGGGTTACATTATCAGCTGAAAATGCCTTTACCCATTCTGGTCCCTTGCCATATGCCATTGTAAAACCGGGGATCGATTCAGGGCTCCAGGTCATAATAACTGAACATTCAAAGCTAAGAGGAGTGCTGAAGGTTTCTTTTACCAGATTTGATAGAAATTGCCTGCACCCTGAGTTGATATCATCTGATATGCTCTGATAGAGATCCGGATTGAATGATTCGATATTGACTGTTTTTGCCGCCTCTGTGGCGATCCGTTTCTTTTTTTCTTCCAGAAGCCTCTTTTCTTCTGCGAGCTTAAGCTCAGCAAGTCTTTTTTCTTCTTCGATTCTTATCTCCTCACGGGTTTTTTGTTTAACCAACTTTGTCAGATACAGGCCGTAGAATTGCCTGCCTTCATATAAAACCGCACCTCTGATATCCTTTGTGAAGGTAAGCAGGTAAGGTGTTTCAATGTATCCACCCAGATCGCCCATCATGGTGTACCTTTCAAGCTTATAAGGAACATCCATGAGACTGTCCGGAAATTCTTTCACATATCGCTCTATTTTCGACAGGGCGTCCAGTATTTCAGGGTCCTCAACCTTTTTCACATCACTCACTCCGGTTTGTATATTTTTTGCGACAGTCAGAACCTCGTAACCAAGTTTGCATTTGGAGATATTCTGTGTTTTTCCGTAAGAAACCATGTCAGATTCAATGACAACCCCTTCTTTGTCGAATTTCATCATCAGCGTGCTCTTCTGTTCAGCACTCGAAAATTCCCAGGTGTCAATCAATAAACCTTTGTTCAGGACTCGTTTATCAGATTCTGTGACCTCATCCCCTTTCTTGAAAACGGTTGTCCATATTCCATTGGGATGCCCTTCCAAATAATTGATAGTCGTCACAAAATCCTGATACTGAGGGTAACCAAATGATCCTGTAATTGTCCATTTACCATCCCTCAGATCGTTTTTAAATTTCCCATTAATCACACATGAAAAGTTGCCCTTTTCAACTGACAGGGTAAAATCCCCATTGTAGATACGCTGAAAATCTTCATTCTCATAATAACTGTACTTGGCAGTCCCAACGGCTCCAATGGAATTCAGGGTATAGTCGCCATTATAGACCTGTATTTTCTGTCCAGATGCAGAAAGTACCGTAAGGCTTAATGCCAGTGAAAACAAAAACCTAGTATTCATAATTGACTGATTGTTTAGTTTCGCCCCCTTTTTAGGTGGTTGGCATCACCGTATGATTTGTTAGTAATGGGAAACGCTATGAACCATCAGGAATTGTTTCATTTTAGTAAATTCTAAACAGATTGTATGAAACTGCCCGAATACTGTATCAAAACTGAAGAATTATGTATGAAGGGGTTTAAGTTCCCCTATTCTTCGGGTTAATCAAAATTAGATTATTTTCAGTAATTCAGTGCATCTTATATTGATGCAAGCGTTTTAGTTCCATGAGCTTTGTGTGTGCATAAGCCAAATCCGATGACCACAATTGGCCGGTCCAATTTGACTTTTCCGGTAAGGCATTAAATGGCAGTTGGAGCAACTGGAACATAGAGCAAAGTCAAAATCCGTTATAACCCTAAAAATGTATCGCCCATCTTAGAGCTAGATGACTTAGCTAATTCTCGAGTAATCCCTTATTCAATGCTTCATCTAATTCTCTGGTTAAAAATACGTTTCCAAAAGCACCAATGCCAATAATCCTGGCTTCACCATCCCATGTGATTTTGGTCGTGGAAAACACAACATAGTTGTCTGTACTCATAAAATTATCAAGGATTTTTTCAACGATCATTCCTCCCAGTACAACTCCCAGGGCCTGGTCTGCCTCCTGCCATTCATCCTTAGTTTCAGGTTGATCATTCCTGAAAGATTTTTGCAGGTAAGTCACGAGTTTATTCTTGATTACTTCCTTGTGCCTGGTCTGATCTGGATTTGTCAATACGGCTACAAGAATGATCAGACTTATTATTAGAAGAGTAATGTAATTATTTTTCATCTGGTTCATTTTTATTTTCAACTAATCCTTAATGGTTACATGTTTTTGATTCTGTTTTATGTTAATCAAACACTCTGTGCTTACCCAGCATGTCCTTAATATTTTCGATATGCCGGGTTTGTGTTTCCGGATTTCCGCCATTTTGAACAGCTTCTTGCAATAACCTGACAACTTTATTTTTATCAGTGTATTGGGCGGGTTCATTATTATCCATAATGATTTTCAAAACTTCCTGGACTCTTGCAGATTTTACAATATATGTCCCATCCGGGACAAAACTGATCTCTTTCAAAACACAGTCGCCATAGAAAACAACTATTGAATAGAACGGTATATTCCCACATGACCTTAGTAGATTCTTTAAATCTGCGATATGCTTATTATTCTGCTTTATGGGGTTATATAAGCGATATTTTTGCCTGCCATATGCCAGTACCTGAGTCCATTGAGTATATCTGCCATCCCCAAAAATCCATCCGCTGTAGTCTTTTACTTCAAATACAATTATCCCAACTCTGGTAGCAACGACCAAATCAATCTGAGAAAAATTGCCATTATACCTTTTTAGATACAGGTCATGAAAAATTGTTTGTGCAGGGATTCCGTATTTTAAGAGTTTTAATACTAAATCTCTTTCGCTCCTTGTACCTCTTTTTGATTTGGTGACGGTTTTTAATGATCTAATATCTCGTATCTTACGAAATATTACATAAAGCCCAGAAAGAAAAAAGATTCCCAAACTCATCCAAATCCCAATAGCAAGCCAGGTGGTAATATTTTCCGCTAAGAATAATTTCAAGTTTTCGTCCATTTCTTCCCACGATATAGGTTATTCCGCTTTCGGTTTCCGATGGATTTTGTCGAGTTATTAATTTATTATCAACCTTTTAGCTTGTTCCTTTCAAGCCTAAAGATATAAGTTTTGTCTATTCCTTTTTATGATATTGTATTATGGTGGTTTTCCTACATGATCTCCAAATTCTGGCTTTATATGTTTAACATACGGTTATTTTGGAATAACGTACTACCGGGGCGATTCATTATAGGACCATTGGTGTCCTTCAAGTATTTCAGAACCGTATGATCAAAATTAATCAACTGGATCTGAGATGGGATGTTGATACCGAGATAAGAGAAGTATAGGGATTATAGACAGCATAGTATTAACCTGGGTCTGTTAAGATCAAATCGCCGGGTCTGGTCAATATACACGAGTGGTTGAAAACGACGGCAGTGTAATATTAGACTATTTCCGGAACCGGCATCGGTCTTGGTCTTTAAGGCATTGTGAGTAGGTCAAAAAGTTCTCAAGATGTAAGCCTTAAAACATTGCGCTGGAGCCATATATAATTTCAATCCTGCGTTGCAAAGAATGCATTGTGGATCAGCTCCTCTTTGTGCATCAGGCTGAAGCCTTACAGCCTGTCGGTCTCCGTCATGTAGAGTGTGCCAGCGCCGGGGTGGTGCTCTTCGGCGGTACGGCTGGCATCATTAAACTCGTCGATTGCTGCCAACACCTTGAAGTACGCTTCGTGCATGTCAGTCTGTTCCTTCTGCTCACCGGTGCGGGAAAGGGTGAAAGCCGCATCCCTGAGCATCGGGAAATAATACCGGTACGACTCCTCATTCCCGAAGAGGTCGACCGAGATCATCTTCCCGTCTATGAGAACGGACAGTCCGTTGCAGCCTTCTGCGGGAATACACTCCGGGAAAGCGCGCTCAGCCTTCGCCATCCTGTGTTTCAGCAACTCTTCGTAGCTCTCCGTACGTGCTCATCACGCCTTCACATGCCAGGCTCGCGTATACATGATCCCAGACTTCGCCCTGCGTGTTGCGGAAAAATGTCCGATCCTCAGGCTTCATCCGCGAGAAGGTGCCGGCCTTCCTGCTCCGCAAATTGGGGTCGGCCACTGATCCGGGCGTGCTGAACGATGACGACCTGTATGTTCCAGCGGAGCCTCTCAACACAGGAGACCTCGATAACGGTCTTTGCCGAGGGTGCCAGCAGCACCGACCGGTTGACAACCCTGTTCAGCTTCGCGGCTTCATAATTTTGCAGAAAAAAAGTTGAACAACTACAATTCAGCCGGTTGGTTGGAATTATTTTGAAAGAAACATAATTGCACTATTATAGTGCATATAATTATAAAAATATGAACTATATTAGTGCGTTTTAGTTATCTTTGTGTAATAATAAACGACTATGGAGAAGTTATTCGAACAATTTGTAAAACTTCTGAAAGAGACGGATACCGGTTTCTTTCGATACATCTATTCAGATATAAATTGGGAAAGTCGTATGATCGGGATCACCGGTCCGCGCGGAGTGGGAAAAACGACCCTGGTTTTGCAGCATATCAAAATGAACCTGAACATTTCTGAGACGCTCTATGTAACCACTGAGGACTTTTATTTTTCGGATAACAAGCTGATTGATCTGGCTGATGCATTCGTTAAACGCAACGGGAAGTTTCTGTTCATTGATGAAATTCATAAATACAAAGACTGGGCACGGGAATTAAAACTGATCTACGATTACCATCCGGAACTGAATGTTGTATTTACCGGTTCTTCTGTGCTGGATATCAAAAAGGGAGCGTCGGATTTAAGCCGCAGGGCGGTCATGTACCACATGCAAGGTCTGTCTTTCAGGGAGTATTTGCAATTGTTTCATCAAGTGACCTCCCGGGTCTATTCACTTGAGGAAATTCTTTCGCACAAAGCGGAACTCCCTGAAATAAAGCATCCGCTGCCGCTCTTTGAGGATTATCTGAAGAGAGGCTATTATCCCTTTTCACTGGAAGAAAATTTTGATCTGAAACTTCAGCAGATCGTCACCCATACCCTGGAAACAGATATCCCCATGTATGCAGGCATGAATGTATCAACAGGGAGAAAATTAAAACAATTGCTGGCTATTATTGCGAAAAGCGTTCCGTTTAAACCCAACATGACGAGCATTTCTTCTGCTCTTGTATCCAGCCGGAATAATATTGCCGATTATTGCCTGTTCATCGAAGAAGCCGGATTGATTATCCAGCTCAGGGATGCCACCGGAGGGATCAGGGGCCTTGGCAAAGTTGATAAAATTTATCTCGACAATACAAATCTGATTTACAGTCTGGCCAGCAGCAATTCAAATTCCGGGAACATAAGGGAGACATTTTTCCTGAACCAGCTCAGATTGAAATATGATGTAGTCGTATCGCCGGTTGCTGATTTCCGGATTGGCGATTATACCTTTGAAGTAGGTGGGAAAAAGAAGGGACTCAAGCAAATTCAGGGTTTGGATAATGCCTTCATTGTAAAGGACAGCATTGAATCGGGCTATCTGAACACAATACCACTCTGGCAGTTTGGGTTGACTTACTGAAAAGGCCAATTATACAGGCAACATCCGATCAATAAAAAAGCCGTAAGACTTGACCATTTCCAGCCAGTCGGTCTCCGTCATTTAGAGTGTGCCAGCGCCGGGGTACAACTCCTCATTCCCGAAGAGGTCGACCGAGATGATCTTCCAGTCAGTATTTCATTCCGCAATATTGTACCTGATGCTCTTTAATGTAAAAACGCCATAGGTAAAATCACCCTCTGGGATAGTTCCAGATGGTCTTCCCGTATGTCGGAATCTTCCTTCCTTCAAATTCCCTGTAATCTGATACCGGTGTTTCCCATCGTATCTGCTTCATCGTTCCATCGTCCTGTAATGCAGACCTGTCATCGGATATAAAGTTTACCAGTTCACCTGTTTCGTTAAAATAGAGGATCGCCGACACAACATACCGGCCGTTGGTAAGGGTTACTCTTGCTGAAAGAGAATCCTGCTCATTCCATGTTAACCGGTTATCCGCGAGACTGCCGGGAGCGAAGATGCACATGTCGTTTAACACGGTTACTGTTTCGGCTTTTGTCAGATCTTCGCCACTGACATCGACCACTTTGAACAGCTCGGCCACCTTAACCTGAAAAGTTGCCTGCTCGTTCCTGTAAACATGCAATGCCCGGAACGGAATGCCCATTTTGCCGGCCTTCATTAAAAACAGTCGCGAATAACTGCCGTAAAAGTTGTATTGAACCGAATGCGATTTCATCGGTTTATCACCAGGTTTCTGAAACATGTCAGCATCAAATTCGATGTACATATTCTGAATTTTGCTTTTTCCGACAGCACCCGTATATGTCAGATATTTCTGCACACAGGCAGGCAGATGTTTGATATCCTGTTCCGTAAGTATGGTTTCATCCTTTAACGGCTGTGAGGTGAATTCCTGTGATTTCTTTTCCAGAAACACCTTTTCTGATGTTCTGCATGCTGTAAGTGTCGCCATAAGTGTTATTATTATCAGAATGTTACTTTTCAGAACGAACCTGGCTCGTGCAGAGCGTGACAAAATCATTCTCTGAGGCAAAGCGAAAGGTATGATGAGTTTTTGTGTTTTCACAACATTGACTTATAATCTGAACTACCTGAAAGTTGTAAAACTCTCAACCGGCCTGCGTTTACTTACCGGTGCGGGATAGTCACTTACATATCCGATGCGGGCAACAAACCTGATGTTTCTCCCCACCGCCAGTTTATCGTTTACTTCCTTCTCAATTCCGGGCACCTCAATCAGCTGATTCATGGGATGAAGCCCCAGGTTCATTGAGCGGCACTGAATGTTCAGCCTTTCATAAATCCGGCCCACATTTATCCATTCGGCGACATTTTCATTTTCAGTTGAAATGATTATCCAGCCACCGCAGTTTTCTGTCTGCGTTTTGGTTTTTTCAATCCCCGAATTAACAAATGATTCCTTTTTCGAATCTTCGGGTTTGAGGAAATTACGTACAACAAAACCGCCAATCCCTTTTATGCCCATGCCTGCCGGAGTTAATCCGTCGCGTTTTGAGTTTACGTCCTTATTGGAAAACCTTATCCACGAGGCAAGTTCATCCTGGGCCTCTTTCTGTCTGGCCTGTATGGTGTAGGCTTCAAGCTCTTTTTCTGCAACAAAACGACCATCGGGCGAATCAGATGGCACAAAGGTGATATTCGCGGGAGCAAGAGAAATCAGTTTTTCCCGGTCTTCATTTTTGATTGCATTTTTATCGAAAGGAATTCTCAAAGTAGTCCGAAGTTCCAGTTCTTTTAAATCCTCCAGTTGCTGAGGCTGCCCGGTTTTTACAAGCTTGATTGCTGCTACCGGAAGTTCCAGGCTTCCTCCGGCATCGTTAAGGGTTATTTCAGTCGTGTAACCAAATGCATTTGCCGAAATATCCAGGTTTTCGATAAATGCACCTATAGAGATGAAAAGCTCGATGCCTTTCGGGTCAACAACGTTAAGCAATCTCGAGGTGTCAGCAAAAACAACAATGGAGTCGTTTGGGAACACCTCCACCTTCCAGGGCTGGGAATTATGGGAACTCCCTGCAAGTGAGGCATAACCGAGGATTTTGTGAATATCCGTTTCTTCGTTCAACGTGTCTGCCGGTCTTTTGCTTTTGCAACTGGCGCCTGATATGAATATCATTGCCATAAACGGAACCAATGCGATAAGAATAGTATGTTTCATTTTTAAAAGTTTTATCGGGATAAAAATATTGAATGATAATTACGGCACATAATTTATCAGGATGAAAGCGCCATTTTTACTTCTGAATGGCTGATTTTAATACCTGGACCAGATACGGTAGCCTACACGAATCACGGGAGCAATATCTATGTTTGGAATATTGTAAACGGTTCCGTTAAAATCGGCACTGTTATCACCCCTAAGATAAATGTGCATGCCAGGCTGAAGATAAATATGGCGGCCCAGGAAGAACTGGTAGCTGACACCTCCGCCGATATCGGTACTGTGAATGTCACTTGTCAATCCCGTGCTTACCTGTTCAATTTCGAAGGTGTGCAGTTCGAGATAGGAATAGACTTCCAGGTTTCGCCACACATTGTAGCCCAGGAAAAGGCCGGGGGAGGTTTTGTAATAACGCTTAAACTCAGGTGAGGAATTATCTATACCGGCAGGTTCGGCATCGTAGCTGCCACCATTTATTACACTTACCCTTACCCTGAAATGGTTGTAACGGTAACCCAGGCCTACATGGTATCCGCCGGTAAAGAACATCGGGAAAAGGCTCTCCACTTCGATAGCCTGTTTGGCTTCATACAGTCGCGGAACAGGTTTCAGGAAAGTACCTTTCGCAGAATCGGACTGTGCAGAAACTGATACTGCACTCATCACTAACACGGTCAGAATAAAAAGTTGCTTTTTCATATCATAAAAGTTTTTAAAGTTTATGATACAAAGGTCGGGCGGAGAATCTGTCCGATTGCTCCGCATTTGTTACCAAATAGATTTATCCGAATAATTCTTTCCGGATTCTGCTTAATGATTTCGGAGCTATGCCCAGGTAGTTGGCAATATGGTAAAGCTGTACCTTCTGCAGGATTTCCGGATGCTTTTTCAACAGGTTTGCATAACGTTCCTTTGCCGAAAGCACCTGCAATTCAACGGTTTGTTCCACAATTCTCAGATATGCATGTTCCATAAGTATCCTTCCCAGTCGTTCAATCTTTGGTATCTGAAGATACAGATCGGTCAGATCATGTTGTCTGATCACAAATAATTCCGTGTCTTCGATAGCCCTGATATTAATTGCAGACGGTCTGTTGGTCAACCGGCTCTCATTGTTATTTACCCAATCGCCCGCGAAAGCAAAATCAGTTGTTATTTCATCACCGACGGCAGAAACTTTAAAATATATAAGAACTCCGGAGCTTACCAGACCCACGTAACTGCAAACCTGTCCTTCTTCCAGGAAAAACTCATTCTTTTTAAGGCTTTTCGATTCGAAGGCACTGCAGAAAGTCAATAATTCCTTGTCGGTCAGGGAAACTACCGGTTCGATATTCATTTTTATTTTCTGAACCATGTCCATTTTTATTGGCTTTTTAGTCTTGTCGGGAGGGATTCGCTGTCTTAAGCTCTGTTTTCCGGGTAGCTTGTTTCCAGCAAAAATAGCGCCATATCATTAATTTTCAGCAGCTCGAAGCTGTTATTCCGCTTCTGTTCTCAAACTAATTTTTCTGAAATTAAATGTCATTACGTAATTTACGTTACGTAAAAAACGTAACATAAAAACTGAAATCACTAATCCGTTCATTACTGGTGAATATGAAGGTCCTGAATATTTCTGTAACAGGGAGGATGAGGCAAAGAAGCTTGATTGAAGCGAACTAAGAATGGAGGGATTATGAACCTGTCTGCCGCGTGGGAGTTATTTTTAGCATGAAATTTGACCATGTTACATCAATAACGTCCAAATAAATAATACGATGAAAAAGTTGAACTACGTGGCCGGTTTCCTGATGCTGCTGGCGGTCTCCGTCACGGCATCGGCACAGAAGGTATTCAGCGTCCAGTATGAGAACCAGGCGGATGTCAAGGTCTATGTGGTGAAATACGAGAACCAGGCCGACCTGAAGGTGTACAAGGTGAAGTATGAGAACCAGGCTGGCGAGAACAACGGAAAATGGTTCTTTACCGAATATGCCAACCAGGCAAAGAAGAAGATCTATTTCGTGGAGTACGAAAACCAGGCTGACCTGAAAATATATTTTGTCGAGTATGAGAACCAGGCGGGGTGGAGGAATAAGGAGAAGATCCACCTGCTGTTTTAAACTGTCTGGCTCTGGCGAGGGTTGCCACTATTAAACAGAGGTCGCAAGCCAGCTCACAGCTATCCTTTTAAAACACGATTTTACTTCATCCTCTATCCGGGTGGAGGCAGGACTACACCTGAAATCGGACATTTTTTACCTCGGCCATGGGAATCTTGTTTCAACCCCGGTTTTTTTTAAGAATAGCTCTCCCGGCAAACACAATCATACTGGATCCGGATGAATATTATCAGGCCAATTGCCTGCGGGTAATGATGTTGATTATCAGTACATAAACCGCAATTAGTGATATTCGCTGTTGCAGGCAGTAATTTTTATTTTACAAGTTTGTAAGTTGCAATAGTCATTCGGGCACGATTTAGATGCAATAATTCACCGTTGGTTGTAATATTGTCCGCAGTTACTAAATTACTTATGTACTCATCTTCTATACTATTCTCCGGGCAAGCCATCTTCGTCGACATTATGGGTCCTATCTTCAGGTTTAGTTCATTGGTGAGTTCATATTTTGCATTCATCACATTGCAACCTACTTTTGTGTTCAGCCTTGTCTCTTTTGAATTAAATATGATATAATATTCGGCTTCATTCTCCTTAACTTCTTTACCCATAAAACTTACAAGCTGCCATTTTTTGTCTTCAAATCCCGGATTATCTGCAACAGTTCCGTTGTTTGTTTTTGCAAGGATATATTTTTCGGACAAATTGCCTTTAATTTGATTCCCTGCATTATCCAGATGAAATAATTGATTCTCACCAACCTGATATTTTTGATTATCATTATTATCAATTAACGAAATCACGCTTCCTCCTTCGTTCCATTCAAATTTGCCTTTGTCTGTAAAAGGGGTTCCACTTTTCCCTAAATATTCCTGTGTTCTTTCGAATGTGCCATCTGCATATAATCTGATAGTTGTCTTGATGCCTTCACAGTCGGCACAAGGCAATATTCCTTCGTAGGTTCCTTCCCAGTCCAGCGAATTTCTGCTGTTGTCGCTGTAAGTTACATCCGGCAATTCTGTTTTTATTTTTGATACCTCTTTAACTAATATGTATTTGACCGAAGAGGCATCAGCAGGTGGATTTTCAACTTTCTCTTCACGCACGATAAGCTCATACTCATATCCCTTTTCAAAATTAAAACCTTCTATCTGGCCGTAAAAGTACTCCCATTCCGGCTGGTCTTTTGTCCATTTTATCTGCATACATTCTGTTTCAAATGTTCCGGCAGTACAAGGCTGGGTGTAGGGTCCAATTAAAACAGATTTTTCATTGGATTTTTGAGAAAAATTACATGATGAAAGCATCAGTCCCATAATGGCGGCCAGTAAGAAGAGATTTCGTGTCATGTTGTTTGATTTTTTTGATTTATTATCAAATTTAATGGATGGTATTTGAAATATTGCCTTCTGCAATCTTATAGCTATAGCTTTTATTTTCATTTCAATAGAAAGGTGACCATTTGTTGAATTACTTTCCACATGGCATTCTTATGCTTTCCAAAAATAATCACAGAAATGGTGCTATTTTCCAAAACGACAGACAATCCAGTCCGGTTCAATTACTGTTCGTTTTGGGGATATACCACAAATTGTTCTTCAGATCAACACCGCCTTTCATCTCTTCCTGAACCACCCTGTCAATAACCCATATGCCTTTTAGTGCCATATTCTCAAAGGTGTCAATCCCGTCATTTTCAAATCCGACTCTTGTCCTGTGAATATCAAAACGATTTGAGAATTCTTTGCCGAAAGCCTTTTCAACTCCTGCCTTGCCTGACATAAACCCGAGCAGACCGCCCCAGGTAGCTGTCGGGTTATCTGAATCCCATCCCGCCAGTGTCCCGATTTTTATCGTCTCAATTAAATCGCCTTCGCCATAAAACAGGCTGACCAGGCTTGCGGCGAAGTTAATCCCGGCCGCAAAACAAGCGTTACAATATAAGTTTCGGGAGGTCATATCATACCCGTCTGACTGGCTGACCTGGTAACGATAGTAAACCGAATCCCTTGCCTGTTCCCAGGGTATTCCTTCATCGTATTTTGATTTCACGAAATCATACATTTTGTAAGCATAAGATGCCTGGGGCAAGCGGTTTTTAGCCTGTTCAGCCATCCAAAAAATTTGTTCTTTCACCGGTAATGTCTCATCAACAGCAGATGCCAGGGAGAACATTGTCACATAAAATTCCGAAATCCACTGGCTGTCTTCCCGTGCGGTTGTCTGAACAGGCAGGAGTGCCATCTTCAGGGCAATATCCGGCCGGGCAGGGGCAAACAGGCCAAAGATTTCAGTGGTCAGCTGAGCATCAATCATTTCGTATTCAGGATTGTTTGCGGGATCTCCTGTTGCAGGTGGAACTAAACCTTCTTTCATCAAATCGAAAGCCTTCTGATTTGATACCCACAAAAAGTTTTCCTCTTCATGCTTAATGTGCTTCAGCCAGCCATCACGAATTTGCTCCCCCGTGAGTATTGATGTCTGATGTTCCAATAAAAGTTCCTGCCAGATGTACTCTATGTCGGAGTCGTCATCAGCTCCCCAGATGCTGTCAGGGGCGGCAAATACGAAATCAATTACCGGCGAAAGGTCGCTGGGGATGCCCTGGCCCCAGATACTTGGCTGGTCGGGTTTACCCCAGTCGTACCGCGTGTAGAAATCGCCTGTTTTTGTTTCGCCTATATTCCCGATTTTGTCCATTTCGGTAACCAGGCCAGTCCAGTTGGCAATAGATGTTCCAAGCCAGAAACCCTGAAGCTTATCGTAGTAGATTGCCCTGTCTATTGCCCTGTCTGTTTTGTTCGGGATGTATGTCCTGTAACTGAGATCCGGGTTTTTGTCAATCACTGTTTGCGTTGAACAGCTTATTATGCCTGCAAGAAGACATACAACTGGAAAGTGGGTTATAGAATAGCTCTTTTTCATCTTATTATTGGCTCTGTTGTTTTTTGACCTTGCTGTCAATGGGACTGCGATATAGGTAGATTCCCGATTTTATCGGGACAAGATGTGTTCCCCGACGACAGCACCAGGCACTAACTATTAATCAAATGACTAATTTTATCCGGTTAGTTTGTAGTCCCGGATTAATAATCCGGGTGAAAGGTTTAATCTCCTTGTAAGATTGCGAATCATCTCAACGGTCAACTTGCGTTTGCGATTAAGGACCTCAGAAACCCTGTTTTTCCCGCCAATAACATCAGCAAGGTCAACCTGTCTGAGATTCATTTCTTCCATCCTGATCTTGATCGCCTCAATCGGATCCGGGGCATCGATATGGTAGTGTTTCTTTTCGTATTCGTCAACCAGTAATCCAAGAATATCAGCCTCGTCACTTTCGGGTGTACCCATTTTGGAATCAAAGATTTCCTCAAGTCTCTCAAGAGCTTTCCGGTAATCTGCTTCAGTTTTAATCGGTTTTATATTCATTGTATTATTCTTAAATCGTGTTTGCATCAATTTTAGCATAATCCGCATGAGAACCAATAAACCTGATGAAGATCCATTGTTTCTCAAAGTTGAATTTTGCAACTAACCTGTAGGAATTGCCTTTGATGTTAAAAACTATCCTACTGTCTCTTAGTATACTTGCATTTGCATAAGTCTTCTTCACATCATTGGGCGTTTTCCAGTCTGAGTTCATAGCCGTATCGTACCATGTCTTTAAGTACTGTTCAGTATCCGGGTGTTTTTCCCAAAACTGTCTCAGAGTACTTTTTGCAAAGATCCGCTCCATTTATTTTGGTATCTCTGACAAAGGTAAAAATAAATTCCCAAAACGGGAACAATCATTCGATTTTATTATTAATTTTGACTGTAACAATCAGAAAAACTACTGTTTCCAAAAGTGTATACAAGAGCAATAGTCAGAAGGCCGGGCAGGAACTTCGCCAACGGTATAACAACTTCAAACCTTGGGCAACCGGATTTCATTAAAGCCCTTGAACAGCATGCCGCATACTGCGACGCGCTGACACGATGCGGTGTGGAACTGACAGTCCTGGAGGCTGATGAAAGATATCCTGATGGCTGTTTTGTTGAGGACACGGCTGTTGTCAACAGTAAAGTGAAAGTAATATCCAGACCGGGAGCTGACACAAGAAGGGGCGAAGAGGAGGCGATCGCCCTGGTCCTGGCCGGGTTCGGAACAACAGAGTCAATCACACCGCCCGGCACCCTGGAGGGCGGAGACATTCTGAGGGCTGAGAACCATTACTTCATAGGACTCTCAGCAAGAACAGACGAGGAGGGGGCCAGCCAGCTCTCGGCAATCCTTGCAAAACACGGTTTTACTTCATCCGTTATCCGGGTGGAGGCGGGACTGCACCTGAAATCGGACATTGCATACCTCGGCGAGGGGAATTTTATTTCAACCCCGGTGTTTTCAAAAATAGCTCACCCTGCAAACACCATCATACTGGACCAGGATGAGTACTATTCGGCCAATTGCCTGCGGGTCAATGATTACCTCCTGATCCCAAAAGGATTCCCGAAATCGAGAAAAAAGATCTTAGATCTCGGTTACAATATTATCGAACTTGAGATGTCGGAGTTCAGAAAGATGGACGGGGGACTTACCTGCCTATCGCTCCTGTTTTGACGGATCCTCCGGCAGGGGTGGTCTTCCGGATTTCCTGTCATAAATCCTGCAGATGACAATCAGCCCTTCATGGCGGAGATTGCCGGTTTCTGACGGATGAACTCTCCTTTCTCGATGCAGTCGAGCATGAAATGTGCCACGGCATTGCGACTGATAAATGAGGTTATCCTCCCGTTGCCATTCAGATTATGCATGACCGCGAGATCATTATTATCGTCCCTGAGTGCAACCGGCCTCACTATTGTCCATTCCAGTCCGGACTCCTCAAGCACCTTCTCCTGCACTGCATGGTCGGCATAAACAAACCTGATGCTGGAAATTTTTACAAGGAGAGCAAAGAACCATGGCATCTGTCCGGATGAGTCCCCAACGCCCATTGCTGTCATCAGCACAATCCTCCTGATCCCTTTCTCCTTCATAAGCCTGACTGTGTTTCGCATTGCCACAGACATCACGTCCAGTGGCTGGGAAGGCTTCGAGAAGAGTCCCTGCGAGACAGGAAACAGGTTCAGGGTGCTTATCACTGCATCACATCCATCAATCGCTTTTTTTACAGTATCGTAGTCGTAAGGGGTGCCCCCGGTAATCTCGGCCCCGGGGATCACTGTACTGGTTATGTCACGGGTGATACCGGCAACGGTGTGGCCTCTTTTCAGCGCCTCTTCAGCCACCAGCTTGCCGGTCCGTCCGGAGATTCCAAGGATAAGTATCTTCATTTTGCTTAACGTTTTTAATTGTCAGTTAATTTAACAATTAATACGATGTGTTGTTCGGGCAGGAGATGATCCGGGAAACCTGTCCGCTCCGGGAATGCATGGTATGGGCAAAGGCCGGGATGAAGGCATACATGAAGAGACAGCTGCCGGGGAAATAAAAAAGCACAAACTTTTAAACGGCTCGTTTGTTTATGCTTAATTTGAACAAAATTCATTGATCATTTTTCTTCACTTATTTCAGTTGAAATACAGATGGAACGGAAAAGCCAGAATGCGGTGATAGTTCTTTTATTCGTAGGTGTACTCATGGGTGCACTCGACATTTCCATTGTGGGGCCGGCATTGCCATCAATAGAGACTTTTCTGAAAATTGACCCGCGCTTTTCCGGCTGGGTCTTTTCCATATACGTGCTATTCAATCTGATAGGGATCTCACTGTTTGCCAGGATGTCAGACATTTTCGGGCGAAGAAATATCTATATCCTTGCCCTGGCGATTTTCGCCGTCGGCTCGCTCTGGGTCTCACTCTCGCAAAGCTTCGGGGCTTTGCTGACCGGGAGGGCCATCCAGGGATTCGGTGCAAGCGGTATCTTCCCTGTAGCTTCTGCCCTGGTGGGTGATCTCTTCCCCCGTGAGAAACGGGGCCGCATATTGGGTATGATAGGCGCAGTTTTCGGGCTTGCCTTCCTGATGGGACCGTTCATTGCAGGGGTGGTACTGCGTTATTTCGAGTGGCATATGCTATTCCTGGTAAATATTCCCGTATCACTGGTGCTGATATATTTCAGCATGAAGATACTGCCCTCGGTGCCGAACGATAAGGTGTCAGCGATCGACTGGGGCGGTATCATCACACTGGGCATAGCCCTTTCAGGATTTACCATAGGGCTGAACAGCATTGACACCTCGAAAGGAGTGTCAGGGTTCACCGACCTTAAGGTCATTCTGCCGTTATCGGCCGCGCTGGTGGCATTTATCCTTCTGCTGACAGTGGAGAGGAGGGCGAAGGATCCGGTGATAAGACTGACTTTTTTCAGCAACCGCCAGATAACCATCGCAGGTACAATAGCAGTGGTCACCGGTGCCGTACAGGCCAGTTTTGTATTTATCCCGACATTTGTAGTCCAGACCTTCGCCGTCACTCCTTCAACGGCAAGCTTCATGCTCACCCCGTTCGTTCTGGCCACAGCGGTCGGCTCCCCGGTCTTTGGGAGGATGATAGACAGGTATGGGGTCAGGAGGATAATTATTGCCGGGCTTATCTTGCTGGCGGCCGGATTTTACCTGCTATCGGTAACGGGAACAGCCAGGAGCATCTACTATCTCAGCGGGGTGCTGGTCGGGCTTGGACTTTCTGTCCTGGCAGGCAGCTCACTGCGATACATAGTTCTCAACAATACTCCGGCAGAGGACAGGGCGACATCTCAGGGGATGCTCACTATATTCTCAAGCATAGGGCAGATAACAGCGACAGCAGTCATAGGCATGCTGATGGCCTCGATGACGACAGGTGTCTTCGAGACCGTGTTTAAGGGCGTCGCTATACTGCTTGGCTTAATGCTGGTGCTCTCTCTCTGGCTGGAAGGTAAAGGTCCGGTCGCGGCGGTGTTGTAGGGTTCCCGATGCTCACAAGAATGAATAATGCAATTGGCAAATAAGAGACCACATCGTCTTTCAGGAATGATATCAGGTTTTCGTCCAATTTATTCCCTGGCGAACTTTATGAGAGACTCATAATCATCGTAGTCAGCCTTATAGATGGCATTCAGGTATTCTTTTCTTACTGAACCTTTTTTTGACAGATCTGCATGTCCCCACGTAAAAACGGGTCTGTCAAATACATTTGAGATCAGAATGTCGGCAATTAACCTGGAGTGACGACCATTTCCGTTTGGAAACAGATGAATTCGAACCAGCCTATGACTAAATCGAATAGCTATTTCATCGGGAAGAAACGTCTTGTTCTCAATCCAGAACATGCAATCATCGAGCAATTTGCGGATTTCAATGGTGATCTGAGTCTTATCAACTCCAATATTCTTATTGGTTTTTCTCTTTTTCCCGGCCCATTCCCAGACTAATCCAAACATCTTTTCATGAACGAGCAGTATGAAATCTTCAGTGAGGATTTGTTCACTGCTGAATTTACGCCTCAATGTCCATTCGACTGCCTCCTGGATGTTTGCCTGTTCGAATTCATCCAGCTCACCCCTGGTGGATATGGTTTTGATGAGTAGTCCATCTTTTTCTTCTTCATCAATTGGGGTTTGACCCTCAATATATTCCAAACTCAGTCCCATAGGTATTTAGGCATTTGAATTCTTATTTCCTCTGCTTTCTCCTTTACAGCTTTTTGTAGTCTGTCCGGCTTATTCTCCTGGTTTTCCAGCTTCATCGAGGCAGAAGTTCTGTTTACAATTTCTTTTGCTAATACCAAGGCCCGTCGTTCTATTATCTTCTCGAGACTGCCTTCTGACGGGATAAAACCATAGACAAGTTTTAAGTTCAGAACCTGTCCGAATTGTCGAAGAACCTTCAGCGTAATTGTTCCGCTCTTTTCTCTTTCCTCAATTTCCTTGACGCTCTGTGGAGTTATGCTCATTCTGTTGCCCAGCTGCCTCATGGACATTCCAAGTGCTTGCCGTATTGAATATATCCACCCGGCTGTTGGCATGACCAGATCCTCTGCTTTCCTAAGCTGAGATATCTTTGCATCAATATGTTCCAAAATTAGTGTTTGCTTTTTCATCAGGTTATAGCCTTAAAAGATTAAAACAAAATTAAGGTTAAAACCTTAAAAAAGCAAATTTATTTTAAGGGTATAACCTTAAAATAGTGACTTAAGATTAGTTTTTGCTTTTCTTACTAAGCATCATAACAAAGTCTTATTGATATAGATATCCATAAATGCCAGCTGTCAGAAATACTCTCAAAACATAGCTTTACCTCATCTGTTATCCGTATGGAGGCAGGCCTGACCTGCCAGTCACTACTGTTTTGACTGATCGTCCGGCAACCTGGTCTGATCTTCCCGCGAAAGAGTAACATCGGACGAGGCATCAAAGCTCTTTCTCCTCTTCAAGAAGTAGTAGAAGAGGTAAGGCACGTGCATCACGAGGTTGACAAGTCCCCAGTAATAGACTGCCTTGTCGCTGGCGAAGGCCGACGAATCCATTATGGGTGTGAAGATGTCATAGGTGGCCCGGATAAGTATATGCACCGCCAGGGTGTAAGCCCGTGCCTGTACGTACAGCTCGGGACGGCGCTTGATGAGCGGGTATATCTCGGCTGCCAGCAGGATACAGAGGGAGCTCGCGGCATAACCCGGGTTCTCGGCATAGACAAAGGCGATATTCCATGTGGTGTAGAGGAAGTTCCATAACGGATCGGTATATGCCAGCATATCATATGGCTTCCCTTTGGAGAAGGCCCAGCCGTCGCGCCTGCCTTTCGACTTGAAGAGGGGGATGGTGACAATGAGGATAAAGCCTGAGATTGCGTTGAAATAATTACCCAGTGCAAGGTCCTTGAGGGATGCCTCCAGGATATTCAGTCCCAGCACCGCATAGAGTGCCCACAGTACCCAGTTCCTGCGGAAGAATTCCCAGAACCGGGCACGCACGTCGGCATGGGCCAGTCGCCCTAATCCCAGGATCAGTGCGGTTGGTATGAGAACCGAAAATGTTTTCACCCAGCGGAACCAGCCATCGAGCTGCTCAAACCATAACGGGAAGGTGAAGAGAGCCAGGATCCAGAAAATGGCCGAAGCCTTCCAGTACTTGCGCATCAGTTCGACGAGGATCAACAGGATGCCTATGTACAAAGGCATGGAGACGAGGTACTGCCAGAGTGGAATATTCATGACGACAAATGGCTTAAAAGTCAGTCCTGTTAATGATCTCCGGTCAGACTTTTCAAAAAGAGCTTATCATAATATCCCTGATGGTCCACCAGGTCATTTTCTTTTGCATACTGCAACCAGCCGTTAATCAGTGAATCTCTCTTTGCAGGGAACTGAAGAGAGAGGTCATTTGATTCCCCGGGATCAGTTTCCAGGTTATAGAGCGCCCACTCGCCATTTCCGAATGGTGCCGGTAACCGAAGGATCTTCCAGTTGCCCTGGATATAGGCTTTCCTCTCAAACAGCTCCCAGCCCATCCCTTCATTGATGTGTACTTCCGCCACCTCACCTTTCAGCAGGGGAAGAATTGATTTCCCGATGGGTTGTCTTACAGCTTTCCCATCCGACTCCTGCGGATATGTCGCTTCTGCGAGCGCCAATACCGTTGGCACAATGTCAGAGACATGTATGAAACTCTTGTTCCATTGCCCGGGATTTGTAACACCTCCGGGCATCTTGATGATAAGTGGCGCTTTGATGCCGCCTTCGGAAGTGAAGCTTTTGAACAACCGGAACGGAGACGTGGATGCCTGCGCCCAGCCAGGACCCATCTCGACAAACGAATTTGGCAGACCGCGATTGTCGAGTGCGTTATTGAACGAACCCAGGTATTGACCGTCACCGTTACCCGGGTACGTGGTGGCCATTACACCGTTGGCACCGTTGTCTGACATGAAAAGTATCATTGTGTTGTCATACAGCCCCTGCTCTTTCAGGTAATCAATGATACGGCCGATACTCATATCCAGGTAATCGACCATTGCAGCATATACTTCCATATCCCGGGCTAACTCTTCCTTCTGAACGGCACTGAGTGTTTCCCATTTTGGAATTCCGCTTGGTGCAAAGCTGTTGATATCCTGAGGCACAATTCCTAAGGCTTTAAGACTGTTAAGCCGTATTATGCGAAGGGAATCCCAACCCATATCGAATTTCCCTTTGTATTTGGCAATGTAGTCTGCAGGTGCATGAAGCGGATCGTGAGGCGCTGTAAAGGAGGCGTAGATGAAAAATGGTTTTTGATCTGCCTTGTTTTTGTCAATGTATGAGATCAGCGTGTCCGTATAATTCCGGGTTGAATAGAAATCAGCAGGCAGTTCTGCCAGTTTTGTTCCATCCACCCTGTAGTCCATTACCTGGGGAGGCGACAGCGGTTTCTGGTCAGCATAATGGCTTCCTCCTCCCTGCAACAGAGCGAATGATTCTTCAAACCCTCTGTCGGAAGGAATTTGTCCTGCTTCTTCTCCGAGATGCCATTTACCTGCCATATAGGTATGATAGCCACTTTGCTTTAGTATCTCGGGAATAGTAATAACCTCGTCAGACAGATGTCCTCTGTAGCCGGGTAGTTCTCTCAATGCCGGATAACTGGCTTCTCCCATGACCCCCAGCCCTGCGATATGATTGTCAATTCCAGTCAGCAATACCGAACGTGTGGGAGAGCAGGTAGGCAGAACATGAAAATTGGAGAAAAGAATACCCTCTGTGGCAAGCTTGTCAAGTGCCGGGGTATGTATGTCGCCGCCAAAAGGTCCAATGTCGCTGTAACCTAAGTCATCAGCAACGAGAAGAATGATATTGGGCCTGTTGTCTTTATTTTCTTTTTTGCTTTTTATCTGATTACAACCAGATAATGCAACAGCCAGCAGAATAAAGAAAATTGCGCCGATTTTAAATTGACTTTTCATATGCGATTAGTTTATACGTATTTTCAGCAAAAATAATATTTCCTGTTTTAATTTAAATCAGCCTTTAATAATGATTGATATTTTTATTGTTTTCATTGAAATCAAGTGTGATCTGACGTGGGATGAAATGGCTGTTCCGTCTGGCCTCAGAAACGGATCATTGGCTGCGATATGCAAAATGCAGGGGTGAGCATCCCCAGTAGTTGCCCGAAATGGCGGGTATGTAAGCGTAATCACCAATTACAAAAACAGTCTTGTAAGAATTGTCGGACCGGCATCCGGGGTAATATCCGCATAGTACCCATCTTCCACGGTCAGCATAATATTTGTACAGGCGACCGCCGTCTTCAAGGACATATGCCTTTCCATTATAATAGAAACCGATGGCATGATTGGAATAGTTATCCTTGTTGAAACTGTTTTTGGACATCTCGGTCCAGGTGTCCGATCCTGCATCATAAGACCAGTCGGATCCGTAGGTAATTAAATAAATCCCGTTGTTCTCTTCGTATGCAAACAAAAAGCCGGTGACCGGTGCAACAAAGTCATTCTTCCTTGTGAAGACCCGCGATGCATGATCGAGAGTCCAGACCTGTCCGGTATTGGTGATTATATACTCCACCCCATTCAGGCTGGCGTGGGCGGAATAAGAGAATGAGAATGGCAAATTATCTCCCCGGGTCCATACCTGGCTGTTGAAGTCGTATTCCCAGAAACTGTTTACGGGTCCCAGGTAATTTGTACCTCCGATCTTAAGTAATTTATTCCCAGTGGTTATGAAAATATTGTTTTCGTCGCGGTCACCCGGGAAGGAAGAGACCTCGTTCCAGGTGTCGGAACCCGGATCGTAATCATAAAGGATTTTTGAGTTCGGCTCAAGGATGTACCCCCTGCCGTCATAGCTGAAGGCATTGTACTCATAGTGCCAGTCAAAAGGAGTAGCTGTTTTTGTTTCCCACGTTTTTTTGACGGTGAACGGGGTATAAAGACCGTTGAATTTTTGTCCGGTGAAGAGGGCGACATTTACTGTATTGTCGTATAAAGCGCTATAGGTAACCGGTATTACAGCGGTTATAAGTTCTTCCCCGGCTTCGATTATTTCAGCATGGATTTCGTTAAACCTGAGGCTGGGTGTGCCATAATGTGTGAAATTTTTACCCCAGATGGTAATGATATCACCGGGGAACCCTTCTGTTACCGAGCTCCCAAATATCTCGGGACCATATACCTCAAATGCATTTTCGATTACAATCTCCTGGCCTGAGGAGACGATCTTAAACGGAACCCAGCCTATCAGCGGCGTCACGGGGATTGTAAAGATCAGGGAGTCTTCACTGAACCTGATTATCTCAGCCCTGGTATCGTCGATAAAGACTGACAGGCTCTCTTTTCTTCCGCTGAAGTATTTACCTCTCAGCCTGATCAGGGTGCCGTCGAATCCGGCCTTCGGACTGTAGTCCAGCACTTTTGCGGTTTTCGAGCCTTTGCCGGTGAATTCGGCGGAAGGACCGTAGACGGTTTTTTCATCAGTCGTGATGAACGGCCTCACATAATAGACCTGGCCCTGTTGTATGTCAGTGTTGATTATGGCATTGAATTTCCCCACACTCACGGGTCCGCTTAGTTCCTTCCTGAACCAGTGTTCGAACAGGGTGCCGTTGTTCTCATTCCAGACAAAACCATAAGAATGTATATCCTGGTTCCCAAGGCTTATGACTTCTGCATGAAAGATGGCTCCATCTGTCAAAACTTCAACAGTATCCATAGCCAGGTACGGATACTCCTTAGTACCCATTTCGGTGTCCTCACAACTCACCAGGAGAGAAATGCAGAGTGCCAGGATGCAAATATTCAGTAACTCTCTTTTCATGGTCAGAAGGAATAGCTTACAAAAACTTCCGTGAAACTCATGTCTGATTCCCCCTGTTTCCCGGGCAAGTGACTGTACCTCATCTCCAGGGAGGCGATATTCCGGTAGTTCAGGTTATACTGCAACCCGGCACCAACAGAATAACCCGGAGACACGCTGCCGGAGGGAGGCTGATGCACAACCTCGCTGATGATTATGTCATCCTGACTGAACTCAGATGTATAGATATCACGTTCGTACTTTAAATGAAAGGAGCAGATGCCCCCGGCATTGACGAAAGGCCGCCAGACCCTGGTCGGGACAGTGTAGCGTATCAGCAGGGGCACGTTCGCCGAGGTTATATTGACGACGACATCGACATCTGATTCAGCATCCACTGAATTGGCACTGAATCCATGCTTTGAGAGATTTACTCCTGTATTGAGGGAGAAGTTACTCATTGCGACGGGCAGGTCTGCGAAAATCCCAAGTTGTACAGATGAGGACGGAGTAAAGGAGAGTGACTCTCTCTGACCGACGGATAGGTCATCGGGCACAGTCAGGGACATCATTGAATAACCGGCGGTAAGACCAAACCTGGGGTAGGGAAGGGGGTGGTTTATGCCATTATTGTAATATGAAATCAGCTTTGTAAGCGACTTTTTATTGTATCGGGCGAGTTCAACCTGACTGGCTTTCCATTCAAAGTCACCGGTATTTTCAATTATCCGCGTCCGGAATTCATCAGAGTCCGGTATTTCGACGAAAAGGGTACTGTCCTTTTCAAGAAAGAATCTTGTAAGTCCCTTTTCAGTATAATAATAAAGCGTAATCTTCCCGGCTCCGATCACTTCCAGGAAGACCCGCTTTGTCTCTCCGGCAATGGTGATATTCCTGGACCTGTACACGGGTCCGCCTTTGAAACCATATCCTGTTAACTGGTCAGGAGTATACCTGGTTTCCTGACCCTTCTTTTTCACAACGATGAACTGTGCATTTTCTGCCGGCAACCCGTGAACCAGGTTAGCCCCCGAAACCAGCACGGAGTCCGATGCGATGTAATTATTTTGTTGGGAATAACTGGATTGTGCCAGTTGCAGCAGTATTAGAATTATAAGCCAGATCTTAATGTTATTCATCGTTGGTCTGTTTTCATAAATCAGATTGCCCTGGATTGCCTTAATGAATCAGATCATCAACCCCTGCACTTCCCAATTGTATCTCAGAACAGTGATACCAAAGTTAACAATAACAATTTATGCTGGCAAGTCAAGGGGCAGGAATATCGAGTGTAGAAACCAGGGTCCCTGACCACAACCGGCCGGATTAAGATCGCCAAAGCGGCATTTGTTCTATACAGTTAAAACCACACTCCCTTTTTTGTTGCCGGCCTCAATATACCTGTGGGCTTCGGCTGCCTTTTCAAGCGGGTAACATTGATCAATCGCAGGTTTGAGATTCCGCGCTTCAAAAAGTTCCTTAATAAATACAAGGTCCTCCTGTTTTGGAACTGCCAGCGCACAAACAACCTTTTTCCCTCCGCTTATTGATGTCCGGAGCATCTGAAGCAGTTTTGCGGTTTTAAAACTTACCGGAAAGTAAATCCCGTTTTTTCTCAGGGATGCCTTGTATTTTGAAAAAGATCCCTTGCCGAGGACATCAAAAATGAGGTCATATGACTCTCCGTTTTTTGTAAAGTCTTCCTTTTTATAATCTATCACCCTGACTGCTCCCATGCTTTTAACATATTCCATTCCCTGGGTGCTGCATACACCTGTGACCTCTGCTCCGTAGTACTGGCTGGCAAGTTGTACGGCTGCTGACCCAATCGCGCCGGAGGCGCCGATAACAATCACACGCTGACCTTTCTGAATATTCACCTTTCTCAATAAACAGAGTGCCATTGTTGCTCCATAAGGAACTGCCGAAGCCTCCTCATATGTCATATTTGAAGGCTTCAGTGCAATGATGCCATCTTCAGGGATGCAGAGGTACCCGGCATAAGTACCCATCTTCTCGCCTGTATAGCCAAAAACCTGGTCACCTGTTTTGAATTGTTTCACATCATTGCCAATCGTCTCAACCTCTCCGGCAAATGTGTTTCCAAGGACCTTTCTTTTGGGCTTGCTCAAACCAAAGCCAAATTGTGCAAGTATCCGGAACAGTGACAGCATGTTGAATTCACTTGCAGGAAGGTTCTTGAAATTCCTTGCAATAATATCTCCGTAATTCACCGAGACAGAGTGAACCCTGACAAGAACCTCGTTGTTCCCGGGGGATGGTTTTTCAATTTCCTGAAGATGAAGTACATCAGGACTTCCGTATTCTGTGTAGACTATTGCTTTCATTTTACTGTTCGTCTTTTTTGGTTTGTTTATCACTGAATTTTTTATGAACCGGGTCGTTCTCCGGGTAGTATATAAACAGATCAGACAATTGAACCTTGAAGGTGTGTGCAATCCGGAATGCCAGCTCCAGCGACGGGAAGTACTTCCCGTTCTCGATTGCAACAATTGTCTGGCGGGTAACTCCTGTTCTGTCTGCCAGCTCCTGCTGGGTCATCTCACCGGCAAAAAAGCGAAGCCTGCGGATGTTATTGCTGATTAGTGCCTTTTCGTTGTCCATATTACACCCCCGTTCTGTAATAGATGATTTTTGCCACCTCCGACGCCAGGCTGGCCAGGAAACCTGATGAGATCAGGGTAAGAAACATTACATAAGGTTTCATGCCCATGGCCAGTGACCCCATTGCCAGCATAAATCCGAGAATGAAGATCCAGTGTGATATCCTTATGCTTTTAAGTTCAATGAGTTTATCGCGCTCATCGGTTATGTCAGGGATATCCTCGCGGGTGATAATACGGTTTGCGATGGCAAACAGGATCTGGATCACAATCTGCACAACAATTGCTACCGGTATCAGGTAAAGAAACGATTTCCCCCAGAACTGGAAATCGTTCAGCAGCTCCATATCTGTCTGTATGTAGTTCCTGTAAACATAGAGCGAGTAGAATCCAATCACCAGCACTGAGCCGATAATGGATACGATTGATTGTTTCTCGTGGTGTCCCATAATAATGCCTCCTTGTGTCTATTAATATATACTATATGTAAATATATAACGACACAAAGATAATAATAATTTACACAATGTCAAATAAATTATACATTATTTTATAAAATTAATAAAGTATTGAGAAAAGGATCTCTTGTAATTAGCTATGGAGCAGATGCGGTTTACGCTGATGGAGGGTGAGTATCTGGGTCAGGCGTCACTGGATACTGTTCCTGTGATTTTTGCACCGGATATAATTTCTACTATATGGGGATTGCACAGCAGCCTTGCATTTTCACCTAACGGCACCGAGGCTACTGGACGCCCATGATTAAGGTGCCAGGTCAGTTCTGCTTTCCAGGATTCAATTCCAGAAAATAAGAATCAGGAGTGTTATGACCGCTGCCGTGACAGTAATCCCCATGACGATCTGGTTTACTATGGTCCTGGCAGAGAATGTTTTGAAATTCTCTTTGTCGGCAAGCCTGTTGTATTTGCTGATCAGATCATCAATATCCTTTACCGTGGTATAACAGCCCGGACTGTCAGCAATATAATGTTGGGCGAATGGAAAACAGATCACCCTGCTGACATCCGGGTGTGCCAGTCCGGGGAAAAGGGTGTTTTCAGCAATGCGGATATCTTCAGGCGGGATATCCAGGGCTTCATCTACCTCGGCCGGATCGAAGATCACGGCAAAAGGATGATCGGCATCCTTCACAAACTTTTTACTGTGGCCTATTGAGGTATTTCCCATGACCCAGAGACTCTGATCGAGCTTTCGCAACACTCCTCTCCTGATGCTGCCCGTCAGCGAAAGGCTCCTGCCTGTCTTTTCCTCCCTTATATCCAGGATGACCTCCCCCTTTGAGCTTGTTGTGAAGATGGCTCTTTTGCAGTTGGGTTCGGCAATACCCCTGGCAGGCAGGGCAATGATGGTATTGCTGAGTATATCAATGAAGATGAAAGACAACAGTCCCGTTTCCTTATCTGTGGCAATGAGATAAGCCTCCATTCTTGTACCCCAGAAGGTGCTTGCCCGTGTGCTGAGATTACCTATCCCCATGTAATAGTCAGGCTCGTCACCGGTTAGCAGCCGGGTCTTTGCAAGCTCATAGCGGGAGGGAAGTAGTGATTGTGCATAGTCAATATCGCTGAGCCTGAAGAAGAGAAACAGGCTGTATGGATCAATAACAAAACCTATATATGGAGCATTCTTTGAAGCCCTGAAGAGTAATCGCTTCATAACAGAGACAGGCAACAGGTTCTTGAGATTCTGGAAGCAGAGGAGATTACTGACTTCCATAGGCCTGATGAGGTTTTCAACCCCTTTAATGAATTTTTCCTCGTTATTAATTTCCATTTTCCCGGATGCGGATAAGCAAAAAAGAAATTTCACATAAATCTATAAGATAAATTTCATTTTAGAAAACAGATTTAACGAACATCTTAAAACAACCCGGTGCCTGTTCCGGCACCGGAATTGCCTTCTTGTTGTTTTCAAAATTCCTTTATTCAATGTGATCCTGTTCCTTTGCTGAGCAGGTAATACAATCAGAATCCCTTTTTTTGCGAATTGTCAATCTCCTCTTTCTCGCGGGTTATCTTATTTCTGCTCTGACCGGAGCTGAACTGGTATCCAAGCTTAAACCAGAAGGGAATAGCCGGCTTTATTACATTTCCTTCATATGTGCTTTGAAAGTTTGCCCCGCTGATTTCCGAACCGTTATAGGCAAACGACCGGGTAAATGGCATGGCAGTGACAACTCCCAGTTTAATCTTTTGTTTAAAGGTTTTCTCCACCGAGAGGAAATAAAGCACATCGGAGTATGAACTGCCCTGAATATCATACTTTGTGCTGTTATACTGAAGTGTGAGGGAACATGCAATATCATGCTTAAATGACGCAATGGCTGAGAGCCCGGATTCTAAACCCATACTATTTTTATTACCGATGGAATAATATTTCGCAATACTGTTCCCGGAAGTCTGAAGGCCGTAAATTTTTATATACGGATTAATCGTGGCAAACCCGATCTTCAAGGTTCCTGAAAACTGTACCCCGAGCTGATTTACAGATCCCAGATTCTGAACCTGGGTTTCAAAGGTATTGGTGTCATTGACAAACATCAGGCTGGTAATATGATCGGTGGTTTTGTTGAAGAACAGGCGGGAAGAAAGGTAATTACCATGAAACTGAACGGAATGTTCAAGGTAAAGACTGCTTTGTAATTCCGGTTTAAGGAAAGGATTGCCCTTGCTTACCGTGTAAGGATCACTCAGGGATGTAAAGGGATTTAACTGATAGATATTGGGGCGTTTGATTGTGCGTTTAAAGGATGCCTGAATGTTTTGTTTAGAGGTGAGTTTATACCTGACAGTAGCACCCGGAAGGAAACAGAGGAAAGGATTGACGAAGGCATCTTCCAACTCCGAAACTGATTTTTCGGCACGCAATCCAATACTCAGATCAATTTTCTCCTGTTTACAGGAAATGTTACCGTAGATCGCATAGATGCTTTCACCATATTCAAAATCGTTGTATTTATCCTGCGTCTGCTGCAACTGTGCCTTTACCCCGGTGCTGAAAATAAACTTCTCCAGGATGCTTGTTTTGTAGTCAATTTTTAAGCTAAACGCATTTTGATCCGGATTTACTGCATATTCTTTTGAGATCATGTCTGTATCAGTCCCACTGAAAACATAATCTGTACGGTTTTCTGCCGTCAGAAAATAACTACTCAGGTCGGCTGTTATTTCGCCGCCTTTATTGTCGAGGATATGTTTGTAATAAAGCGACCAGAAGGTGCTGGTATTCAGATCAGTATCGTCTTTTGCAGCATTTATGGTATCATTATCTGTACCTGACACCCGGAAATAAACCTGTCCGTCAAGCTCGCGGGAATATGAATTATAATAACCATAGAAATTAAGCTGATCCCTGTCACTGAAGAAATAGTCAAATCCATAATGAAACCTGTGCGACCAGTCCTTCTGCCTTAAGTCCTGATTTAAGGTGATCTCATTTGTATCATTTTCATTCCAGGCTTTCCGGTTTGTATATTCCTGAAGATCAAGATAAGTAAGTTCTCCGTTATAGGAAGTGTAAAGATTAAGCTTCCTGAAACCCCAGTTTAAACTGTAGGAAGGGAAAACATATACCAGTGAAGGTGAAACAGGTATTTCAGCCAGGATGTGTCCGCTTATTCCGGAATCTCTCTCTTTCTTTAACACAATGTTAATTCCCCCGGTCACATTTCCATCGTAATTTGAAGGGGGTGCGCTGATTATTTCAATCTTATCAATCAGATCCGGACTTAGCTGGCTGATGAAGCTCCTGTCGCGTTCCACCCCGTTAACCAAAATGAGAATATCGTGGCTTCCCTCAAGTGAAATGTTTTGCATCAGGTCAATTTGTACCCCGGGTATAAGTTTTAGCAGATCGGTCCCGGTATGTGACACGTCAAGCATCTTTTTTGTCACATTGAAAGTGGTTCTGTCGCTTTCCGATTTTGCCTTTATCCGTTCACCGACAATGATCAGTTCTTCAATCATAATCGATGTATCCTGTAATAGAATAATTCCTGCATCTGTTGCACCTTTATCTGGTACCTCGATGTTCCGTGTTACCGGTTTATAGCCGATGTTGGATACTTTGAGGACATAACTGCCTGGGATGACAGGACTTATCCTGAATACCCCGTTTTCGTCGCTCATTGAGCCTCCGGCGATTTCCGATCCGGATGCCTTATACAATGCAACGGTGGCAAAAGGCACAGCCTGGTTGCTTTTTTCCTCAATAAGTTTTCCTGTGATTGATTGTTTTTCCTGAGCAAAAACTCCAGTGTAACTTACAATCGCGACTGCACAAAGCATAATTTTTATGCCTGCAATTCCTTCCTGAAACAGTTTAAATGATTTTTTCATTGCTATAGTCCTTTTACGGTTGGTTGTACAAATTGAAGAACTATCAATCTGTTTTACAACTTATTGGGAGTTATAGCAAGAATTTGTTACGGGTTGAAATATTACCCCGGGCCTTCAGTTAAAAGTTGGGATGAATGGTAAGATTCTGTGATGAACGGATTAATGACAGCGGTTCATAGCCTCATCAAAATCCCTGGTCTTTTGCCGCGAAACCGGAATTTCATTGTCAATACCAGACAGTTTCAGACGATAACCCAGGGTATTTCCCTTCTGGGAATCAATCATCCTCAGGTTTACAATAAATGCACGGTGTGTCCTGAAAAGGAAAGGGAATGCAGATAATTGCTGTTCAATATTGCTTATCGAATTGCGGATAATCTTTTTCTTAACCTGGTTTTCCATTTTCAGATAAAAGGAGGTATAATTTCCATCCGATTCTGCGAAGATGAATTGACCGGGGTAAAAACTCAGCTCTTCTTTTTTCAACTGCGACTCAATCCGGATTAATTCTTCAGGTTCTTTGGACGATTTTAAATAAGCTTCAGCAGAATTATACTGTTTCAGGATATCAGATACAAGCAGGTAACGGTAGTTAATAATGGAAAAGAAACTGAGCGGAACAGCAAATATCAGAAAGGCAGATACCAATGAATCAAAAAAAGTAACGAGGTTCCATCTCTGTAGGGGAGGTTCCAGCAGGAATCCTGAAAAATATACCGCTATGCCCATTCCCAGCAGCGATATAACGACAGACAACAATTCCTTCAGTACCGTCCATTCTTCCGGGTCAGAAAAATATTTAATGCTTTTAAGAATCCTTATTAATCCGTACAATGATATCGATACTATTAAACAATATACCGCCACAGTCATGTTATAGCTGAAGAAACGGGATTCATGGGTTTGCGCCGGTTTATAAACAATGACAAATAAAATGCAGAACCCGAGAAAGACCAACGAGCCGATCAATGGATTCCTGATGATATAGTTCTGAGGATACCTCTTGTACAACCACTTGGAAATCAAGGAATTCATTTATTAGCCCGGTATTTTATAACATTTGAACCTTAAATATGGCAAAATATGTTCACTGAAATGGTGCATCGTTCCAAAACAACAGACAATTAATTGTTGAATTATTTTCCCCCGGTATAAACCAGTTTTGCACGTTGTGAACTTCCCTGATGCTCAGCCGTAATCACATAAATACCGGAAGCAAGACCTGTCTCTGAAAGATCGATCTCTGAATTGTTTTCGGCATTCCGTGTCAATACATTGTTACCTGCAAGATCCGAAAACCTTAATGCAATTTTCCCTGATATCTCACTGCCGAAATGAATCCTGAATTTCCCCGAAGTCGGGTTGGGGTAGGCACTGAACGATTCTGAATCACCTGAATCCTGTTGATTATCTTCGATCCCAACCAGTGCTCCTTTCAAAATTACAGCAGTAGTTGACAATGCCGGCAGTGTGATGTTGAACGAATTGCCTGATACGGAGACATTTTTGCTTTTCAGGGCATTGGTTGTATGTGAAACAAATGTCTCATTTGAAGGCAACGATGACAGTTCAAGGACTTTATAGCTTCCGTTGTCCACGGCAAAGCCCGTAAGATTTACAGTGGCCGTCCGGGATGCACTAAGATCGCGGTTGACCAGAATGACGGTCATGGAATCATTGCTGCTGTTGACGGTAGCATAGCCCGAAACGGTAGCATCCTGGCTCGATGTGGTCTTCACCCTGATCCCCTTTGTATAGCGGCTGAACAGATGAAGCGTCTCCCACATCCCGGTCTTCCATGACCACGGGGTGAATATCTCAACACCGTTGTCGGCAAATGTGCCGAGCATGCTGGCATAGACCACAGATACAATATTCGGGTTGGATGAGCTTATGTCATTTTCCGTCAGGGCAAGGGTTATTCCGTGATTCTCGCCAAAATGCAAGAGTAACCAGTCATTTATCCTCTTGAAAATGTACTCCTTGTTCTGGGACGTGTCCCAGCCGCCATTGACAGTTTTTACCCCGTTAGCGCCCGGATATACATAGGTCTCGTCAAAGAAGACACGGTGCAACTGCAGGAGGTCGGCATTTGAAGATTCTGACGGATACCAGTGGATATCCAGCACATCGAGGAGTCTTATCCCTGTTTTCTTCTGCTCGTCGGCCACCCTTTTAATGAAGTATTCAAGCCAGCAATAATATTTCCCGTCGATAATCAGCGACTCTGTTCCCCATTTGAACCATTGCCATTCATTGGCGGGCACCGGTCCTGTCAGTTTGATCTGGGGAAACTTTTCACGGGCTTGTTTTGCCACTGCGAAATATGAATCCATAAATGCGGAGGCAGACAGAAGCGAAGGCATCACATCATCATGGGTACCGTTCCAGATCTCCGGCTCGTTATCCATGCTCCAGTAAATGAACTGATTTTTATTGAACCCCAATCCTCCCGGCCAGAACCAGCGTTTGAGAATACCGGTGGTGGAATCGGCAGTCCAGTTCTCAAGGTAGAGATCGGGATTTCCGTTTACGAGCGCCTGGGAGCCGCCGGCGGGATTGACCTGCCCGCCGCCCGCGAGGTTCTGCCCGACACCGCTCCACCAGTTTGATCCGTTGTAGGCATAGTCGCTGAAGTTATTGCTTTTGCTGGCGGCGGCTTTCCCGATAAGCTGGAAAGCCCACATGACCTGAAGCCCTGGCATTCTGCCCTGTATGTCCTGTGATGCATAGTCCCAGCTGTGGTCATATACATTGTTGTACCAGTCGGGATGGCTTGTGAGCTTCCGGCGCCAGTTATACTTGGTGGAGTTATTACCGCCGTTCTCACGTGCGAAACGAAGCCCGGCTTCCTTATAAAGAGTAATGGTTGCCGGCAGGGTGGGATTTGCGGGATTATCCGACAGGTTATTGTTCCGTCCGAAAATATATGGCGAAACAGGTATCCGCCCTTCGTTGGCATTAACCTGTACGGTTATATTCTGTGCTCTTCCGGCCTCGCAGACCAGCAGCAGCAGTAAAGCAATGACACAAACTCTTTTCATAACACCGGCATCAGGACAGTTTTCAAATGAATTCAATATCGGGGACTTAAAACAAGTTTTTTATCGCGATAACTCCCACATGGTTTCAGCTATCAAATTTACATCAATTTTTCATTGTCTGGTCCCCGGGAAGATTGCCCTTCCAAACTATTCACTTCCAATAACTTCATCATGATTACGGGCAATTTCCATCTCTGTTCACCATCAGACTTAAAAAAAAATGTCGATTTTATTTGGTTAATATAATTAACTAGTTTATATTTGTGATAATTTAACTTCATTAACTATCACGACATGGAAAAAAATGATTTAACACCTGAAGAGAGCTTTGTTGTAATTAGCAAAGCCATTTCAAACTTTAAGATTAATTATAAGGAAAGTTCAAAGGTCTTTTTGCTCTGGGGTTGGATATTAACGCTTACCAGTATTTCTAATTTTATCCTCTTAAAGTTTGTGCATAGCATGGAGCCATGGGTACTTAAGGGGTATGTAATTCTTGGCAACTGGGTTGTGTTTATTCTCATCGGATCCATAATCATGTACTTCATGGTTCGGAAAATGAATAAGGAAAAGAAGGTACACAGCCATATTGACAAGTTTATAGATAATCTATGGTGGGTGACCGCACCTTCATTTTTTATTGCAACATTTATTTGTATTAAATTAGGGATAGCCCCACCGCCTCTGATGTTATTAGTCGCAGGCATAGCAACCACAACCACCGGGCTGGTTATAAAGTTCAGACCCTTGATTATTGGAGGTATGTCATTTTTTGTTTTCAGTATTGCTACAACATTTGTGACAAATGAATACCTGGCTTTAGTTGTTGGTGCAGCAATAGTCTGCGGTTATCTGATACCCGGATATTTATTAAGAGCGGCAAAAGAATAGGACCATGTACAACGATTTAGATCCACTTTTGCATTCGCAACTGCGGCTGGCAATTATTTCGATGCTGATAGCTTCCGATAAAGTGGAGTTTACGCATATACAAAGCGAGACTAAAGCTGCTGCAGGGAATATCAGCATCCAGATAAAAAAACTGGAGGATGCCGGGTATATAAAGGTTGAAAAAACATTTAAGAACAACTACCCGAATACTATGCTATCAATCACAGGCAAAGGAGTAAAGGCATTTGAATCCTATGTGAACGATCTTAAGAAATACATTAATCCGGATTCCAAAGTCATTTGAATCAGTTTCAGCTAATCCTGACTAAAACAGGTGGTCCTAAAATAATTAGCCACAAAGATTGATGGCAGGGTGTCCACCTGTTTGTACTGTCCGTCCCGGCACACAATTATTTTTTACTGTTCTAGGATCCGGCAAATGGTGATCCGAATACCCCGACTGCAAGCTCTGCCCAGATGAGAAGGAAGGCGAATACCAGGGCTGCGCAGATGAGAATTCTGTTCCGGACACTCTTCACCTTTCTCATCACGAGTTCACACAATAAACCTGTGCCGTATAACAGAACACCCATTATTATGAAGTCATAAAGTGACCAATCGACTTCATTCGTGAACTGCATTGCGATGAATGGGATAAGCAATACAACTGTTATTGCTGCAAGGATGATAAAAAGCCTTTGGTTTTTCATATTTAAGTTGTTTTGTGATTAATTATTAATCTCTATGTCGCTCTCTTTTGAAAAGTACTTTGAAATGCAAAGTAGAGAAGAAATAAAATAATCTCCAAATTTTTTTGACAAAAAATCATTTAGGGTATCAGCACCATCTGAACAACTTTTCTGGTTGCATAGTATTAGAGGGAGAATGAACTACTTGAATACATATGCCTTATCTCTGGCAAAAAATCCTTTTACATATGCGGGAATTACCTCAAATTCTATCTTTTTGCCGTTCCTTTTTCCTGAAAAAATTATAGGTTGTGACCTTGATTGGCGAAATTTGCTGTTGTTCCAGTTAAGGGGGGTGAAAAACCTCGAATCTCCATTTTGAAGATTACTTCCATAAAATAAATAAGCCAAATCATCTTTAGGACTTATAGCTTGTCCTGCCGGATTATCCCATTTCCAATCATTTTTTTCATTCAGATAAATAATATCCCCTTTTCTGATTCCTGCTATATCAGCTGGTGAGCCGGGAATTACATCCGCAATTTGATTCATACTGGCTTTGTCAAAAATCAATCCGGTATTGGTAAAGTAATCTATAATCACATTTTCTGCATTTTCATCTGTTGCAAAAGGAAATCGGAATAATAATATTTTATAAATATCATCAGCTGCATCGCTAATAAAGACTTTCTTGTGGCCAACCTCTGAATAAGTTCCGCTCCACACAACCGGAGGTGTTTTGCTGGTTTCAATTTTTTGAGCATCTAAAAACTTCAGGCTAATATTCAATAAGTAATTTATTTCAGTATAGCCTGATATAGTTTTAGACTCTGTAACAGGAACAGGAATATATCCCCAATACCAATTGAAATAATTTTGAATTTTTGTGCTTATGATCTGTTGTGGTGGCACGTAATTGTCTTTTTGACCTGAATAAAAACTAATTAATATTAAAATATCAGGTTTTTCGGTATTGCGTTTTAATCCATACTTTGTTAAATGACTTTCTAATTTATTCAATAGAGTTTTTTCCAGTAGCGGATCAGCTTGAGATGAATATTCAAAATCAAAAGTTGCCCCGTCAGATATTACTTTGCTATTATCAGAAAGGATAGATATCTGGTTACGGTTATCATAGTTCAATTTTGGACTATAAGTGATAGTTTTAACTGTACCTCCAGCGTTAAATGCCTTGGTTTCTACATTATATGCTTGTGGATTTTTTATTGACTGAAATTTTTCATCAAAAATTTCATACTCCTCTTTGGAGTTATAGAAGGTATTATCGCTATAAATATCTTTAAATTGATAAATAAAAAGTTTATTAAACAACTCACATTCAGTTATAAAGTTGTCAGAAAATAAGTTTACAGTTACTCTGGGAATGCTATACTCCATGCCATTCTTCAAACCTGCTTTGACTTCTTTCGTATAGTTTTTGAAATGACTGTCTACATCAGCTATTTCTGATATTTTTTGACCGTCAATTCTGGTAATAATATCTCCAAGTTTGACAGGCGAAAGGTCTGCTGGTGAACCGGGCACAACTTTTATTACTTTCAGATATTGATTATCAATGCTTAGCTCCATTTCCATACCGGAAAATGGATCCTGAAATATTTCTTGCGAAAAACCAGTCCCATAACATATGAGCATCAGAAATATTAAGACAGATTTATTTTTCATACCGTTTGTATCAGAGTTTAAAGTGCTGACGCTGCACTTCTAATTATATATTTTCAACGTCGATAATGTCGTTTTATTGGTTGAATATTATACTCTTAAAGATATATGTTGTCCGTCACCGGGAACCTGTCACGGAAGGCATAAAATCATTTGCCCTCACCGGGACTAAACTCCCAGAGATCGTTCCTGTGCTGACCGTCGTACCCGAAACCGATATAGGCCTTTGAACCGACACTGAAGGCAACGGCGCTGTACCTGGCCGTTCCCGGGAAGTCGGTTATCCTGGCCCAGCTGTTGGCAACGGGATCAAACTCCCACAGGTCATTGAGATAGACATTGGCAGTTGTCGTGCCCAGTCCGACATATGCTTTTCCGTTCGGAAGGGTGAAGAAGACAGTATTGCTCCTCGGTGTTCCGGGAAAATCGGCCTTTCTTGTCCACCGGTCAGCAACAGGGTCATATTCATAGAGCCTGGTAGTCACTGTTCCAAGCTGATGCACCCACCCGATTCCCATATAGCCTTTGTTCCCTATTGAGAAGGCCACACCGCTTCCGAAATACTGCAGGTCTGCGGGATAGGCTTTTTTCGTCCATGCATTTGTCGAAGGATCATATTCATACATCTCCCCAGCCGCAGGAACATACGCTTTGCCATTAATCACAAACACCGGGGACTTCATGCTGGAACCGCTCCCGGGCTTATTGGATATAATGTTCCAGGTATCAGTTGACGGAGTATATCTTGCCAGGGCTTTATTGTAGTTTTCATCTACCTTGCCGAGGGTTACATAACCGGTGCCGTCAATGGCAAATCCCGAAGCAAAATCCAGCCTGCTGATTGGAAAGTTCATTACCGGGCTCCATTGATCAGTCGCGGGAGTATATCTCCAGAAGTCGTTAAGTTCGGCTGCATTATGTCCCGTTCCCACATAACCATGCGTTCCTGTGGCAAAAACGGCGGGGCTTGACCGTGCTGTACCGGGGAAGTCGTTCAGCCTCTTCCACGGTGACACCAGCTCAATTGTACCCGGCCATGTCACGGGGGGTCCCTGCAGGGTGGCAAGGGTCAGTGAATAATTGCCTGCATCAAGTCCGTGCGGCACCTTGAAAGCAATCTCCGAAGCGGAGCTGCTGACCACATAAGCCTCTTCGCCACCGACCATGACAGTGTTAAGCCGTGGAGACGGATTGAAGTTCTCTCCTGTGATCACTATTATATCACTGGTCTTTGCCAGCACCGGGGAGACACCGGATATAACAGCCTGCTTCAAAGTAAACTGCTCATTGTATGAAAAGTAACTGAAGTACTTTACCCTGATTACTGCCGGTGAGATGTTATTTTCAGGCGGAACCCTGACTGTGTAATGGGTCCGGGACCACCCGGTTATTTCAGCACGGACATTGTTGAAGTATACCCTGGCAAAGGATGTATCAAGTGAGAAATTGCTCCCGGAGAGTGTGACGATATCGTTAAAGGTCCCGGTGAGAGGAGAGAAGGAGGAAAGCGTGGGCTGCATAATGGCAAAGTCCAGTTTATTGGCGGAACCAAGTCCTGAGACAGTGACATCTACCTTAATGGGAAGCTCTTTTGCCAGAGGCACGATGACCCTCAGCTCATCGGGGTTGGAAATGATCACCCTGGCCTCATTGCCGTCAAAGAAAACCTTGTTATTGGCAGGGGTGAAGGAGAAATTTTTGCCTGCTATGACCACAGTATCACCGCATACACCGGAGGCAGGAGTGACTGAGATGAGTTCCGGCGGCTGGCTGCCTCCGCCCTCAAATGTTGTAACGGAGCCGAGAGAGAGGTAGTTTTCAGTCACCAGGAAGGCCCTGATGTAATACAATTGATCTTCCTCAATGTCTGTCATGACAGTGCATGTGAATGCTCCGCTGCCCTGCCTGGGACCGAGAAGGGCTGTTTCGGCAGTCCCGGGAAGAGGGTTATCATTTGTATCCCACAGGAAACCGTGTTCAGTTATGTCATCTGATCCGGTCGATAATATCCTTCCCTCAAAAACAGCTCCTCCGCCTTCAATCAGTTTAACCGCAGTCACTTCAACTTCGGGGAAACCCTTTTCAGTAAACTTCTCCTCCTGGCACATTACCGCCAGAACTATGATCAGGATCAAAAGCGAGGCTCTTATAAATCTTTTCCGTTTCATCATGTCAGAATATTATCCCCGTTAAAACAGTCACCGAATTCACACCTGAAATCGCATCATCCCCTGAGAACATTGCGTAGCCGGCATTAAGGAAGAGTGAGAACCCGGAGTTCAGGCCAAAGGTCAGTCCTGCACCAACTCTGGCCCCTGCCCGGAAGGTGCCGTCTGACTGGTAAGGAACACTTTCAGAGACTACCAGTCCGTCGTCAGCAGTGTCATATTCTATCCTGGAATCTTCGTTCAGGATGTACTGGAGTGCCGGACCGGCAAAGAGTGACGGACGAAGCCTGCCCTTGCCCATCGTGTATCCTGCCAGGAGGTCACCCTCGAGCAGGAGATGGTGCATATGAAGCTCCCCGTAGATGCTACTTGCTGAACCGGGGTCATCAACGACGGAGTAGCCGTATGTGTATCTCTTTGCAATTGAGATATCAAGAGCGATTGAGAGATTCCTGGCTATTCTCGGCAGAGGCGAAGTGACAGTCAGCCCGATCCGCGGATAGAGTGCCGGGTCAAGCGCAAATCCTTCCAGGTCGCCCCCGGTCGCCACACTGAGGATGTCAGCTCCGTAACCTGCAAAAAGTCCGGCGCGCAGGTCCAGTGCCGGTGGCGGCGACTCATGTAAAATGTCATCCTTTGTACCGGTCTGATGGATATGGTAATCATGCATCAGTGCGATGAGTGATTCGCGGTCAGCGTCAAGGGTGCTTATACGGTCCGACAGCTCTGCAGCGTCAGCCATTACGACCCTTAACACATTCCTGATGGCCTCGTTGTCAGCCTGACCGGTTCCGGCCGATGACCGCTTCTCAGGCTTCCTGACATTGAGTTTGAAAATACGTTCATCACTATCGGATATAAAGTAGTGGTCTGAGTTGCCGTCCCCGTAAGAATACAGATCTGCAGCGCCGTCGAAGAGAACCTCCAGAAAAATTCCGGCTGTTTCGGGTGATATTTTTTTCCCCGAGATGAACAGCTCCTTTTCAGAGACGGAAAAGGCCCGGATATCGTCCGGTGTGTAACGTACCGGAGCAGCTATGGATCCTTTTCGGAACAGGCATGCGGTGACTACACCGCCAGTTCTGACAGGGAGGACTGACCCGGGCATGAAAGTAGTATCATTGACCAGGACATTTCCTTTCTTGTAACCACTCTGTCCGTATGCCGACAGGAAGGGCAAAGCGGAAAGAATCAGGAGGGGCATCAGCTTTCTCCGGATAACAACATGCAGAACATCGGTACTCATAAGGCAGACATAGGGAACAGATAAAACAATTCAATAAAGTTAAAAACAATTGTTACACCTGACGGGTTATTTACCCGATTTCCCGGTTTCCCTGTTGTCTAACATGTCTCAGGGCCTCTGATGCGGCGTCAACGCCCGAAAATTATCCTGCGCCGGTCAATGTAAAGCTGCCGGGCATGGTCGAGGGTTGTCTCGGTGAAACGGATGGTGTCGCCGGGCTTCATCTGGGCGAGAAGCGTCAGGTCGACGCTGATGACATTCGCAATGCGGGCATAGCCTCCGGAGGTCTGCCGGTCGGCCATCAGGATTATTGGCTGTCCGTCGCCGGGGACCTGCACTGTGCCTGCCGATATCCCTGCGGAGATTATACCGGCTCTGCCCTCCCTGTGCATAATCACCTCACCCGACAGGCGGTATCCCATACGGTCACTCTGCGCCGTCACCCTGTATTCCGTTGAGAGGAAACTTCGCAACCCCTCAATCTCAAAATAGTGTGCTTCAGGACCGGGGATGATCCTTATTGTCTGCTCATGTTTGTACTCTGGTACCAGACCTTCGGGAATCCGCCGGAGGTGAGCTCTTCTGCTGGTCTCGCCCAGCGGGAGTTCGTCGCCCTCGGTGAGTGCCCTGCCCTGGCAGCCGCCTATTCCGGCCCTGAGATATGTTGAACGACTGCCCATCACCGTAGGGACAGCTACACCGCCTGCAAAGGCGATATATGACCTGCACCCGCTCTTCAGTCCCGTGAAACCAAGCCTGTCGCCCTGCTTTACGCTGAGGGCTGTATTGAGAGGGATACTGTTGCCGTTAATGTGCGGCCCCAGGTCGGCGCCGGTTACAGCTACTGTGGTTTCACCCGTGAAGAGGAGCTCCGGCCCGGCTACGGTTGCCTCCAGGCATGCATCGCCGGGGTCGTTGCCCACCAGCAGGTTGGCCAGCTCGCACGAGAAGGTGTCCATGGCGCCCGAGACCGGCATGCCATACCTCTGGTAGCCGTACCTCCCGGTGTCCTGCACCGTGGTCAGCAATCCTGCCCTGTTTATTATCACCGATGCCATAGTCACTCCTTCGGTGTACGTTTGACCTGGTATGTTCCGGCGCTTACCTCCCCGAGTATACGGTTATACTCATCCATATCCACCCGACAGAACCGGATATAGTCTCCGGCATTGAATAGGAACTCAGGCTTATTATGGGGACTGAACAGCCGCAGGGGAGTCCTGCCTATGAGCTGCCATCCGCCGGGGCTCTCCAGGGGGTAGATGCCTGTCTGGTCGCCGGCAATACCCACCGACCCGGCGGGTATCTTCAGCCTGGGCGTCTCCCTGCGCGGTGTGGCAATACGCCGGTCCATCCCTCCAAGGTAACAAAAGCCTGGGGTGAAGCCAAGCATGTAAACGAGGCAGGTGACTGAGCTGTGAACAGCAATCACCTCATCCGCCGTAAGGTCGTTCAATTCTGCAACATAATGAAGGTCAGGACCATATTCGCCCCCGTAAAGCACCGGTACATGAATGACATCCGCCTCAGGCAGTTCCATGGTGCCAAGGTCGGCAGCAGATGAACGGAATATCTCAAGCAGCTCCTTATAATCGAGCAGTGACGGGTCATAACAGACCATCAGCTCGTTGTACGACGGGATGAAGTCGGTGATGCCGCTGATCTTTTCCTTTTCAAGCCTGACCAGCAGTTTCCTGACGGTAGCGTTGATCTCCCAGGAGATCTCATCGCCCGCCTTGATGATGAATGCCGAGTCGCCCGAGGGGATATATTTCAGTGTCGTCTCACTCATTTCAGCGTCGTCTTAATTATTCCAACTTCGTCTCACTCATTTCAGCGTTGCCTCATTCATATCAGTATCGCCTCGTGCATTCCAGAGTTGCCTCATTCATATCATTATCGCCTCGCGCATTCCAGAGTTGCCTCATTCATATCCTTATCGCCTCGTGCATTCCAGAGTTGCCTCATTCATTTCACGGGAAGCTGATTGAGATGCCTTCAGATTTTAAAGCCTCTGAGAGACGGCTGACAAATTCCGGAGCTGACTCGTTGTCGCCGTGGATGCAGACGGTCTCTGCATCTATGGGGATGATCCTTCCTGTAACTGTCATCACCTCCTTCTCCCTGATCATCCTGATGACCCTCCGGATCATCAGACCGGAGTCATGCAGCACTGCGCCCTCAATGGTTCTTGCGACCAGCGTGCCGTCGTCGTTATATGCCCTGTCGGCAAACACCTCCGAGGCGCAGGCAAGGCCAATCTCCCTGGCCGCTCTTATCATCTGCGAGCCCGACTGTCCCACGAGGATCAGCGAGGGGTCGAGCTCCTTCACCGTCCGGGCGATCACCCCCGACAGTTCATAATCCGTGGCAGCAGTGTTGTAGAGGGCGCCGTGAGGCTTGACATGCAGCATGCGTGCTCCAGCCGCCTCTGCCATGGCTTTGACGGCCCCGGCCTGGTAAAGTATCATAGCCCTCAGCTCCTCATGGCTCATCTCCAAGGGCCTCCTCCCGAACCCTTCGCGGTCGGGGTAGCCCGGGTGTGCGCCGATGCTCACGCCATGCCTTATGGCCAGGCGTATGGTCTTCTCTATCGTCAGCGGGTCGCCGGCATGGAACCCGCAGGCTATATTGACGGAGGAGATGTAAGGCATGATCGCCTCATCATTCCCGGGCCCGGCTGCCGGGTCCATCTCTCCGAGATCGCAGTTGATGTCTATATGCATTGTTTCTTACTGTCAGATTATACCGATAACATGCAGGATGCTCCTCAGTCCCAGTACCAAGGCTGTTAAAACGACGATTCCCCCGAGGATATTTGAAAGAAGGGTGTTGACGTTATCACCCATGATCTTGCGGCTGTTCATCACCACGAGGAGGTAGAGGGCTATCACCGGCAGCAGGATGCCGTTGGCGACCTGGGCAAAGAGGATGGCTTCGAGGGGCTTGAATCCAAGCATTGCGAAGAGTGTTCCTGCCAGCAGGATGAACATCCAGATCATCCTGAAGCGCCATGAGCGCAGGTCCCTCTTCCAGCCCATGATGCCCGCTGTGGCGTATGCTGCTGCCATGGGTGCCGTGATAGCGGAGGAGATGCCTGCAGCAAAGAGGCCGATGCTGATGACGAATTTCGCCCCGCGTCCGGCGAGGGGCTCGAGCTGCCGTGCCAGGTCGGTGCCTGTGGTGACATCCATGCCGGTGCCGAAGAAGGCAACGCCGGCTGTCACAATCACAGCCATGGATATCAGTCCGCCGAGTATCATCGATATTGAGATATCCCACCTGGCTGCCGGGAGGTCGGAAGGGCTCTGCCACCGCTCCTGTACGGCTGAGGCATGGAGGAAGAGGTTATAGGGCACCACCGTGGTGCCGATGAGCCCCACCAGGGTCAGGAGAGACCCCTGAGGCAGGGAGGGCACAAACATGCCCCTGAGCATTGCGGGCAGATCCGGTGCAACAACAATAGCCGTTGTAAGGAATGTGAGGCTCATGATTATCACCAGGGCTACCAATACTCTCTCCATGAGTTTATAGCTGCCGGCGAGGAGCAGGAGGAAGGCTGCTGAGGCATTAATGGCTACCCAGAATCTCAGGGTTAGTGGTCCGGTGCCTGAGGGTGTGACTGAGCCGGTGAGAGTCCCGGAGCTGAAGAGGGTCTCCAGTCCCATCGATGCTCCCAGGAGGTTTCCTGTCTGGAAGGCGGCGTTGCCTATGGTGATGGCGGAGATGACCAGTATGGCGGTGATGAGTCTGGGAATGGGTCTTGAGAAATGGACGCGCAGCGCCTCGCCCAGTCCGTTACGCGATATGATGCCCAGTCGCGCTGCCATCTCCTGGAGAATGATAGTTGCTATTATCGAGAAGACCATTCCCCAGAGCAGTGCATAGCCGAACCGTGCTCCTGCCAGCGAGCAGGTGGTTATGGTGCCGGGGCCGATAAAAGCGGCGGTGACCAGGGCCCCGGGGCCGATCCGGAATGAAGGACGCTTCCTGGATGGAGTCATTGTGATTATAAAATGACGATTATCAATGCATAAAAAACAGGGGGCAGATTGCTGGCGTTCATCCGGTGCAACTTGCAGGAGCTACTCTATCTTCCTTGCCAGCATTCCGCCAATGTTGAAACCGGCGACTTTACCTTTGGCATCAATGACAAACTTCTGGTCACCCTCATACTCCCTGACAAAAAAGTCAACATCGGATGTGAAATACACATTCACCCAGAAATCAGGGTAAGGGCTTATCATTAATTTACTGCCCTCCCTTTTGATGGTGAACACGTCTCCGCCTGCTTCATACTTCCCGACATACCTTTCGAGAACCGCTTCTTCAACGTCAACGACGGTCTTCAGTACCGGCTGGTAATAGTCTTTCCATCCGTATACAGTGGCCACGCTGTTGGCCACTTCGGAAGCGAGAGAGCCGTTGTCTGAGTTGGTCATGATCACCATCCCGTTGCCACTGATGACATCTCCGACATAATAACATGTAAATCCTTCATTGGCTCCGCCGTGGGAGAAATAGTAGCTCGAATCCTTCCTGGCGACAAACACCCCGGCTGCTGCATCCTCCATGACAGGTTTCAGCCGCATCTTCGTATACTCAGGTGTCAGCACCTTGTCCGATTTACCGTTGTATGAGAGAGCGGTCTCGATTATGTACCTGCTCAGGTCGGTGGGATTAGTCCACAATCCAGCTGCTGCCTGTTCCGGATAAATATGAAACTTGCCTTTTATTGGCGTGCCGTCTGCCTTATATCCCGTGGCCAGGAGATTGCTGTCTGCCCTGGCAGGCGGCTGCGCAAAGGAGCTTCCTGTCATGCCCATGGGGTTGAGGACATTCTCTTGCATGAACTCATCGTAGGGCTGTTGTGTAACATCCGTAACTATAAGCTGCGAGACTGTGACACCCCCACCTGAATAAATGGCACGGACCCCCGGCTCAGTGAACGAGCGTACCGCTTCGGTGTTGGCAGGCCTCTTCCCATCCAGGATCTGCAGAACAGAAGGAAGGCTGTCTCCCCTGGCATATCCCGGGAAACCATGGATTGTCAGCCCGGCTGTGTGACTCAGCAATGCGGCTACTGTTATCGGTTTATTCTTGGAGACAGTGTCATACGGAAATTTCCACGATGTCAGGTACTGGTTGATATCTGTATCCAGGTCAATCTTCCCGTCCTGTACCAGCTTCATCACACCCACACCGTTCAGCGACTTGCTGATCGATGCAGCCTGAAATAACGTTTTTTCTGTCACCGGACGTTTCTCCGACACATCAGCCCAGCCATATCCTTTGACCCATTCCAGTTTGAAATCGTGCACCACAGCGATGCTGACTCCCAGGATATTATGGTGTTTCATTCTCTCTTCGAGATTCCAGATGGTATCATTCTGTGTGCGCACCCAGTCTCCGAGGTTGTTCTCGACCTGCCTGATGCGTTCCTCTGTTTCAGGAGAATACTGTGGCTGTGCGGGAGACTGGCAACCCGTGATGAAGAGTACCAGGATAAGTACTGACTGTGAATAAAGGAGATTTCGTTTCATTTGAGACCTAATTTGAAATAAAAGTAAGAATTTGGATCAGAAACTGTTCTATAAGCGCACATTTAGTTATTAGTGAATGAAATCTCATTCATTTCACTTTCGCATTTGCAAAATCGTGTCTGTCCGGAAAGGGTGGGGAAGATTCTTAATGGTTGCTTACCGCCAATGGTAGTCTGTGCCTTCCAGGGGCAACTTCCCCGGGTTCTCCATCTGGCCGTACTGATCCCACCACTCCTGGTAGATCGACCTGACCGCCAGGACCTCCATCCCGCTCAGCCGCTGGTCACTGCCGTAGTTTTCATTGACCAGTACTCCGACGAGTGAGGCGTAATCCTTCCCTTCAATAACTGCCTCAGCACACCACAGAAGAAACTCTCCAATCATCATGGATTCTTTCCCGTTGACTATCCTGTATGGATGGATGGAAGAGAGGGGATTGACAGGAAAATGGTCGCAGGGGGAGATGAGGTCCGTATCTACCGACAGGTTGATCAGCTCAGGCAGATCTTCCTTCTTAAAAGAAGGCATTATCGCCCATAGCCTTTCGCCGCTTTCAGTCCATTCAAACTGACTGTAAGTACCATTTTTTAACTGTCTGACAAATTCCTTTACATCAGGATTACTGACATCGAAGTCGGTTTTCTCGCATCCGATGCAAGAGAGCGCAAAGACTGCAAAAATGATTAATGATTTCATCACGTAATGTTTAATGGTGGTTAATCGGCCGGGATTCTTGTCTTCCGTAAGCTAATAAGATAAGTTCTTTATAATGCCACATATTCCATGCCATTTAATACACATCGTGAGACCATTAACACAGAATTTGCATAGCCACTCCTTGTTAATCGCTGGTTAAACACTTACATCCATACATGCATGGTCAGCTGCATTCTGCCGACGGCTACGATGTCCATTATTTCCCGTACTTCGCCTGAAGGAAACCGATGGTTGTCTTAATCAGGTTTTTAAGGGCATCCTGGTTTATATCCGAGAGTTTTTTGACATAGATACAGGCAGCGCCCTTTTTGAATTTTCCCAGGTCTGCAAGCAGGTGCTCATGCTCCGGGGCTCCGGTGTAGACATATAGCGAGATAGCCGCTTTACGCGGGGAGAATCCCACCAGTGGCCAGTCGCCCTCCTGGCTGCTTCTCTCTGATTTGTAGTGGTAGCTGCCAAATCCGATCATGGAAGCTCCCCACATTTTTGGTTCAAATCCGGTGAATTCGCGCATCAGTTTCAGAAGTTCAAAACTGTCTTTTCGTTTCTGTTCCGAATCGGCAAACGAGTTGATGAACTCAGTTACATCCGCTTCGTGCTGTTTTGTTTTCAGTTCTGCCATGCCCGATTGGTTTTACTATTAAGGAATTACCTCTTAAAAAGTTCAATTAAAGGTATTGTAAAATATTTATGTTAATGCCGTGCCGGGTGGCAGATCTCCAGCCTTACCTGTTCTATTGCCGGAACACCCTGGTTGCGAAGAGATATCTTTCGTTCCACCAGGGGTCATCAAGTGAGGTGATGGTCACGCCAAGGCTGGTGGAGGTATGGAGGAACTTTTTATCGCCGATATATATGCCGGAATGGGTTATGAAACGGCTGGTTTTATAGGTTCGGATGAAGAAGACCAGGTCGCCCGGCATGAGCATATCCCTGTCAGAGATGATCTTCCCGTACCTCGCCTGCTCCTCGGAGCTGTGCGGCAGCTGGATCCCGTGGCTGGCAAAGACCACTGCCACAAGCCCTGAGCAGTCAATGCACTTCATGGTTTTGCCGCCCATACAATGAGGGACACCGAGATACCGGCGGGCCGTACTGATGATCTCATCAGGGGTGGCATTGCGGGTGTCAAGCGGTTTCTCAACCCCCGAGTCCATGAACTCATCCAGCTTCTTCCTTTCAGCCGGGGTTTCGATGTTGTCAGAGGATACATCGTTATAAATCCTTTTTGAACATGAGGATATCATCAGCTGGCATGCTGCCAGCAACAGTATTAAAATGGCTCTTCCGGGGCGTAATGGCATCCTGATGTCTGTTTTCCTGTTAAATGACGGAAGAAGGAGGGTGTTTATTGTCTCCCGGAAAGTGAAAGGAGCGAAGTCCTGAAAAGTGTGTGACCGGACCGCTGCCGGTGAATGTTAACCTGCAACCAGCTTTACAGTGTACGCTATATAGATGGCCAGTAAAAGTCCGGCCTCCCACCTGTCAAGCCTCTTCTTTTTTCCGGTGAACATAAAGAGGAGGAGAACCAATGTTCCGAAGGTGAGAAGATAAATGTCGGTATTGAAAGTAACATCAAAATCGAGCGGCCTTATCAGGGAGCTGATACCCAGTATAAAGAAGATATTGAAAATATTGGAACCGATTATGTTTCCAACGGCGATATCGTTGTTCTTTTTTAACGCCGCCACCACTGAAGTGGCCAGTTCAGGCAGGGAGGTGCCCGCGGCGACAATGGTCAGCCCTATTATCTTTTCACTTACACCCAGAGCTTCTGCCATCTCGATGGCGCTGGTGACAACGAGCCTTCCTCCGATGACAAGCCCGGCGAGTCCTAAAGTGATCAGCAACCATATCTTCCCGTGAGAATGGACCAGGTCCATATCAACTTTTTCTGACGGATCAGTCTTTAGCTGACTGTAAACATAATATAGGAAGAACCCGAACATTGCCAGCAGGACGAGGCCATCAATCCGTGACAGGATGTGCTTGTCAGAGAGAAAAAAGTTGTTTGCAAGGAGGAACAGAAATATTATTGCGATGAAGGAGAGCGGAATTTCTCTCTTTACGGTGCTCGATTGTACAACCAGCGGGGAGATGAGTCCAGCTAGACCCAGGATAACAAAGAGGTTGAAATTATTACTCCCGATGATATTGCCGAACACTATCGCTTCGTGGCCCTGAATTGAGGCAAAGGTATTGACAACAAGTTCGGGAGCTGAAGTTCCGAAGGCGACAACTGTCAGCCCGATTGCCAGGTCTGACACATTATGTTTTTTTGCAAGGGAGGAGGCTCCGTTAACAAGCCAGTCGGCTCCCTTTATTAAAACCACAAATCCCAATACCAGCAATCCGATCTGTAAAAGCATGACTGTCAGTGTTTCCTGTTATATCTAATAAACTAAGTTTGCGCCATATTGCATTCTCAACCTGAGAACACGATCATAATACGGTGACAAAATTAATCAAATGGCCCGCTTGCGGAACTTAAAACAATCAGTTCAGCAAAAAGTTTTCAGGGTACGGAAACGATAATCTTCCCGCGAGGTCTGCCTTTTTCGGCGAAGTCGAAGGCTTCAGCGGCCCGCTCAAGAGGAAAAACGTTCTCTATTAACGGCTTTAGTTTACCGGTGGCGTAAAGATCCTCCAGTTCCTGCCAGTCTTCCGGCCGGCTGCGCATATTGGCCGAAGCCAGTCTTCTGCCGTGTATCAGCCGGGCAATGAAGATTGAAAGGTACGGCGGAGGTATAAACAGGGTTGAGGCATAGGTCCCGCCACGTTTCAGCAATTTACGCACCATAAGGGTACTCATTTTCCCGTAGGCATCCATGATGGCATCAAATTCCACTGTACAGGCGGCAAGCTCCTCCCGGCTGTATCCCATGACTTCGTCGGCTCCCAGGCTTCTGGCAAGCTCACGGTTTGACTCACTGCACGTTGCAGTAACCTGTGCTCCCCGGGCTCTGGCTATTTGTGTGGCAAAGTGCCCCACTCCGCCAGTGCCGCCGTTGATGAGCACCTTTGTTCCCGCACTCACACCGCATATTCTCAGTCCGTTCAGGGCTGTCAGGGCTGCAACGGGAAGGGAGGCTGCCTCTTCGAATGACATCTTCCCGGGAATAAGCCTGATATGTTCCTGATCAACCGCACGGAGTTCTGCCAGCGCCCCGTGCCTGTCAAAGACTATTGATTTTGATCCATACACCCTTTGGCCCTTTTTGAACGCATTGACTCCTTCGCCGGTGTCCCTTATGATACCCGCGAAATCGGCTCCGAAGACACGGGGGAACCTGAAACCTGTGACCAGCCTTGCGACACCCTGTTTTATTTTCCAGTCGACCGGGTTAATTGAGACAGCTTTGACCTCCACCAGCACCTGTCCAAGCCCTGCAGAAGGGTCAGGCAGGTAGCCGTACACTGATGCTTCTGATCCTCCGTATGCGTTTGAGTAGTATGCTTTCATATTTGTTATTTGGGTGGCAAGATACTATAATTCAGGCAGTAGGCAATAGGCGATAGAATGTAGAGGGCCGAGCGTTAGTAAATGACCCGGTTGGTCATTTTAGCGAGGAGGCCAGATTGCAGGGCTGGGAATCAAGCAATAGTATCCTTCAGCCGGGCAGACAGCATAAGGAATTCACGGAGAATTTTTGGTATTTGTATTAAAATTTACTATCTTTGCATTGATTTTCAGTGGCTTGCCGATGTTGGCAGGCATCTGTGATCTCAACGGGAATGAAGGAGACGGTGAAGAAGAAGGGTGGAAAACCCGAATGGATGGAGATCATCTCAAGGTACAACAAGCCTGATAATCTCAAGAGCTGGTGGCAGGTAATAACTTCCGTCGGAGCATACCTGCTGATGTGGGTCCTGATGGTCTGGTCACTGCAGATCTCATACTGGCTGACCCTGGCACTGACCGTACCGGCTGCAGGGTTCCTGGTGAGGACATTCATTGTATTCCACGACTGTGGCCACGGGTCATTCTTCAGGTCGCGGCGAATGAACACCCTGGTCGGGGTCATAGCAGGACTGCTTGTTTTTACACCCTACCACCGCTGGCACCGTGATCATCATATACATCATCAGACAGTGGGTAATCTTGAAAAGAGGGGAATAGGAGACGTGAAGACCCTGACAGTTTCCGAGTACCAGAATCTTAACCGGTGGCAGCAGTTTGTCTACAGGCTCTACCGTCATCCGGTCTTTCTCTTCGGGATTGCTCCGATGCTGCTGTTTGTGGTGCTCTACCGCCTTCCGAAGAAATACATGTCGACCCGGGAGCATATTTACCTGCAGCTGACCAACCTTGCCCTTGCCCTGATAATTTTCGTCATGGTAATGACAATCGGGTGGAAGGCATATCTCCTGATTCAGCTTCCGGTACTGTATATTGCCACTGTGCATGGTGTATGGCTCTTTTACGTGCAGCACCAGTACAGGGATGTCATATGGAGTGATACCACGTCATGGGATTACAAGACCATGGCACTGAGCGGAAGCTCGTTCTTCAAGCTTCCGCTGGTGCTTAACTGGTTTACCGCCAACATAGGCTATCATCATATCCATCATCTCAGTCCTGCCATCCCCAACTATAACCTGAAAAGGTGCCATAACGAGAACACACTCTTCAGCGAGGTGAAACCCGTAACCTTCTGGACGGCATTTGAGTCGCTGATGCTCAGGCTGTGGGATGAAAAGAGAGGCATGCTCATCAGCTTCAGGGAGCGGCGGCTGTCAGGCAGCAGCTAGGTTTCAGTTATTGCTGCCGGACGGATCTGACCTGAACGCCTTGCAGGTTGCCTTAACCCCATCCTCGTAGGGTGTGGCAGAGATGCCAAACCTCCTGGTGAATTTCGAGGAGTCAAAAAAATAGTCGCGGTCATACTGGTACATCATCTCCGGCATCTCTTTCATAACAGGGATGAATAGTCCGAGCGGTTTGAGCATCCACTTCGGGAGCAGGGAGACCTTTGGTGAGGCTCCAAACTCACCGGCAATCATGGATATCATCTGCTTCCCGGTAATATTCCTGCTGTCGGTGGGCAGATGCCATACCTGACCGTATGCATCGTCGGTGTTGCCAAGAAGTGCAGTGGCCTTTGCTGCATCCGGGGTGTAGGTGAAGGAGTGTTTGATATCCGACCTCACGAACCACATGGCTTTCTTGCCATCCTTCAGGTTTTTAAGCACCATCTGGGTGATGAAGTTATTTTGGGTATCGGGTCCGTAGAAATCGGCTGACCGTGCTATGAGTGCTTTTATCAGGCCTTCTCCGGAAGCAGTCATCAGCATCCCGGAGATCCGTTTCCTGACCTCTCCCTTGCGGCTTGGGGGGTTAATGGCAGTATTCTCGGTCATATGAGAGACCTGGTTCTTGTCATACATATAGACGTTGTCAAAGAAGACAAGCCTTGCACCATGTTTGATGCAGGCATCGATGGTTTCCTTCATCAGCACAGGCCATTTCTCCTCCCACACCTTTGCCTTGTATTCAAATCCCACCACGAGGTAAACAACCTCAGATCCCCTGACGGCCTTCTCCACAGCTCCGGGCTGTGTCAGGTCGGCGGGAAGGAGTTCGTCTGTTTCGTTGATTCTTATAGGGTTGCGGCTCACCAGCCTTACCCTGTCGGTATATGACATAAGCTCTTTTGCAAGGAGCTTTCCTATTGTTCCGTTGGCGCCAAGTATCGTCTGCATGATTTCCGGGTTTTTAGTACTGTAAAGTTCATATAAGACAAAGTTAGTCAGAAAAGGTTTCCGGCGGACGGATATTTTGCGGTGGCGAATCCCGGCCTTGCTCCGCCGGACCAACAGGAGAGCTTCCGCCGATGGCTATTTCAATATGAAATAATTGTATCCGTGGGCGGGAAGTGCGACGGTCAGGCTGATGGTGTAGTTCCTGGCGATATCGAGCACAATGGCTTCTTCCTCCTGTTCGTGAACGATTGCCTTGCTGCTCAAACCGGTATAGTAAACGGGGACCTCAATTGTTCGCGTTATCTCTTCATCAAGAGGATTATATACCATCAGTAAACCTTTCTCTTCGCCCTGCGGGTCGACATGAAGGATAGCGTCATAATCGCGGCCGTCGGGGCGGCGGATATGAATGATATCACCGTCAAGTATCCGGCGGTGCTTTTTGTAGAACCCGACCCATTTTTTGACCAGTGCTTCTGTCTCGGGCGAGTCATACAGCTGTGGACCGCGGTAACATGCCTGTACCCCTGCGCCGAACAGGTTGGCCAGCCTCTGGCCGTAGTGCGGAAGATGCTCTTTCAACGGCTCGATGGTGGCAGCAGCGCCGCCTCCCTGGTACTCAACCAGGGGAACAAACATCCACCCCATGGAGGGGGCCTTCTCCCAGGTGCCGTCATAGATGTTCTGACGCTCGATGATCTCCTGCTGCTCCCTGGGCAGCGACCAGTTAGTCTCGCGGTAGCCCATGGCTATCTTGTTGCTCCCGCTCAGGAAGTAGTAATCGGGCACATTGAGGTAGATACCCTTCCCACGGCACCATTTGTAAAAATCAGTGATCCTCCGGTACTGGTTCCATTGTGAATCTTCAATCCCGCGGTGTCCCGGGTGAAGGGTCGAGATGCATATGTCGCCCGGGTATGATCCGTCGTGTTCCAGGACATCCATTCCGGTCTGCTCATAAAAGCTGTACAGCTTCCTGAAATAGTCGATTCCCCAATCACTTTCGAGGCACGGGGAGTTGCCAAATGCCGGCATTCTGCCTTCCGGCATAACCACATCATTGCCGCCGCCGACCTTACGGCTGGCAAGGAGCGAATAGCCTCCCAGTGCAATGCCCCTTGAATGTGCATAGTCTGCAAGGTTACTGATCTGCGCTGCGTATTCAGGGCTTTCATTTTCAATATTGAATCCGCTGCCGAATGTCATGATCACCATCTCAAAGCCAACAGCGGCGCACTGGTCGATTGCTTTCTTCACAGCCTCCTCTTCCGCACTGCGCACATGCATCAGGATCGGGTTTTCGGTCGACCATGGTGCCAGCGCCCTCATCATCTTCCTCTTTTCCAGTCCTTTGCGCTCGCGGTCCCAGCTATCGTGGATCAGCTCCCAGGTCCTGAATGATTCAAATGAGCCGCCGCTCCGCACCGCCTGTGCCGGACCGTACTTCGGGCTGGCTTCCAGAAGGCAGGGCATGTTGCGCTGGTAGCAAACCTGTGTACTGTAGAGTGTATCGGTATTCCATGAGATACTTGACCGGGTCATGCTCTCACCGGTCATCCCCCCGAAGTTATAATCGGTCTGAAGGGTAATATTCGGCAAAGTCCAGTTCGTCAGTGATTCGACGGCGCTTTCAGGTTCAGTGAGGGCCAGGATCTCACTTTTGAAGGTATTTACCACGATCTCCTGTGACGATTCATTCACTACCCTTATCCACTTGGCGAAGAGAGGCATCCCGTCATATAGTTCATAATGGACTTCAACGACTATCTGTTTAAGGTATTCCAGCCGGTCTTCCCCTGAGGGATTGGTCAGTTTGCTTTGCGTGCCGGCAGCCTGGCTTTCATGCATCAGCCTTATTGCAGTATCATCAAGCCGGTACCGGAAGGTAAGCTCTTTACCCGGCAGGGGCCAGGGCATATCCTTCGGCATCCATTCCAACCGCTTCTTCCAAGGGAAGCGTTCTTTTATGTCGCCCATACTGTAGTCTGTCAGCCTGAAGGCCGCAGGGTCAGCTTTCATCTCCTTCAGCCATGCGGGCAGCAGGTAGTTATGTATTGGCTGGCCCACCAGTCCGCCGACGCTGAACTTCATCCCGTCGATCTCTATCTCAGCTTCAGGGCGTACTGACCTGATGAATGATTCGTGTTCAGGCAGGTGGTCGAGGCCCACCGTCGCTCCGTTGGGGCTCAGTGAAAAGGTCCTCGCCACGATGCCGTTGCTGAGCACAAGGTGGCCCTCATCTGTCCTGTACACTCCTGCTGAAGAGCCTGCGCCGTCTATCAGCCAGTCGCCTGCGAAGGTCACCGCCTGCGAGTCCCACAAAGGCAGGTCCTGTAAAGGCTGTGCCGTGCTTCCAATGCATAAGGAAACAGATATAATAATTGCGGCTGATCTCATGACAGTGTTGTTTGGTTGGATAAAAGTAAGAAAATTATCAGCAAGGCACCGCGGGGAGGAGCGAGGTGGTGAAATGACTATGAGGTCAGGAGGGGATCGATTTTAGCTTTGAGGAGGTCGATAAGCTCGGGTTCCATGTAGTAGTAGAAGTCGGGTATGCCAAGGACGATCAGCTTTCTGCTGATATCTGTGCCGGGAAATTTTTCAAGGATAAATGCCCGGTGGAGGTTCTCCATGACGAACACCTTGTCGGCCCACCGGATCAGCTCCGGTGTGATCTGGTTGGGAGCGTTGGGGGCTATACCGGCGGATTTGACCTTGAATGCGGGGTTTGTTCCATAGATGGTCTCCGCGGTGCAACTGCGCATCCTGTTGATGGTGCAGACGAAGAGGAGATTCATTGGTTCCCGGTGAGTGGTGGAGAGTAAATATAACTAAAAAATCCCGCTGATCTTCAGATCAGTCGGGATTCTTTTAACTGCGGGTTACCGGTTATTTGCGGGTGCTTCTGCCGGCGCCGTCTTCCGGGGGTATGGTGCTGCGGGCAGCTTCTGCTCTGCTGGCCTCAGCGGCTCTCTCCTGCGCGGCCCTCTCCTGCGCGGCCCTCTGTTCGCTAGCTCTTGCTTCGGCAGCTCTCTGCTCGTTGGCCCTGGCTTTCGGCAGCTCTCTGCTCGTTTGCCCTGCTTTCGGCAGCTCTCTGCTCACTGGCCCTGGCTTCAGCAGCTCTCTGCTCGTTTGCCCTGCTTTCGGCAGCTCTCTGCTCACTGGCCCTGGCTTCGGCAGCTCTCTGCTCGTTGGCCCTGGCTTCGGCAGCTCTCTGCTCGTTTGCCCTGCTTCGGCAGCTCTCTGCTCGCTGGCCCTGGCTTCGGCAGCTCTCTGCTCGTTTGCCCTGCTTTCGGCAGCTCTCTGCTCGTTTGCCCTGGCTTCGGCAGCTCTCTGCTCGTTTGCCCTGCTTTCGGCAGCTCTCTGCTCACTGGCCCTGGCTTCGGCAGCTCTCTGCTCGTTTGCCCTGGCTTCGGCAGCTCTCTGCTCGTTTGCCCTGCTTTCGGCAGCTCTCTGCTCACTGGCCCTGGCTTCAGCAGCTCTCTGCTCGTTTGCCCTGGCTTCGGCAGCTCTCTGCTCACTGGCCCTGGCTTCGGCAGCTCTCTGCTCGTTTGCCCTGCTTTCGGCAGCTCTCTGCTCGGTTGCCCGGCTTACGGCAGCCCTGGCCTCAGATGCCATTCTCTCAGTTTCTCTCTCGGCAGCAGCCCTGCTCTCGGCAGCTCTCTGCTCACTGGCTCTGGCTTCAGCAGCCCTCTGCTCAGAAACTCTTTCGCGTGCAACTCTCTCTTCAGCGGCTTTAGCCTGTGCTGCAACAGCTTCAGAAGATCTCCTTTCGGCATCCCTGGCCTCTGTGACAGGACGGTTCTCCGGCCTTGCATCAGTTGCTGCCCTTCTTTCGGCATCAGTGCTGGCTGAGGTACTTCTTCCGCTGACCGACTGAGGTGCTGCTTCCCTTCTTGAAGGTGTGTTGGCCGGAGCCTGGCTCCGAGTACCCTCAACACTCGCCCTGTGCGTTCTGTTGTAGAGTGCCTCACCTTCGCTCCTCTGCTCGGGGCGTGAGTAGGTCTGCCTGTAGTTGCCCTCAGCTACTCTCCTCTGTACCTCCGGCGATTCCTGACGGATGCTGTGGTAGTAGAAGTCGTTGTAGCGATGGTACCTGGGAACCCCTATGCAGTGATAGTGGTTGTAGTAGTGGTTGTGCCATCCCGAGTGGTACCCGTAGTAGTAGTCCCAGTAGTAGGGCCTCCAGGGATCCCAGTAATCAGGGTAGTAACCCCAGTACCACGAGGAGCTCCATCCGCTGTAGTAGGGACTGTAGATGTAGACAACCACCGGCCAGTCGTACATGTCCCACCAGACATTGTTTATTATGGTCACGTTGCCATAATAGCTATTATTGCTGTAGTGTTTGACCTTCTTGTTTTTTGCAAAGAGGGGTTCGATGACGTAGTTCTTTCCGTAAAGAGCCTGATCACCAATTATCTGTATCCTTATCTTGTTCCTGCGGAGCTTCTCAACCGTTATGACTGCCACATCCTGGAATTCCTTGCGGCCCAGCACTGCGCGCAGCACTATCGTGTGCACCCTTCCGTCCCTGTAATCGGAGACAGCGAGGTAGTCAACCCTCCAGTCACCGTTGAGGTCAAGGTTGTTGATCCTGGTATCCCTGTCATTGAGGCTTCTCTCGAACTCTTCAAGGGTTTCTGAGTTGCGGAACAGGTCCATGACCGCGTAGAGATTGAGGTTGTCACCAGGGAGACCCAGGTATTCCTTCGGATAATTCTGGGCACTGACTGCCGTCATTATTGCTGCCAGAACTGCGAGGACCGATGTGATAATTAACTTTTTCATCTCTTTAAGTTTTATGAAGATCTGCTCTTCGAAGGTATAAATGCAAAGGTTGTGCCAAATCCTTCGCAGAACTCATAAATTGGGCCGAGGGAGATGATTTTGGTAAGATGTATGACAGCCCTGGAAGGAGGCATTCAGCATTCAGCAGCCGGCAGTCAGCAATCCTTAAAAAGGAGCAGAGAATCGCAAATCGCAAATCGCAAATCGACAATTCTTTTCAGCATTCCTCAGTCGTTGGATTGAGAGGGATCTGGCTTCCAGAGCCCTTTCTTCTGCTTCCTGGCCTTTTCCGCCAGTTTGACGAATTCGTCAGCATGCCTTACGTTGGGAGGCATGGTCATGACTGTGGCATATCCTTTTTTAACCAGATCGGCGTTTACGAAAGTGCCGTCGTCAAGGAATACATAAGCCAGTGTCCGGCCGTAACGGTCGAGCCGCGAGACATCATACTCAAGCCTGACCTTCCGGCCATTAAGAAGTTGTTCCAGGTAACCGGATGACTCTGTGCCGAAATAGCCTTTCAGCTTCGTCCCGCTGTTTCGTGGCTCAGGGGCATCAACGCCTATCAGCCTGATCTTCAGTCCTTGTGCGCTTCCGTCATCTACCCAGAAGGTATCCCCGTCGACTACCCGCGTGACGCGATACCAGGTCACCGGTTCCGTAGCTGCCGGGGCAGGCTGGGCGAACATGGCCAGGTGCATGACCATAAGTAGGGCGGACCCAAATGCTCTTCGCAGCATTCTCGGACGGACTCTTGTATGTATTTGACAGGATAACACTTAGAATCGGGCAATGAATTCGAGAGTCAGCTTGTCGGTATGGATGGGGAGAAGGCTTTTAAAGTATATTTCATAATTCAGCCTGATCTCGGAGTAAAACTGTTTCGTGTCAAACCCTACATTAAGGCCGCATGTAAAACGGGAGGCGTCTGTAGTGCCAGTGAGGAGCGTGCTGCCAATGAGATCATATCTTGCAGTGGGAGTGATCATCTTTATCATCCTGTTCTCCGTTATGAAATTGTAATACGAGTGGATATAGAGTCCGTCATCCTGCTGTCTTAATGAAAGAGTATCATCCCAGTTCCTGGCAACGTATTCGGTTTCGATGAACAGAGGCCCCCTGGAATATCGTAACTCAGCGCCTACCATAACCAGGTTTTGTTTGAAGTCCTGCTCGCCGTAATAGAAATTGCCGGTTGCTCTTAACCCTTCATTACCCCCTGCAGAAACACGGGCGACAAGGTTTGGCCGGGAGATCCACTGTGGATTATTGTTACCTGTGCCGTTTACGGCTCCGACTACAAAGCGGACAGGGATCTGCCGGGTCAGATCGTATTCAGCATAAAAACCTATATCGCGCATCCCGTAATTGATATATTTGGCCAGGAAGGAGCGGTTGGCAAAAATATTATCCGCAGGACTGCGCATGTAATCACTGCTGAAAGGGATCTTCCGCTGTCCCATGTAAAAACTGAGATTCTTAACCGGATTGAATTTTACGTAGGCGTCCAGCATCTTCATCACCCCCTCGTCTGAGAGATCTATCTCGATCTTATAAGACATGTATTCATTTATCTTCCCGAGGGCTCCGAACCTGGCATTCCTCACCTCAAAACGCATCAGTGAGTTTTCCAGGTCATATTCGACCTTGGTCTTCAGTATGCCGAATATTTTGGGAAGATATTCCGGCCTTGCTTTGGTGGTGTCCTGCGCCAGGACGGAGGTGGAGGCAAACGCAGTCAACAAAAATATGAGCAGCAGGCCCGGCCTGACTCTTGAGGGTACTTCGGAATCTGTCACTGGAAAGAGTTAGCGGTTTCCGGCAAAAATAAAATAAAATAAAATCAGTTCCCTGCTTTTATAATATTCGTTGATAGTCACTTTGGCGTTCGACTTCCGACTTTCCTTCTCAGCAAGCGGACCCCGAGAGCGTTAAATCCTAATCAAGCGCGCCGGCAGTTACTTTTGCGCCATAGGTTGAGGTGATTACAAACGTCCCAGGCAGATTTACGAAACCATGAATGGTATATGTGATTTTCCGGGTGCTGGTCAGTACATCTGCAACCTTTTTAAAAGTTGCCGCTGTGACCGTAGGAGTAAACGTGTTATTGGCAGACGAGACATTGGTCTGTGTGCAGACATTGCCAACACCATCAACGTCAAGTGATATGGTGCTGATGGTCTGTCCGGGCAGGAGACCGGTAATGGTTATCTCAAGAGAGTTCAGCTTAATCTCACGGATCTTTTCCAGGTAGGGTTTGATGTCAGTATTCTGATCAAGTCTCAGTTCCTCGGTTTTGGTAAAGGCAAAGTCTCCGACTGCGAAAGCATCAGCTGATTTTTTTGCGTCAACTACCGCGGTGGCGCTGGAGGTTAAATCAGTATCGATGGTCACAGTTGCTGCATCCTTGATAAGATCGCATCCTCCGAAGAGAATGACGGCTGCCAGGATCAATGTCATTTTTGTTTTCATATGCTATGGTTTAACAAGGGTTTCTTCCGGAGCAAAATATTACTTATATCCTTCAATAACAACAATATCCATTAGCAGACAGGGAGGTCCAGTTACCATTTCCGAAGGAGCCAATCCTGCCCGGACGCCCATGTCCTATCAAAGGTAAGAAGAAGTAATTAAATGGAGAAAAAAATTTCAAACACTGCCTTGTAATTGAATACGACAGCAGACGCGGTTGAGCATTTCTAAAAAGCCGCCAGCCTGAGAGGAGGGGTTCAGTCTTTTATGGAATCCGACCACCTCTTCAGCGCTTCCTCACGGTAGTCGAATATCTCCTTCAGGCGGCGGCGGATGAAAAACAAATTTGCAATCCTTCCAAAGATGCCAAATGGCGGGAGGTAGGTCACTATGTCGGTCATCACCGTACCATCACCGTCGGGCTCGATGAAATGCTGATGGTGCCATAGCGCATAGGGGCCGGACCTCTGGTCGTCAACAAAATAATGCCCCTCCTTAACATGCGTTATTTCCGTGACCCATGTCATCCGCAAGCCGGCAAGCGGGGTCACGATATACGTTATGATCATGCCTTCATACATCTTCCCTGGTTTTTCGGGGAAGGTGATATCGAACCCCATATAGGGAGGTGTGATCTTCTTCAGGTTGGAAGGAGAGGCGATGAAGTCCCATACTTTTTCAGCGGGAACAGCGACCCGCTGTTTATACTCCAGAATATATGCTTTTCCCATCAGTTGTGTTTTTAGGATGTAACCAGGGAAAAGGCATCCCTGATTACTTAAATATTATTGTCTAGAAAATAGCGCCAAATAATGTTCACTACTATCAGGTTTGACAGCAATGTCCATGGAGCTTTCCTGCAATTCCGCTGAATTTATGTCGTTTTCCTCTCTTTTCCAGCCAGCTGTAACCAACGCAATAGAGAGAAACAAATTCATAGCTCTTTTTTCCTGTACGGATAAATAACCTGGTGTTTTCATAATTGTATAAATATAAGTTACAAAAGTTAAACAAAACAATTATTCGTTTTGTTCACGCGGGAGCAGATTTTCCCGGACACCATACTTGCGCCTTTTGACTTTCAACTTTCGACTTTCCGACTTTCTGACTTCTTTTAAGCTATCTTTATATCTGAAAAACAGTGTATATGGGATGGTCATTCAAGGGTATGCTGTACCAGCTTTTCATTGACCCGCTGATATCAGGGCTGCGCAGGAGTGTGGCATCGCGAATCGGGCCAGGTGATCGTGTCATCGATGTGGCATGCGGCACGGGAGCACTGACGATGGTCATGGCGGGGAGGGCATCGCATGTAACCGGCATTGATCTTTCTGAGGATATGATCATCACAGCCCGCCGGACGGCCGAGAGGCGCGGCATTGCCAACGTAAAGCTGGAGCTGCATGATGCGTCAGACCTGTCGTGCTATGCCGGCAACGAGTTTGATGTGGCCGTTGCCTCCATGGCCATGCACCAGTTTGAGGCGGAACTGGCGGTGAAGATCATGGCAGAGATGGGCCGGATTGCAAAGAGGATAATCATTGCCGACTATCAATGCCCGATGCGAAGGAACTTCCCGGCAGCACTGTCATGGTCAATCGAATACATGGCCGCGGGAGACCACTACCGCAACTTCAGGATATATATGCAGAAGGGAGGCATCTCCTGGCTTGCAGGGCAGGCAGGCATAGCCATAGATAAGGTCTCCTCAGGAGGAGGGGGAGTTTTCGTGGTGGCAGGAGGCAGATTATCGTGACCTCTCTTTGCTGCTGACGTGCCCGCCGTCTTCCCTGAAGATCTTTAATACTGCTTTATTTCTATTTGGGTTTGCTGGTGAAGCGTTTGCCATCTTCGCGGCAGATCTTTTTCATAAGGCGCCGGGCTGACATGATCGAGGTGGGCAGGCCGCCACCGGGCTCAACCCACTGTCCGCACATGTAGAAGTCTTTGAGTCCGGGCACCGTCTGAGGCATCGGTTTTGTCAGGGTATAGGCGTTGGCAGGGGTGATGAGCCATCCCTCGAAGGATCCTTTCCAGTTACCGGTGTAGCGTTCGAAGGTGAGGGGGGTGGCTACATCGGTCACCTCTACCTGGCCTGTGATGCCCGGGAAACGCTGTTCGAGAAGACTGATGAGGAGTGCAACCGTCTCGTCCTTTTTCTGTACATATATGTTCCTGTCCTCAGCCAGCTTTTTCCAGTAATCATAATCGGATTCGAGCATGACGGTGACGGCGGTCTTTCCCTCCGGGGCCATGGTCGGGTCCTGGTTATAGATATGCACCGGCAGGCGTGTACGCATTTTATCGGCTACCATCACCGGTTCCTTCAGGGGGAAGGTGATGCCCGAGACAGAGAGCGGAATGTCGTTAAACTTCCTGTTAATGCCCAGGGAGATGAAAAGCAGTGAGTGGAACACTGGCCATTTCTCATAGGGCTCACGTGTCCTGGCATCCAGGTATTTGCCGTCGAGCATGTTAAACAGTGTTGCATGGCCGTCGGCTGCCGATATGACCCTGGCGGCGAAGATCTCTGTACCGTCAACCAGCCTGATGCCGGTAGCTTTGCCGTCGGTGGTGAGTATCCTGGCGACTTTCTTGTTATAGTGTATCACACCACCCAGCTCCCTGTAACGTGCATCAAGAGCCTCCGACATCGGCATCGAGCCGCCGATGGGGTAGCCGGCGTTCCTTTTGTGCAGGTAGGCGAAGGTGAAAAGCATGAAGAGCATCGAGAACTCCGGGATCCATATCTCGCTAAACGCCTCCCTCATTAGAGGATCCTTAAATCGCTTTGCGAAATCCTCACCGGTAACCTTAGTCCACTCCCTGAATTGCTTCCCGTTCCTGATGAAATTAACGACCATCGCCGCCTGTTTCTTCAGCCGGACGTGGAGGGGTTCGTGATCTGAGGGGAAGTCGAATCCGGCGCACATCCTGACCCCTCTTATGAAGTCCCTGATTGGCTGTTCATCCTGCGGGGAGAGCCCGAGAAGATGTTCTTCAAGCCTGTCGGCATCGGCGTAGAATATGACAGTCCGGCCGTCAGCTCCCTCACAGCGTGTATATTCATCGGCATAGATAAACTCCCTGCCCCGGGCGACACCGGTCTCCTTCCATATCTGGTGAAGCGGGCTGCCAGGAGATGACCCTACCAGCCAGTGGATGCATGCGTCGAAGGTATAACCCTTCCTCTTCCACGAGGTGCAGAGCCCGCCGGGCAGGTTATGCATCTCGTAGATCTGCGTGTTGTAACCGTTGAGGCGCCCATAGATACCTGCAGCTAGTCCTGCGAAACCGGCACCGATAATGATAATTGATTTTTCGTCTGAGGCCATAGGTGTTGAAGACTGGTGTGTGGATACCAAAGATAATGAATAATGGACAGACGGATCACCCGGGGCGGAGATGGGAAAAAGAGGGAAATTTTTTAAAAAAGTGAAAATATCGCTTGCGATATAAAAAAGAGTTGTATATTTGTATCGCGAAAGATATAATCACAAACGATAAAAAAATAGAATATGAAGACACAGTTTTATGATTTCAAAGCGAAGACCTTGCAGGGCAAAGAGATAGGAATGGATACATTTAAAGGAAAGACGGTTCTTGTAGTGAATACGGCCAGCAAATGCGGTCTTACCCCGCAGTTTGAAGGACTGGAGGCGCTTTACAGGAAGCACCAGGACAAAGGGCTGGTCATACTCGGGTTTCCTTCAAACCAGTTTGCCAACCAGGAGCCGGGCGACGAGAAGTCGATTGCCGAGGGTTGCCTGCTGAACTACGGCGTCACCTTCCCGATGTTTTCGAAGATAGATGTCAACGGTCCTGACGCCCATCCGCTGTATGAATATCTCAGAAGCGAGCTGCCCGGCGTTTTCAGCAACAAGATCAAGTGGAACTTCACGAAGTTCCTGATTGATGCCGACGGCAAGCCGGTGAAGCGTTTCTCACCCACGACAAGACCGGAAAAGATAGATGCATATCTTGAAAAGAAGATCCTGAAATAAAACGTTGTGCAATGGCAACCGAACAGCTTAAACTGGCGAACCAGCTCTGTTTCCCGCTCTATGCGGCATCAAGGCTCATCACCAGGAATTACCAGCCCTATCTTGACGAGCTGGGGATCACCTATCCGCAATACCTGGTGCTGCTGGTGCTATGGGAGCATGACGGTCTGACTGTCAATGAGATATCTAAGAAGCTGATCCTGAATACGAATACTACCACGCCTCTGCTGAAGCGTCTCGAGGCGATGGGGATTGTCACCCGGCACCGGTCGGGTGATGATGAGAGGAAGGTGGAGATCACTCTCACTGACAAAGGCCGGGAGATGGAACAGAAGGCTGCCGGCATTCCTCAGAAGCTGAGTGCCGGCCTGATCCCGGAAGGAATGAATGAAGGGGATTTAGTTGAACTGAAGGAGAAGCTTTATGCCATCATTGATTTCCTGTCAGAGCCACCGAACACGCACCCTGATGAAACCTGATTTCACAGGTTACCTTACGGACTTTACGGACTTTAAGGACTTTACGGACTTTACAGACTTTACAGACTTTACGGACTTTACAGACTTTAAGGACTTTCGACTTATCTCCGTCTGAATCCGCCCTTCCTCGACTGGGGACGTGCGGGGCGGTGGGCTGGTGTTTCGCTGTGACTTTCGGCAATGAAATCAGGCAGTGGTGCCCTGTATACATTATACCCTATCAGTTTTTCAATGCGCTGAAGCTTGAACATGTCGGCCCGGCTTACGAGGGTGATTGCAACGCCGGTGGTTTCTGCGCGGGCTGTGCGTCCCACACGGTGCACGTAGTCCTCGGCATCGGACGGAGCGTCGAAGTTAACCACCAGGTTGATATCCTTGATGTCAATACCGCGGCTGAGGACGTCGGTGGCCACCAGTACACGGGTACGGCGTGAGCGGAACCTCAGCAGCGTCTCCTCGCGCGCCTTCTGTTCAAGGTCTGATGATATGCCCTCGACGGTATAGTCGCGCGACCGCAGGCCCCGCACAATTTCATGGACCTTCTTCTTGGTTGAACTGAAGATCAGTATGCTGTTGTATTCCGGCTTGTCGGCTATGAGGCTGTTCAGAAGCGGCAGCTTCTGGTTGTCCTCAAGGAGATAGACGGCCTGCAGTACCCCTTCGGCGGGCTTTGACATCTCGAGGGCGATCTCCACAGGATTCTTCATGATATGCTTGGAGAGCGACCTGATCTTCGGGGGCATGGTGGCGCTGAACATGAGTGTCTGGCGCTTTTTCGGCACATGCGATATGATCTTCATGATATCGTCATAGAATCCGATGTCAAGCATGCGGTCGGCTTCATCGAGTACAAGCACCTCCACCTCGTTGAACTTCACGTATCCCAGGTTCAGGTGAGAGATCAGCCTGCCGGGAGTGGCAACGATTATGTCAGCACCGTGCGACAGCGCCTCCCTCTCCTGGTCCCATGCGCTTCCCTCGCCGCCGCCGTAAACGGCCAGTGAGGTTATGTTCAGCGTGTAGGCCAGTCCCTGTATCTGCTGGTCTATCTGCAGGGCCAGCTCACGGGTGGGGACGAGTATAAGGGTGTGCGTATGCGCCGGACGCTTGTAAATGATCTCATTCATTATCGGCAGGAGGTAGGCAGCCGTTTTCCCTGTGCCTGTCTGTGCGCAGCCAATGAGATCATTTCCCTGCAGGATTACCGGGATGGCTTTCTCCTGTATCGGCGTGGTCTCCCTGAAGCCCATGTATTCAACCGCATCGAGGATGTCGGGATCCAGGTCTAACTCATCAAATATCATCTATGTTATTGTCTTTATGTTTTTTGCCGGAGGCGGGGCAAAAGTAGTAATAATCAGGGAATAGGCAGCAGGTAGGAATTAAGAATTAAGAGTTAAGAATTAAGAATTTGTTTATCAAATTGTTATAAAAAGTGACTTCGAGACTGCAGCAGGGAGGAAAACGACAGACCTTCAGACCTTCGGACCTGAGGGGCATCTATTGTCGGGTAATCCGTTTTTTGGTAACTTGCGTGGTATTAAAACATGAAGGAATGAAAACCGGGATATTGATATTGATTATGATTGCAATGGTTTCAGGAGGCCAGGCCGAAGCACAGAAGAAGGGGAAGATGATGACGGTAACTGGCACGGTGAGTGATACAACCCTGTCTCCTGTTGTCGGGGCCCTGATTGTTGTTGACGGATTGGATACCGGAGTGAGTACGACAAAAAGCGGAACATTCAAAATAAAGGTAAGTCCTGACGCCTCGACTATCGGAGCATATACCACAAACCTCGGTTCAGCCCTGACCATGTTCGAGGGTCAGGATAAAATCACCCTTGTACTGGACGGCACCCAGGTCCTGAAGAACTTCGTTCCGGTGATGGCGGAAGGGGATAAGGAGATAGAAATCGGCTATGGCACGGTGAAGAAGAAGAATCTCACCACCGACGTCGGGTACATTGATGCCCAGTCTGAATCAAATGCATCATACACCAATATTTATGACATGATCCGTGGCAAGGTGCCCGGAGTGCAGGTAACGGGGAACAAGATCACCATCAGGGGAGTAAGCTCAATAAACTCGAGCACCGACCCGCTTTTGGTCGTCGACGGCGTTGTCGTTTACACCCTCGATAATATCAGTCCGCGGCAGGTCAAATCAATCACTGTCCTCAAGGGTTCCGATGCTGCCATCTACGGGTCAAGGGGCGCCGCCGGCGTCATCATGATCACCATGATGGGAACAGGCAGGTAAGAAGATTTGCGTCCCGACTCACTGCGTGGTCGGGATTGAGCCTTCTCCTTCGTCGGAGGCTCAAATTTCCGACTGTTGACTGGAATTTTCGATTGTGATTTTAGTTGTGCTATTTGCGATTTGCGATTTTCGATTGTAGGTGCCAGGTGAGATTCCGGAGGTCATTTTGATCTCATATCTGCCCGCAGCAGCTTCAGGTTGGTCTCGAGACCGTCAAGGTAAATGAGAGACCATGCACAGGGGTTAATAACAAATTTCTCCATAGTCCATCCGAGGGAATTATCAGGTGACTCTCTAAAGCTGAATATGTCAGGGGCAGTCTCCGCCAGTCTTTCATACTCATCACTTTTACCAAGTTGACTGATAAGACCGGCAAGTGAGGCCTGCAGTCTTGTATCCAGTGTCGGATCCTTTCCCTTGATAACCAATGCGCGTGCAGCAACATCGTGCGCTTCGGGGATCCGCAAGGTCCACGGATCACTGTTCCACTGTTCCTCTGTCATCCCCTCGGCAGCAAAGATCAGCGCCTGGTAATCGTTGACTACCTTCAGCACCTCATCAATCTTCTGAGGGGCAGGTGCCTGAGCTGTTGGAAAAGAAAGCTCATCAAGCGCCTTCTCTATCCTGTTATAATTGCGTGACAGCCCCATGCTGTCGTCGATCCTCTCCTTCGAGACATTCAATGATAGCAACGCAGAGAAGACTGATACCGCAGCAAGGAGGAAAAGCACGTAAACGGTATTATAGATACTGAAGTTCTTATCCTTCCCGGTCACGGCAAGGAAGACCGGAAGGAAAACAACATACGGGAATGGCAGTGCCACCAACAGTGCTTTGCCTGCACCCGGCCAGTGCTGTACCTTGAAAAGCATCCCTCCGAACACCACGAAACAGGTCAGCCATGCTACGATGTAGAGAGCCTTATTCTGACGGTTGCCTTCCGTCAGGAAATGATTTCTGAGAGCAAGGGGAAGGAAAAGAAGAACCAGCAATGCCACACCGAGAACTATCATCTGTCCTGCACCCGGCCAGTGATTTATCTTGAAGAGGGCGCCACTTACGATAACTGCTGTAATTATCAGGCCAAGGATATATATCTTCTGTTTCATGATCTTTTAGTTTTGTGGTTGAACATTTCCTGTAATTTCTGAAAGAGCGTATGATTCCACGGTGAGGACACCGTTTTTCATGAGCCCGAGCATGTGAAGCCCGTTCATCAGGGAGACCCTGTCAGTTTCAGGATTTATTTCAGGGAAATAGACGGATGGATCAAGGAGTTTTTTGTACTGGTCGAACCCGCTTCCAGGGTTCAGTCCGGACAGGTAACCAGAGTAGTCCTTCAGGGCGGCCTCAAGCCCTGTCCGCATCTCTGATCCTTCATTAAGCAGATAGTCCCTGGCTGGTACGGGGTTAAACGGATTGATCAGTGTATTGAACCGGATAACCGGCCCAATGTCAGTCTCCGTGATCTGCCTGGTAATTACAGCAGGTGTACCCGGTTTTCCTTCGGCTATGGCGATCAATTCCATTTCCGCATCATTGATAACCTTAAGCAGCATGTTGGTCCTGGTATTTATGCCGGCCAGTACCGGTGAAACAACCGTGTCAGTACAATCATTGATCACAGACAGGTTCTCCCTGAACTTATACCCGAAGAGGGCCTGCTGCTCCTCCTGATGGATGTAATAGCCTGCTTCATAGTTTCTCTGCAGGCTGAGATTGAGGAGCAGGCCCGGGATCACCAGGGCCAGCGAACCCACTACCGCGAAGATGAATGTGGCGCTGACATTTTTTTCATCTTTCCAGGTGATCCAGGTGTACCATGGTAAGACCACAATGAATATGATTATTGTCCCGAGGGCAAGGAGCAGCGTCGCCAGAGGCCAGTGCTGTATCTTAAACAGGATGGCAAGGATAAAAAAAGCGAGACCCGCCGCACCAAGGAGGTAAACCGGCAACTTCCGTTTGTCTGTAAGTCCGGTCAGCTTTGCGGTAAGAGCCGAGGGTATCAGCAGGATAATCCCGCTCAGCGCCGCAAAGGTAAGGATCAGTCCTGCCAGCGGCCAGTGCTGGACCTTTGATACAACCCCTATAATGAACAGCATGCCTGAAATGAAGGCTGAGATGTAAAGGAACAGCCACCTTCTGTTGTGTGTCTCTTTCCAGAGGACTGTCAGCGCCGATGGCATAAACAGGAATGCCAGGACGAAGCCGCCGAGGGTAAGCAAAATGCCGGCAAAGGGCCAGTGCATGATTTTAAAAAGGGCTGAAAAGCCAAGCAAGACGGTGCCTGCTATGGCAGAGATTTTCATCGTTTTTTTCATGTTTCTGTATTTGGTGTCAACTGCATATAGTGTCTCTTCCTGTATCTCCTTAAGCCTCCTGCGTCCTATCTTTCCCCTGACAACATTGTAGGCGTCATGAAAGCTCATTCCGTTCCGCATCTCATTCTCCACATCACAGCAGATGTGGTCTATGAGCTCATCAGCAAGGTGCGGGAAAATGATCTCCTGGCTGGTGACGTCCCTGCTTATCAGGGCAATGTCCCGGAGGCTCAGTTCAGGCATGGCTCAGGCCGGGCTGTGGATTGATAATGTTCTGGAGGGAATCGATGAACTCCTTCATCTCCCTGATCTTCTCAACAACCACTGAATGACCCTTTTCGGTCAGGCTGTAGTAGATGCGAATCCGGTTGTTGAAGTTTTCGGTTTCAGTGACCAGCACGCCCTCGTTCTCCAGCTTGTGCAGGACGGGGTAGAGAGCACCGTAGGTAAGTTTTATCTGGCCCCCGGTGAGCTCTTCCACCTTGCGGGTTATCTCATAGCCATACATGCGGCCGTTCTCCTTCAGTACATTCAGCACGATTGTCTTCAGGGAACCCTTGATAAGATCAGTAGATATCATTCTTATATATTTAAGATAGTTATATAACGCAAATATAAAATATTATTGTTTGCAAATACAAATTATGAGATAAAAAAAAGCGCAGGGAATTTCTTCTCTGCGCTTTCGGGGGATTATAATTGTGCTCTTCTCTTCCCGCCATTACCTCTTTTCAGAGAAGGAGGCGGTTGCTCCGAGCTTCTTGCCTTTACCTGCGTGATGAGTGGCTGCTGTTGTCAGAGCCGTTTGAGCTCTTGCTGCTGCTGCTCTTGCTACTGCTGCTACTGCTGCTGCTGCTGCTCTGAGAGGGAGCGCTGTGGCTGCTGCCCTGGCTGCTGCTTCTGCTGCTGGTCTGTGCCTTTGCTGCAGGTGCTGATGGCCTCTGAGAGGCAGAAGGAGATGACTTCTGTACAGATGACTGCGATCTCTGTGCCGAGGGCTGTGACCTCTGAGCGGTTGACTGCGATCTCTGTGCCGTGGGCTCTGACCTCTGGGCGGTTGACTGCGATCTCTGTGCCGGGGACTCTGACCTCTGGGCGGTTGATTGCGATCTCTGTGCTGAGGACTGTGACCTCTGGGCAGCAGACTGTGATCTCTGAACCGTTGGCTCTGACCTCTGGACAGTTGACTGGGCTTTCTCTGCCCAGGGCTGTGTCCTCTGTGCAGTCGACTGCGATCTCTGTGCTGAGGGCTCTGACCTCTGTGCAGTAGACTGCGATCTCTGTGCCGAAGGCTGCGATGCCTCTGACCTCGTTGAGGAGGTCTGCCTTGAGGATGCTGCCGAAGAGGAGCTCCTTGTGGTCTCAGCCGGGGTGCTCTTTACTGCAGAGGATGAAGCTCTGCGGACGGTCTCACTGCTCTGGCTGGCTGCGGCTCCCGAAGCATTCCTGCTATCGGTCGAGGCGGGTCGGGCTTCACTTCTGCTCTGCATGGTGGAGGATGACCTGCGTGCATCACCGTTTGATTCTGCACTCTGGCTGCCGGCTGACCTGCTGTCCGAGGATGCTGCGCTCGTTCTTGCATTGCCTGAAGATGCGACCGAACGGTCTGAACTGCTGCGCGTGCCCCTGGTGCTGGCGTACAAGGCTTCACCGTCTCTCCTGGCTTCAGGACGGGAGTAGGTCTGCTTGTAATGTCCTTCCGTGATCCGGTGTGACACGTTGGGCGAGTATGCCCTGACATGGTTGTAGTAGTAGTCGTTGTAGTGATGGTACCTCGGATAGTCCCAGTGACGGTAGTGCGAGTAATAATGAGAGTTCCAGCAGGAGTGGTATCCGTAGTAGTAGTGGTAGTAGTAAGGTCTCCACGGGTTCCAGTAGACCGGGTAGTAACCCCAGTACCATGATGAGTGCCATGTGACGTAGAATGGATTGTAGATGAACCTGATCACCGGCCAGGCAGCGACTTCATAATATGTGGTAGTTACCACGGTCACGTTGTCTGTGTAGACTGTCCTGCCTTTGTAGCCGGGATTAGGTGTCTCTGCATATATAGGTTCCACTATATAATTTCTTCCGTACAGTGCTTCATCACCTATGAGCTGTATCCTTACTTCGCCGTTGCGCAACTTCTCAACAGTGAAAACAGCCACGTCCTGTGACTCGTTCCGGTCGAGGGCCGTACGAAGAACGATGGTGTGATCCTCACCGTTGGCATAGTCTGTTACAGTGACGTAATCAACATATCCGTCATTGTTCAGGTCGAGGTTGTTGATCCTGGAGTTCTCGTCGTTGAGGCTTCTCTCGAAGGCTTCAAGGGTTTCAGACTCCTGGAAGAGATTCATTACTGCGTAGAGGTTCAGGTTATCGCCCGGGAGACCCAGGTATTCCTTCGGGTAATCCTTTGCCATGACTGTCGTCGCTGAGGCTATCAGGATTGCGAGGATCGATGTGCAGATTAACTTTTTCATCTCTTTAAGTTTTTGTGAAGAACTGTCTCTTCGGGTATATGAAATTCAAAAGTTGTGCCAAAGATTATTCCATATAGTCATGTAGCTGACAATCAATATCTAGCCAATAATGAAGAATTAAGAATTAAGAGATAAGAATTAAGAATTGATAATCTGTTCGGGGACCTGCAGACTTTCGACTTTACGGACTTTCGACTTTACAGACTTTCGACTTTACTGACTTCCCCTGCCAGTTGCAGGTCCGGATAATTATGAGTACCTTTGCACCGATTTAAGCATAAGTTAGATCTGTATAGTCAGCATATCTCCTTCAGGATCAGATTCAAAGGAGTTCTTTCTACAATCACTAGTTTACGCTGAATAACATTTCGTCAGGAGAACATTACCACTTTGAACAGATATTTGGTTAATGATTTTTCAGCGGCATTAACCAATTTAAACAATTAATGGGATATTACAGAGAACCCCGATGGAGGGGCAAACCAAAACAGAATCAAAGTCATAGCGACAATATTAAAAGTCACAGCGACACTGCCAAAAGAACGCATAACAAAAAGAAGATCAGCACCAGCACGGTAAATACCAACCAGTTTATCAGGAAAGCATCCTCATCTGCTCCTGTGCTTTACAGGTCAGACAGGCTCATAGCCGATCTTCCCGTTGACGGGGCAATCATTCGCAATCTTCAGAAAAAAGGGTACGAGAAACCCACCGAGATACAGGACAGGACCATCGAGGCCATCCTGAAAGGCAGGAATCTCATGGGGCTGGCCCAGACCGGCACCGGCAAGACAGGAGCCTACCTCATTCCGCTGATACACAATTTTCTTCGCAAGGATACCAGGAGCAATGTGCTTGTGGTCTCGCCAACGCGGGAACTGGCCCTGCAGATTGACAAGGAGTTCAGGAGCATAGCCTTCGGGCTCAGTCTCTTCAGCACATGTCTCATAGGAGGTACCAGCGTCAGGGCTGATATTGACAAACTGCGCCGTCCGGGACAGATAGTCATCGGCACACCCGGAAGGATAGCTGACATGGTAAGGCAGGGAGCACTCAACCTCAACAAGTACGGCATCCTTGTGCTCGATGAGTTTGACAGGCTGCTCGACATGGGCTTCGCCGCCGAGATACAGAGGCTTGTCGACGGAATGAACAACCGCAGCCAGACCATCCTCTTTTCGGCTACCGAGGACAAGAGCCAGAGAGCGCTGATCAGCAGTCTCATGGCCAACCCGTTTGAGGTAAGGGTAAGAAATGAAAACGTCAGCGCGGATAACATCGACCAGGATATCATCACCGTCAAAGACGGCGAGAAGAAGATCGATATCCTCCTTAACATGGTCAGGGATCAGTCGTTTGAGAAGGTGCTGGTCTTTGCCGACACAAAGAGAGGTGTCAGCCGCATCTGCAAGGACCTGCGCAAGGGAGGCATCACAGCAGACGAGATCCACGGCGACAAATCGCAGAACTACCGCATAAAGGCGCTGGAGTCGTTCCGGAACCGCAAGATAAAGGTGCTGGTGGCAACCGATGTTGCTGCGCGCGGACTGGATATAGCGGATGTCTCGCACGTGATCAATTTCCAGGCACCGAAGGATATGGAGAGTTACATTCACCGCATCGGCCGTACAGGCAGGGCAGGCGCCAGTGGCAAGGCGCTGACTTTTGTTAATTAATACAGGAAGATTATGGCAGGACCGAACAACAGTTACATCAAGAAGCAGAAGACGGAGAAGCGTCTGAAGAAAAGAAAAGAGAAAGAGCAGAAGAAGCAGTACCGCAAGGACAACTCCGCGGGCGGCGGGCTTGAGAACATGATGGCCTACGTCGACAAGTTCGGAAACATCACATCCGAACCTCCTGTTGAGGAGAAGGTCGAGCAGCCGAAAGACTAAGCCATCTTCCCTTTCGCTTCAATACACCACAACAATTCAGAGACAAAACCGGCAGCCCTTTTGTCGGCCGCTTTCCGGTCAGCGGGTACGCCGTTTTCGTCAAACGCTTCAGTCACCTTCAGGACCGGAAACATCGCAGGTACGGTCCATGCACGTATCTTCCAGAGTGAAAACTGCAGGGAGGTGATGACCTGGGTCCCTCCGAAGGGACCGTCTGAGACGGTGGAGATAGCCACCGGCTTCCTGCGCCACTCATCGGTTAACAGATCAACAACGTTCTTCAGGCTGGCAGGGTACCCGCCGTTGTATTCAGGTGTCACCACAATGACGCCGTCGGCAGCGCGGATCCTTGACGCAAAGTCAAGCGCCCCTGGTGAAGGGTCCTTCTGAAGGTGAAGCCGCTCATGAAAGAGCGGGAAGTCATATTCCTTAAGATCCAGGATATCAGCATCTGCCAGCTTGTTCTCCTCAAGGTAGTTTTTCAGGTAGAGCGCCACCCTGTGGCTGTTCCTGCCCTGCCTGACGCTCGATGATATTATTGCGATAGTTGTCATGAGCGCCAAGTTACCAAATAAATGGACCAGGCGCTACTCCACACTTATTAAACCCAAATCGAAAATCGAAAATCGCAAATTTGATCCGGCGACGGAGGCGATGGATCAATCCCGTACACGAACGTGTCCCGAAGAAGTCGGGAGTGTCGGGACGACAATTTCCTACTCCGCCTTCTTCCACTTGATTGAACAGCCTACAGCACGGGTGCCTGCCACGGCAACCGCCTGGCCTTTCAGAATGCTGTTGAGAGCATCCTCGGCATATTTTTTATCTGCTGCCGAGGCATCATCGGCGTTGTTGTCAATGGCCCCGACGTAATCCACCACCAGCTTGCCATCCTTCCACGAGAGAATATATATGTGAGGAGTGTTTGTAGCTCCGTATTTGCGGGCAGTCTCCTGTGTCTCGTCAAAGAGGTAATCAAATTTGTAATTGAGTTTTGCGGCGGTCTCCTTCATCTTTTCGTAGGAGTCGCCCGGAGATACAGCCGGATCATTCGGGTTTATTGCAATCACAGGATATCCTTTAGGAGCGTACTTCGCATGAAGCTCCTGGAGCCTCTGGTCGTACTTTTTGACAACCGGGCAGCTGTTGCACCAGAAGGCAACGATAAATCCGTCAGCATCCTTATAGTTTGATAGAGAGACCATCTCTCCCTTCACGTTTTTCAGTTTAAAATCCGAAGCAACGTCGCCTGCCTTGTACTGCGACTGTGCATTCAGAAGGACGGTTATCATCAGGGCCGCCATTGAAATATACAGGTACTTCTTCATAACGTATTGATTTTTAATGATTAATTACTATTTATGTTTGATTATCAGATCTCTGAGTTCATTTTCGGTGACCTCGGAGGGGTGAAAATATTTTATCTTCCTGGCATTGTTGAAAAACAGGGTAACGGGAATATTTCCCTGCCAGCTGCTGTCGACCTTTTCAATCCAGCTGTTGTAGTCGATGTTGGTCATGACCCTCACGTCAGCCGTTATGTTATTGGTTTTAAGGAAGGGGATGAGCCTGCTCTCTATCTGGCTGGGGAAGTCGAGGCTGATTAGTAGGAATTTCACCTCGTTATCCTGGTACTCTTTTGAGAGTTTTTCAAAATATGGCAGTTCAGTGACGCAAGGAGGGCACCATGTGGCCCACAGGTTGACCACATGCAGCACATCCTCAGGGCTGGAGAGGATCTTCTCCAGCTCCGGAATGCCTATCTTTTCTATCTTCTGGGCCGGGAGGGATGCCAGCCCGACTGTCATATATATAAGTACCGCCAGTAATACCTTCATGCATCAATAGTTGCTCAACCTGAATTAAACAACCCCGGCCCTGAGATGTTCACCGTCCAGTTACCCTTATTCTTCAGGAACGGCAGCGCCATGCTCCTCTCTGCATATTTAAAATATTTTCCCAATCCAATAACAGGTCTGATGCCGCACATTTCTTAATTTGTCGTCTTTAGTGCATAACTCTAAAACCTCTGTTATGAAAAGAAAATTTGTCGCAAAGAGCATGGGACAACTGATGCTCATGTTCATTTTGATTTCAGGTGTGACATTCAGGGCATCGGCCCAGGCGCTTAATACAAAACAGCTTACGGCTGAAATAGACAGGATACTTTCCGGGCAGTTCAAGCCCGGAGAGACAGGCTGCGCTGCACTGGTTGCAAAGAACGGCCAGGTTATCTACCAAAAGGCTTTCGGTATGGCCAACCTGGAGCTGGAGGTACCTATGAAACCGGAAATGGTCTTCAGGATAGGCTCGATCACCAAGCAGTTCACCGCCATAGCCATACTGCAGTTGATGGAGCAGGGGAAACTGTCGCTGCAGGATGATATAACCAAATTCATACCTGACTATCCGACGCATGCTTACACAATCACGATAGAGCATCTTCTGACTCATACGTCCGGGATCCAGAGCTACACGGGGATGACGGATTATATGAAGAATGTAAGAGAGGACATGAAGCCGGAGGAACTAATTGATATTTTTAAAAACCAGCCGATGGAGTTTGCTCCGGGAACGAAATGGAACTATAACAACTCCGGCTATTTCCTGCTCGGCTACATAATAGAGAAAGTAACCGGCAAGACCTATGCGGATTATATCCAGGAGAATTTTTTCACCCCGCTGGGAATGACCTCAACAAGTTACGGAAGTGATACCAGAATCATCATGAACCGTGCTTCGGGTTACCAGCCGGGAAATGACGGCCCTGTGAACTCTGATTACTGCAGTATGACTCAGCCCTATTCGGCGGGAGCCATCATGTCGACTGTCGGGGATCTCTTCAGATGGCACCAGGCAGTGCATTCATACCGGCTTGTCAAAAAGGAGACTCTCGACATGGCCTTCACGGAGTACAAGCTCAAAGACGGCAAGGGTACCCACTACGGATACGGATACTTTCTCTCGCAGCTTCAGGGAAGCCCCACTATTGAGCATGGCGGCGGGATCTTCGGTTATCTGACAAGTTCAATCTACCTGCCTGAAGAAGACATCTTTGTCGCGCTCTTCTCCAACAATACCGGCAAAGCCCCGGAATTCGCGGCCCTGCAGATGGCTGCTATAGCGATGGGCAAGCCCCTGAAGACCAGCTTGATAAAGCTTGACGATGCAACTCTTGACCAATATGCGGGTATCTACGCTAACGACAAGGGCAGAGAGGTCACAATTTCCAGGGACGGAAATCAGCTGTCTGCGATGCTGGCAGGCTCAGGAACGAGAAAAATGTTCCCGGTTGAAAAGGATAAGTTCATCGTGGAAGATGCATTCATGTACGCCACATTCAACAGGGATGCCAGCGGAAAGATAGTTTCATTCGTGAGTGACGACAGGGGCCAGCTGGATACGTGGAATCTGACGGAAAAGAAGGTTGAAGAAAAGAAGGTTATCACTGTGGATGAGGCTCTTCTTGAAAAGTACGTCGGCGAGTATGAGATCCAGCCGGGGTTTAGCATTGCATTCATGCGCGAGGGAAACAGGCTCTTCACCCAGGCTACCGGGCAGCCGAAATTCGAAGTCTTCGCCGAAAGCGAGACGAAATTCTTCCTTAAGGTCGTTGATGCACAGGTTGAGTTTGTTGCCGGCGAAGACGGTAAGGTCAACAAAATGATCTTATACCAGGGAGGGCAGAAGATTGAGGGAAAGCGGGTCAGGTAGTCTTCGGACTGCGGACTGAAATGCCGGGTTAAAAAATCTTAATGCAGCCGTCGGAGTTGAGCAGCGGAGTAAAAAACCTTTACCTTTAACAAAACTATTCAAAACCCCTATGAAAAAACTGACGCTGATTCTGATCCTGTTTGCCGCTGCCGGCATTGCAGGAGAGCTCTGGTCATGCACCACATTCCTCATGTCAGGCAAGTACACTCCTGACGGCAGGCCGATACTGTACAAGCACCGCGACACCGGTACCCTCGATAACGCCCTCGTCTTCTTCACCGACGGCAAATACCAGTACATAGGAATGGTAGATTCCAAAGAATCATGGAAACAGGAGGTTTGGGGCGGCTTCAACTCCGCCGGCTTCGCCATCATCAACTCAGCTGCATATAATAACAACTACGGTGACACCACTAAATTCGCCGACCAGGAGGGTGTGGTGATGAAACTGGCTCTGATGAGCTGCGCCACGCTGGCCGACTTTGAGAAGATGCTCGCTGACATGCCGAAGCCGCTGGGCGTCGATGCCAACTTCGGGGTCATCGATGCGCAGGGAGGCGCCGCCTATTATGAAACAGGCAACTTCAGCTTTAAAAAGATCGACGCCAATGACCCGGCGCTGGCACCCTACGGACTGCTGATACGCACCAACCACTCTTTCACCGGCACCCCGGATGCTGGCGGAGGCTATATCAGGTTTGCTGCTGCAAGCGAGGCCCTCAACATGGCCCTTGCACAGAAGAAACTTGATCCGCAGTACCTGTTGAATTCCATCTCGCGCAACCTGAAGCACTCACTCACCGGCGTCAACCTGAGAGCCGACCTGCCGGCTGACGAAGCAACTACCACCTTCAGGAACTTCGAGGATTTCATACCCAGAACCTCTTCAGCCTCAGTGGTGATGGTAATCGGAGCAGCAAAGGGCGAAGACCCTGACAATGCCATGATGTGGACCCTTACAGGCTTCCCGCTGACGACAGTGGCTGTCCCGGTGTGGGTCAGCGCCGGGAGGAACCTGCCACAGGTGGTGAGTATGAAGGAGAACATGCATGCGCCGTCTGTGCGACGCAGCGATGACCCTCAAGCGCCAGCTCTTCCCCATCACCCGCGGTTCGGGAGGGAAATACATGAACGTGGCTCTCCTGCTCAACGAAGAGAAGACGGGATTCTTACAGAAGCTTGAGCCGGCAGAGGATGAGATCTTTCTGAAGACCGCTGAAATGATGGCCACAATGACCGTAAAGGGGAAGCCGCAGAAGGAGAAGATCCTGGAGCATTATAAATGGATCGACGCTTATATTATCCGGTCATATAAGGAGCTTTTCGGCATTGAGATCAAATAGAAGCCGGCATTTTCAATACGCATTTCCTATATAGTTTATAACATAAATTTTCCAGTAGATGAGAATGACACAATTACCTGCAGCGAGATGCATCATGCTTCTTGTTGCGGCCCTGTTCCTCGCTTCCGGGCCGGTTTCGGCAACCGGGAAGTACAGTGACCCGGCCGATGTGAACCGCAGGATTGAGCAGCTGCGTCAGAGCTCCCCTTCGCTGGTGAAGGTTCATAAGATGGCCGTCACCCCCGGAGGCCGCGAGATGCTGATGATAGAGATCGGCAAGGGCGGCTCAACCGTACCTGCAGTGCTGGTCACCGCAAACATGGCGGGCATCACCCCGGTCGCCACCGAGGCAGCCCTGTCGCTTGCCACCCGCATCCTTGCCGACGCATCACTGTCGGCCGGCCGGACGTGGTTTATTTTGCCGGTGGGTAACCCTGATGCCTACGCGCGATACTTCACCAGGCCGCTCTGGTCAGACCCCGGTAACGCGACACCCTTCAATGACGACACCGATGACCAGGCTGACGAGGACGGATACAACGACCTCAATAATGACGGCCTAATCACCCAGATGAGGGTAAAGGCTCCTGACGGCACATGGGTGCCCGTTGAGGGCGAACCGCGCCTCATGCGCAGGGCTGATGCCGTAAAGGGAGAAAAAGGCATTTATAAGCTTTATACCGAAGGCATCGATGACGACGGCGACGGACAATATAACGAGGATACTCCCGGAGGAACCAATGTCAATATCAACTTCCCGCACCTGTTTAAAGGCTTTGGGAAGCGCAGCGGCCTCTACCCCGGATCAACACCCGAGGCCGAAGCCCTGCTGAAGTTCGCATTCGCCCATCCGGAGCTGGCAATGGTACTGTCGTTCGGTACCACCAACTACCTCCTTGCACCTCCGCAGGGGGGCAGGAAAGGCTCCATGGATACTGATAATATCAGGATCCCGAGAGAGATAGGAACAGCGATGGGGATAGATGTCTCGCGGACCTATACCATGGATGAGATCATTGAGTTTGTGCAGCCTATGATGCCTCCCGGCATGACGGCTGACGAGAGCATGATTGCCAGCTTCCTTGGACTGGGCGCTGTGGTGAACCCCCTCCCGGAGGACCTCTCGTTTTACAATGAGATTTCATCGAATTATAAGGAGTACCTCAAGAAAAAGGGGCTGACTGAGGAACGGTTTGACCCGGCACAGCCCGAGGAGGGATCGTTCGAGATGTGGGCCTATTACCATCTGGGCCTTCCGGTCTTCACAATGGATCTCTGGGGACTGCCCAAACCAAAGGAGGAGAAGAAGGAGGGCAGTGGCGTTACCCTCGAGGCCCTGGAGAAGATGTCATCCGAAGAGTTTCTTGCACTGGGTGAGGAGAAGATAGCTGCATTTCTTAAGGAGAGTGGCGCCCCGCCGCAGTACAACGCAAAAATGGTTATGGGGATCGTAAGCGGAGGACAGATGAAACCGGCGCAGATAGCAGCTATGATGAAGCAGATGCCTGCCCCGAAGAAGGATGAGAAGAAGGGCGACCCGAAGGAGACGGCGATACTTGCCTTCTCCGACAAATGGTTGGAAGGAAAGGGTTTTGTCCCCTGGAAAACATTCAAGCATCCGACGCTCGGTGATGTGGAGATAGGAGGGTTCGCGCCCTTTACCGATAACACACCACCGGAGATGATGGTCGATTCGCTGCTTGACCTGCACCTGCCTTATGTCTTTGAGCTTGTGAAACGACTGCCGAAACTGGCCATTGCCCAGGTAAAAGTGACTGAAAAGGGAGGCGGAGTATACCAGGTCGAAGCCTGGGTGACGAACGAAGGATTCCTTCCGTTCCCAACGGCAATGGGCAAGAGGAACAAGGTTCCCGCACCGGCAATAATGACCCTTGAGGGAGCCGGTATTGAGATCCTCTCAGGAAAAAAGAGGACCCCCGTCAACGAGATGGGCGGCATGAAATCGGCCAGGTATTTGTGGCTTGTCAGAACTCCTAAAAAAGGGACCCTGACAATCAGGCTGGAATCAAAACAGGCCGGGAACGATTCAGAACAGATAACTATCGGAGGTTAGCCATGAGAGGAAAAAGATCATTCATGACAGCGGCACTGATGGCTCTTGCCATCGTGCTTATACAGGCCCAGGAGGTGAAAGTGCCACTGCGGTTCGACTTTTATTACAGTTACGAAAAGGTGGTGGAGGCGCTGAAGGCCCTCAACACGGCTTACCCGGAGCTCACCAGGCTTGACCAGGTAGGGAAGAGCGAGGAGGGGCGCATCATTTGGGCTCTTACCATCAACAACCCGAAGACGGGCGAACCATTCTCAAAGCCCGGCGTATACGCTGACGGCAACATCCACGGCAATGAGATCCAGGCAGGCGAGGTCTGTCTCTACCTGGCCAACAGGCTGCTTACCAACTACGGGAAGCTTAAGGAGATAACCGATGTTGTTGACCGCAACGTCTTCTACATCATACCGGTGGTTAACGTCGATGGCAGATTCCATTTCTTCGAAGATGCCAACAATCCCAGCTCCAACCGCGGACTGAGGATACCCGTCGACGACGACCGTGACGGGCTCGTTGACGAGGATGGTCCGGATGACATCAACGGTGACGGGCACATTACCACAATGCGGATAAGGGACACGTTAGGCAGGCTCAGGACTGACCCTGCCGACAGCAGGCTGATGATCGCCGTAAAGCCCGGGGAGAAGGGCGAATGGACAAGGCTGGGACAGGAGGGCATCGACAACGACGGCGACGGCCTGGTCAATGAGGACAGCGAAGGCTTTGTGGACGGTAACCGCAACTGGGGATACAACTGGAACCCTCCGTATGTTCAGAGGGGCGCAGGAAACTATCCTTTTGAGGGAACCGGCATAAAGGCCATAGCCGAATGGATGCTGGCACGACCGAACATAATCATGGTATTCGCCTTCCACAACAACGGCGGGATGTACCTTAGAGGCCCATCATTCAAGGCCGCCGGGGAGCTGCCCCAGGGAGACATATCAGTATACGATTATCTCGGAAAAAACATTGAAAAGATCGTCCCGGGCTATGAGTACCTCATCAGCTGGAAAGACCTCTATTCGACCTATGGCGATTTCACCGACTTCACCAATAACCTGGTTGGTTCCTATTCGTTTGTGGGCGAGCTCTTCCAGGTGGAGACGGAGACCTTCGACGGGACACCCATGAGGAAACAGGAGGAGCGATCGATGTTTGGCGAGTCATCAGACGCCGAGAGGCAGAGACTGCTGTTCAATGATAACGTAACGCAGGGCGAACTGTTCAGGGAGTGGAAGCCTTACAAGCATCCGCTGTACGGCGACATAGAGGTTGGCGGATGGTCGAAGATGAGCAGCCGCCTGCCGCATCCGTTCATGCTGCAGGACCTGGTTCACAGGAATGCCTCAGCGGTGATCTTTACTTCGCAGTACACTCCTAAGGTGATAATGGACGTGTTTGAGGTGAAGAAGGTTGAGGGCGATCTGTGGAGCGTCAGGGTACGGCTGGTGAACGAGGGGGTGATGCCCTCAGTGACCTTTGCGTCGATGAAGAACAAGCTCTATCCTCCTGACATCCTGAGTGTCACAGGAAACGGGGCGAAGGTGGTGAGCGGCGGCGTGCTGACTGATATCTATATGGGCCTGGTTGACTACAAGGAGTACAAACCGGAGGTTCAGTTATGCCAGGTGCCGGGATTCGGGAAGGTTGAATACCAGTTCCTGGTTAGCGGCAAGGGCAGCATTGATATCAAATTTGAATCGCGGAAGGCAGGCAAAATCGTTCAGAACATACCACTGAAGGCAAAACCATAGGGATTTGCGATTGTCGATTTGCGATTTGCGAATGGGTTGAATAAGCTGGGATTTGCGATTGCCGATTTGCGATTTGCGAATGGGGTGAGGATCTGGGGATTTTCAATTTTCGATTACAGATTTTCGATTTAATCGCAAATCGCAAATCGCAAATCGCAAATATCTCTACTGCCTGAATCTCTCTGTAACGAGCGGTGGCCACTGCAGGTCGAGGCCCTTGAGGGTCTTGAGCACCACCTCCGCGACAGCGTAGAGCTTCTGCCAGTTCTTGTCTGCAGGGGCTACATGCCATGGCACATCATTGCAGCGGTTGAGTATCTGCTCGTATACTTTTAGATACTCATCGAACTTGTCCCTGGTGTCCCAGTCGCCGTCCTTGTGCTTCCAGTGCTTCTCCTTCAGCTCGATGCGCTCCATCAGCCTCTCCTTCTGAGCCTCTTTTGAGACGTTGAGATAGAACTTGAGCACCTTCGTGCCATTATCCTCGAGCATCTTTTCGAAGATGTTGATTGCTTCATACCGTTTTTCGATGATATCGGCAGGGATGTATTTGCCAACAGTGGGCACAAGTATATCCTCATAGTGAGACCTGATGAAAACCTGCATCACCCCCTTTGCAGGGCAGACCTGGTGTACCCTCCATAGAAAATCATGCGCATATTCCAGGTCAGTCGGCTTCTTGAAACTGTACACGTCAAAGCCAACGGGATTGCAATATTTAAGCAGTCCCATCGTGGCCCCGTCCTTTCCTGAGGCGTCTGTGCCCTGCAGTACCACTATCATGCTGTATTTTCCCTGGGCATACATCTTGTGCTGAAGCTCACCTATCTCCTCAAGCATCTTCTCAGTCTTCTTTTTGATCTCCTTTTTGTCCCACTCCTTGTTGAATGTAGGGTAGTCAGTTATTTTCATAATGTCAGGTTTATGCTTTATTGTAAAATTAAGAATTAAGAGGGAAGAATTAAGAATTCCGGTGTTTTTTCCTCATTCAGATGATCTTATAGCTGCTGTGAGATACCAAAGCCATGAATGCAAGCGTTGTACAGCAATAACAACCCCCTTTCACCAATGAAAAATAGCACATTATTTACGTTTATGCTTGCCCTGGCTTTTACTGTTACGGCCGGCGCGCAGCAGTTAAAAATTGCGGAAGATGTCAGGTTTGACGGCGTGGTAACCGTCAGTGACCTTAAGCCTGCGGAGCAATCCGTTCATCCTGCTGCCGCAAGGGCCATGGCCCGCGGCGAGAAACCCGGGACTTTCAAAAACGTAAGTTATGATTTCGCCGGTAACGTCAGGGCTCTTACGCCTGCACAGAAAAACCGAATAAAGCTGAAGCAAGATGGCATTCTTGACCTCTCAGGAGGAGCATTCCGGCCCAGCCCTGACTCGGTCTATGTCGATCCCGCCAGCGATTTTGTATTGAAGGCAGAGCCTGTTGATGACAAACAGATGATTGCACTCAGGCCATCACTTTCCGCCGTATTCGACGATATAGAGGTTCCTGAACAGGAGGTGCCGATAACACTGGCAAACACCGTCTCGCTGGCAGAAGGTATAGTTGAAAGTTCCCTGCAGATGAACAACAACTATGCAGTGAACCTGCAGTTCGACAGCGTGACCTTCCTGCTTGACAAGGTCGACAATGACTCTCTGACCGTCACCCTCAAGGGTCAGATCCTGCTCACCAATCCGCGCGTTGAAGGGAAGTATTCCAAGAACGGCGGCTACCGCCTTGTCTTCCTGGCATCGGAACAGGTTGACATGAAGATATACACCAGCATGAAGCTGAAAGATGAGGTTAAGACGCCGATATGGGGGACGGAGATAAAAATGTCAGACCTGGGCAAGTGCGAGATAGGGCTGTTTATCCTCTGCAATATGGAAGGGCATGTGACCCTGGCCGTTGAGATCCATCAGGGCATTGAGATGGCCATGGGAGCAAGCGGAGGCACTTTCTGGTATGTGCCCACAAGCATCCGTAATATATCCACAATCGATTCATGGTGTGACATCAACTATAAAGTCACATCGCAGCTGAAGGCATTCATCGGATTTCAGTGCACTGCCAACCTGAAGGTGAAGGGATACAACGCCCTTGACGTCTATGTCAACGGAGGGATGGAGGGAACAGTGGCAACTGATGGCATGTCACTCAGCGCTGATGTTGGCCTCAGGCTTAAGGCGGGAGGCAAGATAGTGTCAAAGAAGTTTACCCTGTGCGACAATTATTATTCTCTCTGGAAATACTCGAAACCCGATTACCATGGATATGAGATGGTCATTCATGAAGCATGCGCATGGGGCGATTATGTGGCTGGTGAGATACACAGCCTGAAGCCGGGAAGCAGGCCGGGAGTAATGGACACCGTTCCGTACAAGGGTAACCTGAAGGTAATGGTGAGCCGTCCGGGCAGCGCCGGCAGTGAATACAGTGCAACAACCGATGCTGACGGTATCTTCATCGCCAGGGGTGTTCCGCTGAAGAAGGGAGACAAGGTGATGGTTAAGCTCCCTGACGTCTCCAGTCCCAGTCCGGCTCTCGACGCAACCATACCTTTCAAGGAGGTCAGGCTCTGGTCGGCTGACTATTTCGCCGGACTGGCGGAAGGCACCGTGGCCGGTTCAAGAAGCAAATGGGCGAAGCTGGCCGGTGCACCACAGGGCGGACAGTCTGCGGCCGCAGCTGCGGTCATCGGCAACAGTCCTGCTGACCGGTACAAGGGCGTCATATCTCAACAGGAGACCATCAACAGAATGAATGAGTTCAGGAATAACCTGACCGTCTACCGCGGTCCCATCGAGTTCATAACACAGACAGTCCCGAAGGCCGTTCTGACGGGCACCGCCCCTCAGGGCACCAGGGCTCCTGCAACGCCAACGGCAGACAAGCCACCGGTCAACAGGGGAACGGTCAACTCGCCACTGGGCAGCTTCACTGTCAGCGGACTGACGTTCGAGCCTGGACAGAAGGTAAAGGCTCGTGTTGTGGTTGAGGGTTTCACCGTCGAATCTGACTGGATTGAGACAGATGGACTGATGGTTTCTGCAATCGAACATGAAGGGCTGAACGTTACAGTAAGGCCGGGCAGCGAGAATATCACCGCTCAAAACAGCTTCGTGGTGGTGAGCTCCATCAGGGGAGAGACAGCTCCGGCAGGAACAGTGAAGATGGTAAGGGGCGCCGATGCACCCCATGCCTCGCTGACGGCAGCACAGCCGGTACCGGAGTTCCCTGAAGCGACGAAGGCAAAGGTGTGGTTCAGCAAGAGCGTGACGCTCACCCCGCTGGAGGGACATCCGGGAGCAGCAATAGCCGCCACGGGACCATGGAACGCTTCATACGGGTACTCGTCACCCGGTGATGCGGTCAACCCGTCAAAGAACCGGAAGCATCCCTTCGAGATGGTGACATATGTGTATAAGAACAAAGATCTGGGTTACTCGAGCTTCGTCGATGAGTGCGCCTCATGCACTTCGCCGGTGAACGTGGTTGAGAGGATCGAAAACGCCGCCAAACCAGGCATGTTCGATAAGCCTTCCGGGCCGGTGATGCAGCCGAAGGTCACAGTTCCTGCGAAACAGCCGCAAACAGTCAAGCCTCCGGTCGTCAGGTAGGTATCAGTTCAGTCGGCAGCCAGCAGCCCACATTAGTCAGTCACAGCCAGCCGGCATTTGGCAGTCATCAGTCTGACATCCCACTTAAGACTGAGGATGTGAGGCTGGGTCCTGAAGTTTGGAAGCGTTATGCAAAAGATGTACATTTGCCTTGTATCATTAAACACGTGACATGATAAAGGTAAATGAGTATTTCGACGGTAATGTCAAATCAATGGCGCTCGAGAACGAGGATGGCCGTGCCACGGTAGGTGTCATGGCTGCAGGTGAGTTCGAGTTCGGCACCTCCACAGTGGAGTACATGACGGTGGTCTCAGGTTCAATGACGGTACTTCTTCCCGGTGAGACCGAATGGAAGAGCTTCGCACCGTTCCAGACATTCGTGGTGCCTGCCAACACGCGTTTTAAGCTGAAGCTGTCACAACCCGCCGCTTACAGGTGCATCTACAAGTAAATCATCTGACCCATGGCCGGACACAAGGGACAACCCTATTACGACATCTTCCTCAGGTATGACATGTGGCTTGAGACAATCAGCAGGGAGAGGATACTTGACGGCGAAGGCTTTGCCCTCCTGCTTGACATAGACCGTACCGGCTCCATCACTGCCTCGGCCAGGAACCTCGGCATGAGCTACCGCAAGGCATGGGGTCTGCTGAATGAGGTGGAGCAGCATCTTGGCTTCAGGCTGACGGACAAGAGACGCGGCGGGGCCGCAGGTGGCCGTACACTCCTCTCAAGCGAGGGAAGACAACTGGTGAGGGCCTACAACAGCCTCACCCATGAGACCGACATAGCCATGAAGAGCATAGCCAGGGTCTTTTTCAACCGCGTCAATGAAATAAACGGCGGGAAATGAGAAGAACCATTTTCTTCCTGTCTCTCTTCCTTATCACCCTGCAGGGATGCGGCGGCGGCGGTGAAAAGAACATCATCATCTTTCACGCCGGCAGCCTCTCGGTTCCCGTGAAGAAGCTGACCGAAGCCTTCGAGAGAGCCAATCCCGGCGTAAGGATACTCACGGAGGCGGCAGGCAGCCTCCACTCGGCCCGCAAGATCACCGACCTGGAGAAACCGTGTGACATAATGCTCTCTGCCGACCATATAGTCATCAGCAGCATGCTCATCCCCGCATATGCCTCATGGAACATACGTTTCGCCACCAACGAGATTGTGATTGCCTACAGGCCGGAGTCCGCCTATGCATCCATCTTCCGCGAGGAGAACTGGGCAGATATACTCCTTAAGGATGATGTCATCATCGGGAGGGCCGACCCTGACGCCGATCCGTGCGGGTACCGCACCGTCTTCGCCGCCAGGCTGGCTGAGAAGGCATTACGGCAGGCCCGGGCTGGCAGACTCGCTTCTGGGTAAGGACGTTGACTACATCAGGCCCAAGGAAGTTGACCTCATTGCACTGGCAGAGACAGGAGTCATAGACTATATGTTCCAGTACAGGTCAGTTGCCGTGCAGCACGGGTTGCTTTACATTGAGCTGCCTGATGAGATCAACCTCTCATCTCCCGCGATGAAGGAACATTATGCCTCAGTCTCCTACATGATTCCCGGAGAGGCGCCAGGCCTGCGTACAGAAGTGAAGGGAGACTATATCAGCTATTCTGGCACCGTCATTGACGGTGCACCGCATAAAGAGCTGGCAATGAAATTCTTCGCCTTTATGTTAAGCGAAGAGGGACAAAGGATCTTCAGGGAATGCGGGCAGGAGCCACTTATTCCCCCCGTAGCCGACGACACTGCTGTTGTGCCTCTGCCGCTTAAGAAATACCTGATGACCGTTACCGATTAGCCGTTGCACGATGAAAGGCCATACGCTCTTCAACTGGGTATTCACAATCCTTGCATCGCTGGTGCTCCTCTTCATCATTGCGCCGCTGGCCGGCATGTTTCTCAACTCATCGTTCAGTGAGGTCAGGACTACAGCTGCTGATCCCGTTGTGAGGCGAAGCGTATGGTACACTCTTGCCATAGCCTTTTCAGCGACCATCATCTTTGCCATGGGTGCCGTTCCTCTGGCATGGATCATGGCTCGCAGGAAGTTCCCTTTCAAGAAGGTTGTTCAGGGCATAATTGACCTGCCGGTGGTGTTACCGCACACGGCAGCAGGCATAGCTCTTCTCGGTTTCATCTCGCGCGACGGTGCCCTGGGCGGGGTGGCACAGAAGGCCGGCATCATGCTTGTCAACAATGGCGCCGGCATTGCCCTGGCCATGGCCTTCGTCAGCCTGCCGTTCCTCATCAACGCGGCCCGCGATGGCTTTGCTGCTGTTCCCGAGAGGACAGAGAAGGCAGCACTGACGCTCGGCGCCTCACAGTCGCGCATTTTCTTCACGATCTCACTGCCGCAGGCGTGGCGCTCGGTGGTGTCAGGCTTCATTATGATGTTCGCCCGCGGCATGAGTGAGTTCGGGGCAGTGGTCATCATCGCATACCACCCCATGATAGCGCCGGTCCTTATTTATGACCGCTTCAATACCTACGGCATTAGCGCGGCACGGCCGGCATCGATCATATTTATCCTGGTGGCGCTGGTATTCTTTGTGTTATTCAGAGTGCTGGCGACAGAGCGGCGCCCATTATTCCGGAGGGAGGATGATGCTGCGGACTGAGGGACTAAGCAAACGGATCGACGCTTTCTCGCTGCGGGAGATATCACTGGAGGTGTCACGTGGCGATTATTACGTCCTGCTCGGCCGCTCCGGAGCAGGCAAGACTCAGCTGCTCGAGCTCATATGCGGACTCACGCCGCCTGACAGCGGAAGGATATTCCTTGAGGGTGAAGAGATAACCCACAAAAGAGTGCAGGAGAGAGGCATAGGCCTCGTCTTCCAGGATCTGGCCCTCTTTCCGCATTATTCGGTGAAGGATAATATAATGTATCCCCTGAAGATCATGAAACTGAGCCTGAAGGAGAGGGTTGACAGGGTTCAGCGTGCCGCTCAGGAGATGAATATCACCGGCCTGCTGCTGCGCAAGCCCAATAATCTCTCGGGAGGGGAGAAGCAGAGGGTGGCGCTGGCACGGACGCTTGTTACGCAGCCGAAGATACTTCTCCTTGATGAGCCGATGGCTTCAGTGGATGCCAGCCTCAAGGACGACATCAGGAGGATGCTGCGCCGGCTGAACCGTAACGGACAGACGATAATACATGTCACCCACGACTTCGGTGAGGCGATAAGCCTTGCCAGCAGGGTGGGCGTGATGCACAACGGAAAGATAATACAGGAGGGAACGCCACTGGAGGTGTTCAACCACCCGGTCAACAGGTTCGTGGCTCGTTATGCCGGTATCAAGAACTTCTTCAGGGCTACTTTCATCACATCATATAAAAGCTGCTCGGGCCTGACTGAAAAGCGGACCAGGTTCAAGCTCCCGAAGGGTAATTATCCCTCCTCGGGCCTGCTGATAATAGGCAGCAGTGAGGTGCTGCTGTCGAGACAGGGAGCAGCCGGGATACAGATCAACAACATCCACGGCGTCATTGATGACGTGGTGCCCTCACCCACCGGGTACGAGATCACGGTTAACGCCGGAGATCTCTTTTATGCTGACGTCACTCACCGTGAGATGGAGGAAAACAACTTCGTCACCGGAGAGAAAGTCATTGTTTCATTCCGGCCCGAGGCCCTGCGTGTAGTAGGTGAAGGGGAGGAGAAAAAAGAATACTGAAGTGTCATGATAACATTTGAAGAAGCTTTCAGGATTGTAACAGAAGCTGCTTTCCGCACGGGGAAAGAGGAGGTGAGTATACGCGATGCTGCCGGCAGGGCGCTGGCGCTGCCTGTAAAAAGTGACATGGACATGCCTCCGTGGAACAAGAGCGCTGTTGACGGATATGCATGCCGTCATGAAGACCTTGGCAGGGAGCTGACCGTGCTTGAGACCGTACCAGCGGGTGTCATGCCCTCGAAAACAGTAACTCCCGGCACCTGCTCGCGCATCATGACAGGTGCCGCAGTGCCTGCGGGAGCGGATTATGTCTTCATGCTTGAAGACTCGCAGGAGAAGGAGGGAGGACGGGTCATGTTCACAGGCAGACCCGGCAATGATAACATAGCGAAGGCGGCGGAGGACTGTTACAGCGGCCAGACGGTGCTGAAGGCGGGGCGATACATCAAGCCTCAGGATGTTGCAGTCATGGCTGTGGTCGGGGCCATGGAGGTTACCGTCAGCTGCAGGGCCAGGGTGGGTGTCATCAGCACCGGAGATGAGCTGGTTGAGCCTGACCGCACTCCTTCCGGAGCGCAGATACGCAACAGCAATGCCTCCCAGCTGATGGCGCAGGTGACGAGGGCCGGAGCCATCGGCAAATACTACGGTATCGCCCGTGACGAAGAGGCCTCGATAGAGAAACTTCTCCGCAAGGCGGTGGAAGAGAACGACGTGGTACTCATCTCTGGCGGCGTCTCGTTCGGCGACTATGACCTCGTACCAAAGGTGATGCGTGCAGTGGGACTTACCATCCACTTTGACCAGGTGGCCATGCAGCCCGGGAAACCCCTTACCTTCTGCACAGGAGAGAAGAAGGCCGTCTTCGGCCTGCCTGGCAACCCCGTCTCCACCTTCGTTCAGTTTGAGGTGATGGTCAGACCGTTCCTCGACAAGATGGCCGGGGTGGCACACGAAGAGACCAGGATGCTGATGCCGCTGGCAGCCGACTACTCACGCAAGAGGGCGGAGCGACTGGCATGGATACCGTTCACGGTTACCCCTGCAGGAGAGGCATTACCGATAGAATACCACGGTTCGGGACATATTACCGCACTGACGGGCGCATGGGGCCTGATAACCATACCACGAGGACAGAGCTGGATACAAAAGGGAGAGATGGTGAGTGTTAGACAGATTTGAGAGAAATATAAACTACCTGCGCATCTCGGTCACTGACCGTTGTAACCTGCGCTGCCGGTACTGCATGCCCGGGGATGGAGTGACACTCATCAGGCATGAGGATATACTGACTTATGATGAGATCACCGGGTTCACCCGTGTGGCTGTGGAGGCCGGCATATCCAAGGTGCGGATCACCGGCGGTGAGCCGCTGGTGAGGAAGGGGGTCACTGACCTGGTTGCCATGCTCTCAGGAATTGAAGGGATCAGTGATCTGTCTATGACCACCAATGGCATTCTGCTGGCTGACTATGCGACCGGGCTGGCCTCTGCCGGCCTGATGAGAGTGAATATCAGCCTTGACACCATTGACGCTGACAAGTACAGGTACGTCACCAGGGGTGGTAATATCGCTGATGTATTCAGGGGTATTGCGGCAGCGCAGGAGGCAGGGCTGAGACCTGTCAAGATAAACTGTGTCATCAAGAGCAACCCGGATGAGGTTGACGCACGCGCCGTGGCAGACTACTGTATGAGAGAGGGACTGGAGGTGCGCTTCATAAGGCAGATGGATCTTGCTTCGGGAACATTCTCGGTGGTGCACGGAGGCAGTGGCGGGCACTGTGCAAGATGCAACCGCCTGCGCCTCACACCCGAGGGAATGGTCAGGCCATGCCTGTTCAGCGACACAGGCTACAGCGTGAGGGAACTGGGAGCGAAGGAAGCACTGGAGAGAGCACTGGCAAACAAGCCTGAGCAGGGAACGGTAAATAATTTAAACGGTTTTTACAACATAGGAGGGTGACCAATGACAAAACTGACACACACCGACGAGAGCGGCAGGGCACATATGGTTGATACCGGAGGCAAACCGGTACAGCACCGCACTGCCATAGCATCGGGAAGGATAAACCTGCTGCCTGAGACGCTGAGGCTGGTGGGAGAAAACATGATGAAAAAGGGCGACGTCATCACTGTGGCTGAGATAGCCGGCATACAGGCCGCCAAACAGTGCGTATCACTGATCCCGCTGTGTCATAATATTCCGCTTGACCAGGTTAAGGTAACGCTTGAAGCCGACGAGAAGGGCATTGTAGCCATGAGCACGGTACGGTGCACGGGACGCACGGGGGTGGAGATGGAGGCGCTGACGGCGGTGAGCGTGGCGCTGCTTACGGTTTATGACATGTGCAAGGCCGTTGACAAAACGATGACCATAACAGATATCCAACTCAATAAAAAGGAGAAGCATGACATTGCCTGAGAAATTCAAGGTTAACGTGATCACCATGAGTGACAGGGCTCACGGTGGAAGCTACAGGGACCTCAGCGGCCCGGCTGTGGTCAAGTACGTAAGGTATGCAATGGCAGCCGCAGGCTGGGAGTGTGAGATCAAAACCACAATCCTGCCCGATGATGCTGAAGCGTTGAAGGCAGCCCTCACAGCGGCACGGGAGACTGACCTGATCATCACCACCGGCGGAACGGGAATAGGTCCGCGTGACATCACCCCCGATGTTGTCAGGCCCTTGCTGACGAAGGAGATTCCCGGAGTGATGGAGCAGATCAGGGTCAAATACGGGACAAAGAATCCCAGGGCGCTGCTCAGCCGTGCGGTGGCAGGAACAATAGGAAACACTGTGATTTATACGCTTCCGGGTTCAGTGAAGGCTGTGCATGAATACATGGCCGAGATAGTGAAGACCATGGAGCATACGTTCTATATGCTGTATGGGGTGGATGTGCATTAGCAGTCAGGAGAGAATTTTCGATTTCAGATTTCAGATTTTCGATTGTCGATTTAATCGCAAATCGCAAATCGCAAATCTCTAGCGTGTAGTGCGGGTGTTAGCCAAAGTGACCCCCGTCAGCCGGTCATAGCGCTTTGTCGGATCACGGAAGTAGGTGAGGATGAGGTAGTCATTCCAGGTCTCCCAGTGGCTGCCCTCAAAATTGGCTCCTTCCGGAAACGCTTTCCCGGAGGGTACAAAGGCGTACTCATAGTTGTACCATCCCTGTTTGAGAAGCATCGATACCTCATAGCTTCCCCTGGCTGCACTCCATGTCATCCTGTTTGCCGGCCCGTATGACCAGTCAGTGAATGACCCCGAGACATAGACCGAGCCGCCCTGCAGTTCGTTATAGGCAGGAAGGGTGAAATATACCATCACATAGTCTGCTTCCCTGTCGGGCTCGTTGCTCTCTTCCATAGCCACTATGTACTTCCCGTTTAAATCATCATTGACAAACCATTGTTTAAACTCCCTGTCTTCTGAAGGCAGCAGAAAAACATGGTAGAGGCCATCCAAAAATTCGATGGACCTGACGTTCTGCCTTATCTGCCTGATTGTCTTTATGTCAAAAAACCTGAATTCGTTGCCGCCAGGCATCAGCGTGTTGTCTGACAGGGAGTTGAATTCAAGCCTGCCGCCTCCGACAAAGTCAGGACTGAGATTTGTCCTGGCCCTGTCCCACCGGCCGTTCTGCATTATGGTGAGGGTTATCTGCCGGTAAGGGTCGGTTATGGGGAGTCTCCCGGTTGACACTGTTATCTCCGCCTGCTGGTGGGTCTCCGTGGTGCCGGGCTTCATTGGCCTGCGGAAGAGAACCTGCGCTGATGAGCTCCCTTCGCTCACGAAGAAGCGCCTGGTGAGCAGGGGAGATTCAGGTTCTCCGGGAGTCCATACAGTAATGACATAGTTTCCGGAGACTAGAAATTTAATATCATCATTGGGAATTTTCAGCGCATAGTGCGTGTAATTCACCCTGGTGTTGAAAGAGGGGAGATAGTCGGTGATCTGGTTCTCCGCATAACCTTCAAGATAATCGCTGGTGAAGAGATCGCTCCTTTTCCAGTCGCGGTCGCAGTGTGTTATTCCATACCATAGCGTCCCGCCGTCGCCATCAATGACATCGAAATGCAGGGTCATCTCCTCATCGGCGCCGATCTGGATAAAGGGATATTCCAGCCTCGATCCTTTCTTTTCATACGAAATGCTTTTCACATTCGTCGCAGCATATTCAACGGAAGAAAAATCCTGCGCAACGGAAGAAAAGGTTGAGATAAAGAGACATGATATCAATAAACTTAATATTTTTATTGCTATAAAATTTCCGGACATTGCTAATAATTTAGGGCTAAAGTACAAATATCCTGCCGCACTGTTGATAACCCGATAAAAAATCAGAAAGGTGATTTTTATTATCTCTCACTGTGAATGTATTAACAATGTGCTATTATTGCAGTCGCATTAGGAATTAAGTCTTAATCAATATATGTCAAAACTGATCAGATTACGTAAAGGATTGAATATCAGGCTGGCCGGTAAGGCGGAGAAGATTCTCCTACCGGAGACGGCTGTGACCCGTTTCGGAGTGAGGTTTGCCGATTTCCCGGGTCTCGTTGCCAGGCTTGAGGTTCAGGAAGGCACTTCAGTGAGGGCCGGCAGCGTGCTCTTTCATGACAAGCTCTTCCCTGAAATGAAATTTGTCTCACCGGTCAGCGGGGTGGTCAGGGCGATCGTCCGCGGAGAAAAGCGTGTTCTCACCGAGGTGGTGATAGAGCAGGCGGGCAGTGATAGGATTGACTTTGGAGCCGCTGATCCTCTGAAGCTGACGCGCGAAGAGGTCCGGACAAAGCTTCTCGGTTCGGGGCTGTGGCCTGTGATAAGGCAGCGGCCGTATCACATCGTGGCCCGGCCGGACGCTGTTCCAAGGGCGATATTCATCTCAGCCTTTGACACGGCGCCGCTTGCTCCGGATATTGATTTCGTCATGACCAACACCCACGGCAATCATCTGCAGACAGGCATAAACGCCCTGTCGCGCCTCACCGACGGCAAGATTCATGTCTCACGGGAGGCAGGGAGCCTCAGGGTGCCTGAGCTTGATAACCTTCAGAAGGTTGATATCCACCAGTTTACCGGTCCCCACCCTGCAGGCAATGTGGGAGTGCAGATACATCACATAGATCCGGTAGTAAAGGGTGAGGTGGTGTGGACAATTGATATTCAGGATGTTGTGGCCCTTGGAAGACTCTTTGACACCGGTTTTCATGACCGTGAGCGGATTATCGCCCTTGCAGGCACCGGGGTGCTTCATCCCAAGTATCACCGCATCAGGCCGGGGGCAACAGTCAGCGGCATTCTCAATGCGAACATGAAGGATGGCGGCCTCAGGGTCATCAGCGGCAATGTTCTTACAGGGAAAATGATCTCCGCCGAAGGCTCATTCGGCTTTTACGACAACATGGTTACTGTGTTGCCCGAGGGCGATTACAGCGAGTTCTTCGGCTGGGCAATGCCGGGGCTGAAGAAATTCAGTTACTGGAGGACATTTGTCTCCTCATTGCTGCCCAGAAAGGAGTATGACCTTGACACCAACCTTCACGGCGGCCACAGGGCCTTCGTGGTAACGGGACACTACGAGAACGTCCTTCCGATGGATATTTACCCCGTCCATCTCCTCAAGGCAATTATGGCCGGCGACGTTGAACTGATGGAGAACCTGGGCATCTATGAGGTGGCTGAGGAGGACTTCGCCCTGTGCGAGTTTATTGATCCTTCCAAGACCGAGATACAGGAGATCATCCGCAGCGGGATCAACCTGATGATAAAAGAGATGAACTAACTAAAGGAACGAGCTTGCCATGAATTTCCTGCTTAAAAAAATGAAGAAGATAGAGCCCCTGTTTGAAAAGGGGGGCCGCTTTGAGAAGCTGCATTCGTTCTATGACGGGTTTGCAACCTTCCTTTTTGTTCCTGACAAGGTTACGACAAGAGGTTCGCACATCAGGGACCATATGGACATGAAGCGGACCATGACAGTTGTGATAATCGCATTGTTGCCGGCCCTCCTGTTCGGCGCTTATAACATCGGCCTGCAGCACACAAGGGCGTTCGGCATTATCGACTGGACACTGATACATATGTTCTGGTTCGGATTCCTGAAGATCCTCCCGCTCATTATTGTGAGCTACGTGGTGGGGTTGGGAATAGAGTTCGTCGCTGCACAGTTGAGAGGCCATGAGATCAATGAGGGTTACCTTGTCACCGGGATGCTTATCCCGCTGATAATGCCTGTTGACGTCCCTCTGTGGATGGTTGCCGTCTCTGTCGCCTTTGCGGTTATCATCGGCAAGGAGATCTTCGGCGGCACGGGAATGAATATCCTCAATCCGGCGCTTACAGCCCGCGCATTCCTCTTTTTCAGTTATCCGGGGTGGATGACCGGCGACAAGGTATGGATTGAGGGACTGACAAAAGGAGGAGGCCTTGACGGCTTCTCGGGTGCCACACCTCTGGCACTGGCCAAGCTCGATGGCTTTGCACAGATGCCCTCGCCGATGGAGATGTTCATCGGTACGATTCCCGGTTCTGTTGGCGAGACATCAGTCGTGGCAATACTGATAGGAGCATTGATCCTGCTGGTAACAGGCGTTGGCAGCTGGCGTATCATGCTCAGCATGACGCTCGGTGCACTGGGAATGGGGCTGCTGCTGAATCTGACCGGTGGAAGTGAGTACACACAGATACCGGCATACTATCATCTCATTATGGGAGGATTTGCCTTTGGCACCGTGTTTATGGCAACTGACCCCGTTTCAGCGGCGCAGACCAATACCGGTAAATATATCTACGGAGCACTGACCGGGATACTGGTGGTCATTATCCGGGTCTTCAACCCGGCATATCCCGAGGGGACGATGCTGGCGATACTTCTGATGAACGTCTTCGCCCCGCTGATAGACCACTTTGTAGTTAATGCCAATATCAACAGAAGGTTAAAAAGAGTAAGGACAGCTTAACAACAGACGGGATGAAAGATTTCAGCAACAAGTATATCATGGTATTCTCGGTGGTGATGGTTGTCTCCGTCGCCATCCTCCTCTCGCTGACGGCGCTGCTGCTGCAGCCCTTGCAGGAGAAGAACGTTGAGGTGGAAAAAAAGATGAATATCCTCTCGTCGATGAATGTGTCATCAACCAAATCCGACGCGGTTGAGCTCTATGAAAAGTATATAAAGGAGAGCTATGTCATTAACACTGAGGGCAGGCATATTGACAATGTCGACGCCTTCACGGTTACACTCCGGGCGGAGCAGAAGAAACCCCTGGCTGAACAGTATCTGCCGGTGTTTATTGCTGTGGCCGACAACGGCGACACCCTGCGGATCTTCCCGCTGGAGGGGAAAGGGCTATGGGGCCCGATATGGGGCTACGTATCGCTTAAGGAGGATCTCTCGACCATAGCAGGTGTCACCTTCGATCATAAGGGTGAGACACCCGGCCTGGGAGCGGAGATCAACACAACACCTTTTGAGAGCCAGTTTCACGACAAGAATCTCTTCGAGAATGGCCGTTTCGTCTCAGTAAAGGTTGTAAAGGGCGGTGCCCGACCCGACAACCTGCACGAGGTGGATGGAATCTCCGGCGGTACCATCACCAGCAAGGGGCTGGAGAAAATGGTTTACGACGGCCTGATCAAATATGAACAATACCTCAGCCAAAACAGGAAGTAGATATGGAAAATGTAGAGAAAGGAGCCGCTCTGGACGGCAAAGACCAAAAAACTGCTGACAAACCCGCTGGGGATGGAAAACCCGATCACCGTGCAGGTGCTGGGTATATGCTCGGCGCTGGCAGTGACGGTGAAGATGAAACCTGCGCTTGTGATGGCCATCTCGGTCACAATTGTCGTGGCGCTTTCCAACCTGATAATCGCACTCATACGAAAATCGATACCCGGACGGATAAGGATTATTGTCCAGCTGGTAGTGATAGCTGCCCTGGTGATCATCGTTGACCAGTTCCTTAAGGCCTTCGCATTTGACGTGAGTAAACAACTGTCGGTCTTCGTGGGTCTGATCATTACAAACTGCATCCTTATGGGGCGCCTCGAGGCCTTCGCCATGGCAAACAAACCCTGGCCTTCATTTCTTGACGGTATAGGAAACGGTGCAGGATACGGACTGATTCTGGTCATAGTGTCATTCCTCCGCGAATTCTTCGGAAGCGGAAGCGTGATGGGTTTCCCGGTGATGGAAAAGCTGGGTGTATACAAGTTCGGGTACGAGGATAACGGCATGATGATACTGCCGCCGATGGCACTCATAACGGTGGGACTTATCATATGGTTCCAGCGGGCGCGCAACAAGTCACTGATCGAAAACAAGTAACAGCAGGATCATGGAAAACCTCATTAACATATTCGTAAAGTCGATCTTCATCGACAACATGATCTTCGCATACTTCCTCGGTATGTGCTCATACCTGGCGGTTTCGAAGACGGTAAAGACATCAATGGGGCTGGGTGTAGCCGTCACATTCGTGCTGGTGATAACCGTCCCGGTCAACTTCCTGCTGGAACAGTATTTGCTGAAGAAAGGAGCGCTGGTCTGGCTGAATGAGAGCTTTGCCACCCTCGATCTCAGTTTCCTTTCGTTCATCATGTTCATTGCGGTTATCGCATCGATAACCCAGCTTGTGGAAATGATTATCGAGAAATTCAGTCCGGCGCTATATAATTCACTCGGTATATTTCTTCCGCTGATTGCAGTCAACTGTGCTATCCTGGGAGCCTCTCTCTTCATGCAGGAGAGGGAGTATTCCAATATCGGCGAAGCAACCGTCTTCGGCCTTGGTTCCGGCATCGGATGGTGGCTGGCCATTGTTGCCCTGGCCGCAATACGTGAGAAAATGCGCTACTCAAACGTGCCGGCTCCGCTGAGGGGACTCGGGATTACCTTTATTTTAACGGGACTGATGGGGATTGCCTTTATGAGCTTCCTGGGCATCACACTTTAATAAAATCCTTACAGAAATGATATTAGGTTTATCAATTGCAGGCACCGTTCTTATAAGCATCGCAGTATTTGTGCTGGTTATGATCCTCCTGGTGGTGGTGCTGCTCTATGCAAGGCAGAAGCTGACTCCGCAGGGCGACGTTACACTGAAGATCAATGACCGTGAGCTGGTTGTCTCGCCGGGATCGAGCCTGCTCTCAACGATGTCAGGTAACGGCATATTCCTGCCCTCAGCCTGCGGGGGAGGCGGTACCTGCGGCATGTGCAAATGCCAGATCACTGAAGGAGGTGGCTCGATACTGCCGACCGAGACGGGATTCTTCACCCGCCGCGAACAGCACGATAACTGGCGTCTCGGATGCCAGGTGAAAGTGCGCGAGAACATGACCATCCAGGTGCCGGAAGCAATTCTGGGCATCAGGAAATGGGAGTGCGAAGTGGTCTCAAACAGGAACGTTGCGACATTCATCAAGGAGTTTGTGGTCAAGCTCCCCGAGGGCGAAGACCTCCATTTCAAATCCGGTGATTACATCCAGATAGATGTGCCGAAGTACGATGTGGAGTTCGGAAGGGATTTTGACATTGAAGAGGAGTACCGGCCTGACTGGGACAAGTTCAAAATGTGGGACCTGAAGCTGAAGAACACGGAAGAGACCTACAGGGCCTATTCAATGGCCAACTACCCGGCGGAAAAGAACCTTATCATATTGAATATCCGTATTGCCACCCCGCCATGGGACAATGCGAAGAAACAGTTCATGAACGTCCCTCCGGGGATCTGCTCTACATACATCTTCTCGCGCAAGCCCGGAGACAAGGTCTCCATAAGCGGCCCCTACGGCGAGTTCCATATAAAGAACACCGAAAACGAGATGGTGTACGTGGGTGGCGGCGCCGGCATGGCTCCCCTGAGATCGCACATCTTCCATCTGCTCAAGACTCAGAAGTCGGGGCGGAAGATTTCTTACTGGTACGGTGCGAGGTCGAAGAGAGAGATATTCTACGAGGAAGATTTCAGGGAGCTGGAGAAGAAGTTCCCCAACTTCAAATTCAACATTGCCCTCTCGGAGCCGCTACCTGAAGATAACTGGAAAGGCTACACGGGGTTCATTCACAATGTGCTGCTCGACAATTACCTGAGCAAGCTCGACCTGCCTGAGGAGGTAGAGTATTATCTCTGCGGACCTCCAGCGATGAACGCTGCCGTTTTCACAATGCTTGACAATCTCGGCGTGCCGCAGGAAAGCATCGCGTTTGATGATTTTGGGGGATAGGAGATTTGCAATTTGCGATTTGCGATTTGCGATTTGCGAATGGGCTAATTGCGTTGATAATCATGATTTGCATTTAAAAAATCGGCAATCGAAAATCGCAAATCACAATTCTACATTTATGCGCACTATTATTTTCTGTTCAGTCATCACGCTAAGCCTTTTATCCTGCTCCCCGCCGCCTGAGTATGCCGAGATCAACGGCCTGACCCAGGGTACCACATACCACATCGTAATTGAGAAGACCCCCGGGCTCGATATAATGGAACTGCGTCAACAGGTTGAAAAGCTGCTGGCCGACGTTGACAACTCGCTCTCGATCTATAATGACTCGTCGGTCATCTCCCTCATCAATGCAGGCGCCAGCGATCGCACAGACATCCTGTTCCGGGAAGTTTTCAAGAAATCAATGATCGTTTCCGAGCTTAGCGGCGGCCTCTTCGATATAACCATCGGACCACTGGTGAAAGCCTGGGGCTTCGGTCCCGATGCAATAAAACGCTTTGACGAGACCATGCTCGATTCACTGCTGGCGCTGGTTGGGATGGATAAGGTGCGGCTGGAGGGTGACCGCATTATCAAGGCTGATCCCGACATGTTCATTGATGTCAACGCCATAGCTCAGGGGTACACTGTAGATCTGCTTGTTGATCTGCTGAAGAAGGAAGGCATAGCTGAGTGCCTCGTTGAGGTGGGTGGAGAGGTGCGCACTGCAGGCGACAAGAGGGGCAGTGGCTGGCATGTGGGCATTGACACTCCTGCCGACGGCAACTTTACCCCCGGCGCCGAACTGCAGGCCAAAGTGAGGCTTGACAACCGCGCCCTGGCCACCTCGGGTAACTACCGCAGGTTCTTTGTTGAGGACGGGGTCAAATATTCACACACCATCGATCCCCGCACCGGCTACCCCGTCAGGCACACACTGCTCAGCGCCACGGTGATAGCATCGGATTGCGCCACGGCTGACGCCTGGGCGACGGCATGCATGGTGGCAGGCACAGGGCCAGCAATAGCTTTTCTTGAAAGATATGATTTCCTTGAAGGTTACCTGATCTTTTCAGATGAGAATGGAGAGATGAGGAGCTGGATGTCAGAAGGTTGCAGGGGACTGATTGAGGAATGAGGGAGAAAAGAGATAAGAATTAAGAGAAAAAAATTAAGGATCAAGAGTCAGGAGTTAAGGACTAAGTATTGATAATCAGTCATATAGGAGGAGGGTGCGGAGCTGACTTTTGACTTTAAAGACTTTTGACTTTTGACTTTCACACCTCCTTCACCGAACAACCGCAGCACCCTGCACCGTCAATGGGGTTGCAGCCCATGTCAGTATTCTGCGCACAGGTGATCCCCCTTTTTCGCATCTCTTTATTGTGGCCCACATGGGTATCAGGAAAACTTCCCTTCGGTTTAACCAGGATGGTTATTGCCATGCCCGCAAGAGCGATTGCCACGAGCACTGCTGATATTATAAGGAGTTTGAGAAACATTGTTTTCTTTCTTCAGTGTGCAAATATAACCAATATTAGAACAGCCGGGGGCTTGTTTTGTTCTCTACGGTTGCTGTCATCCGGCCTCCTCTTCCCTTAGGAGCTCCCTGTCGGCCACATCCGCTTCATCCTGCACCCGGGCAAGCTCCTCAGGAGTGTATCGCCTTATCTTGTAATTGATGCTTGCAATGAAGACGCTCATGAAAGGACTGATGATATTAAAGAAGCAGTAGGGCGCATATGCCCAGGTGGATACACCGAGCACGGTCGACTGTGTTGCCCCGCAGGTGTTCCATGGCACAAGCACGGATGTCACAGTGCCGGAGTCCTCCAGCGTGCGGCTTAGCAGCTCGGGCTTAAAGCCCATGTCCCTGAATTTCTTTGCATACATCCTGCCTGGTATGACAATTGACAGGTACTGGTCCGATGCCGTAATGTTGAAGAATAGGCAGGTGGCCACTGTTGAACCGACAAGGGTACCGGCATTGTGAACGAATTTCATCAACCTGCCGGTGATCGTTTTTAGCATGCCACTCGCTTCCATGATCCCTCCGAAGACCATGGCGCAGAGGATGAGCCAGACAGTGTTTAGCATCCCTGCCATACCTTTGGTCCTCATCAGTTCGTCGACGGAGAGGTCGCCCGTGGTGACAGCCACGCTTCCGAACATGGTCTTTGTGACGGCTATGTAGGCCTGTTTCACGAATGATCCTCCGGTGCCGGCTATCTCTTCGAGGATCTGGGGCTGGAAGATGACTGCAAAAATCGCCCCCAGAAGCGTACCTGCCAGGAGAGAGGGCAATGGTGGCACCTTTTTGACTATAATGTAAATAAGCGAGGCAGGCACAATGAGGAGGATGGGTGTGATATTGAATTTTGCCTTTATGGCTGCCTGAACAGTATCGGCACTGGTGCTGACTTCACCAAGGTCAATGGTGAAGCCTATGATCAGGAAGATAAGGAGGGTGATTGCCAGGGAGGGCGCCGTGGTAATGACCATATATCTCACATGGGTGAAGAGGTCGGTGCCTGCCACGGCGGGTGCCAGGTTGGTGGTGTCGGAGAGCGGTGACATCTTATCGCCGAAATAGGCCCCGGAGATAATGGCGCCGGCAATCATCGCCTCGTTGAATCCCAGCGCCTTGCCAATGCCCAGCAGAGCGACGCCGATGGTGGCGACCGTTGACCAGGAACTGCCGGTGGAGACAGATACAAGCGAGCATATGACTACCGCAGCAAAGAGGAATATCTTCGGATGCAGGATCTCAAGACCGTAATAGATCAGCATCGGAACCACGCCGCTGATCATCCATGTGCCTGCAAGAGAGCCGATAAGAAAGAGAATGAGTATCGCCGGCATGGCCGTCCCGATGCCCTTGATCACCCTGTCACTGATAAACGACCATCCGTAACCGAGGCTTATTGCGATCACCCCGGCAACTGCTGCGGCAAGGATAAGGGCTATCTGGTTGGCTCCGGATAGCGTGTCGTCGATAAAATACTTAACATTGAGGGTCAGGAGGATGATAAGCACCACAAGAGGCAGCAACGATTGCAGCATTGACGGTGTGCGGATCTTTTTGGCGGACATGAAGGGTTTCTGGCGTTGAGATGTGCAATTTACTATTTTCCGCGATTTTTCTTGATTTTGACCTTAAAAGTTATTACTTTGTATGTGTCATAAACAGTCAGATGGCCGATTATCCTGACATATTCAGCATCAATCCCGAGGACAAGATTCCAGGGAAGGGGCGGGTTCTGATCTCGGAGCCCTTCCTCACTGACCGTTTCTTTAACCGGACCATTGTCTTCCTTACCGAGCATACCACACAGGGGACGGTGGGCTTCATACTTAACCGTGTCATTGACCTCATGGTGAGCAGTGCCGTCGAGGGATTTGACGGATGGGATGAGCATCTCTCCGTGGGTGGGCCTGTGTCGCCTGATACCCTCCATTACCTGCATACCCTCGGTACGAAGGTGCCGGGCAGCGTTCCGGTCATACCCGGCATATGGTGGGGCGGGGAGATAGACGTCCTGCGTAACCTGATAGCCACCGGAACGGTAGGCCGTGACCAGGTCCGTTTCTTCCTCGGTTACTCCGGATGGGAGAAGGGTCAGCTGAAGAAGGAACTGAATGAGAACTCATGGGTGATAGCCAGGGTGCCTGCCGACGTGATCATGAAGAGCCGCGGCAACGTGTGGCGCGACGTACTGCGCTCACTCAACAATAAATACCGGATCTGGGCAGAGTTCCCGGAGTCGCCGGAGATGAACTGACATTTGTCGTCAGTGCATTATCTTGAAGACCAGCTCGCGCAGCAGGTCGCCGGGGTCGCTCCCCGCCTCACCGAAACCCTTCGCCTTAAGGTCATATGAACGGACGAGGCTGATGATATTCATGCAGGTCCCCACACTGTAAAGGGCAGCGGCAGCCCTGAAATCCTTCACATAACCGGGATAGGTCTTCAGCATGGCCACCACGTTGCCGTCGGTCTTGTCCTTGAGGCTGTGATAGATCAGCACCCGGCTGAAACTTGAGAAGAGCACCGGGAAAATCAGGGGAATGATCTCCTTCTTTGAATGCCCGGCGTAGTAGTTGACCACACGTGCTGCCTTCAGGGGATCACGGTAGACGATGGCTCTCCAGAGCTCATTAGGAGTGTAATCCTTGCTGATGCCAATACTCTTTTCAATCAGCTCGGTTGTGATCCGGGGGTTCTCCTTCGGCAGGGAAATGATCAGTTTGTCAAGCTCGTTGGCAATCTTGCCGAGGTCGTTGCCAAGGAACTCCGACAGCAGCCTGGAGGCATCGGTACCTGCCATGATGCCCCTGTCGGTCAGGTAGCGGTCAATCCAACCCGGAATCTGGTACTCGGGAACCTTCTCTGACTCGAAGTACCAGCCTTTCTTTGATAGCGACTTATAGAGCGATTTCCGCTTGTCAAGGTCCTCGTATTTATATGCGATGACAAGTATGGTGGAATTCAGGGGGTTGTCAATATAGACCAGCAGGTCATCGATCTTTTTCAGCTTCTGTGCCTCACGGACAATGACAACCTGCTGGTTGGCCATCATGGGGAAGCGACGGCAGGTTTCAATGACCTGTGTGACGGTTACATCCAGGCCGTAAAGCACAGTCTGGTTAAAGTCCTTTTCAGACTCGTCAAGCACCTTGTCTTCGATGAAATCGGTGATAAGGTCAATGTAATAGGGCTCCTTCCCTGCAAGGAAATAGACCGGTTTGTAGATCTTGTTTCTGAGATCCCTGATTATCTCTTTATAGTCAGCGGCCATCAGAAACGCAGATGTTTGACCGAGATGCCGTTATCCTTGATCTCCTTCAGCGCTTCAATGCCGATTTGCAGATGGGTATCAGCAAACTGGGTTGTCACCTTTATGTCGCTCAGCCCGGTCTTTATCCCGGTAGATATCATCGGCTGGTCGGATACGAGAAGGAGAGCACCGGTGGGGATCTCATTTGCAAATCCCACCGTAAAGATGGTGGCCGTCTCCATATCAATGGCCATGGCCCTTGTCTTGATAAGGTATTTCTTGAAGCGGTCATCGTACTCCCATACCCTTCTGTTGGTGGTGTAGACGGTGCCCGTGTAATATTCAAGGTTGTTCCTTACAATGGCGGCCGAGACAGCGCTCTGCAGCTTGAAGGCCGGGAGCGCTGGTATCTCCTGCGGCAGGTAATCATTTGATGTACCGTCGCTTCTGATGGCAGCTATCGGGAGTATCAGGTCGCCCAGCTTGTTCTTCTTCTTTAGCCCGCCGCACTTGCCGAGGAACAGCACTGCCTTTGGCTGGATGGCGCTGAGCAGATCCATGACCGTGGCGGCATTGGGGCTTCCCATCCCGAAGTTGATGATGGTGATGCCGTCAGCGGTGGCGCTTGGCCAGTTCTTGTCCTTGCCCTCAACGGCGACATCATGCAGTTTGGCGAACATCTCAACATAAAGAGTGAAGTTGGTCAGGAGAATGAATTCTCCGAAAGCGGAGAGCTCCTTGCCAGTATACCGCGGCAGCCAGTTGTTGACTATATCTTCTTTTGTTCTCATGATCTCCGGAGCTGTTTGTTTATATTTGCGATGCTAAAGGTTACCAAAAATACAAATTAAGTTGAAACCTCTGAAACTGCCTCCATGTTCATTGCGCATAAAAGAGGGTCAGGGAGGTAAACTGCTCTATGATCCGCTGAGGCGGAAGTACGTTGCCCTTACACCTGAAGAGTGGGTGAGGCAGCATTTCGTCAATTATCTTACCGGATACCTTGGCTATCCGCCGGGACTGATACGCATTGAAGCCTCCTTCAGGCTGAACTCCATGCTTCGCAGGGCTGACATCCTTATTCATGACCGTGCCGGGGAGCCGGTGATGATAGTGGAGTGCAAGGCACCGCAGGTGAAGATCAGCCAGGATGTCTTCGACCAGGTAATCAATTATAACTTCAGTTACGGTGTCAGTTACCTGGTTGTCTCCAACGGCATTGATCACTTCGCCGGAAAGATTGACAGGGAGGCACGCACCTTCGCTCTCCTGGATCACATTCCTGATTATGAAACCATCACAAGCCGTGAGCCATGACCGATGTGACCTGTGCCCTGATCCGCAATGATGAAGGACTGGTGCTGGCGGTGCGTCGCGGTCCGGGGTCAGCCCATGCCGGCAAGTGGGAGTTCCCGGGAGGGAAGACCAGGGCCGGGGAAGATCATGAGGACTGTATCATACGCGAGATTGACGAGGAGCTGGGGATGCAGATCATTATAACGGGAAGGCTTGATGTTGTTGAGCATGATTACGGCGACAAACAGATAAGGCTGATACCTTTCCTTTGCGATACGCTTGCATCAGGGCCGGTGCTGAGCGAACATGATGAATTCAGGTGGATGAAGCCTGACGAACTGCCAACCCTTGACCTGACAGCCGCAGACATACCCGTTGCCCGTCAGTATGCTTCGGAGCACAAGTATGAAGTTATCGATGAGCCTGAGACACAGGAGGCCATTCTCACTGCTGAGGCAGGGGAGGAGCTGGCCAGGATGATGGGTCGCGTATCCAGCGTGGAGGAGATAACCATGGTAGCACAGTCAGCTGCCAGGAATGATTCGCTGCTGTCGCAGCTGGTGACGCTCTCGTCAAGCACGGAAAAGAGGGTTGGGTTCATGTCTTCATGGGCCCTCTCCAAAGTGTCGGACATAGACCCTGCTGCCCTCTCTCCCTGTCTTGCAGTGATGATTGATGCCCTTCCCGGCGTGCCGAACGAGAGCGTGCAGAGATCGTTCATGAGGGTGATAATGCGCAGCCGGCTGAATGATATTCCCCAGTCGCACCATGCCAGGCTGATAGACTATTGCATGGCCATCATGAGGGAGGCGGATACTCCTGTGGCGCCTAAGGCATACGGGATGGAGATACTTGCTTCATTCTGCTCGCTCTATCCCGAGATGGTGAATGAGGTCGCCGGACTGGTTCAGCTGGCCATCGCTGATGCATCGGGAGGGATGAAGGCGGCAGGAAGGAAAGTGATTCAGAGACTAGGCAGTAAAAATTAGTCGGCAGTCGGCAATAAAGGAATTTTCGATTTCAGATTTTCGATTGTCGATTTGATCAAAATTCGCAAATCGCAAATCGCCAATCCTTCAGATTTATTTGCCTTCGGTTTAATCGAAATCGCAAATCGCAAATCGCAAATTGCAAGTCCTTCAGATTTATTTGCCTTCGGTTTAATCAAAATTCGCAAATCGCAAATCGCAAATCGCAAATCCTTCAGACTTTAAGGACTTTCGACTTTCGACTTTTTTCATCTTCGCCGTCTTCCGGATCCAGGAGGTCATCAGATCGAGCACCTCCGGAGAGAAGGTCTCCTCGATGGTCTGGTATTCCGTTATGGCACCTGTCTCCGCATGCTGAAAAAGGTGGTTTAGACCTGGCATTGCCACAGTCTTCACCTTCCGGTTGCCGCCCTTCTTTACAGCGCTTTTTATCGCCGGCAGGTTCTGCTCATGGTTTACCTGGATATCCTTTTCGCCGTTCAGGGCCAGCACCGGACTCTTTACGTTGCTCCAGAACTGCGCCGGGTCAGTGGAGAGGAAGTACTTCCACCATGGGTTATTCGTCTGTACGAGCGCCTGTACAAATGTCCCCATCTGCTCCCTGCGCTCCTCCGCGGTCACTCCTTTGGCATCCAGTTCCTTGTTGAACCACTCCATTGCTTTCTTCGCTGCCGCGCGCTGATCCTCTTCCGCCATTACAAACCCAAAGATATTCCTGAGCATGTGAAGCTGATCAGCAAGTGCCTCCTCAGACATGCCGGATACCCTGAAGAAATCTTTATTCTGCTGGATAATGGCATCATACCCGGTGACACCCGGTCCGGCAAGTGAGATGACGAAAGCTATGCTGCTGTTGCGCGATGCAACGATGGGAGCTATCAATCCTCCCTCGCTGTGACCCGCGAGACCTATTTTCCCCGGATCGATCTCCGGCCGTCCGGCAAGAAACATTACGGCAGCTTCGGCATCACCCGCAAATGATAGTGATGTTGCCGCCGTCAAGCTTCCTTTGGATCCGCCAACGCCCCTGTCGTCATATCTCAGCACGGCTATGCCGTTCCGCGTCAGGTGATCGGCTATCACCTTGAAGGGTTTATGATGGAAAATGGTCTCATCACGGTCCTGCTGTCCCGATCCAGTGATCAGCACCACGGCAGGAAAAGGCCCCGGGCCGTCAGGAAGGGTCAGGGTGCCTGCCAGTTCAAAGCCCTCAGCCTCATTGCGGAATGTGACCTCCTCCTCACGATAGGGATAAGGTGGTTTGGGCTCCTGCGGACGGTTGTAAGTCGCAGGGGCGACGGTGCCCCTCCTGAGGTCAATTGTATAGTTCTTGCCCAGCTGCGTCCATGTTCCCGTGATGACCGAGTCACCGGAAACCTTTCCGGCATAACGGCCCCTGATCATTGGCGCCTCAACAAACAGGGAATCATCCGCCAGGGTTACCCTTCCCATTGGAATGCCCGTGGCATTCTGATCGGGCGAATCAAGTGTCGCTTTGATCGTGTCAGCCTCCGTCATTGCAAAATTGAAGACCAGGCGAAGGTCCATGCCCGCCTCCCTGAGCTTTCCCGTCCATGATCCCTCAATATCCCTGGGCGAAAGCTGCCCCGTTGCCATTCCAACGGACAAAGCCAATAACACGAGCAACAAACCTGACCTTTTCATCTCATCGTTTTACGTTAATTCCAAAAGTAGCCATTTCTGGTTATATTTGAGCGCTAAAAAAGGTTAAATGAAGATAGTTGACACACGCGGACTCACCTGTCCTGCCCCTCTCATCAGGACCAGGCAGGGACTCACGGAGGCAGCTCCCGATGAGGCCGTGCAGGTGATCATCGACAACAGTACCTCATTGAGCAACGTCAGGAGGTACCTGACGGACAACAAGCTCTCCTTTACGGTGAAGGAGGAGGGTGACCTTGCCATAGTGACTGTTGCCAGGGGTGAGAAGGTGGAGATAAGTACCAATGAGACTGAGTATTGCACCACTGAGGCTTCCGTACCATCAGGGCGGCGAAATACAGTAATTGCCATCACCTCGGATAGGATGGGTACTGGTGACGATGAGCTAGGGACGAAGCTCATGATCTCATTCTTCAGGACGCTTGTGATGGTTGAACCGGCACCAACCTCCGTGGTCTTTTACAATGCGGGGGTGAAGCTTGCAATGGATGACTCTCCGGTGTTTGAACACATTAAGGAGCTGATTGAGAAGGGCACTGCGATATACCTTTGCACAACATGTATCAACCACTTTGGCATTAAAGACCGCCTTCCTGCTGGCAGTTTCAGCGATATGTACCAGATATTGAATATACTAAAGGATGCGGATCATATAATCCGTCCGTGAACCGAACAATGGCTTTTGACCTGCTCACAACGGTAGAAACAGGAGGATGTTCCTCAAAGATTCCTCCCCGGCAGCTCGAGGAGCTGCTCGCAGGGCTTCCTCTGCCGGTTGACCCTAAGATCCTTGTGGATATAGCGACGCATGATGACGCCGGGGTTTACCAGATCAATGATGAAACGGCACTGGTGCTGACCACAGATTTTTTCCCGCCGCTGGTGAGCGACGGGTATGAGTTCGGACTGATAGCGGCAACGAACTCGATAAGTGATGTGTATGCCATGGGTGGGACACCGCTGCTGGCGCTGAACATCATGATGTTCCCGTCATCGCGCATACCGCTGGAGGTCTATTCCGACATCCTTAGAGGCGGGTATGACAAGGCGCGCGAGGCCGGGGTAAGCATCATCGGTGGGCACAGCATCGACGACTGGCCTCCCAAATACGGGCTGGCGGTAATTGGTACGGTGCATCCCGGGAAGATCATCACCAATGCCGGTGCCAGGGAAGGTGATCTCCTGATCCTCACCAAGCCGCTTGGAACAGGCATCATACTTGCCGGACACCGTCTTCAGATGACGACGCCGGAGCAGATGGAGGGAGTGAAGAGACTCATGATGAGGCTTAACAACGACGGGGCGCGCCTGATGCAGAAATATGGTGTCAGGGGCGCCACTGACATAACAGGCTTCGGCCTGGCAGGTCATGCGCTGAAGATGGCGCGTGGATCGGGGGTGACCATAAGGCTGGACATGACCAGCGTACCTCTGGCTGATGGCACCTACAACCTGGCGGAGCAGGCATGCATTCCGGGTGCGGCATTCCGCAACCTCGATTACACGGAGAGGGAGACACGGTTTGATGAGGGGCTCGATTATAACCTGAAGATGATCGCCCATGACGCACAGACGTCGGGAGGCCTGCTCATGGCCGTTGCACCCGAAAAAGCGGAGTTACTGCTGCAGGAGCTGCGTGAGTGCGGCCACCCGGAGGCGGCTGTTATCGGCGGGTTGAGAAGAGGGGCGAGGCCGCGATGGTGCTGCGGTGACTTCCGTCCCGACACTTCGTGTGCGGGATTGAGCCTCCTTCCAGATACTGCGTGTGAGGGAATTCTCCTGTGTCGGAGTCTCAAACTGAGGACTGGTTAAAGTGGAAGTGCAATGATGAACTCCGTTCCGCCACCGGGAGGGGTTCGGACGGATATCTCACCCTTGTGCAGGAGAACGGCGTTCTTCACGATGGCCAACCCCAGTCCTGTACCTCCGCTTCTCCGTGAGCGGCCGTCATCAATCCGGTAAAATCTCTCGAATATCCTCGGCTGATGCTCCTCGGGGATCCCTATGCCGTTGTCGGCAAATGAGATGGTCTCATAACCCGGTTTGCCCGGAATGCTCTTTATGGTAATGGTGATGTTATCGCCTGCGTAAGAGACAGCATTCTCCATCAGGTTCTGGAAGACAGATACAATAAGGGACCTGTTGGCATTAATCCTCGCCTCGGGCCTGATATCCATTTCCACCTTAATGTTTTTCTTGATAATTGCCGTCAGCAGGTTATCACTTACCTCCCTGATAACACCTTCTATCCCTGTCTCTTCAAACGGGAAGCTGCTGCCGGTCTCCTCGACCTTGTTGAGGGTAACGATATCATTAATGAGGTCAGTGAGTCGTGTTGACTGTGCCAGGGCCTTCTCAAGAAAATACTGTTTCTTCTCGTCGTCAAGGCTGCGGTTGACCATCAGGGTCTCAAGGTAACCCCTGACAGATGCAATGGGAGTCTTGAGCTCGTGAGCGATGTTTGATGTCATTTGCTGGCGCATGGTCTTCGATTGTTCGAAGCGGGTAATATCCGTAAGCACTATCTCAAAACTGTTGTCCTGAAACAATATGCACCGGACTCCAAAGTGCCTGCCAGACTTTTCAATGTTGCATTCAGTTGAAGGAGTATCCTGCTTCTTCCCCGGGATATTCTGGTGGTCGTCAAGGAAAGCTTTTATGGGCGCAAAAAGAGGGTGGTCGATGAACCCTTCCGGTTTCAGGGTATGTGTTCCGGTGATGGCATTGAGGAACACCATGAAATGATTGTTTGAAAGTGTAACCTCGCGTCCCGGAGAGAAGAAAGCGACTCCCTCATTGAGAACATGGAGGTGCCTGAAGAGTTTCTCCTTTTGCAGCGTCAGCTCTTCCGCGTTCTTTGCCAGGCTGTTGTAAATCCTTACAATCTCCTTTCCTGTCTCTCCGATCTCATTTTTCGGGAAGATGACTTTCGGATCATTGCCTTCGCCCCGGCGGACCCTGGATGCAAAATCCCTGAGCGTGGTTATACTCCTACCAAACCATCTTGTTACTATCGCCAGCAGGATCCATATGATGACGAATAACAGGGCAATGAATAGGAAAAAGAGGTAATCGAGTTTCAGGAACTCCCTGATATTAATATTGTATTCCTCGGCCAGCCTGATGTAATAGTTGTCGAATTTTTTTGACAGGTAGTAATAATCCTTTCCTGTTGATTCTGAGCTTCGTACTGCTGTTCCGTATGGTGCGCCGATAGATCGCTGTACCTCCTCCCTGGCAAGATGGTTCTCCATTGTCTCCCAGTTCTCCACCGAGCTGTCGTACACCACTGCTCCGTCATCCGAGATCACGGTGATGCGCAGATAGGGAAGAGGTATCAGGTTGAAGATCGAGTCGATACGTTTATAATCTCCGCTTTCTGCCAGGGCGTTAGCCCTTATATAGTTGTTGACCAGATCCGTCATATCGTTCAGCCTGGTGTCAAGCGCATCGACCCTGATCTTCTTCTCGCGGTGATATTGAAATATCAGGATGCTTATTGTAAACAGAAAGAAAATGCTGAAATAGTAAAGAAACAGTTTGCTTCCGAAGCTTCCGGTTTTTTTCATCTTGCTGACGGGTCAATCGCCGAAATAATATCCATATCCTGATTTATTCTTTATCCTGTTACCCATGTCGCCCAGTTTTTTCCTTATGCGGGCAACGGTCACGTCTACCGTACGGTCTGTCACAATCACGTCGTCGCCCCATACCTTTGACAGCAGCTCCTGCCTGGGGAAAATTCTTCCGGCGTTACCTATGAAGAGAGCCAGTATCTCATACTCCTTGCGCGTCAGTTCCAGGGCTTTGGAGTCTTTATATATCATCTTGTTGGCCGTGTCAATTGTAAAATTACCCGATGCGGTTGAAGTTTTCATCAGTCCCGGTGATGATCTGCGGAGGACAGCCCTGACCCGGGCTGTTAGTTCCTTGACACTGAATGGCTTGGCGAGGTAGTCGTCGGCTCCGAGATTAAATCCGGTGATTCTGTCATTTTCCGTATCCCTGGCGGTAAGAAATATAATAGGTGTAGCAAGGGTCAGTTCTTTCCTTATCTTCTCTGCCAGCCTGAAGCCGGAAACGGGTCCCATCATCACATCGAGGATGAAGAGGTCATAGTCGGCAAGGTCCTTTCGAAGAGCATCCTCGGCGGAAGTGCAGGTCTCAACCTCATAATTCTCGCTTGCCAGGTTGAACGAGAGGATCTCAAGGATATCCTCTTCATCGTCTACGGCCAGTATCTTTTGTTTGTCTGTCATAACGCTTGCCTAAGTCTTAAAGTCAAAAGTCATAAAGTCGAAAGTCATAAAGTCGAAAGTCATAAAGTTAAAGGTCTGAGGGCCGAAACTCTTAATTCTTAATTCTTAATTCTTAATTCTCAACTCTTAACTCTCCCCTGTTCCTTTCCGATCCCTGTATGTCTTATATCTGTTCCCTGCAATGCATATATGGATGCCTCGGCAATATTGGTGGCGTGGTCTGCTATGCGTTCAATATTGGATATCATTTCTTTCAATTCCAGGTAGTTAAGGAGCATGCCGTAGGTTTGGGCATCGAGATCCGCCTTGCGCAGATGGCTGGTAAGCAGCTTCCGGTTCATCTCATCGACCACAGCGTCGTTTTTAATGGTCCAGATAGCAAAATCAGGATCGGAATTGATGAATGAGAGAAGTGCCTTTTCAACCATCACGGTGCCTGATGAGAGCATATCACCGATAAGAGAGTTGACAGAGGCGTATTCACTGCTGTGGCGGATATCGGAGACACTCTTCGCCAGGTTCATGATACAGTCGCTTATCCGTTCAAGGTTAAGGGTCATCCGGTAGATGGCTACCAGCCTGCGCACATCATGACCCATCGGGTGAGGCAGCACAATGGCATTAGTAAACTGCTCACTTATGACCACCTCATAATTATCAATGCGGTTCTCCTTCTCCTCCATCAGGGAGACGATCTCATTCAGCTCAGCCTCATCGGTACTGTCCCTCATTTTTTCAAGGAGGGTCAGCTGATTCAGTATCAGGTTCGCCATCTCGCGGAAGCTGATCATTATATCATGAAGAACCTGGTCCTTATTCTCGCTCATTTCAGGGTATTTCGACAAATTTAAGAATTCTGCTGATAACTGATCAGGGAGGTTGCACAGAGATGCTTCTGCCGGTCAGTTATTTTAAATAATTAACTTTACGGTACGATAATTGGATATATCACGGTGAAATGAAACATACAATTCTGATACTTATACTGACGGCATTTAGTTATACGGCTGTCTCCCAGAGCATTGAAAGCCCCAATTACGGGCTTAAGTCACCTCTTACGGCAGAGATTGTGAGGGTCGATTTCAATCAGGACGCCACGGTAATATGGCTGACGATCATGAGTGACATCAACAATGCGTGGTTCTGCATAGACAGGAACACTTTCCTGGTGAAGCCTGACGGCATGAAGGTGAAGCTCACCGGCCTCAAGGGACTGCCATGGTGTCCTGCCACCTACAAGTTCAAGCGTCCGGGTGAGAAGGCGTCATTCTCGATGACCTTTCCTGCGACCGGTGTGCTGCCATGGTTTTCGATCGTTGAGGAGTGTCTCGGAGGATGTCTCTCTTTCAGGGGTATCGTCACTGATGAAGGCCTTAACAACCGTATAAATGAAGCTTTTGCACTGTCAGGCAGGGGAGAGTCAATGGCTGCATACCGCATTTATGAGGATATCATCGGCCAGATCGATTCACTCAATCTTGGGATTGAAGGGGCCATTTACAGCTTCCTGATAACCATTGACAACAGCATGGGAAGGCCTGAGACTGCAAGGGGATGGTACACCAGGATGATGATCTCCGATACGCCTGACCTGCGACTCTATCTTGATAATCTCAAAAGGCAGGGAATCGATTTCGGCAACTGAGATATTTTATCCTGTGAGATATAATAAAAGAAGAGCCCCGTTTGGCGGGGCTCTTTGTTTTGTCTGAAGTCAGGTCCGTTTCTAGAAATGGAAGTCGAGACCTACGGCGACCACCCAGGTGTCTTTGTTATAGACATCAGTTGCCGGGATAAGTACGCCTGAGCCAGCCAGGTTGTGGCTGTAGATCTTTGAACCTTCCTGGTAGAAGGTATATGAACCGCCGAGGTTAATATCTATCATGTCGCTGATCATGAATCCAAAGCCTCCTCCTACGGTGTTGGTGTTAAGGCTGTAGGTGAGGTCACTCTGGTAGTTGTCATTGACACCGGTTATTGTTGTAAGCCATCCTGCACTGACAGCGAGTTTGTCAGTGATTCCGAACTCGATGCCAAGACCGGCCTCGATGAAGTTCTTGTCGATCTTGTCAAGGTCAACATCTTCCTGTCCGTCATAATCGACGGCCTGGTCAAAGTAGTAGTTGAAGCTTCCTGAGAGGAGGAGCCTTTCTGAAGGCTTGTAGTCAATTCCCACTGAAAGCATTGCAGGCATGTCGGCTATTGCCACTGAGTCCTGAATGAACATTCCTTCAGCATCCTTACCGTCGTTTACGGTGGTCGTGAGATCGAGGTTTGTCTTGAACTCATATTTGACGGCTATGTTCAGCATGTCACCCATCGGTGCGAAGTTAAGGGAGAGTATGGGTGTAATGCCACTGCCTTCCAACACTGCGTCAGCCTCAACGGTTGTTTTGTCGTCGAGTACCGTTGCGGTGCCATTGAGCTGTGCAGCTACTCCTGCCGGAACGCCGGGGATAGAAGCAATAGTCCTGAGATAGTCCCCGGGTATCTGGGTGCCGCCGTAGGCAGCCGGAGCATCAATCGTTACATCCTCGATGTAACCGCTGTAGGTGTTTTTTGCCATTACATACCTGCCGCCGAAACCAAGTGAGAGCATTTCATTTATTTCGTACGAAGCATTGAGCTGGAAGCCGAAATAGATGGATGTGCCTTCAAAGAATATGTTTGAGTTGTAGCCTGAAATGTTCCTGAAGCCCGGGTCTGTTCCTGTTCCGGCCTGGATGGCCTGATCAAGGGGTGCGAGCTGTGACTGAAGGGCGGGTACGAGGTCGGCAACCTGCATCTCAAATGATGGGAGGCCTGTTTCATATGTTGCTCCGCCGCCGCCGCCGATAGGATTGAATCCGAAGGAGAGGGCCAGTTTGCCTGTCTTGTAGGCTGCATATACACCCGGGAAGAACGGGGCGCTTACCGTGCCCACATATTCACTTGGGTTCTCTGTAAGATAGGGATAGGTGGTAAGCACCGTCTTGGTCTGACCGACGGTCTGGTTGTTGAGTGAAAGATGGAACCCGTCAGCCAGTTTGGTGAGGCCTGCCGGGTTAAAATATACAGCATCAACGCCTGTTGACGCATTGCGGCTTTGCAGCCTCGTGTAGAGTGCACTCTGGTTGGTGTTGGTTACCAGTCCGCCCGCAAAGAGAGATCCGGTGACAACAAGTGCGGAAAATGCTGAAATGATTTTTTTCATGAGTTTCGGTTTTAATTACACATTTTATCTTTTACTGTGCATCTTTTTAAAAGTGGCGTAAAAGTATGAAAAAAAATTATATATGAAACGACAGGAGCATTAAATAGTGAGATGAGACGCCTCAGGACAGTAAAACCGACAGGACAAAGGAAGATATATTTACTGCTCCCTTTCGAGAAAATTCTTCCAGACCTCCTCTGAAACCTTCTTTTCTTCCAGGATGCGGGTGACCAGGTCAAGGTTGTGGGCTGCTTTTTTTGCCATAGACGGATCTGATGAATCCGCCAGGCTCCGCAGTGGCTCAAGGGCCTCTTCAGGATGCCCTGCAAGGATAGACTTGTTGAGCACATTCAGCGGGCCACCCTTGTAGAGCTGTTCGGTAAAGCTCTCGGTAAAAGGATAGAATTTGCCTATACAGTCCTTCGCGGCGTCTTTGGTAAGAGTCTTTACAAGGCCCTGCCGGTTTGCCAGGGTGGGGCCTCCGATCATTCCGAATATCGTATATTTTGATTTGACATAGGTCGATTTCTCCCCGGCACACCTGTCAACAACCTCCCCCTCTGAGGTGTAAAGTGTGATGTATGTATTCGAGAAGAGATAAAAGTCCTTTGCTAGCATCGCTCCGCCTTCATCATCCTCCTCGAGGAGGATTTCGGACTCGACCCATAAGTTAATTGAATCAAGGGCGATGAGCAATGCGGCGCCGGACTCACTGCAGATAGCTCTCACAGTGTCAGTGAATTCCGGCAACTGCATTGACATTACCGTAAATCCTTCCCTGAGGGTGTCGGCAATCACAAAGCCAGCCCCGGGGTCTTTCAGAATAATCTCCCCCAGTCCCGCAGCATACCCGTTTACTGCCGCCCTGTAGGCTTCCTCATACTTGTCTTTTATGAAGTCAGGTACCCGGTAGTCATAGAAGTTTACAAATGCGAACTTCTTATTCTCAGCCGGAAGCAGGTCCTCCGGCGGGTATGTTCTCTGCATCTGAATGGGAGTGGTGCACGACGATGCCAGGGCGACCACAAGGATGAATGACAATGGCCGAAAAATCCGTTTCATTTTCAGTGATTTTATCCGGAGATTTTATTTAAAAACCAAAGTTATACTAAAAAGTTCGCAAACTCATAAAAAAGGGGTGTTCAGCCTTATGATACTGAACACCCCTGATATAAAGAAACCTTAAAACCGTTACGGAATTATTTCGACCTTGATGTCATCGAGGAAGATGCGGTTTTTGCCGGCACCCACTCCAACAAGGTAATAATCATATCCCAGGAATTTAATCTTCGTCTCTGCGGTGGCCCCGGTGACGGTGAATGAACGGGTAGCCGCCGGTTCACTCCACATACCGATGCAATAGGCGGTTACAGCGCCTGCATCAGCAGGATAGACAGGCCAGTTGTCGATGATGAACTGGCCCTGGCTTACGGTGCCCGGCCCGATAACACTGACATTGAGGAAATTGTCATCTTTTGTGCCGGCGGCAGTCATATAGGGGATAGCCTTGAATGTGACGCGCACATTGACTGTACCGACAATCTTGGAAAGGGCTGGTGAGATAAGGTCACCGCCATACGCTGTCTTGCCCAGTTTGACAAATCCCTGGCGGGCATAAAGCAATGGGGTGGTTCCGCTGCCCTCAGTGGTATTCACGGTGCTGGTCCAGCCAATGTCCTTCTGCGCCTGCGTCCAGCTGTCAATGCGAGTTTCGCCGGTTGTGGTGTAGAAGACAGGGCTGCCGTATGCAAGCCAGCTGAAACTCTCTTCCAGTACCACGGTTCCGGGTGACTGGTTAAGAGCGACTGTAGAGACAACGGCCGGGTAACCTGTCGCTGTCAGTGTCAGGGTAACCGCACGGGGGTCAATACTGGTGTTTTCCTCAGCCACGAAGGTGATCTTCTGCGTTGTCAGTGACTGTTGCGTCAGCCATGTGTCGTCGCTCAGGGAGTAGGTCCACGGAACGTTTGACACCACGTCAACGGAGAACACTCCGCCGGCGGCCGGGATGGTTACCGATGCAGGCAGGGTGATGTAGGGTACGTTGCCTGCCTGGTCGACACGGAACAGCACGGGCTGCTCCTCTCCGTCAACCACAAAGGCAAAGTTCTCGGTACGTGCATCAAAGGTCTGGTTCTCACTGACGATGATCTTGAAGATACCGTCATCATCTCCCTTATCGGGAAAGACCTTTACCCAGTCAGAGTCGCCCTTCTTGACTATCTCCCATGCCCTGTTGGAACGCACCACATAGCTCTGGGTCTTTGCGCTCTTGTTTACTGACAGTCCTGTCGGGTCGCCTTCGATGCCGAAGAAAGGATCTCCCTCCTCAACCTCGGGCTTGTCACAGGAGGTGATGAAGAGGGCTGAGGCAAGGATCAGCGAAACTGTCATTGCCGTCCTGCTCATTATTCTTGATAAAGTGCTTGTTTTCATTGAGTTCATGTTTGCTTTGGATTAGATGTTATTTTCCGCCGGCAATTGCCTGTTTGCTCCACCATACGGGTGTCTTCATGTCATTTTCTCCGCCCATTTCTTCAAGTGCGGCATCGGCATTGTCACTGTTCGTAGACATGGTGGCGTTCGGATAGCCGAGTCTGGTCGGGAGAATAAAGTCATTGTAGATTGTCCCTTCACCGATGGTGAGCACCGGGAATCCTGTCCTGCGATACTCATGGTATGCCTCCATTCCCACCCAGAATAGGGCCAGGAACTTCTGGTTTGCCAGAAACTCAGTCTTGTCCGGTGCCAGATCCCATGAACCCAGGGGTGATGCCAGGTAGGTATCCATGTCTGATGCACTGATTGATGCTGCCGGGGTGGCATAAGCCCCCTGGCCTGACCACTTGATCATCGAAGCCCTCACACCTGCCTCATAGTATGTTTTGGCTGCGGCCTGTCCGCCGGTGATGAAGCCCTTGAGTGCTGCCTCGGCAAAGATGAATTGTACCTCTGCATAGTCCATGTATGTTGCCGGGGCATCCTTCCTGCAGAAGACAGTGTAGTTAAGCCATGAGGTTCCGATATCCACTGAGCTTCTCTCCTGGTCGGTGCAGCCTGCGACTGTGCCCTTCCATATGTTGCCGGGATTGACTGTGACATTCGGGTTCTTCTTGCCTATGATTGGCAGACGGGGATCAACATAGATCTGGTTCCCGTTTACGTCGGTCTGCACAGTCATCTTAATGAGTTGCTGTGTCAGTTTCCTGCCGCTTGAGGTAAACTCACTCTCCGTCGTAGTTCCGAAGTTGCTCAGATAAGGATCGTTACCTGAAAACTTGACGGTGGCGTTATCGAGGTTGGAGGTAAAGACCGGATATTTTGAAGGATTATTAAGGATCTCGGTCATTTTGGTGCCGACGTTCATCTCCGTGCGTCCGCTGACCCTGCAGAGGAGCCTGAGATAGAGGGAGTTGTTGAATTTCCTCCATCTGGCCATATCCCCGCCGTACATGCCGTCCATGGAAGGATTGAGAAAGACCGGATTTGCAGCGTAGATGTCATTTGCCTTCTCCAGGTCTGCAAACATCAGCTCGTATATTTCCTTCTGTGTGTTGAACACCGGTGTAAGGGTGCCTCCGAGTTTTCTCCCCGAGAAAGCTTCCTCGTAGGGAACACTGCCGAACATGTCAGTCATGTTTGCAAAGAAGAGAACCTTGAAGGTCAGTGCTATGGCCTCCAGCGATACATCTCCCTGTTCCTGGGCCAGCTCATACATATGGTCTATATTCTTGCCGTATGAGGCATAGTGGTTCCAGAAGCCGTACCAGTCTCTTGAATCCTCAAGGAAGTACTGATGTTCCCTCCGTGTAACCCCGCCGGTGAATGCAGTGAACTGAATGAGTTCGTTGTTGTAATACCATGTGCGGTCAAGCCACTGGTTGGCCGAGTTGTAAAGTATGGGTTCAAACATGCCCGAGGCCTCTATCATGCCTACGAGGGTCCTGTTTGGGTTAGTGTTGATCTCCTCAAAGTCTTTCGTACATGAAAAGAGGGATCCCGCAACAACCACGCAGATTATTAATATTTTCAGCTTTTTCATTTCTTATCAGTTTGAGGATTAGAATGAGAGTTTCAGGTTAACGCCTGCAGTGCGTGTCATCGGGAAGGCGCCTGCTTCAATGCCGCTGTAGACATTCGTGCCGGTCATGATACCTCCTTCAGGGTCAAACTGCGGCCATTTATCCAAGCTGAATAAGTTGGTCGCAAAAACAGCGATGCTGGCACCCTGCAGCACCCTGGTCTTCTGGCAGAGTGATGCCGGAAGGGCGTATTCAAGACGTACCTCCCTGAATTTCAGGAAAGAGGTGCTGAAAGTATGCGATTCCCCGGTGTAACGGTCGAGTACCCGTGCCTGGTAATAGGTGTAAATGTTGTTGGTAACGGTATTGTTAACCTGGCACACCGTTGAACCGTCTTCATTCGTAGAGATCACATTGACGCCTTCTGCGACTATACCGTCATAACGGCCCTCCAGCGAGTTGGTCAACTTGCCCTGGTAGGAGAGGATCCCGTGTGTCACGGAGTACCTGTTGCCACCCATCTGGTATGAGAAGAGCATGCTAAGCGATATGCTCTTATATCTGAGCGAGGTACTGAAACCACCTCTCCAGTCGGGATTGACTTTACCGAGGAAGTTGTCAGCAGTGGAATTGACGGTCGGGAGTCCTGTTGTTGCATCAAGGATCACCTGTCCCGAGCAGTCAACCTGGTTGCCGCTGCCGTCAACGTAATAGGAGCCTTCCGGGGCTCTTTTGAGTGCAAATCCGTAGATCTGGTGCATCTCCTCTCCCACATAGGAGTAGACATGCAGTCGTCCGCCGATGGTTGTTCCCATGTCGGTCTCAAGCGGCTGATCCGGATCCCAGCCCTCCTGCAGGCTCACAAGGGTGTTTTTGTTCTTTGCCCAGTTCAGGCTAAAGTCCCATGTGAAGTCGCTGGTTCTGACCGGTGTAGCATATAACGAGACCTCTATACCCTTGTTGTTGATCTCCCCTGCATTGATCTTCATGGCTGACGCCCCGACGATCGGGTCAACCTCAACTTCCACAATCTGGTTGGTGGTTGATGAATTATAAAGCGCCACGTCGAAGCCAAGGCGGTTGCGAAGGAACTTGGCATCGATGCCGAGCTCCCAGCTCTCAACGTTCTCAGGCTTGATCATCGGGTCAGGGATGGTTGACGGAAGAGTATATCCGCCGCTTATTGAAGAGGACGAATAATACTGGTCGAGAGAGTAGGGACTGGTGTCATTGCCCACGTTTGCCCATGAGAGACGCAGTTTGGCAAATGTGACTGCCGGTAGGTTGGTTCCAAAGTCGAACATCTGGTCAAGAAGCACACTCGCTGCAACTGACGGGTAGAAGTAAGACCAGTTGTCAGGCGAAAGAGTGCTTGACCAGTCGTTACGGCCCGTGATGTCAAGGTAATAGGTGTTATCCCAACCCAGGGTAACGAAACCGTAGAGGCTGTTGATCACCTTATAACTCCGGTAGTTGGTGGGGTCAGGATTGATTCCTGACGGTACGTTTTCGGTATGGTAAACACCGTCAATATCGAGCTCATTAAGCTGGACAGTGTTGCTCATGTACTGGCGGTACATGTTGTTCCCTCCGAAGGCGGTGGTTGTGGTGAGTTTTCCGCCGACAAAATCCTTCTGATATCTGAACAGGAAGTCTGAGTTGAATTCATAGTTGGTGAGCGACTGCTCCCTGTAGAAGCCATTCTCCCAGCCGAAGGTCAGCTTTGGTTTCCTCTGCGTGCGGAATTCGACACCCAGATCCATCCCCGTCCTCAGGTCGAGGGTAAGGCCTTTGGCCAGATCCACCTGCAAGCCAATGTTTCCGAATACCCTGTCCTTATCGGTTGAGTTCAGCTCCTCATAAAGAACCCTGTACGGGTTGTATGAGCCGGTGCCTGCAAAGACGAGGCTGTTGCCGTTCTCCGAAATAGTGGCGTTCCGGTTGATTTCGTTGAAACGTCCCTCGAAGTACTCGGTCTTCCAGTCGTTCATCGAGTTCGAGTTATATCCCCACATAAGGTCGTACATAACAGTGGTCTGGTGGTACCCTGCCATTGGCATGTTATCACTGTCGGTACGGTAGTAGTTGACCTTTGTATTGAATTTGATCCATCTGTTTACCGGGGTTTCGAAGGAGAAGGCATATGCCTGTTTCTGGAACCCGGTATTAGGGAGGATCCACTTGTTCCTGGTGTCGGTGACGGAGAATCTTACATTCTGTCCCTCACCGTTGCTGCCGCTGATGGCTATAGAGTTGTTGAGTGTTGTTCCGTTCTGAAAGATGCCGGTGAACCAGTCATCCTTGTAGACGAATGGGGTGGGTACTATCTGGCCTGTCTCCCAGTTCTTCCCTTCATACTGGTAGCGAAGCTTGTCGGGACTGAACTCTTCACCCCAGGCGTAGCGTGAGATGTTTCTCGGGGGATAGTCAGTAGCTCCGCCGACAAGGCTTGGATCGAGGGTCCAGAAGTTGAATTCGTCAAGCCCCATGTCTCCACCCGAGCCGTACTGTGTCTGGAAATCGGGCCAGTAGCCCGGACTCTCAACCACGTATGACGAGTTGACGGTAACGCCTATGCCTTTGCTGGTACGGCCTGATTTTGTGGTAATGACAATTGCACCGTTGGCAGCCCGTGAGCCGTAGAGGGCAGTGGCAGCCGGGCCTTTCAGCACGGAGACTGACTCTATGTCGTCAGGGTTGATGTCACTTGCGCCGTTACCGAAGTCAACCGGGAAATCGGATCCGGAGTTGGTGTAGGGGCTGCTTGATGAGGTGGCTGTTGTGCCTGACCGCACCGGGACGCCGTCAACGACAAAGAGAGCCTCATTGCTTCCGTAGTTGAGCGACTGGTCTCCGCGCAGGGTCACCCTCATCGATGCGATGGGCCCTGTGCCGGCACCGTTGAAGGTAAGGCCGGCAACCTTGCCTGCCATCCCGTTGAGCCAGTTGGAGGTGACAACCTGTGTCAGCTCCTCGCTGCCCACCTTTGTGACTGCATATCCAAGCGATTTCTCCTCACGCGTCAGGCCAAGGGCAGTCACAACGACCGCTGAGACCTCAATTGCCTCCTCCTGGAGGGTAACATTTATGACGCTCCTGTCACCGACAGGGATCTCCTGCTTAACGTATCCCAGGAACTGTATCTCAAGTACGGGATTGGCACCTGTAACCCTCAGGCTGTATGCTCCCCTGCTGTCAGTACTGGTGCCCGTGGCAGTTCCCTTGAGCACCACAGTGGCCCCGAATATCGGAGTGACCCCGTCCGGCTCAAATACAGTGCCTGTCACCTGCCTGTCCTGTGCCATCACCGGTAACATGACCAGTGCCATCAGGAATGAGGCAAGAACGATCTTAAGATCTGGTTTGAATTTCATAGAGTAGTGTTTTAAGTTAGTGATATATAGATTATGTGGTTTTAGGTTATTGAATAATAGGTTATTGCATTGACCATGTGAATTCCTTCGGACGGGTCATCGTCTCAGTGTATGCATTGCCGAAACGATCGGTAACGGTGACCGTCAGTGTTGAGGTGGCTGACGATGCCCGGGCCCTGAACATATGGGCTGTGTTGCCGGTAACGAATGAGCTGGTTGGTACGGCGCCGACATTCAGCCTCTTGGCTTCATAGGAGATGATGTGAAGCGGATCCTGCGCCGATACACGCGTAACAGGCAGTGATGTGGCGCCCTCCTTTACCTCAACGGTCCACGAGGGGTCATAACCCCAAACGTTAATCAGGACGTCATTGACCTGGTTGGGGGTAGCGTAGACGCCTGCATATTCAGCCAGCGCCGCATCGGTGGAGTTGGGAGCGAAGGCTGCTGCGGTTATATGCACCTTGTTGAGGTCATAAGTCCTGAACTGGTAGCTCTTCGGGTATCCCATGCTCTTGTAATACCATTTTATGTCCCTGCCGTTGATCTCCCAGACGCCGTAGCCGCCCGGACTGCCGTCCTTGCAGATATGGTTATTGGCATACCCGGTCTTGCCGGTCCACCACCATGTGGCGCTGACAGCCGCGGTGTTGTGTTCGATTACGTTGCCTGACTCAACGGTATAGTTAATATGGGTATGGCCTGTGATGACGTGCACCTTCTCAAAGGCGCTCAGGAGAGACACGAGCGTGCTGCCATTATTGAGCGCAAAGGAACTAACCTGCTGTCCGGATCCATCAAGGGTAGGGTTGCCCCAGAGCGGTGAATGCATCAGGATTATCAGGGGGGTGCTCTTGTCTGTTATCGCTGCAAGGTCTTTTTGCAGCCAGCTGGTCTGTGCGGAGACAATTACATCGCTGTAACTGCGGTCTCCTACCACCCCCTGGGAGCCGCCGGAGTTTATGTACTGGATGTTGTCAAGAACCACATAATGAACCTCTCCCAGGTTGAAGGAATAGTATGTGGGCCCGATCAGATCCCTGAACGGCTGCTCAGCCTCTATGTCTCCGGGAACATAAGGATCATTGTCGTGGTTCCCTATCAGGTTGAACATCGGACAGTTTATCTTCTTCATCTCCGGAATGTAGTTCGGCAGACGGAAATTGTTCTCATACCAGTATGCATCCCATGTCATGTCTCCCATGGCCAGGCCGTAGACTTTGGCGCCCGACCCGGAATAGGAACTTATGGTGTTGTTGACGTCAGGCACCATGCCGTTGCTGAACTGTGCCAGGTCGTCATTCCGGTTGGCCAGGTGCCAGTCGGCCAGGGGAATAACGACATGTTTGCTGTTATCCGCCCTTATAAGTGAGAAATCGTGCTGCTCAACGGTGCTGCCGCCGGCCAGGCGCCTGAAAAACTGCGGTATGTTGTCGCTGGTGGCAATCTCGTAGTTGCCGGGCAGGGAGATGAAGACAAACTTATTCTGTTTGGCTGAAGGCAGATAATAGATGCCCTCGCTGTCGGTGACGGTGACCTCGTAGCCGTCCGATACCACCACGCCTGGTACCCCCTCGCCATCACAGAAGACGATCCCTTTTACCGTCATCCCGGGCTTGTCAGGAATGCCGGTGTTGACAATAACGTTTACTGTCAGTGTTCCCAGCACCATGCTGTCAGTGCCCCTGATGACCGAAAGCCTGTAGGAGCCCGACGAGATGCCCTCCGGAAGTATGAATGTAGCACTCTGCGCGGTGACACTTGTCACGGTGCTGTTGTATACCTTGCCGGCATCAGAGACAAGCACAAACTCGATCTTGTCGTTCACTGCGAATCCATTGCCTGTAATGGTGATCTCACCACCGACAGGCACATTGATGCTTGAAGGAATGGAGATGCCCGTTATTTTCAGTCCCTCTTCTTCGGGCGGAAGCGGGTCTTTATTGCATCCTCCGCAGGCGGTCACTGCCGCAGCAATAATAATGATAAGTATTTTTCTGATGTCTGGCATGAAAATATTCTTGTTACTGGTTATATCCGAGTTCAGCAAGTGTTGTCTGAGGTGTTTTCTCCGTCCCGTTCCTGCGGGCTTTCCGTTCATGATAAAAATCTATGGTGAGGTCTGTCCTGTTGGTGATCATTCCGTCAGCCAGTGGGGCGGCTTTTTTACCCGTTACGGATCCGTAGTACTTTTCCATCTGTTCCACGGTGTTGATTGAATAGATGTTGGCTTTCAGTCCTGCAGCATGGATCTTCGCTGCGAAAGCAGGGGAGAGGCCGTCATTGTCATCGCCAAGGTTGGTGCCGATGAACTGCGCTCCGCACTCACGGGCAAAAGCGATGATCTCATCCGTTACCTCTTCCTTTGCAAATTCGTTCGTTTTAGGATTGCCGACGAGAAAACTGGCAAGGACCTTTTCGCCAAAGACCCTTTTGAAGTTCATCATCCCCTGGCGCGAGAAGGTCTGAACAAGGATCTTGCCCCGGGTTTTCCCGACATTGACCTTATTATTGAGCCAGAAAGGTTCATTCACGCTGATTTCATCTCCCTCAAGCGGGTTCCAACCGATCCTTGCAAGCTCATCGTATATCTGTTCCTCCAATTTAGGATAGTCATCCGGGATCTTTGCCTCAATATATATCCCGGGCCGGTGGCCGTTGTCTGCGGGATCGGCCTCATATTCAAAATGGTACATGCCTGCCTCGTCTTTGGAGACTGCGCGGCTGCCGTCAGCGTTCCGCTTTATGCGTTTGCCTTCGGCTATCCGGAAGACATCTTCGAAAACCAGCACATTCTGGCCGACAAAACTCTGCAGTGCCTGGTCCGGGTTCTTTTTGTTGAAGGCGCTGCCGGCGTCGAGCTGCATGATCTCCTCAAGGGTGAAGCTGCTGATGGGGTCACCCTCCCTTCCGGGAAACTTCACCGCCACGTCGGTGGTGCGTTTGAAGGTCTTGTCATGCATTATTATCAGTACGCTGTCCTTTGACCTGTGTACGTCGAGTTCAAGGTAGTCGGCACCTGTGTTGCGTGCCCAGCGAAAGGCAGCCTCAGTAAGTTCCGGAGCCCAGTATATGGTTCCGCGGTGGGCTATGACGGCGTTGTCAGGCATATAGTCCTGCACCTTCCCGCCAGCGGGTGCATTCTTTTGCGCGCACCCTGCCACCAGGGCAGTCAGCAGCACGGTATAAATCAGTCTCTTCGTCATGGTAATGTCTCATTTGGGGTTTGCTTTGTTCTGTTTTATCTTCCAGTCTTCGGTGTGGAATTTCACCTTCGGGTCTCTGACATCGTCACACTTCACTATCAGCGCACCCTCCTTCTCCCAGTATGATTTGACGGTGTATCCGCTCATGGCACCGTCTTCAGGTCCGCGAACAGTAACATCATCGGGATTGACGACCATCTTCAGTCCGGCCGACTCGTTTATCATATCCATGTCACCGCGGCTGTTGCCTCCCACTATAAGCGGCCTGGCCTTTATGAAGGTCTCTATCGTATGTGCCTTGCCGTCATCCTGAGGGATGGGAGGGATGATCTCGCCGGTTGTCACGCCATCCTTAATGACGCACTTGGCGCCAACGACATTGACATTTGAGATGCCGAACTCCTCGGCAACGAACTTCTGGTAGAGGATCTCAGGAGAGGCGGTGAGGATCCACACCTCGAACCCGTAGTCCTTCAGGTTGGCTATCAGTTGCTTCATCTCGGGATAAAATTTCCCGGTATAAGATTCCCGATAGCAGTCGTACCCAATGGTCTCAATCTCTTCAGGGGTCAGCCCGGCAAGAAAATGGACCCTGTCTTCCACGTATGGTTTGCCTACATTGTTGCCGTCCTTGACCATGCGGTCCAGTATCTTAAGTTTCTCCCTGGCATCCCTGTCCTTACTCTCCTTCAGCACATTATCGGCATAGCGGTAAAGAGCCTCATCGGCGAGGTAGTAGGGCACCTGCCCGAAGGTGGTTCCGTCACAGTCAAACACCGCAACCTTTCTTATGTTCATCGGTATGGTACCGTTGAGAAACCCTTCGATCTGGTCATTGATCTCCTGCGACCATCCGTAAATATGCCGGTAGGTCTGGGCATTCAGTGATGCTGAAATGCAGATGACCGATACTAATATTGTTGAAAACAGTCGCTTCATGGCTGGTTTTTTAATGTGCGAGATATGTTGCCTTTTCCTTTTTCCATGTGGTGGCCGAGAAGAGGGCTGCCAGTATGCTGGCGGCGATGAAGATCCAGAATGTTGCATTCCATCCCAGGCTTATATTATCCGCTACTGCGCCGATAAGAACCTTTGACAGGAGCGCATCGCCGATGAGATATCCGAACAGTCCTACAAACCCTGCGGCTGTGCCGGCTGCGTTCTTCGGAACGAGGTTGATGGCCTGTACGCCTATAAGGGCCACGGGGCCGTAGATGAAGAACCCGATTGCAATAAGGGCGGAGTAGACCACGGTGACCCTTGTGGTATCAGGGTCAGCTGAAAATGCCTGTGAAAGAAAGGAGGCCACCGGTGCTGCCTTCCAGTAGAGGATGACACTGAAAAGCACGAGCAGCATAAAGATCACGTTTGCCGGTGCACATCTGCCCTTGAAGAATTTCGATGACATCCAGCCGATGAGTATCATTCCGGGAACGCCAGCGTAGTTATGCAGCGAGAAGGCCATCTTACCCTGCTCACTTGTCAGCAGTCCGGCCTCCTCAGTGTAGGTAGGGGCCCAGTCGGCGATGCCGTAACGTATAAGATAGACGAAGACATTTGCCAGGGCTATCAGCCACAGTATCTTATTTTTGAAGATATAATTTACAAAGAGCTCCTTCACCGGTATCTTCTTGTCAGAACTCATCTCTTTTTGTGCAGGTATATCATTCCTGTACTTATCTATTGGTGGCAGTCCGCACGACTGCGGCGTATCCCTCAGGGCCCACCAGCAGAAGATAGCCAGCAGTATCGCCACGGCGCTGGGGAAGACAAATACTGCCCTCCAGCTCTGTTCTACCATAATACCTCCGCCGATGTCAGCCACGAAAAGACCCCCGATGAGCAGGGTGCCCCATGCTGCCAGGTTGCCCATCAGGCCGCTGCCGACGGTGTGGGAGGTGTTCCATACCCCCATCTTAAAGCTTCTTTCGTTGTGCGAGAACCAGTGCACCATGGTCCTTCCGCAGGGAGGCCATCCCATTCCGGCGAGCCATCCGATCACAAGCATGAATGCGAAGATCATGGCCACTGAACCGGTCGCAAAGGGGAAGAGGCCGACGCACATCATCAGTGAGGCTGACAGCACAAGCCCTATCACCAGGAACTTTCTGGCATCTGACCTGTCTGACAGGGCTCCCATGAGGAACTTGCTGAAGGCATAAGCGATGGATATGGCTGAGAGGGCGATGCCGAGCTGCAGTTTGGTGTAACCGAGGCCACCGCTATCTAACGGTTGTATCATGCCGGGTATGGCAAGGGCCAGGTTCTTCCTTACCAGATAGTATGCCGCATAGCCGACAAAGGCTCCGAGGAAAACCTGCAGGCGCAGTCTCTTGTAGGTCGCATCTACCTTCTCTTCAGGCAACGGATCCTTATAGGGCGGTGGTTTCAGAAAGTTGATCATAGGTGCAGAGGTTGTGTTGGTCCCGGGTTTTTAATGTGCCAAATATTACAATTCTTTTATTCCTGCATGTTATTTTATGATTAAGATAATGTTACATCTCATGCTGCGCCGTTATTCCTTCTGATTGTCCCATGGCCAGGGTTTCGCTTTTATCCGGATCGCCTCCTCCTCCCATTTTGCAGCCATCTTTTTCACCCTGTCGGGATATTTTTCAGCAAGGTTCACTGTCTCCGAGGGATCACTTTCAAGGTCATACAGTTCCCATCTGTTCTCATCTTCAGGCGTGAACTTCATAGGTTCAGCTACCCTGGCAACGAGTTTCCATCTGCCCATGCGTATGGCCCTGTTGGCTTCATGCTCCCAGAAAAGGAATTCACGGTCAATCTTTTTGCCGTTGAATGCCGGTAGCAGGCTTCGGCCTTCGGGGGGTGTTGTCTTTATCCCGTTGAACTCTTCAGGGTACTTTACCCCGGCAATTTCGAGGCAGGTGGGCATGATGTCTATCAGGTGCCCCATCTGGGTGTTGATGGTTCCGTGCTGCTGCAGGCCTGCCGGCCAGTGTACAATAAGAGGTGTGGCGATTCCTCCCTCGTGGACCCATGATTTATACAGCCTGAAAGGTGTGTTGCTCACGTTGGCCCACTCTTCGCCGTAGGCAACCCATGAGTCGGCGGGGCCTGCCATCACCCCGCGGCCGCTGCGGATGAATCTTCCGTCACGCGTATATTCGGGTTTCCTGACCTTAAGTATCTGGTCATAGGGGAAGGGCTTAAGCTCCTTCTGCTCTTCCGTCAGGGGTTCCGTCATCCTGTTGGTAAGAACGGGCTCGGCACAGCCGCCGTTGTCCTGCATATATAATATTATGGTATTGTCAAGCTCTCCCTTCTCTTCCAGCGCCGCTATTATCCGTCCGATGCCCTGATCCATGATGTCTATCATGGCAGCATAGGTCTCCATGCGGCGCGACTGCCACTCTTTCATCGGCTCATCTGCCCATGCATTAATTGATTCCGGCCTGTCGGTCAGCCTGTGGTTTTCAGTTATCACACCCAGCTCCTTCTGCCTGTTGAAGCGCTGCACCCGGAGTGAGTCCCATCCAATGTCATAAACTCCATCATATTTGGCTATTGCCTCTTCAGGAGCGTGCAGGGGCCAGTGTGCGGAATAGTAGGCCACATAAAAGAAGAAGGGCTTGCCGTCAGGGTGCTCCATGATATACTTAACGGCGGTGTCACTGATCGCATCGGTGTAGTAGAAGCCTTCGCCCGGTGCGATGAAGTTGTTGTTGCTGATGAGTGTAAAGGGGTCCCAGTAGCTGCATGAGCCGCTCAGGTTACCGAAAAAGCGTTCAAACCCTCTCTGGAGAGGCCAGTTGCTCTTGTCTGCATCGGTCTCTCCCGGCAGGTTGGACGCATTCATACCCAGCAGATGCCATTTACCGGTCATGTAGGTCGAATAACCGGCCCCTTTCAGTATTTCTGCAAGCGTGGCAGTGTTCCTGCTGAGGTCATCGAGGTAACCGGGTTCATCCCACAGCGGCCTGGTGGCCAGATGCCCCATGGCTGCCTGGTGCGGGTAGAGGCCCGTAAGAAGGGATGCACGGCTGGGACTGCAGCGGGCGGTGTTGTAGAAGTGCGTGAAGCGCATTCCCCCTGCAGCCAGCCGGTCGAGATTGGGTGTATTGATTTCCGATCCGTAAGAGCCTAAATCCGAATATCCGATATCATCTGCCAGTATCACGATGATATTTGGCCTGCCCTCCGGAGTGGTATTTACTCCTGCAGAGCACGAGTTCATCAGCAGGCAGCCGGCAGACAGCAGGAAGAGGGACAGGATGCCTGCCCGCGCAGCGCTCTTTACATTGTAAGTCTCTTTCATCGTCAGGTCTGTTAATTGAAATTAAAGTACATTCTTTCTATTGCAGAACATAACCCCGGGCCATTTCCGTGAATTCCTTCACCTGCTGCTGTTCCCATTTCTTGTCCCTGCCCAGCTCTTCCGCCATGATGGAAGCAACCTTAGGTGCGAGGACTATTGAGGCTTTGGCATCGAGATAGAGTACGCGTACCCTCCGTGCAAGTACATCATCAACGGTTCTGGCCATCTCTCTCCTGACAGCCCAGACCACCTCGCCGACCGTATTGTCAGCACCGTCACCGATTTTTTCAGCATAGGCCGGGTTATCCTTCTGCATCTTCAGAATCGCTTCCCGGTCGCTTCCGTAGATATACATTCTGTCTTCCCTGCCGGGGTTTTCGAGGTAACCGTGGATCTTCAGTTTTTTTGTACGGCATTCCTTCAGGGGCAGTTTTTTTGTTTTGACCGCTGCATTGACGGTGTCTTCTGCCATCTTCCTGTATGTGGTCCATTTCCCGCCGGTGATGGTCACCAGTCCTGAAGCAGAAACAAGCATCTTGTGGCTGCGTGATATCTCCTTGGTTTTGGTCCCGTCAGTGCCATGCTTTGGCGCTGCAAGAGGCCGCAGCCCGGCAAATACACAGAGCACATCGCTGCGCTGCGGTTTCCTGGCAAGATAACGGCCTGCCGTCTCGAGGATGAAATCGACCTCTTCATCAAGGGCTTTTGGTTCCAGTACGAATTCCTTCACGGGTATGTCTGTTGTACCCAGGATGACCCTGTCATGCCAGGGAACGCCGAACATCACCCTGCCGTCACTGGTCTTGGGTATCATGATTGCATCATCGCCGCCGAGGAAACTTTTGTCTACAACCAGGTGCACTCCCTGGCTGGGCCTGACGAGAGGCTTTTCATCGGGGTTGTCCATCCTGATTATATCATCGACGAAGATGCCTGTGGCATTGATGATGCAGCGTCCTTCAGCGGTGAATTCAACTCCGTCAATTTCATCCCTGACAACGACACCGGATATCTCACCGTTCGGATTCTTGAGAAGCTTGATTACCCGGGCATAGTTTACGGCCGTGGCTCCCTGCTCAACGGCGGTCTGCATAAGGTTGACCGCCAGGCGGGAGTCGTCAAACTGACCGTCGTGATACACAACTCCGCCTCTCAGGTTCTTCTGTACTATCTGAGGGATTGACCTTATCACATGGCTCCTGCTCATGGGCAGGGAGCGTCCGAGGCTCATTCCGCCCGAGAGGAGATCATAGAGGGTGAGCCCGATGGTATAGAAAGGTTTTTCCCACCACCTGTAGTTGCCGATGATAAAACGCTGGTTCTTCACCAGGTGCGGGGCGTTCTTCCTCAGGTAGCCTCTCTCGCGAAGCGCTTCACGAACGAGAGCCACATCGCCCTTCTGAAGGTATCTAACCCCGCCGTGAACCAGTTTTGTGCTCCTTGAGGAGGTGGCTTTGGCGAAATCGGATTGTTCAAGCAGGAGGGTACTGTAACCCCTGGTTGCGGCATCAACGGCAACTCCCAGTCCGGTAGCCCCTCCGCCAATAATAATGAAGTCCCATTGCTTCTTTGCGTCCTTCAACCCTCTTAAAAAATCTTCTCTTTCCAAGGTTTCAAAAGCTTAATTATGATTTTTGTCAGAAAAACAGAGTAAAAATATTACAACCTTTCGTGAAATCAAAACAAAAAAGAAAGAAATAATAATATTTCGTAAGATTTATATTTTTTTAAGGTTTCTAATCACATTGACAATACTATTTTTATTTCTATCTTTGAATAGAGATCAAAAAATCCGGCTCACGGTCAGGAAACAATGAGAAACATCGCTCATCGCCATAAGATAATACTGGCAGAACTTGAAAAGGACGGTTATGTAAGGGTTCATGACCTCAGTCTGCGTCTCGGGGTTTCGGAAGTTACGATTCGAAAGGATTTGAAAGACCTTGAGGAGCGGCGTTTGCTTATCCGGACCCATGGGAGCGCAAGCCCGGTCAGCTCTCTTACCATTGACCGTCATATAGATGAAAAGGAAAAGGTCCAGGTAAACGAAAAGACGCGTATAGCGGAGGCTGCGAGCAGGCTGCTGGAGAAGAATGACCGGATCATCATTGCATCCGGAACAACGGTACTGGCCTTTGCCCGGCAGATAACCATCACTGACCCGATAACAGTCATTACCCCTTCAGTAAAGGTCTCCCTGATACTGAGTTACAAGCCGAACATCGATATAATTCAGCTTGGTGGGGCGTTGCGAAAAAGTTCCGCATCGGTAATCGGCCCATATGCAGAGAGCCTTCTCACGGAGATGATGTGCAGCAAGCTCTTTATCGGTATAGACGGCCTTGATCTCGACGTAGGTCTGACAACCAGTAACATAGCGGAAGCACACCTTAACCATTACATGCTCAGCGCTGCACAGCAGGTGATTGTGCTGGCTGATTCAACCAAGTTCGGAAAAAGGGGATTCGGGAAGATCTGCAACCTGAACAAGGTGCATCACATAATTACGGACAGGAACGCTCCCGCCAACATAATCCAGATAATACGTGAAAAGGGTATCGAGGTCACCCTTGTATAATATATGTTGTATAACCTCTGAAGAATAATCAACCTGACCGGGTGCCACCTGATCAGGTTTTTTAAATTTGTAGTGACAGATCAATTAAAGGGATTTCATCATGACAGGAAAATCAGCACCATCATTTATCGCAGCATTGCTGCTGATAACCTTTGCCGGATGTTCAACAACGAAGACTGCCGTAACGGGTGATCCCTCGGGAAGGACTCCGGGGGCCGAGCGGGAGTTTCGTGCGGCGTGGGTGGCAACCGTCGCCAACATCAACTGGCCCAGCAAGCCTGGCCTCTCAGTTGAAGAACAGAAGAGTGAGGCGATTGCCCTGCTCGATCTCCTGTACAAAAACAACTTCAATGCCGTGGTATTCCAGGTGAGACCGCACTGTGACGCGATGTACAAAAGCGACATCGAACCATGGTCATACTACCTGACAGGTGAAGAGGGCAAAGCACCTGATCCCTTTTATGATCCCCTGCAGTTCTGGATTGACGAGGCACATGCCAGGGGGATAGAGCTGCACGCATGGCTCAACCCCTATCGCGCTCATCATCCTGCTGCGGGTGCCGTAGCTGATGTGTCTATCGTCCGTAAGCGTCCGGATCTTGTACTGAAGCTTGAGGTGGAGAACTACTGGTGGATGGATCCGGCCCTGAAGGGAACGCAGGATCATTCATACGCCGTGGTGATGGATCTTGTTCGCAGGTATGACCTTGACGGTATTCACTTCGACGACTATTTCTATCCTTATCCCGACTATAACAATTTCAAGGATTTTCCTGATGACAAGAGCTGGCAGGCATACCAGGCAGGCGGCGGCAAGCTGTCACGCTCCGACTGGCGGAGGGATGCCGTCAATGTTTTCATTGAAAGACTGTATAAGGGTATCAAGGCTGAGAAGCCGTGGGTGAAATTTGGTCTCAGTCCGTTCGGCATATGGCAGCCTTACAACCCTCCCGCAATAGGAGGAGGCTTCAACCAGCATGAGACACTCTATGCTGATGCGAAACTGTGGCTCAACAAGGGGTGGATCGATTATTATTCGCCTCAGCTTTACTGGCCTGTCAACCAGATAGCCCAGAGCTATCCTGTGCTGCTGGGCTGGTGGAAGGATCAGAACCTGAAGGGGCGCCACCTGTGGCCGGGCATAAACATCGGCCTGCAGCCGGTGTCAAAGGCTTCCGACGAGACCGTCAACCAGATCATGATCACCAGGGGCCTGCTGCCTGAGAGCCCGGGTGTAATTCACTGGAGCATAGGTCCGCTCGTAAACTCGCCGGAGCTGGCAAAAGCTGTAGCTGAAGGGCCATACAGGAGGAAGGCGCTGGTGCCGCCATCACCCTGGCTTGATGAAGCAAAGCTCCGGCACCGCCCGTGGTGACAAAGGAGGCTGAGAAGGATGCCCTGCGCGTCACCTGGAGCCATCCATACCCGGCTGATGTGAGCCGATGGGTGGTCTACTACAAGTACGGGTCGCAATGGAACCAGAACATACACGGGAATACCGTTTCGTCGGATCTCATTCCGGCATTCACTGTCAACCGCATTTTTCTGGGCCGCACTGACCCGGAAAAGGTTACAACCGTTGAACAGGCGCTCATTCGCCTCGACAGCATAGCCATGTCCGCCGTCGACCGTTACGGCAACGAAAGCGTCATTGCAAAGATGGCTGTGACCGAGTTCACTTTTGCCGATGCACCGCCACTGGAGGAGGTGCTTGCGGCATTTTATGAAGACAGGAAGAGGCCTTCGTTGCCGGTGCCGGCAGTGACGCCGGGCGTTAATGTGCTGATAGATGAACACCTTGACCTGATCAAAGGCAAGAGGGTAGGACTGATAACGAACCCATCGGCTGTGGGTGCAGACATGCGCAGCGTCGTTGACATCCTTGACGGCACGCCTGGTGTTAATCTGGTAGCACTCTTCGGCGCCGAGCACGGCGTGAGAGGAGCAATGCAGGGAAGGATATTCAGTGACGGCGATCCCGACCCGGTTACGGGCATCCCTGTCTACAGCCTGTATGGCGACTCCTGGGCGCCGAAACAGGAGTGGCTCGACAGTCTCGATGTGATGCTGTTCGACATCCAGGGTGTGGGATCGGCATGGTACACATTCAAGTTCTCGATGTCATGGGCCATGGAGGCATGCGCAAAGGCGGGCATACCGTTTATCGTCCTTGACAGGCCCAACCCGCTTGGCGGAAGAGTTGTTGAGGGCCCGATGCAGGACACTATCAGGATATACCGTCACCGGCTGCCGCTGCGTCACGGGATGACCTACGGCGAGCTGGCGACGATGTGGAATGAGACGGAGGGCTACGGCGCCGACCTGACAGTAATAAAGATGAAAGGGTGGAGGCGCAATATGATGTGGGACGCTACAGGACTGATGTGGGTGATGCCCTCACCGAACATTGACAACTGGGAGACTGCGGTTGTATATCCAGGGCAGTGCCTCTTTGAGCGCACCAACATGTCGGAAGGCAGGGGCACAACCAAGCCGTTCCTTCTTACGGGAGCACCATGGGTCAATGCCGAAAAAGCTGCCGATGACCTTAATTCGAGAGGTATAAGAGGGGCATACTTCCGGCCGGTATATTTTATACCGCGCTCTGCCGGCACAGGCTACAACCGCAGCGGCAAGCCATGGAACGAGATGTGCGGCGGCGTGGAGATTATGCTTACCGATCCCGCTGCATTCCGGTCAGTGGAAGCGTCACTCCATATCATAGACGCCTACCGTAAGACCAGTCCCGATTCACTGGTGTGGTCGCCGCCGCTGCTGATGCGTCAGCTCAACGAGCCGGGCGTCACCGTGGAGGAGGTTGTGAAAGCCTGCCAGGATGATGTGAGTGAGTTCATGGATATAAGACAGAAATACCTGCTGTACAGATGAAAACAGTTCTGTTTATTTTGATGTCAATGGCCGTGATTGCCGGCTGCAGCACGGCCAGGAAGACAGTGCAGAACGCCGTTGCTGATCCGGCAGCCGCATCTGCAGCCGCGGCTGCAGAGACGCTGGCAACCATTCCTTGCCAGTGCGACAGCGTTATTGACACTTCGCCATGGGTCAGGTTCCTAAGGCTTCCGGACCCGGTGACGAACCAGTCCCAGTTCGATATCCTGTGTAAAAGTGAATACCCAGCCACCGTAAGCATAAACGGGGTTGAAGTGAAACAGTACAAAACGGGAATTTTCTTCAGCACGGTAAAATTCAATGAGGGAGTCAACATTGTCAGGGCTGAGGCGATTTATCCTGACGGCCGGACAGCCGTTTGTGAGAAGGCGCTTATCTATGAAAAGAGGGATATGACCAGGCAGACCTACCCGCTATGGGTCGATGGCCGGTCGTTGGAGCCCTCTGCTGATCTGGAACTGCTTCCTGATGAGGTTGTAAGGGTGAGCTTCACCGCTTCAAAGGGACAGGAGGGGTATGTTGATGTTCAGCCCGGCAAGATTAGTCTCCCGTGCCTGCGGACCGACTATGACGACTACAGTATCTATACGGCGGAGCTGCCCCTCCGCAAACTGACGCCGGGGAAGAGATATGAACTGGGCGTCAGGCTGGTGCCTGTTGCCGGTGCTCCGTCGAGGGATACTTACAGGCCCGATGTCACCAGGACCATCACAGTAAGGCAGCCGGAGGATTTTCCCCTGTTAAAGGTTAAGAATGAAAATTCAAGGCTGGTTTACAATCTTGGCGCACCGAGGCTCGGCGGACCGATAAGATCGGAGCTCGGGCCGGGGGTGATAATGAAGAGCAGCGGCAAGATCGGCCGCAACTACAGGATCCGTCTCAGCAATACGGAGACCGGTTTCATAGCGGCTGAGGATGTCGAACCGGTAAGCGGCAGCAGGGTACTGCCGGTCTACAGCGTCACCAGCATGTCATGCGGACCGGCGGCAGGCGCCGATGTGGTGTCGATTCCATACCTTCAGCCTGTTCCGTACGAGGTCTATCCTGACCCTGACGGGAAGAGGCTCGTTATAACCCTGTTCGGGGCGGAGTCGGCTGCAACGTGGGTCAGCCATCGCACGGGATGCCGGATCATAGACAAGCTGACGTGGGAACAGACTACTCCGGAGACCTTCCGCGTGTACGTAAACCTTAATACCGAAGAGATCTGGGGTTATGACCTCCGGCCTTCAGGCAGAAGCCTCGTGCTGCGTGTCAAATACCCGCCGTCATATGATCTTACGGGCGACAAACCCCTCACCGGGTTAAAGATAGCCATCGAGGCCGGTCACGGTGGATCAAACACCGGTGCCATAGGGCTCTCCGGGCTTGTTGAAAAGGAGATTAATCTCGATCTCTCCTTCAGGCTGGGAGAGTTATGTTCCTCCATGGGAGCAGAGGTGGTACAGGTGAGGGATTCCGACAGGGATATGGGGCTTATTGAGAAGCGAAGTATAGCCATTGAATCCGGTGCCGACATGCTGATAAGCATACATGCCAATGCCGGGGGCAGAGGTTATTTGTCCGTTGCAGGCACAAGCACCTACTGGCACAATCCATTCTGGGCGCCGCTGGCACAGACCATCTATGAGCGCCTGCTCGAGGCAGGCCTTGCCGAGTTCGGGGTGGTGGGATCGTTCAACTATACTGTGACCCGGGCCTCGCAGCTGCCTGCCGTGCTGGTTGAGCAGGCCTTCATGACACATGCCGAGGACGAGGAGAAGCTGGCAGACCCTGAGTTCCGCCAGCTTATGGCAGAGAAGATTTATGCGGGCATTGTTGACTACCTGGGACAGTTGAAGAGGTGATTTATATTTTAAGAAAGTTGATTGGAGTATTTTAGTGCGCAGGTTTAATTAGTTTAATGACCTCCCGGATACGATCCGGGAGAGGCTTTTGATAATCACAACAGAACAAAAATAAGATGAGATGAAAAGGATGACGGATTTATAGTTTTTTGGCCGGAGTCGCATTATTGACTCTGCTCTCAGGTTGTGACAATACCCAGGGAGTATCAAAAGGAAAAAAGGAAGGAGCTTCAACCGGCATGGAAAAATCACGCCAGGAGCTAGCTGATACTCTGTCCGCGGGTAAATCTTCAAAAGGAATGGATCCCATGCTTCCCGGGAGACTTACCGGGCGGTGGATGAGGTCAGACGGCGACTATACCATCGAGATCTTCGCCCTTTACAATGACGGCACTGCAAATGTCGGGTATTTCAATCCGGGTCCGATAAATGTAGAGAAGGGAGGATGGGTATTTACCGATGGCAGGCTTACATTGAATGTTGTGCTCAGGGATGTGAATTATCCCGGCTCAAAATACACCCTGGGCTACAATCCTGACAATGATACATTCACCGGGAGTTATTTCCAGGCTGTTGAGGGAATCTCCTATGATGTGGACTTTTCCAGGGTGAAGTAATGACAATGCTTTTGCCGGAACAGTAACTGTATATTAAAGCTTATTGGGACTCACTTTAGCGTTATGTCGTTGGTTTTCAATAGGCAATCCTGTTTTCAAGTCGTTCAGGTATCAACGGTGTGGTCGGAAGATGAATTTTATTTCGGTTTTCTGATCCTTACTTACAATCAACTTAAAGTATTAACTTGGCGTCATTCATAATCCTTTGATTGTGGGTATGACGGGGGAAGACTTGCTATTATGGTCCAGGGTGCAGGGTGACGATCCTAAGGCATTCGAAGTACTTTTCAGGAAGTACTTTTACACCCTTTGTCTGCTTTCCAGGAGATATACGCGTGATATGACAACCTCAAGGGAGGTAGTGCAGGATCTGTTCATACACCTTTGGGAAAACAGGAATAATATCAAAATAACTTCCTCAATTCGATCTTATCTGGCCACAGCAACCAGGTTTAATTCAATAAGGCGAATCAAAGCAAACCAGAAGGTGCTTATTTTTACAGATGTGCTTCCTGACAACGGACAGGAACTGACTGATCATCTGGAATATGCCGAACTTCAGGCAGCTATAGTCAGGGCAATAGACGGATTGCCGGAACAGTGCAGGAAAGTGTTTGAACTAAGCCGTTTTGAGTTGCTTAAGCACTCAGAAATTGCATCAAGACTGGAGATATCAGTTAAAACTGTGGAAGCTCACATTGGTAAAGCCTTAAAACAGTTACAACAGGATATTGGATCGATATACAATCTTATGGTTTTCCTTGTAATTAGCGCCCTAAAGTTTTTTTCATAAAAAATATTCTGTTTTGGACTAAGGGTAGGGTCTTGTTTTTTGTTCAATAGTAATAGAAAGATTAGTATGAGTAAGAAATTATTTGATGAATTCACATTTGAATCCCTGATCAGGTTTATTGAGGGAGATGCGGATGTCCATTCCGTCAAGGTTATTAATGAGTGGGTGAGTGCCAGTCCGGACAATAAAAAAATCTATGCACAAATCAGGGAAGTCTGGTTAAACCGATCCGAGCTGAAAGAACTTATGGGCGGAACTGTTGAAAAGGACTTTGAAAACGTGGTCAGGCAGATACAATTGCACCAGCAGGAGGAACAGGCCAGGAAATTAACCCGGTTCCCTTTGCGGTCAATGTTCAGCCGGGTGGCAGCAGCCGGACTGGTTATTATTGCCTTAGGGGCAGCGTATCTTGCCGGCCGTACAGCTTCATTACCACCAAAAGTGGCTGATAGCGGATATAACGAATTGATAGTCCCAAAGGGGCAAAGATCGAAGGTTGTGTTGTCCGATGGTACTTCAATCTGGTTAAATGCCGGAAGCAAACTCAGGTTCCCGAGTAGTTTTCAGGGAGACACCAGGGATGTGTGGCTTGACGGCGAGGGATTATTCACAGTATCAAAGGATACGACAAAGCTCTTTTACGTTCACACTGCAGAGCTTGATGTGAAAGTACACGGTACTATATTTAATCTTAAGGCATATTCCGCCGAAGATATAATTGAGACAACTGTCGTCGAGGGTCTTGTGAGTTTCGAGTCGCGGGACAGTAAATCATTAATGAAGAAAGATATTTTTCTTGAGCCAAATTACAAAGCTGTTTTCGTAAAGAGCGAGAATGCAAGGGTTACAGAGGAGGTTAAGCGGGAGCTGAACAAACCGATTGAACCACAGAAGATTATAATTTCGGAGCAGATAAAGGTCGAGCCGGTCATCTCATGGGCTGAGGGCAGACTTATTTTTACCGATGAGACTTTGGGGAATATTGCGGAGAAGCTTGAAAGAAAATATGATGTGCAAATCCAGATCGACAATGAAGGGATAAAAAATCTGAAGTATACAGGCATTCTCAAAAGTGTATCAATAGAGCAAGCCCTTAAAGCTTTGCAGCTCACCACCGGTATACAATACACTATTAACGAGAACTACATAAGGATATCTGAGAACAAAGCCAAGATGTAAATCCTATAAACCCTAAATCAACCTAACCTCCACGCCTATGACATAAGCAAAAAGAAAAAGGACCGGATCATGCGCCAACATTACCGGTCCCAGTCTGATGTTAATAACCCATATCCAGTCTTGAACGCACCGGGGTATGAATTGAACTAACATTAAAACCCATACAAAACTATGAAAAAAAATCAAGATGCAGAGTATCCATCGCATCAATTTAGAATCCTAAAACTTCTGCTAATTATGAAAATAAGCTTTTTCCTGTTAGCGATCAATGTTTTTGCCATATCTGCCGCTACCTTCGGACAGGGGAGCAAACTTTCAATTGATATGAAAAATGCCACTGTCAAGGAAATTCTCAACGAGATTGAAAGACAGACGGATCTTTCTTTCATATATAAATCAGATCTTATCAATCCAGACAAAAAAGTAACGGTCACTGCCGAGGATGCAAGTGTTCTTGAAGTTCTCGCAGCCCTCTTTACAGATGAGAAGATATATCCTGAGATAATTGATAATTCACTTATTGTGCTACTACCAGATAGACAGTTAAGTCAGCAACTTAAAGTGAGAGGAAAAATAACTGACTCGTCTTCAGGCGAACTATTGCCGGGAGTGAACATTGCAATTAAGGGTACGACCGTTGGTACGATAAGTGACCTTAATGGGGCATATGAGCTTTCAATTCCTGATCCGAACGGTATAATTGTATTCACTTTCATAGGGTATCAATCCCAGGAGATGGAAGTAGACGGAAGAGAAGTGATCGATGTTTCACTTGTCCTTGAGGAAATGTCACTTGATGAAGTAGTTGTGATTGGCTACGGAACGCAAAAGAAGAGTCTTGTTACTGGAGCAATTTCAAGTGTCACTGCTTCAGAAATGGAGAACTCATCTGTTTCCCGGCCGGAACAGGCTTTGCAGGGAAGAAGTGCGGGGGTTCAGGTAATCACTACTTCAGGTTCTCCAGGTGGTGAACTTAAGGTTAGGATCAGGGGGTACAGCTCGAATGGTTCTGCAGACCCGCTTTATATAGTTGATGGAGTAAAGACCAATAATATTAGTTATCTCGCCCCGCAGGACATCAGCAATATGGAGGTACTCAAGGACGCAGCATCCTCTGCAATTTATGGAGCAGAAGGCGGTAACGGTGTCATAATAATTACTACCAAGTCAGGCAAAGCCGGATACAGCTCCGTAGATTATGACTTCCAGTATGCAAGCAATAAAGTAGGCAAAACTCCTGACATGTTGAATTCTGCGGAATATGCCAATTATTACAATGAAGCCGGATTGTTTACCATTGATCCGTCTGACATAACGGAGGATACCGATTGGATCAACGGCATTTTTGAGCCTGCGAATGCGATGAGACACCATTTATCTTTCAGCAGTGGCACGGGAAGGTCAAACTTCCTTCTTTCAGCAACTGCCTTGACCCAGGATGGTATCGTAGTAATGGACAAGGACAAATACAGCAGGTATACATTCAGAATCAATGCGGACAGCAAGGTCAAAGATTGGCTGAAGGTCGGGAACAATGTTTCATTTGGCTACACCCAGAGAAATTCGATAACTGAGGACAATGAGAGCAGGGGGGTTATCACATCCGCACTGTTGATGGATCCGCTAACTCCTGTGGCTTACTACGACGGTGTTATACCCGGACATGTACAGTTGCTTATTGATCAGGGTAAAAAGCTGGTCAAGGACGAAGACGGTAATATCTACGGAATATCACAATACATCAGCAAAACCCCGATGAACCCTTATGTCGGTCTGTCAAACAGAAGGGAGGAGACCCTTGGTTATGTTCTTCAAGGAAGCTTGTACGCAGAACTGACACCCATAAAGCATATCTCATTTACATCAAGGCTGGGTTATGAAATAGGTGGTTGGAATGCAAAGTCTTGGGAGCCGGTTTATTACTATAATTCCTATAATAACTACAATGACGCTACGAGCGTAACGGTAACAAATACAGACAACTACTACTGGCTTTGGGAAAATTTCGCCAGCTATACAAATAATTTCAAAGGCCATAATTTTAGCGTGCTGGCGGGTATGTCGGCTGAAGCCAGAAACAATAGGTTTACCCAGGCTTCAGGAGGTCCGATGATCAAGGAGGACGAAAACTACGCAGAGCTGAGTTTCCTTGCATCTCAGGACAACAGCGCTGTGGCAGGCCAGCCATTCCTGGACAAGAAAGCGTCATATTTTGGACGAGTCTCCTATGACTATGAGGGCAGGTACCTGTTGCAGGCAACAGTCCGGAGGGACGGTGCCGGCACTTCACTGCTACCGCCGGAAAACAGGTGGGGTGTTTTCCCGTCATTTTCTCTGGGCTGGGTATTCACAGAGGAGGCTTTTTTCCCGAAGACCTTCCTCTCTTATGGAAAGCTGAGAGCTAGTTGGGGAGAGAACGGAAGCCTTTCCAACCTTTCGAACTACATGTACAGCTCCTCAATTTATTCCACATACCTGCTGTATCAGTTGGGCAACAGCAATATGTACACAGCTTCTGTACCCAATCGGCTGAACAACCCGGAACTGACATGGGAGACAAGTGTACAGACAGATATCGGCCTTGACCTGAGAATGCTCAATGACAGAATTACAATGGCCATGGACTATTTCAAGAAGGTAACAACCGACCTGATCACACCAAACACTCCTCCACTTGAGTCAGGAAACAATCCCTCTGCTGTTAATGGCGGCGACGTGACAAACAGCGGGTTTGAGTTCGAGCTGGAATACAGGAAGTCTGTGGGTGATCTTACTTATAGTATCAGCGGTAACTTTGCAACCCTTCATAATGAGGTCACCTACCTGAACCCTTCCATACAAAGGATTAGCGGCGGTGAGACAAGTGGTGCATCAACATATTACACTGCATTTGAAGAAGGACTGCCTGTGTGGTATTTCAGAGGATACCAGACAGATGGCATTGATGATGCTACCGGTCAGCCAAATTTTGTTGATCAAAATAATGATCTGATAATTAATGAGAATGATAAGACATTCATCGGCAGTGCAATACCCAGCCTTACATACGGTGGCAATATAAACATTGCATATAAAGGATTCGATCTTGTCGCAACGCTGCAGGGTCAGACGGGAAACGAAAATATGATCCTATGGATGAGAAATGACCTCCCGGGTTCGAACATTCCTCAGTTCCTGTATGACGATCGCTGGACAACAGAAAATACTGATGGCACAAGGCCAAAGGCAGGATTTGACCCGAAGACGCTTACGAGTGATCAGATGGTCTTCAACGGATCTTATATGCGTATCAAACAACTTCAGATTGGCTACACCCTGCCCGAAAGTTGGTTGAAACAGATAAAGTTAAAGCAGGCAAGGGTCTATATGTCACTTGAGGACTATTTCACATTTACCAGCTATCCGGGGATGGATCCTGAAGCCGGTAGTACAATAAACAGTAACCTTGGACTTGACAAGGGCATGTATCCGGTTACAAAAAAGGCCTTGTTCGGTATTTCTGTTTCATTATAAAATTATCAGATATGAAAACAAAATATATTTTGACTTATCTAATTATAGCCCTTATGCTTTTCTCATGCTCGGAGGATTTCCTGGATACCAAGCAGAAGGGTGTTACGACTCTGGAAGATTTCTATTCGAATGATGAAGAGGTCTTACAGGGAATCCTAGGATGTTATGATTTCCTTCAGAATGTCTGGATAAATGTGGAATATACCCCCATGATGACCTATACCATGATGTCAGACGAAGTATACTGTGGTGGCAGCCTTCGCGGTGACGCCACAAGACTGGAGGAGGTCAATGAATTCAGGTATGGCTCCAACAGCCTTCTTATGTACGATCTATTCAGTCAGCCATACTTTGGCATCTACAGGTCAAATGTCATCCTTGAGAATGTTGAAGAGGCCTCTGATTTCAATAAGATCGTGCGGGCTGAGGCAAAAGCTATGAGAGCCTTCTGGTATTTTCACCTGGTGGTCAACTTCGGGGATGTACCGCTGGTAACCAAGACACTTATCCCGAGTGAATATGCTCAGCCACGGGCCCCCAAGAGTGAGGTGTGGGCCCAGATAGAAAAGGACCTGCAGGAGGCCATAGCAGTTTTGCCTCTGAAAAGTCAGCAAAGTACTATTGACAAACCCAGGTTTTCAAAGGGTGCAGCCCAGTCCCTGCTTGGCAAGGTATACCTGTTTCAGCAGAAGTACACTGAAGCAGCATCAGAGTTTCAGAAAGTTATTGACTCACAAGAGTATGGACTTTATTCCGATTTTTCAAAGATTATCAGGAAAGACTCGGAACTTGGGATAGAATCTGTTTTTGAAATCATGCAGCCAATTTCTTCCTATTCCCGCGCTTCCGTACCTCCCAGAATTGGTCAGGTACAGGGCGAAAGGTCACGCTGGATGCGCTTCTACGGGCCAAAGGGTGCCGGATGGTTCGAAACCGGCACACTGGGAATAAAAGACGGTTTCAACTTCGCCCTGCCCAGATATGAAAGTTACCAGGCTTTTATTGATGCCGGTGATGTCGTAAGACGTTCCAGCACAATTATTAATGAAGACGAGCTCAAAGCCAAGGGTGGAGATATGAGGAATCCTCTTTATGCAACTCCTGAATTGCCGCAGGGTACATTACCCTATTCTTCTGATCCTTGCATAAGACTAAAGTACCAGCAGTACGTATCTGAAACAGGTCCGACTGAGGAGCATTACAATTATGGTACAAATTTAAGGCTTATACGGTATGCCGATGTTTTGCTTATGGCCGCTGAGGCATACAACCGTAAACCAAGTCCGGATGATGTGAAAGCCCTTCAGTACATCAATGAGGTGCGAACAAGGGCACAACTGCCGGCGCTAACACTTACGGGTGATGCCCTGTTTCAGGCTTTAAAGACAGAACGGAGGCTTGAGCTCATGTTTGAAGGACACCGCTACCATGACCTTATCAGATGGGGCGACGCCATGAATGTCCTCAAGGATCAGGGCAAACAGATACCGAAAGGCGACGGAACATATTTTTCAGTGCCTGAAGCGGGATTTAAGGAGAGGAACTGGCTGATGGCTATTCCAGAACAGGAACTGGACGTGAATCCTAAAATGACACAAAATCCTGGTTATTGATTTATTGATGAACATTTAATCAATAATTGAGAACCTGCAGATTTGAGAAAAGTCTCCTGACTGACATCACCATGAAAGTGGTAAAGCCATCGGGAGACTTCTCAATCCGTTTATTCACAATTAAACTGAAGAAATATGAAAGATTATAAGTTTTTAATGAGCCTGGCTTTAGTCATTGCTCTGGTGATGTCATGTACAGGTAAACAAAGTAAACTGATAGACCCCATTGTAGATACGGAATATGGCAAAGTGCAGGGAGCTGTCAATGAATCCGGAACTGTTGTAAGTTTTAAAGGAATTCCCTATGCTGCTCCCCCGGTGGGCGATCTGAGATGGCGCGAGCCTCAGCCTCCTGCACCATGGGAAGGCGTTCGCGATGCCACCAAATTCTGTGCAAACTGTGTGCAGGTTAACAACAGAAGACTTCCATGGACTGATGAATACATGATACGGGGTGAGTCTAGTGAGGATTGCCTTTTTCTGAATATCTGGACACCGGCAAAGTCATCAACGGATAACCTTCCGGTTCTGGTGTACATCCATGGAGGAGGCCTGAGAGAAGGCTCCGGCTCAATTGACGTCTATGACGGAGAAGAGCTTGCAAAGAAAGGGATTGTCGTTGTCACAATAAACTACAGGGTCGGGGCTCTCGGTTTCCTGGCACACCCATGGCTTTCCGCCGAATCACCGCATAATGCATCAGGCAATTATGGATTTATGGACCAGATAGCTTCTTTGAAATGGATGAAAGCCAATATCGCAGCATTCGGTGGCAATCCTGAAAAGATAACAGTTGCCGGCCAGTCAGCAGGTTCGCGTTCGGTTCATCAGCTTACCGCATCACCACTGGCAAAAGGATTGATTTGTGGTGCTGTTACAATGAGCGGTGCCAGCATGGAGAGAATCTCAACGTTTGTCTCTTCCGATACCGCTCTCGCCAGGGGAGTCAGGTTCACCGAGGCACTTGGAGTATCAAGCCTGGAGGAGCTCAGGGCCAAACCGGCTACAGATCTGATAGCTGACTTCGGTGCAAGCATTGATGGTTATGTCCTGCCGGAAAGCATGGTATCCATTTTTGAAAAGGGCCTGCAAAATGATGTTCCTGCCATAGCAGGCCTCGTCTCCGATGAAAGCAGTTCAAGGGATGATTATGGGAAAAGTACTGTTGATGACTTCATTACTAATGCAAAAGAGAACTATGGAGCCAGGGCTGATGAGTTTCTCTCCCTGTATCCTGCAAAAACAGATGAAGAGGCCGGCAGAATGTCAGTTGAGGTGGCACGTGAGAAGGGAAGGGCTGACCTTTATGTATGGGCACTCTTCAGAGCAAAGACTGCAAAGACACCTGCATATACCTACTATTTTTCAAGAGGCATACCCTGGCCGGAACACCCGGAATTCAATGCATTCCATACAGGTGATGTAATTTATTGGTTTAATAACCTGAAGAAGCTGGATCGCCCATGGACACAGACAGATACCATTGTGGCCGAAACCGCCTCCTCATATCTGGTGAATTTCGTGATAAACGGTGACCCGAATGGGGAAGGACTTCCGGAATGGCCGGCGTTTGACGGCAGGAAAACTGAAACTTTGGAACTAGGATCTGAAGTTCAGGTCATTCCGGTTACATCTAAAGAAAAGATAGACTTTTTCAAGGCTAATTAAGCTCTTAATTTGGTAGGGTTGAGGGGTGATGAAAGAGGGGATCTGATTCTGAAAGTATCACATACCCCTCTTTCTTCAAACTCAGAAATTGGACAAACTTGTCTGATATAACATATGCTATTTTCAATCAAAATGAAAACTAACAGAAGAAACTTTCTTCAAAATGTGGGAGTTGGTGCAGCAGGTCTTACTCTGGCTTCACCTCTTGTATTCTCTTCCGGCAGATCACCGGTGACGCAAAGTGATGGTCATGTTCCTGCAGTTGCAGTTCAGGCGAAAAGGAATAGGCAGATGTGGCCAATAAAATCCGGGCTGAAATCAAAGCGGATTAAGTTCGACGTGCCGCAGAACCAGATCAGCTGGGCATTCATGAAAGAGCTGAGAGAACATAACAGAACGAGAAAAATATACGCCGTCAACCCTTATGTCGAGGTTTATCAGTTCCGTGACAATCTGTACGGCTTGTTCACCGAAAACTGCGACGGTATGGGCGACGTCTGGATGTACCTCATTATAGGGCCGGAAAAGGCAATGCTTATCGATACCGCCTACGGCCTGGGTGACCTTAAAGGACTGGTTGATGAAATCACAGGAGGCAAACCGATCGTCGTTGTAAACACCCACGAGCATTATGACCATGCTTACGGCAACTGCCGTTTCGACAAGGTTTACTGCCACGAATATCTGGTGCCGTATCTTAGCAACCAGAATGAGCATATGTGGGATTACCTGTTTGATGCTTTCGGTAACAACATCTGGCTTGAATTTGACAGGAAAGACCTGCCGAAGTTTAAGAAATATGAAATTGTCGGCGTGAAGGACGGCCACAAATTCAACCTGGGTGGCGACTATGAGGTCGAACTGGTGTTCACAGGCGGCCATGCAGCCGGCCATGCAGCGTACCTCGACAAGAAAGACCGCAATCTGTTCACCGGTGACAACATCTGCAGCGATGTTTCCGGCTGCGGTTCGTCAATATAATCAGGCCTGGCCCGTATGGCGAAAATACATGCGCTGAAGGTGTATCGTGACAACGTGAAGAGGCTGGTTGACCGCATGGACGAATATGACCATATATTCCCTCAGCATTTCATGAACAACATCGAAAACAATCTGATGCCAAGATCCTGGAGTGCCTGCGACGCAATCCTTGCCAATCCTGAAAAGTCTGATTATACGATTGAAACATGGGGCAAGAATGCCAGCGAACCAACCGTGAAGGTATTTCAAGTTTATAAAGGACTTCAGCGTAATATCCTACGGTTATAAGAAAGCTTGACTGAATTGATTTTTCAATGAGACATTTTAAGAGGCAAAAAAATGACAGAACAAATATAAAAACCTGGTACTAATGGCGCCAATTAAAGGTGCAACCAGAGCAAAAAGACTCAAATGGGGTGATCCGAATGACAAAAACAACACCAACTGGATACAGAACAATCTTAGCTGGACATTCCAGAAGATGTTCAGGGAAGGCAATGACACCATGAAAGTCTATGACATCAACCCATACGTGGAAGTCTACAGGTATACCGACAATATGTACGGCCTCTGGAACACGAGCCTTGGCACAGGCGGCGATGTGTGGCAGTATCTGATCATCGGACCGGAAAAGGCGATGCTTATCGACACCGCTTTCGGACTGGGAGACCAGAAGGGCCTTGTAAGGCAATTGACGGGTAATATGCCGATCATTGTTGTGAACACCCATCTGGGAAGTGATCACTCGCTTGGTAACGTTTTGTGGGACAAGGTTTACTGCCACGAATATGAAGTGGATAACATCAAATCGGCAGTTAAGCCCGGAGCATGGGACAGATTCAACAATGATTATGTTGAGTACGACCTGAAGGATTTGCCTAAGTATAAGGATTACGATCTTATTGGCGTACCGGATGGCCACATTTTCAACCTGGGCGGTGATTATGACATCGAGCTCTTCTGGACCGCAGGTCATGCAGCAGGACACGCCATGTTTATTGATAAGAAAGGCCGTAACCTGATTGCCGGCGATGATGTGATCAGCGACCGTATCGGCTGCGGTGGCGGACCAAAAAAGGGGATGTTTTACCAGGAATACTGCAACCTGACTTCATACCGTGACCGTTTGCAAATCCTCTGTACCCGTCTCGATGAGTTTGACTATGTTTTCTCGGGACACTTTGCAAACAACCTTGAAAACAGTGTACTCCTTAATATCCTCGAAGCACTTAATGACGTTATAGAAGACCCGAAACGCTATACCTACATAGAGGAGACCACGAGCAATTCCGGTGAAAAGTCCGTGGCATTTTACAAACAGGTCAAGGGTTTGGGAAGAATACGTTACTCTGAAAATGGTGTTTATCCTTCAAAAGCATAAACAGCAATTCCCCAGGGGCCAGGCAGATTTATTACCATAATGATATTACATCACTTAACTGAAATCAATATGAAAACCAGCAGAAGAACATTTATTCATACAGTGGGAGCCGGCGCAGCGGGCTTGGGCCTTGCTGCCACAGTGCCTTCATTCGCAGCAGGAACTGCAGGCACAACCTACACAGCAGGAGCAGGGAGGAAGATGGTCGTCAGGGCAGATGACGTCGGTTTTTCAAAGGTTTGCAATATCGGGGCCTTCGAGACAATCGAGAAAGGTGTGGTGACCTCAGCGGATATAATGCTTGATTCTCCCGGGACAGAAGATGCCCTTGAAAGACTGAGGTCATTGCCATGGATCTCAGTAGGATGGCATATGCACATGTGGGGAGCACCTGTGCTCGATCCAAAGCAGGTCCCATCCCTTGTAGAAAAGGAAGGGCAGTTTGCCGGAAGATTCAGGCTCGACCTTAGCAGGGCGGAGGATGTGGTCTTTGATGAGGCTGTGAGAGAGCTTCGTGCTCAGCTCGACAGATGCATCAAGATACTCGGCAGGGTCCCGGACACGGGCAGCGGTGGGAGAGGCAACTCACCATGGGGCAAAGCTGTCAGACAGGTTAACGATGAATACGGCCTTCCTTATGGTTTCGCAGGTCAGCCTCCCACCAGTGAGGAGTATGTCAAAAAGATCAAGGCTGCCCAGGAGGCTGGCGAGGAATGGGCAAAATACTATTCAGCTACCCCCAACCCTGCTACCCTTGCCGACGAGAAGTGGGCGAGCCGCAAGATCATTAACGCCGCAGGCACTACTGCATATATAGATCTGTTGACTGACAGTGTCTCACGGGTGGAAGCAACGTATGACCCTGTGCTGTTCTATACCGAAGACCGTGCCGGGATACTTAAGTATCCGAAAGATGTTATCATTACGCAGTCATGGCATCCTGGCTATGTGGACTATTATGTCTATCGGCTTGGAGAAAGGGGCAACCGTGCCCGGGCCCAGCAGTTTGTCGTTGGTCGCGTACAGGATGTTGCGGCACTTTGTGATGAAAGGTTAAAGAACTGGATCAGGGAGAATAGTATCGAGCTGGTCAATTTCCGCGATGCGCTTTACGGAACCAGGGAATATCAGAATCACCTGAAACTGATTGGAAGCGATCTGGCCATTGACTGATATCATGCGCGAGGCTTATCACTGCCTTACCAGCATATTTTGCAACCCTGGCATCTGATGCCAATTGATTACCTGCTCCAGACCAGGAATTCATCTGGAAAGTAACCTATGAGTTTTATTCTATTGATATCAGATAGGAAAAATTCAGGTAATTGACTGTTAGGATAAATATTAAATAAATATAGTCTACTTGTTGAAAACTAAAACATTAATGAGCAGGCGAAGCGCAAAACAGATTCAAGGTGAATTCAGGAGATCTCGGGTAAGGTTTGCAGTTTTTTTCCCTGAGGTTGAATGGGGGGTTGGCCTTGTAAGTTTGCGCTTTGCCCTGCTGTTTTTACTGTTTGCCATTCCTGCGGAGACCAGGCTCCTTTGTCAGACAGACCAACAAGACAATGTGTCCGCGGGGCTGGTAATCAGCAGACTATCAGGCCAGATTGATTTTGATGGCATTCCTTCTGAGGATGCCTGGTCTGTCATCACTCCCGTGGGAATGATCATGCACTCCCCTGTTTTTGGAAAGGAACCCTCAGAAAGATCAGATGTCCGAATTACTTATGATAACAATTATGTGTATGTAGGGGCATGGCTTATGTATGACGACCCTTCACAGATGAAGTCTGCCAGCCTTAAAAGGGATTTCATGGGGCAGGGAGGTGATTTCTTCGGCATTATCCTGGATACATACAACGATGAGGAAAACGGAGTCATGTTTATGACAACCCCTGACGCCTTGCGTATTGACGCAAGTATACAGAGAGATGCAATGATCAATAACTCCAATAAGATACCTTACAATATCAGCTGGAACACATTCTGGGATGTTAAGACTTCAAGGAATGATCATGGATGGTCGGCGGAAATGAGGATACCCATTTCCAGCCTGAGATTCCAGCAAGAAAATGGACTTGTTAAGATGGGAATCATTATCCAGAGATGGATCCCCGAAAAAAATGAAATGGATGTATTTCCGTCCATCGCTCCTGACTGGGGCACGTTTTCAGTCCTGAAGCCCTCCAAGGCAAATGAAGTCATCTTTCATGACATTCAGCCTCAGAGTCCGTTCTACCTGACCCCATATCTGCTGGCGGGGTATAACAGCACCTATGTTCTTAATGATGATGCCAGCAGCTACGTTCCCGATAACGACCCGAAGTTCGAAGCAGGCCTTGACGTAAAATACGGTATTACCTCCAATCTGGTCATGGACCTGACGGTCAATACTGACTTTGCACAGGTAGAGGCTGATGACCAGCAGATCAATCTTACCAGGTTCTCACTCTATTTTCCTGAAAAACGACTCTTTTTCCTTGAGAGATCAAGCGCGTTTGATTTCAGCCTTGGCGGTAATAACAACATGTTCTACAGCAGGAGAATAGGATTAAGCGACGACGGAAGACCGGTAAGGATTTACGGAGGCGTGAGGTTTGTGGGCAGGCTGGGTAATTGGGACGTAGGATTGCTTGATATGCAGACCGCGAAATACACCAACACCCTTCCGGATGGAACAGTCTCTGTTTCTATGCCTTCGGAAAATTTTGGTGCGTTGCGGCTGCGAAGGCAGGTGATCAACAGTAATTCGTACATCGGGACCATGTTTACCGGCAGGCTGAGTATGAACGGTGATTATAATTTGGTAGCCGGATTAGACGGAATCTTTAAGCTGTTTAACGATGATTACCTTGACCTGAAACTGGCAAGGTCATTTGACAGTAATGTCACCGGCACTTCAATGACAGGTCCGGCAAGATTTTATTCACTCTGGGAAAGACGGACCACGAAGGGTCTTGGATACGCTCTCGGGATGAGTTATGTCGGGACTGACTATCTACCGGAAATGGGGTTCGAAAGGTTAAAAAATTACGGCTTGTATAGATTCGATCTCAGGTATGGCTGGCTGCCCGGCGAGAATTCAATATTACTCCGACATTCCCCGATTATGGAAATCAGATACTTCTATTATGCCGATGAGGGTGATCTTTTAACTTTCAAGGCAAAAGCAGCCTGGGAGTTTCAGACCAAGAGTAAATGGATCGGGGAACTGTCATCCGAATATAGCCTGGAAAACCTTAAGGATACACTGGCCTTCGGGGATGGGACTGTTTTTGTGCCTCCTTCAGTGACAGAGGGTGTCATATTCAGCATAGATGTAACCTCCCCGGACTCCAAAGCATTTTATGTAAAGACGTTGATTGAGACAGGTTCCTATTTTGACGGTTCACGATTTTCCGTTACGGCCCAGCCAACGTGGAATATATCCAGGTATTTTGAGATCGGTGCCACATACAATTTTAATTTCCTTGAGTTTCCGTCGAGGGAACAGGTTCTGAAGAATCATCTTGCGGGCATAAAAGCCTTAATAATGATTAACACCAGGTTTTCCTTCAACGGATTTGTCCAGTATAATACATCTGACGGTACCATTTATTCAAACTTGCGGATCAGATATAATCCGAAGGAGGGCAACGACCTTTATCTTGTCTTCAACGAAGGCCGCAATACTGATCTGACCCGCGAAGCACCTCCGCTGCCTGATTATAGTGTAAGATCCTTTATGCTTAAATATACCTATACGTTCGCTTTATGAAAGGACTGCCTTTATCCAGGTGATGGAAGATACATCATCAAGGATTTGACTTACTATCTGACGTGGCCTAAGGTATAAAAAGTCAGTATTCTTCCGATTTCATTCCTTCGGGAATCCTACAGTCTGAGCCAGTATTATTGCCTGCAGGGGCCTCAGACCCATCTCAGGGGCGAGCTTATCACGTGGCACCATCGCCCTGATAACGCATGTCAGTCCTTCCGAGGCGCACCAGAGGTAAACGTTCTGCGCCATAAAACCGGTGTTGGCCCATGACGACAGAAGGTCGGTGTCAGTGATCTGCTGCCCTTCTTTCAATCCTCTCTTTGCCAGGTCCGCCACATAGACCAGGTTTACCGGCGCCGTGGCAGGGAAGTCCTGTGTGCCCGTGAGGGCCCTGATATCCCTGTTGTGTACCTGTTTCAGCTTATTGTTGCCGGCATCATAGAGAAAGAGACCTGTCTTCAGTGCAACGTACACATCCATCTCCTGACGGTTGTGCGATGAAGGGGCTGTTCTGTGGCCATCCTCCGGGCGGTTGATGCCCCACGCTGCCCATAGCAGGTCGGAGAGCTCCTGTAAGGAGAGATCGGTATCAGCGAACAATCTCCCCGACTTCCTCTCATTGAGGGCATCCATCAGGGGTTTGCCGCCTGATCTGTGCGGGGCGGGGAGTTCTAAATCCTGTGCTGTCAACATGACGGGTGTGATTATCATGGCTGTCAATAATATAATTTTCATCATACTGTTGTCTGTTTGTGGCTGAAGATATTCAATTTTCAGGTATCAGCATATTTCATATGCGGAAAATGGAACCACCAGGGTTCAGAATTTGGTTATCATCTCAGATGCTCAGGAATAGTCTGACCTGAGCCATGATTTGGTATTCAGCTTTACTGTGCGGAAAATGGCACCTACCTGGATTCAGGATTTATGGTTCAGGGCCTCGCTCATCAGGAAATCGCGGTGCGACTTAACCATATTGACGGTGTAGAGAAGCAGGTTTTTGGTTTCACTCAGCAGGTTCATGTACATAAGGCTGTTTTTCGTACCGACAGATTCCGACTTGATGTATTTAATCTGTTTCTTCTTTATCCTCTCAATCAGGTCGAGTATTTTCTGTTGTTCGGCAACCAGTACATCGATGTGACTGTAATCCAGCTTTTTTATCAGAACCTCCACATGGTCATAAAATGAGTTAACAGACTCGTTCAGCTCATGCAGTTCCTTGACCTGTTCCCGGATGATGGGTGGGTGATTGTTGTCAAGATGGTCATATATCGGATCGGCAATATATGTGAGACAATGCGCTATCTCCCTGAGGTAGTCAAGTATCTGAACATAGAAAGGCCCTGTTTCTATGAATTCCTCCTCGAGTTTCCTCAGAGTGGGATAAAGGTTGTACTTCAGGTCTTTGGTCCGCTGGTTGAGATCGTCTACATTCTTCTTGACCTTCTTCATTTTCTTGAAGTCTTCCTTTACCAGGTTAAGAACACTGGAGAAATATAGTTTCCTGACTGATACCACCACATCCATGATTGATGTGTTGCATTTATTAAGGATGTTCAGGCCGCTAAGGGTTAGTTTCTCATCAAAACTATCCTTCTCTGAAAGGATCTTTGTTTTTTTTCTGTGTCTTATGCCGGACCATATCAAGATAAAGAGTGCAATTGCAAGTCCTGCCATGGCGGCGATAATTCCCCCCCAGTTAATTACAAGAGCTATAATAAATGCCATCGTAAAGGCTATGACTGCTGTAAAGAACCATCCGGCGATAATCGTGACCACCCCGGAAATCCTGTATACTGCACTCTCCCTGCCCCAGGCCCTGTCAGCCAGTGAGGTACCGATGGCCACCATGAAAGTCACATATGTAGTTGAAAGCGGCAGCTTAAGTGAAGTTCCCAATGCAATCAGGCTGCTTGCCACGAACATGTTGACTGACCCCCGAAGCAGATCAAAGGATGATACATCTTCAGGATTTTTAAACTGTTTTTTATAGGAAATGAAGTCGAACCTTCTTTCGATGAATTGAGTTATTCTGTCAGGAATTACTTTGCTGACGCCTTTTGAGAGTCCAACCGAATGCCGTACTAACGACCTCGATAGCCGGGTGGATGAAAACCTTTCGGACCCTGCTTCCTGCCTGGAAAGATCAACCTCAGTCTTGGTTACAGTACGTGCTTTTTTGCTGAGGAACAGCGTCATAACCATGATGAATCCGGCTGCAAGCAGGAAAATCGTAGGGGTTTTTACCGGCTCGCTCAGTGACCCCATCAGCAGGGTGTCAGGTGAGAGGGAGGGATCACTCACCAATTCCTTATAGGATTCGAGTCCGGCGAGGGGTACCCCTATGAAATTCACGAGGTCGTTACCGGCAAATGCCATTGCAAGTGAAAAGGTACCGATCAGTATAATGATCCTTAGTATGTTCACCTTGAAAATCGAAATAAGTACCTGCAGGAAGAGTGTGAGCGCTAAAAAGGAATAAAGAAGAAGCACGAGGGTGTTGTCACCGATCCAGTCAATAGCTTCCTGCGACAGGAATGAAGCCCCCTTGGCTCCTTTCACCAGCATAAAGTATATGATGGCAGTGATCGCTATACCTCCCCATACCGATCCGAAATAATTCATGTATTTCTTGTAGTCGAACGAGAAAATTAAGCGGGTAATGAACTGAATTACCATACCGAAAACAAAAGCTACTACAACGGAGAAAAGGATCCCGAATATAATGGCCAGGGCTTTGGCAGTATTTATGTAATTGCCCAGCTCTGCAACGTTGCCGGTGGTATCGAAGATCTTTACGAGGGAAATTGCCACAGCAGCACCAAGAAGTTCAAATACAAGTGAAACTGTTGTGGATGTCGGGAATCCAAGGGAATTGAATGTATCAAGAAGGATCACGTCAGTTATCATAACCGCCAGGAAGATGATCATGATCTCGGCAAAAAAGAATTGGCCCGGATGAAAAATTCCTGACCTGGCTACCTCCATCATGCCGCTTGAAAAAGTCGTGCCAGCCAGGACACCAAGGCCGGCGATTATAAGGATCACCTTTAATGGAGCAGCTTTGGAACCGACTGATGAGTTTATGAAGTTAACAGCATCATTGCTTACCCCGACAATCAGGTCGGAAACAGCCAGGACTAGTAGGGCAATTACTATAATGAGATAAACATTCACTCAAAAGAGTTTTAATAATACCAGACTGATGAGTCAGATGATTTCTCCGCAAAAGTATATGAGTTCATCAATATAGTGTTAATTTTCAAATGTTTAAGGTATTACTTCTGTTTTTCGAAGGCCAAAATTAATTCAATTACGAAGAAGTTCAAAGAAATCGACCTGTTACATTTTTGTTACATGACCTGAAATCCTGATTTGAAATGATATCATTGATTATATGATCCGCATATTCCATAGCCATGTTCGGTTATTCAATCACGGGCAGAGATTGCCTGGTCGTGAGGGAATTATAACTAATCAGGAAATCACTGCCGGTATTTTACATATTCGTGATGCATGCTATCACGGTAAATTAACTTAACTTTCCATGAAGTAATCATTTTCAAAAGCAGGCTCAAAACAAATAATCATGTTGTTGACTATCCTGAAATGGTTTGCGCGGATACTGGCTATCCTGACCATACTGTTTATGCTGATGTTCTCCCTTGACGCTTTCAGCGGGGACGAGACCTTTGCCAGGAAAATGCTGGGTTTCCTGATGCATAATATCCCGGTGTTTGCACTTATTATTGCCCTGGTAATTGCCTGGCGCTATGAGATTGCCGGTGGCGTTCTGTTCGTTATCTCATTTGTGGCGTTGGGTATCTTTTTCAAATCCTTTGCCGGGAACAGCGGTTCACTGATGATTATTGCACCGCTTCTCATAGCAGGGATCTCTTTTATTGTGCATGGGATAATTGCACCGAAGGAGAAGGAGAGATAAATCGTTCTTCCTATCTTCTATGGCAGGAGGGGGTGCAGGAATCAAACCATGGGCCGGTTGCCCTGCCTGTCAAATGGGTGATTCCGGTTTATTTATTTCTGCTGATCTCAGCCAGATCACCGTAGTAGGAAATTGGTTGCCGGTTGTTGCTGTTTACATTCAGGCTGACCGAACCTGTCTCTGAGATCTGAAAGGTGAAGTCGAGCCTGTCATTCTTGTTCTGGGTTTTAAATGAGACTATCCAGCCACCTTTTTTCGAATCCTCTTTCTTGAGATCGGTAATTTCCCCTTTAAAACTTAATGGCGAATCGGAACTTCCGTAATCGACGTTGTAAGCCCTTCCGAAATAGGGGAGATAGCAATCGATCTTCATGCTGTCGACAACCACCCTGTATGAACTGGTGAGTTCCTTGCCTCGTCCCGACATCGGAGTCATCCTGGTAGCATCAAACTGCCAGGCCCCTGCCTCAACAAGAGTCTTTGTCTTTTCAATCTGAGCGGCTTTTCTGGCAGCTTTCTTTTCCTTGCCCGTCATCTTGGTTTCCTGGCCAAAGACCATGCTTGCGGTGAGCAGCATCACAACAATTATTAATAACTTTTTCATGACCATTAATTCTTTTTATATATCGATGTGTTTTTTGTCACTGGTGGTTGTCAGAGTTCTTCCGGATATGACCTTGCAACTCAATTTTCATCGTAAATATACAAAGCTTTTAAGGAGTTTGAATCCAATTCTTCAATGTCAAGCCTGTAGCTGGTTGTACCACCCCAGTAACCTACGTTTATTTGAATAAGTGTATCGTTCAAGATTGTCCAGGTACCTGAAAAATCTGCATAAGAAATTGGTGGAGTTCCGCACCATCCGGAGTTTTTACGTTCGGTCAGGGTTCCATCTGCGTCAAACCTGTAACAATGATTGTCAGTAAACTCATTGTTTCTTGAAAATATGAGTGAATTATCCTGATAGCCAGAGTAGTTCCACACCCCGATCAGAAGGTTGTCAGGATCAATTTTGATCTCATCCTTAGAGCATGCGCCAAGTATTAACAGGAAAAAAAATATGGCGACAATTGATTTATTCATCCGGGTAAGTTTTACGTTAAATGCACAAAGATTGTACCATTCTATAATCTCTGTTTTTTACCTTTTTGACTGAATTACTTACTGGTTAAAGCAAAAAAGGCTCCTTTTAGGAAATGCCGGGGGAAAAATGCTGACAAATAAAATGCTGATTCCAAAGGCCGGGCAACAGATCAGGAATCTATTCGCCTGATTTTTGCACCCAGGGCATTCAACCGGATATCGAGGTATTGATAACCCCGGTCTATCTGTTCGATATTATGGATGATACTCTTTCCCTGGGCACTCATTGAGGCTATCAGCAAGGCTACTCCTGCCCTGATATCAGGACTGTTCATGGTAATCCCTCTAAGCATCTGACGGCGTTCCAGTCCAATTACAGTTGCACGGTGCGGGTCACAGAGTATAATTCTTGCACCCATGTCAATCAGCTTGTCGACAAAGAAGAGGCGGCTTTCAAACATCTTCTGATGTATCAGCACGCTGCCCCTGGCCTGAACTGCCACAACCAGGAGAACGCTGATCAGGTCAGGAGTCAGTCCGGGCCAGGGATGATCATAAACAGTCAGAATAGAGCCATCCAGGTTGTTCCGGATCTCGTAAACACCCTGTTCAGGCACGATAATATCATCGCCCTCTGTCAGGATCTCTATCCCAAGCTGTTCAAACTTCTGCGGGATAACACCCAGGTGCGGTATACCTGCATTCCTGATTCTTATTGAAGATCCTGTCATGGCTGCCATACCGATAAATGATCCTACTTCAATCATATCCGGTAAAATACGGTGATGACATCCCCTGAGGGAATCAACGCCTGTTATTTTAAGAAGATTGGATTTAATGCCGCTGATATTTGCCCCCATACTGTTAAGCATCGTGCATAGTTGCTGTATGTAGGGTTCACAGGCTGCATTATAGATGGTGGTCTCACCTTCTGCCATCACTGCAGCAAAGATGAGGTTGGCTGTTCCCGTTACGGAAGGTTCATCAAGCAGTATATCTGCGCCTCTGAGTGATTTTGCAGTCAACCTGAAGTATCCATGCTCCTGTTCATATTCCGAACTGGCTCCGAATCGTTCAAATCCGGAAATATGGGTATCCATCCTTCGCCTGCCTATTTTGTCTCCTCCGGGCCGTGGAATGACTGATTTTTTAAACCTTGCCAGCAATGGGCCTGCCAGCATTACCGATCCTCTGAACAGGTTCGCCTTCCTGAGAAAATCAACATCGTAAAGCTTGTCTGTATTGACCTCTGCTGCCCTGAAGCTGTAGGTGTCTTCACTGACCCTGACCACTTCCACACCCATGTCGGAGAGGATTTCAATCAGCATTTTTGCATCGAGAATGTCAGGGATATTCGAAATGACTACCTCTTCTGAAGTCAGCAGCACCGCGCATATTACCTGGAGTGCCTCATTCTTTGCTCCCTGTGGAATTATGGTACCGTTTAGTTTTGCACCGCCGATTACCTCGAATGATTTCATAATTTGTATTTTATATTCAGACTGGCTAATGACAAAACTACTAAGATCTTCGATAAAATAGCTTATTTTTACATTACTGTCACGATGATCACATACGAGAAAAATAGAAGCCTGCTATCGTATAACACTTTCGGCATTGATGTCAGGGCTGCCCATCTCTTTCATGTGAAGTCGCCGGATGATTGCCGGGAAATCGTTGCCTTACCGGATTTCAGTGAAATTTCTCATAACATGACAGATTTACTGGTACTTGGTGGCGGGAGCAACGTCTTATTCACGCAGGATTTCAACGGTGTAGTGCTTAAGAATGAAATTAGCGGGATCCGTATTTCTGAAGAAGACAAAGAATCTGTTTTGTTGGAAGCGGGTGCCGGAGAGAGGTGGCAGGACCTGGTTGACTATGCCGTCAGCAGAGATCTGGCAGGGATTGAAAACCTCACGCTGATACCCGGCACGGTTGGAGCTGCCCCTGTTCAGAATATTGGTGCTTATGGCGTTGAGGCAGCAGATGTGATTGAAAGAGTACATGCATTTCATCTTGAGAAAAAAGAATGGATGACATTCGGCAGCAAGGAATGCGAATTTGGTTACAGGGACAGTATCTTCAAGAGGGAACTGAAGAACAAGACTGTCATCTGCTCGGTTGTTTTCAGGTTATCACGAACCCCGAATCTGAGACTTGACTACGGAGGCATCAGGCAGGAGATTGCGGACAGGCAGATAGCGGATCCCACGCTTAAGGATATTGCAGGAATTGTTGCCGGGATCAGAAGGGCCAAACTGCCTGATCCTGAAGTGCTGGGGAATGCAGGAAGTTTCTTTAAAAATCCCTTGCTGCTTGAACCGGAGTTACAGCTTTTACTGGAGTCTCATCCTAAGGTGATATATCATAAACAGGATGATAATTATAAGATCTCTGCCGGCTGGCTTATAGAGCAGGCAGGGTGGAAGGGGTACAGGCTTGGCGACGCAGGATGTTATGAAAAGCAGGCTCTGATCCTGGTTAATTATGGCACTGCAACAGGCCGGGACATTCTTGCCCTGGCTGAAGAAATAAAAAGTTCAGTCTTTGATAAGTTCGGTGTCTCCCTTGAGCCGGAGGTTAACCTTTTCTGATGGGAGAGGGTTGCTGGGGCTTGCAAATTGTATATTGACTCGCTTTGCAAGTGTTACAGGAAAGTATAAAGTATACTAATCTTTTAAACAACGGACAGAAAGGCCCAACTCCTTAGTGTAGTTGGCTCTGTAGACATTGATGTCAAAGTACAAGTAATGGAGCCAGGCGAAATTGGCATTGTTCTCAGTAGCGCTCCACCAGTAACCGTATTTGCCGATGTCGGCATAAGTACCACTGCTTCCACGGAAGCCACCCGGAAGGGCTGTGAAACCGGATTCGTTAGTTGCTCCGGTGTTGGGGCTAGCCCAATGGGTTGTGCCGGCTTCCTTCATTTTCCCACCGGCTACGCTTATTCCACCCAAATAATCGGTTAATTGTGTCCACTCAGCATCGCTCGGCAAATGCCAACCTGTAGGGCAAACACCCCGCACTCCACTTGGGTTAGTCGTGCTGCTTGCGGAGCTTGCGATGGCTGCGGGCCAGTTGTACATTACGCCGTAAGTAGTGTAGTTTGATGTAGCTTTGGCAGCATTGACATCTGTGCCATCATATTCATATACATAATAATATGGAGTTGTCACAGAACCTGTGCCTGGTCCCACTACGCTTGGCAAATAACGTAGGTTTTCTGCCATCCATACTTGGTCACCTATGGTAACTGTTTGGTAAACAGTGCCATCGCGAGAATCCGTAAAAGTATTCTCCGGATCATCATTTGAATCATTACTATTATTGCAACCTGTTGCAAGTACCAAAAATACTCCCAATACCAATAATGGATGAATACAGAAGTTATGTCTTTTCATTTTTTCAAAATTAATCTTTAATACTCATTATCAATTATTTGTATTTATTTTAATTCTGTAAACAACGACTCATACAGACGCAGAATAAATGTAATAATATTTGACCAAATACGGAACTATTCCACCTTAAAGTAGAAATTTTAAGAAATACAATCAGATATTTCGACTGTAATTGGTAGTCATCTCAACATGCGCTGCGTTTGGGTAAATAACTGACCCTAACTGATATGTATAGAGTTTTTTGGGGAACTTGCGGGGGTGCCTCACCCGGCAGGCCGGGATCGGCCCTCCCTGAGTTCCAGTTCTGCAAATCAGCCTCGAGAAATCGGACGGAGGTGTTCTTCTGCCACCTGGCGGGGGTGCCTCACCCGGCAGGCCGGGATCGGCCCTCCCTGAGTTCCAGTACTGCAAATAGAAAACAAGCCCCATGCTCCGCATGGCTTTTTGTTTTCCCAAATCCCCCTTCTAAAAGCAAGCTTTTAACGGGCTCCGGTAAAAACAAAAACCCCCTTGCGGGGGTGCTTGTTTTCTGCTTGATCGTGGAGCTGGCGGGAGTCGAACCCGCGTCCAGGCAAGGCGACCATATGCTTTCTACATGCTTATCCTGCCTTGATTGTCGGGAGTGACCAGGTGGCAGACAGCCGAATCACACCTTATCTCCTTTAATTTCACCGTCAGGCCGGAGAGACCATCAGGCTATCCCTGAATTGCGTGCGCTTCCTGATCGGGTTGGTACGGGGAATCACCGCCCGGGAAACGTCTCGTCCCAGCACCTTGTGCCGGGATTAAGCATAACTTACTTAGTTCAGTTACGCAGCAAGAGCGTAGTTATTCTCGCCTGTTGTTGTTTTGAGACACAAGTTTAAGAGATGCGTCACCCTACTCTGCATGCTTACATACCACCGCGGCTTGCTGTCAAAACCAGGTCAGCCCCATTGATATGAAATGCAAAGATACTACATTGTAAAATAACAGGGTTATATTTCTTAAAAATCAGACTGGTTTAATTATATTCACAAAGTCTGATTAAGGCCCATCCCTTAATCACCACAGGTTTCCCGGAATAATTAACTGAACCAATCAATAATTTAAAATTGAACCATGAATAGGATTCTGACAGTCGCATGCCTGCTTATAATGTCCCTCAACGGATTTTCACAAAAAGGCCAGTTCCAGCTTAACGACCAGGAATATTTTGAAAACAGTGGGGTTAGCGTAATGGCCTTCAGTGACTTTTACCCTTCAGGGCACCAGGGAGGTGTGACAGTTATTATGCATGGAATCAGAGTTGCAGCCAATGGCGATCTGAGGCTGGATGAGGCCCCGGGACAGTGGCAGCCGACACCGAAACAGCAAAAACGGGTAACGGATAAAGCAGACAAACTGATAACCACATACCTTACTTATCCGGATTCGGCAAACAATCGCACAGGGTTTAATCCCATAATATTTCCCGAACTTTATTTCAATTACACGGTTAAAACCCGTGCTGAAGGCGGATCAGTTATTGTCACAGTCGACCTTGACCGGCCTTTGCCGGATGAATTCATCGGCAAAGTCGGATTTAACCTGGAGCTGTTCCCGGGTGCCCTCTTTGGTAAAACATGGATGATTGATGACCAGTCCGGAATATTTCCCCGCCAGGTTAACGGACCCGCAATGTATGATAAACATGGAGATATTGTTGCTGCAGAACCAATGGCAAGCGGTCAGCAGCTTGTCGTTGCACCGGAAGATGAGAGCCTGAGACTGACAATCCGTACCGCATCAGGCAGCCTTCAGCTTATTGACGGACGTTATCTGCATAATAACGGCTGGTTTATTGTAAGGTCACCCATAGCTGCGGGTGCGACAAAAAAAGCTGTTGAATGGATTATCACACCAAACAGCATCAGCGGATGGATAGGCGACCCGGTCATCCATGTTTCCCAGGTCGGGTATCATCCTTTGCAACAAAAACTTGCGCTTGTTGAACTCGATAAAAACGACCTGAAAAGGGATACCGTTAAGCTGGTCCGCATTGACGCAGATGGTAAGCAGCAAACGGTCAGATACGATAAACCCTCTGAATGGGGTAAGTTCTTAAGGTACAATTATTTAAGTTTTGATTTTTCGTCTGTCAAAGCTGCCGGAATGTATCTTGTGAAATACGGAGATCAGCAATCACAGCCATTCCGTATCGCCGATGATGTTTTTGAAAGGAATGTATGGCAGCCGACACTTGAATATTTTCTCCCGGTACAGATGTGCCACATGAGGATAAATGAAAAGTACCGTGTATGGCATGGCTTGTGCCATATGGACGATGCGCGCATGGCGCCTGTCGACACAAACCATTTTGACGGGTATCTCCAGGGAGAATCCACATTAACTTCCTATAAACCGGGTGAACATGTTCCCGGTCTTAATGTGGGCGGATGGCATGATGCAGGCGATTACGACCTGAGAGTTGAATCGCAGAGCGGTGAAGTTTATATTCTTACACAGGCTTATGAGGCTTTCAACATAAAATATGATGAAACATCCGTCGACCAGCATTCCCGGATCGTGGAGATCCACCAGCCTGACGGAAAGCCTGACATCCTTCAGCAAATTGAACATGGTGCACTTTCGGTTGTGGGAGGATACCGGAATTTAGGGAGACTTTACAGGGGAATTATCTGTCCTACATTACGTCAGTACACCTTGCTTGGTGATGGTATTAATATGACTGACGGACTGATTTTCAGCGACGATCTGAAGACAGGTGAAAAGAGTTCAACCCATTCTTCCCTGGCTGATGACCGCTGGGTGTTTACCGAAAATAATCCGCCAAGGGAAATGACAACTGCCGCTCACCTGGCGGCAGCTTCAAGAGTATTGAAAGGATTCAACGATACATTGAGTCTTCAGTGCCTGGAAATTGCCGAAGCAATCTTCGGACACAATCAGGCACTTACAGAGCGTGCCACCACAGCAAAAATCCATGCTGCTGCCGAGCTTTTCCTGACTACAGGCAAAAGGAGCTATAAGGATTTCATTCTTGAAAATAAATCATTGATTGTTAAAGAGTTCAGGACCATTGGATGGCATCTGGCACCTGTACTTCCAAAGATAAATGATGCTGTTTTCACGCAATCTCTGACCGCGGCCGCAAGAGAATTCTCTTCCGAAATAACCAGGCAGGGAAAAGAGACTCCTTTTGGTGTTCCCTATCGCCCGAATATCTGGGGAGCAGGCTGGGACATACAGAGCTTTGGAGTGCGTCAGTATTTCCTTCACAAAGGCTTTCCTGATGTTTTCCCGGCTGATTATATTTATAATGCCCTGAACTTCATCCTGGGTGTCCATCCCGGAATAAATACATCATCTTTTGCTTCGGGAGTGGGCGCCAGATCGACCACAGTAGCCTATGGAATTAACCGGGCAGACTGGTCATATATCCCGGGCGGTGTTTCTTCCGGGACAGCGCTTATACGGCCTGATTTTCCGGAATTACTTGACTGGCCCTATCTGTGGCAGCAGCAGGAATATGTTATGGGAGGAGGCGCCACCAATTTTATGTTCCTTGTACTGGCCGCAAATCAACTTTTATCAGATTAATTTGAATAATTTTATGGCCTGAAGCAAGAAATTCGTTCCATATGAAAAGAGAACTCAGGATTGGCATTTTACGGGAAACGAAGATCCCGCCTGACAGAAGGGTACCCCTTACCCCGGCACAGATAGTGGAGCTCAGGGAGCGCTATCCGTTCGTTGAATTCTTCGTTCAGCCCTCAGACATCAGATGCTATACCGATGAAGAGTATAAGTACCTGAAAATACCCTTGCGCGAGGACCTGAGCAACTGTGACATACTCATGGGAGTGAAGGAGGTCGACAAAAGGGTCTTTATCCCGGGTAAGACCTATCTCTTCTTTGCACATGTGGCTAAGAAGCAGGAGCACAACCGCGAGATGCTCCTCGAGATACTTGACAAGAAGGTCAGGATAATCGATTATGAATACCTCACCACCGACAAAGGCCAGAGAGTGGTTGCCTTCGGACGTTGGGCAGGGATAGTTGGCGCTTATAATGCGCTGAGAGCAAGAGGCATCAAAACCAACCGGTTCAAGCTCAAACCGGCTTACCAGTGCCGTGACCTTGATGAGATGTGGGCAGGCCTGAGACTGATACAACTCAAGCCCGGACTGAAGATCCTTGTCACGGGTGAGGGAAGGGTGGCCTCAGGTGCCATGGAGACCCTGGCCAACTGCTCTAACCTGCTGAAGGTATCGCATGAGGACTTCCTGACGAAGGAGTACGATGTACCTGTCGTCTGCCAGATAGGTCCTCAGCACTATGTGAAGCACGCTGACGGCCGGCCGTTCGACTTCAATAACTTCGTCTATCATCCCGAAGATTACCTTTCGGATTTCCTTAAATACACAAAGGTGACTGACGTTCTGATCGCAGCACACTTCTGGGATCCGAAGTCGCCCGTCTTCTTTACCCGTGAGGATATTGAGCAGCCGGACTTCAAAATTTCGGTCATCGGAGACATAAGCTGTGACATAGACGGACCGATTCCCACGACACTGAGGGCGACCACCATAGCAGATCCCTTCTACAGCTACAACCGCAACCGTCACTGTGAGGAGGATGCGTTCAAACACCCTGACAATATCACCGTCATGTCAATAGACAATCTTCCGGGTGAGCTGCCCAGGGATGCCTCCAGCGATTTCGGCAAGCAGCTGACTGAGCATGTGCTGCATGACCTGTTCATCGACAATGATTCGCCGATGATACAGCGTGCCACCATCACCAGCGGAGGCAGGCTGGAGCCGCAGTACCTCTATCTGACCGACTGGGTCAATTCAGGGAGAACAAAGTCATGATGCGTATTGTGATCTGCGGGCCGGCGCATCCTTACCGCGGCGGCATCGCAGTATATAATGAGAGACTGGCACAGCAGTTCCTTCAGGAGGGGGATGCTGCTGCCATCTATACCTTTAAGCTGCAGTATCCTTCTTTTCTTTTCCCGGGGAAGACACAGTATGATGACGGCTATGCCCCTGAGGGGGTCACTATAACCCGTGCCATCAACTCTGTCAACCCTCTGAACTGGTTCACCATCGGCCTTCGGCTGCGACGCACCCGGCCTGACCTTATTATAATGCGGTACTGGCTTCCCTTCCTGGCTCCGGCCCTGGGATTCATTGCACGCATCATAAGGAGCAACGGGCATACCAAAATAGTGACCATCTTTGATAATGTGGTGCCGCATGAGAAGCACTTCGGTGACAGGATTCTTACCCGTTTCTTCATAAGGAGCATTCACGGGGCCCTTGTGATGACGAGATCGGTGGAGAACGATCTCAGGCAGTTCACCAGGAGCATGCCGTGCGTCATCTCACCCCATCCGCTCTTCGACAACTACAGTGAGCCGGTCTCACGGGCGGAGGCCATTGTGCACCTTAAGCTATGTCCTGCCTACAGATACATTCTATTCTTCGGGTTTATCAGGGAGTACAAGGGCCTTGACCTCCTGCTGAAAGCGATGGCTGACCCTGACATCCGTAACCTTGGAATCAAACTGATAGTGGCCGGAGAGTTTTATGAGGATGAGAAGCCTTATTTCGATCTGATACATAAACTGGACATTGCCGATAGTATAAACCTGCACTCCCATTTCATCAGTGACGAGGAGGTGAGATATTACTTCTCGGCAGCCTCGCTGGTGGTCCAGCCCTATCGCAGCGCCACACAGAGCGGTGTCACACAGGTGGCCTATCACTTCAACAAGCCGATGGTTGTCACTGACGTGGGCGGACTGGCGGAGATAGTGCCTGACGGGAAATGCGGCTATGTGGTTGCCCCTGAACCTGAAGCCATCGCGAAGGCCATAAAGGATTTCTTCAGCGGTGACGAGGAGAGATTCACAGCCGGTATCGAAGAGCAGAAAAAGTCCTACTCATGGGACAGGCTGACTGAGGCACTCCGTACGCTGGCACGTGACATGCAGAGAGGCAGGAGTCTTTAGGCAAGGGACCGGGGGCAGGGAGATTTGCGATTTGCGATTTGCGATTGTCGAATGGGACAGGTAATGCCCTCAGCCCTTCATATTCAGTTTTTCCCTCACCAGGTAGTGGTTCCGGTCGGAGGAGCGCCTGTTGACCAGCTCGGCCAGGAATCCGGCGAGGAAGAAGAGGGACCCTATTACCATAACGGTAAGTGCTATGTAAAAGAAAGGACTGTCGGTCACCAGCGGCGCCCGCAATCCATCGTGAATGAAAACCAGTTTTCGTATACCCAGATAGGCCGCCATAACAAAACCGGTGAGGAACATAAGCGTTCCAAAGGTTCCGAAGAGATGCATCGGACTCTTGCCGAAGCGTGTGATGAAGCTGATGGTCAGCATGTCAAGGTAACCCTTCAGGAACCTGTCGAACCCGTACTTTGTAACACCGTACTTGCGCGGCTGGTGCTGCACAACCTTTTCACCGATGTTTTTAAAGCCGGCCTCCCTGGCCAGCATGGGTATGTACCTGTGCATCTCGCCATAGACCTCGATGCTCCTTACCACCTCGCCCTCATAGGCCTTTAACCCACAGTTGAAGTCGTGCAGTCTTATTCCTGAAAATTTTCTTGCTGTGTAGTTATAAAGTTTGGAGGTAGTCCGCTTGATGAACGGATCGTATCTCTTCTTCTTCCATCCGGAGACGATATTATATCCCTCTTCGCGCACCATCCTTACAAGTTCGGGTATCTCATCAGGACTGTCCTGCAGATCCGCATCCATGGTAATGACCACATCCCCAACCGAGGCTTCAAATCCTGTCTGCAGGGCAGCCGCCTTGCCATAGTTGCGGCGGAACCTGACAGCCCTGATCCTTTCGTTTTTTGCCGATAGCTGCCTCAACACCTCCCAGGTATTGTCAGAGCTGCCGTCATCAACAATAATCAGTTCGTAATCAATGGAAGACGAAATGCATACCTTATCGATCCATTGTGCCAGCTCCGGCAGGGATTCCGCCTCGTTGTAAGCGGGGACTAAAACGGTAAGATCCATTATTCTTTTGGTTCTTCTGCCACCTCATCAAGGAGAGGATTGCCCTTTTTAACGATAAACAGTGATACGATCAGTGAGAGGATAAGTCCGTAAAATACACTGCCCAGGGTTGACATGAGGGCGGTGAACCATGGCTTCATCATCTTGGCCTGCATAGCCAGTGCCTGATCGATGGCAGCCTCAGGCATTCCTTTGGCAATGAATCTCTCTTCCTGAACAGCCAGCGACTTCTCAACAAGTCCCGGATCAATGAATGCATAGAGGACATAAATATACAGAGCGGTAATGATAGCTGCGTAAACGTTTATCACGACGCCGGCGCCGACTGATTTGCCGTAGGTGATATACCCGTTATTGTAATGATCACGGTATGAGCGCAGCAGAAAGTACAGAACAAGAATTGTGATCAGGAGACTTGGCCAGATGATCCAGGTCTTGAATGTGAGATCAAACATATAGGTTAGCAGGGAGAAGCCCAAAGCGATCAGACCAAGTATGATGCCATAGTTCAGGGTCTCTTTCCAGATCGATCTTTTCTGTTCCATTTTACGCGAGTTTTAGGTTTTGAAAACAAATATAATCTATTTGCGCAAATCTCTGCTTTCGTGAAATAAGAACTAATATTTGGAGCAGGGCTTAAAAGTTCGTATTTTTGTGCGGGGTAAGTCTCATACGACCAGCTCCCTTTGAACTCCCCCAGGGTTGGAAGACAGCAAGGGTAGAAGGTTGTAGCGGTGCGATGTGAGTAGCTTACCCTTTTTTTTTACCCCCCTCTCGTAAGAAGTTTATATATTTGCCGTCACTTTAAAGAAGAGATGCTACTGAAGATCTATCCGGAGAATCCCAATGCCGATCATATACGAAGGGTCACCTTTGTTCTTGAGCAGGGAGGTATCGTCATATACCCCACTGACACCATTTATGCCATGGGTTGCGATATAAAGGCCGGAAAGACCATAGAGAAGATCGCTCGTTTCAAAGGACTCAATCCGGGCAACCCCGACATGTCGATGATCTTTTCGTCAATGAGTCAGCTCTCCGAATACACGGTCATCCATGACAACAACCTCTTCAGGCTTCTTAAGCGCAACCTGCCGGGGCCATTCACATTCATTGTGCCTGCGAACAACCAGATACCGGCCATGTTCAGGCACCGCAAGAAGACATTGGGTATCCGCATACCTGACAACAGCATCACGCTGGCAATAGTCCGCGATCTGGGCAGGCCCCTGGTGACAACCTCCATACATGAGGATGACGAGATCATTGAGTATATCACTGATCCTGAGCTTATTCACGAGAAGTATGATGATTTTGCAGACCTGGTGGTTGACGGTGGATTCGGGAGCAACGAACCCTCAACCGTGGTTGACTGCACAGGCCCGGAACCGGTCATTCTAAGGCAGGGCAGGGGAGTGCTTGAATTGTGATTTGCGATTTGCGATTTGCGATTTGCGAATTGCGATTGACCTTCAGACCTCAGACCCTAAACTTCTACCTCTTTTCCGAATTGAAGAACCTGTTCAGCTTGTCAAAGGCTGACGGCAGGGCGAAGACCACCACCTTGTCTCCGGCCTTGATAAGGGTGTCTCCGGTTGCTATATATGGCTTATAGTCGCGTATCCCGCCACCGACGATGGCATCCTTGGGAAAGTCAATCAGCTTCAGGGGTCCACTGGTTATACGGGCACCTTCCGGGACATTGTATTCAATGACCTCAGCCTCGGTGCCGGTCATCATCTTGACCTGGGTGACGTTGGGGTTCATCGTATGGCGGAAGATACGGCTGGCGGTGGCTATCTTCTTGTTGATGATGGTGTCTATCCCCGAGTTCTCTGCAAGGTTGATGTATTCCATGTTCTCCACCTCGGCAATGGTCTTCATCACACCTATCTTCTTTGCCAGGAGGCATGAGAGTATGTTTGTCTCGGAGTTGCCCGTCACGGCAACGAAGGCATCCATATGCTGAAGACCCTCCTCCGCAAGCAGGTCACCGTTTCGCCCGTCGCCGTGTATCACCAGTGTCTCCTCGAGCTCCTCAGCCAGATCGCGGCATTTTTCCATGTCATAATCGATCAGCTTCACCTGGCAGTCGTGCTGCAGGTTTAGCGCTATGTGCCTCCCGATACGGCTTCCTCCGAGGACCATGATACTCTTGGCCTGAGTGTTGCGCTTGCCTGAAAACTTCATCATATCATCTATCCCGTCACGGGTTGATATGACATACGCCAGGTCACCTTCGTGAAACTCCTCCTTGCCCCTTGGAATGATGGTCAGGTCATGTCTCTTGATTGCCACGGCACGGTACTTTATGATTGATCCCAGGGTGTTGCTGACCTCCTCGAGGCTGCGATTGAGGACAGGGGCGTTCTTCTCCAGTTTCTGCACGTAAAGCGACAACAGTCCGCCGGCAAAATCCATGAACTCGGTGGTGCCGGTCTCCTTCAGGAGGCTTATCACCTCTTTGGCTGCTATGAGCTCCGGGTAGATCAGGTGATCAACACCCATTTCCCTGAAGAACTCCTTGTTGGCACGCTCAAGGTATTCCATATTGTCGATGCGGGCTATCACCTTACGTGCGCCCAGCCTCTTTGCCAGTATGGAAGCGGTGATGTTTGTGTCCTCATAGTGCGCAACGGCAATAAAGAGGTCGGTGTGCTTCTTGATGGCCTCCCTGAGCAGGTTGAGAGATGTGGCCGATCCCTCGAAGGTAAGAACGTCAAGGGCTGCATCAACAGGCTTTAGACGCTCTGCCTCGGAGTCTATCAGTATGATCTCATGTTCGCTCTGCGAGAGCATCTTGGCCAGATGGGTGCCCACCTCTCCTGCGCCGGCAATTACTATTCTCATTTCCGCCTTGATAAAATATGCGCAAAGTTATACAAAAGAAATGTTACCCGGGGTCAATAATCTCAATCTTTAGTCCCCTCGTGTCGGCGTGCTTCCTTACCTCTGCCGGGGCGAGACCGTCAGCGGAGGGAACCAGCAACAGCCTGCCGTGCTGCCTTACCGTAAGCTCAGTACCCCTGATGTTGTAGACGATGACCCTTTCCCTGCGCATCTCCTGTGCTGTCTTTACCGTGTTGCTTAAGAGCAGGAGCAGCATTGTGACAATGAAAGGTTTCAGCGTCATCTTCTGAACCCTCAGCAGTGATGTAAGTAGGAGCGCTGAGGCCGCTGTCAGCAGAAGCGTCTCAACGGATGACATCCCGATGTTCATGATCACACCGTGGTTCATTGAGCTGATCACACCCGTGAAGCTGAGAGTAAACCGTGCCAGGTGTTCAAGTATGACGGCAAAGAAGGAGGAGACAGGGGGGAAGGCGGAGGTGACCAGGAGCAGCATGGCGAGCAGGAGCACGATGAAAGAGATGGGAATGACCACAATATTTGTAAGTAGGAAGAGGAGGGGAAAGATATTGAACAGCCTCACTGTCAGTGCCAGGGTGCCGGCCTGTGCCACCAGCGAGACGGCCGTCATCTGCCATAGCCAGTCGCCAACCCGTGTTCTGACCCGGAGGAGCCGGTAGAAGGGGTAATAAAAGGTGATGATGAATGCCACGGCCAGGTATGAGAGCTGAAACCCCGCCTCGAAGAGCACGGCGGGGCGCGCCGCTGTCAGGATAAAGGCCGAGGCCAGCAGGCTGTTCATAGCGGCAGCAGGCCTGTGCAACATCGACCCTGCCTGCAGGAAGGTAAACATTATGGTAGCCCGCAACACGGAAGGCGACATGCCGGTGATGAAGGCAAATCCCCACAGGGCAGGCACAATTACCAGCGGCTTGATGATCTTCAGCCTGCCCCTGAGAAAAAAGAGCATACCGGAGAGAGCCATGCTGATCATCCCTACATGCAGTCCCGAGACGGCCATGATGTGCATGGCCCCGGACCTGGAGAAGGAGGTGAGCTGCTCCTTGTCAAGAAGCTCCTTATCGCCAATCGTAAGGGCCGTGACCAGCCCCAGCTCCTCACCGCTCAGGCCCGCTTTCCTGAAAGCGCCTGTCATCGCGTGTGCCGCTGTCAGTGAGCTCTCCCGCAGCGTACGACGGCCATCGTCTTGGTAATCAATAATATCTCCGGCACGGAAGAAGGCCATATATTTTATCCCCTGGCCTTCCAGGTAGCGGCGGTAGTTGAATTCGCACGGGTTGCCGTTGTTCTCAACCCGGCGCGGTTTGATGCGCAGAACCATCTGATCGCCCGGTTTCCAGGCCGATGGAAGGGTGTCACTCATGAACCAGAGCATCAGTGATCCGCGGGGATACCGGATTGAGTCATCCTCCGTGACGCTGATGATCCTGGCCCTGAAAGACCAGCTCGCATTTCTCTTCTCAGGATAGCCTGAGAGGCGTACGGTGACCAGCTGCCGGCTTTCACTCAGCTCACCGGGACGGGCCTGTTCCTCTGTGCGGAGAAGAAAACCGGCTGCAAAAAGAAAGAGAATGATTGCTGCACCGAAGAGGGTGTCAGAGAAATAGCTTTTGCGGAAGAGCCGGAGTGTCATCACTGCCACCGAGAGACCAGCCAGGGTCCAGGCAACACCCGTCAGGGGCGGCGCAGCCTCCGCCACGATCACACCTGCGCATAAAGGTGCATAAAGCCTCAGGAAAGGTATCTCCCTGAAATGCACGGGTCACAGCTTTAGACCCATTAAAGGTAAATTAATTAAGGAATAAAAGCAACGGGGTCAGGTTACTTTCCGTTAGGCAGTACAGTACGGTAGTCAGCCGTGAACTTACCCTTGCTGAGGTCATTCAGCTTGCCCCTTATCAGCCTGCGGCGAAGAGGACTCAGCCTGTCAGGGAACAGGATACCGTCAAGATGATCATACTCGTGGAGCACAACCCTTGCCTTGTAGCCGGTATAGACCTCATCGTGAAAGTTCCACTCCGGGTCATAGTACTGAATACGCAGTTCCGACTCGCGGTCCACCTCTTCATGTATGCCCGGGAGGCTCAGGCACCCCTCGTTCATGGGAACCTTTTCGCCCTTGCGTTCAACCACCTGCGGGTTGATGAAGGTTTTTTTAAAGTCTTTCATCTCAGGGTGATCTTCACCCAGCGGCTCGCCGTCGATGACGAACAGCCTCAGTGATTTTCCGATCTGGGGAGCGGCAAGGCCCAGACCGTCTGAGTTGTACATTGTCTCAAACATGTCGGCTATCAGGGTGTCAAGGCCGGGGTGGTCCCGCCCTATATCCCTTGCCACTTTTCGCAGTACCGGATGGCCGTATACGTATATGGGATATGTCATTCTGTTTCTTTAGTTACTGTTACTGTTCTCCCGGCTTCTGAGCCACGACTGAAGTATTATCGATGCGCTGATGCGGTCGGCCATAGCCTTGTCACGTCTGTCGCTCTTCTTCACTCCGCCGTCGATCATGGTCCTCATTGCCATCTGGGAGGTGAAACGCTCATCAGCCAGGTGCAGGGGGGTCTCAGGGAAGAGTTTCCTGAACCTTGCAATGAACGGATCAATGTATCTTACGCTTTCACTGGGCATATTGTTCACGGTTACTGGATAACCCAGCACAACATCAGTCACATTCTCGCGCGGTATGTAATCCTTCAGGAATGCCTCAAGCTCTCCTGCCGGCACGGTGACAAGGGGGGAGGCAATGATCCTCATGGGGTCCGTAACCGCCAGTCCGCACCTTTTTCTACCATAGTCTATAGCCAACGCCCTGCCCAAGTTATTCAGCCTTTAATGATTTGTTTCCGCGGCACAAATTTACCGGTTTTGCAAGACATAAAAAAGAGAGCCGGGATGTCCGGCTCTCCGTTATTGAATTTTACAGTTTTATTCTTTTTTTGCTTCAGCAGGTGCTTCAGCATTACTGAAATTCATCTCTGAAAAACGTTTGTAGCTGTTGTATCTCCATTTCGCGTTTTCCTCAGCCTGCTTGAAGAGGTGTCCGGCCTCACCCGGGAAGTCCTTGAGAAGCGAGGTGTAACGCACCTCTGACTTCAGGAAGTCCTGGAACTTACTCCAGTCGGGCTCCTTGGAATCAAGCTGGAACGGGTTCTTGCCCTCGGCCTCGAGGCGCGGGTCGAACCTGTAGAGATGCCAGTATCCTGCTGCCACCGCATCTTCCGACTGCTGCTGGGTCTTGCCCATGCCGTTGCGGAGGCCGTGGTTGATACAGGGTGAGTAGGCAATGATGAGCGATGGTCCGGGATACTCCTCAGCTTCGCGGATGGCCTTGAAATACTGGTTCTGGCTCGATCCCATGGCTACCTGCGCAACATAGACATAACCGTAGGTCATGGCCATCTGCCCCAGATCCTTCTTGCGTATCTTCTTGCCTGAAGCAGCGAACTTGGCAACAGCGCCTGCGGGGGTTGACTTGGATGCCTGGCCGCCGGTGTTTGAATAGACCTCCGTGTCAAGCACGAGGACATTTATATTCTCACCCGAGGCAAGCACGTGGTCAAGACCGCCGTAACCGATATCATATGCCCAGCCGTCGCCGCCAAAGACCCAGTATGATTTCTTCACCAGGTACTTTTTAAGGTCGAGGATCTCCTTGCATACGGGTGCCTTATCCTTCTCACAGGCAGCAATCACCTTTTCAGAAACGGTCCTGCTGGCTTTGGAATTATCTTTTTCTGCTATCCACTCATTGAATGCAGCCACAGTGTCAGGTGCCAGTCCGCCGTTGAGGTTTTCCTTCATAAGGCGCTCCAGGCGTTCCCTGATCCTTGTGGCACCCAGCATCAGGCCGAAGCCGTATTCTGCGTTGTCTTCAAAGAGAGAGTTGGCCCATGCGGGACCGTTGCCGTTCTTATTAATTGTATAGGGCATCGATGGTGCCGAACCTCCGTAGATGGATGAGCATCCGGTGGCGTTGGATATGACCATACGGTCGCCGTAGAGCTGTGTGATGGCCTTGATGTAAGGTGTCTCACCGCAGCCTGCGCATGCTCCGGAGAATTCGAAGAGCGGCTGTGCGAACTGTGAGTTCTTCACGTTGGTGAACTTGTCAACAACGGTATCCTTATAACCCACCTTCTCATGCATGTAGGTCCACCTGTCAGCCTCGACAAGCTGTGTCTCAAGCGGCTTCATGATGAGGGCCTTCTCCTTGGAGGGACATACATCGGCGCAGTTACCGCAACCGGTGCAGTCATATACACTCACCTGGATCCTGAACTTGTGGCTCTTGGTGTTTCCGATACCCTGTTTGGCTGTCGTGCCTGCCGGTGCAGCTGCCAGCTCTTCATCGGTAAGGAGGAAGGGACGGATGGCTGCGTGAGGACAGACGTATGAACACTGGTTGCACTGGATACACTTGTCCATCTGCCACTCGGGGACGTTTACGGCGATGCCGCGCTTTTCATAAGCTGATGTTCCTGCCGGGAATGTCCCGTCTTCACGGCCGACGAATGCGCTGACAGGAAGGTCATCTCCCCTCATGCCGTTTATTACATCAACCACTTCACGGATGAACTTAGGCTTGCGGGGGTCAGCCTTTTCAGCGGTTACCTTAATTGAAGCCCATTCTGCAGGTATCTCAACCTTTGTAACGTCGCCACCACGGTCGATGGCATCATTATTCATTTTGACAATGTTCTCACCCTTCTTGCCATAGGCCTTGATAACGGCATGCTTCATCTCGTCAACGGCAAGCTTATAGGGAATGACTTCGGATACCTTGAAGAATGCGCTCTGCATTATCGTATTGGTTCTGGTACCCAATCCCAGTTCTTCAGCAATTGCCGTAGCATTGATGATGTAGAAGCTGATATTATTCTCAGCCATATACTTCTTCATGTGGTCCGGCAGTTTGGTCAATGTCTCCTCCGGTTCCCAGATTGAATTCAGGAGGAATGTTCCACCCTTCTTCAGGCCCCTGAGCATGTCATACTTGTCGAGATAAGCCGGTACGTGGCATGCCACGAAGTCGGGTGTATTGACAAGATACGGCGAGCGTATAGGCTGGTCGCCGAAGCGGAGGTGTGATGTTGTCACACCTCCTGATTTCTTGGAGTCATAGGCGAAGTATGCCTGGCAGTATTTGTCAGTGGTGTCACCGATGATCTTGATGGAGGCTTTGTTTGCTCCTACAGTTCCATCGGCACCGATGCCGTAAAACTTTGCCGAGTAGGTACCCTTATGGCTTACGTTTATCTCCGGGAGAACAGGGAGTGACCTGAAGGTGACATCGTCAACGATACCTACCGTAAACTGGTTCATGAATTTCTCCTTCTTCATGTTCTCGAAGACGGATATTATCTGAGCCGGGGTGGTGTCTTTTGAGCTCAGTCCGTAACGGCCGCCGATGATCAGCGGGCGGGTGGGCCTGTCATAGAACACTTCAGTAACATCAAGGTAGAGTGGCTCTCCGTTTGCACCCGGTTCCTTGGTGCGGTCAAGCACGGTGATGCGCTTCACGCTCTTTGGAAGAACGTTGAACAGGTATTTGGCCGAGAAGGGCCTGTAAAGATGAACTGAGATGAGGCCGAGCTTCTCGCCTTTTGTCTCAGCAAGGTAATCAATGACCTCCATGATGGTCTCAGTCACCGATCCCATGGCAATGATTATGTTCTCAGCATCAGGAGCGCCGTAGTATGTGAATGGCTTGTACTGGCGGCCGGTGAGAGCGGATACTTTTTCCATGTACTCATTGACCGTATCATCAAGATTTGTGTAGAACGGGTTTGAGGCCTCTTTTGCCTGGAAGAAGATATCAGGGTTCTGTGCGGTTCCTCTTGTAACAGGATGCTCGGGATTGAGCGCCCTGTTGCGGAAGGCCTGCAGTGCATCCATGTCGACGAGCTTTCTCATGTCTTCGATGCTTAGCTCTTCGATCTTCTGGATCTCGTGTGAAGAGCGGAATCCGTCAAAGAAATGAAGGAAGGGCACTCTTGATTTAATAGCAGCGAGGTGAGCCACCCCGGCGAGGTCCATTATCTCCTGGATGCCACCGCTTGCAAGCAATGCAAAACCGGTCTGGCGGGTTGCATAGATGTCGCCGTGGTCACCGAAGATCGAGAGTGCATGACCTGCTACGGTACGGGCACTGACATGAAACACCCCCGGAAGAAGTTCCCCGGAGATCTTATACATGTTGGGGATCATAAGAAGAAGCCCCTGTGAAGCCGTGAATGTTGAAGTAAGAGCACCTGACTGCAGTGAACCGTGCACTGCTCCAGCAGCACCGGCTTCACTCTGCATCTCAACCACCTTTACCTCCTCGCCGAACATGTTCTTCAGTCCGTGAGCCGCCCACTCATCGACATATTCTGCCATGGTGGACGAGGGAGTGATTGGATAGATGCAGGCCACTTCGCTGAACATATAAGCAATGTGCGACGCTGCCTGGTTGCCGTCACATGTAATGAATTTTTTTGTTGCCATTTCTGATTATGAATGATTAGTGATCAAATAACCTTTAAAAAAATAAACTGCAAATTTACGGATTTTTTCCGGAATTTTATTCGCTGTTCATTGAAATAAGGAACTCCTCATTGGAGCGTGTCTGGGTTATGCGGTCACGCAGGAATTCCATGGCTTCAACTGAGTTCATGTCAGTGAGGTAGTTGCGGAGTATCCATATCTTGCTCAGCATATTCCTGTCGAGCAGCAGGTCTTCGCGCCTTGTACTCGAGGCAGGTATGTCTATTGAGGGGAATATCCTCCTGTTTGACAGCTTGCGGTCGAGCTGGAGCTCCATATTACCGGTACCCTTGAACTCTTCAAAGATCACATCATCCATTTTTGACCCGGTGTCAGTGAGGGCGGTGGCGATGATGGTGAGCGAGCCTCCGTTCTCAATATTGCGTGCTGCGCCGAAGAACCTCTTCGGTTTATGCAGGGCGTTTGAATCAACACCGCCCGAGAGCACCTTGCCTGATGCGGGTGCAATGGTATTGAAGGCCCTTGCAAGACGGGTGATGGAGTCAAGCAGTATGACCACGTCGTGGCCGCACTCAACAAGCCTCTTGGCCTTCTCCTGTACTATGGTGGCGATACGCACGTGCCTCTCGGCAGGTTCGTCAAAGGTAGAGGCGATGACCTCGGCGTTGACGTTGCGAGCCATCTCCGTCACCTCTTCGGGACGTTCATCTATGAGGAGGATCATCAGGTATACCTCCGGATGGAATTTGGCGATTGCGTTGGCAATATCCTGAAGGAGGATCGTCTTACCTGTCTTGGGCTGTGCCACTATCAGACCGCGCTGTCCCTTGCCTATCGGGCAGAACATGTCAACGATACGCACTGACAGGTTACCCTCACCTGGTTTGCAAAGCGTGAATTTTTCATTTGGGAAAAGCGGGGTGAGGTAGTCAAACGGCACCCTGTCACGAATGAAATCAGGAGTGCGGCCGTTGATCTCTTCAACCTTTATGAGCGGGAAATACTTCTCTCCCTCACGTGGCGGGCGGATTGTACCCCTGATGGTGTCTCCGGTCTTAAGCCCGAAGAGCTTTATCTGCGACTGTGATACATATATATCATCGGGTGAGCTGAGGTAGTTGTAATCCGGAGAGCGGAGGAACCCGTAACCGTCGGGCATTATCTCAAGCACACCGGTGTTGGCTACGATACCTTCAAAATCGTATGCCCTTTCCTTTCTCTCTTCCCTTACAGGCTCTGGTATATCCTGGTGGCCGGGCATGACTTCTGGTGTGGCAGGAGGCAGTATCATCGAAGTATCGGTGGCTGCAGCCGCTTCAATGATGGGGGTGTCATTCTCAGGTTCGCTGAATCTGAGCAGATCCTGATCATGCTCATTGACCTGCTCGGAAGCAAACATATTTCTGTCGGGTTGTGACTGCTGCTGCGGCTGGTTCTGCTGCGGCTGGTTCTGCTGAGACTGGTTCTGCTGAGGCTGGTTATACTGAGGCTGCTGCGATTGAGGCGGAGGGGTCTCTCTTCCGGGAGCAGCAGGGCTTGACTGTTGCTGCTGTGGCTGACGATCACCATCAGGCCTTCTTTGATCCGGCTGGTCATTATTATAGGTGCGGGGCCGCTTATTGCGGTTTTGGTTCCACTTCTGAGGCTGTTGCGGCCTCTGCTGCTGCGGCTGTCTCTGAGGCTGACCCTGCACCGGTCCCTGTTGTGGTCCCTGTTGGGGTTGTCCGGACTGCGGCTGGCTTTGCTGCGGCTGGTTCTGCTGCGGTGGCCTCTGCTGGTTCTGCTGCTGTGGCTGGTTAGGCAATTGCGGCTGCGAATGCTGCTGAGGCTGGTTTGGCTTCGGTCCCTGTGGCTGCTGAGGTTTCTGCTGGCGCTGGTCCTGCGGTTGCGGCGGCCTCTGCTGCTGCCCCTGGGGTTTCGGCCCCCTGGGCTTCTGCTGCTGCTGCGGCGGCCTGGGCCTGTCAGGCTGTTTCTGCTGCTGCCCGGAGCGGTCCGCCTGCCTGTCGGGCGACGGTCCTTCAATTCTGGCTGTTTTACGGGTGTCAGCAGCATCTATGGCCTGCTGATCAAGGATCTTGTATATGAGATCCTGTTTCTTGAGGAGCTCCGCCCTCTTAATTTTGAGCTGTTTCGCTATTTCCCTCAATTCGGGAACAAGCATTTCGCTCAGTTCAAGAATATCATGCATGTTTTGAAAATGTGTAGAAAAGTAAGTACGATTGATTTTTTTGGTGAAGAGGGGAATGACATAGACCCCGCCGACTGAAGAACCGACTCACGTCAGTATTCCGGTGCAATGGTAAGCATAAAATCGTTAAAATGCAAATAACCAGTGTAAAAATAGACCTCTGGAAAGAACATATATATTGATTTTAGATGTTTTTAAGGTATATTTGATGAAAACTTGCACATTAGTTGTTTTTTTGAGAAAAATTTATTAGAATTGTAGGCTTTTGCTTAAAAAAACGGCAAGGAGTTTTCTAAGTTATTGTCAATGCGTCAGTTAAAAATAACCAAGCAGGTCACCAACCGTGACACTCCTTCTCTTGACAAGTATCTGCAGGAGATAGGCAAGGTTGAACTGATCTCACCCGATGAGGAGGTTTCGCTGGCGCGGCGCATAAGGGCCGGTGATCATGATGCCCTTGCAAGGCTTGTAAAGGCCAACCTGAGGTTTGTGGTGTCAGTGGCAAAGCAGTATCAGAACCAGGGCATGACCCTCCCTGATCTTATCAATGAAGGAAACCTTGGGCTTATCAAGGCTGCCCAGAGGTTTGACGAGACCCGGGGCTTTAAATTCATCTCTTATGCCGTATGGTGGATCAGGCAGGCCATACTGCAGTCGCTTGCAGAACAGGCCAGGATAGTAAGGCTTCCCGTAAACAAGATCGGGTCAATCAACCGGATCAACAGGGCATATTCAAAGCTCGAACAGGAGTATGAGAGGGAACCCTCGGCCCAGGAGATTGCAGATCTGCTGGAGATAGCCCCTGAGGATGTGAAGGAGGCCATACGCACCAACGGCAGGACGCTGAGCATGGACGCTCCCATAAGCTCGGAAGAGGACAACAACATGTACGACGTGATGCAGAGCGAAGACACACCGAGCCCTGACCGCAATCTCATCAATGAATCACTTTCGTACGAGATAGAGAAAGCCCTCAATACACTTTCACCGCGTGAAGCCAGGGTGCTGAAGCTTTACTTCGGCATTGGCATGAAACACCCTTTCACACTGGAAGAGATAGGAGAGGAGCTGAAGCTCACGCGTGAACGGGTGAGACAGATAAAGGAGAAGGCCATAAAACGTATTCAGTTCACAACGCGCTGCCGCATACTCAAGTCTTACCTGGGGTAATAATATAATTCAGATCCGTTTGTCATGAGCCACCTTGTAGCCCCGTCACTTCTTGCCGCTGATTTTGCGAACCTTGCTTCTGAAGTTGAGATGATAAATGACAGTGTGGCCGACTGGCTGCACCTTGACATCATGGACGGCGTCTTTGTGCCGAACATCTCATTCGGATTCCCGGTAATTGAGGCAGTACGCGATCTGTCAGTCAAGCCCCTCGATGTTCATCTGATGATAGTTGACCCCGACAGGTATCTTGAACGATTCCGGGATGCAGGAGCATCAAACCTGACGGTCCATTATGAAACCTGCCAGAACCTCCACCGCACGGTGACAGAGATACGCAGGCTTGGCATGAAGGCAGGTGTAACGCTCAACCCGCACTCTCCGGTGATGCTTCTCAGGGACATCCTGCCCTACATTGACATGGTGCTTCTTATGACCGTTAATCCGGGCTACGGGGGACAAACCTTTATCCCCGGCAGCATAAACAAGATAGGTGAACTGAGAAGCATGATTGATGAAGGCGGCTATGATGTCCTGATAGAGGTTGACGGAGGCATCGATCTTCAGAATGCCCCGGTGCTGGTACATGCAGGGGTCGATGTGCTTGTGGCCGGAAACACGGTCTTCTCGTCGTCTGACCCCGCAGAGGTGATACGAAGGCTCAGGGAGCCTATTTAAAGCCAGGATCAGTCCGCCAGTCGCCCTTCTATCCAGTTGATTATTTCCCTGCCGCCAGAGGCATCGAACCATTTTATTTCATTGTCCCTGTTCCACCATGTAAGTTGTTTGCGCGCATACCGCCTGCTGTTCCTCTTTATCAGCCCGACAGCCTGCTCACGGGTGATGAGCCCGTCAAAGAAGCTGAACATTTCACGGTAGCCGACAGTGTTTAGTGCATTGAGTCCACGGTAACTGACAAGTGATGCTGCCTCCTCTTCAAGCCCCTGTTCGAGCATAATATCAACCCTTTTGTCTATTCTCCGGTACAGCTCGCCCCGCTCACGTGTCAGTCCTGCCTTTATAATCCTGAAATTGCGCTCCCGCACAGGAGCAGTAAGAAAGGAGGAGTAGGGCCTGCCGGTGCTCCCGGTGATCTCGAGGGCACGCATGATCCGGCGGGGATTGTGCAGATCGACCCTGGCGTAATGGACGGGGTCAACCATTTTCAGTGCCAGGCGGAGTCCTTCGATGCCTTCACTCTGGTACATTTCGATATATTTCTGCCTGACGGCCGGATCCGTATCGGGGATATCATCCATCCCGCGGCAGACGGCATCCATATATAGCATTGAGCCTCCGGTCATCACCGCAACCGGGTTCCGGGAGAAAAGAGAGGGCAGGAGTGCCATCACATCTCGTTCAAAGAGGCTGATGCTGTAATAATCGGTAACTGAGAGGAAGCGTACGAAATGGTGTTTTACCCTTGCCAGCTGCTCATCATCGGGAGCGGCAGTGCCTATCCTCATCTCACGGTAGAACTGCCTCGAGTCACATGAGATGATGTCACAATGAAGTCTTGTGGCCAGCTCCATGGCAAACTCCGTCTTCCCCACGCCGGTGGGGCCGGGAAGAACAATAAGGGTATTTTTCATGTGATCAGGAAATGGGAGGTGCTACTCCTCCTCATCGTCAATCTTTTCGATGTTGTCGAACTCAGACAATCCTTCTTCATCGTCACCTTCAAAGAATATCTCGTCGTCAATGACCTCCTCGTCAACATCGTCTTCGTCGTCATCAGTGACAACGAGATTGTTGTATTTCTTTCGGGCGACGCCGCCGAAGGTTATCTGTTTGGGAGGCAGACCCTTCGAGTTGGTGCAGGCCGGGTATTCCCTGCCATCATCTTCCTTTGCTTCACCTACATACTCTACAAAGAGAGCCCTGTCATTGAAAAAGTCAAATACATAGAGAAGCTTCTGGTTCTTTCTGAATATGACATCTTCCAGAACGGCATTTTCCATCGTCGATGAGCCGGCGCCCATGTCGAAGAGCGTAAATTCCTCCTCCTTCTCCCAGCTCTCTGTAGCCAGATAGAAAGAAGCTATCTGAGATCTGTCAAACTCAAGCTCTTCCTGCAGGGCAAGGTGAAAATCGAGCAGAGTCTGACTGTCGAGAAACTCAAACTCCCGGATAAACGCCTCATCTTCATCAGTTAACACCACAAACCTGTAAACCATGTCACTCTCAGTTTCAACCTGTGCAATTTAATGTTTTTTAATATACGTTCACCGTATACTATTTTTTTTTAGAACGAAGGAAATTGTATCAATATTGTCTGCATAGTCCCATAATTCGGGCTGTTGCGATTTGCCAAAGGGAAGGCGGCCATGCCCTGCAACGCACTGAAGCATGTTTTTATCCGGTTCGGACCACTGGTCAGGCGCATTTCCGGTGCCGTAAAACTCATAATGAACTACCGCCATGGGAGGGGTCAGTGAGGATGATTCCCTTAGCAGAACGAATCCCCCGTCAATAAAGGGTTCACGGTTGACAATCATTATGGCCTTATTGTGGTCATAGTTCACTGCATATTTGCCGTGTGACCGAAGGGGTTCATGCCTGTCCCAGAATTTAAGCAGGCTTGCCGGGTCATACCCTTCCGGGAGAAAGAGCTTTGAAACGTTGCGGCAGCCAAGGCCGAAATAGGAGAAGATATCGTCTCCGAGAAGATCAAGCTCTTCAGGGGTCTCTGTTCCGTCAAGTATGGCGATGCTGTTACGGTTACGGCGTATGATGGATGGGACTTTCCTGAAGTAGTATTCAAAGTACCTTGAGGTGTTGTTGCTGCCGGTGGCTATAACCATATCAAATCCCTTCAGGCTGTCAGCAGTAATCTCCATAAGCATTTTGAAAGCCGGCTCAAGGTCTGTCAGCGTCCCGGTCACTGCCTTTATTAGCGGTTCATCCTTGCTGCTCAGCTTTGCCTGCAGCCTGTTGCCGGTTATCAGTACACAGAGGAGGTCATGGAAGCCTACCAGGGGTATGTTGCCGGCCATCACCACACCGACGGTGGCGGGTGAGCGCTCCTCCGTCACCCCGGGGTAGGTGAAAGCCAGCGGTGCAGCTTTTCCGAGGTCAGATTATTGCCTATGGCTGAAACGGCGCGCCTTACGTTGTCAGGCGTGAACCAGGGGTTTGAAAGGTGAAGGGTCTCAATGAGTCCTGCGAATCGCCCGGCATGACCGGCAGTCACGCCGGCAGCACCGTCGCGCATCACCTTTCCCAGTGCTGCGAAGGCTTCGACCCTCTTCTCAAATGAAAAAATGCCCGTTTGCATACGGGCAAATGTACAAAAATGATAATGTGAAAAAAAAGAGGCACGTGGCCTCTTTTATGCAACCTGTAGAAATCAGTTCAGCGTGAAGCTTATAGGCAGGGTCATGCCGACGTTTACCGGTTTGCCTCCCTGAGAGCCTGGGCTCCATTGCGGGCACGCTGAGATCACGTCGAGGGCGGCCTTGTCAAGAAGCGGGTCGACACTCCTTACAATCTCCGGATCTTTAACATTACCCTTATAATCAATTGTGAATCTGACAAATACTCTGCCTTGCGTCCCCTTCTTTTTTGCTTCATCGGGGTATTTTATATTCTCACCTATCCACTTGGTCAATGCAGCGTAGGTGGTATCATTTTGGAAGACAGGCATCTTTTCAACGACCATAAACACTTCGTCAGGGGCAACATATTCCTCAGCGGCAGGTGTTGCCTTTTCTGTCACCGAGGCTGCTTCTTTCTTTACTTCACTGCCGTTCTTGCAGGAAAACATGAGTATCATCACCATGGCAAGCGGAATTGCCAGGATCAACTTCAGGGAAGCGCTGCCTCCCGTTCTTTTCTTTGTCATCATGATTATTCGGTTTTTAAGGAGTGATCTTTTTGAAAAGGTATTTGAAAAGACCGGAGCAGGGCTTCGGAAGACATAGGCAAGCAGCAGCTCCTGGTATGAGACCGGGTCTTCACCACCGGTAATGCATTCACTGTCAGCTTCATATTCATGGACAGACTGAAGTGATCTCCGTATCAGGTATGCGGCGGGATTGAACCACTGCACTATCGTAATGAGTCCGGCTATCAGCAGGTCGGTGTGATGCCCGAGCCCGATATGCTTCATCTCGTGGTTTATCATGCGCCCGGCATCGCCATCAGAGACTGAACTGCTCATGAAGACAAAGCCAAAGGCTGAAAAACAGGCGGGACTGTCAGAGTCGAAGACTATCACCCTGCCGTTCCTCTTCCCCTTAAGGGTAAGTTTTATCAGTCCTGCGGCGCCTGTAACAATGGATCCCGCAGAAATAATCACACCTATTATATATATCCGGGGAAGGAGGCCGGTAAATATGCCTGCGTACTGTTCTGATCCTGATGGGGTGACAACCGTCTCCGGCAGCAGGAAGGAGGCCAGTCCGCCCTGTTGCAGGAGGCTTCCGGGTGCCTCTATCCGTATGTTCAGCAGGGGCACCACCAGAGAAAAGAGCATTGACCCGAGGAGGTAGTACCTGTTCCTCCTGTGACGGGTGTCGCGCCTGAGGGCTATCTCATGAAAGGCCCAGAGCAGGGTCAGGCAGATGCTGCTCTCAACTGCGTAAACCAACATGCCGTTCATCATTTCCTCTTTTTATCACGGTCCTCATTTTTCATCATCGCCATGATCTCCTCCATCTCCTTTACGGTTATGGAATCCTCACGGGCAAAGAAACTCACCATCTTCTGGTACGAGTTTGAGAAGTAGTTTTTCACAAAGCTGCTCATCTGTGACTTGCGGTAATCGTCCTTTGATATGACCGGAAAGTACTGGTGTGTCCTCCCGTACGCCCTGTAATTAACAAATCCCTTATCCTGAAGTATTCTTATAATGGTACTTACGGTGGAATATGCAGGGCGGGGTTCGTCAAATTTTTCGAGTATCTCCTTGATGAAACCCTTTTTGAGCCTCCACAGTATCTGCATCACCTCCTCCTCAGCCCTTGTCAGTTCCTTTATCTCCATAATCGCTCGCATTTAATAAGTACAAATATATAACTAAGAAATTAAATATACAACTAATTTCTTAAATATATTTTCAGAAATTATCATTTTGCATGAGCCGTAACCAGAAATTAATAAAAGATGTATCTTAGGTCCTTTATTGCAGGAGGTATGAAGAGTGTGAGCAGGTTTACATTATTTTATGAGAATGTCCGGGTCGCTTTCAAGGCGATCAAGTCGAACAGGGTCAGGGCCGCGCTGACGATGGCCATCATTGCGTTCGGGATCATGGCGCTGGTTGGCATACTGACTGCCATTGACGGACTGAAGAGCACGCTCACCGAGCAGTTCACAATGATGGGAGCCAACTCGTTTTCAATTACCTCGAGGTCGTTGCGTGTGCACATGGGCAACCAGCAATACCGGACGAAGAACCATTCGCACATAACCTACAGGGAAGCGATTGAGTTCAAGGAGATGTTCCAGGAGCCTGCGTGGGTCTCGGTCTCTTTCAACGCAACAGGAATGGCTGAATACCGCTTCAAGAACAACAAGACCAATCCCAATATTGCCGTAATCGGTTCTGATGAAGACTATCTCACCATTGCCGGGCAGGAGCTTGAATCCGGACGCAACTTCTCGCAGGAAGATCTGCTCGGCAGCAGGCACGTGGTGATCATCGGGCAGGATATTGTGAAGTTCCTTTTTTCGGGCGTTGATCCGCTGGGGCAGGAGATAAGCCTTCCGGGACTGAAGCTGACAGTCATAGGGGTAATTAAATCAAAAGGTTCCAGCATGATGGGCGGTGACCAGGTGACCATCATTCCCATTACCACCGCCCGGCAGTATTTTTCTAGGCCGAACATCACATACAACATAGGTGTCATGCCCTACAAGTCGGTCAGTCTTGATATGATGGCCAGTGAGGCCGAAGGCATTTTCCGCATTGTCCGAAACCTTGATCCGCGCGATGAGTCCGATTTCAACGTACAGAAGAGCGACTCCATCATTCAGATCCTGATGGAGAACATCAAGTATGTCACTCTTGCAGCCACCATTATAGGTCTCATAACACTGTTCGGTGCGGCGGTCGGGCTGATGAACATAATGCTGGTCTCGGTCACCGAGCGAACGAGGGAGATAGGTGTACGCAAGGCTCTGGGAGCAAGGAAATCAGTCATAAGGCAGCAGTTCCTATATGAATCGGTGATAATAGGTCAGATGGGAGGACTGATGGGAATCCTGGCCGGCATAATCATCGGCAACCTGGTATCGCTGGGCATGGGATCAAGCTTCACCGTACCATGGCTCTGGGTGATAGGAGGCGTTCTCGCATGCTTCATTGTGGGAATGGCATCAGGATACCTGCCGGCTGTCAAGGCTTCGGCGGTGGATCCGATAGAGGCGCTTCGTTATGAATAACAGGCATAATTTGGTCTGAACGGTCTGAACAGGGATAAAATGCCAGGAATATGGAGATAATTCAGGCAGGGTCAAACAATATACCGCGGATCACCTATGATCCGGATGAGGATGTCCTTAGCATCACGGGCCGCTCCATAGCCGAGAGGCCGGAGGTAATCTACAATCCGCTCTCTGACTGGATCAGGCTGCATCTAAGCAGGTTCAACCAGCTGAGGGTGGTAATATTCCTGGAATATATTAACAGCGGTTCATCGAAGGCCCTGCGTGATGTGCTCCGCATGATCAGTGAATACAGGGCTCCCCAATACAGGATTAAGATCACCTGGCTCTATGAGGAGGACGATGAGTCAATGCATGAGCTCGGTGAACACTACCGTGACGCCGCCGGTGTGAACATGGATGTACAGATGGTACTCTGACGGCCGGTGCGGAATAAAACAGAAAGAGACGCCCCTGAGAGGCGTCTCTTCTTATTTAAATATGACGGAAAGTCTTAAAGCGATTTGGCCATCATTGAAATGAGGTCAACGCATCTTGCGGAATATCCCCATTCATTATCATACCATGCAAGCACCTTTATCATCGTGCCGTTGACCATTGTACTCTGTGCATCGAATATTGATGAAGCAGGGTTATGGATCACGTCGACAGAAACGATCTCGTCTTCAGTATATTCCAGAATGCCTTTCATCGGGCCGTCGGCTGCCTTCTTCATAGCGGCGTTGATCTCTTCCTTTGTGGCTGCCTTCTTCAGCACTGCCACGAAGTCAACCAGTGAACCTGTGGGCGTCGGGACCCTTACCGAGATACCGTCGAGTTTGCCTTTGAGCTCGGGGATGACCTTGCCTACTGATTTGGCTGCACCGGTGGTGGTGGGAATCTGTGACAGGGCAGCTGACCTGGCCCTGCGAAGGTCCTTGTGCGGAAGATCAAGGATACGCTGGTCATTGGTATATGAGTGTATCGTGGTCATGAAACCTATCTCGATCCCCCAGTTGTCATTGAGAACCTTTGCCACGGGAGCCAGACAGTTGGTTGTGCATGATGCGTTTGAAACACATGAGTGCTCAGGCTTGAGCATGTCATCATTGACGCCAACGACTATCATCGCATCTATGGCATCTTTTGAGGGAACGGTAAGGATAACCTTCTTCGCGCCGTTCTTGAGATGGTCGCCGTATCCTCCCTTGGGACTCTCCTTGGAGGTGAAGATGCCCGTTGATTCTATTACGATGTCAGGCTTGCTCTCCCAGGGAATTGCTGCGGGGTTCTTTTCTGAATGCACTCTGATCTTATCACCTCTGACGATGATGTTCTGCTCATCATGAGTGACTCCCGGGAACTGACCCTGGGTAGAGTCATACTTGAGAAGATGAGCAAGAGTTTTTGTATCGGTAAGGTCATTGATGCCTATTATCTCAATATCAGGCCTGTCAAATGCCAGTTTGAATACATTGCGGCCTATCCTTCCGAAACCGTTGATTGCTACTTTAATCTTTGCCATGGTTAATACGTTAATATGATTATTGAAATGAGCGACAAAAGTACAAAATAAAAAGGAGAGGCCAAAGAAGGGTGTAAATTATTCCTGTGGCTGCCGGCGAAACAGGTTGAAGAGACCGCCCGGGTTCATGGGATCGAGTATCATCCCTATGCGGTAACTGACAAATATTGCAGGAAAGAATTGCTGGTTGTCTTCGGAGGCCATGATGGGGATAACGTCCGAAAAGGCATGGAAGGAGGCTCCCACCTCAATGGCATGTGTCACCCTGTCATTCTTGCTGTACTCGAAACTGAACCCGCTCCTGGCATAAAGACCGGGGTATACCTTAATCTCGTCGAAGCCCATGAAGAACGATGCTTTCCCCATGATATCGAGGGGCTGATGTATCGTCAGGTCAAACTTCTGCTGCTCAACGGTGTAGTAATCCTGCCCGACGAGAACTATGACATCATAGTAAATAGGCTTGGCGTACAGAAGCGTGGCTCCTGCACCACCGAACCAGCTGACTGATACGCCACCAAGGTCGTGCTTCTCAAAGATCTCTATCTGATAACCGGCACCGACTCCGGTGGTCCATGTCGAGTTGAGTTTGCCGAAGACATAGGTGCCAGTACCCTGGAAATAATAGTTTGTGAGTTTAATCTCCTTGGGGTGCTTGAAGCCTTCTACACTTAGCTCCAGAAAATACCTGTGTGATGGTTTTACCTGCCTGAGATCACGGTATATGACAGACCAGCCGTCAGAATTGAGAGCGGCACCTATTGATCTCTCATTGCGCCAGAAAAGCCTGTTCTGCGGATCAAGATCTCCCTGTGCCGCGAGAGGCCCGCAGACAAAAAGAAATAATATAACATGCCACAATCTTATATTCATAACATCGCAGATATCAAGACTGGCAATAGGGAGGGAGGGTTGTTCAGCCTGCCTGCTCCGTTGTTTCCGTATCGTTGCTGCTGTATGCGGGGCATGCTTCACGGTTGCATGAACTGAGCACAAGCGCAGCAATAAAAGCGAGAACAACTATAAGACTAACTTTTTTCATATTACCTGTCTTTAAGTCTGTGACAAAATTAACTTTATTTTTAAAACAAGATTTGTGCCATATTATTATTTTGATACAGAGGTTTTTTTAAACCTTCAACGAATTGAATTGTTATTTAAATAAACATGTTACAATGAAATCTCGAATTTATACTATATTATTTTTTACCATAGCTTTGCTTTCAATGGAAAAGGAAATGACATCGCAGGAGAGACCTGCATACAATGATCTTACTTCGGCAGAATCTAAGATAATTATCAGTAAGTCAACGGAATATCCGTTCACCGGAATATATGAAAAGTTCAATGGCAAGGGAACCTATCTCTGCAAGCAGTGCGGCAATGCCCTGTACCAGTCTGATGCCAAGTTCGATGCCAGCTGCGGCTGGCCCAGCTTTGACGATGAGATAGACGGTGCGGTCAAACGTATAAGGGATGCTGACGGCATGCGTACTGAGATAGTGTGCGCCTCATGCAACGGACACCTGGGTCATGTCTTTACAGGAGAGGGATTTACCCCTAAGAATACACGCCACTGCGTCAACTCCGTCTCCCTCGATTTTGTGCCCGCGGTTCTTCCGGCCGGTAACTACGGTACAGCACTGTTCGCCGGGGGATGCTTCTGGGGTGTGGAATACTTTCTTCAGAAGGAACCCGGAGTGATGGCCGTGGTCTCCGGTTATACAGGAGGCCATATCAAGAATCCATCTTACCGTGAAGTTTGTAACGGAAATACCGGACATGCGGAGACAGTGAAGGTGACTTATGACCTGCAAAAGACTTCGTACGAAAAGCTGCTTAAGCTCTTCCTTGAGATACATGACCCCACACAGGTCGGGAGACAGGGCCCTGACATAGGTGACCAGTACCGCTCTGAGATCTTCTACAAGAACGATGAACAGAAGAAGGTGGCGGAGAAGCTGCTGGGAGTGCTGAAGGCGAAGGGAGTAAAGGTGGCCACCGAGGTGACTAAGGCTACTGAGTTCTATCCTGCAGAGGAATATCACCAGGATTACTATTTCCGGAACGGGAAGGTTCCTTACTGCCATGCGTATACCAAAAGGTTCTAGGTAAAAGAAGAATTTTCGATTTAAGATTTTCGATTTAATCGCAAATCGCAAATCGCAAATTTCCCAGACTTTAAGACTAAAAAAAACCGGCTCTGAAGGCAGAACCGGTTTTTTGTTAGCAGTAAGTCGGCCGTTACAGTTTCGGGACCCTCCCTGAGGTCCAGGGCGCCCTTATCTCGTCAAGACTGGCATTCATGGCATCAACAGCCACGCCTGCCTTCTGTATCCTCTCAAGCAGAACAGGGAACTCCTTTTTCAGGATCCGGAACTGCTGGTCGGCGATACCGGAGATGTCACCCATGTTGCCGTAAAGTGATCTTGACATGGCTGAGAGCCTTGCCGACAGTGATACCGGTGACGGGGGAGTCTCCTCCGTGCTGGCACCGACGGAAATACCCCTGATGAGATAGGTGATCTCGCTCATCTCATCGCTTAGTGCAGCAGCTTCCTTCATGAGCGATGCCGGTGCTTCGGGCGTCTGATGTATGGTCTGCATGATGGTGTTCACCTTGCTCTCGAGCTCTGCAGCATAAGAGATGGCCCCATAGGCTGTCTTTGCAAGTGCAGTCATCTCCTTAAGCCAACTCTCTTTTGCCGCTGCATCGGTAACAGGCATCGTCACAATGTCAAGCGGTTTGCAGACAAAAGGTTCGGGACCGGCAAGCTCCGTAACCTCACCCCTGGCATACATTGCCATTGAGATGAAGTATTTGCCCGGCATAACCGGGATGCCTCCGCCGCTCCATCTGTTGCGACCCTCGCCCTCTGACACAGGGTTGAACTTTTCAGTTGCCCTGACCGGCTGATAACCGGCATAGGTGAAGTTCCATGTCACCCTTCCAACACCCTTTGATGCTGACTTGTAGAGTTTACGGATGACGTTTCCGTCATCATCGGTAATGGTGAAGATGAGATAGGGTTTGATCTCCCTCTCTTCCAGGCTCAGTTCCCTTGCTGTCGGCTGGGGAATGAACTCACCCTTTTCATAGAGCTTCTTCTCCATATCCTTCCTGATATCCTTCGCGGTTTTCGGGACAGTGTCGACATAGTAAGTCACAGTTGCACCGTAAGCCGGGTTCTTCGCGATGTAGTACATCGAACCCTGGTTGTCAAATTCACTGGTCTCGACAAACATTTTTGCTTCCCTGACGGGGAAAATGTAGCCGGGTTTTTCTATAATATCCTTTTTGTAGTTGCGGAGCGGGGTGTAGTCGTCTATAACATAGAATCCCCTTCCGAACGTTGCGATGACGAGGTCATTTTCACGCTCCTGGATGGCTATGTCGCGGACAGGTATTGTCGGCAGTCCCTTGTTGAACTCGGTCCAGCTGGTTCCGCCGTCAAATGAGACGAAGAAGCTGAATTCCGTGCCCAGGAACAGCAGGTTCGGGTTCAGGTGATCCTGTTCAATGGTGTGTACGGGACCGTTCGCCGGCAGGTTAGCGCTGACGGAGGTCCAGTTTTTTCCCTTGTCAGTGCTCTTCAGAACGTACGGCTTGAAGTCGTCACGCAAATGATTGTTGAAGGTGACGTAGACGATGTCAGCATTGAACTTGTCAGCCAGGATATCACTCACATATGCATATTCCGGCACACCCGGGAAGGTCTTGATCATCCTCCAGTTTGCCCCGCCGTCTTCAGTCACCGAAAGCACGCCGTCATCGCTGCCGGTATAGATAAGGTCTTTCTGAACCTTTGACTCGGTGAGTGCAATGATTGTGCCCAGGAGTGAGGTGGATTTGTTTTTGGCGACGGCATCTGCCGGCCAGTATTTATCCATAACCTTGAGGTTGTCCCTGTTCTCATTCCTGGTAAGGTCCGGAGATATCGTCTTCCAGTTGCTGCCCTGGTCCTCGCTGCGGAAGAGGAAGTTCGCAGCCATATAGATGCGCTTGTTGTTATGCGGACTGATGAGTATGGGCGTGTCCCAGTTCCACCGGTAGGTCAGTTCTCCTTCTCCGGGAAAGGGTTTGACGCTGACGCTCTGTCCGCTCCTGCGGTCATAGCGCGATGCATTGCCGTACTGCGATTCGGTATAGACGATATTGGGATCTGTCGGGTCAATAGCCACCCAGAAACCGTCGCCTCCCTGTGTCACAAACCAGTCGTCATTGGTCACACCGTCGCTTGTGCTTGCCGAGGGACCTCCCATCGAGTTGTTGTCCTGGGTGCCGCCGTATATATAATAGAAGGGGTAGGAGTTGTCCACAGCCACCCTGTAGAACTGTGTAACGGGCAGATTCGACTTGAAGATGAAGTTCGCGCCGTTGTCCCATGTCTCGTAGATGCCGCCGTCGCCGCCTATGTAGAAGTGTTCCGTGTCATCCGGATCGATCCACATGGCGTGATCATCCACGTGGCGTCCTTCGTTGCTTACCCTGGAAAATGTCTTGCCGCCGTCAAGGGTGACCTGGGTATAGGTGTCAAGGCTGAAGACCCGGTCGACATCCTTCGGGTCACAGATGATCTTGTTGTAATACTGACCGCTGGCATGGTATGAGTTCATCCTCTCCCATGAGGCGCCCCTGTTCACTGTCCTGTAGAAGCCCCCTGCTTCGCCCTGTGCCTCCACGATGAGGTAAAGCACGTCAGGGTTTACCGGCGAGATTGCGATGCCCATGCCGCCTATGTCACCTGACGGGAGGCCCTTCATGATCTTATCGAATGTCACGCCTCCGTTTGTCGATTTGTACACAGCCGACTCCGGGCCTCCGCTTATCTTCAGTCCCACGTGTCTGCGCCGCTGTTCGCTGGTTGCATAGATCACATCCGGATTGCGCGGATCGAGCACCACGTTGTTGATACCGGTGTTTTCACTGATATTAAGGATCTTTTCCCATGACTTGCCGCCGTTTATTGATTTGTACAGCCCGCGCTCTCCGCCGGGCCCCCACACTGATCCCTCAGCAGCCACATAGATTACATCACTGTTACGGGGATCGATGGCGATACCGCCAATCTGCCGTGATTCCTTAAGCCCCATGTTCTTCCAGCTGGCACCTGCATCGTCTGAACGATAGACGCCGTCACCCCAGCCGAGTGCTCGCTGGTGATTGTTTTCTCCTGTTCCGGCCCAAACGACATTATGGTTGTTTGGATCAATTACAATGCAGCCAATGGCATAAGCACCGTATTTGTCAAATATTGGTTGCCATGTGGTACCGTTGTTTACGCTCTTCCAGATGTTGCCTGAAGCTATCGCGGCATAGATCTCCGAATGATTGCAGGGGTTTACCGCCAGGTCGGCAATACGTCCCGAAGCCCATGCAGGGCCCACTGACCTGAATGTTATGTTACTGAATAGGGAGGTGGGAACGGAAGGCTTGACCTGGGTCTCAGATCCCTTCGCATCTTTCTTTGTCTCCTTTTTTTGTGCCCACAGGCTGCATGAACCGGCAAGCACGATTACCAAAGCTACTGTCAGAATTTTTTTCATAAAGGGTTGTTTTGGGTTGCTTATTAATATTGCTAAGGTAAGATAAGGAATTTTGCAGGAGTATTTTTTAACGTTATTTAATTATTTTGCCGGGGAATAAAAGCAACAGAGATGAACAGCACATATTTTACCAGGAGGACAGTCAGGAAGTATGAGGATAGGGAGATAGAGAGCGGGCTTCTTGAGCGGATTCTGACTGCAGGGACGCGGGCTTCAACCACGGGCAACATGCAGGTTTACAGCATTATAGTGACCCGTGATGCGGAGATGAGGAAAAGACTTGCACCGGCCCACTTCAATCAGCCGATGGTGACGGAGGCGCCGGTGATACTGACCTTCTGTGCCGACTTCAACAGGTTCAACCGATGGTGCCGGCAGCGTGAGGCGGAGCCCGGCTATGACAATTTCCTCTCGTTCATGACGGCTGCCATCGATGCACTGCTTGTTGCACAGACAGTGTGCAATGCTGCCGAGGAGGAGGGCCTGGGCATATGCTACCTGGGTACTGTCACCTACAATGCTGACAAGATTATCGATATCCTGGAACTGCCGAAAGGGGTGGTGCCTGTCGCCACAGTCACCATGGGCTGGCCGGCGCTGGTACCCGCGCAGCCTGACAGACTGCCGTCTGAGGCCGTGGTGCATTATGAGAGGTATCGCGATTATTCTCCGGCAATGATAGACGATATATACCGTGCTAAGGAGGCGCGGGCTGACTCTCTTCAGTTCATTGCCGAGAACAACAAGAAAACTCTTGCACAGGTCTTCACCGATGTTCGTTACAAGAAGGCTGACAACGAATTCTTCTCTGCAAAATATCTTGAGGTCATCCGGAGGCAGGGATTTGTTCTTTGAGGCAGTAGAGGGGCGAGCGTTAAGTAATGACCCGGTGGGTCATTACAGCGAGCAGCCAGATTGCAGGGAAGGGTAAGTCCTCAGTCGGCAGTTGCCAGTCTTCAGCCAGCAGAAGTGAAAAATTGCGCGTAGCGCATAAAGTATTGTAGGATAGACGTTTATGTTCTATTAATATTCCTCGTAGAGGATTAAGTATTTCTGGCAGCGATCAGCCGGCCGCCGGCATCGTCAGACACTTTCCCTGAATTCAACTCCCAGGGTGGCGGCCAGCGTCCGGAGGTCATCAACCACTGCAGGTACCAGCTTGATTCCGGAATCCCTGTTCTGCGCCTCTGCTTCCCGTTCAGGATCACCAGGTATCAGTACCCTTGTCTCCCCCTTTATAGGTTTTGCACTCCGAAATGTTCTTATCCACTGGTCCATTGAGCTCTTGAATTCATCAGCCGGCCTGAAGGCATCGATGCGCATTGCCCCGAAGAAATGTCCTGTTCCTTCACCCGGCTGGTTTTCGGGCACAGGGAGGTACGCCACACTTGGTGGCACAAAAGGCCCGAAGTTGGCACCGCTGAAGACAGAACTGAATATGTCAACCACGGCCGCCATGCAGTAACCCTTGTGGCTCCCGTGGGGGCGGTCGCCTCCCAGCGTGAGCATGCCGCCTCCACGCCGAAGTATGCCAGGATCATCCGACGGGTTGCCCTCGGCATCCTGCACAAAGCCCAGCAACACCTTCTCACCCTTCTTCTCGGATACGGCGAGCTTTCCCCGGGCGATAGGGGTAGTGGCAAAATCGGCAATGAAGGGTGGTTCCTGCAGTGCCGGTACAGCCACGGCAAGAGGATTGGTGCCAAGGTACCGGCTCACCGACCATGTGGGCACCACCAGGGGGTTGGCGTTGGTGACGCATATTCCTACCATATCATGCTCAAGAGCCATCATGGCATAGTACCCGGCAATCCCGAAGTGGTTTGAGTTTTTTGTTGCCACCCACCCTGTGCCGGTGGTCGCAGCCTTCTCAATGGCCAGCTTCATGGACTTCACTCCTGCCACCATCCCGAAGCACCTGTCGCCGTCGACCACAGCGGTAGACGGGGTCTGGTGAACCACCCTGACATCCGGGGTGACATTCACCCGCCCTGTCTTCCAGAGGTCATAGTACTCCTTGATCCTTATCATGCCATGCGATGAGTGACCGCGCAGCTCGGCAGCAATGAGCACCGAGGCAACAGCACCGGCATCATCACGGCTGCAGCCTATGCGCATGAAGAGTTCGGTAGTGAACTCCTGGAGGTATTTATGATCGTACATAAGTGTCTGTTGTCTGAATGTAAAAGTCAAAAGTCAACAATATTTGCGATTTAAGATTTTCGATTGTCGATTTAATAAATATTCGCAAATCGCAAATCGCAAATCGCAAATCGCAAATTCCCATTTTATTTCCTGACGCGTACCGGATAGGGAGGCCTGACCGGCTGGGCAGGCGGGTTCTTTTCAAGCTCCTTCAGTGCCACCTCAATGGCTTTCTCAAGCTGAGGATCCCTTCCCTCAATGACATCTGCAGGCCATTGTTCAACCTCAATGTCGGGGGCCACCCCTACGTTTTCCACAATAAAACCTTCGTCAGTCCAGATAGCCAGGTTGGGTGCCGTCACCGATCCGCCGTCCATCAGCTCGGGAAATCCGAGTGTTCCCACAAGGCCTCCCCAGGTGCGTTTGCCCACAAGTGTTCCGACCTTGAATTTTCTGAACATCCAGGGAAGCATATCGCCTCCCGATCCGGCTGTCTCATCAATGATCATGACCTTGGGTCCCTGGATTGAAGCGCTGGGGGTCTTGAGGTCCCTGCCGTAGCGCATGTTCCAGTACGACTGCAGGGGCCGTTGCAGCAGATCAATGTAATAATCGGCTATCATTCCGCCTCCGTTGAACCTCTCATCAATGATGATTGCCTGTCTGTCTGCCTGTGGAAAGAAATATCTTTTGAAATATTCATGTCCCAGATCTGATGTGTTGGGCACGTAAACATATGCCACCCTGCCGTTCGTGGCTTCGGTCACCTTCCTGAGGTTCCCTTCCACCCAGTCGCGGTTACGGAGGCTGCTTTCACTGCCCACAGGCACTACCTTTATCACCCTTGATCCCTCATAAACGGGATTGGGGCCTATGGTCAGCTCGATTATCTTTCCGTCGGTGTTTTCAAGGAATGAGTGTATATTCCTGTCAGCAGTGACGTCCTTCCCGTCGATGGCAAGGATGTACTCCCCCTCCTTTACGTTCAGTCCCGGTTCTGTCAGCGGCGACCTAAGGTCGGGGGTCCAGTTCAACCCGCCGTAGATCTTCTTCAGCCGGTACCGGTTGTTTTCCACGCTGAAGTCAGCGCCAAGCAATCCGCCCCCCACTCTCGGAGGAGTGCTCATCCTGTCGCCGCCGCCGACCCTGTGGTGGCCAACGGAGAGTTCGCTGCACATCCACTGTATCACCCGGTTGAGGTCACTTCTGCATGCAACGTCAGGCAGGAACTGGGAATACTTCACCTTCATGGCTTTCCAGTCGGCACCATGCATCCCCGGGTCATAGAAGTAATCGCGGTTGATTCTCCATGCCTCGTCAAATATCTGCGGCCACTCGGCAACAGGATCAATTCTGACCGACAGGGCACCGGTGTTGAGGATCCCCTTTCCCGGTTCCGGCTTCTTGCCGGCGGCGGTGATCCCGAATGTCATCCCCTTGTTATAGAGCATTTTCTTACGGTCAGCGCTGACAGCGTAGTTGTCAAGCTCCATCACCTCCTCATCCTTCCTCTCCTTGACAGAATATTTGTGAAGTTTCGAGGCGCCCTGACCGTATGGTCTTTCAACATAGAGTATCTCGCCGGTTCCGGCAACTCCAAGATTGGTATAGTTGCCGGCAGAGACCGGAACATTGACAATTCTTTCCTGCAATCCTTCAGTTTCGATCTTCAGCAACTTCGTATTAACCTCAGGTGCAGCATCCTTCTTTGTATCTTTTTTTGAGGTTTTACCGGGGGCATTGGGGGCAGGTTCTTCAGCATCAGCCTTCTCCTCTGCGCCCTTCTCTTCATCGCTTTCCTTTGTAAAGGGGGAGGTGATCTCATTTCTCAGGGTAACGAGGTAGATTGAGTTTGTGCTCCTCATATCCTGCGATGAAAGGTCAAACCAGTTCAACACCGGTCCGGCATCCGTGGAAGCAAAGAAATATATATATTCTCCATTGGGATCGAAGACCGGTTCCGAGGCGTCGCTCAATCCGTCGGTGACGGGGAATGACTTTTGCTGGTCAACGGAATAGAGGTAGACAACCCTGAAGTAAGTAGGCATTATCCTGGTATAGACGATCCATCTGGAGTCTGATGACCAGTCGCCGAACATTCCCCTGAAGGGACCCGGGAAGTAGAGTTCGTCAGAAGCGATCTTGTTTATTGTTCCTGACTGAATGTCGAGCAGGTAAAAGTTCCTTCCGTTGTCAACGAAGGTGATCTTTTTGCTGTCAGGTGACCATTTCGGGAATGCATAAAATCCTGTTCCCGGCAGAACGAATATCTTCGGCTCCCCTTTACCGTCCTGTGGCTTGAGGTGAAGGGTGTATTCTCCCGAGGCATCGGAGAAACAGGCGATTGTTTTTCCGTCAGGTGACCATGACGGGTATGTTTCATGGACACCTGCAGTGAGGGTAATGTTCCTGGGGTCTCCCTTCTCGGCAGGCAGCGTGATAATCTCTCCCCTGTAGTCAAACACAACGCGGGTACCGGTAGGTGAGATGTCTCCGCCGCGGATATAGTTAGGACCCTGAACGTAGCGGGGCCTCAATTCAAGAAGGTCAGCTGCAATGCCCACCCTCAGTTTAGCCGCAGCACCGGTGGCGGTCTCAAAAGAATGCAGGTAACCTGCCTGTTCAAAGACTATCCTGCCGGTGGAGGCTGAGGCCTTAAGCACAGGGAAATCGTTGTATTTGGTAAGCTGCAGTATCTCACCGCCGCTGACATCATAGGAAAAGAGGTTGAACTCACCGTTCCTGTCGCTCAGGAAATATATTTTATCGCCAATCCACATGGGCTCGATGTCATTGCATCCTCCATCAGGCTGGGGAATTTTAACCACCGAACGGTCTGAAAAAGTAAAGAGCCAGATGTTTGACACTGTCCCGCCTCTGTAGTTCTTCCACTGCCCGAAGGCCGGATAAAGAGGGTTATAAGCCATCCTTCTTCCGTCAGGCGAGTAGGTTGCATCAGAGGCGTTGGGTATCTCCAGCTTAACAGGGAATCCACCGCTGATGCCAACAGTGTATAGCTGATTGTATCTGCCACTGAATGAGGATCTCTGAGATGCGAACAGAACGCCTGTGCCATTAGGGGTAAAGCCTCTGACGATGTCGTTTCCCGGGTGCCACGTCAGCCTCACCGGCAAGCCGCCTTCGACGGGAATGATGAAGACGTCAGTGTTACCGTCGTACTGGGCGCTGAAAGCTATCAGTTTGCCGTCAGGAGAGAAGCAAGGGTCAGATTCTATTCCCTCATCAACGGTCAGCCGCCTGGGTGAGGAGCCGTCGGTATTCATTACCCAGAGGTCCTCTGCATAGATGAATGCAATATGCGATGAGCTGACAGCCGGCTGTGACATCATCCTGGTATCGGATGTATTTATGCCATTCATATCCTGTACTGCCATCGACAGCAGTGCAGTGATCAGGAGTGATACAAGGATTGTTCTTTTCATTGTTATTCCGTTTTTCTGTAACTATTTGTTGCGTTTGCCTGGGCCTTCGGAGTGATCACGAGATCATTTATACAGACGTGATCCGGCAGACTGGTACAGTAATGTATTGCTTCTGCAATATCTTCGCCTCTCAGGGGCTGGATGCCGGTATAAACCGCGGATGCCTTGTCCCTGTCACCCTTAAAACGTACCAGGGAGAACTCCGTCTCCACCATGCCCGGGGCTATGTTCGTGACTTTTATGCCATGCTTCAGAAGATCGATGCGCATCGCCTTCGAAAGAGCGTCGACAGCATGCTTCGATGCACAGTAGACCGATCCGTTCTCATATACCTCCTTACCGGCTATGGAGGAGATATTTATTATGTGCCCGGAGCCCCTCTCCACCATCCCCGGAGCCACAACCCTCGTGACATATAGCAGCCCCTTGACATTGGTGTCTACCATACGGTCCCAGTCGTCAGTGTCTCCTTTGTCAATATGACCGAGTCCAACTGCCAGCCCGGCATTGTTGACGAGGATATCTATCTTCTTCCATTCATCAGGGAGACTGCCGAGATGCTTCTCCACCTCACTCTTTACCCTTACGTCAAAACAGAGAGAGAGGACCTCCACGTCGAAGGTGGTGACCAGGTGCTCGGTGAGCTCGTCAAGTCTCTCTTTCCTTCTTCCTGTAATTATTAGTCTGTCAGATGCTTCTGCGAACTTGATTGCGGTCGCTTCTCCAATGCCTGAGGTTGCACCGGTGATAAGTACAGTCTTTCTCATGGGATATCTGTTTAAGAGGGGTAAATGTAAACAATTTTAAGGGTATCTTTGGCGCGCCATTGCAAAATGATGCCTGACAAAAAACAACATAAAGGTGCTCCGAAGGAACAGGTGGAGGCGATGTTCGATTCCATTTCGAAGCACTATGACAGGCTCAACCGAATCCTGTCGATGGGTACTGACAGACGCTGGAGGAGCAGGGCGATTGATCTCATAGGCCATCATATCAGGCCGGTAACCATGCTTGATGTGGCCACTGGCACAGGTGACCTGGCCATCGAGGCCCTGAAGCTCGGGCCGGGGAAGGTCACCGGGATAGATATAAGCGGGAAGATGCTTGAAGAGGGACGCCGGAAGATCACCCGGATGGGTCTCGGAGAGAGGATTGAGCTTGTTAAGGGAGACTCGCAGGCAATGGAATTCGGCGACGAAACATTTGACGTGACGATGTCTGCCTTCGGTGTCCGGAACTTTGAAGATACAGCTGCCGGCCTCCGCGAGATGTGCAGGGTCCTCAGACCGGGAGGAATGATAATGGTACTGGAGTTTTCCAGGCCCTCATGGTTCCCCCTGAAACAGATATACGGACTCTATTTCAGACGGATACTGCCGCGGATAGGAAGGAAAGTGTCAGGCGACCCTGACGCATATACATACCTGCCCGAATCGGTGATGTCATTTCCCGACAATGAACGTTTCCTGGAACTGATGCTCCGGGCCGGTTTTACGGGGGTGAAACAGACGAGGCTGACAGGAGGGATAGCCAGTATATACCATGGTTTCAGACCATGATGAATTCCGGATGCAATTAATTAAGGATTTTTGCGTTGTGTTAATTAGGACTCTTCGTAATAGTGAATAAAAGGACTGCCATATTTCTCTTTCTATTGATCCCTGTCGTGCTGACAGCACAGAAAGCGAAACCCAAGAATGACTCGAATTACGACGAGAGGCTGCTGCATTTCGGTTTCAGCATGGGAGCCAACACCATGGACTTCAACATCAAGATGAACGATTTCGTTCTTAACCCAGACAGTCTGACGGCCGAAGTGGTTTCCCTCAAACCTGGTCTGAACATACAGATTGTCACTGACTACCGTCCGGCAACCTATCTTGACATAAGGTTCCTTCCGGGGGTATCCTTCGGACAGCGGAACATTAATTTTTATAAGGACGGTAAACAGTGGGGGGAGACACAAATACTGGAATCATCATTCCTCGAGTTCCCTCTGCTCGTAAAGTACAAGGGGATGAGGCTGAACAACACCAGGCCGTATGTTATCGGCGGTGTGAACTTCAGGTATGACCTGGCAGGCAAGAAGGAGTATGATGATGCGAGTAACGTATCCATGAGGCTGAAGAGAGCCGACTTTTACTATGAGGTTGGGGCGGGGATAGACTTCTACCTGCCATATTTCAAGCTTACCATTGAAGCAAAGATGTCCAACGGCCTGTTCGACGTCCTGGTACATGATCCTGATGACCGTAATCCTGATTACGTCAATTCGATCCAGTCAATGCGGTCCCAGATATGGGTTCTCTCTTTCCATTTTGAATAGTCATGGCTGAGGAGCTGAGCCTGGTTCTGCCTCCTCAGACAGCCTTTGACGAGGCTTCGCTCAGGGCATATCTGGTCAGGAAGATCGGGAGGGATGATTTCACCATGCGCATCGTCCGGCGATCCGTTGATGCCCGCAGGCCTGAGATAAAAATCAACATTACCGTTCAGATCATCGGTTCCGGAGAACCCCCTGAGGTGATACCGCCGCTGAAGGTCAGGGATGTCTCCCGGGCCCGGGAGGTGCTCGTTGCAGGCAGCGGCCCCGCTGGCCTCTTTGCGGCGCTGAGCCTGATTGAGGCGGGACTGAAGCCTGTGATACTGGAGCGGGGCAGGGAGGTGAAGGCCCGCAAGAGGGATGTAGCTGCCATCAGCACAAAATATATTGTGGATTCCGACTCAAATTACTGCTTCGGTGAGGGTGGGGCAGGCACCTTCTCTGACGGAAAGCTATACACCAGGTCGAAGAAGAGAGGAGACAACCGCCGGGTGGTTGAACTGCTTGTACTGCACGGTGCTGATCCGGCTATACTCTATGAGGCACATCCCCATCTGGGAACCGACAGACTGCCGGGAGTCGTAACGGCAATCCGCGAGAGCATCACCGGCGCAGGGGGAGAGGTGCTATTCGGGAAACGCATTACGGGAATGATGATTGAGAACGGCATCTTCCGGGGAGTGACAGTCAACGGCAACGAGGTGTTCAGGGCCGATGATATTATTCTCGCCACGGGCCATTCAGCAAGGGATATTTACCATATGCTCGCTTCCCTCGGAGTGAGTCTTGAATACAAGCCGTTTGCCATGGGAGTCAGGGTCGAGCATCCGCAGGAACTGATTGACCGCATACAGTACCACGGTAAGGCGAGAGGCCAATACCTCCCGGCCGCCGCATACAACCTTGTAACGCAGGCCGGGGGCCGCGGCGTATACTCATTCTGCATGTGCCCCGGCGGTTTCATGGTGCCCTCGGCAACCAGTCCCGGTGAGGTGGTTGTGAACGGTATGTCACCCTCACGGCGCAACTCACGGTGGGCAAACAGCGGCATTGTCACGGAGATCAGGGAGGAGGATGCGATACAGTATGGGGGCGGACCTCTTGCAGGGCTGGAATACCAGTCGTTCCTCGAACAGCTTTCATGGAGGGAGGGAGGCATGACTCAGCGGGCTCCGGCACAGAGGCTCACTGATTTTGTTGATGGAAGAGCATCGGCAACACTGCCGGAGGGGTCATATTTCCCTGGTCTGACGGCCTCGCCACTGCACGAGTGGCTGCCGCAGGAGATCTCACTGAGGTTGCGCGAGGGGTTCAGGGATTTCGGGAGGAAGATGAAGGGTTATCTTACGGGTGAGGCCCTCGTGGCAGCAGTGGAATCACGTACCTCATCTCCGGTGCGTATAACCCGTGACCCTGAGAAGCTCAATGCGATTAGTACTGAAGGATTATTCCCTGCAGGTGAAGGAGCGGGTTACGCCGGAGGCATCGTCTCCTCGGCAGTGGATGGCATGCTCGTGGCCGGGAGAGTGGCAGAAAAGTACGGAGTGGGAGAGACGAAGGACTAAATTTGCGATTTGCGATTTGCGATTTGCGAATGGGCTGTGTGATTTGCGATTGACCTTCAGACTCCAGACCTTCAAACCTTCAGACCTTTTTCCGCCTTGCAAATTCGGAACAGACAATCGCCGCGGCCATGCTCACGTTCAGAGACTCAATTCCTGCCAGAGGCCTGGGAGGGCCGGGGATGGTGATGCGCCGGGTCACATAGCCCAGCAGTTTGTCGGAGATACCTCTCGATTCGTTCCCAAACAGTATAATGCCTTCACCACCTAGGTCAGCGTCATATATCGAACGCCCGTCCATGGTAGCCCCATAGACAGGAATCCCTTCCGTCACTGCTTTTCCCAGAAACGATTCCAGGGGCCGGTACCATACATTAACGTGCATGAATGCCCCCATGGTCGCCTGTATCACTTTCGGATTGTAAAAGTCGACACAGTCGGGCGAACAGACAATGTTTGACATGCCGAACCATGCAGCAATGCGTATGATTGTTCCAAGATTACCGGGGTCCTGAACATACTCGAGCACAGGAGTAACTCTCCCGGCAAGGAGATGATCAGAGTAAACAGCTTTTGCCATGGGTGCCAGGGCCAGCACATTGTGCGGTGTATTCAGCGAACTGATGCGCCTGAGCTCTTCATAGCTGACAGTGACTATCTCGTCTGCCCCGGCAATAACCGCCTCAGACTCACCGTCGATCCACTCGGGCTTGCCTGCCAGAAGCGATACCCTGTTACCGGCCATGATAAACTCTCGAACCAGTTTATCACCCTCGATGACAAAGAGGGAGTTCTCCTCCCTTACCTTTCTCTTCTGAAGTGAAAGTATCATTTTTGCCTGGTTTCGGGTGATCATCCTGTGCATTGTTCAGTGATTGAAAATAGAGTTTATAATGGTATATTTGCTTGCACCTTTGTTACCGGTAAATTGATCCATCAGAGAACAAATATAAAAATTACTGCTCCCAAACTGTTTCTGCTGGTGATCATTATTTTTACGGTAGCCTCCTGCAACCCCACAAAATATGTCCCCAGAGACGAATTGCTCCTGAACAGCAACGTTATTGTGCTGAAAGAGAGCGGCGTGCCACTGCCTTCAACGGTGAGCAAGAGTGCGATAAAACCTTATCTCCGGCAACAGCCAAACAAAAAGATCTTTGGCGCCAGGTTCCACCTCGGGCTCTATAACCTGTCAAATATTGAGAAGAGCAAATGGCCCCACGGATGGCTGAGAAGGATCGGGGAGGAGCCGGCGGTGTTTGATCCCGCAGCGGCAGAGAGATCAAGCGGACAGATAGAGAGCTACCTGTGGTCGAAAGGTTTTTTCAATGCCAGGGTCGAAGATACGGTGAAGACTGAAAAGAGAGAAGCCAGGGTACAGTATGCGGTTGACCCCGGCAGACCCTATACCATCGCCAGGGTACAGTATGACATTCAGGACACGATCCTTACCACCTTCGTGATGATGGACACGTCGAACTGCACAGTGAAGAGGGGGATGATATACGATGTAGACCTTCTCCAGCGTGAGCGCAAGAGACTGGAACTCTTTATAAGGGATCTGGGTTTTTTCACCTTCTCATCGGAAAACATCTATTTCCGGATTGACAGTGTGCAGATGAACCACCAGGTTATTGTAGAGTATGTTGTTTCCCGAAGGACATCTTTAAACAGCCAGGGCCAGACGGAATACACCAACCAGCGCATGTACCGGGTAAGGGATGTATACGTCTTTCCTGACTTTGATCCCAGGCTGTCACTTACGGAGGGAGAGGCGTACACCTCGACTTTTGACACAACTTTTTACAGGGGGATACACTTCATCGCTCCGCCCGGCAGGCTGACTGTCAAGCCCGAGGTGCTGACCCAGGCACTCTATGTCACGCCCGGGACCTGGTTCAGTCAGACTAATGCCGTGCAGACGGAGACGCACCTGGCCGATCTAAGAAACCACAGGCTCGTGAATGTGTCATTTGTCGATGCAGAAAGCGTTACCGGTGAAAAGAGGGATGTGGGCATGCTCGACTGCATCATACAGCTCACTCCCCTGATGAGGCAGTCGTTCACCGTCGAGCTCGAAGGCACTCACTCGGGAGGCAGCCTTGGCGGAGCACTGAACCTGATATACCAGAACAAGAGCCTTTTCGGAGGCGCAGAGGCCTTCAGCCTGAAACTGAAGGGGGCATATGAAACCGTCACCGACGAATCTTCAGCATTCGAGAATATACAGCAATATGGCTTTGAGGCCAATCTCAGGCTGCCAAAATTCCTTATGCCAATCCCTGAAAAGGAGAAGTTTATCCGGGAACATGACCCCCGAACGGTATTCCAGGCAGGTTATAACTTTCAGATGGTGCCGGTCTATGCGCGCTCGGTCGCCAATATTTCACTCGGCTACTCCTGGAGCGGCAACAAATACACGAAATTCAATATCAATCCATTGTCGTTCAATGTGGTCAAGCTGCATTACGTCGACCCCGAATACCAGGCGATGATTGATACCACATCATACCTCGCCTCCTCTTACCGCGACGTCAGGATTGTGGGAGGACGGTACGATTATGTCTTCAACAACCAGTTGATCCCGAAGTCAAGGGATTACTGGAACATACGCCTCGGACTCGATATCGCCGGTAACCTGCTCTATATGTTTTACTCCCTTGCCGATGCGGAGAAGGCTTCAGACGGTGCATACCACCTCTTCGGGCAGCCATTTGCGCAATTCATCAAGGCAGAGGTGGATGCTGCATATAATTACAGGATCAATGACGCAAGCAGTATCGTCTACAGGGGGTATGCCGGCGTAGGCTGGGCCTACGGGAACTCGAAGGTCATGCCCTTCGAAGAGCAGTATTTCGGTGGCGGCTCCAATGACATCAGGGCATGGGTGGTCCGGACCCTCGGTCCCGGCTCATATGTCATGCCCGAGGAGAGTACATTCATCAACCTGACTTCCGACATGAAACTGGAGGCCAATGTCGAATACCGGTTCAAGCTTTTCTGGATACTGGAGGGTGCCACTTTTATTGATATGGGCAATATCTGGACTGTCCATCCTGATGAGGACAGACCCGGCAGCCAGTTCAGGTTTGACACCTTCCTCGACGAAATCGCTGTCGGGGCAGGGGCAGGATTAAGGTTCGACCTCAAATTCGTGCTCCTGAGGGCCGATTTCGGAATGAAGCTCCGGGATCCCATGGCAACGGAAGGTTCGAAATGGATTCCCCTGAACGGTACATTTGACAGCAGGGATGATCTGACGATGGTGATCGGGATCGGATATCCGTTTTAGGATTTGCGATGTAAGATTTTCGATTGTCGATTCAATAAATATTCGCAATCCGCAATTCGCAAATCGCAAATCGCAAATCTCAAATCCAGCGTCCCATTCGCAAATCGCAAATCGCAAATCTCAAATCCAGCGTCCCATTCGCAAATCGCAAATCGCAAATCGCAAATCTCAAACATCTCTGCTCTTGACACGCATTTCCTTTTTGCATAACTTGTGCTGTCTCTTGCTGTATCAGATGTGAAGCCCTTCAGGAAGATCGCTGCCGGGTTATTCGGTTTTGACCGCCGGGAGAGGCGGGGTACGTACCTGCTGTCGGTTATGCTCATCGTACTTATACTGGTGAGATTCACCGCTTTCAGGCCCGGCAGTGTGCCTGACGATCTCAGGGCTCTCGCGGCACCGGCCGACAGTACGGCAGGCAACGCTGAAGAGGCGAGCCTCAGCCCGGAACTCTTCATATTTGATCCCAACACGGTCCCGTACGACGACCTGCTGCGGCTGGGGCTTACCGAGAGGCAGGCCGCCACGCTTATAAACTACCGGACCAGCGGAGCAAGGTTCCGGCGGCCGGAAGACCTGGCCAGGGTTTACGGGATCGACTCATCAACAGCCGCACGCCTTGGCCGGTATATAATTATTGTTGAGGATCCTGCCGGCAATAAATCGTACGGGTCCGCGACCATATTCAGCAGAGGGCAGAGGTGGCGCCAGGGGCTGCACCGGTGGTGCCTGTCGACCTTAACAGGTGCGGTGCAGAGGAGCTGGAGAGGCTGCCGGGCATCGGACCCGTACTCTCGGCCCGTATTATTAAGTACCGTGCCCTGCTTGGCGGCTTCGTCGGGACAGACCAGCTCAGGGAGGTCTATGGCCTCGACAGCTCGGTAGTCAGCCTCATAACCCCCATGGTGACGCTGACCTTTGATTCCGTTGCCCCGCTGCTCCTCGACAGCGTTTCCTTCGGTGATCTTGCCCGCCATCCATATGTGGGATATGAAACCGCAAGGCTGATAACCAGGTTCAGGTCACTCACTGAAGCCCCGCTTACGCTGGGGTCGATGGTCGGCAACAAGATCATCAGCACGCAGCAGGCTGAGCGTTTGGCTCCCTATGTAAGGCCCTCCCCGGGCGCTGCGGGCAACGATTATGAATTTATTTCATCAAAAGTTTTGAAATGAATTTCAGAGGTATTAATTTTGCGGCTCGTTTTAACATAAAGTAATAATATGATCATTGTACCGGTAAAAGAAGGCGAGAACATCGACAGGGCACTCAAGAAATTCAAGAGGAAATTCGAGAAGACGGGTGTCATCCGTGAGCTCAGGTCACGTCAGGCTTTTGTCAAACCCTCGGTCCGCCGCAGGGAAGAGATAAAGAAGGCCGTCTATGTTCAGAACATGCAGCAGGAAGAGGAATAATTCCGCTGCACTCTGCCTTTAATAAATATTAACAACCAAAAGGTTCCTTTTATGGACAGAAAGGAATCGTTCCTGCAATACATCCGTACCGAGAAGCGCTATTCACGGCACACAGTCACCTCCTACAAGAACGACTTGGATCAGTTTATCAGCTGGCTCGGGGATAATAATCCCGGAGCAACTGCTGATTCAGTCACGTCAGCTGACGTGAGGGGCTGGATGGTGTCGCTGATAGAGGGAGGGGCTGCCACCGGCACCGTACACAGGAAGATGTCGGCTCTAAGGGCTTTCTTCCGTTATCTGCGGAGGCACGGCATGAGCAGTGCCGATCCGATGTCAGGCGTGAAGCTTCCGAAGAAGTCGGGGCGGCTGCCCGTTTTCGTTGCAGAGGAGGCTCTCGACAGGCTGCTCGACGATTTTAAGTTCGGAGATAATTTTTCCGGTCTCCGCGACAGAACAATAGTGGAATTTTTGTATCTTACAGGCATGAGGAGGTCGGAACTTATCAACCTGCGTGATGAGGATGTGGATCTCTCCTCGGCGCAGGTAAGGGTTACGGGTAAAAGAGGAAAGCAGAGGGTGATTCCCCTCTCATCAGGCTTCATGAAATCACTTGATTCATACCTGGCAGCACGTAAGGAGGAAGGTCTCCCGGGCGACTGGTTTTTTGTCACCGCCAGGGGGAACAAAATGTACGACAAGAGTGTTTATAACATTGTAACGAGATATCTCTCGATGGTGACCACGGTTGAGAAGAAGAGCCCGCATGTACTCAGGCATACCTTTGCCACCCACATGCTCAATCACGGGGCTGACCTCAACTCGATCAAGGAGCTGCTGGGCCACGCCAGCCTGTCGGCCACACAGGTATACACCCACAACACGTTTGAACAGTTAAAGAAAGTATATAAACAGGCTCACCCAAGAGCGTAAAAACCAATAACAGGAGGTACTGCCATGAACATTCAGATCCATTCAATCAGGTTTGATGCTGACAAGAAGTTACTTGATTTTGTTACACTTAAAATCAACAAGCTGGCTCTTTTAAGTGATGACATAGTCAATGCAGAGGTGTTCCTGAAGTTAGACCATGATGAGGAGAGGGAGAACAAGATCACGGAGATCAAGGTAGAGTATCCGGGCGGACCGCTTTTTGCCCGCAAGCAGAGCAAAACGTTTGAAGAAGCAACCGACATGGTTGTCGCAGCCCTTAAGCGGCAGATAGTCAAACAGAAGGGTAAGATGCGCGGCGAGTAACATCCCCGTCTCAAAAAAACTTGAGATTATTTTTGAGATTTGAATTTTTAATTCCTACATTTGCAAACCGATTTTTGAGGGTAAAACCTCATAAATCGGTCGTTCTTTCAAATGCCGATGTAGCTCAGTTGGCCAGAGCAGCTGATTTGTAATCTGCAGGTCGGGGGTTCGAATCCCTTCATCGGCTCATTATGTGATGAGTATGTATGTCTAACCAGGCATGTACTGTAAACACGGGGAGATACCAAAGTGGCCAACTGGGGCAGACTGTAAATCTGTTGTCTGAAGACTTCGTAGGTTCGAATCCTGCTCTCCCCACACTTACAGTGCCAGCATTAATGCACTCTTTCCCTGCAAGTGGGTAACCCGGGTGCCGGTTTTAAGATATAAGCGGGAGTAGCTCAGTTGGTAGAGCATTAGCCTTCCAAGCTAAGGGTCGCGAATTCGAATTTCGTCTCCCGCTCATTTCGCCGATGTAGCTCAGGGGTAGAGCACTTCCTTGGTAAGGAAGGGGTCATGAGTTCAATTCTCATCATCGGCTCAAACGATTTTGGATGTAAATTTAATTTAATAAGCTTTTAGTTATGGCAAAAGAAAAATTTGACAGGTCGAAGCCACACGTAAATATCGGTACGATCGGTCACGTCGACCACGGCAAGACCACCTTGACAGCTGCTATTACGATGGTTCTCGCTAAGAAAGGTCTCTCAGAAGTAAGGGACTTTGATTCAATCGACAATGCTCCTGAAGAAAAGGAAAGGGGTATTACGATCAACACGGCTCACGTCGAGTATTCTACGGCGAACCGTCACTATGCGCACGTTGACTGTCCGGGTCACGCTGACTATGTCAAGAACATGGTTACAGGTGCTGCCCAGATGGACGGCGCCATCATTGTTGTTGCCGCCACTGACGGCCCGATGCCCCAGACACGCGAACATATCCTGCTCGCACGTCAGGTGAACGTGCCTAAGATCGTAGTCTTCCTGAACAAGGTTGACCTGGTTGACGATGAGGAGCTTATTGACCTCGTTGAGATGGAGATACGCGACCTTCTTACATTCTATAAGTACGATGGTGACGGTGCTCCCGTTATCCGCGGATCGGCCCTCGGCGCCATGAACCATGAGCCCAAGTGGGAAGAGAAGGTCATGGAACTGATGGATGCAGTTGACTCATACATACCCATTCCTCCGCGTGAGAACGAAAAACCGTTCCTCATGCCGGTTGAAGACGTCTTCTCGATCACCGGTCGTGGTACCGTTGCAACAGGACGTATTGAAACAGGTATGGTTCACACGGGCGATGAGCTCGAGATAGTGGGTCTGGGTGCAGAAAAGCGCAAGTCTATATGTACGGGCGTTGAGATGTTCCGCAAGATACTCGATCAGGGTGAAGCTGGTGACAACGTGGGTCTGCTCCTTCGCGGTGTTGACAAGAAAGAGATCAAGAGAGGTCATGTACTTGCCAAGCCGGGTTCAATCACACCCCATACAAAGTTCAAGGCTGAGGTCTACGTGCTTAAGAAAGAGGAAGGTGGCCGTCATACCCCGTTCCACAATCATTACCGTCCCCAGTTCTATCTCCGTACCCTTGACATTACCGGTGAGATCGCTCTCCCCGAGGGAACAGAGATGGTGATGCCGGGTGACAACGTGACCATAACCGTTGAGCTCATCTATCCGGTGGCTATCAATAAAGGTCTCCAGTTCGCTATCCGCGAAGGTGGCCGTACTGTTGGTGCCGGACAGGTCATCGAAATTGTCGAATAAGACCTTATTAAATATATATATATATGGTATCCGTTCGCCGGAGGGCGCACGGATACCTTCAGAATGTACACGGGTGTAGCTCAGTTGGTAGAGCACTGGTCTCCAAAACCAGGTGTCGGGAGTTCGAGTCTCTCCTCCCGTGCTAAAATCGGAGTCTTATTATGAAGATAGCTACTTATTTTAAAGAATCATATAACGAACTCATGCACAAGGTGACATGGCCCACATGGAGCGAGCTCCAGGGAAGCGCCACACTTGTACTTGTCACTTCGGTCATCCTCGCCCTGGTAATATGGGGCATGGATTTCATATTTGACAAGGCCATGGGTCTGATTTATGGTTTGTTATATTAAAATCATAACGGTCACAGATGAGTGAAAACGTTAAGAAGTGGTATGTGCTCAGGGCTATAGGCGGCAAGGAGAAGAAGGTCAAGGAATATCTTGAGAGTGAGATCGTGCGCCTTAAACTGCAGGATTACATCACCCAGGTGCTGATACCTACGGAGAAGGTCTACCAGATCCGGGCAGGCAAGAAGGTTAGCAAAGAGCGCACATTCTTTCCGGGTTACGTCATTGTTGAGGCCGCTCTGGTGGGAGAGGTTCCACATGTCTTGCGCAATATACCAAACGTGCTCGGGTTTCTCGGGACTCAGTCGGGCGAACCGACACCGATACGGAAGGCAGAGATCAACCGTATCCTGGGTAAAGTAGATGAACTGGCAGCCAGCGAAGAGGAACTGAACGTTCCGTTCGTCGTCGGCGAGACGGTAAAAGTAATAGACGGCCCCTTCAACAGCTTCTCAGGAGTGATTGAAGAGGTCAATGAAGAGAAGCGCAAGCTTAAAGTGATGGTCAAGATCTTCGGACGCAAGACCCCGCTCGAGCTGAGCTTCATGCAGGTAGAGAAAGAAAATTAGGGAATTAAGGAAATTGACAGCCGTGAATTATAATGCTTCCTTAAGCGGCCGTCATGCTCTCGCTATAAACAATGCAAATTTTTAATTATGGCAAAAGAAGTTGCTGGATTAATCAAATTACAGATTAAAGGCGGAGCAGCCAATCCATCTCCACCCGTAGGTCCCGCACTGGGTTCCAAGGGTGTGAATATCATGGAGTTTTGCAAACAGTTCAATGCCCGGACACAGGACAAGGCAGGAAAGGTCATACCGGTGATCATCACCGTGTACAGTGACAAATCATTTGATTTTGTCACAAAGACCCCTCCTGTTGCAGTTCAGATCATTGAGGCTACCAAAGTGAAGAAAGGCTCACCAGAGCCCAACCGCAACAAGGTGGCATCAATATCATGGAACCAGGTAAAGACTATTGCAGAGGATAAGATGCAGGACTTAAACTGCTTTACCCTCGAATCCGCGATGAAGATGGTGGCTGGCACGGCCAGAAGTATGGGTATCACCGTCACAGGTGCATTCCCCGGTAAATAAACTAATTAAGTGAATAGAAATGGCTAAGCTTACCAAGAATCAGAAGTTTGCCCTCGAGAAAATCGAGCATGGCAAGCTCTATACTTTGTCAGAAGCGGCAGCATTGGTAAAAGATATCACAAAAGTGAAGTTCGACGCCTCGGTTGATATTGACGTAAGGCTGGGAATTGATCCGCGCAAATCGAACCAGATGGTTCGCGGTGTCGTCTCCCTTCCTCATGGCACAGGTAAGGAGGTCAGGGTTTTGGCCCTGGTCACCCCTGACAAGGAAGCCGAAGCAAAAGAGGCCGGAGCCGATCATGTGGGGCTGGATGAGTGGGTTGAAAAGATCAAAGGCGGCTGGACGGATATCGATGTTATCATTACCATGCCCTCAGTGATGGGTAAGATAGGTCAGTTGGGACGTATACTCGGTCCCCGTGGTCTTATGCCGAACCCCAAAAGCGGAACGGTGACCATGGAGATAAGTAAGGCTGTCAAGGAGGTTAAGCAGGGCAAAATCGACTTTAAAGTAGATAAAGCCGGTATAGTCCATGCTTCCATCGGAAAAGTATCCTTTGAACCTCATAAGATCATGGAAAACGCAAGGGAATTTCTCTTCATGATCAACAAACTCAAACCCGCCTCGGCGAAAGGAACATACGTAAGAAGTATCTTCCTCTCAAGCACAATGAGCCCGGGATTGAAGGTTGATCCAAAGAGCCTTGATGTTTAACTGAAAGCAATAATTCAGAGAGATTATGAGAAGAGACGAAAAAACCGATATCATAAACAGTCTGGCTGATACTCTGAAGGAGTACAGTCACTTTTACCTGACTGACACTGCACAGCTCAACGCTGCTGACACCAGTGATCTCAGAAGGAAGTGTTTCGAAAACCAGATAAGACTGGTTGTCGTTAAAAACACCCTCCTCAAGAGAGCGCTGGAGCAGGCGGGACTTGAATGCGGGGAATTGTTCCCCGTGCTTAAGGGCTCCACTGCTGTTATGTTCTCGAATAACGGAAACACTCCCGCAAAAATGATCAGGGAGTTCCGTAAATCGCATCCTAAACCCCTGATAAAAGGCGCATATATAGAAGAATCGGTGTATGTCGGTGACAACCTCCTTGAGACCCTCGTGGCCCTCAAATCCAGAGAGGAACTTATCGGCGATATCATCATGCTTCTGCAGTCGCCCGCGAAGAACGTCATCTCCGCGCTGCAGTCAGGTGGTTCAACAATTCACGGTGTTCTGGAAACACTGTCAAAGAAGTAATAATCATTAGTTAATCAATTTAAAAATTCCTATAAAAATGGCAGATCTTAAGAAATTTGCAGAAGAGTTGGTAAACTTAACCGTCAAAGAGGTTAATGAGCTTGCAAAAATATTGAAAGATGAGTATGGCATCGAACCCGCAGCAGCAGCAGTTGCAGTAGCAGCTCCGGCAGCAGCAGACGCTCCGGCAGTAGCCGAGAAGACTTCATTTGATGTTATCCTCAAGAGTGCAGGCGGCCAGAAGCTTCAGATAGTAAAGCTGGTTAAAGATCTTACCGGCCTTGGTCTGAAAGAAGCAAAAGCTGTAGTAGATGCCGCTCCCGGAGCCGTCAAGGAAGGCGTATCGAAGGAAGAGGCAGAGAACATTAAGAAAACATTGGAAGAATCAGGAGCTGAAGTTGAACTTAAATAAGTTATACCTGATTACCGGGTTTACAGGTTTAGTTCCGCCACCAGGCGGAGCTAAGCCTTTTTGTCATTTTTCAAAAGTTCACTTAATCCTACCATAATGTCCTCAAAAAATATCGAACGCATAAGTTTCGCCTCCAAGAAGGAACAGCTTGAATACCCTGACTTTCTTGAGATTCAGTTAAAATCTTTCGCCGAGTTTTTCCAGCTTGGCACAACACCCGAGAACAGGAGGAAAGAGGGCCTTTACCAGGTCTTCATGGAGAACTTCCCGATCACCGATACCAGGAACAACTTCGTGCTCGAGTTCCTGGATTATTCAATTGACCCTCCCCGTTACACCATCGATGAGTGTATCGAGAGAGGACTGACCTTCAGCGTTCCTCTGAAGGCAAAACTAAAGCTTTACTGCACTGACCCCGAACATGAGGATTTTGACACTGTCATTCAGGATGTATACCTGGGTGTCATCCCCTATATGACCGAGCGTGGCACATTCGTCATCAACGGAGCAGAGAGGGTTGTCGTCTCCCAGCTCCACAGGTCTCCGGGGGTTTTCTTCGGGCAGAGCATACACGCCAACGGCACCAAACTCTATTCGGCACGAATCATCCCGTTCAAGGGATCATGGATCGAGTTTGCCACCGACATCAACAACGTGATGTACGCCTACATCGACAGGAAGAAGAAGCTTCCTGTAACAACCCTTCTCAGGGCCATCGGCTTTGAGGGCGACAAGGACATACTTGAGATCTTCAACCTCGCAGAGGAACACAAGGTCTCGAAGGTAAGCGTCAAGAAACTGGTCGGCCGCAAGCTGGCAGCCAGGGTGCTGCGCACCTGGGTTGAGGATTTCGTTGACGAGGATACAGGTGAGGTTGTCTCCATTGAGCGTAACGAGGTGGTTCTCGACAGGGAGACTGTCATCGAGAATGAACATGTTGACCTGATAGTTGACTCAGGGGCAAAATCCATCCTGCTTCACCGCGAGGATATGAGCCTCTCTGACTTCGCCATCATATACAACACACTGCAGAAAGACCCCTGCAACTCCGAGAAAGAGGCTGTACTTTACATCTACAGGCAGCTGCGCAACGCCGAGCCGCCTGATGAGGCCACCGCCCGCGATGTCATCGACAAGCTCTTCTTCTCAGACAAACGCTATGACCTTGGAGAGGTAGGACGCTTCCGGATAAACCGCAAGCTGAAGCTCGACATTGGCATGGACACCAAGATCCTTACCAGGGAAGATATCATTGCCATCATCCGTTACCTCATCGAGCTTATCAACTCGAAGACTGATGTCGATGACATTGACCACCTGAGCAACAGGAGGGTACGCACCGTGGGTGAACAGCTCTCGGCACAGTTCAGTGTCGGTCTGGCCCGCATGGCCCGTACCATACGTGAACGCATGAACGTAAGAGACAACGAGGTGTTCACACCCGTCGATCTTATCAACTCAAAGACGCTCTCATCTGTCATTAACTCATTCTTCGGCACCAACCAGCTGTCACAGTTCATGGACCAGACCAACCCGCTGGCGGAGATGACGCACAAGCGCCGCCTCTCAGCCCTGGGCCCGGGCGGTCTTTCACGCGAACGTGCCGGATTCGAGGTACGAGACGTGCACTATACGCACTACGGACGTCTCTGTCCCATAGAGACGCCTGAAGGTCCGAACATCGGTCTTATCTCATCGCTCTGCGTCTATGCCAAGATAAACCCGCTGGGGTTCATTGAGACACCCTACCGTGATGTGGTCGAGGGCAAGGTAGACCTGAACAACGAGACCGTCAAGTGGCTCACCGCCGAGGACGAGGAATACCTCACCGTGGCTCAGGCCAACGCTCCTCTTAATGAAGACGGCACCTTTACCAATCCAAGGGCCAAGTCGAGGCTGGGTGCAGACTATCCCTACGAGGAGGTCACGAAGGTCCAGATGATGGACGTGGCTCCCAACCAGATCGCCTCCATAGCCGCATCACTGATCCCCTTCCTTGAGCATGACGATGCCAACCGCGCGCTCATGGGATCGAACATGATGCGCCAGGCAGTCCCGCTGGTAAGGCCCGAGGCTCCGATAGTGGGCACCGGCCTTGAAGCACAGGTGATAAAAGATTCAAGGATCCTGATCGTTGCCGAAGGAGACGGCGTGGTGGAGTTTGTTGACTCCAACGAGATCGTCATAAGATACAGCAGGACCGACGAAGAGAAGTTCGTGAGCTTTGACGACGACGTCAGGCGCTACACGCTGCCCAAATACCATAAGACCAACCAGAACACCACCATCAACCTCATCCCGATAGTAAAGAAGGGGGAGAAGGTTGTCAAGGGACAGGTGCTTACCGAAGGGTACGGCACCAAGAACGGCGAACTGGCTCTCGGGCGTAACCTCAAGGTGGCATTCATGCCATGGAAGGGATACAACTTCGAGGATGCAATCGTACTCAGCGAAAGAGTGGTACAGGAAGATGTCTTCACCTCGGTGCATATTGACGAGTACCTCCTTGAGGTGCGAGACACCAAGCGCGGGATGGAGGAGCTTACCTCCGATATACCGAACGTCAGCGAAGAGGCAACAAAGAACCTCGACGAGAACGGACTAATACGCATCGGTGCACAGATCAGGCCGGGAGACATACTCATCGGCAAGATCACACCCAAGGGCGAATCAGACCCGTCACCTGAGGAGAAGCTCCTCAGAGCCATCTTCGGAGACAAGGCCGGAGACGTGAAGGATGCTTCACTCAAGGCCGGTCCCTCGCTCGAAGGCGTTGTCATAGACAAGAAACTGTTTACCAGGGCTATCAAGGACCGCAAGGCCAAGACCGCCGAGAAGCCTCTCCTTGACAAGATTGACGCCGACTTCAACAGGACGGCAGACGATCTCAAGGCAAGGCTGGTTGACAAGCTCTTCATACTTGTTAACGGCAAGACGTCACAGGGCGTGAAGGATTACCTCAACGTCGACGTCATCCCCAAGGGAGCGAAGTTCACGCTGAAGCAGCTCCAGGAGATTGACTTCCTGAACATCAACCCCAACAAGTGGACCACTGACAAGAAGAAGAACGACAGCATCAAACAGCTCCTGCACAACTATATCATCAAGTACAAGGAGATTGACGGTGTATACAAGAGGAAGAGGTACAATATCACCATCGGTGATGAGCTGCCCGCAGGTATCGTAAGGCTGGCCAAGGTCTATATTGCCAAGAAGCGTAAGATACGGGTGGGAGACAAGATGGCCGGACGCCACGGTAACAAGGGTATCGTTGCCAAGATAGTCCGTGCCGAAGACATGCCCTTCCTTGCTGACGGTACGCCTGTGGATATCGTTCTTAACCCGCTCGGTGTGCCTTCCAGGATGAACCTCGGACAGATCTATGAAACTGTCCTGGGATGGGCAGGCAAAGAGATGGGGATGCAATTCTCAACACCGATCTTCGACGGTGCGAAGCAGTCGCAGATCAATGACCTGACGGAAAAGGCAGGCATACCGCGTAACGGCACCACCTATCTCTATGACGGCGGTACCGGCGAACGGTTTGACCAGCCGGCTACCGTGGGGATGATATATATGCTCAAGCTGGGCCATATGGTTGATGACAAGATGCATGCCCGTTCAATAGGGCCCTACTCGCTCATCACCCAGCAGCCTCTCGGAGGTAAGGCACAGTTCGGAGGCCAGAGGTTCGGAGAGATGGAGGTATGGGCGCTGGAAGCATTCGGCGCTGCACACATCCTCCAGGAGATACTCACCATCAAGTCTGACGACGTGATCGGAAGAGCCAAGGCATACGAGGCTATTGTCAAGGGTGAACCGATGCCCATGCCGGGCATCCCTGAGTCGCTCAACGTGCTCCTGCATGAACTGCGCGGGCTCGGACTGAGCATCAACCTTGAGTAATTAAGCCGGGTACACAAATAGTAAAAAAAGGAAAAATATATGTCATTCAGAAGGGATAACAAACAGAAGACCAGTTACACGAAGATTTCGATAGGGCTGGCATCGCCCGAAGAGATACTTGACAAGTCAAGCGGCGAGGTCCTGAAGCCTGAGACGATAAACTACCGTACATATAAGCCTGAGCGCGACGGCCTCTTCTGTGAGAGGATCTTCGGCCCGGTAAAGGATTATGAATGCCACTGCGGAAAGTACAAGAGGATACGTTACAAGGGTATCGTCTGCGACCGCTGCGGCGTGGAGGTTACGGAGAAGAAGGTCAGGCGCGAGCGCATGGGACACATCTCGCTGGTGGTTCCCGTTGCCCACATATGGTACTTCAGGTCGCTGCCGAACAAGATCGGCTACCTGCTTGGCCTGCCGACGAAGAAGCTTGACAGCATAATCTATTATGAGAGATATGTGGTCATCAACCCGGGAGTAAAGGCCGTTGACGGCGTCAAATACCTCGATTTCCTCTCCGAAGAGGAGTATATGGAGATCGTGGAGACCCTGCCAAAGGAGAACCAGTATCTTGATGATGACCATCCTGACAAGTTTGTTGCTGAGATGGGAGCCGAGGCTCTCTACAAGCTGCTGAACAAGCTTGATCTCGATGAGCTTTCTTATTCGCTGCGTCACCGCGCCAATTCGGAGACATCACAGCAGCGCAAGAGCGAGGCTCTCAAGAGACTGCAGGTTGTTGAAGCCTTCAGGGAGTCAAAGAACATCAACAGGCCCGAATGGATGATCGTGAAGATCGTTCCGGTCATACCGCCTGAGCTGAGGCCTCTCGTACCGCTTGACGGCGGCCGTTTTGCCACCAGCGACCTCAATGACCTCTACCGCAGGGTGATAATACGCAATAACCGTCTCAAGAGACTTATCGAGATCAAGGCACCTGAGGTGATCCTCCGCAATGAAAAGAGGATGCTCCAGGAAGCCGTCGACTCTCTCTTTGACAACTCGCGCAAGGCCAATGCCGTCAAGACTGATGCCAACAGGCCTCTCAAGTCGCTCTCTGACAGCCTCAAGGGCAAACAGGGGCGCTTCCGTCAGAACCTTCTTGGTAAAAGGGTTGACTATTCGGCACGTTCCGTTATCGTCGTCGGTCCTGAGCTCAAGCTTCATGAGACCGGTATTCCGAAAGACATGGCGGCCGAGCTGTACAAGCCTTTTGTGATACGTAAGCTCATTGAGCGGGGCATCGTCAAGACCGTTAAGAGCGCGAAGAAGATTGTTGACCGCAAGGACCCGGTTGTATGGGATATTCTCGAGAATATTCTCAAGGGTCATCCGGTCATGCTCAACCGTGCACCGACCCTTCACAGGCTCGGTATACAGGCCTTCCAGCCCAAGCTCATTGAGGGCAAGGCCATACAGCTCCATCCGCTTGTCTGTACGGCATTCAACGCCGACTTTGACGGTGACCAGATGGCTGTCCACCTTCCGCTTGGCAATGCCGCCGTACTGGAGGCCCAGATGCTGATGCTTGCATCACATAACATCCTCAACCCGGCCAACGGTGCTCCTATAACCGTTCCCTCTCAGGACATGGTTCTTGGACTTTATTATATCACCAAGGCCCGCAAGAGCACTGAATCAATCAAAGTCAAGGGCGAAGGAACAACATTCTACTCGCATGAGGAGGTGCACATTGCATATAACGAGAACAAGATAGACCTCCACGCCATCATCAAGGTTAAGGTTGATGACGTGGTTGACGGGAAGAAGGTCAATCATATTATTGAGACAACCGTAGGCCGTGTGCTCTTCAATGAGTTCGTGCCGGAGGAGGTTGGCTTCATCAATGAACTCCTGACAAAGAAATCACTCAGGGATATCATCGGCAATGTGCTGAAAAAGGCAGGCACTGCCAAGACGGCTGACTTCCTTGATGCCATCAAGGACCTTGGTTTCCGCATGGCATTCACAGGCGGCCTGTCGTTCAACCTTGATGACGTCATCATCCCCGAGGAGAAGGAGATGTTCGTCCAGGAGGGTTATGAGCAGGTTGACGAGGTACTCTCGAACTACAGCATGGGCTTTATAACCAACAATGAGAGGTACAACCAGATCATTGATATATGGACCCATGTCAACGCCCGTCTGACACAGAGTCTGATGAAGCAGCTGTCAACTGACAAGCAGGGCTTCAACTCAGTATACATGATGCTCGACTCAGGTGCAAGGGGCTCAAAGGAGCAGATCCGTCAGCTCTCGGGCATGAGGGGTCTTATGGCCAAGCCCCAGAAGTCCGGCTCATCAGGATCGGAGATCATCGAGAACCCCATCCTGTCGAACTTCAAGGAGGGTCTCTCCGTGCTTGAGTACTTCATCTCAACCCACGGTGCCCGTAAGGGTCTTGCTGACACCGCCCTGAAGACTGCCGACGCAGGTTATCTTACCCGCCGTCTTGTAGACGTCTCACAGGATGTGATCATAACCGAGGAGGACTGCGGTACGCTGCGCGGACTGGTGGCAACAGCCATCAAGAACAACGAGGAGATCGTGGAGTCACTCTATGACAGGATCCTTGGACGCACAACCGTGCATAATATTTATAATCCGCTTACCGGTGAGCTCATCAGCGCTGCCGGCGAGGAGATAACCGAGGAGGTGGCCAACCGCATTGACCAGTCGCCAATCGAACAGGTTGAGATCCGTTCAGTTCTCACATGTGAATCGAAGAAAGGTGTCTGCGCCAAGTGTTACGGACGTAACCTTGCCACAGGCCGCATGGTTCAGAAGGGCGAGGCAACCGGTGTTATTGCAGCGCAGAGTATCGGTGAACCCGGTACCCAGCTTACCCTGCGTACATTCCACGTGGGTGGTACAGCTTCGAACATAACCACCGAATCAAACCTCGTTGCCAGGTACGGCGGTATAGCCGTCATCGAGGAGGTGAGGACCGTCCAGAAGAAAGACCCCGAGAAGGGCAAGGTTGATATCGTCATCGGTCGTCTGGGTGAACTCAGGATCGTTGACAAGAAGACAGGCATAGCCCTGACCACACATACCATACCCTACGGCAGCAGGCTTTACATCAAGCCCAACCAGGAGATACAGAAGGGGGAACTCATATGCGAATGGGATCCGTTCAATGCCGTCATCATCTCAGAAGTGGCCGGTAAGGTGGCATTTGATTACCTCATTGAAGGCGTGACCTTCCGTGAGGAGTCCGATGAGCAGACAGGCTTCAAGGAGAAGGTGATCATCGAGAGCAGGGACAAGACCAAGAACCCGGCCATCAAGATCATGTCTCCGGAAGGGGTGGAGATCAAGACATACAACCTGCCCGTGGGAGCACATCTTGTGACTGACCTCAACAAGCTTGTCGAGGCCGGAGACACAATCGTGAAGATACCAAGGGCAGTAGGCAAATCTGGTGACATCACCGGAGGTCTGCCGCGAGTGACAGAGCTCTTCGAGGCCCGTAACCCGTCCAACCCGGCCATCGTGACCGAGATCGACGGCGAGGTGACCTACGGCAAGATCAAGAGAGGCAACAGGGAGATAACCATCACTTCCAAAACGGGAGAGACGAAGAAGTACCTTGTGCCCCTTTCCAAACAGATCCTTGTTCAGGAGAATGACTACGTCAGGGCAGGCATACCTCTGTCCGACGGCGCCATCACACCTTCGGACATCCTTGCCATCAAGGGCCCGACAAAAGTCCAGGAGTACATTGTCAACGAGATACAGGAGGTTTACCGCCTCCAGGGTGTTAAGATCAACGACAAGCACTTTGAGATCATCGTCAGACAGATGATGCGCAAGGTGGAGATCATTGACCCGGGTGACACTAAGTTCCTTGAGCGTCAGGTTGTTGACAAGCTGGAGTTCATGGATGAGAACGACTGGGTTTATGGCAAGAAGATCGTGCTTGATGCCGGCGACAGCCAGAACCTGAGGGCAGGCATGGTGATCACGGCCCGTAAGCTGAGAGACGAGAATTCGTTGCTCAAGCGCCGTGACCTCAAGCTGATAGAGGCAAGGGATGCCGTACCGGCAACATCACAGCAGGTGCTGCAGGGTATAACCCGCGCCGCTCTCCAGACAAACAGCTTCTTCTCCGCAGCTTCATTCCAGGAGACCACCAAGGTGCTGAATGAAGCAGCCATCTTAGGGAAGATAGACTTCCTTGAAGGCCTGAAGGAGAATGTTATCGTCGGACATCTTATCCCGGCCGGAACCGGTCTCAGGGAGTACAATAACATTATCGTTGGCTCTCTTGACGACTATGAATCACTTGTGCATGCCGGACAACAGAGCACCAGCGAGGTTGAACAGGATTAAACATCATCATCATGGCAGAAAACAAGAATCCGGGCCAGTTTAACATCGAACTCAGTGAGGAGGTTGCCGAAGGTGTATATTCAAACCTTGCAGTTATAACCCACTCACCGGCTGAGTTTGTACTTGATTTCATACGGATAATGCCCGGCGTACCCAAGTCGAAGGTCAAATCGAGGATCATCCTTACGCCGGAGCACGCCAAACGTTTGGTGGCAGCTCTCAGTGACAATATCTCAAAGTATGAGGCCGCTCACGGTCCGATACGCGAGGTGAAGGGCTCCGGACCGATAATGCCGGTTACTTTTGGCGGTCCAACGGCCCAGGCATGAGAAATTAACATATTAAATATGAGCCGGTTGATCATTCAACCGGCTTTCTTTTTTGCAGAGACGGAAAATAAACGTTATTTTGTGCGTGGATAAAAGGTGAACAGATGAAAGGAAAAAGGATACTGGCAAACATTTCAATAGCCCTGATCATCATAGCAGGGGTTGTTTTGTCAGGGGGCTGCAAGAAACAGCCGAAATGCGGATGCGACGGCGATCCGCTTGACACACTGAATGCGATGCATGTCTATATTTCGTATGATGCCGACACGAAAACCGCACGCTTTTCGCCCATCTATGATTCATATTCCGTATACTATTTCTGCAACCCTTCAGAGTGGATGAGCGAGCTCACCAAGTTCAGCCAGGGTGAGGAGATACTTATTTCCGGACCCTATTTTTATGAGTGCAACTACCTGATGAACGCCAGTAATTCGTACCAGTACAGCTACATGAAGGTCTATCAGATCGACGTATCGTACGTGGGAGCCTACGAATACGGTAAATGATGTTTCCGGCTGAAATGCTCAAGCCCCTGATCAAGTGGCGAAATATAACATATCCTTCATCGGTGCAGGCAATGTGGCGGAGTCACTGTCTGCAGGACTGACGGCTGCCGGACACAGGATATTATCCGTTGCGTCACGGCGCGGTGACAGCGCCAGGGCTCTGGCTGAAGCAACAGGGGCTGAATGGCGGCATGATCTGTCGGTACCCCGGAACTGTGACATCCTCTTGCTTGCCGTCACTGACACGGCAGTGGCAGAAGTGGCATCGGAAGCAGAGATCCCAGGCCATACACTGGTTGCACACACTGCAGGCAGCGTTCCCCTGGCGGCCCTGGGCAGAGAAAGGGGCGCCGGAGTACTCTATCCGCTGCAGACATTTACAAAAGGCTTTCCTCCTGACCTCAGAAAGGTGCCTTTCTTTATCGAGGCCACCGACAACCATTCGCTGGAGATACTGAGGGAGCTTGGCAACAGCATGGGTGCAGGAGCATGGGACTGTGACTCCCTGCAGAGAAGACACCTTCATGTGGCAGCAGTCTTCACCAATAACTTTTCGAACTTCATGATGACGGCAGGTGAAACCATAGCTGCCGAAGCCGGCTTTGACCCTGCACTGCTGCACCCCCTGATGGAAGAGACCATACGCAAGTCGCTGCGCACCGGACCCGCCGCAGCCCAGACCGGGCCTGCTGTGCGACATGACACCGACACAATAAAAAGTCATCTCGAATTACTATCTTTCTCACCTGAATACCAGAAACTGTACCGGCTTGTCAGCAAAATGATAGCCGGATATTATAAGAAGAAGAGCAGATGACCAACTTCAAGGAAGAGCTACGGGGTGTGAAGGCATTCGTGTTTGATATTGACGGTGTTCTGTCAACCCAGACAATAGCCCTTTCATTATGGGGTGTGCCGCTGCGAACCGTTAACCTCAGGGATGGCTATGCCCTTCAGCTGGCAGTGAAAAAGGGATATCATGTGGGAGTGATCTCAGGGGCAAACTCGAAGGAATATATTAAGCGCCTCAAAACACTCGGCGTCAATGATATATACCTTAATTCCAGGACAAAGAGCGAGAGCATGAAGGAGCTTGTTGCCAAATGGAATGTGGATCTCAGGAATGTCCTGTACATGGGTGATGACATACCGGACTTCAATGTGATGAAGATGGTTGGCCTGCCGGCCTGCCCTGCCGATGCTGACAGCGAGATTAAACAGGTTGCCCTGTACATCTCGGATAAGCGCGGGGGTGAAGGATGTGTGCGTGATGTGATTGAACAGGCACTGAGACTGCATAATAACTGGATGGATCATGAAGCTTTCTCGTGGTGAGAGGATAAAAGACCTTCTGTCACTTGTCAGGCTCCCCAACCTGCTTGTGGTGGCAGTTACAATGATGCTCATGAGGTACGCCGTCATCAGGCCTCTCCTGGGTGCCATGCCAGTAACCCTTGCTGAGGATCCGTTTGTTGAAACCATAATGTCATTCCGGCTGGGATGGTTCGATTTTGTGATACTGGTCATATCGACCTGCCTTATCACGGCTGCAGGTTATGTCATCAATGACTATTTCGATATCCGGGCTGATCTCATCAACCGCGGAACCATTATCGTTGGCAATACCGTTACCAGGCGCATGGCCATGTTCTACCATAACATCCTGAATATTCTCGGAGTTATAGGCGGCACATATGTCTCCGCCCGCATAGGGTTCTTCTGGCTGGGAATCATCTTTGTCCTTACCTCCGGCCTGCTCTACTTTTACTCTGCCACCTACAAGAGACAATTCCTCATTGGAAATATAATCGTCGCCATGCTGGTGGCCATGGTCCCCATGCTTGTGGTAATCTATGATGGTGCCCCCATCTATTCATACTATTCACAAACCTCTGTGGATTTTCCGGGAGTGGCTATTCTCTTTTACTGGGTCGGAGGCTTTGCGCTCTTCGCATTTCTGACCACCCTCATCCGGGAGATAATAAAAGACATGGAGGACTGTGAGGGCGACAGGGAAACGGGAAGAAAGACACTGCCGGTCATATCAGGACTGGTGACATGCAAGTCAGTTGTCATATTTCTTTCGCTTATAACAGTTGCTCTCCTGTACATCACATGGTACACCTTTCTTAATGACAGGATAACCCTGATTTATGTTTCACTCCTTCTGACAGTCCCGTTTGCCCTGGTCATCTATAAAATCCTTACCGGGAAGGAGAAGCATCAGTTTCATCTCGCCAGCAGGCTGATGAAACTGATCATGCTCGCAGGCATACTCTATTCTCTTGTTGCAGGGGCTATCATCACATCGGGGAAAATATTGTAGGATGATATCGGACGGGTTACAGGATTACTCTCTTATACTGGCCTCAGCATCGCCAAGGCGACATCAGCTTCTTGAGGAGGCCGGGTTCAGGTTCAGGACGGCAACGGTTGATTATGAAGAGCGCTGGCCCGCTCATCTCCGCGGACGCGAAATAGCAGAGTTCCTGGCTGCCGGCAAGTCTGAAGCATGGGGCGCAACGGTAGCTCCCGGAGAAATAATCATCACAGCAGATACGGTTGTGTGGTGCCACGAAACTGTACTGGGCAAACCGAAGGATGAGGGAGAGGCCATGGAATTCCTGAGGCTGCTGTCAGGCTGCAGGCATGAGGTGATCACGGCGATATGCCTGAGAGACAGCGAGAGGCGTCATACCTTCTCAGTCACCACCGGCGTCACATTCAGAATCCTGCTGGACGAAGAGATATCATATTATGTAAGGAATTACAGCCCCTTTGACAAGGCCGGCGCCTACGGCATCCAGGAATGGATAGGGCTGAGAGGCATAACCCGAATTGAAGGATCATATTACAATGTTGTGGGTATGCCTGTCAGCGATCTTTATGCTGAACTGCTCTGGTTTACAGGAAACAAAACAAAACAGATATGAACAGAAAACTTATCATTATCGCCCTGCTTGTGGCGCTTTTCTCACCGGCAGCTCTTGCTGACGAAGGCATGTGGATACCTGTCCTTATCGAGAAATACAATATCAGCCTGATGCAGGAAAACGGCTTCAAACTCACTGCAGAGGATATCTACAGCATCAACAAGGCTTCGATGAAGGATGCCGTCGTCCTGTTCGGAGGCGGCTGCACCGGCGAGTTCATATCCGACAAGGGACTGATACTCACAAACCACCACTGTGGATACGGATCTATACAGAATCATTCAACCCTTGAGCACGATTACCTTGCCGACGGCTTCTGGGCCGCCTCGACGAAAGAGGAGTTGCCTAACCCCGGACTGACGGTAACCATTCTTAAGTATATGGAGGATGTCACCGACAGGGTTCTTGAAGGTGTCACTGACGATATGGAGAAGGAGAAACGCGAAGCAACAATCAATGCCAATATCACCGCCATCAATACCGAAGCAACCAAAGGCACCCATTATCTTTCCGCGGTGAGACCGTTCTTCCTCGGCAACCAGTATTTCCTGATCGTCAATGAGGTCTTCCGTGATGTAAGGCTGGTGGGAGCTCCTCCTTCAGCCATCGGCAAATTCGGGGGCGACACTGACAACTGGGTGTGGCCGCGCCATACCGGCGACTTCTCCCTGTTCAGGGTCTATGCTGACGGGGAAAACAAGCCGGCAGCCTATGCGGCTGAAAATGTTCCCTACAAGCCGGCATATCACTTCCCCGTTTCGCTGGCAGGGGTCAGCGAGGGCGACTTTACAATGGTTTTCGGGTATCCCGGAAGAACCCAGCAGTACGCACCCTCACATCATATAAAAATGCTGAAGGATGTCATCTATCCCAAACAGGTGGAGATACGCGGCAAAAAGATATCCATTATGGAACAGGAGATGGCAAATGATCCCCTGAAAAGACTGAAATACTCCGGCAAGTCATTTGGCCTGGCAAACGGATGGAAGAAATGGATAGGTGAGATACAGAGCCTTGACAACATGAACGGTGTTGAAAAAAAGGAGGAATTTGAGAAGGCGTTTACGGCCTGGGTTAAGGCTGAACCCGCCCGCACGCAGAAGTACGGTAAAATTCTGGACCAGTACGCCGAAATATATGACAGTTATGTAGAGTATTACCTTGTCAATATTTACACAAATGAAGTCTTCGGCTCTTCGGGGGCGGAGTCGGTAAGTCTTGCAGGAGGCTTCAGGAGGGCCGTGGAGCTGGCAGCACAAAAGAGCCCCGACCTGGGCAAGGAGCTTCAGAGGCTGCAGGATTATACGGTTAGCTTTTTCAGGAACTATGACCAGGATGTCTCCAAAAAGCTCTTTGTTGCGGTCATGGACCTTTACGGAAAGAATGTTGATCCTGCATGGCAGACACAGGCCTACAGGGAGCTCTACGCATCCTGCAGGGGCGACTTCGGGGCTGTGGTTGACAAGCTCTTTGCGAAATCGCTGTTCACTGATGAGGCCAAAGTTAATGCCCTGCTGACCAGATTTGATCCAAAGAAGGTTCAGAAGGATCCTTTCTACATCCTTGCCATTTCCGCAGGGGATCTGATAGAAACGAAGGTGAGGCCTGAGCTGGTTTCATATGACGCCCGGTTAAGTGAGCTTAACAAGCTTTACATGGCGGCACAGATGGAGCAGGGTAAAGACAAGGTCTTTTATCCTGATGCCAATTCAACACTGAGGCTGGCTTACGGCAAGGTGATGGGATATGATTCGCGCGATGCAGTATATCACAAGCATCAGACGACCCTCACCGGGGTGATGGAGAAGGACAACCCTGAGATCTATGATTACGATGTTCCCGACAGGCTGAAGGAGCTATATATGAAGAAGGACTTCGGCAGGTATGCCGTCAACGGTGACGTTCCCGTATGCTTCATCGCCAACAACCACACCACAGGAGGCAACTCGGGAAGCCCTGTCCTGAACGCTGAAGGTCACCTGATAGGGGTTAACTTTGACCGCGCATGGGAAGGTGTTGCCTCAGATATCATGTACAACCCGAAGCAGAGCCGGAATATCAGTCTTGACATCCGCTATGTGCTTTTTATCATCGACAAGTTTGCCGGCGCAGGCTATCTCATAGAGGAGATGACACTGGTTGGCGATTCTCAGAATACTCTTTGACCTGGAACATGAAGGCCTGTAACCGGGTCTCAAGCGACACGGTATCCTGCCCGTCATAGGGTATATTGAGGAAGGGAATATTGTTGTGGTCCTTGCGGAATGAATCGCTCACCGAGGCGACGAGGGTTCCGGGCATGCAGGTGAACGGGAGTATGGCGGCAATGCCCGAGACCCCCCTTTCGGCCAGGGCAGCCGATGAGCCCATGGCTATCGGCGGGTCGCCGTCATAGAATTCGCTTACATACCTGTTGCTCAGTTTCAGTATCTCATGAAGTGATACATCCTTGGTGGTATCGGTGTATTTGCTGATGCCCCGGAGGAGATAATCCACTATCACCTCCTGCCCGATACCCTGTATCTTCGATTTTATCAGTCCCCTCCTGTCATTTTTCCACTTGCTGTCGCGGCCATAGCGGTGCGTGGAATAGGTGATCCATTCCGAGAAGGGGCCTATAACCACTTCTGCACCAAGGGCCTCGAGCCTGTTGGCGATATTGCCGTTGCAACCGGCATTGTCACGCATGTAGATCTCTCCCAGTACTGCAACCACCGGTCTGCGGCGGCTCCTGTCAGCCTTAATAGCCATGAACTCATTGGCTATGCCAACGAGCACACCGCGCAGCCCCCTGCTGTTATTCTCAATGCACTTCTCAACTTTCTTTATTGCTGCCTGGTAGACCGCTTCGGTTTCACCCGGGTTCAGCTCGTAGGGTCGTATCTCACGGTACAGTTTCCTGATGTAGTCAAATGATACAAAGCCTTTCCATGCGTTGATCCTGAACTTCTGGCTCTTGTCGCCTGCCAGGTCAGCATATGAGGTGTCGTTTGAAGGAGTCACCAGCTCTGCATCCCTGTAGCCCAGCCTGTCAAAGAGAATCCTCTGGAACTGGTTGTACTGCCCGAAACGGCATGGGCCGTTGTGGTCAGGCATGAAGAAACTCATCTTCGAGGGATCTCCGCCCGGCTCCATAAGCTTCTTGAGGAAGCTGCCGGTGGTGCATATCATCGGGAAGCACTCCTTTGAGGAGGTGTACTTCCTTCCCAGTTCAATATCCTCATCAGTCTGTTTTGGCAGAACTTCGGACGGAATGCCTATGCTTCGCGCTGCCGCCGCCACAAAATAGGCGCCGTCATGCATGTAGGGGAAATAGAGGGTCCTGTCAACAGGCGGCTTTGACGGACTGGGTCGCGGCCGTATGATGTCAAACTCCTTCTTCTCATTCTGCTCAGCGCCCTTAAGGCTGTCAAGAAAAGCCTCGATGCGGGTCACCATGCCGGCGTCGGCAGAGTGCTCGTCAACCTCCAGGTGGAGGAACGGTTTGCCCTTCAGCTCTTCGGTGACATAGTGCCAGATAAATGAGTCGGGCCCGCACCTGAAGTTGCTGATATAGACTGCATAGAGGCCATCGGTTTTGGCTACATACTGCGCCGCGGCAATCATCTTCTGCCCGTTGGGCCAGTACATGTTGCGGTAGTTGCCGTAGATATTTGACAGCGAGAGATCAAGCATGTCAAGGGGAATGGGCATGACATCCTGAGCCAGCAGCTTCTCGGTGAGATTAAGGTTGAGATGCGGGTCAGCGCTGTTATAGGGTCTGCCAAGGATGATCACCGGCCGGCATCCTGAAGGGATGTTTGCCATTACCTCACGACCGTATTCCACAAGTGACTTCTCAAATGAGACCTGAACGCCGTCAGCCTTGTAGATGGCCTTCCTGATCCTTTCGCCCTTAAGGTCGAACCTGTCACCGAAGAATGCGGTCAGCTCCTTCACCAGTGCACGCTCAAAATACCTGAAGTGGAGGGTGGGAGTGAGGAACTTTGAATCATCAACCTTGCCGCGGAGGGCAGCCTTCACCATGAAGGGGTATGACTGTATCCAGGGGCAGTTGGAGTTGGTGGTTTTATCGCCCTCCTTGTATTTGCCGCTGACGATGAAGGGAAGAAAGACATAATCGACACCCCTGTCAATCAGGTCAATGACGTGTCCGTGCATCAGCTCAACGGGCAGGCATGTCTCGGAGGTCATGGTTTCAATTGACTGCGTCATCAGTTTCTTGTCAGACTCTCTCGACAGAACCACATTGAATCCCAGCTCTTCAAAGAAGGTCCTCCAGAACGGAAACTGCTGGTAATAAACCATCAGCGCCCTCGGGATACCTACGGTAGGCTTGCCGGGTTGCTCTGTCTCCCTGTAGTCTCCCATGAGCATCTCAATCCTCTTTTTGAACAGGTTGGGGATGTGACCTGTGTTCTTCTTCCTTCCGTCGGTCTCGTATTTTTCACAGCGTCCGCCGTAGAAGAGAGGCTTGTCCTCTCCTTCGATCTTCACCCTGCTGATCTCGCAGTGGTTTACGCAGGCGTTGCAGACGAACCTGCTTATCTCGTATGTGGCGTTGGCTATGCCGAAGCCCTTGAACGTCGTCTTCTGTCCCCCGGTCATTGACTTCTGAGCCAGAATGGCTACCCCGATGGCACCTGTGACATCAAAGTGGGGAGGGATAGTGATCTTCTTGCCAAGCACCTGCTCGAAGGCAGCCACCACGGCCTTGTTGTTGGTCACTCCTCCCTGGAAAAAGACCTTGTCACCCACCTTGCGGTCAGCCACCACCTTCTGCAGGTAGTTATAGACAATGGAATAAGCCAGTCCGCCCACAAGATTATCGTTTCTGGCACCCTTCTGCATGAAGGAGTTAAGGTCAGACTCCATGAAGACGGTGCAGCGGTCGCCGAGCTTGACGGGCGACTCTGAACCCAGAGCCATGCACCCAAACTCATCAACTATCTTTATATTCAGTTTTTCGGCCTGCTCCTCAAGGAATGATCCCGTACCGGCAGCGCATACCTTGTTCATCTCAAAATCGACCACCACCCCGTTCTCGATACTGATATACTTCGAATCCTGTCCGCCTATCTCGAAGATGGTGTCAACGGTTGGGTCATAGTCTATTGCGGCTGTTGCCTGAGCGGTTATCTCGTTTCTGATTGTATCGGCACCGATGAAGTCCCCGGTAAGATATCGTCCTGATCCTGTGGTTCCTGCGCCGATAACCTCCACATGTTCTCCCACCTCTGCGAAAATCTCCGTCATCCCCCTCTGTATGGCTTCCAGGGGCTTGCCTGCAGTAGGCAGGTATCGCCGTGAAACCACATTATGTTCAGGGTCTATCAGTACGACGTTGGTGCTGAGCGAGCCTACATCGATGCCCAGGTATACGGGTATTTTCTCCGTGCCGTTCTTTTTGAACCTCACCACCTTGTTGTATATGGCGTCCGATTCCTTAAGCTGCGGGAGGTTGCTGAAAACCGAGCTGTTGTCTTCGAGGTATTTCTCCAGGCTTGCCAGTCCGGCAAACTTTGCCATCTGCAATCCGTTTGAATGGGCATACATCACGGCGCCGATTGCGCCCATTGAGGCGTGATGCTCCGGTATTATCAGCTCATCGCCGGTGAGTTCAAGGACCTCCCTGAATGCCCTTACCATTCCGATGTTCGCGGCTACGCCACCTGAGAAGATGACGGGTTTTACTATATCCTTGCTCCGTGCCACGGTGCTCCGGAAGTTCCTCGCGAGTGCAAAGCAGAGGCCTGCAACAATGTCATGCAGGGGGGTTGCCAGCTGCTGGTGGTGTATCATGTCGCTCTTGGCAAAGACGCTGCAGCGTCCTGCGATGCGCGGCGGATTGACGGAGCGCATTGCCATCTCACCGAACTCCTTCTCTATGGGCACGCCAATTCTCTTCGCCTGCTGGTCGAGGAACGAGCCTGTACCTGCGGCACAGATGCTGTTCATTTCAAAATCAACCAGTTTGGCGTATTCGTCAGAGGGCTGTCTTTCAAGGACTATCAGCTTGGAGTCTTCACCCCCTATCTCTATTACTGTACGGGCTTCAGGGAACATCCTTCCGGCTGAGGTGGCCTGGGCAATAATCTCATTGACGAAAACCCCGCCAATGAGTCCGACAGCCAGCTTGCCCCCTGTGCCTGTCAGGGCAACGCCCACAATTGTTTCAGCAGGATGGTCCTTCAGGATTGAGATAAGACGCTCATGCAGCACATTGAATGGCTTGCCGTGAACATAGTCGTAATAGTCTTCAACAATATTATAATTTTCATCAAGCAGTACGGTGTTCAGTGATACCGATCCGATGTCAAGACCGAGAAAAAACTGCCCGTCACCTGCTGTTGAGAGAGGTTCTTTATTCATAGTAATCAGGATTTAGCCGGCTGCCCCCCTCAGGGTTCAGATTGCGAATATAAATATTTATGCTCATAATAAAAGTGAATGTGCATAAATGTGATATTGACGGATTTATATAAAAAAGACAGACCGCCGGATAGTGGCGGCCTGTCTGCAGCCCCGGAGGGGCGGTCTGTATTCATCCCCGCAGGGCATTCTGTCTTCAGTCCTAAAGAGTGGGACTTTTTTTAGCTTTTAGTTCATTAGGATCTTCATGTCCTCATCAACCGTGGTAATAGCTGCTATGCCGAATTTTTCGACAAGCACATTCACTACGTTGGGTGACAGGAAGCCCGGGAGTGTCGGCCCCAGGTGTATGTTCTTAACACCCAGGTAGAGCAGTGCAAGGAGGACGATGACAGCCTTCTGTTCATACCATGCGATGTTGAATGCTATCGGCAGCTCATTGATGTCATTCAGCTTGAATGCATCCTTCAGCAGCAGGGCAGTCACTGCCAGTGAGTATGAGTCATTGCACTGTCCGGCGTCGAGTACACGCGGTATACCGTTGATGTCGCCCAGTTTGAGCTTGTTGTACCTGTACTTGGCGCAACCAGCCGTCAGGATGACAGTGTCCTTCGGCAGGTTCTGTGCAAACTCGGTGTAGTAGTTGCGACTCTTCATTCGTCCGTCGCAGCCTCCCATGACAACAAATTTCCTGATGGCGCCACTCTTTACTGCCTCAACAACCTTATCGGCCAGCAATGCCACCTGGTTGTGGGCAAAGCCTCCTATGAGGGTGCCTGTCTCTATCTCCGTGGGAGGGGCGCATCTCTTTGCATGAGCAATGATTGCCGAGAAGTCCTTCTCCTTGCCCGGCTCCCTGTCTGGGATATGCGGGCATCCGGGATAGCCCGACGAGCCGGTGGTGTAAATCCTGTCATTGTAGCTTTCGCGAAGCGGAACAATACAGTTGGTGGTGAAGAGTACCGGTCCGTTGAAAGTCTCAAATTCGGTTGTCTGTTTCCACCATGAGTTGCCGTAGTTACCGACAAAATGCTTGTATTTCTTGAAAGCGGGGTAGTAGTTTGCCGGGAGCATCTCACTGTGTGTGTAGACGTCAACGCCGGTGCCGTCAGTCTGGCGCAGCAGCTCCTCCATGTCCTTCATGTCATGTCCGCTGATGAGGATAGCCGGGTTTTTCCTTACACCCAGGTTGACCTCGGTGATCTCGGGGTTGCCGTAGGCGGTGGTGTTGGCCTTGTCAAGAAGAGCCATCACCTCAACACCGTTTTTGCCGGTCTCAAGTACCAGTGCCACGAGCTCGTCAGCCGTCAGGCTGTCGTTGGTGGTTGAAGCAAGTGCGCGCTGAATGAATGCGTCAACGGTGTCACTGTTGAACCCCAGGTTGCCCGCATGTTCAGCGTACGCTGCGATGCCCTTGACACCGTAAATGACCAGCTCGCGCAGTGAACGCACATCCTCATTCGGAGTTGTGAGGACGCCTGTCTTCTCACCCATCTCGATAAGATCCTGCTCACTTGCAGGTTTCCATGAAGTGCTTGCATGCAGGTTTGCGGGGATGGTTATTCCGTGACCCTTCATCTCGCCGATGAATTTCTCCCTCAGGGCGATACCCTCATTGATCCTTTCAAAGATCCTTGCCTTGTCAAAGTTGGCATTCGTGATGGTTGTGAAGAGAGCCTCCTGCACGAACCTGTCAACCTTTGCATTTGAATAGCGGTTCTCGCGGGCTATTGTACCGAGTATCGAGATACCCTTTGCTACCCAGACCAGCAGATCCTGTGCCTGTGCAACATCATCCGTCTTTCCGCATACGCCTTTCACGACGCATCCGGTTCCTTTTGCCGTTTCCTGGCACTGATAACAAAACATGCTCATTTCTTAAATTTTTTGGTTTATGTTTATATAACTGTTTTATATCCATTCGTCGCTGAGGATCTTCCCGTCGATGCTCACCATTATTGCCTTGACCGGCACCTTCCTTGAGGCACGGGCCATCGCTGCACGGACCATCTGCATCAGACCCCCGCAGCAGGGTACTTCCATCATCATGACGGTGATGGTATTTACTTTTGCAGTATCAATCATGACTGTCAGTTTCTCCACATATGTCTCAGTGCCGTGATCGAGTTTCGGGCACGCTATCGCCAGCGCCCTGCCTTTAAGGAAGCTGTTGTGGAATGAACCCAGTGAAAAGGCCACGCAGTCTGCTGCCAGCAGCAGGTCGGCCCCCCTGTATGATGGTGAGTTGGGGTTGACCAGGTGCATCTGTACAGGCCAGTGGGTCAGCTGCGATGGAATCACACCTGGTGCCGGGGCTGATGCTGCCGCGGGAGCCATGACTCTCTCCCTGCTGCCGGGACAGCCGCCGCCGGTATGGCCGTGCCCTCCGGCACCTCCGTGAGCTCCATGTCCTCCATGTCCTCCGTGCCCTCCGGCTCCTCCATGTCCTCCGTGCCCTCCGGCTCCTCCGTGTCCGCCGTGTCCTCCGTGATCTCCATGTCCTCCGTGTCCGCCGGGGGCATTGTCAGTTCCGTGAGCGCCATGCTCACCATGCCCGGCATGAGCGATAAGGGCAGCATTTGCCTGACCACTTTTCCCGTTGACAGCATCAAGAACCTCATCAACGCTGAATACCAGTTCATTACTGTGCACTTCAAGCCAGGTGGAGCCCTCCTCCAGGTATCCGTACTCATGATGATCTTTCAGGTGCCTGAGATGGGCAATGACTGTATTGGCTCCCTTTGTAACCATCTCGCTGATCACGGCTATCTCATCATATGGGGCAGCCTCACGCTTCTCGATGGTTATCGCACCCTCGGGACAGTGCCCTATGCATGCACCAAGACCGTCGCACATCAGCTCAGACACCAGCCTTACCTTGCCATCAATAACCTGGAGGGCACCTTCATGGCAGTTGGGTACGCACAGACCGCATCCGGTGCACTTCTCATCATCTATCTTGATTATGTCTCTCAGCATTTCCTTTGTCTTATGTTTCAATGCAAAGGTACCCCATAAACAAAACATGGTATGTAACATATGTTACAAGTTACATATTTTTTTAATTTTAAACAAAAAAAAATGAAGTTTCCGGTTCTGGGCAAATCGCCTCTTTTCAAGGGTCTCTCTGATTCCGAGATCGAGAGTCTTATTAACAGTGTAAACTACAGGGTCAGATTCTATCCGGCCGGATCCATTGCCGCGCTGGCAGGCGAGGAGATTGCATCCGTGATGATTGTGCTCTCCGGGAGCATGAAGGGTGAAATGACCGATCTGGCAGGTCGCACCATAAAGATCGAGGACGTTAATCCTCCGCAGGCTCTTGCCTCAGCATTCATCTTCGGGGCAGGGGCGCAGTACCCGGTCAATGTCACTGCAAATATTGATTCGGAGCTTCTGATCATTGGCAAAGCCGATTATCTTACCCTCATGGCGAATGACAGGCGTATACTCTCAAATTATCTCACGGTGGTATGCACAAAGGCTCTGTTTCTCTCAGGCAAGCTCAGGTTTCTCTCGTTCCATACCATCAAGGGGAAGTTTGCGCATTACCTGTCGTCGCTTCCCGGAGCAGCCTCTGGCAAGGTGCTGATTGACCGCACGCAGCAGGAACTCTCGGAGTTCTTCGGGGTGACGCGTCCATCGCTTGCCAGGGCCATAGGGGAGATGGAGAGGGATGGGCTTATCTCGGTTGAAAGGCGCGAGGTAAGGCTTCTGGATATCAGGGGTCTGTCAAAGCTCTCGGGAGTGTGACGGCAGCCAGGTCAGATGAGCAGATCGCGGCCCTTTTTCCCCTGTGACGGGCCGGGGAGAATAACCGTGAAGCAGGTGCCGCTGCCCGGCGTGCTATCGACTGTGATGGTACCTTTACTGATGGTGACCAGCTCATAAACCAGCTTGAGACCTATTCCTGTACCTTTCTCATATTCAGTGCCATGCGTAGTGTCGATCTCATGGCCGGTAAAGAGTTTTCTCTGCCTCTCTTCACTGATGCCTACGCCGTTGTCGCAAATCTTTATTGTCACCCATTCGGCGGACTCTTCCCGCCCCTTTACATGGACCGTCACCCTGCCACCGCGATGGGTGTATTTGATGGCATTGGAGAGCAGGTTCCTTATGATAATGTCGGCGAGATCCCTGTCAAACCATCCCTTTGACCTGCCTACCTGGGTAAAATTGAGGGAGATATTCTTCCTGTCGGCACTGTCTTTCAGTATGCTGATGTTGGTCAGAATGATATCTGCCAGATCGTTTTCCGCAGGAGCATTACGTATCATATCTTCCTGGCCTCTTCCCCAGACAAGCATATTTTCAAGGAGGGTGATCAGCATCTGTGAGTACTGGATGCACGAGTCGGCAAGCGACTCGGTTTTGTCCCGATATTCCTCCTCCTTGAGCATGTAAAGGGAATAGAGGATATTCACCACGGGGCTCCGCAGGTCATGCGAGATGACTGAGAAGATCTTGTTCTTGAGGCTGATGGTCTCAGAGAGCTTCCTGTTCTGCTGCGCTATCTCTTCATTGCGTGCGTTCAACTCGTCGCTCTTTTCGCTCAGCTCACTGGTTCTCTCTCTGACCCTGGTCTCGAGATTACGGTTCAGCTCCTCAAGCTCTGCCGAGAGCTGTTCCCTCTCCCTGCCCCGGATGATCCACTCGCGTATCAGGAGGGTAGCCTGGATCAGTACAAAGACCAGCATCAGGAATGAGAGTATGTAAAGCTGCTGATTCTCCTCGAGGGCGTTGGCAAGCAGAATGTCGGCAATGATTCCTATTCCCACGGCAAGGAACCCGATCAGATAGAACAGATCACTCCATCTTTTCCTCATCGCACCCCCGAGACTCATCATTATGGCGTAGAGAAGGACAAACATCGCAGTTGCCTGGATTGCCCATACCGAATAGGAGAAAATGTAAACCGGAAGAAAGAGCACAAGAGCAACTCCTGCCAGGCAAAATGCATCCACGGCAAGGGCAAAGCGCCTGAACCACAGGGTGGGGTATATCAGGTAAGCCAGCCATGCTCCTGAAGCTATCATCATATAAAGGATCAGGTACTCACCTCTGATTATCATGTACCAGTTCCTGACGTCCGCAATTGATATCAGGTACGGTGCTGACAGGAAGGGTCTGAGTGCAAGGCATAATACCAGTATGGAGAACATCAGCAGTTTCTTGTCGCGCCTGTCGAGCATGTAAAATATGAAGAAGAAAAGGAAGGAGGCGAACAGCATACCCGATGCTGCTATTGATATGAACCACTGGTTTGTGAAGTTGGTCTGTATGGTATGGAATGTGCCTGCCTTGAGCGGCATCCAGAACCCGCCTCTGCGGTGCTCGTAGTTTGATACCCGTATCAGGAGCTCAAGGGTATCTTTGTCAGGGGTAAAACTGAAGAAGAGAGGCTCGTATGCCGGAATCGATTCGGCCCGGCTGCGTGCCGGTGTGCCGTTCCTCGCCATGGTGACGCCGTTGACGGCTATCTCGTATGACGTATCGAAGACAGGCATGTCAAAACCCATGCGGTCACGGTATCCCGAGGGCAGCAGGATAATGGCCCGGTAGGTTCCGAAGCCAAAACGAGGCAGCTTTTTGCCGTCAACGGTATATTCATTCCAGTAGCCCGGCACCCTGCCGTAGCAGTCAGGGTGCAGGCTGTCTGAAATTTCTCCGGCAGTGCCGTAGATGAATGTGCTGAAATAGAACTCCCACTCGCCGTTCATCCTCACGGTGAACTCATCACCCTGCTGGATATGCCTCAGGTCAAGCACCCCCTCCGCCACCCTCACAGGTGAGGGCTGGGTCTGGCATGACATGAGGATCAGGCAGAGCAGCGCAATGGTAATACTTTTCAGCGCACTCACCCGGATATTCATTACTTATTGCTTAAGAAGCCGCGGTTTTCAAGAAGAGCCTCTATGTTCGGTTCACGTCCCCTGAAGGCTATCCACATCTCAAGCTCATCCTTCGATCCCTTGCGGGCCAGGATCTCCTTCTCGAAACGGGCTGCAACCTCGCGGTTGAAAATGTCACCTGTCTCCTTGAATGCCTTGAATCCATCGGCGTCAAGCTGCTCACACCAGATGTAGCTGTAGTACCCTGCTGAATAGCCACCTATGATATGGTTGAAGTAGGTCGACCTGTAACGGGGAATAATCTCCTTAATAAGGCCGTACTTTTCCATTGCCTTCTTTTCAAACTCACCCACGTTTATTTCTACCGGTTCGGTCAGCGAGTGATACTCCATATCAAGTGAGGAAGCCGCCAGGTACTCAATTGTGACGAAGCCCTGGTTGAACTTGCCTGACTTCTCGATCTTTTCGATCAGGGCATCAGGAATGACCTCGCCTGTCTGGTAATGTTTTGCGTACACCTTCAGTACCTCAGGTTCAAAGACCCAGTGCTCCATTATCTGTGAGGGCAGCTCGACGAAGTCGCGCGAGGGGCCGCTGGTATATTCAGTGTTGGAGAGGAGGTTGTGAAGTGCATGACCGAATTCGTGGAACAGGGTGCTTGCTTCGTCCGGCGTGAGGAGCGAGGGGGTGTCACCTGAAGGAGGTGTGAAGTTGGTTACCATGCTCACCAGCGGGGTGACGAACTTGCCCTTCTCATCGAGCCTCTGCGGTCTGATACCGCTGCACCATGCGCCGCCGCGCTTGGAGGCCCTCGGGTGGTAGTCAATCATGAGGATGCCGACATGCTTGTTGTCACGCTTTACCTCAAATGTCTTTACATCAGGGTGATAGAGAGGGATGTCATTACGCTCCGCAAACTCGAGACCGTAAAGCTTATTGGCGACATAAAACATGCCGTCAGTGACGTTTTTGGCTGAGAAATAGGGCTTTGTCTCTTCGTCGCTGAGATCATACTTCTCCTTGCGTATCTTCTCGGTGTAATAGAACCAGTCCCAGGGCTCAAGCTTGAACTTGCCGCCTTCCCTGTCAATAAGCTCCTGCTGTGCAGCAGCCTCTGCCTTTGCCACTGGCAGTGCGGCCTCCCATATCTGAGCAAGGAAATTCAGCACTGTCTCAGGCTCCTTGGCCATGTTGCGCTCAAGCACATAGTCGGCATGACTCTCGTAGCCGAGAAGTTTGGCCCTTTCCACGCGAAGCCTGATGATATCGGCAAGAATCTGGTTATTGTCACGGTCATTGCCGTTGTTGCCACGCATCATGTAGCCCCGGAACATCTTCTCCCTCAGCGCCCTGTTGTCAGCGTAGGTCATGAAGGGGAAATAACTGGGGGCCTGAAGCGTGAATAGCCATTTGCCTTCCATCCCTTTTGCCTTTGCGGCATCGGCAGCCTGAGCCCTGACACCTTCGGGGAGGCCAGACAGATCCGCCTCATTATCAATTACAAGAGTGAAGGAATTTGTTTCTGCCAGCAGGTTTTCACCGAATTTTACACCCAGAAGCGAAAGCTCACTGTTGAGCTTGCGCAGTTTATCCTTGTCCTCAGGGGAGAGACCGATACCGTTGCGGATAAAGCCCAGGTACTGGTCTTCAAGCAGCTTGCTCTCCTCAGGTGTGAGGTTGAACTTGTCACGGTTCTCGTAAACCGATTTTACCCTTTCAAACAATTTCTCATTCAATGAGATATCATCCCTGTGCTTTGAAAAGAGAGGTGACATCTCTCTCTGGAGGGCCTGGATGGAGTCATTGGTGTTTGCTCCGGACAGGGGGCCCCAGGCGCGCTGAACCTTTGTCATCAGCTCCCCGGTGAATTGCAGTGCCCGGATTGTGTTGTCGAAGGTGGGCTCCTCCGTATTGTTGATGATGGCATTGACCTCTGCCATCTCCTCCTCCATGCCCTTCAGGAAGGCCGGTTTGAAATGTTCAAATTTGATCAGGTCAAAGGGGGGCACCTCGAATGGTGTATCCCAGTCACAGTAAAAAGGATTCTCGCAGCTCTCCTTTTTGCAGGAGACCGCTCCGAGAGAAACAATCAAAATCATAATGAGAAGTTTTTTCATAGTGGTTGCATTTGGGTTTAGGCGGTTAAAAATATGTATAAATGGCAACAAATCAAAAACTGTAAGCAATTGATCCTTCCGTCTGCCGGAAAACCGGTCCCGGATTGCTAACGGTATTCGATCAGCGGGTCGCCCTTTTTCACCTTGTCTCCGCTCTTCACCAGTATCCTGCTCACCACTCCGTCACGGTCAGAGCGCACCTCCCTGATGCTTTTACCGATAGTGAGATACATCATTATCTCTCCCTTCTTCACCTCTTCGCCGGTATTGATAAGCTCTTCATCAGGCCAGTAGGTGTAGGTGGCGCCGGAATATATCAGTACGGTGCCGTCCTCCGGAGCCGGGAGATACTGTTTCTTTGAGACCTTTACCGGGCCACCCTGATTCATCTCAGCCTTTTTGTCTTCCACCTCCTTGAGGAAGCGGGTCCTGGCCGCCCCTGATTTATAATCACGGTACTGTCTGTCGTGCATCGCCAGTTCGAACAGCTCCTCCTCATCATCGCCGAGGGGCCATTTGTTCTCCTCCATCTCCTTGCGATAGCCTTCGAGGGCATCAGGATAGTTATCCTGGGGATTGCCTTCGTAGAACTCTTTTCCCTCCCGCTTTGCCAGCTCTATCAGCTCCGGTGCCAGCGGGCCCGGCAGCTTGCCTGCGCGTCCGAGCAGCATGTCCCAGGTGTTGGGGTCTATCATGGCGAAGCGCTCCTTGCCATTTACAATGGAGACGATGTTCATGAGCGCCACATTCTTCACGTACTGGCTGAAGGGTGTCACCAGTGGCGGATATCCCATCATGGGCCAGATGTGTTCAACCTCCCTGAAGAGCCATACAACGAGCTCGTCTTCCGATAGTTCCGGCTTACTCTTTGCCTTCAGCGCCGCATTGATGCCCTGGTGGACGCCCTTCAGGTCAGCCATCATGCTGCCCATCATGCCTCCCGGAAGCCCTGATCCGATCAGGAGCGAGGTCATCTGCCGGTTACGAGGGTCGATGAAATACCCGAGGAAATCGTCGATGAACTCCTGGGTGAGCGACCTGACCTTCATGTACTCATCCATGTTTATCTCCGGAACATCAAACCCGGCATCCTCCATGATTGCGTGAATGGCGAGGAGATCGGGGTGCACCATTCCCCAGCTGAGCGGCTCGATGGCCACGTCGAGATAGTCGGCGCCAGCCCTTGCCACCTCAAGCATTGAAGCCACCGACATTCCGGGGCCGCTGTGGCCGTGATACTGCACCACCATACCCGGATATTTCTTTTTGATCCTTTTGACCAGTGCACCAAGGGAGGCTGGCCTGCCAACACCGGCCATGTCTTTCAGACATATCTCGTCAGCACCGTAATCAACTACCTTGTCCACCACATCCATGTAGTAATCAACAGTATGTACCGGCGAGGAGGTGATAGAAAGAGCTGCCTGCGAGATCATTCCTGCCTCACGCGCATACTTCACTGACAGTTCGAGGTTGCGATGGTCATTCAGCCCGCAGAATGACCGGGCAATATCCACTCCCTGAGCTTTCTTGACCTTGTACATCAGGCGTCTTACGTCTGCAGGCACCGGGTACATCCTGATGCCATTGAGGGCACGCTCAAGCATGTGGGTCTGTATGCCCGCTTTGTTGAACGGCCTCAGCCACTCCCTGACTGCCGTGTTCGGATTTTCCCCGTAGAGAAGCTGAACCTGCTCAAAGGCACCGCCATTGGTCTCAATACGGTCAAAACAACCCATGTTCACTATGTGTGGCGCCACTGCTGTCAACTGGTCAGCCCTTGGCTGGTACTTTCCCGACGATTGCCACATATCACGGTAAAGGAGACTGAATTTTATCTTCTGTTTCATAGCTTGCGAAAGATCCGGGATTTAATGAAAATAGTCCGCTGGCTTTTTCAGTTCAAAGATAACTCAGATACAATTCCTGCACGTGACAATTGTCAATATTATAACAGAGCCACTCTAACATTAAAAAGAGAGGCTGCCCCCTTGAGGCAGCCTCTAATCAACCTAAACCTGATCGTAGACAGGCCGGACGGCCTGATTAAGGAAGGAAAAAAGTCTTTCTTCCCGCTCTATTTGATGAGCTCGGGAAAATAGGATGCGATGAGCACCGTGGCATCAAAATCATCTGGCTTACCCTGGGCAAGGACCTTCTGATGGAAATAGTCGGTCCTGTCAAGCATGCCGTCATCCGTAGCCAACCCGGCACTCCTGTACTGTTTGTCAAGCTTGTTGACACCGAAGTACTTGCCGTTGCAGGTGTACATCACTGACAGATCATCTGATACCACCACATAGTTTTTGCAGTTCTTGTCCTTGTCAACAAAGACCTTTACTGTAACCGGAGAGTTCTCATAGCTGATAAGATAGCATTTCAACTCTTCACCGGCCAGCATCATTGGCTGATCACAGACCTCGATGGTGTACCTTCCGAAGGAGGTGTTCGATTCCCCCTTTACAACCACTCTGCCGTACGACAACGCTGCCACACAGGCAAAGACTAACAGAGAAAGATAAATTCTTTTCATGACTAACCCGTTTTTTGTTAAACACCTAAACTGTCCTGAGAGAAAAAGCGGAACTGTCCCTTTCCATCTTCTTTTCAAAATAAAGACCGGTAACCCCTCCCAATGTTGCACATTATTTCCGTTAATCTTTTGTTAATCATTCCCGCCTTTTGCAAGTCGCATATAATCAGATGATTACTGACGATGACCGCTTCTTATGCACCAGGTTTAAGGTGCATGTTTGCTTTTTTCCGAAATTTTTCTGTAATTTTGTGCGTTATTGTAACACTATGCATCGATTTGAACACAGGTTTATGATGAACCGCCTCGGAAGGAGGCTGTATCACTGCCTCATGTTCTACAACAGATAGCCTTTCCGGCCGGGCTTGCCGAAGCCCCGCTTTCCCTTTTTTGCATCTCACTCCCGCTTAAAGTTTATTTTTATCAGTATGAAAGGCTTGATATTCAGTATAAAAAGGTATGCAATTCATGACGGCCCCGGAATCAGGGTGACCTTCTTCATGAAGGGGTGCCCCCTTGACTGCTGGTGGTGTCATAACCCGGAGGGAAAATCGTCAGGCCTGGTTACCATCGGGAGGATCGACCGGATAGGCGAGAGGGAGTTCAGGTCGGAGGAGCAGGTAGGGATGGAGTATTCCCCGGAGGAGGTAGTTGAGAGGGCAGAGCGCGACAGGGTCTTCATGGAGCACTCCGGCGGTGGCGTTACATTCTCCGGCGGAGAGCCGCTTATGCAGCCCGGCTTCCTGGTTGAAGCGCTTGCGCAGTTAAAGACGGCGGGGTTTCATACAACGGTTGATACCTCGGGCTATGCCAGGCAGGAGATACTGAAACAGGTCATGCAGTTTACCGACACCTTCCTTTATGACATAAAGCATACTGACCCGGAGGTGCACAGGAAATTCACAGGGGTGAGCAACGAACTCATCATATCAAACCTCGACATGCTTCTGGCAGCGGGAAAGGATGTGATGATTCGCATACCGGTCATCCCCGGGGTGTCGGCTGACGCCGCTTACATGGAGGATCTCCGCGGGTTCCTGGAAAGCCGGAACAACGGACATATAAAAGAGATAAACCTGCTGCCATATCACAAGACAGGCAGCTCAAAGTACCGCCGCTTCGGGATGGCTGACCGGATGGCATCCGTCAGCCAGGTGTCGAACGGCCATCTTGACGAATATATTGAAACACTTAAACCGCTTGGAATACATATAAAAAAGGGCGGGTGAAAGCAATTGACAATCAGACAAAAATCAACAGGCAACAGCAATATGGAAATGACAGACAGAGTGAAAAAGCTCAGGGAACAGAGCCTGAACGCAACGGAGACCATCACTGCCGAGAGGGCGCAGCTGATCACCAGGTTTTATGCTAGTCGCGAGGCCCAGGGCCTGTCAGCGCCTGTGCTCAGGGCGCGCGCCTTTGAGTACCTGCTCAGGAACAAGGCCATCTGTATCAATGACGGTGAACTCATCGTCGGAGAAAGAGGCCCTGCCCCCAAGGCAACCCCGACATATCCCGAGATCAGCCTTCATTCTCTCCAGGACCTTGATATCCTCAACAGCCGTGAGAAGGTATTCTTCAGGGTGAGTGACGAAGTCCGGAAGATATACAGTGAGGAGATCATTCCTTTCTGGCAGGGGCGAAGCAACCGTGACCGGATCATGGAGCGCATGACACCGGAGTGGCTTGCAGCGTACCGGGCCGGTATCTTCACCGAGTTCCAGGAACAGAGGGCTCCGGGACACACTGTCCTGGGTTATAAGATGTTCCGCACCGGTTTTCTTGATCTTAAGAAGGAGATAGCTGATGCAACCGGCAGGCTCGACTTCCGCAAAGACCCTGAGGCCTATGAGCGCAGTGAGGAACTCAGGGCCATGGATATAGCCTGTGATGCCATCATCATGTATGCCGGAAGGCATGCTGAGGCCCTTGATGCCCTCGCCGCAGTGGAGCAGGATGAAAAACGCCGCCATGAGCTTGAAGCGATGGCAGCTGTCTGCCGCCGGGTACCGGCTCATGCACCACGCACTTTCCACGAGATGTTGCAGCACTACTGGTTCATCCATCTGGGGGTGGTGACCGAGCTCAACCCGTGGGACTCATTCAATCCCGGACGCCTCGACCAGCATCTGTGGCCCGTGTATAAAAACGAGACTGACGCCGGCACAATCACCCCTGATGAGGCCTACGAGCTGCTTGGTTGCTTCTGGGTGAAGTTCAACAACCACCCTTCACCTCCCAAAATGGGCGTCACGGCACAGGAGAGCAATACCTACACCGACTTCTGCCTGATCAATCTCGGCGGCGTGAAGCCTGACGGCACTGATGCCGTAAACGAGATGTCCTATATCCTCCTGGATGTCATCAGGGAGATGCGTATCGTGCAGCCCAGCTCCATGATACAGGTGAGCCGCCTGAACCCCGATTCATTCGTACACAAGGCTCTTGACATTGTTAAGACCGGTTTCGGACAACCCTCAATCTTCAATACCGAAGCGATCATAGAGGAGTTGCTCAGGCAGGGAAAGAGCATCACCGATGCACGCAACGGGGGAGCATCAGGGTGCGTTGAGACAGGTGCATTCGGGACTGAATGTTACTGGCTGACAGGATACTTCAATCTTGTCAAGATACTCGAAGTGACACTGAACAACGGCTTTGATCCGCGCACAGGCACACAGGTGGGACCAAAAACGGGTGAGCCCGCACAGATGGCCACCTTTGATGAGTTCATGCTGGCTTACAGGCAACAGATAAACCATTTTGCAGACATCAAGGTCAGGGGCAACAATGTCATCGAAAAGACTTTTGCCATCCATCTGCCGGTGCCGTTCCTGTCACTGCTGCTCGACGACTGCATAGCCAACGGCAAGGACTACAATGCAGGCGGCGCAAGGTACAATACGACTTACATACAGGGCGTAGGGCTTGGCAGCATAACAGACATACTTACTTCAATAAGGTATAATATATATGACAGGCACAGGTTCACCTGGGAAGAGCTCCTTGCCGCACTCAGGAATAACTTCGGGGGTGCTGAGGAGATGCAGTATGAGATGATTTATCACACCCCGAAGTACGGCAATGATGATGATTATGCTGACGCACAGGCAGTGCAAGTCTTCGAGATATTCCATGATGCCGTCACCGGAAGGCCTACCCCGAGGGGAGGCATTCACCGCATAAACATGCTCCCAACCACCTCCCACGTCTATTTCGGCAATGTCACCGGAGCCACTCCCGACGGACGCGCGGCCTATGTTCCCCTTTCAGAGGGAATCTCACCCTTCCAGGGAGTCGACCGCCAGGGCCCCACGGCTGTGATAAAATCAGCGTCGAAGATCGATCATCTCAGGACCGGCGGCACACTCCTGAACCAGAAGTTCTCACCGGAGTTCTTTGAGGATGAGGGGAGCTATGCGAAACTGACAGCGCTCATAAGAAGCTACTTCAGCCTGTACGGTCACCATATACAGTTCAATGTGGTAAGCGCCGAGACGCTCCGCGAAGCTCAGAAGCACCCCGAACAATACCGTGACCTGATAGTCCGCGTTGCGGGGTACAGCGATTACTTCAATGACCTGGGCGAGGACCTGCAGAACGAGATAATAAGGCGCACGGAACACGGAGATTATTGACTGCAAACCGCAGTGAGCGGTTAAAATCACACCGGCGGGCAACTGAGGTCGTTTTTCTGCCGGATTTACTTGCTTTTCACGCAAAATTTTACTATATTTTGTAAAATTTTAAACTATGCGACATATGAGGAGATGATCCTTATTTGTTGCATGTAATGCCTTGGTCGTGAATAAGATATTCGATTATTTCGATACGCGTTACAGGGCTGAGATGCTTGGCAGGCCTGTTGACCAGACCGGTCCGGTTATAACAATATCACGTCTCACAGGGTGTGACGGGAGGGAAGTTGCCGCGGAGCTTGTTTCACAGCTTAATCTAAAGTATAAAACAAACAGGTGGAAGTGGGTTGACAAGGATATCATCTATCATGCAGCCTATGAATTGAAGACTGACACCCAGCGTGTCGAGACCTACTACCAGGGGCTTGGCATGACTGACTTTTCACAGATGATCATGGCCTTCTCCGGCTCTTATGTTACTGACAGCTCGGTTAAGAAGGCAATCCGGGAGGTGGTGCTGTCAATAGCCCGTGACGGGTATGTGGTTATCATTGGGCGAGGTGGCGTGGCAATAACCAGTGGCATGGCCAACGCGCTGCATGTCAGGCTAATGGCTCCAATGTACTATCGGGTCCAGAATGTGATGAAGAAAAAGGGGATGATCATTGAAAAGGCCGAGGAGTATGTCATTCAGACCGACGAGAAGCGGCATAAACTTATCGTTGATTTCCTTGACAAAAAGGCTCAGTCAATTGATTATCTCTTTGATGTTACACTAAACAGAAGCAGTTTTACCCTTGAACAGATCTCGTCTCTGATAATGACCATGTACGAGACCAGGCTGGGGATAAAACCGAAATGATAAAACTGTGCTTTTTAAGAGTTTGGGCACAGTCGTAAGAGTGATTGGTGAACAGGGTAATGAAAGGGCCGGAAAGCATCTGCTACCGGCCCTTTTTGTCATTTGTGCCTGAGACAGCAGATTTCGGATATCCTGTTGATATGATCTGATGTCCGTTTATCGAGAGACTTCATATAGGCATCCCAGTCGTCAATCTTCAGCCTCGCCACTCCGGTTTCAATTGCCGCCCTGGCGACTGCCGAGGCAACCCGTGATATCAGGCGCGGATCAAGCGGTTTGGGGATTATATATTCCCTTCCGAACTCCATTTTTTTCAGACCGTATGCCTCAAGTACGGCTTCCGGTATCGGTTCCCTTGCCAGTGCTGCAAGTGCTTTCGTGGCGGCGAGCTTCATCTCCTCATTGATGGTTGTCGCCCTTACGTCAAGCGCACCCCTGAAAATGAAGGGGAAGCCGAGGACATTGTTTATCTGATTGGGATAATCGGACCTTCCCGTGGCAAAGATCAGATCATCACGTGTTTCCATGGCATCTTCATAGCTTATCTCTGGATTGGGATTGGCCATGGCAAAGACTATCGGATGGGGTCCCATCGTGCTCAGCATCTCCTTTGTCAGCATATTGGCAACAGAGAGGCCAAGGAACAGGTCGGACCCGTTCACTGCCTCGGCCAGGGTGTTTATGTCACGGTCGGTGATCCACTCTTTCTTGTATTTGTTGAGGTCGGTTCTCCTGGAATTGATCACCCCCTTGCTGTCTACCATCACGATATTCTCCTTCCTGACACCCAGTGCCACATAGAGGCGGGTACAGGAATTGGCTGCAGCACCGGCGCCGCATACCACAACCTTCAATTCGGATAGCTTCTTCCCGGTGATTTCGATTGCATTCAGCAGTCCTGCTGCCGAGATTATGGCTGTACCATGCTGATCATCATGAAAGACCGGGATGTCAAGCATCGCCTTGAGCCGGGTCTCAACCTCAAAACACTCGGGTGCCTTTATGTCCTCCAGGTTGATCCCTCCGAAGGTCGGTGCTATCTTTGCACATATCTCTATCAGCTTCTCAGGGTCCTTCTCGTCTACTTCAATGTCAAAGACGTCGACGTCGGCAAAGACCTTGAAGAGCAATCCCTTGCCTTCCATAACGGGCTTGCCGGCAAGAGCACCGATGTCACCCAGGCCGAGTACGGCTGTACCGTTGGAGATTACCGCCACGAGATTACCCTTTGCCGTATATTCATAGGCATCTGCAGGGTTCTTTTCTATCTCGAGGCAGGGATATGCTACTCCCGGGGTGTAGGCAAGACTGAGATCTGATTGGGTACAATATGGCTTGGTTGGAATTACCTCAACCTTGCCTTTGCGTCCGCTGCTGTGATAAAGCAGTGCATCCTCCTTTGTGGCTTTTGACATAACGAAATATTGTTTGATTATGGTTTTTTGATAGGGAAAGAGTTAACAAGACGAATTTAAAACATTTCTCAGACTGCTCCTATTTTTTTAAGAATAATAAACTGAATTCATTTTGCACTCTATGGGAAAATGGATATTTTCAATGCCTTAAAACAAGGACCTGCAGAAAACAAAACATGGACACATCGCTACAGAATATTGCAATTGGCGTTGACATTGGCGGCAGTCATATAACTGCCGTTGCCGTCGATATGGCCGGGCACAGGATCATCAGCGGCTCCCGTGCCGAGAGCCCTGTGGATAACAAGGCGGAAGCCGACGAGATACTCACCGTATGGACCGACACCCTGAAGAGGGTGCTGCGGGGCATGCAGATATTCAACCTCCGGGGTATAGGGTTCGCCATGCCGGGCCCGTTCGACTATGTCAGGGGGATCTGTCTCATCAGGGGCGTTCCCAAGTATGAAAAGCTCTACGGTGTCAATGTCGGGAAAGCCGTGAGCTCAAGGCTGGGGCTGCCGTGCGACTGCAGGGTGAGGTTCATGAATGACGCCAGCTCCTTCGCCGTTGGTGAAGCCTGGGCCGGCAAGGCAGCCGGTTACAGGAAGATGATGGCGATAACCCTGGGCACCGGCTTCGGCTCAGCTTTCGTCGATGACCGCATACCTGTGGTAGACGGCCCCGGAGTGCCCAGGATGGGATGCGTCTATCACCTTCCTTTCGGTAACGGTATAGCTGACGACTACTTCTCAACACGGTGGTTCACCTCGCGGTTCCGTGAGGTGACCGGCAGGGAGGCAGCAGGGGTGAAGGAGGTAGCCAAGGAGGCAGAGCACCTGCCTGAGGTACGCGGACTGTTCACTGAGTTCGGATCCAGCCTGGGAGCCTTCCTCGCCCCGTGGCTCCTGAGATTTGAGGCGGAGATACTGGTTATAGGAGGCAATATCTCCCATGCCTGGGATCTCTTCGGACCCGCATTTGAAGATCAACTGAGACAGTCGGGCTGCAATACGGCGGTTGCCATCTCGGAACTGAAGGAAGATGCGGCACTGCTCGGCAGCGCCTATCTTCTCGATGATGGATTCTGGAAGGCGGTGCAGCCGGCTCTTCCCTTAATGTAAGACTGACCAACCAAACAGATATGAATGAGAAAAAAATTGAGATGAGACTGGTGGTGCCGGTACTTCTCTCCTTCTTCGTTATGAGTTTTGTCGACCTCGTCGGGATTGGCAAGGACCGTGTGGCAGGCGATCTTGGCCTGAGTGACTTTATTCTCGGGCTGATACCTTTTGCGGCTTTCATCTGGTTCTTCCTCCTCTCAGTGCCTGTCGGGATCATTCAGGCCCGGGTAGGGAAGAAGTTTATGCTCAACGCAGGCATGGCCATAACCGGTATCGGGCTCTTTATACCATATTTCTTTTACAACTTCGCCACGGTCATCGCCGGTTTTGCTCTGCTGGGCATCGGCAACACCATCGTCCAGGTCTCTGCCAACCCGTTGCTGGTAGACGTAGTGCCAGGGCGAAGAGCCTCCAGCTTCCTCAGTTTCTCACAGTTCATCAAGGCCATAGGCTCGATGATAGCCGCGCCGCTGGCAGCGTTGTTCGCCAGCCGTTTCGGCGACTGGAAGGTGCTGTTCCTCGTTTACGGCATCATCTCCTTCCTTAGCGTACTGTGGCTCAGCACGGTAAAGGTAGAGGAGACCGCAGCGACAGGTGAGAAGGCATCGATGGCTTCAGCTTTCAGGCTCCTCGGCAACTCCTATGTCCTGATGATGGTGGTCTCTATCTTTCTTGTGGTGGGCATTGACGTCGGGTTCAACTATTTCTCCGGGAAGTACCTTACAACCAGGTTCGGCATTGAGGAGGTGGCTGCCCAGTCAGGACGCAGCGTTTACTTCTTCGGACGTATGCTGGGAACCTTCATGGGCGCACTGCTGCTTACCAGGCTAGCTTCCACAAAGGGACTGCTCTACAGCGCCATTCTCTCAATCATTTCGATCTTTCTCATCCTGGTCATACCCTCAAAGGGTGCCGCATGGGCACTGGTGTTCATTATCGGCCTCGGCGTTGCCAACATTTTCCCGCTGGTATTCTCACTGACGGTTCAGAGATATCCCGAAAGAAGCAATGAGATCTCGGGACTCATGATGATGGCAATATCGGGAGGTGCACTGATACCGCCGTTGATGGGACTGGTGAGCGACTCCCTGGGAGTGGTGCCCGGAATGGGAGTGCTGCTGCTATGCGCCGGTTACCTGCTGATAGTCGCCTGGATCATTATAAGGAAAAAGATCGTATCTATCTGACAGGTCTGCCGGAAGGTGCATGCCAGATGGCTGTAAGGCGAGGCTAGATGGAATGTGTAATGTATAAAATATGGAAATGAGGAAAACTGCTATCCTGGGATTGCTGCTCACGCTCTGGTCGTGCACCAGGCAGGAGCCCGTAAGGCCGAATATCATCTTCATCATGACTGATGACCATGCATACCAGGCGGTGGGGGCCTATGGCAGCAAGATCAACGCCACACCTAACCTCGACCGCATCGCCGACGAGGGTATCATCTTTCGCAACAGTTTCGTGTGCAACTCCATCTGTGCTCCGAGCAGGGCAGCACTGCTGACAGGAAAACACAGCCATGCCAACGGCCACCTTGACAACAGGCACAGGTTTGACAGCTCCCAGGTGACCTTCCCGAAACTGCTTCAGGAGGCAGGTTATCAGACCGCATTGATTGGCAAGTGGCACCTGAAGAGTGACCCCACCGGGTTTGACTACTGGAACATCCTGCCCGGACAGGGGAGCTACTACAACCCTGACTTCATTGAAATGGGGCGCGCTTACCGGGAGACGGGCTATGCCACAACCATTATTACAGATATGGCTATCAGGTGGCTGCAGAACAGGGAGACCGGCAAACCCTTCTGCCTCCTGGTGCACCATAAGGCTCCCCATCGCAACTGGATGCCCGACACGATTGACTTCGGCCTGTTTGACGGCGTGAAATTCCCTGTGCCGGAGACCTTCTTCGACAACTATGAAGGGAGACAGGCCGCCGCAGAGCAGGAGATGAGCGTCATGAAAGACATGCGCATGTCGAATGACCTGAAGATCACAGGTGCCGACGGTGACTCCCTCTCCCAGTCTGAAAAGGACTACCTGTGGTACGTCAATAACCGTCTTACGCCTGAACAGCGCAAGGCATGGCTGAGGGAGTACGACAGCATCAGCAACGCATTCAATGCCAGTCCGCCGACGGGCGATTCGCTGGCAATCTATAAACTGAACAGGTATCTCACCGATTATCTCAGGACTGTACAGTCTGTTGACCGCAACACGGGAAGGCTTCTTGATTACCTCGAATCATCCGGACTGCTGAAAAACACCCTGGTGGTTTATACCTCCGACCAGGGTTTCTACCTTGGCGAACATGGCTGGTTTGACAAACGCTTCATGTACGAGGAATCGTTCAGGACACCCCTCATGATGCGATTGCCGGATTCGTTCACGGCACGGGGTGACATAGAACAGATGGTTCAGAACATTGACTTTGCGCCCACATTCCTGGAACTGGCAGGGGTAGAACCGCCGGCAGACATGCAGGGAGTCTCACTGGTGCCTCTGCTGAATGGATCAAACCCGAAAAAATGGCGCGATGCACTCTATTATCATTATTACGAATATCCTGCCGAGCATGCGGTGAAGAGACATTACGGAATCAGGACAGACAGGTACAAGCTCATTCATTTCTATAATGACATCGACCGGTGGGAGCTCTATGACCTCAGCGCGGACCCGCACGAGATGAAGAACCTCATTGATGATCCTGCCTATGACAGGGTTGAGGCAGATCTCAGAAAACGTCTCGACGGCCTGCGGAAATTATACAAGGTACCAACAGAAGATTAACATATTCATGCCATGACCAGAAATTCATTGAAAAGAAGAGAATTCCTTCGCAGAGGGGCGGTTGCCGGAGCTGCGCTGACAATCATCCCCAGGCACGTGCTCGGCGGTAGTGGATACCTGCCTCCCAGCGACCAGCTGACCAAGGGAATAATTGGCGTCGGAGGGATGGGACTGGGCCATTTCGCTTACGAAAATACCCGCCTTCTTGCCGTCTGCGATGTAGATGCTGCGCACCTCAAACGGGCGCTCGACAAAGCCGGCGATGGTGTGACCGGGTATCATGATTTCCGGGAGCTGATTGCCAGGGATGACATCGATATTGTGCATATTGCCACACCCCCTCACTGGCACGGCATCATAGCAAAGATGGCCGCGGAGGCGGGAAAGGACATATGGTGCGAGAAACCCATGACGCGTACGATAGGTGAGGGGAAGAGACTCGTGGAAGCCGTGAAGGCTAACGGAAGGATGTTCAGACTCAATACCTGGTTCAGGTTCAGCGGCCAGTTCTATGGCCTGGGAACAACTGTCATGCCACTGAAAAAAATCGTAAGCAGCGGAGTGCTGGGATGGCCTCTGAAGGTGACCATCAGTGGCATCACGGGCTACGACTGGAAGTTCTACTGGAGCGGGTTGACTGACCTCAGTCCCGAACCGGTTCCTGCAGGTCTCGATTATGACCTCTGGCTCGGACCGGCTCCCTACAAACCTTACAATAAGCTCAGGGTGCATGAAAACTTCAGGGGATACTGGGACTACGACGGCGGTGGCCTTGGCGACATGGGACAACACTATATAGACCCTGTTCAGTATCTCCTGGGCAAGGATGACACCAGCCCCGTATCCGTTGAGATCGATGCCCCCCAGCAGCATTATGATGCCGTAGGGTCATGGAGAAGGATTACCTATACCTATGAAGACGGATGCCAGATAATACTCGACGGCGAGAACCGCGACAAGGATGCGGCATATATTGAGGGTCCCTCCGGAAAGATATTCAAGGGGTTTGTCTCTGACATACCCAACCTGACCGGACTGGTCAATGACCTGCCTGACCCCGAACCGCAGATAACGCAATTCACCGAATCGGTGAGGACAAGGAGACCATTTGCCCTGAATGAGGTGAACGGGCACAGGTCGTGCACCATTGTCAACATGGGTGTGGTGGCGTTGCGTCTTGGCAGGAACCTCAGGTTCGATCCCGTAAAGCAGCTGTTTATCGGTGACGATGCCGCCAATGCCCTGATAGATCAGCCGATGAGAGGCGCATGGCATATGTAAAACTATTTAGATGAAAATAATCATGAACAGACTCAGAACACTTTTGACTGTCACAGCAGTGCTGCTTATCCATGCAGCCCTCAATGCACAGGATGTCAGAACCCTTGAGACCAGGGTGGCCGATCTGCTTGCCAGGCTGCCTGCCGACAGCAGGGAGCTCACCCTCCGCCTCATGGAGGATATGTACATGCTGGGAGATGATGGAACTGCAATCATTTGCGGACAGGTGATGCCTGCCGGTACAGGTGATGACACCAGGGCACGCTATGCTGTCTCCTCGCTCACGGCACACCTCTCCGGCGATAAGGATGACATCAGGAAGAGAGTCTGGGAGAAGCAGTGCATAAGGTTTATGAAGGCTGCCACTGACAGGGAGGTGACGGCTTTCTTCATGAGGCAGCTGAACCTGATTGGTTCTGATGCTGCCGTTGAGGCGCTGAGAGACTATGCAGCCGATCCCGCTACATGCGATGATGCTGTCATGGCATTGCAGTCAATTGGAAGCGATGCAGCTCTCGGACTCCTTGCATCAGTACTTGAGTCCGGCACCACTCCATGTGCCGCCCAGATCATGGTTGCCCTTGCGGAGCACCGGTATGCGGGTGCCCTGGAGAGCTATATCGCATGGAACCAGAAAGGCAATGACGCAGAGCGGTCGGCAGCACTTTACGCCATGGCATCTACCGGCGATACAAGAGCCGGACAGATTTTGATGCAGGCTGCGGAAGCGGCATCCTGGCAGTGGGATCCAGTGGGTGCGGTGCAGTCGTTGCTGGTTTATGCCAGGTTCACAGGTCTTGCCGGCAATGTTAAGGAGATGGAAAAGATCACGGACCAGATCATCGCCCGCAGCACTACTCCAGATAAGGCGGCTCAGCGCCTTGCCGCGATGAGTGTGATAACCGAGGTGAAGGGAACCGGCGCCCTGAAGATGCTGCTCGACGCTGCTGATGACCCTGACGTTGCCATACGTGGCGGGGCCCTGCGGCTTGCTTCCTCCATGCCGGGCAGTGACGTGACAAAGAAGTGGATAAGCAGGTATGCGAAGGTCAGTCCGGAAGCAAAACCCGAGATCCTTTTCATGCTGGGCGAACGGGGTGATGCCCTTGCCGTGCCCCTGGTGATGAAGGCGATGAACGATCCCGACCAGGATATTGCCGCTGAAGCTATCAGGGCACTGGCCAGCCTCGAGGGTAAGAAGGCTGTCGATCCGCTTCTTTCGTGGATACTCGCCAATGACAGTGAAGAGGGCCACCGTGCCGCAGCCAACGCACTGACAACGATACTCGACAGTACCAGCATGGCCAGGGTGGCTGAAAGCCTGCCCGCCTCCACCGGTCACGCTACCGTGACCCTGTTGTGGCTCCTGTCATGGTCAGGTGACAGTGATTATTTCAAGACAGTCTATCCCTATACCGGATCAGAAGACATGGCCGTCCGTGCCGCCGCACTAACCTCAATTGCCCCGCTGGCTTCATGGGATGACCAGCCGCAGATCATTTCACTGCTTGAGCAGACCCGTGAGAAGGCTGAAATAGCCGTGCTTCAGAGAGCACTGGTAAATGCCGCCATGCGCAGTGATGACCCGGCAAAAAGATCGGAAATTATCATCAGCGCGCTTGGCAAGAGCAGCGACAGGCTCAGGCTGATACCTCTGCTGGCCCGCACGGGAGGGGCAGAAGCATTGAAAAGAGTTGCATATGAGTTTGAGAACGGTGATGCCATGACACGCGATGTATGCTTTGATGCACTCGCGCACTGGTCAGATCATTCAGCTGTCTCAGCCCTTTATGATATCACCGCATCAGGCAACAAGACCTTCGGCAGGCCTGCTTTTGACGCCTACCTGAGGATGGTCTCCCTCGCCCCCCTAACCCCGGAGCGCAAGCTCCTCCTGGTAAGAGATATTGCCCCGTTTGCCATGGCCCCCGATGCAAAGAGTGAGATGATCGCACTCGCCTCCTCACTGGACATACGCCAGGCAGATTTCTTTATCTCGGATTACCTCTCTGACCCGTCAGAAGAGGTGAGAAAAGCAGCTGAAGAGGCCAGAGCATCACTGAAAATCCCTGCTGATGAGCAGTTTGTGTCTATGTTCAATGGAAGGGATCTTACCGGATGGAAGGGCCTCGTTGGGAATCCTGTTACAAGAGCTTCCATGAAACCGAAGGAGCTGGCCGCAAGGCAGAAGGAGGCTGACCTGAAGATGGTTGAAAACTGGAGTGTCAGGGACGGGATGATATGGTTCAGCGGCTCGGGTGACAACCTGTGCAGCGTGAAGGACTATGGCGATTTCGAGATGTATGTCGACTGGCGCATAACGAAAGAGGGAGACAGCGGAATATACCTCCGCGGTTCGCCGCAGGTGCAGATATGGGATACATCACGAGCTGACGCGGGCGCCCAGGTGGGATCCGGCGGACTATACAACAACCAGAAGAACCCTTCAGCACCCCTGAAGGTGGCTGACAACCCCGTCGGAGAATGGAATACCTTCCGTATACTTATGACAGGCGAGCGAGTATCAGTCTGGCTTAACGGAGAACTGGTGACGGACAATGTCATCATGGAGAATTACTGGGACAGGAGCATACCCATATTTGAAAAAGGTGCAGTGGAGCTTCAGGCACATGGTACAGACCTGAACTTCAGAAACATATATATTCGCGAGATCAGGTCCGCCGAATATAACCTTACACCAAAGGAGAGAGAAGCCGGTTTTGTTTCACTGTTCAACGGACGCAACCTTGAAGGTTGGGTTGGCAACAAGGTCTCCTACACGGTAGAGGAGGGCATGATAGTCATTAAACCGGGCGATGACAGCGGCGGAAACCTGTACACTGAGAAGGAGTATTCCGATTTTGTATTCCGGTTTGAGTTCCAGCTTACTCCGGGAGCCAATAACGGACTGGGCATCCGCACACCCATGGAGGGCGATGCCGCCTACGCAGGTATGGAACTGCAGATACTTGACAACACCGCAACCATCTATGCTGACCTCAAACCGTACCAGTATCACGGCTCGGTATACGGGGTCATTCCGGCCAGGAGAGGATTCCTCAGGCCTGTGGGAGAATGGAATTACCAGGAGGTGACGGTTCAGGGAACGAAGATCAGGGTGGTGCTTAACGGAGCGACTATAGTCGATGGTGACATCGCCGAAGCACGGGACAAAGGAACGATGGACGGTGCAGATCACCCCGGGCTGAAGAACAGCAAGGGACACATCGGCTTCCTGGGCCATGGCTCAGTGGTCAGGTTCCGGAACCTCCGCATTAAGGAACTGTGATTTTTTTTAATCGCACCAGACTGGCGGGTTATCACCGATTTATCAACACAGGTCAAAATGGGGGTGCCTTTTCTTTGCGAGAAGGATAAAAAGAGCCATTTTTGGCGGTCATATTATATATAATGTCATAATAACCCGTTATTAACGATATCGGGGGGTAGGAAGAAAAAAGATAATGAAAATACTTATCTGTGAAGATAATCAACTGGCGCTTAGAGCCATGTCAGTAGTCATTGAAAGAGAGGGTTATGATCCGGTAACAGTAAGTGACGGCCACAAGGCCATCGAGATGCTCCGTAAGACAGAGTTCGATATCGTGATAGTTGATATTCACCTTCCGTACCACAGCGGCCTGGAGGTTATCAGGTTTCTTCGTACAGACCTTAAAAAGCAGACTCCGGTGCTGATCGTCTCCGCCTTCAGTGACCCGCAGGTGCAACGCCAGGCGGGTGAGATGAAGGTCAGCGGTTATATAACAAAGCCATTTGATCCGGTTGATCTGATCAATAAGATCAGGGCTGCGGTTACATTGATATAAGATATGCATCACTACAGGAACAGAGCATTATTGATTTCACTTGTACTCACGGTCATGACCGCGGGCGCCCTGTTTTCTCAGACAGTGACAAACCCTGAGGAGGAGTACGCGAGGATTAGGTCACTTGCCCTGACGGGAAAATACCAGGAGGCTGAACCTGCTGCCCGCGATCTCGTTAAACAATTCCCTGATTACGGTGATGCCCGTGTGCTTCTGGGCAGGATACTTGCCTGGCAGGGTCATTATGATGAGGGAGCCGCTGTTATAGACACCCTCCTCGCCTCAGACCCGGACAACCTTGATGCCATTGAAGCCCTGCGCGACATAAGACGATGGTCACGCGACAGGTCACAGCAGAACACACCGCCCACCGACATCAGGGCAGGCTATCAGTTCGATACCTACAGTGAGCCTTACGACAGGCTATGGCAGATATTCACCCTTGGAGCCGGACATCGCTTTTCCTGGGGTACAGCCGTGGCTTCGGTGAACCTTGGCCATATCAACATCGGGCCACCGGAAAACGTATCTGACAACGACCTCCAGTTCGCCGCTGAAGCATGGCCCGAACTGACAAAATCAAACTATGCTTATGTGGCCTATGCCTACAGCCCGGGTACATGGTTCCCCCGTCACAGGGCAGCCCTGGAGGTGTGGCAGACATTACCCAAAGGATGGGCCGTATCAGCAGGAGTCAATTATTACTATTTTGACCAGAGCATATACATTGGTACACTCTCCCTTGAAAAGTACATGGGAAACTGGTGGTTCTCAGGCAGGGGGTATTTCTACTTCAAGGATATAGGGGTGACAACCTCTTTCTACCTGAATGCAAGGAGATATTTCGGGACAACCGATTACCTGCAGCTGACACTGGGAACAGGCACTGCCCCCGATGAACCATTCGATATAATAACTGACCTCGAGCGGCAGAAGGCCACAAGCGTCAGGCTGACATATTTCAACCAGATCAGCTCATACTGGTCAATCAGGGTCGGGGCGGGATATTCTTACGAGAAGTACAATGAATCGGATTACCGCAACAGGTTTGAGGGCAACATCGGAATTATCAGGGGCATAGGGAAAATAAGATGAAGGTGTTTCTGACCATATTGATTGCAGTTTCATTATCCGGGGCTCCCCTTGAGGGGACAACCCGGACGGACACCTCCGGTTCTGCTTCGGTGAATACCCCCGATACTGAAGTGACGGCGCTGCAACTCTCTTCCTTCCCGTCGGAGCTGACAGTTGACGGACTGGTGTCGCTTTCACACGGCAATTATGCAATCCAGATGGGAGCCTTCAACCGACGGGGCAACGCGGATGCGCTTCAGAGAAAGCTTGTGCAGATGCTCGGCATTCCCGTGGACGTGATTGAGGAGGGGAGTATGTACAAGGTATTTATTAACAGCTCCCTCAGGGGTAATGCACCCTGTCTCTTTGTTCCGGTTTCGTTTCCTGCGACGGTCAGGGAGTACACCCCATCTTCCGGTGCAGGTGAAAAGCCTGAAGAAGCGGTCACAGAGGTAACGCCTGAGACAGTACAGGATACTGTTGCAGCAATACCCGCAGCAGAAGCCGCCCCCGTCGAGCTCGTGGTAACAGAGGAGCCCGAATCCGCTACGGCTACGGCTACGGTTGAGGCGCAGCCCGTCAAACGCAGTTTCCGGAATCTGTTCTTCCTAAAGGGAGACAGCCCCTGGCTGTCACGTTATAACTATTTCGGGAAATCAGTTGCCCTGGTGAATGCGCTGATATTTACCATAATAGGATCTTTTATCACAATGGTGATCCTCCTGCTGGTCATCCTTCTGAACAGGAACAGGATGGAAAAGGAGGCAAAACTCAGGCAGTACCTTCTTGAGCAATACCAGTCGCTTATCATCGACTATCTCTTCGGAAACACCAGTTCGGAGGCATTCAGAAAAATAGCGTCGGATGACTATCGCCGCCAGGTGCTCATTGACCAGATGATAGACGTCAGCGTCAACCTCAAGGGCGAGTCTGAGGAGAAGCTGATGAAGCTTTACATGGAACTCAACCTCGATGTGGACTCACTTGCAAGGGCCCGGAGCCGCAAATGGCACAAGAAGATCAAGGGCTTCAGGGAGCTGGCATTCATGGGTATCAGGGACGGAAACGACGAGATGTACAAATCTCTCAACTCCAGGAATGAGATCCTCAGGATGGAGGCACAGATAGCCCTGGTACGTCTCAGTGACGAGAATCACTTTGATTTCCTCTCGCAGTTGAAGAGACCATTCTCTCTCTGGGAGCAGATCACTCTTCATGATCTTATCATCCAGCACGAGATACCTGTTCCTGATTTCCAGAAATGGCTGAACTCAGCGAACCCCACGGTGGTGATGTTCGCCCTCAGGATGATCAGGGAATTCAAGCAGAGTCATGCTGAACCGGAGATCAGGAAAGCCCTTCTGCACCGTGACCAGAGAGTCAGCAGGCTGGCCGTGGAGGTGGCTGGCGACCTCGACATGAGAACCACGCTTGACACCATGAAACGTATGTATAAGTTCCAGGAATACAACAACTGTCTCGAGATTGTAAAATCGATGGGCAAGATGCCCGAGCAGTCAATGCTTGGCTTCCTCAAACTGGTGCTTGACAAGGAAGATGACGTGCAGCTGCAGATCGAGGCCGTAAAAGCCATTGAGAATATGGGTGAGGTGGGGGTGCAGGCTCTTGTCAAGGTTATGAAATCGGAGTATAAGAACTATAACATTATAGTCAGGCACGTGCTTGACCGCAGGATATACTGAATACCATGGGATTTATCTTTGCACATCTGATATTCTGGCTGACCCTTGTTCTCTTCGGGTCTTACCTGCTGCTCGGCATTCACTCCGCGCTTGCACTCAGGAAGTACCTGCGCAAGAACAGTTATGTCAACTACAACTCGCTGGTGCTCTCCCCGCTTAGTCCGCGCATCACCATCATCGCCCCTGCCTTCAACGAGAGCAAGACCATCATTGACAACATCCGCACCCTGCTCTCTCTATACTACAATAACTTCGAGGTAATCATAGTCAATGACGGTTCCACCGATAACTCATTTGAAAAGATAAGGGAGGCTTATGAGCTTGTCAGGGTCAACTATTATTTTGACTACCGGATACCATGCGAGAGGATCAGGGGCGTTTACAAGTCGAAAGATCCGGCCTACAACCGTCTCACCGTCATTGATAAGAACAACGGGGGCAAGGCTGACTCGCTCAATGCAGGGATCAACATCAGCCGCAGCAATCTTATCGTGACCATTGATGCTGACTCGATCATTGAACCGGACTCCATCCTGAAGCTGGTCAAGCCCTTCCTCGAAGAGAAGGAGAAGAAGGTCATCGGTACCGGAGGCGTTATACGTATTGTCAACTCATGCGATATTGAGCGTGGTCATATTCAGCAGATCAACCTCCCGAAGAAGTTCCTCCCGCGGCTGCAGGTGCTGGATTATACCCGTGCGTTCCTTCTCGGCCGCATGGCATGGAGTCATCTCGACGGACTGATGCTGATCTCGGGCGCCATGGGTATGTTCGACCGTGAGACGGTCATCAGGGCCGGCGGCTACAATGTAAAGACGGTGGGAGAGGACATGGAACTGGTGCTGAGGATGAGGCGTTACATGGCAGAACATAAGGAAAACTACGAGGTGACATATATCCCCGATCCGCTATGCTGGACCGAGGTGCCGTCGGACCTCAGGTCGATGCGCAAGCAGAGGACCCGCTGGACCAGGGGTCTGATCGAATCACTCTGGTCTCACCGCAAGATGATGCTCAACAGCAACTACGGCCGTCTGGGATGGCTTGGTTACCCATACTGGCTTATGTTTGAGTGGGCTGCACCGCTGATTGCCTTCATGGGTATGATCTATACCGTTTACCTGACAATAACCGGCTCACTGAACCTTCCGTTCTTCCTGCTGCTGTTCCTGTTCGTTTACAGTTTTGCCGTCAGCTTAACCACCTGGGCGATTCTTTTTGAAGAGATAACCTTTCACAAGTACCGCAGAAAAAGGGATGTAATCAGACTTATCGGAACAGCCATGCTTGAGCCTTTCTTCTACCCGGTGCACACCTACTTTGCCGTCAGGGGTAACCTTGAGGCCATGCGCGGAAAGAAAGGATGGGGCAAGGCGGAGAGAAGCGGGTTCCAGGGAAAGAAAAAGAAGGGTGAAGCCGCCAGGGCCTGACCTAATCGATATAATCGGGAATACTCCTTAAGCCTTCTTCAATCACATGAAGCGAGGCTTTTTCTCTTTCTGCCGTCGTCGGCACCACGAGCCACTTCGGCCAGCTGTACCTGTTGATGGTGTTTGTTACCGTGCCGTTGTGGTACACTGAAACGGCTATACCGTCGGATGCCGTTGTTATGATCTCGAAGCTATAACCGCCATCATACGATATGGCACCGTCATTGACCTTCATCTGCGTGGGGTCAAAGAAATGAAGCATGGTCCACGGCAGCCTGATCTTTATCTTCCTGCCATCCCATGCCACCGCAGCCCTGTGGCCGTCAGTGAATGATGCGGAATGCTCGAGGGGTACCTTGCCTATGTCATGATAAGTGAGCTCAAAGCCGTCATTGGTCCATCTCATCACATTCCACGGAGCCCCGTCAGTGGTTGTGCTGCGGTACTTCTGCACGTCGGGGTCGGTGAGGTTGAATCGCACTGTAAGCCCGTTCATGTCATATGCCTGTGTCACATGATGGAGTGCCGTATCATCATCGAGTCCGAAAGTGAGAAGAAACTCAGCCCTGTTGGCTACCGTCGTGCCCCCTGGAAGAGTCGATTCACCTGTATTGCCGAGATAGGTGTCAAAAGCTACCATGAACTCATCGGTGGGGTTCAGGTCGGACGCGGTGTTTATCTCCAGGTAAAGGAAGCCCTCATCATGGGTGGCCCTTACAGAGCTGACAGTACCCGACGGTGAATCAGTGGTATAGGATACGAATTCCGGAACATCTTCCTGGTCAAAGGCAAGCAGTCCGAAGCACTGCTCGGGGGAGGTCTCGTTATGCCACAGCTGCCTTGTGGGGATGGTCTCGGAGCCGCCATCTGTGCCGTATGCCTCAAGGTAAAGCACAATCCATGTGCGCTTGAACCACTCATCCATCCATGCGAACATGAATCCGCCGGCACAGCCTGCATCGATCATGTTGTTCATCATGCGCATGTTTTTCTCGCCCTGCTGTGTCTCCGAGTAGCTCCCGTGGTGCATATCGCTGTATGACTGGTGGGCGCTGCCCCAGCTGGAGGGTACGCCGAACTCTGCTATCACAAGGGGCATGCTGCCATAGTGATCCTTCATGTCATTGAGGTAACCCAGGTAACTGTTGGGCCCCTCGCTGTCACTGTAGCCAAGATAGGATGGCTCCTGGCTGATGAAGTTCGGATAGTAGGGGTATGCGTGATAGCTGGCGAATAACCCGGGTGGGTTGCCGGCCCCGCTTATCTTAGTAATATCGAATGAGGCCACATCCTCATCGGTGTATATCTCAGTGGGGTGTTCGAGCGGGTCAAGAGTGGGCCAGCTTGAGAAACTGACCGGCCTGCTGATCGAGTATTCCGACTCCTCAACCACTACCACCCTGTCAAGCATCTCGGCAACAAAGGCCTCGGTGGCGGTGCCGCCGGAGAGGCTGAAATGGGTACCCGAATAGGAACTGATACCCGGATGGAACTTGTTGGTGGAATCAACCTCCTGGGGTGCTACCTCCCTGCCTATTATGTATCCTGCCGTCCAGCGTGAAACGTCGGTCTTGTAGATGCCGTAAGCCTTGCCGTAGCGGAAGGCAATGTCACCATTGCCGTTGATGCAGTCGATAACCTCGGCAATCTCTGCGCTGAATGCTGAGCGGCGGTTAATGAGATCATAGGAGGCAGGGTCCGAAGCGTCTTCAATCTCCTCAAGCCATATGCCCTGGAAGAGCAGCAGGGGATTGTCGGGGTGCCTCTGGTTGTATTCGGCAAGCTTCTCGTAAAAGACCGGAGGATGAAGAGTATATACCCTCAGTGAGTTGAACCCGGCCTCAGCCATGCGGCTGATCCATTTCTCGTACATCTCCGGCCCGATGGCGTAGGCTATCTCGCCCGGGAAATAGCCGGGAGGTGATGATCCGAGGTTTATGCCTTTGAGTATCATTGATTTGTAATCATCAGACATTTTCCTGGCAATATGGTTTCCCATGACTTTAAAGGGCATCGAACTCCGGGGTGTGAGGACAAAGTCAATTACGGTATCACGGGCAATGGTGATGTCGGTAAGCCTGACAGGATAATATCCTGAGCCTGATACTTCGGCTGTTACAGGGTAACGGTATGATGGTTCGGACGGGATTGTTGCGGGGGGCATCATCACCGGTTCAAGCCCGCTTCCGGTTGAGATTGAAGAACCGCCGGTTGCCTTTACCAGCCTGCCGCTGTAGGTCCTTCCCTTGAAGGTGAGGGCATAGATGTACAACCCTGCACTCATCGGCGCATTGTCGCTTCCGCAGCCGTCCCAGACAACGTTATAGCTTCCCGGAACGACCTCCGGAAAGACCATGACCCTGACCTTCTCACCGGCGAGGTTATAGATATTGAGCATCACGTCACCTGCTATGTTGATAACAAATGGGATATTGACGCTGTTGTTAAAGGGATTGGGATAGGGGACGCCTGTCTGGAACTGACCGGCGACATCGCTGTACAACCCTGTTATATCCACCGAATAGCGTCCGTCAGTGCCTGTCAGAACCCTGTATTCCCTGGTGTTGAGGAAGAAAGAGACATTCGCATTCATGACCAGGGCACCACTCTCGTCAGACACGGTGCCGGTCACTGTGAAATCGTCAGCGGAGGCTGCCTGAAGCATTGACAGGGTGAAGATAAAGACTGTTGCAATCCGGCCGGCAATCCTGTTCCTTCTGATCATTCCGCGAAAATCTTTAATATTGCTTTTTGATGATTAAGCCCAAATGTAGCAAAAAGCTCTTTTAATTTATTAATTCTTTTTCCACACCCCTGTTTGATTTGTCTTTTTAAGCGGAAAATTTTACATTTATACTTTGCTGCAATTTCTTGACTATGGAGAAATTTATTATCAAAGAGACCTCGAAAACACCCTCGGTAAGTTTTGACCCCGAGCATGGCCTTTTTGAGATAAAGGGAAAATCGATACCTGAAAACTCCACCGGCTTCTACGGTCCCCTCTTTGAGTTCCTCGAAAACTACAGCGCCAATCCGGCACAGCAAACGGTTCTGAATGTCAAATTCGAGTTTTTCAACACCAGCTCATCCAACAGGATACACTCCCTCTTCAAGCGGTTTGAGAAGATATACCTCGGTAACAGTGATGTGCTTATCCGCTGGTTCTGCGAAAACGGCGATGAGAATATGCATGATGCCGGCAAGGACTTCAAGGCCATGCTGCAGGTTCCTTTTGAAATAATCAAGGTGGAGGAACTCTGAATTTTTGCTTTTGATACCACTGTAAGAAATTTTCTCTATTTTTAGATTCTGAGAATTACTCCGGGATGGCTTTGAATTATATCTGGATCGCCTTTTTTCTGATTGGGTTTGTCTTTGCCCTCGCACAGCTTATTTTCAACGGGGACACGGAGATATTCAACAGAATGGTCGATTCCACCTTCTCCAGCGCAAAAACAGGTTTTGAGATATCTCTCGGACTCACCGGTGTTCTTACCCTGTGGATGGGGCTCATGCGGGTAGGTGAAAAAGGGGGCGCGGTGAGGCTGCTGTCGCGGGCTATCGGTCCGTTCTTCAGGAAGCTCTTTCCCAAACTGCCTGCCGACAGCCCGGCCAACGGCTCGATGATGCTCAATGTGGCAGCCAACATGCTCGGCCTCGATAATGCTGCAACACCGATGGGTCTGAAGGCCATGAAGGAGATGCAGGAACACAACCCCGACAAGGAGGTGGCCTCTGATCCGATGATAATGTTTCTCGTGCTTAATGCATCAGGGCTCTGTCTCATTCCCGTGACGATCATGGTCTACAGGGCCCAGCTCGGAGCCGCCAATCCTGCCGACGTTTTTATTCCCATACTTATTTCAACATACATTGCCACCCTTGCAGGTCTTATAAGTGTTGCCATCGCCCAGAAAATAAACCTTTTTAACAGGGTGGTGATTGCTTACCTGGGCGGACTTACCGCCATCATCGCCGGGATAGTGTGGTACTTCAGCACCCTGCCCCAGGAGACGATCAACACTGTCTCCACGTTTGCTGCCAACTTCATCCTCTTTGGCATAATCATCTCATTCATTGTGATGGCCATGCTGAAGAAGGTCAATGTATACGAGTCATTCATTGAGGGAGCAAAGGATGGGTTCAAGACCGCCATAACCATCATCCCATATCTTGTTGCCATACTTGTTGCCATAGGGGTTTTCAGGGCATCGGGCGCAATGGACCTGCTTGTTGACGGCATAACTGCCGCGGTTGCCTGGATGGGGCTTGACACCTCCTTTACGGAGGCCCTGCCCACAGCCTTGATGAAGCCCCTCAGCGGCAGCGGCTCCAGGGGAATGATGATCGATGCCATGACCATCCACGGCGCCGATTCATTCGTGGGACGTCTGGCATGCTGCCTGCAGGGCTCCACTGACACGGTATTTTATGTCCTTGCCGTCTATTTCGGATCAGTAGGTATCAAGAATACCAGGTATGCCGTTGTTTGCGGACTGATTGCTGACATAGTAGGTACCATTTCGGCTATCTTCATAGCTTACCTCTTCTTCGCCTGAGACTGAAAAATTCTTTAGGGCCCCGGTCAGAATTTCCCGGCCATATTGTATTTTTGCCGCACCTTATATTAATCTTTATCCTTTAACCTTTATCTTTTTTACAATGGGACGCGCATTTGAATATCGCAGGGCCTCCAAGGAGGCAAGATGGGACAAGATGTCGAAGCTTTTCCCCAAGCTTGCCAAGGCAATAACCATGGCAGCCAAGGAGGGAGGATCCGACCCCGAGATGAACGCCCGTCTCCGTACGGCCATCATGAACGCCAAGGCGCAGAATATGCCCAAGGATAATATCAAGGCCGCCATTGAACGGGCCTCCGGGAAAGATACTGCAAACTACACGGAGGTTACCTACGAGGGCAAAGGGCCTCACGGGGTGCTGATAATGGCCGAGGCTGCCACGGACAACAACACCCGCACCGTTGCCAATGTCAAGGCATACTTCAACAAGAACGGAGGAATGCTTGTGCCGACAGGTTCGCTGGAGTTCATGTTTTCACGCAAGGCTGTCTTTGAGTTTGAGGCTCCGGAGAATATCTCGCGTGACGACCTGGAGCTTGATCTGATTGAGGCAGGACTGGAGTCAATTGAAGAGTATGAAGATACATGGTACGTCTCCGGCGACTATACCAATTTCGGATCTCTCTCAAAGGCACTGGAGGAGAAGGGGATAGAAATTACAAAAGGCTCCCTGCAGCGCATCGCGCTCAATCCTGTCACCCTCACAGAAGAGCAGATGGCCGATGTGGAGAAGATGATCGACCGCCTCGAGGATGACGAAGACATTCAGTCGGTATATACCAATATAGCATAAAGTCGAAAGTCCGTACAGTCGAAAGTCTGTAAAGTCTGTAAAGTCTGAAGGATTTGCGATTTCAGATTTTCGATTGTCGATTTAATCCAAATTCGCAAATCGCAAATCGCAAATCGCAAATCGCAAGTCGAAAATTCCTCTCTTGACTGGCATCAATGCGCCAGTCTCTTCTTCAGCTCGCGGAAGTTCGGAACTATACTTCCGAGCAGGTCATAATACTCCCTGCCGTGGTTATGATGAACGAGGTGGCAGAGTTCATGAACTATTACGTAATCAATCAGCTCCCGATCCTTCTTAATCAGCTCGCTGTTGAACCATATGGTTCCGCTGGAATGGCAGGTGCCCCAGCGACGCTTCATCCTGCGCACATTTACCGGTCCGGGTGCCGGAAGCAGGTTTGAGTGCAGGGCAGCAAGCTCAGCTGTGCGGGTGGTGAAATGCTCCCTGGCTTTTAGCAGATACCAGGCCCCCGTCAGGGCGGTGATCCTTTCGGAAGAGATATCTCCGGCAACTGTTAAAATGAGGTTGTCTCCATCAATACCGGCTTTGGTTCTGCTGCCTGCGGTGACCTTAACGGTTATCTGCCTGCCCATGAATGGAATCACACTTCCATCTTCAATCGGTGTTGTCTCCCCGACAGGCTTCACATCCTTCAGCCTCTTCATCTGACGCTCAATCCATTCCGTCTTCTGACGTACAAACTGCATCAGTACCGGGACCGGCACATACCAGGGAGCCCGAACAAGCAGTGTGCCTCCCGGCTTAACATAAAGAGCCACCGTCCGCCGTGACGACCTGACAATGTCAAGGTCAACCTCCCCGGAAGGGATGGTGACAGTTCTTTTCTTCATGAGTTGAATTCAGGCTATTGCTGCTGCTTCTTGTCTTTCTCCGGCCTGAGAGGACTGGAGGCAACATCATAACCGGTAAGGAATCCTGCCTGTGATACCTTCAGCAGCTTGTCGAAATCAATGAATTCGAAGTCGTCCGAAGGCTTGTGGTAATCCCTGTGCAGCCCTGTGAAGAAGAAGAGCACCGGGATGCCTTTGCGGAAGAAGGGGTAGTGATCCGATCCGCTGAAATGCGTTCCCTTACCCTCATCTATCATATATATTCCCGATTCATTGCATGCATCCCTGGCAAGTGAGACGAGCTCACTGCAATCGGCACCGGAGATGACTTTTATTGTGTCGCGACCGGTGATATCATACTGGCCGTTCAGCGATGCACCTGTGTCAGTGTCGCTTCTTGACCGGCCGATCATGTCGAAATTGATGGCGGCGACAGTCTTTTCAAGAGGCCAGACAGGATTCTCGGTATAGTAGGTTGATCCGTGCAGTCCCTCTTCCTCGCCTGTCGTCCAGAAGAAGATCACGCTTCTTGCCGGCTTCTTATCAAGGGCTGCAAAGGCGGATGCAATATTGAGCAGTCCCACACTTCCGGAGGCATTATCGTTGGCTCCGTTGTAGATATTACCTGAAATATCCCTGCCTACGTGGTCATAGTGCGCTGTGTACATAACGGCCTCATCCTTAAGCACCGGATCCGATCCTTCAATATAACCTATTATATTTGAGCTTATTACAGTATCCTTGGTAACATTGATCTGAATATCGGCCTGCACACCGGGAACAATAAACGATGCCGGTTTCCTCGATTTCGCAATGCTGTCCTGCATCTGTTTCAGGGTAACCCCTGACCGGCTGAGCAGAATGTCAGCTGTCTCTATTGAGATGGCATAAGCATTCAGCGTGAAATTGAATATCGGTTTTTTAAACAGGGGAATAAGCTGATAGGAGCTGCCCATTGACAGAAGGTCAGCAGAAATATCAGTCCCCATGGCGGGGTCGGCAACAAAAAATACCGCTTTGGCTTTCTGAAGCATGATCATCGGCAGCTTGCGTATCTCCACCATTTCATTGATGCCTGATGCAGACGCCGGTAAACCTGTTCCGCGCAGTTCAGGACTCCTGGTCATTATGATAACGATCCGGTCATTAACGCTTATCCCTGCAAAATCGTTGTACTTCTCCTCGCTGTTCATGTAGCCGTAACCGCCAAAGACGATCTCGCCGCTCAGTCTGACAGTGTCATTGGGTGGCGCGAGGGGCGTCACCCCGGCTGAGTGCAGGATGGTGCCTGTGGAATCTTTCAGGGTCATGATGGATTCATCCGGAACAGGGGTGACCCTCAGGTACTCGAGTGGCTGGAGGAGATCATCCTGACCCGGAAGGGGTTTGAGGCCCATCCTCAGGGCTGTGGAACTTATATATTCAGCTGCGGTACTGCTCCCCTCACTGCCGGTTCTCCTTCCTTCAAGGTTGTCGGAGGAGAGGTATTTCATGTGTTTTTCCGAATCCCCACGGGTGATGACCCGAAGGGATTTCTGCTGGGAATATGCCGGAATGGCCGCAATCAGAGCGGCTGCTACGATCAGAGGTTTAAATTTCATTCTGCGAATCAAAATAATTCAATGGGCAAAGGTATGAAATAGTCTATTCGGATGTCACTGTAATAACGACTATTTCAGGAGGCATGAAGATCCTGACGGCCATGCCCATGGTACCGAGGCCGGTGGTTACATAGAGGTGACTTCCGGCAAGGGAGTACAGACCCTTCCACCGCTCATGGAATTGCTCCGCAGGTGAACGATTGCCTCCAGGCAAACCTGCCTGCATGCCATGGGTGTGGCCTGAGAGGGTGATCTCCGGCATACGGCCGGTCACCGCAGTCAGCAGCCATCCGGCAGGATCATGGAGCAGCATCACGGTGAACATGCTGTCGGGGATCTGCCTGAGAACCTTCTCAAAGTCGCCGTATCTCATATCAAGCCTGTGGCCGTAGGTGACCACACCTCCAACGGCGATATTCACGCCATTGTGACTTGTTATCACTACCGTATCTGAGAGCAGGTGATATCCTGATGCCGTTATTTTGCTCCTGATCATTTCACTGCATTCCGCACCGTAACTTTCATCATATCGCGGGTGATAAGTTCCGTCGTCGTGGTTGCCTACAACGGCGAATGCGCCGCTCTTGGCGCCGGCTTTACGGAGGATGGTGTCACACTCTCCGAATTCCTGCCATCCGAATGTGATAAAATCGCCGGTATTTACCAGCAGGTCAGGCTCCTCCTGGTTAATGGCTGTCATGATTTTTTCAAGCTTGTCATAGTGACCGTGCCAGGATGATATATGGAGGTCGCCTGTCAGGACGATCTTCATGCCGTTCAGCGAGGGGTCCAGCCCTTTGATGGCTATCTCTTCCCTGGTGACCCTTAAATCGAACCTCTGCCTGAAATAACCGTCGGCAAAGAGTATCACAATCAGCAGGAAGATGGATATGTTTATTATTCCGGCTGCCTTAAACCTGCGTTTCATCAACCTGCCCGGAAGCCAGGTAAAAAGGGCCATTACCAGGTAGGCCAAAGCTGCTGTCTCATGAAGGGCTGAGAGAGCACCGAATACAATCTGCCTGTATGCGTTGGCAGGGTCGGCAAATTCTCCGCCATAGACCAGTACCCTTATCATGATATAGATCAGCGCCAACGACAGGGCAGCCTTGACTGCCAGCACAAAGCCCCTGAGTATCTGGTTACGGTTCCTGAGGTCAGTTACGAGGGCGTACCAGAGCCATATGTCGCAGAGTAATGGGATTAAATAAAGCGCCATCAATAAGGTTTTGAACAAATTTACTATTAAACAACATACTGCGCACATTGTTGGTTTTTGAGTTATTTTTACCTGATGGTGACAGTTGAGCTGATATCGCCGGGGAAAGCCCCGTTAAAGGTCTCATATGTGGTTATTGCAGCGAGGTACAGCGGAGGCTGGCTCTTTGTGAGACACCGCAGGAGGGGAGGCTACGAGCTGCCTGCAGGTCATCCCGATGCAGGAGAGGATACAGTTGAGGCGGCTGTAAGGGAGCTGACGGAGGAGACAGGTGCCATGGGATTTTCATTGGAGCCGGTAACGTACTATTCAGTAGACAGCGGCACGGGAAAACAGTATGGCAGGCTCTTCTATGCCGAGGTTGAGACCATGGGTGAGATAAGTGACACTGCAGAGATAGAAGGGGTGAAGGTCTTCAGACGCCTGCCCCGTAAGCTCTCCCTGCCAGAGGTGATGACGTTCCTCTACCGAAGGGCAAGGGAATATTTCAGATATAGTCGATGCTGACCAGCTTCAGCCACTTGTCTTCCAGTATCCGGGCAATGCGTTTGACCACTGTCCGGCGTATCTCGAGGTCAACCGGGAGAGTGGGATCCTGGTGAGCCACATTTATGCGGGTCCCTACAAGGAAGTTGATCTCGTCACTCTCCATGATCAGCTTCACGATCTTGTCTGCCGGCCCCTTGCCGAGCTTGACGCTGTTCTTGTAACCCTTAACCAGTTCATTGACCTTCTGCAGGGTGAGGATGCCCTCGGTAACAAGGTCAACTCCCTCCATGAAACTCTCGGGAGGAAGGTCAGGGTCTTCGAAGATCAGTTCGTCAACTATCTTGCGCTTGAGCTCACGCGCAACAATGTCAGCCGTTGTACCTCCGCATATTATCACCTTCCCGTTATAGGAGGTGATCCTGGCGGCCAGTTCCTTATCCTTCTCCTCGTCGTAGGGCGGACCGGTACAGATCAGCAGTTTGCGCGGCTCCCTGAAGTAGAGTATGGCGCACGAGATATCGTCCTTTGCTTCGTAGTTATCGTACTTATAGGCCATTGTCACTATCTTGCCGGCAAGGGTGGTGGCTGAGATGGAGGGCTCGCTGGCTACAAGCGAGGCTGCGTACTGCTGCACGTTGTCGCGTTCCCAGCCCAGGGGCCAGGCATTGCTTCCCATTCCGCTCTGAGCCACGCCGTCGGAGAGGAGGATTATTCGGTCTTCCTTGGCGGGAAAGAAGGTGCATTTGCGCAGCCGCTTGCCGGCATTCCGTCCCTTGTCGAGTATCACATCCTTCCAGTCGGGTTCGAAGGGCTGGCTGCCCCGCAGGATGATGCATCGCGGATTGTCATATTCGAGTATGTTGGCGCGGCCGTCGCTCTCTATGTCCACTATCGAGAAGGTGGCATAGCTGATCTTCCTCTCGCTGCAGATGGGGAGAGTGTTCATGATGATCTCGGCAATGCGGTCGGGCTCCTTGTGCTCACGAGTGAAGTTGAGCGACATGGTTGAGGTGAGCGTTGCCAGAATGTTGGCCTTGACGCCATGGCCCATGCCATCGGAGAGGACGGTGATGATGCGGTTCTCCTCACGTACGTTCTCCGAGAGGAAGACATCGCCGCAGATGCGCTCACCGTGATGGTTGCGCTGCTGGCTGTTGACCTCGATGAAGAACTCCCTCTCCATGCCTGCCACCTGGCTATTTTCCGGGCTCATTCTTTTTCTGACGGAACGATTCAACAATGGAATTAAGCATCTTCTCGGTATCGGAGGCGCCCTCACCAAGGAGAAATCCTATCTTCTGCACCATCTCCAGGTTCTTGTCGATGACATCGGAGACCCTGGTGATAACCTCCTCGCGCTGCACCTCCGGTGAAAAGAGGTCGCGTATGACTGCACCGGCGATCCTGTTCTGCCTGATAGGGAAGATGGAGACGTTGAACATACGGTCCTCGAGCTGAACATCCCGGCTGATGACCGATTCGTTCTCACGAAGCACGAAGGAGAAGATGTTGTAAACATTAAAAGGCAGAAGGGTCTTCAGATCGGCACCCTTCAAACCGGGAATTATCTCGGCGATGGCCTTTGCATCTTCGCCTATTATATCCAGGAAGCTCTCGTTTGAGTGCAGTATTTTCAGCTCGTTGTCTACAATGACCACCCCGTTGGGCAGCTTATTGAGCATGCTGTTCATCGTGTCGGAGGCATCCTGCGCCGCATCCTTTTCCCTCATTGCCTGCTCCTCCGACTCTTTCAAAGCTTTCTTTGTCTCGGAGAGTTTCTTGTTGGTCTGGCGCAGGGTCTCAATATACTCCTGCTTGTTACGCAGGTTGTAGGTGTGGCACATCTCCGGCACCGCCAGTCCCTTTGCCACCGTGGATGCGAACTCGCGGCATGAGCCATAGCCGCAGGCGTTGCAGTTGATCTCCTCCGTGCTCCTCTCCTTGCCGATTATCTTCATGACCTCATTGATCGCCTCGGAGGAGGGCTCAGGTATGCGCTGGTCATTGGCCCTGAAGGTGCGTGTGAGATCGAGCGACGACCAGCGCTCCATATCCTTTTGCCACTGTTTCTTGTCGAGGGCCTCGACGCGTTTCTCGGCGTACTGCTTGACAAGCGACCGTCGCCTGAAACGCTCGTCGTGCCTTATCATTCCCGGACCCAGCATGCACCCGGGGCAGAAGAAGAGGTTGAAGTGGTGCCTGATGGTGTCAATATGGTGGTCGAAGTCATTGATGGCCTCCCTGACGTCTTCGGCACCGGAGGCGGTGATGACATGGCTCGATACCAGGTCGCGCTTGATGCCGGCAGCCTGCAATATGCCTGCAGGGTAGGGGTAGAGGGCGCCCCAGTTGCCAAAGGGAGGATCGAATTCAGCCATCTTGACAGCCTTCTCCCGGATCTCATTCTCCTCAAACAACTGGCGGATCTCGATGAAGGTCAGAACCGCCTCAACGAGGCTCTTATCGCTGTAGAGAGTGGCCTCAGCCTTGATGTCAATGCACGGACCGATGAAGACGTTGGCGACCTCCTCGCCGTACAGGTCACGCGTGACCATCGCCGAGGCAACCATCGGCGATACAATGGGTGCCAGGTTCGGTACCAGGTTGGGATGGTACTTTTCAATCATCTCAACAATGGAGGGACAGTTGGAGGTGATGTAATACTTGCCGCTCGACTCCTCGAAAAGCCTCTTGTATGCGTAGGCGACAAGGTCGACCCCGAAGGAGACCTCATGAACATATGTGAAGCCAAGCTTGCGGATCATGCCGACGAACTTGCGGTAGTCGGTGATGTCGTCAAACTCCGAGGCAATGGAGGGGGCAATGAGTGCCGCCGTCTTGCGGCCCGAGCTCAGCAGCTCCTTGACCCTAGTGATCGAGTTCCTGTAATCTATCGCTTTAGGCGAGCAGGATAGAAAACAGAGCCCGCAACCGATGCACCTGTCAGCGATGATCACCGGGTGCCTTCGCTCGGGCCTGACCTCGATGGCATTCACCGGGCATGCCCTGACACAGGAATAAGAGTTGCGGCACTTATCCTCATTGATGTAAATTACCTGATCGGGAATGTTCATAATCATTGCATTAGTTTATGCTGCCGGCCTGCACCAGCTCCTTCTCCAGAATCTTTTCAATATCCGTGACACCTATCCCTGCAAAGGTCCTTCCGTTGATGACAACAGAGGGCCCCTCGCTGCAACGGTTCATGCAGCGCGCTCCGCGGAGAACCACCTTGTCATCGAGGTGATTCTTCCTCAGATAATCCCTGATAATCTGTACCACCTCCCTGTTACCTCTTGAGAAACAAGAACTTCCAAGGCATATCTCGATTTCGTATGACTGTCCCAACTGCCTTTTATTATTTCATATTCACTCAAAAGTACAATAAATTTCATTCGCCAATGACATAAAACATCCAATTTCAGTCGTTCTTTGTTAATAAAATAACAATGTTTTTGAAATAACAATAAAAATGTATAGCTTTGTATTGATCTGAAAAGTCAGATCAATTTAATAATGAGCAAGATAGATGATATACTGAGTCGCTACAGGGAGGGAAGCCATGAGAGCCTCATACCCATACTCCAGGATGTACAGGAGGCTGAGGGTTATCTCTCTGAAAATGCGATAGTTCGGATTGGAAGCTTCCTGCGTATGTCCACTACAAAGATCTACGGACTGGCAACATTCTATGACCAGTTCAGGTTCTTCCCCTCCGGGAAGGTCCATCTGAGGATCTGTAACGGGACATCCTGCTTCATCAACGGCGCTACATCCGTGATAAATGCCGTTCGCGAGGAACTCGGAATTGAGCCCGGTCAGACCACACGTGACGGCAGGTTCAGCTACGAGCTCACGGCCTGCATGGGCGGATGCAATGAGGGTCCGGTGATATGCACTGACGATAACTACTACACCCATATCCGTTCCGAGGAGATCCCCGCAATGGTATCAAAACTCAAAGCACTGGCTGAACTGAAATGAAAGAGAACGGAGAAAACGATACCAGGGAATTCCTGGTCAGGGAGGTCCTGATGCATGCTTCTGACACCCTGCCCCCGGCTACCGGGAAGAGACTTGCAGAGATACGCCGCGACAAGCCTTCGGTGCCCGTAATATACGTCGCCTCAGGCTCGGCAGCAATCATCGCAGGCAGCCTGAAGAGCGCTGCGGCAGCAGAACTCTACCTGAATGAAATGGGTATCCGCGGCGTCGTGGTGAAGACGGGTTGTCACGGACCCGCTGCCTTCGAGCCGATGGTATGTGTTCATCTGCCTGGGAAAAACAATTTGATATTCAGGAATATAACCGAAGATAAGATTGAATCACTCCTCAATGGCGTATTCCATAACGACATGCCTGAAGAGGACCTCGTCGCTCAGAAAGGGACCACCGGTTTTGAGGCCTGGCATGATATACCATTCATGGAGGAGATCCCCTTTTTCAGGTTGCAGAAGAGGGTGGTGCTGGGCAACTGCGGGTGCTATGACCCGGAAAGCATTGAAGAGTATATCGCACGGGGAGGCTATCGCGCTTTCCTGAAGACAATACGCAACTACACACATGAGGAGGTCTGTGACATCGTTGAACGGAGCGGCCTGCGCGGACGCAGCGGAGGAGGGTTCATCACGGGCCTGAAATGGAAGTATGCACTTAACTCCGCTTCTGACAACAGGTATCTGATCTGTAACGCCAAGGAGAGTGATCCGGGTTCCTATGCCGACCGGTCTGTGCTCGAGGGAGACCCCCACCGTCTGATAGAGGGGATATGCATTGCCTCCTATGCCATTGGTGCTTCAAACGCGGTTATCTATCTCAAGACCGGCTCACCCCATCCTCTTGCCAGGCTGAGAAAGGCCCTCGAGGCTGCCCGCAATTTCGGGATCATCGGACATAACATCCTCTCAAGCGGGTTCAACCTCGACATTGTGGTCAGGGAGGAGGCCGGAGCGTTTGTCTGCGGCGAGGAGACAGCCCTGATAGGCAGCCTCGAGGGAAAGCGCGGCATGCCGGAGCTCAAACCTCCATATCCCACCACCAGCGGCCTCTACGGGAAGCCGACGGTGATAAACAACGTCGAAACACTGATGAATGTTCCTCTCATCATGTCTCACGGTCCCGAGTGGTTCCGTACCATGGGCACAGCAGGCAGCAAGGGCACCAAGCTCTTCTCACTGGGAGGCCGGGGTCGCTTTACAGGACTGATTGAGGTGGAGATGGGCACTCAGTTCCGAACAATAGTGGAGGGTATCGCCGACGGCATCAGGGACGGGAAAAAATTCAAGGCACTGCAGATCGGAGGGCCCTCGGGAACCTTTATCACAGAGAAGAACCTTGAACTGCAGGTCGACTATGAGGTGCTGAGGGAGAACGGCATAGCAATGGGTTCAGGCGGGCTCATAATTATCGACGAGACCACATGTATGGTCGATTTCGTGAGGTATTACATGGAATTCATCCACAAGGAGAGCTGTGGCAAGTGCATCCCCTGCCGCGAGGGTACAGGCCGTATGCTCGAGATACTCGAGAATATCATCCGCAAGCCAAATACGGAGGACTCCAACGCCACCCTCGAGAGGTTCAAGGGGGTGATGCAGCTCGAGACGATAGCCTCCGTGATGAAAGACACTTCGCTTTGCGGACTGGGTCAGACGGCGCCTAATCCGTTCACCAGCGCCATGACAAGCTACCGTGAGGAGTTCGAAGAGCATATATTCGACAGGCGCTGCCGCGCCAATGTGTGCCGGGGGCTGAGGACATTCAGCATTGATGTGGAGAAATGCACCGGTTGTACGGTCTGCGCGGCCAAATGCCCGGTAAATGCCATATATGGAACCAGGCTGCAGCCATTCTTCATCGTAGACGATAAATGTATCGGCTGCGGAATTTGTTATGATGTTTGCAAGTTCAGTGCCGTAACAGTAAAATAAGCCATGCAGTTCACAATAGAAGTAAATAACAAGAGCATAAAGGCCGAGAAGGGAGAGACCATTCTCTCAGCCCTTAACCGTAACGGCATTATGATCCCCACTCTTTGCAGAATGGCAGAGTTCACGCCTACAGGCGCCTGCCGCATGTGCGTGGTGGAGGTGGAGGGCCGCGACAGGCTTGTCACCGCCTGTTCGGCACCTGTTGAGGAGTGGATGAAGATCCAGACGCACTCCCCGCGGGTGATCAGGGCGAGGAAAACAATAGTGGAGCTACTCCTCTCGAACCATCCTGACGACTGTCTCTACTGTGACCGCAACCTCGATTGCGAGCTGCAGCGGCTCTCGGACCAGATGCAGGTGAGGGAGAGACGCATACGCGGAAGCAAGATCAAGCCACGCCGCGACCAGTCGAGCCCTGCCATTGTGCGCGAGCTCTCAAAATGCATCCTCTGCGGCCGCTGCCTCAGGGTATGCGAGGAGGTGGTCACCGCCACATCCATCGACTTCATCGGCAGAGGCCGGTACACCCATGTGGGACCGGCGATGGACCGCGACTTCAACTTCTCGAGCTGCATCCACTGCGGGCAGTGCGTGCTGGTATGCCCCACGGGCGCCCTCCATGAGAAACACTATCTCTCAGAAGTACAGGAGCAGCTCAGCAAGAGCGAGGTCACAAGGGTCATACAGTACTCGCCACTGGTGCCATACGCCCTTGCGGGTGAGCTGGGGGTGAAATACCACCGCGACTTCGACAGGATCATGAATGCAGCCCTCCGGAAGACAGGCTTCGACAGGATCTTCCTCTCAGGCACAGGCACCGACATCCTCATCACCGAGCTGGCAGATGCCCTTATCAGCTCTCGCGACAGGGCAGACAGAAAGCCGCTAATTGTCTCGGCGTGTCCGGCATGGGTCAAATACTGCGAACAGTTTACCCCGGAGCTGCTGCCGCTGCTGTCAACGCTCAAGACGCCGCAGCAGATCTCAGGCGCAATCATCAAGTCAGTTGTCCCGGCAACGGCTGACAAATCGCGTGTATACACCGTTTCGGTCACACCCTGCACCGCAATGAAATTCGAGGCGCGCCGTGACAGCATGACCAGGAAAGGCATCAGTGACATTGACACCGTCCTTACTGTCAGGGAGCTCGCCAGGCTGATCATCCTGTATGGTATCGACATTACAAACATCGATCCCGAGCCTGCAGACGAGCCCATGGCTCTGCGCAGCTCAGCCTCACTGCTTGCCGAGGCCGCAGGAGGCATCACCGAGTCTGTCCTCCGTTCCATTGCAGTCAGGGCAGGAGAGAAGGAGGCCGACAGACCGGCCGTGAAGAAGCTGCGCAATACCGGCACCTTCAGGGAAGCCATGGTGACAGCCGGGGGGTTAACATATACCGTGGCAGTGGTTGACGGACTCAAGGGACTGGAGAAACTGAGGCAGATGATTGACGGTGGAACACATTATGACCTTGTGGAGGTGATGGCATGCCCCGGCGGATGCGTAAACGGAGGAGGAATGCTCCCTGCAGGATCGAAGGAGGCAGTGCGCCAGCGATCGAGGTTCATATGGCAGACCGACGACCAGGAGGCAGTACGAGGCCCTGAACAGTCTTCCTCGGTGTCGGACCTCTATGGCAAGGTATTTGAACAGTGCTCCGAACTCGCTGATAAGACGCTGTTCCATACACATTTCAGCAAACGCGATGTACTGCTTTAAGTGAAACGATAATGTTAGTCTATACCATAAAAGAATTATGCCGTACCTGCTACACCTGCGTGAGGGAGTGCCCGGCGCGTGCCATACGAATTGTAGGCGGACAGGCGGAGGTGATCACCGAGAGGTGCGTGGCATGCGGCAACTGCACCAAGGTGTGCAGCCAGGGCGCAAAGGTGTTCGTGAACACCGTTGAGATGGTGACCAAAGTGCTTGAGAAGCCCGGTAAGAAGGCGGCCCTGGTGGCACCCAGCTTTCCGGCAGAGTTCCATGACGTGACTGACCATCAGAAGGTGGTTGGCATGATCAGGGCCCTTGGATTTGATTATGTCGTAGAGGTCTCCTTCGGCGCCGATCTTGTGGCACACCGCTACCGCAACCTGATCAGCGAGGCCGGACCTGAAAACTATATCTCGTCAGACTGTCCCGCCATCGTCTCATTCATCAGGTTCTACCACCCTGACCTCACGCAAAACCTCATCCCGGTTGTCTCACCCATGGTGGCTATGACAAGGGTTATGCGGGAAAAACACGGAGAGGACCTGCCTGTGGTATTCATCGGGCCCTGTGTTGCGAAGAAAGCCGAAAACACTGAGGTCGACGTCGCCATTACATTCCTCGAGCTGCGCGAGATGTTTGAAAAATCCGGCATCACTCCTGAAACAGTGGCACCTTCAGAGTTCGACCCGCCGCTGGGAGGGCGCGGAGCCATCTTCCCGGTCACGAGAGGACTACTGCAGACAGCCGGCGTGAATGATGACGCCATTACAGGAAACATTATAGCTGCCGAAGGAAGGATTGACTTCCAGGAGGCAATCAAGGAGTTTGAGGAGGGGATGATTGGCGGACAGCACCTCGAGCTGCTCTGCTGTGAGGGATGCATCATGGGCCCCGGCATGAGCAAGGGAGGCAAACAGTACAACAGGAGGGCACTGGTCAGCACCTATGCACAGCAGAAGATGACCAGCCTCGACATGGATGACTGGAGGAACAACCTGGAGACCTATGACAAACTCGACCTTTCTGTCCGCTTTAAGCCGGAAGACAAGCGCCAGATGATCGGTGAGGAGGGTGAGGTGATTAAGGTCCTGGCCTCCATGGGCAAGCTGACCCCCAAAGATCATCTGAACTGCGGCGCATGCGGCTATGACACCTGCTATGACCATGCCCTGGCAATTGTCAAGGGACTGGCTGAGGAGGAGATGTGCCTGCCATATACAATTGAGAAGCTGCACAGGTCAGTGCAGGACCTGGCACTCTCCAACGCCAAGCTGACAACCATGCAGAACGCCCTCAAACAGTCGGAGAAGCTTGCACACATGGGACAGCTCTCGGCAGGCATTGCACACGAACTAAATAACCCCCTGGGAGTGGTGATCATGTACAGCAACATACTCCTTGATGAGGTCAAACCGGAGGATCCGTTGCGCGATGATATCCAGCTTATCGTTGAACAGGCGGCACGCTGCAAGAAGATCGTGGGCGGACTGCTTAACTTTGCCCGCAAGAACCAGGTAAACCATCAGGTTATTGACATAAGAAAACTGACTGAGAGCAGCGTTGCCGGAGTGGTGTTCCCTGAAAATATCAAAACTGTAATCGAAGACCGCACCACAAGCCCTGACGCTGCCATAGACTCTGAACAGATGACCCAGGTGCTCACCAACCTCTTCAGGAATGCCATCGACGCAATGCCGGAGGGCGGCACGCTTAAGATCTGCCTTGAGGATACGGTCAGCGACGTTATTTTTATAGTCTCTGACACAGGAACCGGCATAAGGGAGGATGATAAACCGAAGATATTCGAACCCTTCTTCACCACCAAGGGCCTTGGCAAGGGAACGGGGCTGGGGCTGGCTACCACCTATGGAATCGTAAAGATGCACAAGGGACAGATCACGGTTGAGACAAACAATGAACCGTCAAAAGGACCCACGGGCACAACCTTTAAGATAATACTTCCCAGGAGGCCTGAGTAGAGATACCGGCCTGCCTGGCTTTTAGTAAATGAAATATCTATAACTTACACATATAATGAGTAGTAAAAAATATACAGTCCTGCTTGCCGATGATGACCCCGACTACCTCTTCCAGGTAGCCTTTCACCTTCGCAAGGCAGGCTATGAGGTGGTGGCGGTGGAGAGCCAGGCGGAGGCTGAGCAGGTGATCGCAAAGATGAAACCTGACATCGCCGTCTTTGACCTGATGATGGAGAGTGATGACAGCGGCTTCATCCTCTGTTACAAGCTGAAGAGAAAGTACCCGGAGGTGCCTGTTATACTTGCCACGGCAGTCTCAAGGGAGACCGGGATAACTTTTGGACTTAACAGCGGCCAGGACCGCGAGTGGATCAGGGCTGACCTCTACCTGGAAAAGGGGGTCAGACCCGAACAGCTTGACCTTGAAATCAAAAAACTACTGAAAATCTGAGATGGCACAGCTAAAAATACTTGTGGTGGATGATGAGCCTGGCATCAGGTCAGGCGTGGCCAGGATACTTGGCAACTTCCACGTCACCTACCCATTCATGGACGAAGACTACACTTTTAATATCCTGGAAGCGGCTACCGGTGAAGAGGGTATTGAGATCATTGACCGCGAGATGCCTGATATCCTGCTGCTTGACAACAAGCTCCCCGGCATTCAGGGTGTGGAGGTCCTCGAGTACGTGAGGAAGAAGAACTATGATATCGTGGTGGCGATGATAACATCATACGCTTCGATTGATGTTGCGGTGAAGGCACACAATGACGGTGCCATTGACTTCATCCCCAAACCCTTTACCCCGCAGGAGCTCAAGGCTTCGATAGAACAGATAACCAAGCAGCAGTACCTGAGGAGGATAACCCATAAGCTCAAGGTGGAAGGAAGAAAGGTGAGGTTCCAGTTCCTCTCAGTACTCTCACATGAGCTGAAGGCGCCGCTTAACGCCATTGAGGGTTACCTGAAGATGATGCAGGAGAGGCAGATGGGCGACTCCCTTGACGAATATTCGTCTGCCATAGAGAGATCGCTGCAGCGCATAGATAGCATGCGTAACCTGATCATGGACCTCCTCGACTTTACCAAGGTGAGTTTCGAGCGGCAGCTCGAGAAGTTGCAGAACGTAAGTCTGAAGGACCTCGTCTCGATGGCCGTTGTGACCGTCAGTCCATATGCGATACACAAGGATATAAACTTCGTGACTGACATAAGGGGATGTGAGACCATTTGGGCTGATCCCAATGATTTTGAGATCATTATGAACAATCTTGTGTCAAACGCAGTTAAGTACAACAGAACAGGAGGAACGGTGACCATTACGGTCGACTGCAATGACAATGAGTTCATATTCTCCGTGGCGGATACAGGAATAGGAATGAATACCGATGAGCGCGACATGCTCTTCGAAGAGTTCTCACGGATAAAGAATGACAAGACACGTAACATCAGCGGCAGCGGCCTCGGGCTCTCCATCGTCAAAAAGGTGGTGGAGCTGTACCACGGCGTCATTGACGTGGAGAGTATCCCTGACAAGGGGTCAGTTTTTAAGGTTATAATTCCAAAATCACAGGTCACCAACCTAAAGGCCGAATTATGAAGACACTACCGGGAAAGACAGTCGAGCGCCTCAGTCAGTACAGACGGGCACTGATATCCTCGCTTGCGGTGAACCGCAATTATGTTTTTTCACACGAGCTTGCAGCCATGCTTCACATAACAGCCGTTCAGGTCAGGCGTGATCTCATGCTTATCGGGTATGGCAGCGTGATGCGCAAGGGATATGATGTCAGGGAGCTGATAAAAACCATCGGATCAATCATTGACGCACCCAGCGGACTGAACGTGGCAATAATAGGGATGGGCAACCTGGGCCGGGCCATAACAGGATACTTCAGGGGAAAGCGCACCAACATGAACGTGGTTGCCGCCCTTGACGTCGACCCCCAGAAGGTTGACAAGGTGGTTGCGGGAGTTAAGTGCTACCACCTTGACCAGATGAAGAAGCTCAAGAGCGAGCTGGATATTACGATAGCGGTGCTGACCGTTCCTCCGGACCAGGCAGTGACGGTGACGGCAATGCTGGTGAGCAACGGTATCAAGGGGATCATGAACTTCACCACCGTTCCGCTGAATGTGCCTGACAATGTATGGCTCGAGGAGTTTGACATGATCACCTCTATTGAGAAGGTGGCCTATTTTGTTAAGGAAAAGAGGTAGCCGGCAGCTCAATGAGAATTTTCAGAAGCTTTGAGGAGGCGGCGGTGATCAGTTCACCTGTTGTCACGACAGGCACTTTTGACGGAGTCCATATCGGGCATAAAACCATCATAAGACGCCTTAAGAAACTGGCAGCAGATGTCGGCGGTGAAAGCGTCTTAATTACATTCGATCCTCACCCCAGGGTGGTGCTATATCCCGAGAGCGCCGGGAAGGGACTGAAACTGATCTGTTCCGGAGAGGAGAAGATCGAAATGCTGCGTAAGGCCGGACTCGACAATGTCATAATAATCGGGTTCACGCATGAGTTCTCCCGCATTACCAGCGAAGAGTTTGTCAGGGATATCCTTTGCGGTATCCTGAAGGCAAAAGTGATTGTGGTGGGCCATAATCACCACTTCGGGTATAACCAGGAGGGTGATTACCGGACGCTTTGGGAGTGGAGAAGCAAATACGGTTTTGAAGCCGAGGAGATACCCATGCAGGAGGTACAGAACGAGACCGTAAGCTCAACACGCATAAGGGAGGCTCTCTCTGCAGGTTATATACAGCGCGCCAATGCGTACCTCGATCATTACTACCTTATCATAGGTACGGCTGTGAAAGAGGACCCCGGCATTACACCCGGCGTGCCCCTTATTAAGATCCCTGTTACTGAAAGGACAAAACTGGTCCCCCCACCGGGACTATATGCCGTCTCGTGTGCGGCAGAGACATTTTTTTCAAGGGGTATGGTCTACATACCTGGTAATGGTTCGCTGTTGCCTGAGATATACCTGCATCTTGAGAATTATGAGGATGACATACCGGGGAAACGAATGACCCTCTTCTTCCATAAACGGCTTGATGCTTCCAATGCTGACATGCCGGCAGATAAGCTTCTTGCGGAAGGCATAAGGGAGGTGCAGGAGCTTATTTTCTGATCTGTCAGGGAGCAACCTGGCCTGAAAAAGAGTATCTTTGCATGTTAATCCGAGGGGGAAGAATTCAATAAATGAGAAGATGAAATTTAATCCTGAAAAACTGAGTATACCGGACCGGCGGATGGAACCTTTCATTGACCCCGCCGAGCTGTGGTCGATAATAAACAACGCGAAGGCTGATAAGGTAAGGGTCAGGGAACTGATCGCAAAATCACTGTCGAAGGAGCGTCTCACCCTTGCCGAGACGGCATCCCTTATCAATGCTGAGGGTGAACTGGTTGAGGAGATCAAGGCCGGGGCACGAGAGCTTAAGAAAAAGGTCTATGGCAACAGGATTGTGCTCTTTGCCCCACTTTACATAGGCAACAAGTGCAGCAACAACTGCCAGTATTGCGGATTCAGGGTGACCAACAAGGAGGCGAAACGCAAGACCCTCAGCGACCAGGAGATAACTGCTGAGGTGGAGGCACTTGAGGATAACGGCCAGAAGAGGCTGATACTTGTTTACGGCGAGCATCCTGAGTATGACCCGGAATTCATTGCCCATACGGTAAAGCTTGTTTACAGTATCAGAAAAGGCAGGGGTGAGATAAGAAGGGTCAATATCAATGCCGCACCACTCGATATAGACGGCTTCCGCACTGTGGGCAGGTCAGGGATAGGCACCTACCAGATCTTTCAGGAGACCTATGACCCGGATGCATACAAGCTTTATCACCTTGGTGGTAAGAAGAGTGATTACAACTGGAGACTCACGGGCCTTGACAGAGCCCAGGAGGCCGGCATTGACGATGTGGGCATAGGGGCGCTGTTCGGACTGTACGACTGGAGGTTCGAGGTCCTGGGTCTGGTGAGGCATACCAACCACCTCGAGGCCTGTTATAATGTGGGACCGCACACCATATCGTTTCCAAGGATCAAGGATGCATCCATGCTGAACCTGAATGGCAAATACTATGTCAGCGACGACAATTTCAAGAAGCTGATCGCCATTTTGCGCCTTGCTGTTCCTTATACAGGACTGATTCTCACGGCACGCGAGACGCCTGATGTCAGGGCGGAGGCCATGGCTTTCGGAGTGTCGCAGATAGACGGCGGTACAAAGCTTGAGCTCGGCGGTTACTCCGCTTCCAGGAACGAGCAGCAGAACCTCAACCGCGAACAGTTCAAGATCAATGACGAGAGATCGCTTGCCGATGTCATTGACGAGCTCATCGACAACGATTATATCCCATCTTTCTGCACCGCCTGCTACAGGCTAGGGCGCACCGGGGAGCATTTCATGGAGTTCTCCGTTCCGGGATTCATCAAGCGTTACTGCACCCCCAACGCCATACTGACACTGTCAGAATATATCGTTGACTATGCCTCTCCCGCCCTGGCCGAAAAGGGATGGAAGGCCATTGAGAAGAATATGGCAGACCTCGACGAGGGAATGAAGGAGAGTATCAGGAAGAAGATTGACCGCATCAGGAACGGTGAGCGGGACCTTTACTACTAAATAATTGTACTATGGTCAGGATAATCGGAATCAAGATCACCGACAGAATCAAGGAGGCAGGGCTGGTTCAGAAAGCCCTTTCGGATCACGCCGGCGTCATCAGCACACGCCTGGGTTTTCACGAGCTAAGCGAAGAGCGATGCAGCCGTGAAGGGTATATGGTCATCCACCTGGCAGGCCTTCCTGATGATTGTGACGAGCTGGCTGCAAAACTGCAAAAGGTGGAGGGCATCTCCGTGAATGAGATGGCCTTCTCTCATGGCCCCTCTGATGCGCCGGTGGAATGTGACGGCATCACGCTGCTCGGCGCACTTGTGCCCCGGCGTGACAACCTTGGGATAGAGGTTCAGAAGCTGCTTACCACTTTCGGATGTGTCATCAGGACCAGGCTCGGGGTGAATGAAGTATATTTCGGCGAGCCCGCCGGACTGATACTACTTGAGCTGGCAGGCGACAGGACACAGTTTGTCTCCCTTGAGAAAGCCCTGCGGGAGATAGAGGATATAGCTATTGGTCGTATCTGCTTCCCTGCCTGAGCGTCTGTCCGAAGAAGACAGCGTTGGCAAAAATCCTTTGAGTACCGAACCAGATAGCCCGGAAGTTGGTGTCGTCATAGATCGATATAACCCTTCCTGACTCCTGATGCACGCAGGCAAAGACGCTGTTGCTTATCCTCTCAATATTTTCCTTTGAGGAAAATCCGCTCAGCAGCGGGGCTGAGGTATATCTTACCGGGTTGTTGTAGGTGTTGCCTGTCATCTTCACTGCCGTGGACTCGCTCTTGAACACCGGCAGATACTCAGTGGTGTATCCGTAACAGAGAGGGTGCGTCAGATCCAGTTTTGTCCTGAATATCGAGCCCGGGATCGTATGCAGGGCCCTGTCTGCAGACCTGTTGACATAGCTGCGCTCCACTGTGGCCGGAACTGCTGCATTATCTGTATAGCTTATGTCGGCGAACCCGTTACCGGCTACCCACCTGTTGCCACCCTTATAGGCCAGGATGGTGCCTCCGCCACGGTTCCACTCCCTGATCCGGTCAATGGTTGCCTGAGGCATGGAAGGATTTCCGGCGATGATGATCACATTGTACTTCGAAAGGGCGGCCGACGACATCCTCGAGGCAGGCATCAGGGTGACCTGCATGCCGTAGCGCACATCCAGGAGTTGCCATATCTCGCCGGCATCATCGCTGGCGATGCCCTCATCTGTCAGAAGCAGCACCGAAGGCTTCGAGAGGACAATGAAATCATTGCTGCCCAGGTCAATGCCTGAGGGAGTAAGGCCGGTGGAGACACCGTAGACGGTTATGCCACACTCTTTTGCCACATTCGCCATAATGGCCTTCATCTCCTCAGGTGACAGGAGATTCTCACCTGAATGGACCATTATCGTACCGTAACCGAACCTCTTCTCTTTCCCTTCCGTTGAGACAGTGAAGGGTTTGGCCGAAACCCGGGCCGTCAGTCCGGCCTCCTGTATCATATAGAGTGCCTTAGGTGCATAAGAGTCGGTCCATTCAAAGAGCCATGCATAAGGATTTTCAACACCTGCCATCCGTCCCTCCGGCATGGGAGCCTCAGTCACCCTCTGTCCGGTCATTCCGGCAGCTTCACTGCCGTTAAGTGCAGTGTAGCTCAGGTTGAAGGCCATGGGCATGACCCAGGTGGATATGTCATAAAAGACCGTGTCTGCAAAAGTGAAGACAGGTTCAAAGAGGCTTCTGACAAACCGGAACTCCTTCTGCTTCATCGGGACGAACCAGCTGTCGGTGGTGGAATAGCTTACCCCGCTCTTGGTTATGTTCTTTCCGCACCTGTAAACCTCGATCCTGTGCCTCAGCAGGTTCTCGATAAACTTACCGGCGGCACTCCTGTCATCCCCTGCATTGAAGATATAGCCTTTCACCGGGAAGGCCTCCGCCTCACTTATTGCCGAGAGATAGAAGTCGCGCTGCATGTTCAGAAGCTTCACCCTCATCGCAATCCCGGCCTCTATTGTCGAAAGGGTCACCGTGAACTGGTTTCGTATGGCGAATGGAAATGAGAGCAATCCTCCGGGGACATCACGAAGATGTCCTTTTACTCCGGCCTGCTCAAAAAGGATGCCGACAGAACCGTGGACGTCGGGATAGGATGATCCCTTGCCCAGGTAATAGTCATCAAAGCTCTCCTCCGTGTAGTAAAGGCTTCCGATGGAGTCAAGAAAACTTGCATGGTATTTCCCGATCTCAGCCGTTAACTTCTGGTTTTCAGGAGGGACGACGGGGTTGTTTCTCGACTGTACCCCGGGTTGAAAGAAGAAGGTGGAGTTGGCGCCCATCTCGTGGTGATCGTTGTTGATGTTGGGCATCCAGCGGAAGAAGGCCTGCACACGACCCACTGACTCAGGTTGCTGCAACATCAGGTAATCGCGGTTCAGGTCAAACCAGTAATGATTTGTCCTGCCGCCGGGCCATGCCTCATTGAACTCCTTGCCGGCCGGATCGGTGGTGAGAGTGGTGCCGCGGTACATATTTACCCATGTCGAGTGACGCTGCAGGCCGTCAGGATTCAGTGCAGGGTCAATCAGGATAACTGCGTTCGCCAGTATCCTGTCAATCTCAGCGCCTTCTCCGGCAACAAGATAATAGGCAGTGAGCAGGGAAGCGTTCTGTGCGCTTGACTCATTGCCGTGCACCCCGTATCCCAGCTTGATGATGACGGGCATGTTGTCTGTCGCGACTGATTTTGAAACTGCGGGGTCAGAGAGCCTGAGGTGCTCCAGGCGTATCTCCTCAAGCCTGCCCATATTCTCCTCCGATGTGACTATGAGCTGCCCCAGGGGTCTGCCTTCCCAGCTCTTCCCGTATTCTTCCCAGAGTGCCCTTCCCGATAAGGCATCAAGAAGCTTCATATACCCTACCAGCTTGTCATGGGTCACGTGCCACTCGCCCACTTCATGTCCAATAAATGATGAAGGTACGGGCACATCTTTGTTATAATCCACATCTGCCGGCAGGTAATAGCTTAATCCGGTCTGGGCATTCATCATCAGTGATACAAGCAGGATCACAGATGAAAGGAGTATCTTTTTCATCAGGTCAGGTTTGAGATTGTCTGGCAATTTCGGAAAAAATGGGATCGGTTGTTACAACGCAGATTAGTTCTGCAACATATTCACTGTCTGGCCTGCCTTCTGCTGAAGTGGGGAGTATCGCCCCATATTCCAAGGCCGAGGGTTGTTCCCGGGATGAGGCCAAAGTTAAGGCCGCTGATGTTGTTTTCATTTATTTCACTGAAGCCGGGCTTGCCCTCATAGATCTGATAGCCTGGCCTGTACCGTGCCGGGGTGAGGTTGGGCATCACCACATTCGCCCCGCAGGCAATTGCCTTCTCGCGGCCGGCAGGGTCAATGGTCTGCATGGCAGTGGAGGCGACGATGTTTATATCCTTCATGATGATCCTGATGATGGCGATCATCCTGAGAGTCAGATTAAAGCGTTCCTTAATGAAGAGGTTGTCAGTTCCCCTTGCACCCAGCGGAGTGTCAGAGTGTTCAATAAAGGGACCCATGCCGCACATGTCAATATCAAAATCACGCATGAAAATAATATCATCTGCAAGGTGACTCATAGTCTGGTAAGGAAGCCCAACCATAACCCCTGAGCCCGTCTGGTAACCTGTCTCCTGTATTACTCTGAGGCACTCTATTCTCCTGTTGTACCTGTGCATGTCATCATCAGGGTGCACCTTGCGGTAGAGAGCCTCGCTCGCAGCCTCTACACGCAGAAGGTACCTGTGAGCACCTGCATCGTACCACCGCTGGTAGGTCTCCCGGGTTTGTTCCCCGAGAGAAAGGGTTATGCCCAGTCTCCCTCCGGTCAATTGCCTGATGCTCCGTACAAGTTCCTCGATGTTGTCAACGAATGTCTTTGACTGGTTTTCGCCCGCCTGGATGGCTATTGAGCCGTAGTTGAGCCTGTAGGCGGTCATGGCTGCCTCAATGACCTCGTCATTGGTCATTGTGTAGCGGTCGATGTTGTGATTTTCACGCCTTATGCCGCAATAGAGACAGTTCTTGCCGCAAATGTTCGAGTATTCGATCAGCCCCCTGAGATACACATTGTTTCCAATATGCATGTCCCTTACGGCAGCAGCCCTGCGGTACAGCTGTGGTGCTTCTTCCTCACTGCACTGCAGCATGGCAAGAATGTCTGACCTGTCGTAATTGTTTTTGTCGAGTATTACCGAAAGTCCTGAAGCCATGACAATAATTTGCCTTGCAACAATAACATACTTTTAGCCTTATTGTTCAGGCACAGTCTGATTTTTTTTCAGAACCCCCTTCCGAACATTTGCCAGAGGGTCCTTTTCATCTCCTGCCAGCGGGTCATGGAGGCAAAGGCAAAGGAGTTGGTATATTCGGTTACAACTCTCCTGGCCTCTTCATTTTTACCTTCCTTCACAAGAGATTTAACTCTCTCTTCCAGTGCCGGCATCTCGTTCAGCGCCTTCTGTTCCATCTCTGCCACGGCCGGTTCGATGAGCTTGCGGCCGCGCTCCCAGTTCACCGTCGAGAGCCTGTTGGCTTCGCGGAATGACCATATGGCTGCATCCTCGCGATAACGGTGCTGTCCGCATATCCTGAAACTCTCAGGAAGAGACATGGTGCCCGAGAAGATGGGTATGCGCGGGCTCTGAGCCGGGTTGTCAAATGAGAACCATGCCACTGCACCCACCTCGTCAGGGAGCCATTCGCGGCACTGTATGACGTGCGAGTAGGAGCACCCTGCGATGGCGATTGTCCTCTGCCTCTCAATGGTGCCTGGTTTCAGCTCATTGACCAGGGTGCGGATATCGTTATTCATCCAGTTATTGAAGGCAGGCGACTTCACCGTCTCGGTTATCTCGTTGCCGGCTTCATCCTTCTTCTTAACCGTCACCATCAGGTTCTTCGTCATGTCGTACGGGGTGCCCTCGTAGGTCTCGCGGAAGAGAGCCATCACGTCACTGACGGAAAGCTTTTTATCAGCCTTGACCGAGAAGGGAAGCTCCTCCATCTCCATTGTCAGGTTCAGTCCCGGTGCCAGTTTATTCAGCACGTAGAACTCCCTGATAGCGTAGGGTTTGCCGGTGCCGATCACCTTATAGAATTTGAACGGCTCCTTGCCATCCCAGTAGCCCAGGTCCTTTGCCTTCTTGCGCAGATCCTTTGAGGTCATGAAGTGATCAGGGTCATTGAACCTGACATCTGAGATCCTCGGTATGTTGGCAGCAATCCCTACATGGTCATCAGGTATTCTCTGAGCGACCCACATTGATGAGGGTTTGCCCGGTCCTGACCCGGCTATCTCAAGCTGCCACACCTCTTTCGGATCTGCTATGGTGATGCACTCTGCCATGTCTCCGTAACCGTACTGCTCGGCAAGTGATCCGATGAGGGCAATGGCCTGGCGTGCCGTGGTGCATCTCTGGAGGGCGATCTTCTCAAGCTCCTCTATCAGGAAGAGGCCTTCGGTGTTGATGAGCTCCCGGCGCCCGTATATGGTTGTTTCGCCAATTGCCAGCTGCTTCTCGTTCAGGCAGGGATAGGCGGTACTGAGAAAAGCATATGTCGATTTGACTTCAGGGATCTCACCCTTGCGCGTCACGTTGGTCATGTCCCAGGCGGCCTCGGTCTGCAAGGTGCCCCAGTAAACATGATGTACAGTATCCCTTGCGAACGTCATGGCAGGGACCACCTCGAGCCAGGTGCGGTACCTTCCGTCGCAGGTATGGGAGGTCATCACCGAACCGTCGGTGGAGGCCAGCCTGCCAACCATGATGCTTGTGCAGTTTTCTGCATACCCCGGACCGTCGGGATCAATATCTCTTGTTGTCTGCCCGCCGGCAAGCAGGGGGAGAATTGCAAGCAGAAGAATTAATCCGGTTCTGATAGTGGCTGATGTATAATGGGTCTTCATAATTAAGTTGTTTGCTGACAAAAATAGTCGGGTTGTTCAAATTAATGCTTTCAAAGATAATATTCTGCAGCATATTCCGGGCAATAGAAAACAGGTAGTAGTCTCCGTCTTCAGCCGCACTCACAAATCGCACTCACAAATCACAAATCGCAAATCACAAATCGCAAATCGCAAATTTCAATTCCTCCTTTTTTCATGACAACCTGCAATCTCCGATACTGTTACAATCATTTGTTATATTTCAAAATGTTTCTAACTTTCGAGAAGAACTCAACTCCGGATTATGATCAGTGCTAAGTTATTGAATCCCAAAAATATTGCTGTAATTGGCGGCTCCGATGACATCACCAAAGCCGGAGGTAAGGTCCTCATGAATCTTCTGTCCGGTGGCTTCAGTGGAGAGGTTCATGTCGTCAATCCAAAAGCATCTGTGGTACAGGGTATTCCGACCTATGCAGATGTGTCACTGCTTCCGGAGACAGACATGGCAATCCTTGCTGTGGCAGCCCGTTACTGCCCGGCCATAGTGAAAACCCTGGCGTATGAAAAGAAAACAGGCGGTTTCATAATTCTCTCCGCCGGCTTCAGCGAGGAGGATGAGCAGGGAGCCGCTCTCGAGAGGTCGATAGTTGAGACCGTCAGGCAGACGGGGGGTTCGCTCATCGGCCCAAACTGCATTGGCTTTCTTAACAACAACTATCACGGTGTCTTTACATCCCCGATACCAAGACTGTCATCCGGGGGCATTGACTTCATCTCCGGATCCGGGGCGACGGCCGTATTTATTCTTGAAGCTGCCATCACCAGCGGCCTGCCCTTCTCCAGCGTATGGTCGGTTGGAAACAGTGCCCAGATCGGTGTTGAAGATGTGCTGGAGCATTTCGATCATACCTATGATCCCGGCACGAGCTCGAAGATTAAGTTGCTCTACATTGAGAATATCGCAGACCCGGACAGGTTCCTGAAGCACTCTGCTTCACTCATCAGAAAAGGGTGCCGCATTGCCGCCATCAAGGCCGGCACCTCCGAGGCGGGCTCGCGTGCAGCCTCCTCGCATACCGGTGCGATGGCATCGCCTGATACAGCCGTCGATGCGCTGTTCCGCAAGGCAGGGATAGTCAGATGCCACAACCGCACAGAGCTCGCTTATGTGGCCGCACTCTTTACCTATAAACAGCTGACTGGAAAGAGGATAGCGATTGTCACCCATGCGGGCGGACCGGCGGTGATGCTTACTGATGCCCTCAGCGAGGGAGGCATGGAGATACCGCGTCTCTCGGGAAAGGCAGCTGACCGCCTTCTCGAGAAACTCTTCCCGGGTTCATCGGTGGCTAACCCGATCGACTTCCTGGCTACCGGTACCGCTGAACAGCTCGGCTTTATCCTCGATGCATGCGAGAATGACTTTGAAGAGATAGATGCCATGGCTGTCATTTTCGGCAGTCCCGGACTCTTTCCGGTGGATGATGTCTACAGCCTGTTGCATGACAAGATACGCAGTTGCCGGAAGCCGATATACCCGATACTGCCCTCGGTCATAAATGTTAAAAGGGAGATAGCCGACTTCATTGCCCACGGGAATGCGATATTCACCGACGAGGTACTTTTCGGCAGGGCTCTATGCAGGGTGAATGCAACCCCTCCGCCGGCAGATACGGATGCCTTAATTGCCAGTGCCGGCACAAAAGCGATACGGGCCGTGATTGACAATGCCGGGGAGGGATACCTTGCTCCCGAAAAAGTGAACATGCTTCTTGATGCTGCAGGTATCCCCACTGTTCCCGAGAGTGTTGCCATTTCATCCGAAGAAGCCGTGAAGGCGGCGGAACAGATGGGATATCCGGTGGTGATGAAGGTCGTGGGGCCGGTGCATAAATCAGACATCGGGGGTGTGAGGCTGAACATTAACAGCGCAGCAGAGGTCAGTGCAGAGTACGGGAGGATGATGAAGCTGCCTGGTGTCACCGCAGTGCTGGTGCAGAAGATGATCAGTGGTATGGAGCTCTTTTGCGGCGCAAAGCGGGAGGGGAGGTTCGGTCACCTTGTCATGGCAGGCATGGGCGGCATCTTCATCGAGGTCTTCAGGGATGTCGCCACGGCGCTGGTGCCTGTCTCTGACCGGGAGGCCAGGACAATGATAAGGTCATTGAAATCGTATAAGATTATAAAAGGTATACGCGGAGCCGCAGGAGTCAGCGAGGAAGCGTTTGCCAGGGTGATCACCTCTCTGTCGGCTCTGCTCGAAGCAGCACCTGAGATAGCCGAGATGGATATCAACCCCCTGCTGGGAACGCCGGAAGGAATCGTAGCTGTGGATGCCCGCATTCGCGTTCAGGCAATAGGCAATAGGCAATAGGCAGTAGTGAGGTCTGAAGGTCATCAAAATCGAGAATCGCAAATCGCAAATCGCAAATTCAAATGAAGCGTTCTGATATAGTTTTCATAATTGTTTTTGTCGGATTTTTTGTTCCCTTTTTTCTGTCTGACAGGCTGTATGAATTTTTTGTCTGGTTCAGCACTGACTGGGCCTTCACTGCCAGCTTCATCAAATTTGCAGTGCTGGCAACAATGGGAGAGATGCTCGGCAGCAGGATCAGGACAGGCATCTACCTGCCGAAAGGCTTTGCGCTGGCATACCGCGCCGTCGTATGGGGATTCCTCGGGATGACCGTCAAGGCTGCCTTCATGATTTTCGGCGGCGGCGTGCCCCTGATAGCCTCACACTTTGGCATGGAGAACCCGGCAGCGGTCATGGCCGGCCCGGTGACCGGCGCCAGGGTATTGCTCGCCTTTGCCATAAGCACCTTCCTCAATATCTTTTACGCACCCGTACTCATGGTAACTCACAGGGTGAGCGATCTTCATATTGCTGCGGCAGCAGGTGACCGGCGCAAACTGATGACGGTGCCCGATGTGACAAGGCTCCTGTCATCGATCGACTGGAACAGCATGTGGGGTATCGTACTGAAAAAGAGCATACCCCTCTTCTGGATTCCGGCACAGACTATCAATTTCCTGCTGCCGGAGGAATTCAGAATACTCGTCGCAGCACTCTACAGCACCGTGCTGGGGGTGATACTTGCGTTAGCTGCAGGATCTTCTAAAAGGCAGTAGAGGAATTTTCGATTCATTTCAGATTTTCGATTGTCGATTTAATCGCAAATCGCAAATCGCAAATCGCAAATCGCAAATTTTTCAGACTTTACAGACTTTCGACTTTACAGACTTTCGACTATTTACAAATATGACAAATAGCAGCAATCGTTCTCTTATAAATTTCTATCTTAGAGCCTCAGATGAGGGCTCTAAATGAAAAATTTATGAAAAATACCCCCATAAATCGTGAAACAGTAAGCAGGGCAATAACTTCGAGCGGTATTACCGATCTGGGCCAGGCAAGCATACGCGAGATTGTCAAGCTGGTAAATGTCCTGATAAAGGAGACCGGCGTCGAATTCATCAGGATGGAGATGGGTGTGCCCGGTCTCCCTTCGGCTGAGGTTGGGATAAACGCCGAAATCGAGGCACTGAAAAAAGGTGTGGCATCAGTATATCCTGATATCGAGGGGCTGCCGGAGATGAAGACCGAGGCAGCGCGCTTTGTAAAGAACTTCCTTGACGTTGACGTGCAGCCTGACTGCTGCGTTCCAACCGGAGGAGCAATGATGGGAGGGATGGCCAGCTTCATGGTGGCCAACAGGAATGACAGGACAAAGGAAGGGACACTCTTCATCGACCCCGGATTCCCGGTACAGAAGACGCAGACCAGGATCCTGGGGCAGGATTACCGGTCGTTTGATGTTTACAATTACAGGGGTGACAAGATGGGTCCCAAGCTTGAGTCAATCCTGCAGTGCGGAAAGGTCTCGACAATACTCTATTCCAACCCCAACAACCCCTCATGGATATGCCTCACGGAAGATGAGCTTCGCACCATCGGGACACTGGCACGTAAATATGATGCCATTGTGATTGAGGACCTGGCATATTTCGGAATGGATTTCCGGGAGAATTATTCCGTTCCGGGGGTGCCCCCGTTCCAGCCCACCGTGGCCAGATACTGCGACGATTATATCCTTCTCATATCCAGTTCCAAGATTTTCAGTTATGCAGGCCAGAGGATCGGACTCCTGGTGATGTCTGACCACCTCTACAACCGCCGTTATCCCGACCTTCTCAGGTATTATTCTACCGACATCTTCGGAAGGGCCATGATTTTCGGGGCTCTGTACGCCCTCTCTTCCGGGGTGGCCCATTCGGCGCAGTACGGATTCACTGCCATTCTCAAGGCTGTGAACGACGGTTTGTATAATTTTGTGGACAACACCCGGGTCTATGGCGAGAAGGCGGCAAAAATGAAGGAGTTGTTTATCAGCAACGGATTCAGGATAGTCTATGACATGGATATTGACAGGCCTGTTGCTGACGGTTTTTATTTCACGATATCATACCCCGGGATGAGCGGCGGTGAGCTGCTGCAGGAGCTAATGGCTCATGGCATAGCTGCCATCACGCTGAACATCTGTGGCAGCGAGAGGCATGAAGGACTCAGGGCATGCGTCTCGCAGATAAGGAAAAAACAGCTGCCGTTGCTGGAAGAGCGGCTGAAACTATTCAGGGAAAACAATCCCTTAATGGAGTAAATCATATATTTTTATCACGGAATAAACATAAAAGAGATGGCTAAGATAAAAGGTGCTGTAGTTATAGACAGGGAGAAGTGCAAGGGGTGCGAGGTGTGCGTGGTGACGTGCCCCACCGAAACACTGGCCCTGGCAGTTGAGGTTAACGCCAGGGGGTATCATTTCTCTTATGCAGCCAATCCTGATGCATGCATTGGCTGCTCAAACTGCGCGGTGGTATGCCCTGACGGCGTTATAACCGTCTACAAGGTAAAAGTGGGATAACAAGAAAAAGAAAGCGATAATTTAATGGAAAAGGAACTGAGACTGATGAAGGGCAACGAAGCTATCGCCGAGGCGGCGATACGCGCCGGTGCCGATGGTTATTTCGGGTATCCCATCACTCCGCAGAGCGAGATACTTGAATATCTTATGGAGGCCAATCCCGAGGCAACTACCGGGATGGTTGTGCTGCAGGCAGAGAGTGAGGTTGCTGCCATAAACATGGTTTACGGCGGAGCAGGGTGCGGCAAAAAGGTAATGACGTCATCATCATCACCGGGAATAAGCCTCAAGCAGGAGGGAATAACCTATATAGCAGGCGCCGAGCTGCCCTGCCTGATCGTCAATGTGGTCCGCGGAGGCCCGGGCCTTGGTACCATCCAGCCGGCACAGAGCGATTATTTCCAGGCCACCAAGGGAGGCGGACACGGCGACTATCACCTTATAGTGCTTGCACCGTCATCAGTACAGGAGATGGCTGACTTCGTGGAGCTGGGCTTTGACCTTGCATTCAAATACAGGAATCCGGCCATGATACTCTCTGACGGGGCCATCGGGCAGATGATGGAGAAGGTATACCTCAAGCCACAGAAAAAGAGATCGGAGGAGATACTGCCATGGGCAACCACAGGAAAGCCTTCAACACGCGAGCGTAACATAATTACATCCCTTGACCTTGACTCTGAAAGGCAGGAGAAATTCAATCAGAAACTGGTTGCCAAATACCGTGAAATCGAAAAAAATGAGGTCCGCTTTGAGGAGTTCATGACTGACGATGCTGAATACCTGTTCGTTGCATACGGCACCAGCGCAAGAATTTGCCAGAAAGCGCTGCAACTGGCAAGGGCTGAAGGAATAAAGGCCGGCCTGCTGAGACCGATCACCCTCTTCCCATACCCGAAGAAGAGACTTAACGAACTGGCTGACAGGGTAAAAGGGATGCTGTCGGTTGAAATGAGCGCCGGACAGATGGTGGAGGACGTAATGCTCTCAGTGAACGGTAAAGTCAGAGTCGGCCACTACGGAAGAATGGGCGGTATGATACACACCCCCGAAGAGGTTCTGGAAAACCTTAAACTATTCATTAAAGGATAAGAGAGATGGCAGAGATTACATTCAATGATATAATTAAGCCGGAGAACCTGGCTTATACCAAGTCTAAGCTGATGACGGACAATGTCATGCACTATTGCCCGGGCTGCGGACACGGAACTGCTCACCAGGTGCTGGCAGAGGTGCTGGAGGAGGAGAACCTGCAGGAAAGAACTGTAGGCATTACCCCTGTCGGCTGCTCAGTGCTGATGTACAACTATATTGATATCGACTTCCAGGAGGCTGCCCACGGAAGGGCTCCTGCACTGGCCACCGCTGTCAAACGGCTCATGCCCGACAAATTCGTCTTTACATATCAGGGCGACGGTGACCTGGCTGCCATCGGAACGGCAGAGACCATTCACACATGCAACAGGGGAGAAAATATCCTCATCCTGTTCGTCAATAACGGTATCTACGGCATGACCGGCGGACAGATGGCGCCTACAACACTCGAAGGGATGAAATCATCAACATCACCCTATGGCCGCGATATTTCTTCAATGGGTTCCCCCATCAAGATGGCCGACATCGTAGCACTCCTGCCCGGTACCTGCTATGTCACACGCCAGAGTGTCAACACCGCCGGAGGAGCGAGAAAGCTGAAGAGAGCCCTTAAAAAAGCAGTTCAGTACCAGAACGAGAAGAGGGGAACCTGCTTCATAGAGGTGGTCTCAAACTGCCCCTCGGGATGGAAGATGACCCCGGTGGAATCGAACAAGTGGATGGAGGCGAATATGTTCCCGTTCTATCCCCTCGGCGACATAAAGGTTCCGGCCGAAAAATAAATAACGGCGAGACGCAGCGTGCTGCGCTTTCTCCAAATGGCACAAATGATTTTTAATTAATGCATTAGATCATGACAGAAGAGATAATTATAGCAGGTTTCGGCGGACAGGGGGTGCTCTCCATGGGTAAGATAATGGCCTATTCAGGCATGATGCAGGATATGGAGGTGAGCTGGATGCCTTCATACGGCCCTGAGATGAGGGGCGGAACAGCCAACGTGAATGTGATACTCAGCGACGAGAGGATCAGTTCGCCCATCCTGAGGAGCTTTGACACGGCCATCATCCTGAACCAGCAGAGCATGGACAAGTTCGAGCATACCGTCAAGCCCGGAGGCACACTCATTTATGACGGCAATGGCATAACAAGGCACCCGGAGAGGAAGGACATCACCATTTACCGTATAGATGCTGCTGAAGAGGCTTCGAAAATGAAGATGCAGAAGGTCTTCAATATGTTTGTCATGGGCGGCTTCATGAAGGTCAAACCCATCCTCAAGACCGAATATGTTATAAAAGGACTTAAAAAATCACTCCCCGACCGCTACCATCATCTCATTCCTATGAATGAGGAAGCGATCAACAGGGGAATGGATTTGATTAAAAAAGTCTCTTGATTTGCGATGTGCGATGGTCGATTGTCGATTTAAAGGCCTCCTAAATCGCAAATCGCAAATCGAAAATCGCAAATTACTCATAGAAGTGCATTTCCCTTATGTACCGCCATGTGGGTGCCGGGACGAACCACGAAACATCCTTTCCCTCTTTAATCGCACCTCGGATGAATGTGCCGGAGATCTCCATCACCGGTGCTTCGATCACCTGAACCGATGCCAGTGCTAAAATCTCCTGCAGTCTCTTGCTGCTGTTGCTGCCCGGGAAGAGACGCGGATAAACAACTATGGGGTATTGCTTCACCAGCACTTCAGCGTTCTTCCACTTGTGCAGCGTGGTCAGATTATCCTCGCCCATGATCAGCGTGAAGCGACGCGAAGGGTGCTTTTCAGCCAGCCAGGCCAGCGTATCAATCGTGTATGAAGGCTGCGGCAGGGTGAACTCAACGTCCGATACCCTGAACCGCGGATCATCTCCTATGGCAAGCTCAGTCATGTAAAGCCTGTCGCGGTCCTTTAAGAGTGACTCCTTGGTTTTAAGCGGGTTATGAGGACTGACAATAAACCATATCTCCTTCAGCGGGGAGTACTCGGCTATATAGTTGGCAATTGCCATGTGCCCTATATGTACCGGGTTGAATGATCCGAAAAATAGTCCTGTCTCCATCACCCTTGCGCAATGAAATCAGTAACCTCAGCCATTATCTCGCCGCAGGCCCTCTCAAGGTCGTCGTTCACGATCACGCGGTCAAACCTGTCGGCCAGCAGGATCTCCGAAGCCGCCTTCTCCACCCTCATTTCGATCTTTTCGGGCGAGTCGGTTCCGCGCTTTACAAGCCTTGCCCGCAATTCCTCCACCGATGGAGGCATGATGAAGATGGCCAGTGCCTTTTCGCCGAAGATCTTCTTCAGGTTGATGCCGCCCTGTACGTCAACATCAAAGAGGGGCATCTTTCCTTCGCCGGTGATCCGTTCAATCTCGCTCCTGAGAGTGCCGTAATAATGGTCTTTGTAGACCTCCTGCCATTCGATGAATTCCCTCTTCCTTATCCGCTTCCTGAACTCTTCCGACGTGATGAAATAGTATTCCCTGCCATCAGTTTCGCAGCCTCTCGGCTTGCGACTGGTTGCCGATACCGAGAAGAGCAGGGGGAGGCCGGCATTGAGGAGATGGTTGACAAGAGTTGATTTCCCTGCTCCGGAGGGAGCGGATATGATCAGTACTCTTGTGTCCGTCCTTCGCTTCATGAGCTTAAAGCACATTCAGTGACAGTTCCTTTATCCGTTCCAGCTCGTCTTTCATCATCACCACGAGCTTTTGCATCGAGGCGTCATTGGCTTTCGAACCGATTGTGTTTATCTCGCGCCCCATCTCCTGCGATATGAAGTTGAGCATCTTGCCGTTCTGACCGCTGCCGTTCATTGTTTCGATGAAGTAGTCGCAGTGTTTCTTAAGGCGCACCTTTTCCTCATTGATGTCCATCTTCTCGAGGTAAAAGATCAGCTCCTGCTCAAACCGGTTCTGGTCGATGTTTTCTGTTCCGACGGCCTCTTTGAGTGAGGCTGTAAGCTTGTCGCGCATGCGCGTCAGACGGTCGCCTTCGACGCTGCCGATGTTCTCAAGGTAACGCTGGATGCCGGCTACGGACTTGGTAAGGTCGGCCTCCATCGCCCTGCCCTCCTCCAGGCGGTACAGGTCGGTCATCGAAAGGGCATCATCAATCAGCTTTGAAACCCTGCTCCATTCCTCCTCCGTCAGCTCCGGCCTCTCGGTCCTGAGAGTCTCGGGCAGCCGCATAACAATCCCCAGAAGCTCACTGTCACTGCTGATTCCCAGCTCGTTGCTTATCTCCCTGAGCTGATTGTAGTAGTCCCTGACGATACTTTTGCTTATCACCGGAGCAGGTTCGTCACCCATGGCGTCAAAGGAGATCATCAGATCAATCTTGCCTCTCTCCAGCCTTCTGATGACCGTGTTCCTTATCTCCAGTTCCTTCTCCTTATAGATCCATGGCATCTTCGTATTGATATCTGCCTGTTTGCTGTTGAGCGATTTGACCTCAACAGTGATCTTACGGTGGGGTGTCTCCAGCATGGCTTTGCCATAGCCGGTCATTGATCTAATCATTGTGATTCAGTTATGCCAATGGCAAAGATAGGTTTTTTATGTCAGGAGAGAAGGTCCAGTTCCACGGTGAAGTGCCTCATTATCGGAGCTTCCCATCTGATGGCCAGGCCCCTTGTGATCTGGTGCCGTCTGTCCCATACGTTGCATACCGCCGCGGCCACGTAATCCATATGGTTGTCTGTATATACCCTCCTTGGTATGGCCAGACGGACCAGCTCCAGCGCAGGGTGCCTGTTCATGCGTGTGACAGGATCGCGGTCAGCCATCAGTGTACCTATCTCCGTGCCCCGGACACCTCCTTCAAGATAGATCTCCACCGCCAGTCTCTGGGCAGGGAATTCAGCTGCTGGGACCTGCGAAAGGAATTTTCCGGCATCGATGAAGATGGCATGTCCGCCAAATGGTACCTGCACAGGCACGCCTGCTGCCCTGATCTGTTCACCCAGCCGCGCCACCTGGCGGATGCGCGACTCAAGGTAGTCGAACTCAGTACCTTCATAGAGACCCTGTGCCAGGGCGTTCATGTCACGTCCCGCCATGCCTCCGTAGGTGACGAATCCCTCGAACATGATATTGAAGGTCGAAGCCTTGCGAAACAGCTCCTTGTCCCTGAACCCGATGAACCCTCCGATGTTGACGATGGCGTCCTTCTTGGAGCTCATTGTCATGCCGTCGGCATATGAGAACATCTCGCGGGCAATGTCCCTGATGCTCCTGTCTGCGTATCCCTCCTCGCGTGTCTTGATGAAATAGGCGTTTTCCGCAAAGCGCGCAGAGTCTATTATCACAGGCACGCCGTACCTGTCGGCCAGCTGCCTCACGCCCCGCAGGTTGGCCATGCTGACAGGCTGACCGCCTGCCGTGTTGTTGGTGACGGTCATGATTATGCACCCCAGCTTCTCATGGGGCGTCTCTTTCAGCACCTGCTCAAGCTTCTCATGATCAACATTGCCCTTGAAGGGATCGAGGTTGCTTAGATCCATCGCGTATGATACTGTACAGTCGACCGCCCTGGCCTTGCGGAACTCGATGTGCCCCTTGGTGGTGTCGAAGTGGGCGTTACCGGGTATGACGTCACCCTCCCTGACAAGTACTGAGAAGAGAACGTTCTCCGCGGCCCTGCCCTGGTGCGTGGGGAGGAAATATTCAAATCCGGTGATATCCCTGATGGCTTCCTTCAGGTTATAGTATGATGATGCTCCGGCATAGCTTTCATCGCCGGTCATGATGGCACCCCATTGCCTGTCACTCATCGCCCCGGTGCCGGAGTCGGTGAGGAGGTCAATGAATACCTGCTCTGAACGCAGGTTAAAGAGATTGTATGAAGCTGTTTTTATCCACTCCTGACGCTCGGCGGGGGTGCTCTGACGGACAGATTCAACCATCTTTATCTTGAAGGGTTCACAGTATGGCAAGGTCATAATATTTGCGATTTTCGATTTGCGATTCTCGATTAAGAAAAATTTACAGTTGGGAGAGAGGAGGGGGTGAAAGGGCATGAAGAGATGCAACCCCCGGGGTTCAGAATGCGTCCCTGTTCTTGATGTTCATGTATATCAGCTTCCGGTTTATTACCGTTTGAAAATGAAAAATCATCCGAATAGGCTATTTTTACAAAGATAACTTTTTATGTTTGGGGTACAATCCGGAATTGTTTAAACATTGTGAAATGAGATTGAGAACCATAAAGATTCTTCTGTTCTTTCTTTGCATGTCTGCAGGCCTGATTATTCAGGGACAGGTTGTTGACGCACCGGTGACCTTGCCGGTAGTGGCTGCAGACACCCTTGAAGCCACGGCATCTTACCTGAAACCGATCAGGGGAACGCCCGTACCGGACATCGGCGGCCCGCAGGATATAAACCTTGACAGGGATGCCTCACTGAGGTTTCTTGAAAAGATCTATTCCTCTGCCCCGATGTGGAAGAAAAACAATGATCCTCTGCGCGAGGCAATCAGGAACCTGATCTGGATTGCATCGAGGCCGCCGGCTGACTCCCTGGTAAGCTACCTCTCAGGTTATGGCTTTGACAAGATCAGGGTGCCCGTTGAAAAATATTATCTGTTCGATTCCATCCGGATAATCCTCCCGGTCATCCAGCCTGACTCTGCCTCCACGGACAGCGCTGCCGTAAGTAACGGAGGAGGGGAGATGTTCATCGAGGCCGGGAAGAATCTGCAGAAGGTGAAACTGTCGGCAGATTCAAAGCCTCTCATGCATAATGACACGCTGAGGCTGAATGATTCAGTTTACATACTGATGAAGGATTTTATCCCGGCACAGCTGCCACACCACACCAATGACACGATAGTGCTGGTGATAACCGACACTCTTCCCGAGGCATCACTGTACCGGAGTGATTTCCCCTTCAGGTATCTGAGAAATCCATATGTGGCCGACTCGCTTGAGGCAGCCGTCAGTTCGCTTATAGGGTATCTTGAGGCCCGCGACTCCACCCTTGTAAGGTTCACCGGGGAGACCGGCAGGGGAACCGACCTGTGGCTCAACAGCCGGTCTGACAATCTTGCCAGGTTCTGGCTGCCTGACGGTGAAGGTGATTCAGTGACTGTCTGGCTCGGCAGTCCCGGGAGAAACACCGTTTCACTGAAAGCCGAAGCGGGGGTTCTGTTTAAAAAGCAACTATGGCACGACACCAATGTGGATACACGTGTGAACGTAACCACGGCGCAGGAAGAGGAGCTCCGGAGGGTTGCGCTGAGCAAGATCAAACCTAATTACTGGAAGTTCAGGACTGATATTTCCTACCTGCTTTCCCAGGGGGTGGTATCAAACTGGGCAAAAGGAGGAGAGAACAACATTTCATCGGTCCTTGACATCACCTCCGCCATGAATTACAATAACAAAGCCACAAAAGTAAATTCATCCACCTGGGGAAGGTTTGCCCTTGGCCTGCAGGCATCAGGAGGCCAGGCTGACATCAGGAAGAACCTGGATATCCTCGAGCTGAACTCAAAGGTCAACCATAAGGCTTTCGGTAAATTTGACCTCTCAGGCATCTTCCAGTTCAAGACCCAGTTCCTGCCCGGGTACAACTACCCCAATGATTCGGTTAAAGTCTCGAAATTCTTCAACCCTGCAACCTTTCTCTTTGGCTACGGCCTTGAATACAAGCCTGACAAGAACACCTCCATCAGCTTTTCGCCGTTATCATACAAGGGGACCTTTGTACCTGACACTGCCAATATCAATCAGACGAAGTACGGTATTGCGGCCGATAAATCGTCAAAGAACGAACTTGGAGCCTACCTGACACTTAACAGCAAGCTTGTGCTGTTTGAGAAGGTGAATATGGTCAACAGGATACAGTTGTTCAGCAACTTCCTTTCAAATCCCCAGAATGTAGATGTGGAGTGGGAGATGATTGCCACCACCAGCCTCAACTGGTTCACTGACCTGAGGCTGAATGTCCATCTAATCTATGATGACGACACCATGCTTCCTGTTTTTGAGGATGGCGAACCGGTCCTTGGTCCTGACGGAAAGCAGAAAAAGGCTCCCATGATGCAGTTCAAGGAACTTCTCGGTCTCTCTTTTATCTTTAAGTTTTAGAGGAGAAGAAGATCCAGTATAACTGCCAGCCCGAAGATGACGCCTGCCACACCGTTGGTGGTTCCGAAGGCCATGTTTACCCTGCTGAGATCATCAGGCTTCACTATCAGGTGCTGGTATGTCAGCATTCCTGTAAATATCAGCGCTCCGGCCCAGTAAATGAGGCCTGACTGCCCTATGATCCCGGCCGCTGACACGAGCATGAACGACACTGCATGCAGCGCCACCGAGACCGCCAGGGCTTCTTTCCTTGACATCACCGCGGGGATGGAATAGAGTCCGGCATCACGGTCAAACTGATCATCCTGAAGTGCGTAGATGATGTCAAACCCGCTGACCCAGGTAAGCACTATAAAAGAATAGATCAGCGGGAGGAGTGCGAATGTACCGGTGACGGCAATATATGCTCCTATGGGGGCAAGACTCAGGCCCAGACCCAGCACCAGGTGACAGAGGGGGGTAAACCTCTTTGTGTAACTGTACCCGAGTATGATGATCAGCGCCAGAGGCGAGAGGATGAGGGTCAGCCTGTTCAGGAGGGCTGCTGCAGCCATGAAGAGCAGCGAACTCGCTATGACAAATGCCAGGGCGTTGCGCCGGGAGATCTTTCCTGACGGTATCTCCCGTCCTGCTGTCCTCGGATTGATGCTGTCAAAGCGCACGTCGGCATACCTGTTGAAGGCCATGGCTGCACTGCGCGCAAAAACCATGCAGGCGAGCATCAGCACGAATGTCCTCAGACTGAAACCGAAACCGGGCTGAGTGGCACCGAGGAAATAGCCTGCGAGGGCGAAGGGCATCGCGAAGACGGTGTGACTGAACCTTACAAGCGAGAGGTATTTGCCTGCACTGTCAAAAAGCTTCTTCATCTCAGTGTTGCCCCGAGCTCCCGCTCAAAGGCTTTAATGAAAGCACCCATTACCTTTTCAATGTTCTTCTCGGTAAGGGTCTGTCTCTCATCCATCAGTATGAAGCTCACGGCGTATGACTTTTTATCCTTGCCCATAGCCTCACTTTCATATACGTCAAAGAGGTCGACCTCCTTCAGAATATGACGTTCAGTCTTAAAAGCGATATCACGTATCTGGCTGAACATTACTGATTTATCGAGCAGGAGCGCGAGATCGCGGCGCACCCACGGGTACTTCGGCAACTCGCTGAACCTGATCTTCCTCTCCTTTATTATCCGTATGATGTTATCCCGGTTGATCTCACCGTACCACACCTCCTGCTTTATGTCGAACATGGCAAGGTATTTCTTCGAGATCCGGCCGAATGATGCCACCTCTGATCCGCCGGCACTGTATCTCATCCCTTCGGCGAACCATCCGGCACTCTCCGGTGCTGACGTGATCTCCCTTCCCTTTATGCCGAAGCGTGAGAGAACGAGTTCGGTATATCCCTTTATGTGAAAGAAAGCTGACGGGGTTTCCGCTGTATTCCATCTCTTTCCGTTGATGTTGCCTGTGACGGCCAGCGCAAGGAACGGCCTCTCGCTGTAGTTGTCAGTGATCTCCATCGTTCCACTGCCAGGTTTTCTGTTGTAGGTATAACCGAGCTCAAACAACCGCAGGTCGCCGTTCTGCCTGTTTATGTTCCTTGATATGGTGCTCAGCATGCCGGGCAGCAGTGACATTCGCATGACGTTGAGGTCATTGCTCAGCGGGTTGGCCAGCCTCACCATTGACGCAGCGTCAAAATCGCCGGTAGTTTCGAACCATGCCGCCGGCACCAGGGAGTTGCACATTATCTCTGAGAATCCGTTCCCGGTAAGCAGTTCTGCCATATTGGCCTCAACCTTTTCGCGGTCCGGCTTGTCAGGGTGCGAAAGCATTGAATGCATCTCGCTGCTTATGCCTATGTTGTCATAACCATAGATCCTGAGAACCTCCTCCGTGACGTCAGCTTCTCGTGTCACATCAACCCTGTAGGAGGGGATGGCGAGAGTCAGGATGTCAGGTGTCTCGTCGGTGATCTGTATGTCGAGGCTGTAGAGGATGGTCTTTACCGTTTCGACAGGTATATCCTTTCCTATAAGCCGGGCCATCCGGTCAAGCGAATATCTGACCACTGCTTTGTTTACCGGTGCAGGATAAACATCCATTATATCACCGGTTATCTCACCTCCGGCCAGTTCCCTGATCAGCAGGGCTGCCCTCTTGAGGGCATAGATTGTCATCTCCGGATCAGTGCCTCTCTCGAACCTGTAAGAGGCATCAGTATGCAGGTCATGCCGGCGTGATGTGCGGCGCACTGACACCGGGCTGAAGGTGGCGCTCTCGAGGAAGAGACCGGTGGTGGCGCCCGTTACGCCTGAACTCAGTCCGCCGAAGACACCGGCGATGCACATGCCTTCCTTCTCATTGCAAATCATCAGGTCGGTGGAGGAGAGCTCGCGCTCAACGCCGTCGAGGGTTACAAATTTTGTCTTCTCAGGAAGCCTCCTTACGATCACCCTGTTTCCGGTTATGGCTGCAGCATCAAAGGCATGCAGCGGTTGTCCCGTCTCATGAAGAACGAAGTTGGTGATGTCAACCACATTGTTGATGGGGTTCAGTCCAATTGCCCTGAGTCTGTTCTGCAGCCAGGCAGGCGATGGGCCCACGGTAATACCCCTGATTGTCAGGCCTGAATATCTTATGCATGCGTCCCCAGCCTCAACGGTGACGCTGATGGCTCCGTCAGTCCTCTCCTTTTTGAAGGAGGTTACCGCTGGGAGAGTTGCCCTGACCGGTTTCTGCAGGTTGAAGAATGCTGCCAGGTCACGGGCCACCCCGTAATGCGAGCTGCAGTCTATGCGGTTGGGTGTGAGCCCTATCTCGAAGACTGTGTCACTGGTCACTCCAAAGTATTCTGAGGCTGGTGAACCAACCCTGGCTGAGCTGTCGAGTACGATAATGCCCTCATGGTCAGTGCCAATGCCCAGCTCATCCTCAGCAAGGATCATTCCCTCCGAGAGCTGACCCCGTATCTTTGAGCGCTTGATCTCGAACTGTTCATTGCCATGGAAGACCATCGTGCCCGGCAGCGCAACCGGAACAAACTGCCCTGCAGCTACGTTGGGAGCACCGCAGACGATATGCAGCGGTTCGGTCCCCCCGGCGTCAACGGTGGTGACACTCAGCCTGTCTGCATCAGGGTGCCGTTCACATGTGAGAACCCTGCCAACAACAATACCCTTCATGCCTCCCCTGACGGAGACCCACTCCTCAACACCCTCCACCTCCAGTCCCAGGCCCGTAAGTATGGCCGACAACTCCTCAACTCCCGCATCGAAGTTAAGATACTCCCTGAGCCAGTTATAAGAAATCTTCATCGTGATATAATTATCTGTTTTTTATAACATGCAAAAGTAAGGAAAAAAGGTTAGAGGCATCATACCCGCTTTATTAATCGGATGATCATTATAGTTATATTTGCACGTCAACAAATTGCCACATGAAAGTAGAGGATAAAGACAAGCTGATACTTATAACCAATGACGACGGCCTGTATGCTGCCGGCCTCAGGACGCTCATCAGCATCATGAAGGAGTTCGGTAAACTGGTTGTCATATCGGCTACGGAGAGCCGGAGCGGGATGTCACAGGCACTCACCGTCAAGCATCCCCTGAGGGTCAAGCTGCTGGAGGAGGATGAAGACAAGCGCATCTATGCGTGCAGCGGCACGCCCACTGACGGGGTGAAACTGGCCGTAAACCAGCTCCTGGAACGAAGGCCTGACCTGATAGTCTCGGGCATTAACCACGGGTCAAATGCCTCCGCCAGCGTTCTATATTCGGGAACAATGGCAGCTGCCCTGGAGGGGTGTCTCTACAAAATCACCTCGGTGGGGTTCTCCCTGAACAGTTACTCCTCAACGGCGGATTTCTCGGTATGCGAAGAGTACATCCGGAAAGTGTGCAGCCAGGTTCTTCGCGAGCCTCTGCCTGACGGTATATGCCTGAATGTCAACATCCCGGCACTGACCGCAAAGGAGATAAAAGGGATGGTGGTGGCACGCCAGGCAATGGGTAGCTGGCAGGAGGAATTCGAGAAGAGAAAAGACCCGGCAGGCAAGACTTACTACTGGCTGACGGGCAGATTTATAAACCATGAGCCGGAATCAACTGATACCGATGAATGGGCAATCCAAAATGGCTATGTATCTGTTGTGCCGGTGACCACTGACATGACTGCCCATAATTTCATCGGCATTCTCAAAACGAAATTCTGAAATGGATTTCAAACAAAAGTACAATAACGCCCTGACGGGAGTCATCTCGGGAATCCTTATCCCGGTGGCGGCCTTTTTCATCTTCTTCCTTCTGACCAGGCACGGCCTGACACTGGAACCTTACATCCGCAAAATGATCGAAGCTGATAATGTAACCGAGGTAATGAGTGTCTCAGTATTTGCCAACATTTTGATCTTCCTTCTGTTCAATCGTTTTGACATGCTGCGGGCCTCCAAAGGCGTTCTGGGCGTTACAATTGTCTGGGCCTTCGTCGTTTTCGGCATAAAGCTGCTCTAGGATGAAGTATTTTATCATAGCCGGAGAGCCGTCAGGCGATCTTCACGGTTCGAACCTCGTCAGAAACCTCATCATGGCTGACCCGGAAGCCGATATAGCATGCTGGGGAGGTGACCTCATGAGAGAGGCAGGAGGAAGGCTGCTCAAGCACTACCGCGAAACGGCCTTCATGGGGGGCTGGGAGGTGCTTGTGAATATCCGCAAAATAAAAGCCAACTTCCGCGAGTGCCACAGCCAGATAGCAGAGATAAGGCCCGATGTGGTGATCCTAATCGATTACCCTGGTTTTAACCTGAGAATAGCCCGCTATGCGAAACAACTGGGTATCAGGGTATTCTATTACATATCACCTAAACTATGGGCATGGCGTGAGGGCAGGGTCAGCCAGATAAAGAGTTACGTCGACAGACTGTATGTAATCTTCCCCTTTGAACGGGAGTTCTATAAGCGTCACGGTTACGGTGTTACCTACCTCGGGAACCCGCTCCTGGACCATATTGAGGCATGGCGCAGTTCAGCTCCCGGCCGTGATACCGTCAAAGCCTCCCTCGGCCTTGACAAAAGGCCGGTCATCGCCCTCCTGGCGGGAAGCAGGCTCCAGGAGGTCAGCAAGATCCTGCCGCCGATGGTCAGTGTGGCAGCAGGCTTCCCTGATTACCAGTTCGTGGTTGCGGCTATGGATCACCTTCCGGGAGGGTTGTATTCGGAAATAATCGGATCGCATCCCGTCAGGGTGATTAACGGAAAAACATATGATCTCCTGTCAGTTGCAGAGGCGGCGCTGGTGACCTCAGGCACGGCCACCCTCGAAGCCGCACTTTTCGACGTGCCGCAGGTGGTTTGCTACAGGACCAGTTCACTGACATATACACTTGCGAAAAGATTTGTCAGGGTACGGTTTATCTCCCTTGTCAACCTGATAATGGACAGGGAGGTTGTCAGGGAACTGATACAGGACGACCTGAACCAGGCCAGACTACACTCTGAGCTCCTGGAAATAATCGTCACCGGGTTCAGACATAACATTATCAGAAAAGACTACCATGAGCTCCGCGGGATACTTGGTGGCAGGGGAGCCTCGTCAAGAGTTGCGGAGGATATGGTACGGAACCTGAAGGAACCGCATGCAAAATGATGATAAGGGTATTCATAACCACCATATTGATTGCGCTTATTCCCCTTAATGCCAGGAGTGAGGTATCAATACGGATATTTGCCCGTACCAGGCCCGTAACGGTGGTATTTACCCCTGACCGTGGAGAATATCTTCTGAGCGACGGTCTGTCAGGAAATGTAAGGGTGGCTGCCGGCGAAACCGTTGCTGTCACCCGTCATGACGGGAGGGTAATGTACATGACCCTGACCGGCAAATCGGGTGTTGCTGACTCACTCACCTTTACGCCTGTCAACGGCAATGCCCTCTTCAGGGTACGAGCACCGGGAAGAGACGAGGCTGTAAAGACCCTTGACGGCGTGCTTAAGGTTAAGTCGTTCCCCGGATCACTGCAGATACTCAACATCACCTCAATAGAGAGCTACCTGCCCGGAGTGGTGCGGGCCGAGGCAGGAAAATACGGTCCGCCGGATTACTTCCGTGCACAGGCGGTGGTGGCGCGCTCCTATGTGTATCGGAATATAGCCAGGCATGAGCTCGACGGCTATAATCTCTGTGATGACATCCATTGCCAGGTCTATCCCGGCCTTATCAGCGAAATGCCGATAGTTGATGCCTGCCATTCAACGGCAGGGCAGGTGGTCATTGACCGCGACAGCATGCTCATTGTGGCGGCGTTTCACGGCAACTGCGGCGGTGTGACTGCCTCATCATCTGATGTGTGGCTGGCAGGATACCCTTACCTTGTCAGCGTCACTGACCCGTGGTGCGGATATTCGGCATCGTCAGTCTGGAAGAAGAACCTGTCGATGGCAGAATGGAACGCTTTCCTGAAGTCGAAAGGCATCGAGCCCGGAGCGGAGACTGCACTATATTCCCCTGCAGGAAGCAAGCCGGTAAGGATGATGAACCGCCCGGTAACGGGGAAAACGATTACCAGCGAGGAGATAAGGGTGCGCTTCGGGCTCCGGTCGGCATACTTCACCCTCACCCCGGCGGGTGACAGCATAACGGTAAACGGCAGGGGGTACGGGCATGGCGTGGGACTGTGCCAGGACGGGGCGAAGGCCATGGCGGAAAAGAAGGTTACCTATGAAAATATTACCGGATTCTATTATCCGGGTACCACGATAACTGACATCAAAAATGCGCGCAGGCCGGTGAGGCCATGAAACTTTTAGATATTTTTACACAAACTTGAATTTATGTTCACTCTCTTACGAAAAGAGGTAGCAGGATTTTTCAGCTCGCTCACAGGTTATATTGTCATGATCGTCTTCCTCCTGGCAAACAGCCTGATCATGTGGATCATGCCCGGCCAGTGGAACCTGCTCGACAGCGGGTATGCAGGTCTCGACACGCTGTTTGTCCTCTCTCCCTGGATCTTTCTTTTCCTTGTGCCTGCCGTCACCATGAGGCTTTTTTCGGAAGAGCGCCGGTCGGGGACCATGGAGCTGCTATGGTCGCGCCCGGTGAGCGACGGCGCCGTTATCTACGGTAAGTTCCTCTCTTCACTCGCATTGGTCGCTCTGGCGCTGTTGCCGTGTATCGTGTTCGTCATCTCCGTATGGATCCTGGGAGAAACACCCGGCAATCTCGACAGGGGAGGCACCGCAGGATCATTCATCGGACTGATGATGCTGGCAGCCGTCTATTCCGCCATTGGCCTCTTTGCCTCCTCACTGACGGGGAACCAGGTCATTGCCTTTATCCTGGCTGCTGTGATCTCATTCATAATGTTCACCGGGTTTGACTCACTCTCCCTGCTGCCGGGCCTCTCGTCAATAGGTGAGGAGGTATCGGCAATGGGCATCAACGAGCATTACAAGTCGATCAGCAGGGGAGTGCTCGACATACGCGACGTGGCCTATTTCATATTTGTGACGGTGCTCTTCAACGAGGCAGCACGGATATCACTCCGCCGCAGCTCCCTGAAGAAACCGCTCTCAGTAATAGCTGCCGTGGCAGCAGCCACCATTCTCATCTCCCTGTTCCATATCAGGATCGATCTCACGGAAGACAGGCGCTTCACTCTTGCTGAACCCACAAGGAAGATACTGAAGGAGCTTGACAGGGATGTTCAGGTCGATGTTTTCCTCGACGGCGAGATGCCCGTCGGCTTCAGGAAGCTGCGACGGAGCGCCGGACAGTATCTTGATGAGTTCCGCATCATCTCCGGCAGGAAGATCTCATACGACTTCATCAACCCCTCAGGGTCATCCGACCGCGCTGAACGGGAAAAGTTTCACAGCGATCTCGTGAGCCGCGGACTGATGCCGGTCAATGTTATGGCTTCCGACGGAGAGGGAGGCAGAACCCAGAAACGCATCTTCCCGTCACTCACCGTCACCAGCGGCGAGACGGTCATACCTGTCAATTTCCTGAGGAACAACCCTTCACTGCCTGCAGAGACCAACCTCCTCCATTCAACTGAAGGACTTGAATATGAGATCATACAGGCCATTGCCACGGCAACGGCAGATACAATACACACGGTGGCATTCATCGAGGGCCATGGCGAGCTGGAGGAGGTCTATGTTGCAGACCTTACCCTTGAACTGGCAAAATTCTTCAACATTGACCGGGGGGTCATAGGCGGCAGGCCGGGCATCATAGATCACTATGCGGCTATCATAATTGCAGCACCGGATAAGCCTTTTGATGAGAAGGATAAGTTTATTATAGACCAGTACATCATGAACGGAGGCCGGGTAATGTGGCTGGCCGAGGAGGTGGCAGTGAACGCTGACAGCCTCACGGCCGGATCGACGGTGGCCCTCTATGCGCCCCTGACCTTCAGCGACATGCTCTTCAGGTACGGGGCCAGGATCAACCCTGTCATCGTCCAGGATGCAGAATGCCTGCTCATCCCGCTGAAGGTGACCAACCCCGGGGGAGAGGCACAGTATATGCCTTCACCGTGGATCTACTATCCGTTGCTGCGCCCCTCGGAAGGGCATCCGCTGACACGCAATCTCAACAGGGTCAAGGCAGAGTTTGCAGGCACCGTTGACACCGTTGGCCGTGACCCCGGAATAAAGAAGAGTATCCTGCTTACAACCTCAGGCCAGACACGCACCGTGTCTCCGCCGGTGGTGATATCGCTTGACGAGGCTGACGAGATGCTGCCTCCGGAGATGTTCACCGCCGGTGCACTGCCCGTGGCAGTGCTGCTTGAAGGCACCTTCCGGTCAGTATTCGCGAACAGGATGACGGAGAGCATCATGGGCGACGCAGGCAGGGAGGTTGTGACGGAGAGCAAGCCGACGAAGATGATCGTCGTCGCTGACGGAGATATAATCAGGAACGAGGTCAGCTGGTCAGGGGGCGTGGCCGAACCGCTTACCCTCGGCCTCGACAGGTATACCATGCAGACCTTCGGCAACAAGGACTTCCTCGTGAACTGCATCAATTACCTCGTAAATGACAACGGACTCATAGAGATGCGTTCGCGGGAGATCAAACCCAGGCTCCTCGACCAGGCCAGGATAAAGAGCCAGCGGACCATGTGGCAGCTTGTCAACACCCTGGTGCCGGTAGTCCTTATCATCCTTGCCGGAGTTGCTTATTACAGCCTCAGGCGAAGACATTATATTTCAGTGAAATAAATTTGTTTGAGGGTATGATATTTTTTTGTAATATTGATAAACCGGCTTTTAAAGCAGACAATTCACTAAATCAATGAGTTGGCGGTTATAATGGACATAATTCGGGATAACTTAAAATAATGACAATATGAAATTTGTTGTATCAAGTACAGACCTGCTGGGTCATCTGCAGGCGATAAGCAGGGTGATCAGTTCGAAGAATACCCTTCCTATCCTTGACAATTTCCTGTTCAACATCAGCGGCAATGAACTGGAGATAACGGCTTCCGACCTTGAGTCGACCCTTATCACCCGCATGCGGCTTGACAATATTACGGGTAGCGGTACCATCGCAATGCCTGCCAGGATACTGCTTGATACCCTGAAGGAGTTCTCCGAACAGCCACTGACCTTTGATATCAATCCGGATACGATGGCTGTGGTCATCAACTCGGAGAACGGCCGTTTCAGCATCGTAGGCCAGAACGGGATCGATTTCCCGGTGCTGCCGGTCATCAAGAAGGAGAAGCGTTTTGGCTTCAATGTCCCTGCAGATGTATTGCTGTCCGGAATAACCAGGACTCTTTTCGCCACTGCTGACGATGAGCTCCGCCCGGTCATGGGTGGCATTCTTGTTGAAGCCTCCACTGAGAAGCTGACCTTCGTGGCATCCGATGCCCACAAGCTGGTAAGATATCAGAGGAGTGACGCAAAGGCTGATGACAATGCTTCGTTCATTCTTCCAAAGAAACCCGCATCGCTTTTAAAGAACATCCTCCCCAGGGAGAGCGGCATGGTTTCGGTGGAGTTCGATGACAGGAACGCATTCTTCAATCTCGCCGACTATAAGGTTGTATGCCGTCTTGTGGAGGGCAACTACCCGAACTACAATTCGGTTATCCCGAAGAACAATCCAAGGAAGGTGCGTATCGACAGGCTGGAGTTCTACAATATCCTCCGCAGGGTCTCCGTATTCTCGAACCAGGCCAGCAATCTCGTCAAGCTGCAGTTCACCCCCAACCAGATAACCGTCTCAGCACAGGATGTCGATTTCTCCATCTCGGCCTATGAACGTCACAAGTGCCTCTATGAGGGTGACGACATGGAGATAGGGTTCAAGTCAGTCTTCCTTATTGAGATACTCTCGAACATTGCATCACAGGATGTTATCATCGAACTGGCAGACCCCACGAGGGCAGGTCTCTTCCTTCCCGCCGAGGCTGCCAATGAGGAGGAGGACCTCCTTATGCTTCTCATGCCGATGATGATCAACACCTGAGACCTGATCAGATATGGAGCTTAACCTGAAAAAACCCCTGGTCATCCTTGATCTTGAGACTACGGGGGTAAGCATCGCTTCTGACCGAATCGTGGAATTCTCTGCCCTTAAGGTGACGCCGGGAGGAGCTGAGGAGTGGCTTACCCTGAGGATCAACCCGGGCATTCCGATCTCGCCCGAGGCAACGCGCATACATGGAATTACCGATGCGGATGTGGCCAATGAACCACACTTTAAGGATGTCGCAAGGAAGATCGCGGCTTTTCTGGAAGGATGCGACCTGGCAGGTTTCAACTCGATGAAATTTGACATTCCCATCCTGTGTGAGGAGTTCCTGAGGGTGAATGTCGATTTCAACCCGGCACGGCACAGGTATGTAGACGTGCAGGTCATTTTTCACAAGAAGGAGCAGAGGACACTCGGAGCAGCATACAAGTTCTACTGCCAGAGAGAGCTGGAGAACGCCCACAGTGCACAGGCAGATACGGCAGCCACGTATGAGATACTGAAAGCCCAGCTCGACAGGTATCCCGATCTGGAGAATGACATAGAGAAGTTATCTGCGTTCAGCGCATTTAACAATAACGCCGATCTTGCCGGCCGCATCGTCTTCAACGAGCAGGGTGTGGAGGTCTTCAACTTCGGCAAGCACAAGGGTAAACCTGTGGAACTGGTCTTCAAGGAGGAACCTTCCTACTATTCATGGATGATGAACGGCGACTTCCCTCTGAACACCAAACAGGTGCTCACTGCCATTAAGCTGCGTTCGTTCGGGAAAGCCTGACAGCCTCATGAAAATAATATGCGTTGGCCTGAACTACCGGAAGCATGCGGCAGAGATGAACCGCCCGGTGCCGGCTGAACCGATGATTTTCCTCAAGCCTGATTCTGCAATCCTAAAAAAGAATAAACCCTTCTTCCTTCCTGACTTTTCTGAAGACCTGCAGTATGAAGCAGAGATAGTGCTTCGCATCTCAAAGCTTGGCAAGGGCATTGCGGCCAGGTACGCCGACCGCTATTTTGATGCACTGACGGTGGGAATAGACTTCACTGCCCGCGACCTGCAGCGCAAATTCTCAGCTGCCGGCCACCCCTGGGAGCTCTCCAAGACCTTCGACGGGTCGGCACCCCTCGGCACATTCATTCCGAAGGAAAAGTTTGCTGATATGGCAGACATAAATTTCACCCTTGACATTAACGGCGCCCGGAAGCAGAGCGGCAACACCTCCGATCTCATCTTCTCATTCGCAGATATAATAGCATACGTTTCCAGGTATTATACCCTGAAGACCGGCGATCTGATCTTTACCGGGACTCCATCAGGTGTCGGTCCTGTCAGCCAGGGTGACAACCTGGTGGCACGGCTCGAAGGTGAAACCGTGCTCGATTTCTTCGTCAGGTAGCTTCAGAGGCAAGCCCTTCTCCGTGTCGCTTTATTGAACCGATCAGTCTGCGCAGATCATTGTCATCAGTCATGGCGTTCATCAGTGCAGTACGCAGCCATATTGTGCCGTCAAGCTCTGTCTGGACGAGATAGAACTCACCGCTCCTGACTATGTTCTTTCTGATCATCCTGTTGAGATCGTTCAGCTTCGTGCTGCTGCAACCGGCAGGGGCGTACCTGAAACAGACGATGTTTGATTCAGGGGTTACTGCCAGCTCCATCCCATCTTCGGCTCTTATTGCATCCGCGAATCGCGAGGCAAGGTCGTAACGGCTTTCAACATACTTGCCGAGAGCCCCCTCGCCGTAGTACCTTATCACTGCCCAGGCCACGATCCCCAGCGCGCTCTTTGTGCACTCCAGCGTTCTTTTGGCTCCGTTGTACCACTCCTTTTCGTCCTGTTTGTCAAACAGGTATCCTGCTTTCTGGGCAAATGTCTCATATGATCTCTGTCCGTCACGGAAAAGCACCATGGTATTCAGTCCGGGCGTAAGCAGCATCTTGTGGAAGTCAAGCACCACCGAGTCAGCATGTTCTATGCCTTTTACAAGATGACGGTATTTGTCAGAGAACAGCACTCCCAGTCCGTGTGCACCGTCAACATGGAACCAGAGGTTGTTTTCACGGCAGAAAGCACCAATTTCCTCAAGGTTGTCATAGGTCCCGGTAGCTGTTGAACAGGCATTGGCAGCCACGCATATCACCCTTATCCCTTTCTCCTCCGCCTTTTCCATTGTCTCCCTCAGGAGCCGTGTCTGCATGGCATAACGACTGTCATAGGGTATCCTGATTACCGATCCACCGCCCAGGCCGATCACCCTGGCATTGCGGGAGACGCTGTAATGCGACTGGTCGGAGATGATTATCCCTACCGGCCTGTCATGTCTAACGCCCTCTTCCCAGATGTTATAGTCGCTCATGGCCTGACGTGCTGCAAGCAGTGCTGTCAGGTTGCCTGCGCTCCCTCCATGGGTAAATATGCCGTCAGAGGCATCATTGAAGCCGATGAGCCGTGCAATGTACCTGATGACGTTCCGCTCAGCAGCCATCGACGCCGGTCCCATTTCATAAACGGCCACTCCGTTGTTCAGCAGGGTGGTGCACATCTGCGCAATTATTCCCGCCGTCAGCGGAGGTGAGTTCTGATGCCCCACAAAGCGCGGATGATGCATGTGGTTCATGTTTGCGATGACCTTCCGGATGAAATCGCTTAGCGGCAGATCCCTGTTGGCGGGATTGTCAAAGGCGAACTCCCTCACCAGGTCGTCAGGCTCAACATCCCTCAGCACCGGCATCTCGCTTCGGGAGGAAGCCTCACGCAGATAGTCGGCGAGAATATCTATGAGTTCATGACCCTGGCGGCGGAACTCTTCACTGTCATATGTGTGATTAAGGTCTTTGGATGTCATAAAAGATCACTTACTGCCATGAAACAAATTCCCTTCCTGCATCAGCCTTCCCACGGGATACAATCTTGTCCGGTTCTCCATCTCGGATAACGGGGTGTTCTGGTAAAGCCACTGAAGCTGCACCACGGGGTCGGCGGCCATCCGTTCGTCTTCGCTGCGGGCTTTGTCAAAGGCAGCCCTGAGCACCGGGTCGTGGTCGAGAAGCTCTTTCAGGTGACTCTCAAACCCCCAGACAGAATACCAGTCCTGTCCCTCGAGGAACGAGTCGAAGAAGTTCCAGGCAAAGAAGCCAGATTCGCTCTGCGGCTCGAGCATGGTGACAATATATTTGTTCGCCCTCTGGTTCATGGGAATTACATAGTCTCCCTTCAGGTATTCAACCTCGCGGGTCACGGCACGCAGCTGCACCCTGCTGTTGAAGTAATGGCCCTGGGTGGCCCTTTTTGCCGGCTCGAAGCTGTCAATATAATAGGCTTCAACCGTCATGGTCGTGTCTTTCTGAAGCTGATGCATCACAACACCGTTGGCCTGCAGCCTTTCAATGACCTCCTCCCACGCGAAAGGCAGGATGTAAGCCGCTGGTACGGTCACAGTGAGGGATGGGTTGAAGTAGTTGTAGTACCTGATGGTATCAGTGTATGGCCTGTCATGATTATAAAAGCCGGATTTTCTGCCTGTGATGGGGGTGGTTGTCTCTTCATAATGATAACCGTGGTATTCCACCAGGTCCCACCTGGTGGTGTCCTGCTCCCAGTCCAGCACGTACTCGCGTGCGTTGACAGTCTGCCTGTTGGCTTCAGCCCTGAGCCTGAGGATCTCCTTATGGTTCAGGGAGGTGTAGCGCACAAGCTCGGTGATAAACTGCATCGTCCCCTCAACACGTTCCGGGTAAGGCTTGTATACCAGTGTCTCGGTCATGAAGCCGAAGGAGTTGAAGAGAGCGGAGTATCCGGTTGAGTAGTAAGCATGCTCCTCGAAGCCGATAATAGCCTTGATCTCGCCCCTGTCAGTGTACTGGACATACGGTACCATCTCATTCTTATGTGCCGATTTCATGCGGTTGTAGAGTTCGGGAAGCATACTTCCGCGGAAGAACTCCTGCATCTCGGGGTGCATCTTCTCAGGCTGGGTGGCTATAAGCGTGACAGTGAACTGGTGGTCGGAACCGTTGGTGGTGTGCGTATCAAGAAAAACATCCGGATCGAGGTAACTGTAAATCGCGGCGAAGGCCCGCGCATCACGCGAATCCTGCTTGACAAAGTCGCGGTTCAGGTCCAGGAACCTGGTGTTGCGCCGGGCACCCTTCTCTTCGGGACCGTTCTGGTTTATCCGCCAGTACTGGCTGCGGGTAAGGGCCCCGCCGATATTATATACCGGGATGATCGCCACCACGGTGTTGCGGAGGTATTTCTTCATCCCGTCAGTGTTTGCGAGAAGGTCGGCGGCGAACCGTGCACTGGCGTCGATGCCTTCAGGCTCGCCCGGGTGTATCCCGTTGTTGATGAGTACGATGGCTTTTTCCTTGCGACGGATGGTCTCCGGCTCAAACTCCCCGTCACCTGAGATGATGAAGAGGTGGAGCGGTCTGCCGGCATCGGTCATGCCCATCTCAATGAGCATGGCCTCAGGGTACCTCCTGTCAAGGTCGGCATAGAAACTGATTGCCTCCTCCCAGGTGAGGCTATGGTTCTCATCATACCTGAGAACAGGAGTTTGACTCTTCTCCTGTGCCGTGATACCAAGGGTTATAACTACTGAAAACAGGGCTGTCAACAGGTACTTTTTCATTTTGAATAATTTGTAAAATAGTCGGTTACTTCTGCGGCTCTGATCCTCTGTTCCGCGACAATATCCGGGAACATACGGAAGGTCTCCTCAAGATGTCTCAGTCGTGACATGACATTGGGGATGATCAGCCGCGGCATCTCCTCTGCAGTGGTGCCCCTCATCGAATAGATCTCGGTATATCGCTCAATGCCTGTCTGTCCGAAGGCATCCATGTCATCGGCAACCGATATTATGGCAGCTAGGGAGGAGGGTTCGGAGATGGATTGGTATTCCTTGTCGTCATGCCGTTCCACCGCATTGAGTATCTCCTGCCGCTCCTCAGGACTGAAATCACTCTTTTCGAGGAAGGCTGCGCATATTTCCCGGCTCTCACGGCCGTGATCCGGACCACGGTTCACAGTGAGTCCGGTGTCATGAAAGAAGGCTGCGATGATGGCCTTCTCAGCAAGCCGCGGATCATCAGCCTCACCTGAGTCGCAGAGACGCTTCAGCAGGAGGGAAGCGTTATCCCATACCCTCTCATGATGATGCAGATCATGCGATGGCATACGGGTATCGGCAAAGAGCCTCCTGCATTCCTCAGTGAGGATGCTCCTGTACTTTCTCTCTGCATTGGCTGTAAAGTGGTGTGGCATTATGGACATGAAAAAAGCAAAAGTAAGGACTTTTGCTTTTTATCTCCTGTTGGGGTATGAATTAGCGTGGCAGCATAGTTTCAGCAAGGTCCAGAACTGTAGTATCTTCTATTGTGACTATGCCCCCTTCGGGTCCTTTTTCAATGTGGATCCCGGCACTCAGCCCACGATCGAAGTTCCAGCCTCCGAAATAATTCCTGACGGTTTCCTCGGACATATCAAGCTCATCGGCTATCTTCCTTATGCTCCCGTCAGGAAGCTGGTCCTTGATCTTTCTCAGATCTGCAAAAGTGATTGTTCGTGCCATGATTTCTAATGGATATGTTTTTTCAAATATACTGAATAATTCTTGATTCGATAAATAAAAAGATCTCTTTAAGGTTATTTTAACATTTTAGATTTCAATCGATTGAATATCCCTGATGATATATATGTCATAGTCGCCAAGATACTCAAATCCAGCTTTTTTATACAGCTGCACTGCCTTTTTGTTTGTTCTGTGAACCTCGAGTTTTACCTGGTATCCCTTTTCCCTGACGAACCTTAGTGATTCCCTCAGCAGTATCCCTGATAGGCCTCTTCCCTGGTATGCCGGGGTTATCCCGAAGTGATGCAGATGTATGCGTCTGCCGTCAAAGGTCATCCAGGAGGTGCCGATTATGCTGCCGCCGGTGTTCGCGTCGCACATGACAAGCATTGCTCCTCCCAGTGCTATGCTCCGTTCAACCGTCTCCTCATCATCGCCCCTCTCGGGCCTGCTCAGTCCGGTGGCTGTCCAGAGCTCCATAATGCCCGTGAAGTCGCCCGCTGAATAATGTCTGACGGTTATCTGACTCATCTCCTGTCATGCCTTGCCGGCTTCCACCACATAGAGCTGACCCTGTTCCTCTCTTCTTACAATGATCTCTGTGCCCCTGGAGATGAAGCCGGTTTCGGCCACGGCAGAATAGACCTCTCCGCCTATCATCACCTTGCCGGACGGACGCAGGACAGTGTGTGCCGTGCCTGTGCTGCCGACAAGGGCAGTCAGTTTTTCCATGTCAAAGCTGACAAAGCCGTCAGCCTGGTTCACTGATGTCTCGAGCGCCAGGCTTCCGAAGAGGCGGTTCGGGGCAAACAGTTTTCTCGAGAGCCAGAGGGCAAGGATAAACGAGAGCACCGCGGACAGCACCACGATGGCAAAGGCACCCACCACCTCCCTGACACCGTCGGCCGATGGGCCGAACCTGAAGACGAGCTTGTCTATCATCACAAAAGCCAGTCCCGTGACAATGCCTATGACCCCCAGCACCCCCGTGACTCCGAAGCCGGGTATGGCAAAGATCTCAACCATTACCAGTATTATCCCGATTATGAAGATAATGAGGTGCCAGTTTTCGGCGACTCCTTCAAGATAGAGGGGGGCAAAATATAACAGTGCCGCAAAGACCGCAGCTGCAAGCGGGAATCCCACCCCGGGCGACTGAAGCTCGAAGTAGATCCCGCCGATGATAAGCATTATGAGAAGTCCGGAGACGACGGGATGAATGAGAAGCATGATGATCCTGTCAACCCCGGTCAGCTTCAGCTCCCTGATAGTGTAATTCTTTATGCCGGCCTGTGCAATCACATCTTCCACTGTCTCCGCTTCTCCCTCGCAGAAACCGTATTTGATGGCTTCAAGCGTTGTCAGCGTCAGCACCTGGCCGGTGTCTACTATACCTTGTAATACTATTGACGGGTCAACCATCGCCTGGGCTATCTCCGGATCGCGATGCCATACCCATGTTGTGTCGCCGTCCTTCACTACCGGCTTTTTGCCGTGGGCTTCCGCCGTGGCTCTCATCATGCCCCGCATGAACGACTGGTACTTGTCAGGCATCTTTGCCCCGGCCTGGTCAACCACGGTGGCGGCGCCGATGCTGGCGCCGGGCCTCATGTAAATGCTGTCAGCAGAGATCGCTATCAGGGCACCTGCGGAGATGGCCTGGTTGTCTATGAAAACCAGCACGGGGATGTTGTGGTTCAGGATGAGGGTGCGCATGGAGTCTGCAATATCCACCTGTCCGCCGTAGGTGTTCATGTGTATCAGCATGAAATCTGCGTTCACCGAGTCGGCATCTACGAAGCTCTTCTTGACACTGCGCCAAAGCGGCGCCGCTATCATCTTGTCTATCTTCACCTTGTACACCAGCGTCGTGGTGTCGGGGCCCGACTGAGCCTTTGCTCCCACGACAGCTAAGGAGACGATGAAGAGCAGTGTTATGAGTTGGATAAAGAGCTTATTCATGGATTTATTTTTAGTTCGTTGATATAGTTTATGAATTTCGTCAGAGCCTCCCTTTTAAGGTCGTCGAGATGAAAGTCGATGTTGTGGTTCAGATACCTGATGACCTCTTCCGGTGTGGCTGCGGCGTCCTCCCTGAGAAGCGCCACCGCCTCATTTCTTCTGTCGAGGCCTTCACCAAGGGCCTTGTTGAAGAGCGATGTAAACTCCTCCGGAAGTGCCTTTGTTGAGACCCAGCATGCGAAGACAAACGGGAGGCCGGTGAATTTTTTCCACTCCAGGCCCAGATCGAGCCTTAATGAGAACAGATGTGCATACTCAAAGCAGCGGTCGCCTATCATTACAGCCGCTTCGCCCTGTTTCATTGCCGTGATGTCAAACGTCTCCGAAGCCGGGAGCCATTCAAAATCACGCTTCCAGGCCTTTGTCGCCAGGATCCTGCAAAGCGTCACCGAGCTCCTGGAGCGGTAATCGAGGTAAATTTTAGAAATCTCTTCAAAGGGCGTGTTGCTGACGAGCAGAACGGTCCGCACCTCGCCGTTGGAGCTCAGACAGTAGTCGCTCACAATATGATACTCCTTCATTGAAGCAATCATGGCAACAGGTATAAGCCCGATATCCGTCCGGCCTGCTATAAGCCTGTCAGCGCATTCGGAGGGATGGCATACTTCGAGGTCTATCATCCGGGCCACCTCGCCGTCGCGAAGGCCTATTATGAACGGGTAACTGTTAATGTACTTGACTGCTGATACCCTTATCTTTTCCATCTCATTTGCTCCTCATGCAGATAAATGCAAAGGTTCAATTTTTTTACACCAGTACAAAATAGTATTTTTGTTTTTTGATTCATTGATTAAATCACGGTGAGGAAATAATACCATGGACCGTTTAAAGGCAATTTCACCGGTCGACGGCCGCTACGGTGAGCGGGTGACGGAACTGATACCGTATTATTCGGAATTTGGACTGATGCGCTACCGTGTCCTCGTGGAGACGGAGTACTTCATTGCCCTCTCCCAGGCCCGCCTGCCTCAGTTTACAGGCTTTCCGGAAGGGAAGGAGCAGGAGCTGAGATCGGTTTACCGCGAGTTTTCCATGGCCGATGCTGAATTCATCAAGCAGAAGGAGGCTGTCACGAACCATGACGTCAAGGCGGTGGAGTACTTTGTAAAGGAGAAGGCCTCTGCGCTGGGCCTTGGCAGATGGAGTGAGTTTGTGCACTTTGGCCTTACCTCCCAGGATATCAACAACACTGCCATGCCGATGGCCATCAGGGACTCAGTCAGGGAGGTCATTATACCCGTGCTGGTCTCGCTGCGCGAAGCTCTGGAAGCCATGGCTGAGGAGTGGGCTGACCTGCCGATGCTGGCCCGTACTCACGGTCAGCCGGCGACGCCTACCAGGCTGGGGAAGGAGCTGGCCGTCTTCAGTGAGAGACTCGATGCTGAGCTTATGACGCTGATGATGACAAAATACAGCGGCAAGTTCGGCGGCGCAACAGGAAACCTCAATGCTCACAAGGTGGCGTACCCGTCTGTCAACTGGGTGGAGTTTGCCAACAGGCTGCTGAATGAGCAGCTGGGACTCGAGAGGCAGCAGACGACGACACAGATAGAACACTATGACGGACTGGCAGCACTGTTTGACAATATAAGCCGGATCAACACCATCATCACCGACCTGTGCAGGGATGTGTGGAGCTATATCTCACTCGACTATTTCAAGCAGACGATTGTTAAGGGAGAGATCGGGTCGTCAGCCATGCCCCATAAGGTTAATCCCATCGACTTTGAAAACGGTGAGGGAAACCTGGGTGTGGCTAATGCGCTCCTGGGGCATCTCTCGTCAAAGCTGCCGATATCAAGGCTGCAGCGCGACCTGACCGATTCGACCGTGATACGGAATACCGGCGTGGCAATGGCACACTCGCTCATCGCCTGGAAGTCTGTAAAAAAAGGACTCTCAAAGCTCATTGTCAACAATGAGAAAATCAGGAGCGATCTGGAAGAGAACTGGGTGGTTGTTGCCGAAGCGCTGCAGACCATACTTCGGAGGGAAGGCTTCCCCAAACCCTATGAGGCACTGATGGCACTTACCAGGACCAACGAGAAGATCACCGGAGAGGCGATACGGAAATTCATTGATAATCTTGATATAAGCGATGCGGTCAGGGATGAGATGAAGTCTGTCACTCCGTTCAATTATACAGGATTCTGATAAGTAAGCATGAAGAGCATTAAGATCCTTCTGCAGTACCTCAGGCCATATAAATGGCTTGCGGCCCAGAATATGACATTCAATATCCTGAGCGCCTTTTTTGCTCTCTTTACCTTTACCCTCATCGTGCCATTCCTGCAGATTCTCTTCAGCAGGATCGGGGAGGTTGCCCATCCGGGGTCGTTTACGCTTTCAATGAAGTATATCAGCGAGTGGGCGAACTGGTTCTTCGCTTCACAGATAGCTAAGAACGGTGAGATGAGGACACTTTTGATAGTGGTTATCATCTTTTCCATCACCAGTTTCATGAAGAACCTGATGGTCTTCCTCGCCAACAACTGCATGGCAAGCCTGAGGGCCAGCACTATCAGGGATGTCAGGAAAAAGATCTATGACAAGATCCTCAGGCTGCCCCTCTCATATTTTTCGGAGGCACGCAAGGGCGACCTTATGACCAGGGTGTCAAATGACGTCCAGGAGATTGAGATATCGGTGGTGTCATCCCTGTCGATGATGTTCCGTGACCCCTTCACCATAATTATCTTCGTTACCTACCTCGCGGTCACCAGTCCGCAGCTCACCCTCTTCGCCCTTGTGATGCTGCCGTTCAGCGGGTGGGCCATTGCCCGCATCAGCCGTACTCTCAAGAGTGCCTCCTTTGTCGGGCAGCAGGCTCTGGGCCGGCTGCTCTCGGTGCTTGAGGAGACTCTTACCGGACTGCGTATCATCAAGGGCTTCAATGCGGAGGAGAAGATGTCAGGACAGTTCAACAGGGCAAATGAGAAGTACACAAAGATCTTCCGGAGGGTGGCACGCAAGGCTTACCTGGCTCACCCTGTCAGCGAGTTCCTCTCGACAATAGTGCTGCTGATAGTTATCTATTACGGGGGTATGCTGGCCCTGAAGGGCACAGGCAACATGTCGCCCGACAAGCTGATCGCCTTCGTTGTGGTCTTTTCCCAGATCATCCAGCCTGCAAAGGCGATATCCAGTGCCTGGTTCAACATTCAGAAAGGGATGGCCTCGATTGATCGTATCAACCAGGTCATCGAAGCTGAGGAGACAATAGGGGAGAAGCCGGATGCCGTGAGGCTGACCGGATTCCGGGAGAGCATCGAGTTCAGGAATGTCTGGTTCTCCTATGGTCATGAGCCGGTACTAAAGGATGTCTCCCTGACTATCAAAAAGGGGCAGACTGTTGCTGTGGTGGGCCGCTCCGGTGGCGGCAAGTCGACACTCGCTGACCTCATCCCTCGTTTCATCGATCCGGAGAAGGGGGCGGTGCTCATTGACGGGCACGACCTGCGCGACGTCAGCATCAGGGATCTGCGGGCACTGATGGGGATAGTGAGTCAGCAGGCCATACTGTTCAACGATACCTTCTTTAACAATATCTCCTTCGCCCTTAATGAGGAGGCAGACGGGGAGAGTGTGACAAGGGCGGCAACGATTGCCAATGCCCATGAATTCATCATGGAGACGGCTGAGGGTTATCAGAACACCGTCGGTGAAGGCGGCAACAAGCTCAGCGGCGGACAGAGGCAGAGGATAAGCATTGCCAGGGCCATCATGGCCAATCCGCCGATACTTATTCTTGATGAAGCCACCTCCGCCCTCGACACCGAGTCGGAGCGGCTGGTGCAGGATGCCATGCTGAAGCTGATGGAGAACCGCACGTCGGTTGTCATTGCCCACAGGCTCTCAACCGTGCAGCATGCGGATCTGATAGTGGTGGTTGAAGACGGCCGCATAGAGGAGTGCGGCACCCACGAGGAGCTGATCGGGAAACCTGACGGCATCTACAGGAAGCTGTATGCGATGCAGACGTTTTAATCAGTCGGCAGTCGGCAGTCGGCAGTCATCAGTCGGCAGTCGCGTAAGATGCTCATTTACTGCAGACTGAGGACTGAGAACATGCTCCTGAATATTACAGTTGGTCGTAGACCATTAGGTATTGTAGATCAAGATCCTGAATGTTAAATTTGGTCGTAGACCATTAAGTATTGTAGACCACCCTAAAAACAAAAACTTCCTGGAGTTGTTAAACCGTAGATTATACCGCATAAACTGAAAAACGATGGAGACTAAAAGCACCACTGACATTCTGAAAGAGGCTATACTGCTCGAGCAGCGAGGAAGAGCCTTTTATTCCAATATTGCAACCCAGACCCAGAGCGACGCCGTAAAGAGGATTTTTACAATGATCGCCGATGAGGAAGAGCAGCACATCCGGTTTCTGTCTGACCAGTACAGGCATTACCAGAAGCATAATTTCTTCATGGATGTCACATTGCAGGCCGGAATTGCTCCTGATGAGGTGGCAAGGAAGGTCCTCTCGGATGAGATGATGAGCCAGATCAGCGCTGCAGGATTTGAAGCCGCAGCCATCAGTGCCGCCATGGATTTTGAGGCGAAGGCCGTTGAACTCTATTCGTCACGCGCGGTGTCGGCTGCTGACCCCCATGAAAAGGAGCTCTACGGCATGCTTGCCGAGTGGGAGAGGGGGCACCACAAGTGGCTGATGAGGATCGACAAGGATCTCAGGGAGCAGGTGTGGTATGACAATAACTTCTGGCCTTTCTGAAAAATAAAGTGCTTTTTTGCAACCGCTCCGGTAATGATTATTATTCTGACGGAGCAGATTCTGACCCATGGGTTGTCAGAACCACGGCGATGATTTGCGGGTTTGTCAGAACCACGGCGATGTATTCCGGGTTTGTCAGAACCACGGCGATGGTTATTGGGTCTGTCAGACCAGTCGCCGGAATTTGGCCGGGACTTTCGATTCGAAGCGCATCTCCTTCCCGGTGACGGGATGAATAAATGCCAGCACGCTGGCATGAAGCCCGAGCCTGCCTATGGGGCTCGTTGTGGCCCCGTATTTTTTATCCCCCGCTATGCTGTGCCCCAGCTCCTGCATGTGCAATCTTATCTGGTTCTTTTTCCCGGTCTCAAGCATCACCTCCAGGAGTGAATAATCCTTGTTGCCCTTCACTTTCCTGAAGCGGGTTATGGCCAGGTCGCCCTTCTCCGGGTTACGCGTTGAATGCATTATCAGGGCCTTGCTCTCATAGATATATGATTTGATCACCCCCTCCGGCTCGGCTACCTCGCCCTCCACCAGGGCCATGTATGTCCGTGCTGTGACATTGTGCTTCCAGTCGCGCTGCAGCAGGCTCTGCACCTTCTCGCTTCGGGCGAACATCATCAGTCCCGATGTGTCGCGGTCAAGCCTGTGCACGATGAAGATCCTGTTTGACGGTTTCTGCTGTTTGACATAGTTGCTGAGGATGTTGTATGCCGTGAGGTACTTCTCGTTGTCTGATGCCATTGAGAGCAGTCCGGCGTTTTTGTCGATGACGATAATGTGTTCATCCTCGAAGACGATGCGCATGTTGCGTGCCACGATACCGTCAGCCTGTCTCTCACCGCGGACGCCCACCTGGTCTCCCGTTTTAAGCTCATGGTTGAATTGCGTCACCGGATCTCCGTTAACAAGCACCTGCTTGTTGCGCAGCAGCGACTTGATGTTGTCACGGCTTTTGTTCTTCAGCGATCCGATGAGGAAAGGCATGAGTGTGGTTGGTTCGGAGACAGTGAGGGAGGTATCGCTTTTCATGATCGTGATGTTTCAGGGGCAAAGTTAGTATTTATGTGAATGGCATAGACCATTAAGCATATGGCATTGAGCAATAAGCAAGCATTGCGGTTATCCCTGAGAAACCTGACAGGAGGTTTCAGGGAATAGAGATGGGAGGGAAGGGGCGAATATGTACTCCGGGAGGTTGAATCAGTTAATATCGGCCTGCCTCAAAAAAACTTATCGATCCGGGTTCCTGTCCCGCCTCCGTTTTTCCTGCCTCCGTATTTCCCGCAGCCGGGCAACCCGGAACCGGACAGTTCTCGATTTTATGCCTGTTGGTATCGGCAGGTTCCCATCCCATGATCAGCAAAAGGGCGAAGAAGCCAATGACATAGGCAACGGCGACATACCATCCTTTTTTTACCCAGAGGACTACATTGCGGGCCTCGGGGAATTTGTTGGTTATGGCCACACCGGCTGATGATCCGAACCAGATCATTGATCCGCCGAAACCGACAGTGTATGCAAGCATGCCCCAGTCAAAATGTCCCTGCTCCAGGCATAACTTGGTCAATGGGATGTTATCAAATACAGCTGAAAGGAATCCCAGGGAGAATGCGGTAACCCAGGAGGCACCCGGCAGTTCTTCAACAGGCATCATTGAGGCGCATGTGACGAGGCTGAGCAGGAAGATGGTTCCCTTGAGGGCCCCGGGAACTTCTTTCCATGGCATTTTGCGAAGGAAAGCGCCGATGACGATGGCAATCCAGACCCCCAATGCAGGCATATCATAGAGAATATTGGAAATGATGGCACCTGCCAGTATCAGGGCCACACTGAATAATTTTACCCAGTCAATCTTAGCATCCGGATTGGCGTCCCTCTGGATCGGCTGATATTTGTCCTGCTGGTGAGCTGCAAACCATGAAAAGAAGAGCAGAGCCACAACTGCCGCGACATATGCATGGAGAACATTGAATGCGGCGACACCGTCAATCCACATCATTGTGGTGGTGGTATCTCCAACCACACTTCCTGATCCTCCTGCGTTGCTTGCGGCCACAATAGCAGCTATGTAGCCGATGTGTACCCGGTTTTTAAAAACAACAAGTGCAATTGTGCCTCCGATCAGTGCGGCAGCTATATTGTCAAGAAATGATGACAGTATGAAAACGAAAATGAGCAGCAGGAAAGGACCTTTCCAGTCATCCGGCAGGTACTTTGGGAGTACGTCAGGCACTCCGGATTCTTCGAAAATTTTCGAAAGTACTGCAAATCCAAGCAGTAATCCCAGCAGGTTCAGGATGATTCCCCATTCACCCTGCCTTAAGTCCTTATCCATTATCTGTTCGCCCATGGGAGTGGTGCCAAAGAAATGTTCAAGGAGGTTGAACCCGGGATCAACAATGAGTTTGAATGCCAGCAGCACCGTTAATCCTATTACAGCCACCCAGAATGTCTGCTTATGGAATAGTGCCACTCCCAGAAGGATAAGTCCGAAAATAATAAATTCGACACGCACAGGTCCGATGGAAGGCATCTCGCCTCCGGCAGCAAAAATATAAACAGGGGCAATAAGGATGATGGCCATCATAAGCAGCCGCTTACCGTTCTTAACAAGGAACGCTTTGATCAGGGGGTTCATAAATCAGGGGTTTTAAGAGTAGACATATACTATTAAGGGTGGGTAAAAATATTAACATTTTAAATTCAGTGTTAATCTTTTCACGGATTTATTTTCATCTGGCTGCACACCTTTATTCTTCTCATGAGCAATCTTAGGGGCGGAGGGATTACTCGCTCATTTCATTCGCTCGATGATCCCTTGCCGGGGATACCTGCCCAGGTCCTCAGAGCTTAAATGCCCCTTCGGGGCTTTGCGAGGGATTACTCGCTCATTTCATTCGCTCGAGATCCCTTGCCGGGGAACCTGCAGACCATAGCACTCCCTCATGCACCCCGGTGCATGAGTGTTTTTTTATTTTCCGTCATCCCTCACCCGGGCAAGCCCGGTTCGGAATGCCGTAAAATAAAAAACCTGTTCCGTCATTGACGGAACAGGTTTGCTATGGTCTGCGGAGAAAGAGGGATTCGAACCCCCGGTCCAGTCGCCCGGACAACGGTTTTCAAGACCGCCGCAATCGACCACTCTGCCATTTCTCCCCTGACACTTCCCGGCTGCCGGCCCCGGAAGAACGAAGTCCTCGCAGGAGCCACTACCAAAATAGTCAGCGGGTGCAAATATAATGTTTTTTTATATTCCCTCCCTGAACCGGGAAATTATGGTTTTTTGCCTTTTTTTCGTGCGTCTGAAATTCGCCGTGGATGGGCCTTTGACACCGGTACGAATGCGGCTTGTGTCACAAATTAAGGCTTTTTTGCCTCTTGAAACGCTCATTTCTAATAAAAATCGGCATCTCAGCGTAAAAAAGAGCCAAAATACTTGCATTTGAAAAAGAATGAAATAAATTTGTATGCAATTAGAGATTTGGTCTAACCCTAAAATTGTATTTACTATGACAAAAAAAGAATTAGTAGGCAGCATTGCAAAAAAAGCAGGTCTTTCACTTAAAGATGCCAACATCGCTCTGAACGCTTTCGTAGGTTCATTTGGTGACGCCATGAAAAAAGGCCAGAGGCTCCAGCTCCCCTCAATGGGTACTTTCAAAGTTGAGAAGAGAAGCGCAAGAGTAGTCCGCAACCCGCGCACAGGTGCCAAACTGAATGTACCGGCCAAAAAGGTCGTTAAATTCAAAGCTGCTCCGGCTCTTACAAAAGGTCTGAAGTAAAAGTCTCAGGGGTGCACCAGCACCCCTTTTTTATTTGTAAAAAATGATGCCGTCACACACGGCATTTATTTTTTTTGGGAATTTGAAATTTCCGGCCGGTTTTTGATTCTTATTATTTTTAGTATATTTGTTAACCACGCTTTTAACGCAACCGCAAAGGCCCGCAATGAATTGCATTATCGTTGATGATGACCCCGTATGGCTCAGAACCCTTGAGGAGTTCGTGGGCAAATCGGCATCCCTCTCCCTGATCGGAAGCTTCACCGAGTCACTGTCGGCCCGGAACCTCCTGATGTCACGCAGGGACATAGAGCTGATATTTCTCGACATCCAGATGCCGGAGATGGACGGTTTTGATTTCCTTTCAAGTCTTGAGAATCCACCCCTTATTATATTTGTATCAGGGAGCGAGGAGCATGCTTATAAGGCTTTCAACTACAACGGCATCGATTATCTTCTCAAACCAATCACCTATCCCCGCTTCTGCAGGGCCGTAGAGAAGATCATGAAATACTATGCTCCCCGCCAGGCGCCATCAGCGGTGGGTGAGGAGGAGATCTTCATCAAGAAGGCATCATCACTCGTCCGCCTCAAACTCAAGGAGATACTCTATGTGGAGGCACTGGAAAACTATGTCAGTGTCATCACGCGCGACGAGAAGTATACCATTCACTTCACCATGAGGGCCATAGAGCAGCAGTTGCCATCGGGCCTCTTCGTGAGGATACACCGGTCGTACCTCGTTAACAAGAGCGTGATCAGGTCTATCAGTGAGAACAGCCTTACCATCTTCGTTGGAAGCACCCCCAAGATCCTGCCCGTCGGAAAATCGTACCGTGACGGGATAATGAACTATATCAACATAATGACGCGTTAGATGCCGTCGCTGAGGCAGCTCTTCCTTGATCATATCGGAAAAACCTCTCCAACACCCCTCATGCTTGAGATCGAGAGGGCCGAGGGCTCGTTCCTGTATGGCAGTGACGGCAGGGATTACCTCGATCTTATCTCCGGCGTCTCGGTCAGCAATACCGGTCACTGCCACCCGGCAGTTGTAGCTGCCGTGAAGGAACAGGCAGACCGTTACATGCACCTTATGGTCTACGGCGAGATGATACAGAGCCCGCAGGTACGGTATGCCTCACGCCTCGCATCCCTTCTGCCCCCGTCACTGCAGTCGGTCTACTTTGTCAACTCAGGCAGCGAAGCCATCGAGGGCGCCCTGAAGCTGGCACGCAGATATACCGGACGTAACGAGATCATCTACTTCAGAAACGCCTACCACGGTTCAACCACCGGCGCCCTGAGCGTACAGGGCTCGGAGCTCTACCGCAACGCCTTCAGGCCGCTGATGCCCTCTACAACCATGGCTGAGTTCAACTCCCCGCAAGCGGTTGAGATGGTGAGCAAAAGCACCGCCGCCGTGATTGTTGAACCGGTGCAGGCTGAGGCGGGTGTCGTACAGCCTTCCGGCAGCTTCCTCGCAGACCTGCGCAGCGCATGCGACAGCCACGGCGCCATGCTCATCTTCGACGAGGTGCAGACAGGGTTCGGACGCACAGGCAGCCTCTTCTCATTATACAGATATAATGTCACCCCCGATATCCTAGTCCTGGCAAAGGCCCTCGGCGGCGGAATGCCACTGGGAGCCTTTATCGCCTCGCAGGAGATAATGTCTTCTCTCTCCCATGACCCGGTACTGGGCCATATAACCACATTCGGAGGCCATCCGGTGTGCTGCGCTGCAGGAATGGCATCGCTGGAGGTGATCGTGAACGGCAACCTGGCAGAAAAAGCCGTAGAGAAAGAACAGATACTCCGGAGGGAACTTGCAGCCATGCCTTTCAGGGAGATAAGGGGCGAAGGACTCCTGCTTGCAGTGGTGCCTGAGGATAAGAGTATTATTCCGGCACTTGTGGCACGGGCCCCGGAGCATGGACTGCTGCTCGACTATTTTCTTTTCTGCGATGAGGCGTTCCGCATAGCACCTCCGCTGACAATATCGCCTGACGAGATACACCTGGCGTGCCAGCGGCTCAAAGTACTGACAGAGAATGTGTCATGAGAGGCAATGAGAATTTTCGATTTTCGATTTAAGATTTTCGATTGTCGATTAATCGCAAATCGCAAATCGCAAATCCTTCCGACCTTCAGACCTTTTAACTTCAGACCTTTTGACTTCAGCCCTTTGACTTTATAGACTTTATAGACTTTACACTTGACTTTCGACTTTACGGACTTTACAGACTTTCGACTTTACAGACTCCCGGACTGACACTCTGTCATACTTCCTCCCTGCGGCACGCACTTTGAAGATCAGGGGCAGGATAATCACGAAAACTATATCATATGGAAAAGGGTAAAATTGGAGTTACTACAGAGAACATTTTTCCAATCATCAAGAAATTCCTCTATTCAGACCATGAGATCTTCCTGAGAGAGCTCGTGTCAAACGCAACGGACGCCACACAGAAACTTAAGACACTCGCTTCAGCCGGCGACTTCAAGGGAGAACTCGGTGACTTGAGGGTCAGCGTCAGCTTCGACCCGAAGAAAAAGACCATTACCGTGTCGGATAACGGCATCGGGATGAGCGCCGAAGAGATCGACAAATACCTGAACCAGATCGCATTCTCCAGCGCCAATGAGTTCCTTGACAAATACAAGGACCAGGCGAGCGCCATCATAGGGCAGTTCGGACTGGGATTCTATTCGTCATTCATGGTCTCCGACAAGGTGGAGGTGATTTCCAAGTCTTACCGCGAGGATGTGCCTGCAGTGAAATGGAGCTGCGACGGCAGTCCTGAGTATACCATCACGGAGACTGACAGGAAAGAACGAGGCACCGATGTGATTTTGCATATCGATAAGGATTCCAAGGAGTTCCTCGATGAACAGAGACTGGAGAAGCTTCTGAAGAAATACTGCAGCTTCCTGCCGGTGCCGGTGCATTTCGGCAATGAAAAGGAGTGGAAAGACGGAAAGATGGTCGATACGGGAAAACCGAAGGTGATCAACAACACCCGTCCTGCCTGGACTATCAAACCGTCGGAGCTGAAGGATGAGGATTATAACAAATTCTATCATGAGCTCTATCCCATGGGCGAGGATCCGCTCTTCAACATCCACCTCAATGTCGATTATCCCTTCAAACTGACGGGTATACTCTACTTCCCGAAGATCAGGAACAACTTCGAGATCCAGAAGAACAAGATCCAGCTCTACTGCAACCAGGTCTTCGTTACCGACTCTGTAGAAGGAATAGTGCCTGATTTCCTTACGCTGCTTCACGGCGTCATCGACTCACCGGATATTCCGCTCAATGTCTCAAGGAGCTACCTCCAGAGCGATTCAAACGTGAAGAAGATTTCAAGCCATATTACCAAAAAGGTGGCAGACCGCCTGGCTGACATATTCAAGAAGGACAGAGAGAATTTTGAAAAGAAGTGGGATGATCTCAAGCTCTTTATTGAGTATGGAATGATCACCGAGGAGAAGTTCTATGAGAAGGTATCTAAGTTTGCCCTGTACAAGAACACAGCCGGCAAGTACTTCACCCTCGAGGAGTATGACAAGATCATCAAGGAGAACCAGACTGACAGGGACAAGGCCCTGATTCATCTCTATACCACCGATCCCGTGGCGCAGCACACATATGTGGCCAGGGCCGGAGAGAAAGGGTACGATGTGCTGGTGCTTGACGGCCAGCTTGACACCCACCTGATAAACACTCTTGAGTCGAAGGATCAGGGGTCAAGGTTCGTGAGGGTCGACAGCGACGTGATTGAGAACCTGATAAAAAAGGAGGAGAGCCATGACTCGAAGCTCACAAAGGCACAGTCAGATGACCTCACCCAGGTGTTCCGCGGTCAGGTCGCAGACAATGACAAGGCCCGCTTCCAGGTGAGGGCAGAGAGCCTTGGCGAGAATGACCTTCCGCTGGTCATCACGCAGAGCGAATTCATGCGCAGGATGAAGGATATGGCCCAGTTCGGAGGAGGATACTCCTTCTACGGCGAGATGCCCGACAGCTTTGACCTGGTACTGAACACCAACCATCCCCTGGTGATAGAACTGGCAGGGGAACTTGACAAGGAGCATGCCGACGAACTGAAGAAGAATGGTGCAGGCATTGAGAAGACTAAGGTTGAGATAGAATTCATGGAGAAGGAGCACGCCAAGAAGAAGCCGGAGGAGATCCCGACAGTTGAAAAGGATGACCTGGAGAGACTCAGGGGCGAGTTGAAGCAGCTCGAGGAGAAGAGAAAGACGATCCTTGCCGGGTTCGGAGGGGAACACCAGGCTGTAAGGCAGCTGATAGACCTCGCCATGCTGGCAAACAATATGCTTAAGGGTGAGGCGCTGAGCAGCTTCGTCAAGCGCAGCATCAGCCTCCTCTAGAAGCATACCATAATATATTATGATCAGATAAAGGGACGCCCCGAAAGGGCGTCTTTTTTTACCCCATTATCCGGGCAAGCTCTGACTTGATGTAGTTGATGGCCGTCCGGCATGGCTCGGTCTCCATCTCCATCATCTCCTCAAGCAGAAGGCGTGAGAGCTCCTCACCCGATGCCGCAGGAGGCAGCTTCGTGGCAACGCTGTTTATCATCCTGACAACCGTCCCGCGGGCATTCTTCACCATCTCCCATGCTTCATTGCTCATGTATATCTGCTGCGAGAGGTTGTGCTCGTACTCGCCCCTCACGTTGCTGACGAGGGCCGAGTGGAGCTGCTGGGCCGTCATCTCAGGTTTGGCCGTCCGCATGATGAGCGACTCGGGTGAGATACGCTCAAGAAACAGCACTACCCTCTCATAGGCCTGCAACTTAACCGGAGTGATGGTCTTTACCGTCTGAAGGAGGAGGTCCTGCCGCCTGCGGTCCTGGTCATCACGCAGCATATTCCTTATCACCAGCCAGGCAGTTATCATCACCAGCACTGCAGGGAGAATAATCTTAAGTATCTCAAGGAGGGTTTCCATGTCAGGGACAATTAGTTGATTATACGGCATGCAAATTAATCATTTTTATTGAAGGCCGATAATAAGGCTGAAGGCTGCTGTAACCCCTTTTCTTTTTCACTTTTAACAATTACATTTGGCCCTTGCACAACCCGAAAAGTAACTAAATCAACAAATATGGAGCATGTCAGCAGGAGAGTCCAGTCACTCTCGGTATCCCAGACTCTGGCCATGGCGCAGAAGAGCCGCGAACTGAAGGAACAGGGTATAGACGTAATCAGCCTCAGCCTCGGCGAGCCTGATTTCAACACACCGGATGACATCAAGGAGGCAGCGAAGAAAGCAATAGACGACAACTTTTCGTTCTATCCGCCCGTGCCTGGCTACGCTGACCTGAGGCAGGCCATATCCCGGAAATTCAAAGAGGAAAACGGACTCGACTATTCACCGGAACAGATCATAGTCTCGGCAGGAGGGAAGCACACCCTCATCAACATAATGCTCTCGGTGGTGGATCCCGGCGAGGAGGTGATACTGCTCGCACCCTACTGGGTCAGTTACCTTGATCATATCACCTTTGCCGAAGGCATTCCGGTGATAATACAGACAACCATTGACAGCGACTTCAAGGTCACCCCCGGGCAGCTTGAGGCGGCTCTCACCCCGAATACGCGCCTCCTGATCTTCAACTCGCCCTCAAATCCCACCGGGATGGTCTATACACGCGAGGAGATGGCCGGCCTGGTGAAGGTGCTTGAGAAATTCCCCCAGGTAATCATTGTCTCCGATGAGATTTATGAGCATATCACCTTCACAGGCAAGCACATCAGCCTGGCAACATTCAGTTCGATCGCCGACAGGGTTGTGACAGTCAACGGGGTCTCGAAGGGATACGCCATGACAGGCTGGAGAATTGGCTACATGGGCGCTCCGCTATGGCTGGCGAAGGCTTGCAACAAACTGCAGGGCCAGTTTACCTCAGGCGTCAGCTCAATAGCCCAGAGAGCGGCCCTGGCGGCAGTGACCTCAAAAAGCGACTCAAAAGAGAGGATGCGCGAGGCGTTTCTTCGCCGCAGGGACCTGATATGCAGCCTGCTGCGGGACATTCCCGGACTGAAGGTCAGGGTGCCCCAGGGTGCGTTCTATGTCATGCCTGATATAAGCTCATTCATCGGTAAGAGCTATAACGGCCAGATCATGAAGGATGCCGATGACCTCACCTTCTTCCTGCTTGCTGAAGCAAGGGTGGCAATGGTGAGCGGAAGCGCCTTCGGGGCGTCAAACTGCATCAGGATCTCCTACGCCACCTCCGACGACCGGATTACAGAAGCTGTGCGCCGCATAAAGGAGGCGCTGGCAAAACTGGCCTGACAGTTTCCCGCAAGTCTGTCTGCCCATGGCAGTACATAGCTTAATAAAAACAGCAGAGCCGCATATGGGATGCGGCTCTGCCAGTTTCAATACCTGTTGAATGTTATAACCTCTTCCGGCGGCTTGCGCGTTTTATCCCTCTGCCGGTTATCAGTGTAGCCGACGGAGATGACCAGTTCAACCTTCTTAGATGACGGTATGCCCAACACCTTTTTAATCACCTTTTCGTCAAACCACCCGATGATGCAGGTTCCCAGTCCTTCAGCCGCTGCCTGATATACTATCGATGCAGTTGCAATACCTATGTCAATCAGGGAATAATCCCTCTTCTTGATCAGGTCGCCTGCGCGGGATGTGAAGTTTGATTTCTCCCTTACAATCACTATCAGAACCGGTGCCTGGTTAACGAAGGTATTCATCCGCAGAATCTCCGACTCAGTTGCGGAGGCGACCGCCTGGCGAAGGCCGGGCTCGTCCACAACGATAAGCCTCCATGGCTGACCATTACAGGCAGACGGTGATAGCCTGCCGGCTTCGGTGATCCTCCCGATCTTCTCCTTCTCAACAGGTTTGTCAAGATACTTCCTTTCACTCTGCCTGCTCTTCATCAGGCTGAGCATCGTACTGCCGTCGATCATTTCAGGATAAGACTGATCAATAGTTCTCTGCGAATATCTCGCTGTAGTTAAATGGATGCAGGCATGCCGGGCAGTTCTTCAGAGGCTTGGTCCCGAAATGCACATAACCGCATTTGCGGCAGTACCAGAAGACCTTTTCACCGCGTTCGAAGACCTTGTTGCCCATCACACTGGCGAGCAGCTTCCTGTAACGCTCTTCATGCACCTTCTCGGCAGCCGAGATAGCCTTGAAACAGGTTGCAATCTCCTTGAAGCCCTCTTCCTCTGCCACTTTGGCAAATGACGGATAAAGATCAGACCACTCTTCATGCTCTCCGTCAGCAGCCGCCTCGAGGTTCTCGCTGGTTGTAGAGGTCTTGCCAGCCGGGTAGGCAGCGGTGATCTCAACCATGCCTCCTTCGAGATAACTGAAGAAACGCTTGGCATGCTGCTGCTCCTGCAGCGCTGTCTCAAGGAAGATGGCGGCTATCTGCTCGTAGCCCTCTTCCTTTGCCACCTTTGCTGCAAATTCATAACGGTTCTTTGCCTGTGATTCACCGGCAAACGCCTTGAGGAGATTCTTCTCCGTGCGGGTTCCTTTTATACCTTTCATTTCTGAATGTTTAGATTATTTATGGTTAAGCTGCGCTAAAATTAGCATAATTCTTTGAATGAAACAACGCCGCATACCCTCATAATCATCATCAGATCTGAGTACATCAGGAACCTGGCATGAGCTGTTGCGGGATATGACATCGACTGTTCCGGGAGCTGACGGGAGCCGGCGCGTAATGATCAGCTCTTTTTTCTTTTCAAAAACCTTTTCTCTTCACCTTTCATCAGCCTGGAGATGTTCTTGGAGTGGGTCAGCACAACGGCTACGGCAACCACAACGGCAAAGATCTTAAACATCACCGACGGGGTTGGGAAGAGGGTCATCAGCAGCACCGGGAACATGATGACAGAGATCATCGAGCCGAGTGACACATAACCTGATATCAGCAGCACCACGAGGAAGATGCCTGCACAGGTAAGCGTCAGCCAGGGCTGCAGCGCCAGCAGCACTCCGAAGGTCGTTGCAACACCCTTGCCTCCGCGGAATCCCGCGAAGATCGGGAATACATGTCCCAGAATCGCAGCCATGCCGCAGGCTATCTGCAATGCCATCATCTGTTCAGATCCGTCAGGAGCTGCGTCGAGGAACTTCGGAAGCGAAGCGGCCAGCCATCCCTTGAAGAGATCAAACAACAGCACCGGGATACCGGTCTTCCATCCGAGAACCCTCACGGTATTGGTGGCTCCGGCATTGCCGCTGCCATGCTCCCTGACGTCAATACCGTGAAAAAGCTTCCCTGCCCAGACAGCACTGGGTATGGAGCCGGCAAGGTAAGCCAGCACGAATGCCAGCAGTGATAAGGTTATAACCATCTGTGTCCTGTTACGGCTTAGGACCCGAAGATACGAGTTTTGCCGTTTCCGTGTTCGATGTGAACCGGCTGAAGTTTTTTATGAATTTCTCTGCCAGTGACCTGGCTGATCTGTCCCATGCATCACTGCTCTCCCATGAGCGGCGCGGATCAAGCAGTCCGGGCGAGACACCGGGCACTGCCACAGGTATTTCGAGGTTGAATACCGGGAGGGTGACGAACTCTGTATCAACGAGTGACCTGTTCAGTATGGCATTGATTATGTTCCTGGTGGAGGGGAGGTCAATACGCTTGCCGGTTCCGTATGGTCCGCCGTTCCAGCCGGTGTTAACCAGCCATGCCTCTGCTCCGTGGGCCCTCATCTTGCGTGTGAGCTCGCGGGCATAGATCAGGGGATCGAGCAGCAGGAAGGCTGCCCCGAAACAGGCCGAGAAAGAGGGCTGGGGTTCAATGATACCACGCTCGGTACCGGCCAGCTTGGCCGTGTAGCCGCTCAGGAAATAGTACTGGGTCTGCTCCTCGGTGAGCCTGGCTACGGGAGGAAGAACACCAAAGGCATCCGCCGAGAGGAAGATGACAGTCTTTGCATGGCCTGCCCTGGATACCGGCCTTACAATATTGTCAATATGGTAAATTGGGTAAGAGACCCTTGTGTTCTCAGTCTTTGCTGCACTGGCAAAGTCAATTTTCCCCTTTTCGTCAACCACCACATTCTCAAGGAGGGCATCGCGCCTGATCGCCCTGTATATGTCAGGCTCAGTCTCCCTGCACAGGTTGATGCACTTGGCATAACAGCCTCCCTCGAAGTTAAAGACACCGTCGTCATCCCAGCCATGCTCATCGTCACCTATCAGAGCCCTCTCGTGGTCTGTTGAAAGAGTGGTCTTACCGGTGCCCGAGAGCCCGAAGAAGATGGCCACATCACCCTTCTTCCCTACATTGGCCGAACAGTGCATGGCAGCAACACCCTTCAACGGCAGGTAGTAATTCATTACCGAGAAGATGCCTTTCTTCATCTCTCCTCCGTACCATGTGCCACCTACCACAGCCATGTTTTCCGTCAGGTTGAAGAGCACAAAGTTCTCCGAATGCATCCCGAACCGCTGCCACTCAGGGTTCACGGCCTTTGATGCCATCAGCACCACGAAATCGGGCTTGAAACCGTCCAGCTCCTCCTCCGGAGGCCTGATGAACATGTTCTTTACAAAATGAGCCTGCCAGGCAACCTCCATGATGAACCTGACATTGATACGGGTGTCGGCATTGGCCCCGCTGTAACAGTCAACCACATAAAGCTTTTTCCCTGAGAGCTGCCTGACAGCTATGGCCCTGCAGTGCTCCCATGCCTCCGCACTTAGTGGCTTGTTGTCAGATACAGTGGCTGTCTCCGACTTCCACCATACGGTATTCTCAGTCTTGCTGTCACGGACAATATACTTGTCCTTGGGCGACCTGCCGGTGAAGACCCCGGTATCTACTGCCACAGAACCAGTGTCAGTCAGAATCCCGCGTTCAAAACCTTCAAGACCGGGGGAAAGCTCATCTTTGTACAAACTGTCATATGAGGGATTATATACTAGTCCCTTAACCCCGGTGATACCGTATTGCTTTAAAATTTCTTCTGACATCATGGTTTTGGTGGTATGGATGTCCATCAAAGTTAATAATATTAAGTATTACAATACCCTGATAATTGTCAGACCTGCTGAGGTACAAAAAATCCTGCTTGCCATACGCACATAATAATTATCTTTAAATGGCAATACACAACGATATGAGAACAATAGCACTGTTGACCGGATTGGTACTCACGCTTGCAGTCACTGCGCAGGAGATCAGGGTGAAGGGAGTGTCTGTGGTGAGACCTGAGGATAACGGATCATACCTTCTGGCCGGTGTTATGCCGGGCTCGCGATATCTCCTTATTGCGGGTGAAGGATACACCGGCCTGTCGATACTTGACACGCGCAGGGGCAGGATAAGGGCTGTAAGCAGTGATCCGGGAGCCGGTTATGAGCCTGCAGTCACAGCTGACGGCAGAAGGGTTTTATACAGGTCGGACAGCTTTGAAAACAACATGAAGTATACATCGGTCTACAGCTTTGATACCGGGTCGGGCGCTAAACAGCTCATGGTAGATAAGGAGAGAGGTGTTCTGCCTCCGGCCGTATCTGGCGATGCCATCCTTCTCAAGTCTGACCGGATGATGCGGGTTGAACAATCGGGCAATGTGCTCCTCAAGGGAACCGGCGGTGAGACCTTCCTGGTAATCGAGGAGATGATGCCTGTCCTCTATCGTGGCGAAGAGAGGAAACAACTCATGCCGAACGGCGAAGGATTTTATATCTGGGCTTCACTCTCACCTGACGGATCAATGATACTTTATAATTACCAGGGACGAGGTACCTGGATATGTGATACCTCAGGCAAGGTATTGCACGACCTGGGCCGGATCAACGCCCCGAAGTGGCTGGGCAACACCATCGTTGTGGGAATGGATGACAGGGATGACGGACACATGATCACCTCATCGGAGCTGGTTTACTATTCGCTTCCCGGGAAAAAGAGGATGGAACTTACTGACACTGAAAACAGGTCTGAAATGTTTCCCTTTCCGTTCGGCGGAGGCAGGAAAATTGCCTTCTCCACTGACAAGGGGGAGATCTTCGTAATGAAAATAAGGGTCAGATGAGACAGTGGTGCCTGACAGGGCTTCTGGCCCTCCTGCTGTTATTCCCTGCGGCAATGAGTGGCCAGAAGGCCGACTTCACCGGGATCAGGGTGTTCATTAATCCCGGACACGGCGGTAATGATGATAACGACAGGCACATGCTGGCCACAGACTTCTGGGAGTCGGAGGGGAACCTCGAAAAGGGACTCTTTCTCAGGAGCCTGCTTGAATCGCGCCATGCCACGGTATACATGTCTCGCACCACCAATTACACTTCAGATGACCTCCCCCTCTCCACAATAGCGACCATGGCCAACACCGCCAATGCCGATATTTTCATTTCAATACACAGCAACGGCTTTGACGGCACGCGCAACCAGCCCCTGGTGCTGTTCCGGGGATATGATGACCAGCCCGTCTATCCCGGGGCAAAAATGCTGGCAGAGATGCTGTGGGATAAGCTCTTTGAGAAAGGCAACTGCTGGACAAATACCTTCAGGTGGGTGAAGGGTGACTGGACTTTCTATCCCGAATGGGGCGACAAGGTGGGCCTGGGTGTCCTGAGGACGCTGAATATGCCGGGGGTATTGTCTGAGGGCTCATTCCATGATTATGTGCCGGAGGGATGGAGACTGCGCAATAGCAACCACCTGCATCATGAGGCGTGGTCTATGCTCCGTGCCCTGGCCCAGTATGAAAATGTAATCCCGGAACCAACCGGGATAATAGCCGGAACAGTAAGAGACAAACTGACCTCCCCGGAATACTATTTCAAACCGGGAACAAAGGATGAGGCAATCCCGATAAACGGTGCGGTGGTTACTCTCAATCCGGGGGGCATTTCTATGACCCTCGACAACCTGAATAACGGGTTTTTCATGTTTGATTCCCTGGCTCCGGGCAGTTATGAACTCATCTGCAGCGGCATCACCGACTTCTTCAATGACACAATAACTGCAACGGTTAATGCCGGCAAAACCACCCTGGCAGATTTTCTGCCCTCCTTTGATACCACAAAGGTTCCGGTGGTTACAGGCTTTATGCCATCTGTCATCGACAGCCTTGCTTTCAACCAGGCACTAACCTTTACCTTTAATATCCCCATGGACAGGGATTCGGTTCAGAAGGCGTTCACTGTTGAACCTGAGGTGAACCTTCTCTTTGAATGGAGTGATAAGGGAAGGATGCTTACTGTACGGCCTGCGATAGGCTTTACCGGCAAGACATCCTATTCAATGAAGCTGACGACAGTCGCCTGTTCACAATGGCATGTGCCGCTGCCGTCCGAATACCAGGTCAGTTTCGTTACAAAATCGCGGACAAGGCTTGTTACAGAGAAGGTTTGGCCTTCATCACTGCTGACGGGGGTGACCCTCTATCCGAGGATCACAGTGCTTTTTGACGCTCCTGTTGATCAGACCTCCGCCACTGACGGGATCAGGCTTCTGAACAGTCAGTCGGTTGCCGTCGCTAAGGTCCGTGAGATTTTTACCACTACGGAAGGCAAGGGAGCGTACAGCTTCGAACTGTCGGAAGCCCTTCAGCGTAACAGTACTTACCGCATTGTCATGGATGCCGGAGTGAAGGATCTGGCCGGTGTCACTCTCGGAACCACCTCCGAGATATCATTTACCACCCGGACAAAGGCGTACCAGACCGGAAACGTCGTGGAGTCATTTGACAACATTTCGGCCTTCTGGGATCCTGAGGCCAGCGGTAGCACCATCGGTACAGACAACCCGCTGACCACCTTTACGGCCTCGCATGATATTTTCAGAGCCGGGGCACCATCGGGGAAACTCACCTATGTATTTACGGGCGATGATGGCGGGGTATGCAGGGTCTTCGACACCTCCAAGCCGGGCATAGGCAATAACACGAACCAGCAATTCGCGATGTGGGTATACGGGGATCTCAGTAACAATTATCTCGAGTACTGGTTCTACTCCCCGGGTTCCGTCAATCAGATAGTGGCGGCCGCAACCATCAACTGGGCCGGATGGGACCAGATAGCAATCCCTGTCAGCAGCATTGGCGGAAGCGGGGAGTGGCAGTATCACAGTATTGTCGTCAGCCAGTCATCGGACGGGTCAAAGAGTGGCGCCATGTACTTTGATGATGCAGTGATCATCACCCCCACAGGGATAGAAGATGAAGAGTTCACCGATGCCGGGTTTATGATCTATCCCAATCCGGTTACCTCACAGGGGAGGGTTACCTTCTTCCTGCAGTCGCCCTCTCAGGCCGAACTCAATATTTACTCCTCCGACGGCAGCCTGACGGTGAACCTTTTCAGCGGCTACTGCGGATCAGGCCCTCAGACGGTTGAGTGGAACCCGCCGGCTACCATGCCTCCGGGCGTCTATACCATCAGGCTCAGCCTCCGCAGGGAGAGCTCGGCGGGGTGGCAGCATACGGCACGACGGTGGGTAGTAATTAAATAGAATTGTCGATTTGCGATTTGCGATTTCAGATTAAATCGAAAATCGGCAATCGAAAATCGCAAATAAAAAAGGAGGCTCGCAGCGCGGCCTCCTTTTTTCAATGCACTATATGCGAGATTATTTTTTGGCTGCCCTGATGGCTGCCTGTGCTGCGGCGAGCCTGGCTATGGGCACCCTGAAGGGTGAGCAGCTGACATATGTGAGTCCGTTCCTGAAACAGAACTCAACTGATGCCGGGTCGCCACCCTGTTCACCACAGATACCTATCTTGAGATTCGGACGGGTTGCCCTGCCCTTTTCACAAGCCATTGTTATCAGCTGGCCTACACCGTCCTGGTCAATTGTCTGGAACGGGTCGGCTGCAAGCATCTTGTTGTCAAGATAGTCGTGCAGGAAGCCACCTATATCATCACGGCTGAAGCCGAAGGTCATCTGCGTCAGGTCATTGGTCCCGAATGAGAAGAACTCCGCGGTTTTTGCCATGCGGTCTGCAAGGAGGGTGGCACGGGGAATCTCGATCATTGTACCGTACTTGTTGTCAATCTTGCTGAGTCCGAATTTTTTGCAGACTTCATCATGAACCCTGTCATAGATCTTTTTGGTGACATCGAGCTCAGATACATCGCAGGTTACGGGAACCATCAGCTCAGGAATCGGTTTCTTGCCTTCCTTCAGCAATTCGGCTGCAGCTTCGAACATTGCCCTGATCTGCATCTCTGACACTTCCGGATAGGTAATTCCAAGGCGAACGCCGCGGTGTCCCATCATCGGGTTCGATTCGTGGAGAGCTTCTCCTCTTTTGGCAATAGCTTCGATTGAAATGCCCAGTGCCTTGGCCAGCTCAGCCTGCTTCTCTGCGCCCTGCGGCACAAACTCATGCAACGGCGGATCCAGCAGACGGAAGGTCACGGGCAGTCCGTCCATGGCCGCCAGTGTACCCTTCATGTCCTTCTTGACAAAGGGGAAGAGCTCATTGAGGGCGCTGACGCGCTCAGTAACGGTGTTGCTCAGGATCATCTTACGGAGGATGAAGAGGGGCTGCTCTGATCCCTTGCCGTAGAACATATGCTCCGTACGGAAGAGGCCGATGCCCTCAGCACCGAATTCGCGTGCCATCTTTGCATCATCGGGATTGTCACAGTTTGTGCGGACGCCCATGGTGCGGTTATTATCAACCAGCTTCATGAAGGTCTGGAACCTCGGGTTCTCAGTTGCATCCATCAGCGCAATGGCGCCGTTGTATACATGTCCCCTGGTACCGTTAAGGGTGATGACATCACCTTCCTTAAGAACGATATCCGATCCGGCTACCCTGGCCGTCTTGCGGGAAGCATCAACATGCATTCCGCCGGCACCGACGATGCAGCACTTGCCCCAGCCGCGTGCCACGAGGGCAGCGTGGGAGGTCATGCCTCCGCGTGCTGTAAGAATACCTTCAGCTGCGCGCATGCCTTCGACGTCTTCGGGGTTGGTCTCCTCGCGGACGAGGATCACCTTTTCGCCCTTGCGGTTCCATGCAACTGCATCTTCAGCGGTGAAAACGATCTTGCCAACAGCGGCACCCGGACCTGCAGGCAGGCCCTTAACCAGCGGTGTGACTTTCTTTTCTGCTGCCGGATCGCATATCGGGTGGAGAAGTTCGTCAAGCTGCTCAGGGCCAACACGCATGACAGCTGTCTTCTCGTCTATAAGGCCCTCCTGAAGCATATCCATTGCCATGTTCAGGGCTGCGGTACCGGTACGCTTGCCGGCGCGGCACTGAAGCATGAAGAGTTTGCCTTCCTGGATGGTGAATTCGATGTCAAGCATGTCATGGAACGACTTCTCAAGGATGTTCCTGATATCGACCAGTTCCTTGTAGGTTCCGGGCATCGACTCCTGCATGCTGTGCAGGTGCTTGTTCTGTTCGTTCTTGGTGTCGTCATTGAGAGGGTTGGGGGTGCGGATACCTGCCACCACGTCTTCGCCCTGCGCATTTACAAGCCACTCGCCGTAGAAGAGGTTGTCACCGGTTGCCGGGTTACGTGTGAATGCCACGCCGGTTGCAGATGAGTCGCCCATGTTGCCGAATACCATTGCCTGTACGTTGACGGCTGTGCCCCACTCGTCCGGAATACCTTCTATGCGGCGGTAGGATACGGCCTTCTTTCCGTTCCAGCTCTTGAATACTGCCTTTATGCCGCCCTCGAGCTGTTCGCGTGCGTCATCCGGAAACTCTTTTCCGAGCGACTGTTTGATTCTCTTCTTGAAAGCTTCAGCAAGATCCTTCAGCTCATCTGCCGTCAGGTCGGTGTCAGACTTGTATCCTCTGCTGTGCTTGAACTCATCAAGCATCTCGTCGAGCTGCTTGCGGATGCCTTTGCCGTCAGCAGGCTCAAGGCCTTCAGCCTTCTCCATCACGACGTCGGCATACATCATCACCAGACGACGGTATGAGTCCCATACGAAACGGGGATTGCCGGTCTTCTTGATGAGGCCGGGTATCGTCTCCGAGCAGAGACCTATATTGAGAACGGTGTCCATCATTCCGGGCATAGAGCTGCGGGCACCCGAACGGCATGATACCAGGAGAGCATTCTCCTTGTCGCCGTACTTCATGCCCATGGCCTCTTCAGCCTTCTTCATCGCTTCCCATACCTCAGGCATGAGCTCTGCGGGTAACTGGTGGTTGTTCTGGTAATACTCTGTGCATACATCGGTGGTGATGGTGAAACCGGCCGGTACCGGAAGGCCAAGGAGGCACATCTCAGCCAGATTTGCTCCCTTGCCGCCAAGCAGATTCTTCATATCTGCCTTGCCATCGGCTGTCCTGTTGCCGAAGGAATAAACGCGTTTTACTTTTGACATACTCAATCTGATTATTTATTAATGAATCTCTTTTTTTCGATCCGCAAAGGTAATAAAAAGGCGGATATTATAAAATACCCTTTTTTCTGTCTGCTGCAGTGCCTGATTTTACCTGCTCCGGCTGTAAAATCTACCGGTGACGGGCTCTCGGGTGGTACATGAGCATGGTATCCCTGAGGTAGCTCCGGTCAATATGGGTGTAGATTTCGGTGGTGGTTATCGACTCATGCCCGAGCATCTCCTGCACCGCTCTCAGGTCGGCACCGCCCTCAACCAGGTGGGTTGCGAAAGAGTGGCGGAGGGTGTGCGGACTGATGTTCTTGCTTATCCCGGCTGCTTCGGCTGTCTTCTTGATTATGGTGAACACCATCACCCTGGTGAGTTTCTTTCCGCGCCTGTTAAGAAAGAGCACGTTCTGGTCGGTGATGACGGGCATCATCATCCTTCGCTCCATGTAGTTGTCAATCTCTTTCAGCGCTACTGATCCCAGCGGTACGAGCCGCTGCTTGTTGCCCTTTCCCGTGACACTGACGAACCCTTCGCTGCGGTGTATGTCTGTCAGACGCATGTTCACCAGCTCGGAGACCCTGAGCCCGCATCCGTACATCGTTTCAATGATAGCCCTGTTCCTGTGCCCCTCCGGTGTGCTCAGGTCAATGGAACCCACCATCCTGTCAATCTCGGCGACAGACAGTACCTCCGGCAGTTTCATCCCCGTTCTGGGTGATTCGAGAAGGGCGGAGGGGTCAACGGCAATGATGTTTTCAATGAGCATGTAGCGGCAGAATGACCTTATCCCCGATATCAGCCTCGCCTGGGTCCGCGCCGCATCATCGCTCTCTGAGGTGAAGGCAATGAAAGCACTCAGATCACCGTACGTGAGGTCTGAAGGTAACCTGCCATCCATGTGCTCAACTACGTAGTCCATCAGCTTGCTGACATCATTGAGATAAGCGGCTACGCTGTTGGGTGAGAGCGATCGCTCAATCCTGAGGTATCTCCCGAAACCCTTCACCGCTTCTGTCCATGTTATTGTCATAAGGTCGACGCTTCAGGTTCAAAGTTATAGTATATAACGGTCAAAAATCCGCTCATTTCTTTATTTTTGTACTGCCGGCGATCACCGTCAGCATTAATTCTTATTATGAAAATAGAGATCATCAACGGGCCTAATCTCAACCTTCTCGGGAAGAGAGAGCCTGAGATATACGGAACCGAAGGATTTGATACAGTGCTGAATGCACTTCAGGCTCGCTACCCCGGTATTAATATCACCTGTTCACAGTCGAATGTTGAGGGTGAACTGGTGAACATGCTGCAAGCCGCGGGCGCCGGGGCAGACGGCGTGATAATAAACCCGGGCGGATATACCCACACATCGGTGGCAATAGCTGATGCAATTGCAGCAATCGGGATACCGGTCATAGAGGTTCATATCTCAAACCTTCTGTCAAGGGAGGAATTCAGGCACAGAAGCCTCACGGGGCGTTATTGCAGGGGAACGGTAATGGGATTGGGTATTGACGGTTACCGGCTTGCCGTTGAGGCACTTATAGGTATTTTAGGAAAATAGACTTCAAACATGGCAAAGAGCATCATAAACAAGAGAACCAAGATCGTTGCGACAATCTCTGACAAGAACTGTGAGCCCGGCTTTCTCCGCAGCCTGTATGAAGCTGGTATGGACGTTGTCAGGATCAACTCCGCCCACCTTGATCCGGAAGGAGTGAAGAAGATTGTGGCAAATGTCAGAAGCGTCTCTGACAAAATAGCCATCCTCCTTGACACCAAGGGCCCCGAGATAAGAACCACCACCTGTGATGAACCCATAAAGTTCACAAGGGGAGAGAGTGTTGTCATAGCCGGCAATGCGGCAGAGAAAACATCGCATTCGGTGATTAACCTGAACTTCCGCGAAATAGCAGAGTATGTGCCTGAAGGGGCAAGCATCCTTATTGATGATGGCGAGATTGAGATCAGGATAACCGGAAGGGTGGGCGATACCCTGGTTGGCAACATGGAGAATGACGGCATCCTCGGTTCAAGGAAAACAGTCAATATACCTCAGGTAAGGATTAATCTCCCGTCGGTGAGCGAGCGCGACCTGGGTTTCATTGACCTGGCGGTGGAGCTTGACATTGCTTTTATTGCCCACTCTTTTGTGAGGAATAAGGAAGATATAATCGCCGTTCAGAACCTCCTTGAAAAACATTCAAGCGGGATCAAGATCATTGCCAAGATCGAAAATCAGCAGGGTGTTGACAATCTTGAGGAGATCATGGAACACTCTTACGGAATCATGGTTGCCAGGGGTGACCTGGCCATAGAGGTACCGTTTGAGAAGATTCCCGGGATTCAGCGAATGATCATAGAGAAGTGTATCGAAAAGCGCAAACCGGTCATTGTAGCAACACAGATGCTTCATTCAATGATAGTCAGTCCGCGCCCCACACGGGCTGAGGTGAGTGATGTGGCCAACGCCGTTTACAGCCAGACTGACGCCCTGATGCTCAGCGGCGAAACGGCAGCGGGCAGGTACCCGCTTGAGGCTGTCCGCACAATGGTTCGCATAGCCTGCGAGACAGAGTGTGAAAAGGACAAGTACGTCGAGATGCCTGCCGGATCAATCAGCGGCGAGGTCTCTGCATACCTGGCAAAAGTAGCCGTTAAAACATCTGTAAGAATTAATGCAAAAGCGATCCTGGCAGATACGGTCAATGGCACTGCCATAAGGAATATGGCAGCCTACAGGGGGTTCAATCCCATCATTGCGCAGTGCTATAATTACCGTACCATGAGGGAACTGGCACTGTCATACGGCGTGGTGCCCGTCTTTATTGAAAAGAAAATGTCTGTTGATGAGTTTATACACGTCTCACTGAAGGATCTTCTGAAACAGTATGATCTTAAGGATGAAGATATTGTAGTGGTACTGGCCGGGAACTTCTCAAGAGGCTCAGGCTTCTCGTTCATTGAGGTCGGTACAGTTGAATATCTCAAGGAGAGGGTACGTCTCAGTGAAGATGACCTGATGGCTTGATTTTTGATGTAAATCCGGAGTGCCGGCATGAAAATATTACTGTTTTATATATTGCTCCTGCTCCATCCCGTTCATGTGTCACTCACCGGAATTGAATATGACAGCATGAACAGGGTATACTCGGTCTTTGTTAAAGTCTACAGCGATGACCTCGAGGCAGACATGAACCTTGGAAAGACTGGCGGAGGAGAGATTGATGGTGGTGTGACCGAGAGATATTCTCAATATATTGCCGACAGGGTTAAGATAATGGAAGATGGCAGGCCGCTGGAAATGACGCTGCTGAACACTGAGTCTGACGGACTGGAACACCGGTTCAGCCTCGAGGCGGCAGGCGGCAGGAAAAGGGTCAGTAACGTGACTGTGGTCAACAGGATTATGACCAGGCTTTATGACGATCAGGCAAACATGCTTCTTTTCAGCTTTGACGGCATAGAAGACGGATACAGGTTCACTGCCTCTGACACAATGAAGATTTACAAAGTCAAATGAACGCGACTGAAATGACAAAGAGAGTAACAGCACTTTTTATTTTCCTGATAGTGATGATCTCATCCGCCATGGCCACCCATAACCGTGCCGGGGAGATAACCTACAGGCAGTTGTCGGATCTCACCTTTGAGGTGACCGTAACAACCTTCACATATACCCTCAGCAAGGCAGACCGGCCCTCACTCGACGTTGAATGGGGAGACAACTCCTTAACCAATGTGGCAAGGATATCGGAGACCTTCCTTCCAAACGACTACAAAAAGAACGTATATGTCTCACAGCACACCTATCCCGGCCCAGGTGTCTACAGGATAATCGTACAGGATCCCAACAGGAATCTCGGGGTTGAAAACATCCCCAATTCGGTCAACGTCGTCTTTTCCATATCCACCATACTTATTGTCAATAGTGCCATTGGGCGCAACAGCACCCCCGTGCTCCTCAACCCTCCCTATGACAAAGCCGCGCTCGGACAGGTGTTCATACACAACCCTGCCGCCTTCGACCCCGACGGCGACAGCCTGTCATACAAGCTGACGGTATGCACCAAGGAAGACGGCAATCCAATTTCCAATTACACTCTGCCTCCCGCTTCCAACAGATTTTACGTTGACTCCATCTCTGGCGATCTTGTATGGGACACACCAACAGCCATTGGTATTTATAATGTTGCGATGGAGATACAGGAGTGGCGCGGCGGCCTTAAGATAGGAGTGGTTGTAAGAGACATGCAGATAGAGGTCTATGAAACCGACAACAATCCGCCGGTCACCTCCCCGCTCACCGACCTCTGCGTGGAGGTTGGTGAGACTGTCTCCTTTGATATTACAGCCACCGATATTGACGGAGACTCGGTGTCCCTTATCGCCACCTCGGGTATATTCACTTCCGAATGTCCTGCCACCTTTACAACAATCAGCTCAGTACCCGGACTGACGACGGCAAGGCTCACCTGGGTGCCCTGTCACGGCAGTGTCAGGCACCAGCCCTATGATATCATCATCAAGGCTGAAGACTCCAATGATGAGCTGCAGCTGGTAGATATTGACAATATGAGCATAAAGGTGCTCGGACCGTCGCCTCTCCTTACTGCTGCCGTGCCACAGGGCAAGTTCGTGCAGCTCTCCTGGGCCTCCTACGGCACCCAGGAGATAGCCGGCTTCAGCATCTACAGGCGCGAAGGCGCATCCTCGCTTGTGGCTGACACCTGTTATGACGGCATACCGCCATCGGCGGGATTTGTCAAGATTGGATATGTATCAGGTTACAACACCCTCACCTTTACTGACACGGACAACGGCAACGGCCTCGATGGGGGAACCGAGTATGCATACAGGATTGTGGCAGTCTATCCCAACGGCACCGAGAGCAAGCCCTCCAATGAGATAGTGACCTCGCTGATAACGGGTATCCCGCTTATAACCAATGTATCAATCCGCAATACCCACCCTGTCAACGGCTCCCTGACGCTGGCATGGCAGAAGCCCCGCCAGCTCGATACCATCCCTGCCACAGGACCTTACGAATACCTGATCTACAGGGCAGAGGGGATAGCCGGCACAGCGTACCAGCTCATTCATACGCTGCCCACGGCCGATCTGAATGATACAGTGTATATTGATACTCTTATAAATACACTTGACAAAGGCTGGGTCTACAAGATAGAGCTCTACAACAACGCCCCGGGCAACCGGTTCCTTATCGGTGATCCCGGCATCGCCTCGTCACTCTTTCTTGTGGCAGCCCCGGGCGACAGAAAGGTCAGGTTCACACTTACGCGCAATGTTCCCTGGATAAACACATCATACAATTTCTTCAGGTTTAACGGCACCACGTGGCAGTCTGTCGGATCAACAAATCAGCTCACCTTTGTAGATGAACCCCTTGTCAACGGTGTGGAGTACTGTTACTATGCCGTCTCCACCGGCGGCTACCAGGGTGCAGGCACGCCAACGGGACTCATCAACTTCTCACAACGCACCTGTGCCACACCGGTCGATAATGAACCTCCATGCATTCCTGACCTGACCGTTTCATCACAGTGCGACAGCCTTTACAATACAGTCCGCTGGAGCATCGATGACCAGGCCTGCTATGAAGACGTGGCCGGATACAATCTATGGTACAAGCAGACGACGGAGGAGGAGCTGGGTTTACTGATAACCTTCAATGACAGGACGGTTCAGAAATACATACACTCGCTGCCCGATTACGTTGCCGGATGCTATGCCATCTCCACATTCGATGATAACGGGAACGAGAGCGACCGGTCAATGATGGTCTGCGTTGACTCATGCAACTCCTACGAGATACCAAACGTATTCACCCCCAACGGTGACGATTTCAACGACTGGCTGGTAGCCAAGACCTCGACGCTGGTTGAAAGGGTGGAGTTCCGGCTGTTCAACAGGGCAGGCGTGCTGGTATTCAGCACTGAGGAACCGAAGCTCAACTGGGACGGCACCTACAAGGGCAAGGTAGTACCGACAGGGGTCTATTACTATGATTGCGAAGTGTTTGAACGCAGGATAAGCGGACTGGAACAGTTCCACCTCAACGGTTTTGTTCACGTTATCACAGAAAAGGGAGCAGGGCCCGCAACGGTGGAGGGTAAAAAATGAAAGGAATGAAAGTGATGAAGAAGATACTTCTGTGCCTCACGATAGTGCTGGCCTCTCAGCTGGCAAAGGGCCAGGACAGCTATGAAACCATCCTCAGGGCGGTGTCACTGTCAGAGAGAGGTCAGGCTGAAGAGGCAGCCACCCTTCTTGAAGCAATGGGAGAGACGGCCATCAGCGCTGAAATGTTGTCTGCCAGGGGTGATATCTTCCTCAGGGCCGGCAGACAGAAGGAGGCTAGGAGGGACTTTATGGCGGCTGAAAACCTGCAGCAGGGATCAGGCATGTACGGCCTTGCCGGTTGCGCTGCAGCCGACGGGGATGCAAGAGCCGCCGTCTCATATATGGAAGCTCACCTGAAATCAAAGTTCAGGAAGAGCGAACCGGTAATTCTGCTTGACGAATCCTTCAAATCAATTGCATCATCGCCGGAGTGGAAAGCCATGTGGAAAAAAGACTGGTACAAAGGATACGAGAGGAAAAGCTGGGAGATAGATTATTACATCAAGTCCGGACGAACGGACCTGGCCGAAGAAGCCTGGGGTGAGCTCTCAGCCCTTTACCCGGATATGCCGGTAACGGATTACTGCCAATCGCGCATCATGATGAGCAAGGGCAGATACCGCGAGGCAGCCGAAATCCTGGCACGGCTGACGGTTGCCAGGGAGACGCCAGCGGAATGGCTCTATGCCCTTGCCGAAGCACATGCCGGCGAGGGCAGCTGGTATGCCGCAGCCACCGCATACACCAGGCTGATCGAGGCCGGCTACCCGGACCCGCAGCTAATCCTGCAGCGCTCCCGGATGCTGATAAAGGCAGGCGACAGGGAATCGGCAAAACGTGACCTGGAAAGGTACATGAGCATTGATCCGGATGACACCGGTGCACTTGGCCTTATGGGCAAGACCTATGCTGAGGAGGGTGCCATCTATGAGGCGCTGCCATACCTGAATGCAAATATTGAAAAGCATCCCGGCGAGCCGGAAGCATTCAGCCTCCGCGGTGACGCATGGATGGCGGCACGCACCTGGGAGAGGGCGGCAGAAGATTATACCATGAGCCTTGACCTTGACCCTGAAAATGCAGGGGTGAACCTGAATATGGGAATCGCGCTGATAAACAGCGGCAGGGCTGCCGATGCCTGCCATTACCTCCGCAAGGCCAAAAAACTCGGAGAAAAGAATGCAACCCAGTACCTGTCAAAATACTGCATCAAATAACGCTGCCGGGGCAGGGGGAGTCACTACCTTACATTCTTCGCTATCCTGTCATACAGGTCTTTCGGCTTAAAGGGCTTAAGCACGTAGTCATTTATAGAGAGGTTGTCGATCTTGTCATTTGCTTCGGACATGACCGCTGCGGTAAGGGCTACAATGGGTATCTGGCTGATCTTGCTGTCTGACGAACTGCGTATGATGCGCGTAGCTTCAATGCCGTCCATCACAGGCATGTGAAGATCCATAAGGATAAGATCGAACTCCTGCCTGCCGACCTCTTCAAGAGCAAGGCTCCCGTTCTCCACATGGGTGACTATCACACCCCAACTCTCAAGGAATTTGTTCGCGACGAAGAAGTTGATCTTGTTGTCTTCAGCAACGAGGATCCTCTTGCCTGTCAGTTTCTTCATGGTGTCTGCGGCGCCCTGGTCTGCCGCCCTGGCTTCTGTGGCCGGAACACTGTATTCAATTGAGAAGGTGAAGACAGATCCCCTGTCCGGTTCGCTGGCCACACTGATCTTGCCGCCCTGCAGGTCAACCAGGCGCTTGCATATAGCCAGTCCCAGTCCTGTGCCTCCGTACTTGCGGGTGGTGTCATCAGAGGCCTGAGCATAACTCTCGAAGATCACCTCCAGCTTCTCCATAGCTATACCGATGCCGGTATCTGCCACCGAGAACTCAAGCAGCACCCGCTCCTCCAGATGCTCCTTAACGGCAGCCTTCAGAGTGACGCCACCCTCGGAGGTGAACTTGAGTGCATTGGAGAGCAGGTTTGACAAAATCTGGTTAAGCCTTATGGGATCACCAATAAGCGTCGAGGGCAGATCAGCCGATTTCTCAACGGTGAAGGAGATGCCTTTCTCCTGGGCCCGGTGGCTGTATGACCTCTTCATGTCATCAAGCATGCTGGGAAGGTCAAACTCTGTCTTCTCGAAGACAATCTTGCCGGCCTCCATCTTGTTGTAGTCAAGGATATCATTGACCAGCGTGAGAAGATGGTTGGCGGAGAAACGGAGAGTCTTGATGTACTCCATCTGGTCCTCCCGGGGATTGCTCTGGTAGAGCAGGTTGGTTATGCCAATCACTTCATTGAGAGGGGTTCTGATCTCATGGCTCATGGTTGACATGAACTGCTGCTTGGAGAAGGCAGCCTCTTCGGCTCTCTTCCGGGCGGTGATCAGGTTGTCAAGCATCCTGCGACGCTGCAGCGTGAGCACAATCTGGTTGGCGATGAACTCAAACACCTGGAGGTCGTCATTGTTGAATGCATCAATCGCCTTATAGTCCTGCAAACATATCGCGCCGATAACCTCGTCATCCATCCTCAGCGGAACGCCCATCCATATCTTGCAGGGCGAACCAACCAGGCTGATGGCACCGGTCTTCTCTATTTTCAGGATGTCCATCTCATCGAGCAGCACCGCCTTGTTGTTCCGTATGACCCACCCCGTCAGGGTGTTTTTCGCAGCTGTCTCCTGGAAGTGGTCACGCTCATCGGCAAAGAACGGGAAGGTAAGTGTGTCCTTCTCGCGGTTGTACAGGGCAATGAAAAAGTTATTCACATTCCAAAGCTTGCCTATCTCCTGCACAATTGTCGGGTAGATGTCAAAAATATCAGAATCCTGGAGGGCAACAGTTGATATGTTGTACTGAATCTCCTGCATCAGGCGGCTCTTGATCTCGCGGCTGATATCACGGTAGATGCCAAGGAAAGCTATAGTCTTGTCATTGGATATGACGGAAGAGGCTATCAGTGAGACATTTATTCTGTTGCCCTGCTTGTCTCTCCTGATTGTCTCCAGGGCACCGGTGCCGTTGGCAAGAGCCTCTTCATCTATCTTGATGGCCTCCTCGCGGAGCTCGTCAGGAACCACCAGGTCGTCAATCATCCTGTTATCTGTCTCCTCGGGCTCATAACCGAAGAGCTTGGTGAAGCCCCTGTTGATCCTCATTATGCGCCCGTCGAAATCTGTGAGGACGATAGCCTCAGGAGCGGCGTCGATGAGGTGTTCGAGCATTGCCTTCTCATTGGAGAGCTTCCGCTCATAATCCTTGTGCCTGCTTACGTCTGTCAGCACGCACCTGTACCCCGTGACCCTGTTCCTTATGATTATGGGACCGGCATGAAACAGCACCGATACATTCCTTTTCTGCTTATTGACGAGGACATATTCATCAAAGGTGATCTGCCCCGGCTTCGTCAGGTCGGAGAGCTCCTTCATGAGCCGGTCAAGATCCTCCGGCATAAATAGCTCCGGCAGGGAAACACCGTGGGTAAGATCATTATTGTCAAACCCAAGGGTCATCATTCCCTGTGTATTCATGAAGGTTACATGTCCCCTGGTATCAATCTCCATGATCATCTCGGGCAGGAGCTCGGCAAAGGTCTCGAACACAATACCCTGCTTCAGTATCTCGCTCTCCCGCTCTTTCTGGTGCTTCCCTGCCTCCCAGGTGACAACGATGTCGCCTGAGGAGAGAAGCAGTCCTATGTAGTATCCTTCCTCATCCGTTCCGTCGGGTGAGACAGGTATCTTGAAGGGACTCCTTTTGGCCTCGATATTCTCAAGCAGTGAAAGAAAAGCAGCATTCCCGGCAAAGGGCGTCTCTCCGATCTCTTTTCCGAGTATCTCCTTGCTTTCGAGCTGTTCGACGTCCTCAGCCCTGTAATTGAAGTCGATGATAAAATACCTGTTGTCATTCTCACGCCTGAGTATCATCGCATAGCTGCTCATGGAGTCAAAAATCTCCTTGAGGATCTTTTCCGACTCTGCCCGGGCATATCCGTTGTTCAGGGTACTTATGTCATTGTAATAAGTGATGAGGAAGATATCTTCGCCGAAGAAGAATGTGCGGGCGCTGAAGAGGAATGTACGTTCCTCGCCCGACCTCATCCGAAGCCTGATCTCAAGGTCGCTGACTCGCTTCATGCGCGAGAGGAGCCTCATGTACTTGCGGCTCTGTATAAGATCAACATAGAGCTGGATATCCTCCGATGTCTTACCTACTATCTCCTCCTTGCTGTAGCCGGTGGTGTCAAGAAATGCCTGGTTTACTTCGATATACTGCTGGGTCTCCAGGTTGCTCAGCGTGATCAGCTGGTTGGTGGAATTGAATGCCAGTTCAGGTATGTCTGCAAGATGTTTCAAAGAGGCTGTAAATGACGGTGACGAATCAGATTTTCTGGGTTTCTCTTTGCGGTTTTCCATCTGAGTGCCTCTCTTGAATCAATAATCGTGTTGGAAGTGCGGGTGACTGTGGCAAAAATAGTTATCTAACCCTAAAAACGCTATTCGTCCGGCAATATTATGCCTTAATCGCTGTCTCCTTCTGATAAAAGGCGCACCATTGTGCTATTCCGCAACTTTTACAGGCAGGTTTGCGGGCAGTGCAGGTGTATCGTCCGTGCAGCAGCAACCAGTGATGTGCCTGCGCCCTCTGCTCCACAGGTATCTCTCTCGTAAGCCTCATCTCTGACTGCAGCGGGTTCTTTGCTCCGGGTGTGAGCCCTATACGCCGTGCAACCCTGAAGACATGGGTATCGACTGCTATGACCGGGTTTTTCCAGACGACTGAAGTAATGACGTTGGCGGTCTTTCTTCCCACACCCGGGAGTTGCGTCAGCTCATCCCTGTCAGAGGGCATCACGCCCCCGAAACGGGTTACGATCATATCAGCCATGCCCCTCAGATGCTTTGCCTTGCTGTTCGGGTACGAGCAGCTTCTGATGAGTTCAAAGATCTCCTCCTGCGAGGCCTGTGCCATGGACCGCGCATCAGGGAACCGCTTAAAAAGCGCGGGAGTGATCATGTTGACACGTTTGTCAGTGCATTGCGCCGAAAGAATCACAGCCACTATCAGCTGAAAGGGATCACTGTAACTGAGCTCTGTCTCTGCAACAGGCATATTGACAGCAAACCATCCCAAAACTCCCTTGTACCTGTCACTGATCTTCACTGCCCTGTATAATTTTAAGGGATGAAAGTAACATTTTTTTACTTTCTTCCCCACAAGGCTATAATATGTGAATAATATCATGGTAATTATTTGTTCAGTTTACTATTTTTCGCCACCATGCAGAATATCAGGATAAGCACCACACAGGGGAAGTCATTGCTAATACTGGCAGGAGACCTGAATGACATCAGGGGCCTGATCCCTGACAAGGGTTTGTTCATCATCACCGACTCGAATGTTAGGAGACTCTATGGCAGTCTCTTTCCGGAGGGAGTGGTGCTGGAGACGGAGCCCGGTGAGAAGAGCAAGACCCTGGCGGTGGCAGGCGACCTCTGCACGAGGCTGCTCGAGGCAGGGGCCGACCGGTCGTCATTCATACTGGGTTTTGGCGGAGGGGTTGTATGTGACGTTGCGGGGATGGTTGCTTCAATCTACATGAGAGGGGTGAGGCATGCCTTTGTCTCCACGACGCTCCTCTCGCAGGTCGACGCAAGCATAGGAGGGAAGACAGGTGTGAACCTGGGAGATTATAAGAATATCATCGGTACGTTCAGACAGCCTGAGTTTGTGCTGTGTGACCACAGGATGCTTTCAACGCTTACTGAAGAGGAGTTCCGGTCGGGGATGGGCGAACTGATCAAACATGCCGTGATAAGAGACAGGAACCTTTTCTTTGATATTACGGCAACACTTGGCAGGCTCCTTGAGCGTGATCCTTCAATACTCGGAGACTTCATTGCCAGGGCAGTGAAGATCAAGGCTGCCGTTGTAAGGCGTGACCCGCTCGAAACGGGCATGAGGAGGATACTCAACTTTGGTCATACGTTCGGCCATGTTCTGGAGACATTTTACCGGATCCCTCACGGAGTGGCAGTTACGCAGGGAATGCTAATAGCAGCGGAGCTGTCGGTATGGACCGGGGATATGCCCCATTCCGAGCTCAAGCTGCTCGAGTTGGCACTGGCCGAGACGGGTATGAAGTATGACTATGAGCTCCCGGCCAATGTTGTCAGTCTCATATCAAGGGACAAGAAGAGTGAATCAGGCTCCCTGAATTTCGTTCTCCTGAGATCGGTGGGGGAGGCTGTAGTCAGGCGGATCTCCATGACGGAGCTGGAAGCCTTTGTTAATTATTACCGCGAAAGCAAAGAGAGAAGTCAATCAGTATAAGGAGGGAAAATGAACACACTTGGCACTGTTTTCAGGGTATCAATATTCGGGGAATCTCACGGACCGGCCGTGGGAGTGGTAATCGATGGCTGCCCTGCCGGACTGCCATACTGGCGCGAGGAGCTGATGGCTGACCTGTCAAGACGCAAGGGACTGCTGCCGGGAACAACCTCGCGCCGGGAGAGTGATGAGCCCGAGGTGATCAGCGGCATTTATAATAATTTTACCACGGGAGGACCGCTGGTCTTATGCACCAGGAACAACGACTTCCGGCCGGGCGACTACGAGCAGTTCTCCAGCATACCGCGGCCGGGTCATGCTGATTTTACCGCAGGGTATAAATACAAGGGTTTTAGCGATATGAGGGGCGGAGGTCATTTCTCCGGCCGCCTGACATGGGGACTGGTTGCAGCCGGATACTTCGCCAGGCAGATACTCTCCCCGGCAATAATCACTGCAAGCCTTGTTGAGGCCGGAGGTGAGAAAGATACTGCAACTGCCATTGCAAAGGCGCTGGAGACAAACGACACAGTAGGCGGAGTGGTGGAATGCGTGGCGAGGAATGTGCCGAAAGGCCTTGGTGAACCCTCTTTCCTCTCCGTCGAGGCTGCCCTCGGACAGATTGCCTTCGGGATACCAGCCGTCAACGGTGTCGAGTTCGGGGCCGGATTTGCATCGTCAAGAAGCTACGGATCATTGAATAATGACCCCTTCGTCGACGCACGCGGGAAGACCTCCACGAATAATTCAGGAGGGATCAACGGTGGGATAACAAATGGCAATGACCTGATAATGAGGGTATCCGTTAAGCCCGCCGCCAGCACAGGGGTGCCTCAGAAAACTTTTGACACCGAAAAGGGCGAGATGACCGAACTGGAGGTGACCGGAAGACACGATGCATGTATTGCCAGGCGTATTCCGGTTATTCTTGAGTCTGCGGTGGCTATCGGACTTGCAGACCTGCTTATGATCGACAGGGCGATAAACTCCCGGAGGGAGCGGTAGGTGACCACTGCAGCAGCAACAGTTTTCGGGTAGCCCGTCATACAGTCAGGACAAGGATCTTTCCGGAATGAGGGGTCACCCTGAACCGGTCATCGATCCTGTATCCCATAACCCACATCACATCATCTCCCGACATCAGCAGCAGAACCTTCTCCTTTTCCGTCACAGGGATTTTAAGGTCAATAAGGAAATCACTTATCTTCTTCATCTGTTTCATGCCCAGGGGCATGAACCTGTCGCCCGGCTCCCAGTTCCTCACCTTAACAGGGAAGGAGACCCGGTCAAGATCGAGACAGGCAGTGAGCGGACTCACCGGAAGCGGGCCATCGGAAGGATCCGTGATACGGAGCTCTGCAAAGAGCCCTGACATCCGCATCTCATCCAATGAAGAGAAGATGTAGTCAGACTCCTCCTCCTCACCTCTCCGTGTTATGATTATCCGGCCCCTGTCATTGAGAAGGCGGTGGGTTAAGGTGTAAAGATACTTTCCGGTCTGTGACCCCAGCAGTGATATCACCTCATCAGTCTGCCTCGGGGAGATGCCGTATTTTCTGAACAGCTCATAGATATGGGGAGCGAGTGGCTTAAGGGCCAGGAGGTCCTTGATGTCGACTTCCGAAACATTCCCCTGGGTGCTTCTGAAGAGACTCTCGCGGAGCCCTTCCGTATAGACATCAACAATGGCTGATGAGGAGGCCAGGTGGTTCATGGTATCGGTTATGGCATTGAGGACCGCCGGATTCACCTTCTCCATCTCCGGGATAACCATGTGCCTGATCCTGTTCCGCGTGTATTTTACCTGGGCGTTTGAGCTGTCTTCACGGTAGCTTATTTTCTTTTCTGCGGCAAAGGCTGCGATCTCATTCCTTGAGGCGAAGAGGAGAGGCCTGATAATGCCGTTGTGGTGCTGGCTCATCCCGGTGAGACCGCTGAGTCCGGTGCCTCTCAGCAGGTTTATTAAAAAGGTTTCGGCATTGTCATTCAGGTTATGCGCGACAGCCACACAATCAAATCCCTCGCGGCTGACAAGAGAGCTGAACCATTCGTAACGCAGCTCGCGGGCAGCCATCTGGACGGAGATTTTTTTCGTGGCGGCATGAGCCAGGGTGTCAAACCTCATATTGTAAAAGGGGATGTTTCGCTCACCGGCATAAGCGGCAACAAATTCCTCGTCACCGTCAGATTCCTCCCCTCTGAGCGAGAAGTTGCAGTGCGCTATCGCATGATCCGTTCCTGCCTCCCTGAAGAGATGCGCCATAACCATTGAGTCAACGCCTCCGCTGACGGCAAGAAGCACCCTGCTGCCACTGCTGAAAAGCCTTTCCTCCCTGGAAAAATTCAGAAACCTCTGAAGCATGCCTGTTCGCTTTTTACAAAGTTAATCATCAATAAGAAGAATGTCATCCTGCTTCAATAAAAAGAGACTCCGTCAGAGTGTTTTCACCGGAAGGGAATCACTCCGGGTGGGTCAGGCTCAAAATCCGGAGGTTTCAGCCTTTTGACACCGGAGACATTGATCCATGACTGGTCTGAGTAGGGAGGTGTGTTCGGATACCAGGCGAACCTGATCTGCAGGGTGTTCAGGACAAGCTGATCATTCCTGATCCGGACGCCGGCACCGATTGCCGGCACGGTATAGTAGCCCCCATCCGGGAAGCCATCACTTATCAGAACTCCAAGATCCGCAAACGCAAAAAGTGCGAACCTGAAACCGATCAGAGGCTTTTTGATAAGTACGACTGGTTCCAGCGAGAATGCCAGCCGGGTGTCTCCGCTTATCGAATCGTTCCTGAAGCCCCTCACAAATGCATCGTTCTTCAGGTAGAGAAGCTCATCGGTATAACGGTTGAAACCCCTCGTGTAATAGAAGTTCACGAAAGTCCTGGCCTTTGACCTGCCTACCTGCATCAGGGGGGTAAAATACCTTAAAGTGGCGTTAACCATCCCCTGTTCCGATCCTCCGTCATTAAAAAATGCCGAAACTGAGGCGCCGCCATAGATGTAGCCAATCCTGGTGAAGATATTCCCGTATGATATGCTAAGCCCGCCATAAGTCCTCCATTTGAATTCATTATTCTCCCTGCCGCCCATCAACTCAACCATATAGCCATATGGAATATCTTCTGTTCGTCCGTAACTGTATATGAGAGAGGTGTTTATAAACCTCTGAGAGGAGAGTGCCAGGCTGCCTGTCACCAGCTTGTAGCTCTGGAGACGGTAGTAGGAGTTGTCATCTATCTCAGGTCTCCTGAAGACATTGTTATGAATGTACCTGCCGCTTAATATCAGACGTGTAACGGTTGTCCGGTCAAGCATGAACGACCGTGCTGCCCAGTAATCCTGCAATGAGAACCTGAGAGGGACAGGTATCAGCATGGTATCCAGATCCTCAGTAGTATAGGTGACCACAATTGATGCCGACCATGCATACTTTGTCTCCGAGGTGATGAAGTCGCGGCTGTAAACCCCTCCGATCACAGTTTTTCCCAGGCCGTCAGCGAATTCCAGGTCAAGATCAGAGAAGGAACCCGCAATGTTTCTGGCTGAATAGTTTATCCCGAACCCGGGATACGGGTATTCGCTGAAGTCATAGGGCATTGCCAGTGTCAGTTCATGACCCAGTCCGGCAAAGTTCCAGTCGTAAGCCCTGATCAGGCCCCGGTCGACATCGTCTATCCTGACGCTGGCTCCGTAAGGATATTTTTCCCGGACGATAATAGCGACATCCGCATAGTTGCCGTCAGCGGCTAAAATCGTGATCCGGGCATCGTCCACGAATGGCAGCTCTCTCATAAGTCGTTCATTATCTGCCATCTCCAGGGGTGATATCGTGTCTCCCTCCCTGAACAGAAGATACCTGTTCAGGATGGACTTTTTTGTCTTGGTGTAAGTTGAGTTAAGAAGCTTCTCGGCTTTTGAAGGATCATCCTCCGACGGGTTATCGATGTTTGTGCCGAAGGCATTGAGCCTGATGATCTCCACGTTCCTGATTACCATGCCTTCATACTTGTCAAACGCTGAGGTATTTCTCAGGTTTTCCCTCGCAGAGCCCGGGGGAACGGGCCTGACGATGATCATGTCATAAAGCATGCTGGTAATCCGTTTTTTCTCAGCCCTGACCTTAAGTGAGTCATAAAATGCTTTTGACAGGGTATCGACCGGGGGCACCTCCTGGGCTTTCAGAACGGAGCCGGGAGATAATGTTGAGAGGCAGAGAATGAAAAATGATGCGTTAAGAATGGATTTATTGATGCATGGCTTCACTGTGTCTTTGAATTGGCATCAAGAACATCGTCAGAGTTAAACTGGAACCCAAGCCTTTTTCCGGTGATCAGCCTTGAGTGCTGGATCTTTGATTCTGCCTGACCTACAGAGGCGATCTTAACGGTGTCATACGGGGGTACCAGGAGATCAAATTCGAGAGAATAGTTGATGGCGGTATAAACGACTTTCTGCAGTGACTCAACGCTGTAGGCTTCATTTCCGTAGTTGGTGAAAAGCATCCCCATCTGCCTCTTGCCTTCGACAAAGTACTGGTTCTCATGATTGATGAAGATGCGGGCGATGAGATATCCGAGGTCATCGAGCCTTGAATACTTGAATGAATCGGCGAGGAAGTTGTATATGTTTATTATTCCGCTGTAGGCGTTGAACTTGTTTTTCTGGATATATGCCGTTTTCCAGGCGGGATGCTCACGGTCAAACTGGAAAATATTCGAATGCATGCTGAAGAGAAGCATGTCGGCGGCAACCATCAGCTGTGCGTCAAAAGTACTCCTGTCGGTATACTCCATCCTTATCCTGGAATCCACCCCGGTGAGGTTGCTGTTAACCTCCCGTGACAGGTTCTTGAGGATCTCCTTTATCATCATGAACGCCGTTCCGGTATTGTCAAACACCTTCTGTTTAAGTACGGACTTATTCTTCAGGGTCCCGACAATCATTTCCTTTCTCTGGGTTGTCTCATCCACCATAGTAAAGTTGTTTACTCAACCGACTAAATTAATGTTTTATTTAATATTTGTCTCCGCAGAGGCGAATTAATATGCCCTGGCGAAGAGTACCCTTCTCCCTGAGGGCTTGCCTGACAGGATGCACCTGCCCTCCTCTGAGGGATAGTTGAACGGTATCGCCCTTATGGTGGCTTTGGTCAGGTTTTTTATCTCCTCTTCGGTCTCCGGGGTGCCGTCCCAGTGGGCCAGAACAAAGCCTCCCTTGTTTTCAATGATATCGAGGAACTCCTCCCAGGTGTCTGCCTTGTATGTATTCTTGTCCCTGAATTCGGAGGCTTTCCTGTAGATGTTTGCCTGTATCTCATCCATGAGGGCTGTCACATGCCCGACAATATTTTCACGACTGATGGTCTCCTTGGTAAGTGTATCACGGCGGGCCACCTCTACGGTGCCTTCCAGAACGTCACGCGGCCCGATGGCAAGCCTAACCGGTACCCCCTTCAGTTCGTATTCGGCAAATTTGAACCCCGGCTTCTGCGTATCACGGTCGTCATACTTAACGGACAGTCCTGCCTTTTCAAGCTTTTCCTTCAGATCAAGGGCTATCGCCGAGATTCCGTCAAGCTGCTCATTACCCTTGTATATAGGCACAATAACCACCTGGATAGGAGCAAGCTTGGGCGGCAGCACCAGTCCGTTGTTATCTGCATGAGCCATGACAAGCGCTCCGATAAGCCTTGTGGTCACACCCCATGAAGTGGCCCATACATAGTCGAGTTTCCCTTCACGGTTGGTGAACTGGACATCGAATGCCTTTGCAAAATTCTGCCCGAGGAAGTGACTTGTCCCTCCCTGCAGTGCCTTGCCGTCCTGCATCAGCATCTCTATGGTGTATGTTTCGATGGCTCCTGCAAACTTTTCACTTTCGGTCTTGACGCCTTTTACCACAGGCACTGCCATATAGTTTTCCACAAAATCCGAGTATAATCCCAGTATCTTCATGGCCTCCTCCTGCGCCTCTTCCCTGGTGGCATGTGCCGTATGGCCTTCCTGCCAGAGGAACTCCGTAGTACGCAGGAAGAGTCTTGTACGCATCTCCCATCTCACCACGTTGGCCCACTGGTTTATAAGCAGGGGAAGGTCACGGTATGACTGTATCCAGTCCTTGTAGGTGTTCCAGATGATTGTCTCTGACGTTGGCCTGACTATGAGTTCCTCTTCCAGTTTGGCATCCGGATCGACAACTATGCCCTTCCCGTCAGGAGAATTCATAAGACGATAATGCGTTACAACGGCGCACTCCTTGGCAAATCCCTCAACATGAGCAGCTTCCCTGCTGAAAAAAGATTTGGGGATGAAGAGCGGGAAGTATGCATTTACATGCCCCGTGGCCTTGAACTTCCTGTCGAGCTCTGCCTGGACCTTCTCCCATATGGCATAGCCGTAGGGTTTTATTACCATGCATCCACGCACAGCCGAATTCTCGGCCAGATCGGCTTTTATCACCAGATCATTGTACCATTGTGAATAATTTTCCTCCCTGTTAGCAAGAAACTTGGCCATTCCTCAGTTATAGTATTTGAATAATTGTTAATCAGCAAAAAAAGATTGCGTAAAAATAGACAAAACTTGCGAACCTAAAAGGCACCACACCATGAAGAAGAAAAAATTACTCACCGCCATATTAGTTGCGGCAGCGATAACACTTTCCGCCGCACCGGACGGACCCACTCCGGAGGGGAGCAGGGCTTCCGGGAGCCGAAGCCAGCAGGTAGTTGTGAACAACTATTACCATGTCAGCGGTTATGAATACGCTTCAAGAATCAGCCGTTTTCATGCTTCCTATGTGACATTCGACTTCTACTCGCCTATGTTCACCGAGATATACTGGTACAGGTACACACCATACTCATGGGGTGTATCAATCTATGACGACTGGTATTATTACAGTGCGGGTGTTTCGCAACAGGCCTGGAGAAGCGGATACGGTGGCTCTTACTGGTGGGGATATGACCCATGGTGGGGATATGACCCGTGGATGGGATCCGGGTGGAATTCGTGGTACGGCGCAGGGATGGGCTACAGCGTTAATTATTACCTTGGCAGGCCGCACTATCATTATCCGGTGGCCTATAACAGCTGGAACAACCACCACTACCGGAACTACAACAGCAATGTCACCGTAATCAACAATAACACCTACAACTACTATTACGGGTCTGAAAAGAGGACCAGTTCCCAGGGCGGCACCTCCGGCTACAATCCTTCAAATCCTAACGGTTCAGTCCGCCGATCCGGATATACAAGCACCGGGGGCAGGAGCTCGGCTTCTGGCAATACTACGGCACCGGCAGGTAGCGAAGGCACGCAGTCCGGCACTCAGAGCCGCTCTCAGACGGGCACCCGGAGCAATTCTCAGTCGGGCACCAGGAGTAATTCACAGACCGGCACGCGGAGCCAGAACCAGGCAGGAAATCAGGGTCAGGGTCAGACCGGGACTCAGGGTCAGGGCCAGGGTCAGACCGGGACACAGGGTCAGGGCCAGACACAGTCTGGTAATGAAGCCGGCAGTCAATCTGCCGGAGACAAGGAAAAAAGCAACAATGGGCTGCGGATGGGACAGCACAGGAGGGGAGTTGCCGAACCCGCTGAACCGGGAGACAATGGCCTTCCCAGAACCAATAACCCGAATGTTGATGACCGGACTGATCCGGGAAAGGAAAATGACAACGCAACACGCGGCAACAGAGGCCAGCCGACAGTGCCTGCTCAGAATAACGGAAAACAGCAGCCCCGGAATACTCAGGGCAGCTATAATCAGCCAGGCGGGCCTTCACAGAATAGCGGAAAGCAGCAGAGCGGTACTTCGCAGGGCACCACAGATCAGCAGGTAACGTCAGACCGTGCACCGGCAAGAACAATGCCCAAATCGCAGGTACAGACCATGGTGAAGACCGCAACGCAAAGAAGAGAGACGGTTATGCGCCAGGGAACCCCTTCAGGAACCTCGTCACAGAAGGATAAATCAGTTAAGCAGGGCAGCACGGAGAAGACTGAAAAGTCCTCTGAAGCAACCTCCACGGGCAACGAAACTAAAAAAAGCACCACTACTTCACAGAAGAAACGATAATTGTATACCATGCCGGACATAATTGGTACGAAATTTGTATAAATTTGAGGTAGATAACAACAGGAGGGTAAAATGAAACAGTTTTGGTACATAATTCCGGCAATACTTGTGACAGCAAGCTCATGCACATCAACGAGCTACACAGGGGCTTCCAATGACGACCTGTATTACAGGCCATCGGAGAAACCGGCTACCGCAACCCAGTCCGTCCAGACCAAAAGCGCTGACCAGGCTTACTATGATAATATCTTTGCCGCCGATACCCTTATCGCTGACGAGTATATACCAGATAGCGAATACCTGGCGTATAACTCCGGGTCGGAGGCTGCTGTGGTAAACAACTACTATGGCACCAGCGCTGCTGAAAGTATATACCTCTTCAATGATGATTACTTTTATCCTTACTGGAGAGATCCCTACTATTATTCACCCTTCACATTAAGCCTTAATTTCGGCTTCGGATACGGCTTCGGATATCCCTACTCTTACGGCTATTATCCTTATTATTACGACTGGTACTCGCCCTTCTACAGCCCCTATTACGGCTACGGCTATCCCTACTACCCGTATTATGGTTATGGATGTTGCGGTGGATATTATCCTCCATACTACGGTGCAGGCTATTATCCTCCCTACTACGGGAGCGACGATTACTACGAGAACATGGGTCGCCGGGGCGGATACAGTACCATGGCAACAGGCTCCTACACGAACTCTGATACCAGGAGCAAGTCAGGCTATGCACCGTCCGGAGGAACATACAACAGCAGGAGAACCACCTCCACCGCTGCCGGCACAACCGTCCCTTCAGGGACCACAACCGCCACAGGCGGCCGCAGAACAGGCCAGGAGACAGGCACGGCCACAAAGGCAGGCACAACAACTTCCGGTAATGCTGCAACAAGACCTGAATATACCCGCCGTGATGCAACCGGCAGCCCTGTACAGTCACAGACCAGGACTCAGTCACAGGTAAGGCCGCCTGAGACCCAGACCCAGTCCCAGACGAGGACACAGTCGCAGTCGCAGACTCCGGTCAGAACGCAGACGCAGTCTCAGTCACAGACTCCGGGCAGAACACAGACCCAGTCACAGTCGCAGACTCCGGTCAGAACGCAGACGCAGTCACAGAGTGTGAACAGACCGCAGTACCAGAGTACTGAGAGGACTTACACCCCGAGTTACAGCACCCCGAGGGTGAGCTCAAGGCCATCATATAACACCACCCGCAGCACCTCAACACCACAGAGCAGCGGCACCGTGTACAACAGGAGCACACCCTCGCGCAGCAGCTCATCGGGTTACTCGCCCTCAAGGTCATCATCACCTTCAGTCCAGTACTCAACTCCTTCACGCAGCAGCTCATCATCACCTAGCTATAACAGGAGCAGCAGCAGCGGATCATCATCATACTCGGGAGGCAGAAGCAGCAGCTACAGCTCAGGAAGCTCACATTCTTCATCGGGCAGCAGTTATAGCTCCGGCTCATCCTCTGGCTCATCATCATCGTCATCATCCTCATCATCCGGAGGCGGCGAGAGAAGGAGATAATATAACAAGCTGACAGATTATGTTCATGTTCCGCAAAATGCAGGAGCAAAAGGAATTGTATACTTAATAAACAGGAAATGAAAAGAAAAATTTTTCTGACAGCCACTATAGTTCTGCTGCTCCCCATATGGGTCAGCGGTCAGACCCTCGATGATGCTCTGAGATATTCGAAAATCTTTTATCAGGGCACAGCCAGGTTTAACGGCATGAGCGGAGCCTTCACGGCACTCGGAGGAGACATCTCGTCCATAGCCCTTAACCCCGCCGGAGCTGGAATCTTCCGTTCTACGGAATTCACCGTCACACCCGTCGTACTTTTCCGTGACCTGAATACCGAATATAACGGATACGGCAACTCTGACAGCAACTCAGGTTTCTACCTGGGACAGATAGGGGTGGTAACATCATTCAGCACGGGAGGCAGCTCGGGACTGTCAAACATAAGCCTGGCTTACACCTTCAACCGGACAAACAGCTACTATCGGAATGCTGTAATTGACGGTATCAACGACGACGGATCCATGGCTGATTTCTGGGCTCTCGAGGCCACCGGATACAGGACGGGAGAACTGTCAGGCGCTCCCTGGATGGCTTATGAAGCTTACCTTATAGATACACTCTCAAATTATCTTGACGAGTATGCATCAATATTCTCCTATTACGGTGACGGAGTTCCAACCTACGGACAGCAGGTGATAAGGACCATCGACAATGCAGGATACAGTAATGAACATACAATTGCCCTTGGTGCAAATATGAGTGACAAACTATATCTTGGCATAGGGTTTGGCATAACAAGTATATCATACTCGGGACATTATGTTCACAGGGAGATAGATGAGGCACAGAATGTGTACGACTTCGTGAACTTTACCTACACCGATCATTTCGATGCCATCGGTTCAGGCTGGAACTTCAAGTTCGGAGCAATAGTAAGGCCCGTCGAATCATTGCGTATCGGGGTTGGTATTACCATACCTACTTACTACACCATTGATGAGATATTTTATTCCAACCTTAGCGCATATCTCGACAATGATACGCCCAACAACCCTGGTGACGACGCCAGCCCTGTTATAAGCCAGGATGACATGAGTTATCGCTACCATCTTAACACTCCATGGCATTTCAATACAGGGATTGCCTACCAGATTGGCAACGTCGCCATCCTCAGTGCTGACTACGAATTCATCGATTACGGCTCTGCCAGGCTGAAAGACGGATCTGACGGTTACGATTTCTACAATGAAAACGAAGATCTGGTCAGCGAACTGGGTAACACCGGCACCCTGAGGCTCGGGGCCGAGGTGCGCATGGGCGGACTCTATCTCAGGGGAGGTTACAGCTATATAGGCTCAGCATTCCAGGATGGAACCCTGAACGAGGGAGCAGACTCCAACGGTTACAGCGGCGGGATCGGTTACAGGCAAAAAAGCTTCTTTGTTGATATTTCAATGGTATGGCTGAACAGTTACGAAGCCTATATGATGTATCCCGATGATCCGAGGACCGACCCTCTCTACAGCAGCAGTCCTGCCAATATATATACGAAGGACAAATACCTTTCGTTTACAGCCGGTTTTAAATTCTGAAAGTTGGTTAACGGTTGACGGCATCCAGGGACCTCAGCAGCAATGCTCCGGTCCCTGGTCCGTTATTAAGCAGCAGGTCTATAATACTCAATCTCCCGGTAAACCCGTACTTTTCTCCGAAGACCTGGGTGTAAGGGATCTGGGAATATCCTCTTACAGCTGGCGGGCTTTTTGGAGATATTGAGTACCTGTAGTCGTCGTTACGGGTTTTTTCAGGTATGAATTCCCCGGTGAATGATATAGCCGGGGTCAGCCCGGCAGCTTCACAGACAGCTTTCAGTGCCTCGGTGTTGAGGTCAAGAAGGTAGGTGAAGGGCCTGGAGATGACCTGGCTGATGACATCATAATAGTATTCGAAGTAGGGAGCGGCAGCATATGCAGAGGTGATCCCCCTGAGATGAAGCTCGCGCCATCTCCTTCCGTTGTCAATCCTGAGCTCCTTCAGCGCCGTCTTGTGAAAAGAGCCCCGCATGACAGGAACGATAAGTGCAAGAGGCCCGTTGGCACCCAGTATCATGCACCTGTTACGGTATGTCTGTTTGAGATAATTCTCATGGGTTTCAATAATGACCTTCCGGCTGCGGGCAACCAGGCTGAAGTATTCAGCCGGAGGAAAGTAGGCAGTAGACAGAAGCACCTCTTCGCCCATCGCCCTCTAAAGCCTGTTTATCCTGCTGGCTGAGAAACCGGCTCCGAATCCGTTGTCAATATTCACCACTGTCACCCCTGCAGCGCAGCTGGTGAGCATTGCAAGCAGGGCCGACAGGCCACCGAACGAAGCCCCGTATCCCACGCTCGTAGGTACTGCTATGACAGGCATGCTGACAAGCCCTCCCACAACACTGGCGAGGGCTCCTTCCATCCCTGCGATGACGACAGCCACCCTGCATCCGCGTATCTCCGGAAGCTTGTCAACGAGCCTGTGTATGCCTGCCACACCTGCATCATAGATCCTGACAACATTGTTTCCCAGCAGTTCGGCAGTGACGGCAGCCTCCTCCGCCACCGGTATGTCGGAGGTGCCGGCTGTGATGACCGCTATGCTGGACTCCGGAGGAACAATCTCCCTCTTGCTGATACTGATGATGCGGGCAGTTTCATAATAGACCGCATCAGGGAAGAAGGGACTGATATAATCGAACATCTCCTTCCCGGCCCGCGTACCTATTATATTGTTGCCATGTCCTTCCATCGCTCCGAAAATGGCTCTTACCTGATCATTTGTCTTGCCGGCGCAGTATACTATCTCAGGATATCCGGTCCTCAGCTCCCGGTGATGGTCTATCCGTGCAAACCCGAGGTCGGTATATGGGAAATCACGCAGCTTCTCCAGGGCTTCATCCACGCTCACCGACCCGTTGCTGATCGCTTTCAGAATTTTTTCAAGTTCACCTGCATTCATATGATTAAATGGTTTTGTTCATGCTTCCGCTGCGGTAACCCTCCGCATCTATGGTTATGTATTTGTATCCCAGTTTTTTGAGAGCGGAAGATATTTTCTCTCTTACCTCTTCCTTAATTATGCCGGCAAAGTGCTCACCTCTGCACTCTATCCTGACCAGTTCGCCATGGATCCTTACCCGCGTGCCCGGGAAACCCATCTCTGTGACAATAAGCTCAGCCTCCTCCGCCCTGCGCAGGTTTTCAGCCGTCATGACAGTATCATGCGGGAAGCGCGTAAGCAGGCATGTGTTCGACGGTTTGTCGCTTACCTCCAGTCCTGCCTCTCGAGCCAGCTCCCTGATCTCCGCCTTTGTCAGTCCCGCTTCAGCAAGAGGGCTTCTTATATTCATCTCCCTGAGCGCCTTCATCCCGGGCCGGTAATCAAGAAGGTCGTCGGCATTGGTCCCGTCAAAAACAAAGGCAAATCCACCCTCCCGGGCTGTCTCTGTGACTGCCTTCATCACCTCCCTCTTGCAAAGATAGCACCTGTCAGGAGGGTTGGAACTGACTGTCAGCGGCATCTCCATGCCTATCTCCCTGTGCTCAATACCAACACTCTCACAGAACAATTTAGCCTCTTTCACCTCGGAGGAGAACATATAAGGTGTACGGACAGTCACTGCAAGCACCCTCAGCCCGCTTACACCGGCAGCAATGCTAACCAGAAGGGTGCTGTCGGTTCCGCCAGAAAGAGCTATGACGGCTGACCCCGCATCGGCAAGGATAGCCCTCAGGATGTCTGCTTTCCCTGTTTCTTTCATGGTTATTTCAATGCCAGCGCGGTTATCTCCTGAATGACCTGCTTCATGGGCAGGCCAGTCTCCGCCGCAATGGCTGCACACCTGTCAGCCTCAGGCTTTACGGAGACAAGCCGGTTGTTGAAGAATGACTTTTTGATGACAACCTTTCCGAATCGCGTCTCTATCTCCTCAAACTCTCTGTGAAGCGTCTCCTTTATGAAGGGGGTCACCCTGAGACCGATGGTGGTTGATTCTGTAAAGAGTATCTCCCTTACGGCATCCTTCTGTTCCTCCTCGCAGATGACGCTGACGGTGAAGGCCGGTCTTCCCTTTTTCATTATCACCGGGGTGAACCAGACATCTCCTGCTCCGGCTGCAAAGAGCCTCGAGGTGATGTAATCCGATAATTCGGGATTCATATCGTCGACATTACTCTCCACAAGGAAAGCCTCATGTCCTTTCTCTTCAGCCTGCGCCGTCTCCGCGAGCCAGACCCTGAGAATATTCGGACGTGAGGGATTGTTCTTCTGGCCTATGCCATAGCCTGTGGCGCTGATGGTGAATTTCATTCCCGCCGGCAGGGGCTCGGCAAGGGCGGCGATTATCGCGGCTCCCGTCGGTGTGGTTGCCTCAAAGTCAACCCCCCCGGTGTGCACGGGGAAGCCGGTAATGATACGGGCTGTGGCTGGGGCCGGGACCGGAAGGAGACCGTGCTCACACCTGACCATACCGCTGCCCAGCTCTATCTCAGATACATACGCCATGTCAACTCCGAGGGCATCATAGCATATGGCAGCGCCAACTATATCCACTATCGAATCAATGGCACCCACTTCATGAAAGGTGATCTCATTAACCGGCTTGTCATGGACGGCGGCCTCCGCCACCGCTATCCGGCTGAAAATCTTCATCGCCAGGTTAGTGACCCTTTCAGGAAGGGAACTGCCGTTTATTATCTTCTCTATGTCTTCCAGGTTCCTGTGACCGGCATGGTGGTCATGCACATGATTATGCTCATGATCATGCCGGTGGTCATGCACATGATTATGCTCATGATCATGCCCGTGATCGTGTACGTGGTCATCCCCGTGGTCATGCCCGTGGTCATGCCCGTGATCATGCCTGTGATCGTGCCCGTGATCATGCACATGGTCATGTTCATTCCCGTAACCCTCCGGAACATCAGTCACCACGGTAACCCTGGTGCCTGAAATGCCGTGACGCTGATCGCGGGTTATTTCAAGTTTCCATCCCTCTATATTAAGTTTCTGAAGCCCGTTGATCAGGGTATCACGGCTGACACCAAGGTCGATCATGGCCCCCAGGTTCATGTCACCGCTTATCCCGGAAAAACAGTCATAGTACAGTATTTTCATTTATCGTTTAGTTTTTTTAACACTTGGTGAGCACCTCACCCTGCTGCGTAAGCCCGCCTTCTCAGGCTGCTAATATAAGAATACGGAGCCGATATATTAAAAAAATTGTTTACTTTGCATCTTCTCATTTTGGGGTAATATTAGAGATTTCAGGGAATGAAGAGACGAAAATTTTTACGCAGTTCGGTGGGTGCCGGACTGGCGGCAGGAGCGTTGATGAGCTTTGGCAGTTATGAGAAGGTTCTGGCCGGGAAACCGCTGCCTGACGGTGCCATTTATGATCTTGTGGCTATAATGGGCGGAGAGCCTGCTGCCATGTTTGACATGGGAATCCAGGCACTTGGCGGAATGGGAACATTCGTCGCCAAGGGACAAAAGGTGCTGGTCAAGCCCAATATAGGCTGGGATGTCGTTCCTGAAAAGGGAGCCAATACCCACCCCGCCCTGGTAAAGCGGATAATTGAACACTGCATCAGGGCCGGTGCCAGGGAGGTCTATGTCTTCGACAATACATGCGATAACTGGATAAAATGCTACAAGAACTCAGGCATTGAACAGGCAGTAAAGGATGCCGGAGGCAAAATGGTGCCCGGCAATTCCGAGAGCTACTACCAGGAGGTGACAATACCCAACGCCAAGAAGCTGACAAAGACCAAGGTGCATGAGCTTGTGCTCAGCAGCGACGTATTTATCAATGTTCCGGTGCTTAAGAATCACAGCTCCGCAAGGATGACCGGGGCACTCAAGAATATGATGGGAGTGATCTGGGATCGCGGTTACTGGCACAAGAATGACCTTAACCAGTGCATTGCTGATTATGCACTCTACCCTAAGAAACCGGCGCTGAACGTGATGGATGCCTACAACGTGATGATGCGCAACGGACCGCGCGGTGTATCAAAGGAGGACCTGTCAAATATGAAGTCGCTTATGATCTCAACCGACTGGGTGGCAATTGATGCCGCAGGTGCGAAAATGATGGGGAAGGAACCGGCTTCAATCGAACACATTGCCCTGGCAGCCGGAATGGGTATCGGAAAGATGGACCTGGCTACCATGAACATTCACAGGATGAAAATGTAGGTGTCAATGAAGTCATCTGCACTGAAACACATACGGACTGTTTTTTCTGCTCTCGTTCTCCTTCTGTTCGCATTTCTTTTCATTGATTTCAGAGGCATAACCGGCGAAAAGGTCTTTGGCCCGGTACAATACCTTCAGTTCGCACCTTCACTTCTCAAGTTTTTTATTGCAGGGGTCGCAACGGCAACGGGCTTCATAGTAGTGATAGCCCTTACGCTGCTTACCGGAAGAACTTATTGCAGCTTTCTCTGTCCACTCGGTATTTTTCAGGATGGCATCAGCCGTGTCGGAGGCATGGTCAAGCGCCGCTTCCGCAAGTACGGATACAAGAAACCCTATACCATCCTCCGCTATTTCATCCTGTTTCTGACTGCCGGAATACTTCTTCTAGGCGGGGTCTATGTATTAACCATACTTGACCCCTACAGCACCTTTGGCCGGTTCATGACCTATTTTGCCAAACCAGTGGTTCTCTTTGTAAATAACCTGCTTGCATCACTCCTGGGGAAATTTGACATATATTACCTGTACAGGGTTGACATCAAGGCCTATGAGCTTGCCGCATACATTGTTCCTGTTGCTTTCCTTCTGCTCATCGGGTTCCTTGCATTCAGGTACGGGAGACTCTACTGCAACACCGTATGCCCGGTGGGAACCTTCCTCGGGCTCCTGAGCAAGCTCTCACTCTTCAGGGTCAGGTTCGATGAAGCCAAATGCACCCGCTGCGGCAGGTGCGCCATGTCATGCAAGTCGTCATGCATTGACTTCCTTAACAAGCATATCGACGTAAGCAGGTGTGTCAACTGTTTCAACTGCATAGATTCATGCAAGGAGAACGGCATGTCATACGGCCTCGTGAGACTCAAACGCAGCAGCGCGGCTGAAACCACTACCGACGCCTCAAGGCGCAACTTCATAGCCGGCTCACTGGTCCTGCTGGCGGGAGGGTCACAGATTGTCCGCGCACAGAACACTGTTCCTACACCCACAAAAGACTCAACGGTGAAGGAAGACAGGCTATACCCGGTATCACCTCCCGGGTCGATTGGAATCGCATCTTTTACCTCAAGATGCACGGCATGCTCCCTCTGCGTCAACTCCTGCCCTACAAGTGTCATTCAGCCATCGGTGAGTGAATATGGCTTTGCTGGTATCATGCAGCCCAGGATGGACTTCCACAGGGGGTTCTGCAACTATGACTGTAACCGCTGTACCGATGTGTGCCCCACGGGTGCCATAATGCCCCTGATGATGGAAGCCAAGCAGCTGACACAGCTGGGGAAGGCTGTCTTCATTAAGGATAACTGCATTGTCAGTACCGAGAAGACGGCTTGCGGCGCCTGTTCGGAACACTGCCCCACAAAGGCGTGTCATATGGTTCCCTTTGAAGGAAACCTCGTTATTCCGGAAGTGAAGGATGACATTTGCATCGGATGCGGTGCCTGTGAATATGCATGCCCGACCAGGCCATACAAGGCGATCTTCGTTGACGGCAACCCCATACATGAAGCAGCCCTCAAACCCGAAGCGAAGGAACTTGAAACCGTTCCGGGCGATTTCCCCTTCTGACATTACCCGGTTCCGGCCTTCACAGTTCATTACAGGCCAGAAGTTTGAACTGCAGGCCAAAAAATTCTAAAACATGATAATTGTCCTGTAAGACGGAGGTTAATTCCATTAATTTGCGCTATCTTTTTTTTGCGTATAATTAACCTCATTTTTTATGAAACCCACACATATTGAGCATATTGGGATTGCTGTAAACTCAATAGCCGATGCGATTCCGTTCTATGAGAAGGTCCTGGGCCTGAAATGCTACGCCATTGAAGAGGTCGCTGACCAGAAGGTGAAGACCGCCTTTTTCATGGTCGGACAGACCAAGATCGAGCTTCTCGAATCAACAGATCCCGAAGGCCCCATTGGCAAATTCCTTGAAAAGAGGGGAGAAGGGATTCATCACATTGCATTTGCCGTAGAAAACATCGAGGAGAGGCTCCGTGAGGCTGAAGCAGCAGGGGTAAGGCTCATCGACACTGCGCCCCGTCGCGGGGCAGAAGGACTGAGCATTGCCTTCCTTCACCCGAAATCCACACTGGGTGTTCTGACAGAATTTTGCGAAGACAAAAATAGAGAAAACAAATAAATATACAGGTTCGATGAACAGTCAGGAAAGAATCAAACAACTCCTTGATTTCAGGGATAAGGCGCGTAAAGGCGGAGGAGACAAACGCATTGAGGATCAGCACTCAAAAGGTAAGCTGACGGCAAGGGAACGCATAACCATGCTCGTTGATGAAGGCAGCTTTGAGGAGTACGATATGTTTGTCACTCACCGGACCGAGGACTTCGGGCTGGCAGACAAGAAGTACCTCTCTGACGGTGTGATCACCGGTCATGGTACGATTGACGGCCGGGTGGTATATGTCTTCGCACAGGACTTCACGGTCTTCGGAGGATCACTCTCGGAAACCTTTGCGCAAAAGATATGCAAGATCATGGATCAGGCCATGCAGGTGGGAGCACCTGTAATTGGCATCAATGACTCCGGCGGTGCACGCATACAGGAGGGCGTAAGAAGCCTTGCCGGATATGCCGAGATCTTTGAACGTAATATACGGGCCTCGGGAGTTATACCCCAGATATCAGCCATCTTTGGACCGTGCGCGGGAGGAGCCGTCTATTCACCGGCACTCACTGACTTCATAGTTATGAGCCGCAAGAGCAGTTATATGTTCGTAACAGGGCCAAAGGTAGCAAAGGCTGTCACCGGAGAAGACATCACCATCGATGATCTCGGTGGAGCAGTCGTGCATTCCACCAAATCAGGCGTGGCCCATTTCACCGTGGAAGAGGAGCAGGAGGGTCTTGACCTGATCAGAAAACTCCTCAGTTATATGCCGCAGAACAACCTTGAGGAACCGCCGCAGACAGAGTGCGATGACCCTATTGACAGGCTGGAGGATGAACTGAATGATATCATCCCCGAAAGCCCCAACCAGCCCTATGACGTTAAGGATGTCATTACAAGGGTGGTCGACTACCGTGATTTTACGGAGGTACATCAGGCCTATGCAAAGAATATAGTCGTCGGGTTTGCAAAGTTTGACGGCATGCCCGTCGGTATCGTCGCCAACCAGCCAGCCTACCTCGCCGGTGTCCTTGACATTGAGGCTTCACGCAAGGCTGCACGCTTCATACGGTTCTGCGATGCTTTCAATATCCCTATAGTGACATTTGTCGACGTGCCGGGATTCCTTCCCGGGTCAACACAGGAGTACGGTGGCATAATCATTCACGGCGCCAAACTGATGTACGCCTACGGCGAAGCCAGCGTTCCGAAGGTCACCATTACATTGCGCAAATCATACGGCGGAGCACATTGCGTTATGTCGTCCAAACAGCTCAGGGGCGACCTTAACTACGCATGGCCGACTGCAGAAATAGCAGTTATGGGTCCGCAGGGAGCAATCGAAATACTCGACGGCAGGGAGATCAGCGAGATTAAAGACCTGGCTGAGCGCAAGGAATTTGTTGCCCGTAAGGAGGAAGAATACCGTGCTAAATTCGCTACCCCTTATGAGGCAGCAAAATTTGGCTATCTCGATGATGTGATTGAACCCCGGAACACCAGGTTCAGGGTAATAAGGGCTCTCAGGACACTCTCGACAAAGAAGGACCCGGGGCCAATGAAAAAACACGGTAACATACCGCTTTAACGAGATAAATATGACACATCAGATATTACTTTCAGCAGCTGCGGCCGAGCTTGCACCTCTTACCTGGACCATCGTGATAGTGGGTATGGGGATAGTGTTTATCGCTCTCCTGCTGGTCTACCTGTTCTTCAGGTATCTGCTTACCTACATTCTTAACTTCAGGTTCCGAAGCTTCGCCCGTAAAAAGGGAATCGATCCTGCAGAGATGCATACAGCCAAAACAATACAGTCAGGGGAGGTCAATGCCGCCATCGCCATGGCTCTCTATTCATACTTCAATGAGCTGCATGACGTTGAGAGCGGTGTGATAACAATCAGGCGTGTCTCCAAAAACTACTCTCCGTGGAGCTCCAAGCTGTATAACATGAAAAACCTATAAGATCAGAATAACCCGATAGCGAGATGAAAAACTACAAATTCAAGATAAACGGAAACCAGTACGAGGTTGAGGTTCTCGATGTGGACGGGAACATGGCAAAGATTGAGGTGAACGGTACTCTCTTTGAGGTAGAGATGCAGCGTGAGATACCGAAGATCAAGTCTGTTGTTCAGCCGCCGGTGCAGGCCAGGGTGCAGAAGGAGACAAAACCGGTCGCGGAAAAGAGTGCCGGAACGGGGAAAGCTGCAGAGGTCAGGGCTCCTCTGCCGGGAGTGATCCTGCAGGTGCTGGTGAGACCGGGCGATGAGGTGAACGCCGGACAGACACTTTGCACCCTTGAGACAATGAAGATGGAAAATGCCATCAAGGCAGACAGCGGCGGCAAGGTAACAGCTGTCAATATCGCCCCCGGGCAATCGGTACTGCAGGATGAGGTACTAATCGTAATCAACCAGTGATGGCAAAGAGAAAAATGTGGACCATGCTTGGCCTGCTGGTGATAGTCTCACTGGCGTGGACGGCATTCGTAAAGCCTGAGCACGAAAGAGAGAAGGCCCTGGCAGACAGCGGCCTTGTAGCCGATACATATGTCAATTACTATCAGCCTGCTGACCAGGGAGAACCTCAGTTTCTCGATGGCCTGAAGCAGTTCTGGGCCTACACCGGCTTCAGAAATGCAACAAAGGGACACTTCATAATGATAGTGATTGGCTTGATCTTTATCTTCCTGGCAATCAGGTTTGAGTACGAGCCACTGCTTCTGGTGCCCATCGGGACAGGTATCCTGATCGGGAACATTCCGTTCTTCACCGACGGCGGGATGAACCTCCAGGTGGGAATATACCAGCAGGGAAGTGTACTCAATTATCTCTATTTCGGAGTGCTTAAGGGCATATACCCGCCCCTGATCTTCCTCGGTATTGGTGCCATGACCGATTTTTCATCGCTGATCTCAAATCCGAGACTGCTGATGCTTGGAGCTGCTGCCCAGTTGGGTATCTTCGTTACCTTCATAGGGGCCCTGCTGGTAGGATTTAATATGCCTGAGGCCGCCGCCATAGGCATTATAGGCGGCGCTGACGGCCCGACGGCAATTTTCCTCTCATCACGACTGGCCAATGGCTCAATTCTGGCTGATGGTACTGCTGTAAAGAACCTTATCGGCCCCATTGCTATTGCAGCTTATTCATACATGGCGCTGGTACCGGTAATACAGCCTCCCATCATGAGGCTTATGACGACAAAAAAGGAGAGACTCATCCGCATGAAACCACCCCGCGCCGTCACCAAAACTGAAAAGATACTCTTCCCGATATTCGGACTGCTTCTTACCTGCTTTATTTCTCCAAGCGCACTTCCCCTCCTGGGTATGCTCTTCTTCGGCAATATCCTCAAGGAATCGGGAGTGACGAAACGCCTGGCTGAAACGGCACGGACCTCGCTCATCGATATAGTGACCATAATGATCGGGCTCACCGTTGGAGCTTCAACACAGGCAGACGTATTCCTTACGAAGGAGTCAGTCCTCATCTTCGGGCTCGGCGCTGCTGCTTTCGGTTTTGCTACCTTTGGAGGCGTTCTCTTTGCCAAGATCATGAATATCTTCCTGCCTGAAGGCGATAAAATAAACCCTCTGATTGGTAACGCCGGCGTATCAGCAGTGCCTGACAGTGCGCGCGTCTCAGAAATGGAGGGACTCCGGTGTGACAAGACCAATCACCTTCTTATGCATGCCATGGGACCCAACGTCGCAGGTGTGATAGGTTCCGCCATAGCAGCAGGGATACTTCTCAGCTATCTGGGATAATTGATTAAGTTTGTTATTAAATCACCATCAGAGGGGTTATGAAACAGGCTACCACCGGAAATGCAGGACCAAAAGTCAGGTCTGACATCGAAGTGACTCTCATGCTCACAGAGGAGGGAGGCATCAATCTTGATATTAAATCGAGAGTTAAAAGCATGTATGGCATGGCTATCGAAAAGCAGTGCCGTGAGTTGCTCGACCTCTTTGGCGTTAAAAACGCAAAGCTGACCGTCAACGATTCAGGAGCTCTTCCCTTCGTCATTGCGGCACGTGTGGAGGCAGCGGTGAAAGCCCTGACCGATACACAAACCTCATTCCTGCCGGAGATGATAGAGGAGAACAACTACTCCAGTTCCAGGGAGAGATTCCGCTTCTCAAGATTATACCTTCCGGGAAACAACCCGGGGATGTTTCTCAATGCTGGCCTTCATTCACCCGACGGAATAATTCTTGATCTGGAGGATTCCGTTGCCCCCGACAGGAAGGATGAGGCCAGGATTCTGGTGCGTAATGCACTCCGGTCCGTAAACTTCTACGGTGCCGAGCGTATGGTACGTATCAACCAGGGAGAGCGAGGCCTTGAAGACCTCGGGTATGTAATCCCCCATAATGTCCATCTGGTGCTTATTCCCAAATGCGAAAATGCAGCTACGGTCAGGCAGGTGGATGAGCGGATCAGGCAGATCAAAGCGGGAGCGGGCCAGGATGAAACGGTGTTTCTTATGCCCATAATTGAGAGTGCCGGAGGCGTGGAGCGCGCGTTTGAAATAGCCACAGCAACACCGTCGGTGGTGGCACTGGCCATAGGTCTTGAAGACTACACCGCTGACCTCGGGGTGCAGCGCACAAAAGAGGGAAGTGAATCACTCTATGCCAGGAACCGTATTGTGGTAGCTGCGAAAGCCGCTGGCATACAACCCATTGACTCTGTCTTTTCGGATGTGGCCGACATGGAGGGACTGCTTGATAATGTCCGCTCCTCAAAGGCAATGGGCTTTGAAGGCATGGGATGCATACACCCGCGCCAGATAGCTGTGATCAGGCAGGGATTCTCACCGTCAGATGATGAGACGGAGAGAGCGAAAAAGATTGTAGTGGCCTACCGCGACGCCCTGAAGAAGGGACTGGGAGTGGTAGCCCTGGGTTCAAAGATGATTGACCCGCCGGTGGTGGCGCGCGCAGAGAAGACAATAACCCTTGCCGTAAGGCTGGGACTCCTGCCTGAAGACTGGGCGGAGACAGAGGCTAAGCAATAACATTTACGCATATCTCGTCATGAAGATGGTAAAAAACGCTGCCGGCCGCATGGTGCCGGATGAGATAAACGGCAAAGAGGCCGTCCCCTTCAAGGGTGTCGGCAAACACCGCCCCGAAGGAAGGAAATACGCGCCTCCCATACCCACATGCATCGATTACCCGGAGGACAACAACAAGGTGGTATCCTCACTCAGGGAGGCCCTGGAACGCTGCGGACTGAAGGACGGGATGACAATTTCAACCCATCATCACCTTCGCGACGGAGACCTGGTAAGCAACCAGATCTTCCAGATCGCCTCAGAAAAGGGCATAAAGGACCTTGTCTGGCTGCCTTCAGCATCATTCCCCTGCAATGACCCGGTGATAGAATATCTGGAAAACGGAACCATCAACCGCATTGAGGGAAGCATGAACGGCCCTCTCGGTATGTTCGTATCTGAAGGGAAGATGAAGGGAATGGCCGTGCTCAGGTCTCACGGAGGAAGAGTGCAGGCCATCCAGGACGGGGAGGTGAAAATAGATATCGCCGTGCTGGCAGCCCCGGCTGCTGATGCCTTCGGCAACGCCAAAGGTACCGGAGGCCCATCGGCTACCGGCGTTCTGGGCTATGCCAAGACCGACTACCTCTACGCCGACAAGGTAATAGTAGTGACGGATAACCTCATTGACCTCCCGTGTTTTCCGATGGAGATAGAGGGAAACTACGTCGACTTTGTTGTTGTGGTTGACAAGATCGGAATACCTGAAAAAATAGTATCCGGAACAACACAGATCACAAAAAGCCCCGACAGGCTGCTGATAGCAGAGCTGACAGCATCGTTCCTCGAAAAGTCAGGCCTGCTGCGCAACGGTGTTACGATGCAGGCAGGAGCGGGAGGCACCAGCCTTGCCATTGCTGTCTTTGTGCATGAGATGCTCAGGAAAAAGGGCTGGAAGTGCAGTTTCGGTTTCGGTGGAAGCACCAAATACATGGTGCAGATGCTGGAAGAGGGCCAGATGGGTTATATTCTTGATGCACAGGCATTTGACCTTGATGCCGTTAAGTCAGTGGAGCAGAACCTGAACCACATACCTTACCCGGTATTCAATGCATACAACTATCATTCGAAGGGCAACCTGACCACAATGATGGATATCATGATCCTTGGAGCCACCGAGATTGACACAGGCTTCAACGGCAACGTGGTGACACACTCTGACGGGCTCCTCCTGCATGGGATAGGAGGGTGGCAGAATTGCCTCCATGCCCGCAATGTCATCATTCCCGTGCCGCTGTTCCGCGACAGGATACCGGTGATCGTTGACAGGGTTACCACCCTATGCGGGCCGGGTGAACTCATTGACGTAATCATAACCGAGAGAGGAATAGCCATCAACCCGCTGCGGCAGGACCTGATAGATTCGGTCAGGGGCAAGGGATTGCCGCTGGTTACAATCGAAGAGCTGAAGGAGACTGCCGAAAAGATCTGCGGCAAACCGGAGAAAGCAACCGTGGATGAAAGAGTGGTGGCAGCCATCAAATGGGTTGACGGCACTGTTATAGACGCTGTCCGGAAAGTAAAAAGGTAAACTAAAAGATTTTAATGATGAAGAGGTACAGGTGTCCGGTTTGCGGATTTATCTATGATCCCGCTATGGGAGATCCAAATAATGACGTTGAACCGGGAACGCCCTTTGAAGACCTGCCCCCGGGATGGTCATGCCCGGTCTGCGGTGCTCCTGCCGATGAGTTTGAGGAGTACGATTAGGATTTTTCCTCAGGGATGTGCTTCAGCACATCAATGAGCAGATCCCAGAACATCTGCACGGTCTCTATTTCTATCCTCTCTTCAGGGGTATGAGCACCCCTGATCGTGGGTCCGAATGATATCATGTCAATGCCCCTGTACTTCTCAAGTATCAGTCCGCATTCAAGCCCCGCATGAATGGCCTTTACCTGCGGTACCTTGCCGAAGAGCTTGCGGTATGAATCAATCATCATCCTCAGGATAGCCGAATTCATGTTCGGTTTCCATCCGGGGTAGCCGTCAGAATGGGTCACTTTGGCCCCGGCCAGGTCGAAGCTTGCCTCAGCTTTCATGGCTGCATAATGCTTGGCTTCATCCGAGGAGCTCCTCTGCGTTGTGACCACATGGATCATGTTGTCTCCTGTAAGCCTTATCGTTGCGAGGTTGCTCGATGTCTCAACCAGGTCAGGAATCTCCTTTGACCACCCAAGCACTCCGTGAGGCACTATGCTCAGCGCGCCGAGAAGCCTGTGCTGGGTATGCGCGTCAATAACAGTCTCCGGCAGATCGGCCGGTGTGGCCGACACCTTGAGGTCAGGCTCAAGTGAACCGTACTCTTCCCTGACAAGAAGATTGTAGGAGGCAGTATCGGCAAGGATCTGCTCCTCGTGGGCGGGATTGAAGGTGACAGTCACAAAAGCCTCCCTGGGGATGGCATTGCGGAGATTGCCTCCCGTGAAGTTGCTCAGAAGTATACCGTACTTCTTTTCGAGATCCTGGAGAAACCTCGAAATGATCTTGATGGAGTTGCCGTATCCCTTGTGTATCTCATCGCCTGAATGCCCTCCGTGCAGACCGGTGACGGAAAGGTTCATTGCCCTGTGGCCTGCGGTAACTTTTTCAGGCGTATAGGGCAGTACAGCCTGGGTATCTATGCCCCCGGCACATCCGATGAAAAGTATTCCTTCATCTTCAGAGTCAAGGTTCAGCAACATACGACCTGAGAAGAAATCAGGTTTAAGGTTTATTGCTCCCGTCATCCCCGACTCTTCATCAACTGTGAAGAGACATTCAATGCGTCCGCACTGAAGCCAGGGATCAGTCAGAACTGCCATCTGCGCAGCAATGCCAATGCCGTCATCCGCTCCCAGGGTCGTTCCGCTGGCACTTACCCACTTCCCGTCAATGACCGGGATGATCGGATCGGTATCCCAGTTGTGCGGATGCGATGCATTCTTCTCCCCAACCATGTCGAGATGGCTCTGAAGTACCACTGTACTGACCTTTTCCTTCCCCGGTGCAGCTTCTCTTATTATAAGAATATTCCCGACGCCGTCTTCCCTGGCATCAAGGTTGTTCTTGCGCGCAAAATCAAGCAGATACTCCCTGATGCGCCCCTCATTCTTTGATAACCTGGGTATTCTGCAGATCTCTTCAAAGTAGCTCCATACCCTCCTGGGTTTTATCTCCCCCAATTCACCCATTCTCTTACTTAATTAATAATATGTTCAATAGAATAAGCGGCAAATATAGTTTTTTTCCATTGCAACGATTATGAATTTTAACTGCTGAAACTCTTTTTTTTAACGCAATAAAAACTATATTTTTACCGGAAACGTAAAACAATAAACTGATAAAAGTTATGGCTAAGCGTACTATTGTGGCACTGCCGGGTGATGGCATAGGTGCCGTGGTTCTTAAAGAGGCCCTCCGCGTTCTTGATGCGGCAGGATTTGAAGCTGATTATGTATATGGTGATATCGGATGGGATTTCTGGTGCAGCGAGGGTAACCCACTTCCTCAGCGTACCATTGACCTGATAGATAAGCATAAGATTGCTCTCTTCGGTGCTATCACATCAAAACCCAAGGACGATGCAGCAGCTGAGCTTTCACCTGCCCTGCAGGGCAAGGGGTTTGTCTACAGCAGCCCGATAGTTGGCCTCAGGCAGCACTTCGGACTCGACATCTGCGTCAGGCCGTGCCGCAGCTATAAGGGCAACCCCCTTAACTTCATCCGCCGGGGCAAGGACGGCAACCCTGAAGAACCAATGGTTGATGTGGTGATATTCAGGCAGAATACCGAAGGTCTATACGGTGGAGTCGAGTGGTCAAATCCGCCACAGCAGGTCTATGATGCCCTGATGACCCACCCTAAGTTCCGTGAGAATTTCGGATGGTGTCCAAAGGAGGAACTGGCTGTCTCAACCAGGATCTTTACCAGGAAATATACCGAGCGGATTGTCAGGGCTGCCTTTGAACATGCCGTTAAATTCGGATATAAGTCAGTGACTGTGTGTGAGAAGCCGAATGTCATCAGGGAAACGTCAGGACTCATGTGGAAGATAGCCAAGGACATGCAGAAGAATGAGTTCCCCGGCATCCAGCTCTGGAACACGAACATCGATGCACAGATGATGTGGCTGACAAAGAATCCTGAAGACTATGGAGTAATCGTAGCCGGCAACATGTTCGGTGACATCGTCTCCGACGCCTTTGCCGGGCTGATAGGTGGCCTGGGCTTTGCATGCAGTGCCCAATTCTCGGAAGAGGGTGTTGGCGTGTTCGAACCGACACACGGATCTGCACCCAAATATGCAGGCTTCAGTACCTCCATTGTAAACCCGGTAGCCATGATAGAGTCAGCATGCATGATGCTTGACTATATTGACGAGAAGCCCATCGCCGCCCGGATACGTAAGTCTATTGCCGAAGTGATAGAGGAAGGAAAGGTGAAAACCTATGACATGATGAAGCTTACCGGCAAACAGGAGGTGATTGACATGGGAGCAGCATCTACTGTCCATATGACCGATGCTATCATTGCAAAATTAAAATAGCCTGCCATGACCGAAGAGATAAAGAAACTGTGGCCCGAACTCGAATGGATCAGTGATCCGGGGTTACGTGAGAAGACCGCCCGAACATGGGAGGTGGCGCTGGAACGGAGCGTTCTTAGCGCGGAGGACCTGAACCGCATACCATTCACCCTGCTGTGCGGCCCTGACCTGAAGGTCACCTTCATGGATCACAAGAGATGCGTGGTGCATATCGCCAGGGAGTCCGGTGAAAAAATGAACAGCTTCTTCAGGGATGACCTGCCCGTGAATATGGATGTCCTGATCTCAGGCGCAATCCTTGCCGATGTCGGCAAAATGCTTGAATACGAACTGGATGCACAGGGTAAGGCTGTACAGGGTAAATATGGCCAGTACCTGAGGCATCCCTTTTCAGGAGTGAGCCTGGCAGAGGAATGCGGTGTGCCGCCTGAGGTTTGCCATATTATCGCAGCCCATGCTCATGAGGGTGACCTTGTGAAGCGCACTACGGAAGCATATATTGTCCATCACGCCGACTTCATGACATTTCTGCCGTTCAAAAGCAGGCTGATCGTTTGATCAGTCTGCTTTTCAGTCTTCAGTCTTCAGTCTCAGTCTTCAGTCTTCAGTCTCCAGTCAATCAATAATTTACTGACTGCCGACTGTGGATTGGCTACTGCCGACTGATTTTCGACTGCCGATTGTGGACTGCTGACTGCCGGCTGCCATAGCCTTCCGCACGTTCTCAAAGCCCATCTTGTCAACCTTGCGGTCATAGGTCATCAGACCGTTGGTCTCGGTCTCAACATCAGTGGTCTGAGTATATACCGATGCGCTCAGTCCCTTTTCCGCCACCAGTTGCCAGACAACAGAATAGAACTGTTCGTATTTTCTTAGCAGGCCGGTGCTGTCACTCATTTTTTCGTAGCCCCAGTTCTTCTGTTCCCAGGTGTGGCCCTGCACCGGAAGACCCAGACCTCCGAACTCACCCAGCACAATGGCTCTCCCTGTTTCGGCAGGAGGCGCTACCGGCTCAGGATAGTTATGCACATCCTTCACATCACCGGTCCCGCGGTCAGTCCAGCCTGAAGCGCTGTTTACCAGCCGTGTTGTGTCATATGCCGAGACATAGTCTGTCACTGCTGCAGTGCTGTACTGTCCCCAGCCCTCATTGTAGATGACCCACATAACGATTGAAGGGTAGTTGAATTTGGTATCAATCATCCTTGAAAGCTCCGTCATGAAAATGGCAGAATCGGCAGCACTTTTGGTTATGTCAGGCTTCTCTCCCCAGATATAGTCATCGCCGCTGGGCATGTCCTGCCACACCAGCATACCCAGCCGGTCAGTGTGGTAATAGAATCTCCTGTTCTCCACCTTGACATGCTTACGCATCATATTGAATCCCATCTTCTTCAGCATCTCAATATCATACTTCATAGCTTCATCAGATGGTGGTGTATACAGTCCGTCTGGCCAGAATCCCTGGTCAAGCGGGCCGTTCTGCCAGACAAACAGGTTATTAAGGAAGATACGCGTAAACCCGTCCTCCGTCACGCCTAAAGATATCTTTCGCATCCCGGCATACGATTCCACCTCGTCGGTCACCATACCACCGGTTATGAGCCTGACAGTCAGATCATACAGGTGGGGGTTGTCGGGACTCCAGAGCCGGGCGTCAGGTATACTCATTGTTATCGGTGTCCCGGTTATGCCCGATGACACCGCTACCGTTTTCCCTTCTGACATGACTGTCACCTCTGCAAGTGAGGGCGCCATGTCTACGGGCGGGCACCCCTCCGGACCATGGCATCGCTCTTCCATGACGGTAACGGTCAGAGTGCTGTTGTCGATATCCGGAACAATGCGCAGATCGCCAATCCATGAGTTGTCAACAGGCTCAATCCAAACGCTCTGCCATATGCCGCTGGAGGGTGTGTACCATATACCTCCCGGGGTCTTCACCTGCTTGCCCCTCGGCTGCCTGCCCCTGTCAGTGGGGTCGGTGACGCTGACAACCAGGGTGTGCTTTCTGCTTTTTGAGAGGAACGGGGTTATGTTGCATGAGAAGGGATCATAACCTCCCTGATGGCTGATGGCGAAGTTGCCATCAATCCATACTTTCGTCTCCCAGTCTGACGCCTCAAAATTGAGTATAAGTTGCTTCCCCTCCCAGTCCCGCGGAACGCTAAACTCTCTCGAATACCAAATTGCCAGCGAGTCAGTCATCCTGAGCTTTACACCGGACAGGGCAGATTCGACAGGGTAGGGGACAAGAATCCTGCCCTGGGGAGATGGACGTTCTTCTTCCTTGCCACAGATTGCATAGTCCCACAATCCGTTGAGACTCATCCAGTCGCCCCTCACCAGTCCCGGCCTCGGATATTCAGGCCACGGAGCAGAGGGATCAATATTTTCACCCCAGGCGGTGAAAAGCGGATTCCCGGCAGGCTGCCATGCCGGGCTTTTATCGCCTGTACAAAAAGTCAACATTCCTGCCGTAAGAGCAAGAGCCAGTATTAATTTCAGCTTCATTACAGAATTGTTTTTAAGGATCAGCCGAGTTTCATCTTCTCGACCTCTTCCATGTTGCGTTCGTTGTATGAGATTTTGCCCATAGGTGTATATAACCAGTCGATCAGGTCACTGTATCTCTCAGTTATCTTTCCCCTCACGATCTTCATGGTGGAGTTCATCATGCCATTCTCTTCATTGAAGCTGTCGTTGAGGATACCAATGGCTACGGGCAGCCAGCGGTGCGGGAACATGTGGCCGTACTTCCCGTTGATACGGTATTCGTTGACCTCGCTCTCAATCAGATTGAGGACGGCGCGCTTGCCCTCCTCCGTTGTGGCTGACAGGTTGCGGTCCTCAAGATATATTTTCAGGGTATGCTGGTTTGGCACAATCAGCGCCACCGTATACGGCTTCTGGTTGTTGTAGAGCATGCACTGATCAATGTATTTCGATTGTTCGCTTATTGCCTCTTCTATTCCTTCGGGACTGAATTTTTCTCCGTCGTCGGCAATGAGGAGACTCTTGAAACGCCCCATCACATAGAGGAAGCCGTCCTTATCCATGTATCCCATGTCACCAGTGTACAGCCATCCGTCGCGCAGGGCTTCCCTGGTGGCAGTCTCATTCTGCCAGTATCCGTACATGACGTTTCCGCCCCTGATGACTATCTCGCCTTTTTGCCCTGCCGGCAGCTCATTGCCGTTGTCATCGCATATCTTCAGCTCCATGTTGTTCACAATGAAGCCTGATGATCCCAGCTTGTGTTTCTTTGCAGAGTTTGACGAGATTATGGGAGAGGCTTCCGAGAGTCCGTAACCCTGGTACATGGGTGTGCCAATGGCGTAGAAGAAGCGCTGCAGTTCAATATCGAGCAGGGCTCCTCCCCCGATGAAGAAATCGAGCTCGCCTCCGAATGCCTCACGCACTTTGGTGAAGAGAATCCGGTCAAACAGATTGAGAAGGGGCTTTTTGGCCTTCTGTATGCCCTGGCCCTTGTTGTATCCCTCCTTATTGTAAGAATATGCCGTCTTAAGCGCAAAGTTGAAGAGGGCTTCGCTCATTTTACCCTTCTCCTTTATGGCTTTCTCGATTGACTTGCGGAAGTTCTTTGCAAGGGCAGGGACACTCATGATCAGGTTGGGCTTGATCTCCTTCATGCATACCGGGATGTTGCGCAACGTCTCCATCGGCGTCTTGCCCACCTTCACCGAGGCAATGCTTGCTCCCTTGCCCATGAAAGCGTAGATGCCTGCCGTATGGGCAAATGAGTGGTCCCACGGCAGAATGAGGAGCGTCTTGTAGTACTGCGGAATATCCATCAGGCTGTATGACTGGTATACGTTCGTCACATAGTTGCCGTGGGTCAGAATGATACCCTTTGGATCTGCCGTCGTGCCGGAAGTGTAACAGATATTGGCGAAATCAGAGGCGGTGATCGATGCGGTGAACTCCTCGAATGACTTCCTGTTGGCAGGATTCTCAAGCCACTCACGCCCTGTCTTCCTTACCTCGTTGAAGTGAACCTGCCCATCGGAATACTCTTCCCTGGGATCCATGAAAATAACTTTCACAATATCGGGGCACCTGTCGATGATCTCGAGGATCTTCGGAGCCTGGGTGCTCGAGGTAATTACCATTTTTGATCCGGAATGGTTGAGACGGAATTTGATCTCCTCGGGGTTAAGCTTTATGGAGAGAGGTACATTCACACCTCCGGCATAAAATATTCCCAGTTCTCCAATTACCCAGCTGTTGCGGCCGTCAGCAAGCATGCTTACACGGTCACCCTTTTTGATCCCAAGCTGCATCAGCCCTGCACCGAACTCCTGAGCCTGACGTTTTGTCTCCTGGTAAGTGGTGCCCTCATATTTATCCTGGAGCTTCTCCCACAGGTAAATATTGGATGCAAATTTTTCAACATTTTCTTCAAAAAACCGGATCAGTGATTTCATCTTTAGCTTGTTGTTGATGGGTTTTAAAATCGCATTCTAATATAGAAAAGAATTGGGGAGTACCGGCACGTTTCATCCATTTTCATTGCATTTTTAAGCTAATATCCATACCTTTATCCTTTATTACCACGCAAAACTGTCATTTATGAAGAAACTATCCTTATTGCTGCTTGCGGGGATACTGCTGCTGACCCCTTCATGTGATTTCATGAAAAGCATCAATCCTTTCGGAAAGAAATCAAGAGAGGCTGAAGCCCTGAGGCAACAGCAGGAGGCATTTCGCATTGCCGACTCCATCCGTGTCGTCAATGAAAGCAAGGCTGAGGCTGAGCGTGTACGGCAGGCCGAGCTTGCAAGGGCAGCGGAGGAGGCTGTTCAGGCAGTGCCAGGCTACCATGTGATTGTCGGCAGTTTCCTGACCCCTGCATATGCAGACGCGTGGCTCGAGCATATAAAGGGATTTGGCTATGACGCCAGGATCGTGGAGATGAACGGAGGAAAATGGCAGCTTGTTTCCGCCAAATCGTTCCCCGACCTGCATGGTGCATGGAATGCCATTGGCAGTATACAGGATAACATTAACAGTGAAGCCTGGGTTTACAGGAAGCAGTGATCACTTCCTGTAGATGGTGGCCGACCTGTCAGGCCCTACGGAGACTATCGTAACAGGGACACCCGTCTCCTTCTCAATATACCCGATATATTCCTTCAGCTCAGCGGGGAGTTCGTTCCACGTCCGGCATCCGCTAATATCACCTTGCCATCCTGGCATGGTCCGGTAGTTGAGCTTTTCAATATCATTGAGGCAATAGGGGAGTTCGCTTACCTCCCGCCCGCTGACAGTATAGGAACGGCAAACCTTTATCTCACTGAATCCCGACAGCACATCGGCTTTCATCATGAAGAGACGTGTCACTCCGTTAACCATAATCGCATATTTCAGCGCCGGAAGGTCAAGCCAGCCGCAGCGGCGCGGTCTGCCCGTAGTTGACCCGTATTCATTGCCACGGTCACGCATCAACTGACCGTCAGCATCATCAAGCTCGGTCGGGAACGGACCGCTGCCTACCCTGGTGCAGTATGCCTTGAAGATTCCGAAGACCTCACCCGTCCGCGCCGGGGCAATGCCCAGGCCGGTGCATGCACCGGCGGCAACCGTGTTTGAGGAGGTGACAAACGGATATGTTCCGAAATCGATATCAAGCATTGTTCCCTGGGCACCCTCGGCAAGAACACGCTTCCCTTCCCGCAGACTGCGGTCAATGTGGTAGTCGGCATTAACCGTAGTGAACTGCCTGAGGAACCCTACGGAGTCAAACCACTCATCCTCCAGCTCCCTCAGATCATTGCTTAAGCCGTAACCTTTAAGCATCCGGAGATGCCCGGCGACACTTGTGCTGTATATTTCACGGAAATCCTTACGGAAGAGATCTCCCACCCTCACCCCGCTGCGCGAGGCCTTGTCAGTATATGCTGGTCCTATGCCCCGGAGCGTTGAGCCTATCTTTGAGTCACCGAGCGATGCTTCATGAGCTGCATCAAGCAGCTTGTGCGTGGGAAGAATAAGATGCGCCTTCAGCGATATCAGAAGCCTCTCACGCACTTTGTCGACGTCAAGGCCCAGGCTTTCAACCTCATGACGAAACACAACCGGATCAATCACCAGTCCGTTGCCGATGATGTTTATCTTGCCGTCATGAAAGATACCGGAGGGTATCAGATGAAGCACGTGCTTGACCCCGTTGAATTCAATGGTGTGGCCGGCGTTGGGGCCGCCCTGGAACCTGGCAACAATATCATAATCAGGCGTTAAGGCATCAACAATCTTTCCTTTGCCTTCATCTCCCCACTGGAGACCCAACAATATGTCAATCTTCATAATAGCCAATCTTCGCCAGTTTGAAAAACAGCCAGCAATTTACAAATTAATCAGGGTGATTTTCAGAAAGTGATCACTTGTTGAAAAGTTCTGAAGAGATGTTTCTTCAACCCTCACTTGACAGTGTTGATGTTAAAGTTAACCCCCACTCCGAAAGAGAGATATTTGTCATAACCTATCTCCGGCCTGATGGCCCACTTGTCCAGATCACTACTCAGTCCCATTCCCAGGCTTATTCCGGGAATCACCTGTGCCCCCAGAAATCCGAAAATAATATGGGCTTTCGGGATTATACTGAGTTCAAAGACATCTGTACTGGCGAAGAAGGTAAAGTATATCCTCGGGTCAATGAAGGCATATCCCCAACTGGTAAATTCATCGTCCAGGTTGGTCACTTCGTTGACGAGATACAATCCTGCAGGGATACCGATGGCAATGAAATCTTCTTTAATCCCGATACGGTTGTTGACTTCAATATAATTCATTTTTGCGATCTGTGAGAAGTCCTCCGTATCCTCGCTGTCAAAGATATTACCGAAGGCAGGAGTCATATCCAGATGCTCATATCTTAAACCGAGTGTGTACTTCTCAGATATCCCGAAGCCGGCTGCAAAACCGAAATTATTGCAAAGATTCGCGCTTGTATCTTTGACAGCATTGTACCTTGAGTAGGAACCTTGCAGCTGAAGCTGACCTTTATCCAGCATTCTGGCGCTTTCGTACGAAAGATTGACAGGAACTACCACACATCCTGAAAGCAGGAGTGCCATCATTGCAATGAAGATTACTTTTGTTTTCATGCCTTAGTTTTACTAATTCATTTCAATACAGCACAATATATTTATTAAACGAATACAATTGGGGAATATTATTAACTTTCATATTGCCCAAAAGCAGAATTATTAACAGAAAAAGATTATTTCCCGGATTTATTTCCGAATATGTAAAGCGAGTAATGATGGGGTATGAAATCATTCTCTGCGCAGGCGCTCTTTATTATCTCATTGATTCTTGGGTCATGAAACTCAACCAGCGCGCCGGTTTCAGTGTCGATCAGGTGATCATGCTGTCCGGCCTGGTAGGTCTTTTCATACTGCGCCTGGCTGCGGCCGAACTTGTGCTTTGTCACCAGCTTACAGTCGATTAACAGATCAATGGTGTTGTACAGGGTGGCCCGGGAAACGCGATAGTTCTTGTCTTTCATGAAGTTGAAAAGCGATTCGATGTCGAAATGGCCATCACGCGAGTATATCTCATCCAGTATTGCGAACCGCTCCGGCGTCTTCCGGAAAGCATGGCTTCCGAGGTATTCGGTAAAAATCTGGTTCACCACCGATCTGGCATCTTCGTTTGACATTGCACCATCCTGTTTTACGTAAGACACTTCTTTTAATCAATTTTACTCGATGAATTCTTCCACCCTCTTGACACTGGCAATACCCTTCACATTTGACAGCTGCAGGATAAGGTTGTTGAGGTCACGCGTATGGTGCACATACAGGTCAATGGTCCCCTCAAATATGCCGTCGTAGACTGAAACGTTGATATTGCGAATGTTGACATTAAGCTCAGTGGAAATGACATTGGTCACCTCATTGATAAGACCTATACGGTCTATCCCGTTGATACTTATCCTGGCAAGGAATGAGGCCAGCTTGTGTATCGTCCATCTGACGGGAATGATCCGGTTGCCCTCGCTTGACATCAGCTTGACGGCGGCAGGGCATTTGGGTTTGTGAACGATGATGGAGTTGGCGGGATCAACATAGCCTACCACCTCATCCCCGGGAATGGGATTGCAGCATTCGGCTATAACGTACGAGTTGCCGGTATTGTCAACATTCTCTCTCAGCAGATAGGGATGGCTTTTGTCAATGGTACCGGGCACGGGTGGACTCTCCTTTTCACCCGTACTCTTCCTGGTCACTCCCCCGATGGCCAGCTTCCAGTATTTCCTGAGACTTCCTTCCGGAGCCTTCTTCAGAACCTTCCGCAACTCATCGAGATTGATCAGGCCCAGTCCTATGCGCGAATAGAGCTCATCCTTATTGAGAAGCTCATAGTAGTCGAGCAGCTTCTTTATTATATCCGAGTTAGGGAGGATGCCCAGCTCACTCAGCCTGGTCTCGAGCATCTCCACGCCCTTCTGTATACGGTCGGTAGATTCATCCCTCAGGGCATCCTTGATGGCGTTCTTCGCCTTGGCCGTATGCGCATACTCGAGCCATTCCTTCTCAGGCTTGGCGATATTTGAGGTGATGATCTCCACCTGGTCGCCGCTCTGCAGGGTTGTTGAGAGAGGAGAGAGCTTGTAATTGACTTTCGCTCCGATGGCCTTATTGCCTATGTCAGTGTGTATCTCGTATGCAAAGTCGAGCGCCGAAGCCCCTTTGGGGAGATTGACCAGCAGTCCCTTTGGCGTAAAGACCATGATCTCTGACGAGAAGAGGCTCATCTTGAACTCATCAAGGAATGTCAGCGGGTCAGACATCGGGTTGGCAAGCATCTCACGAATATGCTTGAGCCACTTGTCAAGTTCGTTCTCCGACAGGGAGGTGTCTCCCTTGTATTTCCAGTGCGCGGCAAAACCGCGTTCAGCGATGTCATCCATGCGCTGGCTGCGTATCTGGACCTCCACCCACCGCCCCTCGGGCCCCATCACCGTGAGGTGAAGTGCCTCATAACCGTTCGACTTCGGCCTGCTCACCCAGTCGCGCAGCCTGTCGGGCTTGGGAGTGTAGATATCGGTTATGAGTGAATATATCTGCCAGCACTGCGCCCTCTCACTCATCTCCGGACCGGGCTCGAAAACGATCCTGACAGCCAGCAGGTCATACACCTCCTCAAACGGGATATTCTTTGACTGCATCTTCTTCCATATCGAGTAGATCGACTTGAACCTCCCTGATATGTCAAAGATGATGTTGTTTTCATTCAGCTCTTCAATGATCGGCAGGCTGAACCTGTTGATGAGGGCGAGGTTCTTCTTCTCATCCATCTTGACCTTGCGGGCAATCTCATCATAGATCCGCGGATGCCTGAACTTGAAGCTGAGATCCTCCAGCTCGGTCTTGATGGCAAACAATCCGAGACGGTGCGCCAGCGGAGCATAGAGATAGACAGTCTCGCCGGCTACCTTCATCCGCTTGTGCTCGGGCATTGAATCAAGCGTTCGCATGTTGTGAAGCCTGTCAGCGATCTTAACGAGAATGACCCTGATGTCATCAGAGAGGGTCATCAGCATCTTGCGGAAGTTCTCAGCCTGAAGCGAATGGGTCTCCTTGTTGTATGTGCCTGATATCTTTGTAAGCCCGTCAATCAGCGTGGCTATCTTGGGTCCGAACTCCTTCGTGATCTCTTCGAGGGGAACACCGGTGTCCTCGACAACATCGTGCAGCAGAGCCGCCGCCACTGACCTTGCGCCAAGCCCTACCTCCTGGTTCACTATGCGGGCTACATTGATCGGGTGTATAATGTACGGTTCGCCTGAGTTGCGGTACATGTCACGGTGGGCCTCATTGGCAAACCTGAAGGCCTTGTCAATCAGCTCAATGTCACCCGGCTTGTCGCACCTGTAGAGGTTATCCCTGAGTAATTTGTACTCGGCCTCGATACGACTGACATCATCAGCAGTGAATATTTTTGTCTTGGTCTTACCCATCAGTAATTGTGCGCAAAGGAAGAGCAAAGATAAGAAAATCGGGGCATTTTTACTGTGGTGATTATGGCAGTATGGTTACCGTTCCGGTCCTGACCTCATTGCTGCCTGAAGGGGTGGTAAGCCGGAGACTCCACAGGTAAACACCTGAAGGAAGCAATGTTCCGTTGTGGCGCCCGTCCCATCCGGTTGCATAGTCACTTGTCTGGAACAGCAAGGCTCCGGTCCTGGAGTAGATCCTGAATTCATAATCAACCGGCACAAATGCAAACTCAGGTCTGAAGATGGCGTTCTCTATGCCACGGTCAGGTGTAAAGGCGTTCGGTACGTAGATATTCTCCGTGAATTGTACCGTAGTGACTGACGAGCGATGAGGATCGGCCCCTGCAGGAGCCCCCGCCGCCAGCGCAGTAACCTGGTATGCCACCTCCGCCACTGAGACCTCTGCAGCAAAGAGTGTATAATCATCTGACCATGTGGTGTCTGAGAGACTGGAAGCCACCTCCTCCCAACCCTGTCCCGTCTCACGCCATACCGTAAAGCGTGATTCGCCCGCAGGTAGGGGATTGTTCCATTTAAGATCAATCCGCGTACCGGTGACGGCGGAAAGCAGCACCATATTCCGGACACTGCCTGATGAAGCGACGGGGACATTGCAGTTATTCAGGGCCGTGATGCGGTACAGGTTGATATTGGCGGTATCAGCTCCCTGAACGGTGAAGATGACGATGCCGGATGATCCAGTGGCGCTGGCGGCGGTCTCCCATGCAGAATTCGATGTAACATACCTCTGCAATACAAAATTCCTGACACTGGTGGCCTGATCATAGCTGCCGCTGAAAACCATGGCCCCTGTTGTTACTGCCACTGCATCAAGTATTTACCCACGAAGGAACCGTCTCGCTCCCTGTAGTTACGCAGACCCTGTTGGAGGAAGAGAGAGCGGCACCATTGGCAGTGGCAGTAATATGAAAACAATAGTCTGTTCCGGGTTCGTAGTCGGCGTAAGTATATGATGTCTCATTTACAGGCACGGTCTCCAGCAGCACCGCAGGTCCGTTCCCGGCGGCCATGCGTACCTCGTAACTGTCAGCAGGGTGCGATGAATTGACAAACGGCGTCCATGACAGAATGATCCTGCTGTTGCAGGTATCATTGACTGAAGAAAGATAAATGGTTCTGAGGCTGTTGCTGAGAGGACTTATATTAAAGGAGGAGTCAATTGCTGCAACAACATAGGCAACACTCATGTATTTTGCCACCGATAATGTATGAATGTACATCGTTACAGAAGGAGACCTGACAGTGTCAATGGCGTTGGCCGTGCCACCGCTGAATGTGTAGATTACATAACCCGCCACATCGGGTGAGGCTGACAAAATCCATGTGAGCGTGGCAAAACCCGTCAGAGGGTCAACTGTGACCATGTCAAGTTGCGGCGATAAGGGCTGCGTCTCATCCTGCCCGGCAACCGGTGGCATAAGGGCGAGACAAAGAAGTGTCACTGCTATGAACCTTGCTGGCTTCATTTGGCCCCGGCTATGATCTCAAACGCATTTTCAATATCAAAGTACTTATTGAAGAGCTCTTTTATTCTGCCCGGTGTTATCGTTCTCACCGTATCGGCAAAACGGGTAAAATAGTCCGCACCGGCATCGTAGTCTATGACGCCTCGTATTGCCTCAGCCATTGCGAAAGGCCCGTCAAACATCCTGGCAAGCTCCCCCATGAGATGGTTTCTGACGAGGGCCATCTCGTCACCGGTTACCTCATTTATGCACAGCTCCCTGATCTCCTTCTTTATCTCCTTTACCGTTTCATCGCGGTAGCTGTTTGCCACGTCAGTCATGATTGCAATAAAACCTATCCCGTGAAAGGCCCCCGCCACCGCATGGATGCCGTAGGTGTAACCCTTCTCCTCACGGATGTTTCGCATCAGTCTTGAACCGAAGTAACCACCCAGTATCATGGTGGCAACCTGCAACCCCTGGTAATCGGGGTGAGCTCGTGTGATCCCTTTCCAGCCCATGCGCACAGTGCTCTGAACAGAGTTGCCGACTTCGCGGAAGATCATTCCAGGGCCGGCACTCTCAAATATCAGTTCCGGTATGACCGGCTTATGCCATTCGCCCTTTCCTGCCCCGGCGAAATGTCTCTGAAGCACCTGAAGGGCCTGCTCCGGGTTGCGGCCGGCAACAGTTATATACATATTGTCAGGCCTGTAGTGCCGCGAGTGGAACTCTTTCAGGTCTGCCGTAGTCAGCGACATGTAGTCGTCAGGAGTGGTTATCCGGCCGTAGTGATTCCTCTCGCCGCAAAGAGCCTGGTAGAATGCCTCCCTGGCTATCACTGAAGTCTTCTGCCTGCCTGTAAGAAAGGCCTGCAGTCGTTTCTCCGTCAGCATCCTGAATTCCTTTTCAGGGAAGGAGGGATGAAAGAGCACCTCCTCTGCCAGTGTCATCACCTCCTCCAGTTTTCTCGTGAGGGTGACGGTCACCAGTCCGGCGTTGTCCTTGTCAGCCGTATGGTTGAATACGGCACCTGTTCTGTCAATAAGGTCATTGAGTGAGACAGCGTCATGAGTGACGGTTCCCTCGGTGAGCATGGCGTTGGTCGCTGAGGCTGCCAGATGAACATCCTCAACCAGTTGCCCGGCATTGAACACGAACTCAATCCGGAGAAGGTCCACGGCTCCGTTCCCGAGCAGGTAGACAGGCACCCCGTTGCCAAGCCTGATCATCTCAGGGAAGGAGGTGTCACCCGCTGAGGGGGTAATGATGGCAGGGGCTGTTTTTATGTCCGATGGTTTCATCTCTTTTCCGGAAGATAATAAATTACGCTGCAGTTTGCAGGCCTGAAGACACGTGATGAAGCCTCCCGGATCTCCTCTGCGGTAACACTCATATACTCCTCTGTCTCGGTGTTTATTCCCCCGGCATCACCGAGAAGCTCATGAAATGCAAGACTGAAGGCTTTGTTCGAAGCGCTGAGATATGACATCAGCCTGTGTGACTCATAGCGGTTCCGCGCCTTCTCAAGCTCGGCAGCAGTGACCGGCCCGGATGCGAGCCTTCCCAGCTCTTCCGTCACCGCCTCTTCTGCTTTTATTATGTCAACGCCGTCCTTCAGCCTGCCGCTGAAGATAACGAGTCCGGGATCGATCTCACCGGAAAGGTACATGTCCGCCTCGCTGAACAATTCCCGGCTTCTGACCAGCTGATCGGGGAAACGGCCCGAGTCACAACCGGCAAGAATATCCGTAACCAGGTCAAGAATGTAAAACTCGCGGCTGTTCCTTCCGGCAGTATGAAATGCCATAACCAGGTGTGCTGCAGGCACCGGCCGGTGTACCGTTATTTCGCGGCGCTCATCCTGCGGAGGCTCCGCTGGCAGCAACCGGCCGTTGCTCGCCCCTGCAGGAATGTTCCCGAACCATTTGTCAGCCAGCATGAAGACCTCGTCAGGACTGACACTGCCGGCGACGCTCAGGATGGCATTGGAAGGGTTGTAATACCTGTTGTAGAACCGTCTCAGCGATCCGCTGTCAGCCTTCTCAATGTGACTTATATCCATCCCAATGGCAGACCAGCGGTAGGGGTGAACCTTATAGGCGAGAGGCCTGAGCAGCAGCAGCATGTCTCCGTAAGGCTGGTTGAGGTAACGCTGCCGGAACTCCTCTGTAACCACGCTCTTCTGCGTCATCAGCCTGCCCTCGGAGAGGTCCAGTCCAGTCATCCTGTCTGACTCCAGCCAGAGAGCTGTCTCCAGATTGTTCGAAGGCAGAGTGATATAATAGTTCGTAAGGTCATTATTGGTGAAGGCATTGTTCTCTCCTCCCGCCATCATCACCGGAGCATCAAAGACGGGAATGTTGCCTGTGCCTTCAAACATCAGATGCTCAAAGAGATGTGCAAAACCTGTTGCTCCGGGATCCTCATCACGGGAACCGGCATCATAAAGGATATTCGAAGTGACCATGGGCGTGCCCCTGTCATAGTGCGCAATCACCCTTAGCCCGTTACCAAGCGTATGCCTTTCAAATCTGATCATGCAAGCAAAATATTTCAAACTTACCAAAATTAATACCTGCTCTTCATTTTATTCTATATTTGTGATTGGTATAGTATTTTTTATTTATAAAGGTAAGCTTGAACACTCTGTTAATAAGGAAAATAAGACAGGTAAAATCTTTTTTTAAAGACCAGCAGACACTTATCTATCTGCTCAGTTTCGTGGTTGGCCTCGTCAGTGCTCTTGCAGCTGTGGTGATGAAAAACACCATCCACTACACACACGAGCTGTTCACCCAGGGAGTAATGAGGGGAGCCGGAGGTATCCTTTCCATCGCCTATCCGCTCTTTGGGATTGCCCTTACCGTATTGCTGGTGAAATACGTGGTGCGCGACAGCATTTCTCACGGCGTCAGCCGGGTACTGTATGCCATCTCAAGACGCAAAAGCTATATCAAGCGGCACAACAACTGGTCATCCATCCTTGCCAGTTCGCTTACCATAGGTTTCGGCGGATCAGTGGGAGCGGAGGCCCCCATAGCCCTTACGGGTGCATCGATTGGCTCAACCATAGGACGTTACTTCAACCTGAACTACAAGAACGTGACGCTGCTTCTCGGCTGCGGGGCAGCGGGAGCCATCTCAGGGATCTTTAAGGCACCCATCGGCGGGATTCTCTTCACCCTGGAGGTGCTCATGCTCGACCTGACCATGTCATCAATTGTCCCTCTGCTGATTGCTTCTGTCACTGCCGCCACAGTGGCCTTCTTCTTCATGGGCGACAATGTACTGTTCTCTTTCCAGGTAAGCCATAGTTTTCTTCTCGCAGAGCTGCCTTATTATCTGATCCTGGGTGTTTTCTGCGGGTTCGTCGGCCTCTATTTCACCAGGGCCACCATCGGAATAGAGAAATTGTTTAAAAAGATAAAGAATGCATGGGTAAGGATGGTAACGGGAGGATTGATCCTCGGTGGCCTTATATATTTCCTGCCTGCCCTGTACGGCGAGGGTTATGAGACAGTGATGCTTCTCCTGAAGGCTGAGAGCGGAATGGAACCGGGCACCGTCATGTTCGGCGAGACGGCCTCGACCTTCTGGGTGTTTGCCGTAATGATGGCAGCTCTTATCCTGATCAAGGTAGTGGCCACAGCCTCCACCAACGGTGCCGGAGGTGTCGGAGGCATCGTCGCACCGGTTCTCTTCACCGGGGGTGTGGCCGGGTATTTTTTAAGCAGCCTCATGAACCACCTCTTCGGGCTGTCGCTGGTTGAGAGCAGCTTCACCCTGACAGCCATGGCAGGGGTCTTTGCCGCTGTCCTCCACGCACCATTGACGGCAATATTCCTCATCGCCGAGATAACGGGAGGGTACGGACTGCTGATACCGCTCATCATGACGTCCACGATAGGTTTTGTCACCGCCAGGAGCTTCCAGAAACACTCGATCTACACTGAGCAGCTGGCCGCCAGCGGTGAACTGATAACCCATGACAAGGACAAGGCCGTGATGACTCTGCTCGACTGGTCAAAGGAGGTGGAGAAAGATCTCCTGACAGTAAATCCTGATGACAACCTTGGAGACCTGGTAAAGCAGATATCACAGTCAAACCGCAACATCTTCCCGGTGGTTGATGAGTTCAATATTCTTGAAGGTGTTGTTCTCCTTGACGATGTGAGAGACAAGATGTTCAACCAGGAACTTTACGATAAGGTCACCGTAAGGGACCTGATGACATTGCCACCCTCATATATTGATATAAGCGAGAGGGGAGATGCCGTGCTTGACGCCTTTGAACGCACAGGGGCATGGAATCTGCCGGTACTGGATAAGGGAGAGTACGTAGGCTTCATATCAAAGTCCAGGATCTTCTCAGCATACCGTGAGTTGCTCAGGCAGTTCTCGGAGGAGTGACCCCTGGCTCTCCCTGGCTTGCACCCTGATCAGTCCATGATAATTGACTAAGACGAGCAAACAGGTCTCATGAAAAAAACTAATATTAAAATGTATATTTGCTGCCGGCCTTGCCGTGATTACCGTTCCGGAAACCGGCAGAATTTATAATAAACTCAGAGAATAACTATGGAAAGAGACAAAGTCATATTTGATCTGATTGATCGCGAACGCAGACGTCAGATTGAAGGGATTGAACTGATAGCCTCGGAGAACTTCGTCAGTCCCCAGGTACTGGAATCAATGGGTTCGGTACTCACGAACAAATATGCGGAGGGGTATCCCGGGGCAAGATATTACGGAGGATGCGAAGTGGTTGACGAGGTAGAACAGCTGGCCATTGACAGGCTCAAGCAACTCTTCAATGCCGCTTACGCCAATGTGCAGCCCCATTCCGGCGCCCAGGCCAACATGGCTGTCTTTCTCACGGTGCTTAAACCGGGTGACACATTCCTGGGACTCGACCTTTCACATGGCGGACATCTCTCTCACGGATCGCCGGTTAACTCCTCAGGTATTCTCTACAGGCCGGTCTCCTACGGCGTAAAGGAGGAGACGGGAAGGGTCGACTATGACATGATGGAAGAGGTGGCTCTCAGGGAGAAACCTAAACTGATCGTGGGTGGCGCTTCGGCATACTCAAGGGAATGGGACTATGCACGTATGCGTGAGATAGCTGACAAAACCGGGGCGATGCTCATGATCGACATGGCTCATCCGGCAGGACTGATCGCAGCGGGGCTGCTTGACAATCCACTGAAATATGCCCATATAGTTACATCCACCACACACAAGACGCTCAGGGGCCCGCGGGGTGGCATCATACTCATGGGCAGCGACTTCCCCAATCCGTGGGGTGTGACCACACCCAAGGGTGAGGTGAAGATGATGTCGGCGATGCTTAACTCTGCCGTCTTTCCAGGCATTCAGGGAGGGCCACTTGAGCATGTCATCGCTTCAAAGGCCGTCTCATTCGCCGAGGCGCTGACACCAGCGTTCAGGACTTATCAGCAGCAGGTTAAGAAGAATGCCGCTGTGATGGCTGAAGCCTTCATGACGCTGGGTTACAAAGTCATCTCCGGAGGAACAGACAACCACTCAATGCTCATCGACCTCCGGACCCGCTTCCCGGAAATTTCAGGGAAGAAGGTCGAAAACACACTCGTTAAAGCTCATATCACAGTAAATAAAAACATGGTGCCGTTTGACTCGCGCTCCCCATTCCTGACATCGGGAATAAGGGTTGGCACTCCTGCTGTCACGACACGGGGCCTGAAAGAGAGCGACATGGGAAAAATAGTACAGCTTTTTGATGAGGTGCTGGTCAATATAGAAAATGAGACCGTCATCGCATCCGTTGGCGAAAGGGTGGTAAAAATGATGAAGGACTACCCGCTGTTTTCCATGTAGGATTTTATTAAATGCTTTTGTATTTTTGATGTCATGGAAAAAGTAAGACCCGAAACCGATAGCCTGATATTTGTGGTTGATGATGATCCTGTGATCACAAGCCTGGTCTCTGCCCGTCTTGAGAGCGCCGGTTACAGGGTCAGGCAGTTCGCCTACGGAGAGGATTGCATTGCAGCCCTTGATGAAAAACCGGATCTTATCATTCTCGATTTTTATTTTCTGAAGCAGGGGGAAGTGCCGATGAACGGAATGGAGGCGTATGACGAGATCTCCAGGCTGGCTCCTGAGATACCGGTCATAATGCTCTCAGCCCAGGAGAAGGGAGCGGTTGTGCTTGAGTTCGCACGCAAGGGAATTGCTGATTATGTAATCAAGGATACAGACCTGATAGATAACCTGCAGATGGCAGTCAAGGAGGTCCTCGAGAGATAGTACTCCCCCCTTATGGAATGGTATATGTACCTGGCTGTCATAGCCGCCGGTCTGTTTGCAGGTTTTGTCAATACGCTGGCCGGCAGCGGATCGCTGATCACATTACCCCTTCTGATGTTCCTGGGCCTCCCGGCAAATGTAGCCAACGGAACCAACCGAATAGGAGTTCTTGTACAGAGCCTCGTGAGCAGTGCCAGCTTCAAAAGGCAAAAACTCTATACCGTCGGAGAGGGTCTGTGGATGTCCCTTCCCGCCCTGGCCGGCGCCCTGCTGGGATCACTGGTTGCAGTAAGGATCAACGAGCGGATAATGGAGCTCCTGATAGGAGGCCTGCTGGTAATCATGTTCTTCATCATACTTTACAAGCCTGAGCAGTGGGTTCGTGAACATGCCCTTTCAGCTTCCATGCGGCGGCGTTGGTGGGTACCGGTTATCTTCTTCTTTATAGGAATTTACGGCGGATTCATTCAGGCCGGTGTCGGGTTCTTTCTGCTTGGTGCCCTGGTGCTGGGGGCCGGTATGGGACTCACACAGGCAAATGCCCACAAGGTGTTCATTGTGGCTGCAATGACTGCTTTGGCCCTGGTGGTCTTTATCATCAGTGACCAGGTATTCTGGCTCTACGGTATTGTCCTGGCTGCCGGTCAGGGCGTGGGCGGATGGCTCGGTTCAAAGGTGGCCGTTAGCTGGGGCCCTAAAGTGGTGCGTATTATCCTGCTGGTGGCAATACTGGCGTCAGCACTCAAACTTACCGGAGTGTTTGACCTTGTGGCAGGCCTCTTATGAGAGAATACATAACTGCAGTCGACACCCCAGACTCCCCGGGGATCGCCTCTAAGGCAGGCATAATTATTTGCTGAGTTTGAAGATATAGGTGATGGTCCCTTTCTGAATGATAGGGGCATCATTGCTTTTTTCAAAGGTGGTCTTCAGCGCTGCTTCCTTTGCCAGCTTAAGAAGAGTTTCATCAAGGGTTGTCGATCCCTTGATGCCGGGAGTTGCCTCGGTGACCCTTCCTGAACGGTCCACTGTCACCGCAACAACTACTATTCCGTCTTTCTGGATATCATAGGGTGGCCTGACAAGTGACTGAGCCTTCCTTCCGCCGAGGTCAAAAGATATTCCGTTCGGTTCCCTGACCACCTCCCGGCCCGTAATTGGGCGCATCAGGGGTGCCTGACTCAACACCCTGGTTGCCCTGACCGCCTGCAACACCCTGGTTCTGGCCAGCAGTGCCTACATTGCCGGTGTTGCTGAAGGCGCCCCTGGCTCTGGCATTCTGCTGGTCGATACGACGCTGCTCCTCCTCCCGCTTGAGCCTCTCGGCTGTCTCCTGCTCGATCCTCTTTCTCTCGGCTTCAGCCTCCTCGCGCCTCTTTGCATCAGCGGCACGAGCTTCAGCCTGCTTCCGCAGTTCTTCAGGGCTCGGCTCCTTCTTTTTAACCTCAACCGCCTCCTCAAAATCCTGCGTCAATATCGCCTCTTCAGCAGCATCAGCACCGGCAGATGGCGGGGGAGGAGGAGGAGATACCGGCTGCGGCGCCGGCTCAAATAACCCTTCACCGGTCTCGTCAAAGCCAAAATTAACAAGCAGCCCCTCTTCAGTGGGCTCGGGAATATCAACCCTGAAGGTGATAAACATAATAAGAATGGCAAGCAGAATATGTATCACGGCACTGATGGCCAGACCCTGCTTCCTTTCCCTGGTGAGAGGCTCTCTGCTGCTATTTTGGAGTTGTGGCAAGGATTAGCTTATACTGGTTCTTAGCTGCAATATTCATGACGTTGACTACATATTCGACAGGAACACTCCTGTCAGCATGTACTGAGATGTATACCTCGGGGCTGTCCTGAACCCTCGACTGCAATGCAGCCTCGAGGTATTCTATATCTATAGGCTGATCTTCAATGAAATACTGAAGATCCTTTGTTATCGATACCGTGGTCAAAGGACGGGCCGAAGACTGGGTTGTACCCTTGGGCAGCAGCAGCTTGAGCGCCGTCGGATGCACCAGGGTGGAGGTCAGCATGAAGAACAACAGAAGCAGGAAGACAATATCAGACATGCCTGCATTGCTGAAGTTGACACTGACCTTATTTTTTGAGGTGATTGCCATCGGATGCTATTTTACAGGTTCGTTAAGTATATCAAGGAACTCGGTGGATGTTGTCTCCAGCTGGAATACCACGTTTTCAACCTTGACAACAAGGGTATTGTATCCGAAATAGGCAAGTATGCCAAGGATAAGACCGCCGACAGTGGTTATGAGCGCTGTATATATACCGCCGCTGAGGGTGCTTATTTCAAGGCTGTTGCCTGCGAGAGACATCTCGTAGAAGGCCTGGACCATGCCAATGACCGTTCCGAAGAAGCCCAGGAGAGGGCCTACCCCGGCTATGGTGGCCAGTGTGGGAAACCGCTTCTCAAGCTTGTGAATCTCCATCCTGCCTACATTCTCAATGGCGGCAGTCACATCGGCAAGTGGCCTTCCGAGACGGGTTATGCCCTTCTCAACCATCCTTGCCTGGGGTGAAACGGTCTTCTTGCAAAGCTGCAGGGCTGCGTCAACCTTGCCTTCATACATGTAATCCTTGATGCGGTTCATGAAGTTTGCATCTATTTTTGTAGCCTTGCTGATGACAAGATACCTCTCGACAAAAATATACAATGCAATAAATGAGAGCAGAGTGATGATGATCATCACCCATCCCCCGGCCAGGTAAAGATCAGCCAGTGACATTGTTGCCTCTTCGCCGGCCGGTGTGGCCGCTGTACCCTGTAATAAAATGTTTGCTAATATCATTGTCCTCGGTTTAATTGTTAACTGTTTGACTTACTATTTTATATCATCGCGCGAATATATTAAAAAAACGGCCATTATGGTTCCTAATTATGCTTATGTTCACAAATTAGGGCCGTTGTTGAAAGGTTATTGACCGCTGGCCGCTTCACCAGGTTCAACTTTCCTTTTTCTGCGGTCTTCAGGTTTGATGAACAGGTTTTTGAAAGTATCGAAATCGCGCCTGTAAAAGATGCCCACACCCTGGGTATATGGCCATACCTGGTAATAAAGGTTATTGTTGGACCTGTTAAATACCTTGAGCCGCAGCATCTCCGTCAGCTTTACCTCGATAGTGAACTCCCCGCTGAAGGCGCTGGTTTTGGTGTTATACTGGTTTCCTCCTACGTCTACGTTGCCGTTAATGGTCACTTTGTTGTTCAGCAACTGCGTTGAGAGGGCCACCTCCACCTCCTGGTCTGTGATCTCATTCCCCGGCCTGTAATTGAAACCTATGTCAAAGTCATTGCTGATCTGCGATAGCCAGTTGCTGAGCTGGTTTGAAAGCATCTCGGTAGTGGTGGTGACACCCAGAAACTCGGCCCCCGGTGCTGTGGTCTGCGTCACCTGGCCTCCTGAACCCGAAGAGGATCCGCTGTAGAGTGTCGGATCAGGGTAAAAACTGTTCATCACCAGGAGATATACAAACTGCCTGCTGAGCCTCTCCTCAGTGTCAGTGGCCACCCTGAGGTACTCCCTCGTCTGCTCGTCGGCAGTGGGAAGGAGAATGTCAAACTTGATTGCCGGATTCATCAGCTTGCTGCTGAGGTTGAGAATACACTCCACGGGAAGCCTTTTCTGAAGCACCTCCTCCTGGCTGCCGTAAATGTCGGAGAGCGACGCCTTGGTCCTGTAAAGTGCCCTGATGTTCAGGTTGGCATCATCTATCGCTCCGTTCCATGATATGGTTCCGCCATTCTCAACCGTGAACCGTTTATTGAGGATATTGCCAAGGGTGAAGAGATAATCACCATCCCTGATGACATAATCACCCACCATGCGAATGTCACCTCCTGAGCTTAGGTTTATATTAAGCTTTCCTTCTCCCTTTCCTCTTATAACACCTCCTGTTGTGGCATCCATTATCAGCTGTATCTCTGCCTCAGGCGTGACGTCCAGGTCAAAGTTGAGCACTATCCTGCTGCTGTTATCCTGTCTGACGAAAGTATTCACGGTCTCCTTAACTTCTTCCTTTTTCTTGTCAGAGTCAATGAAGATTATGTAGGGATAGTCGTTTACAGTGGAGGAGGAGTTCAGTGGAACAAAAAACTCAGTGTTGGCTTCCGTCCTGGCCGAGATGTTGAAAACAAGCTTCTGATCATTACCCCTGATCCCGGCATAGCCCGAAGCATAAGCAGTGCCGTAGAAGCTTTCATTGTCTTTCGGACGCGTATTAATAACAAGCATCTTATCCATGTTGATGTCGAAACTGATGCCCATATCCTTGAATGACCGGTGAGAGAGCATCCCGTTGATGGTCCCCTGGTTTTTACTTTCATCGTAGATCCGTATGTTCCGGAATACGATACCCTGAGGGGTGAACCGGACACTGTCAGAGAAGCTGTACCTGGTCTGAAGGAAATCGACTTTCATCGAAGCATCCTGCGCCATCACGGAGCCGGTCAGGACGAATTGATTGAGCTTCCCGTGCAGTCTCACTCTGCCTGTTCCGACTCCACTGATGCCGGAGGCAAATGAGCTGACGAACGGATTGAGAATGTCAAGCGGCATTTGATAGGTTGATACCGTTATGTCGGCATTCTTTGTCGAGGGTGTGTAACTGCCGCTGATATCAAAGAACTTGCTTCCTTCAAAATCATTGAAGACCTGTATGTCAGCAACCTTTTTCCTGGGGTCCCAATCGCTCCTGACGGTCAGCAGACCGTACCCCTTATTGTTCAGCATGAAGTCGCTGACCTGGACGTTGCTCTCAAAGAGCAGATTGTCATAGACATCAGAGAGCGTAATGTTGCCTTCCATAATGCCGCCGAAGAGCATCTCGGTCGATTCTTCCTGCCCTTCGGGCTTCTCACGCTTAAGGTTATTGAGATATGACAGGTTGAGTCCCTCAAAACTCAGTGCGAGCCTGTCTTCCGGTGCTGACGATAGTTTACCGTCAAGCCTGATGTAGTTTGTCCGGCTGTTGACCAGGATGTTATCAAACAGGGCGCTGGTGGAATCAATTACCACACGGGCGGGACTGATATTCCATTGTGTGTTGCTGACAGTGAAATTGGATGGCAGGATACCTACAGTCAGAACTGACCTGTTCATTTTGTTCAGGCTGAAGAAGCCCCTGGCTTTTACCTCTCCTTTTGTTTTGCCGCCGTCCTGGTTATCCCACCTGATCCCCAGATCTATAGTGTCGGTGTTACTGTTTGCCTCGAGTATGAAATTGCCCAGCTCTGACTTGTCGGGCAGCAGGAGGGTGTCAGCATTCAGCTCCACAACCATCTTGCCCCCGCTCACTGAGCCTGACAGGTTCATTGTGCCCAGCCTTGTCCCGGCATAGGTTATGGCATCAGACTTCAGCCCGGCAGCCATCTCTGACCGGTCAGACATGAACCGGCCCGTCACGAGGCTACCCTCGGCGATTGTCAGTCCTGTGCCCAGGAATTCATTCAGCTTGTCAACCTTCTTGATGCGGGCATTAAGTGTGAACATTGCCTTTCCTGCCCCTTCGACACTGCCTGCTTGCGGTGCCTTGAACCTCGAAGGGAACAACCTGAAGAGCATCGTGCCGACAGTTGACCTTATGGCGTCAAAGTTATACGGGCCCCTTACCTCAGCATCGGCGAAGTCAGATCTGAGGGTCAGCAGCGGTTCGCCGTTGACTTTGCCCGAGGTGATAAAGAAATCGTAAATGCTCAGCCGGCCCCGTGAATTAGTAAGAATGGAGTTGATCAGCCTCAGATCACCTTCAATGTTATCCGCACCGTTGCCCTTGAAGGAGGCAGTAACCAGTGCAGAGGCCGTAAAGACCGAATCTTCTTTGATAAGGTTTAGCTTGTGAAGGTCAGCATGGGCGAGGTTCATTGTGAAATCAAACTCCGGCATGCTCTTCTCTAGATCAAACCTTCCCATCAGATCCATGGTTATGTTCCTGTCCCTGACCGCCACGGTGCCATCCCATATGCTGTCGGCATATCTCCCCTCCACCTCGACGTTGCGGTAGAGGTAGTGGTTTATCTCAACACTGTCGATCATACCGCTGATATTTGCAGAAAGATGCCTGAATGACTGCATCGACCCGTCAATGTCAGCATGCATCCAGAGACCTCCGAACATCTCACTGTTCCTGGTGACATAACCCAGATCAACGTCGCTGGTCCTCAGAAAACCCTTGAAGCTGAAAGTGTTCCTGCCGTCAGGTCTCAATGACAGGTCTGTTGAGAAAGTGCCTCTTTCGGTAGTAAGCTTTCCGAATGAAACGAAATCGGTGGTGAATCCGGTAAAACTGCCCTTGTATGAGATGAGACCCAGATCATGAGCTACCACGGGAAGTTTTAATGGCTTTTTGCCGGGGATTGAGAATAGCTCAATATCCCTGGCGCTGGTTCTCATGTCGGTGAAATCTATGTAGAGATAACTGTCAGTGACTGACGGGAGCCCTGAGACGTCAAAATCAAACCTCAGCCTGGTTGACGCTGCGTAATCGATCCGGATGTTCCGTCCCTTCAGTTCCGCCACGGTGCCGCTGACCCTGCCTGACAGAGTGATGTTCTCACTGATGCCTTCGAGGGGCCTGACAAAGTATGAGAGGTCTGCGAGATCCAGATATGAGTTATTGAAGAGCAGATCCATTTTGACCATGTTGATGAAATCTGACCAGGCCGCCGTATCCTGTGGCATCAGAAGAATCTTTTCGGCTGAGATGGCACTTGAATCGGTGATGAGGTCCACCTCCCGGAATGACAATCCATCACGGCCAATGGCAGCATTCATGTCCAGGCTCAGGATATTAAAACCTCCTGCCTCAGTGAAGTCGAGCCCCCTTATTACCATGCTTACGGAGTCCGGAATAATGCTGAGATCCCTTAATCTTGCATCGATGGAGCCGAGTCTCATGTTTTTGAAGTTGACCCTGCCCTGTTGTATGCCGGCAGTGTCAGTCCTGTTGGCAAGAGTGAGGACCCCGTCAGATATGTCAATGTCAGTGAAGCTTATATGAATGCCCCTGGTCGTGTCCTTTTCGGCATCTCCCCTTATAATATTTATGTACTGGGTCAGGTTAGTCACACCGGAAGTGTCGGTGATAATCCTGAAGTCGGGTTCGAGCAACCTGGCCCTGCCGAACCTGAAGACCTTTTCCGACGGTTTGAACTCCCGTATTCTCAGATCAACTCTTCTGACCGCCAGAAGCGTGTCCCCGTTATGGTCGGCAAAAAGAACATCGCCCAGCATTAATTTACGAAACATTCTGTACCTGACCTCCCCTATGGTGATCTTCGCGCCTGTAGTCTGGGATAAGACATGAGTAAGCCGGCTTACCGAAAAGGTTTGAAAGGCCGGGGTCTGAAGCAGAATGAACACAATAATTGGAACCACAACAAGCACCGCTGTTATGACAAGAAGGACCCTTACGATTTTTTTAATAATTTTGGCCATTCATGATAGAATTCCCGCCGCAGGCGAAGGTACTAAAAAAGAGTGATACAAATATGGAGCCAGAGATAACGATCCTTGCCATAGAATCATCCTGCGACGATACTTCAGCTGCGGTTATCAGCAATGGTTACGTGCTTTCAAACCTGATAGCCAACCAGGCTATCCACAAGGCTTACGGGGGTGTGGTGCCCGAACTGGCCTCCAGGGCACACCAGGCAAACATCGTCCCGGTTGTGCACCAGGCACTCTCTGTCGCAGGCAAGAGAGCCGACGAGATAAGCGCCGTGGCCTTCACCAGGGGCCCGGGACTGCTGGGCTCACTGCTGGTGGGCACCTCGTTTGCCAAAGGATTTGCCCTTGTGCGAAACATACCGCTGATAGAGGTAAACCATCTCCAGGCTCACGTGATGTCTCATTTTGCCATGGAGCAGGGGAGAGAGAATCGTGTACCCCGATTCCCCTTCCTTTGTCTGCTGGTGTCGGGCGGACACACACAGCTCATAGTCATGCGTGACCACTTTTCGATGGAGCTTATTGGCAATACCATCGATGACGCAGCAGGGGAGGCTTTCGACAAGTGTGCCAAGGTGATGGGGCTGCCGTACCCCGGGGGGCCGGTGATAGACCGCCTGGCTGCTGAGGGTGACCCGGAAGCATTCCGCTTTGCAAAACCGAGGATCCAGGGTCTGAACTTCAGTTTCTCCGGACTAAAAACCAGCTTTCTCTATTTTCTGCGCGCGAGGGTAGGTGAGGATCCGGAGTTTATTTCCAAAAACCTGAATGATCTCGCAGCATCGCTGCAGCGAACAATAATCGAAATACTTATCGGCAAGCTGGTACGCGCCTCTAAGGAGACAGGCATCAGCGAGATAGGCATCGCAGGAGGTGTCTCGGCTAACTCGGGACTCAGGAACGCGGCAGGGAGGGAGGCGCAGAAACGGGGATGGAACCTGTTCCTGCCCGAGTTCCGTTATACAACCGACAATGCGGCAATGATCGGGATAACCGGTTACTATAAATATCTCAGGAAGGAATTCACTGATCACACCGTAACCCCTCAGGCACGCATCGATTTCTGACTTGTCACTCCGGAACTGTCAGTCGTGATAAAAGGCCTCCCGGCCGGGAAAGTGAAAGCGTTTGCGCGCAATATTCTCAGGATAAAGGAAATATTCAATATCGGCTTCAGCACAGTGCCTCCCCTCACCGTCGTAGAGATTGCACCTGTACAATCCGCTCTTCTCCTGCAATGTGACCATCTCTGCCTCGATCCTCACCGTCCCCTTGCTGATGTAAACCGGCTTAAGGTATCTTACGGTCATTGACGAGGTCACTCCAGAGGTTTCTGCCGTCACGTAAATGCACCAGGCCCCGGCTTCATCAAGCAGGGTTGCTATGATTCCACCGTGCAGCACATTCATGTACCCCTGGAAATGGGGCAACGGATCCCAGTAGGCTATAAGTTTTCCATCCTCCTCCTCAAAGGTGAGCTTGAGCCCGATGGGATTCCCGGGACTGCATCCGAAACAGTGGTACATATCCGCATCAAACGGATTCCTGATTTTTTTTCTCCCTGTCATTTTTAGTTTGCTTCTTTCTTTTTTGCTGCGCCACCCATGCGCTCAGGTAAAGTAAGGATATTACCAGGTAAAACACCCCGATGGTGAGCGTGACCAGGGCCAGCGACAGCGAGGGCTCCTCCCTGGGCGTATATGCCATCTTCATGCGGTAGCTGTAGCCGAAGATTGTCATGCAGATGACGATGACAGCCAGCGCCAGCCCAAGGAACACCATAGAACCGTCAATGACGGTGGTACTCTGGTAAATGGGACTCTTTTTGAAGGCGGAATAGGTCGTCCTTGCATATGCCTCGGCTCTCTTCCTCGCCTCCGCCTGCCTGTAATCAACCCATGCCTGGTAGTTCTTTCGTGCCTCCTCTTCCGTTATATTGCGGCCGTGAGGATGACTCGTGAGATACTCATAAGCCTCTGTGATTTTGATGAACATCTCCGGCGCATCAACAGATTGATTCCGGTCAGGATGATATTCCATGGCCTTCCGGCGGTATGCCTTTCTGATCTCATCATCGGAAGCACCCTGCCTTACTCCAAGCAGCCTATAATAATCCCAGAGATTCATTTTCCTTAAGGTGTCACTAAATAAGAGCTTTTTTTTAACCATCGAATATCTGCATCGATTGTTTTTTCGATGTTTCTTATAAATTTGCAATTTAAACTCGTTCTAAATAACCATCCTGATGGATAGCTCCCGGATTCTTTTTGCCTTTAGTATCACTCTTATTGCAGGGCTTGCCACCGGGATAGGGGGACTGATAGCATTCTTTGCCAGGAGAACCAAGACAACCTTTCTTGCTTTTTCACTGGGATTCTCTGCCGGGGTGATGATCTTCATCTCGTTTACCGAAATACTCACCAAGTCGGGTGACCTGATGAGAATCAGCTACAACGCCGATACTGCCGCGTGGTTGACCTTCCTTTCTTTTGTCGCCGGCATAGCGCTTTCTGCGGTCATTGACAAGATACTTCCCTCCGAGGGCAACCCTCACGAGCTTAAGAGGGTGGAGCAGATGAATCCCGGGACGAGAGACCCTGACAAACCCGAATGCCAGGGCAGGAAACAACAGCGCTACGGCAGGACCGCCCTGAGAGACCCGAAGCTGATGAGGATCGGAATGTTCACTGCCATTGCCATAGGGGTGCATAACTTCCCCGAGGGGATAGCCACTTTCATGTCTGCAATGTCTGATGTGACTGTCGGGATAAGCATTGCAGTTGCCGTGGCCATTCACAATATACCTGAGGGAATCGCCGTATCGGTACCGGTATTTTATGCAACGGGATCGAAAAGAAAAGCCCTGCTCTGGTCGGTGCTGTCAGGATTCTCAGAACCGATAGGGGCAATTGCCGGTTATTTCATCCTGACTCTTTTTAACAGTGACATTAGTCTTGGATATGTTTTCGGTATGGTGGCGGGCATAATGGTATATATCGCCTTTGACGAGCTCCTGCCCGCAGCACACAAGTACGGAAAACATCATGTTGCCATCTACGGGCTTATCAGCGGGATGGTTATGATAGGTTTGAGCCTGATCCTTCTCGGTTAACTGCCGCCCGGCCCGGATAGCGCGTATTTTCATACCCGGCACCTGCCCGCATAGCCCTGCCGGCATTGCCCTGCCCGCATAGCCCTGCCGGCATCCGCAACAAGGCTCCGCCGGCACCAGGCCCGCTGCCGCCCGGCCCGGGCACCTTAATTCAATAATGTTCCTCTGACTGTCAGTGACTTATATGGGCAGTTTCTTCAGGTACATGCCTGTGCCTGAAAAGAATGGCGAACAGGATCGCAACCACGAGGGCATACCCGGCAAAGGATAACCAGATACCCGGCCAGTCTTTGACGAGAGTTACCGGGTCTTCAAACCACTTTTGAATAACCTGCCCGGCAATAAGATTTCCAAGCACGGCGCCTATACCGTTGGTCATCAGCATAAACACACCCTGTGCCGAAGCAGTGATCTTTGAGTCAGTGTTTTTTTCCACAAACAGGGCTCCCGATATGTTGAAGAAATCAAATGCCATTCCGTAAACAATACAGGAGGTGATAATCAGTATGAAACCAATGACGGTATTTCCGGCCAGGCCGAACAGACCGAAGCGCAGTACCCACGCTGCCATACTGAAGAGCATCACTTTCTTAATGCCGAAATGTCTCAGGAAAAATGGGATCGATAGTATAAACAGGGTTTCAGAGATCTGTGATATGGAGAGTATTATAGTGGAGAAATTGTTAATGAGCCCGCCTTTCGGGAAAACATTGGCATCCTGGAGAAAACTGTCGCCGTAGGCATTGGTCAGCTGAAGGGCACCGCCCAGCAGCATGCTGAAGATAAAAAACAACAGCATTTTCTTTTGCCTAAACAGCACGAATGCGTTTAACCCCAGTCTCTGAACCAAAGTCTTCTTTTCATTTGCATCGCTTTCTACCTTATTTACTTGCGGCAGCATGAAGAATGAAAAAAGAGCCAGGCAGAATGCGGAAACAGCTGCTATAATGAATGAGACCTTGATGCTATACCCCAGACCCCATGGTTTGGTGAAGAAGTTTGTCACCCACATTGCCATGATAAAGCCTACCGTACCCCACACCCTGATCGGCGGGAAGTACTCTGTGGGCTCTTTACCTTCGCTCTTCAGCAGCCTGAAACCGATAGAGTTATTCAGACCGATTGTCGGCATATAGAAGCACATCGCAAGCAGCAGAAGCCAGAAGAAGGGCAGCGGCGCCTCAATCAGCGGAAGGAAGAGCATTGTTGCCCCGAACATCAGGTGAAGTATTGCGTAGACGTAATTTGCCTTCCATTTATCGGCGACGATACCGAACAATGTGGGCATAATAAGTGACGCGAAGCCCATAGTTGAAAAGACCAGGCCAAACTCAGCGCCGTTCCATTGTTTCTCCACGAACCCGTAATGACCCAGTGTCATCATCCATGCCCCCCACATAAAAAACTGGAGGAAGTTCATAATGATAAGCCGCTGCTTTAGTCCCATAGCCTTTTATTGATTGGATTGGTTAATCTGCGAATATAGCAAGGTATTCTTTTCAGCACGACGGTGCCGTGAGAATTTTGAAAAAAAGGGATCAGACCACTAAAACAACATCTGTCAGCCTGTTCCGAAGAGCCTGTCACCTGCATCACCGAGTCCGGGCACAATGTATCCCTTCTCGTTCAGATGGCTGTCGAGGGCTGCAAGGTAAATATCCACATCGGGATGCTCCCTCTGCACGCGTTGCACTCCCTCCGGTGCTCCCACGATGCATACCAGCCTTATGGTAACCGCCCCTCTCTTCTTTACTGCCCCGATGGCAGCGCTGGCGCTGCCACCCGTTGCCAGCATCGGATCAAGCACCATGACTACCGCGTCAGAAATATCAGCAGGGAATTTGGCATAATACTCGGTTGGCACCAGCGTCTCATGATCACGTACCAGTCCTATATGTCCGACCCTGGCAGTGGTGATCAGGCTGGTGATTCCGTCAACCATGCCAAGTCCTGCCCTGAGCACGGGTACAAGGATGATCTCCCTGGAAAGCTCCGAGGTGATGCATGAGGAGATTGGTGTATCAATGATAACCTCCCTCAGCGGCAGGTCCCTGGTAATCTCATAGGCCATCAGCCCTGCGATCTCATTGATGTTCTGCCTGAAATCACGGGTCCCGGTCTCCTTCCTCCTGATAAGCGACAGCTTGTGCGTTATCAGTGGATGATTTATAAGCTTGAGCATCGTCCGGCTTTTAGTTTTTGCTTTTCATTCTGCCCCGGCAAGGGCTATTGTGTGCTACTTGATGAACTTATAGGTAAGACCTACACCGATAACTTCCTTGAACTGGGTTCGTTTGCCCATAATGGGCTCACCCTCGGAACCTTCGTCAACCTTGATCAGAATATCGTCATCATAGAGCAGGTGTGTATTCACGGTTGCTGAAATGAATTCATTGACCTTCAGGACCAGAAGCATCTCCCAGCTAACATCAATGTTCTGCGGATTGTTGAGATAGTTAGAGAAGAGATCGAGCTTGGTAAGGAAGTTGACGTTCTTCAATATCTCATCCTTCTTGTATGCCGCATTGAGATAGGCGCCAAGCTCCGACCTGAACTTCTTGCCCGGTTCAACGCCGAAAGCACCTGCAGCTGACAGCAGATCGTCATTGACAAAGGTATTCTTTGAGGTCAGGGGCGAAAGAAAGAGAGTAAACTCCGGCGTCGGCTTATAGTCCATACCAAGTGAGAAGAGCAGGTAGGCCGGAGCCAGCAGATCGGAAATTTTATCTTCAGTGTTCGGATAGTTATATCCCGGAGTCATCTGTGTCTTGAAGCTCATCAGCGCCGAATAGAACCACTTCCCGGATCCCTGCCTGCCATATTTCGACTGGAAGTCGATCCTGTCATCGGTCTTGACCCAACCGAGGTCACTTCCCTGTTGCACCATCTTCCCGTAGCCTATGGTCAGGGCATTATCCCATGCCGATTTGTTCTTTTTATAATTCGCTCCCAGGCTTAGCAGACCGTTCAGCGCCACGGAGTTCTGTCCGCCTGCAGCCCAGTTGGTGAATGAGCTCTGAGCCATGTTCAGGGAAAATACGCCGCTGTTCTTCCAGTACTTAACCGTGTCTGCCTCCTGACCCTGCGCGGTAAAATTCATTCCCGCAAGCATGATAAATGATATTAATGCAATGATGGTCCTTTTCATTTCGATATGTTTTTCTGCAATTTTACCAGAAGTTATTTGAGATGGTTCAGCCGTGTCACGGCATGGCTCCACCCGGTCTTATTTGCTGTCAAGGGTCCCGAAGACCTTCCGGAGAATAGGCGTCACCCTGGCCGAGACCTCTTTTCTGATCTTCAGCTCTTCACCCTCCAGCTTGAGGAACATCCCCTCGAGGGCTTTGCTGGTCAGGAAGTTGTCAAGGTCGGTGGTGACGGGTTTGAAGCCAGCCAGCCTGCCGGCAATGCTGTTCGCCACAATATTCCATTTTTCAATCAGGGTTGTCCATGACTCCTGAGCGGATATCCCCCCGATTATTTCCTTATTGGTTGAGGCGGCTATCTTTGGCCCGTAAAGGGAGTAGAGCTCGTTCCAGGTTGTTTTTCTGAGGTATTCCGTTGCCGCGTTGTCTGCGCCGTGAAGGATATTGTAACCGTCAGCTATGGTCATCTGCGTCACTGATCCGGCAAATATGGGGGCCACCTCACGGGCGGCATCCTCTGCCGCCCTGTTTATGCTGATAATGACATTTTCAATGAGCTGTTCCCCGCCGGGTATCCTTCCGATGTTATCCACGATCACCCTGGCCTCATCGGGCAGGGTGATCTTCACAGACAGGTCACCGTAATAGCCATCCTCCGATGAAAGCCTGTCAGCGGCATTCCTTGCGCCCACCTTCAGTGCCTCCTTCAGGCCGCTGACAATGTCACCTTCAGTAAGCTCCTGCACTGCCGAGGCCGTTTGCAGAATGTTCGTCAGCTCTGCACATCCGGTCAGGAGGAACAGTGACAAAAAGAGCGCTGTGACCCTCTGTTTCAGCGTAAATATTTCCGGACTTCGCATCGTCAGATTGCCTGGTAGGGAATAAGTGTCTGTGTCTCTCCCTCAGGTTCCCTGATTTCAAGCACCTCTATCACCACATACTGGCTCATGCCCCTCCATGGAAGCGGTTTTATGTATTCCTTATAACGGAGCTCGACGAATTTTCCGCTGGCTCTCTCGAGGACCTGGGCAAGGCTGTCATTGGTGATACTGAATTCAAATTCGTTGCTCTGTATCGCTCCGGGGGTAGGGGTTTTGAACCCGGTCTGAATAAGCCGCCCTTCCCAGGTTTTGAAGATGTAACCTTTTCTGACAAGGTAGTTGAGGTCGCCCGCCTTGACTCCCTCACCGAATACAAAGTAATGACGCCACCAGAAAAGCCCGGCACCAACAATCACCACCAGTACGAGAATTATCCTAAGCGCTTTTTTCATTATCGTCATCCTTATCCTTTAGTCTTTCCTTTACTTCGGCAAAGGTGGCCTTCATGGTGTCCCATATTGAGTCGGCGCCCTCCTTCACGGCATCCCAGGCTTCACCGCCAGACTCCTTGAGGTCCTTCAGCTTTGACTTGCCCTCATCCAGTTTGAGCTCAAGTTTGTCTATGTTATCCTGGTATTTCAGTTTTGCCTCCGCGGTGGCATTCTTTGCTTTCTCTTTGAGCCTGTCAATATCAGCTCTCCATTCATCCAGCTGCGATTCGATCTTGTGCTGGTAGTTTTCTTTTTGTTCCTGGTTTTCCATATTAATTATTGTTAAGAGGTTATAAATATGCGTTTACCTGAAGAAAAAGGCTAATAAAGTTTAACCGTGTTCAGCTTATCTACGAATGTCTGAACCACAGCCTGTTGTTCGTCTATCTTTGTCCTCATCGCGGCCTGCTCCTTCTCATTAACCGGTATTGCCCTGTCAGCCTGGTCAATATCCGATTTTGCCTTTTTGATCCTGTTTTCGCTCTTGTTGATATCCTTCTGCAGCTTCTTGCGTCTCTTCTCGAGCTCTTTGACCTGTGCCGATGCGGCATCCCTGCCCGCGCCCACCGGCATGGCAAGCATCTCGGTATTTTTTCTCATGATCTCGCCGGAGAGCTGACTCAGTTCATTGTGTTTTACAACGAGTCTGTCCTGTTCGTCCGTAATGGTTGTCCTGTTGGTTTTTGCCTTCTTCTCGGTGCGGACCTTGTTGTTCTCCAGGCTGCCAAGCTCCTTTTCGAGATCGTTCAGTTTCTTCTCCTCGGCCTCGAGCTGTCCCTTAATGACTTCAATATATTCAGACTTGGCAAAATCTTTCAGGTAATTCTTTGCAGCCGTAAGCTTGATGTCTCCTGCAGCAGGCTCAATGTACTGGTCTTTCTTCAGTTCAATGGTTACCAGGAGCCTGCTCAGCGTGTCTTCGTTCAGGAGCCGGCTGTAGATGTTGACAGGGGCGGAGGAGATCTGCTTTACGATCGCTCCGAAGATTGTCATCTCACCGTCTTCCGTCTGCACCTTTGACTTGGTCCCGGTCTCCTGCAGCTTCACCCAGTTTTTGAGAGTATTGTCGAAATTGGCTTCCGGAATGGTCACATTGAACCCGGGATACAGGTAGTTGCCTAACCGGATGCTGTCCTCGAGCACCAGGATGGGCTTCTGCGCGCGCACCGCAGGGGCTGCAAGCATCAGTGCAAGAAGGTAAATCAGGGTAGAATTTTTCATCATGGAATATATTTAGGTCAACTTATAAAAGTAGTCTTTTTTTCCGAAAATCTACAAGCTTATCTTGTAAATAGCTCATGGCGTTTTCACTTTTCATACCCTGCCAGGCCGAGCGCCCTGGAAGTGGCCCTTTCTCCCTCCCTGATGATCTCAGCCGCCTTGTAGAAGTCGTATATTCCGTAAGCTTCACGTGATACATGAACCATAATTTCTATCGGGTGATTCTTAAGGGTGAGCGCGCCGATCTGATTTAGCATTATGCTTATGCTTCGGGTATTGAGATTGAAGAGGCCGATCTCGTCCTTTTTATTTTTGGGAATCGGTTTGTCTGCCTTATGCATTATGTTTTTTATTCTTTTCAGATACCTGTTGTCACTGAGTGATTCTTCAGTTTTTTCCGGCATGTCGTGGGGCATGTCGGCATTGACGTCGACCACGGCGAGAAGGTCACCTTCATTTCTCTTCACCCTGTTGATCGGAATAGGATTGACAAGCCCGCCATCGACATAATAATCTCTGCCTATCAGGAAGGGCTGGAAAACAGTAGGAATAGATATGGAAGCCCTGATGGCATCGAACAGGTTCCCGCTGGTGAAAACCTTTTCTTTCCCTCTGATAAAATCAGTTGCAACAGCACAATAGGGTATCATTAGATCCTCTATATTCCTGTCGGGAACAATCTCCTTTATCCGGTCGATGATCTTGTTTCCCTTGACAAAGCCTTTGCCGCTGATGCTGATGTCAGTAAGCTTCAGTACTTCCATCACGTCAAGAGTGGTCACCCACTTCTCAAATTCCTTCAGGTGGCCCGAGGCGTAGATGCCGCCGACGAGGGCACCCATGGATGTGCCGGCCACGGAGGTGATCTTATAACCTTCGCGCTCAAGTACATTTATGGCTCCTATATGGGCGAAACCTCTTGCCCCGCCGCTGGAGAGAACCAGTGCAACGTTTTTTCCCATGTCTCTATTCTTTCATATATTACTTATTGACAAGCTCTTCTGACAGGCTGCCGTAGAACCTTAGGTTTTCAATCTCCGTTCCCGGTGTAACCTCACAGCCGGCAGAAAGTATTGACCTGCCTGCAGCTTCCCTGAAAAATGAGAAAGTACTTTCACGTATCTCCTCTTTATTGCCATCCTGGATCACCGAGACGGGATCACTCTTTCCTGAAAAGACCTGTCTGGCCGAGAGCATCTTCACCGCCTCCGTTACAGGCCCTGTACGGTGATCGATATCAATTATGTCGGCACCGGTCCTGATAACGTCAGGAAGTATGGCCGAGATGTTGCCGCATATATGTATTTTGGCGTACGCTCCCAGCGAGTGAATATGGTCTGTAAGGGCCTTCTCCCTTTCAAAACAGAACTCATTGTACAACTCGGGAGAAATGAGTGAGCAGACGGAGTCGCCAATGCCTATGCAGTGAGCTCCGGCCCCTACCTGAAGGGTTATGAATTCCATCGCGCTTTCGGTGATGATATCCAGAGCTTTGTGCACCCTGTCAGGATACTCGTAAAGATCGGTCATCGCAAGGTTGATGTCTCTTATGTCACAGTACTCCGCCAGTGGCCCCTCCACCCATCCGGCAATGAAAAAGTTCCCGGACCTCCTCCTGCTGTACTCCCTGATCTCGGTGAGCCGCTCCCTCATGCGCGGGTGATCCTCTGTCCTCAGCACCCTCAGCCGGTCGATGTCTCCCGGCTCTTCAATGGCATAACTTATTACCTTGGGAAGGTCATCGTCAGGGTATGAGAGTATGGTGCCATAGGCTTCGGCCTCGGCATAGGGATCTGACATCGTGTTGACCCAGTCTGACCGGAAGTCGGTGGCGCACTTAATGTTTGCCATGCATTTGTGGGCTGCGCTGAGACAGAAGTCCCTGTACCTTACCCCTGCATACCGGGCGGCAAAACGCATCAGGATAGGGTGGAAGGGGACCCTGTCAGTGTTCCTGCCCTCAATGAATCCGACAGTTCTTTCAAATGAGTTCATTCCATTATGCTTTTATCAGACTCCGGCTACCCGGCGCTTGTATTCCGCCAGCGCCTCGTCAAGCCTCTCCCTGGCTGTATTGTCACCCGGAACGTTATGACTCGGATGAATGTATAACTTCACTCCCCTGTCAGCGAGAATCTCAGCAACAGTCGTGATGGTCATCCAGACACATGTGACGAAGGCCATCGTTGAAACCGGACCGATCTTGTCATGATGGTTCTTAAGCGTGACGGAGGCATCCTCCAGCGGAGCACAGGTATCAACAACGATATCAGCTATGTCAAAGATGGTCTTTCCCGAGGAGTGCCGGGTCTTCTTTCCCATGGCTGCCGCCGCAGAACCGAAGACCACTACCTTCATTCCCCTTTTCTTTGACTCAAGGGCGATGTCGATGTTGACATTATTGATGCCTGAGTGGGAAAAGAGCCACATCGTATCACGCTGATCGAAGGTATATCCTTTCATTATCTCAACTCCGTATCCCTCAACCCTCTCAAGGAAGACGAACTGATGCACTCCCATCTCGCCGGTGATGTGAGTGAAGAAACTCAGGGGGATCTCAATCATCGGATGGAACCCCACAAAGCCACCGATCCTTGGATACATCTCCTCTATCGGCAGCGTGGCATGGCCGCACCCGAAAGTGTGAACCCAGCGACCGCATTCAATGGTGTCAGCCATGGTTTCAGCTGCTTTGCGGATATTCTCCATCTGTGTCTCTTCAATGCGGGACATGACATCCCTGGCGTTTTTCAGCCATTCCTGTGCAAGCATAGTCTCAGTTTTTTATTGTATGGTTATTTGTTTTGTTTCAATCTCCGGAAAATGGCGGCAGCAATTGCAACCAGGATTATCAGCTCAGCGAAAGTAAAGGTTGTAAGATGCTTTATGCCGTAATTCTCCGCCACCAGCCCCATCGAATAGTTGACAAGCATATTTCCCAGCAGTGCGATGACAAAGACGAAGCTGAAGGCAGTGCCTGAAAGGTGGGGATACCTGTTGCCGACAAATCCAAGCATGGTGGGGAAACCGGATGCAATGCCCGCGCCAAGCAGGAATAACCCGGCTGCCGCAGGAATCATTGATCCGCTCAGCCTGAACAGCACGAGTGCGACAAACGTTATGGCAAACGATGTGTAAAGAAGGGTCCTCCCGGGCAGCTTCCTGAAGATACTTCCTATCAGCAGCCTCATGACAGTCATGCCTGCAATGTATGCTGAGAGTCCCATCAATGCGGCACTCTGCGGCGCCGCCACCCTCTCCATCAGATAGGTGGTGGTCCAGTTGTTTATCAGCCCCTCGAAGGCACTCTGGAAAAAGAGGAAGAAGGCGATCATCAGCAGGGTGAGGTCCTTCACCATGGGCCCGATCTGTTTCATTGAGAGGCCTTCTGCCTGTTTTGCAGGCGGGAACCTGACGATAAGGAAAAGGATCGTTGCAGCCAGCGCTATAAATCCCGTGGTAGCAACAATGAACTGGAAGTCAAATGATTGCTTCAGAACACTCAGCAGCAGGGGCATGCCAAGGGCACCTATGCCGAAGAAGACACCCAGGAGACTCAGGTCAGCTCCCTTGCCGGTGGTGCTGATATCAGCCACTACGGCGTTTGTGGCACCGTTGATTGCACCGCCACCGATGCCAATGAGAAGAACCGACATGGTCAGTATCCATGCCGTATGAGTGAAGGCAAGCCCCTCAAAGCCTGCAAACATCAGCATTGCCGAGATGGCAAGCAGCACCCGGTATCCGTAACGGTCACACACCGGACCGAACAGGAGGGACCCCGCCATAATTCCGATGGGGAGTATTGAAAAGAGAGTCCCGGCCTCAACGGCGCTGAGAGAGTGTCTTATCCTCAGGTCCGGCAGTATTGCTCCCAGTGTTATAAGTCCTATTCCGAACAACAGCATGCCGAGGCATGCCGACCAGAAAACGAGTCGCCTGTTGTAGGTTCCGCTCATGATTTTCCTCTTTGTTCTTCAAGGTTCTTCATGGCCAGAAAACCTGCACCGTAAACACCGGCATCGCCGGCCAGTGCCGAGGGCTCAAAACTCACCTGCCTGATGCTGATAGGCTGCGCCCATTTCTCCGCCTCCTTCTTGATTGCAGGGATGAGCTCCAGCGCCGGCCCGAAGACACCCCCGCCGATGATAATCTTTTCAGGATTGAAGAGGCTTACCAGGTTAGCGGCGGCCATGCCCCAGAATTCGACAGCCTGATCGATTATTGCGGTGGCATGGGGGTCTCCCTTGCGCCAGGCATTGAACACATCCTGCGCGGTGATCTTCTCCGACACCGTTCTTCTCAACTCGCCTTCATACTCCTCATGTTTGTCGAGGAACTCGGCAGCCTGCCGGGCTATGCCTCCGCCGGATGCGTAGTACTCAAAGTTGCCGCAGATGGCATACCGGCTTTTATACGGTCTTGCAAGCGCCATCCATCCGATTGCTCCTGCAATATCATGGGCTCCGCGGAGAATATTGCCGTTCACGGTGATGCCGGCACCTATCCCCGTGCCAATGGCAAGGTAGATGGCATCCCTGCAGTCACGTGCATTGCCTTTCCATATCTCGCCTGAGATATAGCATGACCTGTCACTCTCTATGAAGACAGGTATTCCCTCTGCGATGGTCATTACCTCCTTCAGCAGGGGATAATCATCCCAGCCCGGGATGTTGGGAGCCCAGACCGTTCCTTTTTCACGCCGGCTGATCCCGGGTACGGAAAGGCCTATGGCTTCCACAGTGTCTCCCTCACGGGCCGCCCTGGCCAGCATCAGTGCCGCAGTGACCGTTATCAGGTTTCCGACCTCTGTGCCTCTGCGATTGTCAATTGCCAGCGTCTCCCTGTCCTTTATGTTGCCTTCCCGGTCAAACCGCGCAAAGGCAACCTTGGTTCCTCCCAGATCTATTCCCAGCAGTGCCATAATATCAGTTTTGAAATTCCATCTTACCGTTAAAAAACAGTCCCTTTAAATCCATGTTGCTGTCAGTCATTATCAGATCAGCCCTGGCTCCCGGTGCAATCAGGCCCCTGTCTGATGCCCTGATCAGCTGAGCCGGATAGAGCGAGGCCATCCGTAAAGCTTCGTAAAGATCAATGCCTGCATGACGGACGCAGTTTTTTACGGCATCAAGCATAGTCAGCTTCGCGCCTGAGAGAGTCCCGTCAGGCAGCGTATAACGGTCAGGCTGCAGCACATGCCGGTATGCGCCCCGGTCATTCTCTTCAACGGCGTCTGATACCAGCAGAAGCCTCTCCTTCATAATCTTCTTTGCTATTGCCAGCATGGTGAAGTCGACATGTATCCCGTCGGCAATGATGCTTGCCCGGGCAGTGTCAGAATTGAACACCGCCCCCGGCAGCCCGGGGTCACGGTGATGAATGGGAGACATCGCATTGAAGAGATGTGTTGTTGTCTCAATTCCCGCAGCAAACCCTTCAGAAGCTTCCACGAAGGTGGCGTTGCTGTGGCCGGCAGAGACGGTTATGCCATGATCTTTAAGAATCTGTATTACTTCAGGGGTGCATACCTCCGGCGCTACCGTCATCATCCTTATCGTGCCTCCTGCCTCAGCGAGAAGCTCGTTCACGATCTCTGTCGCCGGTACCCGGATAAGCTCCTTCGCGTGAGCCCCCCTCTTTGCATGGCTGATAAAGGGCCCTTCAAGGTGCAACCCGAGCACTGCGGGATGGGGATGCTCCCTGACAGCCCGGAAGGCATCATGGTATACCTCCATGGTATTCGTCGGCAGCGCAATGAGAAAACCTGTGGTGCCGGTGGCCAGTATCGACCCGGTTATAGCAGCAAGGGCTTCCGGAGTCGGATTGGAAGAGAAGAGATACCCTCCGCTGCCGGCTATCTGCAGATCGATCAGGCCTGCCGTTACAAGCAGCCCATGGCAATCAACCTGCTGCGTTCCGGCAGGTATCGAAGCCGGATCGATAAAACCGGCAATCAGATTTCCTTCCGTCAGAAGTACCTTGTCACTCACAAGCTCCGTCCCGGTGAAAAAAAGTGCATTGAAAAAAGCTGTCCGCCCAATTGCTGCTTCAGGTCTGTCCATCGAATTCATATTTCCCTCGCGCATTATAAATCACTCCTGTTTACCGTAGCGTCAAGGTAGTATTATTTTAAAGAATTTATTCTCGAGCGGGAAAATCTTTGTTGAAGGATTTTCTGCCTGATTGCCTGTGACATCAACCTCAGTGATGTTCAGAGACTGGCCCGTAAGGCCGTTTGCAAGCTTCAATTCGGTTTCCCGGCCTCCCGTCTCCCTCAGGTGAATAATGAGGGATTTGCCGGTGCCGTCATCAGGCCTGGCACTTATGAGGATAACATTGGAGGGCCATCCGGTGATAAATGACCCCTCCCTGAGTTCATCACCGGATCCGCCACCAGGTAATATGCGTGTCAGCAGGGGCACCCTCGCGCCCCACCCGAAACGAGTGGCAAAGTCGTTACCCCTGTCAGCTGACGATGTCAGGTAGTAGGTCCAGGTGTGTCCTCCTCTCTGGTCGGCATTGAAGTTGGTCACCCAGTAGTTGTTCATTGGCCATGAATAGACATGTGGTGTCTGGGGCAATGCCCCTGCCTCATACCTCCCGGTATTGATTGCGCCGAACTGCATCAGGGGCATCTCGTTGCTGCCCATTACAATCTGCATCTCATCATTGCGTACCGCGGTGAAATTCTGTACCGTATACCAGTCGTTCGACGATCCCCTGATCTGATCCCTGCCGGTCTCAATCACACCGCCTGCTACTTCGGTAAAATGCCTGCCCTTCTCCGCGGCAAAGGGAAACGCGATGTAGAAGCTTTCAGGATCCGTAATGCTTTTCTTGACAATCGAATATACCAGATCTATCCGTTTGGCATTGTTGAATGCCCTGATTTCAAATGAGAAACCACGCGGACCGATTGCGGTCTCGGTCTCTCCGCAGAACCTGATGCTGTTCCAGATCTCACCTTCAGTTGCAGATTCGAACCATACCGTGTCAAGCGGTTTCCTGGTGAAATCATTCAGCATCCGGCCCTCCATCTGTGACCTGTTGCCAAGCTGCTCAAGAATGAACTCACCCATGGCATGCTCCGCTTTTTTATCAACAAGTTCAAGTGACAGCTCCTTGTCAAAAAGCGAACTGATTATCCCGGAACCAAAGTCGGTTTCAATCCTGTACCATTCGTTTTCAAGTATTTCCGCTGCCAGGGGCACTGTCCGAATGCTCTCACCGGCTTCCGGTTTTATTTGGTACTTTTTAAACCCGAAGGCCGGGATCTCATTGAACCAGACAGCCCAGTAGGTGCCGTCAGACCTTGATGAAACGGGTTGTGCAGCCAGCCGGTTGCCATCCTGGTCGTAAACCCCTGCTCTCATTCCCCGCGGGACAATCTGATGATCAATATAGACCGTGGCCAGACCGGACCTGTTCCAGTTAAGAGTGTTGAACACAACCAGGGAAGGCTCCGCCTCATTCCTTACAAAGTCCTGTAACAGCCCCATTGCCACCTCCCCCAGGGATGCGGTCCTTCGCGTGGCCTCCCACGCATACGATTCTTTCAGAGCCCGCTGCTCCATGGTGGGCTGGCTGTAAGGCTCCCGAACGCTTTCAGAATAACCTGTCGTATGCTCGGTATAGAAAAGCAGGGCTTCGTTGGCCATGTCAATATCAACGGGGGTTCTGTCAGGCAGTCTTATCCCGGCTACGGCAGCCATGGAAAGCCCTCCGGTGTTTGCCAGCAGCGACGCCGCTGCCGTCCGGGTTGCGGCAACCTCCCGCGCTGAGGCTCCGAAACCGTCAGTCCACCAGTCAGGCCACGCTCCCCTGATAACCGGGAACTCACTGCCGTGCTTACCCTCCATCGCCTCAAAGAATGATCCGGTGGTTGAGGTGGTCAGTACCGGCCACTCAAATATTTCGTTCCATTTAATGATCATTTCACTCATGCTTGTCGAGGGGGGTGAGTTGTCAGTCAGGTAACCTGAGTGCTGGATCGCCATCTCATCATACTGATAGCCCTTTGAACCTAGACTGATGAGGTAGTTTAACAGGTTGTTCTTAAACTTGTCAATGTCGCCCGTCTGCACTTCCAATAAGGTATTACCGGTCATGTAATGCTCCGCCCTGAAGGTCAGCACCCGTTTGCCTGAGGGAGACTCCCACCAGAACATCGTTGGCCTGTCAAAACAGATGAGAGCCCGGTGGCCGTGAGTCCCCATGTTGAGGTATTTTATTCCCAGCCTGTCAAAATAGTCATTAAGGCACCACCCGATGCCGTTGACATCATTCTGCATCGCCATGGTGACAGGAATCCCATGTTCCCTGATCCTGCCGACAGCCTGCAGTGAAGCTGCAAGTATCTGTTCATCAGGAATCTCATCAAAATTGAAATACATGCCCGTCACCTCGATCCTCCCTTCCTTAATGCGCCTGATAAGCCTGTCGCACTGCCCCTGCGGCCTGCATCTAAGGTATTCGTCAACCGGCCAGGAGGCTTCACATGTCCAGCGGAATTTTGCATTCTCGGGATAATTGTCAGTGGCATCACAGTAATCGAGAGCATAGTCGATGTACCTCAGGTGTTCTGCAAGGATCTCTGTCTGGGAGCGAGTGTAACCAATGTCTGTGTGTGCATGCTGGATAAAACTGATTTTCCACTTCCTTACCGGTTCAAGGGTGACGTTCCTTGTCACGGTGAAATCACCGGCGACAACCTTCAGAGAGATCCTTGTAGGTTTTTTTACAGCCGGAAGCCCGAGGTTAAGGGCATTATACCCGAAGTTGAGAGTGGTATTCTCAATCAGTTTCCCGTTTGCAAAGATCCGGGCATCTGCCCGGTCACCGAAGTAGAAAATGCCCGCTTCGACAAGCTGAAGGGGATTCCCATCGTTTTTAAGTACGGCGGGGAAAGCATTCAATGTCACACCCGTTTCGACAGGTTTCCTGAATGTCATATACCAGGAAGTGAGGTTTGCCGCACTGCCGGTGACCCTGATTTTCAGCGGCCTCCCTTTAGCAACAGTACCGGATGGCACCCGCAGTATCATGTAACCGTGATGGTCGCCAAACTGGTCCGTCATGATAGCCCTGAAGCTCAGTGATGACCCGTTTTCTCCCTCAATATCCCACGACTTTCGTCCGTCAGTATAAAATGAGAAATGATCTCCTCCTCCAGTTTCGAGATCCATCCTCGCTTTGCCGGGACTGGAGCCAAGGGCTGCCACCCAGACAAAGGCTGCATATTTCTCCGCAATCTTTTCCGGTACCGGCGATGTTTCCCACTCCAGGAATTCCTTGCCGCCGTTCGCCCTTATCAGGATGCTCTCACGAAGACCAGGGATACATGAATGGTACTCGAAGTCAAGTCCTGAGATCTTTGCTGAAAACCCGTTAAGGAGATGGTCATCAGGATTGATGAATGACTGGCTGGTCACATTTGCCGATGTGACAGACAGTAAAGCTGCCAATGCAAGGATTATCTTTTTCATTTTCCTGTATGTTATTTCACGAAGGCCATCACAATAATGGCTTCATTGTCTGATATATTGGTAATTCTGACCGTTTCTGCCGCTGCCGCGATAACGAAGGTCTCGGCATAACTGATCTTCTGCTTCATCCCTCTTCGTGTTTCCACATTGACACTCTGACCCTCCACGAGGTTCATCACCAGGCACTTGTTCCCGGTGTGGATGTCGACGGATGACCTGATGGTGTACCTCATCACATCATAAAGATGCGTCTCATGTGTCGGCAGGTGCCACCGGCTCCAGCCTTCACCTTCGCTCATCATGACCGGCTTTGATTTCAGCTGCTCCCTTACATAATCACCCTTCCTGTCGTAAAAGAGATTTTCATTTGCCCTGTCGATATTAAGGTTTCTTGGCCTGCCGTTCAGGTCCATCCGCAGCCAGTCATACATCTTGAATGTAAAAATATAGGGTGTCGAGCTTATCTCAAGCACCATGTTGTTCTTTCCTGAGCCGTGTATCGTGCCTGAAGGGATCAGGAAGAGATCATGTTTGGCGGCTCTCTGTTTCTGAACGTACCTGTCAACATCAAGAGGCTCATTGTTCTCAGCACTCGCCTTCAGGGCAGTAATGAAATCACCCGGATCGATATCATTCTGAAATCCAAGGTAAACAACCGCATCATCTTTTGTATCAACGATATAATAAGCCTCTTCCTGGGTGAAATTCTCCCCGAAATGATCTCTGGCGTACTCAGGCCGCGGATGACACTGTACAGAGAGAGGGCCGCCGTTAAAAGTGTCGAGGAAGTCGAACCTTATCGGAAATTCAGTGCCGAACCGCTCATGGCAATCGCCCAGCACCTCCTTTGCACCGATGTACATCAGGCTGTCAAATGATACCTCGAGCAGGAGGGAGGAGCTTTCAAGCAGAAGCCCGTTCTCAGGAGAAATAAGCTCGAATGACCAGGCGTAGTTGGGAACGTCGCGATTCAGTCCGCGGATATTTTCCTTTATCCATGTGCCGCCCCACGGGCCCGGTTCAAACCATGGTCTTACCCGGAACAGGTTCCGGCTCATCTCCGACAGCGCTTCCCTTAAAACCTCTCCTTCCATCCATACCGGCTCATCGGGTCTCTGGGCGTCAACAAAAATGTCAGTGAAGGGTAAAATCTCCCGTTTGTGCCGGTTAAGCACTGGCCAGTCGATGAAATATGAACGTTTATACATCGTTCCGGCATCACCCGGACGGGATAGTCCCAGATTGGAAATGCTGCCCGCACGCGCCCTGTATTGCTGTTCATTCTTCGGCAGATCAGCATATACCGTCAGACCCTCCCAACCGGCCAGGGAGGCACCGGGGCCGATAATAATGTTTACATCATAATCCGGGTCGGGACGGAGAGCCGTAAGCTCCTGCATCCTGAAGAAGCTTGCAAGCGGAAGGCCGCATCTCGTTCCGAAGAGCGGATCACTGCCGCCGGAATAGGGTGAAGTCATCTCTTCAATCTCCTTCTCCGGCTTCATAAGATCAATGGTGAAGATGCAGCTGACCCTGATGCCTGACCCGCTTATCGCATCAATGACCTGCCTGCTGAGCTGGTCCCAGAACACACCGTTGTAACCGTCAATAATTACTGTTTTGCTGTTGATCATGCGTGGAGCCAGAGACGAGAATCCTGCAAGAATCCTGTCTTCTCCGACATTGAAGGCAGGATAGATATCATAACCCTCTCCGCCGGGAGATTTTCTCAGGGGCAGGGGAAACTGCCCGCAAACCTGTCGTATCTCTTTCGTAGCCTTTTTCAGAACGATTGATTTTAATCAGTCTTCCTTTTTCCTCAAGTCCAGATCGTGAAAGTCAAAACTGAAATCCGTCAGGGGTGAAATTGCCTCCATCCTTAACATCTCCGGCTTCCCCTCCTTGTCAAGGGAAAATACTGCAAATGCGTCTGCATCCAGAGTCCTGTCATCCCATCTGACAATAAAGGTGTTACCGGTATAATAGAGCATTTCACCTCTGAGTTTGGGTGATTTAACCGCTTTGAATCTTAGTTTACCGTTTGTCTCCGAGATGATTATATCTCCGAACCAGTTGTCTGTGTATGTTCCTGTATAGAGTGCCGGGTTCACTGACTGCGTCGCCACGGCTCTCTGTGCTTCCACTTTTGCCCACACCTCGTCAGTTACCTTTTTTGCCGCTGCCTGGCTTTGCAGCACATTGTCCTTCAGCAACTTTATTCTGTCAATACCCTTGATTCCAAGGTAGCCGTCCTTGATGGTGTTTGTGATTGCAGTGAATGCGGCCCCTTCCTGCTGGTTGGTGAAGACTATGATACCCAGTTTCAGTTCGGGTAAAAGGGTAACCTGGGTGACAATCCCCATCAGTCCGCCTGTGTGCGAAGCCTGAAGGTATCCGCCGACGTCAGTGAGACCCCAGCCAAGGCCGTAGGCTGAAAAATGGCTTTTATAGGGACTGCTCCCTCTTACCGGGATGATTGTCTGCGGTGTCCACATCTCCCTGTGAACCGCCTCGGAGAAAATCTGTTCTTTAAGATCCGGACCGTATTTACCGTTGTTCATCTGCATTATGACCCACTTGCTCATGTCGGCAACGCTGCTGAATATACCGCCTGCAGGATTATGAACATCGCTCTCATGCTTTGGTACAACCTGGAGCACCCCGTTTACAGGCACATGGGCGTCTATGATATTCGACCTGTCCCTGAGCCTGTTGATTGAGGCGGCTGAGTTATTCATTTCCAGGGGTCTCATGATCCTCTCCTCGACGAACTCTTCCCAGCTTTTGCCCGAGACTCTCTCAACCACAACACCTGCAACAATATACAGCAGGTTATCGTAATCGTACTTTGTGCGGAACGACGAGGTCTGCTTCAGGTATCTCAGATTATGGATTATCTCCTGCCGTGTGAAAGAGGCAGAATCGGGCCACATCATCAGGTCGCCGGCACCAAGCCCCATACCGCTTCGGTGGGTAAGCAGGTCCTTGATGTTGAAGTCCTCCGTTACATATGAGTTGTAGAGCCTGAATTCGGGGATGATGTCAATAACCTTTGTATTCCACGTCAGTTTCCCCTCATCAATCAGAATGCCAAGTGCGGCAGAGGTGAAGGCCTTTGAGTTGGAGGCGATGGCAAACAGGGTGTTCTCATCCATCTTTTTCCCGGTTGTGATCGAGCTGACACCGTATCCCTTCATATGTATCACCCTGTCGTCCTTGACCACCGCAACGGCGATGCCCGGCACGTTGAATGCCTTCATCGTTTGCTCTGCCAGTTTGTCTATCTGATCCGTAGTCAGTGGTTGTGACCATGCTGCAATGAATATGAACAGCATCAGCGAAAGGGTAAGCGTCTTTTTCATAGTCTGTGATATTTTTATTATGGTAGTTCTAATCAATTACTTTTCTCTGCCGGAGGTTATACCTGTCGCCAGACCTCAGAAAATAGAAGAGAAAATCTTTCTCCGGAATTATCTTAAGGTCGCTGCCTTCGCGCGACCAGAAGGAACCGTCATAGACAAGCACATAACTGGCTCCGATCACCTCCATTGTGTCACGCTGCACGACAACAGCCGTGTTCTCATCTATACCTATCCCCAGCAGCTCCGGATGCTCACGGAGGATTCCGTACATATCGAACTGCCTGTTCCTGGCAAGCACGTGCTGATCTATCGCTATGTTGGTTATGTAGCCGAATCCCTCCTGGTGGTCGCCCATCATTTCCTGGTTATTCTTCGTGTCTCCCCTTGCAAGGAATGACCCCTGTATTGTTGCACCGGCAGAGGAGCCTCCGATAACCCCTCCGCGGCCGAGCACCTGCCTGAACATCTCCTCGCTGCGGGTACCCTTGTACGAGTCTACCAGCCGCCACTGCCGCCCGCCGCCGAACCATACCCCTGTTGCCTCTTCAAGGGGCCTGGTGAAAAACCTGCTTTCAGCCGTGTCCCTGTCATAAGTGTGCAGCACCGTGACATTTCCTGCTCCCCTCGACCTGAACATCTCTCCCTCACTCTCGTCATAGCTCTCTGCCCCTGCGGCAGTGGGAACAACCACTATCCTTGCATCAGCCCCGCCGGCAAGCTCAATAAAACGATTGATGATGGCATCGGACAGTCTCCCGCCACCGGCAATGACAAGCGTGCCTGACACGGGCCCCGTGGTCAGACTCTCAGAAGCGACCTCCTGTGAATGCAACTGACCCTCTGAAAAGGCAAGGAACAGTATCGCCGCTATTAATACTTTGATTTTCATTTTCCGAAAAGTGTGATGTGAAATAATAAAGGATGCCGGTGTCATGACACTGCAATAAGAATTATCATCACCAGCAGTGAGAAAGAGTTTATCAGCATGAAGGCATTTTTTGACCTTTGCTCCGCTTCAGGCGCCTGGATTATCTTACCGAACAGAAGTATGAAGAGAATATTCAGGACCAGCAACAGAACTGCAACCGGTGCCGGAAAGGGGAGGGAAATGGCTGACAGTATCCAGAGCAGCAGCGATGACCCGATGATCCAGACCATCACAAGGCGCCTGATCTGATCGGAGTTCATCGAACTGTAGACGGTCCTGATGCCTGCTTTTTCATATTCACTTCCATAACGTGACAGAAGCAGCCAGAAATGGGGCATCTGCCATAGGAACATGAAGAGGGCAAACAGGATAATAATTGTGTCTGTCACCATGCCACCTGCTGCAGTATAGCCTATAAGCGGAGGCACAGCTCCCACAAGCGCCCCCGGTATAATGGCAAGAGTAGTTGCCTTCTTCAGGCCAGTATAGACGACATTATAGAGAATTACATTGACCAGCCCGAGCATCAGAGGTAAAAGGCCGGTGAAACCGAGGAGAATGGTTCCGGAAACAATCAGCAGCATTGCCATTCCGGCAGCCGTCACCGGATTCATCCGCCCGGAGGGCAGCGGTCTGCCTGCAGTCCTCCCCATGAGGGCATCACTCTTTCTCTCGGTGTACTGGTTGAGGGCGGAAGCGCCTGCCGAAAGCAGAAAGACACCGGCGGCCACCAGCAGCATACTGCCGTGGGCATCTCCGGCAAAGATAAGATAACCTGTCAGGGCTGAGAATGCCACTGCCATTGAGAGCTTCCACCGGGTGAGCTCAGCAACCATGGCTGCGGAAGAGCCTTTAGCTGCCATCCTTGCTTAATGTCTTGAGATACTCGGTCATCACGGCAATCTGCTCAGTGGTGAGCAGCTCACGGTATGACTGCATCAGGTTCCTGGCATAACCTTCAACAATCTCTTTGTTCGGGTCATAAATCGAACTGATTATGTACTCTTCGTCTGCCGTAACGGTTTTTTGAGTGCCATCCTCATTAACCGTTCGCAGCGAGCCATATAACCCCGCAAATGACGGCCCTACCAGCTTGGCACCGTCAAGGGAGTGACATGCAAGGCACCCTGTACCCCGAAGAAGCTTCAGCCCTTCAGGCTCCGGGATGAAGGAGGCTGTGATCAGCTCTGCGTACCAGGCGTCGAACTCCTCCTGTTCCAGGATGCGCGTCTTCGCCACCATGGCCGAATGCAGCAGCCCGCAATACTCTGTGCACAGAATCTCGTAGTCACCGATATAGTTGGGGGTGAACCACAAATAGTTGTCATAGCCCGGAATCACATCCTCCTTGACCCTGAAGGCCGGGATGAAGAGGCTGTGGTTGACATCCTCCGACACCAGCTCGAGCTTGACCGGCTTGTTGATGGGCAACACCAGCTCCCTTGATTTGAGACTGTCGCTGTAGATGAATTCCCACTCCCACATCCTGCCGATGGCAGTGATGACCATCGCATCAGCCGGCACCTTGCGCATGGGAGCAAAGCCCTTCCACCCGATCCAGAACATAAGCATCACAAGTATCAGAGGCACTACCGTCCACAAAACCTCAAGCTTCATGCTGCCTTCGAACTGCTGCGCTTCTTTGCCCTTCTTCCGGGAGAAATGAATCACGGTCCAGATCATGAAGGCTGTTATCCCCACAATGAAAATGAAGGCGATGATAAAAATGAACAGGAATGCCTTGTCTACTCCTTCAGCAAGATTTGATGCCCCATTGAACATATCCGTACTTTTTATCTGAAAAAATAATCAATGAATGTTATTATGGTCACTAGTGCAAACAGCGCAAACACCCCGGCTACGGCAAAGCGCAGAAAGCGGTTCTCAAACTTCAGGTGCATGAACTGGGTGATTACTATGAAAACCTTGACGCTCGCTATCACCAGGGCCACGGCAACAGTCAGGGCTCCGAGGTGAAATCCGGTGACCAGTACCGAGATTGTGGTGAGAAAAAGTAGTATCACAAGTACAACTATAAGAGACTGGTAGGATGAAATATGTTTTTCGTCGTTGTTCATGTCTTTCTCAGGTTATAAGATAAAGAAGAGGGAAGAGGAAGATCCATATCAGGTCAACAAGGTGCCAGTATAGGGCACTGTTCTCAAGCATCAGGAACCTGCCGCTGTTTACTGCACCTGTTTTTACTTTCACCACGTTGATGGAGAGCAGGATCATTCCGATCAGCACATGGAGTGCATGCAGCCCCGTCATCATGTAGTAGAGCCCGAAAAACAGGAGCTCGCCGTGCGACATGTTCCTGAGAACAGGGGAACCGGGGTAAATGCCGTATTCAAACTTGTGTGACCACTCGAAGTATTTGTTTACCATGAACAGGGCAGCGAGAAGAATGGTAACAAGCAAAAGAAAGAGTGTCAGACGCCTTTCACCCTTTTGTATCGCTGTAAGCGCCATTGCCACTGTCATACTGCTGACAAGCAGGAAGACAGTATTAATGGTGCCGATGAATGCGTTAAGCTCCGCAGCAGCAATATGAAAATCAGCTGAGTACTTTGCCCTGAAGATGGCATAGACGAGGAACAGGCCGCCAAACAGGAAGAGCTCCGTGAAGAGGAATATCCACATTCCCAGTTTCCCTGTCTCGCTGTCAAGATGCTCTGTATGGGTATGATTATCTGCCATGGATATCTTACTCTTTGTTCTTGTCCTTTGTGCCGAAGAAATAGGGCTTCGTGGTTATCTCGGGAATCTCCTCAAAGTTCTCGTGGGGCGGGGGAGAGGGTATCTTCCACTCGAGTGTGACGCCGTGCCATGGATTGGCCGGTGCCTTCGCGCCGCGTCTTGCTGCAACCATGAGATTAATTACCATGAGTATCAGCCCGGCAATGAGAATGAAGGCCCCGATTGTAGAGAGGAAGTGCCCCGTTTCAAACTGGGGCAGGTAATCGTACGAGCGCCTCGGCATCCCCTGTATACCTATGATAAACTGCGGGAAGTAGAGAAGGTTGAAGCCCACGAAGTTGAAACCCCATGCAATGTTCGCAACCCTGTTGTTGTACATCCTGCCGTACATCTTCGGGAACCAGTAATGGATTGCCGCGAAGAATGAGAATCCCATGCCTCCGAAGATAATGTAATGGAAGTGGGCGACTACAAACGCAGTGTCATGGGTCTGAACGTTCGTGGCCAGTGCACCCAGCACCAGGCCTGTGAAACCACCTATGAGGAAGAGAAAAATGAATGAAATTGCATAGAGAAGCGGTGGCTTCATATCAATTGATCCTCCATACATTGTTGATATCCAGTTGAATACTTTGATGGCACTGGGAATGGCAACAATGAATGTCAGGAAGGAGAAGAACCACCGGGCATAATAACTCATGCCTGAGGTGAACATGTGGTGGCCCCAGACAAAATAACCCACGAAGGCTATGGCAAGGCTTGAGATCACTATGGCACCGTAACCGAAGACAGGCTTCTGGCTGAAGGTGGGAAAGATTTCCGTGACAACACCCATTGCAGGCAGTATCATAATGTAGACAGCCGGATGCGAGTAGATCCAGAAGAGATGCTGGAACAGAACCGGGTCGCCGCCAAGGGCAGGATCAAAGAACCCGATGTTAAGTACTCTCTCAGCTATTACCATCAGCAGGGTGATACCCACTATGGGAGTGGCCAGCACCTGTATCCATGCAGTTGCATAAAGCGCCCACGGGAAAAGAGGCATCCTCAGCCATTTCATCCCCGGTGCCCTCATCCGGTGGATTGTAACAATAAAGTTCAGCCCAGTGAGAATGGATGAGAATCCCAGGATGAATGCGGCAGTGAGGGCCCAGATGACGCTGGTGGCCGACTCCACGCTGTAAGGCACATAGAAGGTCCATCCCGTGTCGGGTGGCCCGCTCCCAAAGAACTGTGACGCAACCCCCAGCAGTGCCCCGGTCATGTACAGATACCATGAAAATAGATTCAGCTTCGGGAAGGCCACATCCCTCGCTCCGATAAGTATCGGCAGGAAAAAGTTGCCGAATACTGCAGCAAGCCCGGGTATTACAATCACAAAGATCATGATGATCCCGTGAATAGTAAACATCCCGTTATACGTCTGAGGCTCCATGATCGTGCGCCCCGGAGCTATCAGCTCGATGCGCATCAGCAAGCCCAGCGTGGCTGCGACAAAAAAGAAAAATATTACGGCATACAGGTAGAGCAGACCAATCCTCTTGTGATCGGTGCTGAGCAGCCATGACCATATCCCTTTGTGCTTGCCCTGGTATTCCAGGTAACTTACCTCTGCTTCATTTCCCATAATCGACCATTATTTACTTTTCCTCCTCCTGACAAGCAGGATTACCATAATCACCACCAGGAAGAATATCGTTATTATTCCAACTATCCTTGTTACCTGCAGAGTGTAGGTCTGGCTTGCCGGGTTATAGGCAAAACAGTACTCAAGGATACGGTTGGCCGTTGGCCTGGCTATCCCTTTCTGCGCCTCAATGACGGCCATCTTCAGGTCAAAGGGCAGATAGGTGAGGCCGTAGAGATACCTGGTGATCTTTCCGGCAGGACTGACAACCATAATCACGGAAGGGTGTGCAAAATCAAGACCCTGCGGAGTGTACTTATATCCGGCTGCAGCAGTAATGGCGCTTATATTCTCCTCTGTGCCTGTGAGATAGATCCAGTCCTTCTGGTTCTCCTTGCTGATCCTCTGAACAAAGTTCTTCTTCTTTTCCCTGGCCTTTTCAGGAGTGTCACTCGTATTGAAGCTGATTGTAATCACCTTGTATTCATTGCCCAGCGTCATGTCCATCTTTCCTACCACATCTGCGATGCCATCCATCAGCGGACTGCAGAGGTTGGGACAGTCAAAGTAGACAAAGCTCATTATTGTGGGCCTGTCGATCAGGGAACGGAGAGTGACCTTCTCACTGTTCTCGTTGTAAAACCAGAGATCGAGAGGGATGGTGTCACCGAGGTGCTCAACAACCCCTACCTCCGGCTCCTTCTGTTTGTATCCTGCTGTTTTCAGTTCCTGTGAGTTGACCAGGGGAAGGCAGATAAACAGGAGAACAGGTATTAAAAAATTCTTGATATTCATTTGCTTACGTTTTTCGTTTCACTTTCCCAGCAATAACCGGCTATCATCAGCGAACCACCCATCAGTGAGATATCCTTGAGCAGCGCTATAAGAATGGAGGTCCTGTCCGACCCGTCCATCAGGTGAGGTATATGGATGGTGATGATAAAAACAAACAACAGGCCGGCGAGGATCAGCGTCGACACCTTAATGAACTTTTTGGTAATGATGCTGATACTGACACCTATCATGATCAGGCCTGTCAGGATGATTGTGTATCCCCCGAGAGGAACGAACGATGTCAGCATTCCGAGGTAGTAATCCATCATCAGAATATGGTTAATCCCGAAAAATGCGAATGGCAGGGCAAACAGTATCCTGCCGACAGGTGCCAGGTTTTTCATATTTTTTCCTGTTTAGTGGTTGTTTCATGTTCCGGAAATGTCTGCAGCTTACCCCTGAGGGTGCTGCCAACGGTATAAATATCACGCAGCTTCATCATCACCAGGAAGATAAAGCCCCATACAGCAAGCACTCCCAGTCCGTATGAGAGGATAACCCATACAGGCGCTTTCCTGACATTGTTCCACATGGCCCTCTGCGCCACAAGACTGACAGGCACAGTTACCTCCCCGGCCTTGATGAGGGTATCCTTTGAAACAGCCCCGAACACATCCTCGTCAGTGAATTTTGCACTGAAGCTGACATTGCCTGCCGTGTCTCCGGGCAAGCCATCCGGGATGGCGAAAGCAGCAGTACCATCGTTGCCGGTGAGCTTCTCCTCATCAATAGCGAGCATCCCGAAATAGCGCGCGGCGAAGAGCCTCACCGCGGCATTGGTGACCGGAACGCTCTTTACCTCGTCAGTGGCCAGTGCCTTTACTGTCAGGAGACGCGCGGCTTCACTGTAGGAAAGTGTAAGGCTGATGACCGCTCCGGGATATGCAGACGAGGTGATGACCGGCATCACTTTCTGTATATAACTTCTGTTAAAACTTCGCAGGTAGGAGACAACCTTCCATATTTCATCAGTGGTAAGCACACTGCGGAATGAAGGCATCTGACCTCTTCCGACAGCTACCTTGTGAAAGATCTCACCGTCACTGTTTCTCTGTATCTTCTCCGTAGCAGGGTCTCCCGGCACCGGCACAAGTGCTATGTAATTGTTCTTTCCGGGTTGTCCGTGGCAGGAGAGGCAATTGATATTGTATAACCTCTCACCCTCTTTCCTGGTTTCATCAGTGAAGGGAAAAGTGCTCAGCCTGCCTTTCCGGTCATCCGGTACAACCCAATCCTGACCCCTTAGCAGGGAAGGCATTATCAACATGCACAGTATGAAGGGAACAGTATATTTCATAAGCCGGATATTTTACTGTTTTTCATGTTTTTTTTCTCTGTCGGTCTCCTCCTCAGCCATCTCCCAGATCGGGATCACCGGAAAGAGCTTTGACAGAACAGTGATAATTATAAGTACAAGAACTATCGATGCAACCGTCACGGCAGTCTCAATCAGCGTCGGCCTGTAAACGATCCATTCTACCGGCACGTTCTGTATCGGCAGGTTGGGATGCCCCTGCGGAGGGACAACAATTATATACCTTTTAAACCACGCACCGAGAAGCATGAAGATCGAAATTATCAGCATGGGCAGCGGCCTTCTCATCCGTTTGATTAACAGCAGTATGGCAGGAATGACGAGACCCAGCAGCTGTATGCCCCAGAATAACATGGCGTAATGCCCGGTGAAGAGCTCGCGGAGGTGGATGGCGTCACCGGTCTTGAGCTTGTATCCGGGCACCAGGAACTCGTTCAGGTTGAAATAGAAATAGACTATCGATACCAGAACCAGAACCCTCGCAATCTTCTCGAAGTGATAATCGGTAAGGTATTTTTCCAGTTTGTAGTTCACGCGGAAGAAGTACATGGCAATGATCAGTGCTGCCGTTCCTGACACAAAGGCGCCGGAGATGAAGTAAGGCCCGAAGATCGTGCTGTCCCAACCGGTCCTCGGGGTGACGGCGAAGAGCCAGCTCGTCACCGTGTGTATCGCAAAGGCTGTCGGGATGATGAGGATCAGCAGGATACGTATTGCCTGGTTCATGATCCTGTACTGCACCTCATGATGCTCCCACCTGAACGACAGGAATTCATACGCCTTTACCAGGAAGGCAGGCCTGCCTTCCAGCCTGCCTTTTGAGATGGCAAGGTCTGGTATCATGGGGAAGAACCATAGCAGCAGGCTCAGGACAAAATATGTCGTCACCACTGTCACGTCCCAGAGTATCGGCGACTGCACCCGGCCGAACATGAAGACATAGGGCAGCCGGTCAGGACGGCCCATGTCGGAGATGATTACCAGCCCGGCCACGGCTGCAAAAGCGATGGCAATAATCTCTGCGATCCTTGATATTGGTTTGACCCATTGAAATCCGATAAGTCCAAGAACTGAGCTGATCAGCATGCCGACAAGGCTTGTGGCTACAAAGAAAACGAAGTTGGCGATGTACATTCCCCAGCTCGTGAAGTCGCGCAGGCCGGTCACACCCAGACCCTGGCGGAGCTGGGTGACGTATGCAGCCAGGCAGACGACCAGGAGGGCTGACAGGAACCCCATCCACAGGATAAAACTCCTGTTGATTCTAACATTCCTCAGAATATCTGCGGCAATGGAATCGATCTTTCGCTGTTCCCCGGGTGTATTGAAACGGGTGTCATCCATATCGATGCTTGTTTATGCTTTATCTTCTTTATAATCCACCTTTTCACCCTCCTCAAATTCGAACAGCCTGTTCTTTGGGGGCAGGTAGTAGACCCGTGGCTGGGTGCCGAGCTCAGGCATGAGGCGGTAAGCCCCGCTTGTCTCAAGCAACTCGCTCAGCCTGACTGTCTCTTTCGTGGTGCCGTTGGTGACGGCATCTTCGTTTTCGTCACCGAAATAGAAGACTCCGTTGGGACATGCCGATACACAGTACGGAAGCATTCCCTCCCTGAGCCTGTCTGCGCTGAAGAGACATTTGGAAATAGTTCCCTTCTTATGGGGCACATTCAGCTCTACGTTATATTCCTTCTCTTTGTCGGCTTCAGCCTGCTGAGGCTCCTGCCAGTGGAACATCCTCGCGGAGTAGGGGCAGGCAGCCATGCAGAACCGGCATCCGATACACCTTTCATTGTCGATGAGTACAATCCCGTCCTGTCTCTTGTAGGTTGCATCAACGGGGCAGACGGAGACACACGGCGGATTGTCACAGTGCTGGCATGGCTTTGGCATATAAAAGGTCGGAGTGTTTACAGACTCCTGCATCACGAGTGTGTTGATGTGATACTCGTAAGGTCTCAGGTGATGTGCGCTCTGACATGCCTCGACACACTTCCTCGCATTGCGGCATCGCGAGAGATCGATCACCATGACCCATCTTTTGCCCGCAATCCCCTCCCTGCCCCTGGCCTGAAGCATCTTCAGGTCAGGCTTGAAATCGCGCATCTGCTCAACAGGTATCTCTACAAGCCGGTTGTCTTCTGTGAGCACCCTCACCATACCCTCACGGTGCTTTGCTTTCTCAAAACGGTGTCCCGAGTATATGGCTGCCCCTCCGGTTACAGTAACAGCTCCTGCAAGGGTGACCTTCCTCAGGAAGTCCCGTCTTGAGTTGTCAATTACCTTGTCAAGGTCCGGTTTGCCATTGCCCTCTTCCTTCTTTTCTTTAGACATGGGTTTCAGCTTGAGGTAAAAAAGATTTAGATGGCTAATTGGATTTATTCGTTCCCGCCGGTCTCAACAGGACTCATCTTCATGGCCTTGTACCCCAGTCCGTCAACTGTCTCCCGGAACTTCGCAGTATCAACTTTGCCCGGCTCAAACTCGATGATGGCATTGCCCTGGGTGTGTGATGCGGTAACGGATTTGACTCCCGGTATCTTTTCGATATTGCTGCAGATGGTGTTCTCGCAGCCGGTGCAGGTCATTCCCTCGATTGAGAGATCAATCGTCGCTGTTGCAGCAGGTGTTTCTGTCGCTTTCTGGCTCTTGCCGCCACCGCATGATACTGAGAACAGCATGATGCACAGAAGGATCCATAATGAAAGTTTTGATCTTGTCATATCAGCTCTGGTTAGGTTAGTCATATGTTAAATCAGGCTCTATAAATATATAAAATATTATACCAACCATGTGCTATGAAATAAATATCACATTCCCGGTAATAAATACCCGGGAAACTCCGCTTCCGGCCGGCATCAAAAACCCCTTACCTGGCTGGCAACAAAAACTTCGGGTCTGACCGCCAACAAAAACTCCGGTTCCGGCCGGCATCAATTTAAACCCAATCTTCATCAAAACTTCATAATTCACCTGTTAACTTTCCAATTCACTGAAAAGCGGATATACATTCTTTCTTTCTTTCCATAAGTCCGTTTTAATGCTGCGAAGACTGCCGGCGCCCCAACGCGGCAGTCTTCCTTCTTCTTACGATATCCATCCGGCTGATGCAAGACCGCTGCGGGTCAAACCCGAACACCCTGACAGGTGCCGTCCGCCGTCAGAGGCGCTACTTATTGCCCATCAGCTTGACATTCAGATAGGTGTACATAAGTGCATACATCTCAGCCTCCTGGGCATTGGTAGATGCGGCTCCGTGGCCACCCTCAATCGTCTCATGATAATAGAGCGGGTGCCCCATCTCAAGCATCCTGGCAGCCATCTTGCGGGCATGACCGGGGTGCACCCTGTCGTCCTTGGTGGAGGTGATGAAGAGAGGCTCGGGATACTTCTTCTTTGGGCTTAAGTTTTGATACGGCGAGTACTTGCTGATATAGGCCCACTCCTCAGGCTTGTCAGGATTCCCGTATTCATCCATCCAGCTTGCTCCTGCAAGCAGCTTTGAATACCTCTTCATATCAAGCAGGGGAGCCCCGATAATTACAGCCTTATAGAGGTCAGGCCTCTGGGTGAGAGCCACTCCGGCAAGCAGTCCGCCGTTACTCCAGCCGTACGCACTCATATGATCAGGGGTTGAAATCTTCCTGGTGATCAGGTCTTCTGCCACAGCAAAGAAATCGTCATAGGCATTCTGCCGCTTTTCCTTAAGGGCGGCATGGTGCCAGGCAGGACCGAATTCGCCCCCTCCACGGATATTCGCGATCACATAGACACCACCCTGAGCAAGCCAGCCTATACCGGTAACAGAGCTGTATCCCGGACGGGTGGAGCTGTTGAAGCCTCCATATCCGTATATGAGAACAGGATTGGTTCCATCAAAGGCCATGTCAGCGGGATGAACAATGAAATAGGGGACTTTTGTTCCGTCCTTTGATACTGCTTCATATTGACCCACTACCAGACTGGAAGCATCAAAATAATCCTTCTGCTTCCGGATGGGAGTGATTTGTTTACCGTCTCCGTGATAGAGTGTTGAGGGGGTGACAGGATTGCTGAAAGAGAAGAAATAATCATTGGACTGATCATCTGAACTGACAAGGCCCACCGTCCCGAATCCGGGAACAGGCACTGACTCCCCGGTCCACCCTGATCCGCTGAATCGGAAGATGTGCAGCTTGCTCTGAACATTCTCCAGTGTGGCAATGACAATGAAATCCTTGGCTGTCAGAACCGAGGAGAAACTCGAGCGCTCATCAGGCAGCCATATAGTTTGTACAGATGCGGTGCCCGACAGGAAAGCAGGAAGATCGAAGCTGACCAGAGACCCTGAACTGAAGGTCTCCTGACCCACATTCCAATCCGACTGCAGATAGAGTATCAGCTTATCTCCCGAAAAACCCTGAAACTCCACGTCACGGGGTACCGCAACCTCCTTAAGTCCCTCAGGAGTGTAGAGATACATGACCGACTCATAGAAGCCCACGCTCTCATTTACGAAGACAAATTGTTTCCCGGCAACATTGATTCCGCTGACAAAAACACCCATGTTTGCTGTGTCTGTCTGGTGTATTGTTATCGCGTCGGCAGGGTCAGCACCTCTGGTCCATAGCTTTGCCACCGCCGGGTAGCCCGAGGCGGTCATGGTGCCGGGACCGTAGTTTGTTGCCACGATGATATGGTCCTTGTCTACCCATGCAGCACTTCCCTTGCTTTCCTCAATTGAGAACCCGCCCTCGACGAAGGAACGTTTTACTGCATCGAACTCCCTGACGATGCTTTCATCCTTTCCCCCGTCGGAGAGGGAAAGCAGGCAGAAACGATTCTCCGGTCCGAGCCACCTGGCACCGCCAAAGACCCATTTCCTGTTCTCCGCCACGGAAAGCTGGTCAAGATCAAGCACCGGCTCCCATTCATTCTTGCCTGCCAGGAACTCCTCCATTGACATCCTTCTCCACAACCCTCTCTCATTCTGCTCGTCCTGCCACAGGTTATACACCAGGTTGCCAGCCATATCGGGATAGATCAGCCTTTCCTTGTCATTGAAGACTCCGAGGAACTTGTCCCTCAGATCCGTGAACAGAGGCTGAGAAGCCAGCGCTTCGTCAGATATTTTGTTCTGTGCCCTGACCCAGTCGAGAGCCTTCTCACTCTCAACCTCCTCAAGCCACAGGTACGGATCATCGCCATCTGCAACTTTGTTTTTCTTTTCGCCGCATCCCGGCAAAATCATTAGCAGCATAATCAATAAGGTTAGGTTAGTTAACTGTTTCATCTCTGGTGTATTTATGACTTTTGATTAATATATTGGCTATGGCGGCCAGTATCAAGGCTTCACCGATGATAAACAATGGCCACTTGTAACTTTCAGGTATATAACTTGTTATCATAGTAACTAAACGCTCCGCGCCTTCCGGTGAGTTTTTTGACGCAAGCGCCCCGCTCTCAATGAGCAGCCTGGTATAGTCAACCAGGTATGTATACAGGATGATCAACGCTCCGCCGAAGATAAGGATCCAGTCAGGCAGGCTGAAACTGATGCGGTAGCCTCTTTCCTGCCTGCCGACCAATAGCAACGCCATAAGGATCATTGTCACGGAGTTCAGCACCGGAGCCAGCACAGGTCCCAGCCATGATACCGGTATCAGGAACAGCAGATCCCAGGTTAGGAGGGAGGCAGGCCAGCCTATGAGGAGCTTAAGCGCAACGTAGTAAAAGATATCCCAGATGCCAAAGGCAAAAAGTGCGTACAGGAGCCTCTGGATACCGTTTCTCCCCGTGAGGATACCCACACCGGCCAGCATGACAAGGGTGGCAATCTCCCTGATCCATTCAATGGTCACCAGCTCAGGCGACATGAGCTTCAGGGGGAAGTCAAACCCCTCAGGGTAATAGAGCTCCCTGAGATAGACAACCACAATTCCTTCCAGGAATCCCATTGCAACAGCGAAAACTGCCAGCCAGAAGAATCTGGGACGGTAGTTAAGGTACTTGTCGTTCACTTAAGGGTCAATTGCAACGGAAAATTACAAAATATATGGGAATACTGCTTTCCTTTCCCGGGGATATTCCGGGAAATGACTTCTGTACCACCTGTGGTGGGAGAGGGCCCTGGGGACGAGGTTGCAGAAGGTCCAGACGAAGAAGGATAACGCGGGCAGTGACCAGCAAAGGAGAGCATAGCCGCCCCACTCCACTATTTCACCCAGGAAATTGGGGCAGGAGACTTTTTCAAACAGCCCCCCGCGCGGTACCTGGTAACCGTCGCTGGCCCTTCTCCGCCTCAGATGGATAAGCTTTTCATCAGAGGTCAGATTGATGGCCATCCCGGTGATAAAGACCGCCAGGCCGGCTAGGAACCGCGGATCGGTAAGCCAGTCGTTGGTGAAGTGGGTATGCAATGACCCTGTGTAATAACCCAGGAACCCCGCATTCACAAAATTGAAGAAGACGGCCATCAGGGCTACCGCCAGCGGCATCACCTTGCCTGTGGTTCTGATCCTCAGCGGATAAACGATTGCACGGTTGATGTAGTGCAAAAGGTACAGCCCGGTGACGATCCATACCGCGACGCTCTTCGGCGCATCCCCTGTTACAACCAGCAGTATGAAGATCACAGGCGCCGGAATCTCCATGATTATCCAGCCCAGCCTGTCGGGGATGGTCGGGCCCCATGTTCTCTTCGAATGCCGTCCGAAGGGGGCAGTGACAAACAGAAGCACCAGGAAGATGATGAGTGCAGTGGCCGTCCAGAGCCATACAAGGAGATCAAAGGTGGTTTTGTCCATACGATAAACTATGTCGGCCCTGCAGTCCCTGAAGTTGTGAATAAAGCCTGCTGGCCCACGTAAAAATAGTATTACTTTTGACACAATCTAATCAATACCCGGAGCCTCTTGGCCCGACGGGAAAGATTAGGTAATTTAGCCTTCCTCAGCAGGCTTATGGCTGTGAATGAAAGCAATCGGTTAAAAATGTCACCTCTGAAAGGAAATCTCATCGCCGCGGCAACACTCTTATTCTGCATGTCCGCCTCAGGTCAGTATGGCATCGGAAATGCTTCGATGATGCTGAATGATCCGGAGAGGGGGAACAGAAAGGTGACTTTTGAGGCTTACTATCCTGTGAAATTATCAGAAGGAGATCTGGCTGAAGGGGAAAATGGGACTGAGAAGTACCCTGTGGTATGTTTTGCTCATGGATACCAGCATCCGGGTGACGGTTACGGGAACCTTACAGGGATGCTGGTGCCCCGTGGTTATATTCTGCTCAGCCTGACTACCTCTGAAGGACCATTCCCATCACACAAAAGGTATGCTGATGACCTTCGGTTCCTGGCTGAGGCGGCAGCCAGTCTGGGCAATGACTCATTGTCGCCCTTATCCGGAATGGTCGATACCCTCCTCTGCCTGATGGGGCACAGCATGGGCGGCGGAGCTATGTTTCACGCTGCCGCTGACAACAGCACAATTGATGCTCTGATAGCCCTCACACCATATGACACAAGGCCGTCAGCTATTGGTGCCGCCGCCACTGTGAAGGCCCCCACGCTGGTGATATCAGGCACCAATGACTGCATTACCCCTGCGGAAAAACATCATCTTCCAATTTATGAAAGTTCATCTGCCCGCGATAAAACCTATGTTCAGATCAAAGGAGGCACCCATTGCAGTATGGGAGAAAGCAGAAAATGTATCAAAGCTGAGAAACTGGTGGGTTGTGAACCCGGACTTACCTCTGCTGAGCAGACGGCGGTGCTTGCAAGGTACATTGTTCCCTGGCTCGATTTCTTCCTGAAGGGAGACATAGACCAGGGATGCGTTTTCAACACTACCCTTATTGCGGACGAGGCCGTGACATGGCTGCAGTCGAGGCCGCTGGCTTCAAACATCCCTGCGCCCTGAACTCTCCTCTTCCAGTCCTGAGCTCTGAGCCCTGCGCCCTGAACTCTCCTCTTCCAGGTCTGAGCTCTGAACTCTGAACCCTTTGCTTTTCGCTTTTTCGCTCTCCGCTCCAGGCTACTTCTTCAGGCTTGCCTTCGAGAAAATGTGCTCCGGTATCGGGACATTGAATTCAATCTCCTCGATGATGAATTCAGTTCCCATCCCGTCCCTGAGCATGTCACGGAACAGTATCTTCCGGGGGTACCACCTGTTACCTATCTTTTCGACATTCGAGAGCTCTGTTCTCTTCAGCAGCGTGCCGCTCTTTGCATACATCTCCTCCCTGAGGGGAATGTTCCGCTCCCGGTCAACCCACAATTTCATTCCCTGGTAGGCTATGTCGGGCACAACTGCCTTTAGTTCAACCACCCAGCACTGACGGCCGTCTACCGTTTCAGTGCCGGTTACATTTGCATTGTACTGCTTTACGAGGCTGTTGTCCTCCATAAGATCCTCGTAGGAAAGATCGGAACCCATAACAGACTGGCGCAGCATATGACCTGCAATCTGTATTATCCGGTCCGTGGAAGGTGAATAGATCCAGAGCTGCTCCTCAAGCTTGAGCATCTTCGTTCCCTGCTCACGTGCCGGAAACAGGTATTCTGTGAACGACTTCTTCTCGCCGGCAGTCCATGTCTTCATCTTCACCGTATGGGTGCTCCTCCGGCCGTTGATAATCATAGAGGAGGTGAAAATCCTGTTCTCGGAAGACATATTCCCGTCAATTCTCTGCAGCAGTTCCTTCCCGTCGGGAAACTGTGCCGAAACAGTCATCAGGCTTCCTGCAAACAGTAAAATCGTTATAAGTCTCTTCATGATTCAAGTTCTTTGAAAAGTTGTGCTGTCTGTCTCTTGTATATGCCTGCTCCTGCAAGCATGGTGCCAATCTGCGTTGAAATAAAACCGGGGATGAAGCCTGCCACCCATGTCCATGGTGTGATCTGCGCCCTGAATACCCTGGGCATCATGATTGAAGCGTTCTTCATCATCATTCCAAGGTCAACCCCTTTCTCCTGAAGGTAAAAGGCTATCAGCAACCCGAAGGCAAGTCCGGTGACGGAAGCAAAGAACCCGATAATGAGCGATTCAAGAAGCATGGTTTTATAGACGTGACTTTTCTCTTCGCCTATTGCAAGTCTCATGCCGAACTCGCCGTACCTTCTCAGTCCTCCCAGGAGACCGGCATTCCAGAGTATAAGTGACATTGCAAGAATGAAAACGGCAATGAGTATGCTCTGCAGTTTTCCGGAGTACTCTACAAGGAAACCCATGTTGTTCTGCTCCGAGAGGGCCTTCATGACAGGAGAAAACTCATCCTCTTCGGAAAAGTACCGGGCATTGAACCGTTTGCTCACATCAGCCGCCGCCTCGTCGGAGTAGACACCGGAGCTGAAAAACCCGAGTATCTCACCGGCAGCATCAGCCATGTTCAGGGCTTCCCTGGCATCACTGAGGTCAGCTATAAGAGTACCCCTGTCAAGGGCCGTGGTCCCGAACTCAACCGTGCCGCTGAGGATAAAGTTGTACATCGTTAACTCTCCCAGCATGCTTGTCCCCACAAGGGTAAAGGTATCACCCGGCTTTAATCCGAGCTTTCCGGCAAATTCACTGCTTAAAAGCGCTTCCTTTCCTGCTGAAGGCAGCCTGCCACTCCTTAGCGAGGAGGGGATGTTCAGCCTCTCTTTCTCTTCATTATTGCCTGAGAGCAGGTCAATGGCAATTCCTATGGCAGGTCCCTGCGCCCTTGTCTCACCTGTGCTGTCCGGGACATCTATCAGCCCTGCAAAATAGATCCTGCTTGCAAATTCCATATCAGGATAAGCAGCAGAGACCGCCTCCAGAAGAGTGTCGGCACCAAGAATAGCGAGGTCATTGGGCGACTGTGAAGCATTTTCAGCATAGGCCTTTGTCATAATCTTGACATGACCTGAAGAAAACCTGGCGCTGAATTCAATGCTGTTGTTTATGACTCCGGTGATCCATGCATGAAAGACAACCGTAAGCATTACTCCGATAGTGGTCACCAGAAACGGGAGGAGACTCCTGTTCCTGTCCCTTATAAGTCCTTTGAAAAGAAAGCTTATCATTGCATCCTCCCTCTTAATGCGTCAGTCGGATTGAGCTTCGCTATCTTCCTCGAGGGCCAGTAGCTGACAATCGTCGTCACAATCATAACAATCAGTACAGTGCCGGCAATCAGAGACAGACTGTAGACCGGATATAACTTCTCAGCCATGGCAATTCCGAAATCGCTGCTGCTGACCGGTATCGAAATGCCCTTTATTGCCTGCATCGTAAGCAACGGTATGCCGTACAGTGCGCCCACCACAGCTGCCAGCACCGAATGCAATGCACCCTCCGTGGTGAACAGCCCCACCACCTGCCGCCTGGTCATACCAAGAGCAATGTAGGTCCCAATCTCCTTCTGTCTCCTGAAGATCGAGAGCACCTGCGTGTCAAACACGGCAAGCATTGCCATCATTAGCAATATGCCCCAGATTATTACCCCTATCATTCCCTTGGCTTTAATGATATTATCGATGTCAGCCAGAAGCTCCTTCTGCTCTTTCATTATCCATCCTTCATCTGCAGGCAGAGGCTCCGGTGCATTACCCTTTACCATAATAGTAGCTTCGCCGGGCATCAGCATCATCTTCTGAAGGTTTTCCAGCGGAAGCCACAGCTGTCCCACATCTACTGAAGGCACTGTCGTTTCAAATATTCCTGTAATCTTAACTTCCGTAGCATCGAAGGTGCCGTTTATGTCTCTCCACCTGACAGTAACGTAATCACCCTCACGCAGTCCCGTGCTCTCTGCCATTGATTTTCCGATGATGCCTGGCAGGTCACCGTCTGACGAGCTGAGCAGTCCCGCCGGCAGCTTCAGCAACTGCTGTCCCGGAGGTATTCCCTTTATGAGCACCGATTGCATCCTGCCCTGCGGGTAAATCGTACCCTGGGTGATGAGAACGGGTACAAGCATATTCTGATCAGCTGATTTGCTGTAGGGTTCGGGAATTATTCCGTGACTGTCGTTCAGGGTGAAGGGATCATAAGGATCATAGTTTTTGTGCCAGTACTGACCCTGACCCACTTCCCATTCTATCATGTCGTTCTTTGCCTGCCGGTCCCATCCCTCGAGCAATCCCTTTGTCCAGATGATGATAATAAAGGAAAAGGAGAGGACAATGACATTGAGCCAGGTCCGCAGACCCGCTCCCAGCAGATTTCTCAATGCAAGTTTGAAAGCAAGCATGGTATCCTCCTCCGTTCAGTTTCTGTCAATAATCTCATCTTTGGCCACCCTTCCGTCAGCAAGCCATATCTTCCGTCGCACATACCCGATTACTTTTTCGTCATGAGTGGCAAAGAGAAATGTGGTCTGCAGTTCGCGGTTCAGCTTCTCCATCGTCTGGAGGATATTATGGGAGTTGGCCGCATCCAGATTCGCCGTTGGCTCATCAGCGAGCACAATGGCCGGCCTCTTGACCATCGCCCTGGCAATCGCCACCCGCTGACTCTCGCCGCCCGACAACTGCGCAGGACGGGAGTTTATCTTATCTGTCAGACCAACCCACTCAAGTGCGTCAAGAACCATCTGCCTTCTCTGGCTGCTCTCAATTTTTTGCAGGAGCAGTGGAAACTCCACGTTCTCAAATACCGTGTGCACCTGGAACAGGTTGTAGCTCTGAAAGATGAATCCCAGCTTTGACTTGCGAAGCGAGGCTGACTCCCCCGCACTGAGCTCACCCACGGAATGGCCCAGGATTACGGCTCTGCCCTCAGACGGGTTGTCAAGCGTGCCAATGATGTTCAGCAGGGTTGTCTTACCTGAGCCGCTCGGGCCGATGATACCGGCAAACTCCCCCTTCCCGAAGGTTAGGTCTATGCCATTCAGGGCAGTGAACCGCCCCGAACCCATGGGGAAATGCTTCTTAAGGCCTTCTATGCTGATAATTGTCCCGTTTTCCATTAATCTCTTATTTGGTTTCAAATGTCAAGTACAAACATTATCTGAAATCCTTTTCCTGCAAAAGAACTGCTGCTCTCATTGCTGCTGTAGAACAGAAGCTCATCAGGATTCCAGAAAGTCATAATATAAAAGCTAAAGTAATCATATTTGAGTTGCAGGTTGAGGAACCGGTACCACTCTTTCTGATCCCAGTCATAGTATACCAGGGCCGAAATATTATGCGAAAGGTGCAGGGGATAGCTGATTGACAGCGTGGAGTAATTGCTTTTTCTTTCCAGTGATTCATCGTCGGTCTGGGTGGCGTACCTGAAGTACTCCGAAGAGACATTGATGCCGTTTCCCAGTCCGAAGGTATAATCTATCCCGAGGCTGTACCAGCTTTCCCATCTCGTTGTCAGTGGATTACCCTCCTCGTTCAGTTTCTGCACCACCTCAAACCAGAGACCCGGACCCAGGTCCCATTTGGCGTCAGCTGCAAACAGCTGTTCGGTAAAGGTCGTTTCAGTCACCCCCGGGATGGTTGCCAGAGGAGCGGAGTAATCAGCGGCGCGGTGGTGGTAGCTAAGGGCGAACTCCCCCCTGGGGACCGGCAACTGTAGTCTTCCCCCGTACTCCGGGATATTCTTCACCGACGGCACCGTCTCCCATCCTTTTGGCTTATCATTGCCATAAAGGGTCCAGAGCCAAAGATTTGCATTGTTAACGAAATAGTAGCGGCCAAGCAGCGCGTATACTCCGTCGGTAAGCATCAGCGGGTCCCTGAAATCCATCTTGTCAAACCACATCAGTGGCCGGAGTATGTTCGACGACCCGAAATTGATCTTCTGCAGCCCGGCCCTTATCTCGAAACGCGAGTTTGAATACCTGAGCCAGAGACGATATGTCTTAATATCATAGGTCGTTGAGTCATATTCATTGCCTGTGAACCAGAGAGTTCCGTAAGCATTGACTGAAGCTTCCGCGTCTATCCTGCCTCCTGATCCTGCCCTGACCCAGGGGCTCAGCGTAGGGATATATCTCGCCCCGGCCTGCCATGCAACCTCGTCAGGGAAGTTCATCCCGAACCAGGTGCTTGCCTGGTTGTCAAGCGAGATGCCGGCATTTTGCGCACAGGTAACCCCGGTGATACTCACCCATATCAGGGTAAAGACAGCTCTTGCCAGAGATTTCATTTTCCGGCTTTTTTATTTCTGTCTGACATCCTCTTTATTAATGCGGGCAGGCTGTACCTGTCAAGCATTCTTCCGGGGGTCTTGCCCATTAGAATGAACTCCGAAACATCTTCCTCGGAAAACTCCAGACCCTTGTTTTTCTTAAGGTCACTGAAGCGCATCAGATCCTTGCGCTGCGAGAACCAGAAAAAGAAATTTACTATTGTCATAAACAGACCGTACCGCCAGTCGTGAAAATAGTACCAGAGCCAGAAGATCATCAGCACGTACGCACCCCAGCGCATTACCAGTACACTCCCCGTGATGAAGCTCAGCAGGAAGGCAGCCAGGTTTGTTATAATCAGTCCAAACCAGTTAATCACGACCAGTGATCCTATTATGGGTGACTCACCACGGCCACCATGAAACCTGTAATATAACGGCAGATTATGACCAATGACGACAAAGAGAGCTACTATCAGATACCATGGCTCTGCTGTCAGGACCATTTTTGCAAGCAGCGTAGGGATTGCAGCTTTCAGCATGTCTGTAACCGAAGTGATGCATCCGAGTCTGGCTCCGAGCTTTTTTGTTATGAGGGTAGCGCTGACAAGATCAGATTCAAATGTCTCATCAGAGTGTGGTACGGGCTCTGCAAACGGCTCAATTTTCCTGCTGCCGGTAGCCAGGAAATAGACTATCCTTGCCGATGACAATGATCCTATAAGGTACCCCGCAACCGAACAGATCATCGCAGTGATCAGGGGATGATTCTCCAGGTAAAGAATTGCCTCATTCATAATCGTGAACCGTTAAAATTCCGTTTGATCCGTTAACCGTTACTCTGTGACCGCTTCCTATGGCGCAGGCATTCGGTACCGAAACCATGGCGGGAATACCCATCTCCCTGGCGATGATGGAACAGTGTGACAGCATTCCCCCTGTCTCCGACACAATGGCTCCTGCCTTGGCAAGAACCGGTGTCCAGCTCACATCCGAGAAGGGAATGAGAACCACATCTCCGCGTGTCACTCCTGCAAAATCCTGCACGTTCTTCACAACCCTGGTGATACCTGTGTAGCTGCCCTGTGATGTGCCGGTGCCGGATTGATTCCTGCTCTTTCCCGTCTCGGGCAACGGAGCCTCTTCGCCGTAGATTACGACGGGAAGAACAATATCCTTCGTCTCTTCCATCTCGCGCTTACGGCTTGCGGCAAGAGACCGGCAGTCACAGGCTCTGTCACTGTTGCGCGAGTCAAGGATCACTTTGATCTCGTCGCGTGTCAGATAAAAGATATCATCAGCTTTGTCAAGCATGCCTCTTGTTACCATCTCCTTCCCGGTCAACAGGAACAACCTGCGGAATAATCCGTATCCGTAGATGTAAAGTGAGCTTATCTGCTCACGGTAGAGCTTGAACCTTCCTGCCCTGAGATAAGCCTTTCTCAGTGACCGGGGTACCCTGACGCCTCTCTCCCTGAGGTCGTCAAGCGAACAGAGCTCACGGCTCCTTGTCTCTCCATCGGTGGCAAGTATCATCCTGAACACAGCTTCCGGATCTTCCTCCCATTTGGTGTAGGAGAGGTCAGTGCCGCTCTCGCTGAGATGACCGAAGAGCTCCATGAATTGATCGACCTTCCTGCAGATATCTCCTGCCTCAGGGAGTTTTCTCAGGTCTGCCATGGAGACACATTTCGCCCTTGTTTCCGGGGGCAATGCCTCTATCGCTTCCTTCATCTCCTGCAGAAGAGGGAGCGGTTCATAATCCCTCAGCTGCGGAAAATCCTGCCTGAAATCCAGAAAATCATAATCGATCCCTGCCTTTTTTAGTTTCTTCCTGAGCCCCTTGTGATACATCGTCATCAGCATCGGTGTGACGATGTTCAGATATGCAAGCCTGCGTCCGGTTTCAAACAGTCCGGAAAAAAGAGTGTCATAGGTGTCAGTGCTGAATTCCTCTTCTATTTTGCGGGCATAACCGCGACAGTAGGTTTTCAGCGGTTCATACTCCCTGAGAAAGGTCTTCTCAAATGCCATCTTCGATCCCAGGAACCTGATGATTCTGAAAGTGTGCCTGAGGGTCCTGAGCCCTGGCCTGAAGGAGTGGCCGCCGCTCTCAGTGCCGGTCATGAACTTTTCAAGGCTGTCGGGTGACATCCCGAACCGGGTAAGAATCTTTCCCAGCACCGCTATATTAAAATATGCCTGGTAATAAAAAGGTTTGGCCAGATCTTCTGGCCTGGTGTCAAGCGGACCGGTTATCTCTTCCAGCAGGCCTATCCAGGTGCTGTTAACCATCGGTATATTCACTGACCAGACCAGTGGCTTGACCTGACCGGGCAGCATCTCTTTGGCCATCTTGCTGGAATAAATCTGGATATCCCGTCTTGCCGTTATTTGCCTTAACTGGAGATAGTAGAGCTGATTGCCGTCGTATACCCATTCAATATCAATGTGCTGGCCGTAATAGCGCCTGAGCCTGACTGTATCAGTGGCCACTTTCCTGATTACATGAAACATCCCGTAATGCTCGTTCCCCTCTGAAACGGTATCCTTCCATATCCTCCATCGCATTGGGGTGATACCTTTCTGTACCAGCTCTTCCCCGGCTCCCTCGACAGCTTCAATGACCGTCTCGTTCTGGTTGGTCACTGGATTCCTGCTGAAGCTGACACCTGCGAGGCGTGCCGGGATCATCTCCTGTATTATTACACCGCACCTGACGCCTGAAACTCCCGTTTTTAATACATAGTCATTGACATTCAGCATCGAGGCTGACTCCCAGACTTTTACCACTGCATCCAGAATCTTCTCCTTGCCGGTTACATTGATAAAGGTCTGAAACTGGCCTGCAAAGCTGAACTCACTTGAGTCCTCCGCCGTGGTTGATGATCGCACCGCCCATGTCCTTTCAGGCAGGGTTTCCAGTTCCATCCGCAGGTTTTCCAGCAACGATTTATCCTTTGCCAGGTACAAGGTGTGAGCTCTGGTGGTGACCAGATAGGTCAGGGGGATGTTGAACCCGTAATGGTGAAGGAAAATCAGTGAGTTGGCCTTGTTGCCGGTCTCGTCTGCCTTGAGGCCTGCCCTCAGTTTCTTTATCAAAGGTTGTTGCTTCATTTGGCGCTTGTTAATATCAGGCGGTAATACGGTTGATCATTCCCCTGAAAACCAGCTCATGGAACGGCATGACAGAGTACCAGTATAACCTTCCCTTTAAGCCCAGCGGTCTGAAGGTAGCCGTCTGGATCAGGGTGTCATCCTCAATCCTGAATTCAAGCCATGCTTCACCTGGCAGCTTCATCTCAGCATACAGCAGCAGTCGCTTCTCCTTTCTGTCAGCATAGAGTACGCGCCAGAAGTCGAGCGAATCGCCCGGAGAGATCTCATTGCTGTCCTTTCGGCCTCTGCGGAGTCCCACTCCGCCTGAAAGCTTATCCATAAATCCCCTCATCCCCCAGAGCCAGTTGGCATAGTACCAGCCTGTCCTGCCGCCTATGGCCCAGATACGGTTCAGTACCGTTGCCTCGTCGGTAACCTTTCTTCTCCTTATATCATGGAAGCATCCGAATGTCGGAACCTTTACCAGGTCAGACAGGCCCCTCTCGAGCAGCGGGCCCGACAATGCATCGGTCCAGCTTGAATAGACCTCCTGGTGTTCAATCCTGTCAAAAGCGCTCCTGACTGCCTCTTCAAAGCTAAGCAGCCTGATGCCAAGCCTGATGTGCAGGTCATTCTCCCTGCATATAACCTCAACCTTCATGCTGTCAACCAGGTTGACAGCCAGCTTGTATGAAGTCGAGGTGACAAAGTAGAGCCAGTAGGAGGAGAGCTTGGGCGTCATGACCGGTACAACCCATATCTTACGCTTCAGCTTCCTGACGGTGGCAAACCTGAGAAGCATCTCCCTGTAAGTCAGAATATCCGGCCCGCCAATGTCAAAGTTGCTGTCGAAAGTATCTTCTCTCATCAGCACCCCGCTGAGGAATTCAACCACATTACGGACGGCTATTGGCTGTGATTTTGTATTGAGCCAGCGGGGCGCCACCATCACTGGCAGCTTCTCAACAAGGTCACGCATTATCTCAAACGATGCACTCCCTGAACCGAGGATGATTCCTGCCCGGAGAGTGGTCAGATGATAGGAGCCTTTAGACAGTTCATCCTCCACCGTCTTGCGTGATCCGAGGTGTTTTGAAAGTTTCTCTTCGTTTACTATTCCGCTGAGATAGATCACCTGCCTGGCGCGGGTCGCGTTGAGCCTCTCCCTGAAATTAATCGCTGACTCTCTCTCCATAGCCTCAAAATCGCCGACGGAAGATGACATAGAGTGAATGAGATAGTAGGCGGCATCAATATCCGTCAGGGATTGCAGGCCAGGGAGCTTCTGTCAAGGAAATTGGCAGTGATCACGCTCAGACGATCGGTCCCGAACCTCGATATGTCAAACCTGCTGGCATCACGAACGCAGCATACCACTTCATGCCCCTCTGCAAGCAGCGCCGGAAGGAGTCTCTTGGCTATATAACCGGTTGCACCGGTAAGCAGTATCTTCATTTCCGCATTCCTTTACTATAGATTAATACGCAAGCCAACCATAATCGATTCCGTGGACACGGCCAGGTTAATGCCTTCCATGAAATCCATCCTGTAATCCCTGAGTATTCCGTACATCACCAGGTCGAAAACCAGGAGGAAGGCTCCCTGCATAATCACGGAATTGCCATACCCCTTGAGCAGATCTCCTCTGTTGACCGAGCCTGCCGAAAGGTGTCTCATCAGGAAACCCGCCCCTATGTATCCTACATCCAGGGCCGAGTTGATCAGCAGGATGTTTTCTGTCTTCAGGTGCCTGGCCAGCATCTCCTCTCCGCTCATCACCGAAAGGTCAGTGGAATAATTCCCGTAAAGGGCAAATCCGGCAATAGAGAGGTTGACAACATTCCAGAAGAGGTTCATCTGTCCGAAATACTTCATATCTCCTGTCGCTGTCGCCCACCCGTAAGCTCCGGCAGCAATGTTGGCCACGGCCCAGCTACCCAGGATGTACATCCCGGTGTTGTTTATCTTCAAACTCCCGGCGTAAAACGACTGATAGTCGCCTTGCGCCTGGAGAGGCGAGACAGCCACCATAACCAGTAAAATTACCGGTAAGCTCTTCAGCAGGAGTGGGGTATCATATTTTCCGTTTGCCATAAGTCAGGGGATTTGGGTTCATTTATGGTTTTCAAGTATTTCAGATACTGATGCCGCTACTGCTGCGGCCACGAGCGGACGGTATGGCCCTACGGGGCAACCGGCGTAAATCCCGGTTGTTTTGCCTTCCCTGAATGTTCTTACAAGTGGTTTATCCCAGTCGGGGTACGGAACAGGCGTATGAGGATCGAACTCCTTAAATGCCCTGAATTTTTTGATTGCGTGAAAAAACATCAGGTCAGTGTTCTCCGCTAAAAAGTCTGTGGGTAATTCCAGCGCATAGTCGTATCCTTCATCAATGGCTTTCCGGTATGCGGCATAGGTGGAAAACTTTTTATTCCGGGGGTCCCAGTATTCGTCTGCATATTCATCATCGCTCCAGACCAGGTCCCATCTGCCGTTCCAGTTCTTCATCACCTCCCGCATGGCTCTTTCCAGGGGCAGCCTGTATTCGTGTCCCCTCTTATCCTGTGTCTCCTTCCTGAACGGATGTCCATGTTTTGAGAGAATCATGAGCAGGCTGGATTCAGATGGGAGCAGGGCAAGGTGATCCAGAGCCAGCCTTGCAAAGGCTTCCCGCAGGGCTGGCTGGTTGCCGGGCTGGTCTGCAGAGATGACTTTTGCCCTGCCGTTAACCAGGCCGTGAACCATGGGGACAGCCATGGCGTAATCTTCAAAATCGGAGTAAACAGGATTGCAGAAACACTGGTAGATTATTGTTTCACATCCGTCAGCCAGAAGGGTTTCAACAGCCTGGCTCAGCGATTCCCGGTACATGTACCTGGCATGACGGAAGACTGCTTCAGGGTACCTGGCCTTTAAAGCCGCGGCAGACTCTTCAAATATCTTTCTGCATTGATATTCCCATGCTACCTTTTTCTCAGGCAACAGGTGACCGTAATACCATCCGGCTACCTTCGCTGCGGTCTTCTGGCATATATCAGGCGCCCCTCCCTTACCGTCACCCGTGTAAAGGAAATAACCGTGATCATAAGGATTCCTTTTCATGCCGGGTGGACGCCACGTGACTTCACATTCAATATACGGCCTTCCTCTTTTGTTTGCAGACGAGCCGTGCATATCTACCAGCCTGGCAGGTTTGAATTCTTCCCTTGCAAGTGGATTCGCAGGGTCAATCAGGGCAATACCCCTGTCAGCGAGAACCAGGGGCTGAATGAATCCGGGAAGTGAATAGACGAAAACATGATCCATGAATTTGGTGTAGAATCCCGGATCAAAATCCTCAGGCATCCCCAGCTCAGCCAGTATTATACCGGGTTTGCCAACAGGCTTTCTGTCCTGTTGCCTGAAGTACTTTTCATAACCGTACTGGTTCCCGTATCGCCAGTGCCTGACCCACTCAAACATATAAGTATGTGAAAGGAGATATTTTGGAATTTAGCTGCATCCGGAGAGAGTTTCTCTCATCCCGTGCATCTTGTTCAATAAGCCCGTTTAGTTGGTTTAAGAATGAATTTCAATTATAAATCGAAGTATCTATATTTTCCTATTTTTGTTCTAAATATAATAAAATATGATTAAAGAAAACTATCGCTTCCGATCCATTATGGTTGGTTTCGGAATGGTTCTGATGATCCTGATCTCAGCCTGCGCACCATCCGGAGATCAGAAGCAGCAGGCGGAACAGAAGACAATACTATATGCCGAATTCATGCATGAGGTGAACAGTTTCTCGCCAATCATCACCACCGAGATTAATTTCAGGGCAGACCATCTTTTCTATGGTAACGATGTGATAGCCCCGGCCATCGAAGAGGACAAGCAGCTGGCAGGATTCCTTGAGGCGGTTGAAAAGAGCGGCAGGGGAAGAGTAAGGGCGATACCCATCGTCCAGGCGAAGTCGATGTCAGGCGGACCGGTAGACAGCCTCTTCTACGCCAAAATCAAAAACCTGATCATTGATGAGGTGGCGAAGCAGGAGAGTGTCGATGGCATATACCTCTCATTGCATGGGGCGATGGGAGTACAGGGCATGTTCGATCCCGAGGGCGACCTGATCAAGTCACTCAGGGATCTCACCGGTCCGGAAACTGTAATTGCCGTGACTTTTGACCTTCATGCCAACGTAACCAGGCGCCGGGCTGAGAATGCAGATATAATCGTGGGTTACCATACTAATCCGCACCGTGATCATTTCAAGACAGCCTATCGCGCCGGCGACCTCCTGATACGTACGGTGCTCGGAGAGATCGAACCCGGTGATGGTGGTTAACAAGATGAAACTGCTGAAGGGCGGTGGCATCAACATCGATTTTCTGCCTCCTTTCAGGAAGATATTTGCCACAATGAAGAAGATGGAGAAGCAGGAGGATGTGCTCTCAGTCTCTTTCTTTCCGGTCCATATATGGATAGACGAGCCGGAACTGGGATACAGCACCATCGGTATTACGGATGGCGACCCGACTCTTGCCGCCCGGCTTGCTGACGAGATCTCCGAGATGGCATGGGCAGTGCGCGATGTGCCTCAGCCTGAAGGCAACACGCCCGAAGAGGCTGTGGCCATTGCACGTGACAAAAAGATTGCGCGCGCACTGGGCACTCTTGTCTTCTGTGATGTCTCTGACGCTGTTGGTACCGGCACGCCGGGAGAGAGCACATGGATATTGAAGGCACTGGTGGAACAGGGGAGCGAACTTACCTCATACATAGCGCTGCGCGACGGTGAGGCCGTCCGCCAGGCCTGGGAACACAACGTTGGCGATGAGATCACCATCACTGTGGGGGGTAAGATAGACACGGTTTACAATGCACCATTTACCTATACCGGACTGGTCGACATGAAGCAGGAGACCTCTTACGGAAAAACCGTCATCATAAAGCATCAGGGCGTCCACCTCATTCTTTCCGAGCTGCCGATGGCATCAAGAACACCTGCTGACTTCAGGGAGCTTGGACTCTCAATATGGAAGGCGGACATAGTGGTGGTCAAAAACCTCTTTCCGTTCCGGTATAACTATCTCCTCTACAACAGGAAAACGGTCAATGTAATCTCACCCGGACTGAGCAATACTGACCCCTTCGCGCTTAACTATGTGAACATACCGCGACCATTATACCCGCTTGACCGGATTGACAGCTGGAGGTAATAATAACCGGTAGTCTCATATCACGAAGGGAATCAGCATCTTCGTCCGGGTCATGTAATCCCTGTAGATGTCACCGAAATAGGCCAGGCACTCCCGCTCGTCGCGCCTGGCGGTGAGCCACAGCAGCCATGATGCAAGCAGGACAACGGGCAGGGTTGCTGCAAGAGGCTGCTTGAGCCATATTCCCCATGCCAGAAGCAGCAATGAAGAATACATCGGGTGCCGGATATACTTGTAAATGCCTGAGGTAACCAGCTCGGTGGTCTTTTCGAACCTGAAGAGCTTCTCATCAACCCTGGTAATGCCGGGCTTGCTTGCCCTCCTCAGCCTGATCACCGCCTCGGTTACGAACCAGGCTGAAATTACCAGTAAGAGCCATGAAATGGCCTGTTTTGCCGATAACGGATCCTTGAACCATTTTTCATAATTGATGACAAAAATTGCCAGGATGCACTCCATGCTGAAAAACCTGGTGAACCCGTGACTATGCGGCTCAAACAGATTCTGCCTTGAAAAGAAAATCACCGGAAGGCTCAGCGCAATGAAGAGAATTACTTTATCCATTTCAGATTGCTGTCAAACCTGTAGGAAGCGCCTTTTTCAGTTTCCATTGAAACACTGTTACCCCGGTAGGCCAGGTCCAATGGCGCACCGGATAACGACTTCACCGTGATCAGGCCGGCTACACCTTCACTCCACTCTATGCCGATCTCAAAGTTACCCCTCGCCTTCAGTCCTGTCACCACGCCCTCAGGCCATGCATCAGGCAGGGCCGGGAGTATCTGTACTACCCCGTTGTGACTCTGCAGCAGCATCTCCGCGATGCCGGCCGTGCCCCCGAAGTTACCGTCGATCTGGAATGGAGGATGGTTGTCGAACAGGTTCGGAAGAGTCGATTTCTCAAGCAACTGTCTCAGGTGCCTGTAGCTCTCGTTGCCGTCCAGCAGCCGGGCGTAGAAATTGATGATCCATGCCCTGCTCCATCCGGTATGTCCGCCTCCGCTCGCCAGTCGCCTCTCAAGTGTCTTGCGTGCTGCAGCAAACAGCTCGGGCGTCTCAGGGGTTATCTGAGTACCCGGGTGAAGTCCGAAAAGGTGCGACATGTGCCTGTGTCCCGGTTCGGCCTCTTCATACTCCCTGATCCACTCCATTATGGTTCCGTTCGTGGCAACCCGGTCAGGCGGCAGCCTGTCAAGTATACTATCCAGACCCGCAGCCCACTCAGCGTCAGTGCCAAGAATAAGGGCGGCTTTCTGGCAGTTGCCAAGCACCTCCCGGATGATCTGGTTGTCCATCGTTGGACCATAAGTCAGCAGGAATGCCTTTCCTGTCAGGGGATCAATGTAACTGTTCTCAGGCGAGTAGGAGGGAACGGTGACAAGATTACCTTCTGCGTCTTCAACAAGGAATCCACTGATGAACTCCGCGGCACCCTTCATGACGGGGTAAGCCCTCTCACGAAGATAGGCAGTGTCATTGGTGAATTCATAATGTTCCCACAGCGGAAGGGTCATCCAGGCTCCGCCAAGAGGGAACATGCCCCAGTAGACCCCGTCAATCACCGCAGTCTTGCCGAAGACATCAGTTGTGTGATGCATTGTCCACCCCTTCGCACCGTAAGTATCACGTGCAGTGACACTTCCCGGGACTGTCAGTTCCTCCATAAAACGTATCAACGGCTCAGCTGTTTCGGTGAGATTGCAAACTTCCGCAGGCCAGTAGTTCATCTGCAGGTTGATGTTGGTGTGGTAGTCGGAACCCCAGGGTGCAAAGAGATCCTTGTTCCATATTCCCTGCAGGTTGGCAGGCAACTGCGCCGGGGAACGTGATGAACCCATCAGCAGATATCGGCCGTATTGAAAATAAGTTGCTATAAGGCCCGGATCATCAGCTCCGTCCCTGAACCTCCTGAGCCGTTCATCAGTGGGTATGGAGTCAGCAGAAGGGTCTCCTCCAAGTGACAGACTCACCCGGTTAAACATGCTGCCGTGTTCTGTGATGTGCGATTCCCGCAGCAGCTTAAATGATTTCCAGGAGGCAGCGCTGATTGCTTCCATACAGTTTTTGCGGGGGTCAATTGAGCGGTCAAGGTCAAGGCCGTCAATGTTGTAGTCGGTGCAGCCATTGAAGAACAATACCATCTCGGTGCCACCGGTGTATTGCATGACACTGTCGGCGGGTGTCAGGGTGCCGTCACAGCTCATCACCATCAGCGAGGCGAAGAACTTCATGTGATCACCTGCCGGACCCATGCCTGGATCTTCGGGGTCAACTATCTGCCCCTCCATGTCAATCCGGTTCTCAGTAACGGTGATAACAGCATCCTGCGGCCGCTTTAGCGAAAGTGACATGTCAAGACCGCCCTCTTTCTCTGATTTCATCGAGATGACCATTATATTATCAGGGGCTGATGAATAAACCTCATACTCAACCTTCCCGCCGCCCCGCTCGAAGCTAACCCGCGCTATGCCTGTCTCAAGATCCAGCTCCCGCCGGTAATTTGTCAGCTCCGATATGGTGTCCGTGAACTGAAAATAAATATCTCCAAGAGTCTGGTATGATCTTAATTTTCCGGGTATGCCTTCAAGATGCTTCCCGGCAAGCTCATATGCCTCGGGAATCTTTCCCTCAAGGATAAGCTTCCTTATCTGCGGAAGGTTTTCCAATGCGCCGGGATTGTTATTGGGAACGTTGATCCCTCCCCAGAGCGACTCCTCGTTCACCTGTAGCCGCTCAACGGAAGGATTGCCGAACAGCATTCCGCCAAGTCGCCCATTCCCCACGGGGAGCGCTTCAGTCCACTCTTCTGCGGGCGTATCGTACCAGAGAACGTATTCCCTGTCATGTTTGCTGAAGAAGCTGCAACCTGACAGAAGTAAAAAGGTGGCAATAATCGGGATAATTAGTTTTTTCATGGGTGCTGGCTATTTACTTTGAAACGTTTTCAAACCTCAATACAAAGCCCCCGTTGGGTTCCATTCTGACCCTGTAGTTACCTGATGCATCAATTATGGCAACCTCTTTTCTGAATGAACGGGGTGTGTCATTCTCTGTTATAAGGATTCCTTCAGCATTGGTGATGAAAGGCAAATGAAGGCTGATCTCGCGGGGTCTCTTTTCGGAATTGATGCCGGCAACATACCAGATGGTTCCGCTGCGGCGGGAAATAACCAGGTACTTGCCCGGATAACCATCTGTGAACCGCGTTTCATCCCATGCAACAGGGATGTCAGTCATCATATCCTTCACATAGCCAGGCATCCCGGTCATACCCCGGGGGGTCTCGGCATAGTGCTGCACACCTGAAAGGAACAGGACAGCCATTGCCAGTTCAGCGCCGTTACCTGTGACACGCTCGAAATTGTCATATTCTGTAAAGCACACCGGTGTGAAATCCATGGGATCGAAGGCGTTTCGGGTAAATGCCAGTGTAGTTGCCTTTGACGGTACCCTGTCAGCGCTCTCCTGGCCGAAGGTGGCGAACTCAAGCCCGCGAACCGCCTCCATCGACACCAGGTTGGGCCATGTACGGTGTAATCCTCTCGGAAGAGTAGAGCCATGGCAGTTAACCATCAGATGGTATTCATGAGCATCTGCAAGCAGATCCTGATAGTAGTCCATCATAGACTGCCCGTCTCCGCCAAAGAAGTCGACCTTGATACCCCTGATGCCCAGTGCTTTCAGCCTGGAAAACTCCTCCATGCGGCTCTCGTGGGTAAGGAGTTTGTCTTTCGGATGGTATGGCACTGTGTTCCAGTCGCCGGCAGAGTTGTACCAGAGTATCAGGCCCACGTTCTTCCCGGCTGCCATGGCGGCAAGCTCCGCTATCTTTTCCCATCCGATGGTTGTATCCCAGCCTACATCAATAAGGCAGTATTCCCAGCCCATCTCAGCGGCGTAACCTATGAATTCCTTCTGAACCTCATAGTTGACTGACTGATCCTTCATCAGCGCCCAGCTCCAGGAGGCCCGGCCGGGTTTGACATAACTAAAATCATTTTCTGAAGGTGCTTTAGCCAGGTCGGTGCCATGAGTTGATTCAACAATAACGCCGGGAGTCCCACCCATGGTAATGATGCGCCATGGGGTGGTCCATGGGAGGGCAGATTGCGGGTAGACGGCCCCTCCTGTAAATGCCTCAGACGGTTCCGGGAACGCAATGACCATCTCGTTTGCTCCGTCACCTTTGCTGAGGTGACTCCCGCAGTAGTTCCTGTCAGGCCAGCTCTCGGTCAGGTTCACCCAGCAATTTGATGTGCGGAACAAGGCGGGGAATACGTATCCGTTACTGTCGGGAGCAACCTCTTCAAGCCTGACTTCTTCAAGGTAATGCTCCTCGTATGACGGATTGCATTGGTTCCATCCGGATTTAGCCGCTGCCCGTGGCTGAATCCATCCTGTTGTCCCGGGGGCGAAACTGAATGAACTTGCCTCCGCGGTGATGGTCCTAATATCCCCGGAGAGACCCGGGAATGAGTAGCAGAATGCAACACCGTCATCAGAGACCTGAAATATTATATCCATTGCCTCCCCTGAATTGCCCCTGAAATTGTATGTGCGCCTCAGCGCCTTATATTCAGCATCTCTGGTCTTTCCGTGGGAAAGAGTGTATCTCTCATTCACATGCTTCAAATCAGAGACTGATATAAGCTTCAACCCGGTGGAAAAGTCACCGTCAGACCTTATAAGACCCAACCGGCCATCCTCTATTACCGCGGTATCACGGTAAAACACAGAGTAAAGGACGGAACCGTCGCTTCCGGTATTAACCGTCACCCTGATCTCTCCGCCCGGACTCAAGACGCTCATATTGCTTTTATCATTGCAGGCGCTTATTATTGGAAGCGTTAATGCACACGCGAGCAAAAGTTTATTAGCCTTCATGGTTCCAGTGTGCCTGAGTTGCTTACAAATGCTATCTGCTTTCCGTCGGGCGACCAGCTCGGGACATTTATTGAACCCTGGCCACCATACAGGTATGCGATTACTTCCGGTTTGCCTCCTTCTGCCGGCATCATTCTGATATACACATGTTTGTAAAAGGGATGATCATCAGCCCTTACTTCCGGCATGAACGAAAGAAAGACTATCTGCTTCCCGTCAGGAGAGATGTGCGGGAACCAGTCGTTGTACATGTCAAAGGTAAGCTGCTCCTGATTTGTACCGTCAGGCTTCATTCTCCACAGTTGCATGGTGCCTGTGCGTGCTGAATTGAAATAAATATACATGCCGTCAGGCGAATACTCCGAACCGTCATCCAGTCCGGGTGCATCTGTCAGTCTTATCTCTTTTTTCTTCTTCTTTATGGCAATCTTGTAAATATCATAGTTTCCTTCGCGCTCCGCAGTATAGGTCAGGTATCTGCCGTCAGTCGACCAGCCGTGGAGGTAGGAGGGACCCTTCTCTGTTATGCGTGTTGGAGTTCCGCCGCCGGAAGGCATGATGAAGATGATTGATTTATTGCCTTCCTCAGCTACGTGATGGCTGATGCCCAGCATCTTCCCGTCGAATGAGAGTACGTGATCATTGTTGTTGCTTGTGGCAAAACCTGAATTGATCACCTCTGGCTTGCCGGTGGCAAGGTCAAACCTGTAAAGCAGTCCTTCACTGTTGTAAATCAGATATTTACCGTCAGGAGTCCAGTTCGGTGCCTGGATCGAGTTGGGTGCCTGGTAGATGACCCTGCGGTGACCTGTCTCCACATCCATGATCTCAAGATTGCTTCCCAGGTAGTCGCGATAGGGTACAAAATCATCCTTCGCCGGTCTTATGATGCGCACATTGCTGAACCTGGCGCTCTCTGAGACATTGTTGTCATGCGAACAGATAAATAGACCTGCATAGACCTCACCTGTCAATGAGCTTTGCGTGACCGCAAGGGTGTCAAGAGGATTTCCCCTGACGGCAACCGAGAGAATGAACAGGTCACCTTTCCTTTCAAGCTGGATCACATCAGGGGCTGTCACGGATGACCTGCGCTCGGAGGTTTCGGTGCCTTTCGAAGTGCGGTACTGCAATGACGTCAGTCCGTCACCGTGCACCGTGGCACTCACGTGGGGTGAACCTGTCTCAAGGTCGCTGCGAATCATCCATCCTGCCTTCCGGTGCTCATGGCTGCCTTCCCCGATGAACCTGACGTCAGCCCGGAGTATGAAGTCGCCCGTGAGCTTCTTCCATGCAAAATGAAACTGGTCCTCACCGAACCAGATGTTGTCGCCTGACCCTGTGATCACATATTCCTGGGTGGCAGGCATGAAATGCAGGTCACCCCTCAGGTTGCATGATCCCACATCATCATGGCCGTCAAAGATATTCGCCGAGTAATCCTGTGCCTGAGACACATTAGCTGCTATAAGAGATGCTGTCAGCATTTGTAGAAAGTATATGGCTGGTTTCATAATAGCTGGTTTGGATGATTAAACAAGGTCGCAGGCTTCCGGTGGCATCCATTTGGCATCCCTGCCTTCCCACTTGATATTGCAGCCGATGGGATTGGTCACCGGCACGGTGATCACCCGCCCGGAGGTAAGCTCCTCCAGGGCCCTGTCAAGGTCATTGACGGTCATCCGAGAGGTATCACGGGGTGAGTCGACACCCCTGCCGGTATAAACAAGTACCCTCTCCTTATTGAAGACAAAAAAGTGAGGTGTCTTCAACGCCCCGTATGCCTTAACAACCTTCTGGTCCCTGTCATACAGGTATTTCCAAGGGAACCGGTGTTCCTTCATCCGCTTTATCATATTCGGGAAGCTGTCCTCTTCGTATGTCCTCTCGCTGTTGGAGTTGATTCCCACGAATGCAACACCCGAATCACGGAATTTCTCCGCGGTAGCCCTCGTGACCTCATCGGAGCCGATGACATAGGGACAATGGTTGCAGGTGAAGAATATCACCAGGTATGGGTGGTCATTGAAGTCTGACAGGCTGTAATCCCTTCCCTCAGTGGAGGGGAGCCTGAAATCCGGGGCCTTCTGGCCTGGCTGAAGTGTATAGCTCATTTCTGTTTGATATTATTCATTATTGGTTTTTGTTCCGCATAAAAAGTATACTTGACATCTCCCTGAAACCGGTGCCGGACTGTCCGTACATCAGGGTCAGGGTCAGTAAAAAGCCTAATGTCACTATCTCCCTTTTCATAATATATTTCAATATACGGTAATCAGATGCAATAACCGCGGATTTCTGCCGACTCTCATAATTCTTTAATAATCAGCCAGGTGGTATAGGAAGCATATAATATGAGCAGCATTGCTGCTTCCCATCTGTCAAGCTTGTGCCTCTTTGATGTAAACATCGTTATAAACAGCAGAACGGTGCCGGCTGCCAGAATGTAGAAATCGATATTGAATACGGGATTGTAAGCCACCGGCCTTATCACTGACACCATGCCGCCTATGAGCAGTATGTTGAAGATATTTGAGCCCACAATGTTTCCAACTGCAATATCCGCATTCTTCCTGTAGGCCGCAACAAGAGAGGTGGCCAGTTCAGGCAGTGAGGTGCCGGCTGCAATAATTGTCAGCCCTATAACCTTTTCGCTTACACCCATTGCCTTGGCAATTATCACCGCATTCGCTACAACTATCTTTCCGCCGATTACCAGTCCGACCAGCCCGATCGCAATGAATGCCACGATCTTGTAAATGCTGCCAGGCTTCTTATGCTCTTCGTGTTCAGGTACGTAGTTTTTTATCTGCCAGTAAACGTAGTACTGAAACAACATAAAAAGTATCAGCAGAATGATTCCGTCAACCCTGCCCAGCACCCTTGCTCCTCCGAAGGGGATGTTCACCATGACAAAGAATACAATCAGTGCGGCAAGTGACATGGGGATCTCCTTCCATACCGTACTGACATTGACCTTCAGCGGAAGAACCAGACCGGCAATTCCAAGGATTATGAAGAGGTTGAAGTTGTTGCTCCCGAGGATATTCGCGAAGACAATATCATGGTGCGAGGTTGTTGATGCAAAAAGGTTTACAACCAGTTCCGGGGCCGAGGTGCCAAAGGCGACAACAGTAAGGCCTATCGTCAGGTCAGAGATTTTAAATCTTCTCGCCAGGGAGGTGGCCCCGCCTACCAGCCATTCGGCGCTGACAATCAGCAGAACCAGGCCCAGTATAAGCAATATAATCTGTGTGGTCATCTAAAATCGGATCCCTGAATTAAGAGGTAAATATAGCACTGCGAATTGAAATTGGTCTGACTGTAACTATTAAGAATTCATTGCCTGTTACTCGAACCAGTTGCTCTCCTTCATCAGGGTGAGCCCCGTGAAAATAATCCTCTTCAGATCCTCCGGAGGCCGGTTGAAGAGGCCGACATACAAAATGTCCTTCTCCGGAATGGCAAAATAAAATGCCCTGAAACCGCCCTGGTCGCCGGTGTGGTAAATAAACCTGAGGCCAAAGTCGTTCCTTTCCTCAAGTATTTGCTCCTCACCGATGAACCAGCTGTTACCGATGAAGGGAGGCCTGGTTTCAGTCCATGCCTCCGGACGGTATATGCTCCTCGACCTGTCCGTGAGCGTCTTGCCGAGGAAGTCGTTTTGCCTGATGGCTTTCTCATAAAGAGCCAGTTCTGTGACTGAGCTCCATACTCCCCCGTTGCCTGCAGCGGGAAAAGTGGGAAACTCACCGTAGTCGGACTCCACCCACTTGCCGTCCGCCAGCTCATATCCGTGAGCCACACCCTCTTCGGGGTGGGGACCGTCAGTAATGGTGCTGGAGACCATGCCGGCAGGAGCGAAGATCTCCTCAGCAATGAACTGCTGCCACTTCACGCCACTCACCTTCTCAATTATCAGCGCCAGGCCATTGAAGGCCGGATTGGAGTATTCATACTTTTCTCCGGGTGAAAAGTTGAGCTTCCCGGCCTGCATCACCGGTGCGAAATTCTCATAGTCCTTTGCGGTAATGAAGAATTCAGGATTCTCACTCACAGGCCTGTTGTCAGGCAATCCTGATGTATGCGTGAGGAGGTGAGTGATGGTCACCGAATCAGCAATCTCCCTGCTTTTGAATTCGGGAAAATACTTGCTCAGCGGGTCAGTGACCGTAAGTTTACCTCTCTCTTCCAGGATAAGAATACCGTTGGCCACAAAGGTCTTTGAGATGGAACCCAGGTTGAACAGGGTTGCAGGGGTGATCTCCTCCCTCGTCACCAGGTCGGCCAGTCCGATACATTTCATGAAAACGATGCTGTCTCCTTTCATGACGAGGACCGCCCCTCCGGGCTCACCTGCATGGAATTCGGCTGTAAGTAATGAATCAAGTCCCTTTAACATGGTCTTTCCCGATTGTTTTGTTGAACATGATGCCAGAAGCAGGCAGACTGACATTATTAATGCTGTTCTCATCGTACTTTCTTTTAGCATATGGTTCAGGAAGCGGCAATGGACCTTACCGGGACGGCAATGAGCCTTGAGCGTCTCTTACCAACCTGTGAAATCATTTTCCCCTGAGCCTGTTGTATTTCCGGAGTACTTCCAGCGTCTTCTCCACGGGCAGCGCCTCAACGGTCATGCCGTTTCTGGCCTTCGTGGTCTCAGCAGCAAAGAGCGAGTTGATGATGGCCTCCTCGGTTGCCTCGGCAACAGCCTGGAAGAGCAGATCCATCTCATCATTCCGGATCTCCCGCCACTCCTCATACATTGATTCGGTGGAGTAGAGGATACGCAGATCCTCAGCCGTCGATACGGCAATTATATAATCGCCGCTGCCGTTTGACCCTGATGCTCCCGTCCGCATCATGCCGGCAAAAGCCCTGGAAGCAAGCCTTTTAAGGTTCCTTGATGTCAGCGGCGCATCAGTCATGACCACAATCATGCAAGACCCGTCCTCCTTGTACTCATTCACTGTGGTCCTGAAACTGTAACGCCCGAGTTCCTGTCCGACAGGCACGCCGTTGATCTGCAGGATGCCACCGTAGTTTGTCTGGACGAGCACTCCGACGGTATATCCTCCCCTGGTTGAGGGCAGCACACGCGACGATGTGCCGATCCCGCCCTTGAAACCGAAGCAGACGGTGCCGGTGCCCGCACCGACATTGCCCTCGGCAACCGGACCGCCGTCAGCAATTCGTATCGCCTCCAGCACATGCTCCTCCGTTACATGCCTGCCCCTGATGTCATTGAGCCTGGCGTCATTGGTCTCACCAACAACTGCATTGACGCTCGTCACCCCCTCATTGCCGGGTTGTGAGAGGGTATGCTCTATGACTGCAGCAACGGCTGTTGACACACTCAGCGTGTTGGTGAGCACCACCGGGGTCTCCAGGTTGCCCAGCTCTTCCACCTGCGTGTACCCGGCCAGCTTGCCGAACCCGTTACCCACGAAGATCCCCGCAGGGACCTTCTGCTGGAAGATGTTTCCGTCATGGGGAAGGATTGCTGTGACACCTGTTTTTACAGAGTCGCCCTCCTTCAGTGTGACCTGGCCCACCTTAACGCCGGGCACATCCGTAATGGCATTGTAACTGCCGGTACGCAGTATGCCGATCTCTATTCCGTAGTCTCTCGCTCTCTTCATCTGAGCATCTGTGTTCTGACAGTTCAGAACCGGCAGCAACAGCATCGCGGCAGCCGCTGTCCTGATAAATTGTCTGTTAATCATAACGCACGCCCCGGTTATTGTGCTTCCGTCCGGTCAAACACCTTTTTCCCGCCTACCCAGGTCTGCTGTGCCTTCACATTCCATATCTCCGCAGGGTCGATGGCGGTGATGTCACGGTCAAGCACCACGAAGTCAGCCAGCTTTCCGGGCTCAAGAGTGCCTTTCAGATCCTCTTCGAAGGAGGCGTAGGCGGCATTTATAGTATATGCTTTCAGCGCCTCCTCAACGGTGATCTTCTGCTCCGGAACCCAGCCGCCGGGGTTCTTCCCGTCAAGTGTCCTGCGCGTCACGGCAGCGTATATTCCTTCCAGCGGTGTTGCAGGTGCCACGAACCAGTCGCTGCCGAATGCCAGTGTCGCCCCGCTGTCGAGCAGCGACCTGAAGGCATAGGTTGTCTTTACCCGCTCCGGGCCGATGTATTCCTCAGCCCACCGGCCGTCATCAATGGCGTGGTAGGGCTGCATGCTGGCTATTACATTCAGCTCGCCATACCTCTGTATGTCACCGGGGGCCAGATGCTGGGAATGTTCAATCCTGAACCTCCTGTCGCGTTCCCCGTTCTCCCTGGCTACCCTTTCATAGATATTCAGCAGGGAATTTATGGCCCTGTCACCTATTGCATGTATCACCACCTGCAGCCCGGCTTTATCCGATTCCGAGATCCAGTTGTAGAGATCCTCCTCACTGTTCACGAACAGGCCTGTATCAGTCTGCAGGTCAGTATAAGGTTCAATGAATGCCGCTGTGTGCGAGCCCAGTGAGCCGTCAACAAACCCCTTCACCCCACCGGTACTGATCCATTTGTCTCCGCGGCCCTCCTTTTCTACCTGATCCTTCATATCCTTCCACCTGCTGATTGTCTGCAGGTAATAGATTCTGGTGATCTGTCCGCCCCTGGCGCGCACCCGTGCCAGGCCATCGGCATAACTGGCTGCATCAACTGCATGCGCTGATGTGACCCCGTTGGAAGCGAGGTAATTCATTGCAGCCACAAGGGCCCGGTCAACCTCCTCTTCTGACTGTTCCGGGATTTTGACAGATATGAGATCCATGGCGTTATCCTTGAAAATGCCAGTCAGTTCACCCCGTCCGTCTCTCTCTATCGTGCCGCCGGAAACATCCTTAACCCTGCGGTCAACACCGGCAATCTTAAGGGCCAGGGTGTTGGCAAGAGCCATGTGGCCGTCGAGACGCGAGACGAAGACCGGATTATCCGGAGTGACGGAGTCAATCCATTCCCTGCGGGGAAGACTCTCCCAGCCCATACCGTCCCAGTCGCCACCAAGAATCCATGTCCCGGGCTTCTGTGCTGCGGCAAACTCCTTTATCCGTTTGATGAACTCCCCGGGAGTGGAGGCATCTCTCAGCTGCACCGAGGCGAGGTTTGATCCTCCCTGCAGCAGATGAAGGTGTGAATCAATGAAACCCGGGGCGACGAACCTGCCACCAAGGTCAATAACCGTGCTTTCAGCGGACCTGTGCTTCATCACCTCACCGTTGCCGCCAACGGCTAAGATGGTGTCACCTGCAACAGCCATCGCCTCGGCGAAGGGCTGCTCCGCATTCCCGGTCCAGATCCTGGCATTGGTAATAATCATATCAGCTGTTTGTTTTGAATTGTTGCATGAAACGGTCATCACCGAGATGGCGACCAACGCAAGCAAATAAGTTTTCTTCATATAGGGATTGTTTATCTGAATTGCTATTCCGGGTTATACGTCTCCCTGAACTCCATGACAAGAGGCATGGCCTTCTCCTGGTCAGCCTCAAAGATATAGAGGTCGAGCGCTGAAGGGACACCTCCCAGGTATCCCAGTCCCGAGTCATTCTTGACAAGTCCCTTGATACCCGATTCCTCCAGCATCTTCAGAAGCAGGAGTGCAGTCGGTTCCGGACCGGTGAATACTTTGATGAGATTTTCTTCATTTTCCATCGTATCTGTTTTTTTTGGTTTATCGGGATAAAGAGTTCCTCCCTTGGTCAGCCATGAGATGCCGAAAGCCATCAGAGTAACTGTCTCTGCAATGATAACAAACCTGGAGTCCGCATGGTTCTCATAAAAGAAGAGAAAGAAGATCTGCATGGCAGCCAGCGCCACAAGCATGATTATTCCGCATACCCTGTAGACAAGATTCCTTTTCAGCTTCCTGCCGGTGGGTCTCTTTTCACCCCTGGTAAACAGGAAGAGTGAGATAAGGGCAAGGATTACGAAGAAACTGGCGGCAGAATAGAAATGGACCCATGCCACCCAATCCCAGGGACCATCCTTCACGGTTGGGAAAAAGGCGATGCCGAGTGCAAAAAAACCGGCAACATTTGCAGAGATGTTGTCCCACCTGTCATATCCCCTGTAAAAGAAAAGGAAGAGAGCTATCGCGCATATGGCACCCACGAAAAAATCCCGCATGCCGGTGTGATAATAGACGCTGAGATTGTTCAGGAGCCGATCTCCCCCGAATAAAACAGTGTGGCCGAAAACCAGCACAAAGGGAAGCAGAATGCCAATCCACCCGACTGATTTGCGCAGTGAGAGGTAGGAGTGGATATGGGGAGTGTGGTCTGCTGTATGCTTCATAAATTCATTATTCTCAGGACTGTCTGCACTGTTGCCGGCAGTTGCCTGATCAACCCGGTGGAATCGCCGGCTGTTTTTTTCAGTTATGGATCACAAGTTAAGAAAAATCCCGGGTCGTTGAACCCGGGATGGATTTTCATTGGCTGACCGGAGTCATCTGGTCGGCCCTGTGACGGCGGACTGAGGGTGGCAAGTTTCAGCGGAGACTGCCCTGAGGCTTGAAGAAACAGACTGATTGCTGCCCTCAGGGCTGGTCTGCCGTATTAATAATATAGTTGCAAGGTGTTTTATTTCAGGAATTTATACCTGATTCCCCATGAACTTTGTAAAATAAAATCTTCAGAGGAAAAATCAAGAGTCGGCTCCAGCTCAATATGCATTGAAAACCGGTTAAACTTCTCAAACGGGCTGAACTGTACGCCTATCGGCATTACAAAACCGGTAAAATAATTGACATTGACACCTAACCCCAGGTATACCTTGTGATATTCCCTGTCCGCCACGTTAAAGCAGAAGACAAGCTCAGGGGTGATATTTGAAAGGTCAGTGTTGCTGTATAGTCTCAGCTCACTCCAGAAACGGGGTGAAAAGTCATATGCCAGACCTATTTTTGATAGGTTTGACGAGTAGAAGGAGATGCTCAGCTGAGAGAATGCAGCAACCGGCATCAGGGCCAGCAGACCCGCAAAAGCAAGGGTTCTGATTCTTTTCTTCATTTGGGAAGGGGTTTTGGTGGTTATAAACCATAGATTTCATGACATCGCCGAAAGCCAGTTAGGTTGTCGGGTCAGGGAATCCTGATTGGAAGACTGGTTTCACACGGATGCTGGAGCCATTCGAAGATTTCAGCGGCGTCCCTTGATGTGTTCTCACTTTGCCAGTCGCCTGTCTGTCTGATGAATACATACCTGTAGCGCTCTTTCTCCGGCTCATATAAGTATCCTGCATATCCGTGGACTCCTGCGTCGCACATCTGATGCTCAGGGTCAGTGATTTTACCTTTCACGGCATTTTTGAGTTTTCCGGCAAAATATGCCAGGTCGTATTTGCCCGCCTTGCAATAGGTTTCTCCTAGCTGTGCGAGGTTCTCATCCATATCAGCGGCACTGATATATCCCTCGCTGTCAGGATAATTCCAGTCTGCGGGAAAGGAAAAGCTCCTGATATTGCCTGAGGTGTCAATCATGAAGCCGGCGTCCTGATATCCCCAGGCGTGGTTGACATAACGATACTGGAAGATAGCCCTGGGTTGATTGTCGAAGATCTCTTCACATCCGGCGAAGAGCAACAACATAAAAATGAAAGCCAGACTTCCTGCAAAGGTTCCCGGAGGGGTGATTGATCTCATTCCCAGAGTATTTTTCAGGGTAATTCGCACAAATTCCATGCCATGAAACAGCGTCATCTGCGGTCTTTCCAGTTCCACCATTTGACAAGCTCCGGATCCGGATTCTCAGTCCCGGCAAAATAGACCGCTGACCGAAAAACATACAATACGCAGCGGTCCTGGTGCGCTCCACGCTTTCTGCAAAGGTCGTTGTACATTACCTCCGGGTCACGGCCTCTCAGATCTGACACCGTATTGATTTCGAGATCCTTCAGATCCTTCGCCAGGCTCTTTCCTATGCCAGGCACCGCCTCGAGGCGGTTACTCTTTTTGTCTCCCTTCCTGATCATGGAGTTATATGAACATAATTAGTTCTGCTGTTGACTTAAATGACAGTTTAAATTGTGACGGCTATCACAATCACTCTTGTGGAAGTTGTCTTATCACCCTGCATGGATTTCCGGCTGCGAATACATCCGGGGGCAGATCCCGTGTGACCACACTGCCGGCCCCGATAACCGTACGGTCACCGACTGTCACTCCCGGGCATATGACAGCGCCTCCGCCCACCCAGACATCATCGCCTATGACCACCGGTCTGGCATACTCGAGTCCTGCAGCCCTCTGCCCTGTAATCCATCGGGTGAGTGGCGGTATATATCTGCACATTTGGCCCGAACAGCGTGCGGTTGCCAATGGTGACCCGCATCACGTCAAGCACAACACAGTTATAATTGAAAAAGACCTTCTCCCCGGTTGTGATATTGTACCCGTAATCGCAATAAAAGGGCGGCTGCAACCATAATTGCCTGCCTGCTTCAGGAATTAACTCTTTCACGATCCGGTTCCTTTCCTCTTTCTGATCCTCCCCGGTGTCATTCAGAGCCTTCATTAGAACCCTTGCCCTGAAACGCTCTGCCGACAGCTCCCTGTCTGTCGCATCATATAGCTCCCCTGAAAGCATTTTTTCCTTCTCTGACTTCATCTCTCTTCAGTTGTTGCAAAATTATCCTGCTGCTGATCGTGGCGCTGGTTTAATGAGGTCAGCGTACGCGTATTTTTCATGTTCGTTCAGAAAGAAGAATGTTATATGTTAAAACCGGCTATACCCTTTTCATCAAAGTTACAGTTTATCCATTCTCCATCCAGCTCGGCACCGCACTTCCTGTAGAAAGCAATGGCCGGGTCATTCCATTCGAGCACCTGCCACCTGACCCGTTTGCACCTCTCCGCCCTTGCCACCTCAAATACCTTCCTGAGCAGCGCAGAGCCTACCCTGTGCTGCCTGAAGGGCTCCTTCACGTAGATGTCTTCGAGGTAGAGCGACTTGCCCACCCAGGTGAAATAGGCCATGAAATATAACGCCATACCTATAATCTCTCCTTCACCCGTCTCAGCAACGAAGCATCTGAAGAGATCCTTCTCCTCCTTCATCTGCTCCACGCTGTTGGTCACCTTGCCTGGCGCTCTCTCATAGGCGGCAAGCTCCTTGATAAGTGAAAGTATTGCGGGGAAATCAGCCTCGGTGGCTTCTCTGATAATTAATTCCATTATTCTTATGATTTCCTATAACGCTAGCCATGTTTCATGGATGGTGCGGTAAATAATATTTTCATTCAGGTTATTCCCTTCCGGGGTCAGGCATATTAGTAATCATCTTTGTTGAAGATTGAGAAGGATAATGACCCGGGGGGAGACACCGCGAAAACAAGGGCGACATGAAGCCTTGGCCCCTGGAAGTATTGAATCTCAATCTTGTGGATACCTTCGGTCAGGAAAATGCTGCCGTCCGCCGCGGCGGTCGCATGCTGACCATCATTGTCTATAACTGTTTTGTTGTCTATGAGCAGCTTTGAACCGTCATCGCTGGTAAGCCTGAAACCGTACATGCCTTCCTGATCGGCCCTTATCCTGATCTCACCGGAATAGCGTATGGCAAACCATTCAAAACGGCTGGTAACGTTCGGGAACCCTGAATCAAAAGCCCTCTCCGGGATGTTAAGGGATTTGGTATATATCCTGCCGACAGATTGCATTGTGTCAAAGTCCGGCAGTCTCGATGTTCCATCAGGAAGATAATAGATATCACCGGTAAGCGAATTCTGAATCCACTGGTTATTTCCGAATACCTCCGGTTCAGCATTCTGCGATCCGGATCCGGTCTGGTAGGGGAGGGAACAATAAGCATACTGGAGATCAGGCGTGACCATATACGCTCCGACTACCTCCATGAAAAAAGTGTAGCTCTTGTTCTGCTCAGCCTTCAAGTTCCAGTCCATCCATGCAGACTGGGTCCCGGGGAGATTTGCTGTCAGAGGCATGACTTTCCTGGTAAGCGACAGCAGAGCCATCCATTACGGTGAGTCTGATCCTGACATTCTGAGAAGCTTCCTGAGCGTAATTGCTGACGAGGGTACTGACAATTAGCTTCCCCGGCTCCACAGGGTCAGGAGATACCTTTATGACGGGTTGCAGTGCTGACCATGCTGATCGCCATAATGTGTAGACGGCAAATACAGATTGAATAATTCCTTCAGAGGGTGACATGAACAGCTGCTGGGTATTTTCCCTGGTCCTGAAGGCAACTCTGTTAACAAACCTCCAAACCTGCTCAGCCTGAGTCGCAGTGGCAGTACCTGAGAACGTATAGTCTGGCAGTCCGTTTTCCCATAATCTGTCATAACGACCAGTGCCGGCAAACAACGGATTGTTGATCCCGCCGGTAAGAAGCCATTCAGAATGGGCCCGGGATTCAAACGATACGTGGCTCGATAGTAAAACGGGTGCAATAATTCCTCCGTTCCAGTACCATGGATCAAACCAGTCCATTGGGTTTACGCTGTTATCCCAGGGTGCTGCATCTGCCCGGTATTTTTTGAAGATGGAGTATGAATTGCTGAAATCATTATCAAGGCCATAACCTCTGTATGGATTCGTGTCAGGATATGATGATGGCAGCATAAGTGAGGGGGTTGTATTGCAAAGAAACAGAGGCCCTGATTCATCGGTGTTCATGATGAAAGGCCCCGGCCCGGGCTCAGGATCTGCATCAAATTCCGGAATTCCGTTAACATGGAAGGGCACAAACATATCGGCCAGGAAATGAGCTGACCAGGCCATCCCCCTCAAGGCCCTTTCCCTGCTGAAGTTCGCTTGAAGGGCAGCCAGGGCAAAATTCATATACTGGTCAGCTGCCGCCCTTGGTGCATAGCCTGAAAATGTCACAGGATTGCACCAGTGCCATGAATAGGGCGTGGAACCATCCGCATCAGGACCTGAACCAACGGTTTTATATGACAAGTTCCAGATATCTCCGATGGGATCCACTCCCTCATACTTTAGGATATCCCCTGCAGTTATAACGGAGAAATCCCCAAAAAGAGGAAATCTCGTTTTTATGATTGCCGGATCACGGCTCAGCATGCCAAAGGCTGCCTTAATAATATCCTGATGGGTATCGGTGACGCCTATGTATCTGACCACACCCCTGAATGACCCCCAGGAGTATAAATCCTTGCTTACCGGCCCTATCAACAGGATCTGCAAACCGAGGATCAGAATGATGATCTGAAATCTCCGCTTTGAAACCAACCGGAGAAACCTGTCTAAAAAGGAGGGAAGTTTCATATATATTTAATCAGAATTCCTGGCAGGCAACATAACCTGAATCAAATAATAATCACATACATATTGGCCCCGCCTGGCGCCGCGCTGATTACCGGGGGTGCCGGGCTCTGGTCCTTTTGGCTCCGCCTGGCGCCTCACTGATCACCGGGGGTGCCGGGCTCTGGTCCTTTTGGCCCCGCCTGGCGCCGCGCTGATTACCGGGGGTGCCGGGCTCTGGTCCTTTTGGCCCCGCCTGGCGCCGCACTGATCACCGGGGGTGCCGGGCTCTGGTCCTTGCTGATTTCAGCCCCATCCTTTAGTAGTCAAGGGTAATGATCCTTCCTTTCGTGAAGTCAAAAAACCTGTCCTTGTTTGCCACCTGTACGCCATCCATGAGATCATCAGGCGTATATCCTGCTACCTTTAGGCAGGTGGGACATGCATACACGCCCACTTTCATATCAATCAGTTTTTTGATGTAGGTGTGTGCTGATTCAAAATCTGCAAAATTGATGTCCTCAGCATCCTTCACCAGGAGGTGAACGGAATGGATGTCCATATAAACAAGTACATCCTTATCGGCAGCCATCATGGTCGCCATTTTGAGAGGCATCAGCACCCGGTGGGGGTCATCATAGCATTCAGTTATGTGGATAAACACCCCATCCCTGGCTGTCTCACCGTTGCCTGCAGCAACTGTTAGCTGGCCAGAGGGCCTGTTGCACGAAACTGCCAAAAGTCCGAAAAGCAGAAGAAGTCCTAGGTTTCTCATAGATTTATTGATATTGGTTAGCTCTTTAAAGACCATGATCAAAGACTAAAGTTAAGGGAATCCGATGAATAAAAAGAATTAATCCGCTAATGATGATCTATGTTTCCATATTGACAGAAGTTTCAGTCAGAATCTTACAAACTTTATCAACCACATCCCTTGATTCCTTCAGGCGCGTTATTACCACCCAGTCGTGAAACATCTTCGGATACTCGAAATAGTTGAAACTGATTTGCTGATCTGTCATAAGCTGTCTGCATTTTTGAGCATCTGCATTCAGTATATCATTTGTGCCGGTAAAAATTGATATTCTGCACAATCCGGAAAAGGAGCCGTACAGCGGGCTTACCCTGTAGTCTTTCAGGTCGAGGTCTCCGGAATACTTCTGCCCCGCACTCTTAAGACCTTTGATGCTTAACAATTTATCCTCTTTATCAATTAAACCTAACCTGGGATTGGTCATCGAGACATCGAACCAGGGAGAAAAAACAATTAACTGATCCGGCTGCCTCTTTTTCTCGTTTCTTAATTGTTGCACAAACCCCATGGCCAAACCTCCACCAGCCGAGTCACCCATGAAAACAATGCGTTTTGTAGGGTAATCAGTTGTCAGTCCTGCATATAAGTCTCCGACAAAATCGTAAGCTTCCCTGTATGTTGCATCCGGCGCCAGGGGATAGTCGGGAACAACAATTATTGCACCTGTCTTCCTGACTAACAGATTGATTAAATCCCAGTGGAGCCTGAGAATATTACCCATATATGCACCACCATGGAGATATAGTATTACAATATCAGATTTATAATCATCCGGAGAAATTGTCCATACCTTCCTGCTGTTTTGTTCAGTTTCCCGGATATCAATGTTCCTACGTAATGATTTAGGCAGCTTTGCCGGATCTTTTGCAAAACTGTCTTTAATCATTTTCTCTTCGGTTCTCATTTTCATTCCTGACAGACCCATGATGGCCTGTATCAGTCTTGATTCAAAGGACGGAGGTTTGGTATGCAGATAATTAATACTATTCATGTTTATACCGGCTGATTTCTATGAAGTACATTCAATGGTCGGGATGAAAGTAGCAATAAAGGTTATTGGTATTTTACCTTGTGATGGTTTCATTTGTTTTGCTGAACATAACCTGAACCACATCCCGGAGTCACCTCTGTGTAATGGTGTCTGGCCGGCTGTCCGGCAAAAGTATCCGATTAATAACCTTCACTGGTTCAGTTCATCTATAGCTTTCTGCAATGTCTTATCAATTCCGCTGTTGATTTCCGCCATTGTATTTTTACTATAAACGTCTGGCGCCAGCCCTGTTCCCTCGTACGTATTGCCATCGAACAATTCAACTTTCTGTGGCACCAGGGAGTAGAACCAGCCATTTGCCAGTTCTCTTCCTATCATAGTGCCATGGGCCCCGTTAGTTGTGTCGCCCATAAGCGTTACATTGGGTAACGTCTTAAATGCCATCACGGCACGCTCGCCTGCGCTGATGGTGTAGCGGTCGGTAAGCACTATTATGGGTTTGGATATGTATTCTCCTTCGGGATGAATATACCATTCATGCCAGTCGGTATAATCATCATGTCCCTTCCCATTTTTGGTTTTACTCCTGAAGACGTAACGCGATTGATCTGTCAGACGGCCAATCTCTGAAAAGCAATAGGTAAAATCGCCTCCCTGGTTGTGGCGCATGTCAATGATATAACCATTGACATTACTGAAGTCGTTCAGAAAATCCTTCAGTATAAAAAAGTTTTCACCCACATAATCAAAATAGATGTAAGCCACATTCTCGTTCTTTATTTTACCGTAGATGTAGCTGTTTTCATCTCCTTCCATGTACCCCGGGTCGAGATAAGTCTTGACCACAGGAATACTGAAGAGTTCGTCATCAACGAGTTCATTCCTTATCTTATTTGAAAAGAACACATCTCTTCCCGGAGCTGTAAGGCTGACATGTCCGTCATCCAGTTGGCCCAGCATCTGAGAAATGACAGAAAAGAGTTCTTCATCAGTGGTACTGGCATTTACCAGCGGACGGAACTGGTCATATTGCGCCTGCCAGTCTGTATTTCTTTCCTCGAACGGAGCATACTCTTCATTAAAGGTGGTCCACAGGTTTTCAAAAATAGCCTCAGGATGGTTGGCAGGCTGTTCAACAAATATGTTTTCGCAGCTGACAGTTAAAAATGTCACGAGCGTTGCTGCCAGCAATTTTATGATTTGTTTCATCGGTTTAAAATTTATAGCAGGCAGAAAAATCCAGGGAATTACGGAAAGAAAGCAGGTTCCTGGGCTGGCTCACATGGACAAAGTCAAACTGAAAGGCAGCGCTCAATCCCCATCTTTCATTTAAACTGTATTCATATTTTAACTCCAGGTCAAGCGTTTGCATTTTGTTCCAGGAGACAAATTCTCCATCCCCGATAAAAGCCATAAAGGTTTTTAACCCGGAGTGAGAACTGATGTTCTCGATGAATTCATCATCATTCACAAGATAAGGCGACCGTGCAAGCCAGGCAATCAAAGGCAGTTGCAGGGTTGCCGCCAGGTGGCTTTTTTCACTGACTGGTCTCTCGTACGTGCCAAAGATGCCGAGCCCAAAAGCTGAATAATAGCCAAAACTGCCAATCCTGCCATATACATAGTTCAGAGCTTGAATATCGGTTGAATACAGCCCGCCGGCAGTAATAACTGATCTTTGATTTTCAGATATCCTTTTGCCTAACTGGTAATCCAGGTCAATTAAGCTTAAACTGTGAGGGTATGCAGTATAATTTTCTCCATGAACAGCGAATTCATAAGGTTCGGCCACCATAGGGTTAAAATTGGCAAAACGGAGGTTTACCTTCTGGAACAACTTTGCCTTCCTTGTGTAGCCTGCACCTATGTTCAGAAAGGAAAAGTCACCATGGATAAATGGGGAGAAAACCAAATCCTGCCGCGCAATAAAGGCTGGACCGAAATGCAACGACAAAGCGTTTTTTCCGGTGGGTCCCTGACCGGAACCGTCGATGGCTGAAAGCCCAAAAATGAATAGAATCAATATCCGCTTCATCTCTTTGATATACTTCGTGCAATATTCACTATCGGGTAACTGCATTAAACAGGTTGATTGCGTACTTCGTCAATGTCCGTCTACACAAATGGCGACACGTGATATAAGCTTTAAACACCCGTCACGGCCCCAATGTTTTCTTAACTCAGGCAGCGGCAGTGCTTCTTATGGCTTAATCGTCACTATTATTCTTTTATAACTTGTTAACTCAGGTTCGCCTCTGTCGGTCACACTTAAAATAAAGTGAGCAGTCACTTCCCTGTCAACCGCTGGGGCAATTACATAAGCTCCATGTGAGTTCTCGGCCCCCTCAATTTTTATTGGTTTCTTATATGTGCCGGCTTCGGGATAATTGAACCACAGGAAACTGAAACTATCACCATCGGGGTCGGTGGTGCCAAAGGCATCCAATCCGAAGCCCTGGCCTGATCTGACAGTAATCAGTTCCGGATGGCTTAAAACAATAACAGGATGGTGGTTGGCCTCTTCAAAAGATTCAATGCACCAGTCCATCCGGGCAGCAAAATCATTCTGAAAATCATCCCTCCAGCGCCATAGAGAGACTTTATTATCCATAAAAGTCATGGTATCAGCTTTCACTGCTCTTCCGTATTCGCTTGAGATATACGGTATAAGTCTATCCGCAGCGTCTGTCCATATTGCTCTTGTTTCGGGTTCAAAAGGCACCCCTGAATCCCCTTTCTTCCGTGTTGAAAAGTCTGGCTTATACAGCTCATATCTGCCACCCCAGCCGCCCCACTCAGGATGTTCCGGGTTATGTAATCCATTCAATATCAACGATAAAAACGACGGTGTATCACCTTCCATACCCCATGCCACATCGGGATAGGCCGCTCCGAGGGACCCGTGTCCCTGCTGAATATTCTGAGCCAGCCAGGTGTTGCTGATTTTTTCATTGTTTATCCCCTGAACGTAAGTGTTGATGGAAGACCATGTTGCACTGCCATAGTCATCTCCCGGACTTACAATATAAAACAGGTCCGGGAAATTGTTCCTGATCCATATGCCGCTGTCATCCTGGTCGGAAATGGCATAAACCCTGAGTTTTGCAACCAGTGTTTTCAACTCCTTTTCGGTTTTTGTGTTTTTAATTTTATAGAGTGCCTGTGCCAGGGTATTGGAGCCTCCCCATACCGAAATCCATAAGGGACGCTCATCGATGCTCTCAAGCTCCCTGATAATCCAATCGGAACCCTCCGAATCCTTCTCCTTGCCAACACCTTGCATGCCATACTCGGGCAGGCCACTTTTAATGAGCGGATAAAGTGCCTCGGCTTTTGGATAAGCTGCATCATGCCTTGCAAGATTGGGTTGAACCTTTTCGTAAGCCCGCACCACCTTCCTGATAGATTCCGGATTAACCATTGTCTTATGCCAGCATGAGGTTGTGGCGACAATACCTTTCACATCAATTTCATTTGTGTAAAGCAGCAGGCGAACCAATGATTGCGTATCATCGGGGTCGGCCTCAATGTCGGTGAGGATGATAACTCTGTTCTTATGCTCCGTCTGTCCGGAGAGGGAACAAAATGTCAAAAAGAATAGCGTAATAAGGATCAGGTTTCTCATAGTATCATTTATAGGTTTTATGCCTCTTGATGACAGGCCTGGTTTATAAAGGAAGTATTTACTGTTTTTTGTCCCATTCAAACTTTTCCGGAATCGACCAGGGTAATCCCCTTCACCATGTCGCCATGCCTGTATAGGACATCCCGTTGTGGAATTGATTTTACTACCCGTTCTGCCTCTTTGTCAAAAACTTCACTGGATTATTATTTTCTTGCTTCCTGTGACTTCTCCTAACCAGATTCTGCCGTTTCTTTGGATGACGTCATCCTTTGAAATCTGATAGGTAAATCCCGGGTAGCTGAAATATGCAGTGTAGGTTCCCTTATTCAATGGGTTCTCCAGGTTATAATTAATATCCAATTGAATAGACTCACCGGATTTCACCAGTGAAAGCCATTCCATTTTCCAGCTGTTATAAGGAACAGGACCGTGCGGATCGGTTATACAATATATGATCTCTGGCTGAGTCTCATTGACAAAGACCAATCCGTTTGTATAGTAATGAAACAGGTTGGTCCCCATTTTATCATAATCGGGGAGATAAAGGTCATCATTGTCGCGATTGGTTATCCTGCATGAAAAGGTAACCTGTGTTCCATTGACAGTGACTGATCCAATTGACACCGATAAGCCGGAGTGTAACAGGTTGTTTTCCTTAAAGGCTGACATCAGCCTGCTGTCATTTCTTGGATCTGGTTGATTCTGGTTTATGTATTCGAATCCCAGGGCATGGTATTGATAGAAGAATGGATCGGATGTAACATAGGGGGTGGATGGGAAAGATGAAGAATAGCTTGACCAGAAATAACCCTTATAGATAAGCACTGCATCAGCAAAAAAGGAGAATTCCATTCCTTTATAGTGAAAGAATTCAGGATGGTATGACTTGAAATATAAAACCTTTGCGGAAGAGTCGTACATTTCGAAATCGCTATAATTGAACTCTGCAATCTCACCAATTTTGAGAATGGGATTCTCAAAGTGTTCAGGTTCATTATTTTCACATGATATCACACCTATCAGTGCAATGATGAACAGCGGTTGTAAGCGTTTCATTGAATTAGGTTTAGGTCAATAATTTTGCCGCAAATATAATGCCATCGTGCATGGTGTTTGGCCGGTACCTGCCGGATATAAAATATTAATCATGAATGCTTACCGGGTTTCCGGAATTGATTTAGATTTGCGTTATTGGTTGGCAAATAGCTATGAGATATGGAAACAGCAAAGATATTTGATCGGTTCTGGAATCGCTTTTCTACGGAGAATCCACATGCAAAACGGATTTTTGATCTATTTACAGCCAGGGGCGAGCAGGTTGTTCATGACCATATTGCCCTGAGAACATTCGATGACCCCAGAATGAATATAGATGTAGTCTCGCGGTTATTTATCGAAAATGGTTATGAGGCGAGGGGTAACTATGACTTCAAGGCCAAAAAACTGAGAGGGATGCATTTTGAGCATAAGAGCGACCCGAAGGCACCCAAGGTTTTTATCAGTGAACTGATGACAGATCAGTTCAGCGATTTTCTGAAGACAACCATCCGGGGTTACCTGAACAGGCTGGACGACAACGCCTATGCTGATCCGGCCCTGGTTTACGGAGGAAGCCTATGGGGTCAGATTCCGTTTGCCACCTACAACCGGCTTCGCGAAGAATCGGAATATGCAGCGTGGCTGCTTGTATATGGTTACCGGGCCAACCATTTTGCCGTTAAGGTTAATGAGCTGAAGCAGTTCGCAACCCTGCAGGAGGTCAATGAATTCATCAAAGGAAACGGTTACCTCATGACAACTGTCGGCGGAGAGATCTATGGAACACCCGAAGAGTTGCTGGAGCAGTCTGCAACAATGGCTGAGATTCAGCCTGTTGCATTTACTGACGGGGTATATGAGATACCTTCGTGCTTCTATGAGTTTACCCTTCGGTATAACCAGCCCGACGGCAAACAGTATTCAGGATTTATAGCTGCCAATGCCGACAAGATATTTGAAAGCACGAATTATTATAACAAGCAGGCTGGCATGATGTAGTCAGCTCAGGGTGCGGATGGCCTCTGCAGGCATGTTGTGCGATGCTTATATTTGCTGGTCATTAGTCTTTATTATTTTATTACCTGGTTTCCGGCACTGTATGTTTGATTTAATCAATCTTGTTTATTCCACTTTGCAAGTGCCTTTGCTCCCCATTCCAGATGAAAACTCCCTGCAGGTGCATTGGCAAGGTAATTTCACCACTAAGATGATCCTTGTCTTTTTGTAATTTAACGTGAATAGCACCAAGCCTGTGAGGCATTGTTGCATCAATATTCCTTAAACTTCCGGGATTAGGTTCTATCCTTACAGACTCAAAGCCAGGCGCGTCAGATTTAATACCGCTGACCAATGACAGGAAGTAATAAACCGGAGAAGCACTCCAGGCGTGACAATCAGAACGAGCATTACCGGGAATCTCTGCAAAAGTGGTCAAACCTGAATCCAGCATCTGTTTCCATGGATTTAATGATGATGTAAACTGGTTAGCCTGCCCGACTTTTTCAAGTGCTTCGAATAAATAAAAACTGAAATATAATGTACATTTTGCCAACTCTTTGTCATTGAGAACCTTATTAATTATTTCGGTTTTATCGGCTGTTTCAGGAAACGTATTGGTTAAAATAGCCAAAACGTTAGCGTGCTGACTAAATGTACTTTTTTCGGGGGAATCGGCAATTAATCCTCTGTCAGGATCGTAACATCTTTGATAAACCGATTTTTTAATTTTATCCGCCAGGTTTCTGTACACAACAGCAATGTCATGCATCCTGTATGCCTCGAAGAGCTCTGATGCTTTTTCCAACGTGTAAACATATTGTAAACTCAGTATTGAGGAATTGCCACTGTGCGCAGCCGGCGGGGCACCGCTTTCCCACCCTTCCGAATCAACCCAGTCTACAAAATGCCACCACACGAGAGGACCCAGCATTCCACTTGTGTCAATCCGGTTGCTGAACCAGTTGAGTGTTTCCTGCATACCGGGAATCATTGATTTAATAAAAGTAGAGTCGCTGTTAAGCATCCAGTAATCATGAATCATTGTAACCCAGACTAATGAAAAGGTTGGGATTATCTGGATTTGATTGCAGGGGAATCTGCTCTGTGTTATACCGGCAGGTAATTGTGAAGCATGCAAAGCAGATATTGCATTTCTGGTTAATCCGGGATCTCCGGAAACATAGGTTGAAACCAATGCCTGAATTCTCGCGTCACCAATATATTGAAGTTGCTCGTAGTACGGACAATCATAAAAAGTCTCATTTGCACATAATCGTTGTGTCCGCCAGCCAACATTCCAGATATTGTTAAAAAGAGGATTGTCGCAGGTAAATGAAGCCTTCTGTTCAAGAGGATATGCTGTAAAAATGCTGTAAAAATCAGTTAATAAAAGCGGTTCGTCTTTTGTCTCAATATCCATCTCAATATATCTGAAAGTCCGCCACCAGAGTGTCTGGAAAATACGATTATCGCCTCCATCACAGATTATTACATCCGAGTTGCCCGTTATTTTTTTATTTTCAATGTCATCCCGGTTGCCCTTTTTCCCATCACCGTCAAACAGGCTTTCTGCATAAGTAAGTTTTATTGAGCTGTTTTTTCCTTTTGAAAAAATAAGAACAGGATAGGCTGTGGTTAACACGTTCTGGTCAATTAGTATTTTAATTTTACTGTTTGGCGCAATTTTGACCGGGTTGACACCTTCCAGGAATCCTTCGGTATTAGTGTTTGTGTCAGAACGACGGATTCTGGAGAATCGCTGTTCTTTTTGTTCCATTAAAGATATTTCTCTCTGTGAAAGTAAATGCAAAGATGTGTTTCCCCATTCACCCATACATGCGACAGGTTTGCCAGTTTCAACCTCCTTGGCATGTTTCCATCCGGAAGTATTGAAATCCTTATCCATCCATTTCCATGGATGGTTTTTACAATTAAACTCCTCGCCGGCACCCGCAGCATAGAATTGATTCATAATTACAGGAACAGGTTTATATGCCGTGTCTTTTATGACAACCCAGCTTGTATCTGAGTTTAGAATACTTTCATCCATCGTGTTTCCCTGAATAATAAATCCTGTTTGCCCTGAAATCTGGGCTAAGGGCCGATGTTCGGCAAAATTCCATACTATTGAAGATATTATATTCGTGCCGGAATGGAGATATGAGGAAATATCCAGGCTTTCGAAATTCCATTTTAACAGATAACTGGTGGCAGGACCATTACAAACTTGTACACCATTTATGTATAGTTTATATCGATTGTCAGCCGACACATGAATAATAAATTTGTCGGGTTTTGAATTAATTACAATTTCCTTTCTGAACAGATAAACTCCATATTCCGAATTTGAATTATCAGGAAATGAAATCCATTTTGCAGTCCAGGGTTTATTTAGCAGCTCGGGATTGATTTCTGTTACCTGTTGTGCAGAGAGCTGTAAACCAACTAATAATAAAATCAATACAAGTATTTTAAAATAGTGTTTCATGGGATGGTTTTTTTAATTCATTGTCTGTTTTAAATTACGTACAACGTTCGGTGGTATTTGTATTTGGTCCGCCGGTTGGCGAAATTCCCCGCAGGCGGCCGGGGCGGGCCGCACTGCTGACCACAGAATAGTCCTTCTTGGTTGGAAAGTTCTCGCGGCGCGGAGCGCCAATCCGGGCATACACGCCATCAGGAGTTGACGAAGAGCTCAACGAACCTCTCCGCTGGGTGAAGGGAGTAAATTGCATATACCGACCTTTTATGCGTGGTAACACAAATTGATAATATCACAATTTGCTATTTTGAAGTCTGCCTTTTTAAATCTCGGATTCTTTGCAGTCTGTTTATCAGGTCATCAGGTATCCCGACTCGTTGCCACCGTTATTTTATGTTGAGTATTGATCTCTGATTATTTGTGATCAGGACAACATATTTGCCTGGCTGCATTATTTCAAATTCAAGATTAAAGTCTCTGTTTCCACCAGTGGTTCTGATTATGAAATTGATCGAGCATTTGTTTGGACAGACAAAATCATACGCTGCTCTTTTTGTTCTTAAATTTAAATGATAAGAAGATACTTGCCGAGATTATTGCGGCGATAAACAAGAGTGACCATTCGATGGGAATCTTATAAAAATCAATGAGAATCATTTTAATGCCTACAAAGACAAGCACAATAGCTAACCCATAGCTTAAAAGCCAGAAACGGTGAACAACTCCGGCCAGAGCAAAATACAAAGAACGCAATCCGAGTATCGCAAAAACGTTGGATGTGTAAACAATAAAATGGTCTTGAGTAATTGCAAGAATTGCCGGAATGCTGTCCACAGCAAAAATCAGGTCGGTTGTTTCAATGAGAATTAAAACTAAAAACAATGGGGTTGCATATCGTCTGCCATCTATTCTTGTAAAGAAGTTGTCTTCATGCAAAGTAGGAGAAACAGGTATAAACTTTTTAATGAACATTAAAACCGGATTTTTATCGGGATTAATTTTCAAATTACTGTGATTAAACATTTTAATCCCGGTAAAAATCAGTAATGCTCCGAAAATATATATCGTGAAATGAAATTTTTCAAGTAGTGCAACGCCCGCAAAAATAAATATAACACGCATGATTAATGCTCCCAGAATACCCCAGAAAAGAATTTTATGCTGATACTTTGCGGGTATCTGGAAGTAGGTAAAAATCATGATAAACACAAAGATATTATCGATACTCAAGGCTTTTTCGACCAGGTATCCGGTAAAATACTCCAATGCCTGCTGCTGTCCTCTCCAGAAATAAATTATAACATTTAATATCAGGGAAAGAAAAATCCACACAAAAGTCCATATTAACGCCTCTTTCACTGAAACCTCGTGACTTTTTCGATGGAAAACACCTAGGTCAAGTGCCAGCATGATAAGAACAAAGGCATTAAAAATTATCCAGAATATTATTGGTGTCTCCATATTACTGTTTTAATCTGATCACAATATTAATTTATAATTTGCTTATAACATGACCCGAGGTTGATATTCATGCCAGCGTACAACGTTTGGTTGAATGTGGCGTTTGCGTCACGATGCATCGGGACGTTGGCGGGCCTTGTCCGCACTGCCAACCACAAAGCCGCCCCTTGAATTACCTAATTGTCGTGCCCCCGGGATGCAATGGCACTCACCGATCTGTTATGCTAAGTATTTTTCCAAGCCTTGCAAAAGTCAATTATTCGTTAAGCAGGATGCCTTAAGGACATTATATACTTAACTATTAATGAGAAAGTACCGAATAAGAGTCCTATGTCGAGGGTCACACCAAGGCGAAAGACACCAAATAACCCGTAGAACAATCCATAGACAATCAAGGAGAGGGTTAAAGCATTAGAACCGAAGCTGTTAAAAACCAGCGCAAAGCCTATCAGTAAAGAAAGGGTGGGGCATGGGATTAATCCAACCGGGGAAGCGTACAGATATTTAATAATTGAATCAGATTCCAGGAAATGAGGGTATGTCAGTGCGAAAGCGATCATTAGTATACCTGTCACCAGGAAGGTCAGTTGAGAAAAGGTAATAGGATGTGAGGCGGCTTTTAAACCGAAAATAATAATCAGAATGGTAAGAATTGAGAAAAGTGTCCCATTAAATGGGTTGCCGGAGTACCAGGCTAAAATTGAAACTGATACAACCGGAAGGCAGAATAGAATTGCCATTAATTTGTTTGAAGGATTCCAGTGAAAGAAAAGAGAAATGATAAGCCCATAGATCGCAATATGCCATAAGGTTGCGATTAACACGTTGTTGTTTACAATAGTTTGAAGTCCAGCAACTATTTCTTCTGATTTGATCATTGGTTAAGGTTTTAAGGATTATTAAAGTTAGTAAAAATTAAGGTAATTGATGTCGATGAGTTTAAGACCGATTTTATCGATTGTGGCCCAACGGTTTGTGCATGGCGCGTATCCCGAGTGGTATGCACTATACACCTTATTAGCTGCTTTTTTCTAAATTATTGAACATAAAATACATCCCCGTCATTGGCCAGGTGTTTTTGACCTTTAAACGCCTCCATTTGTTCCATGTACATTCTTTTCAGCATCATGTTATCCGGTGCAGGAGCTAAATGGTTTAAAACTAACCTCTTTACATTCGCTTCTTTTGCCGTTTCAGCCGCTTCTCCAGGGCTTGTGTGATAATCTTGAATGTCAGTGATGATATGTGCATTTCGGTCAAGTCCTGCCTCCTTATTTGCTTTAGCCAGCATTTCCTGAAATGTCATAAGCATGGCTTCATGAATCAATAAATCACTATTATGAGCCATCTCAGTTAATAAGTCGTTCCTTTTAGTATCTCCGCTGATTACTACTTTCTTGCCATTGTATTCAATTTTATAGCCAACTGCTGGCTCAACAGGTTCATGTGTGACATCAAATGCCGTAATCCTGATTCCATCCTTTTCATAAATAATTTGATATGAATCCTGCTCCAGAATAAATTCATTTGGAATTCCATCTGCATAAGCCGTATCCATTACCTCAATTCCATGATGTGCTAAACGATATGAATTATCAATCTCGAGAAGCTTATCTGCTGCGGAAATCAACTGATTTAGACCTTGAGGTCCATAGATATTTAAGTCAGCGGCCCTGCCACGTTGCCATGAACGACTTATCATATTTGGGATGTCCATAAAATGATCGGAGTGATAATGTGTGAGGAATATTGCCTCCAGTTTATCTAAAGGAAGGCCAAATTTCTCTGATTTTTGAACAGTCCCGGCACCGGCATCAAACATGAAAAAATGGCCGTTTACAAATACTGCCGTGGCCGTCTGCGCTCTATCACCAGGTAAAGGACTTCCTGTTCCAACCGTGACAACAGTTATCCCCTCCGGATTGTCTGTGTACCGCTTATCATCAGTACTATAATTAATTTGTCTTTTAATAACCCAATAAGTCAGTTTTTCCGAAGAACAATTGCTTAGTGTCGTGATTAAACTGATTAAAATAATTGATTTAAGTAAATTCGACATATTGAATTCTTTTTTTGGTATTAATTGCAGCTAATTTTCGGCGGTACGTGCAGTTGGTCCACCGGCTGGCGGATGGTGGCGTGCCGGGCCCCGTACCGATCCCGACACGACCGTGTCGGGAGAAAGTCAGAGTGTTTTTGAACTCGTGGTGCGATGCAGGGTTATTCGGATATTACTTTATTCTTACGGCGGCAAAAACCCCCGGTCCATCGGAGCAGGCTGTGACACCATCAGAGGATCCCAGGCGGCAGCCGGGGCAGTCCGCCCAGCCGACCGCTCAACTGTTCTCTTTAGTAAGAAAATTATAGCGGCGCGGAATGCCAATGGCATATACCGACCTTTTAGGTATTGGCGTTATTTATTCTTTATTTCCGAGTACCTTAATAATAGATTGTCTGCAAATTGTTTAAGGTCATCGATTGACAATATCTGGCCATGGCCATCGATTATTGTCCCAATGTTATTTGTCCTTATTCGCATCCATTGTAATGCTTGCATCCATTTTTCTGCATCTGATATTGAGGAGTTATTCATGCTTGGTCTGCCATATTTTGAAAACAAATCTCCAATAAAGAGGGTTCTGATTTCGGGTGTGTAAATTAAGATATCACTATTGGAATGAAATTTGCCAAAGTATATCATTTCAAATGTCACATCTCCACATTTAAGATTTAAACTGTCAGTGAATGTGATATCTGGAAATTTGAAAGGTAGATTCTTACTTATATCCTGGTTAGCACTTGCATATCTGATTTTCTGAGTAAAGTTATCTTCCCATTCATGAGTATTAGGGCTTAATTGTCGAAGCTGCTGATCATATTGGTTGACAATTCTACCTATTTTTATCAATGTACTGTCTGTATTTTCAATTTCAATGGCATCATTTCTGCAACTTTCGTGTCCAATAATTTGAGTATCATGAAAAACACTATTACCTCTAATATGGTCGTGGTGACCATGAGTATTAATTACATAGATGAATTTCTTTTGATTAAATTCTTTCTCGACTAATTTTACATACCTGTCCGTTAATGAGGTTGATATTCCCGCATCAATAACCACAATTCCTTCAGTGGTTTTTATTGCGGTTAATGCATCATAACCAAATTTAACTATAACAGTCCTGTCATTAACATACTGAAGCTTAATTAATGAGTCAATTTTGTCTGACTCAAATTTGGTGTAGGAAGTCTCTCTTGGATTACACCCTGAAATGCAGAGAAAGTATATCAGTATAAGGGTGAGAGATACTTTCTTGTCTAATATGGATATTTGTCTTAAGGAAGTCATCTTTAGTCAGAAAATTCTCGCGGTGCGGGAAGCCAATGACATATACCGACCTGTTAGCCGTAGGCATTTTATTTGGGTTCTAACAAGTCATTCAAATTATTTATTTTACTGCCATTTTTTTCGTAATACTTCAGCATTTCGTCAATTTTCCTTTTATCATAACTCGTAATGCAATCTGATAAGACTGTAACTTTGTAGTTTTCCTTGCACATATTAAATACGGTTGATTTCACGCAGGCAGTGGCGTCTGCTCCTGAAATGTAAAATTCGCTTATTTCATTTTTCTTGATGAAGTCAGCAAAATCTTCGCTGGTCAATGCGTTGCCTTTGGATTTTTCAAAAATGTTTTTTGAAACCATTTTCATGTCCGAAACTAATTCAGACCCACGAGTATTAGGTTTGAAAGTCCTTGTACCGTCAGATAAGTTATAATGCCTTATGTAAACGACATGAATTTCATTTTCCACTGCCCAATCTATTGACCGATTAACATTGTCAATGATTTCTTTGTAGTTTTTGGTTATGTCATTTTGAATGTCAATTACCACTAAAGACTTTTTCTGCATGGGATTTCCTTCTTTTATTTTTATGTTATAGTTCAATTTTCTATTTCATTGTCCATCACAAAGTCGCTTGTTCGTTTGCGGCTAACGTTCGGCGGTATGTGGCGTTGGCGTCCCGATTCATCGGGACGGTGGCACGCCGTGCCCCGCACCGAACGCAGAGAGGTCGGGGTGTTTTTGCACTCGTGGTGCGATGCAGGATTATGAGGTTATTAATTTATTCTCGCGTTGGCAAAAACCGTGACACCAGGAGGGAGTCCCCGGCGGGAGCCGGGGCGGCCTGCACCGCCATTGACGGCCTTTCATTTTGATTAGAAGATTCTCGCGGCACAGAAGCCAATGACATATACCGACTTGTTAGCCGTAGGCTTATTATTCTTTTGCGAATTCAATTAATTCAATTGGTGCTCCATTGTGTTCAATCATGGCAACCCTAACTCCATTACTTGGACTATTTGAGTGAGTTAAGATTTTAAATTGGTGTATTTTAAGTTCCAAATCAAGGTTTTCTACTTCAAAAGCAATATGAGGCACTTTTTGAATTAAGGAGTTAATTGGCGAGTTATTTTCAAATCTCATCCATTCTATACCATATGGGGATGACGGGAAGCCTGAAGCATAAAACTTAAACTGGGGTAGATAAACCTCATTAGGCTTTCTTTCAGTAGTAGGAATTCCAATATGATGGAATTTCCATCCCCATTTGACAATTGCTTCGGGAGGTTCAAAATCTTGCCTCATTTTTTTCATGAATATAGATTTATATGATTGTGAATTCTAAAGCTTGCTGCTAACGTTCGGCGGTATGTGGCGTTGGCGTCCCGATTCATCGGGACGGTGGCGCGCCGTGCCCCGCACCGAACGCAGAGAGGTCGGTGTGTTTTTGCACTCGAGATAGAGGGCAGAAAGTACCCATTTAAACTGCGGCCTCCAGCCGTATTACAGGGTCTTAAACCACCAACCGGTTTTTGTTCGGCTAGCGTTCACGTCACCGTGCAAAAACCCTGACACAAGGAGGAGCCCCCGGCGGGAGTCGGGACGGGCCGTAACGCAGACCACTTAACAGTCCTCTTTAGCCAGAAAGTTCTCGCAGTGCGGAAAGCCAATTGCATATACCGACCTGTTAGGTGCTGGGCAATTCATTTTCTCTTTGTTGCTTAATGGCGTTTAACCTTTTTTTATTGGAACAAAAGATTGCTCATAACAAGGTTGCATAGTGGTAAATAGTCCTTTTTCATAGGCTTTTTGATGCAACTCAGGCAACCGTTTGAATCTTTTCATACGGAGTCTATCAATCTTGTTAGCTGTCATAAAATCATAAATAGCGTCATGCATTAGGATTACGTCAATAGTATCGCAATTAGGAGTTAGTTTGATTGTTTTCCATTCCATTGCAATAAACCTGAAAAATAGGGTATCCGTTTCTAATGGGATTTCAATTTTAAAGTAACCGTCTAGATCTGTCTGTCCGATAAGAATTGTATCAGAGTTTTGAATCATCGTTAATGGTATGGTTTCAAAATCTTCATCTATTACTCTGCCTGAAATGAACTTTGTTTGTCCATTCAGGTTGAAATCCATTACTAGGAATAGCAATAATATTATTGTTGTAATTCTCATGTAATCAGTTGTGTAGAGATTGGTTGTGCCTTGCACCTAACGTTCGGCGGTATGTGGCGTTGGCGTCCCGATTCATTGTGACGGTGGCGCGCCGTGCCCCGCACCGAACGCAGAGAGGTCGGGGTGTTTTTGCACTCATGGTGGGATGCAGGATTAAGCGTTTATTACTTTATTCTCGCATTGGCAGAAACCGTGACACCAGGAGGGAGTCCCCGGCGGGAGCCGGGGCAGGCCGCCCCGCTGACCACTTAGCGGTCCTCTTTAGCCAGAAGATTCTCGCGGTGCGGAAAGCCAATGACATATACCGACCTGTTAGGCTTAGTGCTATTATTATTCAATTATTACTGATCTGTTCGTTGGATACCTAACAGAATATCTTAAGTTGATGGATTTCTTTTCAGTGGGTTTTAACGGAATATCCCAAATTAACTTACCCGTTGATTCCTCTTGTTTTGCTCCAGAATATTCAATTAAATCTACTTTAATCTCATCTGTCTGTGATACTGGGTATTGATCTTCAATCGAAATCTTGATAGGGATAGATTTGTTGTTTTTTACTGAAATTGTCCATGCTTTTTGTTCTTTCTTTGTTGAACCGGTGATACTTCTACTTGCAAAATCTTTTTGTATCTCTCTGGTTATTAATATGTCTTTATCTCTGCCGACTGAAATTGAAAGTGTGTCATTTGAAGTGTCAAGATCAATGTAAGATTCTCCTTGATAAATACCTTTAAAGAATATATATGAAGTTCCGCTTAGAAGATTATAGTTAATCCAGTCAGGAATTTTTGCGATTAGGAAAGCATTATTAGATATTTTTGGGACAGCATAATATTCATAATTGGCATTGATCTCATAATCAACCATATTTACATCATATGATTGATTATCTGAAGGTATAGTATAGGGTATATCAATCTGAAATTCAGTTGTAAGTTGTCTCTTTTCAATTGCCATTGGGACTTGTTCTCTCTTTTTTGAGATGGTTACCCCAGCAGCTCTACCGGCAAGCGCTCCTGAGTAATCGTTACTTACCCCATATCCAACAACAACTACTTCTTCAAGTGCGACTTGGTCTTGGGTCAACGCTATATTAATGGTTCCTGAATTAATAGGTACATCTTGTGACATATACCCAATAAAGGAAAAGCTTAGTATATCATATCCTTGCGGAATCTCAATAGTGTAGTTACCATTAACATCTGCTACTACACCTGTTGTAGTTCCTTTAACGACAACGTTGGTTCCTATAAGAGGCTCCCCCGTCTCAGCATCGGTGATCTTTCCCCTTACAACCCCTTTGAATGGTGCATTATCGGTTATTAAATTGGGAGATGAAGACCTGTAAAAATTATCAAATGTTAGGTAATAAGCCGTTAATTCTGGTTTGGTATTGCTTAATGCAGGATTTCCTGTTGACAATGTGAGTTTTACATTATTCCAGTCTTCGTCAGTATTCTGCGTAACTTTTGCTTTGTAAATAAAATCAAGTGGTTGATCCGTTTCAGTAATTCTAATATCATAAGCAGGAATCCAACTGGCGTCTGGAATAAAATAGTCTAACTTTATTAGCGATTTAGTATCCGTCTCAGATGTTACAACAACCTTTACAAGACTAGTTGGTAAATCAATTTTCGAATTCAATTCTAATAGTTGTTTTGAAATACTATATAACTCATTTTTAAGATCATATATGTCATTGTCTAGGTCGTGAGTACTTATTTCGATCTCTGTCAGTCTTTTACGAAAAAAGGCAGCTGCTTTTTGTAAATCATCAACATTAACCCCATTGTCACCAGCAATTGAAGAATTCGTCAGTATCATAGTCTTCTCTTGTGAAAAAACCGTCTTTAGATTATTTAAAACTTTGATACTATCATTTAAAGCGCGTTGTTTTTTATGCAGACTAATTAGTTCTTTATCAATTATTGATTTATTGAGATAGTCTATATTATGTGTAACCGATACTATTAAAACGTTATTAGTAGCACTAATTTGGATGGTCGATGGATTAATCTTTGCTGGAAGACCTTGAAATGTCAGTGTGCTTTTACCTTTGGAAATTGCAATATTCCCCTCCCTGGTTATAAGAGCCCCTTGTTGGTAGATTGTGACATTTTTTATTTCTGTTGGGACCTCTTTAGCAGTTTCAGCAAAAGCCAATACCGAAATCAGAATTGAAAAACTGAAAAGAATTATTTTTTTCATGGTAGGTAGTTTATATTAAAGATGCAATAGTAATTTTTATTCCATACGAAAATTAGGAAATATTTATTAAGTGTGAGATGTGCCCCTCATTAGGCCTAACGTTCGGCGATATGTGGCGTTGGCGCAGCGTCGCGGTGGCGCGCCGTGCCCCGCACCGAACGCAGAGAGGTCGGGGTGTTTTTGCACTCATGGTGGGATGCAGGATTAAGCGGTTATTACTTTATTCTCGCATTGGCAGAAACCGTGACACCAGGAGGGAGTCCCCGGCGGGAGCCGGGGCAGGCCGCACCGCCGACCACCTAACAGTCCTCTTTAGCCAGAAGATTGTCGTGGTGCGGAAAGCCAATGACATATACCGACCTGTTGTGCTGAGTGCTTTAGTTCAAATCTAAAACGATTGCTAAGTTTTCTTTGACTTTATTAGAAAGACTTTCAGGTAATTCACCAAGCTTTTTAAGTAACCTTTTATTGTCAATTGATCGCACTTGATCAATCATTATGTCACAGTTCTCGTTAAGATTTGCGGTACCCTTTTTAATATGAACTCTTAAGATTTCCGATTCTTTCTGAATATTTGTCGTCAGAGGGCATATTATCGTTGAAGGGTGAGGTATCTTATTTAAAAGATTTGTTTGTACCACAAGAACAGGCCTTGTCTTACCTGGTTCTGTACCTATTTGAGGGTTTAAATCAGCCACCCAGATTTCAAATCTTTTAACTTGCATAATCAATCTCCTCAAATTCATTAAGGATAGAAAGAGACTCGTCTTTTACTAGTGAAGATTCTTTCTTGAGTTTTGATTCTAAGATTTTACGTTTCTGAATTTTATTATAATAATCGAGAGCCTCATTTATATACCTATTTCTAGGTTTCTTAATCTTGGAGAGGATAGTTTCCGTTTCTCCGAAGATCGAGTCGTCAATTTTTAATGATACTGTTTTCATGGGATTAAAATTATTCTACAAAGGTATATATAATATGTATATACTGCAAGTATATTTATATAATATTTATCAGGTTCGTTTTGGCATTCAGCACAACGTTCGGCGGTATGTGGCTGTTGCCGCAGAGTCGCGGTGGCGCGCGTTTTTGCACTCGTGGTGCGGTGCAGGGTTATGCGGTAAGTAGTTAATTCTCGCGTTGGCAAAAACCGTGACACCAGGAGTGAGTCCCCCGGCGGTGACGGGGGCGGCCTGTGCCGCCGGCCACTAAATTGTCCTCTTTAGTCAGAAAATTCTCGCGGCACAGAAGGCAATGACATATACCGACCTGTTAGGCTGCGTGTTCTTTAGCCTTTTTGATGCTTTTGAATTCATTTTTTTTAACTCTCTTTTCTTCCTCTATATCATAGTCATTCTGCAGTCCTAGCCAGAATTTGGCTGAATTTCCGAAATAGTAACTTAGCCTGAGAGCAGTATCTGCTGTTATTCTTCTTAGACCTTTAATGATCTCGGAAGTTCTGGTCTGCGGTATTCCAATATCTTTTGAGAGCCGGTAAGCAGAAATGTTCATGGGCTTCAAGAATTCTTCAAGAAGCACTTCACCTGGGTGTATATTTGGTAATCTTTCCATGTCTGTCATTTATGATAGTCAATAATTGTTACTTCTGTTGCCAGCCCGTCATCCCACTGGAATGTGATTCTCCATTGGTCATTTATTCGGATGCTGTAAAGGTTCTTTACTTTGCCACTTAACTTCTCGACTTTGTTGGAGGGAGGAACTCTAAGATCAATAAGATTATTAGAGTTGTTTAACATTCTTAGTTTTCTCCTTCCAATCATTTGGATTTCTGGAGGCATGTTTCTAACATGTTCACCATTCCAAATTTTCTCAGTCTCCTTTGATCCAAATGAAGTTATCATTAACGTTTTGCGTTACTAACGGCAAAGATAAGTATTATTTCTCAAATATGCAAGCAGGAATTGTCGACATGCAGCCTAACGTTCGGCGGTATGTGGCTGTTGCCGCAGAGTCGCGGTGGCGCGTGTTTTTGCACTCGTGGTGCGATGCAGGATTATGATGTTGTTTTGTTTATTCTCGCGTTGGCAAAAACCGTGACACCAGGAGGGAGCCACCGGCGGAAGCCGTGGCAGGCCGCACCGCCGACCACTTAACGGTCCTCTTTATTCAGAAAGTTCTCGCGGTGCGGAGCGGCAATTGCATATACCGCTTTGTTAGCAACCGTTTAATTTTTGATAAACTGTTGAGCGCTTGATCTTAGATTATCTTCCGTTGATAGATTCAAAATGTAAATTCCATTTGTTAACTCTGATATGTCAATTTGCTCAATTGATTCATTTAATCGACCATTAGCTACTATTTGCCCACCTGCGTTAATTATTTGAAATCTCACTTTAATATCTTGATCTTCAATTCTGATGTTTATTTGATCATGAGCTGGATTTGGATATATATTACATTTTAACTCCTGCTTATTTGCAGAATTTGGTTTAATTATTATCCCTTTTGAATTGGGATTATCATTAAGATCGAATGTGATTGGTAGACTATACCAGACCTTCACAGGTTTGCTACCTAGTTTGCCAGGCTTCCACTTAGGCATATTTTTCAATACTCGAAGGCATTCATTATCGATGTCGCTTCTAACTCCACGCACTATTCCCGTATTGCAAACTATGCCTTTTTCATCAATACCGAATCTAAGGATGACTCTCCCTTGGATGCTGTCTCTAATTGCTGATGTTGGGTAATATATATTTTTAAGAAAGTAGCCTTTTATGTCTTCCCATCCATTTCCAAATTCTGGCATTTCTTCACTTGTAGTAAAAACTTCTGTGTAGTGAAAAGCGGAATCATTTGTAGTTTCTTCTTGGGAATCTATCAATATGGTACCAATCTCCTTTGGCTTTTGTTTGCAGGAGGTTACCAACATGAAGATTAATAATAAGTAGAGTAGATTTTTCATATGTCGTAAAATGGTTGCTAACGTTCGGCGGTATGTGCAGTTGGCGCAGAGTCGCGGTGGCGCGTGTTTTTTCACTCGTGGTGCGATGCAGGGATATGATGTTGTTTTGTTTATTCTCGCGTTGGCAAAAACCGTGACACCAAGTGGAGGTCCCTGTCGGCAGCCGGGGCGGCCTGTGCCGCCAGCCACATAACAGGCATCTTTAGTCAGAGAATTCTCGCGGCACAGAAGCCAATGACATATACCGACCTGTTATTCGTTCGTGCATTATTTTTTCTTATTGTTAAGCACAAAATTTATACGCCACCAAAATCGGACCTGAACTTTTTTTGTTCCAATCTTTCCTGGGGCCCAAGTAGGCATATTCCTTATCATTGATAAACAAATGGTGTCTAAATCAATTCTTACACTTTCAATTATAGTTTCATACGATGCTTTACCAGTAGTATCTATCATAAATTGTAAAAGAACCTTCCCCTGGATACCATCCTTAACTGCTGATTCAGGATAATATAGGAAATCTTCAGCATATTTTAATAGTTTGTGAGTGCCACCTGGGAATTCAGGCATTTCTCCACACATCACAAACATTTCGTTCAAAGATGTGTCAACTGTTGTGGCTTGTAATACATAACCCCCAGCATGTAGTTCTTTTGCTTTATTCTGACTTGAAGAAATCATTGGTATAAAGCAAAGTAGTGATGCTATCAAGAAGATCCTTTTGGAATTCATATCTAGGTTGTTACATTGCATGACGCATAACGTTCGGCGGTATGTGGCGTTGGCGCAGAGTCGCGGTGGCGCGTGTTTTTGTACTCGTGGTGCGATGCAGGATTATGCGGTCTTTACTTAATTCTCGCGTTGGCAAAAACCGTGACACCAAGAGGGAGCCCCTCGGCGGTGCCGGGGGCGGCCCGTACCGCCGGCTTAATTGTCCTCTTTAGCCAGAAAGTTCTCGCGGTACGGAAAGGCAATGACATATACCGACCTGTTATGCGTTCGTGCTAATATTTTTCTTGAGTCATTGTTGTTACATAATTTATTTACTTAATTTTTGTAGTGAGTCATATCTGCTTTTCAAAGCAATAGATAAATCAAATTTTGTATAGGCTATTTCTTTAGAATCTTGGCAGTACGCCAAAGCATTAGATCCCATCCATTGTTCATATGGATCTGTTTTAATGGTTGCAAAATGAGTCCATTCTTCTTTGTTTTGGTTATCCTGATTAAGAAATTGTCCACATATTATATATGTTTTTTCCTTATTAGGTTGTGTTAAATATTTAAGTTGAACATTACGAAAACCTAAAGGAACTGGAGGTTGATGGTCATGAAAATCTTTGGCAGCCACATCAAGTAAAAAATGAACTATAGAATCTTGTGAGTCATTCTGTGTTTCTATTAAACTAATACTGTCAGGGCTACCTTTCGATGAATGATTATTATTATCTGATCTAGAGTTACAAGATGTCAGGAATACTGTAAATAATAGAATTGAAATTGAAAATAGAATTTTCTGTAACTCAAATGTTTGTCTCAATTTCGATTGTGTTTTCATTTTACTGGATTAAAAATATTACCTACTCTCTTCAGTTTTCGGCTTACCTGTTTTTATTCTGCTAATCACTTACAGGCTTATGGAACTCTGTCCAAGCATGACGCATAACGTTCGGCGGTATGTAGCGTTGGCGCAGAGTCGCGGTGGCGCGTGTTTTTGCACTCGTGGTGCGGTGCAGGGTTATGCGGTAATTACTTTATTCTCGCGTTGGCAAAAACCGTGACACCAAGAGGGGGTCCCCGGCGGCAGCCGGGGCGGACCGCACCGCCGGCCACTTAACGGTCCTCTTTAGCCATAAAGTTCTCGCGGTGCGGAAAGCCAATTGCATATACCGACCTGTTAGCAACAGTATTTTATTAACTCAATTATTTGGAGGGAGGTCCTTCATTTCTATGCTATCCGGCGGTGGCGGTGGAATGATAAATTTTGTTGTTTTAAAAACGATGACTGTGTCCATAACATTATAATCTATAGTTATGTTAGAGATGAAGTTAGCGAATTTTGATATAGTGTTGTCAAATTCATTAGCACCAACTATAACTGATTTTATGGTCATGCTATCAAGGTTAATATTTATTATATAGCCCCCGCAATCATGGCAGTGTCCATCGTAAATGGAATCGATAACTTCATATTTAAGAATATTAATGTAAGAATTAATGGAGTCAATGATATGTGCATCAAGGGTATCAGAGCAGCAAGTTGCGCTATCTATTTGACTAATAATATGGTACTTACATTTTATTATTATTCCATGACTATCAATATAAGCTGTTTGACCTCCAGTCCAACCATTATCATGTGTAATTTCAATAGACACAAATTGAGGTTCTCCTCTATCTATTGAATACTGGCAGGAAACTAGTAGCAGTAAGGATAAAATGTAGACAAACGGTTTCATAATATTGTTGCTAATGTTCGGCGGTATGTGGCGTTGGCGCAGAGTCGTGGTGGCGCGTGTTTTTGCACTCGTGGTGCGATGCAGGGTTATGCGGTTATTACTTTATTCTCGCGTTGGCAAAAACCGTGACACCAGAAGGGAGTGCCCCGCGGGAGCGGGGCCGGCCTGTGCCGCGCAATGGTTTTTGCCCGGCGGCTTTAGCCGCAAAGCCGGGCCGATAAAGTACCAACTGGTTTTGGTGTGCCGGTCTGGCGGATCGGCGCGCAAAAACCAGTCGCGGTGCAGAAGCCAATTGCATATACCGACCTGTTGGGCATAGTTTAGTACTCAAAATTGCCTACAGGATCTGTTTTGAAGATCCACATTCCACTTTCGTGAATATCATGTTTTGTTCCTAAGATTATAAAGCCTCCATCATCTGTAGCTTTCAGGTTCCAACCCTGTGAGTTAATATCATCACCCATTGGACTGTAAAACCGTTTCCATTCTAAGTCACCATTTGAACTTAGTTTTGCCAAGTAGCACTGCTGTGATTCATACCCATTAAATCCTGTGAATACATAACTATTGTTTTCTACTTGTTCTATACTAGTTGCATATGTTTTAAAATCATGCCATAAGAAAAACTTGTCCCAGTCCATAGATCCATCATTATTGATTTTAGTGATACGTGCCTCTGTTATATCCCAATTACCCATCCTATTCCCTGTAATAATTAATCCATTGTCTTTGGTAACCTTCATTTCTTTGACAAAATTATAGCCACCAACAGGATAAGTTTGTATGGACAAAGTATTTCCTGTATTATCAATCTTTGTCAACATCAATTCCTGATTACCGTCACTACCAGCAGTTCCTGCTAATATGTAGTTTCCGTCCTCAGTAAGCGCTATCTGACAAACATAAGTCCTCCAAGAAGTACCGATGAATTTTTTCCATTCAAGTCCACCGTTCTCATTTATTTTAATTATTAATCCCTGTTGCCAAAGCAAAAGGTCCAAAGCTCCAGTAAAGTAATTTCCGACGACAATGAATCCATTATCAGAGGTTTTTACAAAGGAAATCAATGCAGTTCGCTGGTATTCCAGCTCACCAGTAGGTATAAACTCCCACACGACCTCTCCTTGGCCATTCAGCTTAATTAATCTTTTTTCACCGAGCATTAAGTATTCATTGTCACGGGTTGGTTTAATCAGGTGTTCTCCGCCAATTCCAGGGTCCAGAGCTATTCCTGTTTTCCACTCAATATTGGCGAGGGAATCAAGTTTCACTGCCAACATGTAGTTTTGATCGGGGATGTAACCATTGGTTGCAAGAATGTATCCCCCGTCAGAGGTTTTTTCGATATTGAATGGAGAAACTCTGTATTCATCTATATAGTACCATACCTTACTAAACATCAGATAATATTTCTTGGTGGAGAAGCTAAATGAAATATCCCTGATATTGTTCTTGGAATCAACTGCCCTTATCAAACCTTCATAGTAGGTTTCAGGCACCAAATCCCTAATTTCATAGCTGAACTGAGCTTTTAGTTTCGACGCAATTTCATAACCATCGAACAATATAGAGTAAGTTACAGAATCGTTGTCGATGTCAGTGGCTTTTCCCCATTTGATAAGAGCCAGATTATAAGATACTTTTAAGACCTCAACTTTAAATGGTTCGGGAGCTGAATTGATTTTTGTACTGAAAGTGAAAGGCTCTTGATGAGAATTTTGCCGACTATCAGTTGCGGTAATAAATCCTGAATATTGTGTATTTGATAGTAGATCTTTAACCTCAAGTTTGTATATGTCATATAATTTGCTTGCTTTCAGTTCATTGTTAATTGTGACAGAGTAAAATATTGAGTCATAATCAGGGTCAAATGATGACTCCCATTCAATTCTCACACTGTTAGAGGTAGCTTCTGAAACTATAACCCTGAATGGTTGTGGTGGTAAATTCTCCACTTCATTCTTTTTGCAACCAATATATGCCAGAAAGGAAACAAGTCCGATCACTAGATAAGTTTTCATACTATTATTTTTAAAATTATGCCTAACGTTCGGCGGTATGTGGCGTTGGCGCAGAGTCGCGGTGGCGCGTGTTTTTGCACTCGTGGTGCGATGCAGGGTTATGCGGTTATTACTTTATTCTCGCGTTGGCAGAAACCGTGACACCAGGAGGGAGTCTCCGGCGGGAGCCGGGGCAGGCCGGACTGCCGACCACTCAGAGGACCTCTTTAGCCAGAAGATTCTCGCGGTGCGGGAAGCCAATGACATATACCGACCTGTTACCGTGCGTTAATTTCTTTTATTGATCAAATTTACAATCACCTTAATCATTGTATCCTTTTCTTCCGGCTTACTTACAGCGATCATTAATGTTAGTGCTACGAGTGCATTGTCTGCAATCCTTTTATTACCTGAACTGTCGTAAAGTATACCATTGCGTTCAAGAAAATATAGGAATAGGAAAGCAGCTATTCTTTTATTGCCGTCAACAAATGAGTGATTTTTTGTGATGAAATAGAGCAAGTTAGCAGCCTTTTCTTCAATGCTTGGGTAAAGGTCAGCTCCATCAAATGTTTGATAAATTGTACTTACGGAGCTTTTTAGAGAGTTATCTTTCTCTATACCAAATAAATCACTATTAGAAAACGCCTTTCTTACGTGGTTGATTTTATCAATTGCCTCGGTGTAAGTTAATTGGTATGTTTCTTTACCTGATGTACTCTGTATTTCAAGTTTATGGTAATCATATTGATCCAATATTTCAAGGCCGTAAGCATAGTCCGCAATTATTTTTATAAGTTCTGTACTTTCAGAGTTTTCAAGAACTTTGTAATTCAATACTTTGCTGATAATCTTTACCGCATTCTGAAGCTCACGCAGTTGCTCATTCTGTTGCGAAAGCCTTTTTTCATTAAGTGCATACGCTTTAATGAGGTAGTCTTTCAAGATTTTGCTTGCCCAAATTCGGAATTCAACCCCGCGCTTAGAATTGACTTTATAACCGACTGAGATAATCAAATCAAGATTATAGTATTTTATCTTTCTAGTTACTTCTCTAATACCTTCTTTTTGTACTTGTGCAAAAAATGCACATGTTGACCTCTCTTTTAATTCTTGTGATCTATAGATGTTTGAGATATGCCTGTTGATTGAAGATCTGTCTGTTTGAAATAAATCTTCAAGTTGGTATTGATTCAGCCAGACTGTATCGTTGTCGAGTTTTACCTGGATCTCAGTTTTACCGTCTTTTGCCTTGAATATTTTGATTTCAGAGTTTGTCATTGATACTTTTTCTTAAAAGTAATGAAAACGGGAGTACGAGGATTTAATGCACGGTAAGGTTCGGCGGTATGTGGCGTTGCCGCAGAGTCGCGGTGGCGCGTGTTTTTGCACTCGTGGTGCGATGCAGGGTTATGATGTTGTTTTGCTAACTCTCGCGTTGGCAAAAACCGTGACACCAGGGGGGAGTCCCCGGCGGTGCCGGGGGCGGCCTGTGCCGCATGTCACTTAATGGTCCTCTTTAGTCAGAAAGTTCTCGCGGCACAGAAGGCAATGACATATACCGACCTGTTAGGCTGCGTGTTCTTTAGCCTTTTTGATGCTTTTGAATTCATTTTTTTTGACTCTCTTTTCTTCCTCTATATCATAGTCATTCTGCAGTCCTAGCCAGAATTTGGCTGAATTTCCGAAATAGTAACTTAGCCTGAGAGCAGTATCTGCTGTTATTCTTCTTAGACCTTTAATGATCTCGGAAGTTCTGGTCTGCGGTATTCCAATATCTTTTGAGAGCCGGTAAGCAGAAATGTTCATGGGCTTCAAGAATTCTTCAAGAAGCACTTCACCTGGGTGTATATTTGGTAATCTTTCCATGTCTGTCATTTATGATAGTCAATAATTGTTACTTCTGTTGCCAGCCCGTCATCCCATTGGAATGTGATTCTCCATTGGTCATTTATTCGGATGCTGTAAAGGTTCTTTACTTTGCCACTTAACTTCTCAAGTTTGTTGGAGGGAGGAACTCTAAGATCGATAGGATTATTAGAGTTGTTTAACATTCTTAGTTTTCTCCTTCCGATCACTTGGATTTCTGGAGGCATGTTTCTAACACGTTCACCATTCCAAATTCTCTCAGTCTCCTTAGATCCAAATGATGTAATCATTAACGTTTTGCGTTACTAACGGCAAAGATAAGTATTATTTTCAGATAAGCAAGCAGGAATTGTCGATATGCAGCCTAACGTTCGGCGGTATGTGGCGTTGCCGCAGAGTCGCGGTGGCGCGTGTTTTTGCATTCGTGGTGCGGTGAAGGGTTATGATGGTTATTAGTTAATTCTCGCGTTGGCAAAAACCGTGACACAGACGGGAGACCCCGGCGGGAGCCGGGGCAGCAGGTTGGTTTTTGCCCGGCGGCCTTAGCCGCAAAGCCGGGCCGATAAAGCACCAACTGGTTTTGGTGTGCTGGTCTGGTAGATCAGCGCGCAAAAACCAGCCTAGGCTATGACATATACCGACCTGTTAGGTGCAGTTAATTAATTATCAGATATATAATACGATATTCAATATTTCTTGTTTTGACATTTAAAATCAGTATAAGGGATGTTAACCGGTATTGTGAACCACCAGTTTATCTTCTTACCCTTAAAATAGCCAGGATCCCATTTAGGCATCATTTTAAGAACTCTTAGTATTTCTGATCGCACAGTACTATCGTTGGTATTTAAACATGATTTGTAAGCTATTGGATAAATAGGAACAAATTCAAAATCTCTGGCTATACCAATAGTGTCTACAATAAATCTTATAACATATTTGTTTTTGTCACTGCACGCATTCAAAATATCATAATTGAAATTGCTCTCGAGGAAACACCAAATCGAATCGGCCTTACCTGGAAATGTTGGTACTTGTTCATATTCAATAAATGCATCTTTACTATACTTGATTTGCGAATGAGAATTCAATGTAAAAATTGATAGTATAACAATCAGCCATTTTTTCATTTGAAGTGTCTTTTAATTGCACCTAACGTTCGGCGGTATGTGGCAATGGCGCGTGTTTTTGCACTCGTGGTGCGGTGCAGTATTGAGCGGTTATTAGTTAATTCTCGCGTTGGCAAAAACCGTGACACCTGGAGGGAGTCCCCGGCGGGAGCCGGGGCGGGCCGCACCGCTTCCCACTAAGCGGTCCTCTTTAGCCAGAAGGTTCTCGCGGTACGGAGCGCCAATGACATATACCGACCTGTTAGGTTGCGTAAATTTTATATAGGCTTATATTGATTACTTAATAGTGCATTTTCTGGAAAAACCAAATTGAAATAATACTCCGTTAGGATGTATGTCACTAGGGATGACTACACTATAAGAACCTCCATAATCAAGCTCATAACTTCGAATTTGATCTTGGGTCATGTTACATACCTCTTTAGAGTTATTAATTGTATCAGGGTACCCATCCAAAATAGGAGCGGTGGTAATAATTTGTGTTGAAACACAATCATAACAAGGTAATGTTTCATCTTTATTACATGCCTGGAAAATAAACACTGCAAAAAAAGGCAACATCATGAAGATTGACTTTTTGAGATATCTCATGTTATTGATACTGATTTCTTATTTGTGTGATTATGAAACCTAACGTTCGGCGGTATGTGGCGTTGGCGCAGAGTCGCGGTGGCGCGTGTTTTTGCACTAGTGGTGCGGTGCAGGGTTATGCGGTAATTACTTTATTCTTGCGTTGGCAAAAACCGTGACACCAGAAGGGAGTGCCCCGCGGGAGCGGGGCCGGCCTGTGCCGCGCAATGGTTTTTGCCCGGCGGCTTTAGCCGCAAAGCCGGGCCGATAAAGTACCAACTGGTTTTGGTGTGCCGGTCTGGCGGATCGGCGCGCAAAAACCAGTCGCGGCACAGAAGGCAATGCCATATACCGACCTGTTAAAAACCGTGCTTTTTACTTAAGTTCAAATCGTGCAATTATGTTGTATTCGAGTTTAATTTTTTCGAATTCAATGTCTGGTTCAGGAGCATTTGATCCATATACTGTCGTGTTTGAATAGCCTCGGACCATAATACCAGCAGCTTTGCCTTGGAGAGCACTACCTGTCATATTAAAACTGTTCTCAAGTTCTTGAATATAAATAGCTCGCCCAATATCTTGATTAATGGCAAGTGCCAGTGCTTTAGCTTTTTCTTGAGCAGCTTTGATGGCTGCAATTTTAACCTCTTTACGGTATTCAGCTATTTTACTATTGTCAACTTTATCAATAGACACATTGGAAATCCCCAATTTTTGGAGTTCGATAAATACTTTGCCAGCGGTTTTAGCATCATGAACAACTAATTGATACTCTTTCGATAGAAGGATGTCTGCTTTAATAAACCAATAGTATTGAAAATTGCTCACAAGATCTTTTATTGCAAGATCTTTCGAAAGGTCAAAACCTAACTCAGTGAGTTTTTCAAACATAGTTTTTTCTAGTTCAGAGATCGACTTGTTTTTAAAATCTTTCTCATTGATAAATATTTTAATAAATATTTCATCTGGAGTTATTTCCATATCAGCTTTTCCTGTGACTTCGATGTAATTCAGATCGATGAAGTTTTTCTGTCCTGTTTGAGCATTTAGGACAAGGAATGGAAACAGAAATAATGCAATAAGTAGATTTCTCATATTCTAGTTCTTTTGGTGAGCATGGTTTATAACGTTCGGCGGTATGTGGCGTTGGCGCAGAGTCGCGGTGGCGCGTGTTTTTGCACTCGTGGTGCGATGCAGGGTTATGCGGTTATTACTTTATTCTCGCGTTGGCAGAAACCGTGACACCAGGAGGGAGTCTCCGGCGGGAGCCGGGGCAGCCTGTGCCGCCATTAACGGTCTTTCATTTTGACCAGAAGATTCTCGCGGTGCGGAAAAGCCAATGACATATACCGACCTGTTACAGTGCGTTTTTTATTTCTCTTTCTAGCGTATGGAGCATTTCATTGACTGGCTCAAAGAGCTGATTGACGCTATCTTCAGAAAAATCAAACAAGGTTTCATAATCACCTTTTTGTCTCCAGTCATAAAGCTGGACAAGGAGCTTGCCATACTTCTTATCTAATTTTCCAGTTTTGACGAAATATTTTGAGAACTGAGTTCGCATTACTGAATGAGATTGGGTATAAATCTCATTGGAAACTAATAAAGCATTTACGGCATAGAAAACTGAGTAGTATAACCTGTTTACTTCTGAATTCCAATACCCATTCTCGGATAGTACTTTGGCCGCTTGATATGTATTATAAGCTGTTTCAATTCTGAGTTTTGAGTACTTTAAACGCTCTTCTTCGGTCATAACTGTACCCCTTGAGACATTACATTATGATAGTAAGGTGATATATGGTGTCTGGTATTCCATTCTTTTTTTGAGTAGACGAAAAGCGAGAGGGTTTCACCTGTTTCAAGTTCCAGTTCATAAAGGTGATCCCTGAATGCTTTCTCAATCTGATAGGATACAGGATAGTTAGTGAGCACAAGAATGTCCCAGTCCGAATCTTTCTTTGCATCACCACGAGCACGGGATCCATACAGGATTACTTCTGCTTTTGGATCTATCTCAGAAATATTAAGTTTAATCAAACTGGCAATATGTAATGTTCTCTTGTTCATTAATGCAAATATACTACATCAGGACATAGCTCGCAAAGGGCTCGCTTAAAATGCACTGTAACGTTCGGCGGTATGTGGCGTTGGCGCAGAGTCGTGGTGGCGCGTGTTTTTGTACTCGTGGTGCGGTGCGGAGAGGCAATGACATATACCGACCTGTTACCAGAAGTTTATTTCTACGCTATTTTCACTGATTGGTCCAGCAGTTCAACGTTAAAGTTGATTTTGGCGTTCAAGGCTTTGAAGACTTTGATAATGGTTTCAAACCTTGCGTCTGTTAGACTATTTTCAATTTTTGAGATTTGAGCTTTCTGAACACCAACAAGTTTACCAAGCTGTTCTTGTGTGAGGTTGCGATTCTTTCTTGCTCTTTTAATGGCCTCTCCAAGCAAGTCGAGGCGAAGTTCATTCTCAAATGCTTCTCTGCTTGGAGTCCCACGCTTACCGATATGCGTATCGGTTATCTCCTCTAGGCTGTATGTCTTCATTTCTCCCTTTTTCATCGCTTTTGAGTTTTTTGTTCAAAATATAGTAATCTCAATTTTTCTGCCTTTTCAATTTCTTTCTTGGGAGTTTTGTCTGTTTTCTTAACAATCCCGTGTGTTGAAATTACTACAGTATCAGGTTTGTCAGATTTGTCCCAGAAAGCAAATAGCCTATAATGTGCTTTATTGAAAAAAGTCCTGAATTCCCAGGTTTCACCTGAAAGTTTCTTGAAGAGAGAGTTATCGTTGATTACCTGAGCCTTACGGACATTGTAAATTATCTTCTCTCTGGCTTTACCGTCAATATTATCAAGAAACTCGGCTGCCTCTTCTAAGAATCGAACTTTGAATCTTTCAGTCACAGTTCACTATTTTCTACAAAGTTATATGTTTCTTTATTAGGAAACAAATGTTTGTTCAACTTTTACCCAAAATTGCTGGTAACGTTCGGCGGTATGTGGCGTTGGCGCAGAGTCACGGTGGCGCGTGTTTTTGCACTCGTGGTGCGATGCAGGGTTATGCGGTTATTACTTTATTCTCGCGTTGGCAAAAACCGTGACAACAGGAGGGAGTCCCCGGCGGGAGCCGGGGCGGGCCGCACCGCCTACCACTAAGCGGTCCTCTCTAGCCAGAAAGCTCTCGCGGTGCGGAAAGCCAATGACATATACCGACCTGTTACCTGCTGGGCTTTTTAATTCCTAAATGGATTTTAATAGGGTCTTGTCTCGTATCAAATACATCGGTGATTATAACACCTTCTTTGACTTTTTTATAGATTATTTTGTAGTTGCCTTCAACCAAGTATCTATGATCTTCACCCAGCTTCTTAAGAGTTGGTTCTAACTGTCCAGAAAATGGGTGTTTAACAATTTGCCAGGTGACAGAGAATATTTTGAACCTGATTCTGTGAGCAACCTTTTGGCTGGCAGCCTCACTGTAATATCTGCATATCTCAAAGAGTGAATTAGCTGCAAAATCAGTCCAGATGACTTTCATAACGTTACCAAGATTCCGATTCTTTTTCTAAGGCTTCTTGTGTTTTATACCTTCCTGCTGTGTAATCTCTGTTTGATTTTTCAGCTCTGTCTAACAATTGCTTTTGAGTGAAAGGCTTGAGCTTTCTTTCAGACCGGACTTTGTTTTCCAAAATAGCAAGCTCAATCTTATTGAATATGCTCTCATCTTCAAGTCCGGCTATATATTCGATAGCATTGAGTTTTCTCGTCTGCAAGTCCATGATCAACGTTTTTACAAATATACAACAGAAAATTCTACTTTATGTTAACTCGCCAAAGCCTTGCAGGTAACGTTCGGCGGTATGTGTTGTTGGCGCAGAGTCGAGGTGGCACGCGTTTTTGCAATCGAGATAGAGGGCAGAAAGTATCCATTCAAATTGCGGCCGCCAGCCGCAAAAAAGATCTTAAACCACCAACCGGTTTTTGTTCGGCTGGCGTTCACGTCACCGTGCAAAAACCGTGACGCCAGGAGGGAGCCCCCGGCGGAGCCGGGGCGGCCCGTACCGCCGGCCACATAACGGTCCTCTTTAGCCAGAAGATTCTCGCGGTACGGAAGGCAATGACATATACCGACCTGTTAGCACCAGTTCTTTATTCTATCTCTCGGATTTGGCTTTCTAGGATGGGAATGTCTTCCTTAATAGTTCTCCAAACGACCTCAACGTCTACACCCAGATAGTCGTGAATGAGCTTATCTCTCATTCCAGAAATCTCTTTCCAAGGGATTTCAAAATATATCTGCTTTGTATCGGACGATATTTTCTTAGAGGCTTCACCAATGATTTCAATGTTTCTGATGATGGCATCTTGTATTAACTCATTACTAGAGAATTCTCTAAACGATATACCTTCACTGAATTCTTTGATTTTTCTTATACAATCGAGTATATGCTCGACATAAGCCAGATCATCTTTTACCATCACAGAATGTTGATAAGGTCTTTTTTGATGCTCTTCTTAACTCTCTTGTTCTTGATAGCACCAGTTGTGATTAGATCTACCTTGATACCTAGCAAGTCGGAGAGTTCATTTTCAAGCTTAATAAGAGTAATAAGTGAAGGTGCTACTTTAAACTTTACAAGGATATCTATATCGCTTTTCTCAGTACTCTCACCTCTGGCGAACGACCCAAATATACCCACACTAACAGGCTGATAGCCTTTTAAATGGTTAAGGATAATTCTTTTTATTTCTTGCTGGGTCATAGTTATGTTTTATGCAAAGCTATTAAAATTACCAAATTTGAAACACTTCACGCTGGAATTGGTGCTAACGGTCCGGCGGTATGTGCAGTTGCCTTGTATCGCGGTGGCATGAGTTTTTGCAGGCATGCTGCGCTATAGGAGTGTTCTTTTCGTTACTAATTTATCGCGTTGGCAAAAACCATGACAACATGTGTGGTGGCCCGGACAGCGGGAATAGGAAGATTTAAACCTTGATGTTTGTCCCGCTGGCCGAAAGGCAATTGCATATACCGACCTGTTAGCCCCAGTGAGTTACTTCTTTACTACTCGGGATCTGGTTAATTTTCTTGAGCTATGATGTACAGTTAATATGTTTATCAAATCTTCATTTGCGATTTGATAAATGATTCTGTAATTGCCTTGGATTATTTCTCGGATTTTATCTTTATGACCAGTCTCTGGTACTTTACGCCCGATTCTTGGATTATCTTCCAGTAAATGTGCCGCACTCAATAGGCGCTGGATTGTTAAGGATGCGTATTTTATAGAATCCTTCTCAATGAACTCTGCAATATTTCTGAGATCATTGACAGATCTGTGAGTCCAATTAATTACAACCATTTTTTGAGCTGATCTTTTACTTGTTGTGTAGAGTAAACTTTACCTTCCTCAACCTCTTTAAGACCCTTCTCAATTTTATCTAGTACAACCAATTCTTCGACCACCTGATCAACTGTGAAGCTATCTGGCAGTCTGTCAATGGTCTTCTTTACTCTTTCTTTGGTCAGCATATTCAATTTCTCAATTATGATGTAAAGATACTTATTATTCCGGCTCTGTAATCCTTGACCGAATTCATATCATTGGGGCTAACGTTCGGCGGTATGTGGCTGTTGCCGCAGAGTCGCGGTGGCGCGTGTTTTTGCACTCGTGGTGCGGTGCAGGGTTATGATGGTTATTACGTAATTCTCGCGTTGGCAAAAACCGTGACACCAGCGGGGGTCCCCGGCGGGAGCCGGGGCAGCCTGTGCCGCTAGCCACAGAGCTGTCCTCTTTAGTCAGAAGATTCTCGCGGCACAGAAGCCAATGACATATACCGACCTGTTAGCAACTGGCATTTTTATCAAAACTTTATTGAACCGTTACAGGCATCACCATCAAGACCTCCTTCAAGCCAAGCCTTTAGAGTCTTAATTCTTTCTTGAGTAAGTTGTTCTAGATACATAGCAATACAGAGAGGATGAATTGTGCCATAATATGCCGGCCCCCTTTCAGGGTATTTCATAGCTAACTCGGCATCACGAAATTTTATCCAAATTCTTTGAGCAGCTTTAAGGTTTTGGATGAATATAGTATCCGTTTTGTACTCATCGAGAATTTGATAGTACACTTTATTTAACGTGGAATCCGCTTTGCTATATGAGTCCCATGCCTCTTGATTCATTTCAGTTTGTGTTTGTGCAAAACAACCATAAGATGCTAGTCCGAACACAATTATGAGTACATATTTCATTGTTTTTGAGAATTTGATAGTCTATTGGTTTAATGGGTGTTGAATGCTGGTTGCTAATGTTCGGCGGTATGTGGCGTTGGCGCAGAGTCGCGGTGGCGCGTGTTTTTGCACTCGTGGTGCGGTGCAGGGTTATGCGGTTAGTAGTTTATTCTCGCGATGGCAAAAACCGTGACACCAGAAGGGGGTCCCCGGCGGGAGCCGGGGCAGGCCGTGGCGCCAGCCACAAATCTTTCCTCTTTAGTTACATAATTGTCGCGCCACGGAGAGGCAATGACATATACCGACCTGTTAGCTGCTGGCGGTGTTTTCAAATGTGACAAGAAACGTTTCCGGTGTCATGACAGGTAGAGAACTATCCTTGTAGTCTTTAATATTTCTTGTGATTATACAATCTACCTTTTTTTGTTCTTGTGCTGTAAAATATTGAATGGAATCCTCAAAGTCTTTAAAATCAGAGGTAAGAGCCGACTTGACAATATCACTATCAACTTTCAGAATATCTACCAGTTCAGATAAATCCTGAAGGCTACTTATAACCTTTTTGTGGGTTCCAAACTTCCTGAGAACGTAATACAGGTTACTGAATGAAAGGGATGAAACACAACCCTTGATTTTCTTCTGATCTATCAATGAAAAGATTTTGGCAGATTCAAGCGAAAAGGGCTTTCTATCAGTAAGGAAGTCAACAATGACATCTGTGTCAATAAATACATTTTCCATTCTAGCGGTATTTATTGGTCAGTTGATCGGATAATTCTTTCTTATAATCAAAGTTCTGAGGCACTTTAAAAGAGCCGTGTAGTGATCTTACTTTTGGAGTCAACTCATTATCACTGATAGCTTTTCTATGTGTTAAAGCCTTGAAATAGGTTTCAACCAGATCAGAAAGACTCCGCCCTTTATCTTTTGCGTACGATTTAGCCTTCTGGACTAATTCGCTGTCTACATTTAGTGTAAGTTTTGTGTCCATCTCTACGTAATTTAATTACTGCAAATATACGTAATTAGTTTTAAATACGTAACAAATATAAAATAATATTACGTGACTTCCGCTTGCAGCTAACGTTCGGCGGTATGTGTTGTTGGCGCAGAGTCGAGGTGGCACGCGTTTTTGCAATCGAGATAGAGGGCAGAAAGTATCCATTCAAACTGCGGCCGCCAGCCGCAAAAAAGATCTTAAACCACCAACCGGTTTTTGTTCGGCTGGCGTTCACGTCACCGTGCAAAAACCGTGACACCAGGAGGGAGTGCCCCGCGGGAGCGGGGCCGGGCCGCACCGCGCAATGGTTTTTGCCCGGCGGCTTTAGCCGCTAAGCCGGGCCGATAAAGCACCAACTGGTTTTGGTGTGCCGGTCAGGTGGAGCGGCGCGCAAAAACCAGTCGCGGTGCAGAAAGCCAATGACATATACCGACCTGTTAGAGGCAGTGCTGTTTATTTGATTAATCTTTCGACGATTTCTTTAACCGCGATAGCAGTGTCACGATACTCCAGAGCTTCTTTCTCATCTGGAATGTAAAAGTCGTCAGGATATCTAACACTTACTCCGAAGTCAGTAAGGCTTTTAAAATCTATCTGAAAAGCTTCTTTATCTATTTTCTGACATTCAAGAAGGAGAAAGTCAAGATCATGTGTTCTGGGAAAGTCTACATCATGATAAGCCAGATATGCCTTAAGGAACTTCTCTGATGCTTGCTGAGCATGGAAGCAGATACTACTAGTGTAATATTCCGCACCTGCATTCACAAGGCTCCTTATAACGGCAATATCCTCATTTGCTCTGAATAGCCAATTCTTAATATATTCAGCTTTGTCCTTGGTCATAGCAGAACTGCATCATTGAGAATGTTCTTAATAATATGACCAGGCAACTTTCTATTCTTCTTAACCTCTTTTTTACTTTGAATTAGGATATCTGATCTGATCCCCTCTTTGAGGAGCGCTTTTCTGATATTTGTTTTAAGAGGCAGCTTCTGCTTGGGAGTCAGGTCTAAGGAAGTAACTACAAGAACATCAAAATCACTGTCAGAGGTAGCTTCTCTTCTTGCGCGAGAACCGAATAGCATTACTTCGGCATCAGGCAAAAATTTGCATGCAGTTGCTTTAATAAGTTCTAATATCTCACGATTTGTCTCCATCTAGTACAAAGATATCAAATAAGTAATCACCCTGGAATCATCATATTGTCATTTCTGTTTGCGCATTGCCTCTAACGTTCGGCGGTATGTGCAGTTGGCGCAGAGTCGCGGTGGCGCGTGTTTTTGCACTCGTGGTGCGATGCAGGATTATGCGGTTATTAGTTTATTCTCGCGTTGGCAAAAACCGTGACACCTTGAGGGAGTCCCCGGCGGGAGCCGGGGCAGGCCGCACCGCCGGCCACTTAACGGTCCTCTTTAGCCAGAAATTTCTCGCGGTGCGGAGCGCCAATTGCATATACCGACCTGTTATGTGCCGTATTATTTAATAAATTTTATACTTTACGTATAGCTGTTGAATTGCAACCATATTCCCAAAATTGATTGTTAGATTACTTTTACTAAGTTCCTGATTTTCTGCAAGTCTCTCAAATTCGATTTCTGGCTTGCCTTCACTTTTTGTGATTTCAAAATTACTAACCTGCAGAATACTCTTATTTTTCTCTGGCAACTGAGTAAGAATTTGATCTGCAAGTCTGTTGGCGTTTTCTAATGCCCGTATGTATGCTATATTATTAAGACTGTCCATTTTACTGTGCCCATATGTAAGTGAGCCAACAGTAAGCTTGTCGTTACTGAGAAGATTTGTATACACTTCATCAAGGATTTTCAAATCACGTACTCTGACACTTGTTGTAGTTGAAGCACTATAACCATTAAAAATCTCCGAGTTATTACTCCAAACGTATTGCTTGTTTAAATTGACATTTGTCGTCAGAATGTCTTCTTTCTGAATACCAAAACTCCTGAGATCATTATCTAGATTTGAAGTTATATCAATTAAGCAGGATTTTGCTTGCTTGATATCTCTGTTAAGGCAGCTTGCGGTTATGATTATGCTAGCTTCATTTGGTGCGCTTTCGACAGTTCCGCTTGCTTTAAGAAGGATTGTTTTATAATCATTCTTTGGATTGCAGCTAACTAGTATTGCAAACGGTAGAATTAGGAATACTTTTTTCATAGTGTAAGTTATTGGTTTAGTGTTAATATGGCACATAACGTTCGGCGGTATGTGGCGTTGGCGCAGAGTCGCGGTGGCGCGTGTTTTTGCACTCGTGGTGCGGTGCAGGGTTATGATGGTTATTACGTAATTCTCGCGTTGGCAAAAACCGTGACACCAGTAGGGAGTGCCCCGCGGGAGCGGGGCCGGGCCGCACCGCCGACCACTTTACAGTCCTCTTTAGCCAGAAAGTTCTCGCGGTGCGGAAAAGCCAATGACATATACCGACCTGTTAGCGGCAGGTTTTTTAGTAGTCGATACAAATAACGAGTTAATGATCTTTAAATTGACGAACCGATTCCAATTTGCCATTGGTAAACTCAATGGTAAATTCCTCAACATAGTTATTTGTACCTTTATACTTCCATGTTTCCATAACATCTCCATTATAACCTTTACTTACATCCATTGCTTGAGGACGACCCATAAGAATCTGAACGGAATCTTTTGACATAGATGTATGTAATTTCACTATACCATTTTTTGTAGTGAGTTCAAATGATTGCTCATTTTCATCTGTATCGGATTCGTCTAAAGATTGTTTCAGATTTTTTAATGACTGAAGTCTGATTTCTTTTGTTAATCTATTTTCTTCAGTGTTTTGGGTTGTCCCGATAATATACAACACACCAAATGTACTAACTGTGCCAAGTACAAACCCTAAGGCTATTTTAGAAAATGTATTCATATTGCTATAATTTTAATGTCGTTTAAATGAATATTCACGATAAACTCTCCATAACTTGCCGCTAACGTTCGGCGGTATGTTTTGTTTGTGTGCCCGACGATAGGAGGGCTGGCGTGGTTTTTGCCATCGCGGCGCAGGCATAAATGTCTCCTTTCGTATTTCGGGTTATCGCGCCGCTACCACAGGTTTGCTGGAGTTTACAAATTTTACTTTTTATACTTCGTGTTATAGGAGCGAGCAAAAACCATGACAAGCAAATAAAATATACCGCCTGTTATAGCCAGTGTTTAATTACGTTAAAGTTGTCGCTTAGGTTTTATTTGAAAATATTCTTTTGAGCTTTCCTATAATTTTCGAATTACATAGGTACCAAGGTGATCATCTTCTCTGCTCATATAATTGTTTATAAACAAAAAATACATTACTGTATTGCGTTGATATTGTGGTATATCTATGTTTAAATAGTATCTATCCTTACCGGATTTTCTGCAAAATGATTTAAGTAAATAGCCTTTTCCCTTTTTTTCATATTGTCCTTTAATCTCCGGATCTAATTCGAATGCGGTATTAAAGTTTTTACAATCAATTTTTGATTTCAGATTTAGTACTGTCATTAAATAAGTTTCAAAATCAGTATTTGAAGCAGAATCTTTATATAACTCCCTAAGCTGATACACATTTAACCTTACAACTTGGTTATTTTGGCATTTACAAAAGAAAATATAATTGAATTGAGAGGGTAAATTTTGATCTTCTTGGGAAATCTCTTTTATCAAGTTATACTTTATAGTTAAATCGTTTTGCGTTTTACAGCCAACTAGAATAATTACAATTATAAGTAGGTGTATTACGAAAATATTTTTCATAACTAGTTTGAATTGTTGTTGTTTGTGTAACAATGGCTATAACGTTCGGCGGTATGTGCAGTTGGCGCAGAGTCGCGGTGGCGCGTGTTTTTGCACTCGTGGTGCGGTGCAGGATTATGAGGTTAATAAATTGTTCTCGCGTTGGCAAAAACCGTGACACCAGGAGGGGGACCCCGGCGGGAGCCGGGGCGGGCCGCACCGCCGACCACTTAACGGTCCTCTTTAGCCAGAAAGTTCTCGCGGTGCGGAGAGCCAATTGCATATACCGACCTGTTATGCGCAGTTTAAATTATTTCAATTATCCGTTCAATAATCTGTTTCGAGTCCTCTGCCATCACTTCCTTAGTTTCAACACTATAAATGATCCAACCAGATCCATGAATCCTTGAGGCTGTACTTGTTTCATTTGCAAGAGGTGGAAAATCTTCACGCTTTGGCAATTGACCATTCATACTAGAAACCATTTGCGTTACATATTCATAGGTTGCATCTGTAAGTTGTGAAGAATTAATTATCTGCCACATTCTAAACACTGAGTTATTTTCCTCTGGATTGATTTCATCAAGTCGAAATGTTAAGTCACACTCAAAAGGTTCTTTACCATAAAGGTTAGGCACTTTAATTTGGGCAGTAAGTTCTTCACCAAGTGTGTACTTAACTCCATGAAAAGCATAATACTGATGAATTTCATTAATTGTTGATGCCTCAATAGCTTCTTTGGAAGAAAAAGTGCTAATAACTTGATCAAAAGCTTTATCAATATTTGGAATACTCTCAAATTCAGCTTTAAGTTTATTAATCGCATCAGCCATATAGTTTCTAATTTCCTCCCAATTAATTACCATTTGAAAAGAACCTAATTCATCTGTTTGAATAATTACTTTCATATCCTGTGCAAGAGATAAAATCTTTTGAGAAACAGGATCTTGAGCGTTAGTAGTATAGTTTTTATAATACCATTCAATCGTGTACGAGTTTTCTGTAGAATCGATTACTGTGATTTCCACTTCATATTTTGATAAGTCTCTTGAGATTGTATCATTCCCTTTTAGTTTAATATGTTCTTCAGTAATAATGTAAGATTGCTTTTCATTCATGTCCCAATATCCGATCACCTGTACAGTTGAATCAGCAACATTAATTTGACAAAATATACGAGTAGTGAATACTAGGGCCATTGCAATTGAAATAATGTCTTTCATTTTATGGAGATTAATGTTTAGATATTCAATGCTTTAAATTGCGCATAACGTTCGGCGGTATGTGGCGTTGGCGCAGAGTCGCGGTGGCGCGTGTTTTTGCACTCGTGGTGCGATGCAGGGATATGATGGTTATTACTTAATTCTCGCGTTGGCAAAAACCGTGACACCAGGAGGGAGTCCCCGGCGGGAGCCGGGGCAGGCCGCACCGCCGACCACTTAACGGTCCTCTTTAGCCAGAAAGTTCTCGCGGTGCGGAGCGCCAATGACATATACCGACCTGTTAGCAGCTGGTTTTTATTAATTTCATTTTATTAGTCAATTCCAAGTCTTTTTTCCATTTCTCGCAATTGTTTACCGAACTCAATTTGTTCCTCTACTTGTTTACGTTTTTCTTCTGGCAAACACTGTATACAAGTTGGATATTGAATTCCTTTGTAGTACTCCTTACATTTTGGGCATAATTCCATTTTGTTCAAGTCATAGTTAGAAGCACATTTTTTACAAGCTGTTATAGTATCTTCAAAGGAGAGGTATCTGATGTTGTCGTTTAAATAAATTAAAAACGCTTTTTTTTCAATAGATTCTGCGTCTTTATTCATTGCTTTATTTCTTTGAAACCAATACTTTATATTTGATATGTTATGTATATTTCTCCATTTATCTTTTGAAACAAAGCACTTATCTCGCACTTCAAATGCGTTCTCATCTTCGAAAAAAATGGAAATCAGTTCGATTGCCGACCTATAAATCGCTTCATCAAATTCGTGTTTACAACCGGCACATCGATATTTTGGAACTTTTCTTACTCTTTCGCTCGGGTTCTTATTCATACAATTTGGACACAACGGAATCGCCACATATTCATAATTATTTAATACGTGATTTCTAAATTCGACTTTATCAATTTCGGAATTGTTATCTATGTAGTGATTTGTGTAGGCTCTTGTTATCTCTCTTAAATATTCGTTGTATTTCTTTGGATGAAACAGATGCTGTAACGTTAGAGTTTTTGTACTACTGCATATTTGGCATTTTTCTTTAATGAATTTACCCCGTCTTTCTTTCCAGTCTTTTGTATGCCAAGACCGTTGTCCTTCTTTGAAGTCTTTCCAATATTGTTCTTTTGCAAGTTCAATCCCAATCTCATTATTTATGAGTTTGTCTCTTAATTCTATAAGCTCATTGTATGTAAACATCCTAATTCTATAATTATTTGGTGATGAACGTAATGCAGTTTAAACTTGCTGCTAACGTTCGGCGGTATGTGCAGTTGGCGCAGAGTCGCGGTGGCGCGTGTTTTTGCACTCGTGGTGCGGTGCAGTATTGAGCGGTTATTAGTTAATTCTCGCGTTGGCAAAAACCGTGACACCAAGAGGGAGTCCCCGGCGGGAGCCGGGGCAGGCCGCACCGCGCAATGGTTTTTGCCCGGCGGCTTTAGCCGCAAAGCCGGGCCGATAAAGCACCAACTGGTTTTTGAGGTGCTGGTCTGGCGGATCAGCGCGCAAAAACCAGTCGCGGTACGGAAAGCCAATGCCATATACCGACCTGTTAGGTGCAGTTAGTTAATTATCAGATATATAATACGGTATTCAATAGTGTTTGTTTTGACATTTAAAATCGGTATAAGGGATGTTAACCTGTATTGAGAACCACCAATTTACCTTCTTACCCATAAAGTAGCCAGGTTCCCATTTAGGCATCATTTTAAGAACTCTTAGGATTTCTGATCGCACAGTACTATCCTTGGCATTCAAACATGATTTGTAAGCTAATGGATAAATAGGGACAAATTCAAAATCTGTGGCTGTACCAATAGTGTCTACTTTAAATCTTATAACGTATTTATTTTTGTCACTACACGCATTTAAAATATCATAATTGAAATTGCTCTCGAGGAAACACCAAATAGAATCGGTCTTACCTGGAAATGTTGGCACTTGTTCATAATCAATAAATATTCCTATACTATCAATGGTTTGTGAATGAGAATTCAGTGTAAAAAGAGAAAGTAAAATGATTAACCATTTTTTCATTTGAAGTGTCTTTTAATTGCACCTAACGTTCGGCGGTATGTGGCGTTGGCGCAGAGTCGCGGTGGCGCGTGTTTTTGCACTCGTGGTGCGATGCAGGATTAAGCGGTTAGTAGTTTATTCTCGCGTTGGCAAAAACCGTGACACCAGGAGGGAGTCCGCGGCGGGAGCCGGGGCAGGCCGCACCGCCGAACATTAAGCTGTCCTCTTTAGCCAGAAGGTTCTCGCGGTGCGGAAAAGCCAATGTCATATACCGACCTGTTGTGGGTAGTTAGTTTATAGAATTTTAATTAGTTGATCCTTAATGTTGTTCAACCCAAAATTCATAAGCGATACTATCAGGTCTCAATTTAATGACCAAAAAATTTGGGTCAATCGTTGACCAGCCAACGGGATAAAACATAAGTGTGTCTGGCTGACCATGTGTTTTATACCAATCATTAAAGTTTTTAACTGTTCTGTCCCGATTTTCTTCTTTTAAATTTTCAGAATCAGTAAACGAGAGTGAGTCTGGAACTACAAGTCCTTTTGGAAGTCTATTTTCTATTGTCTCCAAATATGGTCGGCCTAATAAGAGAATTATTGAGTCTCTATGCATTCCGGGTTTTAAATAATTTTCCATTAAGTCTTTTGTCATGCTTGCTCGTGGATTATATCTGTCCGAGACATCATTGTTAGATACCCAACTGTTTTTTTCAAATCTATTTGATTTGTAATTGCTTGAACAACTGTACAGCGATGTTACTAAAGCGAAAACTAACGTTAGTAATTTCATTGATTTTTATGAAGTTAAGTATTAATGACTATCGGTCAAAGAAATGTAATAAATGTAAAAATCGCTCAGTGGTTACTTTTTGCATGGATTTGACTGTTATCATAGGGATTTAACTGGATTTCAAATCGGTATGTTTAATTACCCACAACGTTCGGCGGTATGTGGCGTTGCCGCAGAGTCGCGGTGGCGCGTGTTTTTGCACTCGTGGTGCGGTGCTGTGTTAAGCGGTTAGTAGTTTATTCTCGCGTTGGCAAAAACCGTGACACCATAAGGGAGTCCCCGGCGGGAGCCGGGGCAGGCCGCACCGCCAACCACTTAACAGTCCTCTTTAGCCAGAAAGTTCTCGCGGTGCGGAGCGCCAATGACATATACCGACCTGTTATAGCCAGTGCCCTTTACTAAGGCCTGTGTATAAGGTTTATCTCTGATAGTTCCTGCCCAATTTGATGAATTCCAAGCAGAATTTTTTCTGTTTGGGCATCAGATGGTTTCTTACGACCCTGTACGTACTGAGAAAGTAAGGTTGGATTCATGCCAATCTTGTTGGCAAGAAACTTAGCATTAATGACTTTATAGTACTGGAAGAACTGTTTAAAGTCAATCTCAAACTTAAGGTTCTCTTGTGTAATACGAATGTTTTCTTCTTCAAAAAAGAGGTTTGCGGCTTCAAGAGCATTATCAATTAACTCTGGAATTGTCCTGCCAGTAGTATAGATAGGATAGTCTTCAGAAAAGGCGGAAAAACCTGTATCTGTCTTTTCCACTATCATTTTGATTTTTTTATTCGTTGTTTTCATCTCCATCACTTCTATTAATTCTCCAACTTCAGACCTGCATCCTTGAGTATCTTCTTCTCAAGCCCTTTACCGACCTCCTGACTGCCATGATTTGGGAAGATGATCATACCTGGTTTCTTGTTATGTTTAAGTTTTACATGCGAACCTTTTTGTGAAATGGGGTACCAACCATCTTTTGTCAGGATCTTATATAGCTCAGAACATTTCATTGTCTGCTGATAGGATATTACAGTACAAAGGTAAATAATAATTTACCTGAATGCAAATATTCTTTCATTTTTGTGCTGGCATTGGCTATAACGTTCGGCGGTATGTGGCGTTGGCGCAGAGTCGCGGTGGCGCGTGTTTTTGCACTCGTGGTGCGGAGTAGGGTTATGAGGTTATTACTTAATTCTCGCGTTGGCAAAAACCGTGACACCAGGAGGGAGTCCCCGGCGGGAGCCGGGGCAGGCAGCACCGCTGACCACTTAACGATCCTCTTTAGCCAGAAGATTCTCGCGGTGCGGAAAGCCAATGACATATACCGACCTGTTATGCGCAGTTTTGTTACTGCTGATTATAAATAGGGTTTCAGTAAGGCTTTGAACTCTAACAATTCCTCAGATTTAATTACGATACCAATATTAATTGGAAGTCTTGTCCTTACTTCAATTTTTTGATTTCTCGATGGTTGGTTGACCTCACCTTCTGCATCAAAATCCCAAGATTGGGTGTTTATTCCTAATAAAGCTAATCTATTACCGATAAATAAATTACCTGTTCTAGTAGAGTATGCCCCTTGATTAAAAAGAACAACCGGAGAACCACTTGATCCAGAGTAATTTGGTATATCGAGAAGAAATTGTTTTTTACCCTCATAGTTTAAATATGCGGGTGTAGCAGTTATTCCCTTTCTAACAATAGGTAAATTGTTTGTTTTGTCCCATAGTCCTTTAGGATAACCGACCATAAATACCTCTTCGATGGCTGTGATTGAATCCAATAAATTTTTATTTGGCAGGAGATCTTCTGTGAAGACAACATAAAAGGGTGTTTTATTCCTAGTTGTCTTAATGTAATCCAAGATTGGCTTTAATGGTATTATGGCCAAATCTACCTTCGGGTGTTTTATCCAATCATTTTCTGTAATATTTAATGCTTCTGAAAATGTACTCCCATATATTGGTTTATTCGAGATTGATTCGGTAAAATTTAAATTGCATTTGTCTGTCTTTCTTATTACATGATAGTTTGTTACGATTACAGGCAGGAAAACAGAATCATATTTGAATTGAAAGTAGAAACCTGTTCCGGTTGAGGTGAATCTTTTTTTCACACCTTCATGTATTGTATCACCTGAACACTCAATCCTAATAGTGGAATTTATAAAAAGCTCAGAGGTCGATAACTTGGATTCTTGTGCTGATGCTTGATAACTTATTGCGATTAGTAATAATAGTATTCCAGTTGTCTTTTTCATAGTGCTTTTTTATTTTGCTGTTTGACAGTAAATTGCGCATAACGTTCGGCGGTATGTGTTGTTGGCGCAGAGTCGAGGTGGCACGCGTTTTTGCAATCGAGATAGAGGGCAGAAAGTATCCATTCAAACTGCGGCCGCCAGCCGCAAAAAAGATCTTAAACCACCAACCGGTTTTTGTTCGGCTGGCGTTCACGTCACCGTGCAAAAACCGTGACACCAGGAGGGGGTCCCCGGCGGGAGCCGGGGCGGGCCGCACCGCCGACCCCTTAACGATCCTCTTTAGCCAGAAAGTTCTCGCGGTGCGGAAAAGCCAATGACATATACCGACCTGTTAGCACCAGTTTTATTAGGCTCCTAATACCTCTTCAATTGATTGAGCCTTTTTAATATTATCAATCCATTCCGATGCATTTTCATCTTCTATTTTTTTGACCTGTTTTAGGATAAATTCCTTTACCTCAACAAGTCCCATTTTTTCTCCTGTATTAGAGAATATCAATTCTACTTTATAAACTCCTGGAAGAAATCTGAAAATATTTCTTAATAATGATTTTGGAGGTTTTTTATCAATTACCTTGTATACGTCACCATTCGAGTCAACGTATTTTTGATTATGGTAATATGTTCTGTAAAACTCATTCTCGGATCTACAGTAATATGGGTCCATTAGGATATAAAGAAGGTAATCCTCATTAGGATCCCAATCTTTCAATGAGACGTTTGATGCTGGGAATTTCATATGTATTTTTTATTAAGTGTTCCAAAATTGGTGCTAACGTTCGGCGGTATGTGGCGTTGGCGCAGAGTCGCGGTGGCGCGAGTTTTTGCACTCGTGGTGCGGTGTAGGGTTATGATGGTTATTACTTTATTCTCGCGTTGGCAAAAACCGTGACACCAGGAGGGAGTCCCCGGCGGGAGCCGGGGCAGGCCGCACCGCCGACTATTTAACGGTCCTCTTTAGCCAGAAGATTCTCGCGGTGCGGAAAGCCAATGACATATACCGACCTGTTATGTGCTGCCAATTATTTGAGAACATAAATTTGATCTCCGGCTATAGTCTTCCTCTCAGTTTTCTCAATCATGAACTTGGCTTCATTGAATTTGTGGCCAGTCAGCTGGTTTATCTTTGAGAAATCTACTGCGGTAGGACATGTGAAGTAAGAAACTATAGAATTATCCTTAATAAACAGAATCAATGATATGGTTTCCGAGTACTGCAGCCCTATACGCTTAATTTCCCGAGGAATTCTTACTCTGAAGTTGTCTTTCAAAATTCGAGGATTTGTATATGGTGTAAGAACAACCATTATATCCCAATCTTTAATAGGAAGTTCTCTAAAATCAATTGAAGTGTAATTACTTGAATCTAGAAGACTAAAAAATGCACGACTGAGCTCCTGCTCTTGTTTTATCGTATTGGTACAAGAGAAATGGATCACTAGAATGGCTAAGATTGAAGTTAATGTACGTTTCATGTTGTTAGTCAATTGGTTGCACATAACGTTCGGCGGTATGTGGCGTTGGCGCAGAGTCGCGGTGGCGCGTGTTTTTGCACTCGTGGTGCGATGCAGGGTTAAGCGGTTATTACTTTATTCTCGCGTTGGCAAAAACCGTGACACCAGGAGGGAGTGCCCCGCGGGAGCGGGGCCGGGCCGCACCGCCGACCACTTAAGGTCCTCTTTAGTCAGAAGGTTCTCGCGGTGCGGAGCGCCAATGACATATACCGACCTGTTATAGCCAGGTGCTATTATTTGTCGGTTTTCCACCCTTTTTCATAATACTTTTCGTTCGGAGAGAACTCCCCGGCACCAATATCTAAATCACCTGAGAATGGGATTCTGTATTCTCCCCAATTACATGTTTTGTCATTTTTGGATGAATAGTCGTTCCAAATTCCAATATACTGGTTATTCCTGTATGAGTCTGAGTAATTGTCTATTTTGTCATAACACAGTACGCCGTTCTTATCTATAAACCACATAAGCGACATAATTCCAATAAATTCTCCTGAGTGAGGTTGATCTTTATTCTCTTTTAGGGAATACTCCCCAATTATTACTCCTTGAGCTTTTAACCCGGTTTCTCTGTACATTTCATCTACACCATAATGGAATGTTTCGAATTCTCTTGCCTGTCTGATTGTAATTGTGCCAGTGAAATCACATTTATTATTTATCACCAAAGAAGTTCCGGTTACCGAATATGTCTGAGAATTTGATTCACGCCTTACGGAGGTGAATGTTATTGATATCCGGCGATAGTCACTTCCGATAAATCCCAAGAATTCAGTATGAGGTTTGATCAATTGTGAAAAGTCATATGGCATATATCTGTCAATGAAATTCTGGCTTTTGAGTTTATAAAGTTCATCTTCAGGATTTTCCAGTTGTTTCAGCCAGTCCTCAGAATAATCTGTTTTTTGAGAGGATGCGATGTTTGTCACAAGAATGAATGCGATAATTGTAAGAAAGTACCTCATTGTAGTAGGTGTTTGCACTTGGCTATAACGTTCGGCGGTATGGGGCGTTGCCGCAGTGTCGCGGTGGCGCGTGTTTTTGCACTCGTGGTGCGGTGTAGGATTATGATGGTTATTAGTTTATTCTCGCGGTGGCAAAAACCGTGACACCGGCGGGAGCCCCCGGCGGTGCCGGGGCGGCCCGTACCGCCGGCCACTTAACGGTCCTCTTTAGACAGAAGATTCTCGCGGTACGGAAAGGCAATGACCTATACCGCCCTGTTAGGTACTGTAGCGGCTTCTCAATTATTATTTGGAACAGAGAAGATCTCACTTGAATGCAGTTGAACAGGTTTCCTCGTATACTCACTGAGCCGCTACATACCCCACGAAGCGGAGGACTGCTGCTGAGTTGGGGGGTAATCGCGCTTCGTGCTTGACGGTTTGTTATTGTTCTATTTGATTTCTATTAATCTAAGTTAGGGCGCGGTGGCAAGAATGCTTGAAGCGAGAGGAGATGCTGGCCCCCCAATTTAATTTGCATTCTGCACTTAACCTTTTGGATTATCAAAGCCGCTATTGTGCCTAACGTTCGGCGGTATGTGCAGTTGGCGCAGAGTCGCGGTGGCGCGTGTTTTTGCACTCGTGGTGCGATGCAGGGTTATGATGATTATTACTTAATTCTCGCGTTGGCAAAAACCGTGACACCGGCGGGAGCCCCCGGCGGTGCCGGGGCGGCCTGCACCGCCATTGAAGCTCTTTCATTTTGACTAGAAGATTCTCGCGGTGCAGAAGCCAATTGCATATACCGACCTGTTGGCAACTGTGCATTATTGTCTTGTAATTATTTTTCTAATTCCATAACCTCTTTCACCAAATTCAAATTGGATTTCACCGTCAAATTGTCCTTTGAAGTTCTTAACAATCCATTTCAAATTATCTATCTCTTTTAATTCGATTTTGTTCAGTTCTATTTGAGTAGAATTTCTGGTGTTAGAAAATTTATAATAAGCGGCAATATATCCGCCACTATATTTCATTTCAATTGTCTCGAAATTATTTGAAATTCTGTTTAAGGAATCCATTTGGACAAGTTCATTAAGATCCAATCCTATTTCATGTGTTTTTCTTAGTTGTTCTTGGATTAAGAAGGATAGGATGAAAACATCTTTATTGTTTTCTATGTCTACGCTATTTGTTGGCCTTTTGGAGGTGGTTCCACATCCGGTAATTAAAGCTAGTATGATGAATAGTATTTTAGTCTTCATGGTTTGCTGTGCATTGTTGCCAACGTTCGGCGGTATGTGCATGTTGGCGCAGCTTCGCGGTGGCGCGTGTTTTTGCACTCGTGGTGCGATGCAGGGATATGATGGTTACTATTTAGTTCTCGCGTTGGCAAAAACCGTGACACCAGTGGGAGTCCCCGGCGGGAGCCGGGGCAGGCCGCACCGCCGATTACTAAGCTGTCCTCTTTAGCCAGAAGATTCTCGCGGTGCGGAGCGCCAATTGCATATACCGACCTGTTAGCACCAGTTTTATTAGCCTCCTAATACCTCATGAATTGATTGAGCCTTTTTAATATTATCAATCCATTCCGATGCATTTTCATCTTCTATTTTTTTGACCTGTTTTAGGATAAATTCCTTTACCTCAACAAGTCCCATTTTTTCTCCTGTATTAGAGAATATCAACTCTACTTTATAAACTCCTGGAAGAAATCTGAAAATATTTCTTAATAATGATTTTGGAGGCTTTTTATCAATTACCTTGTATACTTCACCATTCGAGTCAACGTATTTTTGATTATGGTAATACGTTCTGTAAAATTCATTCTCGGATCTACAGTAATATGGTTCCATTAGGACATAAAGAAGATAATCCTCATTAGGATCCCAATCTTTCAAGGATACGTTTGCAGCTGGGAATTTCATATGTATTTTTTTGTTAAATGTTCCAAAATTGGTGCTAACGTTCGGCGGTATGTGGCGTTGCCGCAGAGTCGCGGTGGCGCGTGTTTTTGCACTCGTGGTGCGATGCAGAATTATACGGTTATTACTTTATTCTCGCGTTGGCAAAAACCGTGACACCGGCGGGAGCCCCCGGCGGTGCCGGGGCGGCCTGTGCCGCACGGCACTTAACGGTCCTCTTTAGTCGGAAAGTTCTCGCGGCACAGAAGGCAATGACACATACCGACCTGTTAGCGGTAGTGCTTTTTACGATTTCTTTTTTCAATTCTGCTAAACCTCTCGATTTTCTTTTTGAATTGTTGGTCATCTAATGTGAAATCAACTGGGAAAGAAAAGAAAATTCCAATTGGTAGGTCATTTGCTATAGCAGGTGTCCAGGTTGGGGAAGACTCAATTACTCTTTTTACCTCTTGATCAATATCTGACCTTAACCCTTGAACTATTTTAACACTATCAACTTTCCCGTTTGAATCAATAAAGAATCGGGCAATTACCCTACCTGAGATTTCATCTTGTAATGCAGTTTCTGGGTATGTGATATTAGAGTAAACCCATATAGCGAACTGATTTACACTACCATGGTTGAAACTTGGTGGATCGCTAAAATACGTAATCAAGTCCCCATCGTCATCAATTTGTGATAGACAAGCTGCTTGAGATATGATTAGCAGAAATATTGTCAAGTGATATTTAACCATTCTATTAGAATTGGTGGCATTGCCGCTAACGTTCGGCGGTATGTGCAGTTGGCGCAGAGTCGCGGTGGCGCGTGTTTTTGCATTCGTGGTGCGATGCCGGGGTATGCGGTTATTACTTTATTCTCGCGATGGCAAAAACCGTGACACTGGCGGGAGCCCCCGGCGGTGCCGGGGCGGCCTGCACCGCCATTGAAGGTCTTGCATATTGACTACAATATTGTCGCGGTGCAGAAGCCAATTGCATATACCGACCTGTTAGCAAATCGTGATCTTAATTTTTAAATCTCCAGAACTCAGTCCTGTTGCCATTACTAATCCATACTAATGAGTCCTTGGTAGCTTTTTCAATTTTGCATTTATAATCTTTACCTTCAAATTTAATTATAAGTGAGTCACCAACAATTAGATATTTGAACCATTGCATAGCATCAACATAAAAGATGGAATCTTTATCAATCTGAAATGTTGCGTTTTCTGATTCTCCTGAAGTCCAAATTCCGGTTATGTCTGGCCTTGCAACGGATTTATTTTGATCTTGCTTTTGGTCAACTTGATTGGAGGTCTTGCAATTTATTAAAGCAACTAGGATTAAAGCCCAAAGTACTTTTCTTGACATACTCTATCTATTTATTCGTGGTGATCATGTTTGCTAACGTTCGGCGGTATGTGGCTGTTGCCGCAGAGTCGCGGTGGCGCGTGTTTTTGCAGGCTGCCAGTGATACAGATTTATACTATTCGATTACAAAATTGTCGCGTTGGCAAAAACCGTGACACCAAGAGGGGGTCCCCGGCGGTGCCGGGGCGGCCCGTACCGCAGGCCACTTAACGATCCTCTTTAGCCAGAAGATTCTCGCGGTACGGAGCGGCAATGACACATACCGACCTGTTAGGGATTGTAGTGGCGTAAGAATTTCTCGCGGTGTAGTTATAGCTGTCATTCCAAAATCTTAAAGCGAACGAAATTCAATCGTTATTCACCCGCGTTACCGACTCTCGAACGGAGGACCCATGTCTCCTGGTGCGTGAAATAGCCGAGCCGGGATAGAAGGTTTGTTATTCTCCTCATGCACTTAGTTTTCTAGGTCAAGGCGGGAGGGGAGAAGACCCGCAGCGTGACGAGGTGATGATGCTCTATATCTATTTGGCTCGCTAACGCCACTATTGGCCCTAACGTTCGGCGGTATGTGGCGTTGGCGCAGAGTCGCGGTGGCGCGTGTTTTTGCCCTCGTGGTGCGGTGCAGGATTAGACTGTCATTACTTTATTCTCGCGTTGGCAAAAACCGTGACACCAAGAGGGGGTCCCCGGCGGGAGCCGGGGCAGGCCGCACCGCCGACCACTTAATATTCCTCTTTAGATAGAAAGTTCTCGCGGTGCGGAGCGCCTATGCCATATACCGACCTGTTATGGTTAGTTCTTCTTTCTATTGTTTCTTTTCACAAGTCATGATTTCTTGCCTTGTACTATCCTGATTTGAATATGTGTTACTTTTAATTATGTGATTGATCATCTCTTCTGAGGCACCACATTCAAAGTAAGAATATACTTTCCAGTGTTCGTTGGGAGCAATATGCTCTTGTATACATTCCCAACAAATATGAGGCTCATCCCGATTGGATTTATCACATGAAAAGCATATAACAATAACGATAATACTGAAAAGCTTTCTCATTTTCTCATTTAGTATTTGTCAAGCTGCCAAAAGTGTATTTGAAAATGTATTTTGTTTTTGCTGTTATGGTTAGTTATAAAATACTCTATAATGTCTACTCTTGCTGAGAATTAACCATAACGTTCGGCGGTATGTGCATGTTGGCGCAGAGTCGCGGTGGCGCGTGTTTTTGCACTCGTGGTGCGGTGCAGGGTTATGATGTTATTTTGTTTATTGTCGCGTTGGCAAAAACCGTGACACCAATAGGGAGTCCCCGGCGGGAGCCGGGGCGGGCCGCACCGCTGACCACTTAACGTTCCTCTTTAGCCAGAAGGTTCTCGCGGTGCGGAGCGCCAATTGCATATACCGACCTGTTAGCTGTAGGGCTATTTATTATTATTTGAAAGGTTACCCCCATAATGTTTATTACGACGGGATGGGCTGGAAGGCTCTTCACACAGACGCTTCATGTTAATTGTCAAAAAAACAATATCTGTGTGATGTGCCTGACAGCGAAGGGACGGTCATATTTTTGTGGTATTATTTAATCATCTTAAATTCCAATGCCTTACGCTTGATCAAAATTCTATTTTGTAACTTACTGATGGTATAATGGGGAACAGAGTCACCTGTTGCAATTCACCGTTATCAAGTGTCAGATACCACGGATTCATCTTCGAATAAGCATTATAAATATCCACCCTGAAAGTTTTTCTTCCCCACTTTGTGAAAGTTTTTCGTTCTAGCCCGATATCAAGCCTGTGATATAATGGGAACCTGATATTGTTTATCCTTTCCAGATAGGGTAGATCGCCTTGGATTATCCTGTCGTAAAACGAGAATACAGTCCCGCTCTGCATGACGAAACTGCCGCTGATACTTAGTTTCTGAGTGATCTTATATCCTATGGAGAGCCTGAAATCGTGAGGCCTGTCATACTTATGATCAAACCGTTCACCATTATTTACCTCAGGCGATTGCCGTGTGGTCTTTGACAGGGTGTAAGTAAGGAGTGCATAGGTTTTATGCAGTTCAGCCTGTAGGAGGAACTCGGCACCGTAACCAAGACCGGTTACCGGGATGATATTATCTTCCCATCGGGGATAGAGTACGAAGCTTGCACCTTCCCTGTACATGTAAAGATCCCTGCTATTTTTAAGGAACAGATTGACCTCTCCCCGGAAGAAAGTTACGGGATTGAAAAAGGCAGCTATCTCAACCTGCTGTGTCCGGGACGGCTTTATATTGCCATAGGAGGGAATCCAAATATCGTTTACTGCAATTGCATTTGAAGAGCTGACAGTATGGATGGACTGAGAGGACAGGGTATAGGCTCCCATCAAAGTTAGATCATTACTGAGTTTAAAGGAAGCAAGTATCCGTGGCTCGGGTAAAAAATGAACTGATTCAGGGTCAGACAAAAGGACAAGTCGTAGTCCCGGCCGGAGTGTGAACCTGTCATTGAATGTAATCCGGTCTTCAAAATAAGCTCCGGCTTCGAGTTGAGAGATTCCTTCAAGGCTGGCATTTTCACCTGCAGGGTGGTTTGTAAGTTCCCCGTTTGTATAGAGAAATGTGCCAATAACAGGCTTCACAGAGCGTAGATTGGTAAAGATGCCTGCCTCAAGATTATGGACTTTACCTGTAATGGCCAGGGTGCTGTTAAAACCAAGCTCTTTGATCCTGCTGCTGGTGGTATTTATTGCATCTTCAGTCTGAGTTTCTTCTTCATAGCGGGTCAGATGAATCTCTTCACCTGCCTCTGAGAGGAAGTTCTGGAAGAATAAGCGGGTTATGATGCTCTTGTTCGCAGCGGGCCTGCTGGTCCACGACACCCCTGCCAGCAGATCTTTCCACCCTGATATCACCTCGTTCTCATAGAGGGTTTCAACATCATCGTCGAATTCGGTGTAGCTTGTGTACTTTTCAAGCTTGTCACGATTAAAATATAGAGTAAGGTTGAGATCATTATTTCTATTGAGAGTGCGGGATGCATACAGGTTCAGATCGTAAAAATCAAAAAACGGGAAATGGGGGAAGTTGCGGTTAAGTGTTTTGTTCAGGAATTTGGTGGTGCCTATCCGGCCTGCTACTGCAATCGTTGTAAGGGTGTCAGGTGAAAAAGCGACACCGACGCCCGATACCAGCAGCCCGGCTGTCACGGAAGTCAGGACAGTGTCAGAGACACTTCTGTAGGTATTGAAATTAACCACGGAGGACAGTTTTCCACCGTACCTTGCGGGAAATCCTCCTTTCATAACTTCCACGCCTGAGACCATGAAAGGATCAATAGCCGAGATCAGGCCTGAGAAGTGAAATGGTTGATATACGGGAAATCCATTAAGATTAAAAAGGTTCTGGTCATACTGACCTCCCCTGACAATAAGTCCAGCCGATCCTTCTCCTCCCGACTGGACTCCGGGGAGAAACTGGATTTTTTTCAAGAGGTCCTCTCCGCTGCCGATCACGGGCAGGAAACTTACCTCAGCCGGGGAGAAACCTGTAATCTCGAGATTGGAGTCTCTTTTAAAGCCGGGCTTACGGGATCCGGTTACTCTTATCTCTTCAATTGAAACCAGTTTGTCATAGTACAACACCAGAGTAGTATCACTTCTAACGGTAAGATCCGATTTCATCTCTTCATACCCCCCATATTTAATAAACAGAATAAGGGTACCGACAGAATGATAAAATGAAAACTTGCCCCTGATATCTGTAAGGTACCTGTCTTCATCGACTTTAATCACTGCATCGGGAAGGGGGATGCCTGTCTGGGCATCAAGGACAATGCCCTCAATCCGCAGGCGCTGCCCGTTAATAGCTGAGTAGACTACTAATAGAAGTGTTATGAAAAACAGTTTTTTCATCCCTAACGATTAGAACTGCAGTGTATCTTTGTCAACAGAGTACATGGCGAAAATGCCGCAACCATTACTTGTATTACTGTGGAATCTAATCGGCTCTGAGAAGGGATCATCCGATACCTTATAATATTTCCACCTGTCAATCATATACTGGTAGTAATTCTTACTCAGGGAGTATAGGGAAATTATGCATTTTGATCCTACGTTAGGCCTTGGAGCGATGATCGTTATTGAATGTCTGCTGCCGTCAAAGGCGTTGTCTTTCCACAGAATTTCATATGTTGTTGGATTATGCCACCCATAATAATATGGATATTTTGTTCGGTAATTGTACATCTGGAAAGGTGGATCTGGATCTGAATAAAGTGCATACTGGCATCGAATATCATAAAAGTCAACCGGGGCTGGAAGGCCGGATGGTGTTACCAGGTTCATTCCCATACAGTAGGAGTTATCTATGCCGGGCGGATCATCGAATGTTATTACAAATTCAATTAACAGTGTTGCCCTTGAGTTTGGAACATAGACATCATTGTAGGTATTTGTCCATGGTGTGTCATAATACCATTCCGGCATTTCACCTGTAAAAAAGCGCCAGCTTATCTCACTGATCCTTACCTCGTACGGCTTAATGTCCTTGGCCGTTACAGTTTTAAAGCTTGGATAATTGACCTCAATAGAGTATTCCTTTCCCTCACTAAAAACAATTGATGAATCTACCGGGAAATCCAGATACCCTTGAGTAGAAATTGTTCCTGACAACATTGCCGGGGTGTCAAGAGTTAAACTCTTATAGAACACTCCATTTTCAAAAAGGTCTACTTGACAGTTAATGTCCATTTGAATTGCTGGATCCTGTATCCCTCTCGCCATTGTCACTTTCACCCTGCTATCTCGGTCTGGACCAATAAATGATTGTACAGCTATAAGAGGATCTGTGTCAGGTAAGCTGAAGGTCAAATCATTGGAGCATGAGGATAGGATAAATAGAATCACCAGGTAGGATGAATAAATGATATATGGCATGGTGATTGTTTGTTTCATATTGATTAACAGATCATTATCAAAATTTAACTTCTAAGAGCTTAGTAAAGCAACCTGAGTATCTGACTTTTTTTTAAGACTATTTAAATGAGATGTCGGAATATTCCGACATCTCATCCGTTAAATCAAGTCTAGTGATTAACTATCAAATTAGTTGAAGATTTCCAGTTGTCCGTCGATGCAACAATGGTATAAGTACCATTTGACATTGCTGAGGTATTTATCTCAAATAACCTGTCTCTGATATTTGTGTTCAATAAGATGCGCCCACTGGCATCTACTAGTAGTATCTTTATTTCATCGTTCTCCTTAGAAGAATCTAATACAGTGCCCTTTATGTCTATTCGCAATGAGGTATATTCATCAGAAGGGTTGGGTGACAGATTCAAGGTGACAATTTCGGGATAGTAGGATTGCATCATCCCATCTGGATAAACATGCACCGATGTTTCGTCATAATCTGATAAAGAACCATCAGTTACTGATAGAGCTATCGGGTAATTCGTGGCTACAAGAGGATAGAATGTATAATCTATTGTAGATGAATTAGAATAGTATTGATTATCTACATACCATGAATATGAATAGTTTCCAGAACCGCCACTAACATTTGCCTCCCAATGACCTTCTTCACCATACATAAGGTCATAAGGTCCGCTTATGTAAGCTGATAAGCAGGGCGTGGCAGCTGTCCCAACGCCAACGGCGGCCCAAGCATTTCTTACCTGCTGGCACTCATTTGAACATTCACCATATAAGTATGTTGCTGCTGAAATGCTACCGTTTCTGGCAGCCGGGTATCCACTCTGGGCTGTAAGGTAGAAGCAAAGGTTGTAATATGCAATTTTAGCAGCTTTATCTGTACCGATTGCAGCTACAGTTACACCATTTTGGCTACCACCGTCTGATAATAAGTAAAACCAATGGTTTTGAACACCTGAGTTCCTATGAACATAGCAACAATCATTGTAATTTGGATCCCAACGATCGCAAACAGGTACGCAGTTTGCTACATCACGCCACCACAAGTCTGTAAGGTAGGTTGAAGGCTGAAAGAAATCGTCTGGATTGCTCATACTTCTTAATGGTAAAACCTGACTCCCAATTATCCAATCCCAATCCGAGGGTTCTACGTATATTTCAACCATAGTTCCGAAAATATCAGCGAATGATTCATTTAATGCACCGGGTTCTCTTTCATAAATAAGATTTGCCTCTGAAGCTACAACTCCGTGAGTGAACTCATGCCCAATAATATCTAAAGCAGCTAAATACTGATCACCAGGATCAGTTTGTCCGATTTTGATGATATCATAATCTGAGTCACCAGCATTCCATGCAGCATTATTGTCATAGTCTGGATTCGGATTTAGTTCCACTCTGACATCCTGATAATCGTTATCTATACCATGTCTGTTATACTTATAATAGAAATAATCATAGGCTCTTTCTGCTGTCCATTGAGCCGTTGCACCATTTACCTTTTCCCCTGGGGTGCTCCATGTGTTACTTGAGTTGTCAATGTGGGATCTGAGCGTCCATGGTGTACCACTATAATTCTTAGTGCAGATATACCCTCGAGTTTCGTCTTTTAATATGTAATCCCAGTTTGGTAGTCCTCTGTATGTGGTTGTAAAGGATTTGGGACCATTATATAGTGTATAAACAGTGCCAGTTGACTCATTTTGCGTTAGTGACACTGATTTCTCAACTGATCCATTTATTGCATTAATGTATGTGGCATAATGAAACCACGGATCAATAGACAGCAGTTCGAATTTGTATACCAGTATACCACCAGACTGGTTCTTTTCATGTTGGTTAATAATAATTAACTCTCCATTAGGCTTCCAAGTCGGATATTCTTTGTTGCCTTTTTTTCTTCCTCCCAATCAGGATCTTCCCAAGCCCACTTATTTGATTTGAAATTTTTCAATGCAACCTCCAACGCTTCTTTATTACTGAGGCTGGGAATGATACTAATATCAATATTCTCAAGAATCTCGCCATTCGCTATTTCAGAAACCCCATTCTTCTCATGGATTAAGTATGTGAAGTTCTCAACTATTAGTCCCTTATAGTATTGCTGGTAAGAGTGGTGCTTTATCCCCAAGTCATCTTCTTCTGTTTTTGTTTTTATCATTTCATCTGAGCTACCAAGACCAAAAGCATCTTTGTATCTTGGAAAGATTTCGTCGTGGGACAGTTTCTTTTCTTTATCCAAATAGACCCAACCAGCATCGTCAACCTTGACAGCAATCTCTTTGATTTTTTGATTGTTTGGATCCATTGTTTTTGGTCCTACCTGTGATATGGCAGGGACAGTTCCAATTAGAATTAGAACGACTAAGAAAAAATGCAGCTTTTTCATAACGTTAATTGATTAAGTTTATCTATATGGTTAAATACAACTAAATCAATATATTATTAAAAAATGTCCGAATGATCCACACAAACGCTTCTAACACTTTATACAGTACATGCCACAATATGCCCTTTTGTGACACGGTTTTTCGATTTATTTTTCAACAATTAGATAGAAATATTTCAAATTGATACCCAAAGTGGATATATGTAAAGAAAGGAAGAAGCAAAAGCAAGTGTTTTGCAGCGAAGGGAAGTTTGCAAGGAAGGGCTGCAAATCTCTTGCTTGTGCGATGGCTGTTATTATTTTAATCAAATTAGCCTTGCAGCTAACGTTCGGCGGTATGTGCAGTTGGCGCAGCTTCGCGGTGGCGCGTGTTTTTGCACTCGTGGTGCGATGCAGGGTTATGATGTTGTTTTGTTTATTCTCGCGTTGGCAAAAACCGTGACACCAGGAGGGGGTCCTCGGCGGGAGCCGGGGCGGCCTGCACCGCCATTGAAGGTCTTTCAATTTGACCCGAGGATTCTCGCGGTGCAGAAGCCAATTGCATATACCGCATGTTAGGGTGCGTTTTTGTTGTTTCTATAATCCTCTACGTCCTCTCGTTCTTGTTCTGAAGGCTCGTTTTCTATTGTACTTTAGTATATAATTATACATTGCATATGACCTTCGCACTTTCATTACTTGTTCATTTCTAATCTTGACCTGTTTATGATGTTCATTAAACTCAGTGTAAACAAATATTAGAAAACTTTCAAAACCATTGCTTGTATGTGCATCAATAAAAAAATCATTTTCTACTTGTAATAAATATACGTTGCCATTCAATACTGTTGGCAGAAGAAACCATAAAGATGATTCATTAAAGTCGAAGAATACAGGAACTTCACTATTCATCCATTCTCTCAAGATTCTTGAATCCTCTGGAAATTCTGTATAGCTAAAACAAAAATTATCAGTTCGAATACTACCTCTTTCACTAAATATTTTGTCAAGTTTAGGTTTATCTCTTTCTCTCCTTGAACCATCTACAACCCAAACTATTTTTTTATAAAAACTATTCCTCGTTCTTCGTTCGTCGGGTTTGATAGGTGAATGTTGAAATTCAATAGCCCATCCTTCATCTGTCTTAACATCCGCAATATGTTTTTCTCCACTCTCATCTTGATGAATAACCTCCTGCCAATCTTTTGGAAAATGATTTTTCCATATACGATGCCAGGGTGTTTCATTCTCCCACCAATGATCGCAGTTGCGTTTTACTTTATGTGCCCAATGATTAATCTTAATCTCACCCATTTTTGAAATTAATTCGGATCCACAAAATGGACAAAATGCTTTTACACCTTTTGTGGCTTCCATTCTTACACCATTAACCAAAGCATATTTCATTGGCTTTTATCTTTTGCTAATAGGAGCAAGTAACAAGTAAAAAATCCATGCGAACCAGGAAATAAATAATACTGCTAGAATCCATGCAAGTTTTTCATTCCCAGATGTTCTCTTAGAGCGACTAATCATTATAAGTGGTAACATCCACAAAATAATTACAATAAGAAGAGGTATAAAAGTAATAATAAGTGAGCTTTCCATATTTTTTAACAGTTTTATGGGTCGACTGTTGTTAAATGCACCCTAACGTTCGGCGGTATGTGCAGTTGGTGCAGAGTCGCGGTGGCGCGTGTTTTTGCACTCGTGATGCGGTGCAGGGTTATGATGGTTATTACTTAATTCTCGCGTTGGCAAAAACCGTGACACCAGAGGGAGTGCCCCGCGGGAGCGGGGCCGGCCGGCTGGTTTTTGCCCGGCGGCTTCAGCCGCTAAGCCGGGCCGATAAAGCACCAACTGGTTTTGGCGTGCCAGTCTGACGGACCGGTGCGCAAAAACCAGTCGAAGCCAATTGCATATACCGACCTGTTACCACACGGTTATTATTAATCATAATGGAATCTGCACTTAGCGATCCATATCTCGTCTTTTTTGACCTGGTAAATTAATCTATGCTCGCCGTCAATTCTACGAGACCAGAATCCTTTATACTTAAATTTCAATGGCTCTGGTTTTCCAATACCTGAATGGGGACTTCTGGAAATATCCTTCAGAAGCTCATTAATTCTTTTTAAGGTTTTCTTATCGGTCTTCTGCCAATAGAGATAGTCTTCCCAAGACTCATCAACGAAAATGTATTTCATTGTTCGAGCAGTTCTTTTTGAAATGCCTTTTTACTTTTCAATTTTTCTATTGCAGAATCTAGTCGTTTCTCATTAGCTTTTGATGAAAGTTCATGCTGGGTTGCAGCCAAGGAATTATATTCATCAATAGACATGATAACGACACCTGTATCTTTGCCTCTATTGATTATTAGAGTTTCAAAATTCTGGGTAACGTTATCAAGATATTTCTTGATATCTTTTCTGAAGTCTGATATTGTTGTTGTTGTAATCATGGCATTAATATATTAGTACGTGATGAAGTACAAATATATGTACATTAATTAATATTTCCAATTCTTTCTGGATATTTCTAACTGTGTGGTAACGTTCGGCGGTATGTGCAGTTGCCTCAGAGTCGCGGTGGCGCGTGTTTTTGCACTCGTGGTGCGATGCAGGATTATGCGGTTATTACTTTATTCTCGCGTTGGCAAAAACCGTGACACCTGGAGGGAGCCCCCGGCGGTGCCGGGGCGGGCCGTACCGCCAGCCACAAGACTATCCTCTTTAGCCAGAAGATTCTCGCGGTACGGAGAGGCAATTGCATATACCGACCTGTTGTGCACAGTTAAAAGTTCAGATTAAGATCATTTAAGTACTTACTTAAGATAGTTGCCAAATCAAGTCTGGTAAAGTATAGATCAAACCCTCCACGACCACCAGACCTATTTGATGAAAAAATTAAACACATTTTACCATCATAGTCAAAAATGAAAGGTCTGAAATCATCATCCTTTGAGTTAATGTCAGGACCTAGATTTACAGGGTTGCTCCATGAATTTTCATTGCCAATAGAAAAGTATAAATCGTAGCCCCCGTAACCGTCAGGTCTATCAGATGCAAAAAAGAGATAATTCTCATAGATGATTGGACACTTGTCATTATACGGACTATTTACTTTATCAACACCAGTAAAGTCATCTATGAGTAAAGGATTCTCATTGGAATAAATCTTATTTTCCATTTTAGAAGATGAACAATATATGTCATAGTTGCCTGAAAGATCCGACTGAAACAGTATTCCAAGTATTTTGTCAAAAGAGGTATAACCTATATTTGGAGAAGGCCATACAGAATCAAGACCAATAGGACAAATTTCGAATTGGTTATTGCCTCCATTTTTCTCAATTCTTATCAGATTTGAGCGGAGGACATTTGAAGAGTCTATTGTATAGAAGAATAAATCAAATTCTTGGTCTCCCTCTGATGTATAATAAAATGGGCCCAGTTCACTATTCCTTGAATTTATTGATGTCAATAATGATGTTTGGTCATTCCGATAGGCAATGATTCTATGCCTTTTGCTATTTCTAGGCATAATGAAGCTATAAGCAATTATATCAAACTGTTCACCCTTGGAGTCTCTATTAGATGAGAAGTACAGATCTTTAGAAGTTGTGGGGGGTGTCTCGTCTAGAGGAATAATGTTGTAATCATCATATATTGAATTAATATTTGACAGATTTAGAGTTAAGGTTTCCAATGGATTATAAAATACTGCCTTTTTTACCCCCTTTTGTCCAAAAGTGGATAGAGTGCATAAAATCAAAACATTAATTATAACAATTGACTTCATAGTTCAGATTAATTGTGCACAACGTTCGGCGGTATGTGGCGTTGGCGCAGAGTCGCGGTGGCGCACGTTTTTGCACTCGTGGTGCGATGCAGGGTTATGCAGTTATTACTTTACTCTCGCGTTGGCAAAAACCGTGACACCAGGAGGGAGTCCCCGGCGGGAGCCGGGGCAGGCCGCACCACCGACCACTTATCGTTCTTCTTTAGCCAGAAGATTCTCGTGGTGCGGAGCGCCAATGACATATACCGACCTGTTATGCACAGTATTATTCTTAGTTCATGACACCCTCTCTGTACCTTTTCTTAATTGTTGGGAACCATGGCTCATATGTATCAACTTTGGTAATGTTGGCAAACTGCTTTAAGAATTCATCCTTTTTTATTGTATAACAGGTTATGACAAACTTTCTATCATTTGTGTATAAGACTAAGTATGAGAAAAATGATAGGTAACCAAATGTAAAGATAGAATGTACATCCAGGATTTTAAGTATTTCAGATTTATCGATTATTGAAGTCGAATTGACCTTAATGTTTACAAGTTCAATAGAATCCGGACTTACTTTTAATTCAACATATAATGAATGGTGTAGGTATTGAAATAACATCCTATAAATAGGAATTGGGGACAACCCTAATATAACAAAGGAAAGTGGAATTAGGACTTCAACTATTTCGAAAATAAAGTTGTTTGCCTCATAGAATTTAATTGATAACCAGAAGCAAAATCCTGAATATATCAATATTGGAAGTGCATCCAGAATAAAGCTTAAAAATTTGAATTTGAATTGCATGGGAGACTTAATATTGTGCATAACGTTCGGCGGTATGTGGCGTTGGCGCAGAGTCGCGGTGGCGCGTGTTTTTGCACTCGTGGTGCGATGCAGGGTTAAGCGGTTATTACATTGTTCTCGCGTTGGCAAAAACCGTGACACCAGTGGGAGTCCCCGGCGGGAGCCGGGGCAGCCTGTGCCGCCGGCCACAATACGGTCCTCTTTAGTCAGAAAGTTCTCGCGGCACAGAAGGCAATGACATATACCGACCTGTTATGCGCAGTTTTTATAGTTTATGAATTTTTATCAATGAACTTAATGCAGCTTGTTTAGTGGGGTCATCAATAATATCAAGTAGCCAATGAATTAATCCATTAATTATATCATTACAAAAGTTTTCAACCTGTAATTGGAGTTTGTTGTCCATCTGATTGCAATGTACTATTGCCCCTTTGGGTGGTACAACAAAAATAAACTCATCAAGTACATCTCTTGCTTTCTGTTGAGTTATATCTGTTATACCTTCATGAAGATAGGAACATCTGAGGGCATAGCAGTCATTTCCTGATAGAAATGTGTGTTCGATCTTTTGGGGGCCCATTTTGGACTTATATAGATCTCCAACATATTTGTCAAACCACATTGCATATCTTTTACTGGAGCAATAAGTGGGGTTTTCAATTTTCCCTGCAATATCAGGTAGGGTTAATGTAACTAACAGAGCAGCATGCCAGTTTTCATTTCTTATTGAAGATTCGATTGAGTTAATAAGCTGTCTCATAGTTCAATGTGCTTAAATTGCGCATAACGTTCGGCGGTATGTGGCGTTGGCGCAGAGTCGCGGTGGCGCGTGTTTTTGCACTCGTGATGCGATGCAGGGTTATGATGGTTATTACATAATTCTCGCGTTGGCAAAAACCGTGACACCATGAGGGGGTCCCCGGCGGGAGCCGGGGCAGGCCGTACCGTTGACCACTTAACGGTCCTCTTTAGTTAGAAAGTTCTCGCGGTGCGGTAAGCCAATGACATATACCGACCTGTTAGCCGTAGTTAATTATTCTATTCTGTGTATTTACGAATTATTTCGGAAAATGAGATCCAATTGGTACTCATGCCCTTTAGTTGTTCAGTGAAAGCTTTAATTTCTGTTGTTGTTTTAAAATGCTTATTATCATAAAAATTGTATTTCCAGTAGAAGATACCCGGGACTTGCGCATCGGATTGTTCCCATCTGAGCATTATCCCAATAATATGTGAGCTATTTCTTATGAAGAAAGGTTCAAACGTTTTATTAATAATTTCGCTGAAACTTTGATCTAATAACCATTCTCCAGGAATTTTTATAAATATTATTGCTGGTTCACTATGAGGTATTTGATCATTAGCTGACCGTATAGCATCTGTTAATGTATTTTGCGATAGAACCGTACTTTCAATTTTATGTTTGACTTCACAGTTTACTGCCAATGGAGTTGTAACTTTTATATCAAAATCTTGACCTTTTATACCCTTGGGAATAACGAATTCAAAACTAATCCCTCGACTGTAAAGATGTCTGCCAACTTCAAGTTCTGCATAACTTGATAGAAGTTCCCCACTTTTGATTTTATCAATTATGTGTTCAATATTTGATACCCTTCTGAGATTGTAAACTCTTTCTGCCAATTTTGAAACTCTTTCTTGCCATTCATATCCATTTACTTCACTTCTTAAGTATTCAAACGCAGCATAATTCTTCTTCTCTTTGGTGGGATGTTGTTGGAAAATTGCTTGATTAACCCACTCATTATCTATCATTAACCTTAGTACTTCGGTTGATAAAAACATTTTATAATAGTCTGCATCCTTACCAGGGTGCTCTTTTTTAATTATTTCGCAAATTATCTTAAGCTCTCGTTCATCTAACATCTTCATAATTTTGGATTTTAACTGAGTTAGTATTCTCATGCAGTATTCATTAATTACGGCTAACGTTCGGCGGTATGGGGCGTTGCCGCAGAGTCGCGGTGGCGCGTGTTTTTGCACTCGTGGTGCGCTGCAGGGTTATGCGGTTATTACTTTATTCTCGCGTTGGCAAAAACCGTGACACCGGCGGGAGCCCCCGGCGTCAGCCGGGGCGGCCTGTGCCGCACGGCCACTTAACGTTCCTTTTTACCAGAAGATTCTCGCGGCACAGAAGGCAATGCCATATACCGACCTGTTAGGGATAGTAGCGGCTTATTTATCTTGAGTTGGAGAAGAAGAGATCTCACTAGAGTACAGTTGAACAGGCTCCTTAATTTACTCACCAAGCCGCTACATATCCGCTGAAGCGGAGATGTGCTGCTGAGTTGGGGGGTAATCGCGGTACATGCTTGACGTGTTATAAATATTCTATATTTTTTCTTTTAATCTAAGTTACGGCGCGGAGGCAAGAGTGCTTGAAGCGAGAGGGAATGCTGGCCCCCCAATTTATTGTGATTTGAGCACTTAACCCTTAATTTTCAATAAGCCGCTATTGACCCTAACGTTCGGCGGTATGTGCAGTTGGCGCAGAGTCGCGGTGGCGCGTGTTTTTGCACTCGTGGTGCGATGCAGGGTTATGCGGTTATTACTTTATTCTCGCGTTGGCAAAAACCGTGACACCAGGAGGGAGTCCCCGGCGGGAGCCGGGGCAGGCCGCACCGCCGACCACTTAACGGTCCTCTTTAGCCAGAAAGTTCTCGCGGTGCGGAAAGCCAATTGCATATACCGACCTGTTAGGTAGCGTTTTAGTCCCACCAGAGCCAAAAGTATTTATTCTTTAAATAATCAGCTTTCATTTCATCTATGTCTCTATATCCTTGTTCAATTACATCTGGGCAGAAATTATAGATTTCATTTACAAAGCTATCTAGATCAGCAGGGAGACTTGTCATTTTTGCTTCAATACGATCCTCATCAGCTACAACTAGGTTGAATTTTACTAAGTTATCCCAGACCTTCATTTGTTCAACGACTTGTTCGTTTGTAACATCATAATTGAGCCCATTTGTATTCATTAATTTGATAACATCGAACATATTTGCGGCACTTATTAGAGTTACGTCATAGTATGAATTGAGTTTATCATCAAAATCAAGGTTCTTTAAAAAGAGATAAATGCCATTCTCTATTAGAACCTTATGATATTTATTAAAGATTCTTTTGGCTCTATTTTCCTTAACAAAAGGAAAGTATATTCCATTATTAATTGTGTCAATTAGTTCTTTTTCTTCTTCGTATCTCCAATTAATCTTGGTAAAAGTCAGATAGTCTTTTTGAGCTTCTTTTTCAATTTCTTGCAGAATTCTGGATTCTATTTCAATTCCATTTATCTTGATTGATGTGTCTTTATAAGTTTTTTGCCCATTATTTCTGCAGGAAAACAATATGAATATTGCTAATATGAGATTCAGTGGTTTCATTGTTGTGTTTTTAAATGCTACCTAACGTTCGGCGGTATGTGGCGTTGGCGCAGAGTCGCGGTGGCGCGTGTTTTTGCACTCGTGGTGCGATGCAGGATTATGCTGTTATTACTTTATTCTCGCGTTGGCAAAAACCGTGACACCAGGAGGGAGTCCCCGGCGGGAGCCGGGGCAGGCCGCACCGCCGACCACTTAACGGTCCTCTTTAGCCAGAAAGTTCTCGCGGTGCGGAAAGCCAATGACATATACCGACCTGTTAGCACAAGTACTTTTAATTGTTTGGGATTAAATCACAATCTTCAATGATTACAATATCAGTAAAGACTCTTGTCGTAACAAATCTTTCCTTGTTTAAGAAATAAAATCCTGCAAAACAACATCCAAACTTACCTCCCCATTTAGAATACAGAATTTTTTCTTCGTAGCGATTTTATTTCTTTGTTAAAGATGACATAAATCCTGATTAAGAAGTAGTTCTTCTAAAATTCGTCCATCAAATTCGCCACAATAGTCAAGGGTGTTTTTGCTTATATCAGTGAAAAGATTAACCTCGTTGATTGCATTCCTTATTCTTATCTCATATTCTTCGAGCCGAATTCGCTCGCAGTGTGTCATCCACTTGGATTTCTTAATGACTGTAAAAACATTTATTACATCGTTTTTATTGAAGTAAATCTTAGTATTATCATTTTCAAAGAAAATAGCTCCTTTCTCACATTCTGAAAGCGCTCTGAGAGTCTTATTAACATCATAATCAGTTATTCGATTTTTTATTGAACATGATACTAAGATTGTTGAGATGAATATGATACTAAGGAGAGATTTATATCGGATCAGCATTATTTGTCTAATTATCTGTTACGCAAAGTATTTGTGCTAACGTTCGGCGGTATGTGGCGTTGGCGCAGAGTCGCGGTGGCGCGTGTTTTTGCACTCGTGGTGCGATGCAGGATTATGATGTTGTTTTGTTTATTGTCGCGTTGGCAAAAACCGTGACACCAGGAGGGGGTCCCCGGCGGGAGCCGGGGCAGGCCGCACCGCCGACCACTTAACGATCCTCTTTAGGCAGAAGATTCTCGCGGTGCGGAGCGCCAATGACATATACCGACCTGTTATGTGCAGTGGCTTAAAGTCTTATTTCCTCAAGGTCGTTACCATCAATAAGGTACAGATCAATGATCTTATTAATACCATTTTTCCTAATATATTCCACTGTGCTTTTTAGCCTGTCTGTGACTGCGGTAATATGCCAAAGTTCCTTCGGAACGAAGAACTTAATGATGTATTTATCTCCCTTGTCGAGAAATACAATATCCACTTCATTGTCTTCAGGAAAGTATCCTTTAAGCTTTTTAATAGAAGTAGCTACTACCTGAATATCATTTAACAGGGTAGGTGCGTTGTAATGGATGGTCTGATTCTCACTAATCTGGTATGAATGGAGGTAGGATAGTTCATCTGCTAGTGAATATTGGTAATTAATTTTACCTGGCAGGTTAAAATTCTCACTGAGCAGTTCGTTAGTGAATGATAACTCAATCTTTTTATCTCCTATCATATTGTAATTCAAATACTTTTCAAAAGTAATAAAGTCTGAGGCAATTAATGAATCTGAAAGGATTTCAGGATCTATGATTAGTTTGATATTAAGGAGTTTAGAGTTGCTACTTAGAAATATATCAGCCCCTTGCGTATTTTCAAAGAACCCAGATTGCTCGAGTAGTAGGTTTACTATCCTTAATTGCTCCTCATCAATCTTATTGCTGTAATGAAGGACTACCTTATCATCTAATTTTATTTCTTTCTCATACCCGGGAAATGGCTCAATTGATGAGATCACTATTAAAAATAATCCGATAGCTATCATGCCTACAATCCCATATGCTGCAGCTAACCATCCAGACGCCTTTTGTCCTTGATTTAGCAAGTGTTCTTTAATTTTCTCACCCTGAAGCCGTTCAACAAGAATGGTAATTATTGCAGTGTAAATCCCGGGAATAAAGGCAGAAGGTATTTTGTTAATCGAGTTTTGTGGCAAAGAATAGAGTAACGAAAATAATAGTAGGGTGAAAACCACTCCAATAAATATAGTTTTTCTGGATGCACTTGTATTCCCAAACACTTTGAAATTGTGTGCAATAAGAAATCCTGCGGCTAAAGGGCCCCCAAAAAATGTAGCAATTGATATTACTGGGTTAGTAAAAACCTTTCTTGATTTCTCTTTCATACGATTGTTATTTATTTCCTTAGGAAGATCTTGTAATTTGTTGTGCCATTGCACATAACGTTCGGCGGTATGTGCAGTTGGCGCAGAGTCGCGGTGGCGCGTGTTTTTGCACTCGTGGTGCGATGCAGGGTTATACGGTTATTACTTTATTCTCGCGTTGGCAAAAACCGTGACACCAGGAGGGAGTCCCCGGCGGGAGCCGGGGCGGGCCGCACCGCCGACCACTTAACGTACCTCTTTAGCCAGAAAGTTCTCGCGGTGCGGAAAGCCAATTGCATATACCGACCTGTTAGGCAACGTTATTTTATGACAGTTACTATTTTCAATTGATTCAAATACAGGCTAATTCCATTCTCCTCACTACATAATAGAAATACTTCATTATTACTACCATTTAGCCGATCAGATGATGATTCAGCTATTTCCGAGAATGTGATTTGGTAGTCACTGTTAAAGACAACTTTATATTTTACTGTTTCAACTACTGGCCTTCCGGATCCGAAAATTTTCCGGACGATGTAATAGTCTTGCTTTTCCTTAATAAGCGTAATGCTTTGACCTGCAAAACGGTCAATGATCTGTATTTCATGGTCTAAGTAGTCTTTAATTTTGGCTCTATTATCATTTGTTTGTGCTGGAAGGGAGCACGCTACTAGAACCAAAAAAAGGATGGGGAGTACTTTATACATGCTTTGATAGGTTTAATTCTATTTTGTGGGTCAATAAGGAACTCTCATCCCTACTTCATAATGTTGCCTAACGTTCGGCGGTATGTGGCGTTGCCGCAGAGTCGCGGTGGCGCGTGTTTTTGCACTCGTGGTGCGATGCAGGGTTAAGCGGTTATTAGTTTATTCTCGCGTTGGCAAAAACCGTGACACCGGCGGGAGCCCCCGGCGGTGCCGGGGCGGCCTGTGCCGCAGGGCACTTTACGGTCCTCTTTAGCCAGAAAGTTCTCGCGGCACAGAAGGCAATGACATATACCGACCTGTTAGGGATTGTAGTGGCGTAAGGATTTCTCGCGGTGCAGTTATAGTTGTCATACCTCAATGTTGAAGCGAACGAAATTCAATTGTTGATCACACGCGTTACTGCTCTTGAGCGGAGGGCCAATGTCTCCAGTTGCGTGAAATAGCCAAGTCGTGATAGAAGGTTTGTGATTCTCCTCATACACTTAGTTTTCTAGGTCAAGGCGGGAGGGGAGAAGGCCCGCAGCGTGACGAAGTGTTGATTCTCTATATCTATCTGGCTCGCTAACGCCACTATTGGCCCTAACGTTCGGCGGTATGTGGCGTTGGCGCAGAGTCGCGGTGGCGCGTGTTTTTGCACTCGTGGTGCGATGCAGGGATATGATGTTGATTTGTTTGTTCTCGCGTTGGCAAAAACCGTGACACCAGGAGGGGGTCCCCGGCGGGAGCCGGGGCAGCCTGTGCCGCCAGCCACAGAACGGTCCTGTAGTCAGAAAATTCTCGCGGCACAGAAGCCAATGACATATACCGACCTGTTAGGTAACGTTTATTTTTCAACTTTGTCAATAGTTATCTCTTTGCTAATGATAAGATATTTATCTTTTGTTGTCTTATTGCTGACCTCAATTACTACTTCAACAAGAATACCTGTCTGCCATTCAGGACCATCTCTGCTAATTTTTGTGAGTTTGTATTCTGGTATAATATCATCATTTGATAAGGTAGGAGTTGAAACCCAGATTAGAGGATCCTTAATTACATACAGCTTTGTGATGTCGAGTTCATTGGAAATCTCAACACTGTCATTGTTGACGAGGCTTATATAGGCTATTAATGGCCTGGCAGTTGGAATGGGACCACCAGGGAAAAGATTTCGGTAGAGATAGGCATCAAGGGTATATTTACTGGAATTGAATATGAGAGTATCCATTGAATTGGACTTGAGATTGCTAAGTAGATCCGAATCTTCAATCACTTTGGGCTTTTCACAAGCAGACAAGAGCAAGGCAATGGCCACAATTGGCAGGAAAATGAATTTGAATTGATTCATAACTTTCTTTATTACTACGGGTTAGCCATAAATGTTACCTAACGTTCGGCGGTATGTGGCGTTGGCGCAGAGTCGCGGTGGCGCGTGTTTTTGCACTCGTGGTGCGATGCAGGGTTATGATGTTGTTTTGTTTATTCTCGCGTTGGCAAAAACCGTGACACCTTGAGGGAGTCCCCGGCGGCAGCCGGGGCAGGCCGCACCGCCGACCACTTAATTATCCTCTTTAGCCTGAAGATTCTCGCGGTGCGGAAAGCCAATGACATATACCGACCTGTTAGGCACTGGCATCTATTTAATTTTGTTGGTAGTTATTTTAAACAGGTGTCTATGCCGTGTTGTATCACCAATTTCAGTTAGAAACTTCTCATTAAGTATGAGGGTATCAGCAGTATTATTTGGATTGAGGCCTTTGAAAACTAAGATAACCGAATCATTCTTAATAAGATATGTTCCCTTATAAATCTCATTCTGCAGGAATGCTCCTGCATTATATTCACAAGTATGGTTTTCACGAAGCTTAATCGAAACGGTTGATACAGTATGTTCACAGTAACCATATAGGATAACTGGGCTTTTCGTTTTTTCAATTAGCCACTCCAAAGGATTACTTAACGTTATCCAGAGACACAAAATGGATATTATTACTGGCAGGAAATTATTAAATCTAAACAGACTCTTTGTGAATATTAATACTAATTGACTAAGGGTGGCTAGTACTAACAGAAACAGGACTATGATGCCAAACACGAATGAAAAAACTGCAATTCCACCTCCAATCCATAACGCTAGATATTTACTAATTACAAGAAGAGGAGCCAGAATGTAAATTGATGTAGGTATTATTTTTTGCCAATTTATTTTCATAGTTGCATATGCTTGTGCCTAACGTTCGGCGGTATGTGCAGTTGGCGCAGAGTCGCGGTGGCGCGTGTTTTTGCACTCGTGATGCGATGCAGTGTTATGCGGTTATTACTTTATTCTCGCGTTGGCAAAAACCGTGACACCAGCGGGAGCCCCCGGCGGGAGCCGGGGCGGCCTGCACCGCCATTGAAGTTTTTTAATTTTGACCAGAAGATTCTCGCGGTGCAGAAGCCAATTGCATATACCGACCTGTTGTGCACAGTTTATTTGTTTTTCAAATAATTCACTATATCAAACTTCTGTTGGTCAAGTAGGGTAGCCTCAGCAATAGTCATCTTATAGCCGATTGATTTGGCATAGATCAGACCGTTTACAACATTGCTCACATTTCCTCCAGCGAGATGACAAGCCTCAAGCTCATCACGGTTTAATAAAACGCCTGATTTGTTTGATTTTATGAGCTCTGTTATGATTAATTCAACAGGAGTGCCTCTGAATCTCATGAAAATGATTTCTAGTTGAGAAATGCGTACACCGGATAAAAGACACTTTAACCAGTATCGAGCAATCAATAGGTAATACAAGATTAGAATCAGAGCAATTCCGATAATGATGATTAATTGAATTTCAGGGTTTAGCGTTCTCATTGAGTTTGGTTTCTGAATTTATTATTATTGTGTTTTGCGGATTTTCAAAATTGTGCACAACGTTCGGCGGTATGTGGCGTTGGCGCAGAGTCGCGGTGGCACGCGTTTTTGCAGGCTTACTGTGGTTCTGGGATATACTCTTCGGTTACAAATTTATCGCGTTGGCAAAAACCGTGACACCAGCGGGGGTCCCCGGCGGGAGCCGGGGCGGCCTGTGCCGCGCAATGGTTTTTGCCCGGCGGCTTTAGCCGCAAAGCCGGGCCGATAAAGCACCAACTGGTTTTTGAGGTGCTGGTCTGGCGGATCAGCGCGCAAAAACCAATCGCGGCACAGAAGCCAATGACATATACCGACCTGTTAGCATGAGTTTATTGTTCCATAATCATGGGCATAGGTCACACTTAATGTAACCCCATTCAATTATTGAGATCAATAAATCTACGCAGACCGCTACAAGAATTATATACAAAATGGCGACCGGTATGAAGAAAATCAGCTTCAGATTAAATTTTAAATTAATCGATACGTAAATTAATGCAAGGCATAAAGTAATCGAAAGTAGAACGAGTGATATTGGTATAATCCAATTAGTACTGGGATTATAAACACCTTGGTAAGCCAAAATAAATGTCAGAATGAGTCCAACAATTAAAACAAAAAGTGATATCCACAATACCCTACTCTGATTTGTAGGCTTTAATGTTAATGCTATTCTTTTGAGGGTAGTTGTCATTTATATCTGTTATTTCTGTCGCGTTTAAATTCATGCTAACGTTCGGCGGTATGTGCAGTTGGCGCAGAGTCGCGGTGGCGCGTGTTTTTGCACTCGTGGTGCGATGCAGGATTATGATGTTAATTGTATATTCTCGCGTTGGCAAAAACCGTGACACCAGGTGGGAGTCCCCGGCGGGAGCCGGGGCGGGCCGTACCGCTGACCACTTAGCGTTCTTCTTTAGCCAGAAAATTCTCGAGGTACGGAAAGCCAATTGCATATACCGACCTGTTACCACCAGTTTTATTCACAATTGATTTCAATTTTTGAATAATCAGTTAGACCTGGAAGTATCATATCTCTAATTGATTCCAACTCAATATCTACCTTTAAGATTCTTTGCAAATCAAGCTTTAGTTCCCAGATTGCTAATTCTTCCGTCTCATCGTCAATTGTTTGAATATAGAATGAGTTATTATTTTTATAGAATCCTATTGGTCTTGCACTCATATCTTCCATTTCTAATAGTAACATATCTGACTTCAAATCATATATGGAAAAGCCCGATAAATCTGAATCATAAATAGAAAACAGTAGGGAAGATTCTTCATCATAATACACATTACCGCCAACGATTGAAACCATTCTTCCGTTTTCATTAATAACTATCGTTCTACCATCATAATCACCGTACTTAGATATTATGAGGTGGTTATCTATTAATTGGGAATATACAATAAAGCCATAGCAACCACCTAGCGCTTCAATTGCATCAAATTTCAGGGAATCCAATAATTTATTGTTATTGGATACCAATATTTCTGCTTTGCATAATGGGACATTAGGCGATTCAACTAGGGACTTGATCTGTTTAACAATGATTTTAACATCATTGATTTGTCTTTCTATGGTGGTTACTTTAGTGGTTTTATCCACATCCTCAATCGATTTAGCAACTCGACTTTGCTTATTTCCACCGCATTGGGATAGTAGCAGAATGCATGATGACAGGACAATTACTCTAATAAATATGATTCTCATTTTACAGGGGGTAAGTTAAAATTGGTGGTAACGTTCGGCGGTATGTGGCGTTGGCGCAGAGTCGCGGTGGCGCGTGTTTTTGCACTCGTGGTGCGGTGTAGGATTAAGCGGTTATTACATTATTCTCGCGATGGCAAAAACCGTGACACCGGCGGGAGCCCCCGGCGGTGCCGGGGCGGGCCGTACCGCCAGCCACAAGACTAACCTCTTTAGCCAGAAGATTCTCGCGGTACGGAGAGCCAATGACATATACCGACCTGTTAGCCAAAGTTTTATTTTGTCAATAAATATCGTCTTCTTTGATTTTTATGTCTGTCATTTTCAATAAATCTAGACATATTGAGGTTATATTTCCACCACACCATCTATCTACAACATGGTATCTATCCAACTCTTTTCCTTCCAAAATCCATTGTGCTCCATCAAATCCTTGCGTTTCATTTTCTGTTGTTTTCATTTTCCAAAAACCAAGTGAATCAATTTTCTGTAGGAATAGAGTCCATTCATTCATACTCAACTTTTTCTTCTTGTCTTTTATAAGCTCACCTGGTTCATATCCACCTGCTCCATCGCAAATTTTCCAATACAATGTTATTGAGTCATTATTATTCTCTATACCAATTACAATGGGATTATGGAATGTACGTAACCAAGTAAATCTAAATACCTTAGTTACTAAGGAATCGCTTAATATTGGCTCTTCAAGAGCTTTGAGATGCCCTGCATACCAATTTATATGAAATATTGCAGACTCAACTCCAGAGACTTTAAATTCAGACTCAGAAACAAAATCTATTACATTGACTGAGTAATTAGTTTGCCAATTATCGGGTAAATCGACAAAAGCAGATATTGGAAAATAAGAAGACTGTACTTTGTAATTTTCATAGAGTTTTCTTCTATTATCATCTCCTAGATAGTTTGCAAGTTGTAATAAAGGGAACTTTAAGGTTTCCTTATAGCTATTGTTTTGATTGCATAGGATAGAAAAGTAATGGATAGAATTAGATGAATAATAGTCGAGATTTGACTTTTCGTTGTTTTTATTGAATTCTTGGATGAAAAGTTCATAGTACAGCTTGCCGAGAGTATAAATCGCCTCAGCATTTACACTATCAATTTTATATGCCTCTTTCAGGAAGTTGATTTTTTGGGTATATGTTAATCCTGAAAAATGAGCATTTCGCTCTCGAGTTCTTAGTAAGTATGGCTCTGGACTATTAGGATTTTCCTTTATTAATCTGTTAAATAACAAATCGATTGAATCCTTTTGATTACTCCTACCAAAGACTTCAATTAAATAGTCAATTGCATTTTCATTCAGTCTGTCTATTCCCAGTAGTTTATACGCAATATCTATTTTATTACCCCATTCTTCGTCAGATTTGACATAACTTAATTCGTACTCTAGTTCTTTTACAGTCTGTGAGAAAGCAGTGATATTTATTAGTAAAAATAATCCTGTCAGTATTTTTTTCATTCGTACATTTTTAAAATTTTGGCTAACGTTCGGCGGTATGTGGCGTTGGCGCAGAGTCGCGGTGGCGCGTGTTTTTGCACTCGTGATGCGGTGCAGGATTATGCGGTTAATTGGTTATTCTCGCGTTGGCAAAAACCGTGACACCGGCGGGAGCCCCCGGCGGTGCCGGGGCGGCCTGTGCCGCCGGCCACTTAACAATCCTCTTTAGTCAGAAAGTTCTCGCGGCACAGAAGGCAATGACATATACCGACCTGTTAGCTGGCGTAATTATTTTGATTTCTTAGGCTTAAGAGCTTCTATCCGAAACAATAACTCAACAAAAAGTAAATGTGAATAGTGGGATGTCCATCGTTTGTTCTGCCAGGTAATAAATGAGGGGTAATAATTTATACCAAGGTTAAACCAATTTGAAAGTCGGTAGTAGCCAGACAAGGATATACCAACATTATTTTGTTGTATTGAATATTTTAAAGTATCAATATATTCAGGAAATAACTCAACAGTTTCTCTTTCGTAGTATTCAGTTCTATTCATTTGTATACCATAATCGTAATGTAATCTTCTGAAGTCACCTCCAAGTTGAATATCACCATAATGTGCGAATGATCGGTTATAACTTCCCATGTAATCAACAGGTGCAGGGAATGGCAGCATAAAATCAGTTAATGTTCCGAAATCTGCATTAATACATCTTCTATCTGTGAAATAGTATTCAATTCCACCAGAAATGCCAAGGAAGCCAAAAGTACCGCCATAACCATTACCTCTGTTATGGTATATATAATTACCTTCTGGTACTGAGATCTTTAATGTAAGCAATCCTTTTTCCGGTGTTTTCCAATTATCAATATGGGTTGAGAAGGATTTCTCAACTTCATTATAATTGATCGTTATGTTTTGTGGATAGGTAAAACGTTTGGGGCTAAACAGATCAATCGCGTAACCGACAACACCAGCCCCGGAGAAAAGATTTCCCAGCCAAAAGGCAGTTGATAGTCTACTCTTTATGCTGAAAGTTTGTTGGATGGTATCTTTTACAGCTGTTATTGAGAGGTCATCTTTGGAACGAATTGTTTTTAACTCAGTTGGAGTATAATCCCAAAAGGGACCATTTTGATTTGAAATTACTCTTACTGAATCCGTATTTGATTGGATATTAATACCAACATATGGTTGATGTATTATTGTTGCGCATGAATTAAGAAGTATTGCCATTATTAATATGTAGAGCTTTGTTCTCATCTTGTGTTCATTATGCCAGCTAACGTTCGGCGGTATGTGGCGTTGCCGCAGAGTCGCGGTGGCGCGTGTTTTTGCAGGCTCGTGGTGCGGTGCAGGGTTATGCTGTTCGATTACATATATTCTCGCGTTGGCAAAAACCGTGACACCGGCGGGGGTCCCCGGCGGTGCCGGGGCGGCCCGTACCGCTGGCCACTTAACGGTCCTCTTTAGCCAGAAAATTCTCGCGGTACGGAACGCCAATGACATATACCGACCTGTTAGCATGAGTTTATTGTTCCATAATCATGGGCATAGGTCACACTTAATGTAACCCCATTCAATTATTGAGATCAATGAATCTACGCAGACCGCTACAAGAATTATATACAAAATGGCGACCGGTATGAAGAAAATCAGCTTCAGATTAAATTTTAAATTAATCGATACGTAAATTAATGCAAGGCATAAAGTAATCGAAAGTAGAACGAGTGATATTGGTATAATCCAATTAGTACTGGGTTATAAACACCTTGGTAAGCCAAAATAAATGTCTCAGAATGAGTCCAACAATTAAAACAAAAAGTGATATCCACAATACCCTACTCTGATTTGTAGGCTTTAATGTTAATGCTATTCTTTTGAGGGTAGTTGTCGATTATATCTGTTATTTCTGTCGCGTTTAAATTCATGCTAACGTTCGGCGGTATGTGGCGTTGGCGCAGAGTCGCGGTGGTGCGTGTTTTTGCACTCGTGGT
>CAWFSO010000002.1:0-1173991 GCA_963818525.1 uncultured Rikenellaceae bacterium
GTCCGTCAATTGCCGCCGGCAAGCCGGCACTGGAGGTCCACCCCCTCGGAATAGGGGGAAAGGCAGACCCCGCCAGGCTTGTCTTCAGGGCCAGCCCCGGTAAGGCCATCGCAGCATCGATGGTTGAGATGGGAGACCGTTTCAGGCTCATCGTAAGCACGATGAAGGTGATTGATTGTCCGCCAATGCCCAGGCTCCCGGTTGCAAGCGTGCTCTGGAAGCCCGATCCCGACCTCAAGACTGCCGCAACCGCATGGATTTATGCTGGAGGCGCGCATCACACCTCATTCAGCCAGGCTCTTACGGCAGGGCACCTGGCCGATTTCGCCGAAATGACCGGGACGGAGTTCGTACTTATTGACGCTAAGTGTGATATAGAGCAGTTTAAGAAGGAGCTGAGGTGGAATGACCTCTTCTACCATCTGAATAAAGGTCTGGCATAACCAAATGACGGGATATGGTTAGTATCTACGCAAAGCATCCGAGGTACTTTAACGCAGTTGACTGCATAATTTTCGGGTATGATATAACCGCAAAAGAGCTCAAACTCCTCCTGATAAAGAGGAGCTTTGAACCTGCCCTGGGGCAGTGGTCGCTCGCAGGGGGATTTGTTCAGGAGGGTGAGAGCCTTGATGACGCCGCCATCCGGGTTCTGCGCACTCTGACCGGACTCTCGGACCTCTATATGGAGCAGCTCTATACCTATGGCGAGACTAACCGTGACCCGGGTGCAAGGGTGATATCCACTGCCTATTTCGCCCTGATAGGGATTCATGACCTGGATCCTGAGATACAGAAGAATAACGAAGCACAGTGGCGGTCATTGTCGAACCTTCCGGAGCTGATATTCGACCACCGGAAAATGGTTGACAGGGCCCTCCGCGACCTTGTGAAAACAGTAGGCGTACGGCCCGTGGGCTTTGAGCTTCTCCCAGAGAAGTTCACCCTTGTGCAGCTTCAGAATCTCTACGAGGCCATATATCAGAAACCGATAGACAAACGCAACTTCAGAAAAAAGATACTCTCGATGAACCTTATTGAAAAACAGGATGACAAAGAGAGGGAGACATCAAAGAAAGGAGCCTGGTATTACAGGTTTAATCAGGATAAGTACACGGAGCTGACCAGGAACGGCTTCTTTTTCAACCTCGCCGTTAGCTGACAATGTGTCCTCTGCGGCGGGCATAACTATTAAATATCATTACTATGCTCGAAAAGCTTAAGGAAGATGTCTTCAGGGCTAACCTCGATATCGTCAGGCACGGCCTGGTCATCATGACTTTCGGCAATGTCAGCGGCTTTGACAGGGCTTCAGGACTGATGGTCATCAAGCCGTCAGGGGTATCTTACAGTGAGATGACTGCCGGTGATATGGTGGTTACTGACCTTAGCGGAAGCGTCATTGAAGGAAGTTTAATCCCTTCGACCGATACCCCCACACACCTGGCTCTTTACAAAGCCTTTCCAGGCATAGGCGGTGTAGTGCACACGCATTCAACCCATGCCACCGCATGGGCACAGGCAGGCACAGCAATACCGTGCCTTGGCACGACGCATGCCGATTATTTTTACGGTCCGGTGCCGGTGACCAGGAGGCTGACGGCAGAGGAGACAGAAACGGACTATGAGTATAACACCGGCCTTGTGATAGCCGAGGCCTTGTCGGGGATAGACCCCTTGACAATGCCTGCGGTTCTCGTGAATTCGCATGCCCCCTTCACCTGGGGTGCGACGCCCGCCGTTGCAGTTCACAATGCAGTCATCCTCGAGGAGGTGGCCCGCATGGCTGCACTTTCTGTCACCATTGCCCCGCCGAAAGAGATTGACAGACATCTGCTTGACAGGCACTACCTTCGTAAACATGGCAGTGGTGCATATTATGGCCAGAAAAAATAAAAACAGTTAACCCATGCACAAGTTTTCCATTGGAGTAGATTTCGGCACCCTCTCGGGGAGGACCGTTCTTGTTGATCTGGCTGACGGTAAGGAAGTGGCAGTCGCGGTTCATGAGTACACTCACGGGGTCATGGATGAGAAACTCCCTGACGGCACCCCGCTGGGTGTCGACTGGGCGCTTCAGCACCCGCAGGATTACCTGGATGTATTCCGTATTACTATCCCGGAGGTTATGAAAATGGCTTCTGTAACTCCTGAGCAGATAGTGGGGGCAGGCATAGACTTCACGGCATGCACCATGCTGCCGGTGACAGCTGACGGAACTCCCCTCTGTTTCCTGGATAAGTTCAAAAACAGGCCCAATGCATGGATCAAGCTCTGGAAGCATCATGCTGCGCAGGATGAGGCCAATAAGCTTAATGCCATAGCGGAAAAGAGAGGAGAGAAATTTCTTAAGCGTTACGGTGGGAAGATCTCCTCAGAGTGGATGATACCCAAAATCTGGCAGACGGTTGATGAGGATCCGGAGATTTACGATGCCGCTGCACGTTTTATTGAGGCTGCCGACTGGGTGGTGTGGCAGCTGACCGGCAGTGAGACACGCAATACATGCACTGCAGGCTATAAGGCCATCTGGCACAAGCACGACGGTTATCCTTCCTCCGGGTTTTTCAAGGCACTTCATCCGAAGATGGAGAAGCTGGTTGAAGAAAAACTCTCACGCAACCTCATGCCGGTCGGAACAAAGGCCGGAGTTATTTCCCGGGCAGCGGCCATGCTGACCGGACTGAAGGAGGGAACGGCTGTTGCGGTGGCAAATGTTGACGCTCATGTCTCCATCCCTGCAGTAGGAATAACCTCATCCGGAAAGATGCTGGCTATAATAGGCACCTCAACATGCCATATGCTTTTGGGAGATATTGAAAAAGAGGTGCCGGGCATGTGCGGCGTGGTTGAAGACGGCATCATCGAGGGATTCTTCGGGTATGAGGCCGGGCAGAGCTGCGTGGGCGATCACTTCCAGTGGTTTGTTGAGAACTGCACGCCTGCTGAATACAAAGCTGAGGCGGATGCAAGGGGCATCGACCTTCATGCTCTGCTCACGGAAAAGGCTGCACGGCTTAAGCCCGGTGAGAGCGGACTGATAGCTCTCGACTGGTGGAACGGGAACAGGTCGGTGCTGGTTGATGTTGACCTCACCGGCATGATCGCAGGCATGTCACTGACGACCCGACCTGAAGAGATCTACCGTGCCCTGATTGAGGCCACTGCTTACGGTACAAGAATGATCATCGAGACTTTTGAAGAGAACGGTGTACCTGTGGATGAGTTCTATGCGGCAGGAGGGATAGCAGAAAAGAACCCCTTTATGATGCAGATCTATGCCGATGTCATTGGTATGGAGATAAAGATCTCCGGATCACCGCAGGCACCTGCGCTCGGCTCGGCAATGTTCGGGGCGGTGGCGGCCGGGAAAGCCGTCGGGGGCTTTGACACCATACGTGAGGCTGCTGCCATAATGGCCAAGGTCAGGGATTACACCTACAAACCGGTTTCAGAGAATGCGGAGGCCTATGACAGGCTCTTTGCCGAATACCGTATTCTGCATGATTATTTCGGCCGCGGGACCAATGATGTAATGAAGCGGCTCAAGCTCATAAAAAAAGAGGTAAGAGGCTGATGTACAGATACCTGATATATTATATGCTGATCATTTTTGCGGGTGCCTGCAGCGTACCGGCAGAGGAGGAGGAACCGATCCGGTGGCTCGGGACACCTGCTCCGGGGGAGGTGCTGGTCAATGATGAATTCTGGTCCCCGAAGATCGAACTGAACAGGGTGAAGACCATCCCTTATGTTTTCAGCCAGTGCGAGCAGACAGGCCGGATCGACAATTTCGCCATTGCCGGCGGATTAAGGAAAGGTGTGCATACCGGCCAACGCTACAATGACTCCGATGTATTCAAGATCATCGAGGGAGCCTGTTATTCGCTCATGGAGACCCCTGACCCTGAACTGCGTGCGTATGTAGACAGTCTCGTCACCCTTATCGCCGCTGCCCAGGAAGATGACGGTTACCTCTATACAACCCGAACCATTGATCCGGTCAACATGGCTCCCGGTGCAGGGCGGGAGAGATGGACTGACGAGCGCGTCAGCCATGAGCTCTACAACGCCGGACATATGTACGAGGCTGCCGTGGCTCACCATCTGGCTACCGGCACCTACACCTTCATCAACGTGGCGCTGAGGAATGCTGAACTGGTGTATAAAGAGTTCGGATGGGGCCGGAGGGAGATCGCTCCCGGCCACCAGGAGATTGAGATAGGCCTGGTCAAGCTCTACAGGCTTACCGGTGACAGGAGGTGGCTTGAGCTGGCCCAGTTCTTCCTTGATGTAAGGGGCAGGCCGGGCGATTATGTTCGCCATCCCCAGGGAAGCAGGTTCGAGGTTTACAATGACTCGGTGTACCTCCAGATGCATAAGCCGCTCCTTGAGCAGACAGAGGCTGTCGGCCATGCCGTCAGGGGGGGATATATGTATACGGCCATGGCAGACCTGTCGGAGGCGACCGGCTATAACCGGTATCTCAGAGCGTCGCAGAAGATTTGGGATGACGTTACCCGGGGGAAAATATACATCACCGGGGGCATCGGCTCAAAAGAGCACGGCGAGGCATTCGGCGAGCCTTATGAGCTTCCCAACATGACCGCCTATACGGAGACATGCGCATCAGTCGCCAATGTTTTCTGGAACAACCGTCTCTACAGGGCTACAGGTGATGCAAGATACCTTGACGTGCTGGAGCGCACGCTATACAACGGACTTATCTCGGGCATCGGAAGCGATGGATGCCACTTCTTCTATCCCAATCCGCTGGAATCGGACGGAAGCTTCGAACGTGCCGGCTGGTTCGACTGCTCGTGCTGCCCGGTAAATGTGGCGCGCTTCATGCCGACACTTAAACAGTATATCTGGTCATTGTCAGATGATGGCGTGAATGTGAACCTCTTCATCAGCTCCACCGCGAGACTCACGACGGATGCCGGTGAGGTGGTCATGAAACAGGAGACACAGTACCCCTGGAGCGGTGACATAAAGATCAGTGTTGACCCTGACAATGAGGGCAGCTTTTTCAGCCTGCGCATACGCATTCCCGGGTGGACCGGCAAGGCCCCGTTCAGCGGAGGCCTGTACAGCTATGTTGACCGCCCGGGTCAAAAGGTGCGGATCAATGTCAACGGGAAAAGAACGGCAGTGAATACCATGGACGGTTTTGCTGTCATTGAAAGGGAATGGAACAGGGGAGATGTCGTTGATGTCTCTCTTCCAATGGAGCCGCGGTTCATCGAGGCAAGGGAAGAGGTGTCAGCTGACAGGGGAAGGGTGGCACTGGGTGTCGGGCCGGTGGTCTACTGCCTCGAGGAGGCAGACAACGGCCCGGTGAGGGAACTCACTGTTGACCCGGAGTCAGAGGTTGAATTTCAATTCGATCCTGGCCTGCTGGGAGGAGTCGGGACCCTGGGTTTTACGGCAAAGGCTCCCTCCGGAACCCTGCAGCAGGTGAAGGCAGTTCCTTATTACGCGTGGGCCAACAGGGGCAGGGGTGAGATGACGGTATGGATTAAAACAGACAAGTAGAATAGTATGAAACAAACGGGGAGAATTTCAATTGCCGCACTGATTGTTGTGCTGGCAATTACATCATGCACGAACCGGGAGGGGGATGAGAACTATCCCATCAGGCCTGTACCCTTCACTGCGGTTAAGATGACCGACAGTTTCTGGGCTCCGCGCATTCAGAAGAACCATGAGGTGACCATACCCATTGCGTTCGGCTACTGTGAATCAACGGGAAGGGTGAAGAACTTCGAGATTGCCGGGGGGCTCGACACAGGGGCCTTTCAGACAATATATCCTTTTGACGACTCCGATGTCACCAAGATCATTGAAGGGGCGGCCTATTCGCTTCAGACATACCCGGACGCGGAGCTGGAGGCATACGTTGATTCGCTGATATGGAAGATCGGCCTTGCCCAGGAGGATGACGGATATCTCTACACCAACCGCACCATAGCGGAAAAAGGCTATGGCAAACTGCACGAGTGGGCCGAGGGAAAGAGGTGGGAGAAGACGAACATACTCAGCCATGAGCTGTACAACCTGGGACATATGTATGAAGCGGCCGTAGCTTACTACCAGGCCACGGGGAAGAGAGAGCTGCTTGACATCTCAATCAAATCGGCGGACCTTGTTGACAAAGACTTCGGGTGGGATGCCTTTGTAAGCTATCCGGGACACCAGGTTATTGAGATGGGGCTCGTTAAGCTTTACAGGGTGACCGGCGAGAGGAGATATCTGGACCTTGCCAGGTTTTTCCTTGATGCCCGCGGCACCCGCGAAGACGGTGATGAATACGCACAGAGTCACATGAAGGTGGTTGATCAGACAGAGGCGGTGGGCCATTCGGTCAGGGCCACATATATGTATTCAGGGATGGCCGATGTGGCCTCGATACTTAAGGATGAAGCCTATGTCAATGCCATCACAAAAATCTGGGAGGATCTGGTGCACAGAAAGATGTACATAACCGGAGGCATAGGAGCCTCAGGCGGCAACGAGGGCTTCGCCGAACCTTACCACCTCCCGAATATGACCGCTTACTGCGAGACATGCGCATCCATAGGCAGCATTTTTTTCAACCACAGGATGTTCTCAATGCACGGTGAGGGCAAATACTTCGACATACTTGAAAAGACCCTTTATAACGGGGCCCTTTCAGGTGTAAACCTTGACGGCGACAGGTTCTTTTATCCCAATCCTCTCGAGTCAGACGGACGCCATTCACGTTCGGCATGGTTCGGGTGCGCATGCTGCCCTTCAAATATCTGCAGGTTCATCCCGGCAATCCCTGGGTATATCTACTCGGTCACTGATAATGACCTTTATGTGAACCTCTTTGCATCAAATGAGGCTTCGATCAGTTTCGGGAGAAATGATGTGAAGGTTACCCAGGAGACATTGTACCCATGGGACGGCAAGGTGACCATGACATTAAGCCCGGATAAAGGAGGGAATTTTGCCCTGCATATCCGCATCCCGGGGTGGGCACGCAATGAAGCCATGCCCGGAGGATTGTATGAATTTGCCGACAGCGTTGCAGAGAGTTACTCCCTTCTTGTGAACGGGGAGGTGCCGGAGACCAGAGTGAGCGACGGTTATGTGACTGTTGACCGCAAGATGGAAAAAAGGAGACAGGGTGGAGCTCTACTTTCCCATGCCCGTCAGGACTGTCATCGCAGATGAAAGGGTGAAAGAAGATGCAGGCAAGTACGCAGTTCAGAGGGGACCACTTATGTTCTGCGCCGAATGGCCAGATAATCCCGAAGTGAAGGTTCTCGACCTCATGATTGATGAGAAGCCTGCATTCACCTCCGGGTTTGTTGCAGATCTCCTTCAGGGTACAGAGGTAATAAAAACCACAGGTTACAGCGTGGTGACCAATGCTGACGGCAGTGTCACGGCAGGCGAACCTGTCGGGCTGACACTCATCCCGTACCATCTCTGGAACAACAGGGGAAAGGGAGAGATGAGGGTCTGGCTCCCTTTTGAAGTAATGAATTAGGATCAGGCTCAGATATTTACAAACCGGTAAAATAATAAGCACATGAAGAATTATGCAATCATTACTGCGGGCATTCTGTTTATTGCTGCCCCTTTATCATCAGTTTCTGCCCAATCGGGTAAGGAAGCCGCCAAAGCGAACCTGATAATCAGCACCGACCTTGGCACTGAGACAATCAGCCGGCACATATACGGTCATTTCTCCGAACACCTCGGCCACTGCATCTACGGCGGTTACTGGGTGGGTGAAGATGCTGCCATCCCGAACACGAGAGGCATCAGGAATGATGTTGTGGAGGCGCTGAAAAAGACGCAGATACCCAACCTGCGCTGGCCGGGCGGTTGCTTTGCCGACGAGTATCACTGGATGGACGGCATAGGTCCCCGTGAGCAGCGTCCCAAAATGGTAAATACTCACTGGGGAGGGGTCACGGAGGATAACAGCTTCGGCACGCACGAGTTCCTCGATCTGTGCGAACAGCTGAACGCAGAACCGGTTATCTGCGGCAATGTGGGCAGTGGCTCGGTTGAGGAGATGTCGAAGTGGGTTGAATATATCAATTTCGACGGGGTGAGTCCCATGGCTGATCTTCGCCGCAGCAACGGCCGCGAAAAACCATGGAACCTGAAATACTGGGGTGTCGGGAATGAGAACTGGGGATGCGGCGGAAACATGACTGCAGAATATTACGCTGACCAGTTCAGGAGATATGCCACTTACGCCCGCAATTACGGTGACAACCGCCTGATGAAGGTTGCCGGGGGAGCCAATTCAACTGACTATAACTGGACAGAGGTCCTGATGCAAAAAATACCTCACTATATGATGTGGGGCCTGTCACTGCACTATTATACCACAAACTGGGACAACAAGGGGTCTGCAACGAAGTTCGGTGAGAAGGAATACTTCGAGACCCTTGAGCGCTGTCTCAATGTTGAGAAGGCTATTGACAGGCATATTGCAGTGATGGATAAATATGATCCGGCGAAGCGTGTTGCACTGGTGGTAGACGAATGGGGAACATGGTGGGATGTCGAGCCGGGGACGAACCCGGGGTTCCTCTACCAGCAGAACACCATGCGCGATGCCATGGTGGCAGCCCTCTCACTCAACTATTTCAATGAGAGATGCGAGCGGATAAAGATGGCCAACATAGCGCAGACGGTTAATGTGCTTCAATCGCTTATCCTTACTGACGGGGAGAAGATGATTCTGACCCCTACCTATCACGTCTTTGAGATGTACAAGGTGCATCATGATGCAACGATGCTCCCGCTGCACCTGAACTGCGGAAACTATACAATGGAGGGGAAGGAACTCCCGTCCGTCAGTGCTTCTGCCTCAAAGGATAAAAACGGGAAGGTGAATATCTCCCTGGTGAATATTGATCCTTCCAAAGCGGTGGAAATGCTTATAGACCTGCGCGGGGGTGACTACAAGGATGTTTCGGGAAGGATTCTGCACTCGCCTGAACTGACGGCTCACAACACATTTGAGAAGCCTGAAGAGGTAAAGCCACAGGCCTTCAGGGATGCAAAGATAAAGAAGAACATTGTGAGCGTAATGGTGCCCGCCGGGTCAATAATTGTGCTTACGGTTGAATAATTAAGCGGGGACATGGTTCCCCGGTGCAAAGACATAAATTGTATATTTGGTGATCTTAATTATAGAGTGACAATGAAAAGGCAACGACTATTTTTAATAACAGCAATGGCACTTGTCATGCTTGGCATGGCCTCGTGCGGTAACAATAAAGCAAAAGAGATGATTACTACTGAAAGTTTTGGCTCATTCGCGGGGAAGGATATCTTCCTTTATACACTTACAAATAAAAATGGAGATTTCATAAGGCTCTCAAACTACGGGGCCGTGATTGTGGAGGTCAGTGTGCCTGACCGCAGCGGCAAGCGTGACAATGTCACCTTCGGATATGATACATTTGAGGGCTATGCCAACGGCGACCTTTATTTCGGGAAGGTTGTGGGCCAGTACGCCAATCGTATTGCGGGGGGTAAGTTCCAGCTTGACGGCGTTGAATATACGCTGGCCCTGAACAATGGTCCCAACTCACTTCACGGCGGCCCCACAGGATGGCACAGCCGGGCATGGGATGCGGAGGTTCTGAAGGGAACTGACTTTCCGGCCGTTAAGTTTACTTACAACAAGCCTGACATGGAGGAGGGCTTCCCCGGCAATGTGGTTGCCGAGGTAGTTTACACCTGGACCGATGACAACGAGATCATAATGGATTACAAGGTCACCACAGACAAGAATACGGTCATCAACATCACCAACCATGCATACTTCAATCTTCACGGTGCAGGAGTGGGTGACATCCTTGATCACGAGGCATTAATCAGGGCTTCTGCCTTCACGCCGGTTGACTCGACTTTAATTCCCACCGGTGAGATCAGGCCCGTGGAGGGTACTCCTTTCGACTTCCGTACGCCTCATCTGATTGGGGAGAGGATAAATATGGATTACGATCAGCTTAAGCTGGGTGGCGGTTATGACCACAACTTTGTACTTGACAATGCGGAGCCGGTTGATGCCGAGGTCTACGATCCGTCTACGGGCAGATTGCTTGAGGTCATCACAGACCAGCCTGGTGTTCAGCTTTATACCGGCAACTTCCTGAATGGTACGCAGACAGGTCGCGGAGGCAAGGTTTACAACTATCGTACCGGCTTCTGCCTCGAGACGCAGCATTTCCCTGACAGTCCGAACCAGGCAGCGTTCCCGTCAGTTGTGCTGACGCCTGCAGAGCCGTTCCTGTCAAGCACCACCTTCAGGTTCTCGGTAAGGTAGAAGGCCTTAAGGATTTGCGATTTGCGATTTGCGATTTGCGAATGGCTTGAGCAAAGTGGGATTGCGATTTGCGATTTGAGCGAGATTTGCGATTTTTGATTAAATCGACAATCGAAAATCTAAATCTTAAATCGCAAATGCCTCCATCGTCTGCCTTTACAGTTCCCGTATCTTAATAGAGCGAAAGCAGACCTCATTCCCGTGATCCTGCAGCAGGATGTGGCCCTGTTCTGCCTCACCGAACCCGGCGAAGTCCTTGTATTTGCTCTCGCTGACCAGCTGGCGGTAAGCTTCGCTGCCCCTCTCATACTCAAGCACCTTGAAGCCGTTTAGCCAGTGCTCGACGTGCCCGTCTTTTGAAACGATATGTGCAGCATTCCATTGACCGACACCATTGAACCTCTTGTTTGCCGCAGGTATGAGATCATATAGAGAGGCCACCGTCCTGTTGCCGTCACGCCCCATCTTTGCATCCGGATGCCGCTGGTCGTCAAGGATCTGGTATTCAAGTCCGATTGCCGAGCCTGAGGTTGCATAATCTTCCGTGACGAAGTATTTGACTCCGCTGTTGGCCCCCTCGGTGATCATGAACTCGAATGAGAGGTCGAAGTTACCGTACTCGTTCAGGGTGACTATGTCTCCGCCGGCCTTTGACTCTGCGCCTCCTGAGGCAAGCACTTTCATATACCCGTTTTCTATAACCCACCCTGACTCCGGAAAATCTTTCTGGTGTGCGCCTCTCCAGCCTGCAGAGGTGGCGCCGTCAAACAACAGCTGCCATCCTTCGCTTATCTCTCTTTCTGTAAGGGTGTTCGGAATAAAATTTGCCTGATAGATCACGGTGGTGTCGGCGATCATATATTTATCAAGGTTCTCCGTCACTATCCTTATGTTCTTCCATTCTACACGGGTGCCGGCAAGCTCTTTTGCCACGGCGTGTACCTGAAACCCGATGAAGCCCGAAGCATCCGCATCATCAACCAGGTCTGCAACGGGGATCCCGTTGATCCATGTCCTGATCCTGTTGCCTATGGCCTCCACATGGTATCTGTTCCAGCCGTAACGGTCAAATGATTTCACAGCAGCCATGTTATTGGGAGTGACAGGATAGAGCCATCCTCTCCTTGCCTCGTCGTAAATGCCTCCGCTCCAGCCTCTGTCAGTGGGATCAATTTCGATCTGATAGCCGTACACGAGCATGCCGTTGCCGGCCTCCCTGGTGTGGCTCCTGATCTGGACACCTGAGTTGAGGAGGGTGTCTACTTTCACCTCAAACTCCAGGATAAAGTCGGCGTACTCTTCTGTCGTGCACATGAAAGCTGTTGGGCGTCTCCGGTGTGGAAATACCCACCATTACACCGTCTTCAACCAGGTACTGAGCCTGTCCTCCTTTTTGTACGAACCCGGAAAAATCCTTGCCGTTGAAAAGCTCCTTCCAGTCTGTTTTACGGCATCCGGAAAAGAACAGGATAACAAACAGGCAGACGATAATTGTTTTGAATTTCATTTTAATGTGCAGTTAGGTTAATATTCAGGGAATTTCCAGGGTGTATTGTAATACGGTCTGACAAGTGCATTGGCATCATCTTCTCCGAATCTGCCTGCGGCGTTATCCCATGTAAGCGGTTTTCCCAGCCTGCATGAGACATTTGCCAGGTGGGTCATCTTGGCCACCTGTGCCCCTATGGCCACATCGGCATTCGGCAGTTTCCGGGTCGACATGCAATCGAGGAAGTTAGCCACATGAGCAGAGAGTCCTCCGCCGGCTACAGCCTGTCCTTCCACCGTCTCTGATTTTGTCCGCAGGGGTACGGCCTCCATCCGCGGGGCGGAATCTACCTCAGGAATCACCTCCCATCCGTTGCGGTCGAGCACCAGTGTGCCGTTCTCGCCCAGGAATGCCAGTCCGTGCTCGCGTCCGTAGGGCCCGTCCTTGATACCGCAGGCATGGTCCCAGCTTATTGTGAAATCGTCATATACGTACGAGGCAAGGAGGGTGTCAGGTGTCTCCATGGCATCCGTGGGATAGGCGAATTTGCCACCTGCGGTATAGACCGCTTTCGGGAGGTCCGCCTTCATGCCCAGCAGGGCGTAGTCGATCAGATGCACTCCCCAGTCCGACATCAGTCCTCCGGCATAATCCCAGAAGTACCTGAAGTTATAGTGGAAACGGTTCGGGTTGAATGTCCTGTGCCTGGCCGGGCCGAGCCACATCTCATAGTCGACTCCCGGCGGTACGGGGCCGTCGGGCTGAACGGGCAGGGTCTTCTTCCAGATCATATAGGCCCATACCTTGACGGTTCTGATGCGTCCGAGAGCTCCGGAGTGAATGAATGCCACCGCATCCTGCCAGTGCGGGTCGCTGCGCTGCCACTGACCCGTCTGGACCACACGTTTATTTTTCCTGGCTGCCCTGACCATGGCGTCACACTCCGCGATGGAGTTTGCCAGCGGTTTTTCACAATAGACATCTTTTCCTGCTTCCATTGCCCCAATAGCCTGAAGGCAGTGCCAGTGGTCAGGCGTAGCGACGATTACGGCATCAACATCGCGGTTGTCTGTCACTTTCCGCCAGTCCTTCACAAGCTGCCCGGGTTTTTTACCGGCAATCTTTTCAACGTCAGAGGCTCTTTTGTAAAGCCACTCGTCATCGATGTCGCAGATTGAAACACACTCCACCTGCGGAAATTTCAGGAAAGTCTCCAGGTTCGACCATCCCATGTTACGGCCACCTATCAGTGCCACCCTGATTCTGTCTGACGGGCTTACTTTTCCGGAAGGCATTCCAAATGCTGATGTAATGGGCCCCAGCCCTGCAATACCTGCAGAGGCCAGCAGGCCATTTTTTACAAAGTCTCTTCGCTTGCTCATTATATTGTTGATATTAACATTATCCGATCGCTCGTTTCAGGCTACTTCCAAAGGTAATAAATCCTAACTTTAACATCGTTAAAATAGAAATTCAGCAGGAGAAATCCGCATGTTATTCAAGCACATTGTAATATAATTTAAGTGACAGGTGGTCACCATTATTTCATAACAATCAGAAATATACCATGATGAAAAGGATATCCTTATTTTTATTTCTCATTTTTTCAGTCTTTCAGGCTATAAATGCACAGGCGCCTGCTTATCTGAATACTGATCTCCCCTTTGAACAGCGTGTGAATGACCTTGTCAGCCGCATGACCCTCGAGGAGAAGGCAGCCCAGCTGTTATACACCGCGCCGGCCATCCCGCGGCTGGGCGTTCCGGCATACAACTGGTGGAATGAGGCCCTGCACGGTGTTGCCCGCGCGGGATACGCCACCGTCTTCCCTCAATCGATAACCATCGCCAACAGCTGGAATGAAGAGCTGATGCTCGATGTGGCCAATGCCATCTCCGATGAGGCCAGGGCCAAGTATCACGAATTTATCAGGAGGGGTGACCATGGCATCTACCATGGTCTTACATTCTGGTCTCCCAACATAAATATCTTTCGTGACCCGCGGTGGGGAAGAGGACATGAGACTTACGGCGAGGATCCTTACCTGACGGGGCGTCTCGGACTGCGTTTTGTGCAGGGCATGCAGGGTTCCGATCCCAGGTACCTGAAGACCGTTGCCACTGCCAAACATTACGCGGTGCACTCAGGCCCCGAGCCCCTCAGGCATAAATTCAATGCCCAGGTGAGTGAGCGCGACCTTCGTGAGACATACCTGCCTGCTTTCCGCACACTGGTGAAGGAGGGTGGCGTATACTCTGTTATGGGAGCCTACAACCAGTTCCGGGGTCATCCGGCCTGCGCCAGCGAGGAGCTGTATGGCATTCTCAGGAACGAGTGGGGGTTTGACGGGTACATCGTATCAGATTGCTGGGCAGTGTCTGACTTCTACACCTTCCAGGGCTACGCGAAGGATGCCGCTGAAGCAGCCGCCCAGGCCCTTAAGGCCGGCACTGACCTCGAGTGCGGTGTTGACTACAATCACCTTATGGAATCTTACAGGCGCGGACTGATCACCGAAGCCGATCTCGACAGGGCAGTGAGGCGCGTGATGACGGCACGCTTCAGGCTGGGAATGTTTGACCCGGACAGTATTGTTGAGTATGCGCAGATCCCTTACCAGGCAAACTGCTCGGATTATAACAGGTCGCTGGCACGCCAGGCTGCACGCGAATCGATAGTTCTTCTTAATAACGAGAAGGGGATACTGCCCCTGGGCAAGGACATAGGAACGATTGCGGTTGTCGGACCCAATGCCGATAACTGGGAAGCCCTCGTTGGCAACTATAACGGCATACCGAAGGACCCTGTCACGGTGCTGGAGGGGATCAGAAACAAGGCTGCCTCATGTATTGATGTGATATATGCTGAGGGTAGTGACCTCGCCCCCGGTGTGCATAATCTATTCCCTGTTCCTTCATGTTTTCTCAGGACGCCTGACGGACGCCAGGGAGCTATCGGAGAGTACTTTGACAATCGTGATATGGAGGGAGAGCCACTGTTTACCAGGGTTGATGACAACATTGACTTCTACTGGGACAATGACTCGCCTCACCGGCTGATGCCGGCAGATAACTTCGGCATACACTGGGTGACCGACCTTGTTGCACCAGCCACCGGGACCTACCACCTTGGCACGTGGGCTTCCTCGTCTTACGAATTGTGGATTAACGGAGAAAAGGTGATGTCTTTCCGTGGTGAACATCACGGATTTCATAAGGAGATACCTGTGGAACTTAAGGCCGGTGAAAAGTACAGGATCGAACTTTTTTACAAAAACTACAGTGGTGACGCAGATGTAAAACTGTTGTGGGCAACACCCAGGCAAAACATACTTGACGAAGCGGTCGCCGCCGCTTCCGGGGCTGATGTAATTATTCTTGCGCTGGGGCTGTCTCAGCGCCTTGAGGGGGAGGAGATGGGTATAAAGATAGACGGGTTTGAGGGTGGAGACCGTACAAGTCTTAACCTCCCGGCAGTGCAGGAGGAGCTTATGACAGCCATGATTGCAACAGGCAAGCCTGTAGTTGTTGTGCTTTTGAACGGGGGACCTGTTGCCTCACTGCAGGCACACGAGAAGGCGGCGGCAGTGCTGCTGGCCGGTTATCCCGGTGTTGAAGGCGGCAGCGCCGTGGCCGACGTGCTCTTCGGCGACTATAATCCTGCCGGGCGCCTGCCGGTGACATACTACAGCTCCGTTGACCAGCTGCCGCCGTTCGATGAGTATGACATGGCGAAAAGGACATATCGTTATTTCCCCGGAACACCGCTTTATCCCTTCGGTTACGGACTTAGTTACACCTCCTTTGCCTATTCCGGCCTTGATGTTCCGGAAAAGAGTGAGGCTGGAAGCGAAGTAAAGGTGAAGGTTACGGTTACCAATACAGGAAAGAGGGACGGAGATGAGGTGGTGCAGCTTTATCTGACAGATGAGAAAGCCTCTACGCCTCGTCCCGTACGCCAGCTCGAGGGGTTCAGGCGGATACACCTTGCAGCCGGCGAGAGCCGTACCGTGGAGTTCACCCTTGAGGCGGAGCAGTTCTCGATGATTAACAGCAAGGATGTCAGGGTGATAGAGCCGGGATGGTTCACAATAACTGTGGGTGGCAAGCAGCCGGGGTTCACGGGAGATATTAACCCGGAATTCACCGCAACTGTCAGTAAGCGCATCCGCCTGACAGGAAAGGAAGTTTCATTGCCGGAATAAACAAAAAGACCGGCGCTTCGTTTATTGTAAGTGACTGCAATTGAAAAGAACAAGAAGAGGACCGGGTGGGTTGTGATACTTACCGCGGTGACCATGGTCATCGAGATAATTGCAGGATGGCTCACAGGCTCCATGGCCCTACTGGCTGACGGCATACACATGGGTTCACATGTGCTGGCCATAGGACTGAGCTGGGCTGCCTATGTTCTTGTTCAGAGACTGTCATTAAACCCTGCATTCACCGGAAGCAAGGAGAAGGTGCTGACGCTCTCCGGATATACCAGCGGCCTCATATTGCTGATCTTTGCAGGGATGATCATAGCCGGCGCAGTGGGAAGATTTATCAGTCCGCGTGTAATCGAATACAGGGAAGCTATAATGATTGCCTTCATTGGCCTGGGAGTGAACATTCTGAGTGCGTTCCTGCTGCAACATGACCATGAAGAGAAGGACAATAACATCAGGGCGGCTTACATGCATGTTCTGGCCGATGCCGTCACAAGCGTGGCTGCCATTATCGGACTGGTGGCAGCAATGATTTGGGGTCTGCCCTATATTGATGCCATCGCTGCGCTCGTCAGTTCGGCTGTAATAATCAAATGGTCGCTCGGATTGCTCAGGGATTCAGGTCGTGAGCTCATCTCCTGATATATTTCCTAAAAAATGTTAAACATGGTTTAACATGAGATATGTCATCAAACACTTATTCCATCAAGGTTAGATTTGCCAGTACCTAATTAGTGTATTTCTTACACTTCGGCCTTCTAATGTTGTTGTCACAAACAAATATCGCATTATAAGCCAGTTTAGGTTTTAGGGGTTACTATATACCGTCCCGGAAACCCGGGACGGTATTCTTTTGTAACGGTTTGGTTCCAATGGTTATCTTTGCCGGAAGAGTTGAAGAGATGCTTCCAGAGGAATTCCTGAAACGAATAAGCGGTCAGTCATATCTTGATGCCCACGCTCTTGCAGAGGCGCTGAGTCATCCGGCAGAGGTATCTGTCCGTGTTAATCCTCACAAATGGCCTCACCCTGTTACAGGTTATGAGAAAGTAGGGTGGGAGCCGCATGGCTGGTATCTTCCGGGAAAGACTCTGTTTACGCCTGATCCGCTGTTTCATGCAGGCGTCTATTATCCTCAGGAATCATCGGGCATGTTTACCGGTGAGTTTTTCCGGCAGGTTACTGCAGGGAGGAATGATCTGCGGGTGCTCGATCTCTGCGGGGCTCCCGGGGGTAAGGCAACTCACCTCTCTGCATTGCTGCAGGGCGACAGTCTCCTGGTTGCCAATGAGGTTATTAGGTCGCGGGCTTCCGTGCTGGCTGAGAACATCACGAAATGGGGCATGGGCAATACCGTTGTCACTCAGAATGACCCTTCCCGTTTTGCCTCTCTGCCAGGGTTCTTTGACGTTATCGTTGCTGATGCCCCCTGTTCGGGAGAGGGAATGTTTCGCTCCGCAGTTGCAGTTCAGGAGTGGTCAGTGCAAAATGCCAGGCTCTGCAGTGAGCGTCAGCGAAGGATAGTCATGGAGGTCTGGCCCGCCCTTAAGCCCGGCGGGATTCTGATCTACTCAACCTGCACATTCAATCCTGCCGAAAATGAGGAGAATTTATCATGGATCAGGGAGGCCACGGGGGCTGAGCCATTGACAGCCGACCTGTCGGGAACCGACGGGATAACCGTTGTCAGCCACAACGGTATACAAGGTTATGGTTTTTATCCCGGCAGGGTCAGGGGCGAAGGGTTCTTTATAGCGGCACTGCGCAAACCGGCCGGATCAGGCTCAGGCTCAACCTTCCGCGATGGCAGGAGAGGGGCAATAAGACAATCTGCCACAGGCAATTAAAAGGGCGGAGCCGCTGGCAGATTTTGATCACAGCAGGCTGACCATGACAGGTAACAGGATCATTGCCCTGGCGGCGGAGCCTTATATTTTAAGTTATTTAAGCGAAATGCTGACGGTAATTAAGTCGGGAACCATGATCGGGGAGATGAAGAATGATGATCTCGTTCCGGCTCATGACCTGGCTATGTCGGTCAGGCAGAAGCGCGGGGTGTGGCCGGAATATGCCCTCTCTTACGACGAGGCTGTCTCATTCCTGAGGCTTGAACAGCTCCCCGCAGCCCTCATGCCGCCCGGACGGGTCCTTGTCAGTTACCGGGGCGTTCCTCTCGGGTTCGTGAATAACCTCGGTAAAAGGGTAAACAACGGATATCCCCAATCGTGGCGAATAAGAATGGAAAAGCAAGAGGGATACAGGGAAATACTATAAATCTCCTTTTGTTGAACTAAACTTTCACAATAGTTGGTTGTTGTTTTGGAAATGAATTAAATCTTAAATTTATCCCACAATCATTCCCCTATGAAGACAGATATTGAAATTGCTCAGAGCGCCGTCATCAGGCCAATCGTTGAAGTTGCAGGAAAACTTGGACTGAGTGAGGATGACCTTGAACTCTACGGTAAGTACAAAGCCAAACTGCCGCTTTCGCTTATAGACGAGAAGAAGGCAGCCAGGGCAAAGCTTATTCTGGTTACGGCCATCACGCCCACACCCGCCGGTGAAGGTAAGACAACCACCTCAATAGGGCTTGCTCAGGGTCTCAATCTGCTGGGGAAAAAGGCCACGGTCGTTTTGCGTGAGCCTTCTCTGGGTCCGGTCTTTGGCATAAAGGGAGGTGCTGCCGGCGGTGGCTTTTCACAGGTGATACCCATGGAGGATATCAACCTTCATTTTACGGGTGATCTCTCGGCAGTGGAGAAGGCGCACAATCTTCTCTCGGCAATGATCGACAATAACATACAGGCAGGTGACAGCAATCTGGGGATTGACCCGAGGACGATATCCTGGAAAAGGGTGATGGACATGAATGACCGGTCGCTGAGGGATATTGTGATCGGTCTTGGCGGTACCGCCCAGGGGGTACCCAGGGAGACGGGTTTTGACATCACCGCCGCATCGGAGGTGATGGCTATCCTGTGTCTGGCCACAGGCATCAGCGACCTGAAGGAGCGTCTGGGCAACATCTTCATCGGATACACTTATGCAGGCAAGCCGGTCTTTGCCCGTGACCTGAAAGCCCAGGGAGCCATGGCCGCCCTTCTCAAGGATGCCCTCAAGCCCAACCTTGTTCAGACGCTTGAAGGTACTCCTGCCATTATCCACGGGGGGCCCTTTGCAAACATTGCCCAGGGTACCAATTCGATTCTGGCAACGAAAATGGGTCTTACGCTCAGTGACTACGTTGTCACTGAAGCCGGTTTTGCCAGTGAGCTTGGCGCTGAGAAATTCTTCAATATCAAGTCGCAGGTGGGCCATCTCAAGACCAACGCGGTAGTCATTGTGGCCACCATCAGGGCTCTCAAATACCATGGCGGCGTAAAACTGTCGGAGCTCAGCAAAGAGAACCTGGAGGCACTAGGCAAGGGATTCGAGAACCTCGACAAGCATATAGAGAACATGCATTATTACGGGTTCAGGCCGGTAGTGGCTGTCAACCGTTTCAGCTCAGACAGTGATGCCGAGATAGAGCTTCTCAGGAAGTACTGTGAAGAGCACAACGTCAGGGTGGCTGTGAACACGGCCTGGGCTGACGGTGGCAAGGGCGCCGCTGAGCTGGCCGCTGCTGTCATCGAGGCTGCCGATGCATGCAATGACTGCTTCACCCCGCTCTATGACCTTTCATGGCCGTTGGAGAAGAAGATCGAGACCATCACCACTCTCATGTACGGGGCCAGGAATGTTGAGTATACCCTTGAGGCCAAAGACCAGCTGAAGAAGATAGCTGACCTGGGACTGGAAAATCTGGCCGTATGCATCGCCAAGACCCAGAAGTCGCTCTCTGACGACCAGGCGCGGCGCAACAGGCCAAGGGATTTCACGATACGCATCCGGAAGGTGGAGCTCTCATCGGGAGCCGGCTTTATTGTCCCCATTGCAGGGGCCATCATGCGAATGCCGGGACTGCCCACGGTGCCTTCTGCCGAAAGGATCGATATTGACGATAACGGACAGATAAGCGGGTTATTCTGAAAAAGATATTTCCTGACATATCGGCTGTCGTGCTGGCCGGAGGGAGGGCCTCACGTTTCGGAGGCAAAAACAAAGCACTGATAGAGATAGATGGTGTTCCCATTATCAATCGCACCCTGACTCTTCTTGAGCCGGTTTTCCGGGAGGTTATTCTTGCGGGATGGCCCGTGGGTAGTTCCATGCCTCCGGGAGTGGTTCCTGTCGATGACAACTTTCCGGGACTTGGTCCGCTGGGAGGCATAGAGGCTGCCATGAAGGTATCCTCCTCTCCTGCGATTTTTGTGTTCGGAGGCGATATGCCATGGCTCTCGGGAGAACTGATAGAGGCCCAGGCGAGAGACTTTATCAGGGAGCCGGCAGAGATACTGGCAGCCCGCATCGGGGAACTGGCAGAGCCGCTTCACTCAGTATACAGCTGCACCCTTCACCAGCGGCTGGAGAGATACCTCGGCTCAGGAGGCAGTCCCGCCGTCATTGACTTTTACAGGCTGGTTCAGACAAGATATTATGACCTGCCCCGTACCCTGAAAACAGTAAGGGCATTCACCAACATCAACAGCCCGGGAGATCTGAGCCGCGAATAGACGGGCATCACTTTCGCATTATCCCGCACGGTCCGACTGACCGACAGGAGGCAGGTAACCTCACGGGTGATCCGAACCGGCCCGCCAGACTATCAGGAGGCAGGTAACCTCATGGGTGATCCGAACCGGCCCGCCAGACTATCAGGAGGCAGGTAACCTCACGGGTGATCCACAAAGCTGTCATTACCTGACCGTAAGTGCGATTTTATTTTTACATTTGGGTAGGACCTAAAGGAAATAATCATGCGAAGGACTTTCGTTCTAATTTCCCTGGTATCACTGGTGCTTGGCGCCTGTAACCGTTACCAGGATTACAGCAAGGTTGAATGGCAGGAAAAAGATCTCCCCGACTGGGAGAATACTGCTGTGAACAGGGTCAACACCGTCAGGGCACATGCTACGATGGTGAGCTTCCCGGATAACTCAGCCGCTCTGGCGGCACAATGGAGGGAATCTGAGAACGTATTGTCACTTGACGGAAAGTGGAGGTTTAATTATTCTCCGACACCGGCCGGGCGTCCGTACTGGTTCTTCAGGGAAGACTACGACACCCGTTCATGGCATGAGATCCCTGTGCCATCGACATGGGAGAGGGAGGGCTACGGTATTCCCTATTATGTCAACATCGGTTATACCTTCCCGGTTAATCCGCCATTCATTGATCACTCTGATAATCCTGTAGGCTCATACAGGCGTTCATTCGTGCTCCCCTCCGGATGGAAAAACAAGGAGATCTTCCTCAATTTTGACGGAGTCAGCTCAGCCTTTTATGTATGGGTCAACGGTGAGCAGGTGGGTTACAGTGAGGACAGCAAGACGACGGCCGGGTTCAACATCACCCCTTTCGTGAGGAAGGGCCGGAACACTGTTGCCGTGGAGGTCTACAGGTACAGTGACGGCAGTTATCTTGAATGCCAGGATTTCTTCAGGCTCAGCGGAATACAACGGTCTGTCTGGCTGCACGCCAGGCCAAAGGCATTCATCCGCGATTTCTTTGCCAAAGCTACGCTGGTGAATAATTACTCTGACGGACGCCTGGATCTGTCAGTTGAGCTGGCGAACAGCGAGAAGAGACCTGCCGGTCTGAGGCTTGAGGCAGGATTGTATGAAGGCACAACCAAGATCTTCGGTGAGGCAAAAGAGACAGATGAAGTGGACAGTCTGGCGGTGGTGGAGCTTACCGCCGGGGTGCCGCATGTGCGGCCGTGGTCAGCGGAATCGCCCTCGCTGTACACACTGGTGCTGACACTGGCCGACAGCAGGGGCAGGGTGCTCGAGAGTGTGAGCAGCCGCATCGGATTCCGTACGGCAGAGGTTAAGGGGAATCAGTTCCTGATCAACGGCAGGGCCGTGCATCTGAAGGGTACGAACATGCATGAGCATGATCCGGTCAGCGGTCATACCATCGATGAGACATTGATGCTCAAGGATATAAAGCTGATGAAGATGCACAACATCAATGCGGTGCGAACCTCTCACTACCCTCAGCCCGAGCGTTTCTACGAGCTGTGTGACGAGTACGGCCTTTACCTGATTGACGAGGCAAATATCGAATCTCACGGCATTGGCTATCACCCGGATGTTACCCTGGCTCATAAACCCGAGTGGCTTGATCAGCATATGATGCGAACCGTGAATATGGTGGAGCGTGACAAGAACCACCCTTCGGTCATCACATGGTCACTGGGCAACGAGGCAGGCGACGGACAAAACTTTGTGGCGACATATAAATGGATCAGGGGAAGAGACGACAGCCGTCCGGTGCAGTATGAGCGCGCCGAGAAAAGTACACATACTCCCGAAAGACACACTGACATATGGTGCCCGATGTATGCACGCATCGAATACCTTGAGGATTATGGCCTCAATGCCGGGAAACCTGGCTTTGACCGGCCCCTGATATTATGCGAGTACGCCCATTCCATGGGTAACAGCACCGGCAACCTCCAGGATTACTGGGATGTTATTGAGAAATATCCTGCACTGCAGGGCGGGTTCATATGGGACTGGGTTGACCAGGGGTTGCTTGAAACCGGCGACGACGGGGAGGAGTATTATGCCTACGGCGGCGATTACGGTGAGGTGGGTTCCTACAGCGACGGCAACTTCTGCTGCAACGGTCTGGTGGGGCCCGACCGCATGCCGCATCCGGCACTCAGCGAGGTAAAGAAGGTTTATCAGTATGTCGGGTTCCTCCCCACTGACCTTGCAAATGGTCTTGTTACCATAATCAATAAGTATGACTTCACCAACCTCTCACTGTTCAACATCAACTGGGAGATCCTTGCAGACGGTGTACTGTTCCGGTCAGGTCACCTTAACCAGCTGGATCTCGAACCCGGCGATTCAGTTACGGTTGAGATTCCTTATGGCGATATGACGCCCGGGCCGGGTACTGAGTATCACCTGAACATGTATGCATCAAGGGCGGATGAATGGGGCATAATACCACAGGATCACATATATGCCTCCGAACAGATGCTGCTGCCGTTCTTCAGCCCTGAGGAACCTGCCGCTGAAGATAATATTGCTCTTCTGGATCTTAAGACCGAGGGGTCTGACCTGACTGTTGCAGGTGAGGATTTCGAAGTTGTCTTCGACATCTCTGCCGGGGTTATGAAGTCATTCCGCAAAGGCGGAAGGGAACTTCTCATCTCAGGTCCACGTCCCGATTTCTGGAGAGCACCCACGGACAACGACTATGGCAACGGAATGGAGAAGAGAAATGCCGCCTGGAGAGAGGCCGGTCCCGGTGCAGTGATGAAATCAGCTCACATAGGACAGCCCGGAATGAGCAGCGCGGAGATCAGCTTCTCGCATGAGATACCCGGTCCCGGCAACAAGAAGATTGCAGACCTGGTGACTAAATATACGGTTCATGCCGGAGGAGTGGTAGACCTGTATTTCAGCCTTACCAGGACTGACAGGAGCCTGGAAGAGATTCCGCGTGTGGGAATGCAGATGATCCTTCCCGGCAGGTTCACCGACCTGTCATGGTACGGAAGGGGTCCGCATGAAAACTATTCTGACCGCAAGACGTCAGCCTTTGTGGGAGTGTATGAGAGCTCTGTGGCTGACCAGTATGTTCCATATGTCAGACCGCAGGAGAACGGCTACAGGACTGACACGAGGTGGCTTGCCGTCACTGACGGCGATGGGTCCGGCCTTCGCTTTGAAGGTATCCCGGTCTTCTGTTTTGCGGCTATGAACTACCTGCATGAGGACTTTGAATCGCAGGGTAACCTGTCAGGCTACAGGCCGGATGCAAAACTGGTAAACAGGCACCTCGACGATATCAATCCTCGTGACCTGGTAAAGGTCAATATAGATTATGGCCAGATGGGTGTTGGCGGAGACGATTCCTGGGGGGCGCGCACGCACCCGGAATACTGTCTTCGTGAACTGAAATATGAATACTCCTTCAGGATGGTACCGCTCCGTTAAAGGTTACAGTACCGGTAATTTCAGAGTGGCGCAGGCTCTTTAAAAGGCCACCAGCCCCGTCACCGGGATCACTTTTTTGCCGGCACTATCTCAACACTCAGCACCGTGTTGCTCCCGGTGATGATGTTTCTGACCTGGTAGGGGATGGGTTCTGAAAGAAATTTTCTGTCTGCCTTCACCACAACCATCCCTGATGCCGGCAGTTTCAGTTCTGAAGGTGCACCTTCGGGTCCGCCGGTAAGTTCCATTGGTATGTCAGAGCTGTTGACGAGTTCAAACCATATGCTCTTGCCGTCATCCTTAAAAGGTTTTCCAGCGGTGACTGCCGACCTGAACAGCGGGGCCGCATATTCTTCAAGGGCTGCAAGGTTATCTCCGTACCATACTGCAGTGCGACCCGCAAACATGGCCTCTTTCAGTGATTCGGGGGTCCTCTCCTTTGCAAAGACAAGTGTCATGGGGCGGTGTGAATACTCCGGGGCGGCGAACTCCTCACTGATGACGCCGTGGACATCGCTGTTGCCCATCACCGCAAGCTTGTTGTCACGGCACATATCCATCACCAGCGGATATTGTTCGTGCTCATTGGAATACTCAATTCCGTGAAGCCATCCTTTGGCAATAAGCTCCGTATGAACGGGATACATTTTTGGGATACCGTCAGGCTCCTGACTTTTCCATCCGGGGTGGTTCCACTGGATGAAGGCTCCCTGTCTGACGGCGGCCGCTATGACCTCCATGAAGTCAGTCCGGTTCAACGAGTCGGCGTCGGTGATGAAGAGCGCGTTGAGATGTCCGGGAGGCATACTTCGGGTTATCTCCGTGCCATGGATCAGGATGATATTGTAGTTATCTGCAGTTGACTTTGCTATCTTCCAGGCTGCGTTATGATCTGTGGGAACATACTGTTTCCGGGGCTGGTATTCGACATGATCGGTGATGGATATTGCGTCGAGTCCGTCCCTCCATGCTTCGCCGATACGGGTTGTCGGCCATACGAGGCCGTCGGAAAAGACGGTATGCATGTGGAAGTCGCACTTCAGGGTCACGTAACCGGGCAGTTCCGGTACGTTCAATACCCTCCGCTGGGCAGAGAGAGTCAGGGTGCCCAGGAGCAGGAGGGCGATAAATAAGGCTTTTGATTTCATATGTTTGCTTTATTATGTCTGTAAGTCTAAAATCCGTAAAGTCTGGAGGATTTGCGATTTGCGATTTGGGATTTGCGAATTTTGATTAAATCGACAATCGAAAATCCAAAATTGCAAATTCCTCTTTCGCCTACTGCCTCCCCTTTCCATCCACTTCCCTCCCCCTCAGTATGAGCCTGTCATACAGGAAGAGCAAAACACTGGCGGAAATGGCAATGGCTGCAAAGAGCATCCATACCTTTGACGGGTTATAGGTATCCCAGAGGAAACGGGTCAGCTGGGCAGAATCCATTCCGAACAGCTCCTGTGCCCTGTTTACATAATCAGTCTGGGTGAATGTGGCTGATATGTCAGGGATGTCAAATCCTTTTTCCGCCACGGCTTTCTTAAGCAGGAAAATCTTGTCGGCCATGATTTCGTATGGTTTTCCAGATATCCATCCTGCTCCGATATGTCCGAGGGCTATCGGAAGAAACGCAGTGCCCATGTACAGTGCTTTCCTGTCGGGAGGGGCAATGCCGCCAAGATACTCCTGCACTTTGGGTGATGAGGCCATCTCTCCGATCCCGAAAATCAGCACACCGAGTACAATGATCCAGGGGTTCAGGTTTGCGAACATCATACCAAGTCCAAATGCCAGGATGAAGATACCCGACATTATGGAGTTAAGTGGCCTTACCCTGGCAGTGACCGAGGATACCACCAGCTGAAAGAGAATTATGAAGAAGGATGTCAGGCTTGAGATGGTCACCGTGGTGATGGTGCCCGGATCAAGACCCAGTGTGACAGACATCTTATCGAGGTTCACCCATGTCTCAAGGAACACCGGGAACGAGTAGTAGAGCTGGTTGTAGGCAGTCCAGAAGACACCGATAATCAGGAGGAACAGCACGTACTTCCAGTCGGTGAGTGTTACCCCTATATTTTTGAATGCTATTGCGATATTCTGCAGGAAAGTGTTTCCGGTTTCGGTCACCGCCGGTTCCGTGTAGACGGTGAGGACAAGCAGCAGGTTCAGGGCCATTGCCGCCATCGACATGTAGAAGACCATGTCCCAGTTGTGCTTGTATATCAGGCTTGCCACAAAGGGGCCAATGAATCCGCCTATATTGACCACCATATAGAATATACCGAATCCGAGAGAGGCTGTCTCCCTGTTGGTCACCCTTGCCACCGTGCCTGAGATTATTGGCTTGAAGAGTGCTCCTGCGACTGCAAGGAGGATAAATGCAGCGAAGATCGATCCGAAGGTCTCGAACCTGCTCAGCATGAAGAATGAGAGGATATAGGTGATGAAAGAGACGACGAGCACTTTTTTATAACCGACCCTGTCGGCTATGGCTCCTGTGATCACCGGCAGGAAATAGAGGATCATTGATCCTGTACCCATGATTGTTCCCTTCTCCACATTTGAGAATCCCAGCGCCCCCGCTTCGGGTGACGAGGTGAGGTAGATGGCAAAGAAGCCGTTGTAAAAGGCATACCAGCCCCATCTTTCGAACAGTTCCATGAGGTTGGAGATCCAGAAGACGCGCGGGAATTTTTTTATTGTGCGTGAGAAATAGTTCATCGATATCTGATTTCGGGCGTTAAAATAGTGAATTAACTTACATCGTTCTGCTGTTCCCGGCTATCATTTTCCCTGTTTTGTGACACATAAAAATAGGCTTCTTTTCTATCGGCATCATCCCAGGTGTAAACCCGGCGGTTTTTGAATCCGCTCATGAATCCGATCAGGGCAGCGTCACCGGCGCACATTGTTGTGTGAATCAGGAGCGCCAATGAGAGCACCCACTTCCACCACGGCGGAGAGAATACCATTATAATAATGATTCCTGCGGTAAGGGTCAGGAAGGGAGTCAGGGCAACCAGGGTAAAAAGACCCGTTCCTGCAACAAACCGGTGAGCCGTGACATAGACTATTCCCTGTCGCAGATCGGTTCCCATGCGTATATTCCTGGCTCCGGCAAGCCAGAAGGGAATAAGATGCAACCCTTCATGAACAGGGATGAGGAGCAGCGGGATAAAAACCAGTCCCGTGGCAAGTCCCTTTATTACCTGGGGATCGCCTGATGGGAATTTCAGTCCAGGCCAGTACCAGGCTGAGAGGGAGAGTGATATTGCAACAGTTAACCAGATGAGTGCCATCGGCAGGCTGAAACGTGTCAGGTTGCCGAGGACAAACGGGGCTATCTCGCCGTAATTAAGAGTCAGGACCTTTTCATAGTCCGGTCCCTCCTCGAGTTCTTCTATGCCGGGGGTTGATTTCATGGATCACCAAAGATATGGGATAGCCGTTTATACAGGATGATATTGCTCAGTTTTCTGTTGTAATGAACCTTTGGCACGACAATTGGTTAAATTTGCATAAGATTATGAAGAGGTTTTCCGGCATATTGTTTATGCTGTTTTTTTGTGTTAACGGTTTCGGCCAGAGGAGAGATACGGTGACCCCAGCCATTGTTTCCCCTGCCACGGTTACGGTTACACAGGTGAATGCTGACACCCTGCTTGGCGTATTTCATGTTCTGAAGACTGCCACCTTTGACGGGCAGACTTATCCGCTCGTGGAGTTGCCGGAGATAATTGTCATTGCAAGGGTGCCTCGCGGAGTGAAGTTTGACTACCGCAGGCACGCCCGGCTTGTTTACAACGTACGGCGCGTCTATCCCTATGCAATGATAGTAAGGGAAGAGTTCGGCCGTATAAACAGGTTGCTTGAGACGATGCCTGATGAGAGGGATCAGCGCAATTTTCTTCAGCAGTATGAGAAAGACCTTTTTCAGAAATATGAGGAGGACATGAAGAAGCTGACCTTCTCGCAGGGCAAGATCCTGATAAAACTGATTGACCGGGAGACGCAGAACACCTCATACGATCTCATACGGCAGTACCGCGGAAAGTTTTCCGCCAGCTTCTGGCAAAGTATAGCGCGAATCTTCGGAGCCAACCTTAAAACACCCTATGATGCCGCCGGTGAGGACTATCTCATTGAACAGGTGGTCAGGGAGATTGAGGCCGGGAGGCTCTGATCACTTCCGAAGGGGACTCACCATTGGCCCGGCACCTGCGGCATTCCTTTTCACCAGAGCTCATGATGACCTGACCCGGGCGTCACGTGCAATCTCTGAGATTGTGGCATTGAGCATATAGCATGGTGCAGTCACAACCAGGTTTTTTCTGTCAGTCACCACTTCTCCGTGACGCCTGTTCTCATGTCTGCCACCAAGGGTTTTGATGTCTGCAGCTGTTGAGGGGTCGCTTCCTATGGTGACCGTCACCTCTCCCAGTACCCTTGTGATGAGAACCGGGGAGATACAAAGAGCCCCGATTGGTTTGCCGGCCTTATGGGTAGTGCGGATGGCATCCTCCACAACCCTGTCGACATGGCATTCAGGGCCGTCAAAGGCGTAGGTGCAGAGGTTTTTGGCCACGCCAAACCCTCCCGGGAAGATCAGGGCGTCAAAATCAGCAGCCCTGTATTCGGTAAGGGCTTTGATCTTTCCCCTGGCGATGCGGGCGGCTTCAGTGAGCACGTTGCGCGACTCCCTCATTTCCTCGCCGGTAATATGGTTGATGACATGGTGCTGCATCACATTGGGTGCAAACAACTGGTACGTGCCGCCCAAACTGTCAATGGCGTATAATGTCATCACTGCTTCGTGAATCTCTGCGCCGTCCATCACGCCGCATCCTGCAAGTACTACTGCTGCCTTCATTTCTTTCCTGTATGTTTCGGAATAAAGTTACAAAATAGCTTTGATAATCCTGAATGCATTACCGGACACAGCCGCCTTACTCTCTTTCCGGGCAGGATCTCAGGCGTGGTTTTCCGTGGATAGATATCTCTTCAGCTGTCACTTTTCTGCGCCGATTTCAAAAAAATGTCATTAAAAGCATTGCATGCAAAATTATTATTTATATTTACGGTCCCCTGAATGCGGCAGTTTGTCTGCCTTATTGGATGGTCTGCCGGGTCAGGAGATATTAATTCTAAACCTAATTGTTAAACCTAAACTCTTATCTATGAACAGACTCAAACTGTTGCTTTCGCTGTTTGTGTTAATGGGGTGTACCGCCCTTATGGCACAGACGGTGACGATCAAAGGTACTGTTACCTCAGCAGAAGATGGCTTGCCCATCCCGAGTGTTGCTGTGGCAGTAAGGGGCACAACCCTGGGCACTTTGACCGACGGTGCCGGAAATTATTCGGTAAACGTTCCGTCCAGTGCTGCTACCCTCACCTTCACATTTGTGGGGATGAAGACGGTAACTGAAACCATCGGTGGCAGAACAACCATTGATGTAGTGATGCAAACCGACATGCTTGGCCTCGACGAGGTTGTGGTCACAGCACTTGGTATTACGAGGGAAAAGAAAGCCCTTGGTTATTCAGTCACCGACGTAAAGGGTGACGCTGTCTCCAACACAAGGGAGACGAACATTGTGAATGCACTCCAGGGCCTTGCCCCGGGCGTACAGATCACAAGGGCGTCATCATCAGTTGGTTCCTCTTCACAGATCCTCATCAGGGGTATCAAGTCCTTCGGTGACAACCAGCCACTCTGGGTGGTTGACGGAACACCAATATCCAACTCATCATCCGGTGCAGGCCAGTACGGTGGTGTTGACTTCGGTAACAACGCTGCTGACATCGACCCCGAGAACATCGAATCAATTTCAATCCTCAAGGGCGCTAACGCTGCTGCTCTTTACGGAAGCCGCGCCCGTAACGGTGTTGTGCTGGTAACTACCAAAAAAGGTAAGTCTGGCCAGGTTAGAGTGAGCCTCAGCAACAGTACAGCGTTTGATCAGGTGGCTTATCTTCCTACCTATCAGAACATGTACGGCCAGGGTACCGGCGGAAGTGAATTCAACTATGATGAATATGTAGCTGGTGGCGGAACCCTCTCTTACCCGGACTATTGCGCAGAGAATTCCTTCTCGTATGTTGACGGTATGGGTGGTGGAGTTTTTGACGGTTATGATGAATCATGGGGCCCAAGGCTCGATGATGGTCTGTTGCTGCCGCAGTTCAACTCGCCCTACAATGAGGAGACCGGTGAATACACGCCCACTCCCTGGATATCTCATCCTGACAACGTAAAATCATTCTTTGAAACGGGTCTGACAATGACAACCAGCCTGTCACTCGAGGGTGGTAACGATGTCCTCGCAGGCCGCGTTAACTTCACCAACCAGACTGAAAGAGGCATCATACCCAATACTGACCAGAACAGGAACCAGATCGGCCTTTCCACTACAGCCAACATCAGTCCCAAACTTCAGGCTGTTGTAAATATCAACTATGCCATTACCTCCAATGACAACCTGCCGGGTCAGGGTTATGATGCAAACAACATCATGCAATCGATCGGCGGATGGTTCGGCCGCCAGGTTGACATGACCGACCTGAAGGAGAACTGGGAGACATGGATGCCGAACGGTATGCCGTATAACTGGAACAGCAACTATCACAACAATCCCTACTGGACTGTTTACAAGAACACCAACTCACGCAAGAGGGAGAGGGTTTACGGTAACGTTTCACTCTCTTATCAGCTTACCGACTGGCTCAGCCTGATGGGACGCTACGGAATTGACTACTACAACGAATTCCGGAAGGCTGTAACCTATGAAGGATCCAATGAAAGCCTTCCCGGCAACGGCGGTTTCTTCGACCAGAACAACCGTGACAACAAGGAGGCCAATGCAGATATCTTCCTGAATTTCCAGAAGGATTTCGGATCAAAATGGCAGCTCAGCGGTAACATCGGCGCCAACTACAGGAGGGTAGATTATAACTATTCGGCCCTGGGTACAGCACAGCTTACCGTTCCGAACTGGTTTGACATTGCCAACGTCAAGGGTTCTCCAACAACTGATATGTACATGTCGGAATACGAATCAAACAGTATCTTCGCATCCGCCAACGTCGGCTTTATGAACCAGCTCTTCCTTGACCTGACCATACGCAATGACTGGAGCTCCACCCTGCCACCGGCTAACTGGAGTTACCCCTACTGGTCAGCTTCTCTCGGATGGATCTTTACCGAGACATTCGGCCTGGGCGGTGAGATACTTTCATACGGTAAACTGCGCGGCAGTTATGCAAAGGTGGGTAGTGACACCTCTCCCTACCAGATTTTACCTGTCTACAACTCGGTATCACCTGCTTACAACGGTGTAACCCAGTTTGACTTCCCGTCAAGAATGTCACCTGCAGACCTCCTTCCCGAGCAGACCGCTTCAACGGAATTTGGTCTTGAAATGAAGTTCTTCAATAACAGGCTTGGTTTCGACGTGTCATACTTTGACATGGTTACAACCGACCAGATCATGACAGTGAACATTTCAACCTCTACCGGATTCTTAACCAAAGCAATCAACGCAGGTGAAATTGAGACCAGCGGGGTTGAAGTTGCCCTTATGGGTGAGATTGTCAGAAACAGCAACTTCATGTGGTCGGCAGTTCTGAACTGGACCAAGACCCAGACAGTTGTAAATGAACTTGCCCCGGGTGTTACAAGTTATGTTCTCAACTCATCATGGTCTCCGACCACTATCGAGGCCAGGCCCGGTGAACCGTTCGGACAGATCTACGGTATTGCTTACCTGAGAGACGAGAATGGCAACAAGCTTGTTGAAGACGGTTACTATCAGGCAACATCTGCTCCTGTCGTTTGCGGCAATACGCAGGCTGACTGGATCGGTAGCCTTAACAACCTTTTCAAATACAAGAACCTGAATGCCAATATCCTGGTTGATGTGAAATGGGGCGGTGACATATACTCAGTCACGAAATGGTTTGGAGACTATGCCGGTGTCACTGAGGCCACTGTCAAGGACAATCTTCGTGAGACAGGTGCAATCGCTGACGGTATCGATGTGAATACTGAACAGAAGAACACCGTGGCAGTTGACCCGGAGTACTTCTTTGGCGATTACTGGGGCAAGACCGAGCCTGGCGTTATCGACGGAACCTATATCAAACTGCGCGAGATCGGCATCAGTTATGACATAAAGGTGAAGAATTCTTTCGTAAAAATGCTTAACGTTGGTCTTTACGGAAGAAACCTTGCACTTCTCTATCGTGATCCTAGCAACGACATCAGGATTGATCCTGAAGCCGCCTACGGTACAGGAACCGCTGCAGTCGGTATTGAACAGTACACACTGCCTCCGGTACGCACAACAGGGTTCAAGTTGAGAGTTGACTTTTAATTAAAAACCCTAAAAAGAATTAGAAATGAAAAAGATAAAATTACTTGGAGTTATCTTCATCTCTCTCCTGATACTGGGCAGTTGTACCGAGGGATGGGAGGAAATGAACACTGATCCCAACAGCGCGACTGACGTTCCGGCAGAAAACATTCTGATAAATGTTGAGCGGAATATAGCCAACACTCTTGGAGATGTCTGGTGGACCGGGAATAATACAAGTTCATATGCCGGACATATAGCAAAGATCCAGTATGTCGATGAGAACCGGTACGCAGAGCGTGATGCTATCATTGAACGCTGGGGCACACTCATGGGTTACCAGGTTGACCTTGACAAGATCATAGCCAAATCACAGGCATCAGACAACCCGGCAATGGAGGGCGTTGCCCTTACGATTAAGGCAATGCTCTGGCAGATAATGACTGACACATATGGTGCAGTTCCTTTCACTGAAGGGGGCAAGGGAGAAGAAGGTATTCTTCAGCCTGCCTATGACAGCCAGCAGAGTGTTTACACTGGGATCCTCGCCATGCTTGAGGAGGCCAATACCAAACTGGCTGAGGGCGGCACCATCAGGAATGACATCTGGAACAACAACAGCGCTGCGCTGTGGCGTAAGTTTGCCAACTCGCTTCATATGAGGGTTGCCATCCGTATGTCAAATGCCGATCCTGTAAATGCAAAGGCAGAATTGCAGAAGATTCTTGTCACAAGCGCTGCCAATTATCCTATCCTGACATCAAATGCTGACGAGGTTACCCTCAACTGGTATGGTACCAGCCCTTACTGGGAGCCTTACTATGGCGATCAGAGGAGCCGTGATGACCATGGGATGTGCAAAACCTTCGTTGACGCTCTGCTGGCAACCAGTGACCCGAGGATCAGCGAGTTTGCTTTTCCTGCACCATCTGACGGTCTGTACAGGGGTGTGCCTGCAGGCATGACAAATGCTCAGCAGCAGCAGAATCCGATTAACACAATCAGCAGGATTGGCAACCGGTACCGCAAGTCACCGACAGGAGCCACCTATTTCATGCGCTATGCTGAAGTAGAGTTCCTCAAGGCTGAGGCTTATCTGCGTTCAGACCTCCTTAACAATGCCACCGCAGCACAGGCAGCTTATGAAGCCGGTGTTACGGCATCATGTGCTGAACATGGCGTTGCTGCCGGTGCCATCACCACCTACCTGGCTCAGGCCAACGTAGCATTTGGTGGGGGCGGCTCATGGGGTTATTCCGACCTGCAGAAGATATATTATCAGAAGTGGGTGTCACTCTTCAAGCAGGGTCATGAGGCATGGGCTGAAACCCGCCGTACTGACATTCCTCTGATGGGTGTTGCTCCGGGAGCAGTTCCGGCAACTCTTGTGACAGCTCACAACAGGCCTCCTTTCCGCTGGCCTTACCCGACAAGTGAGTATACCCTTAATGAGGCAGTCGTGGAAGCAAATGATGACGCTATCGTTGACCGCTTCTGGGGTGAGAAAATGTGGTGGGACAAAAGAACCGGTGTAAACTAGTTTTCAGTTCATTATAAAAATGAGGGTGTCGCAGAAGCGCACCCTCATTTTATTTTCTATTTATCGTAACTTTAATTTGTACGATTTTTGTAGTTAAAGACTCATTGATATAACTATTCTTCACCAAAACCAAAGTCTGATGAAAAGACAATTAATTCTTTCAGTTATGGCTCTCCTTGCTCTGACGCCATTTGCAGTTATTGCCCAGGAAAACTGCAAAGTACTGCTGCCGCAGATATCGGAATCCTATACAGGTTCATGCAAGAACGGACTGGCAGAAGGAAAAGGAGAGGCTTTCGGGACAGACCAGTATAAAGGGGAGTTCAAAAAAGGGCTTCCTGAAGGAAAGGGTGTCTATGTATGGCAGACAGGAGAGAAATATGATGGCTCCTGGAAGAAAGGCCTCAGGGACGGCAATGGAAGCTACACCTTTAAATCTGATGGTAAAGACACGGTAATGACCGGCATCTGGAAGGAGGACAAATATCTGGGAGAGAAGGCTGTGGCTCCATATGTTATCCAGTTTAGAAACAGTATTTCCAGGGCCTCCTTCGTGAAGTCAGGTGAAACGCCCAATTATGTCGTTTATAAGTTTTCCCGCGCAGGAGGATCAGCCTCCGACATAAATGAGCTTATGCTGACAGGAAGCACAGGAACTGAAACCATCTCCAGCAACTTCACCGGATTTGAGCAGGTAACTTTTCCGTTCGAGGGTAAAATCAAGTTTGTTGCCCCCAATGCACTTCGTACAGCGATGATGTCATGCGAACTGAGGTACCAGATCAATGAACCGGGAGCCTGGACAATAACAATATATTATTGATTTACAGTCCTTTTCCCTTGATGATTGTCCCGAGGGTGTAAAAAATTATCTTAAAGTCGAGATAAAGCGAGACATTTTCGAGATAGAGAAGGTCGTAGTCAAGCCTCTCGAGCATTTTCCCTATGTCTGATGCATAGCCAAGCTTTACCTGGCCCCAGCAGGTGATCCCGGGCTTGACAGCCAGGATCCTGTTGTAATAGGGAGCCCTCTGCTTTATTTCTTCGATATAATGACGTCTCTCCGGCCTCGGACCTACCAGTGACATCTCTCCACGGAGCACATTAATGAAGTTGGGAATCTCGTCAAACCTGTGCTTCCTCATGAACCGCCCGAGTCGCGTGATACGCTTATCCCCCCTGACTGCCAGCTGTGGCCCGTTGACCTCAGCGTCATCCTCCATCGACCTGAACTTGTAAATCATGAACGGCTTGCCATACCGGCCAATACGTTCCTGCCTGAAGATCACCGGTCCTCTTCCGGATACTCTTATGAGCAGCGCCAGCACTGCCATCAGAGGGGAGAGTATCACCAGGGCGGCAGCAGCGACAGAATAGTCAAGCGTCTGCTTGATCATCTGCTGCCAGTGGGTCATTTCCCTGTACGACACCCGCAGCAGGGGAGTGGCATAGATAGGCCCCGCCTCCACATGCCCTGCGATGACCTGTCTCATTGAGGGCACCGCCTTGACGAGCACATCACGGTAACAGATTGTATTGACAATATTTTCAACCACCTGATACTCGTTCTCTTCCAGTGCCAGTATCACCTCGTCAATATCATGGTTCTCAATGACATTCAGGATATCTTCAACCGTTCCCAGCCAGGGCACCTCTCCCTGCCAGGAGTTCCCCGGCCATTCGCTGCCCGGAAATTTGTTCCCGGGCAAGCCCCATCGCGGCTATTTGCTCTTCAGCCAGCCGTTCCCAGTTTGTCCGGCTCCCGGCCATTTGCTCGCCTGCCGGCTGATCAGCGGCAGACCCCTCAACGCTGACATACCCTGTCAGAAGATTCCCTGCCGGCATCTTCTCATTCCTGATCTCTCCGATCAGTTTCAGAGCCTTGGCCTGGCTGCCTATTATGAGTGTCCTGAAGCCCGCCTCGCGCCTGTGAATCTTTCCGGACACACGGGAGGTGATTATGAAACGCGGTATCCATGTGAGCAGGAACTCAAGGAGAAACAATACTATGAAAGAGCAGTAGTATGTAGAGTAATGACCGACAACATCATCAAGGATCAGCACAAAGAACAGAACCACCACCGAGGCAAGGGTAATAGCGAGTGATTTTCCAAATTCCAGAAGCCGTGAACGTCGCAGCGGATCGGAATAGAATCCCGCCATGGCAAACACGAAAAGAAAAAAGAGCGGTATGAGAAAAATTCCGAGGTAGAACTTGTTGCCCAGCTCCATCCGGAAATAGTCGCCATATAAAGGTGTCTCGATGAAGTATTTCCGGAAGAGGTAAAAGAGTCCCCATGCCACCGCCGAGCCTGCGAAATCAGCTGAAATATATGACAGTGTTATTCTGCGGGCAAATTTTTTCATCAGTGTACGCGAGCGATATGCAAAGATATCTGTTATTTTTAGACCAAAATCATAAGGGGATGATCGAAGAGTCATTTGAGGCTAAGGGCAAGAGAAAGAGGCTAATAGAGGATCTGAGGGGCAAGGGCATCAGTGATGAGAAGGTGCTTGAGGCCATGGGGCGGGTGCCGCGCCATATATTCATGGATGACGCTTTTCTCAGCCATGCCTACCAGGATAAGGCCTTTCCCATTTCTGCCGGGCAGACAATCTCCCAGCCGTATACGGTGGCAGTTCAGACTATTCTGCTTAATGTGGGGAAGAGGGATAAGGTGCTTGAGATTGGCACCGGATCGGGTTACCAGGCGGCTATCCTTGCCGAGATGGGGGTGAAGGTCTATACGATCGAGCGTCAGAGGGAGCTGTACCGGAAGGCGCAGCTGATGCTGACCTCCCTTGGTTACCGGATTCATTTTTTCCTGGGTGACGGTTATGAAGGACAGCCGCAGTACGGGCCCTATGACGCGATTATTATAACCGCAGCGACGGCAGAGGTGCCGGACAAGCTCCTCAGACAGCTGCGGGTTGGTGGAAGACTGGTTGCTCCACTCGGCGACCGCGATTCGCAGGTGATGACACTCTACACCCGGCGCGGTGATGATGACTGGGAAATAACCACCCACGGCCATTTTGTATTTGTCCCCATGCTAAAAGGGATTGCCAACGGAAACGAAAGAGAATGAAACTATGAAGGTATACAGGGAGGTGTTCTCACCAATCCAGGTCAACACTTACATTGTAGAGGGTGATGGCGGCGAAAGCATCATAATTGACTGCGGATGTTACGGAAGTGCTGAGGAGAAGAGGCTTGAGGATTTTCTTACAGCCCGGGAGCTTAAGCCCGTGCTGCTCCTTAACACGCACTGTCACCTTGACCACATTTTCGGCAACCCCTTCATGCTTGATCGGTACGGCTTGCGCTCCTGGTTCCATGACGGAGACCGGTACAATCATACCTCTGCCCCGAAGCATGCGCTGATGTTCGGGCTTGACATGGAGACTCCTCCCGAACCGCAGGGCTACCTTGCCGACGGTGAGGTGGTGAAAGCGGCAGGAGTGAGTTTTCAGGTCATTGCTGTTCCCGGACATTCGCCGGGAGGGATAGCCTTTTACTCTGAGAAGGATGGCGTCATCTTCACCGGTGATACCCTGTTCGCGGGAAGCATCGGACGGTCTGACCTTCCTGGCGGGAACCATGAGCAGCTGTTGACGAACATACGTACCCGGCTCTTTTCTCTTCCTCCAGAAACGGTAGTCTATCCGGGCCACGGACCTGAGACGACAATCGGGGAGGAGCTGAAGAGCAATCCATTTTTCCAGTGAAAGATCCGTGATGCCATGACCCGGACTCCATATCTGATAAAACAAGCCGGGGGTACTGCATCATTTCCTGAGTAATTATGCTTCAATGGGGTGAATCATGATTAATATGCTTTTTTTTATATATCCCTTTATGCTAATTTCGCTCCGTACCTCTGAAACAATAAAACAATACACTTGAATATGACATCCGATCATTTTGTTAACCGTCACATCGGGCCGCGTGACAGCGATGCCGCTGAGATGTGCAAGACTATTGGCGTAGATTCCACTGACCAGCTTATAGACCAGACAGTTCCTGCATCGATAAGGCTTGCAAAACCGCTCAACCTGCCACCGGCAATGAGTGAGAATGAATATCTCAATCATGTCAGGACGCTCGGCAAGCGCAATAAGCAGTTCCGCTCTTTCATCGGGCAGGGTTATTACGGTGTGGCAGTGCCTCCGGTGATCATCCGCAATGTGCTTGAGAATCCATCGTGGTATACCTCGTACACGCCTTACCAGGCTGAGATATCACAGGGCAGGCTTGAGGCGCTGCTGAACTTTCAGACCATGGTGACAGGACTCACTGCAATGGAGATAGCCAATGCCTCGCTTCTGGATGAGGCAACAGCTGCAGCTGAGGCTATGGTGATGATGTACAATGCCCGTTCAAGGGATAAGGCAAAGGCCGGTGCAAGCAGGTTCCTTGTAGACAACTCAGTCTTCAAGCAGACGCGTGATGTGCTCATCACCCGTGCTGCACCGCTCGATATAGATATACAGTTCATTGATTATACCCAGATGGAGCCTGACAGCCTTCTGTTCGGTGTCCTGGTACAATATCCCGCCTCTACCGGCGAGATACGTGATTACCGTGAGCTGGTTGAGAAGGTGCATGGCGCCGGTGCCCTCGTGGCTGTGGGAGCTGACCTGATGAGCCTTGCCCTGCTGACACCTCCGGGTGAGTGGGGTGCCGATATCGTCTACGGATCAAACCAGCGCTTCGGCCTTCCGATGAGCTACGGCGGTCCTCATGCCGGTTTCTTTGCCACAAGGGATGAACTGAAACGCAACATGCCGGGACGAATTATCGGGGTCTCCGTCGATGTCCATGGCAACCAGGCGCTGCGCATGGCCCTGCAGACACGTGAGCAGCATATAAAGAGAGAGAGGGCGACTTCAAACATATGCACAGCACAGGCCCTGCTGGCAACCATGTCAGGAATGTATGCCCAGTATCACGGTCAGGAGGGTATCAGGCGCATAGCCATGCATATTTATTCAACGGCATGTACCCTGTCCAAAGCCCTGAAAAAGCTTGGATACATAATCAAGCATGAGCATTTCTTCGATACGGTACGTGTGCAGGCAGTCACGGGAGTAACAGCCGACATGATACAAAAGATAGCTTTAAGCAAAGGCATCAACCTGTGGTATCCGTGCGCCAACTGCGCCGTGATAAGCACTGATGAGGTCACCACCCTCAGGGATATCAATGACATCGTTGCCGTGTTCGCCGAGGCGGCCGGCAAAAAAGCTGAAGAGGTAACAGCCCTCTGTGATTGTTTCTGTATTGACGATAAATTCAAGAGGACATCGCCTTACCTGCAGGAGCGCGCTTTCAACAGCTACCACAGTGAGACCGACATGATGCGCTACATCAAGATGCTGGAGCGCAAGGACTTTTCACTGGCCAATGGCATGATACCACTCGGATCATGTACGATGAAGCTGAACCCGGCAGCCTCGATGTTCGCCATGAGCTGGCCGGAGTTCGGCAACATACATCCTTTTGTTCCTGCCGACCAGGCAGATGGTTATCATAAGCTGATGGAAGAGCTGGGTGAGGCGCTGAAGGAGATCACCGGTTTTGATGCGGTATCGTTCCAGCCCAACTCGGGCGCTGCCGGCGAGTACGCAGGACTGATGATCATCAGGCAGTATCATCTCAGCCGCAATGAGGGTCACCGCGATGTGGCGCTCATACCATCCTCGGCCCACGGCACCAACCCTGCCAGCGCAGCCATGGCCGGCATGAAAGTGGTTGTGGTGGAGTGTGATGAGAAAGGCAACATCAGCGTTGACGACCTGAGGAAAAAAGCGGAGGAGCACCGTGACAACCTGAGTGCGGCAATGATAACCTACCCATCGACCCACGGTGTCTTTGAAGAGGCCATCGTGGAGATGACCGATATCATTCATAAGAACGGCGGCCTGGTTTATATGGACGGAGCTAACATGAATGCGCAGGTCGGGCTGACCAGTCCGGGCCACATAGGCGCCGACGTGTGCCATCTCAACCTGCACAAGACCTTTGCCATACCTCACGGCGGAGGTGGCCCCGGCATGGGTCCGATACTGTGCAACACCAAACTTGCCGAGTTCCTTCCGTCACATCCTGTAGTGAAGACCGGAGGCAGCCACGGCATCACGGCTGTGGCGGCAGCGCCGTTCGGCAGCGCCCATGTGCTGACCATAAGTCATGCCTATGTAATGATGCTGGGCAGCGAGGGACTGACAAAGTCGACTGTTTATGCAATCCTGAATGCCAATTATATTGCTGCATCTCTCAGCGGAATGTATAAGGTCCTGTATATGGGAACCAACAACCGCTGTGCACATGAGATGATACTCGACTGCAGGGGTTTCAAGGAGGCAGGCGTGGATGAATCGGATATTGCCAAGAGACTGATGGACTATGGTTTCCATGCTCCCACACTCTCATTCCCGGTGCACGGCACACTCATGGTGGAGCCAACCGAGTCGGAGCCCAAGGCTGAGCTCGACAGGTTCGTTGATGCCATGAAGAATATCTGGAAGGAGATAGAGGAGATAAGGGAAGGCAAGGCTGACAGGGAGGACAATGTGCTTAAAAATGCACCTCATACTGCAGCTGCAGTCATTTCCGACGGCTGGAAACATGCCTATCCCCGCGAGAAGGCTGCCTATCCGCTGAGATGGACCGTTGAGAACAAGTTCTGGCCTTCGGTGGGAAGGGTTGACAACGGCTACGGCGACCGCAACCTGGTATGCTCATGCGCACCGATAGATTCCTACAGGTTTGAGACGTTCAAACCAGGCAGTAAGCAGTAGCGAAATATTGGCCGTAGGCCACATAGTATTGTAGGTTAAGTAGATATAATCCAACACCTTGGCCGTAGAGCTTGCCCCGATTTATCGGGGCCATTAAGTATTGTAGCCGGCAGTCAGAACAGATCCTCAATGACCATTGAGTAGAGGTCGGTCTGGGAGATGCCGAAGACCCTGGCCTGTCTTGGGATGATGCTCTCCTCGGTCATGCCGGGGATGGTGTTTATCTCCAGGAACTGAGGACCCTCACCGGTGACAATAAAGTCGACCCTGACAATGCCACGGCATCCAAGGATATCATAGATCTCCGACGAAAGCTCCTGTATGCGTGCCGTCACCTCTTCCTTCAACCTCGCAGGTGTTATCTCTTCGGAGAAACCATCGGTATATTTTGCCTCATAGTCGAAGAACTCCTTTTTCGGGACAATCTCGGTGACGGGCATGATTATCTTCCTCTGCTTCGTCTTAACCACGCCGCATGCCACTTCTGTGCCCTTCATGAATGATTCCACCAGCACCTCATGCCCCTCGGCAAAGGCTTTTTGGAGGGCTTCGGCAAACTCACCCACCTCCTTGACCTTGGTTACCCCGAAGCTCGATCCGCTGGCGTTGGGCTTGACGAAGCAGGGGAGTCCCGTCTGTTTCACTATCGCAGAGGCATCATACTGCTGGCCCTTCCTCAGAAGCAGTCCGCCCGTCATAGGTATCCCGTACTCGTTGAGATAAAGTTTGCAGGCCTGTTTGTTGAACGTCAGTGCTGATACGAACGCATCGCAGCTTGTGTAGGGGATCCCGGTCATGTCAAAATAACCCTGAAGGGGTCCGTTCTCTCCCGGATCACCGTGTATTGCAATGAAGGCAGCATCAAACCTTATGCGCTGGTCGTCAAGGACCAGGGTGAAGTCATTCTTGTCTATCCTGAACAGCCGGCTTTTGGGATCTTCCCAGAACCAATCCCTCCCCCTGATGGTTATTATGTAAGTCTCATATTTGCCTTTCAGCGCCGTGGCTACGCCCTGTGCGCTGCGGACGGAGACGGGATATTCGGATGAATTTCCTCCTGCAACAATGGCAATGGTTCTCATGGGTCTGCAATTTTGCCCCAAAATTACATTATTTAATATCCCGTAAGAATGCAATTGAAAAAAACATATTGATAAACCATGGAAGGGAATGCGGGCTGTGACATCACTGCGATGAATATTTTGTTTAATTTTGAACCCAAACCAAAAAATTATCAAACGTAAAATGGAAAAGAAACCTATCAGCGGAATAGTGACAGTCGTTATTGTAATTGTAGCTCTTTTACTGATTGTTTCATGGGGTGTAAGGATCTACAACAAGATCGTCCCGATGAATGAAAAGGTGGCTACAGCGTGGAGCAATGTCGAGACCCAGTATCAGCGCAGGGCTGATCTCATTCCCAATTTTGTGAATACGGTCAAGGGTGCTGCTGCCTTTGAGCAGGAGACGCTGACCAGGGTCATCGAGGCAAGGGCGAAGGCCACGCAGGTGACCATTGATCCCTCGAACATCACTCCCGCCCAGATGCAGGAGTTCCAGGCTGCACAGAGCGAGGTCAGTTCGGCACTCGCACGCCTGATGGTTGTTGTGGAGCAGTATCCTGAGCTCAAGGCTACCCAGAACTTCCGCGATCTGCAGGTTGAGCTGGAGGGCACCGAGAACCGCATCGCCGTTGCGAGGAACAACTTCAACGATGCTGCCAGGGAGTACAACACCTTCATCAAGATTTTCCCCAACAACCTGATCGCCTCTTTCACAAAGTTCGACGACAGGCCCTATTTCGAGGCCATGGAGGGTACCGAGGTAGCACCGAAGGTTGAGTTCTGAGAATCAGAATGATGAAAGCTTCAACATTCTTTACCCGCGAACAGCAGGAGGCTATTGTCAGGGCCATAGGTGAGGCCGAACATGCCACCTCCGGAGAGATACGGGTACATATTGAGACATCGTGCAAAGCCGATGTGCTGGATGAGGCGGCATGGCTGTTCGGGAAGGTGGGGATGCATAAGACCGCCGACCGGAACGGGGTGCTTATCTACCTGGCACTTAATGAGCGCAAGTTTGCCATAATTGGTGATACGGGTATAAACGCCCTTGTGCCGCCGGGCTTCTGGGATAACATCCGTGATCATATGAAGCAGCGTTTCAGCGAGAACCTCTTTACCGAGGGCCTCACCGAGGGGATCATCATGGCCGGTGAACAACTGAAGGAGCACTTTCCTCATGGCAGAAACGACGTGAACGAGATCACTGACACCATCTCTTTCGATAATAATGAAACGGGGGAATGAGAATGATGAAGTTTAAATACCTGATATGCCTGCTGTGGCTTCTGCCGGTCACCTTCACACTGGAGGCACAGACGCTCCTGGCCAGGCCCGAGCCCCCGCGGCTGGTGAATGACTTCGCGGGCGTTCTGTCTGCATCGGAGGTGCAGTCACTTGAAAATAAGCTTGTTGCATTCAATGATTCAACATCCAACCAGATTGCCGTAGTCATAGTAGATGACCTTCAGGGTTATGACCGGTCGGAGTTTGCCTATAAGGTGGCGAAGGACTGGGGAGTGGGTCAGGGCGACTTCAACAACGGGCTGCTGGTACTGGTCAAGACCAAGACTGAGAGCTCGGCAGGCCAGATATTCATTGCCACGGGTTACGGCCTCGAGGGGGCTGTGCCTGACATCGCTTGTGCTGACATAATAGACAGGGAGATACTCCCGCGGTTCCGTGAAAATAATTATTACGGCGGTCTCGATGCCGGCACTGACGTACTGATGGCCCTGGCAGCCGGGGAGTACACTTACGGGAACTATGCAGGAGGGGAGACTTCACCGGCTCTGCCGGGAATCATCTTCTTCATAATGGTTATCGTGTTCATCGTGATCGTATCAGCCGGAAGCTCCAATAACAAGCATCTTAAAAAGGGTGGTTCATCCAACCTGCCTCTATGGCTGCTTCTGAGCATGATGGGAGGCGGGCGGTCGCATGGCGGCAGCTGGGGAGGATTCTCCGGCGGAGGAGGCAGGAGTGGCGGCGGAGGCTTCGGTGGTTTCGGCGGCGGCAGCTTTGGCGGCGGCGGAGCAGGCGGCTCCTGGTAGGCTTTTCAGTCCTCAGTCTTCAGTCTGGTAATCAAGTATAACAGCCTGATTATTAATTCTTAATCCTTAATTCTTAATTCCAGCCGACTGCCGATTGCCGATTGCCAATTGAATCAGTCTCTGCCCGCAGTATAACCCCTCCACTTAGCCAGAACCGCAACCATATCAGCCGGAAGGGGTGCTTCGAACGAGAGCCGCTTCCCTGACACAGGGTGATCAAAGGAGAGCGTCTGCGCATGCAGCGCCTGGCGCGGGAGCAGGTTGAAGCAGTTACGCACGAACTGCTGGTATTTGGTGAAGGTGGTGCCCTTCAGGATACGGTTGCCGCCATACTCCTCGTCGTTGAAGAGGGGGTGGCCGAACCAGGCCATGTGAACCCTTATCTGGTGTGTGCGTCCTGTCTCCAGGCGGCACTCGATCATGGAGACATACCCGAGCTGATCCACTACCTTATAATGTGTCACGGCATGCTTGCCCTGGCTGCCGTCAGGAAAGACCTGCATTATCTTCCGGTCGCGGGTGTTGCGTCCTACATTCCCGGTGATGGTGCCTTCCGCGGGATCAGGGGTACCCCATACCAGTGCAATGTACTTTCGTCCCGTGGTGCGGTTGAAGAACTGCCGGGCAAGCCTGTTATGAGCATACTCATTCTTGGCAACCACGAGGAGACCCGAGGTGTTCTTGTCAATGCGGTGCACCAGTCCCGGCCTGAGTTCTCCCGTCTGAAAGAGGGGCAGGTCCCTGAAGTGATACATCAGCGCATTCATCAGGGTGCCTGAGTAGTTGCCGTAGGCAGGATGCACAACCATCCCGGCCGCCTTATCCACAACTATCAGGTCATCGTCCTCGAAGACAACGCTTACCGGGATATCCTGTGGTATGAGCTCTATATCGCGGGGCGGGTTGGGAAGGAGGATCTGAATGACATCAAGAGGCTTGACCCGGTAGTTTGGTTTCACCGGGGTCTCATTGACCAGTATGTTGCCTGCCTGTGCCGCTGTCTGCACCCGTGTGCGCGAAACGTTCTCAATGCGTGATGCGAGGTACTTGTCAATGCGGAGCATAGACTGGCCCGGGTCAACCACATACCGGTAGTGCTCAAAGAGCTCCTGTTCCTGGTTGTCTGCCAGTTCCTCTTCAGCCATTATTGTTTTCTGTCATTTGATCAGTATGATTCGCAGGAGTGAGACGGGCCTGCCTTCCCTTGTTCTTATCAGCAGCATGTAATTGCCGGAGGGAAGCCTGCTGAGATCGGGCCGGTCAGTGCGGTCAAGCGATCTCACCACTGCTCCCGATGAGGAGATGACATCAATAACAAAGTCGTCAGGAGCACTGTCGGAGGCCACCAGGGTCACCTCCCCCGATGAGGGGTTGGGAAAGAGACGGAAGAGGTCATTTATCAGTGTGCCGCCATCGGCTGATGTAGGAGAGCCTGATCCCTTCATCACGGGCCGCATCATCACCGTCCCGGGTGAGAGGCTGGGCTGCCAGATTCCGCCGAGCATGAAGTACTGTCTCCCTGCAGGAGGGGTATTCATGTCGAGGCCGGCATTGAGGAAGACCTCACCATTCTGTTTCCATCCCACCCAGAAGTTATCGGTAACCCTGACAGGCGTGTCAAAGAGATATGTTTTGAACCCGTTGAGCTCTGTGCCGGGGTCTGCCGTCGCTCCGTCGCTGCTGCCCAGAAGCACGCCGGGCTGGCCGTTGTCATCAGCCCATACCATGATCTCAAAACCAATCTGGTTACTGTTTTCAAAGGCATCATTGAAGCAGATCCTTATGCCTGTTACCGAGTCAGGGATGAATGACCGGAAACGCAGGGCAGCCATGGCGTTGCGTGAACCCTGTCCGTTGATGCCGTATCCTGCCTCCGCTGTGCCGTCGTCAATTGCAAAATAGTCGGAGAAGCGCTGGATGAACCTTATGGTGTCATTCTTTTTGGGGTCAAAGTCGTCTGTGATGAGCCAGACCGAGAGTTCGAAGAGAGCGGTATCCGTACCATCTGTGTTGTATGTATAGAGCAGAGGTGCATCATACTTTACATCCGAGAGAGGGTTTACGTTTGATGCCCCTGCATCGAAGTCGCGCACCACCGCTCCGGTAACCATGTCTTTGATGGAGACATGTCTCGTGACGTTCCGCACGATGGTGTCATTATTCCGGTAGTTGATGGCGGCCGTGGGGCTCATGGCCGAGAGGTATGACTGTCTGAAGTGGCGCCACGGCATAGCCTCATACTCCTTCAGGAGTGATCTCTGGGGAAGTGTCAGGGCTACGTCATGCAGAACGGTGTCATGTTTTGACCGGCCCTTGTCGAAGAAGACATGGTCAATGTTCCACTGGTCGGCGTTGCCTGCCTGCGACGGTTCGATGATCACTCCTGCCAGCGAGGCATAACCGGTGAACATGAACCGGAAGCCATTCATCAGGAACCGGGTGTCAGTGACAGGCACCATCACGCGGCGGAATCCGTCGGTGGTGCCGCCCTGGGTTCTCCATACGCTGTACCATCTCTCCTCACCGGGAGCCCAGAAGCTGAGTGTCAGGCTGTCACCGCTCTCCGGGTTGTCAGCCACGCCACCCGCCTCATACAGGAAGCTGAGCCACAGGCTGTCGGCGGGAAGATACTCAAGGTCAATGGCCCGCGATGTAAGATGGTCAGCGGCGAAGACTGCCTGGGAGGCGGTGGTATAGAGATTGCCTCTCTCATCAAGGCAGTCAAAGGTAGCGACACCCTGCGATGGCTGCCTGACCGAGAAGGTGTTATTGACAAAGACCTGTATGTCAGTCCATCTCTCCGAAGAGGGAAAGAGACTGTCAGAGGAGAAGTCGTCAATGAATGGAAGGAGGATTGGTTCTTCTGCGGCAGCGCCTTTGAGAAGGGTCCTGCCTTTGGCATGGGTCAGCTGCGGGTTATGTGACAGACCGGTGATTACCTCCTGTGCCGGTGCATGCAGGGAGGTCAGCATGGCAAAAAGAATATATATGAACCATCTCCGCCTCATCATCAGGGTGTTAACTCTGTTTCCTGCAGGGTGCTGTCATCGCCGTTGGATGTGGTGTCAGCAGCAGAGGGGAGGGAGGTCATCTTAAGGCTATCGGTTGTAAGCCAGATATATACTGCCGAGCCCAGTTGTACCGATGCGTCACGGACATACTCGGGGTTCTGTTTGTACACGAGTGCGTTGAGGGAGTCTTCCGCTGTGACCACCGTGGCATCGAAGACAAAGGCTCCAAGGTTAAGCGATGCTCCCAGGATCTCATTTCTTGCCTGCTCGAGGTTTCTTCCTGTCAACATCGGCAGGGGGGTGCGCTGGCTGCTCAGTCCCCTGCCAAGGACAAGGTCGATGACCATACCCTTCTGTACTGAATCGCCGGGAGAGACATCACGGCCGTGAAGCGTCTGCTTCAGAACGAAATCAACAGTGAGGTCAGGCACATAGTTCAGCTGCCCCACCTCGAGCCCTGAGGTTGCAATGAGTGACAATGCCTGGCGCCGTGGCAGTCCGACAAGATCAGGCACGGCAACCATCTCTGGATTGAAGGCATTGATGGTGGCCTTGATCGTTCGTCCCTTCTTGACCCGGTGACCGGGAAGAGGTGTCTGTTCCGCCACACATCCCCGGGGGACCAGGGTAGTGTACACTGAGTCAATGATCTGCAGTTTCATCCGGTTTTTATCAACCACATGCTTTGCCTCGTCGATGCTCAGTCCCCTGATCTCGGGAGTGGGTCTCGACTGTCCGTGACGGGTGTAGATGTTCAGCCAGATGATAAGGATGAGTATAATGGCAACGCCGATGACCACTGCCAGACCCAGCTGTTTCCAGAAGATCCGGCTTTTAAAGAATTCCTTGACGCTCATCGTGTGATGAAGTATTAGATTATTAACGCAGGGTCAAAGATAAAATTATATTGTGAGAGTGCGGGTGTTACCACTCCTTAACTGTACGGTAGTTTGTATCGCGTTCCACCGGTTTGTAGCCGGCAGACCGTATCATGGCCACCAGCTCGGTTGTCGAGAGGCTGGGGTTGAGTTCTTCGGCTCCTGCCATTGAATAGATCCTGGTGGTGTCATCGATGGTGCCGTCAAGGTCATCGGCTCCGAAGGCAAGGCTCATGAGTGCGGCATTCTTGCCAATGGCGGGCCAGTAGGCTTTGATATGGCTGAAGTTATCGAGGAATATGCGTGAGAGGGCGTAGTTGCGCATGTCTTCCGTCACCGGAACCTCTCCCAGCTCGCTCATGCGGTTGTTCTCCCTCCTGAACTTAAGGGGTATAAAGGCATTGAATCCTCCCGTGCGGTCCTGCAGTTCCCTGAGTCTCCCCAGGTGGTCAATCCGTTGTTCCGGGCTCTCGGCATGGCCATAGAGCATGGTGGCATTTGATGGGATGCCCAGGTTATGTGCTGCCTCATGAATGGCGAGATAAGTCTCTGCGTCAGCCTTCTCCCTGCATATCCTTCGACGCAGCGAGGCATCGAAGATCTCTGCGCCACCGCCGGGGATGGAGTCAAGGCCGTAATCGCGCAGCAGCTTCAGTCCGTCAGTGTATGTCATTCCCGCCTTGCGTATCATGTAGTCGAGCTCGACGGCAGAGAAGGCCTTGATGCTTATGTCAGGCCTCAGCATGCGGATGGAGGAGAGGATTTTACCGTAGTAGTGAATGTCGCGCTCCGGATGCACACCGCCGGTGATATGCACCTCGGTGACAGGCATGCCGTCAAAGCGCTTTACGATGTCAAGTATCTCGCTCTCCGACAGTTCCCAGCTGTCGGGGTCGCCCTCAGGCTTATGATAGGAACAGAAACGACAGTTGTAGATGCAAACGTTGGTGGGCTCAATGTGAAAGTTACGGTTGAAAAAGACGAGGTCACCGCTTTTGGCTTTCTTGGCCTGCGTCGCCAGCAAAGCCATGAGCGACAGATCGGCCCTCCTGTAAAGTGTCAGTGCCTCATCCGGGGTGAGTCGCCTGCCGTCAAGGACTGCCATGGCAATCTCCTTTAATTCAGTTCCGGTACTATTCAGGATCAGCTCTTTCATATCGCGAAATATTGGCAAATTTAATATCACCGTAACACAGTATAAATAAAAAACCGCCTTAATTGTTCATTAAGACGGTCTGTTTATTTTCTGTCAGCCTCTCAGTCCTTGTGTCCCATTTCGTCGGAAACGGTCAGTTTCTTCCTTCCCTTGGCCCTGCGGGCGGCAAGGACACGCCTGCCATTGGGTGTTGACATTCTCTCCCTGAAGCCGTGAGTATTTGTCCTCTTCTTTCTTGATGGCTGAAATGTCCTTTTCATCTGTTCCTATGATTTCGTTGTTTATTTCCGGTTTTTAAGACTGCAAAGGTAGTCATTTTTGTAAATAAATAAATAGGAGGGATATTTTTTTTATTTTACCGGGGCAGGTAAACGATTTTTTTCGTCTCAAAGTAAGGCTCATCAAACCAGTTGCTTATCGGTACAACGGCAGCGGAGGCCTGAAAGGGCAGCAGCTCCCTTGAAAGGTCGCCCCCCTTTAGGAAGATCCATCCGTTTTTTATGGCATTGAATGAGCGCGGTGATGAAAGATGCCTCGTGATCTTCACAAACGTTTCCATCTCCGTTACCGCCCTGCCGATGATAAAATCATACTCCCCGGTGGTGTTCTCCGATCTCACTGTGCGGGCCAGCACGTTTCCTATGCCGGCTGCAGCGGTTATTTCATTCACCACCCTTATCTTTTTTGCAATTGAATCGATAAGGGTGAATTTTACCTCAGGGAAGAGTATTGCAAGCGGTATCCCGGGCAGTCCTCCTCCCGTACCTATATCTATCACGGCCGTACCGGGGAGAAAGTTGATAAAGCGGGCGACGGAGAGTGAGTGCAGGAGATGATTTACCTCGAAATTCTCAATATCCTTCCGGGAGATGACATTTATTTTTTCGTTCCACTCTGCGTAGAGTGAAGGCAGCAGTGAAAACTGCCGGCGCTGTTCTTCTGTCAGCGACGGGAAATATTTTTCGGCGATGGTGGTCAAATACCGCTTGTTTTACTGCGGACCATGTTCAGTATCAGGACTTTTGCCCTGAAGAGCCTTGCCTTGACCGTTCCGATGGGGAGGCTCAGCTCACTGGCTATCTCCTCGTATGAGTACTCCTCGAAGTACCTCAGCTCGATAAGCCGGCGGTAGCGCGGCTTGAGTGTCTTGACTATCCTGTTCAGCGATGCTGCCGTCTCCCTGTCAATCATAAGCTCGTCGGGGGCTCTCATGTCAGAGGCGACAGTTGCCTCCATCTCATCCTCCTCTCCCTCATCATGGTCGAAGGGCCTTGGCGTCTGGCTCTTGCGCCTCATGAAGTCAATGCAGTTGTTGGTGGCGATGCGGAAGAGCCATGTGCTGAAGGCGTGGGAAGGTACATACTTGGCCAGGCTGTTGAACGCCTTGCCGAAGGCTTCGATGGTAAGATCCTCAGCATCAGACGGGTTGCTGACCATCCTGAGCATCACATAATAGACGGAGTCACGATACCTGTTCAGCAGTTCGGTATATGCCCTGCTGTCGCCTGTCAATGCCCGGTCGATGACCTTCAGGTCGTGCTGTGCTTTCTCCGATAGGCCGGTTTCTATTTCCATGTCTCTCTGCCCTTGCCTTTTCTGATTGTTGTAAGGTAAAGGAATCCCGTTACAAACGGCGCCAAGATATCAAAAAAGAGCGAAATATACCAGAGTTGGGGTTCATTGAATGTTGAGCCTGCCTTCCTCAGGATGACAGCCCTCATTACCAGTCGTGCCACAGCAATGAGGAGTACCACCGGCCATGAGGCGAGCATGACAAGAAGGGTGATGAGGAGTCCGTAGTATGTTACTCTCGAGAAAGGCTCCATGAAGAGCCTCAGCTTGTCATCCTTCTTATAGTATGTTGCCGTGGAGAAGTGTCTTCTCTTTTGCTTGATCCATGCTCCTATGTTCTTCTGTGCGGCTGAGAGTGTGAATGAATCAGGTGAGAGCATCAGGCTGCAGTTGTCACTGGTGGCATTGCGGTTGACGAACAGGTCATCATCGCCTGACATTATGTGGTTATGTGGGCCGAAGCCGCCCCTGTCGAAGAAGAAACTTCGCCTGTAAGCCAGGTTGCGCCCCACGCCCATGTAGGGTTTCCCCGCCATGGCCATGCCGAAGTACTGCATGGCTATGAACATCGTTTCATAGCGGATATAGCGGTTGAGGAGGCCATCTTCAGCGATGTATCCTCCGTATCCGATAATAATGTCAGTCTTTGCCTTCGCTGCCGATGCCACTTCACGCAGCCAGTTGGGTGATGCCGGGCGGCAATCGGCGTCAGTGAATACCAGCAGTTCATTCTTCGCCGCCTTGATTCCGATAAGCATCGCCAGCTTCTTGGTATGGGTGAACCCGGGATCCTTCTGGATCATTGAGACCCTCAGGTGTGGATAACGGGCCATCATCTCCCCGAGCAGGTCATCGGTATTATCTTCCGAACAGTCATTCACAACCACCACCTCATATGAGGGGTAGTCCTGCTCCAGGACTGCAGGCAGGAATTTCCCGATGTTCTCCGCCTCGTTCCGGGCGCAGATGATCACTGAGAGGGGAGGAAGCTTGCCGGTGGTTTTTACTTTTTCAGGTTGTGCATATGCAGCCCTGCGATAGTACCACAGCCAGTACCAGCCCTGTATGAGAGCCATCACGATAAACAGCCCAAGGAGTATAAGATGCGTCGTATCAGTTGATAAGATCATGGAATGTCACATTGTTCGCAGCAATATTATAAAGAAATGAATAACGGTTGCAAGAATCTTTTCAACAATTAAGCCGGCCGGTTCTCAATTTGATAACTGCCTGTTCATAATCAGGTGGAGAAAACGTACTTTTGTGACCACCAGTAAAAGAGTGATGTTCAGCATAGAGAGGAGAGACGGATCAACATCGGCCAGGGCGGGCCTGTTACGGACGGCCCATGGCGATATTTCCACTCCTGTCTTCATGCCGGTCGGCACCGGTGCGACGGTCAAAGGTGTCTTGCACCGCGATCTGAAATCGGAGATCAATGCCCCGGTTATACTGGCCAACACATACCATCTTTACCTTCGTCCGGGCACTGATATCATCAGCAAGGCCGGAGGGTTGCACCGCTTCATGGCGTGGGACAGGGCAGTGCTCACCGACAGCGGAGGATACCAGGTCTTCTCCCTCGCCGCCAACAGGAAGCTGACGGAGGAGGGGGCCATCTTCAGGTCTCACATTGACGGTTCAAAGCATCTCTTCTCTCCTGAAAAGGTCATCGATATTCAGAGGCAGATAGGGGCTGATATAATTATGGCATTTGATGAGTGCGCACCCTGGCCCTGTGATCACAAATATGCCCTGGGGTCAATGGAGCTGACTCACCGGTGGCTCGACAGGTGTGTTGAACGGCTGCAGACTACGGAGCCGCTCTACGGCGGAGACCAGATGCTCTTCCCCATCGTTCAGGGAGCGGTATACGCCGACCTTCGCCGCGCCTCGGCTGAAAAGATCGCTTCCAAGGAGATGCCCGGCAATGCCATTGGCGGCCTCTCTGTGGGAGAGCCGGCTGAGGTGATGTACGAGATGCTGGAGGTGGTCAACGAAATACTCCCCGCAGACAAACCGCGCTACCTGATGGGAGTGGGGACACCGGCTAACATCCTTGAGGCCATAGCTCGCGGGGTGGATATGTTCGACTGCGTTATGCCCAGCCGCAACGGCCGCAACGGGATGCTCTTCACACGCGACGGGATAATCAATATAAGAAACCAGCGGTGGGCTTCCGACTTCTCCCCGGTGGACGCCGGTGCGGACTCTGAGATCAGCCGCACATACTCAAAGGCTTACCTGCGCCACCTGGTCATATCGGGCGAGATGCTCGGAGCCCAGATAGCAACGATACATAACCTCTCATTCTACCTCAGCCTGGTAAGGGAGGCAAGAGAGAAGATACTTGACGGTACATTCGGAACATGGAAAGAAGAGACAGTTCGAAGGATTTCAGAGAGAGCCTGAGGAAGCTTATGCCGAGAATACTGGACTGGTATATCATCAAGCAGTTCCTCGGCACGTTCGTCTTCTCCCTGGTGCTTATACTGGGGATAGCGGTGATATTTGACTTCTCCGAGAAGATTGACGACTTCATCCAGAAACAGGCGCCGCTGAAGGCGATAATCTTCGACTACTACCTCAATTTCATTCCCTATTTTGCCACTCTCTTCGCCCCGATGTTCGTCTTTATCTCGGTGATTTTCTTTACCTCGAGGATGGCTGTCAATACCGAGATCATAGCCATGCTCAACAGCGGGATGAGCTTCAGGAGGCTCCTGATGCCCTATTTCATGTCAGCCGCCTTCATTGCACTGGCAGCCTTTATGCTGCAGAATTATGTCCTGCCGCATTCCAATATCGCCAGGCTTGATTTTGAAGAGAAGTATTACCGCAGCTCCGACTTCAGGAAGATGAATGTATCCTCCGTTCACCGGCAGGTCTACCCCAATGTCTACATCTACATGGAGCAGTACAACAAGATTTCACAGAGTGGCCGCAATTTCAGCATGGAGAAGTTTGACGACCAGGGAAGGCTTGAGTCGAAGATGACTGCAAATATGATCCGGTGGGACAGCACCACCAACAAGTGGGGGGCATGGTGGTACTACATCAGGGAGACAGACAGCATCGGCGAGAGACTCTCCTCAGGGCGCAGGATTGATACAGTACTCAATGTCGGGCCTGAAGATTTCACAAGGTCACCCGAGTTTGTCTACACCATGACCCGTCGTGAGCTGATCGATTACATCGATGTGCTGGAGTCGCAGGGCTCAGACGAGATCAAACTCTATCTCAATGAGAAGCACAGGCGTTATGCCTCCCCCTTCGCCTTCTTCATCCTTACGCTCATCGGCGTCTCACTCTCATCGCGCAAGATCAAGGGAGGGATCGGGATGCAGATAGGACTGGGGCTGGTCCTTACATTCTCCTACATTCTTTTCATGCAATTTGCCTCCCAATTCTCGCTTAAGGGAGATCTTGAACCCGCACTGGCTATGTGGATCCCCAACATAATATATACTTTCATTGCTATGGGGGTTTATTACAGCGCACCGAAATAGCACATTTTCATTCAATCTGTGCATAAATGAAATTTTGTATATTCGCGTGCTTTTTATGATGTATCGAACAGTTTAAAACAGGCTGAATTATGGCACTGGAAAAAAAGATAAGAGAACTAAAGGAGAAGCGTGAGAAGATGCTTCTTGGCGGCGGCGAGGAAGCCATCGGAAAGCAGAAAGCCATGGGAAAGAACACTGCCCGTGAGCGTATCATGGCTATCCTTGATGACGGATCGTTCAATGAATATGACATGTTCGTCGAGCATGACGCCCGTGACTTCGGCATGGACAAGAAGCATCTGCCCAGTGACGGCGTTGTGATAGGCACAGGGACCGTACACGGTAACCCGGTGGCCATTTTCGCGCAGGATTTTACCGTTGCAGGAGGGTCACTGGGGCTGATGCACTCGCGCAAGATCACAAAGATTATGGATCATGCCCTGAAGATGAGGATACCCCTGATAGGCATAAATGACTCCGGCGGGGCCCGCATACAGGAGGGCGTGAATTCCCTGGCAGGGTATGGTGAGATTTTCTTCAGGAACACCATCTCCAGCGGAGTGATACCGCAGATCTCGGTGATACTGGGCCCGTGTGCCGGGGGGGCGGTCTACTCGCCCGCGCTGACTGATTTCGTCTTTGTGGTTGAGAACATATCCAAGATGTTCATCACCGGCCCGGAGGTAATAAAGACCGTCCTTGGCGAAGAGATCTCGATGGAGGCGCTGGGGGGAGCGCGTGTACACTGCGAGGTCTCCGGCAATGCTCATTTCTTCGCCATGTCAGAGGATGAGTGCTTCAGCCAGATAAAGCGTCTGATCTCCTTCATCCCCAGGAACAATGAGGTCAGGGCAACGGTCACTGAGGTCCGGCCTCCGGAAAGCAGCTATGATATTGACAGGATTGTCCCGGGTGATCCGACCCTTCCTTATGATGTCAGGGAGGTCATAAGGGCCGTGGCCGACAGTTCCGATTTCTTTGAGATACAGGAGATGTACGCCCGCAATATGGTCATTGGCTTCGGGCGTATGGGCGGACGAACGGTGGGTTTTGTGGCCAACCAGCCCATGGAGATGGCCGGTGTGCTTGACGTTGACTCATCAGACAAGGCTGCCAGGTTCATACGTTACTGTGATGCCTTCAGCATACCCCTCATCACCTTTGTCGACCTCCCCGGCTACCTGCCGGGTGTTGACCAGGAGCATGCCGGGGTTATACGCCACGGTGCCAAGGTGCTGTATGCCTACAGCGAGGCTACCGTGCCCAAGCTGACGGTGATACTGCGCAAGGCCTACGGTGGCGGATACATAGCCATGAGCTCACGCCACCTGCGTGCCGACTTCGTGTTTGCATGGCCGACGGCGGAGATTGCGGTCATGGGACCGGAGGGCGCTGCAAACATCATATTCCGCAAGGAGATAACCACTGCCAGCAACCCCGATGAGGTGCGCCGCCAGAAGGTGGAGGAGTACAAGGAGAAGTTTGCCAACCCGTATGTGGCGGCGTCACGCGGTTACGTCGACGCGGTCATCGAACCCTCGGAGACACGCAGGCTCCTGCTTCACGGTCTGGAGGTATCCGAGAACAAGGACGTGCAGATGCCCTGGAAGAAACATGGAATACCACCCTTCTGATCAGAACCGGGAAAAGCGAGTATTATGGAAAAGAGAGATACCGAAAGGCTTACAATCGACCAGACTGAGTATAAGACAAGGCTGAGCCGCCGCTATACGGAGCGCAAGCCCTACGCACCGCCCGTGCCGGGCAGGATATACAGTTTCATCCCCGGCACCGTGGTAGAAGTGCTGGTCAGCGTGGGCGACAGCGTGGATGAAGGTGACGATATTGTGATCCTCGAAGCGATGAAGATGAAGAACAGGCTGAAAAGCCATATCGCGGGAAAGGTTGCAGCCGTCAATGTCAGTCCGGGCTATAGGGTCACGAAAGGGGAAGTTCTTGTTGAGATAGTCTGAGGGAAGCGGCCGGTCAGATCATATTGCCGGTGTTCAGAAGATAACGGGAGATCTCCGGCGGTAGCTCAGGCTCCTCACGGAAGATGCCGTACACAGCCGATCCGCTGCCTGACATTGAGGCGTAGAGAGCCCCCGCCTCATAGAGTGCCATCTTGATTCTGCCCACCTGCGGGTAGAGCCGGAAAATATTAAGTTCAAAATCGTTTACCACCCTGCCCCGCCATTCACTGACGGGCAGGTTCAGCATTTGCCTCAGCGACAATCCTGTGGGGCATGGAACGCATCCGGCATATGCCTCGGCAGTACTTATGTTCAGGTCTGGCCAGAGGATGGCGATGTGATAGTTGCTAAGGTCAAGAGGAAATTCCGACAGGATATTTCCCACACCCTCTGCAAAGGAAGGGGTGTTGTCAATGAAAAAGGGAGCGTCACTGCCCAGCCGGCCGGCAAACGACCGCAACTCCTCCGGGGTGAGGCCGAAGCCGAAGTAACGGTTAAGCGCCCTGAGCATCCCTGCTGCATCGGATGAACCTCCTCCAAGTCCTGCACCGACGGGTATGCTCTTGTGAAGGTGTATGCGGATGCCCGGGAAATCAAACGATTGTCGCATGAGCCTCACCGCCTTCATCACCAGATTGTTATCCGCATCAACCTCATCCATCAGTCCCGTGACACTCAGTGTGTCATGCCTGCGGTTGTCCTTCCTTACCACGAACTCGAGGGCATCAGCAAGAGCAACGGGATAGAAGAAGGTCTCGATATTATGAAAGCCGTCAGGCCTCTTTTCAACGATCCTTAACCCGATATTTATCTTCGCTGTTGGAAAAACAACCATAACCCGGTACTCACTTGAGAGATCAAAAATATATGAACCTTTTTAAATTACCTCATCTTTACCGATTATATCCGTTTTCAACATCTTTTTAACAATTTTCTGTTTGAAACAAAAGGCGTGGGGCAAGCCCTGTGACTGTTGTTATTGTTAAATTTGATCACGGCAGACAGATCTGTTTTCCGTACATAAATCAATAATTATCAATAACATATATTAATGGTACAGATTGCTTCAAGAGGCAGGCAGGACAAGAAGTCTTCAGTGGTTGTAATACCTGAAGGGGGACGGATTCCCCCGCAGTCGCCCGAGATGGAGGAGGCGGTTCTCGGTGCTGCGATGCTTGAGGTCGAGGCTGCCCGGATGGTGGTTGACATTCTCAGGCCCGAAGTTTTTTATTCTTCGGCTCATCAGAAGATATTCTCAGCCATTGCCGAGCTCAACAAGCGTGACCAGCCCATTGATCTTCTCACCGTCACGCAGGAGCTGAAGCGCGTAAATGAACTCGAGGAGGCCGGCGGACCTGTTTATCTTACCGAGCTTACCTCCAGGATCGTCTCGGCCGCCAATATCGAGTACCATGCTCGTATTGTTCTGCAGAAATATATTCAGCGCGAGCTGATCAGGGCGGCGACGCTCATACAGAACATGGTCTATGAAGACGCGCTTGATGTGACCGAACTGCTTGACAGGAGCGAGGATGAGCTTTTCAGAATCGCGGAGGGAAACATCAAGCATGAGGTTGCACCCATACATGAAGTCATAAAGCAGGCTCTCTCCGAGATAGAGGAGCTGGGCAAGAAGGAGGACGCACTGGTGGGTGTCCCCTCAGGATTCACCAAGCTTGACAGGCTCACCTCCGGCTGGCAGAAGTCGGAACTGGTCATCATCGCCGCCAGGCCCTCAATGGGCAAGACCGCCTTTGCACTGACCATGGCGCGCAACATGGCCATCGATCACGGCAGGAAGGTGGCTATCTTCTCGCTCGAGATGTCTGCCATACAGCTTGTTAACAGGCTCATTGTCACCGAGACGGAGATCCCCAGCGACAAAATAAGGAACGGAAAGCTCTCACCCGAGGAATGGTCACTGCTTGAGTCGCGCATCAAATCCCTGACTGAGGCTCCAATCTATATTGATGACACGCCGGCCATATCCGTCTTCGAGCTCAGGGCCAAGTGCCGCAGGCTCAAAGCCCAGGGCAAGCTTGACCTGGTGATTGTCGACTACCTTCAGCTGATGACCGGTCCTCCCGATGCGGGCAGCCGTGAGCAGGAGGTGAGCTCCATCTCCAGGGCGCTGAAGAGCATATCCAAGGAGCTGGCAGTACCTGTTCTGGCACTGTCCCAGCTGAACAGGTCGGTTGAGACACGAGGCGGCAACAAGAAGCCGATGCTCTCAGACCTCCGTGAGTCGGGCGCCATTGAACAGGATGCCGACATGGTGGTCTTCATACACCGGCCGGAGAAGATGGGGGTGTCACAGTTTGAAGACGGGCAGTCGACCAAAGGTCATGCCGACATCATCCTGGCAAAGAACCGTAACGGTCCCACGGATGAGATACTGCTCTATTTCAGGGAAGACCGTGCCACCTTCGTTGAGCCTGATGAGTTCGGCTCGGAAGTGTCATTCCCGGCTGCTCCGGCAGGGGGTGTTTACACGCTCAAGTCGAAGATGAATGATGACATCTCGTCAGATTACAGTGATTTTTCTCCTGACGATAACGGCCGCAAACCCTCATTCTGATCCTCTTATTCGAACCTGAGAGTGAGCCTGACCGACACCGATTCAAATGAGGTGTCGTGAAAGCCCGCATAAATACCCAGCTCTGCCAGGAGAAATATCTCGCTCATGGCGTATCCTGCTTCATAATAATATCCCAGGTCAGGCGTCCATGACAGAGATAATCCTATGTTCTCCCTGATCAGGGTCCTGCTCAGTCCCGGCAGCCGCTTAAGCAGCAGGGTGGGAGAGGTGTAACGGATATGGCCTTCGGCAAAGAGCCGGGGAGAGGAGAGCGAATAATAGGGCTTAAGATAAAACGCATCCCTGTATTTATTGATCAGGACAGGGCTGGCCTGAGTGTTGAAGAAGTACATATCCTGCATCTCGACGTTATGGCTGTTGAAGAATCCGCCGCCGAGGATATGCCATTGAAACTCATTAAGGGGTCCGAAGCTGCTGCTACGGAAGATCTCCCCCATGAGCATGTCAAAGTTGCCTGAGAGGGTATCGTTGTAATTGTATCCGTGTTTCCATGTAATCTTAAAGGTGGGGTAGTCTGATCCGGCATATATTTTTGCACCTCCTGACAGACGGTAGCGATGCCGGGGGGTCCAGGCCAGGCTGGTGGTAAGGGATAGATTACTGTGGCTGAAGATCGTCAGCGGTTCATCGCCTTCAATTTCGCCGGTCAGATACGGGTTCTCCGGGATGTTGTCTGAGTATGGATAGTCTTGCCTGAAAAATGAAAAGGATGTGGTGTTCTCAAGAGGATCGCGCTTTTCATACATGGCTGAAACCTCCAGGTTAAGGCCGTTGGCCAGGTCGCCCCTGTGTCCGGCAATGATGAATTTGCTGCTGTACAGTTTCATCCAGTTCTCCCTGAAGAATAGTGAGGAGACCGTGTTGACCAGTGGGTTGACGCCTGATGCCGAGAACTCGTCTGAATGGCTTCCCGCTCTCAGCCAGATGTTGCCTGAACGGTACGGGTCATATAGCAGATTGGCTGAGACATTCCACATCAGGCTCTGCCGGCTGAAGGCATATTTCACCGACGGAGCGAGAGTGAAACGACCCTGGTCGCCCGATCTGGATGACAAGCTCAGCCCGGTACCCGCAACAAATCCGTCGACTGTATTGAATGATAGGCTTTTAAGGTCGATAAGTCCGTCAAACTCCAGGGATGTCTCCTTTGAGAGCTGCCACCGTTTGCCAACGGCAAGGTCTTTGAAGAAAGTTGCTGCCGGGCTCATCTGCTTATTCCGGGATACTCCTACCAGGGTGACTGAAATGGTTGAGGAGTCACGTCCTGCCAGTTTTGTTCCGGAGGCAGAGACTGCCGACAGGCTTGCCGACTCTTCTTTTGTCAGGGGGATGGGTCTGACCTCATTCCAGTATGCGGAATCCTTTTGGGCGGCATCTTCCTCGATAATGAATGTAGTTTTCTCTACAATCTCCAGCGGGGGTTTCTCTTTGGTGCTGCCTGCATTTTTATCATTCAGGCGCGCGAGCCTTGACATGTCACGCGCCGTCAGCTCATCCTTTGACAGGATAACCTCTATCTCCTTCTGAACAGGGGTTTTAATCTCCGGCAGGTTCTCTTCGTCAGTCACTGCAGTGTAGGCGGAGGGTACTGCAAGGGACCTGTCAGGCTCCACCTCGAGATATTTCACCGCGCTGGTATAGGTTGCCCTGGCTTTGACGCCCATTATGGATATGTCGGCGTTGAACTCATGACTGACAGGCATCCAGATACCTTCCTCCACGGGAGTATAAAGCTGTCTTATCCTGATTGTTCCTGCCATATTCTCATTGGTGAGATCCAGCGAGTGGATTGCCCAGAGATCTTCAACTATGTAGATCACGCCTGAAAAGAGCTGCTGGCTTTTGCGCCGGGGTGTCACCCCGATCTTGTCAATGACGTAATCGCCCTGCGACGATGATCCGAGGAAGGTGAAGCCATAGTGCGAGAATGCATTGGGAGCCAGAGGAGAGATAGCGGCATCTACAAGGACAGGCTGGTAGAAGCTGGCCTCCAGGTAATCCATCGGTGACGCCTGTCCCTGGCCCAGATCCACGTTTGAGTTGGAGGAGATCACGCGGTGAACATACTTATCCGGTGCAGTGAAGGTGATGATGTTCATCGACTCCGAGAAGTAATACTTGCCCACCTCAATCTCACTTTCATTGGCTTCTATCTCCATCCTGCGCTTAAGCAGCGCCGGAATTTTATCAACGCTGCCGCCGCCCCTGATGTAAACCTCTGCCTTGTACTTCCTGACCTGGTTGAGGTGGAAAGGAGCCATGCCGATGGCCTTGCGCATTATGAAGTATGCGGGGTCCTTCCCGGTGGCTGAGACCCTTACGGCCGGTATCTCAAAGAGCTGCTCAGTGAGGGTGATATCAGCCCGTACCTCTTCGGCACCGAGGGTGAAAACCCTGGTGACCGGCAGATAACCGAGGAACTGGTAATTGATGGTGTATGTTCCGGCGGGAAGTGAAATCTCATAGAAGCCGTTGCTGTTTGTGGTTGTTCCCTGGCGCAGCTCTGTGATATATATTGATGCAGAAGCCATCGGAATGCCGGTATTGTCTGAAACTGTCCCCCGTATCACCTGCCCATTGCAGATAAGCCATGGGAACATAACCGTGATGATGATGATCAGTATCCTGTCACGCATTATCAGGAAGTTTCTTCGGAATGCTCTTTAAATGAGGAGCCTGCGACCACAATCACGAACTCGCCCCGGGGAGCTTTGGTACGGAAGTGTTCTGCCAGTGACGAGAGTGTTCCGCGTATTGTCTCTTCGAATTTTTTGGTCAGCTCGCGTGAGACGGACGCCCTGCGGTCACCTCCAAGCACTACTGCCAGCTGTTCAATGGTCTTAAGCACCCTGAAGGGTGACTCATAGAAGATCATCGTCCGCTCCTCCTCTGCCAGCGATGAGAGTCTCTTCTGCCGTCCCTTTTTCTGAGGAAGGAAACCCTCGAAGCAAAAGCGATCCGACGGCAATCCCGAACTTACCAGTGCCGGCACGAATGCCGTAGCACCCGGCAGAGCCTCCACCGGGATCTCTTTCTCGAGACATCCTCTTACGAGAAGGAAGCCGGGGTCAGAGACGCCCGGAGTGCCGGCATCGGAGACAAGGGCTGTCACTGTTCCCTTCGCGATGCTCTCGCAGACGGCTTCGAGGCTGCGGTGTTCATTGAACTTGTGGTGAGACCGCAGCGGTACACTGATGCCGTAATGATCGAGAAGTATACGTGTTGTCCTGGTATCTTCCGCGAGAATGAGATCAGCGGACTTCAGCACCTCCAGGGCACGCATGGTGATGTCACCAAGGTTGCCTATGGGAGTGGGCACCAGGTACAGCTTAGACATGAATGTTGAACTTTCTGCGGACCACGTCTACAAACGACGACTGTGCCGCCGGGTCTGAACCCATTACGGTGCTCTCATCGAGTATCTTCATGGCCTCTCCCAGTGATGAGGAGGCATTGAGCCTGCTGATGGTCTCATGGTATGCTATACTGTTGCCGCTGAAGAGTTCCCGGATAAAGTAGAATTTGTCGTTCATGCCGATGGCCGCACCGATATCGGCTATGGGTTTGCTGTGTATGACCGAGGTGATGGCCTCATCCTGTTTTGTTGATAAGATCTTTTCACCCAGGGTACCCGCTGCGGCGAACCTGTCGGCCAGGATCGGCTTCGCAGGCTCCTGCGTTTTCTTCGGCTCTGAAGGTTTCTGCGGTTCATGAGCTTCCATCACCGGCTCCGCATATTTCTGTGGTTCATGAGCTTCCATCACCGGCTCCGCATATTTCTGTGGTTCAGGAGCTTCCATCATCGGTTCCATAAATCTCTGTACCTCGGGAGCCTGACCCGCCGGTTCAACCACGGTTTCCTCAATAACCTTCTGCATCACTACGGATTCAACCGTAACCTTTTCAACCACCTCGTTCTTAACCTTCTGCACCGGTTTGGGGGCAATCGCCCCGTTAAGCCCGGGCAGGAGCCTGAGCAGTTCTGATGCGGTACGCACCCGCGAACGTGCCAGTTCTATCTCTGCAATATTTGATCCCTGTATGGCGGAGAGTTGGTCAAGCATTGCCATCGCCTCCTCCAGATCCCTCCCTATTATGCTCACCGCTTTAATGAAATCCATCTCTCTTTGTTTTTTATAATGATCGTTTTCTTTATTTTGCAAAAGTAATTATTATAATCTTTTCAGCCTGAAATTATCTCTATACAGTATTGAACGGCGAAATCGTAATCTGAAGTATGGATTTTCTTGAAAATTCGGTTGACCATGCCGGTAAGCGCGGCTCTGTGGAGGTGATTGCGGGCTCGATGTTCTCAGGCAAGACCGAAGAGCTGATCAGGAGACTGCGCAGAGCCATGTATGCCGGGCTTAGGGTAGAGATATTCAAGCCTTCGGTAGACACCAGGTATTCTGATGACAAGGTGGTCTCCCATGATGAGAAGTCAATTCTTTCCACTCCCGTCGGGAATGCTGCTTCCATACTTCTTCTTGCAAGCGGGGTTGAGGTGGTGGGCATAGACGAGGCCCAGTTCTTTGACAACAGCCTCGTTGAAGTTTGCACGGCGCTTGCCGATGCCGGCTCAAGGGTCATTGTGGCGGGTCTTGACATGGATTTCTCCGGCAGGCCCTTCGGCCCCATGCCGGCCCTGATGGCTGTTGCCGAGTATGTAAGCAAGGTTCATGCAATATGTGTCAGGTGTGGCAACCTGGCCAATTACTCGCACCGGAAGATCAAGGATGACAAGGTGGTGGTGCTGGGAGAGAAGGACATCTATGAGCCTCTCTGCCGGACATGTTATATCAAATCAGTAAACAGGTGAAGATAAGCGCTCAGGAACTGGCGCACATTACCGGTGGCACATTGTCAGGAGAAACATCCCTGACGGTAACCGGCATCATGACAGACAGCAGGTCTTCGGGTGCAGGTCACGACGTACTTTTCATTGCCCTGCGCGGCCCCAACCACGACGGACACAGGTTTATTGAAGCGCTCTACGGCAGGGGTGTAAGGCTGTTTCTTGCAGATACCCTGCCACAGGACATAGCTGTCATGACAGGTGCCGGCTTCGTTAAGGTCGATGACACCCTGGAGGCACTTCACAGGCTTGCAAAATGGCGCAGGGAGAGCTTCGGAGGCAAAGTTATAGCAGTTACGGGAAGCGCCGGAAAGACAGTGGTCAAAGAGTGGCTGGCAAATGTCATGAGCACCACAACCAGCGTCATCCGGAGTCCGAAAAGCTATAACTCCCAGGTCGGAGTGGCCCTCTCACTGATGAATATCGACGACCGGTATGAAGCAGCGGTCATCGAGGCAGGAATCTCGAGACCCGGAGAGATGGAAAAGCTGGCACGCATTATCAGGCCTGATACCGTCATCATTACAAACATCGGTGATGCGCATGGAGAGAACTTTGCCGGCAGGGAGGCCATCGCCGCGGAGAAACTCAGGCTGGCGGCGAAGGCCGCGCTGGTAATCTGCAATGCCGATGACGCTGTTATCATGAATGAAATGGCGGCCAGATACCCGGCAGTGCCGCTCTACACATGGTCGTTGTCGGGTTCACCTGCCTCCCTTGGTGTTGAGGCCGGGGAGACAGGTAACGACGGAAAGCTTCTGCGATGCACCGCAGGGAACCTTACATTCGAGGTTGCCATCCCCTTTGCAGACCGCGCATCGCTGGAAAATGCTGTTTCAGTCATTGCCTGCTGCCTCGCAGAGGGTCTTCCCGAAGGGGTCATACATAAGTGCGATGGCGACATTGCCGGCTGTGGCAATGCGAATGGAGATGAAGAGAGGCATAAACGGATGCACCCTCATTGAAGATTATTATAATTCTGACCCTGCTTCGCTTGGAATGGCCCTCGAATTCCTCCGAAACCACGCCAGGGGAACGACTACGCTCATCCTCTCCGACTTCAGGCAGATCGGCGGTGATGAAAAAAAACTGTATGAAGGCGTGGCCGCCGCGGTCAAAGCTGCCCGTATTGACCGCTTTATAGGGATAGGGGAAGCGCTGACACGACAGAAGGAAAGCTTTGGCGCCGGATCGTCATTCTTCCTGTCTACGGCCGGATTCACAGACTCATTCCGCAGCTACACATTCAGGAATGAAACGATCCTCATCAAGGGGGCGCGCATCTACGGGTTCGAAAGAATAAGCAGCCTCCTGGTCAGGCAACTGCACCAGACAAGGCTGGAGATAAACATGGACGCCGTGGTCCATAATCTCAATGAGTTCAGGCATCTGCTGAGGCCCGGAACAGGCATCATGGCCATGGTCAAGGCCTTTGCCTACGGTGCGGGTTCAGCGGAGATAGCCTCACTGCTTGAGTATAACCAGGTCAGCTATTTTGCCGTGGCATATGCCGATGAGGGTGTCGCCCTGCGCGAGGCAGGCATTACGACCCCGGTGATGGTAATGAATCCGGATGAGGGAGTGATGGAGCTTATCATCCGGCATAATCTCGAACCTGAGATTTACAGCCTGGAGTCATATATGTCTTTTGCAGACCTGGCGAAGAGATACGGACTGCTTCATTACCCGGTTCACCTGAAGCTTGATACCGGGATGCACCGTCTCGGGTTCGGCACGGGTGATATCAATACGCTGTCAGCCCTGCTTTCAGGCCAGCAGCACGTCAGGGTGGTATCACTCTTCTCTCATCTCTCAGCCAGCGATGATCCGCAATATGACTATTTTTCTCACCGACAGGCATCGCTGCTGACCTCTGTTGCGGAGAAACTCAGGGAGGCTCTGGGATACGGTTTCAAGATTCACCTTCTGAACTCCTCCGGCATCAGCCGCTTCCCGGAATACCAGTTTGACATGGTAAGAATGGGTATCGGATTATACGGAATAGGCAGTTATGCCGGTGTGACGCTGAAGCATACAGGGAGATTTGTGACGGCAGTATCGCAGGTAAGGAGAGTGCCGGCAGGAGAGCCGGTGAGCTACGGCTGCCGCGGTGCGTCGGACCATGATCGCGAGATTGCGGTCATACCTGTTGGTTATGCTGACGGACTGCGCCGCGAACTGGGTGACGGCAGGGGCAGCCTCTTTATCAAAAACAGACGTGTGCCCATTGCCGGGAGCATTTGCATGGACATGTGCATGGCTGATGTAACCGGAATGAATGTCAGGGCCGGCGATGAGGCTGAGGTGTTCGGCAATAACATAACGATTGAAGAGATCGCGGCGCTGTGCAACACGATCCCTTATGAGATACTGACCTCAATTCCGCCCAGAGTAAAAAGAATTTACGTAAATGAATGATCAGCCCATCTGACTGATCTTCTCGAGCCTGGCAGGATCAACAATGCTGATTTTCTTACCGTCGAGCACAATCACTGACTCCGTGGCAAACGTGGAGAGTGTCCTGATGGCGTTTGATGTTGTCATGTTTGAAAAACAGGCCAGATCCTCACGCGAGACATATGCCCTGATGGTCCTTCCGTCATTCTCAACGCCATAGGTATCGCGCAGGACCAGGAGAGATTCGGCAAGCCTGCCCCTGATATGTTTCTGGGTAAGTGATACCGTTCTCTTATTGGAAAAGGAGAGCTCGATCGCCATCATGCGTATGAGTTTCATGGATAGGTCCGGATTGCGCCTTAGCAGTTTCAGGAAGGGATCACGGGCAAACCTGCAGAGGCCTGAATCTTCCAGAACCACTGCCGATGCCGTATATGCCGTACCTGCAAAAAAAGCCGCATACCCTATCAGCCCCTGTGGCCTCACCATCCTGACGATCTGTTCACGGCCACCGATGCCCTGCTTATAAACCTTGACCTTGCCGCACGCCAGACAATAGAGTCCTGCAGGCCTGCTACCCTCATGAAAAATTATCTCGCCCTTTCTGAGGGAGGTACAGACGTAATCCTGAATCAGAAACTCCTTCTCCTTGTCAGGCAGATCACTGAAAAGTGAAAAAGGCCCTTCAAGGCACTGTTCCAGGTAAGGATTATTATAAAGCATTTCTCCTTATGTTTAACAACATATGCAAAGATATCAAAAAAGTCGGTCCGGGGTGGAATTAACGTTTTTTAACACACTATAAAACAAGTAGTTGGGAATGAGTGTGCCAGGTCAGCGATATCTGGCAATTATGGGTATCCTTCTGCCGCTGCCGAAGGCTTTTGATGATACACGGAGGACAGGGGGCGACTGTTTTCTTTTAAACTCACTGCTGCGTATGAGCCTTATGACTTTTTCCACAAGGTCAGAGTCAAAACCTTCCTCTATGATCTGTGCTGCAGATCTCTCCATGTCAATATATCTGAAGAGTATCGGGTCAAGGAGGTCATAGGGCGGAAGTGAGTCGGTATCCAGCTGGTCTGGACGCAGTTCTGCAGAGGGTGGTTTGGTGATGATGGCCGAAGGGATGATATCCCTGTGGGTGTTGATCTCCCTGGCCAGCGGGTATACCTCGGTCTTATAAAGATCGCCCAGTACCGAGAGGCCTCCGATCATGTCTCCGTACAGCGTCCCGTATCCTGTTGCTGCCTCACTCTTGTTCGAGGTGTTGAGCACCATATATCCGAGCTTGTTGGCAAAGGCCATGAGTATAAGTGCGCGCAGCCTGGCCTGGATATTTTCCTCAGTGATGTCAGGTGCTCTGCCCCCGAAGAATGGTTCAACGGTCTTCTGGAGCACCTGCCGGGCCTCCTCAATGCTGACGATATGATACGGAACTCCCATCTTATCAGCCATCTTAACCGCGTCGGTCACCGAGTGGTCAGATGAGTACACCGAAGGCATCAGGAGGGCCAGGGTATTTGATGGTCCCAGGGCTTCCGCGGCCAGTGCCAGTACCACTGCGGAGTCTATGCCTCCCGATAGTCCGATGACGGCTTTTTTCAGTCCCCCCTTTTCAAAGAAGTCCCTGATACCTGTCACCAGGGCCTGGTGAACATAGCCGGTCATATCTGCCGGATAGGAGGAGGGGCAGGAATATTTACTCCTGTCACCACCGGCAACGGGTATTTCAACTATTCTCACCTCCTCGCTGCAGAAGGCAAGCCTCTCCAGCACGGTTCCGTCAGCATCGATCAGAACAGACGAGCCGTCGAATATCAGTTCCGTGTAACCTCCTGTCTGGTTGACCGAGATCAGTGGCTTGCCATACTCCCTGGCATTCCTGACGAACACTTCGTCCCTGACTCGTATTCTATTGTGGGAGAATGGGTTGGCGGCGATATTGATAATCAGTGAAGGGTCATCCTTCATGATTTCCTCGAGCGGCGTAATGCTGTAGAGGCGCCACAATCCCCTGTCGCCGAAAGGCTGTTCATCCCAGATATCCTCACAGATGGTGACAGCTATCCTTTCGCCGTTCAGTTCAACGGTCCTGAACGCTGTGCCGGGCTGGAACCAGCGGTCTTCATCGAAGATGTCATAGGTCGGCAGCAGGGCTTTGTTGATCACGGCCTGTACCTTGCCATCGCGCATGAAAAATGCAGAGTTGTGAAGGTTCTTGCCGAAGAGGCCGGTATTGGGAGAGGGGCCTCCGATGATGGCTGCAACGCCGGTGCAGTGTGAGGCTATTTCAAGCACCGCTGCCATGGAGGCAGTGATGATGTCATCTCTGAGGAGCAGGTCAAGGGGTGGATATCCTGTGACAGCCATCTCTGAGAAGACGATGAGGTCAGCGCCCTGTGAGCGTGCACTCCCTATAGCAGAAATGATTTTGGCGCTGTTGAAGGAGATGTCGCCCGGGATGTAATTCAGCTGTGCAAGTGCAACCTTCATGGCCGGAGTGTCAGAACTTGATTCCCAGCCTGATACGGAACATCCTTAACCCGCACCTGTCTTCGGGTTGATAAACATCCTCAAGGTCCTTGGTGACATCGAAAAAATCCTGGGCGTAGCTCAGCCCTGCAATGATAGAAGCATTGATGTCCATCTCGTATTCTATTCCTGCGCCGATATGCCAGCCGGCATTCATTCCGTATACTTCAGTCTTCGCATTTTCATGGTCGATCTGCGCTGACGGTATGTCAATGGTAGACTTCAGCAACAGCCGTATGTCAAATCCCAGGTCGGTCCAATATGTCAGTAAACCTGCCTGGTTTGTCTGAAGGCGTAATCCCGCCGGGATGTTCAGGTAGCGCAGGTTGTATCTGATCTCCTCGCCAGCCTCGACATCCTGGGTAAAATTGTTAAACACCATTGTGATCTCCTCAGTAACACTCTGCCTTCCTCCGGCAGAAAAGATGCTTATTCCCGATGAGATTGCATAGTTTTCAGAAAAAAAGTGCAGGACATTCAACCCTATGTCAAACCCTGCCTTTGAACCTTCATTAACGTACTCCGATTCATTTGAGCCCATCCATGATATTATCGGGTCAGCATGAACCACAAACACCATCTCCTCCTGTGCGATACCGCGTAACGGAGCGGCAGCCAGTATCATGATAGTCAGCGCCCGCAGGATTGAACATTTGAATTCTGATTTCATCTTCTCATTGTTTGCCGGGTAAAATTATAAATAAATGTCCTTATTTTGTAAACATAATCTGATATTCCCTCATATATGATCCATGTTGCTTCATTCTTCAGGCTTGCAGGTTCGGTGCTGCTTATCCTGGCTGTCACTGCATGCCGGCGTGACCCCTACCAGGTGAACCTTTCAGGCATAGAGTGTGATCTGTCAGTGAGGGATCTCGGAAGGGATATTTTTGAGACGCCTCCCAACGAACTGGCAGAAAAGGCAGAATGGCTGAAGCTTGAATACGGGAGTGCGCTGAGCACCTACAGCACTGTCATTGGCCTGGGTGATCCGGCGGACGAAAGATGGAAGTCGGCCTTCATCCTTTTTGCTACTGACATGCGCAATCTTGACCTGTGGGACGAGGTGAAGCGTGTATGGCCTGAGACCGGGCCGCTCGAAAAAGACCTTGAGAATGCATTCAGACATTACAGGTATTATTTCCCGGAGAGGATTGTTCCGCAGGTAGTGACATGCATCTCGGTCTTCAACAACAGCATCATTGTAGATGATTCGCTGCTGATGGTCAGCCTCGACCGCTACCTTGGAGCCGGCTCCGAATATTATCCCCCTCTGGGAATCTTCAGTTACCAGGCCCGTAAGATGACTCCTGCCTATGCTGCCTCCGATTGCATGTACGCGTGGGCTTCCACCGAGTGGGATTACAATAATGCCGGTTACGGGACAAAGACCCTTCTCAACACCATGCTTCATGAAGCCAAACTGGTCTATTTCACCAAAAGGATGATGCCTTCGCTGGCCGACACGGTGCTGCATGGTTTCACGGGCCGTCAGATGCAATTCTGCGAGACCGGCGAAGGAGAGATATGGGAGTATCTTGTCAGCAATGATCTTCTCTTCTCGACTGACGGTTTTCTGATACGCAAATTTACGGGCGAGGCGCCCTTTACCAGTTACTTCACGGAGGAGTCTCCCGGCAGGGCGGTGGTCTGGACAGGGTTCAGGATCATTGAAAGATACATGAATAACAATCCTGAAGTCACTCTTGAGCAACTGATGGCGATGAGCGATCTGCAGGCCATAATGACCGGGGCCAGGTATAATCCTGACTGAAAAAAAAAGAAGCTGTCCTCTCAGACAGCTTCCGGTTCTGGAAAATGATAATGCGGTTTATGCCGGATGAATTGCCTCTACCGGGCAAACGTCGGCGCAGGCACCACAATCGGTACATATATCCGGGTCAATCTTATAGATATCACCCTCAGATATAGCCTCAACCGGACATTCATCTATACAGGTTCCGCAAGCTGTGCAATCATCATTAATAACGTAAGCCATTACTATTGTGTTTTAAAGATTATGGGTGTAAAATTATCTTTTATTTTATAAAGTTCCTAACCAAACCATAAATAATATTCACCCTTGTGGCATGCTAATCAAATTTAGTGCCAGCCATGCCATTGTTGCCGCACCTGTGGCCAGGGCTTTTTCGTCAAGGTTGAACGATGGGGTATGCAGATGCCTGATAATGTCTCCTTTGCGGGTTACTCCGAGTCGGTAGAGGAGAGACGGATATAGTTCTGCAAAGAATGAAAAATCTTCCGAACCCATCCTTGGCTCTATTTCCCTGACACGGTCCTGCCCCAGGAGTGCTCCGCACAGTGCGGCAGCGCCGGAAGTGAGTTTAGCATCATTGACAAGGACCGGATATCCTTCAACAATATTGACATCGATGGTGACTCCCTTTTCTGCGGCCAGTCTGGCAGCTGTCAGGCGCATCATCTCCTTCGCCTCCTTTCGCCATTCCTCGCTGAAGGTCCTGAAGGTTCCCGCTATCTCAACTTTCTCGGGTATCACGTTGGTGGCTCCGCAGCCGGTTATTCTTCCAATGCCAATGACGGTGGGGGCTTTTGTCTGCGCGGCAGTCTCAATTGTATCCTTTAGAGCTATCACCAGTTCTGATGCAATCCGTATCTGGTCAGTGTACTCAGCGGGCCTCGCAGCATGGCCTCCCCGTCCGGTCACGGTGATGTATATCTCATCACACGATGCCATGGCGGGGCCTGAGCAGAAGCCGGCTGTTCCTGACTCCAGTTCCGGTGCAACGTGCTGGGCAATGAAGAGGTCAGGCCGATATTGGTTCAGGATTCCTGAGCGTGTAATGAGTTTTGCGCCGCCAGGGGCTTTCTCTTCACCGGGCTGGAAGACCAGCAGCACCTTTCCTGCAAATTCATCCCGCCTGCTGTTGATTATGCTGGCGGCGCCGAGAAGCATCGCAATGTGAGCATCATGACCGCAGGCATGCATCACCCCTTCATTCCGGCTCCGGTATTCAGGCCCCTCAATCTCCGTGACCGGCAGTGCGTCCATATCTGCCCGCAGTCCTGCCGTAAGACCTTTGCCGGCAGCCTCACCCCTGATTATGCCTATTAGGCCGGTGCCAGCCACATTTCTGATGTGCTCAATACCCTCAGCAGTGAGTGTTTCACTTATAAATTCAGCCGTTTTGTGCTCTGCATAGGAGAGTTCAGGATACTGATGGATATGCCTTCTGATCCTGACAATCTCCGGTAGCAGGGCTTCTGCTTCCTGGAGTATTATTTTTTCTGATAACATGCCTTACAGTGTTGTCCTCTCAGAAATCGAGGCTGAAGGAGAGGTAGAATATCATGGGCAGTAGATAGCCGTTGTCTATTCCCCACGCCAGGTCGCCGCGAATGAAGTAGCCGAAAATCTGGGCCCTGGCACCGGTTCCGAATCCCATCACAACCGGATCGCGCATGGAATCGAGAGTCACCACCACGGGTCCGTTTTCGTAGACCTTGTCATTCCAGTAGTTTTCATCACCCCAGGGGTTCCATCCTGACCATGCCATCCCGACATCGTAGAAAGCCACCACCTGCAGGCTGTTAAGGAAGGCGGAGCGCAGCGGACGGCCTGCCAGGTATCTTACGAACGGCCAGCGTAACTCGCTGTTTATGAGTGCGAAGTTGCTCCCGTTCCGTATGTTCTGCGTGAATCCCCTCATGTTGGTGGCCAGCGCCTGGAACCCGTAATTGACATCCGGATTGACAGGCACTGTCTCGTCGAACATTGGCACGTCATTGAAGAGGTATCCCATCCAGTTGTCGACGCCGCCAAGATAATATATCAGTCTCGAGGGGCCGAACGATGTGCTTCCGGCAAACCTGTTAGCCCATATCAGGTCACGATGGATCTTCTGATAGTGCCTGATGTCCGCTCCAAAAACGAACATGTCACTGTTTTTCTCCACCACCTCCCGGTAATATTCACCGAAGAACTTGAACCTGGTCCCGTTGTAGATGTTGATGGTTCGTTTCCGGGTGTTGTCATAGATCAGCTCACCCTTCAGTCCGACCCAGTGCCGGTCATAGGAGGGTTCCATCAGACTGATCTGGTCAGTAGACTGGAGAACATAGGTGTCAAACCTGTAGGTCAGGGTCCCCTTCACTGCCAGTACGGTGCTCAGAGGCCTTCTGAGCGAGGCATAGGTGGTAAAACTTTTTATCTTGTAATAGTAGAAGTTGTTGTAAGAGTCAAAGGTCTGCTTATGGAAGATCACCTGCTTGTCATATTTGCCTTTCAGGGCTTCCAGGCTGAGAAGATATTCGTTACTGTCAAAGTTGCCTGAGAACCTGAAGCCACCGGTAATACGGTAGTCTTCAAAGAGGTCAAGGGTTCCTATCTTGAACAGCAGGTTCAGGCCCGGGTTGAAGTATGGTGCACCGCCGTTGTAGGCCTGGTAGGAATTGTTCAGGAAGTTGAAATCGATCTGTGCGGCGGAGTAGTTGTTGTAAAATGCCGGCCTGTAGACAAGGGCAGTGGGCATCTGCATACGGGAGGTGTCGAGATCGATGTCCATATAATCCTTCCTCCACTGAAGCTCATAGAAATTCTCCTTCTCTTTTTCGAATACATAATTGCGGAAGTCTATGGGTTCGTTGGTTGCATAGTATTCGTAAAGTGGTTTCTTCAGAGTGTCATTCATCCTTGCACGCTCAGCCAGAAGCCAGTCTCTAAGCTGGTTAATGCTGTCAGCTTCATGCAGGATGGCTACCTGCTCAGCGCGCCACTTGGTGCTTTTAATGTCTTCGCTTCTGACAGCGGGAGCATCTGCTGTCGGTCCTGTTAGAAGCCGGTAGCGGCCGTCGTCAAAGATCACCGCAGCATCCTGTCCGCCCTTTCTGTCAAAGGCTTCAAGCTTCCTTGGAAAATCAGTTGCCTGCCGGGCATCAATGAAGTAACTGTAATGAAGTGCAGTGTCAATATAGGCGATTGTGCTGTCGACATTGGCATTGTAATAGTTGAGTATGCCGTTACCGTCACCCAGGAACCCTGTTGCGCCGGCCGAGGCCCCGATGGGGTTCAGGTGGTTATATAGGGTGTCTTCGGCAAGCCTTGTCAGCTGGCCGTCGCCGGCCCTCAGATCATAGGTGAAGAGATCAAAGGTCAACCCTGTGCGTTCCTGCGGATCACCCCTGTTGGAGAGCGTGTCGCCAAGCCTGTTTGACGAAAAGATTATGGTCTCATCCCTTCCGTTGATGAATGAGGGGTCAAGGTCATCGGCCACGTCATAGGTTATGCGCTCATTGGTCCCGCTGATAATGTTGTGCATATAGATATCCGTCATGCCGTTGATCACGGCCGAGACAACAAGCCTCGATCCGTCAGGTGAGTAGGAGAGTGAAAGCACCTTCTCAAAGAAAGGCATGGTCCGGTGTTCGAACTTCTTCTGGCCGGTACGGAAGAAATAGAGTTCCACACCTCCTTTTTCCTCAACGGTGAATGTCAGTATCTGCCCTCCGGGATGCCACGTAAGGACCGGGTAGGAATGGTCAACCGTCTGCTCAAATTTGGGCTCAATGGTGAATATCTTCTTTGTTTTTCCTGTGGATGTGTCGTGGAGCCAGATCCTCCTTTTGCCCCAGTCGTTTGACACCCACGCCACCTGGCGTCCGTCAGGACTGATCTTTACTGAGGTGAAGCGCTCATAGGGCTTCGATTTTTTCAATTCCCGGGGTTTGGTATAGTTCTCTCCGGGTTTTACAGAATAATAATCCTGATAATAGCTTTGCCATTCGCGATAGGTGTCCTTGATGTCTTTGCCAAGTCCGTACAGAAATCCGTCCTCAAAATTCTTGTATATCTTGGAGAGGTAGATGATGTTGGGAATAATAGCGTCGCCGTAGGTTTCGCCGATATACTTCCAGAAGGAGTGTCCGGCATAGACTGCCTCCTCATATTCCAGGGCGTCAAGGTTCTTGTATCTGTCGTTCTCAAAGGCATCCCTGACCCGGTTATCGGTCTCGCTGTCCCATCCGAAGGCGACATAATTTATCAATCCCTTTATGTACCAGTCGGGGACCTGGATCTGGGAGTTGCTGGTGACCTTGTCACGCATATCGGCATTGTAGAGCATCTCATAGACCACCACCTCAGCAATGGCTGATGAGATGAGCTTGTCGAACTCTTCATGGTTGCCGTTGAACCAGAGCATCACCTTGTTCTTGATTACCTTGCTGTACCCTCCCACATTATAATCGTCCTCCGCTGAGATAAGGCCTATATTGCTCTGCCTGAAGTCGTTCTGCTTGTTATATACAATTAGTATCAGCCTTTTATCAAGGGTGTAGTCAAAATAATCCTCAATCTCATTGAGTTTTTCGTGTGCCACGGTGGTGGCGTACTCAGCAACCTCACGCCCGAATTCATTGTAGTAGCAGTCTATCTCATCAAACCTGAAATAGGTCCAGTAGAAGTCCTTATACTGAATCCGGTTCTTGCCGAAGGTCATCTGCATACCGTTATAAAACTGTGCAGACGCCGGCGTGGCCAGCATTGAACAGAGAATTGCAAACAGCGGTATGAAGAGCTTTTTTCTAATCATAAGCAAAAGCGGGAGGCCTTCACAGATTCGAACAAAATCTGTTCCAAATGTGAGGATCCGTGGGACAAAACTAATGGATAAACCAATAAAAAAGCAGAGGCTTATCGATTTTTATTAATTTTGGAGCTTAAAATGATGCAATATGTCTGGCCTGATCTTTGTTATCTGATTGTAACATTTCAGTTTTATCCGGTCTGACAGAAAATAAGATTATAAATTATGAAACAGATTTTTTCAGCTTTAATGTTGTTGCTTATGGCTGGTGGTCTTTCGGCCCAGCCCAAGCTTAGCTTTGCCAGCACCCGTCATGATTACGGAACCTTGCAGGAGGAAGCCGGCAAGAAGGAAGCTGTCTTCAATTTCACCAACACCGGTGATTCCGTACTTGTAATAACCAGGGTTCAGCCTTCATGCGGATGCACGGCATCAGATTATACGAAGTCGCCTGTTCCACCCGGAGGTAAGGGATTTGTCACTGCCGTCTTCGATCCGCGCGGTTACAACAGCCGTTTTGCAAAGAGCATATCGGTCTATTCGAATGCCAAGCCTGCTGTCACCGCTCTTATTATTGAAGGGCAGGTAGTTCCGCGTGAGAAGACCGTGGATGAGCTCTTCACCTTTGCCGTTGGTCCGGTGAGGTTTGAATCGAACCACCTGGCGTTCACAACAACCAAAAAGACAGAGAAGAAATCAAAGGAGATGCAGGTCATAAACACATCCAAGGAGCCTGCCACGATTGAGTTTGAAGGCTTGCCGGCCCATCTTACCCTTAAGGTGAATCCAGCAACCATCAAACCAGGCGAAAAGGGTGTCATCGTGGGTACCTATGATGCAAAGCTCAACAGCAGTGCGTGGGGCAATGTGAATGACCTGGTACGCCTTAAAGTCAATGGCACCCAGATGCCCAATATCTACCTCTATGTCTCGGCCAACCTGGTCGAAGATTTCTCGGGGCTCACCAGCCAGCAGCTTGCCAGCGCTCCTGTCTTCAAACTGGATTCAAACACCGTCAGTTTCGGGACAATAAAGCAGAATGCATCTGCTGATATTGAGTTTGGCTTCACCAATACGGGCAAAAGTGACCTGGTGATCAGGCATGTCAAGGCGGGATGTGGTTGCACAGCCCTCATGCCAACCGAGAATGTAATCAAGCCGGGTGCGAGAGGATCGATAAAGGCCAAATTCAATTCCGGTGGCTACAAAGGACAGATTTACAAGAATATCTTTGTGTATACCAATGATCCGAAGAACTCAGAGGTGATGCTGATGTTAAAGGGTGAGGTGCTGGTTGAAGGGGGAGCAGAAAAATAGAGGACAACTCCGGGGGCAGAATAATAATGAGCAGGGATAAACCACCAGCCGGCGCTTTGTCGGTTCAGAAGGGTATTGTGCAGCCCCCGAGCATAAACCCTGAAATGCTTAGCCGTCTGAAAAAGAACAGACGGAAGAAACTCACTGCAGACGATTATACAGATGGCATACTGCGTGGTGACCGGACGATCCTGAGTCAGGCAATCACCCTTCTTGAGAGCTCACTTCCCGAACATTATGACATTGCCCAGGCTGTTGTGGAGAAATGTCTTCCCGCCAGCTCACGGTCGGTCAGGGTCGGCATCACGGGTGTCCCCGGTGCAGGCAAGAGCACATTCATAGATACCTTCGGCACCATGCTTACGCGGTACTACGGCCGGCGTCTTGCCGTACTTGCAATTGACCCGAGCAGCCAGCAGAGCGGAGGCAGCATCATGGGCGACAAGACCCGGATGGAACAGCTCAGCGTTGACCCCGATGCCTTCATACGGCCTTCCCCTGCTGCAGGAACGCTGGGCGGAGTGGCAAGAAAGACGCGGGAGACAATCATTCTGTGCGAAGCGGCCGGGTTTGATACAATACTTGTTGAGACAGTGGGAGTGGGACAGTCGGAGACGGCCGCTCACTCCATGGTCGATTTCTTCCTGGTCCTGATGCTTGCCGGCGCCGGCGATGAACTGCAGGGCATAAAGCGCGGAATAATGGAGATGGCTGATACCATTGTAATCACCAAGGCCGACGGAAGCAATGTGCAAAAGGCTGAGATTGCAAGGGTGGAATACAAGAACGCCCTTCACCTCTTCCCTCCGTCACCTTCACGATGGAACCCCAGGGTGATGACCTGCTCCTCGCTGGAAAAGAAAGGAATATCAGAGATCTGGGAGACGATACGCGACTATGTCAGCGTTACCAAGAGCAACGGATGGTTCTGGGAGAGAAGGAGGGAACAGGCAGTGACGCGCATGCATGAGACCATAATTGACACCCTGAAATATTCATTCTACAGCCACCCGGAGGTGATGTCACTGCTGCCCGAACTGGAAAAACAGCTTCGCGAGGGTGAGACAACATCCTATAAACCTGCATTAATGCTTCTCGACAAATATTTCAGCAGCAATTGCAGGTAACCAATTATTCATATCTTTGAACCCTTGAAAAATTAATGTGTTTATTTATAAAAGATTATTAAATGAAAAAGACAATTATCCTTTTTTTAGTACTGGCCGTTGCGGCATCCTGCTCCACGGAGCCGAAATTCAGAATTGCCGGCACCATTGACGGCATTGACAATGCCACGATCATTCTTCAGAAACGCATACCCGGAGGTTATGAGGTAATGGACTCCGTTACACTTGTAAACGGTGCATTTGAAATGACCGGATTTATCGATTATCCCCAGATGGTTAACCTTGCCATCAAGGACAAGAGGGGCGGATTGAATTTCTATCTTGAGAACTCAGACATAACCATAAATGGTCAGGCTGACTCGCTTTACCTCGCATCTGTAACCGGTTCGAAGACCCAGAGTGAGTTTGACGCCTATAAGGCTACCCTCGATGCATCAAACAATGAGATGTCAAAAATCTACGACCGTTACCGTGAAGCACGTATGGCCGGGAATGAAGAGCTGGCAGCTTCCATCGAGAAGGAACTGGAGGCACTTGAGGCAAACCAGACTGAGATAAAGAAGGAATATATAGCCAACAACCCGGCATCCTTTGTCACACCGGTAGTTCTTAATGAGCTGTCATACAGTCTTGAAGCTGTTGAACTGGAAGGTCTCCTCAGCAAGCTTGACACCTCCCTCAACAAGGTACAGCTCGTTGCAAATATGAAGGACAGGCTTGTTCAGCTCAAAGCCGTATCGGTTGGACAGAAGGCACCTGATTTCACTCTCAATGATGTGGACGGCAATCCTGTCTCCCTTTACTCAAAGCTGGGAGGCAACACAAAGCTTCTGCTGGTAGATTTCTGGGCTGCATGGTGTCCTCCCTGCCGCCAGGAGAACCCGAATATTGTAAGAATCTGGAAAGAGTACAACAAGAAGGGCTTTGACGTGTTCGGCGTTTCACTTGACCGCAGCAAGGAAGACTGGGTGAAGGCAATTGCAGATGACAATCTGACCTGGACCCATGTATCAGACCTTAAGTACTGGGACTGTGCTCCGGCAAAACAATATGCCGTCAATTCCATCCCGGCAAGCTTTCTTCTTGACGCTGAAGGTGTTATCGTAGGTCACAACCTGCGTGGAGAAGCCCTGGAAGCGAAGGTAAAAGAGCTTCTTGATAGCAAATAATCAAAAAATATACTAATTTAGGAAGCCGTTGGGGTACATATCCCAGCGGCTTTTACATTATAAAAAGATGACTATGAGCAGAAGAGATGATTTTTTCAGCCACATTGGTGATGGGTATGCCTGCAAGGGCGATTTCATTGTTCTTGGCGGGGCGATGCTTGATGGCGAACCGATAGCTGATGCCCACATAAAGATCCCGCTGAAGACACTCAACCGTCACGGTCTGATCGCCGGGGCAACGGGAACAGGAAAGACCAAGACGCTGCAGGTACTCTCAGAGCAGCTGTCTCTGAAGGGCATCCCGTCGCTTGTCATGGATGTCAAGGGGGACCTCAGCGGTGTGGCCAGGCCGGGAACGGAGAATGCCTTCATAAAGGACAGGCACGCAAAGATCAATCTTCCTTATTCAACCATGGGCTTCCCCGTTGAGCTTCTCACCATTTCCGAACAGGATGGAGTGAGACTGCGCGCCACTGTATCAGAATTCGGACCTGTGCTCTTCTCCCGGATACTTGACCTGAACGATACGCAGGCGGGGATCATCTCGATCATCTTTAAATACTGTGATGACAACAAGCTCGGTCTGATCGACCTGAAGGACATCAGGAAGGTGATCCAGTATCTCCAGGGAGAGGGAAAGGCAGAGCTTGAAAGTGAATACGGGGCAATGTCACCGGCATCCACGGGCGTAATACTGAGGAAGATAATTGAACTGGAACAGCAGGGTGCTGAGCGGTTCTTCGGCGAAGAGTCGTTTGACGTCAGGGACCTTATGCGGAGAGACAGCAGCGGCAACGGATATATCAACATCATCCGCCTGACTGACATTCAGGATAAGCCAAAGCTCTTCTCCACCTTTATGCTTTCGCTTCTGGCAGAGGTATACAACACGATGCCTGAAAGGGGCGACCAGCCCAAACCGGAGCTGGTGATCTTCATTGATGAGGCACACCTTATCTTCAGCCAGGCCAGCAAGACCCTGCTTGAGCAGATTGAGACAATAATCAAGCTCATCCGTTCCAAGGGGGTAGGAGTCTATTTCATCACTCAGAACCCAATGGACGTGCCTTCATCGGTTCTTGCGCAGCTGGGTCTCAAGGTTCAGCATGCACTGAGGGCATTCACGGCCAACGACAGGAAGGATATCAAGCTCACCTCGGAAAACTTCCCGATATCATCATGGTATGATACCGAGACGGCTCTCACCTCGCTCGGTACCGGGGAGGCTCTTGTCACAACCCTTAATGAAAAAGGTATCCCGACGCCGCTGGCGGCGATGATGGTAAGAGCCCCAATGAGCAGGATGGATATCCTCACCGTTGACGAGCTTGCCGAAATCAACCGGTCATCGCAGCTTGTAAGCAGATACTCGCGCGCTATCGATCCGGAGAGTGCGGCTGAAATGCTTGAGAGGAAGATACAGAACGCTGAGATGAAAAGGAACGATACGGAGGAGAGGAAGGCAAGGGAGAGGGATACCGGCCGCACCACCCGAACGACAACTTCGACCGAGGCGTACGGCAACTCATCCTGTTGTTAAGGTGCTTACCTCCGCCACCTTCATCCGTGGGGTGATGGGGATTCTTACCAGGGCAATGAAAAAATGATAGCCGGGGGAGCAACTGAAGCCGGGGCTGAGAAAGAAAAATCAATCAAAAAAGAGACAACGTTATTTAGGCATTGACCATCGACTATTCGCAAATCCTAAATCGCAAATTCTATCAGAATCCCTTCAGCTCCATGAAAACCGTTGGTATAAGGAGCAGGAAGCCCAGTACAAGAAGTATCAGAATGAGTGGCAACACCCACCTGAACCACTTTTCGTATGGGATCCTGGCCACGCTGAGCACACCCAGGAGCACCCCGGAGGTGGGTGTGATCATATTTGTGAACCCGTCGCCCAGCTGAAATGCAACCACCGTAGCCTGGCGGGATACCCCGATCAGGTCAGAGAACTGCGACATCATCGGCATGGTCAGTGCTGCCTTGGCTGACCCTGAAGGCATGACAAGATTGATCAGGTTCTGAACCACGTACATCATGCTTACCGATGCCATCTTGCCGGTCCCTGAAATTGTTTCCGAGAGCTTAAAGAGAAGGGTGTCAATAATATTGCCGTTCTGCAGTATGATGATAATTCCTCCCGCTAGTCCCACAATAAGGGCCGCCGACTGAATATCCCTGACCCCGTCAAGGAAGAGCTTCGTTATCCTGTTGGCATCATAACTCATTGCAATGCCGGTTGCCAGCCCCATCGCGAAGAAGAGGGTGGCGATCTCCATGATGTACCAGCCGTAACCCATCACCCCGGTAATGAGGTATAGTATCGTGAACATCAGCAGGTTTATCACAAAGAAATGTACCGACTTTCTGAGAGTGATCCACCCGGTAACCACAAACAGTCCCGTGAGGATGGGTATTGCGGGAAGTCTCAGCTCGCCCTCTCCGAATGAAAGGGCTGTAATGGGCTTGAAAAAGGCAAAGACAGCCATGACCACGATGAGGAGAATCCAGGTGACCCAGGCTGAGGCCGGGGTACGGTAATCAATTTTCACCTGTGTGGCCGAATGCATTTTACGCCAGTAGTCATCATCTTCCCTGACCGGTGAGCGACCCGGATCCTTTTTGATCCTGCGGGCATAACTAAGTATGTAAACGAATCCCACAGTGCTGATTATCACCCACATGAACAGCCTGTATTCCAGTCCCGAGAAGAGGGGCAGGTCTGAAAGTCCCTGAGCGATGCCAATGGTGAAGGGGTTGAGAAAGGCGCCGGCAAAGCCCAGTGCGGCAGCCACGAAACAGAGTGAGACCCCGACTATCGAGTCATATCCCATGGAGACAGCCAGCGGAACGAAAATAATGGTGAAGGCTATTGTCTCCTCGCTCATCCCGAATACGGCCCCGAAGAAGCTGAACATGGTCATTATGAGCAGGAAGATCAGGTTATCGACACCTATCCACCTTATCAGTCCCTTGTTGCCCATCCTGCCCGTAAAGCGAAGCACAGAACCTATTGCCACGTCGATCGCCTTGCTTTCATTCATGATCCAGAAGGCGCCGCCGATAATAAGGATGAACACTATTATGTCTGCCTTGTCGACGAAGCCGTCAAAGAGGGCTGAGAAGACCTGCCATGTCTGGGGGTTTTTGTCGGTGTAGTGGAATGAGCCGGGTATTACCACGCTGCGGTCGATACCGTTGACGCTTACGGTCTCCCTCTCAAATGCTCCACCGGGGATCACCCATGTCAGTATCGCACACAGAATGACAATACTGAAGACAATGACATATGTATGCGGGATCTTTTTGAACACCAGTTGCGGTTTTGCCATGCAAAGTAATAATTACTGACGGATTGGCAAAAAGTCTGTAAAGTCGAAAGTCCGTAAAGTCCGAAGTATTTGCGATTGTCGATTTGCGATTGCCGATTTTAATCAATCGAAAATCGAAAATCTGCAATCGAAAATTCCACCATGGCCTACTGCCTAAGGATTACCTGCAGCACCCGTTCCCTGGTCTCCGCCGGTGTGGGGTTCAGTTCTGCCTTTGAGAATGTTCCATGTTCCGGATCGATGCGCTCGAAGACCATCATGTACAGGTCGAATATGATCTCGAGGCTCAGCCTGTACCGAGGTTCCATCTGCGGGCAGATCTCCTCCATAATCTTAAGCGTGCTGAGGCGGTACTTGTCGGTAATGTCATAATATTCGCGCATCATTGCCCGGAATCCGCCGGAGAGGGGAGCCCCCTGTGCCATCTCAAGCATGCTCTTGCGAGTGAGACCGTGTTTCGCCATTATGTCATCGGCAAAATAACTCAGGTTGTTGAGCTGGTCCTTCCGGAAATCGCGAATGATATGAACGAAATAGCTGAACATGGCGCACGGTTCAGAGACGCGGTGCACATCAAAAGGAGGATCATGGTATTTCCCGTCCCGCTCCTGCAGCCCTGCCAGGTGAACGAATACCGATGCCGGAGAAACGGAGGCCCCTCCAGAGTACTTAATGAAGTCATCGAGGGTGGCAAATCCGTCATGGGTAACATCATAGAGCATCGATTCGGCAAAGGCTTCAAGCGCCCAGAATGGAATTCTGAAGCGTTCAACGGTATCTTTCAGGTCATTGCAGAAGGGTGACGACTCCAGTCCCGGTTGAAGCATGTTCATCCACTCCTCCACATTCCCTGCGAATCTCTCCCTCTCCTGTTCGGCGATACCTTTGTTGGCCGCCTTGTGATCATCGATCAGGTCATCGAGGGTGCGCATGAACCTGTAACAGGTGCGGGCAGCACAATAACGCTCCCTGTCCCAGAAGTTGGCAGCTATAAGAATATTCGGATGGTCAATGATCCTGTCAAAGTCAATCGATTCAAAAATTGCCATGAACTGTTCCCTGTCTTTCATCTTCCCCGGGTTAATCTCTTTTCTGTTCGTTAATAATTCTTTCTGATACCAGTCGTGCGGAGAGCAGAACCATTGGTATTCCGTTTCCGGGATGGGTGCTGCCACCGGTGAAATACAGGTTGCCGTAACGACGATCCCTGTTGTGGGGCCTGAACCATCCCATCTGAAGGATATTATGTCCGATGCTGCCGAATACTGATCCCCTGCTTACATTAAGGGCCTCAACCCATGTCTCGGGCGCAGTAATTATCTCAAATTTAATGTGTTCCTCGATGTCCTCGATGCCTATTTTTTTGAGTTTCCTGAAGACTGCACTACGGGCTTTATCGGTTATGTGGTCCCAGTTCTGCGGATGTCCGGGGTCAAGGTGTCCTACTCCTACGGCCACCGACAGGGTGTCACATCCTTCAGGCGCAGCGGAGGGGTCTGTGCGGACCGGAGCATGTATATAAAAACAGGGGTCATCGCCCATTGACTTGTCAATGAAGATTTTATCGAGACCCTCGCGGTAGCTGTCCGAGAGGAAGGTACTGTGGTGCCCCAGTTGCGGGTACTGTTTGTCTAGCGCCCAGTGCAGTACCAGTGCCGAACAGGAGTATTTCATGCGTTCAAGACGGCGCGATTTGCGTCCGGGTGGCAGCAGCTCCCGGTATACATAGGGCAGGTCGGCGTTAGCTACAATGACGTCTGCCTTTGCCTCACTGCCATCGCTGAAGATCACTCCCGTGGCTCTGCGCCCGTTGACACTGATCTGTCTGACCGGCATTGCAAAATGGAACCTGACGCCCATCTCAACGGCTTTTGTCATCAGTTTTTCAACGACGCTGTACATGCCCCCTGCGGGGAACATTGACCCTTCCGTGAGCTCGGCAGCCGGTATCATTGAAAAGAGAGCCGGGGCACTGAAAGGACTCTGGCCCACGTAAATGTTCTGAAATGTGTATGCCATGCGAAGGTGTTCTGACCTGAAGAACCTCGCAGTATAATTGTAGTGCCTGACGTATGTCTTCAGTTTTATGAGCAGCAGTGCATTACCGAGGTTGAAAAAGTCGAAGAACCTTGTGAAATTACGTCCGAGAAGTTTCGCGAAGGCCATGGTATAGAGACTGTACCCGGTCTTTACATACTTCCCGGCCTTTGCAAAGCTGCCGGGCTCGATCCTCTCGTGCTGCTCCTCCATGCGTTTCCGGTCTGTGGTAAAGGCAAGGCTGGTGCCGTCGTCAAACCAGAGAGTGTAGATGTCATCCAGCGGCTTCATGAGCAGGTCTTTCTCAAGGGTCAGCCCCAGCGAACTGAAGACATCGCGGTATACTTCAGGCATCAGGACCATGGTTGCTCCGACATCGAAGCGGTGTCCGTCGCGGACAAAATTACCGCATCGTCCTCCGGCGGAGATATTCTTCTCGTAGACATCCACCTTAAACCCTCGCTGTGCCAGGTATATCGAGGTAGCTATTCCCCCGGTTCCGGCTCCGATTATCAGCGCCGTTTGCTTACCATCCATGGGATATGAAATGTAAATTAGTGTTCTTGAATCGCGTTTCAGCCGCCATATCCGGCAACCTTGCACCAAATTTATAAAAAATGGGCCCGTTCATTGACCTGAAGGCAGGTTAAATGCGGTATATGTCCGGTGAGTGGCGGAAAAAACAGGCCGGTCTCACCAGAGCTGATGTACCAGTGGTTTAATATCCTCTTCATATATCCTGCCGATGGCATCGGTCTGGTCACCGGTGAGAGGTGGCATAGCCGTGGCTTCAAGGTTCGCCCTGACCTGGTCGGGTGATGAGGCTCCCGGAATGATGCAGCTGACCTCTTCACGCATGAGGATCCATCTCAGCGCCACATGTGCCAGGGGCACTCCTTCAGGGAAGAGCTCCTTCAGCCGGGAGACAGCCCTGAGGCCTGTTTCATAGGGCACTCCGGCAAAGGTCTCCCCCTTGTCGAACATCATCCCGTTCCTGTTGAAGAACCGGTGATCACCCGGGGCGAACCTGGTATCGGAAGCGAACTTGCCTGACAGCAGGCCGCTGGCCAGGGGCACGCGTATGATCAGTCCGACATTCTTTTCTCTTGCCATGGCGAAAAACCTTTCGTGAGGCCGCTGACGGACAATATTATAGATGATCTGCACGGTGGTTACATTAGCAAATTCGATGGCCTTCATTGCCTCCTCCACCTTCTCCACGCTGACGCCGAGGTTGAGGATCTTGCCCTCCTGCTTCATCTTCTCAAACTCGCCGAATATCTCAGGCCGGTAGTAGACCTCGCCGGGAGGACAATGGAGCTGGATGAGGTCGATGCATTCAGTCCCGATCCTTCTCAGGGAGTCTTCCACATAACCCCTCAGCGCTGCCGGTGTGTATCCCTTGCTGACATGAGGCTGTATCTGCCTTCCGCATTTGGTTGCAATGCGAACCTGCCTGCCCGACCGCCGGACGGCCTCACCGACGGCCCTTTCGCTCTCGCCGTCAGAATAGACATCAGCCGTGTCAATGAAGTTCACCCCTGAGTCAATTGCCTCGCGCAATATCGACTCCGCCAGGGCATGATCGAACTTTGATCCCCATTTGCCACCCACCTGCCATGTACCAAGTGCTATCTCCGCGACCTCAAACCCGGTCTTTCCAAGTTTCCTGTAATTCATCCGTTGTTTTTTTTGTAATTATTGATCTGTAACTGTCACCTGAAGATCGTATAATATGATATATTCAGCCCGAAGGTCAGATGGTCCAGCCCTATCTGGTTGTCAGTCATCAGGCGGTTTCCCTTTGAATAAACCCAGGGGGTCTGGTTCAGCCGCACCGCATATCCGCCCTCGAGACCTATCGACCAGTAATCGCTTCGGTTGTTATTACCGGTACTCATAAGGTATTCAATGTCAAGCCCGGCCACAGCTATTGTCTGATTGAACCTGAGGTCGAGATCTCTCTCATCGAGATAGCTTGTGAGAGTTATCTTTCGCTCATCAGGGTAGTTCATCAGCCTGTAGCGCAGCCATTTGAAAGAAAGGATGGGGGCCAGGCGCAACCTCGGGGAGCTTACCAGGTCATACCCGAGGCTAAACTTGTACAGGGTGTTGTTAAGGTCAACTACCAGGGAATCATAATCATCCTTGTAGCTGTAGCCAAATCCCATTCCGAATCCGAAATATACCCCTGATATTATCGCTCCCAGTTCCGGGCCGAGGACTGCAAAGTAATCCATAACATCCGTGTTGTATGCTCCCAGTTCCGGGGTGAACTCTGCAAAATCAGTGAAAACGAAATCAAGGCTCAATGCCGAGCGCATCACTGATAATTTGGCTCCCCGGTCGAAACTTTCGTCCGTGTAAAGGTCCCCGGGACCATACATAGGCGTCAGGGTGACCTTAAGAGGCAATTCGGTTGATTCGTCAATCATCACCTCCACCGGGTTAAAGCCAAGGCATTCGACCTGCAGTCTCATCTCCTTTCCCGGATCCAGGAGGAGATGAAAGATGCCGTCAATATCAGCAACAGTGCAGTTTGAGGTCCTGACCTGGCATACCCTGACACCCGTGACAGGAACCCCCCTGTTATCCTGGATGACGCCTGTGACAACCTTCTCCTGGGCCTCCGCCATTATAGGTAGCGTCAACAGAATCAATAATGCATAAATGCGTCTCACCGTTTCCATCTCTCTTTAATTTCTGACAATCCGATACCTGGTTATATTCATGCCTCAAGATAAATAATTTTCAGAAGCCGGGGATTGCCTCCGGAGAGGCTGCATGACCTGTTGTTTTCATGAATCTGCGACCACTGCCCGCAAAGCGGAATTCAAATTTATGGAAAATAACCCTGAAAAATGAGATGAGTTACCGTGACCCGTTGTACAACATCTTTTTGAATTCCGGGGAAATGTTATTTTTAGGCTCTTGAAAGAACAAGGATGTTCTCCCGCCTTGCGGGGAAAAGCTGTCAAACTTATATTATAAAATTTCATAGTCATGAGAAGATGTATTGTATTATATCTGGTCCTGATGCTCACGCTTCAGGTTACCCCGCAGGGGAAGAAGGCGCTCACAATTGACGACCTTTCAAACTGGAACCGTATCACCGAGAGGGTTATTTCGGACGACGGATCGCTGGTGGCATTCAAATCCGAGCCGTCGCAGGGTGACCCCGTTATAACGCTTTATGATGCGAATGCAGAGCTGAAGTCCACATTCAACTGTGCGACCGGCATTTTTATTTCATCCGACTCCCGCTTCCTCTTTTTTACGATCAAGCCTTCGGTTGATGAGGTCAGGGTGCTCAAGCTCAAAAAGACGAAGAAGGATGACATGCCGCTTGACATGCTGGGCATCTATAACGTCGGCACGGGTGTTACTGACACCATTGAGAGGTTGAAGTCATACAAGGTGCCTGCCAAATGGGCCGGATGGATTGCATGGCAGACCGAGCCACTCAAGGATAAGCCTGCCGCCTCGAAAGACTCTGCCGGAAATGGCGGGCAGACCGCAAAGGAGACCGGCATGAAGGCTCTGGAGGTGGCTCCTGCTGCGACTGTCATTGAGACCGGTAAAAAGGCTGAGGAGGTGGCTGCTGCTGCGGCCGGCACTGAAACCGGCAAGGAGAAAAGCGCAGAGAGCGGAAAGGAAGGAGGCAAGGGTAACAATAAGAAGCCGAAGAGCGAGTCGGCCGATAACGGCTATACCCTCTTTTACCGGAACCTCAGTACCGGCAGTACGGATTCTGTAAGGTTTGTCACTGAATTTCTCTTCGCGGAAGAGGCTGAGAAGCTTTTATACACAACCACCGGGGATGACAACGGGCTTGAGCCAGGGGTCTTCATGGCTGACCTGAAAAAGAACACAAGAACCACTCTCTACACCGGCAAGGCGAAATACAGGCAGCTCTCACTGGACAAGAAAGGGGAGAGGGTTGCATTTATCCTTTCATCCGATGAGAAGGATAAGGTTGGGAACACCTATTCACTCTGCTACTGGGACGGCAAGGGGCTGGCCACTGTGGCTGTCGCACAGGGAACGCCTGGTATTCCCGAAGGATGGATTATCAATGAGAATGCTCGTCTGACTTTCGCGGAAACAAATCCGAGGCTCTTCTTCGGCACCTCACCGGCATACAAAATCAAGGATACCACAGTGCTTGATGAGGACCGTGCAGTTGTGGATGTGTGGCACTGGGCAGAGGGAAGACTGCACACAGTTCAGGTCAACAGCAAGTCGCGCGATATGAAGAAGTACTATGCGGCAGTGTACCATGCCGACCTGAAAAAGGCCGTTCAGCTGGCAACGGAAGAGAGACCTGACATTCAGCTGCCCGACAAGGGTGATGGCATGAAGGCAGTAGCTTTATCCACACTTCCTTATGAGCTTGAATCAATGTGGAAGGGAAGCGCCGGCGCCGATGTATGGCTGGTTGACATAAGGACAGGCGAGGCACAGAAGATCAAGGAGAAGCTCAGGGCCAGGATGCGCTTTTCGCCGGCCGGAAAATATCTCTACTGGTATCACGGGGCAGACAGTTCATGGTACTCTTATGACATAGCCGCAGGCCGGGAGACGAGGCTGACAACGCCTCAGACCCTTGTCGTATGGGACGAGCTGAATGATGTGCCTGACCTGCCCGGGTCATACCCACCGGCAGGATGGCTGAAGGATGACAAGGCCTTCCTTGTCTCCGACATGTACGACATCTGGTCGCTTGACCCGGCAACAGGCAGAGCTCCGGTGAACGTCACAAGTAATGGCAGGAGTGAAGGAATAAGTTACAGGCTGCTGGACTTGGACCAGGAGAATGATTTTATTGATCCCTCTGAAAAGCAGTACCTGATCGGGACCAACAGGGTGACCCGTGGTGAGGCATTCTATTCATTGGATGTCAGGAAGAAAGATGTGCCCGCCAGGCTCTACGGTGGCGATTACAGTCTGGGCACCCCGGTAAAGGCGAACAAGGGCAATGCAGTGATATTTACGAAGGAGAACTTCGGGCTCTTCCCTGACTGGCTCCTCTCAGACCTCTCCTTCAGCGGGGAGAAGAGGCTCACCGATGCCAACCCTCAGCAGAAGGATTACCTGTGGGGTACAGCTGAGGTGGTTAAATGGATATCCCTTGACGGACGTGAAATCGAAGGGCTGCTCTACAAGCCCGAGGGTTTTGATCCGGCACGCAAATATCCGATGATAGTCAACTTCTACGAGAAGAGTTCCACGGAGCTCTTCAGGCACAGGATCCCCGAGCCGGGCAGGTCAACCATTGATTATCATTATTATACAAGCAACGGCTACCTGATATTCAATCCTGATGTCTATTACATTGACGGTTACCCGGGACAGAGTGCATATAACTGTGTAATGCCGGGTATCATGTCACTTATTGAAAAGGGGTTTGTCGACGAGAAGCATATAGGTGCACAGGGTCACAGCTGGGGAGGATACCAGGTTGCCTACCTTGCTACCCGCACCAACCTGTTTGCGGCCATCGAATCCGGCGCCCCGGTTGTAAATATGTACAGTGCCTACGGAGGTATACGCTGGGAGTCGGGGAACAACCGCTCGATGCAGTATGAGCACCAGCAGAGCCGCATCGGGGCTTCCATATGGGAGGCTCCCCACCTCTACTGGGAGAATTCACCGCTCTTCGCCATTGAAAAGATTGAGACGCCCATACTCATCATGGCCAATGACCAGGACGGGGCAGTGCCATGGTATCAGGGCATCGAGTTCTTCGTTGCCATGAGGCGTCTGGGCAAGCCGGCATGGTTGCTCAATTACAACGGCGAGCCGCACTGGGCGCAGAAGTTTCCGAACAGGGTTGATTTTCAGAAGCGCATGTCGCAGTTCTTCAACCACTACCTGAAGGGAGAGCCGATGCCCCAATGGATGAAGGAGGGCATTCCTGCCACCGAAAAGGAGTTCACACTGGGTTACTAAACACCTATAGTATCCGTTCATGGAGCAGTGACGCCGCATTCAGCGTCTTTGCAACAGGAAGAGTAAGCAGAGACGGGCAATTTGCCCGTTTCTGCTTTGCTCATAATGTGTGAATTATATAAAAATTACCTTGAATTTTGTAATCCCTGAAATCTAAGGATTGATAACCTTTGTATTGCAGTAGCCGGAAACGCTGCGCGTTACGGCTCAGTATGAAATGGCTAAATATCAATTTGTAAATAATTGATAAACAATTCTATATATTCTGTTGTTGTGGTAATATATAGGTGTTGATGCAGCTTAGTTTTACCCTTGAGAAATTCAAACGACACTCTTCTTTATCAACTACATGATTATTACTTCATAACTTGGATAAAATATCTGACTGACATGAAAGAAATTCTCTCCATTCTTTTTTTGTTCCTTTTTTATCTGGGTCCGCTCCAGGCCCAGGTAGCGGTAAAGGGAACAATAGTTGATGATCAGAACCTTCCTCTGCCAGGTGCATCTGTTCTTGTCAAGAACACTTTCAGGGGTACCATGTCTGACCTCGATGGAACATACACTCTGAGCGCGTTACCAACGGATACCCTTGTGTTTTCAATGGTCGGAATGGTTACCCAGGAGATTGTGGTTGGCAACAGAACTCTGATAAATGTTACGCTTGTAACGGAAACCATGCTCATGGATGAGGTGGTGGTTATCGGCTACGGTACGGTAAGGAAGAGTGACCTTACCGGTTCAGTAAGCTCGGTGAAGACCGAGGATCTGCTTAAGGTTACCTCGCTGAACCCCGAGCAGGGGCTTCAGGGAAAAGTTACGGGGGTACAGGTGGTAAGTACATCCGGAGCCCCCGGTGCAGGAGCTGCGGTAAGGGTACGTGGCGTGGGCACATTCAACAATTCAGCTCCCATTTTCGTTGTCGATGGTGTAATCCTGGATGACATCTCCTTCCTCAACTCGTCAGACATTGCCTCCATGGAGGTTCTGAAAGACGCCTCCGCAACTGCCATTTACGGATCAAGGGGAGCGAACGGTGTCATCATGATAACTACGAAGACAGGAACCCTGGGTCAGGAGAAGGCCAGCTTCAACATCAATTCTGAGTTTGGAATACAGCACCTTGCAAAGAAAATTGACCTGCTTGACGGCAAGGAGTTTGCAATCATCTCGAACGAGATTATTGCCGGGTCATACAACAACGTGGACCTTGTTCCCAACACTGACTGGCAGGACCTGGTGTTTGGCATTGCCCCGATACAGAATCATCAGATCTCTGTCACAGGGGCAACAAAGCTCACCCAGTACTATGTAGGTATAGGAGCCTTCCTGCAGGAAGGCATTATCGACAAATCGAACTACAACCGTATTACTCTCAAACTGAATAACACTTATAATCTTACGCCCTTCCTCAAGCTGGGGAACAACCTGACGATTGCCCCATATACGCAGGAGAACGCACCCAATGTAACGTACTCCGTTTATCGTGCGCAGCCTGTTCTGGTACCTTATTATGGCGACGGCTCTTATGCCGTGGTTTATAATGTCGGAAACCCCCTGGCACAGCTTGCCTATTCCAATGATTTCAGGAAAGGGGTAAGAGGAGTGGGAAACATCTTTGCGGAGGCCACTTTCCTTGAGGCCTTCACCCTGAAGACAAGCCTTGGGATAGACGCCTCGTACAACAAATCGACCAGTTTCACACCGGCTTATACGGTTTATAATCCTGATGGCACTGCTTCCCAGCAGCAGAACATACTCAGTGATCTTTACAAGGGAACCTCGGATAACATTAACTGGCTCTGGGAGAACACCCTGAGTTACCGGAAGACGTTCCTTGATGTTCATTCACTTGACCTTGTGGCAGGATTTACGATGCAGGAATCAAGTTCAGAGTTCATGGGCATTCCGGGCGAGAATGTGCTGCGTGACGGAGAGGATTTCTGGTATATCAGTCCATCATACATATATGACCCCGCCAATAATGTGAACACCATACAGTCAATATCCAACGGCGTTGATGCGGGGCTGTACTACTCAATGATGTCTTACCTGTTCCGGGCCAACTATTCGTATAACAATAAATACATTGCGACCGTCACCTTCCGTCGCGACGGCTCTTCAAAATTTGCAGAGGAGAACAGGTTTTCCAATTTCCCGTCGTTTGCCCTTGGATGGAACATCGGCAATGAGCCTTTCATGAAGTCGCTTGAGTCTGTTTCTAAGCTCAAGCTCAGGGCCAGCTGGGGAATAATTGGGAATGAGAAGATAAGTTACTACGACCGTTATGCAAGGGTCCAGTCTTCCATCATAGCCGTTCTCGGCAATCCCGACGCTCCCTACCCGGCCGCAACATACGGCAAGAGCGGTAATCCTGACCTCAGATGGGAAAGCACCACCCAGACTGATATCGGAGCAGAGGTTGGATTCTTTGCAAACAAACTCACGGGAGAATTTGACTTTTACAACCGTGTAACCGACGACATCCTGGTGGAACTGTCAACTCCGGGTCATCTCGGCAACGGGCAGGGCCAGAAGATACGCTACAACGCGGCCTCAGTTCTGAACAGGGGATTTGAGTTCAACGTGAACTGGAGGGAGAAGAAGGGTGATTTCACCTATTCTGTCGGCATCCTCGGATCTACCATACACAATGAAGTTCTGGAAATAGGGGGAGCCAGCGGCGTTGACTCAACGCTTATCGGAGGTTATCTGGGTGATGGCAGGCCTGTTACCCTGAGCCGGGTCGGACTGCCCATCGGTGCTTTCTACGGTTACAAGACCGACGGAATCTTCCAGGATGAGGGTGAGCTTGCCGCCTACCCGCATTCTTCACAGGCCGGTCCTGGAGATCTCCGGTTTGTTGACGTAACCAAGGACGGTATCCTGGACGGACGTGACAGGACCTATATCGGATCACCGATTCCTAAATTCATCTTCGGACTTAACGGGATGATTGAATACAAGGGTTTCGACGTTGCAATTGATTTTCAGGGCCAGACCGGGAACAAAATATTTAACGGAAAAGAGGTGGTAAGGCCCGACCCGTACAACTTTGAGCAACATGTTTTCAACCGATGGACCGGCCCGGGCACAAGCAATACGGAACCCAGGCCCTCATTTGGCGGATATAATTTCACTCCCTCCGACAGGTTCATTCAGGATGGTTCGTTCGTCAGGCTGAGGAGCCTTACCATCGGGTACACCCTGCCGGCCAGGTTGTCGGAAAAGGCTTATATGCAGCAGTTCAGGGTATATATCAAGGGGTCAAACCTTTACACCCTGACCAGGTTTACCGGTTATACCCCGGAAATAGGAAGCTACGATGTCCTGTCGAACGGCATAGACTATGGCGCCTATCCGATCACATCTGCCTATTCAATTGGTGTTAACCTGCAATTCTAAGAGCGATGAAAAACAAGATAACTTTCCCAATCCTTCTGACAGCATCCCTTTTCATTGCGGTGGGATGTGAAGATTTTCTGCAGAAAGATCCCCAGGGTGAGCTTACACAGGAAGCCTTCCCTGTCACTGCGTCGGACGCTGAACTTGCGACCAATGCCGTCTATGTCACCGTCCGTAACTGGGCTTATCATTCAGGTGGCTATCCGATTATGGATATCATGTCCGATGATGCCCACAAGGGGAGCAATCCAAATGACCAGTTGCCAACAATTGGTCCGTACGAGTCGTTTACACACACCACGACCCAGGATGGTCTTGACCGCTGGTACAGTGCATTGTATGAAGGGATCAAGAGAGCCAATGTCGTTTTAGAGAAGGTATCCCTGATTGACATGGACACTGAACTGCGCAGCCAATACCTGGCTGAAGCAAGTTTCCTGAGGGGTCTTTATTACTTCGACCTTGTCAGGGCTTTTGGAGGAGTCCCCAAAGTCACCTCAACAACCCCCCCGACCAAGGTGCCACGTTCCACTGCTGATGAGATCTACGATCTGATCATTTCTGACCTGGAATTTGCAGCATTGAACCTTCCTGAGAAGAGTGCCTACGGTCCGGATGATACAGGCCGGGCAACGAAGGGCGCTGCCAAATCTCTCCTGGCAAAAGTTTATCTGTTCAGGGATGATTATGTCAATGCGGAGAAATATGCCCTTGAAGTGATCATATCAGATGAATATGACCTTGAGCCAGTCTTCGCAGATGCCAACGGCAAACTGGGAGAGCACGGAGTGGAATCAGTGTTTGAGGTTGGTGCTATGGAGGTCGACGGCGCCGGCGGCAATCAGTATGCCAACACACAGGGAGTCAGAGGTTCTCCCAACAGGGGATGGGGCTTCAGCAGGCCTTCGCTTGATCTGCGTGCCTCTTTCGAGGAGGGTGACCCGCGCCTGGATGCAACCATCATCGACCTGGGTGAGACTCTCGATGGCGTACTTATCCTGGGAGACGGCACAACGCCTGATGAGACACTTGATGAATTCGATAATGTTGTAGAAGTGGAGTGTTATAATCAGAAGGTGTGGTATCCGGGCAACAATACCACCACCCAGTGGGGTCATAACAGGAGACTGATCCGATATGCCGATGTCTTGCTGATTGCGGCAGAGGCCCTGAATGAGAACAACAAACCCGATGATGCCCTGATTTACCTTAACGAGGTAAGACGGCGGGCACGTGAGGGGAACAACAGCATCCTTCCTGACATTACCGAGACGGGCAAGAGCGCCCTGAGAGACATTATCCTTGAAGAACGGAGACACGAACTGGCAATGGAAGGACACAGGTTCTGGGACCTGGTCAGGACAGAAAAAGCCGCGTCGGTGCTTGGCCCACTGGGTTTTGAAGCAGGCAAACACGAATTATTCCCGATACCACAGAACGAAATAGATATATCACAGGGATCCCTTGAACAGAATCCCAACTGGTAAGTTATTATATAGTGCTTATGAATGTTAAATTTAAAATTACAAAGTGTATGAAAACAAAAAATGCAATTACAAGTTTGCTTTTTATTGCTGTGGCATTCTCACTGATGCTCACAAGCTGCAAAAAGGATCCGGAGCCGCTTGCCCTGGAATCTCTTATGGCCGGAACCATTGATCTCAATGGTGCCACTTCACCTTCAAACGTGCCGGTTAATCCGACAATTGTTGCTACTTTCAACGTGAATGTTGATCCTGCAACGGCAACTGCCGCGAATATTACCATGCTGCAGGATTATGACGATGCCAATATTGCGCTGACTATTACCACCTCGGGCAACGAGATAACAATCGTTCCTCAGGCCAGTCTCGGAACCGGAGCACTATACCAGCTCACTTTCGGTGCCGGACTGATGTCAACTGATGGTCTTGCAATCACTGCAACCCAGAGAACCTTCACAACCGAAGGCGCATTTGCTCCTGCCGGTGCAGTGGCTCATTTCACATTTGAAGACAACGCGAATGACATTATCGGTCCATGGGATCCCCCAACCAGCGGTATTGTTGACATAACCTATACTGCATCAAGAAAATCTGCTGCAGGCAAGGCGGCCACATTCAATGGAACGACAAGCATTATTGAGATCCCTAACGGTGATCTGCTGATTAATACCAACAGTTTTACCATTTCTTTCTGGGTCAAAACCAATTCAGCCGGTAAAGAATCAGGTCATTTTGTAATGGGCTTAGGCGCTTTCTACGGAATGCAATATGAGATCTTCGGAGGCTACGACGGCTCTAAATTCGCATTCCGCTATCAGCTTGCAACCACAACGGATGCAGAGGATATGTGGTTTCCTGCCCTCGCCACTGACAATACCAACGGCGGTTGGCAGGGATGGACGTTTGCCAAGAGTCTGACCGCAGCGCAGATGAGTGCCCTGCTGAAGGACACCTGGCTGAATGTTGTATACACATTTAATGCTCCTACAAAGGTCGGCACTCTCTACTTTAACGGAGAGAAGATGAAGAGCTTCGACTTCAACCTGTGGCCTGCTGACGCTGCCAAAAAAGGCGCGACCGGACTGAAGTATGCCGGGGTTGCCCCCGAAGTAGTCAATAAGCTTGCCCTTGGTTTTATTCAGTCAAGGGACGGCACTCTCTGGGATAACGAGCCATGGGGCGGTTACGATTTCCCCGGATCCAACCATTTCAAAGGTCAGCTCGATGATATCAGGGTATGGCATAAGGCAATCACTGCAAACGAGATTCTCCTCATGTACAACTCGGAGAAACCGTAACAGTATATTGGTTTGAGTTTGCGGGAGGGTCCAGGCATGTGCCCGGACCCTCCTTTTTTTTCATTAAAATATTCAACATGCGGACCAGGTTAATAGGAGCGTGGCTGTTGGCCCTTGTGGCCCTGGCCTCGTCATGTGAGGAAAAAGATCCGGGTGGCGGTACCGCCGGCAATGTCCAGCTTATAAGGGCAAAAGTCGGTACCGTTTATCTTGATCTTCAGAGTGCCGTCGGAGATATTCCGGTAGACAAGAATGCCGTCATCGAATTCAGTAATGTGCTCGATACAGCTTCTGCAAGAAAAAGCATACTGCTAAAAAAGAGCGGTGGCTCAGTGCTTTCCGGGGCCTATTCATACATGGACGGCAACAGGACTGTTGCTTTCACTCCCGCACAAAACCTGGAGCATTATGCTGACTACACCCTTGAGGTCACATCGTCGCTGAAAGGGGTCAACGGGGAGACCTTCCCCGGTGTCATATACACCTTTAAGACCGTTAACGGGGAGATGGTGATCACTTCAATCACCCTTAACGGCCAGACATTCATGCCTCCTGCCATTCCGAAGAATGTCAGCAGGACGGCAACGGAAATCATCGTTAATTTTTCCGAAGCTCTTAATCCATCTGATTATCAGTCATATTTCAGTCTCCAGGCGCCGGCAGCCTATGCTCTCTCTGACGGCAACAGGAGGGTGACGGTCACAACCACCGGAACTCTAAACTATTACTGGAAGTATTCCTTCGTCATTGCAAGCAGCCTTAAGGGACAGAATGGCTACACTTTCGACGGCTTCTCCAACTCCTTTTATACCGATCTTGATCCGACACCGAAGTTTCCGCTAATCTCTGATGACGCGCTGCTTGACCTTGTACAGAGGCAGACATTCAGGTATTTCTACGAATTTGCCCATCCTGCCAGCGGCCTGGCGCGTGAGCGCAACAGCTCGGGCGATGTGGTCACAACCGGCGGATCAGGCTTCGGTGTCATGGCCATGATTGTTGCCATGGAGAGAGGTTTTATTACAAGGTCAGAAGGTCTTGCCCATATGGATAAGATCCTCGATTTTCTCGAGACGTGTGACCGCTACCACGGAGTTTGGCCTCACTGGCTCAACGGATCGACCGGCAAAACTGTACCATTCAGCTCCAAAGACGACGGCGGCGACCTTGTTGAGAGCTCCTTTCTTATCCAGGGCCTGATAACCTTCAGGCAGTACCTTGATCCCGGGGTGCCGTCCGAGGATCTGCTCATTAACCGGATCAATGCCCTGTGGCATGCGATGGAGTTCGACTTCTTTACACAGGGGCAGAACGCACTCTACTGGCACTGGTCGCCCAACTACGGGTTCCAGATGAACATGATACTGCGCGGTTACAATGAGACTCTGATCTGTTATGTTCTTGGAGCCGGATCACCCACGCACACCATCAGCAGGGACACTTACAGGTATGGTTATATGAATAACGGAGCCATAATGAACGGCAGCGCCTATTACGGTATAACGCTGCCCATGGGGGGGGCTTACGGTGGACCGCTCTTCTTCACCCATTATTCGTTCCTCGGGCTTGATCCGCGCGATCTTGAAGACAGCTACGTGAATTACTGGGATCAGAACGTCGCCCATTCCCTTATCAACTGGAAACATTGCGAGACAAACCCATCCAACTATGTCAGCTATAGCACTGAATGCTGGGGACTTACCGCCAGCGATAACCAGTCGGGTTACAGCGCTCATTCGCCCACCAATGACCTCGGCGTGATTACCCCTACGGCTGCGCTTTCTTCCTTTCCTTATACACCTGAACAGTCAATGGATGCCATCAGTCATTTCTATTATACACTGGGCGACAGGACATGGGGAGAATACGGTTTCTATGATGCCTTCAATGCCACCGCAGGTTGGTGGGGCACATCTTACCTGGCCATTGACCAGGGTCCAATCGTTTGTATGATTGAGAACTACCGCACCGGTCTTCTCTGGGAGCTGTTCATGTCTGCGCCGGAAGTCAGGGCCGGTCTCGATAAACTTGGATTTATATACTGAAAAGATGAGAACGACATACCTTATCATACTGGCAGTGCTTGTGCTTGCCTCCTGTAATCGTCAGATGCAGGTCAGCCACACTTCACAGGGACGCGCCAGTTATAACCTGACAGCCGGCGAAGAGGCAATGCTTGACTCGATCCAGGAGAAGACTTTTCAGTTCTTTCTGCATGAGCACCATCCCGAATGGGGAATAGTCAAGGACCGCACTGCGGCATGGGCCCCGGCCAGCATTGCCTCTACCGGATTCGCGCTGCCATCTTTTGCCGTTGGCGTTGAGAGGAACTGGATAACCCGTGAAGATGCGGCCCGGATAACCCTGAACACGCTCGACTTCTTTGTCAATTCGGTGCAGAGTGCCGATACCGCCGTTACCGGCTACAAAGGCTTCTACTACCACTTTCTGCGCATGACCACCGGCACCAGGGAATGGACCTGTGAACTTTCGTCTGTAGATACGGGCCTCCTTATGATGGGAATAATCTTTGCCCGCAACTATTACAACCTCAACAATGACATTGAAAGGCGTATCCGTTCACAGGCTGATCTCCTGCTGAACAGGATAGAGTGGGATTTCATGATGATGCCGGATACGGGCAGATATGCCCGCCAGATTTCAATGGGGTGGCATCCTGAGCAGGGGCTACACCATATGGGCTGGAGCGGTTACAACGAAGCGCTCTTTCTGTATATACTTGCCGCAGGAAGCGGTCTGGAGAACGCTGAGGAGAGTTATAACTCATGGTTAAGTTCCTACAAGTGGCAGACGCCCTACGATGGTCTCTCTCATGTGGCTTTTCCACCCCTGTTCGGTCATCAGTTCTCACAGGCGTTCATCGACTTCCGCGGCATCGCTGACTCATACATGAAAGAGAAGGGGATTGACTACTTCGAAAACTCCCGCCGGGCAACATATGTACAGCGACAGTATGCCATAGATAATCCTCACGGATGGGTCGGGTACGATTCCCTCTGCTGGGGCATAACGGCCAGCGACGGCCCCACGGCCAAATACAACTTTGGCGACAGGGAGTTCCTTGGCTACGCCGGGAGAGGCACCAGCGGCCCGGACTACAACTATTTTGATGACGGAACCATCGCTCCCTACGGCCCTCTCTCATCATTGCCCTTTGCTCCGGAGATAGTTCTCCCAACAATAAGATCGATAAATGAAAAATATGGGGAAAAGCTGTGGGGCAAATACGGCTATTATGACTCATTTAACCTGACTGCAGGATGGGTCAATGATGACTTCATCGGGATTGATCAGGGTCCGATGCTCATCATGATAGAAAACTTCCGTACCGGGCTGGTATGGGAGTATGTGATGAAAGATCCTGTCATACGGGAAGGCCTCAGAAAGCTGGGATTCAGCTATCTGAAAAATTGATGCAGACCGGTAAATCTGATTAAAACCATTAACCCGATGGAGCACCATATCAGCAGAATAACCGCCATCATCCTGCTTCTGGTCCTGGCCGCTGATGACGGTAAAGCCCAGGTAAGAACCCTGGATGAGTTTGAAAATAGAAACGGATGGTCATATAATTTGTCTGACGGGGTTACGATGAACCTGTCAAATGAAAAGGGTGTAACAGGCAATGCCATCCGCATCGATTATGATTTCACAAAAGGCACAGGCTACGGAGGCATTCAGAAGTTTTTCCCTGTTGAGCTGCCTGACAATTACGAGTTCACCTTCTGGCTGAAGGCCGAATCACCGTCAAACAACTTTGAGATAAAGTTAATTGACAGCACCGGGAACAATGTCTGGTGGGTCAATAACAGGAATTACTCCTTTCCCGGCGAGTGGAAGAAAATCCGTATAAAAAAACGTCACGTAGAGTTTGCATGGGGCCCAACGGAAAGTCGTGATCCTGAACGCTTTGACAGGATAGAGTTTACCGTCGCTTCATTTGTCGGCGGCAAGGGTACGCTCTGGATTGATGACCTCAGGTTCGAGCCGCTCCCGCCTGAGAAGAATGAATGGCCGGTGCCGGCAATATCGGCATCATCATCCGCCAGGAAGCATTCACCGGCCATGATGGCTGACGGCTCTGATGAAACATACTGGCAGAGCCGCGGAGTGAAGGACCAGGCTATTACCGTTGATTTCAGGGAAAAAAGGGAATTCGGGGGCCTGCAGATCAGGTGGCTGAAAGATCACCGGGCCGGGAGGTTTGATATTCTCCTGTCGGATGATGGAGCGAGCTGGGAAAAAGCATATTCAGTGCAGTCCAACAACGGTGATGTGAGCTTTATAAGGATGCCCGAAGCCGAGGCGAGGTTTCTCAGACTGGAAATGGCAGGAACCTCGGCCGCCGGCTCGTATGCAATAACTGAAATGGAATTCCCGGATATCCGGAGCACAATGACGCCCAATGATTTTCTTGGCTGGTGTGCCGCCAATTCTCCTGCCGGCAATTACCCTCGATACTTCTCCGGGAAGGCATCATACTGGACCATAACGGGCGTAAACAACGACACAAAGGAGGCCTTGCTCAACGAAGACGGGATGGTTGAGGTAGACAAGTCTCTCTTTTCCATAGAGCCGATGCTGAGAGTGGGCGATTCCCTGGTAAACTGGAGCAACAGTGAGCCTGTTCAGTCAATGGTCTTTGACGGGGTCGCCGGGGAGGCTGAGTTTATTCCGTCGGTCACATGGCAGCACGGAGCCATTAAATTTGTTACCGGAGTATCATCGGGAGGCACTGCCAATGAGAACTCCCTGCTCTATATTGGATACTCCTTTGAGAATCTTTCTGATCGCCCGGTCGACTTTGAGTTCTATCTCCTGGTACGCCCGTTTCAGGTTAATCCGTATTACCAGTTCCTGAACACAGTCGGAGGAAGCGGGAGGATAGGCACCATAAGTGAAGAGGCGGGTGGCCTTGTTGCGGTAGATGACAAGGTCATTATTACGACCAGGCCGTATGATTCTTTCGGCGCAGCAGCCTTTGATGAAGGGAATATTGTTGAAATGGTCCGCAGCGGGAAAATGCCACCCGGGAGATCAGCCACCGACAGGGCGGGTATGGCCAGCGGAGTTTTGAAGTATTCCATTCACCTGGATGCCGGTGAAGCAACGGAATTCTTTGCTGCAGTACCGTATCATGGCAGAAAATCGATTGAAGATGGCATCGATGTAAAGGATATTCCGGCAGCCTTTTTTAGTTCGGCCGGGTTCTGGAAGGAGAAAACGGATCACATCCGGTTTAACCTGCCCTCATCAGCCGACAGGATAATCGATACATGGAGGTCAAATCTTGCCTATATCCTGATCAACAGGGACAACGTTGGAATACAACCCGGATCACGCTCGTATGAGCGCAGCTGGATCCGTGACGGATCACTGACATCATCAGCCCTGCTCAAATCGGGTATTGTACCTGAGGTAAAGGATTTTACAGACTGGTATGCTGCTCATCAGTACGAGAACGGCAAGGTTCCGTGTGTTGTCGATGCCAGGGGGCCTGATCCCGTTCCTGAGAATGACAGCCATGGTCAGCTTATCTACCTGATCCGGGAATATTTCAATTTCACCCGTGACACTGCTTTTCTCAGATCAAAAAATGACAACGTGCTGAGGGCGGTTGATTATATTGAAGCCCTTGTTGCTGAGAGGTCAACCGATCACTTCAGAAATGGGAATGACAGCATACGTGCCTACTACGGGCTGGTGCCGGAGTCTATCAGTCATGAAGGCTATTCAGCCAAACCGATGCACTCCTACTGGGATAATTTCTTTACGATGAAAGGGCTGAAAGATGCGGCGGAGATACAGAAGATACTGGGTGAAGCTGAGAATTACCGCAGGATAGCTGCTTTACGCGATACCTTCCGGATAAACCTCTATAAATCACTCGATCTTGCCATGAAGGTCAGGAACATAGATTATATACCGGGATGCGTTGAACTGGGTGATTTCGATGCTACATCAACCACCATTGCCCTGACCCCGTGCAATGAGCTGAAAAACCTTCCGGAGCCGGAGGTATATAACACCTTCGAAAAATACTACTCCTTTTTCCGCGACAGGAGAGATGGCCTGAGAGACTGGGTTAACTACACCCCGTATGAAAACCGCCTGGCCGGCTCATTCATTATGCTTGACCAGCCTGGCAGGGCTCATGAATTAATTGAATTCTTTCTCGATGACCAGCGTCCGCCTGCCGGCGGTTGGAATCACTGGGCAGAGGTAGTGTGGAATGACTACCGTTATCCGGGCTTCATTGGAGATATGCCGCATACATGGTGTGGCAGCGATTTTATCAACGCCGTAAGGTCGATGTTCGTGTATGAAAACGAGCATGACCAGACCCTGGTGCTGGCTTCTGCATTGTACCAGGACTGGATTGACTCGCCTGAAGGGATGTCGGTTGAAAACCTGCCCACCTATTACGGAGAGATATCCTACTCTGTCAGGAAGGATGGCAACAGGTACCTCTTCACCATAACCGGAGATATGGATCTGCCTGAAGGTGGGATCTCTATCAGGAATTTCAACGGAAGAAATATGCCATCTGCAATAACCGTCAACGGCAGGGCGATGACTGAGTTCGATGAGGGGCAGATCACTGTCAGAGAGGTTCCGGCGGAGGTGGTGATATATTATTAACTGCTGAAAAACAAATACTTGCATGAGTATAGGAAATAAGAGCACAGTTAAGGTTTCCGGGCAGAATGACCGTATTACTTTTGGTCAGCTGGCCGCCTATTCTGCCGGAGGCATTATTCCCATCGCCCTATTTAACATTGCCGGACAGCTGGTAGGACTGATGGGCAACATAAGCCTGGGACTGAGTGCCTTCTGGCTGGGCCTGATAATGATCATCCCGAGGCTGTGGGATGCCTTTTCCGATCCTATTGTCGGCCATCTCTCTGACAACACCCGGAGCCGGCTGGGACGCCGCCGGCCCTACCTCCTGATAGGGGGTATAGCGGTGGCTGTCTTTTTTGTGGTATTGTGGTGGATTCCCAAGGGTGAGGCGGTCCATGCCTGGTTCCCCAGTGATGCCGGTTTTCAGCGTTTCCAGCTTGTTTATATCCTGTTTGCCCTGCTTCTTTTCTTCACTGCCACCACCATCTTCGAAATACCTCATGGCGCCCTTGGCATGGAGATGACCACTGATCCGCATGAACGGACCCGTCTTTTCAGCGGCAAGAGCTTTGTAGGCAACCTTTTCGCCATGAGCACACCGTGGCTCTTCGCCCTTGCCAACACGCAGGCATTCAGGGGCCCCGGCGGCAATGAGGCGGACGGAATGAGATACGTATCACTGCTGATAGCGGCGGTGCTCATTCCTCTTTCATTCTGGTGGACCGCCAAACTGAGAGAGCCCAGGTTTGTAAAGGTGGCAAAACAGGAGAAGACCCATTTCTGGAATGACATGAAGGTAGTGGGTACCAACAAGAACTTCATCTATCTGACGCTGACAATCTTTACCCTTGCCATGGGCTTTAACTTTGTCAACCTTCTCGGATCTTACATACCTATCTTTTACGTCTTTGGCGGTGACAAGATCGAGGGGGCCAGGCTGCTGGGCATAAACGGAACAGTATGGGCAATCACCGGAGTGCTTGCTGTCTTTCCCCTCAACTGGATAAGCCCGAAGTTCGGGAAACGAAATACCCTCATAATAGCCATGGTGCTTATGTGCCTTGCACAGCTCTCCAAGATTGTCTGCTACAATCCCAACCATCCTTACCTGGTACTCATCCCCACAATACTGCTTTCCGCCGGCATGCTCTTTTTCTTCACCCTGGGATCATCAATGGTTGGCGACATCTGCGATGAAGATGAATTGAAGACCGGTCACAGGTCAGAAGGGAGCTATTACTCCATCTTCTGGTGGTTCATAAAACTGGGCACGGCCTTCGCCAGTTTTGTTGCAGGGATACTTATAACCCTGACCCTGTTTGACCAGACCCAGGTAACCAAGGTCGACAGCCTGCAGGGAAGCATCCGTGACATGCAAAGCAAGATTCAATACTGGAATGGATACGATGGCAGCAGCACTATGGCATCGGATGGGCTTGCAAACGCCAGGCTGCAGACCTCCGAAGCCCTGAAGGAATCAAAAGATTACCTGCTCTATCTTGAAAATGAGGCTACAAAAGAGCCTGAGAAGAAAAGGTCAGGGCGCGCTGAGAATGACGCCCGGAGAAGAAATGTAATGCTAAATGCATCAGCTGCCACCAGGACTGTCATAAAGGACCTGGAGTATTTCGACGGGGCACTGGCCCGGGCAACCCCGGGGCAGGCTGATTCGCTTATCCGCGCGGCTGTACCCCTGATCATGCAGTCGAAGCTGGCGAAAGCAAGGATCTATTCATTTGATCTGCTGGCACACCTGGAGGCCCGAACGAAGCAGCATGAGAAGAGCAAGGAGCACACGATACAGCTCACCCGAAACATATCCGGTATCAATAACCGGATCAATGCCCTGAGTGCATCTTCGCCACCGGGTATACTTAGCCGTGAACTGGCCTCTATCGAGGAGGACATCGAGCCTCTGAAAAAACAGTCTCCCTATACTCTCCTTATGATGAGGGTTGTGGAGATCGGCCTTCCGCTGCTCCTGAGCCTTCTGGCACTCTTCTTTGCAGTCCGGTATACACTTACAGAGAAAAGGACTTTTGAGATCAAGGATCTGCTGATGCAGAGGAACAGGGAGAATAATAACGGCACAGGGCAGACCGGTGAGTTGCCATCCGTTTAACCGTAAAATGAACTGTAATGACATTTAGTGTAAAGGGGCGTAATTTCTTTCAGGATGACAAAAAGGTGTTTCTCAATTCCGGGGAGATTCATTATTTCAGGATAAAGCGTGAACTGTGGGACAGGCACCTGGATGAAGCCGTGAACGCAGGCCTCACAGCCGTCAGTACCTATATTCCATGGGCCTGGCATGAAGAGGAGGAGGGCCTCTTTGACTTCACCGGCGCCACATGCCCGGAGAAGGACCTGGAGGGATGGCTTCAGCGTTGCAGCGAGCGCGGGCTGAAATGCATTGTGAAACCCGGACCCTTTATTCTGGCAGAATTCAGGGGGGCAGGATTGCCCGACTGGTTCCTTGACGGGCAGGGTGAAGAGGTACGCATGCGCAACCGAAAAGGAGACAGGGTCATGAGTGACGGGGTCAGCCTCTTTAATGCAAAGTACCTGGAGAAGGTGGGGCTCTGGTACGATAAGATCATGCCTCTGATCAGCCGGTATGAGACCGCATCAGGCGGACCGGTAATAATGATGCAGATATGCAATGAGATTGGCGTCTTCTCATGGCTTGCCAGGCAGGCAGATTATGGCAATGCCGTCAGGGAGAGGTTTATCGCGTACCTCTCGGAAAAGTTCGGGAGTATACAAAAAGTGAATGACCGGTGGGGAACGGATTTCCCGGACTTTGCGCGGATTGAACTCCCGCCGGACGGCAGGGAACCGTATGCGTCACCCGGAGACCGCGGACGCGATAATGACTGGCATTCCTTCTGGCGCAAATATTATGGTGACTACCTGAGAATGCTGACCGGCATGGCAAGGGTCAGGGGCGTCAAAGTGCCTCTCTATCACAACCTTCCCGGATGGATATACGGCAATGGGTATGAGTTCCCTGTCAATATCACCATGTATGAGGATCTTTTCAATGAAAAGAGTGAGATCATCTTTGGTGTCGATCATATCCCCGAGTTCGTTTCATACCGCAATATGCATGATGACCGGATCATCAACGACATAACCGGAGCTATGCAGGGGAGGGGACCCCTTTTTGCCGCCGAATTCCAGAGCGGATCACGGGAGTATCACGTGGTGACAAACCCACGCGAAATGGAGTTATTTTATAAAGCGAGCATCGCCAACGGCCTGACGGGATGGAACTACTACATGTTCTCACAGGGACGCAATCCTGTACGCAAGGGCTATTCCGGGGAGACTTTCTACTGGTTCACTCCACTGACAGCCGAAGGCGACCGAACCAGCGCCTTTGCATCCGTTGAAAGAATGAGTAAGATGCTGCAGGTGTCCGGAGACATCTTTGTGGAAGCCCGTCGCAGGGCAGAGGTGTGCGTCCTCTTTTATCCGCCATACTACGCCACGGAGCTCGAAAGACCCTGCCGGCGAAGCCTGCGGGCTCAGGTTTGTTCCCTCTGCGATACGCAGGCCCGCATACTTTGACGGACTGCTCAAGGTGCTCCAGGTCCTTAATATCGATTATGACATGGCTGACCTGAACACTGCCACACCGGAATCATTAAGCCGTTACAAACAGGTATGGGCATTCGTCACCGATGAGATGGATGCACCGGCGCAGCAGACCATTGTCGGTTATGTCACCAGCGGCGGCAATGCTGTCATCTATCCATACCTTCCTGACCGGGAACTGTCCCAGAAACCATGTAGAGTACTGCGTGATGCCATCTCCGTATCACCCTCCGGGACTGAGGTTATTGACTCGCCTCTGATTGACATACTGGGGTTTAACGACATCAAGTGCAGCAACCCGCTTATTACGTTCTCAGAGGAGTCATTATCGGGAGCGGAAATTATTGCGCGCACCATTTCCGGAGCTCCGTGCGGATTTGCGAAGCCTCTCGGAGGCGGGACGGTAATTCATCTTGGGACATGGATCGGCTTCGATACGGAAGGCCACAAACCGGTATATGAGACTATCCTTGAAAGATCAGGGGCAAAGCTGAGACAGGCATCGGCTGATAATGATTATATAACTGTCAGGGAACGCTTTACTGATAATGGAAAGGCCTTGCTTTTTGTGGCAAACTATTATAACGAGGAGCGTCGGAGCAGAGTCGTATACACTCACCCGGAAACCGGGGAGGAAGTTCATCTGCCACTGTCAGGGGAGGAGATCACGCTTCCTGCATTGTACAGTGTGCTGACCCCCGTGTGCCTTGAAATTTCAGAAGGATTGAAGATCCTTCACTCCACTTCAGATATTCTCGGTTATGATCTCAGGGATGGCTCTCTGCAGGTTGTCCTTACCGGCGACCGCGATCTTGCCGGTGAGATTGTATTCGAAGGATCCGGGGCGGGCAGGATCCGAACTGCTGAGATCGATGGCAAACCTGTTGGGACGATCCGCGCCGGAGGACGTACTGCGCTGGCTTACAGTCATGAACATAACAAGGAATTGGTTCTGAATATTAAGATTGGCTGATGAAAATAAATAACTCCCTCGGGCTATCCGTAGATTTCCTGGATAACGGTTCGGTGCGGACAATTGATGCTGATCCGGTACGGATAAGCCTCAGGGTTGCTTCACCATTTTCAGGATCGGCTGCAAATATCTGGCTCAGAAAAAGAGGCAGCCGGATTATATACAGGCCGTTGTTCGGTCCGGGCAGCGACAGCCGTTTCACGGCCGGCAAAAACTTCTTTTCAGCTACAGGCAACTGGGAGGGTCTTGATTACAGCTGTAACCTGAGACTCTCTGAAAGGAGCCTGAGCTGGGAGTGGAGTGTTGACATTCAGAATAACTCAGGTGCCGGTTGCGAACTTGATCTGATTTATCTCCAGGACGTTGGACTGAAGGTCATGAGCTCAGGGCCGGTCAATGAATACTATGTGAGCCAGTACATTGAGAGAAGGATCCTTGAAGACGAAGTGCATGGCTCTGTTATCTGCTGCCGGCAGAACATGAAGGAGGCGGGTGGGCACCCGTGGATTATGATTGCATGCGTGAACGGGGCTGCCGCTGCCAGCACTGACGGAATGCAGTTTTACGGCAAAACATACCGCGAGACAGGCATCCCTGAAGGGCTGCTGGCAGACAGGCCGGGCGGAGAATATGCGGGAGAATCGTCGGTAGTCTCCCTTCAGGAGGTGCCGTTTGACCTTCCGGACGGAGAGAGGCACAGGAGTGCCTTTGTGGCTACTTTTCTGCACAATCATCCTCCTGCCACCTCGGACTACGATCTTGACAGGCTGCCCGGACTCATCCGGGAATTTGCAGGTGACACGGAGGCTGAAACTGAGGGTGCTCCGGAAACAGGCATTGCTGATGAGCCGGTGTCTGAGATTGCAGATGATACGATGTTGGAAACTGCAGATGGACATGTTGCACCGGCATGGAACCTTTTCGCCAACCCTGATCTCCTGCCGGTTGAGGACCTGACTGACGCAGAGATTGACAGCTTCTTTGGCAGGGAGAGACGGCACTGCGAAACCCATAACGGGCAACTGCTTTCATTTTTCTGCGGAGACAACAACCATGTGGTACTGCGTGCCAAGGAGAGCCTCGCTGACCGTCCCCACGGGCATATAATGCAGGCTGCAACAGGGTATGTGCCGGACGAGAGAATTATGTCGACAACCGCATTCGCTTTTGGTGTATTCAATTCACATATCACCCAGGGCAACACCAACTTCAATACCCTGCTTTCAGTATGTAACAGTCAGTTCAATCTCTCACCTGAGACGGGCCAGCGGATTCTTGTGGAGATTGACGGCAGATTCAGGCTGCTGGGTGTTCCGTCAGCATTTGAGATTGGCCTGAACAGTTGCCGCTGGATCTACAAGAGCGGAGACAATTGCTTCCAGGTGCGCACATGGACCTCAGTGAGATCACCCCGGGTCAGCATGGAATTCACGGTTATCAGCGGGGACAGCAGAAGATTGCTGATCACCCACCATTTTGATGATCTCAATTGCTGGACCATCTCACCGGGCGATACGGAATTTGAATTTATTGCCCGCCCCGGCCGCGAGAGCATGATAGCATCCAGGTTTCCCGATGCCCGGTTCAGGTTGACCGTACGGCCTGCCGGAACTGAGTTCGGGATTTGCGGTGATGAAGTTCTCACCAGCAGCCTCAAAGGTCAGGGAAGTAATTTGTTTGTAATAGAAACCGGGAGAACATCCGCTTTCGGAATGAGCTTTACCGGAGAGGTCTGGGCCGGAGAGCAGCCGGCCATTTTTAATGATCCCGATCAGCAGTGGATATCGGACCGCAATGACGCCCGGGAGGTGTGGAATGACCTCAGCAGGGGACTGTCGCTTGAAGGTGGACAGGCTGACATTGCCGCTATCCGTGAGATACTTCCGTGGTATGGCATGAATGCCCTCACCCATTTTCTGACACCATACGGACTTGAGCAGTTCAGCGGTGCGGCATGGGGCACCCGTGATATCTCCCAGGGCCCTCTTGAACTGTTGCTGAGCATGCAGAAATTTGATGAGGCGAAACAGGTTCTGCGCACAATTTTCTCAAACCAGGATCCCGATGGAGGATGGCCCCAGTGGTGGATGTTTGACAGCTATGATGATATAAGGGCTGACAGCGCTCACGGTGATGTGATTTACTGGTGCCTGATCGCATTGAGCAATTATATCAAAGTGACCGGTGATTTTGAATTTCTTGATGAAATACTTCCTTTTCATCATGACGGAAAAACAGCGGAAACATCAGAAAAATCACTTGCAGAACATATTAACCGTTTGGTTAAAAAAGTAATTGCTGATTTTGTGCCTGGCACTTCCCTTGTGCAGTTTGGAGGAGGTGACTGGAATGATTCACTCCAGCCGGTCAGCAAGGATCTGGCGCGGAGGATGATATCAAGCTGGACGGTGGAGATGAACTATCAGGCCTTCATAGGTTATACCGGGGTCTTGCAGATGATGGGTGATGACGGTAAAGCGTCAGAATTTGCAGAATTATGTGAGCGGATAAAATCAGATTTCAACAGGTACCTGGTCAGGGACGGCGTGGTGGCAGGATACGGGCTGGCAGAGGATGACGGCAGTATAAGCCTCCTGCTTCATCCGGCCGATGAGAGAACCGGGATAAAATACAGCATCCTGCCCATGAACAGGGGAATCATCAGCGGGATTTTTACAGAGGAACAGGCACAGAAACACCAGGAACTGATTGAAGAGCATCTCAAGGGACCTGACGGAGCCCGCCTGATGGACCGTCCGCTGAGGTATAACGGTGGTATCCAGACGCTTTTTCAGAGGGCTGAGAGCAGTACCTTCTTCGGCAGGGAGATCGGACTTATGTATGTGCATGAGCACATACGGTATGCCGAGGCACTTGCCATCACGGGGAAGGCTGACGCGTTTGTCAGGGCCCTCCGCCAGGCGATCCCGGTAGCCTGCAGCGATGTTGTCCCCTGTTCAGATATCCGGCAGTCGAATTGCTATTACAGCAGCTCTGACGTGATATTTGCAAATCGGTTTGAGGCAGACAGACTTTACTCTGAAATAAAGGGCGGCAACATAACCCTGAGAGGGGGATGGCGGGTCTACTCAAGCGGACCGGGAATCTATATTGGGATCATCGTGTCACGTCTCCTGGGACTGAGGTTGGAATGGGGGAAGGTGATCATTGATCCGGTATTGCCGTTTTCGTTCGATGGCCTGACAGCTTCAATGAATTTCATGGAGCGGCGCCTTCTATTCCGGTACGAGGTCAGGAAAAATAATTTCGGACCGAAAACAATTCGCATCAATGGCAGGGAGGTTGACATTACGCATGAGGAAAATCCTTATCGCCCCGGCGGGGCAGTCATCAGTGCCGGCACATTCTCAGCTATGCTTGACAAGCCTGAGAACAGGATCGAGATCTACCTTTAACGCTGTTGTCAAACACTTCCCTCTGCTGTTTTCCTGAAATCATGCATTTTTAATATATTTACTGCTGTATCAGGAAGTGATGTAATAAACCGGTCTTATGTCAGCAAAAGCAGGATGGAAAAACGCCAGTTCGCTATTCTTGTTTGGTTGCCTGATGTCATTTGCATCGGTCATCTCCGGTCAGCAGGCGGGGCACCGGAATGAGATCGATAAGTTCATCTCCGGAAACATACCTGTTGTAAGCCAGAACTGGGAAATATGCAGGGACCCGGTCAGCGGATATGTCTATTTTGCCAATTCAGCCGGACTGATTGAATATAACGGTATTACAGCCAGAACATACGCTGTTCCCTACAGGCAGGGTGTAAGATCAGTCTATGTCAACAATGACGGCATGATTTTTACCGGGTCGTATGAGGATTTTGGCATATGGACTAAGGATCAGTCGGGCAGGCTCACCTACTCCTCCCTCTCTGCGGGGGCAGGAATATCGAAAAATGACGAGATATGGAATATCTATGAGCTTGATCATACCATTTATTTTCAGTCGTTTACAGCTGTTTACATATATGATTACAATATTGTCAGGAAGGTTGAGACCCCTTCTTTCATGCTGTTCTTTTTCAGGGTGGGAGGCAGGTTTATCGCACAGGCCCTGGGTGAGGGGCTTTACTGGTTTGACGGTTCGGAGTTCATGTTCATCAGCGGCAGCGAACCCTTCGGATCACTTAAGGTGCATGCGCTGATTGATTTCGGCCCGGACGAGCATTGGATATGCACCGCCAATGACGGGGTCTTTGCCTTTGACGGGGAAAAATTCATCCCTCTCGACAGTGAAATATCACAATACCTGAAAGAAGCAACATGTAATGCAGGCCTGGCAGTAAATGATACCCTGGTGGTGTTCGGAACCATCCTGAAGGGGGTTGCCTTCTGTGACAGGTCGGGACGGATACTTGAAACCTTCGATTATTCAAACGGGCTTAAAAACAATACCGTACTCTCGCTTTACAGGGATGCTGAAGGTGGCATATGGACAGGTCTGGATGACGGGGCAAATTATATCAGGCCATCGTCTCCGGTAACCTATTATGCAAACACAAGCGGGGACCTGGGAACGATATACACAGCCATCAGAGACCGCGATCATCTCTACCTTGGCACCAACCACGGACTTTTTGCGGCAGACATTGCCAGTGATGACGGGAACTACCGGTTTTCCGGCCTGAGGATAATTCCCAACACTCAGGGCCAGGTTTGGAAGCTTGCGCAACAGGATGGTCAGATCCTCTGCGGCCATAACGACGGGACATTTATCATCGAAGGAGGGAAGGCGGAACAGATCTCCGATGTGACCGGGGGATGGTCGATCAAGCCCTACGGTGAGCTTCTCCTCGAGGGTACTTATACCGGTATCGTCTCATTCAGGAAAGACGGATCGGGACGGTGGATTTACCGTAACAGGATAGAGGGTTACATTGAGCCTACGAGATTTGTGGAGATTGACTACCTGGGCTACGTGTGGGCCGTTCATCCCCAGAAGGGCATATACCGGCTGGAGCTCAACGAGAAGGCAGACTCAATAATTAGCTCTCTTTATTTCAGCTTACTCGCTGACAGCTCAAAGATACTTTCAATGTCAAGCCTGAATAACCAGGTTGTCTTCATGGCCTCCGATCATATCTATGCATTCAATTACGAGGATAAGGACTTTTATCCTGTCACGTCGCTGGAACCTGGCCTGGGGGAGTTCGTCAGTGCCACCCAGATCATATATTACCGCGGAAACAGCTACTGGTTTGTTCTTGACAACAGGATTGCGCTCTTCAATATAACCAGGGACCTTAAGGCAGAAAAGGTGCTTGAATTCGTTCATGAATATGCCGATCTGCCCTGGCGCGAACAGCAGATCATTTCACTGGACTCCGCAAGACTTCTTATTCCGACCAGGCAGGCGTTCAGCATTTACGACCTGGAAAAGCTGGGCGATTCTGAAAACAGGTCCGCCCTATATGTAAGCCGCCTGGTCTTCAGCGGAGGCAATAAGAGCACGACTCTCTTTCCTGGATCGACGGAAAGCCTTTCGGTCTCCAGCAGGGAAAACAATCTTACAGTCTTCATAGCCAATCCTTCCGGTTTTGACCGCGAAGGACGTGAGTATCTGTACAGGGTAAGAGAGCTCAATGACGAGTGGTACCGGACTGCGGCAGACAATTTTTCACTTCTTAACCTGCGGCACGGCGAGTATCATCTGCAGGTCAGGGAGGCAGGCGGCAACGGCATGGCCGAAGCGTTATTCGTCATCAGAAGGCCTTTTCTCCTGACCGGCTGGGCATGGGTATTGTATGTTTTTATCGTCGCCGGACTCATAGCAGCCGGGGTAAGGATATTCAGGATGGCCCTGGAGAGGCACCGCAGGCTGATAGAATATGAGGTGGGAAAGAACAGGCTTGAGAGCGAGCTCGACTACAAGAGCTATGAGCTGATGCTGACGATGCGCTACCTGATAAGGAAAACTGACACGCTGAGGGAACTGCGTGACAAGCTGGAGTCTGTCAAGGAGTCTTCATCAAAGCTGCCGGCACGGTTCGTGAAGGAGATGGAGCAGATCATTGATCACGGGCTTGATACCCAGACCGAAGAGTGGCAGAATGTGATGAAGAACCTCAAGTTTTCGCAGGAGGGATTCTTCAGCAAGATGAAGAAGAAGTATCCGTCACTCACTCCCAATGACCTGAGGCTCTGTTCATACCTTAGGATGAACTTTACCACGAAAGAGATAGCCAACCTCTCGAATATCTCAACCCGGGCAGTGGAGATAGGCCGTTACCGGTTAAGAACAAAACTTAACCTGAGCCATGACGTCAACCTGACGGAATTCCTTATCCGCGAGGCGGAGACAGCAGAATAATTAATCTTTCCCGTTTGTGCCGGGCGGAGACAGCCGGTCAGCTGAATTTCCCCGGTTTTCCCGGGCGGATACAACCGCTCAGTGTACCTCCTCAAGGATGAAACCCATGCCCCTGAGGGTTCTCAGGGAGATACCGTTGTCAGGTGACAGGTATTTGCGCAGCCGGCTGATAAAGACATCCATGCTCCTTCCGAGGAAATAGTCATCCTGCCCCCAGATCTCGGTGAGTATCTGCTCACGTGTCTGGGCCTTGTTGCGGTTCATCATAAGATGTCTCAGCAGCTGGGCTTCCCGCAGGGTGAGCTTCTCCTTCCCCGCAGGGGTGATCAGTTCCAGGGAGTTGTACTTCAGGGTGGTTCCGGAGATTGTATATTCATCCTCAGCGGCCGAGTAGACCCTTCGCAGGATGTTGTTGATGCGCAGCATCAGCATCTCCGGGTCGAATGGCTTGGTAATGTAGTCATCCGCACCGAGCTTCAGCCCCCTGATGATGTCTTCCCTCAGGCTCTTTGCAGTGAGGAATATAAATGGCACCCCCGGTTCCTCGGCACGCAGTTTCTCTGCAAGGGTGAAGCCATCCATCTCGGGCATCATGACATCCAGCACGCATATGTCAGGCCTGGAGGCATGAAACATCTCCCATGCTTCGCGGCCGTCGCGGGCCAGGGCAACTTCAAATCCGCTCAGGGTAACGTACTGCGAGAGTATGTTCCCGAAATCGATATCATCTTCAGCAAGCAGGAGTTTCATGGCATTATTATTTTGGTATTCTGATTCTGAATGTGGTTCCCTTGCCGGGTTTGCTGCTGACAGATACATCCCCGCCATGAGCGGTGGCAATGCGCCTCACATAGTAGAGTCCAAGCCCCAGCCCCTTGGTTTTGTGAATGTTGCCGTGCGGTACCCGGTAGAACTTATCGAAAATGTGGTCTATGTGATCACGCGAGATGCCAACCCCGTTGTCGGTGACCGTGATCTCCAGATTGCCGGAGTCAATTGATGTAATGATTTGTATCTCAGGCTCCCTGTCGCAGTATTTGACAGCGTTGGTAAGGAGGTTGTTAATCATCGTGGTGAAGTAGACGATGTCAAGGGATGCTGAAGTGCCATTGGCCCCGTAATCCTCCCTGATCACTGCACAGCCGTCGCATGAGGTAAGGAAAGATGCCACAATCTGGTGCATGAGTTCATCAACCGCCACATTATGCCTGTCAAGCTCAAATTCAGCTCTCTCGAGGAAGCTCACCTCGAGAATGGTGTTAATGAGCTGGTTGAGGTGTATGCTCTGTTTCCCGATCAGCTGTGCCGTCTCCAGTACCTTCTCCCTGTCGGAGAGGATCTGCTCCTTCTCCAGCGTTCTCCCGGCGACGGTTATGGTTGACAGCGGTGTCTTGAGCTCATGCGTCATGTTGTTTATAAAGTCACTCTTGAGCTCTGAGAGGCGCCTCTCCTCCATAAGGTTCCTCCAGGTTATGCCAAAGACCAGGAAGACTATCAGTGTGCTGCCAATGATAAGGACAAAGGAGAAGAGGGCCTCCTTGAATACCATCTCGTTCTTGTGGGTGAGATCTATAAGGTAATGGTATTGAATGACGAAGTTGTTGTGTTCTTCCTTGAAGGTGTTGACAACCACCATGGATTTCCTTTTGGTCTTATAAACAGTGTCAGCCAGAACATAGTTTCTGTCACCCGAAAGCAGTTCAAGCCTGGCGATTGCCAGCAGCGGTTTGAAATCGTTGTCAAAACCTGTCTGACCTATGTAAGATTTGAGGAAGGTGGTCAGCATCTCATTTTTATACATAATAGAATAAATCTCATTCATAGCCAGCCTTCTGATCGATGCCGTGTCATCCATCTGTTCAGCCATGTTCAGTTCCTCCGTAATGAGGTAGAGGGCAAACTTGTCAGTGACATCCATCGCCTTCTCGAACCCGTTGCTCTTCTTTTTAGCCAGCAGCATCGACAGACCTTCACGTGAAAGGTTGGTGTACCTCATGGTCAGAATCTCCTCCTTCTGCCTCCAGATGTTATGGATCAGATAGAACTGTACGGCAACGAATAGAATCAGTGCTGCAAGTGATCCGATGAGAAGGAGCTTACGCTTCATCCTGTTGATTTTTATTCAAATTTATACAATGATCCCGAATTAAAAGGGGATTAACCTTGCATTAACCTCCCGTTAACCTGTGGCTGTGAATAGACGTTGTAATTTTACACTGTAAAACTTTTTAAAAGGGCAGTCATGAACAGAACAGTTTATTCAATCGCAATCGGTGCCATGGCACTTTTACTGTCGGCACCGCCGGCAACGGGACAGGGCACGCAGCCTTCTGCCGATCAGCAGAAGCAGAAGGAGGCTGAAATGCAGAAGAAGCTCCAGACCTTAAGTGAGGAGGAGCAGCAGAAGATTAAGCAGGCAGAGCTGAATGCGAAAAAGAGGGAGATGGAGATCCAGAAGAAGATCGCCGAGATTGAGGGTGATGCAGAAAACCTGGAGAAGGAGTTTGAATGGCAATATAAGTATTCGGATGACATCTATAAGGATGCGCTGAATCTCTCCAGGGATCCGCACGTAATGATTATTCCTGACGCCAGGATAGGCAGGTACGGGCTTCCCAATCCGGGTGATTTTTATGTGTACAGCACAAGCGGACATGCCAGCAAATCAGGTTCATCATGGAATTACTCACGGCAGGTGATGGAGGCAACATTCACAAATGAGTTCACAATGAGCGCAACTGATGAGCCCAGTGTTAACCTGTCGGTCTCGGGCGACTGCGCTGAGGGATCAATCACGGTTGATGTCATCATGCCCGACGGGAAACAGCTCTCGGAGGTGGTGATTGATGAGAACGGAAGCCTCAACTGGCGCAAAAACTTCGAGGCAGGGGAAAACAACGGATGGAAGAACGGGAAGTGGGTATTTAAGATCAGGGCAAAGAACGCCACGGGCAACCTGCGTATATCACTGAACTCTAATTAATTTGGTTTTCTGCTTTATAGTTGGTTCAATGTTCTGATTACACTGCGGTTGTAATCAGGTGCAGAGACAGGTTGGGTACCTGTCTCTGCCTGTTTATGGTGCATCACCTGAATTATTTTCTTTGTTGTTTGTCGCCGATTGCCATATTGTTAATTTTGCATGGCAAATCTGATTGTTATGAAAAGACACACAATATGGATGCTGTTATTGGCCTTTTTAATCTCTTCATGCGGCAACAGGTCAGGTACCGGTGCAGGTGAAAAAGTTATCACCGTCACCATTCCCCCTTTTGCCTGGTTCGTTGAGGGCATTGCAGGAGGCGACTACACTGTCAATGTGCTGCTTCCCAACGGTGCAGACCACCATATATGGGAACCTCTCCCGGCCCAGATTAACTCGCTCTCCGGTTCGGAAGCACTGATCATCAACGGCAAGCTGGGATTTGAAGATGCATGGATGAAAAGATTCATGCAGGTCAATCCTGACATGAAGGTGCTTGACCTGTCGCGCAACATTCAGCTGATCGAAACTGAGGAGGAGGAGGCCGGAGAGGATCATCATGATCATGAGGGACATACTCACGGCGGACCTGACCCGCACTACTGGATGTCACCTTCAGCCGCCATGATAATGGCACGGGATATCAAGGATTTCCTGACGGAGCTAAATCCCGGGTCATCTGAAAAATATGAGGCCAATCTGGCACTGCTGAACAAGAGGATCTCGGAGGTTGACTCATTGGTGCGCGCGGCAATGGTATCTGCTCCGAACAAAACTGTGATGATCTACCATCCGGCGCTGGCGTACATGGGGCGCGACTACGGTTTTGAGCAGGTTTCGTTTGAGGACGAAGGGAAAAGTCCCTCCCCGGCACGAATGAAACAGCTTATCGATCTTGCCCGTGATAAGGAAATAAAGACTATCTTCATACAGGCGGAGTACGATCTGCGTAATGCACAGTCGCTCTCCGGGGAGACAGGCGCGGAACTGATTGTCATCAACCCGATGAACAGAAACTGGCCGGAGGCTGTTGTTGAAGTAGCCAAAGCAATTGGCAATAGGCAATAAGAAAATTTCCGATTGCAGATTTTCGATTTTCGATTATTTAAAATCGACAATCGCAAATCGACAATCGCAAATGCTACAGACTTTATGGACTTTAAACTTACATGAGCGTCTTATTCAACATAGATTCCGTCACCGCCGGCTACGAGGAGAAGGTAGTCCTGAAGGATATTACCATGGCCGTGGAGGAGAACGACTTCATCGGGATCATAGGTCCTAACGGGGGAGGTAAGACAACCCTCCTGAAGGTAATCCTCGGACTGCTCAAGCCGTTGTCAGGAAGGGTCGACTATACACCCGGTAATCTGAGACTGAACCAGATAGGGTACATGCCCCAGGTGGCCAGGGGTGATACCCTCTTCCCTGTTACCGCGGAGGATGTTGTTCTGTCAGGAATGATGCACGGCATGGGAGCCACGGGCCGGATGGGCCGTAAGGAGAAAAAACGTGCAAGAGAGGTGATGGAGGAGCTGGGACTCACACCCCTGGCTCACCAGGCTCTCAATGAGCTTTCGGGCGGACAGCTGCAGCGTGTTTACCTGGCAAGGGCTGTGTCAGGCTCACCCCGGCTGCTACTCCTTGATGAGCCTGCCACATTCGTCGACTCCTCCTTCGAGGCTGATTTCTATGAGAGGCTCAGGCAGCTAAACAGCCGTATGACGATTATGATGGTTTCACATGATGTTGGTACCATCTCCACCTGGGTGAAGTCGTTCGCCTGCGTCAACGGGTCTCTTTTCTATCACCCGCACAGCAAGATAACAGACGAGGACCTCAGGCTTTACGGATGCCCCATACAGCTTGTCACACACGGTGATGTCCCACATGTCGTACTCCACAAACACAGTTAATGGAGAATATTTTTGAATACACATTTGTCGTCAGGTCACTCCTGGGTGCGCTATTTGCCAGCATTACTGCAGGCCTTGCAGGCACATACATCGTGTCACGCAGGCTGGTCTTCCTCAGCGGCGGCATAACGCATGCCTCATTCGGGGGGATAGGGCTCGGTTATTATCTTGGTATTAACCCTGTGGTGGGAGCAGCTCTCTTCGGACTGGGATCGGCGCTTGGCATGGAATACATGTCGGCCAGGGGGAAGATGCGTGAGGACAGTGCCATTGGCATCCTCTGGGCGCTGGGCATGGCCATCGGCATCATCTTTATCTACCTTACCCCGGGATACGCTCCCAACCTCATGAGCTATCTCTTCGGCAGCATCCTTACCGTCACAAACGGAGACCTGATAGCACTGGGAATCATATCGGCGGTGCTGATTATTTACACCGCACTTTTCTACAGAACCCTGCTCTACATCTCTTTCGACGAGAGCTATGCACGTACTTTCACAAGACACGTCGACCTCTTCAAGTATATTTCTGTTGGCCTGACGGGCCTGGCTATCGTGCTTAACATCAGGATGGCAGGAGTGATCATGATACTTGCCCTGCTTACCATACCGGCAAACATTATCATGCTCTTCACGAGGAAATACCTGCAGATCATTGTACTCTCCACTATCGTCAGTTTTATAAGCATAAGCGCCGGGTTTGCAATCTCGTGGTTCACCAACCTCCCTACCGGCGCAACAATTGTGACCGTTCTCGTGTTTTTCTGGCTGATGGCACGTGCTGCCAGGAGCCTGAAAAGGAACAGCAGTATTGAAAGAATGAAAAAAGTCAGCTTATGAATGAATTTGATATTTTGATAATTGGCAGTGGCCCCGGAGGTTATGTGGCTGCAGTAAGAGCTTCGCAGCTCGGCCTGAAGGTGGCGGTGATAGAGAAGGCTGAGACGGGCGGCGTCTGTCTTAACTGGGGTTGCATCCCCACGAAAGCCCTGCTGAAGAGTGCACAGGTGCTTGATTATGCAAGGCATGCATCCGATTACGGCATCAATGCAGGTGAGGCGCCGGGACCCGATTTCAATGCAGTCATAGCCCGTAGCAGGGGAGTGGCAGACGCCATGAGCAAAGGGGTGCAGTATCTCTTCAAGAAACATAACATACAGGTTATAAACGGTTTCGGCAGGCTGAAGAGTGCAGGCACAGTGGAGGTTGAGGCTGCTGACGGCAAAAAGGAATCGTACAGCGCCAGACATGTCATCATTGCCACGGGCGCACGCTCGCGGGAACTGCCCAACCTGAAGCAGGACGGCAAAAAGATCATCGGGTACCGTGAGGCGATGAGCCTCCCTTCATTGCCTGCCTCGATGGTTGTGGTTGGCTCGGGAGCCATCGGAAGCGAGTTCGCAGGCTTCTACAGGTCGATGGGCACAGAGGTGACACTGGTGGAGTTCATGCCGCGTCTCCTGCCTCTTGAGGATGAGGAGGTGTCACGCACACTCGAGCGCTCATTCAAAAAGGCGAAGATGAAGATCATGACCGGCTCGTCGGTTGAGAAAGTAGATACCACCGGAGAAAAATGCATTGTCACAATCAAGACCCCGAAAGGGGAGGAGGTGACTGTGGCTGACATAGTCCTTTCTGCTGTAGGCATCACTCCCAATATTGAGGGCATAGGTCTTGAAGAGTGCGGAGTTAAGACAGACAGGGGTAAGATTGTCGTTGACGAATACTACCGGACATCCGTTAATGGGGTTTATGCCATCGGTGACGTGGTGCCGGGCCCGGCACTTGCTCATGTTGCCTCCGCAGAAGCGATTGCCTGTGTTGAAAAGATAGCCGGGAAAAATCCCGAACCTGTCGATTACTCAAACGTCCCGGGATGCACCTATACCACACCCGAGGTAGCGTCATGCGGCCTGACGGAGGAGGCTGCAAAGGCAGCCGGCATCGAAACAAAAACAGGCAAGTTCATGTTCATGGCATCCGGAAAGGCATCCGCGGCAGGAGCACGTGAAGGATTCGTCAAGCTGGTCTTTAACGCTGCGGACGACAGGCTCATCGGCGGACACCTGATTGGCATGAATGTCACGGAGATGATCTCCTCCCTGGTGGTTGCAAGAAAGATGGGTGCCACGGCTCACGACCTGATGCTCAGCATCCATCCTCACCCCACTATGTCGGAGGGAATCATGGAAGCCGCAGCAGCTGCCCTCGGCGAGGCGATACACGGCTGAGTGTAAATCTAAATTTTACTTCTAACGCAACCTTTAGCCTCTTTTTAGCATCAATCTATTGACAGGGTCAGATTTTATTTCTTACCTTTATAACTCGTCTATATACCGGGTTTGCATAAGGAGAGAGACATAATTGACGGCTGTTTGTCAGGCAGCAGACGCGACCAGGAACTGCTCTACCGCAGGTACGCCCCGAAGCTCTATGCCGTTTGCCTTCAGTATGCAGGCAATACGGAGGAAGCCAGGGATGTTCTGCAGGAAGGCTTTATAAAGATTTTCGAAAACCTGTCGCGCTTCAGCCATGAAGGTTCTTTTGAAGGATGGATGAGGAGGATCATCGTCAACACCGCGCTTGAGAGGTACCGCAACAGGTATTACCTCAGCCGTGTCGACGATATTGATGAGGTGACTGAGCCGGAAGCAGACCCCGACAACAATGACTTTGCCGGGCTTGAGGCTTTCGATCTCCTGAATATGATCATGGAGCTGCCACCCAAGTACAGAATGGTCTTTAACCTCTATGCCATAGAAGGTTATTCCCACAAGGAGATAGGTGAAATGCTTGGTGTCTCGGAAGGTACCAGCAAATCGAATCTCTCACGGGCGAGGGAGATACTTCAGAAGAAGGTAATGATACTTACGGGTGTCACAAGAAGAATGGTGAATGTTTGAAAGGGAGCCAAATATTGACATTGTATTCCGGAACGGACTGAAAAACATGGAGGTCCTGCCGCCGGCTGACGTCTGGGATAATATCCCGCCGATGCCCGTCAGACGCTCCCCGTTGAGGATCATTACAGGGATCGCCGCGGGTATCGCTGCCCTTGTCTCCCTTGCACTTATGGCCAACTGGTATCTGCGCAGCAATAACACCGGAAATACGCTGAATGAGATAACCATTGCCAGCGGTGAACAGCAGGCTGTCACGATTGACAGAACAACCGCCATCGCAGATGCCATCACTGCTGACGTGCCCCCGGCAGTCATTGCAAATCAGCCATCACCTGCTGAACCTGTAAGTGAAAATCTTCAAACTCTTCCGGCTGATGAGCCTCTGCAACTGATTGCCTCTGCTGACATGCCACTGTTGCAGGAGGCGCATGACAAGTCACTTCCCGTTAATCCGGATGAAATTACGGTGATCTCATCACGACGACTGACAGGAGCATCTGAGGGTCTGGCACCGACGCTGACGCCTGCCAGCGGTGAAACGATTGATCAGAGATTTATAGTAGGCGCCTCGGTCGCGCCCTCAATGGGCTTCTCTCCTTCCGGACAGGATCTGAGACTGTCGGAGCTGATGAACAACGAAAAAACAAGACCGACATATACTACCGGAGTCACATTCGGGTATAAGATCTCAAACCGCCTGACAATTCAGTCGGGTGTAGGGTTATCTTCGATCGGGCAAACAATCACGGGCGTCGATGTATTCGCCGGACTTTCAGGATTCTATGCTGTCAAGAGCAGCTACCTCTACAGTGTTGAGACAGCTTCCGGGCTGATCCTTGCCGGCAATACTGACCTGTTCCTGGCTGACAGTAAGGACAGGGTAGGGACGCTGATCCAGGGAAACATGGCTGACCCGTCAAAATACCCGCTTACACAGGTGGGAGATGATATCCAGCAGGTCTTCCGTTACCTGGAGCTGCCCCTGGTGCTGAGGTATAAGGTCATCGACAGCAAGCTGGGACTAAACCTCTCCGGAGGAGTGGCATACGGTTTCCTGGTTGATAATATGGCCTATACCGGTGAAGGATCCGACATGATCCCTGTAGGCCATACCGAAGGAATCAATCTACACAACCTGAGCAGCCAGCTCGGGCTGGGGATGGAATATAACCTCTCGTCAAAAATCTCCTTCAACTTCGAACCGGTATTCAGATACTACATGACACCGATAAGCACCCTTTCCGGATCGTTTTACAAGCCTTACTCTCTGGGTGTCTGGTCGGGCTTCTTCTTCAAATTCTGATATCACTCATTCTGCACTTTCTTTTGCTTCCCCAAACGCAATAATTTCACTATTTTTGCGGTTTCTTAACAAACCGCCATAAGATGAAACTTACCCCAGGGAAGGCCACACTTGCAATCATGCTGCTGCTCAGCGCCGGATTTATATTTACGCTCCTCGTTTCAGCGAAAGATCCTCGACCGGAAATAGCAGATAATGAGGAGTATATGCCGGTAGCTGCATCCTGGGCCCTGCCTGATGAGGTTAGCTTTGCCGGGGAACCCCTGCCACTTCAATATTTTGACACACGTGAAAGCCTCGACAGGGAGCTGAACGCCACAGCCTACAGGCATGGCTCGACCATACTGACAATAAAGAGAGCAGCGAGATATTTCCCGGAGATAGAAAAGATTCTTGCCGAGAACGGCATACCTGATGACTTCAAGTACCTCGCATGTGCGGAGAGTGACCTGAGCAATGTCATATCGCCTGCCGGCGCCACAGGATTCTGGCAGATAATGGAAACCACGGGAAAGGAATACGGCATGACTATCAATAAGGAGATTGACGATCGGTATAACCTTGAGAAATCGACCCGTTTTGCGTGCAGTTATTTCAAAAGGGCATACGAGAGATACGGAAGCTGGACCATGGCCGCTGCTTCATACAATAACGGTTTCAGCGGACTCAGTGAACAGGTGGAGATACAGAAGGAAACCAATTACTACGATCTTCTGCTGAATGAAGAGACCGCAAGGTATGTCTTCCGGATTGCAGCGCTGAAACTGATTATGTCAGAGCCTTCAAGATACGGCTTCGTGGTCACGGAGGGAGATCTCTACAAGGCTATCCCATATACGGAGATAAAGGTTAACACTGCGGTCCCGAGCTTTGAACAGTTTGCCCGGCAGTATGAGACAAACTACAAGCTCCTGAAGTTCCTCAACCCATGGCTTCGCAAGCCCTTCCTCACCAACAGTGAAGGACGGGAGTATATCATCAGGGTTCCTGAAAAGGATGCAAGGATAGCTGAAGGTTCATAGCATCCTCAATGCCGGAACAGAGGGATGAGATAAAGGTATACGGGGCAAGGGTTCACAATCTGCGAAACATCAGCCTCACTCTGCCGCGCAATCAGCTGGTGGTAATCACCGGCCTCAGCGGCAGCGGTAAGTCGTCACTTGCATTTGACACCATCTATGCCGAGGGTCAGAGACGTTACATGGAGACCCTCTCTGCATATGCACGCCAGTTCCTGGGAGGCATGGAGAGGCCCGATGTGGACCGCATCACCGGGCTGAGTCCCGTGATATCCATCGAACAAAAGACAACCAACAAGAACCCGCGCTCAACCGTCGGCACCATCACCGAGATATACGACTTCCTCAGACTTCTTTATGCCCGTGCCGCTGATGCATACTCCTATGAATCAGGGGAGAAGATGGTTAAATATACTGATGACCAGATACTTGAGCTGGTGACCTCGCGTTATGACCAGAGGAAGATCTATATCCTGGCGCCCCTGATCAAAGGCAGGAAGGGACATTACAAGGAGCTCTTCGAGCAGCTTAGGCGAAAGGGGTTCCTCTATGCCCGCATAGACGGAGATCTTAAGGAGATCACACCCGGATTGAAGCTCGACAGGTACAAGTCGCATTTTATTGAACTGGTCATCGATAAATTCCAGGTCGGGTCATGTGACTGAAAAGAGGTTGCATGACGCCCTTCTCCTGGCCCTTGATCAGGGCGACGGCATAATGATGGTGCTTGATGCTGAAGATAAGAGCTTCAGGTATTACAGCCGCCACCTGATGTGCCCGGTGACAGGCATATCCTATAACGAGCCCGCTCCTCATACCTTCTCCTTCAACTCGCCCCAGGGCGCCTGCCCCAAATGCAACGGACTGGGAGAGATTTCTGAGGTGGACATCACCCGGATGATGCCTGACCCTGAGCTGAGCATCCGCAGGGGCGGGATTGAGCCGCTGGGGAAATACCGTAATATCTGGATCTTCTGGATGATTGAAGCCCTCGGTGAGAAGTACGGCTTCACCGTCGATACCCCTGTGAAAGAGATCCCGGAGGATGTGCTGAACAAGATCTTCTTCGGCTCGGATGAGGTTCTTAAACTGTCAAACACGCCGCTGGGCGTCACCTCCAATTACTTCATGACCTTTGAGGGGGTTGTCAACTATGTGGGCAACCAGGAGGTGGTCAGCGGACGCAAGGCAAACGGGAAGGGCCGTGAACAGTATGTGCAGTACCACGTCTGCCCCGAGTGCGGGGGCACCAGGCTGAAGAAAGAGTCACTGTGGTTCCGCATTGGAGGAAAAAACATAGGTGAACTGGCCTCCATGGACCTGACCGAGCTGAGGCAATACCTTGACGGGGTCACCGGTGACATGTCGGAGAGACAGAGGAAGATAGCTTCGGAGATACTCAAGGAGATTACTTCACGCCTCGGATTCCTGCTTGACGTCGGACTCTATTATCTCTCATTGAATCGCGGGGCAAGAACCCTTTCAGGAGGTGAGAGTCAGCGGATAAGACTTGCCACACAGATAGGGTCGAAGCTCGTCAACGTGCTTTATATCCTTGACGAGCCGAGCATAGGGTTGCACCAGCGCGACAACAGGAGGCTCATTGAGGCACTGCGCAGCCTGCGTGATGCAGGCAACTCGGTGATTGTGGTGGAGCACGACCGCGACATGATCCTCAGTGCTGACCATATCATTGACATCGGTCCGGGAGCAGGCGTTCACGGAGGTATGATAGTTGCCGAAGGAGTTCCGGAAGAAATTCTTAAAACCGGCACCCTTACTGCAGCGTATCTGAACGGAACGAAACGGATCAACGTACCGAAGCAGCGGAGGGAAGGTAACGGCCGGTTCCTGACCATCACAGGTGCGTCGGGAAACAACCTGAAGGGTGTCACCATGAAAGTGCCGCTTGGTACATTCATATGCATAACCGGAGTCTCGGGCAGCGGCAAATCGTCACTGATAAACCAGACGCTGCACCCGGCGCTGGCAAGAAAGCTACAGGGTGCCGGAAGAATCCCGCTGCCATATGATGACATTGAGGGACTTGAAAACATCGATAAGGTGATTGAGGTAGATCAGGCTCCCATAGGCCGGACCCCGCGCTCAAACCCCGCAACCTATACGGGTGTGTTTACGGAAATACGAAACCTCTTCGCCATCACCCCCGATGCAAAGGTCAGAGGCTTTGGAGCAGGGCGGTTTTCATTCAATATCAAGGGCGGCAGATGCGAGGGGTGTGAGGGAGCGGGAGTGAAGACCATAGAGATGAACTTCCTGCCGGATGTCTACGTTATGTGCCCCGACTGCGGGGGAAAACGCTACAACAGGGAGACACTGGAGGTGAAATACAAGGGAAGGTCGATATATGATGTCCTTGAGATGACAATTAACGATGCCGTTGAATTCTTCAGGGGTATCCCTTCGATACATCATAAGATAAAGACATTGCAGGATGTGGGCCTTGGGTATGTGAGGCTCGGTCAGCCCTCGACGACACTCTCGGGGGGGGAATCGCAGCGGGTGAAGCTGGCCACGGAACTCTCAAGACGCGATACGGGTCGTACACTTTATATTCTTGACGAACCGACAACGGGACTTCATTTTGACGACGTGAGGGTACTGCTAGAGGTGCTTGACCGGCTGGTGGAACGGGGCAATACCATCATGGTGATAGAACATAACATGGATGTAATCAAGATGGCCGATTACATCGTTGACCTTGGCAGGGAGGGTGGACGCGGAGGCGGCGAGATAATGTTCTCCGGCACACCTGAAGAGATAGCCCGGGTGAAGGATAATTACACCGGACAGTTTCTTGCTCCCGTGCTGGAACAGGAGAAGTGAATCACCGGCCGGAATATAATTTTACCGGCAGGTTTGCTGTCCCCGTGCTTGAACAACAGAAAAGATTATATTTAACGCCTAAATAACAACTTATGGACGAAGCTAAAGAAAAAGATCTCATCAAGGATGCTTTTGAACCGAAGACATGGCATGAGATCCACACCATGGATTCATGGAGGGTCTTCAAGATTATTGCCGAACTGGTTGAAGGATTCGAGAAACTTTCCCGTATAGGCCCGAGCGTAGCCATTTTCGGCTCTGCGCGCACCCATTTCAACAATAAGTATTATAAACTTGCCGACGAGATCGCCTTCCAGCTTGTTCAGAAGGGTTACGGTGTGATCACCGGAGGAGGACCGGGTATCATGGAGGCTGCCAACAAGGGTGCCAAGAGAGGCTCCGGCAAATCGGTAGGCATAAACATCGACCTCCCGTTTGAGCAGAAACCCAATGCCTTTATCGATCGCGACAAACTCATCACATTCGACTATTTCTTCGTCCGCAAGGTCATGTTCATGAAGTATGCGCAGGGTTTCATTGTGCTGCCCGGCGGGTTCGGCACCCTCGATGAGCTCTTCGAGGCAATCACCCTCATACAGACAAAGAAGATCGGACGCTTCCCGATAGTCCTGGTAGGCGAGAAATACTGGTCGGGGCTCTTCGAATGGGTTACTGATGTGATGCTTGCCGAGGAACATAACATCTCCCCGGAGGATTTGCATATCTTCAGGATGGTTGATACGGCGGAAGAGGCGGTTGCCTACATTGACCAGTTCTACGCAAGGTATCTGCTCAGCCCGAACTTCTGATTCATATCTGATTTTATGCCGGGGCAGGTCTGTCCGGCTTGTCCCTGATTTGTCTGCCGGGACGGAACAGTTGATTCTTTCTGGAATTACCTGTTTCTCTCCTTGGTGTGGTGATCCATCTCGCGCTCGTGGTCGCGCTTCTTTATGCTGTCGCGCTTGTCATACTGCTTCTTGCCCCTGGCAAGGGCAATCTCCGCCTTTGCCAGTCCCCGGTTGTTGATGAACATTTTTGTGACAATGATGGTCAGGCCTGTCTCATTAACCTTCCTTTCCCACTTGCGCAGTTCCTTTTTCGTCAGCAGCAGCTTGCGTTCGCCCAGCGGGTCATGATTGTTAAGGTTTCCCCAGTAGTACTCCGAGATATGCATCCCGGTGACGAACAGTTCGCCGTTACGGAAGGCACAGAATGAGTCTGTCAGTGTGGCCTTGCCTGCGCGTATAGATTTGATCTCGGTACCGGTGAGCTTGATCCCCGCAATCAGTTTCTCGATGAATTCATAATCGTGAGAGGCTCTGCGGTTCCGGATGACGATATTGCTGGTATCGGTTCTCATCACCGGTGTCAGGCAAAGATTCCAAAGTAAACCGCTTCGGTCAGTTTGGAGAGTATAACCAGCAGCAGCATGAATATGATCAGCATTGAAATAACCGTGGCTATCATCATCGGAAGTTTCTTGTGATCAGGAGGATTTACCATTGTCTCCATTCCGATCCAGAAGATGTATAGTCCGTAGAGACCCAGCACGTTGATGAAGAGCAGTGATTCGAACAGGCGGCTTATGGTGAGCGACAGGAAGATGGGGGCCATGGAATAGGCCACCAGCTTGAATGCTACCAGGAAGTCGTGCCCAAGGTCAAGAGCCCTTGTTATCTCCCTGACAACGAATGCTGACGCATAGACACCAAGGTATAGAAATAAGAAGATGGAGAGGGCAGCAAGCACTGAGTACATTGGCTTCAGTGTCGTGTTGATGAAGAACATCGAGCCAAGGAATGCACTTATGGTGACCAGTATTATCAGCGGCATAAAGAAGCTGCCCCTGACGAATTTCATTGGCCGTGCCTCGCGGTGAACCACCTCCCAGGCCTTTCCGGGGCTGATTATAAAATACTTTGTCCGATGGTACAGAAACCTGAAGTCCATGACCTCTTTTGATTTAAGAACGGCAAAATTAAGTAAAATAGCATTACCGTGAACCCTTAATGGCTATCTTTAATTTCTGATGGACAAGCCGATGCATGATATCGTTGTGATCACGGGCCCGACAGCGACGGGAAAGACCCGGCTGGCGGCGCAGGTGGCTGCGAGGCTGGAAGGGGAGGTGATCAGCGCCGACTCACGGCAGGTCTACAGGGGGATGGATATAGGGACCGGGAAAGATTTGTCTGATTATGTTATTGACGGCCGCAGTGTGCCTGTTCATCTGGTGGATATCGTTGATGCAGGGTACCGGTATAATGTGTTTGAGTACCAGAGGGATTTCCTGAAGGTTTTTGAGGGTTTGTCTGCCCGCGGTTGTTTCCCGGTTGTATGCGGTGGCTCAGGGATGTATGTAGACAGCATTGTCAGTGGATACAGGCTGATACAGGTCCCGGTGAACAGCCAGCTGAGGGTTATGCTGGCCGGGCGGCCGCTGGAGGAGCTGACAGGTATTTTATCGCAGTACAAGAGCCTCCACAACAAAACCGATGTTGACACGGTGAAGCGGGCTGTGAGGGCGATAGAGATAGCTGATTATTACACCCGCCACCCTGTGGATGAGAAACCGTTTCCGGTAAAGAATCCGCTGGTTACCGGGATTTTCTTTGACAGGGAGACGAGGCGGCAGAGGATCTCAGACCGGCTTAAGGAGAGGCTGGAGGGAGGCATGATTGAGGAGGTGCAGCGACTGGTGGCCGCGGGTGTCAATCCGGATGATCTTCTTTATTACGGACTTGAGTATAAGTACGTCACATTATATCTCCTGAACAGGATGAGTTATGAGGAGATGGCTCAGAAGCTGGAGGTTGAGATCCACCGTTTTGCCAAGCGTCAGATGACCTGGTTTCGCGGCATGGAGCGCCGCGGCATCACCATCAACTGGATAGACGGCCAACTGCCAGACGATGAGAAGGTTAAAATAATCCTCAGTTTAATAAGGCCTTAGGCAAGAAAGAAATTTGCGATTTGCGATTTGCGATTTGCGAATTTTAATTAAATCGACAATCGAAAATCTGAAATCGCAAATTATTCAGACTCTGATCCCCATCTTTTTCATCAGCAGCGAGGCGTTGAAGCTAGAGCATACCCCTGGTGTCAGCTTATAATCGAAGAAGAGCTCTTCGTCGTTTACCTTCACATCAAAATGATAGTTCTCAATTGATTGCGGGAGCTCCTGTTCCAGCCCGGCGAGGCGCAGGTCATGCGTTGCAACCATGGCCACGGCGCCGTACCCGGTAAGCTGCTTAATCAGTGCCACTGAGCCTGTATACCTGTCATCGGAGTTGGTGCCACGGAGGATCTCATCCAGAAGCAGGAATGCCCTGGGGTCGGATTCAGCCCCGGCGATGATCGCCCTGAGCCGACGCAGCTCGGCATAGAATGAGGAGATATTCTCTTCGAGCGAGTCCGATATGCGCATGCTGGAATGGAGCCTGACATGCGAGACCGTGAATGACGAGGCACATACCGGCGCCCCGGAAAAAGCCAGCACCGCATTCACACCGCAGGTACGGAGGAACGTGCTTTTGCCCGACATGTTCGACCCTGTTATCACTATCGCCTTTCCTGGTCCTTCAACCGAAAAACCATTGCTGATCCTCCTGTCGGCAGGAATAAGCGGATGTCCCATCTTCTCTGCCCTTAAAATAAAGTAGTCATCGGTCACTTCCGGGAAAACCCATTCAGGATTGTTGAATGCCATGTTTGCAAGTGAGGACAGCACCTCGAACTCTGCCATCGAAGCAAACCATCCCGGGATCCGCGCGGCATGCTCGCGTTTCCATTTCTCAAGAGCAAGGCAGAAATGTATATCGGTAAAAAACAGCAGGTTGAGGGGGATGGATACAAGCACATTCAGTCTCGAGTCGAGCCTGCCTACCAGCCTTGAAAGCTGCCTGATGCGTTGTGAGGCTGATATCTCTCCCTTGAAATGCGACTGGAGGTTCTGCAGCATAGGGGCTGTAAAGTCCCTGTCCTCAATCAATCTTATGATCTCAGAATATGCCCTCAGCAATTCAGATGACCGGCTCACCTGTTCCTGGAGTTTTGAAATCTTTTTGAACCGAGTGAAATAAAAGATGAAGTTCACGCCGAATACAGGGGCGAGTATCCCTGCAGGTATTCCTGCCATTACGGCTATGACCGCTGCCAGCGCAAGAAGACTGAGGCAACCTGTTATTATTTTCTCGCGACCGGTTTTCCGGAAGAGATCCCCACTTTCGAGCCACTGCATCAAGGGCGCAGGGTCATTGCCGGCTCCGGCGTTCAGGTATCCGAGGGTCATCATCTCCTGGCGCCAGTCTGTAAGCGGCTGCAGTTCTGTAACGGCTCCCTGGCGCTGCAAAATCACTTCCCGTGCCGCAGATTGTCTCAGGTACTCTGCCAGAAGGTCAGATGACGGCCTGCTTGTGGTTCGGCATATATACTGAAACAGTGACGCCTTCCCAAAGATATCGAGGTCATATGAGTAGGGGTGGTCTCTCTCGGCATATTCTTCGCCGGTCTTAAAGCCGGAGAAGTCGCCGTCCAGACACTTCATTTCCAGCCTGTTGATCTCTGCAAGGCGGAGGTATCTTTTCCTGCTTTTTTCCGTCGTTTCGTGTTTTATCACAAGCCAGGCGAACAGGATGAGGGCCACAGACAGTGTGACGACAGCGGTAATTAGGGAGACCGACAGGAGGATGGCGAACAGGATCAGTCCTCCGGCAAACGCCACAAGTCGTGCTACTGACAGCCGGTCCGACAGCTTCCGGAGCCGTTCGGATGAGGCGCGGAACTCCGCTTCCCTCGATTGATAGACCTCGCGTGGTGACATCGTGATCAAATAAAGGGTTAAAGCTAATCAATTTTCAACTTCACTTTCCCTTCTGTTTAACTACCTTTACCACCAGCTAACCAAACCCAAACCAGACCGCAGGTTGAGGAGTGTAACGACGAACCGAGCCGAAGGTGAGTTCGGCGAAGCCAAATCCCGACCACGAAGTGCGTCGGGAACCGCATGACCTTCAGCCTTTTGGACTTTAGACATTATGACTTTATGACTTTATGACTGTCAACCATGTTTAACATCGACACCATCCTCTTCGACCTTCTCGGCTACCAGATGAGCCTTCTTGAGCTGCTTGCAGTCATCACAGGGCTGGCTGCTGTCTGGTTTGCGGCCAGGGCTAACATCATAACGTGGATTTTCGCACTTATAAATGCCGTTCTCTTCTTTATGCTTTACTACCAGGTGAACCTCTACTCGGCGATGGTGCTGCAACTCTTTTTCTTTTGCAACGCCATCTATGGCTGGTTCAACTGGAAAAGGCAGAGCAGTAACGGTGATGAACCTGTGACGTTGTTAAGCCACAAGGGAAGGGTTCTCTGGGTTGTCGGGGTTATTGGCGGAGCCTTTGCCATGGGAATGGTCATGTCACGTATTCACCTCTGGCTGCCGGATCTGTTCCAGGTACGGGCCACATTTGTCTATACCGATGCCATGATTGCCGTTATGAGTATAGTGGCCTCCCTCCTCTGCGCACGATTGAAGCTTGAGAACTGGATACTCTGGATCCTCGTCAACATCATGAGCATTGCGATGTATGCCATGCGGGGTATCATGCTTGTTTCAGTACAGTACATCATTTTCCTGGCAATGGCGATCTACGGTTTTATTCAGTGGAAACGGAAAGTCACAATCCAATAATGAAAAACAAATCATTCAATGAGACGTCAAATATTTGTTATAATGGCAGCACTGCCTGCACTTCTGATATCATGCAACAGGGCTGATAATATGTTCATTGCATCAGGATATTCCTCGGGAAATCAGGCTGATGTGCTGCTCTGCAAGCTGAACGGCAACGGCAAAGCAGAGAAGATCTCGGAGATCACTGTCGGGGACAACCCATCATATTTTACATTCGGAAGGGGAGGGCTGGTTTATCTTGTCAATGAGGTTGACTCCTTTGACCAGAAAGCAGGGGGAGGCATCACCACGTTGCGATATGATAAGAAAACCATGAACCTGGAAAAAGTCGGTTCAATCAACCAGGGCGGGGCAGGGCCATGCCATATCACACTCTCGGACGATGGGAAATACCTGATCACGGCCAACTACGGCAGCGGCTCAATATCAGTTGTCAGGCTGAACAGCGAGGGCATACCCGAGAAGGTCACGGATGTGATCTTCTACGGTGAGAAGTCGCACCCCCATATGACCATCCATAACCCGCGCCTGCATACATATTATGTCTCCGACCTGGGCCTCGACAAGGTGCACCAGTTGAAACTCGATACTACAATGGGGTTACTGATGAATGCGGATATATGCCTACTTCACCTGTGAGCCGGGAAGCGGTCCCAGGCACATGGCTATAGACAAATCCTCCGCAAATCTCTATGTAATCAATGAGCTCAATTCGACCGCGTCAGTGTACAATATCCTCTCCGATACCGTGACTGTCAGGCAGACCGTCAGTACCCTGCCTGGGGGATACACTGAGAAAAGTTTCTGTGCCGACCTGCACCTGTCGCGCAACGGAAAAAAGATCTACGGCTCAAACCGTGGGCATAACAGCATAGTGACCTTCATGATCGGGGCAGATGGCAAGCTTTCGGAGCCGTCTCACCAGGATTGTGGCGGCAACTGGCCGCGTAACTTTGCTGTATCGCCGTCCGGGAAATTTTTCCTGGTTGCAAACCAGAGATCGAATGATATTTCCGTTCTGCCTGAAGGGGCCAACAGTGATGAGGCGGTTTCAACACTGACTCTCAATGCCCCATCATGCGTCAGGTTCTTAAAATAGGAATGTTGGCAGATATGCTGGTGAAGTCTTGTTCGGGCACTGCGGCAGCCCTGCAGTAGATGTTCTATCAGGTAATTAGTACATAATTTGTGCTTCTTCCACCAGCTTCATCTTTCTTTAAAATGTCTTTATTAATCAAATCGTTAATGTCTCTGATTGCGGTATCTTTTGAACATTTCGCAATCTTTGCCCATTTGGAGGATGTCAACTTTCCTTCAAATCCATCGAGAATTTTGTTTAACAGCTTCTTCTGTCTTTCATTCATTATAGTTTTACCATGCTTATTCCAAAAATCAGCTTTGTGAAGAACACGGCTCAGAATTGTATTGGTCGATTTAAGTGCATTCTTCAAACAGCTTAGAAACCATATAATCCAGTCTGTTATGTCAAGATCTCCGTTTTTGTGTTTTTTCAAGTTTTTCGTAGTACTGTTTTCTTTCGATTCTGATTTGAGCTGACATACTGTAAAAACGTTGTGAACTATTATCAGACTGTGCTAATAGCATGTCAGTTAAAGCTCTGGCTATACGGCCATTACCATCATCAAAGGGGTGTATGGTTACGAACCACAGATGAGCAACTGCGGCTTTTAGTACTAAATCAAGTTCACTATCGGTATTGAACCACTTCATAAATCGACCCATTTCTGATTTCAACAATGATGAATCCGGTGCTTGAAAATGAACCTTTTCTTTGCCCATTGCTCCGGAAACAACTTGCATCGGGCCTGTGGAGTCTGTTCTCCAGGCTGCAACAGTAATTTTATGCATTCTGCTTCTTCCTGTCGGAAAGAGTGCAGCGTGCCAATCGAACAGCCTTTCAGTTGTCAGTGGTTTAAAACAATTCTGAGTAGCGTCAAGCATCATTTCGACTATTCCATCTATATCTCTGTCAGACTCTACTGAACCTGCTATTTCCATTCCTAATCTTCTGGCAATTGAGGAACGAACCTGTTCAGAATTTAAATATTCACCTTCAATTTCTGACGTTTTTAAAACGTCAAGAGTTAAGGTTTCAAGAGTGGCCTCGTTTCTCAAATCAAATCCTAATGATTCCATTCTTCCAAGTATGCGCCCCTGGAAATTTCTGACATCACCCAATAAGTTTATGAACTCATCAAGTCTCCATTTGAAATTTGGCCATTTTTCGTAATTGATGTATATATCTTTCATTCGATGCATAATATGCAGCGAAAATATAACTTATTCGCCGAATGTAATAAATTATTCGTTGTGTTTTATGCGCTAAATATCCATCTTATTCGCCGCATGTCTTTTAGATGAGAATATTAGAATACCTTTCTTAGGTCAACAGCGAATATCTTAGTCAAATATTTTGGATTATGATCATATGTTCATTAACTTTGTAGTGAACAAATGATCAAAAAATGTCACCGAGACCAACAAGATTAAGAAGAGTAAGCAACCCTCCGGTTATATCGGGCTTTAAGCCTTACGGTGGCAAGGAGCAAGCTGAAAAGGCAGGTTCGGTCTTTCTGCATTTTGAGGAGTATGAGGTTATACGGCTCTGTGATTATGAGCACATGAACCATCATGAGGCTTCAAAAGTCATGGACGTATCGAGACCTACTCTTACCCGCATATATGCCAAGGCGAGAGCCAAGATAGCCGAGGCGCTTGTTACCGGCAAACAGATAATCATCGAAGGCGGGAAGATTTATTTCGACAGTGACTGGCATACCTGTAACTCATGCGGCTGCTACTTTAACCAGCCTGAGAAAAATATAGAGGTGCTCATATGTCCTCTTTGCGGCAGCGATAAGATTGAAAACTGTGAAGCCATGAATGAAGATATGGCCGATCCGCACCGCCAGTGTTCGGAAAAATGTGTCTGTCCCGGCTGCGGTTACGAGAAGCTTCATGAGCCGGGGCAACCCTGTAAGGAACAGGTGTGCCCCGTTTGCAACGGTCGGCTCATGAGAAAAAACAACCTTTTACGGAAAGATATTTAAACATAAATATATGAAAGTGGCAATCACAAGTACAGGCAACAGCCTGGAGAGTACAATTGACCCGCGGTTCGGCCGCTGCTCATGGTTCGTAATCTATGACTCTGAGACCGGCGGGGTTGAGATACTGCCCAATCCCAACAGGGATGCCCAGGACGGAGCGGGACCGGCTTCTGTTCAGCTTGTGGCATCAAGGGGTGTAAAGAAGATCATCTCCGGCGAGTTCGGGGTGAAGATTAAGTCATTGCTTGACAGCCTCAAGATACAGATGGTAGTTTACAAGGAACCGGAAAAGACCATTCAGTCAATCATAGATATGTTAAACAAAAATCATAATTAAAAGAGTTTAAAACATGAAAAAACGTATAGCAATTCCGCTTGAAGGAGGGATCCTTTGTTCACATTTCGGTCATTGCGAACAGTTCGCAATAGTCGACGCAGAAGGCAACGCCATCACTGAAGAAACACTCATCACACCTCCACCTCATGAGCCGGGACTGCTTCCCGGATGGCTGGCAGAAAAAGGTGTGACCGATATAATAGCAGGTGGTATGGGACAGAGGGCAATCGGCCTTTTTAACAGTCATAAGATCAATGTTTTCGTTGGCGCACCGGTGAAAAGTCCGGATGAACTGGCAACAGACCTGCTTAACGATAAGCTGCAGGCGGGGGCAAACTATTGTGACCACTAAGAGACCGCTATGGAAAAGAAGAGGATTGGCATCATCATATGCGACAGGTACCATACCTGTGCCGGGGGCAAGTGCTTCAGGGCCGTCCGCAACCGCGAGGGCGCCTTCGACAGATACAGGGATCAGGATATAGAGGTGGCAGCCTTTACAACTTGCGGCGGGTGCCCGGGAGGGAATATCGAATATACCCCCGAGGAGATGATAAAGAACGGGGTCAGCGTCATTCACCTGGCTACCGGACTGGTTGTAGGTTATCCCCCCTGTCCCAGACTTGATTACTTCACCAGGTTCATCCCTGAGAAATATGGAATTGAGGTTGTTGTCGGCACTCACCCTATCCCCCAGAAGTACTACACCACCCACATGAACCTTGGCACATGGAAAGGGGCAGCCATGCAGCGGTTTATAAAACCGACGCTGGCTGACGAAACCATAAGGCTGGCATACGATTAGAAGCTTATACGATGAAGATTGCTATTGCAAGCGGCAAGGGTGGAACGGGCAAGTCATAAGCTATCTGACCCCTTTGAAGCCCGTGCTGCACAGGTCATGCAGGTGGCAGAGGCGACTGTAAGCAAGTGAAGTTGCGAAGCGGATTACAATACTGTATGCTCTACGAGCAATGATATTGCATTTAGATCATTGGTCTACAATACTTTATGACCTATGGTCAATATTTTGCTATTGCCTGCTGATCCTCCCCTGCAAGCTGGCTGCTTCGCTCAAATGACCCACCGGGTCATTGGTTAACGCTCGCCCCTCTACTGCCTATTTAAGATAGGTATCGAGGAACTCAAAGATACTCCTTCTGCCATATCACTGCATTCTGCGGCTTGGTGACCCAGTGGCTCTCGTTCTCGAAGAAGAGCAGCCTGCTGGGTACGCCCCGCAGTTGCGCCGAGTTAAAGGCCTCGAGGCTCTGGCTGTAGGGAATGCGGAAGTCGTTCGCCCCGGTGATGATCAGGATGGGAGTGTCCCACTTGTCGATCATCGTGTGAGGTGAGAACTTGTTGTATCCCGGAGGCTGCGGCTTGTCCCACGGTGCACCCTGGTAATCCTTGTTCGGGTACCAGTATTCTTCGGTGGAGCCGTACTCGGCAATTGTATTATATACCCCGCAGTGCGAGACAAATGCCTTGAAGCGCTTGTTGTGCATCCCGGCCAGGTAAAAGACTGAATAACCACCGTAGCTTGCACCCACAGCTCCCAGCCGCTCCTCGTCGACGAACGGCTCCTTCGCCATGGCGTCGATGGCGTCAAGGTAATCCTGTATGTTTTTGCCGCCGTAATCGCCCGAGATCTGTTCGCGCCAGTAGCTGCCGAAGCCCGAGTTGCCGCGGCGATTGACAGCTACCACTATATAACCGTTGGCTGCCATGATCTGGTAGTTCCAGCGGTAGCTCCAGCCCTGGCCCAGCGATCCCTGCGGCCCGCCCTTACAGTAAAGCAGGGCGGGGTATTTCTTGGCCGGATCAAAGTCGGGAGGATAGATGATCCAGCTCTGCAGGTCTTTCCCATCCTTTGTCTTGGTGTATCGCTCCTCAGTCCTGCCCATCTTTATGCTCTCGTAGATGTGGCCGTTGACGTCGGTAATCATTTTGAACTCGCCGGTCGACATATTAACTGCAGCCACTTCAGTGGGCCTCGCCATTGACATCATCCCTGAAACAAGCACGCCGTTCTGCAACTGAAGGGGACCCATGTCATAATCACCCTTAGTTACGCTTGTTATGCTGCCTGATGCCATTGATATTTTAAATATTGGCTGTATGCCCCGGAAAGGACTGGTGAACCATATCTCACCGGTTCCGTTCCACTGTATGTTTCCTACATTGTAATCCCATCCTTCAGAGACCCATTTGCGTTCCCCCCTGGCGATATTGTACACAAAGAGTCTCTCCAGGTCTGACTCATACCCATCCTCCTCCATGCTTGAATAAGCTATCATCGACCCGTCAGGAGAGAAAACAGGTGCTTTATCATAGCCCATGTTTCCTTCAGTGATGTTCTTCTCGGCCCCGGTTGTGACATCATAGAGGTAGATGTCAGTATTCGTACTTAGCGCATATGCCTTGCCGGTCAGCTTCTTGCATGCATAGGCTATCTGTTTCCCGTCAGGGCTCCAGCTTATATCTGCCTCATCAAACCATGGAGCATCAGGGGTGTCAAACCGTTGCCCCTCCATTATGTCCTTTTCGTTGCTGATGGCCTCGCCATTAAAGGAGGCTGTGAACAGATGGCTGTAGGAGTAGTCGTGCCAGTAGTCCCAGTGCCTGTACATCAGGTCATCGATGATGCGGACCTTTGCATTCTGGAAACCGTATTTTTCATTTGCAGTCTGGTCGAGTTTGACGCGGCGGGTGAAATATACCATATTCCCTGCAGGGGAGAATGATAGTATTTCAAAGTCCTGCAAACCGGTTATCTCCTTTTTGGCAGTGCCGTCAGGTTTCATGGTCATTATCTTCCCACCAGCGAGGTATGCAATTGCCGATCCGTTGTCAATCCACTGCGGGCCTGACCCTCCGTCAGTCGTCAGCTGCACCGGGGTTCCGCCGGAAGCGGGTATTGAATAGATGTTTGTTGTCCGTGCTTCTGTCGGCAGGTCATAGTGCGTGACGGTGTAAAGCACTGTCGAGCCGTCGGGCGACAGCACTATTGAACCGATCCGGCCGTATTTCCAGAGAATTTCAGGGGTAAGAATTCCGCCGGCTTTTTCGGCATCGGTAAGTGAGACATCTATAACGTTGGCCTCGGGTATTGCTTTTTTGTCTGATTTGCAGGCGTTTAATCCTGTCAAAGCGATTGCAACGAATAAGAAAATAAGTTTCTTCATGGTATGGCAGGTTTGTTATGAGTTAAATGAATGACCGTCATTTCAAAGATAAAGAAATAGGTTAAAATGTTCGATGGTATCAGATAAAGTATTTAATCGCCGTGTCAGACTGTTTAATAAGAGGTTCAACAGAACTGTAAGGGACAGCTTCTGAACCCCCGGTGCGGTCATGTTTTGAAAAAGATAACATCCATTGTAATGGTTCATTTGCATTGAAAAATTTAGAGCCGGACCCTAAAAAAACTTGACTTGTCTTTAGTTTTATCTTAACTTGTATAAGTTTTTGATTTTCAACCTTTGATCTGTTTAAAAGATGGTCCCCCCCTTTCTCCTAAAAACAGATAGATGGATTTCCAGGATTCTTTATCATCCCTCTCTTGATAAGGACAGCCTGGCGCAGAAAAAGATCAGATGGTTAGCCAGTGTTTCGGTGACCACAACGATTTTCTTTCTGACTCTGGCGTATCATATAATCTTCCCACAGTTAAGGATACTCATCTACTACGGATTCTTCCTTACTGTTGTCTTTATGCAGGGGATCATCTATCCGCTGATATTCACCAGAGTCGGTGGATGGCTGCTGCTGGTTGATCAGACACTTGCTGCAATAGCGACTTTTGTCGCCATACTCATGCTGGGAGGGATACCCTACTCCGGTGGTCTTGTGGTTGTTGGTCTTGCCTTCATTTTCTTTTCACTCAACTTCAGGAACAAGAGTCAATCTGTGTGGATTTACGTTGTTTACGTGATCACCATCATTCTTGCCGGCATTCTGAATCCACGCCTCACCGTACCGCCCGAGATGACCACTGAAGTCAACATCTCCCTCTATGTCGTTAACCTTGTCTGGATATCAACCTCCGCGATGATCTTTGTAATGAGTTTTATCGCCACGCGTGTCAAGCTTGAGAGGAGTGAGACTGACCGTATAAAAGAGCTGGATGATGCAAGGACGCGTCTTTATACCAATATCACACATGAGTTCAGAACGCCGCTGACAGTCATCACCGGAATGAATGACCTGATCCGGAGGGAACCTGAGCGATGGCTCAATGAAGGAACTGATGCCATTGACAGGAATGCAAAGGTCCTGCTGGTACTGGTAAACCAGATGCTCGACCTCTCAAAGCTTGAGGCAGGGGCCATGCCTGTCAGACTGATCAGGGCAGACATAAATATGTACATCAGGTTTATAACAGAGCTGTTCCGGTCAGTTGCGGCTTCGGCAAGGATATCCCTCAATTACACTCCCTGTGAGCCATCCCCGGTAATTGACTATGATCCTGAGAAACTGATGCAGATTGTATCCAATCTTATCTCAAATGCCCTCAAGTTCACCCAGCAGACGGGCAGGGTAGAGGTAAGCACTGCAATAACAGAGCACAACCAGTTTGTGATCAGGGTTAGTGATAATGGGACGGGCATCCCGGAAAACTTTTTGCCCTATATTTTTGACCGTTTCTCCAGGGGCGAGGCCTGCTATCCCAATATTACCCCTGGCTCGGGTCTGGGCCTGGCACTTACAAAGGAGCTGGTAAATCTGCTTGGCGGTACAATCAGGGCCGATAGCGTCCTTGGGAGCGGGTCTGAATTTGTTGTCACTCTGCCTGTAACGCAAACGGCTGATCTTCAGGAAGGTCCCGACTTGCATGATATCAAGGGAAGAATGGTGAACTACCTTTTCAATCTAAAAGGCCGGGAGAAGAGGGCGCCGGAGATAGCTCAGAACAGGCAGGCGGAAAAACCGATGATACTATTAGTTGAGGATAATGATGATGTCACCCGTTATCTTATGACCATCCTGTCTAAAGACCATGATGTCATTGTGGCGGGCAATGGCCAGGAAGGATTGAACAAAGCCATCGAGTATGTGCCGGATCTGATTCTTACTGACATAATGATGCCTGTCATGGACGGGATTGCCATGCTCGGGAAGATAAAGCAAAATCCTATGACAAGCCATATACCGGTAGTTGTCCTTACTGCCAGGGCTGATATTGCATCAAGAATTGAGGGTCTTGACAGGGGAGCCGACGCCTATCTCTCAAAACCATTCAACAATGAGGAACTGCAGGCTCAGCTTCGTTCCCTTATCAGTCAGCGTAAAAGAATGCAGGAGCGGTATGCCGCCATTGGCCATCTCAATCTCAAGGAGGATGAGGTCTTCCATATAGAGGATGCCTTCATACACAGAGTCAGGGAGATAATGCTCGCAAACCTGGGGAATGAAGAGCTTGACATCCAGCATATCTGTGACCAGATCTCAATGAGCAGGACGCAACTGTACCGCAAATTCAGGTCGTTGACCAACAGGACGGTGACCGAATATCTTCGCTCACTCAGGCTTCACAGGGCGCATGAGCTTCTGACCGGTCACAAGCTGACCGTCGCCGAGGCAGCATACAAAACGGGATTCAGGAATGTCTCCCACTTCAGCCGTGTCTATAAACTTGAGTTCGGGGTTAATCCGAGCGGTACCGTAAGGTAACTATATCTATGGAATAAAGGCACTTACAGCCAGTAATCTGATATGCACTGAAAAGCTTTTAGGACGAAGGGTACATTGCATGGAACGCACAGCAAAGTTTTTGGGACGCTGAGCAAAACGGTTGGAACGCAGAGCAAAGCATTTGGGACGCAGAGCAAAGCGGCTTTGGCTTCAAACCATTAACTTGTACCTTTTAACAGACGGAAACGGAAGTTTTACTGGCAGCATGAAGTACCTGGGAAAGGGGGCCTTCAGCAGGTGAGTCAAGGACCATCGCTGGAGTTGGGTACTTCGGGGAGTGAAGCTTCGGCTTCACTCCGTGTTTAAAGGACTTTCGATCGTTCATTGAGGTGGCGTACGATATTTTGTAAATGACATATATTGAAAATAACCGACATGACTGACCCCCATCTGACAGATCAGTTGTTTATCGCCAAATTGAAGGAGATTGTGCTGGCCAACATCTCGAGGGAGGATTTTGACGTTGAGGAACTGGCACGTGAGGCTCATATGAGCCGGTCCGCCATTCACCGGCGACTGGAGTATCTGGGGAAGCGGAATGCGAGTCACTTTATCAGGGAGATCCGCCTTCAGAAGGCGCGGGAGATGCTTCGGGAGGGTGCTATTACAGCATCTGAAGTGGCATACAAGGTTGGATTTGGGAGTCCTGCATATTTTTCGAAGTGTTTCCATGAGTATTACGGCTATCCTCCGGGGGAAGAGAGAGTGCGACTTGCCAAGGAAGAGACTGACAAAAAGGATGTCATGTCAGGTGAGTCTGAGAGCAGGAAGCCTTACATTGCCATGGTACGGTCAAAATGGAAAAGAATTACCCTCCTGCTTGCCTTTGCGGTTTCATTTGTTGCCATACTGCTTATTCTGGCTATACGTCCGCCGGGAAAGTCCAATGATATGTCTATAGTGGTCCTGCCGTTTAAGAATCTCAGCGGGGATCCTGACAATCAATATCTTGCTGACGGAATCACGGAAGACATCCTTAACAGCCTGTATCAGATCAGTGATTTAAGGGTTATCTCGAGGACTACCGCGGAACATTTCCGTGATACTGACCTTACAGCCGGGGAAATATCCAGGAAATTAAATGCCCGGAATGTACTTGAAGGCAGCGTGCGAAGGCAGGACGACAGGGTGAGGGTTACCGTCCAGCTTATTGACGGTCGTAAGGAGCAGCATCTCTGGTCGGAAAATTACGACCGGGAGCTGACAGACATGCTCGGTCTTCAGGGTGAAGTAGCCAGACAGGTAGCGGCAAAGCTGAATGCAGTCATAACCAAAAAGGAGGCCAGGCAGATAGGGGAGCTCCCAACCATGAATCTGGAGGCCTACGATTATTATCTCCGGGCCCGTTTTTTCCTGCATAAAGCCAATGATGTCCAGCGGTGCGATGTGAGCAAGGAGGGGCTGATGACCAGCCTGAAGTATTATGAGATGGCTGTTAAGGCCGATACAGGTTTCGCGGAGGCCTATGCAGGCATGGCTAATGCCTGGTATAACCTGTCGGCCTGGGGCTGGCACAAGCCATATATGGAGGGTGTAGCAAGGGCAAAGGAGTATTTTGACAGGGCACTTGAGCTTGACCCCAATTGCGCTGAGGCACATGCGGTCAGGGGAGTCTGGTACATCTATCCCCAGAAGAGATACGAAGAGGCCAGGCTGGAACTTCAGAAAGCGATTCAGCTTAATCCCAACTTCTCAACAGCACATCAGTGGTATGCACAGCTGCTGATGATAACCGGACCGATGGAAGAGGCCCGTATACATGTTGACAGAGCATTGGAACTGGAGCCATATTTCTGGTTGGTGCATACCCTGAGTGCCTGGATCTATTACTTCGAGGAAAAATACAGTGAAGGGCTTGATGCATCCCTTGCAGGGCTGGATCTTAACCCGGATTTCATTGCCAACAAATGGTTATTGGTTCTGCACTATGTTAAGCTGGGTGAAGGAGAAAAGGCGATGAAGGCACTGCAGCAGCTTTTCAGCATGTATCCCTCCATCAGTCATTATACTGATGACATTGAGGCTGCCTACACAAGATCGGGCATTGAAGGTGTTTTCACATGGCTGATCGATCTGAACCAGAATAACCCCATTCCCATCGATGGTCTTAGCGGGCATCCTTTTTACATTTCGTGGTGGTATGCCATTATCGGTAACAGGGAGGAATCAATTCGCTGGCTTGAGAGAACACAGGAACAAGAATCCATTCCGCTTCCTTTTTTCAATCTTATAACTACCAATCCCGATTTTGACATCCTGCGCGGTGACCCGCGCTTCACAGCCGTGGTAGAAAAGGCAGGGCTGACTCCATACAATACCAGGCCCCCGAGGTAAACAAATAAGTCCCGGGAGTGGAGGCTGCCTCCGGTTAATTTCCGTTAAGAAGAACCGATCTTGATTCAGTTGTTCAATCCTTTGCAACATTAATGCAATCCCTGCACGATAATTTAAACTTATTGGTGAAATGTTGCTATGTGTCGCCATGGTTCCTGGCGGAACTTTGATTTAGCAAGTTTGAGGCATTTTATTGTCTAACTAATACCATACGACATGAAAACATTTCTGAAGTTTTTATCTTTTCTAGGATGCATGGCCTTGCTGGGGGGCTGTGGAGTGAGATCCTCCTGATCAGTGTGCCGACTCTCAGCTCAAGTCATTACCGGTAGATGCGAGTTTCAATACCACATTCTCGAAGAGTGTGATCCCGGAAGGACAAAGCGACCTTAAGGGGTCGGTTTACGAAATGGTGCAGACCGGATCAGGTTCAGATGATGAACTGGGAGTTTTTCAAATTCAGCTGACATGCTATTGGAGTGCAACTGACTGCATCGCGGGAAGATCAGGCGGCTCCCTTACGGATGGTATGGGCAACACCCTCTATATCAGATGCAAAGAATGCATTTCGACGGGTGATCTGACAGCCGACTTCCCGTCAAATCAGGCGCACATCACGGGCAGATTCGAATTTACTGGCGGTACGGGGAGATTCGCAGATGCAACAGGTGAGGGAACCATAGATTGCCTGGTCGCCAAAGATGGCCAGGTTGCTGTTATGTCGCATCACTGGACAGGATCTATTAAGAACGTAAAGCTGTATTAATCCGGACTCCGGTTTACATCATCCCCCTGGAGACACTCCCTGACTTGCCAATCGTAGCTAAAGACAATTAGCATAAATATAATTTAAAGACCGGCCTGGGAGAAAGCAGACAAGTATGCCACCCGCGGGCATATGTCACCGGTCAGGTTCAGTACGGGTTTAGAATTAGGTAATTAGAAGAAGTGAAGTGCAGGCTTCACTTCTTTTATATTGATCTGAAAGTCCGGCAAGTCCCAGGAAAATATGCATCGATAATTATAAAAATAAAGTAATATGACTCAATTTATAAAATAGGTTAATATTATGGCACATAGTCTAAAAGAATATCTTATTAATTAAAACAATAGCTGAATATATTATATGTATCCCGCATAAGTCTTTACGAACTTTGTGATACCAATAGGTTTTTCAAAGGTCAAACTAAACAAAAGCATTATGAAACGAAGGGATGTATCGAAAGGGATTATGCTTCCGCTGGCAGTGATACTGGCAGTGGTGCTATCGGGTTGTGAGAGAGGCGAGAAGGTATATCCGGGTCCGCCAACAGCTATTCAGGGTGTAATGATAGGTGAGGAGGGAGGAGTGTTTACGGCAATGGAGGGGAATGTTGAAATTACTGTTCCGGCAGGTGCCTTGACAGAACCGACCATTTTTGTTGTACATGATTTGCTGAACAAGTCCGGAGGTAACACTGCCCTGAAACCAATTGTCATTGAGCCGATTATGGAATTCGCTAAGCCTGTCCAACTGGCACTGAAATATGACGGGTGCCTGGAAAATGGTATCAATGTGTGTGCCGCAAAGAGTATCTTGTTTTCGATCTGGGATGATGAGGCTGCTTTTTTATACAAGCAAACACCTAAAGTCTGCTCATCCTGCACCGTAAACGTTGATTCCCATGCGGTCTGCATGTGCATCTGCCAGACTGGTGTAGTCGTAACAACAGCTGAACTTTAACATCAAATCCAAAAAGGTTGCCCGGGTGATTGGAGAGAAAGGTTTTCATGCGTTGGAGTTTTGGTTAGTTACCGGGTAACAGTGGAGGAGTCCCGCTCATGCGGGACTCTTTTTTTCTGTGTTTCCCCGGAGGAGTCCCGCTCATGCGGGACTCTTTTTTTTCGGTGCTGCCCAATCATGAATCAATCCCTGCAAATCCGGGCTTTTATTCACTTCAGCCCTCCGGGAGGAACTCTTGAATGAGTTATCGGCCACCTTATGAGTGGAGAAGGGGTGATTTTGACATCGGAAGACTTTAATTTATTTTTTTTGGCACGCACAGCAAAGATTTTGGGACGCTGAGCAAAACAGATCCGGCAGACACTTCCTAACTTGCCTGTTACAAATGCAGACAGTTAGCTAATATAGAATTTCAGTACCGGCCTGGGAGAAAGCAGACAAGTATGCCAGCCACGGGCATATGTCACCGGTCACGTTCAGTTTGGGTTTAGAATTAGGTAAATTAGATGGAAGTGAAGTGCAGGCTTCACTTCTTTCTTTATATCTCTGATCTTACCGGGAATGAGCACAAGCGGTGTTATTGCTTTTTTATATGTGATATTGTTATATTTGGATTGAATTCAGGCTTTCGTTACGACTTCGTCTGGCGGACAAATCCCTGGTTCGCGTTATGCCATGCTGATCTCAGTATTCATAGTTTATCTCTTATGCCTGGTAGCCATAGTTTTGTATGCCTCAAGGCAATCAAAGACAAATGCCGACTTTGTCCTGGGCGGACGTAAGATACCGGGACTCTTCCTTGCTCTCTCGGAGCGTGCCACCGGGGAGTCGGCCTGGTTGCTGCTGGGACTGACCGGGTTTGCCTACACCGAAGGATGGAAAGCCATCTGGGTGGCCATTGGGTGCGTCACCGGCATACTGTTCCTGTGGATATTCATGGCCGAGCCATTGCGCAAGATCACCGAGAGAACCGATGCCCTGACCGTCTCAGGTCTATTTTTCAGGTCGTTCCCGGGTTCGGAGAAGAAGATCGGCATCCTGTCTTCGGTAATTATCATCATCTTTTTCGTACTGTACCTCTCGGCTCAGTTCAGCGGTGCAGGGAAGATTTTCAATGATACCTTCAAAATTGAACCATTCTGGGGGATGGTGATTGGCGCCGGGGTTGTCACGCTATATTCCATGCTGGGCGGTTTCATCACCGTTGTGGCTGTCGATGCCTTCCAGGCTATCCTCATGATAATATCATGCGTGGTGCTGCCAATAGTTGCGCTATTTGTTGCTGCAGCCAGCGGAATAGGCTTTGCCGAAGCCCTTATGCATTCTGATGCGGCTCTGACGGAGACAACGGCAACACTGGCAAAGGGAGCCGGATTACTGCTGGTGGTGAACGGACTGAGCTGGGCTTTCGGCTATACAGGCCAGCCGCAGCTTCTGAACAGGATGATGGCCATGCGTAACCCTGATGAGACAAAGCGGGCAAGGGTTGTAGCAATCATATGGACACTGCTTGCATATATCGGTGCTTTCCTTATCGGGATCATTGGTTTCAGGATGGTTCAGTCGGGCCTGATGGGCGATGGAGCCGCTGCCATCGCCGCCGATGCGGAGAAGGTCATGCCTGTAATGGTTATGACACTGGTGAATCCGCTGCTGGCGGGTATACTTCTCTCCGGGGCGGTGTCGGCCATGATGTCAACAGCATCATCACAGCTGATAGTCGTATCCTCATCTATCACCGAGGATCTGTGGACCAACCTGCAGCGAAAACCTATGTCTGAAAAGAGACTGCTCTTCCTCAATAAGTTTCTGACCCTTATGGTTGGCGTGGTGGCTTTTCTGCTGGTACTGACGATGGAGGACACTGTATACGGCCTCGTCTCCTACGCGTGGAGCGGCATAGGGGCATCATTCGGTCCGGCGATGATACTCCTGCTTTTCTGGAAGAGATTCTCACGGGCGGGGGTATATGCCTCCCTCATCACCGGTACCCTGTCAGCCATCATATGGAAGACCTGGCTGGCAGATCCCACAGGTGTATCAGAACGACTGGCAAGTTACCTGATAGCCTTCGGGGCAGCCATGCTGTTCAGCCTGCTGTTCCCTGAAAAAAAATAATTTCTGGGCGGCCTTACTGCTTATTTCGCTTTTTCCTTAAGCTGTTGGGTGATTTTTACCCTGATCTCTTCCGAGAGTTCGGGATTGTCTTCAAGGAGTTTCTTGACCGCATCGCGTCCCTGCCCAAGCTTGGTGTCGCCGTAGGAGAACCATGACCCGCTCTTTTTGATGATATTGAATTCGGTGCCCAGGTCTACTATCTCGCCGGTCCGTGAAATACCCTGTCCGAACAGGATGTCAAAATCAGCTTTCCTGAAAGGTGGCGCCAGCTTGTTCTTCACCACTTTAACTCTTACGCGGTTACCCACGGCATCCTCGCCATCCTTGATCTGGTTTGAGCGCCTGATATCCAGCCTGATTGAGGCATAGAATTTCAGGGCATTGCCGCCGGTGGTGGTCTCGGGGTTGCCGAACATGACACCTATCTTCTCCCTCAACTGGTTGATGAAGATACAGGTGGTGTTGGTCTTGTTGATGTTTGCGGTGAGCTTGCGCAGCGCCTGCGACATCAGCCTGGCCTGCAGTCCCATCTTCGAGTCACCCATCTCACCTTCTATCTCTGCCTTGGGTGTGAGTGCGGCAACAGAGTCGATCACAATGATGTCAATGGCTCCTGACCTGATAAGGTGGTCTGTTATCTCAAGAGCCTGTTCGCCGTTGTCAGGCTGGGAGATCAGCAGGTTCTCCACATCAACACCCAGGTTCTGGGCGTAGAACCTGTCGAACGCATGCTCGGCATCAATTATCGCTGCTATGCCTCCGGCCTTCTGTGCCTCGGCGATGGCGTGTATGGCGAGGGTGGTCTTTCCTGATGACTCCGGACCGTAGATCTCGACGACCCTGCCACGAGGCAGTCCGCCAATGCCCAGTGCAGCATCCAGCCCGATGGAGCCTGTCGATATGACCTGCACATTGTCAATGGCATGATCTCCAAGCTTCATGATGGTGCCGCGGCCAAAATCCTTTTCAATCTTACCCAGCGTCACCTCAAGCGCCTTGAGCTTCTCCTTGTTAACTTCTTTTCTTTCCATTTACTTATTCTATTAGCAGTTAGACATTTCCGTATAGCTTGAAAATCTGCGGGGCATGCTCCTTGGTGTCAACCTTTTTGATGACTTTTTCAATTATGCCTTTCTCATCAATGATAAAGGTTGTGCGGATTACCCCTGTCACCTTCTTCCCGTACATGACTTTTTCGCCGTAAGCACCGTAGGCAGACATTATCTTCTTCTCAGTGTCGGATATAAGCGGGAAGGGGAGGTTATATTTTGCGGCGAATCCCTTATGCGATTTCTCGCTGTCAGGACTGACTCCGAGGACAACGAAGCCCTTCTTCAGCAGCTCCTCATAATTATCTCTCAGGCTGCAGGCCTCAGCAGTGCAACCCGGAGTGTCATCCTTCGGATAAAAATATAAGACTATCTTTTTGCCATGAAAACTACTGAGTTTCACGGTATTTCCATTCTGATCCTTTCCCTCGAACTGTGGGGCGGGCATTCCTGCTATGGGCTGGGTCATGACTTTTTCTTATTTTTGTTATGACTGGTAAAGGTATGAAGTTATCATCTATCGCAAAAAATTTCTTCCTCCGAGTTATTAACACAGAGGCTGTCAGGACGCTTGCGATCCTGGCTGCTGCATACATTCTTTCCGTAAATGTGTCGACGGCCCAGGATGGAGCAGTGCGGCCATCGAAGAGTGAGGCCCAGGCGGCATGGGACAAGGGTAATTACGGGCTTGCCTATGAGCATTACAACGGCCTGCTGCTTCTCTATTCGCGTGACCCGCTGTACAAGTATTATACTGGTGCCTGCCTGGTGAAGATGGAGCGAGACATCCCCCGTGCAGTTACTTTGCTGGGATCGGCCATCAACAGCTCGGTCAATGTAAAGAGCGTGCCCGAGGATGTATGGTTTTACTATGGCCGTGCGCTGCAGATGAACGGCGCCTTCGCCCAGGCCCTGGAGGCATACGACCGGTTTGCCAAAGGGGCAGGCAGGAAGGTGGCAGCAGAGTATGAAGTTCAGACCTATATAGACCAGTGCAGTGGAGGGAAAGGAGCGTTGAGCGCAGAATATGTCACCGTCCCGGGCGCCGCCGCCGTTCCCGCGGCTACCACCACCGCAACCACTGCTACCGCTACCGTGCCTCCAACCAGCCCTACGCCCGCTACCACGCCCATAACTACGACACCCGCTGCCACAACTACGGCTCCTGCAGCTACCAAGCCCCCCGCTACTATCACCAAACCCGCCAATGACACTGCCTCCGCAGCCGTAAAACCTGACCAGCAGGAAGAAATCAACAGATCTCAGTTTCCCGCCGGTGCGAACCTGCCCGGGGAGTATGAGACAATTCTTGCTGAGGCTGTAAAATTGCAGCATGAAGCAGACTCAGTCTTGCATGTTGCAGGCGACACTGCCAGGGCCACCGCCCTGCAGGCAGAAGCCGACAGACTCTTCCTGATGCTGGAAGAGAATGAGGGTCCTGACCCGGGGACACCTGCCGGACAACCGGGACAGTTGGCACCTCCCGGACAAACAGGACAACTGCAAGCTGCCGGACAACCGGACCAGCCTCCGCCTGCACATCTTTTCTCCGACTTTGAGGTTCGTCCGTCACCTGCCTATAGCGAAAAAAATCCGGTGCCTGTTGATTTCACTATGCCTCCCGGACTGGTTTATACAGTGCAGATTGCAGCCTTCAGAAACCCGGTTGCACCATCGCTCTTCAGTGGGTTATATCCGGTCTTCGGAAGCAAGAGGACGGGCAGTGACGCCACATACTACTATACCGGCCTTTTCCGCAGGCTTGACGATGCCAGGGAGGCTCTCCCGGGAGCCCGCGGTGCAGGATTCCCTGATGCATTTGTCGTTGCCATGATGGATGGAACGCAGGTGTCAATGGAGAGGGCCCAGCTCCTCGAAAAGCAGTGGGCGTCACAACCTCTGCCCGGCAAGGAGGTTGCTATCCCTGAGACTAACGGTAACGGGGCAGCCGGTAATGTGCCTGTGGGAACGTTGTCATTCAGGGCGGAAGTTATGCGCATTACTAAACCGGTTAAGCCTGAGGTGATTGAGAAGATCGAACTGCTGGCCGGCTCACGTGGCCTTGAAATGATTAAAAACAGCAACGGCGAAACGGTGTTTCTCATTGGGAATTTTATTACATTTGAAAGCGCCGGCGACTATGTCTCGCTGCTGATACGAAACGGCTACAGCACTGCCAGGGTTGCAGCATATGTTGGCATGTATGAGATACCGGTCGAGGCTGCAATTGAACTATTAAACAGACCGCCGGATGACTAAGAGAGCACCAAGGCCACAGAGCAACAGAAGAAGCGAGGAGAGTGAAAAAACGCTTTTACTGATAAATGACGAGATCAACAGCTTTGATCATGTCATCAAGTCACTCGTAGAGGTGTGCGGCCATGATGAGATACAGGCTGAACAGTGCGCAGTGCTGACCCATATCAAGGGAGGATGCGTGGTAAAAATCGCCGATGCAGTTACCCTCGAAAGTATGAGCAACAGGCTCAGGGAACTAAGCCTTGACACAGTAGTTATTTAACAAAAAACATTATGTCTCTGGGACTCATAATATTTCTGATCATACTGGCCTTGCTGCTCTTTGTCGTCGAGTTTATGCTTATCCCCGGCGTATCTATTGCAGGCATTGGCGGAGCAGTATGTCTGGTCACTGCAATAGTCTTTTCCTTTGTCACCTTCGGGACACAGGTTGGGTTGCTGGTACTGGGCCTGACGGTTCTTGTGATGGTCGTGCTGACAGTCCTGATGCTGAAGGCAGGCACCTGGAAGAAATTCATGCTTAAGACCTCCATTGACAGCAAGGTTGATACTGTGGGAGCAGAGGAGGGAAAGGTGAAGGCCGGCGACACGGGAGTGACGGTGACGCGACTGGCTCCGGGAGGCAAAGTGCTTGTCAACGGTGAATATTTTGAGGCGAAATCCATCGACATCCTCCTTAACCCCAAACAGGAGATAGAGGTCGTGAGAATTGATGACAACAAATTGATTGTAAAACCTATAAATAAACAGATATGATTAGCGGACTTGGCATTTATGTGATTATTATCGTAGGAGCGATTGTACTGCTCTGGATACTTCTTTATTTTATACCTATCGGACTGTGGTTCCAGGCACTGGTATCCGGTGTAAGGATCAGCCTGCTGCAGCTGATATTCATGCGCTGGAGAAAGGTTCCGCCCTCAATTATCGTTGGCGCAATGATCGAGGCTGACAAGGCAGGCATAAAACTTAACCGTGATGACCTGGAGGCGCATTACCTGGCAGGAGGACATGTTGCACAGGTGGTTCATGCCCTGGTCTCCGCCAATAAGGCGAATATTGACCTCTCATTCAAGATGGCCACCGCCATCGACCTGGCAGGACGCGATGTCTTCCAGGCCGTGCAGATGTCTGTCAACCCTAAGGTGATTGATACGCCTCCGGTAACGGCAGTGGCACGCGACGGTATCCAGCTGATAGCAAAAGCCAGGGTGACTGTCAGGGCTAACATCAAGCAGCTTGTGGGTGGTGCCGGTGAAGAGACAGTCCTTGCCCGCGTTGGTGAGGGTATCGTCTCGTCGATAGGCTCGGCACACAGCCATAAGGAGGTTCTGGAGAACCCCGACCGGATAAGCAAGACGGTGCTTGAGAAGGGGCTTGACGCCGGTACGGCATTCGAGATTCTCTCAATTGATATAGCTGATATCGACATCGGCAAGAACATCGGTGCCGTTCTTCAGATGGACCAGGCCAACGCCGACAAGAACATCGCCCAGGCCAAAGCCGAGGAGCGCCGCGCCATGGCTGTCGCCTATGAGCAGGAGATGAAAGCCAAGGCACAGGAGGCACGCGCGAAGGTTATCGAGGCAGAGGTGGAGATACCTCTCGCCATGGCTCACGCCTTCAAGACTGGCAACCTGGGTATCATGGATTACTACAGGATGAGGAACATAGAGGCCGACACCACGATGCGCGACTCTATTTCCAAGCCGCCGACCTCGGGCGGGGAGAAGAAGAAGTAATTGAGAATTTGCGATTTGCGATTTGCGATTTCCCGAGAGCCATTCGACAATCGAAAATCGACAATCGCAAATTGCCATATTCCTATTTGAGGTAAAATAAAATCATTGCCTCTATGGCGTTCTGGCATACCTCGCAGAAGGTCTCTGCCTGGTTGCTCTTCATGCGGCAGTCGAAAGAGGGACGGTATATACCTGTAGCGGAATAGCCTCCTCCTTCAAAGAGCCCGGTAACACCCGTATATTTTTTGGTGTTTGGCGTCGGAACCGGCACTGACTTGGCTATCAGGTTCTTCCACTTTGCATCAAAATTAACCCGGGTGGTGATATTGGGTTCCCATGGCTCAACATCGAGCGGATAGAACTCTTCATAGGCCACCTCTGATGAGTAGTATTCATCTGCCAGCCCTGCAAACCCGTGACCGAACTCATGGGTCAGGACCTGCGGGGTGAACTGGTGGTCGGAGGTCACGGCACTGTAGTAGTTGTAAACTCCTCCGCCTCCATACCGCGGACTGTTAATGAGGACAATTATCTGGTCATGGGGAGCAGCTGCCGCAAAGTCGTTCACCCTCCTTATGTCCTGCGTGGTGAGGTAACGGTCTACGTCGAAGGTGTAATAGCTGGCACTGAGAGCGGTGTTGACATAAACCCCCTCTCCCGGAACATCGGTGCCCGACTCCTGCGAGAGAGCCTCCACAGCCCATATGTTTATGCGGTCCTGGTACTTGTCAAAAGGCGCTTCCGCGAACAGGAAATCAGCCATGCGCTTCACGTCAGCCCTGAATTTATCCATCTCACCGCGTGTATACCCTTCTGCAATGAAAGCAATGTCAAGCGAAGTGTGTGGATCGCCTGATCCATAGATCCTTGAAGCCATTGCACCCTCTGGTTTCTCCCTGGTGATGAAATAGCTTGCCGGATCTATGGCCGTCTCATAAAGTTTGGTGAAGAGGCCATCGCGTCCGCGGATGCTGAGCACGAAGTTCACCTTGTTCTTCGGGAAGGGAAAGGTGGCCACTTCATGGAAGGTTCTTTCCATCAGTTTTGCCTCCGCCGTCGACTGCCACTCCTGGTAGAGGGTGCAGAACCCCCGGGAATAAATCAGCGTGCTGGTGGCGGCATCATAGATATCATACCTGAAATTCCCGTAACCGAACTTATCGGTAAGATTGGTGAGTGAACCTCCCCAGAAAGGCTCCTCCCTGACTGAGACGGGAAAGACCTTTGTGGATGTGCTGTTACCTGCCAGCATGAAGTCAAACCTCATCGTGCGGTCGGTGAAGTGTTCATCGAACAGAACCTGTGCAGACATCGAAAGTGACATGAACAGTAGTGCAAAAACCGATATTGATCTCATAATTTCACAGTTTTATCTTGTAAAGGTATAAAACAGGAGGTCATAAAAAAAGATAATTAGTAATTTCACGGCTGTTACCAAAAGTGCTACAGTATGTTCCGATCTGTTGATCCTGTCATGATAGTCAGGGAATTTCTCGCAAACCTTGGGATGTCTGCCGGAACTGTCTCCTGGGTCAGCACTCTGATCCTTGTAGTTGCAGTGCTGTTCATTGCCTGGCTCTCCAATATCTTCACCAGGGTGATTGTCATACAGGTATTTGCGGCGATTGTAAGGCGGACGAAATCGGCTTATGATGACAAATTCCTGGAGACAAGGATGTTCAGGCGCCTTGCAATGATAGTGCCCGGTGTCATCGTATACAATCTTGCCACCTGGATGCTCAGGGAGAACCTCGGGTGGCTGACTTTCATTCACAAATCGGCGGCACTATATATTGTCATTTACGCCACTCTTACCGTTACAGCCTTTATCGAAGGCTGGCACCAGGTCTACCTGATGCAGCCTATAGCCCGTGGCAGATCGATAAAACCCTATGTACAGGTTGTGAAGGTGCTGGTGGCATTCATCGGAACGCTGGTCATTGTATCGATACTCTTCAGGGTATCGCTGGGAAGTGTTTTTACAGGACTCGGTGTTGTCATGGCCGTGCTTGTGGTAGTGTTTAAGGATACTCTGCTTGGACTTGTTGCCAGCATACAGCTCTCAGGCAACAATATGGTCAAGCTGGGCGACTGGATCACCATTCCCGGGAGGAGTATTGACGGCACTGTCATTGATATGACCCTTCATACCGTCAAGGTCGAAAACTTTGACAAGACAATACTCACTGTCCCTACCTATGCCCTCATTTCGGAGTCGTTTCAGAACTGGAAGGGAATGGAAGACTCGGGAGTGCGAAGGATCAAGCGTGAGATCCGGATTGATGTCAGGTCGATAGCATTCATGACCCCTGAGTTGCTTGACAGGCTTCGCCGTAGGCCCCTGATGGGAAAATGGATTGAACAGAATAGTGAAGAGCTAGCGACTCTGATGAAAGGAGAAATGACCTCGCTCACGAACCTTGGTGCCTTCAGGGCATATATGGTTGAGTACCTAATGAATCACAAAAATATCGATGCGAAAATGCCGGTAATGGTGCGCGATATGCCCCCAACCGAATCGGGCATGCCGGTGGAACTCTATTGTTTCAGCAAGATCAATTCATGGGTGCCTTTTGAGAGTGTGCAGTCAGAGGTACTCGATTACGCTTACGCTGTTGTGAGCCAGTTCGGGCTGCAGGTTTATCAGACTCCGTCCGGAAGCGACCTTGATACGCTCAGAAAAGTAATAAATTAAACAGATCACATATGAACTTAACGTATAACAAAGAACTTAAGGCGTTCATCGAGTCAGATATAGATGAGTCACCTGTGACAGGAAAGCATGATCCGTTCTGGCAGTCGCTGCGTTCAACCGGCACTGAGCTCTGGCTCGATACCGGAGACATGGCCGAAGCGGAGGCGAACTGGACCGCCGAGATGACCGCATTGACCACCAATAACACGCTGCTGAACAACGAGATTCAGAAAGGTATCTACGATGACTTCATCCCCAAGGCGCTGAAGCTTGTGCGTCATCTTCCGGCCAATGAGCAGGTGAAGGAGATTGCTTTCATCATAAATGCCCGTCACGGACTCCGCCTCGCCAGGAAGTTCGGGGGCCTGGTCAGTGTGGAGCTCCACACAGACACTGCTTATGATATTGATGCCATTGTTGCATACGGCATGCGCTACTGGGAATTGTGCCCCGGACAGTTTATCGTCAAGGTGCCCTATACTCCGCAGGGCCTGATAGGTGCGCGGCGACTTCGTGAAGCAGGAGTCAGGATAAACTTCACCCTTGAGTTCAGCGCCAGGCAGAATGCCCTGGTGACACTGGTTGCAAAGCCTGACTACCTGAATGTCTTCCTTGGAAGGATAGGGGCGTTCATCGCTGACAACAAGATTGGCGACGGCAGCGGTGCCGGTGAGAATGCCTTGCTCTCATCGCAGGCATGGGTCACACGTCTCTCGGCTGAGAACAAATGGAAGACAAGGCAGATAGCCGCCAGCCTGAGAAACTACACTCAGCTTGATCTGCTGGCAGGGACTGATGTGTACACCATACCTCCCAAGGTGGCTGCGGCAGGCAGAAAATCGCTGCCCGGACTGTTTGCAAGTAAGCTGGGTACACACTATGATGTGCCATTGAATGATGATGCTGCAGGACTTGGTATAGAAAAATTCTGGGAGGTGCCAAAGAGCGTGATCGATCTTGGCAGGTCGCTCAACTCCAAAGTTCCCGCAACGGGCGAGGAGTTGGTGAAGAGGGTTCATGAGGCCGGATTGGGAGAAATGTTCCCGTTGATGAGCAGGGAGGATAATGAACGTATAACCGCTGAGGGGAAGATTCCGGTGCTTGCATCATGGAAGGAGAGGATCATTAAAGGTGAACTGGCTCTTGACACCATGCTTACCCTTGCCGGCCTGGCATCATTCACCGCTGACCAGCGGCAGCTCGATGACCGGATCCGGGGACTTATTGGATAAGGACAAAAGTCGAAAGTCCGTAAAGTCTGAAGAATTTGCGATTTCAGATTTTCGATTGTCGATTAAATCGCAAATCGACAATTGCAAATTTCCACTTACCCTAATCGCAAATCGCAAATCGCAAATTTCCACTTACCCCAATCGCAAATCGCAAATCGCAAATTTCCACTTACCCCAATCGCAAATCGCAAATCGCAAATCGCAAATTCCTCTTCTATCCCCTCTGCCTCCCAACCTCATAAAGGATTATCCCTGCCGAGACCGAGACATTGAGTGACCCTATGGTGCCTGTTATCGGGATCGATACCTGTGCATCCGACATCGCCAGCAGCTCGCGGCTGATGCCCTTCTCCTCAGAACCGAGGATGATGACCGCCGGACCCCTGAGGTCGGCCTCACTGAGCCCTTCCCTGGATTTTTCCGTGGCCGCAACTGCCTTCAGTCCCGACTCCTTCAGGTATGTCAGGCACCTTGCCAGGCTCTTCACCCTGCATACGGGGAAGGTGCTGAGCGCACCTGCCGACGCTTTCACAGCGTCAGGCGATATCCTCGCCGAATTCTTTTCCGGAATGATGACGGCATGGGCGCCGAAGCACAACGCGGAGCGCACAATGGCACCGAAGTTGCGCACATCGCTGATGCTGTCAAGCATCATCACCAGCGGTTCCTTCCCCTCCTCAAAGATACGGGGCAGGATATTCTCAATATCCTGGAACTCTATCGCCGAGAGCCATGCTATGACTCCCTGGTGGTTCTTGCGGGTGATATAGTCAAGCTTCTCTATGGGCACCACCTGCCATGGCACGCCAAGCTCGGCAACCATTTTCATGAGCTCGTGGTAGAGGTCGCCACGCAGTCCCTGGCGTACCAGGAGACGGTCAATCTGCCTGCCACCCTTTATCGCCTCCATGACGGGGTGCATGCCGAAGATGAATTCTTTTTCGCTGTGCATCATTTTAAGTCGTCGGGATTATCCAGGCGGAAGACCTGGCCTTCACGCCACCGCGCCACGGCAATGTCCCAATAGCTTACCGGTGTGGAGGCTCTGTTAAGTACAAAATCGTTGTCTGAGAAAATGTTTTTCTGCTTCCTGAAGTTGAACCACAGATACTCTTCCGGATAGGTGTAACGTGATCCCCACTTGCTCTTCACCGGCGGTTGCCTGTAACCCCAGCTCTCACCCTCGGCATTTTTGTAGACCTTGTCAGGCGGTCCGTAAATGATGTATACCATTCCCCTGTCGGTCAGCCATCCGGCCTTGTATGAACTGAAATAGTAATTTGAGAACAGCGTACGGTTATAATAGATCCTTATAAGCTCCTTCGACCTCTCGATGCTTCCCGTGCGCTCAAGCCAGAACTGATCGAGTGCCAGCTTGGGCTTCTCCGCTGTCAGCATGGCATCCATCTCCAGCGGCGTGGCAAGGTAGGCCAGTGGCGGTATCATTGTCTCGGGACTGCTCATCGAGGGGTGGTCAGGACCGAAATTGCAGAGTACCAGTCCCTCGCGGATGAGACTGTCAACCGAGAGCAGGTAGATCCCTTCTCCCGGGAACATTATCGGGAGCGTGTCGGAATATGCAATAGGAGCTATTATTTCAGGCTCCGGTGCAAGAGTAACCTCCGGCAGTATGGTCGACGGGGCGGGAGGGATAGTCTTAACCGGCTTGTAGTAGAACAGCCACAATGTGTCAGGCTGAAGTGACGGGCTGAGGACGTTGATATACTGTTCCCTCCTTACCACACGGGTGTAAAGCTCGTTACCGCTGAAATGGTCACGGATCTTGAAGTTATGCTTGCTGTATTTCCCGGTCCGCTCAAAATCAATGAAGGTCTGCAGGGTACGCTGCCTTACCAGGTCTATAATCTTTATCTCTGCAGTATATGCGTTGCCCTCATTTGTTTTCAGCGGTACCCGGAAGACATATTCGCCTCCCACCTGATCGCGGGAGATGTCATACTTGAATACCGCCGTATCAGCAAGGCTGCCTCCCAGGGTGTTGTCAAACAACCGCACCGAGACGAGCATCGAGGCCATTGGCACTCCTTCAGGATTGGCTTCGCTGAAGTAAAGTTCGGCCCGGCGGATGCTGATTGAAAGCACCGACGTCTCAGCACCCTCGTCAAAGACGGTGATAAAAGGCGTGTAGACATTTCTTGCCGGATTGTAGATATATGACATGTCCTTGGTGTCAGTGACGGGCTGTGTCACTGTGCAGGACCATGCGAGCGCAGCCATCATCACTATCGGGGTGAATGCCGCTGCCTTATCTTTTATACGCCTTACCATGCCATAAAGTTAATAAAGATTTCAAAGCCTGTTCTCTTTCCAGCTCATCCTCAGCCGGCAAAGCTCCGACCCGTCGCTCTCCCTGGTCACCGAGTGGATGAATGATGATCCTGTTTCATCGCCGCGACCGGTAAAGATATTTATCATCTCGTTCTGGTGGCCCTCCGCGATGTAGTTCACCTCGATGGTGTCAGGGGTGTGACTGATGATGAATTCAGGGTCATAGCAATTGACTGCCCAGTGTACGTATCGGGCATTGTTCACATGCCTGTTGACATCGATGTCGTCAAGCTTGACCTTAAGCCTGGTCATCTCATGCTCACCTGCCGGCAGAGGCGGGACCTTCCGGGCATTGGTGTCAAGGGCTCTCTGTTCCGGAAACCGGTTGTTCATGTTTGACAGCGTCTTGTCGGGCCGCTGTGCCTTGCGGGTGTGATAATCGACTATGACCCATGAGGAGGAGGCCGCTGCCAGGCGCTTCCCTTCAGCGTCATACATCTCAAGGTCGCGCAGGGCGAAGATAGTCTCGGTCCCTCTCGGCCAGGTGCGAAGCGTGACATCATCCCATGCCATGGGAAGACGTTCAACCTTCACCACCATCCTCGACAGCGCCCAGAAAAGACCGTTGGTCATCAGGTCATCGCGCCCCCATCCAAGCTCAACAGCGTGCCTGCCGGCAATGTCCTCGAAGAAGTTGAAAACCGCACCGGGACTAAGCCTGCCGGTGAGATCGGTATTGAAGACGTTGACGGAGTATTTTCTTTCAAATATTATCATCGCTGTTCATAAATTCTGACATGAAACCCACGGGCTCACTGTGGGATTCTTCATGTATTATCTTCATTGTTCATATATTCTGCCATGAAACCCTCGAGTTCACTGTGAGCCTTCTCCCATTGCTGCATGAGAGCCTCGAGGTTCTGCTTCTTCTCCTCATAGGTCGCGTAGAACGCCGGGTCATTCACCACTTGCGCGTCGCCAGATGCCAGCCTGGCGTTCATTGCGGCTATCTCCCCCTCCAGCTTTGTTATCTCCGCCTCGCTCTCCTCAGCCTGTTTTTTGAGTCTGCGGTAGACGCGCTCATTCTCCTTCTTCTCCAGGTACTGCATCTTGCTGTTCTGCGGCGGGGTGCTGTTCTCCCCGGCGGCAGCGGGTACTATTCCGGAGAGGGTGTCAGCGCCTCCGTTCAGGTTCTTCCCCGGATATGCTGAAGGGGCACTCTTCCCTTTGCCGGAAGTTCTTGCTGGATTATTATTTGTTCCGGCAGGTTTTCCTGCATTTTTCACGCTTCCGGAGACTCCTGCACTCTTCCCTGGTCCGTTAGATGTAACGGTGTCTGTCCCTGCTCCTGTTCCAGAAGGGAACCTCTTTCCCTTCCCAGCCGAGGCTCCGGATAAAGCCATCTTATTCCCGGCAGGGGGACTCTTTTTCTCCAGTTCCCTGAGCGATTCTATCTTCCTTGACCTCAGGAACTCTGCAACGCCTCCAAGGTGGGTTTTGATCTTCCTGTTGCGGAACTCAAACACCTTGTTCACCAGCCCGTCGAGGAAATCCCTGTCATGCGAAACCACAATTAATGTGCCATCAAATTTTGTCAGGGCTTTTTTCAAAATCTCCTTTGAACGTATGTCAAGGTGGTTGGTCGGCTCGTCGAGGAGGAGCAGGTTATAGGGCTCCAGCAGCAGCTGGACTATTGCCAGTCGCGAGCGTTCTCCGCCGGAGAGCACCTTCACCTTCTTGTCGATGTCATCACCGTGGAACAGGAATGCCCCGAGGATGTCACGCAGTCGCGTGCGGATGTCGCCCCGCGCAATCCTGTCTACTGTCTCGAACACCGTCAGCTCATCATTGAGCAGCTCATCCTGGTTCTGGGCGAAGTAACCAGTTGAGACGTTGTGTCCCCTTTTCATGATCCCCTCGTGGTCTATCTGACCGAGGATCATTCGCGCAAGGGTGGTTTTCCCCTCGCCGTTGCGCCCGACGAAAGCCACCTTCTCGCCCCTCTCGATCTTCATCGAAATCTTGTCGAGCACAAGGTGGCTGCCATACCGCTTCGAGGCCTCATCGGCCTCCACCACGACAGTGCCGGAGCGCGGGGCGGGGGAGAAGCGTATGTTCAGTGCCGACAGATCCTCGTCTTCGATCTCAATGCGGTCAAGCTTCTTCAGCTGTTTGATCTTGCTCTGCACCTGCACCGACTTGGTGGGCTTGTATCTGAACCGCTCGATGAATTTCTCGGTGTCGTCAATCATCTTCTGCTGGTTGCGGTATGCCGCCACCTGCTGCTCACGCCGTTCTTTCCTCAGCACGGTGTACCTGGTGTAGGGCACCCTGTAGTCGTAGATCTTGCCGAGGCTTATCTCTATGGTGCGCTTGGTGACATTATCAAGGAAGGTGCGGTCGTGCGAGACGAGTACAACCGCTCCCGGGTATGTCTCAAGGAAGGTCTCGAGCCACAGTATCGACTCTATGTCGAGGTGGTTGGTGGGCTCATCGAGGAGGATGAGGTCAGGTTTTCGGAGGAGTATCTTTGCCAGCTCCACCCGCATGCGCCATCCGCCGCTGAGTTCCTTTGTAGGGCGATTGAATTCCTTCGGGCTGAAGCCGAGGCCTGTGAGCGTCTGCCCTGTCAGTGCCACATAGTCGCCTCCCCCGAGCATCTGGTGCCGCTCGCCGGCGGCATGAAGCCTGTCGAGGAGCTGGTGGTAGCTTTCGGTCTCAAAGTCAGTCCGTTCCGCCACCTCGCGGGTGGTGTCGGCGATCTCCTGCTCCAGCGCCCTCAGCTCGGTGAATGAGGTAAGAGCCTCTTCCAGCACCGAGGTGGTGTCAGATACCTTCATCTGCTGCTCGAGGTAGCCGATGGTGAGCTCGCGGGGCCGCTCCACCGATCCCGATGTGGGATCCTGCAGACCGGCGATGATCTTCATCAGGGTCGATTTCCCCGCTCCGTTCCTTCCTGTAAGGCCGATGCGCTCCTGTCGGGTGATGAGGAATGAGACCTCATCAAGGAGGGCGAAGCTGCCAAAAAGAAGAGATACGTTGTTGACGGAGACCATCGGGCTGTTTTTTTGAATTCGCAAAGATAATCAAAATCAATCTTTACCGCCGCCGCTAATGGCTCCAGCAATACTTTATGCCCTACAGGCAATGGTTTTGTTATCGCATGCCAGGCTACAATACTATATGACCTACGGTCAATCAACCCATACGCCGTAGGACGATTGACGAGTATTGTAGCATGTAAGACGAACACCACACAACCCTACGTCGTAGACGTTACAGTATTGTAGGTGCCAACCGCACCACCCAGTCTTACGCCGTAGGCGTTGAAGTATTGTAGAGACGAACACCACACAACCCTACGTCGTAGAACTTGCCCCGATAGCCGTAGGCGTATCGGGGCGTTATAGTATTGTTGTTCCCCCGATCATACTCCGGCCGGAATATTTACGTTAAGTTTGTAGCGTAAATTGAAAGTCATGAAAACGAGTCTGAAACTGCTGGCATTGTTCTTCCTCCTGGCGCCGCTGCTGCTGATGCAGTCGTGTACGAAGGATCCGGATCCCGATCCCTTCGAGGATAACGATTACCTCCTCACCAGCGAGCTGCTGATGATGAGGACGAAGGAAAACATAATCACCGTTCTGAATATTGCCGCAACGCAATACCCGGCGGTTGCAGAGATCGCAGCCGACGTCGTAAGCGGGGTGAATGTATACAGTATCACCTACAACACTGAATTCATGGGGACAGATGTGACGGCATCAGGACTTGTCGCCATCCCATCGGTTCCCGGAACATACCCCGTGCTCTCCTTTCAGAACGGCACCAACACCCTTCACTCCGCAGCGCCCACGGCTGATCCGCAGGGCCTCCTCTACCAGATGATTGAGTATATCGCCGGTACCGGTTATGTTGTCATCATTCCTGATTATCTCGGGTTCGGGGCATCGAAACAGATGGACCACCCGTACCTCCATAAGGAATCGACTGCCCGGACCATTGTTGACATGCTCTATGCTACGGCTGAGTTCGATAAGGATGTGGCAAAGGATATAACCATCACCGAGGAGTGTTACCTCATGGGTTACTCGCAGGGCGGCTGGGCCACGCTTGCACTCCTGGAAGCCCTTGAGAAAAATTACAGTTCAGATTTTACTGTCAGGGCGGCCAGTGGCGGAGCGGGACCCTATGACCTTAGCTACTTCAATGAGTATGTCCTCGGTCAGACTCAGTACCCCATGCCGGTTTACCTCGCATATATAGCCAACGCATACAGTGAATATGACCTGTATGCCAATCCCCTGACCGATCTTTTCAATGATCCTTATGCAGGACGAATACCAGGTCTGTATGACGGGCTGCATTCGTCGGAACAGATAAACGCCGAGCTGAACGTCAACATCAATACGCTTTTCAAACCGGGTTACATTACCGGATATGCTACTGCCCCTCTGTACCAGGGTGTGCGCGGCGCACTGACAGCCAACAGCGTTGCAGGCTGGGACAGCAATGTACCCATCCTGTTCCTCCACGGAACCGCTGACACTCATGTAATACCTGCACTCTCGCAAAGGATGCATGACGCCATGACCCTGGCAGGATCGAGCCCGGTGACATGCGTATACGTGCCTATGGATGGCCTCGACCATGGCACCGGAGCTATTCCGGCAGTTCTGGCAGGACTCGAGTTTTTCAAGGCATACAGATAGAAGAGGGTGGGAAGGAAAAAGCAATTGCCCACGCTCAGGGGCGTCACAATCACGGATATCGGGTCGGAAGGGAATGCCATCGCAAGGGTTGATGACATGGTGTTGTTTGTGCCGGGGATGATCCCGGGCGATGTGATTGACGTAAGGGTCACGAAGAAGAAAAAACGTTACATGGAGGGAGTGGCCCTCGCGGTGACCACACCCTCGCCGCAAAGGATAACTCCCCCGTGCTCACATTTCGGGGTGTGCGGAGGATGCCGCTGGCAGCACCTCCCTTATGACAAACAGCTCTTTTACAAGGCGCAGCAGGTACGTGACAACCTGACCCGCATAGGCCATACCCCTATACCGGCCATTGACCCTATCCTGGGGTCGGAGAAGATCTACGGCTACCGCAACAAGCTCGAGTTCACCTTCTCGGAGAGACGGTGGATGACCGGTGAGGAGCTTTCGTCCTGGATTGCTGACAAAGAATCCCGCGCGACAGGAACCGTCGGAGAGTCGGATGAGTCACCGCTGGCTCCACCATCGCACAGCCCCGCACTTGGATTCCATATCCCCGGTATATATGACAAGGTGCTCGATATCAATGAGTGCCTCCTGATGACCGAACCATCTGACTCAATCAGGAATGAGATAAGACGGTATGCTTTGGAGAGGAGACTCCCTTTCTACGACTTCCGCGAGCATCATGGATTCCTCAGGACCATGTTCGTCAGGATAGCCTCGGGCGGGGAGGTGATGGTGGTGCTTGTGACAACCGACAGCCACGCCGAAGATCGTGAAAAGCTGCTGATCCATCTGGCGGAGAGGTTCCCGGAGATAACATCGCTCTATTATATCATTAACACCAAGAAGAACGACAGCATCGCTGACCTGACACCGGTTCATTTTCGCGGCAGCAGGTTTATCACCGAGGAGATGGAGGGACTCAGGTTCAGGATTGGCCCGAAGTCGTTTTACCAGACCAACAGCGGTCAGGCGGCCAGGCTTTACGGCGTGGTCAGGGAGTTTGCGCAGCTGAAGGGCGACGAGAATGTATATGATCTTTATACCGGCACCGGGACGATTGCCTGCTACCTTTCTTCAGGAGCTGCGAGGGTCACTGGCATCGAATATATCGAAGAGGCTGTGGCGGATGCCCGGATGAATGCTTCGGAGAACAACATTGAAAATGCGGCATTTTTTGCCGGCGACATCAAGGATATCTTCAATGAGAAGCTGTTCAGTGAGCGGGGCAGGCCGGATGTGATCATCACCGATCCGCCGAGAGCGGGGATGCATGGTGATGTGACCCTCGCGATGCTGAATTCGGGTGCGCAGAAGATTGTTTATGTAAGCTGTAATCCCGCTACGCAGGCGCGCGACATTGACATCCTCTCATCGGGCTATGATGTGACGCGTGTGCGTCCCGTCGACATGTTCCCGCATACCTTCCACGTGGAGAACGTCGTCCTCCTCGAGAAAAAGAAATCTTAACTTAAGGCATTCTAGCCTCAGACAAATCCTTTGTACTATAAATATAAGGTAAGGGTGAGGATTTAAATATGGAGATTATTATTGTAAAGTAGGCAATGATTTTATACTTTTGCCCCGCTGCTGAAAACTATGAGGGAGCGATGCCTCATATAAAGTCAGCGAAATGAAAACGTTTTTTGGAGCGATGGGTGAGAGGCTTAAACCAGCAGTTTGCTAAACTGCCGTACGGGTAACCGTACCGGGGGTTCGAATCCCCCTCTCTCCGCAACACATGACTGACCCCGCCATCGGCGGGGTTATTTATTTTACCGAGGGACTAAAGAAAATTCATTTTCTGAAGAGACTGAGGTAAAATAATAAGGACCTGTAAGGTCAGTCATGTTTTACTGGTTCCCCCAAAAGGGATCTGCGAAGCTAATCCCCCTCTCTCCGCAACACATGAATAGCCCCGCCATCGGCGGGGTTGTTTATTTTAAAGACATCCGCTGATTACATCGCACCTCCTTTCAAAAAAGTATGCCTGACAGTATAACCCAATATTTATTTTCCTCAACATTATAATATGAATCAAACAATTCGTAATTTTAATCCACACCAATCTAAACTTAAGGAGGAAAAGTCATGTCAAACGAAGAAACAACCATCGAACAAAGTCAAACCCAGGCTTCAATGTCAACCAACCTGCCCAACCTGACAAAGTATATGAGCTTTATCGGGCTGCTCGCAATGATCGGGGGTGTAATCTATTGCATCACAATAATAGGGGCTATCATAGGAGTACCATACTATATAATGGGCAAAAGACTCAGGGAGTCGGCTGAAGCTTTTAACGGTTATAACTCATCCAGCTCCGCAAGAGACCTGGAAGCAGCTATAGAAAAACAGACCCGGGCCTTCTTCATAATGTATGTTCTGGCCATAATTTCTCTCGTGCTGCTGGCAATATACCTGGTTGTAATAATCGGTCTCCTGGCTTCAGGTGGTCTGAGGTAGTCTCAAAAGGCGAGTTATCGGAGAACTGTCGGATTTAATCTGCCTTCTGGCAACAGTGGGTAAACTAAATTCAGCCGGGGCATTGACATAGTGCAGACAGTAAAGCCAGGCCCTTCGAAAACAGGGAGACCCCGGCAAGGGGCTTTGCAAAACCCTCAGGCAAGAATGATTTTTTCAACCGCCGCCGGAAGATTGTTGAAAAATATCTTGAGAAAGAATTTTTACAACAGAAAAAATATTACCTTTGCAGCGATTTTACGACCACACATCGTAAGCGTTTTTAACAGAATAACAGAACCAAATTTTAACAGAAATGAAAAACAGATTTTTTTTAGTTGTTGCTACAGTTGCTGCAGTGGCTCTTATGACCAGCTGCGCTAAAGTTCCTCAGGAAGCTCTCGACGCTGCTTCAGCAGCCCTCGAGTCAGCCAAGACAGTACAGACTGACGTTTACTTCCCCGCAGAATTCGCTGCTCTGAACGATTCTCTGACAGTCATGCTGCAGAACATCGAGACACAGAAGTCAAAGTCAGCAAAGGATTTCAAAGCTATCAAACTTAACGCTGAAGCTATCACCCTCAAAGCTGGTGAACTTGCAGGTCAGGTTGAGACAAAGAAAGCTGAAGTGAAAGCCGAAGCCGAAACAATGATGGCAGGTGCCAAAACCCTTCTCGATGAGGCCAACGCTCTCATCCTGAAAGCCCCTAAAGGCAAAGAAGGCAAGGCAGTTGTAGAAGAGATCAAGAATGAACTGACAGTCATCGAAACATCACTGACTGACACTCAGGCTCTCTTTGACGGCGGCACCAACTATGTACAGGTCGTTGACAAACTGAAAGCTGCTACCGAAGGTCTCAATGGCATCATCGCCGAGCTGAAGGAAGCAATGGCTAAAGCCGGTATTAAAATCTAATTAATACCACCAGGAATTAATTTGGATCCCCGGGCCTGGTCCCGGGGATTTTTTTAAACCAGAAATATGAAGAGGGGCTCCCTGGTCAGTTTAATAATCTACGTCGCCGTCGCCGGCATCATAATCTTCCTCCTGGTGCTGCTTTTCAGAGCCCTGGTACCGGAGCCGCCCCAGCAGGAGGTGGAGATGGCCAGAGCAGCCATTGCAAAGGCACGGGATCATCAGTCGGAGGTCTATTCACCGAAACTATTCAGGGAAGCACAGAACAACTACGATTCGGCCATGACCGCCTGGCGGGCCGAGAATGAACGCTACATCCTCTTCCGCGATTATGAAAGGGTTGCGGCATTTGCTGCGATAGCCCAGAAAAAGGCCAACGAAGCCACCCGGAACACTATTATCCGTTCAACCAGCCTCAAGGCGAACCTCGAGAGCGAGATCAGACGGATGAAAGAGGAGATGGCTTCTTTTGAAAAGATCTTCCTCTCAATGCCCCTTCCCAAGGATGTCAAAAAGAAACATGCAAGGGGCAAACTGCTGCTCAGGGAGGCCGAGGTGGATCTGGAAAAGGAGAACTATGTCAACGGAAACCTCAAACTTACCGAGGCAAACGAATATATATCAGGAACATATAACCTTGCCCGAAAGAATCTGGAGGAATACTTCAGACATTATTCCGACTGGCAGGAGTGGGCCACAAGCACAATAAACGAAAGCCGGAAGTCAGGATCGTATGCAATCGTGGTCGAAAAAATACCTGCAGCATGTCACCTGTACCATAATGGTAAAAAGAAATATACCTTTGAGGTGGAGTTCGGAAGCAACTGGTTGGGTGACAAGATGAGCAGAGGCGATATGGCCACTCCCGAAGGGAAATACGAAGTGACTAAAAAGCTCTCCGGCGGCTCCACGAAATATCATAAGGCACTGATGATCAATTATCCCAACAAGATTGACATACAGGAGTTCAATGAGAGGATCAGGAACGGGAAGCTCCCTGCCGATGCCCGCATTGGCGACATGATTGAGATCCATGGCGACGGCGGCAAGGGCGCCAACTGGACTCAGGGTTGCGTCGCCCTGAAGAATGAAGACATGGACCTCCTGTTCAAATATGCCTCCAGGGGAACACCGGTAACAATCATCGGTTCAACCCTTACTCTTGACGAGTTTTTCTCATCCAGATCGAAGTGAATATGTCGGAACAGAGCGAAAATTTAACACCGGAAAGCGGATCTGCAGCGAAAAGCACCTGGCAGAAAGCTGCTCTTTTCATTAGGACAAACCGCCGGGTCAGGGGAGTCCTGATAGGCATTGCGATAGTCGTTGCTTTACTATTCGTGGCCTCCGTTCCCCTTTACATTGCACCTGCCCTCCAGCACTCATGGGGCACTAGCAGGGCGGAGTGCAAAGTCGATTCCACCCTGCTGAAAAACAGAGCCATCCAAAGGCAGATCCGGGCAACGGAGAATGAGATAACCAGGCTTGAGCGCAAGCTCGCCTCATTCATACCCACACAGACCTATATTGTCTTCAATACCGTTGACAACAGGTTCTCGCTCTACCGCAACCGCAAGCTGGTACGCGAAGGATTCTGTTCATCGGGAAGCTACACTCTCCTCAAGACAGAAGACGGAGAGAAGGAGTGGATATTTAAAACCCCGCGCGGCAGGTTCACCATCCAGGGAAAAATCACTCATCCCGTCTGGCGCAAGCCCGACTGGGCATTTGTGGAAGAGGGACTTCCCGTTCCCGGTCCAACCGACGCATCGAGGTATGAGTACGGTGTTCTCGGCGATTATGCCATGAGCCTCGGCGACGGCTACCTGATACACGGAACCTTATACAAGAGATTGCTCGGGATGCCTGTTACGCACGGATGCATCAGGCTCAACGACGAAGATCTCGAAGCGGTGTTCAATGCGCTCAGCGTTGGTTCAAAAGTCTATATTTACTGATACGGCATCTGATATGAACTGGGAAAAACATAAATGGTACATTATCGGGGGAGCAGCACTGGGTATCTTAGTCATCTTCTACCTGGCAAAGTCGGTCTCAGCCGTAAATCACTCTGTAAAGACATTTGACGATGCCTACTTCGCCTCTCTTGAGCAGAAGGAGGGAGACACCATCAACCTATGCGCCATACCGGGTTACATCGAGATGTTAAGGGAAAAGGCGTTACTGAGCTCACAGGTAAAGATGGCAGATTCAGATTCTATCGGACTGCTGATCAATATCCGCGACAGCGTTCTGCAGCTCCTGATAAAGGGTGTGCCGGTCAGGTCGGTCAGGATTGACGAGTATGATGTCTCACCCTTCTTCCAGAGGGCGAACCAGGAGGCTGTCTACAGTATGCTCTCCTCACCGCTGGCTATTACCGGCATGCAGGCTACCTTCATGAAGGATCCCGTTCAGATTAAAATAGCACCAAAAGATACCTCGGAGGCAAAGATCGATGCGAAGCCAGACACCACTGATTTCGAAGCTGTATTTTTCACGCTCGACACTGACCGTAACATCCGCTTTTATTTTGAGCAACAGGAGGATACGGTTGGGGCCGACAGGAGGTCGAAGTTTTTCTTCGATCTTCGCGACAGGTCAAGGAATGCAAAGGCAACCATGAAGGAGATTTTCAGGTTCCGGACCCCTCCGTATGCTCCATACATCAAGATATGGATACCCAAGGCTGAGGCGAAGATTGTTTACAGGGCTATCCCCCGTGAGGGGATGATTGTTCTGACTCAGTGATGCCTCCGGCGCGTTGAATTACTCCGGGACGATGAGTAGGCTCCTGTTATAAGATAAAAAAGAGTAATTTCGCGCAATTATTTTTCCGGTCTGTAGCTCAGATGGTAGAGCAGCTGACTCTTAATCAGCGGGTCCAGGGTTCGAGTCCCTGCAGACCGACCAGGAAAGAAGGAGGCCACAAGCCTTCTTTTTTTGTGAGCAGATGGCAGAGCATCCTGTCCGCCAGCTGGCGGATCGGGAGGGTCCAGTGCCCTTGGAGCCTGCATTTCATGACAGGAGTTAGGGTGTGACTGCAGGCGTCAGAAATCGAGTCCAAGCAGACCGACCAGTTTTAAGGAAGCACCGCTTCCTTTTTTTTTGAATAGTCCCGCGGAAGGGTTAATTTTAGTTGATCTTAAAACCGTAAAACGATGAAGAAAAATATTGCACTTGTTACAATGATGCTGTTTGCGGTGGCGCTTGCCGGACAACAGCAGAAGAGGACGGCCGGTGTTCAGGTTCAGCAGTCCGCGGTCAGCGCCGGGATGCCTGTCGAGCAACCTGAGGATCTGGCAGGCATCCCCTGCCAGATGGAGGAGCTGACCTCGCCGCAGTTTGTCAAGGCTGTTGAGCTTTCGGGAGGTGTCTGCGTCATCCCGATAGGCATCATAGAGAAACATGCCACGCATCTTCCGCTTGGAACCGACCTGTACGAGGCGAGAGCATCAGTTGTAATGGCCGCACAGAAGGAGTACGCCGTTGTCTTCCCGCCATACTATGTGGGGCAGATATTTGAGGCAAAGCACCAGCCCGGGACAATTGCATACAGCAATGACCTGATGTGGAAGATGCTGGATGAGACCTGCCAGGAGCTCTCCAGGAACGGTCTGAAGAAGATCATCCTCTTCAACGGTCATGGCGGAAGCACCTATTTCCTTAACTATTTCTGCCAGTCGCAGCTCGCAACCAGGAAGGATTATATCGTTGTGCTTTTCCAGGGAGGACCAGACGAGGCGATGGACCGGCAGATCAGCAGCCTGAAGAAAGCAAAGCTTGACGGCCATGCGGGTGAGGAAGAGACCTCGATGATGTACTTCATCCGTCCGGACCTGGTTGATACTGAGTCCATGGGAATGGAGTCGGGACTGAATCAGGGAAGGCTTGACCTTATGCCTCACGCATTTGCCGGGATACATTGGTACGCCCGGTATCCGAACCATTTTGCCGGCGACGTTCTTCAGGCGAACAAGGATCTCGGAGAACTTCTTGTCTCCAGGGATGCACTCCAGCTTGCTGAGCTGATCAGATACCTCAAGAGCAGCAATACGGTTGAGGAGCTGCATAATGAGTTCTATCTCAGGGCTGAAGATCCTCTTAAAAAGAAGTGATATGAATCCCACATGTATTACTCTTCCAACATTCATCGCCAACGTTTTCAAACATGCGGGTTCCATCAGGCCATGAACAAATAAATGATACACTTATGAAAAGAAGAAAGTTTATCGTATCAGCTGCAGCTGCGGTACCTGCCATCACTCTTTTTCCTGCCGACCTGTCGGGAATGACAAGGAAAAGAGGCAGGGGAAAGCTTGAGAAAAGATCCCTTGGCAGGACAGGCGAGATGCTTTCCGTGATCGGATTCGGCGGTATAGTCGTTATGAATGCAACCCCTGATGAAGCTTCGGAGGCTGTCAAAATGGCCATTGATGCGGGCGTAAATTATTTCGATGTCGCCCCCTCATACGGCGATGCCGAAGTTAAACTCGGTCCTGCCCTGGAACCCTACAGGAAGGATGTCTTTCTTGCATGCAAGACCACGATGAGGACAAAAGAGGGAGCCCGCGGGGAGCTGGAGCAATCGCTGAAGAACATGCGCACTGATCACTTCGACCTGTATCAGCATCATGCTGTCACCACCCTGGAGGATGTCGATACCCTGCTCGGTCCGGGCGGTGCGATGGAGACGTTCCTGGAGGCAAGGAAGGAGGGAAAGATCAGATTCATCGGCTTCTCTGCTCATTCCGTCGAGGCTGCGATGGCGCTGATGGATAGGTTCGATTTTGACACCATTCTGTTCCCGTTCAATTATGCGACATGGCATGCCGGAAATTTCGGGCCTCAGGTAATGGAGAGGGCGAAGGAGAAGAATATGGGTATTCTGGCACTGAAGGCAATGGCGAAAGGACCGTGGCAGGAGGGAGCTGACCGCACCAAGTATCCCAAGTGCTGGTACGAGCCGCTTGCTTCACCGGAAGAGATCACGATGGGATTGCGTTTTACCCTGTCGCATCCCGTTACCGCTGCAATCCCTCCGGGAGATGAGAATCTCTTCAGGCAGGCACTCAGCCTCTCAGGCAAACTGAAGCCGCTGGAGCAGGCAGAGGTAACGGCCATTAAGGAAAAGGCGCTGAAGGGAGTGCCGCTGTTCAAGGTTTGAGCGTTTATTTTTCGCAGGTTGGTTGTGTCGGCTGGTCTTTCTGTAACTCCGGTATGCTGTTCATTGTTAATCCCAGGATTCCAAGCGGAATGTACTTCAGTCACTCCGGCCTGCCGTTCATTGCCTCCCGGCTACCAAGCGGCATGTACTTCAGTCACTCCGGCCTGCCGTTCATTGCCTCCCGGCTACCAAGCGGCGTGTTCTGAAGTTACTCTGGCCTGCCGCGCGTTGTACCCCCCCCGGTTACTAAACGGCATCTCCCTGAGAACAAATTGTTTCAGGCTTTGTTCTTCAGTAACAACAATGATCAAATGGACAAACTTAAGATTGCATTCTTTGACGCCAAACCGTATGATACCGAGTCGTTCAACGCGCTTAACTCGGGATACGGGTACACAATCAAGTATTTCAAGTTCCACCTAACCCCCGATAATATCGTTCTGGCGCAGGGGTATGATGCAGTGGTGATCTTTGTCAACGACACCGTAAACGCGGAGATGATTTATAAGCTAAAGGAATACGGAGTAAAACTGATAGCACTCCGTTCGGCCGGTTTCAATAACGTTGATCTGAAGGCAGCCCTCAATAACATCAAAGTGGTGCGTGTCCCCTCATACTCTCCGCATGCCATAGCCGAGCACACTGTGGCCCTGATGCTAACCCTCAACCGCAAGGTCCACAGGGCTTATTTCAGGACCCGCGACACAAATTTTGCCCTTAACGGACTGATGGGATTTGACATGAACGGCAAAACAGCCGGGGTGATAGGGACCGGCAGGATTGGCAAGGTGCTGACGCAGATCCTCAGGGGCTTTGGAATGGAGGTGCTGCTAAATGATAAATTCCCTGATGAGGGGTTCGCAGCGGAGACGGGAAGCAGGTATGTCGGCCTCGGAGAGATCTACAGGGAATCAGACATAATTTCACTAAACTGTCCTCTGACAAAAGAGACGGAATACATGATCAACTCTTCCTCTATCGCTTTAATGAAAAAGGGTGTCATGCTGATCAACACTGGAAGAGGTAAGCTCATCAAGACCTCTGACCTGGTCGAGGGACTGAAGAGCGGTCATATTGGTTCTGCCGGACTTGATGTTTATGAGGAGGAGAGCCAGTTCTTCTTCGAGGATCTTTCTGACAGGGTGCTGTCTGATGATGTGCTCGCACGGCTTCTTACCTTCAACAATGTAATCATCACTTCGCATCAGGGTTTCTTTACACGGGAGGCAATCCAGAACATAGCCGAGACGACGCTTAAGAACATCGAGGACTTCTTTGCCGGGCGCAAGCTTGACAATGAGGTTTGCTTCGACTGTAAAAACTGACCGGATGGAGACTCTCCTTTGTTGGAGACTCTCCTTTGATGCAGACCCTCATCTGATGCAGTAACCCCCGCCAATCAAACAAAAAAATGAGGCGCCACTTTCGGGAGGCGCCTCATTTTTACCGTGTTATTTGGTAATAAACTACTTAAGTGCTTTGGTGTAGAGTTCGGCTACCTTACTCCAGTTAACCACGTTCCAGAAGTTAGAGACATATTCAGGTCTGCGGTTCTGGTATTTCAGATAGTATGCATGCTCCCAGACATCAAGTGCAAGGATCGGCTTCCCGCGTTTTGCGGCAACGTCCATCAGCGGGTTGTCCTGGTTCGGGGTCTGCGAGACGAAAAGCTTGCCGTTGGCGTCAACTGCCAGCCAGGCCCAGCCGCTGCCGAACTGTGTTTTGGCTGCGGTTTCAAATTCGGCCTTGAACGCGTCAAATGAACCGAAGGTCTTGTTGATAGCCTCCAGCAGGGCTCCCTCAGGCTGACCTCCTGCGTTCGGTCCCATTATATTCCAAAAGAGGTTGTGGTTATAGAATCCTCCTCCGTTGTTACGTATCACCGGAGGCAATGTGCTCATTTTGGCGAAGATGTCTGTCATTGAAAGATCATCGATCTTGTTCTCTGCTGCTGCCTTCATGAAATTATCGAAATAAGCCCTGTGATGTTTGGAGTAATGTATCTCCATCGTCTGAGCGTCAATATAGGGCTCCAGCGCGTTGTAAGCGTAAGGAAGCTCCGGAAATGTATATCCCTGTGCCATAGTTTTGTTGTTTATAGTTAATAGACTGAAAATTACTGCTGCCAATAGAAATGCTTTTGTTTTCATGTTTAATTTCTTTTAAACAATAAACAAGCTGATGATATAATTGTTCATGGCTAAACTTTTAAAAGTTGCCTCGATTTAGTATCTTTCGGTTTCTTAATTTTGATTAACGATAAAACCATAATAAGATGAAATGGCAAGGACGTCGCGGCAGCGGCAATGTTGAGGATCGCAGGGGTATGAGCACCGGCGGCAAGGTTATGGGTGGAGGAATAGGAACACTTGTGATAGTATTGCTGGTGTATCTTTTAGGCGGTGATCCTTCGAGCATCATTGAACAGGGAGGCGGGGGGACTGAAACATCAGGTCCGATAGAAGCCACTGAGGAAGAGAACCAGATGGCACAGTTCGTCTCTGTGGTCCTTGCTGACACCGAGGAGGTGTGGGGCAAGATCTTCGCAGAATCGGGGGCCACCTACCGCAAGCCCACGCTGGTGCTGTACAGGGACCAGGTGCAGTCGGCCTGCGGCTATGCCACTGCTGCCAGCGGTCCGTTCTACTGTCCGGGCGATGAGAAGGTATACATCGACCTCAGCTTCTGTGACGATCTTCAGACAAAATACGGGGCCCAGGGCGATTTTGCCGTGGCGTATGTGATTGCCCACGAGATAGGCCACCATGTGCAGAACCTGATGGGGATCCTCGATGAGGTGCAGGCAGAGCGCCAGCGGCTGAGCGAGGTGAGAGCCAACCAGCTCACTGTCAGGCTCGAGTTGCAGGCCGACTTCCTTGCAGGGGTTTGGGCGCACCATGCCAGCCAGATGTTCAATTCATTAGAGGCAGGCGATATTGAAGAGGCCCTGAATGCAGCTTCATCAATCGGTGATGATGTCTTGCAGAAGAAATACCAGGGACGGGTTGTTCCCGATGCGTTCACTCACGGGACTGCCGCGCAGCGTTCAAGCTGGCTTCGCAAGGGATGGCAGACAGGTGACCTGAACCAGGGTGATACATTCAGTGCAGCAATATAGTCATTTGCTTGGCTGAATTATGTTGGCTGGTTTTCCCGGGCGGAGAGGTCTACCTTTTTGTGGCTGGCAGATCGCTGCCGGACAGGAATTCTTTTTGTGGCTGGCAGATCCCTGCCGGAGATAAATACCTTTTACGGTTGGTTTTTCCCTACTGGTAATATATTCCTTCTGCGGTTGGTTTTCCCTGAAGTAGAGGAATATCCATTTAAGCTTATTTCCCTGCCGGATCGGAATTCCTCAGGCCAGGTTTTCAAAGTCGTGGATTTCATCCTGATTCAGACTATCTTTAGCCTACCCCGGCTGGTTTTTAACCTGGGCAGGTCAACATTCAATTATGAAAATCATCTGGAAATATCTGAAGCCCTTCAAGGGGTTGATCTTCCTTGCGATGGGACTGGCGGCCATTGCGCAGGTGCTGGAGTTAATAGACCCCATTATCTTCGGCAAGATCATTGACAATTTCGCTGTCAACACCGAAGGCCGAAGCCAGGAGGAGCTGGTCAGGGGCGCCCTCAGGTTGCTTGCCCTGGCTGTTGGCGTTGCCTTGCTCGCCAGGCTGGCAAAAGCCTTCACTGAATACGTCACACGGCTGGTTGTACAGAAGTTCGGTCTCTCCGTCTTCGATGAGGGACTGAAACATACGCTTCGGCTGCCTTACCAGGAGTTTGAGAGTACCAGCAGCGGACATGTGCTGTCGGTTCTGCAGAAGGTGAGACGTGACAACGAGCGGTTCATCAGTTCGTTCATATCCTCTCTCTTCTCGGCGGTGGTCGGGCTGGCTTTTCTGATCTGGTATGCAGTCACCAAACACTGGGCACTCATACCTGTCTTTCTGATAGGGGTGGTGTTTCTTGGCGGGCTGACCGGGTTGCTCAGCCAGAAGATCAGGACAATACAGCGCTCCGTCATCAGGGAGACCAACAAGATGAGCGGCACCATCACAGAGTCGCTGAGGAACATCGAGTTTGTGAAGAGCATGGGGCTGACCTTCCCGGAAATAAGGAGGCTGAAGGTATTTACCAGCAAGATCTTCGATCTGGAGATCAAGAAGGTAAAGAAGGTCAGGACTCTTACTTTCCTTCAGAGTTCAGTGTTGCTGATACTCAAGGAGTCCATCCTTTTCATTCTCCTTTGGCTCATCTTCCGTCACCTTCTCACGACAGGGGAGCTGATCACGATGCAGTTCATCTCCAACCGCATCCTTTTTCCGCTGCAGGATCTCGGTTCCATCATCCTCTCGTACCGCGAGGCGGAAGCTTCCCTGGAGGTATTTAATGAGCTGATGCAGAAACCAACCGAGTACAGGCCGGATGAGCCGGTGGAGATAGGGGAGATCGCCAGTCTTCGCTTTGAGGATGTGAGTTTCCGGTACGTGAATGCAGATCACGATGCTCTTGAAGATATTTCGTTCAATGTCAGGGTGGGAGAGACCATTGCCTTTGCCGGACCATCGGGGTGCGGAAAATCAACACTGGTTAAGCTCCTGGTGGGGTTATATCCGCCCTCGAAGGGAAGCATCTATTTCGATGATGTTCCTGCCCGGGAGATACGTTACAATCAGCTGAGGCGGCAGCTCGGGTTTGTTACTCAGGAGACGCAGTTGTTTTCCGGAACCATTCGTGAGAACCTTCAGTTCGTGAGGCAGGAGGCCACTGACGATGAGATTATGGAGGCATTGAGAAAAGCCTCCGCCACATCGATTGTCGAGAGCTCGCCGAAGGGACTTGACACACTTCTGGGTGAGGGAGGAAGGATGGTATCCGGGGGAGAGAAGCAGAGGCTTTCGATAGCACGAGCCCTCCTGCGCAATCCCAGGATACTGATCTTTGACGAGGCCACCTCGGCACTCGACTCCATTGTTGAGGAGGAGATATCAGGCACTTTGAGGGATATCTCCGCCGGCAAGAAGCAGATGATACTCATGATAGCCCACCGGCTCTCTACCATAATGCATGCTGACCGCATCTATGTCCTTGAGAAGGGCAGGATAGTTGAGCAGGGAACGCATGAAGAGCTTGTGCAGGCCAAAGGGTTGTACTATGCCATGTGGAGGCAGCAGATTGGCGAGCGACCGACTGTCCGCACCGAGGCCGCTGAGGAGGTGTTAACCGACTGATCAGCCGGGTGGCAGCAATTTGGCGAACAGCCAACGGCTCGAACCGAGGCTATCGAGGTATTTGCTGACTGCTCACCAGCGTGGCATTTGCAGTGACAGCCGACTGATCAGCTGTTCTTCATGCTGATAGGCTGACCGGTGGCCTCAAGGACATTCCACCACAGTTCGCCTTCGACGTCAATTTTCTTGCGTTTGGCCACCACAGTAGCTATGGGCATAAGGGTAAACTGGTTATTCCAGAATCCTATGACAAAGTCCGTTTTGCCTGCCATGGCGGCGTGCACAGCATTCTGGGCAAGGAGGTTGCAGAACTTGCTGTCGTTGGCGTTGGCCGGTGCGCTGCGTATGATATAGCTCGGATCGATATATTTCAGGGAAGACGGGAATCCCAGGGCTTTAAACTCAGCCTTTATCTTCTCCTTCAGGAATATGCCAATGTCCTGGTGCTTGACATTGCCGGATGCATCCTTCTCCCCGGTCAGGGATTCGAACAGATCCTGGCCTGCTCCCTCGGCAACCACGACAACGGCATGATGTCTCTCCTCGAGACGTTTTTTCAGTGCGGCGAGGAATCCGCCGGGACCGTAGAGGTCAAATGAGATTTCCGGTATAAGGACAAAATTAACCTCCTGTATTGCCAGCACGGCGTTGGCGGCAATAAACCCGGAGTCGCGCCCCATCAGCTTAATTAGGGCGATTCCGTTATAGGCGCCGTGGGCTTCGTTATGCGCATTCCTTATAATGTCATTTGCAATGGAGAATGCAGTCTCAAAGCCAAACGATTTCTGAATCAGGTCGATATCATTGTCAATTGTCTTCGGGATGCCTGCGACGGAGATCTTCAGGTTCCTTTTGCGTATCTCTTCGTAAATGGCATGAGCTCCGCGAAGGGTTCCGTCACCGCCGATACAGAAGAGGATATTGATGTTTAGTATCTCGAGTGTGTCGACCATTTTTCCAACGTCCTGGGCGCCCCTTGAAGATCCGAGGAATGTTCCTCCCGAAAGATGGATCTCGCTGACCATGGGGGCGGTCATCTCGATGACCTCGTGGCTGTATTCGGAAATAAGTCCCTCATAGCCGTATCGTATGCCAAGGATTCTCTTTATGCCGTACCGGTACCAGAGCTGGTTAACGAGGCTGCGGATGACATTGTTGAGTCCGGGGCAGAGTCCGCCGCATGTGACGATGCCAACCTTGGTCTTTGCCGGTTCGAAGAAGATATTCTCTTTGGGTCCTGCTTTCTCAAATGAGACGGGTGTCTCGCCGGTCATCCTGCAATGGTCGTAGTTGTCGGCGGTGACGTCATAAATGACCCTTTCGTCATCGTCGACGAACTTATATACCGGGCTTGTGGTCCGCTGTCCCTGTTTCAGGGGAGAGACCACATTGCAGTGCCCGAGGGAGGTAATTAAAAAATCTTCGTATTTCATTGTTGCAAGGTTGTTACTATACGCTCTTCTGGCGGGGGTTAAGTCGTCAGGCTTTTTCAAAGATAGAGAAAATTTACACTCTCCGGTAGGGGTAAGGGGTGGATGGTTTGTCAAGCAAAGGGGGCGTTTCAGGTTAATAAAATATTGGATGGAAGGGGGTATTGATTTAAATCAAATATCTAACTTCGAATTAAATTGTTCTGGGTGTTTGTTTATACGCCAGCTTTAAGCTAATGGTTCTATGAAGAGAGAACTCAACGCAGGTAGCTATAAGAGAATAAATTTCAAACTTCAAATTCAATTGAGATGAAAACGATCCGTCTATTTGCAGGGATCCTGCTTCTGATTTCGGGTATTCTGCACGTGGTTGCATATTTTCAGGCACCTGGCAGTCAGGGCAGCATTCCTGTTCTTCTGTTTGGAATCATTTACATGATCATTGGTGCTCTGCTGTTCAACAGGAAAAAGTACCCGCTTTATCTTGCAATCATTGTACCGTTGATCGGGATGACCCTTTCACTGGTAAAATTCGGGATACCCGAATTGATTTCTTTGTCCGCTCTCTTTAAGGTGCTGGAAATAATTGCGATTGTTTGTTGTGTAGTGCTTTTATTTCCAAGTAAGAATTGATGCCTTATGAAAAAATCCGATTTCTTTAAAAGTATTCCTCAAACGGCAGTAAAAATTGGCCTTCATCATTCTTTCTACGCTGGGATTCATTCTGCTATCAACCTCACAGTCAGTCCAAAAGGAACCTTTTTAAATTGTAATAAAATCTTATAAGGCAAAGTATCTTATCATCCAATTAACTAATGATATGAAAGATTATAAAAAAGCAATTTGGCATGTTATCATCCTCAGTATTTGGATTAATGTAGCCGAAACAATAAGATGGATCGTATTTGCGAAACCATATTTTATGAGTCATTACCAGAAAATGAATATTGAACCACCCGGCGGACCATTGTATTTAATAATATGGTTTGCATGGGGAGTATTACTTGCACTTCTAATTTATCTTATCTCCAGAAAATTCTCATTAATAGAAACAACTATCATTATTTGGTTATCGGTATATTCCGGGATATGGATAATGCTATTTAACCTAAGTCTTGTGACTTTTCCTATTTTAATTGCTATAGCAGCATTTTGTTTTACCGAAATATTTATTGGTAGTCTCATCAGTAAATATTTTTATAATCAGATGAAACACAAATGATGTAAGTAATAATTCGATGTCTGGCTAAAATCAGCAGAACCACCCTGATATTTAACTACAAAAATGAAAACGATGAAAGTTATTCTGCTTTTAATGCTCATTGGCAGTTCCCTGCAATTGGTATCGCAGGTTAATCCGGTCAGCATTGATTTGAGAAGCAACGGAGTGAAACTGGATGCAAAATTCTATCCGGTGGATAAAACGGCGAAAGTGCCAACGGTCATCCTTCTGCACGGCTTCCCGGGCAATCAGTCGAGCCCTTTGGGATTAGCGGAAAAACTGAATGCAGCAGGATTTAATATCCTTGTATTCAATTATCAGGGATCTTATCTGAGCGAAGGCAATTTCAGCTTCGACAATTGTATTGATAACGTAAGTGCAGCTTATAGCTTTCTGGCAGATCCCGGAAACCAGACACGATTCAATATTGACACTGCCAGGATCGTTGTCTGCGGCTATAGTTTCGGAGGTACAATTGCTCTTAGAAAGCGCCATGTATAATAACAAGATCAGAAACGTCATTTCAATTGCCAATGACGATCACTCTGTTTCGCTGAAAAAGGTAGCCGCCGATTCAACTTTTCGAAAGGGTTATACGCAGTTCATCGCCAGATCATTTGAGCCGGCGGGCCCATTCAGAGGTGATCTGAAAGCCCAGATGGAGCTTTATTTACAAAATATCGACCGATACGACCTGGTTAAAAATGCCGAAAAACTAACTACAAAGAAGGTGCTGTTTATTGTTGGCTGGCACGACAAAACAAGCTTCCTTGAGGTCAACACATTGCCGCTATACAGAAAGTTGCAGCAATTGAATTCCGTAGATATTTCAATTAAAGGATTTGAATCAGATCACCGGTTTAACAATGTGATTGATGACCTTGCAGATACAATAACTGAATGGATTAAAAGTAAGTAACCTCCTGTTTAGACCGCGACGCTTCGACAGTGCCCTGTGTTCCGGTTTCAAATCAATTTCATATCTTAGATGTGAGATCATCCGTTTGTCGCTTTTGCCGCAATCACATTGACCTGGCAATCGTTGAGGCATCTGGTTATTTACTGGTGGTGCTCTGCAGTAGTTATTGAGAAATGCTTCCTGGTGGGTTGTGGCAGTTGCAGCAGGTTGCTTTTCACTACTTGTATCGCACTGAATTGACATAATGTAATGTTCACTTAATATAAACCTGTAAGAGTCACCCGAAGGTCGTTCTTACCATAAAATCAATAGTCATGAAAACCACACTGGCATTTCTCTTCTCTGTTGCCCTCATTTTTTCGGCAAATGCACAAACGAAATCGGTGAAATCCACGCCTCCGCTCTCTGAAGATACTCCCCAGAGCGTTGGAATGTCTGAAGAAAGATTAGCACGGATTGACAATCTGTTGACAGGGGCCATCGATAAAAATCAGATTCCCGGTGCGGTTGCCTTGGTTGCCAGAAATGGGAAGATCGTTTACTACAAGGCTTTTGGAATGGCTGATAATGAAACCAAAAGAAGTCTCAAACGTGATGATATATTCAGGATAGCTTCACAAACCAAGGCAATTACATCTACTGCTGTCATGATGCTTTGGGAAGAGGGCAAATTCAGTCTGGATGACCCGATATCAAAATATATTCCTGCGTTTGCGAATGCCCGGATTCTTGAATCATTGAATGACGCTGATACGACTTACGTCGCGAAACCTGCAAAGGATCAGATAACAATCCGACATTTATTAACTCACACTTCAGGAATCGGATATGGTGTTCTGGATAATGAAGAGTTCAGGAAAATCTACCAGAAAGCAGGCATCACAGATGCCTTTACAGTAAAACCAGTAAAAATCGGAGAGAATATTGAAAAACTGGCGAAGCTGCCACTCCATTTTAATCCCGGGGAGAAATATACCTACAGTGAGGGCCTCGATGTTCTGGGGTATTTCATTGAAATAATTTCCGGACAACCATTGGATGTTTTTTTCCGGGAAAGGATCTTCAAGCCTCTCGGCATGAACGATACATATTTTTACCTGCCAGACTCAAAGGCAGACCGATTAGTCGCGGTTCAGACAAAAAAGGATGATAAATGGATCAGGTACCCAAAATCAGTTTATTATGATCCGGATTATCCAATAACAGGTGCAAAAACATTCTTCTCCGGGGGTGCCGGTCTCTCGAGCACCGCAAAAGATTATGCCACATTCTTGCAAATGTACCTGAACAATGGCGAGTTGAACGGAGTACGCCTCCTTAGCAGGACAACTGTGCAATTCATTATGGCGAATCAGATCGGAGATCTCTGGGGAGATTCCGGAGCATATTATGGTCTGGCCTTTGGTGTGATTAATCAGGAAGGACAGGATATGGGTGGAAGAGGCAGTACCGGTACTTTCGATTGGGGAGGTTATTTCAATACTCAGTATTTCGCCGATCCCAAGGAAAACGTTATCGGTATTCTGATGAAACAAACCCAGGATATCGGGAATGATGATACCGGATCGAAATTCCGTCTGCTTGTTGGTCAGTCAATAGATGATTAAAAACAGGGCGACAAATAGCACAAAAAGACCGTTAATCCTCTTTTTCAAGTTATTATATAAATCGTAAACGAAATGAAAAAGCTTATCAGCTCCTTAATCGCCTTAATGTTTATCGTGAACATTTGCGCTCAGACAATCAGCCCGGAAAATCAGAAACTTATTGAGTCATTCGTTAAAAGCAATATCGATGTTCAATTGGCAGATGTTGACCAGGTTGCAGTAAGTAAGGTCTTTGCAGGTACATTTTATAAAATCAACATAGGTTATATCGAACCCGGTTCAGGAGTCAATACTTGCGGAAGCGATAACTACATCAATGTCAATGGCTCCGAAGTTAATATGATCGAGCCGGTACACATGGATATTGATTGCCCGGTCCTTATGTCGTTAATCAGGAAAGACTTTTTTCTTAAGGACGAAAACGCTGCAAAACTGTTTGAAGCTGCTCTGAATGTCATCTATCCCCCTGATGAAGCGGAGATCCAGAATGTGAAACACCTTAAAAGAGATTCGCAGTGGATCTTTCTGAGAGGTAAGTTTTTTGACGATTTCACAGCTTTTATAGTTACAACCGGCCCGGACGGTGCTGTGACAAAAATTGAACTTGTACTGGCATATACTGTCAATTAGGAAACCGGAAATAAATCTTATGGAAAGCTCTCCCGTTTTGAAGATTAAGCCGATTGGATTATTACCCTCTCTTCTGTTCTTCGGGATTCCATCCGTGATTTGCAGCTTCAATAACTTTGAATCCTAGTCCTTAACAGGCCTCAGGTAGCTAATAAAATGGGCCCCGGGAAGCGCAATGAAACGAATTGATATAACTACTCTCAAATGACAGCGTCACACAGATATCAGGATATTGCCCGATCGAGAATTGCGACCTTCGATATTTTCTCGGTAGGCTTAAGTAAACATCACATAAATGCCATGCTGGAATTTGATGTTACCGAAAGCCGCTCGCGACTTCGCGATCTCAGGAAAAATGGAGTTAACATTTCTTTTAACGCATGGCTTATAAAAGTCATCGGCTCAGTACTGGAAATGCATCCTGAAGCAGCTGCATATCTGTACAGTAAAAAGAAACTGATAATCTTCAATGATATAAACGTTTCCCTGCTCGTAGAGAAGAAGATAAATGGGACTAAAGTCCCGATACCCATTGTAATCGAAAGGGTAAATGAAAAGAGTGCCCTGGAAATCAGCCGGGTGATAGAACAGGCAAAAAGTCAGGAACTGCAACCAGGTGACATCGTTCTTGAAAAACAATCCGGATTTTTCGAAAGGTTGTATTACCATTTGCCAGGGTTTCTCAGAAGACTCTTCTGGAAGGTTCTTCTGAAAAGTCCGAAAACAGCATTCAGGACGATGGGCAATGTCGCTGTTACATCCGTCGGGATGATAGGAAGAATAAACGGTTGGTTTATCCACAAGTCTGTTCATCCGATTTCGTTTGGGATCGGCTCGATTCTCAGGAAGCCTGTTGTGATAGACAACGAGATAAGAGTCAGGGAGATATTAAACATGACCATCCTTGTTGACCATGATGTCATTGACGGCGCTCCAATGGTCAGATTCCTTGATGACCTGACAAATTTTATTGAAACAGGCAAGGGGATTAATACAAGCGGGGATAAAAAGTAATTACTCCCGTCACATTAATTATTTCTTGAATATAAATGTATATTTATTGATTAACAATAAATAATTGTTATCTTTGCGATGTAATTCTAACAATAAGAAATATGTCAAACAGAAACAAATTCGTTTTCACGGCCCTGCACATCGTTGCCTGGATCATCTTCGTAGGCCTTTGCATTGAGGCCGGAGCGCTGATAGTCAATTTTGTTTACAGTCTTTTCAAACCTGAGGTTGTCCAGCACCTGTATCAAAAGCTGGACCTGAGTGAAATGTATGAGTACAATCAATGGATTTATTTCGGCATGTACAGTTTTATCCTGTTCATCTCGGTTCTGAAAGCATACCTGTTTTATCTTGTTATCATGCTTTTACTAAAACTTGACTTATTGAAACCGTTCAACACCTTTGTTGCGGGTCAGATTACAAAAATCAGTTATTACACTCTTTCCATAGGGCTGATTAGTTACATGGCCCGTGAAGTATCACGCAGTCTGGAGCATCACGGCATCGGGATTGACAAACTGAGCGAGTTCTGGGCGGACAGTCAGGCTTATATATTGATGGCGGCTGTCGTCTATGTCATTGCTACTATTATTTCCAGAGGGGTCGAAATCCAGAACGAAAACGATTTAACAGTCTGAATTATGCCAATAATAGTAAACCTGGATGTTATGATGGCAAGGCGAAAGATGTCATTAAATGAACTGTCAGAAAAAGTTGATCTGACACTTTCAAACCTTTCCATCCTGAAGACCGGAAAAGCCAAGGCAATCAGGTTTAGCACCCTGGATTCAATATGCAAAGCCCTGGACTGCCAGCCGGGTGACATCCTGGAGTACAGGGAGAGTGCTGAAAACCCAATGATCAATATATAGCATTGGTTCCTCGCCGGGAGCAGTACATTTATCGCTCCAGTTGTCAGAAACTCTGAGCGGCACAATCCAATCGCCTGAGTCGCCGGCAGTAGATAATTGTTTGTACTGAGAAGTCGTGAGCGTATTTTTACCGGCGGGTGCTTTGCAGAATGCGATCAGGATTCCTATTTTTATAAATTCATAATCCCGGACGTTAAATCCGGCAGAAGCATAGCAAGGTCATAAAAACAGGATCATGGCAATTCCGACATCAAGAGCGAAAGAAAAAAGCGAGATAAGAATAGACAAAGAAACGTGCATCGGCTGTGGCGAGTGTGTTGAGGTATGCAAGGACTTCAGCCTCGTGCTCAGGGATGGCAAGGCTGACATAGGTAACAATCCCGCATTCGGATGCATCGGCTGCGGTCACTGCATGGCCATCTGCCCGACGGGGGCGATAGAGATTACCGGGAGGACAATCTCACCGGACGACCTGTTCGAACTGCCCGCCTCAGATACTGCAGCTGATTACAGTCATATTATAAGCCTGTTAAAGAGACGCAGGAGCATCAGGGAATTTGCTGACAGAGCCGTTGAACCTGAGATTATTCAGAAAATACTGGATGCAGCCGTAACCTCTCCTATGGGGCTGCCCCCGTCAGATGTTAATGTACTTGTACTTGACAGTAGAGAAAAGACACGGAGGTTTGCAGCTGACTTCTGTGACTACCTGGAGAAAATGCGTTGGCTCGTCTCCCCATGGTTCCTGACACTGATGCGTCCGTTCTGGGGAAAATCGAATGACGAGATGTTCAGGGGGTTTGTGAAGCCCATGTTTGATATTTTCGTTGGCCAAATGGGAAAAGGCATAAACGTGGTAACCTATGATGCCCCTCTTGCTATCTATTTTTACGGGTCACCCTACACTGACCCGGCAGACCCTATTGTGGCAGCAACCACAGCCATGTATGCCGGTGAGTCGCTCGGACTCGGCACATGCATGCTCGGAGCGGTACATCCGATGATCCAGAACGGCGGGGGCGGAAGGAAGTTCAGGGAAAAGCACGGGATAAAATATGCCAGCAGGGAAGGAGTGATCGTCATTTTCGGATATCCTTCAGTAAAGTACAGAAAAGGGATCAGAAGGACTTTCGCCTCTGCAACATTCATGAACTGATTGGTGGCAGGATTACTTCGTTTTACGACGTTACCGGACGGATCCGGTCCGCAAAATGCGGATCCACACTTTGCGTTCACCGTACGGTTTGCTTTGAGTGCGGATACTCTAATCAGAAAGACAAATTAACTTAGAATATGGACACACAGAATCAGCGAATAGCAAGAATGACTTTTTCATCTGTATACCCCCTGTATCTGGCGAAGGTGAAGAAGAAAGGCAGAACGGAAGAAGAACTTCACCAGGTAATTGAGTGGCTGACGGGCTTCGGCAGGAAGAAACTTCAGGAGCTGATAACTGAGGAGGTGACATTCGAAACATTCTTTAAACAGGCATCAGTTAATCCCAACGCTCAGTTAATTACAGGAGTCATCTGCGGATACCGTGTTGAAGAGATCGAGGATCCGTTAACCCGGAAGGTCAGGTACCTGGATAAACTGGTTGATGAGCTGGCCAAAGGCAGGAAGATGGAGAGTATCCTGCGCGGCTGAACCAGCAGCGTGCCACCCAGACCAGTTCAATTTATTTAAAGGGTAAGCTTCCTTTATCGAGACCCGCCATAATACATTACTGTCTGTCGTTCTGCTTTCCGGAACCAATTAGGCATAAAAAAAGCTTTCTGTTTTCACAGAGAGCTTTTTTTTATAAAAGGATATTAAGATCCTGACTATTTGGGAAGAACAACTCCGTCAATGACGTGAACTACTCCGTTGGTGCCTTTCAGATCTGCTGCTGTTACATAAGCTGATTTGCCGGATTCGTCAGTTAATTTAACCTTACCCATATCAAGAGAAGCGGTAAGTTTGCCACCGCTGACAGTTGTAAGGACGACTTTACCGTCACCTTTTTTAATGGCATCCACCACTGCAGCTGCATCAAGATTGCCGCTTACCACATGATAGGTAAGGATTTTTGCCAGCTGGGCTTTATTTTCAGGCTTAAGCAGGTTCGCAACCGTTCCTTCGGGAAGCTTGTCAAACGCAGCATTCGTGGGAGCAAATACTGTAAACGGACCCGCACTTTTAAGAGTTGTTACCAGATCGGCAGCTTTGACTGCAGCTACCAGAGTTGTATGATCCGGAGAACTGATGGCAATGTCAACAACATCTTTCCCCTGGCTGAATGCGCTCATTGAGGCAACCAGGGCAATTAATAATACACTTATCTTTTTCATTTCATTATATTTTGTTAGTTACATAAGAAGAACACGCGGTTCTGAACTATGTTCATTAAATATATAAATAAAATGAACAATAAAATCATCTTTGCAGCAGAAGATCATTTGTGATATTTGCATTAACAGATGTATGCATAGCTTCTGGTAATTATCAGAGACCGGAAGCGGATGATCAAATGAGCTATTTAAGAATGTAAATAATATACGAAGTAAACTTCAACAATCTATTAATTTCGATATAAACTTCTGCCTGGATTTTTTTGTTATGACACACATGTATGCAATCTTTGACACCCCGGGCAAAACCGGTAAAAATTCTCTGACCTGACTTTACCCGTGTTTAATGTCACGCACCCTGAAGGGAGAGATTTATTGCGTGGACGCGATAATGTGGCTCATAATTATCGAAATCCTATGATGGATTTATTACTTTTGGCGTTTAATTCACGTTATTGTCGAACAAAACAGCAGATGCATAAAAGCATCTGTAGCATCTTTATAAAACTGGTCGTGCATCGCACTTTACTGAGCTCCATTTTGTTTTGTGTTCTCTTGTTTCAGGCAACCCAACCTTTGCTCTTTGCCCAGACACAACCTGGAAAAGAACTTTCAGATTACAGTGAGTTATCCAGATTTGTACTGGACAAATATGGATCTGACCAGGTACTGGCGAATGGGGTCATTTACACGGATCTGTACTGGAAAAAGGAAGGGCACCAGTTTCTTGGTGAAGACCGTTTATACACCGGCAACCTGGTTTTCAGACAGAAAGAATACAAGGGGCTGGAAATGAAGTATGACATCTGCAACCAGCAATTAATAGTGTATATAATGACTAATCCCCTGCATGAAGGAATTATTCTCCCGCAGGATTTCATTTCGTCATTTAGCCTGGAAGGCAGGTCTTTCATAAACAGCGACTTCCAGGGAGAGCCCGGCTACTACCAGGTTGTATATGATACAGATAAGCTGAAATGTCTGTACCACTGGTCAAAAACGGTAATGGAAACCGCAGGCAGCGGGAATTACAAATATTTTCATTACGAGTTTACAGCCAGTAAGCAGAGGAGCTTTCTTTACATAAACGGGTCATTTGAGCCTTACAAAAAAAACAGGTCTTTTATTGACCTGTTCCCGGAGGATATCAGGGCAGGCATAGGGCATTACATGAAGGCAAAGCATATGAAAGTCTCCAAAATCAGCGATGAAAGTATGTGTGAACTAATGACTTATTGTAATTCTTTATTAAAGTAAAATGAGACACAAGGGTGGCTGATCGGCTATGTGGATTAAAAAAACCATAATTATAAGCTTTGTCCTATGCCTGTATCCCGGGTTATTTGCTCAACAGGCAGATAGCATGGTTATTTCAGACACTTTCACAAATACCCCCTTTCCGGAGTTCATCGAAAGGATTGAAACCGAAACTCAGGTCAGGTTTTTCTTTCAGCCGGAATGGATAAAAAATGTAACAATAACTTCACCGGCCAGACCTGTTAGCTTATTCAGGCTCATATATGATCCCTTAAAACGGGAAGGGCTTAACTTTTACACGGAAGGCAATAAAGTATATCTCTATCCGGGCAAGCCCTTAATAACTGAGTTGCCACCTTTCAGATTTTCTGTTTCCGGGTCTGGGGTCTCAGACAGCCTGTCAGGGTTAACCGAGACGGAACGGAAGTATCTTCAGGGGAAGGAGATCATTCCGATTGAAGTACTTGAAATCGGTGACAGCAAGAAGAAAGATCCGGGTCAGAGGTGCATCGTCAGCGGGAGGATAGTTGATGAATCCAATTCTGAGCCTCTGATAGGTGCTACAGTCTACATAGTTGAGCTGAAGGCTGGTGCTGTTACAGATCAGGAAGGAAGGTTTAAGCTGGTATTGGCTCCGGGTAAATATAAAGCCATCTTCAGTTTTATGTCAATGAAAGAACAGGAGTATTTTCTGCAGGTATATTCCGACGGATCTGTAATTATAAAACTGAAAAGAGACCTTATTGAAATTGATGCGGTAAAGATTACTGCCAGTAGATATGATCATGTCAGGGGAATCCAGATGGGATATGAACGGATTACAGTTAAGGCCATCAGGGAGATTCCTGTTGCCTTCGGCGAAAAGGACCTCTTGAAAGTCGCAAGAATGCTGCCGGGCGTTCAGAACGTTGGTGAGGGTTCCTCGGGATTTAATGTAAGAGGAAGCTCTGAAGATCAGAATATGTTCTATATAAACAAGGTTCCCGTTTACAATACCTCTCACCTTCTTGGTTTCTTCACCGCCTTCAATCCGGATATAATCAATGATTTTTCATTTTATAAAAGCAACATTCCTGCCAGTTACGGAGGCAGGCTCTCTTCCGTATTTGATATAACAACGAGGCAGGGAAGCAAGAAAAAGTACTTCGGGCAGGGAGGTATAAGTCCGATTACGGCCCATTCCTCCATTGAAATTCCGGCAATTAAGGACAAACTGTCCGTGGTTGCCAGTTTCAGAGCCTCCTATTCCGACTGGATACTTAAGAGAATAAAGAATGATGACATCAGGAACAGCAGTGCTTTCTTTTATGATGGCACACTCTCTGCAAATGCCGAAATCAATGATAAGAACCTGTTAAGGGCTTTCATTTACCTGAGCGGGGACAAGTTCTCCCTTGCATCAAAAAGTGACTATAACTATTCGAATACCGGTTCTTCCCTGGCCTGGAAACATCTCTTCTCTTCTGTGTTATCGGCCGATTTTGCATTGATTTACAGCAGGTATTCCTTTGAAAACATTGATAAGACAAACCTGTCAACCGCATTTATGCAAAAGTACAGGATAGACCATTACGAGGCCAGGGCAGACTTCTCGTTGTTTGGCAAATCGGGGCACAAGTTCGATTTCGGTACAAGTCAGATACTGTATGACCTGAACCGTGGTGACATTACACCTTTCGGCGAAATATCAAACAGGAGCCCTTTCAGCTTTGGTATTGAAAGAGGGATTGAAAGTGCCCTTTATGTTTCGGATGAGTTTGTGCTGTTCAGCAACCTGACCGTGCTTGCCGGGTTGAGATACAGCATGTTCAGTCAGCTGGGTCCTGCGGAGATCAATATATATTCACCTGAAAACATCATGACCGTCAGGAACAAAACAGGAACAGAAACTTATGAGAAAGGAGATCTGGTCAGGTTCTACTCCGGCCCTGAATACAGATTGGCACTGAATTATTCTCTCGGCATGAATAGTTCACTTAAAGCTTCTTATAACAGGCTTTACCAGTATATTTTCATGATGAGAAACACCATTGCCATCTCCCCTGATGATAAATGGAAATTGTGTGATTACCATATTTCACCACCCGTTGCAGATCAGATCTCAATGGGTTATTACCGGGACTTCAGTGATGGTGGAATAAAAGCATCTCTGGAGGTATACCATAAATGGATTGACAACCAGGTTGAGTTCAAGGACGGAACAGACTTCACCTCGCCTGATCCGATCGAGACTACGGTTCTGCAGGGAAAACAGCGTGCCAGCGGAATAGAACTTATGATCAGTAAGAAAAGCGGGAAAACAACAGGATGGGTCTCGTACAGTTATTCACGCTCCTTTATGCAGGTTAACAGCGATATTCCTGAGAATCAAATAAACTATGGCCTTGAGTATCCATCCAATTATGACCGTCCCCATAACCTGAACCTAGTGATAAACAGCCGTTCAAATCGTCGTTTAAGCCTGTCTGCCAGTTTTGTCTATTCAACCGGACGGCCGGTTACTTACCCGGTCGCGATATATTATTCTGAAGGTCAGCAGTTGTTATATTTCACGGGCAGGAATGAATCGCGGATCCCTGATTATGCAAGGCTCGATCTGTCGATAAACCTGGAAGGAAACCTTATCAGAAAGAAACCCATTCACAGCTACTGGATGCTCAATCTGTACAACGCACTGGGACGTGATAATGTCTATTCCGTCTATTTTGACAGTCAGGAGGGGAAGATACAAGGGCATAAACTGTCAATCTATAGCGTTCCTATACTTACATTCTCGTGGCTTTACAAATTCGGGAACTACCTGAATGACTAATTCTGAAACCTTGAATTTATGATGAGAATCAATACAAAGAACGGAACAAAGCCACCAGACTACGGTCGTTTCGTCTTTGTCATTATGAGCGTTATGTTTTTGGCTATAAGCTGTATCACCCCCTTTGAACCGGATTTTAAGGGAGAAACCAGTTTACTGGTGGTCGACGGCAGCCTCATTAAGGGTTTACAGAAACAGGAGGTAATAATTTCCAGATCCACATCGGTCACGAAACCTGTTTTACAGCTCGTCGAAAATTGCAGTGTCAGGATCACGGATGATTCAGGTAACGAGTTCATGTTTACTGAAGAATCATCAGGAAAATATGTGGCCTATATCGACGATGCATTCCTGAATTATTATAGTCATTATAAACTGTTAATAACTACTCCCTCAGGCGAGAACTACGAATCAGACTATCAGGCAATTCTGGAAACTGCTCCTGTTGATAGTATTTATTCACTTAAAGAAACCCATTATGTCCGGGATGCTGACGAATACGTGAACGGGCTTCAATTCTATGTTGATCTTGATGCCCCGGATGATGCCTCAAGATACTACCGGTGGGAGGTAGTAGAAACATGGGAGTTGCATGCATCCAAAATGATTTATGGCGTTTATGATGGAAAAACAATCTTTTTCGATCCGAATAACCCGTCTGACAGTCTTTATTATTGCTGGGATTCTGAAACAGCGCCGGGGATTTATACATATTCGACAGCCAATTTATCCCACAACAGGCTAAGTAAGGTTCCCCTGCACTTCAAGGAGTACAACTCACCTGATATGACGATAAAGTACTCAGCCACAGTGAGGCAGTATGCACTCGATGAAGATGCCTATTTTTACTGGCATCAGAAAGAAACCGAACTGAAGGAGTCCGGTCAGATCTATACCACTCAGCCAGCCCAGCTCAGGTCGAATATTCATAACACCCTCAATCCTTACGAGAAAGTGCTGGGCTATTTCTGGGTCTCCTCCGTTACTGAAAGACACATGTTTGAAGAGAATCCTTTTTATAACAACATCGCGATTGGTCCCTCAGGTTGCAGTTCATTCGGAACGTGCGCAGAATTCATTGATGAAAATCTTATGAACACTCTTTATCACATCACACAATTCACCCATAATTTCCCTTTACCGCCTGTATATATGTATTTTGTCAGAAGCGGAACTGGCATGAGCTGCGTCTATTTTGCGAAAGATGGATGCATCGATTGCAGACTCATCGGGGGAACCAATCATAAACCGGATTTCTGGGAATAACATGAATCAGAGTATATTAAATATGGCAGAGAGCAGTGAGAATCAATCATAATAAATACAAAACATTCAGTTCGCTGTTCGTTTTTTCCTTTCTGATAAGCCTTGCTCTGGGAGGGCAACCGGACGCTTCAGGATTGAAATACCAAAACTACCCGGTTGATTCAGGCGAAAGGATCAGGCTTTTTACTGACCGAAGTATTTACTGCGTAAATGAAAAACTATATTTCACCGCGGAATATTCCTGCATCGGGGAGTTGGAAAAACTGTCCTGGAGCGATGTGTTGTACGTTGAGCTGATAAGATGGAACGGCACCAGTATCGCAGGGTCGAAACTGAGATTAACAGATCAGACAACATCAGCCAGCATTGAAATACCTGGCAATATTCCTTCGGGAAATTATTACCTCAGGGCTTATACCAGATGGATGAGAAATTATCCGCCAGCTGAATATGCCTACCTGGGGGTCAAGATTGTCAATCCTTACCGGCCTGAGACAGATGAAGGCCCTGCAGAAAGCGAGACCCCTGCCGGAATAAATACTCTGAACTTCATTCAGAAGAGCCTTACCGACGGTATCAGGTGTGTTACCGATAAGGATGAATATAAACCAGGCGAGCAAGCAGAGATTAAGATCGGGATTAACGGCACTAACCCGGTAGATTTTGACAGCTATTGCATCACCGTTTCAAAATCCGGAACGACAGTTGCCATCGACAGCTATGTCGAAGTTCTACCGGACCTGACCGGGGGGTTGCCCACATATATGGAATATCTGCCTGAGATTCGCGGAATTACAATTTCCGGCGAAGTTACTGACAGGTCCGAAGGACTTCCTCTTAAGGACGTTCTTGTGAGCCTTTCAGAAACTCAGTCCGGAGAATACTTTGCAACATACACAACTGACGACAGAGGCAGGTTCGTCTTTTCACTTCCGGAAATGGAGCGACAGCATGATTTCTTTGTGCAGACAGGAATCCCATCCGAAATACATATTGATAATGGTTACTGTAACCGGCCAATCCGACTGCCATATGCAGCCTTTGAAATGAACATGGATGAAATAGATTTTGTCAGGGAGGTTATGGTAAACCAGCAGATCCTTGAAAGATATAAACGGGATCAGGATCTGGTAACAGATTCAGCACAGGCAAAACCCGGGCCGCTGGTTTTTTATGGAAATAAGAAGAATGTTTACTTTATTGATAAATACATTGAGCTTCCGGATATCAGGGAATTCATTTATGAAATCATAACCGAGGCAAATATTATAAATGACAGGGAAAAGAACTCGCTCATAACTATGCGCAGAGCCGATAACGGATATTATCCGCCATTAATATTATTAGACAATATAAGGATTAATGGCAGTGAACAATTCTTGAAGATTCCGTTGAGTAAGATTGAAAGAGTCGAGGTGATCAATGCTAACTATCTGGTTGGAAAAGAAAGATATAGCGGTATTATGAGTTTCTATTCGAGAAACAAGGATTTTGCAGGGCTTGAGCTGAACAAGAACAGTCTGTTTTTTTCGTACGACCTGTTTTCGGAAATCCTGCCAGGTTTTGATTTCAGCAATAAGCCTGCAGATCAAAGAACACCTGACAGAAGGAGTCTGCTATACTGGAATCCGGATTTCAGGATGCCGGCTGACGGAGAAGCAACCATATCATTTATTACATCAGACTGTACCGGTGATTACGTGGTCTATATCAGGAGCAAGAATCCCCCTGACCAGGATGGGATTTACGGCAAGTGCCATTTCACGGTTAAATGAAAGCTTCAGGGAAAGTCTGAGAATCCGACAGCCTGCTATCATTCCCCGGTAATTCTGCCGGAATTCAAAAAGGTCTGCCGGAATTCAAAAAGGTCTTCCGGAATGATGAAACCAAACTTCCGGACTCACAGAATCAGACTGACCGCCACGCCATACTTCCGGACTCACAGAATCAGACTGACCGCCACGCCATTCTGCTTATAGAGTCGTCATGTCTTCCTTTACCATTTTGGAACACAGGGAACAAACTTTGGGACGCTGAGCAAAACCGTTTACAAAACTCTGACCGAACTTTACCCGTGTTTAAGGTACCGCCAAGGCAGGTAATTTGTCAGAAGAGACTTATATCATTGAGTGTTCAGTAACTAATTTAAATCAAACGGCCATGAAGACATTTCGCTATGTTATGTTTCTGTCATTTGTACTGGCTTTTGCTGCCTGTGAAAAACAGGGTTGGAATTCTGACCTTCGACCTGTACCGGGTGGCATAAATGACCACTACAATTTTAATCCTAAAGAGCTTAAAATTGCAGTGCTGTCTGACTTGCACTACATGGATCCCTCTTTGCTAAAGGAAGATGGCTCCGCATTTCAGATGTACCTGATGCAGGATCGTAAACTGCTTGCTGAAAGTGATGCTATCCTTAAGCAGTTAATAAGTGAACTGTTGATCGAGAAGCCGGACCTGGTACTCATTTCAGGTGATCTTACAAAAGACGGCGAGCTTGTATGCCATCAGGCAGTTATAGAACAACTGAGGATACTGGAGGCAAACCGCATCAAGGTATTGGTGGTGCCGGGCAATCACGACATTAACAATCCTGATGCAGTATTATTCGACGGTGACCACACCGAGTCAGTCTTGACGATTACTCCTGAACAGTTCAGCTCTTTATATGCTGAATTCGGATACGGCAGTGCCATTGCCAGGGATCCGAATTCACTGAGTTACATTTCCGAACCCTTTAAGGATTTATTTGTGCTTGCCATTGATGCTAACGAGTATTATGACAACACTCCGGAGGAAAGTGTGACGGCAGGCAAGATCAAGGATGCCACGATGGAATGGATCGAGACACAGCTTGCCGGTCTCAAGTCAAAGAAGGGAAAAGTTGTGATAGGCATGATGCACCATGGAGTCATTGAACATTTCATGGGTGAGTCCGTAATTTTCCCCGATTACCTGGTTGATGACCGCTTTACCAGGGCTGAGGAGCTGATGCAGGCAGGCCTCAGGGTAATATTTACAGGTCACTTCCATGGGAATGACGCCGTGCAAATGGAGTCAGACGGCTTAACCCTGACTGATATCGAAACAGGTTCGCCGGTGAGCTATAATTCCCCGTACAGGGTCATAAACCTGGTTGATAAAACAATGTATGTCAGTACAAAGCATATTACAACCATAGATTACCCCGGGCTGGAGGGGATTCCGTTCCCTGAATATGAGGCAGCTATCTCCTTTGCGGCGTTTGAATTCCTGGCGAAATATATGCTCATGAGTCCGCCCTATAATGTCCCTGAAATGTATGCAACCATGGTTGCTCCTTATTTTTCGAAGGCCATGATGGCTCATTTTGCGGGAGATGAAACCATATCAGAGGAGACTTATGCGGCGATACAGCTTGTATATTCAATTTCATCGGATCTCGGTAACATGCTGTATGGCTTTTATACCGATCTGCCACCCTCCGATAATGACCTGGTAATCGACCTTAATTAGCTTCAGTCCTTTTACCCTGCTGTTTAACCGATAATCTGCCACCGGAATTAATCTTCGGTGGCTTTTTATTAACTTTGAGATACCGATAGCCGTTCATCTTTTGGTACCAGGAAAAAAGGAGACATGAAAAGGGTTATTATTATTACCGGGGCCAGTCTGGCAATCTTAATGGTATGCGCATTTGGCGTTATTATGATATCGATAAATCACGGGATTAAGGAACGAATCAGTATTGCGCAGGAAAAATATCCGGGCAATGCTGAAGATGCCCTTCTAGCTTATCTGGCAGATTCCGCCAACTCTCCACGTGACAGGACCGATGTTGCAATCTGGACTTTGGGCCAGATACAGTCACAGAAGGCATTGCCAGTACTTAAGGAGTTGTATAATTCCGATCCGGAGGGTAAAACCTGTCAGGGCAGGCATGATTCAGTTCTATGCCAGTATGGAATCTATAAAGCAATCCGTGCCATAGAAAGCAACTGGTGGCCTCTGCATCCGGAGCTTTGCGATAGTCACTGAGAAATGCCGCCTGCCCGGAGTCAGGTAAATAATTACAGCTTCCGTTATGCAACGATCTGAGATTTTTTATGTCTCTTACATAAAGAAACCCTGATCATATTAATCCTTCATGAATACACTTAAGCTGGCGTTGCGTCCCTTATTCCGGAAGGGCGAACATACTGTCACACGCATCATTTCCCTGGCTGCCGGGCTGGCTTTTGGCATTCTGCTGATTGCTGAAGTATTGTATTATTATAGTTACGACAGCTTTTATCCGGATGCTGAACGTATCTACGTTGTCCATGAAAACTTCAGACCCGATAAGTCGTCAGAAGAGATGAGGAGTTACCCGAGGGTCAGCGGAGCCATTGGCCCCGGCCTGAAGGCTGAGGTGCCCGGCATTGAATCAGCCTGCCGCCTGAACTCAATCGGGAAAAATGTTTTTTATACAGAGGACCTGTTTAGCTATGAGGCAGAAGTCTCGCTGAGTGATGAATTTGTTTTCGACATTCTTCCCCGTCCCGTCATAAGAGGAAATCCCGGGGAGATATTAAAAACACCAATGTCCTGCATGATCTCGGAAAAAATAGCTGATGCCATTGGTGGAGAAGTAATCGGGAAGATTATCACATTAAAGAGGTTTCCTGATAAGAAACTGACTATAGAGGGTGTTTTAAAGATCTGCCTGAGAATACCAACTATCAATATGATATACTTATATCGATGGTTTCTACAAAGCATTTTACCTGGGACGGAACAGATAACTGGATGGGCAATGACCGGTACTACACCTGTGTAAAACTGGAGCCCGGTGTCAATCCTGAAAGTCTTGCTCCTGCTGTAAGGAAGATGCAGGAGGTACACCAGGACATTGTGAAGCTGGAAGAGGAAAACGGAGGCAGTGTTCTGAAATACTCGTTTCTACCCATCAGGAAAATATATTCCGGCAATGTGAAGGACATGATTATAATTCTCAGCACCATTGCCTTCGCCGTACTCTTTGTTTCACTTATGAATTATGTTCTCCTGACCCTGAGCGCACTCGTAACCCGGGCTAAATCATCGGCCATTCATAAAACCTTCGGTGCACAGGCTGAGAAACTTCAGTTAATGGTATTCATTGAAACTGTAATACTTTTCTTCATTTCTTTAACCGGAGCTGTTTTAATCATTGCTGCATTGAAACCGATGGTTGAATCACAGCTTCAGCACAGCATCGGTGCTGCACTTAATCCTTATGTTATCTGGCCATTGCTGGCCATATTTGTTGTACTGGTGGTTGTAACAGGGTATCTCCCGGGAAGGTTTTTTTCGCGCATACCGGTTGCAACGGTCTTCCGGTCATACAAGCTGAAAAATAACCGATGGAAACTGGCATTGCTCGCAGTTCAGTTTGCAGGCGCATCATTCATCCTTACATTGATGATTATTGTGACCATGCAATTCGGCAGGATGAAGAATGCGGACCATGGGTATCGGACAGATGGAGTTTATTATGGATCGACCGTCGGTATGGAAGGCAGTAAAATCTCTGCCGTACTGAACGAATTAAGGGCGATGCCTGAAGTGGAAAAAGTTGGATTGGGTTATGATTTACCAGTGGATGGTGCTTCGGGAAATAACGTCAGATCACCGGATGGACAGAGGGAAATGTTTAATGTCGCTGATTTCTACCAGGCGGATGAGAATTTCCTTTCAATTTTGGATATTAAGGTATCAGAAGGGCAGAATTTCTCACCCGGCAATGCTTCAGTAAATGATGTTATGATCAGCGAAAAGGGAGCAGAAATGCTGAAGATGAATAATGGCTGGGCTGATGGGGTTGTCGGGAAACAACTCACCATAACCGAACATGGCTCAACAACAATATGCGGTGTCTTTCCTGATTTTATTATTAATTCAATGGCATATCCCGACTTGCGACCTTCGGTGTTTTTCTACCTGCCTGAAGAAAAATTTATACAGTTAAAAATTGATAAACCTGCTTCGTCATTTAGAATTCTTGTAAAAGTACATGAAGGGTCAGAGGCAGGTATTGAAAAAGAAGATTGCGGATGTGATGAACCTGGGTATGCCTCAGAAAGATGCTTCTGTCAGGAGTCTTGAGGAAGATCTTCAGAATATGTATAGCGATGAAAGGGGATTCCGTAATGCATTGATGGCCGGGAATGCCGTCATTTTACTCATACTGTTTATCGGATTGTTGGGTTATACCACGAGTGAGGCCGGCAGGCATCAGAAAGAACTGGCCATACGAAAGATCAATGGCGCCACCATGTCGGACATTCTGAGGGTTTTTATTCTCGAGCTGGAGTACATTGCGATTCCTTCTGTTGTTGCAGGCCTGACAGGGGTATGGTTTACAGTTAATAAATGGATGCAGAATTTTGCTGTAAAAGTACCTTTGCACTGGGGATTGTTCGTCCTGTGCAGCCTGGCAATCCTGCTTTCAGTTGCGCTGGTTGCGGCTGCCAACTATTACCGGTTCGCCACCAGAAATCCGGTCGAGGCATTAAGGTATGAGTAGCGGTTCCTGAAAGCGAGCTTTCGTCGCCCTGAAAAATCAAAGCCCGCCACGGTTTCACCGCGGCGGGCTTTCCCTGTTGATTTGCTTATAAATTCAGCATTAAGCGTACAGTATCTTTTGTTATTTATGTGCTTTCATCAAACATGACTTCGGCTTGATTGCCTATTTGATATGAAGGTTCCTCAGTGGGTAATGTAAAATAAAACGAGGACCCTTCACCTTCAATACTTTCCACCCATATTTCACCGCCATTTTTTTCCAGAAAACCTTTTACCAGCAATAATCCGATTCCAGCCCCTTTGTTTTTTCCCCTGGCTTCCGAAAGGGTTTTCAGTTGCGGTTTAAAAAGATTTTTCATTATTTCCCTGGACATCCCGACTCCGGTATCCTTAACCTGAACAATAATTTTGTCATCTGCGCTTTTTGCCGAAACCGTTATTGTCCCTCCTTTGTCTGTATGTTTTATCGCATTTGAAACGATATTCTGAATGATGGAAATTAGCATTTTGCCATCAGCAAATACAGAAGTGTCCTCTTCAATCTCGTGATGAAGATTTATAGCGTTTATTAAGGCAGTTTCGTTTAAAGTTTCAAAGACTTTATTTATGTATTGGGTTAGTTTTATTTTTGTCGGAGAGAACAGGTCCGATGCGTACTTTATTCTTGCCCATTCTACCAGATAGTCTAACATTTCCAATTCATCCGTTGATGATTTATGGAGCAGGTCAAGCATTTCCCGGATTTCATCGGGCTTCATCGTATGAGAATACTCTTTCAAATAATTTACGATTCCAATAATTCCAGACAGGGGACTTCTTAAATCGTGCGAAAGTATTGCCATAACGCTCTCTTTATGAGTATTTAGATCTTCCAGGTCTCTGACATATTTTTTTATGGCCTCCTCCGATTGTTTCCTCTCTGTCAGGTCCCGCAATATTTTAACAAATCCCAGCATCTCTCCGTCTGAACCGGTGAGCGGAAAAATCAACCCATAAGCCCAGAACAGACTCTTGTCTTTCGCAATGTGCCATCTGTTATCTGTTGCTCTGCCTTCTTTTAAAGAGGTTTCAATCTCTTTTTCCGGGATACCGGTTATAATATCTTCTTCAGTAAATATTATATCGAAAGGTTTTCCAATAACTTCGTCAGTTTCGTAACCAAATATTTTTGTCGAGCCGGAACTCCAGCTGTTTATTTTGAATTCCTTATCTAATGTAAAAATTGAATAGTCCTGCAAGCTGTCAATTATCTGGCTGTAAAACTCGGAAGTTGGTATATACCTGTTTTTAAGGATCTTCACATTGTCCTGGATGTTTCCCATTGTGATATAATTTAGTTCGTTATGCTGTATTGATATGTTATGATTTCCGGTTCCGTTGCTTATCAGGTTTCAGTATTATCCTTGTGTGTCAAAAAAGAGAAGCCTGTTCTTGAGCCTGATAATTTCATTCTGCAGAATTTCAATTCGTTGCAATAAATAGGTTATAGTCTCAATCCCTTCAAGGTTAATATCCAGATCATAATAAAAACGGACAAATTTTTCAAGCTGTGGGAGCTGTTCCTTTTCAATAAAAAAATTTGACTCTATGGTGCTGATCTCAATTAATCCGTTTTGTTGCAGCAGATTTATAAATGAAATCTCAATTTTGTGGTGGACACAGAATTCATTTACCGCAATTAAATTATCTATTCTATTTGCAGCCATAATAAAAGATTTATGATTTTGATAATTCAGTGAACAGGCTTTTTTGCCTCTCGGTTAAATTGGTTGGGATTTTAACCGTATACGTTATGAATAAATCTCCGAACTGCCCTTCGGTTTTATAAACTGGAAATCCTTTCCCCTTGAGTTTTACCTTACTTCCATTTTGCGTTTCGGGTTTCACTTTAAGCTTCACTTTTCCGCTAAGGATATCAATGGTAATTTCACCTCCCAATACTGCTGCATATAATTCTAAGTCGACCTGGATATATAAATCATTTCCCAGTCTTTTGATTCCGGGATGATTGGCTATTGAGAACGTAATGTACAAATCACCGTTCGGTCCGCCATTTATTCCCGGACCCCCATGTCCTGCTATTTTTATTGTTTGTCCGTTTTCAATACCGGCGGGGATTGTTATTCTTATGTTACTGCCGTTTACAGTAAGGGTTTGTTTGTGGGTTTTATAAGCATCTGAAAGTTTGAGCTGTAATTGGGCGTTGTAATCCTCGCCTCTGAATTTTACCTGCCTGTTTCTGCCGGCATTTGCTGAACCACCAAACATGGATTCGAAGAAATCCGAAAAATCCCCGCCGGATTGTGCCCGGGAATACTTGCTGTCACGAAAATCTGATGATTGTTCCTGGTATTGTTTTGCATTTTCAAACTGTTCAGCATGCTGCCAGTCTTTCCCGTATTTGTCGTATTTTTTCCGTTTTTCAGGGTCACTAAGCACTTCATTCGCTTCATTGATCTGCTGAAAGTTCCTTTTCGCATCTGCATCGTTTGGATTCAAATCGGGGTGATATTTTCTGGCCAGCTTGCGGTAGGCACTTTTAATGTCGCTTGCCGTGGCCTTTTTTTCTATTCCCAGAGTCTTGTAATAATCGATGAAGGTCATTTATCTTAATGATATCAAAAACCTATTGCACTCTGACTTCAAATAAATATCCAATCATTATTATGAAGGAATTTCATAAATATCATTTCATTAAATAAGAAGTAGTTACACAACTACTTAATGGATTTACATAATTCTTTCAGGTCCGGAAACCCATTAGAAAAACATTTCACCCGGGATTCTCCTATGTAAAAAAAATGACTCTTTAAGTTTTGACAGAGGTTTGTTCCGGATAGCTATCGGGTTGTCGTTAAAAATTAATATGTACTTATTGAACTAATGTCGATCGTCTGAAAAATTACGATGTTGCCTGGTTAATATCTGATGCGACATGGTGTTTGAAATTTGACGCTGCATTTTTCACATCTTTTTTTGCATCATCGAATTTTGCTTTTCCTTTCTCTGCAAACTCTTCAAGATCTTTTTTTGTGCTTTCAAATTTTTCTGTAAGTGAATCACGTATATCATCAAGCTTTGATTTCAGGTCATCCACATATCCTTCGCCTTTATTCATGATTTGTCTGCGGGTTGTTGAACCTTTTTCGGGTGCGAATAAAATACCTGCTATTGCACCAATGGCAAGTCCTGCCATTGCACCTAATACTACTTTACCTGTACTCATAATTTATATTTGTTTTAAGCCCCAACAACCTCTCCCGAAGGGAGGCTTATGACGCGGGTTAATTGATTATTGTATACTTTTTTTATGCTTATTTTACTCCCGGATATAATTTCCCCGGGAACGACGTAAAAGTACCGTTGTTAGTCCTGCAGAACGTTATACAGTTATAAGGAATAGTTATATGATTCACACATTCCTTTTCGACGGGAAATCATATTTGCCTGATGCTATGGTGGTTTTCAGGCCTAAAGCGCTGCACCGGATTGACGCGGTTGTTATGGCGCATACAGGATCCGCAAAAACCGTGACCAGTAGAAGAAATTGACTATTTTACTGAATTATCTGGCTGTCTGTTTCCTGAGTTTTTCTTGATGCTGCTATGGAATTTAGAAAACCAGCCTTTTACCTTTGGAAACCTTCTTTTGATATATTTAATGCCATCATTTCTTTCTTTATACTCATGGCTGCCAATTAATAGCGCGATTGGTTTAAGTTCTTCAAATTCCTCGCAGACAACTCTTAGCATTGCAGTAAACGGCAAAAACAATATCATTCCGGCCACGCCCCAGACCAGAGCGCCAATGATCAGACTCAGAATGGAAGCCAATGCATTAATATGTAAACTTCCTCCTACAATCCTGGGACTGAGGAAATTATCCGTAATCAATTGAACGACCCAGAGTAAAATTGCGACTGCTATTACCGGCCAAAGAGAATCAAAAGAGACAAAAGCATACAGGATAGGAATAAGAGCTCCCAAAGCTGTCCCTACGTACGGAATGATGGATAAAAAAGCGGCAAAAAACCCAAACAGGAAAGGATTGTCAATCCCGATAATCCAAAGACCAATGCTATTTGCAAATCCTATTATAAGGACGAGAATAGTTATTCCGGACAAATATTGTTGTCCAACCTGCTGAACTGATTTAAACATCCTGAAAACCCTTTCTTTTTTATCTTCAGGAGAAAACCCCAATAATGCCTTTGTCAACCCATCTCTGTAGATTAAGATCAGAAAGGAAAATATCATTGTTCCAAATAGTCCGGCGATAAAAGTTGTCGATGTGGTGAAGGTTTTGCCTACCAGCGGGCCTGTAGATTCTTTAAGCATAACCTTTATTTTGTCAGCCAGCTCATTCTTCTCCAGGTTTGATATAAAATTCACATTTTTATTGATATATACAGTGACGTCAGCTAAAGTACGGATGATTTTATCCTGGAAGTCGGAAAGCTCTTTTGAGAGTTCGATAAGTTGGGAAGAGAAAAGGTAAATGCCTCATGCTATGATTAAAATAACTGTTAAAATGGAGATAAAGGCAGCGGGTACTTTTTTCATTCCCCATGACTCAAACCTCTTAACCAGCGGGAAAAGTATAAAGGACATAAACAAAGAAAAGGCTAAAGGAATCAGAATAGGTTTAGCCAGAATCAGGATTGCAAAAAGCCCAATCACTGAGGCCAGGGCGTAAAACAGTCTTTGAAAGGATATATTCATCTCAGATAAGTACTAAAGCAAATATATGAAATTGATCAACTTCAATCAAGTCAACTGATCCCTGTTAACAGGAGGAGCCGGTCTTGTCAAAAGAAATTCACTTTGTTATTCAATCCCTGTTTAAATTGTTAATTATTCATTATTGAACTGATAATTACATAACAAAGGTGATAAGCTTTTTAAAGAGCAGCTTTACATAATTTTTGTAACATGTTACATGATTCACCTATTCCTTATAAAGAAAGAATAAAAGCTCGCCACGGTTTCACTGTTAGGCTTTTACTTAGGCCGGTGGAGCAAGATTATGATCCCCGCGGTGCGGGGCTCATGATCTTGAGTGGGGGATGACTATAAGAAAAAGCCTCTCACTCGCTTCGCTCGCTCCGGCTCTTTGATTTTTTCCTGCTCCTGAAAGCGAGCTTTCGTCGCCCGAAAAAATCAAAGCCCGCCACGGTTTCACCGCGGCAGGCTTTTTCTTCTGTCGGGGTAGCAAGATTCGAACTTGCGGCCCTCTGGTCCCAAACCAGATGCGCTAACCGGACTGCGCTATACCCCGAAAATATCTGTAATAATTAAAGAACAATTCAAATAAGCCACCGGACTGGGTTATACCCCGTTTTGGCGATGCAAAAATAGAAAGATTTTCGTATATTCGGCCATCGAATGGTTTTTATTCCAGACGGAGAAACTATTTGGCATCAGGTTTGTTCTTAGGATAATTAAATAACTACAGAAATGAAAAAGAGACTTATAGCATTTGCCGCACTGATGGCCCTTATTATAGCACCAGCACTTTCACAGAAGTCGTTCTACGACTTTACCGTTGAGACAATCGACGGACAACAGTTCAGCTTCGCCGACCTGAGGGGCAAGAAGGTGATGATCGTCAATACGGCATCCAAATGCGGTCACACCCCGCAGTACAAGGACCTTGAACTCCTTCATAAGGCTTACAAGCAGAAACTCGTCATCATCGGTTTCCCGGCCAATAACTTTATGAACCAGGAGCCCGGAACAAATGCAGAAATAATGGAGTTCTGCGACAGCAAATACGGAGTGACCTTCCCGATTATGTCTAAGATATCTGTCAAGGGTGATGACATGCACGCTCTTTACAAGTGGCTCACCAGCAAGTCAGCCAACGGCGTGCTCGACTCAGAGGTAGCATGGAACTTCCAGAAGTATATCATAGACGAGGAGGGTAACCTGGTAGGTTTTTTCAAGCCTGCCGTAAAACCCCTCTCTGACGAGGTAGTGATGTGGGTGACAAAGGGACAGTTCACACAGGCGAAATAATATTCTCATGATAATTTAATGAACGGCCGGCATTCCCGGCCGTTTTTTATGGGGCGGTGCAGGTGGCAGCAAGCGTTCCCGGCCGGTTTTTTGGCGGCAGGGTCTGTCGCTCCCTGAGGCTGGGATATTTCCTGGACGGAGTACCTCACTTGCCGGTTTTTCTTTTGCATTCAGCTTATTTTAAACAGCCAAGAACATTTTGTTTAACGGATTGTTATACATAAAAAATAAATGTCATGGCAGATTTGAGAACACATTACATGGGTATTGAACTGAAGAGCCCGATCATTGCCGGTGCCAGCGACCTGGTAACCGACATTCACACACTGAAAAAACTGGAGGAGGCCGGCGTCGCAGCCATCGTCTACAAATCTCTTTTTGAAGAACAGGTCTCCCTTGAGAACCTCGAGTTATTTGAACTCAGGACCGAATACGAAGAGAGGCACGCAGAACAGATTACTCTCTTCCCTAACTCGCATTCAGTGCAAGAATCACCTGATGATTACCTTTTTAACCTGAAGAAAGCCAGGGAGGCAGTATCGATACCGCTCTTTGCCAGTCTCAACGCACTCAGTGATAAGGTGTGGGTTGAATATGCCGTTAAGGCAGCTGCCATGGGCGTCAGCGGCCTGGAACTGAACTTCTATTCCCTTCCTGACGAATACGGCAATGACAGCTCAACAATAGAAAAGGGCTATATCGAGACCCTGCGCAAGGTTAAGGCTGCGGTTAAGATACCCGTAGCAGTGAAGCTTAGCCCGTACTATACCAATCCCCTGAGGTTCATTGCAGATCTTGACAAGGCAGGCGCAGATGCGGTTGTTATTTTTAACAGGCTCTGGCAGCCTGACATTGACATCTTTACGGAGGAACCCTCCATGCCATACAGCCTCAGCCGCAGCGAAGACAACAGGCTCCCTCTCAAGTTCGCAGGGATGCTTCATGACAATATCAGGGCTTCAGTCTGTACCTCAACAGGAATCTACTCGGGCAACGATGTGATCAAGATGATTCTTGCAGGAGCAGATGCCATCCAGGCAGTAAGCACAATCTACCGCAACGGCACTGACGTGATAAAATCTATGACCGGGGAGGTCGAGAAGTGGATGGACGGACACGGCTATAAAACAATCGGCGACTTCCGTGGTAAGCTCTCAATGAAAAAAGCCGATAACAAAGTGCCCTATCACCGTGCTCAGTATATTAATATCATGATGAACACCGGTGATATAATCAGAAAATACAAGACCCTTAGCTGATAATAGCGGTATTGCTAAGTATCTGACCAGAATTCAGGCTGGATTATCCTGGCGGCAGACAATTCCCCTCAGGAACAGGTCCGACGAGATTTCCGAGAAACGGATGGCTTCATTCAAGCCATCCTTTTTTGTAAGCAGCCTGTCACTGCCCCTCAGCATATTGAGAAAGATCACTGCATACTCTTCGGGTGAAGGCTGACCGGGCAGATTTTCATGCACAATGTTCATGCGGCAAAGGGGAGTTAAAATCTGAAGCTCCTCCCTGTTAAGCCTCTCCCTTAGCTTCTCAACCCTGCTGTGCCCCTGCGAGAAGTCTTTCAGGAGAAGGGGGTTCTTCATAATCAGCGCATTCAGCCTGCTGCTCCGCTCCTCACCATAACGGTGAAGTATGGCATCAAATCCTTTGACTGACGAGACAATATCACGGAGCGGCCCGGTGATCAGCTTTATCTCTTTGTCAACAACAGCATCATAAATCTCTGCCTTATTGCTGAAGTACATGTAGATTGTGCGCCTCCCGCGCCCCGCCGCTGCCGCTATCGTCTCCATGGTCGTCCGGCGCAGCCCGACCGTGGCAAACAGTCCGGCTGCAACGCCTATGATCATATCGCGGGTGCTTTTTCTTGCCATTGCACAAAATAAGAAATATGTGCAAATGTAGTAAACGGAGGAAATTAAGGTTTAATTTTATCGGTTTATAGAAAAACGGACGCTGATGAAAAGATTTCTATTTGTGGTTTGCATCTGCATTCCAATGGTGAGCGCCGGTCAGGTGGCAGTTGATACTCCACTGAGCGCGAGGCTGACAGGTTACGACATAGAGGCGGTACTTGACCCGTCAACCCATATTATAAGCGGAGATATGACAGCCTGGTGGGTCAATAATTCGGCGAAACCGGTAGGTGATGCCATGATGCACATGTACCTCAATGCCTTTTCCAGCAATAAAAGCACTTTTGCCGCTTCCGGCCGGTGGAGCCCTGAAGGCGACGATGGATGGGGCTGGGTAAGGATAGAGTCAATTCGGGACGGCAGCGGAAATGACCTGTCAGGATCAATGAATTTCCAGTCGCCCGACGACGGAAACATTCATGACAAAACAGTCCTGCAGATTGTTCTGCCTCAACCTGTTCAGCCCGGCGACACACTGCGGCTCAGGATTCAGTTCGAATCCAAGCTGCCTTCTCCCATCGTCCGCACAGGCTACAAGGATGATTTTCACTTCGTTGCCCAATGGTTCCCAAAGTTTGGCGTCTATGAGACTGCCGGAATGAGGCAGCGTGAGGAGGATGGATGGAACTGCCACCAGTTTCATCCCAATTCGGAGTTCTATTCAAACCATTCCGTATACAATGTTTCCGCGACCATGCCGAAGGAATTTATTGCCGGGTCTGGGGGTATGTTCATCGAGGAGATTGATCTCGGCGACAGCCTGAAGAAGGTTGTCTGGAGGGCTGAAGATATAGTTGATTTCGCATGGACAGCCTGGCCTGGATACAAGGTTCTGACTCAAAAGTGGAGGGGCGTTGACATTACCCTCCTCACAACTGAGAAAGGACTGAAAAAGGCTGATAACCAGTTTGCCGCCGTTATTTACGCACTTGAATACCTCGATGAAAGGGTGGGACCATATCCCTGGCCTCACCTCACCTTCGTTGACCCGCCCATATCGGGCCAGGGGGCAGGCGGCATGGAGTACACAACTTTGTTCACCTCATCCGGCGGAGGAGTGGTACCTTCATTTTTAAAGATGGCCGAGATGGTCACCATCCATGAGTTCGGGCATGCATATTTCATGGGTATCCTTGCCAGCAACGAGTTTGAGGAGCCATGGCTCGACGAGGGCTTGAACTCATACTGGGAGCAGAGGATAGTGGATCATTATTACGGTGACGGATACGGGCTCATCAGGCTGCCTTTCCTGAAGATGTCGGATACGGACCAGGGAAGGCTTGGATACATCTCCTCCCCAAGCCGTGCCATATCAACCAATGACCTTCCTTCATGGCTTTACCCTCATGGCACCTATGGAATGATGTCATATAACAAGGCGGCGGCGTGGCTTCATACTCTCGAAGGACTCATCGGAACGGAGACAATGGATGACGTTTTCCGTGAATATTACCGGCAGTGGGCATTCCGGCATCCGTCGGGACGCGACTTCATTGCCGTGGTGAACGACGTTGTCACCAGGGAACACGGCAACAGGTTCGGGGAGAACATGGATTGGTTCTTCGAACAGGTTTTGTATGGCAATGAGTTGTGTGATTACAGGATTTCAGGTGTTACCACCCATAAGATAAGAAGCTACGCGGGGGTAATTGACGGCGATTCCGTGACATATACCCGCAGTGACCGTTCCAGCGACACCCTCTATATTTCAAGGGTCAGCATCGAGAGGCTTGGAGGGGTTACCCTTCCGGTTGAGGTACTTATATGTTTCGACAATGGAGAGGAGTTGCTGGAGTTATGGGACGGCAAAGAGAGTTACAAGGATTTTGAATACACCCGCAACAGCAAGGTGGTATGGGCAAAGATTGATCCCAATGACAAGATTGACATCGATATTGACAGGATCAACAATTCATGGAGCAGTGTCCATAAGTTCACGGCCACCCGCCGTATGGCGAACAAGTTCGTTTTCCTGATGCAGATGATGATATCGATATTCACTGTTTAATTGTAAAGAGATGGCTGTTTTAAGAATTCTGAGAAAAGGGGCCGCCAGGGCGGCATCATCATATAAACTTATCCTTCTGATGTGGGTTATTACTCTGGTAATGATCCTTTTCGTAGCCCTTCCGCTGAAGAGCTTCCTGAATCATTTATTTGGCAACAGCATGGCGGTGGAGAGGCTCGCCGGTGGATTTGACCTTGGCCTGGCTGGCGATCTTGGCAAGCCATTTGTTAACCTGCTCTCTGCGGTATCGTCAGGGGGAGTGCTTCTTCTGCTGGCCGGGATTTTTCTCTATACGTTTTTTGCCGGAGGCCTTTTTGCCTCGTATGCCACCGCCTGGGGAAGCCTCAGGATAAACGCCTTCATCAGGGAATCGGCCCGTAATTTCCTTCCTTTTCTGATGATTACACTTCTCATAATGCTTATTATTGCTGCTTATACCTTCCTGATCGTGGGTATCCCCATGATAGTAATTATGTCGATATCAGAAGGTTCCACGCCCGGATCGAACATCATGTACCTGTTTTATGCCGTATGGGCGCTGGGTATGCCCGTCTGGCTATTCGTAGCTGACGCCTCGAGGCGATGGGTTGCGGCCACAGGCACCGGGAAGGTTTTCATGGCTCTGGGTGCAGGGTTCAGGGCATTGAAAGAGCGGTTCTGGGTTTCCTACGGTATTGTTATGGTGATCCTGATTCTGAATGTCATCTTCATATTCCTCTCTTTGTGGTTCACTATATGGTCAGTCCCTGATAAGGGAGGAATGGTGTTTCTCTTTTTCCTGGCCACGCAGACACTCTTCATCCTCAGGCTCTTCATGAAGGCATGGAGATACGCATCTGTCTGTGAGAAAACAGCTATACCGGAGAAATATAGTAATACGAAGTGACTCCGTAGTCAATAACAGTCTTCACCCAGTGCCATAGTTCGATATCTGCCCTTATTGATTCCCTGAAGGGGATGGCATCGAGGATGCGGTACCTCATGTTTACGCTCATCCCGGGATGGAAGTTGCCGGAGCCTTCAGGTTGTGCGATAAGTGGATGGTTAAAGGGCTCCGGCCTGCACCAGGCATATCCGAAATAGTCTTCAGTGCCTGTACCGAATGAGGAAGGGAATGTCTCTCCGTCGACATATATCTTTTCATCTCCCTCTCCCCACCAGGCATCGGCCGTATTCATTACCACCACGGCATCACCGGCGTAGACACCTCTGCCTTTAAGCATGGCGATGTTCAGGTCGGTGTGCATTCCGGTTCCTCCGGTATTCTCAGATCCGGCGGTTTCAACGGCGCTATACTCATGCCATGATGCCCCGAAATGCATAGACGGGATGTCCCACTTATAAGGAACCATTGTAACTGATGCTGAGATAATAACCGAGTCAGCCGAGCCGTTGATGACGCTTATTTCACAGCTATCACGGAAAGGCATGAGCCAGAAGAGACTCATTCTGCCATCCTCATCAACTTCGCTGAAGCGGGTCCGGTAACTGTTGTAAGAGTACCCGGTGCCGAACAGACATCCGGCCGGGACTGCCACCGTTTCCCTGCCGTCAAAGCGCATGCGAATCATGGTCTTCTTCAATACCGCTGCGGTGTCGGCTGCTGTAAGCGAAAGGGAGAAGCTGCTGAGGGCAAGGCCGGGTTCATTTACTCTTACTATGCACGCTGTGCCCGGTGCATATTTGCCCGCCGTGAAGCTTTTCAGCGCATTTTTCAGGTCTGGTTCGCCCGCAGTGGCAATGGCGGATGCGCATTCAGAAACAGCCAGGGAATCGGCGGAGAGCATCTCACTCTTCATCGAGACGACCCTTGTCCCCTTTTCATATAATCGGGTACATATATTGTAATATATTGAAGGAGAGCGTCTTTGTGGGGTTATGACAATAGAGTCATTTTCCAGGGTGACTTTGCAGCTTCGCGAAAAGGGTATGGGCAGGTAGAGGTTATATCCCTGGCGCTGCGGCTCGGTAAGGGGCGAGACAGCCGAGCTGAGCGGGTCAGGCGCAAGAAGACCCCTCCCGACAAGCTGGGGAGCCAAGCCTTCAATCACGGGTGAAGGCTGGTTGTCGATATAAACCCTGACATAGGAGTTCAGGGCGTTCACGTTCCCGAAGGTCATCCACCACCTGACGATTGCCCCCGGTCCTTCAGCCTCCAGCATTACATATTCGCGCCGGCCTTCATTGGTCTCTTCCCGGATGAACTGGGTAAAATCGTTATTGGCAAACCACCCGGCACTGTCGGGGTGAGTGCTGCGCCTGTCATACGAGCTGTACTGTACCAGCCGGTATGACGGGTCGGGAAATCTTGTCACGGCCTCAGCCACGGTCATCTCCCTGAGCAGAGAGCGGAATGTTATGATCTGCTCATTTCTGCATGAGGAGGAGATGATCATGGCGGAAAACGCAATCACGAAGGGGATAACTGAGACTGACTTTTTCATGTGAAAAAACTTTTGATTTCAGATGTCACACGTAACCCGGATGATGTTATGAATCTTTTCATTCTGGCTTGTGTTTTGGGAACAAGCGTGAGTAATGTGATAAGCTGTGGGAATAAAGTTATCAATTCAAATAAAATTTCTACATTGAATTCCGGATTTAAAACCTCTGTAATGAGAAATATTTTATTGTTTGTTCTTGCTGCCCTGTTGATGGCATCATGCAAGCCTGCATCACGCGAGCCTTCATCGCCCGGTTTCCTCAGGACTGAGGGCCGGCACATAGTCAACGGACAGGGCGAGTTTGTTCTTCTGCGGGGTATCGGACTGGGAGGCTGGATGCTGCAGGAGCCATACATGCTCAAACTGTCGGGTGTGGCTCCCGCACAGTATGACATCAGGAACCGGATCACCGCACTGACAGGGGAGGCGAGGTGTGAGGCGTTTTACGACGCCTGGCTCGCCAATATGGTCACCCGCAGGGATATTGATTCTCTGAGAGCATGGGGATTCAATTCCGTAAGGCTTGCGATGCACTATAATCTTTTTACCCCTCCCGTGGAAAAGGAGCCTGTAGCGGGAGAGTTCACCTGGCTGGAAAGGGGATTTGTGATGACAGACTCACTGCTGAGCTGGTGTGCCGCAAATGAAATTTACCTGATACTTGATCTGCATGCGGCTCCGGGCGGCCAGGGCAATGACATTCCCATTGCCGATGTTGATATAACAAAACCGAAGCTGTGGGAGAGTGAGCTTAACAGGAAAAAGACCGTGGAACTCTGGAGGAAACTTGCAGAGCGGTACAGGGACGAACCCTGGGTAGGAGGGTATGACCTGATCAACGAGACCAACTATCCTCTCGAAGGCAATAAGGCTCTGTATGATCTTTTTCGCGAAATCACCGGGGTCATTCGCGAAGTTGACGCCAATCATATAATCTTCATTGAAGGCAATCATTTTGCCACCGACTTTTCGGGACTGACGCCACCCTGGGATGACAACATGGTATACAGTTTTCACAAGTACTGGAACCCGACCACTGTCGAAACCATTCAGAAGTACCTTGATCTCAGGTCTGGTCACAATGTTCCGCTCTGGATGGGCGAGTCGGGCGAGAACAACAATGACTGGTACCGGTCGGCTGTTGCGCTTTTCGAGGCCGACAGCATCGGGTGGGCGTGGTGGACTCTGAAGAAGCTGGACTCTGAGAGCGGCATCATGAGTGTATCGATTCCTGCCGGTTACCAGGCGATAATTGACTACTGGAAGGGCGAAGGTCCGGCTCCTTCGCCTGACGCTGCCTACGAGGCACTGATGGAGCTTGCGGAGAACGTCAGGATAGAGAATTGCAGGGTCAACTACGGGGTGCTGGAGGCGCTGCTGGGTAGATAGCGTGGTACAATCTACAATACTTTAACACCTACGGCGTAAGGGTCCTTTGTGCAAATGCCCAGGCTACAATACTTCAACGCCTACGGCGTAAGGGTCCTTTGTGCAAATGCCCAGGCTAGCCTCCCCTGCAATCTGGCTGCTTCGCTCAAATGACCCACCGGGTCATTTGTTAACGCTCGCCCCTCTGCTGCCTACTGCCTGACCTCTGCCATAAGTATAAATACCCCCGGAAAATAGGTTTTAATAGCGTTCCCTGTGTTAGGCAGCCTGACTACTTTTGAGCTTCCCATAAAAGGCGAAGACTCTTATCATGGAAGATCTCTATTCAAGGCTAATGCAGGATGTCCGTTTCGAGGAAGGACTGAATGCCTGCATGAACTGCGGCGTATGCACAGGCATCTGTCCTGCAGCCGAATATTACAACTACGATCCGAGGATGGTTGTTGACCTCGTTCAGACGAGGAACAACGATATCATCAGGGAGCTCCTCAAGAGCGAAACTATCTGGTACTGTGGACAGTGCATGAGCTGCAAGACCCGCTGTCCCAGGGGCAACACCCCGGGCATGGTGATCATGGTCCTGCGCAAGCTGTCGCAGGAGCTTGGATACTTCACCGCTTCGGAAAAGGGCAGACAGCAGTTCGCCATCAAGAGAACCGTGGGAGACAATGTCCTGAAACATGGTTACTGCGTCGTCTCATACGACGTTGATCCGGCAACCCATCCTGAACAGGGGCCTGCATGGGAGCACTACTTCAAATATATGGATGACTCCCTGGCGCGCCTCGGCGGTGAGCTGAACGGCAAGGAGGGTCCCACACGCAGGATCAGCGACGATGTCCTTGATGAGCTCAGGAACATCTTCGCGGTGACAGGCGGACAGGAGCTCTATGACGCCATAGAAGAGGCATCGGAGGAGAAGGCAGCTGAGATGGGCCTCGAGTTCAAAAGCGAGGGCAGGGACTTTGAATATTTCAGGCATGTGGTCACTGCTGATAACGGCACTCACCAGTGCGAAACGGAAGATGTAAGGAGGGATGTATATGAAGCTGGAAGGTAAGAAGAGGATCTGGGCCGAGTACCAGAAGGAGATACCCGACGACCATTTCTTCTACGTCAGGTCATGCATCAGGCAGACATTCTTTGCCGGCTCCGAGCAGGTCTTCCTGAAGATCCTTCGTGAAGACCTTGGCAAGGATGTCTTCGAGGACCCGAGGCATACCACCTGCACAGGCATAGGATATCACGGTGACGTTGTGCCGTTTGAAACGATACAGGCTGTGGTTGCACGTCATTTTGCGCTGGCCACGGAGGCCGGGTACAGGCATATAGCTATCTCATGTGTCACCTCCTTCGGCATTTACTCTGAGATACTGGAGACCTGGAAGCATTTCCCCGAGACCCTTGAGCGTGCGCGCAACGATCTGTTCAAAGCCACAGGCCGGACCTTCGACGTGCCGGAGACCATATCGCACACCAGTGACATCATCTACAAATTCAGGGATGAGATAGCCCGCAAGGCGAAGTTTAACCTGGTCGATCTGGCAACAGGCAAGCCTCTGAAGGTGGTTGAGCACATTGGGTGCCACTACTCGAAGATGTTCCCCAAATACGGAGTCGGCGGAGCAGAGTTCCCGCATGTGCTTATAGGGATGGTAGAGTCATGGGGCGGTGATATAATTGACTACCCCGAGCGCCGACATTGCTGCGGCTTCGGCTTCAGGCAGTACCTGGTACAGGCCAACAGGGGTTATTCGCTCTCCGCATCACGAAAGAAGTTTGAGTCGATGGAGCCTTACCGGCCTGATTTTATCATAGCAAACTGTCCGGGGTGCGCCATGTTCATGGACCGCTGGCAGTATACAATCAAGGAACTTGATGATATAGCCTACGGATCTGATGGTCAGAGCATTCCCGTACTCACATACGAGGAGGTGGCCGGTCTTATCCTGGGTTATGATCCATGGGTACTTGGTCTTCAATATCATAATGTCCAGTCGTTGAAGCTTATGCAGAGGATGGGCATTAAGGCCGACCCCGCAAAGAGGTTCCTGGCAAAGGACGGCACAAGGCTGCCTGAACCTGCCAATCTTATCAACGGATGAAAGGTATTGGAAAACATGTCATAGTAGCCGGCGGGGGCGTGGCAGGCATGGAGGCTGCAGGCTCGCTGGCGGAGATGGGAATGAGGGTGACCCTTATTGAAAAGGGGCAGGATCCGGGTGGCCACCTCCTGCAGTGGCATGCGCTCTTCCCCGACCGCAGGCCGGCGGATGAGGTCAGGGGCTACCTCCGGAAGAGGATTCAACACGAGAATATAAACGTCATCACCAGTACAGTAGTTGAAAAGATCAGGCATCACGGCCATGATGTGGTGGTGAACCTTTCAGGCGGGACTGAAGAGAGGGCTGACGCGGTAATCGTTGCAACCGGCTTCGACCTCTTTGATGCACATCGTAAGGAAGAATACGGTTATGGCATATATGACAACGTCATCACTGCAGCCGAACTGGAGGAGATGTTCAACAGAGGGAAGGTTTCCAGGGCAGACGGATCGGTGCCGGCACGGATAGGGTTCATTCATTGCGTGGGCTCGCGCGATGAGAAGGTCAACAACAACCACTGTTCGAAGGTGTGCTGCGTCACGGCGGTAAAACAGGCCATAGAGGTCAGAAAGATGCTTCCCGCATGTGAGGTCTTCTGTTTTTACATGGACATGCGAATGTACGGTCCCTATTATGAGGAGCTTTACCGTGAATCACAGGAGGTACATAACGTCAATTACATTAGGGGAAAAGTTTCCGAAGCCTCGGTAAACATAAATAACAGGCTGGTTATCAAGGTCGAAGATACACTTGCCGGCAGACCCTTGAAGATGGAGCTTGACATGATGGTGCTGATGGTGGGGATGGAGATGTCGAAGACGGGCACGAGGCTTGCAGAAGCATCCGGACTCGGAACCGGCATTAACAGGTTCCTTGAGACGGGTGATCATCATTACGGCAACAACCTCAGCCATGTTAAGGGGGTCTTTTATGCAGGCACCTGCACAGCCCCGATGAATATAACCGATACGATATCGCATGCACGTGCTGCGGTGGCGGAGACGGTAAGATACCTGAACGGAAGATGAGTGTGAAACAGGCAAACAGGTTCGGATTCGCTATTAACCAGAGCAGGCTTATCAATTATGATACCACTGACCGCAAGGTGAGGGAGTATGTCACTCTCATGGAGCCGAGCTTCAAACTCTGTTTTGCCTGCGGCGGGTGTACTGCCACATGCACGGCCGGCCAGCATGTTTCATTCAATCTCCGGCGAATGAACACCCTTATCCGCAGAGGCGAGATTGATCTTCTGCGCGAGGAGGTAAGACACTGCATGTTATGCGGCAAGTGCCACCTGGTATGCCCAAGGGGCGTAAACACCCGGAATGTCGTTGCCGTTACTGCTGAAGCCATCAGAAAACTTGACAGGAATGAGCTCTGATTTCTTTGTATGGCCATTTAACCTGGGTCTCTATTTCATACTGATCTACAGTGTGGTACGCAGCACTGTCTGGTTCCGCAACCTGTCACGTTCTGACAAGCTGCGCCTGCAGAGGGGCTTCTTTGGCATACCCTTTATGCAGAGCATCAAAGAGATATTCATGGAGAGCCTCCTTCACCGGAAGATATTCAAAAAGAATCCTGTTCTGGGGTACATGCATATGAGCCTGGCCTTCGGCTGGTTCCTGCTTATTGTCTTTGGCACCATCGAAGCCGACTTCTTCGGGGAGAAGCATCTCAATCCCCCCTCGCATGCCATCTTTTTCAGAGCGTTCAATCCCGACCACGGTGCTGCAGGGCTGGCACGGGTTTACACGCACTGGATGGATCTTCTTCTTGCTTTCATCCTCTCGGGACTTCTGCTTGCAATGATCAAGCGGTTTATTCCCGGCATGATGGGAATGAAGAAGACAACGAAGCACACCTGGACTGACCGTATTGCCCTGCTGAGCCTCTGGCTGATCTTTCCCTCACGGCTGATGGCCGAGAGCTTTACATGCGGTGCATACGGCAGCGGAGGTTTCCTGACCGGCAATCTCGGAGCAGCGCTGGCGTCATTCCTTCCGGCAGCGGATATTGCTCCATACTTCTGGTGGCTCTATTCACTGTCCCTCGGAACATTCTTTATTCTGCTACCCGTCTCAAGATACTTCCATATACCCATTGAACTGTTGCTTATCTTCATGCGAAACTCAGGCATAACTACGGGCGACAGGTCATCATCATATACCGAGGTACAGACGCATGCCTGTTCATCGTGCGGGGTATGCATCAGCGTCTGCCAGATGAGTTCTGCCGCCGGAATACATGACATTCAGTCGGCCTACTTCATCAAGGGCCTGCGGAACGACAGGGATATAGCCGCCATCACCTCCAACTGCCTTATGTGCGGCAGGTGCGATGAGGTTTGCCCTGTGGGGATAGAGCTCGGCCCGATGCGCCTGATCGAGAGGCGCCAGGGAGAGAGGCCTGACACCATCCGGAAATTCATTGACGGTTACTCACTTTCGGGTAAAAGGAGTACAATTGAAAAACTGCCCACACAGTCGTACGATTATCTCGTGAGGGAGGATCCTGAGAGAGCTGACGTTCTCTTCTTTGCAGGGTGCATGACTCACCTGACGCCATCGGTCATTGCCTCCATGAAAAAAATCATGGAGAGTGCCGGTGTGAAATACCGGTTTATGGACGAGCAGGGAGGCGTATGCTGCGGAAGGCCGCTAATGCTGGCAGGGAGAGACAAGGAGGCACGCGAGCTTATAAATCATAATTCTGACATCATATGGAAGTCGGGGGCGAAGATACTGGTAACCTCTTGTCCCATATGCTATAAGGTCTTCAGGGAGAGCTATTACCTTGAAGCACAGGTAATGCACCATTCCGAATTCATCAACCTCCTGATAGAAGAGGGTTCACTCCGGCTGGGCTACCTGCACAGAAAGGTTGTATATCACGACCCATGTGACCTGGGTCGCGGCTCGGGTGTTTATGAGCAACCGAGAGCTGTGATAAGCTATGTGGCTGAGCTGCAGCCTGCCCCGCAGGAGGGGAATATGTCACTATGCTGTGGCGGGAGCCTCGGCAACCTGACGCTCTCGTCTGGCAAAAGGGCCCTTATAGCTGCTGACGCTGCCAGGAGCCTGACACAGTCCTCTCCCGACGAGCTCATCACAGCCTGCCCGCTGTGCAAAAAAACATTCGGACAGGCCACCGAGACGAAGGTCAGCGATATTGCCGAGCTGGTGGCGGCCGCGCTTCCCAAACCGGTAAAAAATTCCAGAAAAAAGAAAACGAGAGTTTTCGTAAGGACACTGAACAACGGTTGAAAACTTTTTCAACGGGTCTATATCTTTGATTTAAAGATGTTTCTAAAGTCAAATTTTTGACTTTTCTTTGCCCCGGATTTTCCTGACCACTATGGAACGGTTTTTGAGGGGAAGTAACATATACATCAGGGACCTGTTGCGGACAAAAATAAAGAACCTTTTAGTGTCTGAGATGTTACGTAAATAGACAGTATATGTTGGTCTGTTTAAAGAAATATTTGTGTATGAGAATTAAACTGAGTTTTAAATACAATAATCGTTTGAAATCTGTGATGATAAATAATATGTCGAAGAAGGCCGGGATTTTGGGATTGGTATTGATAATCGGCATGACGGCCTGCAAGGATAACGGAGATTTGAAAAAGGAAAGCAGGAATGCAGAGACTGTCATGACAGTCGGACAAAACGAAGGGGTGACCCTGCTGATTAAGGATGCGGCTCTCATTCAGGTAGATTCAAATCCTCAGTACAATACTGCCGAGTGGCTTTTTAAAGTGGATAAGGCCGGGCGTTATGAAGTGTGGCTCTCAAGCCTTACATGTGATACCCTTCATCTTCAGTTCGAAGATAATGTCGTCATCACTGCGGGTGACACTCGCCTCGACAAGAAACCAATAGGTGATGAGATAGTTACAACCGACAATAGCGTGAAGGCACCATGGTACAGGGCAGACTCACATATGGGGTCAATCTTCTTCAGCAAGCCCGGTGAATACCAGGTTCAGGTTATCAGCGACAGGGTAGAGCGGCATTCGGCTGACCTGGCAGATATCAGCGTTGAAAAGCATACGTTGATCAACTCCCTGATCCTGAAGCCGATGGTGAATTAAGAGGTCTGAAGGTCTTGCAGTCTTGCGGTAAAAGTTTCCTTTTATCTATTCTTAATTCTTTACTACTGCCTATTGCCTATTGCCTGGTAGCTTATTTTCAACCCATTTCCTGGCATTTACGAAACGCCTCTATCCACGGAGTGACATCGTCATGGAGTCTCTCATTGGGATAGTATGCGCATTGCCATGGGAAGTATGCCCTCTCGAGGTGCGGCATCATGGCAAGGTGCCTTCCGTCATCCGAGCAGATTCCTGCCACATCGAACATTGATCCGTTGGGGTTTGCGGGATAGTGACCACGGCTGTATTTCAGAGCAACGTTATACTTCTCCTCCGCGTAGGGAAAAACAAACCGTCCCTCACCATGTGCTACCCAGATTCCAAGCTCCATACCCTCAAGACCGGAGAGCATCACGGAGTTGTTGGGAAGGATTTTTACGCCGAGGAAGTCAGATTCGAACTTTTGTGAAGCGTTACGCTCCAGGCGCGGCATCTCCTTATGCTCAGGCACAATGAGACCCAGCTCAGCCATGAGCTGGCAACCGTTGCACACCCCCAGCGACAGGGTGTCATCCCTTTTATAAAAATCTTCAAGTGACCTGCGGGCTTTCTCGTTATACCTGAACGCTCCTGCCCAGCCTTTGGCCGAACCCAGCACGTCAGAATTGGAGAATCCCCCTACAAAGACGATCATGTTGATATCCTTCAGAGTCTCGCGGCCTGAGATGAGGTCAGTCATGTGCACATCCTTCACGTCAAAGCCGGCCAGCCAGAGAGCGTAAGCCATCTCCCTGTCGCCGTTGACACCTTTCTCCCTTATGATGGCGGCCCTCACTCCGGTGGCGGCCTTCCGGTCAGGTGTTATTCCGAGGGCGGCAAAGCTCCCTTTGAAATCCTTAAGGTCAAATTCCAGCGCTTTGGTGCCGTGATTTTCAAACCTCTCCTTAGCAAGCGCCGGGCCCGACTGTTTCCGGTCAAGGAGGTATGAGCTGCGGTACCACAGCGTGCGGAAGTGATCTATATCAAATGTATGTTTCCGGGTACCGTTGGTCACAAAGACCTTTCTCTCCTCCACCGGGTGACCTATGCTTACGAAGCTGATACCCCGTTCCAGGAGGAACTCTTCGGCTTCGGCTTCATCCTCCACCTGAATTATCACACCGGGGTTCTGGCTATAAAGCAGCTTCACACTATCCTCCTCGTCGATCTCGCTGAGGTTCAGTGCCATACCCCCTTCACGGTTTGCAAAGCACATCTCAAGGAGGGTGGTTATCATTCCTCCGGCAGAGATATCATGTCCGGCGATGATCATCTTCTCCCTTATCATCTCCTGCAGTGTGGCGAAAACCTCTGCAAAATATGAGGGATCGCTCACCATTGGCGGCTCAGTGCCAAGGCTGCCCAGAGTCTGTCCGAGTGCGCTTCCACCGGTGGCATGTTTCATGCCGCTCATGTCAATATAGAAGAGAGGCATCGAAGGGTCATTTCTAAGCACCGGTCCCACTATCCCCCGCACATCATCAACCTCGGCGGCCGAGGTGATTATCACTGTTCCGGGACTGTAAACCACTCCGTCAGGATATTTCTGTGTCATTGAGAGGCTGTCCTTGCCTGTGGGTATGTTTATGCCCAGCGCCAGTGGCGAAGTCGCTGGCTGCCTTTACAGCTTCATAGAGTCTTGCATCCTCGCCCGGGTTGCGGCATGGCCACATCCAGTTGGCGGAGAGGGACACGCTCTTCAGTCCGTCAGTCAGCGGAGCCCACACGATGTTTGTAAGCGCCTCGGCGATGGAGAGCACTGACCCGGCTGCAGCACTAATCAGCCCGGCCGCAGGCGCATGTCCCAGCGCCGTGGCCATTCCTTTTTCTCCGCGGTAATCGAGGGTGATGGCGCCGAGGTTGTTCAGCGGTAGCTGAAGCTCTCCGGCACACTGTTGCTTCGCTATCCTTCCGGTGACGGACCGGTCGACCTTGTTCGTCAGCCAGTCCTTGCAAGCAACCTCTTCGAGTTGCAGCACGGCCACCAGGTATTTCTCCGGATCGGATGGGTCATAGACAATCTCCCGGAAATTTATCTTTTGGGTGGTGTCAGTCATGACCGTGCGCGGAGGCTTTCCGAAGAAGTCGCTCAACTGCAGGTCTATCGGTTTTTCTCCGCTGGCGGTGTTATAAAATGTGAACTGATGGTCACCTGTCACCTCTCCGACGACATAAATCGGGGCCCGTTCACGGCTGGCAACGGCAGAGAGCGTCTCCACATCGTCAGGGTGCATCACCAGTCCCATCCGTTCCTGCGACTCATTCCCGATGATCTCTCTTGCCGAGAGCGTGGGGTCGCCCACTGGCAGCCTGCTGATGTCTATTTTACCGCCGGTTGCCTCAACGAGTTCGGAGAGACAGTTGAGATGCCCGCCGGCGCCGTGGTCATGCAGCGATATGACTGGATTATGATCACCCTCCGCCATCGCGCGGAGAGCATTGTATACTCTCTTCTGCATCTCGGGGTTGGCTCTCTGGACGGCATTCAGCTCTATGGCGCTGTCGTATGCCCCGGTGTCGACTGACGAAACGGCCCCGCCGCCCATGCCTATCCTGTAGTTGTCGCCACCGAGCACTACGATGACATCCCCTTTCTCAGGAGTATCCTTGGTGCTGTCTTCCCTTTTACCCAGTCCTATCCCTCCGGCGAGCATTATCACCTTGTCAAATCCGTAGCGCCTCATCTCCTCAAAATGCTCGAAGGTCATCACCGACCCGCAGATGAGAGGCTGGCCGAACTTGTTCCCGAAGTCGCTGGCGCCGTTGGAGGCCTTTATGAGTATCTCTTCGGGGGTCTGGTAGAGCCACCGGCGTGGTTCTGAGGCTTTCTCCCACTCGCGGGGTCCGTCAGGCCTGGGGTAGGAGGTCATGTATACCGCTGTTCCTGCAATGGGCAGAGAGCCTTTGCCACCTGCAATACGGTCGCGTATCTCCCCTCCGGTGCCTGTGGAGGCTCCGTTGAAAGGCTCAACCGTGGTGGGGAAGTTATGTGTCTCAGCCTTAAGTGTGAGGACGGAATTGATCTTTTTTACGGCAAAGAAGTCAGGCATGTCCTGCCTGACGGGTGCAAACTGCTCAACCTCGGGTCCGTCAAGGAATGCGCAGTTATCCTTGTATGCCGAAACCACGTGGTTCTGATTGGCAGAGGTGGTCAGCCTGATAAGTCCGAAAAGTGATGAGTCGTGCTCTGTGCCGTCAATGACGAAGGTACCGTTGAAGATCTTGTGCCGGCAGTGCTCCGAATTGACCTGCGAGAAGCCGAACACTTCGCCGTCGGTCAGTTTTCTGCCGAGGTTATGGCTCAGGTTTTCAAGATAGGCTACCTCTTCGGCGCTTAGTGCCAGGCCCTCCTGTAAATTGTATTCAGCTATATTATCTATCTCCCTGACAGGCTCCGGCTCGTGGTGCACGGTGAAAATCTCCTGGTCAAGCCCGTGATAGACCCGTTGCAGCATCGGGTCATGCGGCGGATTGTCCCCCGAAGCCGGGGCGTACTCTTCTATCCTCCCGATTCCCGTAACGGCCATGTTCTGGGTTATCTCCACGGCGTTGGTGCTCCACGGGGTAATCATCTCACGCCTTGGCCCAATGAAGGTGCCCTCAACCTTTTCAGTGTCGAGGAACACGGCGTTGCCGAAGAGCCATGAAAGTCTTTTCAGCTCATCCGGTGAGAGCTCTTTTACAGCGCTGAGGGCTATTATGTTTCCGGAAGGAGGTTTAAAGAAGAGTATCATGGCAGCAGATGTAATTAGTTGATAAAGAGCCGTATGGTACAACAGGTACTCTCTTGTATCTTACCCGCCAAATATAATAAATATGGCTGATGCGCTGAAATGGCTGTCAGATAATAAACATATTTCCTGATGCAGCCTTAGTAATTGTATCCTCCTCCTCCGTTGCCGAACCTTGGGTTGACAACATTGTTGTAAATTGATCCGAAAGTGTATGTAAGGCTTATCCCGCCCTGGAGGTTGTAACTGGTAGCCTGTTCCTTAAGCCTCAGGAGCCTTTCCGCTTCGGTAAGTCCTTCGTTCCTGAGCGAAAGCTGATCGTTTATGTAACCACCGCCTCCGTTAACGGAGATTGAGAGACCCTTGAGGATCCTTACCCTGACTGAAGCGTAAAGCTCAACAGATGTCTTTGAAAGGTCATGAAGATATCCGGAGTAGAACATAGAGAGGTTTACTGACCCCCATTTTTCCTGGATCTGGTATGCGACGCTCAATTGCTGCAGAAACAGGTGCTCATATGTCTTGTTGTATATTGTTGTATCAATATAATTGCTATACTGGTATCCTGCGCCGTACAGAAACCTCAGCTGACGGTGAGTGGATTCAGAATAGGGGAACAGGTCGTATTCAATGGAAGGAAGGAAAATGTTGTTGAAGTCATAGTTTCTGGATGTAGATGAGCCCAGTTCCCATCTCAGTCCGTATGACCAGTGGTCGTCAAGGCTTTTTACCACCAGATTGTCAATGCTTTTTGAGCTCCTGATGTAGGTAGTGTCTTCATCCCCGTCAATGAACCTCTGCCGGTTGTAGCTATAGTCGGCCTCAAACTCGATTTTTATCTCCGGGGTAACTTTGGAAATATTCACCGAGTTGTTGAACTGAAGTCTCTTGTAGGACTCCTCTGCATTGAATCGCGGACTTGTCTCAAGTTCGAATACCCAGTTCTTCCAGTTATCTTCCACCTCCTCCTCGTCAAAGTTGCCGTTGTGCGAGATTTCAAGCTCATCCATGATAGGTGTCCTTGCCGCATACCTTATCAATCCTGCCTTCAGCAGGTTCGTGCGCTGTGACCTGATTACCGAACTTGTTTCATCAGGGCTGCATGAGAGGGTGAGGGTATCATTCATTCCCTTGAAACGGCCAAGTCCCTGGAACTTGTAGGTGAACATGTCTCCGCCGCTTCCGGTATTCTGGCTGGTCACCAGGACATAGACATCGGCCTCCCTGACATCCCTCACATAGTTAACCCATGGGATCTCCTGCCTTGTGTAATTCATGTCGCATCCCCTGCAGTCAATAAAGATATTCGGGGCATTTTTCCTGACGGTATCAATATCACTTTTCTGGTTATCGGTCTCTGCCTGGATCTGGGCAGATAACAACGGGGAAAAGATCGCGGCAATCAGCAAGACAATAATCCTGGAGATGCTGGCAGAGGTCGGACGGTTCATGAGTGCAAATAAACATTCCGCACAATGCAACACCAAAGGATGGTAGTTAAAAGATGTTATAGGAAGACGGGATTGTGAACTGAGGCTCAGTGTGGGATCAGTGTCTCTGTTGGCCCTGATATCTCGATGCATGCATTTCTTCCTTCACCGCTGAAGAGGATTTTGCCGGTGCTCCTTTCAGATAATGTCAGCCTGATTGATGATGTCATGCTCTCATCGATGCGACCCTCCATGAAACCCCTGACCGGCGAGGCCAGGGAAGTGGCACTGTCAACAGGTGCGGAGATGGTGATGATATGGGTTCTGTTTCTGAGTTCAAGCTCCACAACGGAGCCGGTGACAGCAAGGTGGCCCAGACGCGTTCCGTTATACTCTGTAAACCGGTATAAGCGGTCCTCAAGCCACAGTCCCGCAATGAACCCGTTAAAGTTACCGGTTATCCAGGGGATTCGGGCCACAGAGGCTTTGAAGGATATTCCGGGCGAGCTGAAATGGTTCGACTGCATCCAGATATACGCGGAAGGGAAGGAGTGACCCCAGTCTTTCTCGATATATCCCCGCCCTCCGGTGAAGTCGGTCTCTTCGCCCCTGATTGTCAGGGAACCCGTGATACCGTGATCCATGCTTACTATGCCGTGGTTGCACTCCATGAAGGGAGCGAATGTATAGGGCCCCATGATGCCGGGTGAGTACCACCGGTTTGGCCATGGCACGGTACCTGAAAAAGAGAGACTGCCGGATATTTCAGGAAGGTCAAGTTTCATGCTGCCGGATGTGAAGCGGTTGTTACCGATTGAAACATCAAACCTCTCATCGGAGGGGATGAATGATCGGGCATCAAATGAAAAATATTCTGATCTCTTTTCTTTGCCGTCAAGGACCTGGATGAATGCGTGGCTGTTGCCGGACTCATCCATGGCAATGCCGGGGATAAAGGCGAAGGCCTTTGATTCGGGAGCATTGACTATCTTGAAATACCATCCTTCGAAATACCGCCTGGTGTTTCCCCATCCCTGGTACATGGTTGGGTCAAAGAGGGATTTTATTTTGGTGAGGATGGGCATCTTAGGTTTTGGGTTGCTACAGGTTCAAAGATAAATAAATTGGAATTGGCAGCTTAAAAACAATCAGCGGCTCTCTCTGAGGCCATCAGAATATGTTTTCAGGGCTCTCTCCCGCGCAAACGGATGATCAACAATCATCCGGGGGTATGCGGGTGTGTCAAGCTCCGGGACCCATTTTTTAATATAGGTCAGTTTCGGGTCAAACTTGCGGGTCTGCTCGGCAGGATTAAAGACCCTGAAGTAGGGTGCGGCATCACATCCCGATCCGGCTGCCCACTGCCAGTTGCCATTATTTGACGATAACTCGTAATCGAGAAGCCTGCCGGCGAAATACGCTTCTCCCCACCTCCAGTCGATCAGCAGGTGCTTTGTCAGGAAGCCGGCGGTTATCATCCTTACCCTGTTGTGCATGAAACCCGTGGCGTTGAGCTCGCGCATGCCGGCGTCAACTATGGGGTATCCGGTCATGCCGTTGCACCACCTCTCAAACTCCTCCTCGTTGTTGCGCCATGTGATGTTGTCATACTTTTTCCTGAAAGAGTTGTCAGCTACATGCGGGAAGTGCCATAGGATATTCATGAAGAATTCTCTCCAGATCAGCTCGTTGAGCCACACCTCATTGAGCGACTGTGCAGTCTTAACCAGTTCCCGGATGCTTGCCGTGCCAAACCGCAGATGTTCACCAAGTCTTGTGGTACCGTTAAGTGAGGGTATATCCCGTGTCTTATGATAATTCCTGATTATGTCCGTGTCAATCACTGGAGCCCTGAAATCGTAATCTGTCTGGCTAAAGCCGATATCAGCCAGTGATGGCATGGGCAGAGTTTTGATCTTCAGAAAATTACCGGTAAGGGTTTCTGAAGGATAGGGCCTGATATTTTCTTCTGTCAGGTTTTTCTTCCAGGCCCTGGAGTAGGGGGTGAAGACGGTATAAGGTTTCCCGTCGGATTTCAGCACCTCATTTTTTTCGAAGATCACCTGGTCTTTAAAGGTATGAAATGCGATACCTGATTCCTTGAGTTTTTCTGAAATACGGTGGTCACGGTCAACGGCATAGGGCTCATAGTCGTTATTTGCAAAAAATGCCCTGACATCATACTCCGCCAAAATTTTCCGCAGGGCATTCTCCGGGGTATCATGGATCACCAGAAGTGATGAGCCGGCTGCAGATATCTTTTTCTGCAGGGCCTCCAGGGCTCCGTGAATGAAGGTTATGCGGCGGTCGTACCTGCTCTCGAGCTTATCAAGGATATTCCTGTCGAAGATAAACAGGGGCAGGACCCTGTGGCCCGACTTAAGTGCATGCCACAGCGCGGCGTTGTCTTCCAGGCGCAGATCGCGCCTGAACCAGAAAACTGTTGTTGGTTCGCTGTGTCTCATTCTGACGGGTTCATGGTCTCTAACGGATTTCCCTGCTGTTAATCTGCTCGTTTCTGATCTGATCGCTGCGGATCTGCTCGCTGCGGATCTGCTGGCTGTTGAACTGTTTACTGCGGAGCTTATCCCGCCGCAGCTTTCTGCGGACCCTGGCAAGGATGAATACTGTCAGCAGCAGGAAGATGGCGACGATGAAGAACGGTATGACCAGTGACAGGAGCGAGGTGCCTGTCGCCGCCACGTTCTCCACTGTGGCCACCACCGGGTTTCCAACGCCCGCTGTCAGCTTCGTTGACGTCAGTCTTGTCAGTGCACTGCCGCTCTGAACCACAGCTGCACTTCCACCACCAATTGCAGCCCCGGTGATCCATCTCATCACTCCGCTGTCAATGGGAAGCACGGAGGTGAGAAGCAGGGTGCCGGCCACAACGGCAAGAGGTGTGGCTATCGTGTCAAGCAGGTTGTCGACCACAGGGATATAGTAAGCTATTATCTCAAATACTGTTGCCGTGCCAAATATCGCAATGGAAGTCCATGATGAAAGCCACTGGAAACTCTCATTAAGCGGCAGAAAGCCTGCCTTTGCGGCAACAGCGGCCACGAGCATCGGCACGAAGACCCTGAACCCTGTACTGGCAGCCAGGCCGATTCCTATTGCGACGGCGGTGATAAGTTCAGCACTCATTGTTTTTCCGGTATTTTATTCCCTGACAATTTTATGTTTATAAACCTTTTCTCCGGTAGTTATCTCAACCAGATAGACCCCGGGTCCCATCCCGGCCATATCTATAATACGGTCATTTGTTCCGCTGTAAGCCAACCGTCCGTTCAGGTCATAGAGCCTGACAGTAAAAAACGTCTCGCAGATTACATTGAGTTTGTCACTTACGGGATTGGGATAGATCAGTATTGCATCCTGCAGGCCATCTTCAACTGCTGAAGCCGCGGATACAATTATATAGCCATTTTTGGTGCTGGTGTTGCTGCCCTGGGCATTGGTCGCAGCCAGTGAGACCCTGAATGTGCCGGCATTATTATAGCTGATGACAGGATTCCGGGCCGTTGAAGATGCAGGTGTTCCTCCTTCAAAAGTCCATGACCAGGAGGTGGGCTGGTTGACTGACAGGTCAAAGTATTTCACCTGGAGGGGCGCGGTTCCGGTCTTGACGTCAACAGTGAAGTCGGCTACAGGTGGAAGTGCGAGGTCCCTGGCTCCTGTAGCAAAGAATACGGGCCATTTAGCATCAGGGATAATCCGGGATCCAGTCCCGACAGGCGAAATCTTGTCAGCGGCCAATCCAATCGTAAAGATGCTCTCAGTCAATCCGTCTGTTCTCATGTAAGCTATCATGCCATCATTCTTTGAGAAGGAGGGATAACCAAGGGTATTGTTCATGGTAATGACGTTATCGCGCCCGGCGTTAAGGTCAGCACCCAGAATGGCATAAAGGTCGTTAGCCTCATCGATATAATCGAAAGCGATTATCCACGGTGAGTTCTTGGAGAAGACCGGATTGCCGATGCTGATATCCTCGGGCAGCGAGCCGTACAGTTTGGAGATGGTACCGTCACCCCAGTCCCCGCTGCTATTATCCCAGACATTTATTATTCCGATGTCCCAGTAACCGATGTCTTCTCCCGTTGTGGAGGCAAGTTCGTTGTAGGAGTCATAGACAAGATACTGGCCTGTGATGTCGAATTCAATCACATCTGCGAAAAGCACGCCTCCGGCTGTGGTATTGGTATGACTGGTTGTGGGATTGTACAATTTAAAGACTTTTTCACGCACTACTGATCCCTCGACATCGAAGAGATAAATGGCGGTATCAATGTAGATGCTTATTGCGGCTATTCTGTTCCCGTCTTTTGAGATAGCGACATTATCCCAGATCTGCTGATTTGAAAAAATGAACTCATCCGGATCGGAGGGGTTATTTGGGGATAAGCCCCTCAGCTTGCTGTCGGTGGAAACAAAAACTGCAAGTGAACCGTCATCCGTCACACTTACCTTGCCTTTCATCGCAGTTGAGCTAAGTGAGGCGTCAGCAGTACCGGATGTCCTGTATAACGTTCCAGGGAAAGTTGAATTGGTATTGTAGTTGAGGAGGTACTCCTGCCCGTCGTTAACGCTGTAATCCTTGACCTTTTCGATCTGTTCCTCCTGCTGGATGCCTACGGCGGTAAATGCCTCCCCGGCTTTTACAACTTCAGTTGATGATGCTCCGTAGAGGTCAGTGGCAGCCTGGATGACAGCGATCCTGAAGTCAATGAACTTTGAGGTCATGGTCAGGTAATCGGTCAGTGCCTTGTAAAACACCTGTTCTGCCCTTTGTTTCGTGACGGCAGTGGCATAGAGATAATAGGCGTGGTTGCCGATGCCGCTGTTAATATGCACTCCGCCGTTATCCTGGCTGCCGGTGTACATCTCGGAAACGGTTTTTGGCTGCCAGTAAGGCTGACTTAATGAGGTGCCCCCGTTATGAGGATCAGCCATGTCCCTCAGCGCTCCCGATGGTGAGAATGAGGTCCTGGTGATATCTTCACCTATGCGCCAGTCATCCCTGTCGACCATGGCTCCGAAGATGTCGGCATATGATTCATTTATGGCGCCTGACTGTCCGTAGTATTCAAGGTTGGCGGTATTTGACACCACGCCGTGTCCCAGCTCATGAGCGGCCACGTCCAGCGCTCCTGCAAGGGAGTAGAAGCTGGTGCCGCCGTTGCCGTAGAAGACAGCCTTGCCGTTCCAGAATGCGTTTTCCATCGAGCTGCCGTCATCCTCGGCGACATTCACGAAGGAGATAATGTTGCCTCCCTGTCCGTTGATCGACTTGCGTTGGAAAGTATTCCACAGATATCGGTAGGTAAGCGTTGCATGGTTGTGCGCCGAGACTGCATTCTTCTGAGGCCATGTGTTGTTTGACGAAGTTACATACCTGTAATCGAGGTTGGATGTGGAGGTGTTGTTGGCATCAAGCGTCAGGATAACTCCCTCTTCGGTTGCCGGTACGAACATGTTTTCAGAAATATTCAGCATGTAATATGTGCCTGTCTCCAGGTAAGTGCTGATTGTCTGAAGCACGTTGTTAAGGTCGCTCGCCTGTGCTGTCACCGGACCGTCAGAGTAGGTGTTGTTGTACTTGTGTATGATGTCACCGTCGGAGGCGTCAATGAAGTATTTCCACTCCTCAATGAAATTGGGTCTTACCGTCACGGCCCACGCCAGTTTGTAGTTATCCCCGCCGGTGTCGTAAAGCACCAGTGATGCCGATGGGGCTGCATAGTCAAGGATATCCTGTTCCTTTGAAGAGAGCTCCCTGTAGACGGTCTCAGTGCTGACGTCATCAATCACCTGGCGGATGGCGGAGGCAGCGCTCACGGAAGGGGTGGTCTTAGTATTTCTTTCAGGCCGGTGAAAGGAGCCGGTGAACCTTTCCCTGGCGGCATCGAGGTGAATGGTAGCCTCCGCGCCGTATATTTCCACTCCCCTGAACTGCTGAACGGTCCTGATATGGGTTATACCCATCTCATCTGTCCGTATGTCTTTTATTTTAAATGATTCGCGCGGGTTATCAACGCCTGAAAGAGCCTTTGCCTCATCAAGGAACCTGTACAGTCTCTCTTCCGGAGCTGCCTTTGTTTCCATGCTCTCTTTTTCGATGAAGACGGGGCGTCCCTTATGCCTGATTATCTGTGCCGGCCTCTCTTTGCTCCCCGGCATGACAGGCTGTACAAGGGTGTTTATCTGAGGTTTGCTGTATGGAGCGGCAGTCCTGCCAGCCGATACAGGTCTTCTGATTGCTGCAGGGAGATCTACAGAGGGTACACCGATCTTCTTATCCCTGGTTTTGAATGACTTATCCTGCCCGCTGGCGATCAGGCCCGGAAGAGCTGCCAGTAACAGTATTGCATATCTGGTCATTGTTTTTCGGTGACTAAATTCATTAAGCTGACATAAAGTTCCTTAAGCTGAGGATTACGGTCATGGTCTGACCAGTGCACCTCGTTCTTAGAGTCGGCGCGGACGACGCTGACATAGTAGGTCATGTTCCCCGGTTCGTCCTTTTCAATCGACATGAACCCCATTTCTTCAAGGGATGCTTCAATTTCCCCTACTTTTTCCCTGCTTACCCTGCCTGTCTTTATCACATTGTCGTTCTGCAACTTGCACAGGCTTCCATTATCGAAAAGCACATAATCGGTGCTCATATTTGTGAATCCGCCCCTGTTGCCGAAAAATATGCGGTCATTCTTATTGCTTTCAAGCATTTTTGAGGGAGATGCGCAGGATGCGGTCATTATCAGGCAAATTATTAAAATTCTGTGCATTATATGGGGAGATATATGTATAAACAGATTCATTACCCTAAATGTTTTAAGGTTTTCTTCCGGTAGGTCAATAAACCGAAAGCTAATTATTTCAGGCAGGAATTCCTAACTTTATTTACATGGCATTGCAGAGTGCTCCCTGAGTGATTTTAACAGGGCCACCTCGAAATCGTAGAAGATTGCTGATGGCTTTTTTTTCGGTTCTTCGAAGCTGCCGTTCATCATGGATACAAAACCGTACTTGCCTTTGGGGTCAAAGTAGAACGCGGAGTTCAGTCCGTATGCAGAGCCGGTATGCCCCATCATTTTTGCCTTTGCCGGCAACGGATCTCCCGGCGCAAATTCCGGGAGTATGTGTGTGCTCAGTCCACGCCCGCCCGGCCTGCCACCCTCCGAATCGCCGTTGGTTTTGTTATATATCCACTGAGGTTTATGCATCAGCCTTATGCTTTTTGCGGAGACTATCCTTTTACCGTCATATTTCCCCTTGTTGAGGTGCAGTATCATAACCCTTGCCAGTTCTGCGGCGGATATCCGCAGTCCCCCCTGGGGCGAGAAAACCGCAGCGTTCGTGCCGGTAACATACCCTGAGAAGTCGCGCGGGGCTGCCATGACTCCCTTGTAGTTATCTGTCTGGGGAACCCACTCTCCGTTTTCACCTCTGTAAATCACAGCAAGGTTATTAATGTCAGTCACCCCTTCGGGGATGTATGAACCGGTAATACCCAGCGGAACAAACAGAGTCTGCTGCATAAAATCTTCGAACCGCTGCCCGGTGATCTTCTCGATGACAGTCCCGGCAAGGCCGAAGTTGGCATTGCAGTATGTGTAGTATTCTCCCGGAGCCTCTTTCCTCCACATGTCTTCAGTGTAATATGTGCCCCCGGGAACCAGCAGTTCGGCAAAGGTGGGAGGGTTGCTGACGTTGTTGTATGTCGCCATGAGGAACCCGTCATAGCCGCTGCCTTCGTTGATGGAACCGGTGTGCAGGAGGAGCATCCTGACGGTGATGGGGGTGTCAGGGTGTGCCGGGTTCCTCAGTTTGAAACCAAGGTAGGTGCTCACATCCTTATCAAGGTCGAGGAGTTTCCGGTCGCATAGTGTCATCATGGCTGTAGTCATGACGAACTTGGAGATGGACGCGATCCGGTATTTGGTGTTTGTATCAACCGGCAGGTTGCGGTCAAAATCGCGCAGTCCGGCCTGATATGTTCCGGTGACCTGACCGTCACAGACCGTTGCAACGGATAGCCCCATGAGATTGTAGTCACTTCTTATTTTTTCGACCGCTTCCTGCATCTGTCCGTGCAGTGTCTGTACCATGCCTGCAATTACCATGACCAAAAGTACTTTTTTCATAAGGGATTTCATTATTTCGGTTTTATTGCCGCAAACTTAACTGCCGATCTGCCTGACCGGGTTTGCAGTATACATATATATATTCCCGGAGCGAGGGTGCCGGAGTCCAGGGTTTCCGTGTAAGTGCCCGGGTCCATGACCCTGTCGGCGAGTGATGCAGCCAGCCTGCCCCCGGTATCATAGATCCTGAGGGTTACATGTGATCTCCCGGAGATGGTGAATCTTATGACTGACCTGTCAGTGACTGGATTGGGGATGATCTGCAAATTGCCTTCAGGGTCAGCCAGGGGGTTGCCCCCTGATGAGGTATAGTTTTCCAGGAAGGCGGTTTTCAGTCCTTTCCACAGTTCCGGTCTCCCGGCCTCATAGCTCAGGGCCCAGATTCCAATCCCGGCCAGGTTCATATCCTTGGCGATGTTGCTTTTCATCTGCAGGCTGAGGCTGTCGTCATACCACATCTGCCTCCATCCTGCATTCTCATAGCTTATCCAGGGCACGCCTGTAAAATCGTCGAAAACCCTGGTGTGATTTGCTGCCAGGGCAATTGCTTCATCGTATATCCGTGATTTGCCGGTTCCTGTTGTCGCCGCCTTCCTTGCGCTGCCGGCCACGGGCCAGTCATATCCGTACCAGGGTACCCCGAGAAGGAGTTTGCCGGGCGGCACTCCGTCTGCAAGATAATCCTCATTTATGCTTCTGACGACATGGTATGTCTCGCCTGACACCGGGGCCACCGGTCCCGCAGTTGTTGATCCGCTCCAGTAATAGTTATAGCCCATCATGATGATATAATCACAGATGCCGGCCAGCGTTCCGAGATCCCATCCGTCAGACCAGTTCACCGCAGGGGTGGCAAGCGATATCTCGGCCGCAGGCAGGACTGCCTTTATGCCCCTGACAGCCCTGCGGCAGAAGCTGACCATATTTGCCTTCTGCGCTGCCGGGACAGACTCGAAGTCGAAGTTCACACCGTCGCCGTTGCGCGACTGGAGCTGGCTGATCACAGTGTTGATGAGAGTCCATTGCTTCACTGTATCCGTGAGGAGCTCCGTATTACGGGCCGTGCCGAAGTTGGTGACGGTAAGCATCACCTTCACACCCCTCTGGTGCGCATAGCTGATGATGGGGGTGCTGTCCCATCCCCTTAATGTTGTATAGCCTCCGGTTGCGGTGTCAACCTCATAGCTGAAATATGCTATGTGGGAAAGGGCATTATAATCATAGTAGAGATGTGCAGTGGAGGCAGCCCAGTAGGGATGCCACCCGAAGACCTTGTGCGTCAGTGTGCCTGCCTTCCCGCTCTTGAGTATGGAGGGGGTTTCGGGTGAGCCCGCAAAGTGCCGGGTTGCAGTGTCAGAAATACCTGAATAATACTCGCTCTCAGCCTGGTGGATGCCGACAAGGGATGTGTCATATTCCTGTGCGGCAGCCTCAGACATGAGAACTGCCATCAGTATGGCGGCAAGAGTAATCTTAATGCGCATGCATGCTGAAAGGAAAGGGTGTCTCAGTTCGCCTTGAAGTACTTCTTGTATATTTCCATGTTGCGCTCCAGCAGGGTGACGGATACTTCATACGCCTTCTGGCTGTCCTTCTCCCTGAGGGCTTCAAGAAGCTCCCGCTGGTATTTCATGGTATAGTCTTTTTCGCCCTCGATATTTCCGTAGATGAGGTTTCTCATGCGCGGAAGCAGAGAATAAACCGGCTCCAGGCTTATGATCACAATCGGGTTGCCCGTTGCCTTTGACAGGTTCATATGAAAGCGGTTGATGAGATCGACCTCAAGCTGGGTATTGTCGGGATTGCATTTCTCGAGCTCATGCTGGTTCTTCTGGAGGGTGTGAATATCCTCATCCGTCCGGTTTCGTGCTGCAAGCCTTGCCACCTCAGGCTCAAATAGTCGCCGTACCTCTATTATCTGGAGGATGAGATCCGAGTTGAACCGCAGGTCATAGAAGAGATGAAGGGAGTTGATGGCATCTTCTATCTTCAGCTCCGAGATATACATCCCGCTCCCCTTACGTATGTCTATCAGTCCGCGCGCACTCAGGCGGCGCAGTGCCTCCCTGAGGGCGGTACGGCTGACGGCGAACTGTCCGCACAGCTCCTTTTCCGTAGGCAGTTTTGAGCCCGGCAGAAGTTTCTTCTGTCTTATTGCTTCCTCAATTCTCCTCTCTATCTTCTGGCTTAGAGTGAGGCCGGAACCGATTTTGCTGAAGACATCATTTGTCATATCTGGAATTTTTATCAGGGCAGGGTATTGTCAAGTCCCTGTCTTTAGGTTATTTATAATTCTCCCTGTAAAACTCCAGGGCTTTTTTTACCGATCCCTGCTCCATTAGCAGGATACGGGCCGCTTCTCTCTGTATATTAAGTTCTTCCACAATCATCCTTGTGCCCCGTTCAATCAGTTTCTTGTTGGTCAGCTGCATGTTGACCATCTTGTTCCCCTTTACTCTTCCGAGCTTTATCATCAGGGTGGTGGTTATCATATTGAGGACCATTTTCTGGGCAGTGCCAGCCTTCAGCCTGGTGCTTCCCGTAACAAATTCGGGTCCCACAACGACTACCACCGGGAATTCCGCGGCCTCTGCCAGGGGACCCTTTGGATTGCATGTGATGCACCCTGTAAGGATACCGTTTTCCCTTGCCTTCTGCACACCTCCGATGACATATGGGGTAGTGCCCGAGGCGGCAATCCCTATGACCGAATCTTTTGTATTGATGTTGAATATCTCAAGTTCACTCCATGCCTTGGAGGGGTCATCCTCTGCCGCTTCCACGGCCTTGCGCAGCGCTGTCTCACCGCCGGCTATCAGTCCTATTACCACGGTATCAGGCACCCCGAAGGTGGGAGGGACCTCTGACGCATCAAGCACACCCAGCCTCCCGCTGGTGCCTGCACCAAGATAGAAGAGCCGTCCGCCCTTCTGCATACGCACGAGGATCTGGTTTATAAGGGTCTCTATCTGCGGAAGGGCCTTTTTTACCGCAATATGAACATTCGCATCCTCATGGTTGATATTGGTCAGCAGCTCATTGACGGTCATCTTGTCAAGATCCTCAAAGTTGGAAGGGGATTCGGTTATGCTGATTGCCTGCTTTGTATAAGCCTGTTTACTCATACTGTTAAATGTGTGGATTCTGAATATGAAACTTAACGAGGTTATCCATGGGTGTAAGCGTGAATATCCCGGGCTGCAAACGGTGTTTTAGCAGCAGTTCCTCAAGGAAAGGCCTGAAATGATAGGCTATGCTGCCCGTGAAATTAACAGGATACTGCCTGGCCTCGGGATAGGAGAGAACATTGCGCACGATAAACTCGTCGAAACTTGATGTGATGATTGCCTGAAGCTCGGGGACATGTATGTTATCAGCTATGAATTTTGAAAACTGCCCGAGGAACCTGTTGGGGAGGGGCATATTGTAAACGTTGTCAAGTATCTCTGCAGGGGTGTATGGATAAGCCTTGAAGAAGTTCTCAATGACGATGCCGGGCAGCTGTTTCTTAAGCACCCCGGCCACCAGTTTCCTCCCGATGACCGCACCGCCACCCTCATCACCGAGGATGTAACCCAGCGGCGAGACATTGGAGACTATTTTCTTCCCGTCATAAAAGCAGGAGTTGGAGCCGGTGCCTATAATGCACGCTATGCCGGGGTCATTCATGCAGAGCGATCTGGCTGCTCCGAGGAGGTCGCTGCCTATGAAAAGCTCTTCCGTACCGAAGAATCCTGCCAGACCTGCCCTGACGATTTCCGCCTTGGCGGCATTGCTCACTCCGGTGCCATAAAAGAAGATGCGGTGCACACCGGCACCACTCAATCCGGGCAGCTCCCTGCCGAGGAGACGGAGGATTTCTTCTGCCGTAACAAAAAATGGATTAATGCCTGAAGAGATGTATGACTTCCCGGCAATTCCGTCAATTACTTCTCTCCATTCAGTCTTTGTGGAGCCACTGTCTGCTATCAGTAACATCTGTGTCTGGAATTGGATATTTGCTTATCTTCAGTTGATTATAAGGTTTATATTCAAACCATGCCTTCCTGTTTATCCCTTGTAGTAACAAATGTAAATAATTATATTGACATAATCAGATTTTTGTCAGATGTATGACATGTTTTAAAAAACTTTCTATTTTTGAATCATATTTACTATATTAAGCAAAATCATTTCGGAAATGCGAATATTTCAATCCATTCATTTTCTTGTATTTATATCGATCATCCTTTCCGGATCGCAGACCCTTTCCGGCCAGAAAGCAGGCAGGGCGGAGAAAATTGCTGAGTCAAGGCTGAAGGGATGGGTAACTCCTGTCCCGGAATGGTATTTCCCGGGTGATCTGAAGATTGATTCAATCAGGGTCGATGATAAGAAAAAGGAGCTGACAGTATGGTTTCCTGCCACCCTTGCATATAACCCCGTGAGAGAGGATACCTACACCAGGATGCTGAACTCCGTAAGGGATGACCTCGGCAAAAAGTTCAGCGGCTACAGTATAATTATGTATGCCAGCGGTTTCAGGCTTGAACAGCTTATACCCAATTATTTCAGAAATGTTATGCAGCATGATACGGCAAGAATACCGGATGTTGCAGGCGTCAGGCCGGCACTTGTAACCAGGGTGAACGGGGTTAAGCCCGCCGCAGGACTCGACGGAAGGTATCTTGCCCTGTGGCACAGTCACGGTTATTATTTTGACATGCCGCTCGACAGGTGGGAGTGGCAGCGGGCAAAGCTCTTCGGAACCGTTGAGGATCTGTCGGTGATGGCTTACGTCATTCCATACCTCGCGCCTATGCTTGAGAACTCCGGAGCAACTGTATTTATACCCCGTGAGAGGGATATCCAGCTGAACGAGGTAATTGTCGACAACGACCGTTCAACTGGTAATTCGGAATTTGTATTACATATTTCCGGATCTGCCTCCGAAGCCGGAAAGGGATTCCTCCTGAGCGACACCCTTTTTACCGGTGATAATCCTTTTCATATGGGTACTTCTCTGGCGATCAGTGACGGTTCGGCAGTCTATATACCCGAGATTCCCCAAAAAGGTTATTACGGTGTAACCGTTTCATATCCGCAGCTGAATGAAAACCCGGGTAAGGTAATTGTCAGAGTCACACATACAGGCGGAAACACAGACTTCATTGTTGATCAGGCGATAGGAGGAGGGACATGGCTCTGGCTGGGTTCATTCATGTTCGATGCGGGAATTGACCGGGCCAGGGGTTCCGTGACTGTCTCGGGCTATGACGGTTCACCGGCAGTTGTCGATGCCGTCCGTTTCGGAGGAGGCATGGGCAATGTCGCCCGCCGTCCCGCATCATCAGTGATATCCAACCAATGGTCGCTCAATGCTTCCAGCCAGCCTCAGGCACCTGAAGCCCGGTCAGACAGTATGACTTACAGCTGGAAGCTAAGCGGCAAGCCAAGGTACCTTGAGGCTGCCCGCTACTGGCTGCAGTATGCCGGCATGCCTGACACCCTTGTCTACACCCCCAACCGCGGAAAGAACGACTACAACGACGATTACATGTCGCGTGCCGAGTGGGTCAATTACCTGCTGCGGGAACCCGACACTGCCGGAATAACGGGCATGGGTATACCCCTCGACCTCTGCTTTGCTTTCCATACCGATGCCGGTGTGACACCTGATGATTCCATCATCGGCACGCTCGGGATCTATTCGACACTGACAAACAAAGGACTCTTTCCCGATGGCACCAGCCGTCTCGCCAGTCGCGACCTCACCGACATCATTCAGACACAGATCGTGAAAGACATCCATGTCCTGTTCAATCCTGAGTGGACACGCCGCGGCATGTGGGACCGGTCATATTATGAAGCACGCAAGCCTGACGTTCCGGCCATGCTCCTCGAACTGCTGTCGCACCAGAACCTGGCCGACCAGCGTTACGGACTTGACCCCCGCTTCAGGTTTCACGTCAGTCGTGCCGTTTACAAGGGCATACTCCGGTATCTTGCCACCGCCTCCGGCACCGGTTATGTGGTTCATCCGCTTCCTGTCTCCCATATGGCTCTTGCACCCCTGGGAGGAAGGAATGTCAGGCTGAGCTGGGAGCCTGTCAGTGATCCGCTGGAATCCACAGCCGTGCCTTCTTCCTATCGTGTTTATATGCGTACCGGAAGCGGCGGATTTGACAACGGCACGCCTGTTACAGGCAACGCTTACGAGGTTGAACTGCCGTCAAATGATACCATATACAGCTTCAGGGTCACGGCCGTGAATGACGGTGGGGAGAGCTTCCCGTCTGAAACAGTTTCCGTGGGACTGCGTTCGGGTTCGGATGGCACAGTGCTGATAGTCAACGGATTTGACCGCATCTCGGGCCCGGCATGGTTCGACCGCGGAGGCATGGCCGGTGTGGCATGGTGGAATGACCGGGGCGTTGCTGACCGTTACAACTTCGTCAATGTGGGCGACCAGTACGATTTTGAACGCAGATCACCGTGGACCGACGATGACAATGCCGGCTGGGGATCATCTTATTCCGACAGCGAAGGACGAATCGTTGCCGGAAACACCTTTGACTTTTCATATATCCACGGACTCTCGGTGATGGCTGCCGGCAAGTCATTTATAACGGTCAGCGACGAGGTGTTCAACGATGAAGATTTTGACCTCACACCCTGGTGTATGGTTGATCTGCTGTTTGGCGAAGAGAAGACAACTCCATCTGTATACGACCCGGAGAAAAAGGATTTTCAGATTTACACCCAGCCGTTTATCAGGAGCCTGGAGAGAATGAAGGAGGCTTCCCTGCCGGTGTTCATGTCAGGGGCATATGCCGGCACTGACCTGGTGATGCTGGCTGACTCCGCCGCCGCTGCAAGAGTGATGCAGACCCTTCATTTCAAGCCACGTACAGATCATGCCGTAAGGGCCGGGGAGTTGTACTCCACAGACATCGCGCGGCCTTATTTTACCGGAAGTTACGCTTTTAACACCGGGACGGTTGATGAGTTTTATGCCGCAGAGGCTCCTGATGCCATCGAACCGGCTGACAGGAATTCATTCACGGCATTCCGGTATTCGGAGAACAACACTTCTGCAGCTGTGATGCACAGGGGTGAGGTGAGAAGTTTCGTGATGGGATTCCCCTTCGAGACAATCATCTCACGGGAAGAGCGGGATTTGCTTATGAAACAGATAATGAATTTTCTAATGCTTAAATAACGGGAAATCATGGATAAAACCATAACATGCTTTCTGCCATGGTCTGACGCCGGATCGGTCAGGTCGACAGTGTCTTCAATGAGAGCCACCGGTGTTGTCAGCAGGATCTTTATTGTCGTCCCGCATGACCACCAGGAGATGCTGGAGGGAGTTGAGGCCGATTACCTGCGCTCAGCCGGGTTTACTGCCACCGACGCCCTGAAAAAAATGGCCGCTGTGACTGACACTGACTATGTTGTAACTTACAGCAAGGGGTTCCCGCTTGACCCTGGCGATTTCGCCTTCGGCAGGATGATGCAGATCTGTGACGACACAGGAGCCGGGATGGTCTATTCAGACTATTTTGAAAGGAAGAATGAGACGCTCTCACCGCACCCCGTCATCGATTACCAGGAGGGCAGCCTGCGTGACGACTTCAATTTCGGCTCTGTGATCCTCTACAACGCAAAAGCCTTCCGCGATGCATGCAGCCGCATGGATGAGGAATACGCTTTCGCCGGACTCTATGACCTTAGACTTAAGATCTCACAGACCCATCCCCTTGTTCACATCCAGGAACTACTTTATACAGAGGTGGAGACCGATACGCGCAAGTCGGGCGAGAAGCAGTTTGATTACGTCGATCCCCGGAACAGGGCAGTACAGGTTGAGATGGAGAAGGCATGCACCCACCACCTTAAATGCATAAACGCATATCTTGAGCCCCATTTCCACGAGATAAAATTTGATGATCAGAGCTTTGAACATGACGCCTCTGTGGTCATCCCGGTCAGAAACAGGGTCAGGACCATTGGCGATGCAATCGGGTCGGTGCTGAGCCAGAAGACAAAGTACCGGTTCAACCTTATCATCGTTGACAATTATTCAACTGATGGCACAACGGATGTGATAAGGTCATTTACCGGCGACAGCAGGGTGGTTCATATTATTCCCGACCGGAAAGATCTCGGCATCGGAGGTTGCTGGAACGCGGCTGTCAGCAGCAGCCACTGCGGCAGGTTCGCCATCCAGCTCGACAGCGATGACCTGTATATAGATGATTCGGTCATCACAAGGGTTATAGACGCTTTCTATGATCAGCAGTGCGCTATGGTTGTCGGATCGTACAAGATGGTTAACTTTGAACTGAAGGATATACCTCCGGGACTGATAGATCATAAGGAGTGGACCCCTGACAACGGACGCAACAATGCGCTCAGGATCAATGGACTGGGTGCTCCGAGAGCATTCTATACACCTGTTCTGAGGAGCATCAGGGTTCCCAATGTGAGTTACGGGGAGGATTATGCGGTGGGGCTGGCTATAAGCCGTCACTACCAGATAGGGCGCATATATGAACCGCTCTATCTCTGCCGCAGGTGGGATGAGAACTCCGATGCCATCCTGGATGTTGGCAAAATGAACATACATAATCTGTACAAGGACAAGATAAGGACAATAGAGCTCATCGCCCGCAGAAGGATGATGAGCGGCAGCGGTAAATAAGCCCCGTATGAAGGATTATTCACAGAAGGTCAGGGATCTTTTTGACGGCCAGTTCAGGGAGTGGAGCCTGGCGAGGGACAACTACAGGCAGCTTGACAATGTAAGGGTTCGGAAGATCCCTTTCTGCGGATATGATATTGCAGTTCAGTTCAATCCCGGACGAATAACTTCTTCGGCGGCGAAAGTCGATACCAGGTCGATAGAGGCGCGGCCATGTTTCCTGTGTGCGAAGAACAGGCCGGCGGAACAGAGAGGGGTGCCCTTCGGGGATGACTATATCATACTTGTCAATCCCTTCCCGATTTTCAGCAGACATCTTACTGTTGTATCTGAATCTCACACCCCGCAGCGAATTTCGGGCAGTTTCAGGTCCATGCTCAGCCTGGCGAAGGCGCTGCCTGAGTTTGTGGTCTTTTATAACGGACCCCAGTGCGGTGCGTCGGCTCCCGATCACCTGCACTTTCAGGCGGGCAACAGGGGCTTCCTTCAGGTGGAGCAGGATATCGGGAATCCCCTCCTGTGCAGGAAAGCAGCATCTGCAGGGAACACGGAGCTATGGCTCTGGGAAGGTTACGGCCGGGCGATGATGACGCTTAAAGGATCTGACAGCGAGGCTATTGCAGAGATATTTGGAAAATTTTACGAAAGATTTGCCTCTACCCAGCCTGAGACGGCCGGAGCCGATGCTGAATATCCTTGCTTACCACAGCAACGATGAATGGATTGTCCACATCATACCACGGAGAGTCCACCGTCCGGCATGCTATTTTGCCGAAGGGGATGAAAAAATTCTGCTCAGTCCTGCCTCTGTGGATATAGGTGGCGTATTCATCACCCCGAGGGAAGAGGACTTCAACAGGATCACTCCCGCTGATATTGAAGGCATCCTCGCAGAGGTATGCCTGAACGAGGAAGAATTGAAAAATTTAACTGCACGGTTATTATGACAGAAAACAGAACACCCGAAATCAGCGTGGGGATTGTCTCGGGTAGCGGACTGACATTCACCCTCAACGGTGAGTTCACCTACGGAGAAGGAGACATACCGCTGTCAGGCATGTTTACAGCCATGGCCCGCGACGGTCAGTTACTCCTTAAGAGTGACAATGAAACCGTTGACGCGGGCACCGGGATCACTCTCACACCATCAGTGCATGAAAGTTGCAGCTTCACACTCCATGCCGTTACAATTGGCGTGGACTTCCACTGGCAGAGGAATGAGGACCAGACCTTTGTGGGCATGCTTAAGTTCATCACCCGGGGCGGACTGGTAACAGCCATCAATATCCTTCCTGTTGAGGATTACCTGCTCAGCGTAATATCATCGGAAATGAGCGCCACATCATCAGGCGAGCTGCTCAGGGCACATGCAGTCATTTCAAGGAGCTGGCTGCTGGCGCAGATCGATAAGACCTCCAGACTGAGTGAGTTGCCGGAGAGATACAGGACAAGCTTCATTACTGAAACTGAACTCACCAGGTGGTATGACAGGGAGGATCACAAGGATTTCGATGTATGTGCCGATGACCACTGCCAGCGTTACCAGGGAATCACCCGGGCCTCGACAGCGTTAGTGCAGGATGCAGTGCGTGAGACCAGCGGCGAGGTGCTGATGTCAGGTGACAATATCTGCGATGCGCGGTATTCAAAGTGCTGCGGCGGTGTCACCGAACTGTTTGAAAATGTATGGGAGCCGGTAAGCCATCCATACCTTCAGAAGATCACTGACAACAGGCAGCCGCCGGCAGGCTTTGCCACAGACCTGGCTGTTGAGGAGAATGCCGTGGCCTGGATCATGGGAAACCCGGAGGCATTCTGCAACACCGCTGACAGAAATATCCTGTCGCAGGTGCTAAATAACTACGACCAGGAGACAAGCGACTTCTTCAGGTGGAAGGTATCATACACCCAGAGTGAGCTCAGCGAGCTTGTCAGGGAGAGGACAGGGATCGATTTCGGTGCTGTCACATCCCTGGAACCACTGACCAGGGGCACCTCCGGGCGCATCGTCAGGCTGAGAATAACCGGTGAAAAGAAGACGTTGATCATCGGGAAGGAACTGGAGATAAGGAAGGCCCTCTCGCGTACACATCTCTACAGCTCTGCATTCGTTGTGGAGACCCTGGCCGGAGAGGGAGAGATGACCTTTATTCTTCACGGCGCAGGATGGGGACACGGCGTTGGCCTATGCCAGATCGGGGCTGCAGTGATGGGCGCATCAGGATACTCATACAGGGACATACTCTCCCACTATTTTGTGAACGCTGCAATCCAAAAAATATACTGAGATGGTAAAAGTGACTCTCTCCCTGCTGCTTTTCAGCCTTTCGGTTCTGAGCGCAAAGGCGGATTCCTGGATAAGGATCAACCAGCTGGGTTATCTCCCGGAGTCGGTCAAGGTCGCGGTATTTATCTCACAGGAACCGGGAGCAGGCTCTTCATTCACCGTCTGTGACGCTCTTACAGACAGGGCCGTATATAAAGGCAGCGCAGCGCTGTATGACGGCACCGCATGGGGCATGGCCGCCGCTGCCAGGCTCGATTTTTCAAAACTGACGGAACCGGGAGGATACTATATATTATATGGCCGCACACGGTCTGAAACATTCCGTATCGGGGCCGGTGTCTATGACGGAACAGCTGACTTCATACTTGACTACATAAGGCAACAGCGCTGCGGCTATAATCCTTTTCTCAGGGATACATGCCACGTTCATGACGGGATGATCGTAGACCACCCGACCCTCTCAGGCACTGTCATTGACGTCATTGGCGGTTACCATGATGCCAGCGACCACCTCCGATACACGGCCACCACCTCCAACTCGGTGTACCAGATGATGTTTGCCTGGCAGAGATCGCCTGAGATATACGGTGACAGTCATGATGCGGCAGGGCTACCCGGCAGCAACGGCATCCCCGATATCCTTGATGAGGTGAGATGGGGTCTCGGGTGGCTGCTGAAGATGAATCCTGACAGCGGGGTGATGTACAACCAGGTGGCTGACGACCGTGACCACCAGGGCTTCCGCCTGCCGAACCTCGATAAAGCCGGATACGGACTGGGACCCTACAGGCCGGTTTACTTCGTGACAGGCAAGCCCCAGGGACTGGCGAAATTTAAAAACCGTACGGAGGGAGTAGCTTCCACAGCTGGCAAGTTCGCATCAGTGTTTGCCATGGGAGCTAAGGTCTTTGAGGAGAGTGACTCTGCTTTTGCAGCTGAGATGGCCGCAAAGGCCGCTGATGCATTCGAGTTTGCCGGAACTGATCCGGGAGCAACACAGACAGCATGTAACGTCTCTCCTTATTTCTATGAGGAGGACAATTATGTGGATGACATGCAACTGGCGGCATGGGAGCTCTATACGCTTACAGGTGACAGGGAGTACCTGGTGCAGGCCGATTACTGGGGCACGCTGGAACCCTTCACGCCATGGATTGAAAAGGACACTGCCCGTCACTACCAGTTCTATCCGTTTGTGAACCTGGGCCACGCAAACATCGGAGAATCGGGTACGGAGTTTTCCCGGAAGTACCTTGATTTCATGCGCAAGGGGCTTGAGCTCATCTACAGGCGTGACCGGAATGAGCTGTACCAGGTGAAGATACCCTTTGTATGGTGTTCCAACAACTACGTAGCGGCCGCGCTGACCCAGTGCAGGCTCTACCGCGAAGCAACCGGCGACACGAGGTATGACCATATGGAGGCCGCAATGAGAGACTGGCTCTTCGGCTGCAACCCATGGGGCACCTCCATGATATGTGGCCTTCCGGAGGGCGGTGACTATCCCCTTTATCCCCACTCGGCCGTCACACGCTTCCTGGGCCAGACAACCACAGGCGGCCTGGTTGACGGACCGATATACAAACGCATATATGAGAACCTGCTGGGTCTGACGCTCCTGAACCCCGATCCCTACGCTGCCTTCCAGGGCGGGAATGTCGTATATCATGACGACATAGGTGATTACAGCACCAACGAGCCTACCCTCGACGGCACAGCCAGCCTGAGCTATTACCTCTCGACGCTTGAAAAGGAGGGGAGGAGACAGAAAACGGCATCGACAGACGATCTGTATGATGATCACGGCGCCATGATCAGGAAGGGATCCGATGAAAAGTCCATCTACCTGCTCTTTTCTGCCGATGAGTTCGGCGAAGGATTTGACCACATCCTGGATGTGCTGGATGACAAGAATATAAAGGGATCATTTTTCCTTACCGGGAATTTCCTGAGAAACAATAAGTTTGCTCCGGTCACCAGAAGGATCATTGCCGGAGGCCATTATGCAGGACCCCATTCTGATGCGCACCTGCTCTATATTCCGTGGGAAAACCGTGACACCCTGCTTGTGACCAAAGAGCAATTCAATGCTGACCTCAGAAACAATGTAGCGGCACTGCAAAAGGCAGGACTGAAAAAACAGAGACCGCAGTACTTTCTTGCCCCCTATGAATGGTACAACAGCGCCATAAGCCGCTGGACGGAAGAGATGGGGATGACGCTCGTCAACTTCACACCGGGTACCGGCACCAATGCCGACTATACCACTCCTGACATGGCAAATTACCGGTCATCTGATTTCCTTGCAGAGCGGCTGGCCTCCTTTGAAGCGGGTGTTGCCGGGGGGCTTGACGGTGCGATGGTGCTCATCCATCCCGGGACTGATCCGGCCAGGACAGACAAGTTCTGTCTCAGGCTGGGAGAGCTGATTGATTTTTATACCAATAAGGGATACAAGTTTAAAAGGTTATAAGCATGGCAGCACAAAGCAAAACCAGGTCACCCTGGGCATGGATACCTTCGCTCTATCTGGCGGAAGGTCTGCCTTACGTTGCGGTAAACATAATTTCAGTAATCATGTACAAGCGAATGGGCATCTCCAATGCCGACATCGCCCTGTACACAAGCCTGCTGTATCTGCCCTGGGTGATAAAACCCATCTGGAGTCCCCTGGTTGATTTGCTCAAAACCAAAAGATGGTGGATAGTAATAACGCAGCTTGTCCTTGCCCTGGGTTTTGCAAGTATCGCTCTGACAATTCCGGCGTCACTCTTTTTCAAGATCACCCTGGCTTTCTTCTGGCTGCTGGCCTTCGGTTCAGCTACCCATGATATAGCTGCTGACGGTTTTTATATGCTCGGGCTGAATACCAACCAGCAGGCCAAGTATGTTGGCATCCGCAGTACCTTTTACAGGGTTGCAACCATCACCGGGCAGGGACTTCTCGTGATTCTCGCGGGATTTCTTGAAAGCTCTTCCGGCAGGGAGCCCGTAGAGCTCTTCATCGAGGCATCCCCCGCTTACTCCAAAACAGTGCTTGATATACCTCACGTTGCTGCGTCACCGGAGAGCAAGGATGACCTGTACTTTTATATCGAGCACGACTCTCTGAAGATAAGCACGCAAACCGTTGACAAGGACAGCCTGAACATCCTTCTTGATTCAGTCAGGGCCTCAAACCTGGGTTACGGTTTTGTGCAGGCAGAGGAGCTGAAAGTCAAGAGCAAGGGATGGTGGGCGACAAAGGTTTCAGAACCACTGGGAGAATGGATCAGGGAAAACTTCGGGGAGGAGAGAGGAAGTGTCGCCTCAGTAACCGGAAGCGTTGCAGTTGTACCGGTCAGGCTTTCCGGCTCACCTGAACCAGGAGAGAAGGTAGTCCTGAATACCGTCCTGAAAAAAGGAGACAAGAGCATTGCCCTGGTACAGGGAGGCCATCTCGTTTTCAATGAATCAAACTGGAACAGGCCGGCCTACATGGTATTCCAGGCAGACTCCAAACTGACCAGCAGTACGTCAGTCAATTATGAGGGGCTGTCGGGTAATATCCCGATGTCGTGGGCTGTCACATTCTTCGTCCTCGCAGGGTTGTTCTTCGTTCTGAGCTTCTGGCACAGGTTTGTTTTGCCCAGGCCGGAATCCGATGCACCCCGTGAAGATCTTAAACCATCCGATGTTCTCAGGGAGTTCGGGCAGACATTCGCGACTTTCTTCAGGAAACCGCAGGTCGGAGCAGCCCTCTTCTTCATGCTGACCTTCCGGTTCGCGGAGGCTCAGCTGCTGAAGCTGATAAATCCATTCCTGCTTGACCCCATTGACAAAGGGGGCCTGGGGCTGACTACCGGGGAGGTCGGGCTGGTCTATGGAACAGTGGGTATAATTGGTCTGACGCTGGGGGGTATTATAGGAGGTGTGGTGGCTGCTGCCGGCGGCCTTAAAAAATGGCTGTGGCCCATGACCCTGAGCATGCTGCTGACCGCAGCAACATTCCTGTACCTGAGTTTTACACAGACAGACAACCTGCTTATAATCAACATCTGTGTCTTTATCGAGCAGTTTGGATACGGTTTCGGGTTCACAGCTTACATGCTATACCTGATTTATTTCTCGGATGGGAAATACAAAACGGCCCATTATGCAATCTGTACCGGCTTTATGGCTCTGGGAATGATGCTCCCGGGAATGTTTGCAGGCTGGTTGCAGGAGCAACTCGGTTACAACCACTTCTTCATCTGGGTAATGATTTGCAGTGTAGTGCCGCTGATTGCCGTGTCATTGCTGAAGATCAACCCTGGATTCGGGAAAAAGAGTACCAAATAGAACCTGCATGATCACAGTCAATGAAAAGGCAACAGGGTTTGACAGTCTCCGGAAAGAGCTGGAGGGTGATCTTTACACTGATACAACCCAGCGGATACTGTATGCCACGGATGCGTCGGCATACCGTGAGATCCCGCTTGCAGTGACCAGGCCCGCAGGCATTGACGATATCAGGAAGATCATCGCCTTTGCGCGGAGTGAGGGCACCTCGGTCATTCCACGCGGTGCCGGCACCTCTCTGGCGGGTCAGGTTGTGGGGCCGGGCATCGTCACTGACATATCGAAATACCTTAACCGGATCCTGGAATTCAATCCTGATGAGCATTGGGTGAAGGTTGAACCGGGCGTCATACTTTCTGAACTGAACCGGTATCTCGCTCCGCACAGGCTGCAGTTCGGGCCGGAGACATCGACAGCCAACCGCTGCTGCATGGGTGGCATGCTCGGCAACAACTCGTGCGGTGCCCATTCGCTCATACACGGAAGCGTCAGGGACCATATCCTCGAGGTGGATGCCATACTCTCCGACGGTTCGGAAGCTCACTTCGGGGCGCTGACAACGGAAGAGTTCAATGCAAAGTGCAATGGAGACCCTGACCTTCTCGAGACAAAAATATACAGGAACCTCCGAGATATTCTCTCCGACAGCCGCAATGCAGCGGAGATAAGAAAGGAGTATCCGCACCCGGAACTCCGGCGCCGCAACAACGGTTACGCGCTCGACTCTCTCCTGATGACTGACCCCTTCACCGGCAACGGTGAGAAGATAAATGTATGCAGGCTCCTGGCAGGGTCGGAAGGGACACTGGCATTCACCACGGCCATGAAACTGAACCTGGTGCCGGTGACGGAACAAAAGACAGGACTGCTCTGCGCTCATTTTGAGAGCCTTCAGGATGCCGTCAGGGCAAACATCATTGCTCTCCGCCACAATCCCGCCGCAATTGAACTCATCGATGACTACATCCTCAACTGCACTAAGGACAATATTGAGCAGAGCCGGAACCGCTTCTTCGTAAAGGGTGATCCGAAAGTCATACTTATTATTGAAATATCCAGGCCGACAATAGAGGAGATTCAAAAAACGGCCTCAGCCATGGAGCGGGATATGATGAGTGCCGGATATGGTTTTCACTTCCCGCTTGTTACCGATTCCGGTGAGATGGCAAGGGTGTGGGAGCTGCGAAAGGCGGGGCTCGGTGTCCTGCTTAACATCCCGGGATCGAAGAAGAGCGTACAGGTGATAGAGGACACGGCCGTTCTGCCCGAACTCTTCCCTGACTACATCGCGGAAGCGGTGAAGGTCCTTGAAAAACACGGACTGAGTTGCGCCTATTATGCCCACATTGCAACAGGAGAGCTGCATCTGAGTCCTCTGCTTGACCTCAAGGACCCGGATGACATACGCACTTTCCACAGCCTGGCGGAGGATATCGCCCGGCTGGTGAAGAAGTATCGCGGCTCGCTCAGCGGCGAGCACGGCGACGGCAGGCTGAGGGGAGAGTTCATCCCGCTGATGCTTGGCGCACATAACTATAACCTGCTTAAGGAGCTCAAGAAGACATGGGATCCCTGCGGGGTCTTTAACCCGGGTAAGATTACCGACACGCCGCCGATAACTGATAACCTCAGGTATCCGGCAGGGGTCAGGAACCGGGTGCCGGGCCTAGTCTTTGATTTCCCGGAGGAGGAGGGACTGCTTTACGCCACTGAAAAGTGCAGCGGGTCAGCCGACTGCCGCAAGAGCGCACTCATGGGAGGTACGATGTGTCCCACCTTCATGGCCACGGGCGATGAGGACAAGTCGACCCGCGCCAGGGCAAACATCCTCAGGGAGTTCCTTACAAGGTCGGAGAAGATGAACCGCTTCGACCATGAGGAGATCTACCGGGTTATGGATCTCTGCATCTCCTGCAAGGCCTGCAAATCAGAATGCCCCTCCAATGTAGACGTGGCCAGGCTGAAGGCGGAGTTCCTGCAACATTATTATGACATCCACCATGTGCCCTTCCGCGCATGGCTGATAGCCTGGCTGCCGAGGCTTTATGCTCCGGGGATGATGGTGCGTCCCCTGACGAATTTCCTGACAGGGACATCTTTTTTCAAGAGCATGATAGGGTTCTCGGTCAAACGTCCGATACCGGCTCTCTCGCCGGTGACCCTCAGGGCCTGGGAGACAAGGCACCTCCGGAACAGGGTAAAGGGAAAAGACAGTAAGGGTGCCGTATGCCTCTTCGCCGATGAATTCACCAACTACAATGAGAGTGATATCGGCATTAAGGCTGTGATGCTGCTTGAGAAGCTTGGCTATGATGTTACCATACCGCGCCACAGGGAGAGCGGAAGGACATTCCTCTCCAAGGGATTGCTGCGGTCGGCGCGGAAGATAGCTGTAAAAAACATCATGATGCTCAGGGATCTTGTCTCGGATGGAGCGGCCGCTGGTGGGCATAGAACCGTCGGCGCTGCTGACCTTCCGCGATGAGTATCCCGAGATTGCCGGCAGCGCCCTCGCAGGTGAGGCAAGGGCCATTGCCCGTAATGCCCTCCTCTTTGAGGAGTTCATATGCAGGGAGATTGACAGGGGCAATATCTCACCCGAACAGTTTACCGACCACCCCATGAAGGTTCTGCTTCACGGCCACTGCCAGCAGAAGGCGATAGCCTCCACTGCCCCAACCATCAGGATGCTCTCACTTCCGGTAAATTACAGGGTTGAGGAGATAAACGACGGCTGCTGCGGAATGGCCGGAGCCTTCGGGTATGAGAAGGAACACTATGACCTGAGCATGAAGATAGGTGAGATGGTGCTCTTCCCGGCTGTGCGCAATGCGGAAGAAGATACGGTCATTACAGCCCCGGGGACCTCATGCCGCCATCACATAAAGGACGGTACAGGGAGGAAGGCATTGCATCCCGTGGAGGTGATGTATGACGCTCTTAAAAAGTAACAAAGGAATATTAAAACCAGGAAATATGAATAATGCAGGGTTTAGTAAGGTTGAACAGGCATTCTTCGACCGTTCGGGAAGGAAAAAGATCACAGCCAGACTGCCTTATCTGGTGGTAAAGAATTTCCCGAACCTCGGATTGCTTACCGCGCTTAGGTTCCTCGAATGGGTGGCTGAAAATCCGAATGGAGTGATCAGTCTTCCCACAGGCAAAACTCCGGAGTATTTCATCAAGTGGACACAGTTCCTGCTCAATAACTGGGATAAGCCGGAGGCGAGGAAGATACGTGAGGAGAACGGCCTGTTCCTGGATGAGAAGCCTTCCCTGAGAGGACTTCATTTTGTTCAGATCGATGAGTTCTATCCCATTAATCCACGTCAGCATAACAGCTTCTTCGACTATGTCAGCAAATACTATATTGGCGGCTTTGACCTGGATCCTGCAAAAGCCCTTCTCATCAACACGGAGGAGATAACGCTTGCCGGCGGAAAACACTTTTCAGAGGTCTTCCCTGATAACCTCATTGACCTTTCACTGAGGAACAGGGAGGCGCTCAATCCGGTTGAGAAGATGCAGCAGGAATCGGTATTCCGGATTGACAACTGGTGCACCAACTACGAGAAGAAGATCCGGGCCCTTGGTGGTATAGGCTTCTTCCTCGGAGGGATTGGTCCTGACGGGCATATAGCATTCAACACCAGGGGCAGTGATCACAACTCGGCCACGCGGCTCACGGCAACAAACTTTGAGACGCAGGCTGCATCCGCAGGAGACCTCGGAGGCATTGAAGTCTCAAGGACAAGACTGGTCATAACAATTGGTCTTGGCACAATTACATATAATCCTGATGCGGTATCAATAATCTTTGCTGCCGGGGATGCCAAGGCGCTCGTGGTTAAGAATGCACTGGAAAACGGACCTGATAACCTCTATCCGGCAACAGTACTGCAAAGCCAGAAGAATGCCCGTTTCTATCTAACCGAAGGAGCCTCGGTACAGTTGCATGACACTGTTGAAAGATATTACAGGGAAACTCCGTGGACTTTCGAAAAGACGGAGAGAGCCGTCCATGATCTCTGCCAGAAGATTGACAAATATGCCCATAAGCTGGTCCTTGAAGACCTTAAGAACGACGAATACTGTTCCCTCATACCGGACCTGAGCCTGGAGAAGGTCAATGATGTCATTGAATCGACCAAGAAAAAAATCGAGGCCGGGCTTAAGCGGGAACGGAATGAGGTATTCTTTCACACCGGCCCGCACCATGATGACATCATGCTGGGTATTTTCCCGGCCATCATCCCGCAGCTGAGGGAGATCACGAACAAGTTTCATTTTTCCGTACTGACCTCAGGCTTTACAGCCGTCACCAACACGATGCTGCTGGGCTTGCTTGAAGAGACGCTGAGGCTCATCTCCATAGGCAAGATACAGATGCTGGGCTATCCCGATTTTTTCGAGGCAGGGTATAAGTTCAAGTGGGATAAGGATGTGAGCCATTACCTAGACAAGGTGGCTGACAAGGATGAGGCAGGCAAGCTCAGGGGGTTATGTCACAGGATCGTCAGGGCGATGGTGGATATCTACCGGCTGAGATCAACGGATGAACTTGTTGACAGGATCCGGAAGAATATCGACCTGATAAACGCCAGTTACAGCGGTGAAAAGAATCCACCTGACATACAAAGACTTAAGGGGATGCTCAGGGAGTTTGAGGAGGAGCTTGTCTGGGCCCATTACGGCGTTCCGGTCCGTAACATTGAGCATCTGAGACTGGGGTTCTATACCGGAGATATCTTCACCCAGCAGCCTGACCGCAACCGCGATGTGGAGCCGATACTGCAGTGCCTGAGGCGGATACAACCGACATTCATCAGCCTCGCCTTCGATCCCGAGGGCTCCGGGCCTGATACCCACTACAAGGTGCTCCAGGCGATAGCCGAGGCTCTGAGGCAATGGAGCATGGAAAAGGATCTGTCAGACCTGAGGATTATCGGGTACCGGAATGTATGGTTCAGGTTCCTGCCCTTTGAGGCCAACGTGTTTGTTCCGGTGTCGCTTAACTCCATGGCTGTCCTCAGCCAGTCGTTCCGCGACTGTTATGTGAGCCAGGTTAACGCCTCCTTCCCCAGTCCTGCATATGACGGACCGTTCAGTGATCTCTCACAGCAGGTGTGGGTTGAGCAGTTCAAGCAGGTGCAGCTGATCCTCGGCAAGGACTTCTTCTACGAGAATGAGAGTCCGAAGGTCAGGGGGACCCACGGTATGGTCTATTATAAGGAAATGTATATCAATGAGTTTCTGCAGCATGCCCGCGAGCTTGAAAAGAGTGTCGAGGGGGAGATACTGCAATAATATACTGCAGCCACTCTGCCCCTCCGTGGCAGACAGTGTACAGCCCTGTGGGAGCTAACCGTTTGCAGCCCCGAGTGCTGACTGTTTTCAGTCCCGTGGGGGCGAAATGATTGTTGCCCCGCAGGGGTGACCTGTCAATTATGAAACCGCAGGTCAGTCGTAAAGAAAATATTTCGTTGCCGTTTTTCTGAACGCGGGAATATCATTTGTCCACAGACCCATGATATCACTGACCCTGAATGATTTTGTGAATGCTTTCCTCACTTCATCGGTACCGCATACCTTATCGAACATCGAGTGACGAGATGGGTCGCACATCTCAAACAGATCCTTTTCAGGCCAGAGGATGTGCGCCTCCTGCATGATATAAAACTGCAGCAATGAGAGCGGGGCTACGGAGGGGTCAGTGAGATGTATCTGCACGCCGTGAACCATCTTGTCCTTAAGGGTGCTGTAATAGGGCTTGTAGTGTATGGGTCTGAAGATCACTCCGGGAAGTTTCAGGTCATTCATCCTTGCTGTCAGGCTATCGGCATTGATCCACTCTGCGGCGAAAGTCTGAAACGGAATGGTGTAGCCCACACCGATACTGACGGCATAGAGTTCTCCGGCTATCCCTGTTGCAGGGTAGTACAGGGGTGAGTCCCTGTGCGGCACGTGAGGCGAGGAGGGGACCCATGGCAGTCCTGTCTCCTCAAAATACATTTTCCTTGACCAGCCGTTCATCTTTATCACCTGCAGATCGCACTTAACACCGTTTGCGAGCATTCCCTCACCGTTGAGCAGCAGGGCAAGTTCACCTACCGTGAGCCCATGCAGATAGGGTATTGCAAACTGGCTGACGAATGAGAAGAAGCCGGGGCGGGTCAGGGCACCCTCCATGCGTATGCCGCCGAGAGGATTGGGCCTGTCAAGCACCACTACGGGTATGTTGTTTTCTGCGGCGGCCTCCATCAGCAGTCCGAGACTGCTGATAAAGGTGTAGGACCTCGATCCGATGTCCTGGATGTCATACACAAGTATGTCTATGTTCTGAAGCATCTCTTTTGTCGGCTTGCGGGTCTTTCCGTAGAGGCTGTAGACCGGGAGGCCGGTCGACGGATCCTGCTCGGAATCAACGTATTCACCCGCGGTGAACTCGCCCCTGACGCCATGCTCAGGCCCATACAATGCCACCAGCTTCACATCCGGGGCTCTGAAAAGAAGATCGACTGTAGATCTGAGATAGCGGTCAACCCCTGTCGGGTTGGTTACCAGGCCTACTCTTTTTCCCTTCAGTATTGCATAATTGCTCTTCATGAGGGTCTCAAGACCGGTCTCCACGATCTGGCCTCTCATGGTAGTGCTGACGGTCATCATTATTGCAATTGCCACTGCCATCCTGGTAGTAATACTCTTTAAAGTGCTCATTATATGCATGTTTATGTTTCTGGTTACTTCATTTTTTCAGGCTGTTGAAGCCTGTGTGCCCAGGCTTTCCGCCACCTGCTACTATTCTGGCCGATATGGACGTACACCTGATCACTTTGACTTTCCCCCGGTCACACCGGACCTACCCCGGCTCACTCTGACTTCCTCTGGCCGTTCCGTTTATGCTCTGTCGCGCCCCGTCCACTTCAGCCGGAATTGCCACCAGCTGACTCTGCAATTTCCCGCCCTCACCCTGACCTCTGGCAAATAATAATATGACAAATTAAATAAATTCATTTTTCTATTGACTGTAATATTATAAATATTTAAATTTGGATTTGTAAGATGTAATACAACTTTCATGAAACCCTCAAACTACCTTATCCTCTTATTCTGTGTGGTTCAGCTTGCCGGATGTCAGAAAAAGGAGGTTCCTGCCGAGCTGCAGGAAAAGCTTGATTCGATCGCAGCTGTCATGGTACCCCAGCACGCGGAAGCCCTTTGTGACGTAAATATGGTCATGGGGGAGGGCGGAACCATAATTGTCAAAGGTGAGACAAACCTCCCTGAAGCAAAGGAAGAGATCCTTGAGATGCTTGGCAGTTCAGGATACAGTTTCACCGACAGCATCACCGTTCTGCCTGACCCGGCGGTTGTGACAAAGCCGTGGGGACTGGTCTCGGTGAGTGTGTGCAATATGAGAACAAAACCGTCACACGCCGCTGAAATGGCCACGCAGGCCCTCATGGGTACACCGGTGAAGATACTCAACAAACGTGGGGGCTGGTTGATGGTACAGACACCTGATTCCTATATTGGATGGACCGATGACCCGGTAGCGGAGCTGAGTGATAGCGGACTGGTAGCCTGGAAGTCCGGCGCGAGACTGATATACCTCAAGAACACTGGCGTGATCACCGACTCTGATGGGATGACAGTTTCAGACATAGTTTTCGGTGTCATTCTCGAGAAAACCGGTGAACAGAGAGATCTCTTCATAGTCAGGCTTCCTGACGGGAGGGAGGGTTTTGTAAAAAAGGGTGATGCGACGGATTTCAGGGTATGGGCTGAGAAAGCTGAACCCGATCCTGAAAAGATGATAGAATTTGCCCGCACCTTTCTCGGCACGCCGTATCTGTGGGGCGGGACTTCCACCAAGGGTGTCGATTGCAGCGGATTTACCAAGACAATCTATTACTATGCAGGACTGATACTTACTCGTGATGCTTCGGGACAATTCAGGTACGGACAGGAGAGAAGCATTGAAAACGGGTATGACTCGCTTGCCGCAGGCGATCTGCTCTTCTTCGGAAGGGTCAGGGACGGGAAGAAGAGGATAACCCATACCGGGATGTACATAGGTGACAGTGAGTTTATACACTCATCGCGCATGGTGAAAATTAACAGTTTTGATTCTGCCAGGGTAAACTACAGCCAGTACCTGCTTGAGATCCTGCAGGGTGCAAGAAGGATCGTCGGTGTTCCTCCAGGGGAAGGTTTTGTACGTGTTTCTCAGCATAGCTGGTATTTTTAAATCTATATGAAGAAAAGAGATTTCCTCAAAATCGGCGGGCTTGCGGCAGGAGCTGTCATAGCAGGCTGTGCAAACTCACCGTCCGAAAGGGCATCAGCCCCAGGCATCATCCGTAAAAAGGGCAGCGGAGTACTGAAGCTCAGCTACAAGCCTTATGAATTGCAACTGAGGCATGTCTTCACGGTCGCAACGAACTCCAGAACTACCACTCCGGTGGTTCTTACTTCAATCGAGTATGACGGCGTCACCGGTTTCGGCGAGGCATCAATGCCTCCCTACCTGGGCGAGAGCCACGAATCGGTGCTGAACTTCCTGTCAAAGGTGAACCTTGAGCAGTTCAGCGATCCTTTCCTGATGGAGGATATCCTTGCATATATCGAAGGCGTGATGCCGGGAAACTATGCTGCCAAGGCATCGCTTGACATCGCCCTCCATGACCTGACAGGAAAGCTCCTCGGGCAGCCGTGGTTCAGGCTGTGGGGACTCAATCCCGCAAAGACACCTCTCACGAGCTTTACAATAGGTATCGATACAGCTGAGGTGGTACGTGAGAAAACCCTGGAAGCCAGTGCCTTCAAAATGCTGAAGATCAAGCTGGGGCGTGATAACGACAGGGAGATGATAGAGACGGTGAGGTCAGTGACCGACGTGCCGGTCTTCGTGGATGTCAACCAGGGCTGGAAAGACAGGGTCTATGCCATGGAAATGGCTCATTTCCTGAATGAAAACAATGTCCTGTTCATCGAGCAGCCCATGCCGAAAGAGCAGATTGACGACATAGCATGGCTTACTGCCGGGAGTCCGCTCCCCATCGTGGCCGACGAGGCGCTTCAGACGGTCAGTCAGATGCTGTCGATGAAGGGGATCTATTCCGGGATCAATATCAAGCTCATGAAGTGCGGAGGGATGCATGCGGCATACAAGATGATAACCATGGCCAGGCAGATGGAGATGAAGATTTTGATAGGATGTATGACCGAAACCTCGTGTGCTGTTTCCGCCGCCTCTCAGCTCTCGCCACTGGTCGATTGGGCTGATCTCGACGGCAACCTTCTGATAAGCAATGATGTATATGAGGGGATGACCGTTGTTGACGGAAGGATAACGATTCCAGACAGGCCAGGCATCGGAATTATTGAGAAAAAAAGTGATAATATGTAATACAACCTTTAAAGAAAACTTATATCTTGCCTTTCGGACGGCAACTCAATTATAATCTATCAATATAACCTAATCAATACTATTTAACCCTAAATCCAATCACATGAGAACAAAACTATTAATGTTGTTTGCGGTTTTGGGACTGATGCTTTCACAAAGCATTTATGCTCAGCCTAAAACCGTGACAGGGACTGTCACAGACGCCACGACGGGAGAAACGTTGCCTGGCGTCAACGTGATAATCAAGAACACCACCACCGGTACGAGTTCCGACCCGTTCGGAAACTACTCGATCAATGCAGCTCCGGGGCAGGTGTTGGTATTCAGCTCTCTGGGATACGCCAACTATGAAGTGACTGTAGGGGCGGGGAACAGGATAAGTGTGGGACTAAGCCCGGATGTTCAGATGATAGAGGATGTGATAATCACCTCCGAATTCGGCATGAAGCGTGTTTCGCGCTCCGTGGGTTCATCAGTTCAGAATGTCAAGGCCTCTGATATCATGGAATCAGGGCGTGACAACTTCATCACTGCCCTTCAGGGACGTGTTGCAGGGATGAATGTGGGAACAACCAGCGGGGCCCCCGGTTCCTCCACCTCTGTTGTGCTCAGGAGTATTACCTCAATATCGGGAAACAACCAGCCTCTTTATGTGGTTGACGGTATTCCGATGAACAACTCTACCTTCGACCCCCTGTCGATGGCTGACAACGGAACAAACTACTCAGTCCGTAACCTCGACTTTTCATCACGCGGAAACGACTTCAACCCGGATGACATAGAGTCAATGACCGTTCTAAAGGGAGCTGCCGCTGCTGCTCTCTACGGCTCGGATGCATCCAACGGTGCAATCATCATAACCACCAAGAAAGGACAAGCCGGCAGGGGCAAGGTCTCCTACAGCAACTCATTCAGGTGGGATGACGCCTATGGCCTTCCAGAGCTCCAGGATAAGTACACCAACGGCAACTATGGTACAACCAACTACTACTATAACCAATTCTACGGCGGCAAGTACGTACCGGGTATGACCCTCTACGACAACATTGACGCCATCCTGCAGACTGGTTTCACAATGAGGCACAACATTTCCGTTGAGGGCGGCTCAGACCGTGTCACCCTCCGCGCTGCAGCATCAACCCTTGATCAGCAGGGTGTCATCAAGACCTCAGACTTTTCAAGGTTCAACCTCTCTCTCTCAGGAAAGGCTGAGGTGACCAAGTGGCTTACCGTTGAATCCACAATGCAGTATGTATCAACCGAGAACAACAAGGTCCCGCTGGGAACAGACGGTCCTCTCTACCTGGCCATGCGCTGGCCTCTGGTTGACGACATGTCAGAATGGCTCGCTCCGGACGGATCACACATGGCCACTCCTGACTATTACCTTGACGGAGACCTGATCAATCCACTATTCGGTTTGTACAGGAATAAACTGTACGACGAATCTGACCGTTTCATCTCGAACCTCTCCGCAACACTGGTGCCAATTGAGAATACCTTCCTTCGCGCCCAGATCGGATGGGACGTCGGTACCCAGGAATTCATCGCCACCCGCCATCCCTATTATGACACCTATCAGGATGGCACAGGGGTATACAATATATCAAAGTCAAATTTCTCTGATCCCTCCCTGAACTTATTGGCAGGATATGCAAATGATTTCCTGAATGACAAGTTGTCGGTATCAGCCCAGGTAGGATACCACCAGCTTGAGAACGGAGTTAACCGTCTCAGTACCTACGGATCCAAATTTGCCGTGGTTGATTTCCAGTCGATCAACAACTGCGACCCTCTCTCTATAAGTTCATCACAGCGCCATACAAAGAGAAGGATACAGGCTATCTCCGGTCAGGTTGAGCTGGGTTACAACCAGATGGTATACCTGACTCTGCGTGCAAGAAACGACTGGTCATCAACACTTCCTGTTGAGAATAACCAGTATTTTTATCCGGCAGCCGAGGGCTCATTCATTTTTACCGAACTGCCTTTCATCAAGGGTAATAAGTACCTGAACTACCTGAAGATACGTGGTTCGATTGCCCAGGTTGGTAAGGATGCCGGTCCTCTTGAGATCGATCCGCAGCTTGAGCCTACGCTTCTCACCGGAGGTGGTTACAAGTATGGTTTCACCGGCCCGAACAAGAACCTGAGGCCTGAGATCACAACATCACAGGAGATCGGTTTTGAAGGCCGTTTCCTGGATGACAGGATCACCGCAGACTTCACCTATTTCTGGACCCATTGCGATGACCAGATCGTCAAGGGCTTCCGCCTCAGCTACGGAACCGGATTTGTGCTCAACAACATGAACGTTGGTACTTTTGAGACATGGGGCTGGGAAGGACTTCTTGGTGCTGATGTATTACGCATGGCCAACGGTCTTCGCTGGAACATCGGTTTCACTGCATCGCAGACTGACTCCGAGGTGCTTTACCTGCCTGCAAACGTAACGGAATACTATAACGCTTATACATGGAACTCAGGTAACATCCGCAACGGTATCATGGTTGGGTATCCCGTAACAACGATTACAGGACGGGCATTCCTCCGGAATGATGCCGGAGACGTTCTCATCAGCCCCACAACAGGTCTTCCGGTTGTCAGCTCTACCTGGAGCGTGCTCGGGAACCGCGAACCAAAACTGCGCTATGGGATAACCACTGCTTTGAGTTACAAGGGCATTCGTCTATCTGCAATGTTATCCGGCCGTTACAAGGCGACAGTCGTGAACGGTACCAAGCGTTACATGATGCAGGAAGGCCGTAGCTGGGAGTCCGTAGATTTGCGTGAAAGCCGTGCACAGGTGTTTGAAGGCGTGCTTCAGGATGGAAATGAAAACACAGCCAATCCTACAAAGAACAACATAGCGGTTGATTACAACCTTTTGCCCACAACTTACACAGGGAATGATGAGGACTGGATTGAAGAGGATGTCAACTACCTGCGTCTGCAGGAGGTTCGCCTCTCCTATAATCTTCCTGCGAAGTGGCTTGCAAAAACCGTGATCCTGTCACAGGCCAATGTCTTTGTCACAGGCAATGACCTGGCAGTATGGACGAACTACTCAGGTATTGATGCCGTTGGAAATACCGTCTCTGCAGCCGCAGGCGGTACCGGTGGTGAAGGTATCGATGTCTGGTCACTTCCAAACCCGAGAGGTTACTCAATCGGACTGAGCGTGACGTTCAAATAATTGATAATACAAAAAAAGTGAAACAATGATAAAAAAGATATCAATTTCCGTTCTTTTGCTGGTATCGTTCATGTTCATAACGACAAGTTGTGAAGACTACCTCGATGTCAACAAAAACATAGATGCTCCCGATTATGTGGAAGGCTATCTGTACCTTGCAGGGATCATCCAGCAATACCAGGGCATGTACTGGGATATCCGGGCGACTGGTCCTCTTACCCAGATGATGGGTACCTCTTCCTACACGACATTTGCCACTCATTATTACACTACAGGCAGTGATGCCGGCGGTGAGTTATGGCGCGTTATTTACTGGCTGCAGGGGATGAACCTGGAGAACATGATCAACCAGTCTGTCGAAGCAGAGAACTGGACCCTTGCCGGGATAGGTCTGGCCATCAAGGCATATTCATGGGACCAGATCACCAAGTATCATGGTGAGCTGATACTCAAGGATGCATTTGTGCCAGGGCTGCTTTCTCACAGGTATGATTATCAGGATACTGTCTACAAAGCCGTACGCAACTGGGCATACCAGTCCATCGAATACCTGAGTAAGCCTGATGCCACCAGCTATGGCACCAAGCTTAGCGCGAATGATTATATCTACGGAGGTGATCCCGAGAAGTGGAAGAAGTTCGCATATGGAGTGATTGTGAACAACCTTGCCTCACTCACCAACAAGAGTGACTTCAGCACAGCATATGCTACCGAGCTCCTTGATGCCGCCTCCAAGACTTTTACCTCCAATGCTGACAACGCCACTGTGAGGGTTGCAGGCGGAAGTGCTGCTGCAGCACAGAGCGGATATAACAACTTCTGGGGTGTCAACAGGGCGAACCTGTCGCGTGTCTACTGGCAGCACGAGTATGCAGTACAGGTATTTACCGGTTCGGTTCCTGAATATGACCAGGCAACAGGGAACAAGATAACTGTTACCGGGAATGCTTATTTCCCTTATAAGCTTGCTGCAACCCAGATTGTCTGCGACACGGTCATAACTGTTCCCGGTCACTTTGACCCGCGCGTTGCAGTTAAGCTGGCTACCACGGATGATGCCGCCTACACAAATCTTGACAATGCATATGCCATCAAGAAGCGCAGGTACTACGGCGGAACCTTTACCGGCCTTACAGGCCCGATAGGAACTGCTCCGTCATTCTACGGACGCAACTCATCCTCGGCTGCCACCAGCACCAATGAAGCAGCTCATGATGGCATAGGCCGCTGGCTGTACCGTGATGATGCTCCATATATCCTGATGACACACGCCCAGCTTAAGTTTTGTGTTGCAGAGGCACTATGGAAACTGAACCGCAAGGCTGAAGCACTTCAGGCTTTTAAAGATGGCGTTAAGGCAGATCTTGAGTTCACAGGTAATTATATTCTTACCGGAAAACAGGGTAAGATTGTTGACGGTGTCCAGACTACCCAGGGCGTAACCGGCGGAGACAAGCTTACAAAATCTGTTTTCACCACCATGGCCAATGAGTATGCAGCCGGACCTTACGTTGACGGACTTACCGAGGCCAACTTCACCCTTTCACACATTATGATGCAGAAATGGGTTGCCCTTTATCCCTGGGGTGCCACTGAAGCATGGGTCGATATGAGGAAGTATCATTATGACATCGCCTACACCGGCGACTATCCTTCAGACGGCAACGGATGGGATCTCTCCACTGTGACCCAGAAATGGGATACTGACCCGAACAAGGTTTACAAGGGTCATTTTCTGTCACCAGCCCAGGTCCAGGGCCGCAAGGTGGCTTACAACACCTTCAACGAAGGTGCACCATGCTACAGGATACGACCACGCTACAATTCCGAGTATATGTGGAACAAACCGTCACTCGAAGGTTTGAAACCGATCTCCGGAATGGCGCCTAACTATCAGTGCTCAATCCCGTGGTTTGCTTATCCGGGAAATATGCCTACCAACTAATCGACCAATAAAAATCCGATAATTATGAAAATAATAAAATATCTTAGTCTGATTCTGGCTGTGATCCTGATGGCTTCCTGCGAGAAGAACGTGATTGAGTATGATGCCACAACCATAGGGGAGGTGGCCGAGTTCCAGCTGCACTATATTGTGCCTGTGAATGCCGTTGCCGCCAATAACATTACAAAGGTTGAGATAAACAACCAGTTGTATGCCAACAGCAAGGCGCCTCTCAACACCTATAATGCCATTCCAAGCGGAGCGGTAGGGAAATTCTACACCGTGAATCCGGGCAATGTCAATATTAAGATGTACACGGGCACGAATATGGATGTCCTTGTTTATGACCAGAGTGTGACAATGACTGCAATAAAGCAGAATCTGTTCGTGCACGATTTCAACCTGCCACCGGTGGTCATTGACAACGAGTTCCCATACGAACGCCGGGAGGTTGTGGAGACTGACACGACAACATGGGTCAAGTTTTACAATTTCCTGTATGAAACAGCCGGCGTGCCAACAACGCTCAAGCTGCAGTACCAGTACATAAGTCATCGTACCGGACAGCTTGTTAACGTTGGCGCTCCTGTTGCCTTTGGCGAATCTACGGGATGGCAGCAGGTTCTTCTGCTCAAGCTTCCGAATGAGATTGTCACTGCAGGTTCACGTCGCATTGACTACCGGATCAAGGTAGTTGATGACGCGGGAAATATCGTCGGCGACCTGATGGTGCGTAACTCCAGCGGCGTCATGGTTCCTTACGCCGATTTCTGGACCGGCACCATTGGCAGAAGGGTTCACCATATATTCTGCGGGTTCAGGGCTGCCTCGCCTGTCAGTGCAGTAAGATTATTTACTGCTTTATAATAGGGATATTTAAGATTTTGCCCCTCAGGGTAGAATTAGGTTTGGTTTTGGCAGGGACGCTGGATTCAGCGTCCCTGCTTTTTTATTCAGACAGTGGTGAATCCGCTTCTTTCTATAAGGGCATCAATTGAGGGTTCGCGTCCGCGGAAGGCCCGGAAGAGCTCGTCAGGCTCACGGCTGCCGCCTCTCTCAAGTATATTGCGGCGGAATGACATAGCTGTCTCCCTGTCGAAGAGGCCTCTCTCCCTGAAGAGGCTGAAGGCATCGGCGTCAAGCACCTCCGCCCATTTGTAGCTGTAGTATCCTGCTGCATAGCCGCCTGAAAAAAGATGGGCGAACGAGACGCTCATGCATGCCCCCTCAGCCGGAGGGAGAAGCTCGGCTGGTGCCATGGCCGCTCTCTCAAATTCCACAATATCACCCCTGAACGGCTCAGACAGGGTGTGCCATGCCATGTCAAGCAGGCCGAAGCTAAGCTGTCGCATGCAGGCATAACCTTCGTTGTAGGTAAGTGACTCCTTGAGCTTAAGAAGGATCTCCCCGGGAATCTTTTCACCCGTCCGGTAATCTGCTGCCCAGGTGTCAAGCCACTCTTTTTCCCATGCCCAGTTCTCCATGATTTGCGACGGTAGCTCCACAAAATCGCGCTTTACGTTCGTGCCTGCCAGGCTCTCATAGGTGCAATCTGACAGCATGCCGTGCAGCGCATGACCGAATTCATGGAGGAAGGTGTTCATCTCGCTGTGGGAAAGGAGCGATGGCCGCTCCGGCGTCTCCCTTGTGAAATTCATCACCAGTGAGACCACAGGGATGACCCTTTTGCCATTCTCGCTGCTCTGTTCACGGAACCCTGTCATCCACGCGCCGCCCCCCTTGCCCTTACGCGGATGAAAGTCAAGCATCAGGATGGCTATTGGTGCGTTGCCTCCGTCATGCACCTCATAGGCCGTCACCTCATTGTTATAAACGGGTATTCCGGGGTTCCCGGTGAAGGTAAGTCCGTATAGCCTGGTAGCAAGCCCCAGCACTGCCTCCCTGACCTTGTCGAGTGGCATGAACGGGCGCAGTGCCTCATCGTCGATGTTAAAGCGTTCCAGCCTCAGCTTCTCAGCCCAGTAGGCCCAGTCCCAGCGCTCCACCCTCCCCGTGTGACCGTGGCTGTGGGCATACTTTTCGATATCGTGAAAATCGCGTTTACCGGCTGGTGATGATGCTTTCAGGAGCCTGGCGAGGAAGCTGTTCACCTCCTCCGGTGTTGAAGCCATGCGCTCCTCAAGGGCATATGAGGCATAGTCGCTGAAACCCAGCAACCCTGCAAGCTGGAGACGCAGATCGGCGATGCGTGTAACCAGGTTCCGGTTGTCATGCTCATTGCCGCGGAATGAGCGGACTGCGTAAGCCCTGAATATCTTCTCCCTGAGATCACGACGGTCAGCATACTGCATGAAAGGAACGTAACTGGGCGCGTGGAGGGTGAAGAGCCATCCCTCAAGGCCCCTCTCTTTAGCCAGGGCTGCCGCTGCCTCCACCACACCGTCAGGAAGCCCTGACAGCTCATCCTCAGATGTGAGATGCAGCGTGAAATCATTTGTCTCTGCCAGAAGGTTCTCCTCGAATTGGAGGGAGAGGGTCGATAACTCAACGGTGACTGCCCTGAACCTTTCCTTCTCCTCATCGGACAGGGCTGCACCGCCGCGGACGAACCCCTTGTATTTGCGGTCGAGGAGGATCTGCTGCTCAGCATTAAGTTCCAGGGATTCCCTGTTATCATATACGGCCTTTACTCGCCTGAAGAGCTCAGGGTTGAGGCTGATGTCATTGCCGAAGTTGGTGAGCAGGGGTGAAACCTCCCTGGCCGCAGCCTGCAATTCAGGGGAGGTGTCTGAGCTGTTCAGATTGAAGAGAATGGGTGTGATGCGGTTTAGAAGTGCACCGGCTTTCTCGAGGGCTTCGATGGTATTTTCAAAGCCGGGTTCTGCGTTGCAGGCGACGATCTCATCAACCTCCCTGCGTGCGACTTCAATGGCATGTTCAACTGCCGGCCTGAAATGTTCAGGGCTGATCTGGTCAAAGGGTGCAATACTGTATGGGGTGTTCCACTCCTGAAGCAGGGGATTGGGGGGTGTATGGGTTGTGGTCATAGGTTGGGGGCGTTCTCAGGACAAATATAGATTTCTTTTTATACTTGAACCCCTACGAGGTAAAGGTAATATTGCTATGTTGCATGGCTACAATACTTTAACCGCTACGCGGTAGGGTTTATTGCGATACGCGGTCTGCTATGCTATAGCCGATACGCGGTATGGTTGCCCGTAGGGCATATAGTGTTGTAGGCTGACATGAATGTCAAATACCATTGCTCGTAGAGCATTTAGGATTGTAGATGGGATGACGAAAAAAATGCCATATCCCGGATGGAATATGGCATTTAATTATCTTATCAGCGCCAATCAGAACGGCAGGTCATCCAGCTCGGGGCTGGGCGAGGGGGCATCCTCCAGCTTCGGGCTGCGGATAGCCTGCTGGCCATTCTCCGCAACGTCGATTCCGCGTGTCACCGCCAGGGCGTTGAGGTTGGTGATGTAATTCACCATCCCGTTCTTCTCCCACTTGTTACCCCTGACATTAAAGGTGACGGTCACATCCTGCCTCAGCCATGATTCATCAATAATCTCGCACTTTTCCTGTGTGAGCTGGAACTTGATGAAGTCAACATAAGCCTGGCCGCTGCCGCTCTCCTTGTGTTCGATCACGAACTCGCGCTTGCGGAAGCGTTCATTGACCCTGTTAACGGGATAGACCTCGGCAACCTTGCCTGTAATCTGATATTCCATTATTCTGATTCTGTTATGACTATCCTGTCAATGCTGTCGCCTGCCCTGATCAGGTCAATCACTTCAACTCCTTCAATAACCTTTCCGAAACATGTATGTTTTCTGTCAAGGTGCTTTGTGTTTGACCTGCTGTGGCAGATGAAAAACTGTGAGCCGCCCGTGTCTTTGCCGGCATGAGCCATGGAGAGCACCCCGCGGTCATGATACTGTTTGGTGCCGGTAAGCTCGCACTTGATTTTATAACCCGGACCTCCGGTACCAATGCGCGGATCGCTCATGTCTTTCGAAAAAGGACAGCCGCCCTGTATGACGAAGTCGGGAATGACCCTGTGAAATGCCAGTCCGTCATAAAAGCCCTTACCTGCCAGAGTTACAAAATTCTCAACAGTGCCGGGAGCATCATCATCGTAAAGGACTGCCTTCATCACACCCTTGGGGGTATGTATTTCAGCTAATCTCATTGTTTGACAATTTCAATAAGTTCAACCTCGAAAACGAGTGTTGAATAGGGAGGGATTGGTCCGGTTCCCTGCTCACCATAACCCAGTTCGTAGGGTATGTAGAACTTGAACTTCGAACCTTCCGGCATGAGCTGGATACCTTCCTGCCATCCCTGGATGACCTGGTTTACTCCGAATTCGGCTGGTGCTCCACGGTCAACTGATGAGTCGAACTTGGTGTTGTCCATAAGCATTCCCGTATAGTGAACCTTAACCATGTCCTGCGGGCCTGGTTTAGCTCCGGTACCCATAGTGATCACTTCATACTGGAGCCCGCTGGCAGTTTCCTGTACGCCATCACGTTTTTTATTCTCAGCAAGGAATTTTTCACCGTCATCAATGTTCTTACCGTACATTGCTTTCATCTGTTCTGCCTGTCTTTTCTGCATATATGTCATGACGAAGCTCTGAGCGGTCGTTTCATCAAGAGTATTCTTTCCATCTTTGGAGTCAAGCATCCCTTTGGCAAATAGGACAGGATCTATGTCAACGCTGTCACTCATATAATAGAAATAGCTTGCAATACCGAGTGAATAAGCGAGAGAGTCTTCAGCGCTTTTAATTTTCGTGGCTGTTATGCCCGACCTGGTGTTGCATGAAGTTGCGATTACTGCTGCTATAACAGCGAAGATTACTAAACCTTTGATTTTCATTGTATCTGTTTTTATTTAAATTTTGGCAAAGATAGTATTTTGGAAGTCAATCAGAGGGTATTTCTACTCTTTTATTACCTCCAGGAGTTCAACTTCAAAAATTAGGGTTTCAAATGGTTTTATGATGTTTCCGGCACCTCTCTCTCCGTAGGCAAGGTTAGAAGGAATGTAAAGCATCATTTTCGTGCCCTCGTGCATTAGCTGAAGGCCTTCGACCCAGCCGCGGATCACGTTGCTGACCCTGAACTGTGCTGGTTCACCGCGGTCATAGGAAGAGTCAAATTTGGTGCCGTCGATGGTTGTGCCGGTGTAATGTACCTTCACGTTGTCTTCCGGTCCCGGCATGGCACCGGAGCCCTGTGTAACGATCCTGTATTGCAGTCCGCTCGGAAGAGTGACAACACCATCCTTTTTACCGTTCTCCTCAAGATATGCAGTGGCAGCTTCAATCTGCTCACTGTATTCGGCCATGAGCCGGGCTCTCTCTCGTCTCTGCATGTAACTGACAATAAAGGCACTGGCAGCGGTGTCATTCATCAGAGACTTATCCTTCGATGCATCGGTCATCCCTTTTGTGAACATTTTTGTGCTTATATTGATGCTGTCAGCAACATAGTATTTGTAGTTTGCCACACCAAGTGCATAGGAGAGTGAGTCTTCGGAGGTGGCAAGTTTTGATTTCTGCGCTGTCGCGGTCATGATTGTCATGGCAGATATGGCCACAACGGTCATCAGTTTAACGATTTTCATTTTTTCAGTTTTAAATTGTATTGTGGAGGCGTTGGGTTCAACAGCATCCGGTTACATTCTTTTTTGATCGGGCAAATATACCACAATTCATCTCTTCACCGCTCTTGTCATCACCCTTTTTCCCGGAGGCCCTGGCAGCAGGGTAACCTCAAAGCCCAGAGACCTCAGCATCCTTTTAAGATTTCCCTTCGCCGAGTAGGTGACAAGCACTGATCCGGTACTGGTGACCGCTGCAATCCGGCGCATCACCTCTTCAGTCCACATCTCCGGCTGCTTGTCCGGTCCGAAAGCATCAAAATAGACCAGGTCGAAGAGACCTTCCGGATCATCGGCAGTCAGGTCAGACAGTATCTTGTTCAGGGTGAACCATTCTGTTATTGCCACAGGGGCTCCCCACGGTGCTGAATGGATGGATTCAAAAAGCTCCGCGCTGTGACTGCCAATCAGAGACCCGTAATTCAGCTGTTTAACTACTTCCGCGTCAAGGGGATATTTTTCAAGAGAGGAATAGGTGACATTGACCTTATGTTCACCGGCATAAAGTGCGGTGAGAAGGGCATTGAGTCCGGTACCGAAGCCAACTTCCAGGATGGAGATATCAGGGTTGGGCAGGCTGGCAAGGCCTGCGTCGACAAATATATGTTTCGACTCGGTAATGGCGCCGAAATGAGAGTGATAGTGTTCATCCAGTGACGGCACATACAGGGTATGGGAACCGTCGGCAGTGACTTTGATTTCAGGATCTGATTTCAATTTGCGATTTGCGATTTTCGATTCTCGATTGACGGGATGAAATATCAATTTGCGATTTGCGATTTTCGATTCTCGATTGACGGGATGAAATATCAATTTGCGATTTGCGATTTTCGAATTCACTGACCATCAGGATCTTTTGACTTTTCGACCTTCAGACCTCTGACCTTCAGACTTTAGACTTTAGACTTTCAGACTTTCGACTCTATTGCCAATCCGAGTCATACCATGAGCGGACGTCGGTGGCTATCATGCCGGCTCTCCTTGCGGCCTCGATGCCCAGGTCGCCGTCTTCAAAAACCTCACAGTCGGCAGGTTCAACCTTCATCAACTCTGCACACCTCAGGAAGGTTTCAGGGTGGGGCTTGTAGTTCTCCACATCATTGGCAGTGACAATGATGTCAAAGTAATGCCTGATGCCTATTATCTCCAGTGTCTTCTCCACGGCTTCGCGGTGACCGCCTGTACCGACTGACATAGGCAGTTTTCCGTGATATTTCTGCACAAGGGCGATGACCGGCTCAATGGGGGTCACGTTATGCTGAATAGAGAAGAACTCCTCCAGTTTTACATCCATTATCTCTTCAGGAGAGACCTTGCCTGTCATACCGTTATGTTCAATGATATCCTCGGCTATCTGCCAGCCGGGTGCTCCCGTATGTGCCTGCAGAAAGGCTGTGTCCATTACAATACCATACCTGAGGCACGCCTTCTGCCACGCCTGGTAGTGCCATGGCATGGTGTCGGCGAGAGTACCGTCAAGATCGAAAATCAGTCCTTTTACCCCGGGGGTGATGTCGAAGTTCATTTGTTTTTTAATTGTGGGCAAAAGTAATAAAAAGCCAAGAGCTTTGAGCAGGGTGACGGAAACGTTAGAAATTCTTAGATTCTCGTATCGATCCGGATCGGGGTTACAATCTACAATACTTGATGCCCAACGGGCAAGATTATGTACATCAATCTCTGTCTACAATACTGAATGCCCCCGATAAATCGGGGCAGGCTCTACGGGCAATCATACCGCGTAGCGGTTTGAGTATTGTAGATTGATGATCAGCTATGTATCTATTCCCCGTAGGGGATTAACCCCTTAAAAAGCTCCTTACTTCCTTTGCGATATTTTCACCGGTGAATCCGAATTTTTCATCGAGGACATTGTATGCTGCAGAATAGCCGAAACTCTCCAGACCCCATACCTTTCCCTGCGGTCCGGCAAATCCCAGCATCGTCACCGGCAGTCCGGCCGTCAGGCAGAATACCGGAATACCGGGTGTGAGAACTTTTTGCCTGTACTTTTCATCCTGCGTACGGAACAGTCCCTCCGACGGTGCTGAGACTATCCTTGCCTTAATGCCTTCGGCAGAGAGTATCGAGGCAGCCTCCACGAGAGTAGCTACCTCAGAACCGCTGGCTACCATAATTACATCAGGCTTGCCCGGAGTCTCGGTTACAACATACGCACCCCTTGAAGCCATGGCTGCTGCTTCCATCCTTGTTTTGCCCTCCGAGGGCAGCGTTTTGATATTCTGCCGCGACAGAATCAGCGCGGTGGGTGTCGATTTGTTCTCCAGCGCCAGCTTCCAGGCAATATTGGTCTCAATTGCGTCAGCAGGCCTGAGGACCAGCATGCTGTTTTCTCCATGATGGTTTTTGAGATGTTCCATCAGCCTTATCTGTGCCTCCTGTTCAACAGGCTGGTGGGTGGGGCCATCCTCGCCCACACGGAAAGCATCGTGTGTCCATATATACTTGACAGGCAGACCCATCAGGGCAGCCAGCCTTACAGCCGGTTTCATGTAATCGGAGAAGACGAAGAAGGTTCCGCAGACGGGGATAACCCCGCCGTGGAGTGCCATCCCGTTCATGATGGCAGCCATTGTCAGCTCAGAGACTCCTGCATGCAGGAAAGCACCTGAAAAGTCTCCTTTCACCAGCGGCTTGCTCTTCTTGAGGAAACCATCTGTCTTATCGGAGTTGGCAAGATCAGCCGATGCCACAATCATGTTGGGAATCTTCCCGGCAAAGTGGGAAAGCAGAACAGCCGATGCATTGCGGGTGGCGTCATTTTCTTTCTGGGCGATTGCCGTGAAGTCTATCTCCGGAACGACTCCCGCGTAGAAATCTTTAAGCTGACGTGCGGCCTCAGGATCTCCTGCAGCCCATTTCTCCATTTTCTTTTTCCAGTCTCCTGCGACAGCAGTTTTGGCTGCCAGCACCTCCGCGTAAAGCTTTTTAACGTCGCTGAATATCTCAAAAGGCTTTTCCGGATTGCCGCCGAGACTGGCGACCGATTTTTTAAATGATGCTCCGGCGTGGGTGACCGGCTGTCCGTGAGTCGATGTCTTTCCTTCGAACGCTTTCCCGGATTCGTCAATGAGGCCCTTGCCCATCACGGTTTTACCGATGATCAGAACGGGTCTTTTATTCTCGTCTACTGCAAGGCGCAATGCACCCCGTATCTGGTCATGGCTGTGGCCGTCGATCTCCATCACGCGCCATCCCCAGGCCTTGTATTTTGCGGCAGTGTCTTCCGAGGTGGCAGCCGAGGTCTCAGTGGAGAGCTGGATATCATTGGAATCATAAAACATAATGAGGTTGCTCAGTCCCAGGTGGCCGGCAATCCGGCCGGCGCCCTGTGAAATCTCCTCCTGTATCCCGCCGTCGGAGATGTATGCATATATCTTATGGTCGAACAGGCGCCCGAACCGTGCCGCGAGGAATCGTTCAGCTATGGCTGCTCCTACAGCCATGGTATGCCCCTGGCCAAGAGGGCCGGAGGTGTTTTCGATGCCGCGCTTAAGATCGAGTTCGGGGTGGCCGGGAGTAACGCTGCCCCACTGCCGGAACTGCATGATATCGTCAACCGTAAAATTGCCTGTGAGTGTCAGCACCGAGTAGAGCATGGGAGACATATGGCCCGGATCAAGGAAGAACCTGTCCCTGTTTATCCATGACGGGTCTGCAGGATCAAAGCGAAGGAACTCCGAGAAGAGGATATGGATGAAATCCGCACCTCCCATTGCTCCGCCCGGGTGTCCTGAGTTGGCCTTCTCAACCATTGCCATTGAGAGGATCCTGATATTGTCTGCTGCGCGTTCGTTAACGTTTTTAGTCATGATGATATATGCCTTTGGATATAGGGTAAAATTAACAAAAAAATACGATTAGGTATCGGGTGAAATTAACAAACAGGGCGCCCCTCAGGGCTGCAAACAGGTGTCTAGGCGTTGTAGGTTGATGATGCGGTATCACCGCCACGGCCGGTCCAGTTGGTATGGAAGACCTCGCCCTCAGGTTTGTCAATGCGCTGATATGTATGCGCCCCGAAGTAGTCGCGCTGCGCCTGCAGCAGGTTGGCTGGCAGCCATGCCGACCGGTAGCTGTCGAACCATGCCAGAGCCGCGCTCATAGCGGGCACTGGAACGCCGTCCCTGACTGCTCCGGCTATCACTTTCCTCCAGCTCTCGCTGTTCTCCTTCAGGATGGTGGTGAAATATCCGTCCATGATCAGGTTTGGCAGCCCGGGATCGCGGGTGTATGCCTCGTAGATCTTGTTCAGGAAAGCGGACCTGATGATGCATCCGCCCCTCCAGATCATTGCTATCTCACCGTAGTTGAGATCCCATTTGTATTCACCGGCCGCGCTCCTGAGCAGGTTAAATCCCTGTGCGTAGGAGACGATCTTGGAAGCATACAGCGCCTTGCGAATGTCATCGATGAACTGTTTCTTGTCAATGACCGGGCCTTTTGCCGGAGTGCTGAAGAGGGGAGAGGCCTTCAACCTGTCACTCTTCATGGATGAGATGAACCTGGCAAAGACCGATTCGGCTATGAGGCTCAAGTGGCACCCCATGGTCAAGGGCGCTGACGACAGTCCATTTGCCTGTCCCCTTCTGGCCTGCCGAGTCAAGTATCTTTGTGACGATGGGCTGGCCGTCGGTATCCTTGTATCTCAGTATCTCCCCGGTGATTTCAATAAGGTATGAGTCGAGCTCCCCCTTGTTCCATTCATCAAAGATGTCTGCCATCTCATCATAGGTAAAGGCCCCCGAGCTGAGCATCAGGTGGTATGCCTCGCAGATGAGCTGCATATCTCCGTACTCTATGCCGTTATGGGCCATTTTCACGAAGTGTCCCGCACCGTTGTCGCCTATCCAGGTTACGCAGGGGGCACCGTCAGAGGCCCTTGCTGCTATCGCGTAAAAAATGTCCTTCACATGAGGCCATGCCTCCTTCGATCCGCCGGGCATCATCGAAGGCCCGAGCAGCGCGCCCTCCTCGCCCCCTGAGACGCCGGTGCCGATGTACAGAAGTCCCTTGCTCTCAACGTACTGTGTCCTCCTTATTGTGTCGGGGAAGTGAGAGTTGCCGCCTTCAATGATTATGTCACCCTTGTCGAGCAGGGGAATGATCATCTCAATGAAGTCATCCACCGGTTTGCCTGCCTTGACCATCAGCATCACCTTCCTCGGCCTGCTGAGGTTTGAGATAAGCTCCTCAAGCGTATATGAGGGTATTATCTTTTTCCCTTTTCCGCGTCCGTTCACGAAATTCGTCACCCTGTCAGTTGTACGGTTGAATACTGCAACAGTGAAGCCCCTGCTTTCGATGTTAAGCACCAGGTTTTCTCCCATCACGGCGAGACCTATCAATCCTATATCTGCTTTCATTTTGAGTTATTGAATTATTTATTTATTGAATTATCATAAAACCAAGATCCGAAAGGATTTTTTCTGTTTCCGGGTCAGCGCTCTTCACAAGGTAAGAGTTGAATTCGCGTCTGATCCTGTAGTTATCGCGAAGGTACTCGAATTTTCCGGGGTCGCTGCGAAAGAGTCTGTCATCTTCATCAACCGGATAGGTATGTCTGACAGCTCGCGCCACACGTTCAAGAACGTTTTCATCATCCCGATGCTTTGTGAGGTCGATTACGGGATCCGAGGGCTGCGGAAGCGAGGCGGGTGTCCATCCGGCCAGCGGAAGGCCAAGGACTGAAGCAACCTCTCGCACTGAATTAACTGTGGCGTTGGCCTTCCCGTCGACGGAGTAACCGGCTATGTGGGGTGTGGCAATATCGGTAAGCTCCACAAGCCGTCTGTCGGTATCCGGTTCGCCCTCCCAGACATCAAGTACCGCTCCTGACAGGATTTTGGCTGAGAGCGCATCCCGGAGCGCAGCGTTGTCAACCACCTCTCCGCGCGAGGAGTTAATCAATATGCAATTCTTCCTAAGCCGGGCCAGGATGGCGCTGCTGACCAGGTGACGGGTTCTGTCCTCCCCTTCATTGGTCAATGGCACATGCAGGGTGAGGATATCGGACTCTGAAATAACTCTTTCAATAGGAAGGAATTCATCGCCTCCCTCTCGTCTCTGCCGGGGAGGATCATTCTGAAGGACGCTCATCCCGATGGCCCTGGCAGCCCTTACAACCTTTGACCCGACGTTTCCCACACCCACGACCCCCAGTGTCAGCGATCGCAGGTCAAGCGAGTGCTTCGCGGCAAGAAAGAAAAGTACGCTTGTTATATACTGCATCACCGACCCCGAATTGCACCCGGGGGCGTTCACCCACCTTATACCTGCTGTGTCAAGCCAGGCGGTGTCAAGGTGGTCAAATCCGATAGTAGCCGATGCTATGACCTTAACGTTGCTACCCTTAAGGAGACGGCTGTCACACTTTGTCCGTGTCCGTACTATCAGCGCATCGGCATCTGCAACCATGGCAGCGTCAATGGCCCGGCCGGGACTGTAAACAACGTCAGCCCAGGGCTCAAAGACCCCCCTGATGAACGGTATCTGCTCGTCTATAACGATTTTCATAGGTTCACTGTGCTGCTTTCCATAGGCCTGTGGCCGGGTTGGAGATAAAGTAAAACTCTTCACCGTCAGCCGTGGTGTGGAACCCTGTCACCAGGCTAAGCGGGTCGTATCGTTTCATAAGACCTGTTATGTCACCGAAGCTGTAGCCAACGGATTCGACCTCTTCACGGGTCAGATGCCCGGCAGCATATGTCACCCTGAACCTCTTCTCGGGAGAGCCGTGGATGAGGTGCGCCGCAGCGCTGAGGTTTTCTCTCAGGTCGCTGTTACCTTCAACAAAAGCCAGTATCTCCGGCGTGGTTCTGTAGCCGTACTTCCTTATAAGTTTGTCTATTGCCGGATCCTCCCCGAAGGTCTTCACTCCCGGGGCAAGCACAACAAGGTCACCTTCATCGGCTATGGCCATGCGGGTCCGGTAGATGCTCTTATTGCCAAGCCATGTGCTCTTGAACTCCTCAGGGTCAAGCCATACAACCACCTTGCTGAGCCTCTCCGGCAATGTGGTGAAGTTGACCTCGCGCGACAGGGCGGATGCCTGTGTGAAACATCCGATATCATCTCCCACAAAGAGGCCCCTGATTTTCAGTGTGCCTTTGCTGTCAGGCGAAACAACCGTCAGCACATAGAGCAGCGGCAGCATGCCGGCGGCGAGCTCCGAGGCTTTGTTCAGAACAGCCCTGACGGGATTGTCAGTTGTGCCGAGTATATTTTCAATGCCATGGGCTGCACCGATGAAATGACTTTTATTGATAGCCTCGCTGCCACCGCATCCGACGAATACATTCTTGTTGTAGTTGGCCATGCCGGTAACCTCGTGAGGCACCACCTGGCCTACGGATATTATCAGGTCATGACCGCCTGATGCCAGCAGCCTGTTGACCTGCACGGGGTAGTCAAAGTCAAGCCTTCCCCCGGTGACTTCCGAGACAAACGAGGAGGGTATCCTCCCAAGCTCCTCGATGTCGGTACGCCAGCGATGCTCCCTGAAGAGGGAGTGGGGCACCGCGCCAAACATCCTTGATATCTCATTGGTTTCCATGGGGACATGTGTTCCCAGGGCTGGAAGGATGTCCTTTACCTTTTCGCCGAGTTGCTGCCAGAGCAGTTCTGTTATCATGCCGGCACCCGAGTGAGCACGGGTTATGTCAGGAGGAAGGATAAGCACCCTTTCCCGGTCAGTGAGGCTGCCGAGAGCAGTCTTCAGTGCAGCTCTGATCTCCTCCTTCTTCAGGTCCCTTTCAGGTCCGCCATCCGAGTAGTATATCATCTGTCCCAGTTTTTACCATGTGGGTTTTTCGGGCAACGACTTCTGAAATTCGCTGATAAGCCTGTCCTGGTAATCACCCTTGTATGTTCCGGCAATGAACCTGTCGAGAGCCTCTTCGTAGAATAGCTTCCATGATTTGTTCTCATGGCCCGGCACTATCGGGAAGAAAAGGGCATTGTTGCCGAGTGCCGCCTTATGATCGCCCGGGGCATCGCCAATCATCAGTATCCTGTCGTCAGGGTACTTGCCCCTGGCCGCCATGGTTATGTGTTCGGTCTTTGTGCCGAGCTCCTGCCCGGCAATGGTTCTTACATATTTGTCAATCGAGTGTTCTTCCCATTCTCTTGCCAGCGCCTCATGGGGTGTCTGTGACACCACAATGGCATCAGCCATCGTGCTCAGCTTCTCAATAGACTTGCGTGCAAATGGAAAAGGAGGGGTATTGCGAAGCCACCTTGCTATGTCCTCATTGACGGCAAGGGTCCATTTCAGGACGGGATCAAGGGCAGGGTGGGGGTTATTTTTCACATACTCCTTAAATACGGGGTTGCCAAGTTTAGTCTCCTTGCCTATCCACTGCCCTGAGCGGCTCCATATCAGGCAGTTTAAAGCCCAGCTCCTTTATCTCCGGCCTTTCAGCCAGCAGGTCCATCACCTTCACCAGCGCCGGGAAACGGTTTATACCCCTGGTGACGGAATAGAGGTTGACAAATTCCCAGGTCTCACGGACATACTTTGAAATGGCAAAGAGCTCAAAATGCTTAACCGCGTTGGGTATAAAAAACTCCTTCTGCTTGACCTCCATGGTGTCAAAAACGCATCCGTCCGAGTCTATGCCGATAAAAAATTCCTTAACAGGTTTCAGTTCTTCAAGTATGTTCATAGTTCAAAATTAATAATTCAAAATTTAAGAGCCGGGTCAATTACGGAGCATGTTTTATTTGCCCTGGAGCTTGTACGGCGGCAGCTTCTGGGCTGCAAAAACGGGTTTCAGTTTAGCGAAGCGCTGGATTCCGTTTATTAACGGGATACTCACCCAGTCATCGCCCATCAGCGGCCTGGCGTATCTTACAAAATCATCTGTGACATCGTAACGTGACGGGGATATCCACTCAGAGGGGAATGTCCTTTCCGAGAGGGCCACCTTTTCAAGCGGAACCTTGTCATACCTGACGTTGTAGATGGGCCCCGGGTTACGGAGTATCGTCGCCATCCATCCGTTACCGTCATGGAGGGCTATCTCCACGGCCTTGCGGCCGACATTATATGCTTCGTCGAGGTCAGTCACCGAAGCATAGATCATATTATGTCTCTGGTCTGTTCCCGGAACCTGTCCGCGAGCTGCTCCTGCAGCCTTTATGCCTTTGGAATTAAGGTAGTTAACCACTGCCTGCTGCACTGTGAGCTGGCTTGAGCCGAACTGGGTGTGGCCAAAGGAATCTTTCTTTTCGCCTATATCACCAACGCTCAGCCCCTCGCTGACCACCACCATGCACCGGCCGTCACGCACCACCTGGTCATTGACGTTGTCGGCGATCTCCTCCATTGTCACTCCTGATTCCGTCATGATAGATCTGAAGCGGCATCTGCCTGCCGGGGTCTCCGAGCCTGGCAGCGGCAGGGATATATCCAATCTTCCGTCCCATGGCCTGCATGACGAGTACGGGGTCAGCCGGTGATGATCCGGCGTTCTCCTCATTGGCATTCTGGATCATGTAAGCCCAGTAGCGTGCCACTGATCCGTATCCGGGAGTATGGTCAATCAGTTTGAACTCACTGTCGCCCACATCGTTGTCAATAGTCTTTGGAACTCCGACAGCAATGACATCCAGTCCCTTCTGTGCACAGAGGGTGCTTACCTTCATGGCGGTATGCTGAGAGTCATTGCCTCCTATATAGAAGAAATACCCAATGTCATGAGCTTTGAAGACCTCCGCTATCCGGTCAAAGTCGAGCAGCTGGTGATCCTTCAGCTTATACCTGCAGGTGCCAATGCTCCCTGCTGCGGGCGTCGTTCTCAGGAGGCCGATCTCATCACTGTCCTGGGCGGTGAGGTCGAGCAGTTCCTCCTTCAGCACGCCCTCAATGCCGTGCCACCCTCCGTAGATCTTTCCGAAGTTTTCGGGATAGCCAAGGCAGGAATCGATTATGCCCCTGAGTGTGTTGTTGATGACGGGGGAGGGGCCTCCCGACTGTGCCACGATGACATTTCGCTTCATGATTATAACGGTCGGTTATTTATATAATTCAGTAATCGTCTGTTTGTTCATCTATACACCGCTGTAGGCGCTGAAACCTCCGTCAACCGGTATCACCACGCCGGTCACGAATGATGATGTATCAGACAGGAGGTAGAGCATGGTGCCAACAAGCTCTTCAGGCTCAGCATACCGTCCCATTGGTGTGGCGGCTATTATCTTTTTGCCTCGCGGGGTCATATCGCCCGTCTGCTCATCAGTGAGCAGGAACCTGTTCTGGTTTGTCAGCAGGAATCCCGGTGCGATGGCGTTGACCCTGACGCCTGCAGGAGCGAAGTGGACTGCCAGCCATTGTGTGAAGTTGTTGATTGCAGCCTTGGCGGCCGAGTATGCGGGTATCTTCGTAAGCGGCCTGTAGGCGTTCATCGAGGAGATGTTAAGGATACTTCCGCTGCCTCTCTTCACCATATCCTCGCTGAGGATCATGGAAGGCAGCACGGTACCCTTGAAGTTCAGGTCGAAGACGCCGTCAAAACCTTCGATGTCGAGATCGAAAAAGGTCCCCTTCAGGTCTTTATCTTCTCTGCAGATATTCTCTTTGGAGGTTGTGGCTGAGGCTTTGTTGCCGCCCGCGCAGTTAACCAGTATGTCAAGTGTCCCGAAGGAAGACCGTATCTCCTCGCGGGCTCTCAGCAGCGACTCCCTGTCGGTTACGCTGGCACCTATGGCAGCTGCCACGGAGCAGTCGGGCCTCGCTGCCATTTCTGCAGCGGTGATGGCTCCTCTTGCCGGGTTTACATCCAGGATGATCACCGTCGCTCCGGCCCTGCACAGTCCTTTGACGAGGGTCTGTCCGATCACTCCGCTGCCGCCGGTGATTGCGGCCACTTTTCCTTTCAGATCACTGAAATCATTCATATTCTTTTAAGGTTATTAAAGGTCTTCAATGAGTTTGAATTTAGGAACAAGAGATTTCATTATGAACCAGGCTATTACATAGGCAAGGGCACAGAAGACGAACATAATGGTGTATCCCGTCTGTATATGTCCCAGCTCCTTGTAGTGATCAAAGAGCAGTCCTGCCGATTTGGATATGATTATTCCTCCAAGGCCGCCTGCCATTCCACCGATACCTATCACCGAGCCTACTGCTTTTTTCGGGAACATATCTGATACTGTGGTAAAGAGGTTGGCTGACCAGGCCTGGTGGGCAGATGCGCCGATGCCGATAATAACCACTGCGTACCAGAAGCTGAATGAGCCTGCATACTGGGCGACCAGGACCAGAAGGGGAAACAGAGCTATTATAAGCATGGCTATCATCCTGGCATTATAAGGATTACGTCCGCTCTTCATGAAAACTGCCGGGAAGTATCCGCCTCCGATGCTTCCGACGGTGGTCATGGAATAGAGTACAGCAAGGGGAAGGGCAACAGTAGTTCCCTCCATTCCGAACTGTGCCTTAAGATATGCCGGCAGCCAGAAGAGGAAGAACCACCAGACGCCGTCTGTCATGAATTTGCCGGCAACGAATGCCCAGGTCTGCCGGTAGCCCAACAGCTTCATCCACGGCAGCTTCTCTTTTCCGACAGGATGGTCATTCTTAACTGATTCAGTAGCGGCAACTCCTGCTGCAACATCATCACTGTGAATATAGTCATACTCACTCTGTTTTATCCTTCCCCTGGCCAGCATCCTTGACGGGATGTCATAAAGCCAGAACCAGAATATAAGCCACGAAAATCCTATAGCCCCAATAATGTAGAAGGCTTCCTGCCAACCATAGTTTACGGCCAGCCATGGGACGGTGAGAGGCGCTAGGATGGCTCCCAGGTTGGAGCCGGAGTTGAAAATGCCTGTGGCAAATGCTCTCTCTTTCTTTGGGAACCATTCGGCTGTTGTCTTTATCGCGGCGGGGAAGTTACCTGACTCGCCGAAGCCCAGTAATGCACGTGCGCCCATGAAGCCTGCTGTTCCTCTCGAGAAACCGTGCAGTATGGCTGCCACTGACCATACTATCAGTGACCATGCATAACCTTTCTTTGTCCCAAGCCAGTCAATGAATCTGCCTGCGAAAAGCATAGAGACGGCATATACAAGCTGAAAGGCAATAACAATATTTGAGTAGTCAGACTCGGACCAGTCAAATTCCACCTCAAGAACGCCTTTCAGGAGGCTGAGGACCTGCCGGTCCATGTAGTTGATGGTTGTTGCGAAGAAGAGAAGAAAACAGATGGTCCATCTGTAATGTCCTATTTTCTCATTTACCTTGTTTAATGTGTTCATTTTCCGGCAGGCTTGGGTTTAAGGTTTCCTATTATTTCGATGGTTGTTTTTACCTTTTGAGTGAGTGATGCCCAGTCTTCTTCTTTTACGATTTTGTCAGTTATCAGAGCGGACCCCATTCCTACGCAAGCCACTCCGGCAGTGAACCACTTTTCAAGGTTCTCCTCTGAAGGATCAACGCCGCCCGTAGGCATTATGCTCGTCCAGGGGCATGGTCCTTTGACTGCCTTCACGAATGAGGGTCCGCCGACGGCATTACCCGGGAAAATCTTCACTATTTCGGCGCCGAGCTCTTCTGCCTGCGATATCTCTGTTAGGGTGCCGCATCCCGGTATCCACAGCACCTTTCTCCTGTTACAGATCCGGGCCACCTCAGGGTTAAGGATGGGAGAGACGATGAAGTCTGCACCCATCTGCATGTAGATGGCTGCAGTGGGAGCATCAGGAACTGAGCCTGCACCTATCATCATTCCGGGGCAGTTTTCCCCGGCCCATTTCTTAACCTCAGCAAAAACCTCATGGGCGAAGTCGCCCCTGTTTGTGAACTCGAAGACCCGTGCGCCGCCGGCATGGCAGGCCGAGATAACCTCTTTGCAAATCTCTTCGTCATGATGATAAAAGAGAGGCACGAGGCCTGTCTCTTCCATCGCGAGCGCCACCTGAATACGTGTAAAACCTGACATCTTTCTTCTCTTGTTAATTTCAGAAACGGAAGTAATTTTTTGCGTTGTGGTATGAGATGTTTTCGACCATCTTTCCTATGGTCTCCATCTCTGATGCGGGGAGCTTACCCTTTTCAATGTCATCACCGAGCATGTTGCACAGGATCCTGCGGAAGTATTCATGCCGCGGATAGGAGATAAAGCTTCTCGAATCAGTAAGCATGCCCACGAACCTGCTGAGCAGTCCCATCAGTGACAGGGCATTGATCTGGTTGGTCATGCCTGTCTCCTGGTCAAGGAACCACCATCCGGCACCGAACTGTATCTTTCCCGGTACAGAGCCGTCCTGGAAGTTGCCGATCATGGTCGCAATAAGTTCGTTATCCCTCGGGTTGAGATTATAGAGTATCGTTTTTGCAAGGTTACCTCCGGCATCGAGCCGGTCAAGGAACCTGGAAAGGTCTTTTGCAATGATGAAATCGCCCATAGAGTCATAGCCGGTGTCAGGTCCTATTTTGGCCAGCATGCGGCTGTTGTTATTACGGATGGCGCCGTAGTGGAACTGCTGTGTCCAGCCCCGCTCAGCATCCATCACTGCCAGTTCATATAGCATGGCTGATTTGAACTGTGACACCTCTTCGCGACTCAGCTGGGTTCCCGCTGTGACTTTTGCAAATATGATGTCTGCCTCTCTGCCGGTGCATTCATCTGCATATATCTGTTCTATTCCATGATCGCTGAGAACGCAGCCGGCGTCGGCGAAATAGTGATGTCTTTTTCGCAGGGCCTCAATCAGCGTTTCAAAGCCTTTAATCTCAGTGTCTGATACTTCTGAAAGCGTTTTGACATAGTCTCTGAATTTTACCGGATCTTCCACTGCCATGGCCCTGTCAGGTCTCCAGGCAGGGAGGACTTTTACTTCAAAGCCACTGCCCTTCAGTTTTTTATGATGCTCCAGGTTATCCACTGGGTCATCGGTGGTGCAGATCACCTCGACGTTGAATTTTTTAATCAGTCCGCGTGCCGAAAAATCCGGTCTGTGAAGGAGATCCGTGCACTCATCCCATATCTCCGGGGCAGTTGAAGGATTAAGAATCCTGCTGATGCCGAAGACCCTTTTCAGCTCGAGATGGGTCCATGCATAGAGGGGGTTGCGCATGGTGTAGGGCACAGTCTCTGCCCAGCGGTCATATTTCTCCCGGAAGGTGGTCTCTGTCCCGGTTATGTATTTCTCGTCGATGCCGTTTGTCCTCATGGCCCTCCACTTGTAATGATCGCCCTCGAGCCACAGCTGACCGAGGTCTTCAAAGCGCCTGTCTTCTGCAATGGCCTGAGGACTGAGGTGGCAGTGGTAGTCAATTATCGGCATGCCTTCAGAATGCTCATGGTAGAGTTTTCTTGCAATATCATTCTGCAGCAGGAAATCTTCGTTGATAAATTCTTTCATGTCCGTGGAAATTCAGTGTTGCAAATTAATTAACATCAGCATTGGCTCTGAGGGCATTGGTGTAAACCTCACCCAGCTCGGCGGAAGCCTTAACCAGGGCTTCAATGTGTGCCCTGCCCTTAGGTGAGAACCTGTCACCGATTCCGAATGAATACTTGCCTGTCTCTTTCATTGTGATCAATTAATGGTTTTCAGCTTTGACGGAAAAATAGCAATAAAAAACTAAATTAGGGTCTTGAAAACCCATTAATTCAGCAGTCATGAAGAGGTTTGTACTACTTGTAGTACTTATCTTGCAATCGGTTGTATTTTTGGACAGGTCAGGCACATTAATGTTGCTACGGAGGACATAACGTTATTCTGAATACCGAAACACAGGCCCGATAGCTGATTCCGGCGCTCGTGTTGCCTGGAGCCGTCAACTTAGCTCAAACCTTTAGGCAGGGTCACCAAAATGATTATAACAGGGCCGTTATTGCGGCTGGGAGGCGCATGGGGGCCTATTCGGTTTTCACAATAAGTGGTGAACTGATTATCTGCGAGAAACGGGTGACATAATCAGTCCACTCCTCGTCGGCATCAAATCCCCATTTGCTCCATCCCGCACCTGTATAATATACCAGCGGTGTCCCGGGCGTGCACCTGGTAACTATCAGGAGATGATCACCCTTCTCCGTCACTGCGGAGGCCTGGGTTGTGAGCACAGTGCCCAGGTAGGTTATGCCGCCTTCGCCGCCGTCAAGACGATAGGCTATGGAGTTTGTACCGTAAGGCACGGGTAGGGGAGAGCCCTCCTCCCGTTTCACGATGCCTGCTGCCACCGTGAACTCCTGGCTTATGCCTGAATACTCCTCCGTGACCCTGTTCATCTGGCTGCCGGCGTCGAGGGAGAATGTGCGTGTCTCTGTCACCACTGCGTCACGAACGATGAATGGCGGGTATGTGAGTCTGAATGATGTTCGCAGAGGACCGTTGTCAAGTGTCTGCCAGCTTTCAAAGTTACTTCCGAGCCACAGGGAATCATCAACAAACGGTGCCATTGCCCCGGCACCCAGAGTACGGCCTACCTTGTAACAGTCGCAGCCTTCCCCGTTGTCGTCATGATAGCTGTTCTTTCCGGCGAGATATTCAGAATACCATTTGTCAATAATCATTTGGTCAGTCCTCTTGATCCATACGTCTATGCCGTTGCTGGGACCATCCTTGGCAATCAGGGCAGGACCGTAGATGCGGAAGGCGATGCGGTCATTCTCCCATGTGTAGTCGTCAAATCTTTCGGGAACAAATCGGCCGTAGGCCTTTACCGGATATACTGAAGGGGCTCCCCTGGAAATGAAATAGACGGAAGAGGAGCTGGCCTTCACGTCGGCCTGGAAGATCAGCGACTGCGGAGTGGGTTGCCCGGCGTAGATCAGCTGGGATGTTACCTCGGTGCCTTCTGCTGTCAGTTACCACCAGTTGGGATGGATCGGAACCGGTCAGTTTTGCCGTGATATCGGCTATGGGGATCTCAACTGTCTCCGCTGTCCTGTCAATCGGGAGGCTGTTTTTCAGAGAGATCTTTACCTGGTCGTCGGCGCAGCCTGCCAGGATAAGTGCTGAGATCAGGATGAACGGTATCTTTTTCATCATTGCATGAGTTTTTTATTTGGGTTGTTTGCCGATGTATGCCAGGATTCCTCCGTCGACGTACAGTATATGGCCGTTGATAAAATCAGAGGCCTTTGAGGCGAGGAACACCACCGGTCCCTGCAGGTCTTCCGGTGTGCCCCATCTTGCGGCAGGTGTGCGTCCTATAATGAAGGAGTTGAAGGGATGGCCCTCAGTGCGAAGCGGCGCTGTCTGAGGGGTTGCAATATAACCCGGTCCGAGGCCGTTGACCTGGATATTGAACTCAGCCCACTCGCAGGCCAGGTTGCGTGTCAGCATCTTGAGCCCGCCCTTGGCTGAGGCATAGGCAGAGACGGTCTCACGTCCCAGTTCGCTCATCATGGAGCAGATATTGATGATCTTTCCTCCTCCTTTTTTTATCATGCCCGGAGCAACGGCCTTCGACATTATGAACGGGCCTGTAAGGTCAATGTCTATCACCTCACGGAACTCGGCAACCTCCATCTCAAGAGCGGGAACTCTTATAATAATACCCGCATTGTTTACGAGTATGTCAATCACCCCGACTTCACTGCTGATGGCTGCTATATTCTCCTTTACGGCGATCTCATCCGTAACGTCAAAGAGATAGCCTCTGGCATCGATACCGTCTCTCCTGTAGTCTTCGATGGCGGTCGTCAGCCTCTCCTGGCTGCGGTCATTGAAGACGATTGTGGCACCTGCACCTGCCAGGGCTTTGGCCATTGCCATCCCTATCCCGTATGATGCCCCGGTGACCAGCGCCACCTTTCCGTCGAGCCTGAATAAATCGTTGCTCATAGTTGTCTTTATGGTTTGTGGTTTTTGCCTTTTACCTCAGGTCCGTCTGCTTCAGGAAATCCTGGTCCCCGTAATCGAGATTTTCTCCTCCCATGCCCCAGATGAATGTATAGCTGGAGGTGGCGGTGGCGGCGTGGATGGACCACTGCGGCGATATCACCGCCTCATTGTTCTGCATCCATATATGACGTGTCTCGGTGGGCTCTCCCATGAAGTGGCATACAGCTTGTCCTTCGGGCACTTCGAAGTAGAAATAAACTTCCATCCGGCGTCCGTGGGTATGAGGCGGCATGGTGTTCCATACACTCCCCGGCTTCAGCTCGGTCATGCCCATCTGCAGCTGGCAGCTTTCAAGCACCTGGCTCACTATCATCTTGCTGATGATCCTGTGGTTGGCCGCCTCCGGCGAACCCATTTCGGCAGTAATGCCATCTTTCCCGGAGACTTTCCTGTCAGGGTAGTTCCGGTGGGCAGGGGTGGAGTTGAAATAAAAGAGAGCCGGATGATTTTTATCCACGCTTTCAAATATTATCTCCCTGTCGCCGCTGCCGAGGTAGAGAGCCTCCTTGAAGCCGAGGTCAAAGATTGTGTCGCCTGCCCTTATCCGACCCTTGCCTCCGACGTTGAATATGCCCATCTCACGCCTGTGGAGGAAGAATGATGCCTTAACCTCATCCACGGGTTCAAGTTTCAGTGCCTCACCGGCAGGTTTGGCACCCCCGGCGACCATGCGGTCGTAAAGGGTGTAGACCATCGTCACGGTGTTATCCCTGAAAAGAGATCCGACCAGATGTTCCCTTCTCAGCCTGTCAGTGTCCCAGTGCTTTACATCTTCAGGGTGCGCGGCATACCTGACTTCAATATCTGTTTTCATTTTTTTCCTGATTAACAACTGCAAAGTTGGCTTAAAATAACCAAAAATTGTGGAGGAATTGGTCAGATAGGTGTATAAATCGTGCAGGTCAGGCAACAGGAGAAATTTTCGATTTCAGATTTGCGATTGTCGATTTAATCGCAAATTTGCCTGCGACGCAGGAAAAGTCCCGCACACGCAGTGTCGGGAAGCAGGATCAATCCCGCACACGCAGTGTCGGGACGCAAATCACGAATCGCAGATCCTTAAGACTTTACGGACTTTATGGACTTTCGATTTAATCGCAAATCGCAAATCACAAATCGCAAATCCTTCAGACTTTACAGACTTTATGGACTTTCGATTTAATCGCAAATCGCAAATCACAAATCGCAAATCCTTCAGACTTAACGGACTTTACGGACTTTCTACTTTAAGACTTTCAGACTTCTAAAGATACTTCCTGTCCTCCTTCGGGATGTCAAAATACTTATCGTAGAGTTTTGTGTCGGGACCGGCCTTTTCCACTCCGGCCTCACTGATCTTGTAGGTGCAGTTTTCGCCGACAATACCCGAGAAATAGATGTCAAACTCCTTTCCTTTCTCATCAATCATGATAATCCTTACCAGGTGAGGATACTTCATGCTGTTCAGCTGTGAGTGACAGATGGGACAGTTGATCAGGTACTCGGATCCTTTCTCCATTTCGAACGACGGGTGGGTCGTTTTTGTATAATTACCGAGTTCCGGGTTCAGAAGGACCAGCCCTCTCTTGGTACTGTTGATCTTTGTGGCAGAGAGCACTATTGAGTTTTTAATGATAAGGTGTCCCCTGCATGCCTTGCATAAGTATTCAACGGCCATTTTCTACCTCCTTGTTAATTTTAATTTCAATTATTTCGTCTCGGACTTCATGTGCAATAAATATACAATAAATTTTCTATGAATGCAATTGTTCCAATCTGAATTTAAATGGTCAGTACTTCATTTCTGAAGAATTCGAAAGGCTTTTCCGGGAGAAGTTCCGGGCATTGAAAGTAAGGCCGCTGAACAGGCCGCCAGCAATCAGCGGATCGTTGGTCGCAAGCTCTTTGCGTGAGGGGAAGTGGACCTGCGGAAGCTGCCTCAGTGGCTCGCCCGGCTGCTTCGGGGATTCTCCACCTGCTGATTTACAGGCTATTTCAGAACTTTGAGTGTTATAATGGTTCAAAGCTGAAATATTTATAAACATGATATAAGTAAGGTTTTTGAATGAGTATTGTTATTATTTTCACAGCCGAAAGGAAAAATCAATTCCGGACGATAAAACATAAACACTTAAACTGAATCAGAAATGTATCACACTGGTAACATGGTGAAGGAACTGGCAGAGAAGTACGGCCGCAAGAGAGAGAGCCTGATGCCGATCCTTCAGGACATTGTAAGAAAGCATAACTACCTGACCGACGAGGCAATGGTGGAAGTTGCTACCGAGCTTGATATCTCGGCGGCAGAAGTATACGGGACAGCCTCCTTCTATACTTTCCTTGACACTGAGCTCAGGGGAAAAAATGTGATCAGGGTTTGCAAGACCATCACCTGCTCAATGAAAGGTAAGAATGACATTATTAACACGATTGAGGAGATACTTAAGATAAAGGTGGGTGAGACCACTCCCGACAAAATGTTCACCCTTCTTGAGACGAACTGCATAGGATGGTGCCATAAGGCTCCTGCCATTCTGATCAATGACATGCCGTACACTGACCTGACAACTGAGACGGTTATTGATGTTATTAAAGGTTATATGCGTAAATAAGAGAGGGAGGCACAAAATGGAAAACAGAGGACTAAATAAAGTAGATCTTATATTTGAAACAATAGATTCGAGGGAGGTTCTGGTAAAGGCCTTCTCAATGACCAGTGATGAGATCATTCAGCAGGTTCTGGAATCAGGACTTAAAGGCCGTGGGGGCGCGGGTTTTCCCACCGGTCTCAAGTGGAAATACACTGCAGCGGAGAAGGATCCGGAGAAGTACATAGTATGTAACGCCGATGAGGGCGAGCCCGGCACTTTCAAGGACCGTGAGATACTTGACCGCGCTGCATACAAGGTCTATGGCGGAATGGCCATAGCCGGCAAGGCAATGGGTGCAAGGAAGGGTTTTATCTATCTCCGCGGCGAGTACAGGTTTCTTCTTCCACATCTCTATCTCGAGCTTCATAAGTTTCATAAAATGATAGCCGAGATCGGTTATGACTTCAGCATCGAGTACCGCATGGGAAGCGGAGCCTACATCTGCGGTGAGGAGAGCGCGCTCTTCGAATCAATAGAGGGCTTCCGCGGTGAACCCCGCAATAAACCGCCCTATCCGACGACCAGTGGCCTCTTCTCAAAACCTACATCCATCAATAACGTCGAGACCCTTGTGACCGCAATGATGATCATTGCCAGGGGTCCGGAGATGTATGTGAAGCTTGGGACCAAGGATTCACGCGGATCAAAGGTGTTCTCCATCTCGGGAGATACACCCATACCGGGTATTTTTGAGCTTGAACTGGGAATGACCGTCCAGGAGTTCGTCGATGAGTTCGGCGACGGCGATGCAAAGGCAGTACAGGTTGGAGGAGCATCAGGCTTCTGCGTTCCCCGCAAGAAATTCGCTGAAACCATTATCGGTTTCGAGGGAGTGCCTACCGGTGGTTCAATGAAGCTGTTCAACAGCTCACGCTCGATGTACAACGTACTTCATAACTATCTTGAGTTCTTCACCGAGGAATCATGCGGACAGTGCACGCCTTGCCGTGTCGGATGCCAGCAGCTTCTCAAGGGTGTGGAGAAGGTCAAGAAAGGCGAAGCAAAGTCGACATACCTGACTGAGCTGGTCAAGCTTGCTGACACCATGAAGGTGGCCTCCAAGTGCGGCCTCGGCCAGTCGGTGGGAAACGCCTTCAAATCAATTGTTGAGAATTTCAGGGAAGAGATTATATATTAAAACCAGTATAGACTATTATGGTAACTCTAAAGATAAATGAACATGAGGTTAAGGTAGCTGAAGGAACCACCGTTCTGGATGCCGCCAGGAAACTGAGCATAATCATACCTACGCTGTGCAATCACCAGGACCTTTGTGTGGCTGGAAACTGCCGTGTATGTGTTGTTGAGCAGAAGGGTGCACGTACGCTAATCGCTGCTTGCGCCATGCCGGTATCGGAAGGAATGGAGATACACACCAACTCGCTCAGGGTAAGGAACGCGCGTAAGCATATCGTGGAACTGCTGTTGTCAGAACACAGAGCCGATTGCACCAAGTGCTACAAAAACCAGAAGTGCGAGCTGCAGACACTGGCAAACGAATATTCGTTCGGGGAGCATATCTTCCTCGACCTTGTTGAAGATCATGCATATACAATAGACAGATCGTCGCCGTCATTCATCAAGGACGACAGCAAGTGCATCAGGTGCCAGCGCTGTGTGCGCACATGCTCGCAGCTTCAGCATGTCTCTGCAATTGCAGTGGCAAACAAGGGTTCACACATGAAGATATCATCATTCCATGACCGGCCGATGAGCCATGTGGTCTGCACCAACTGCGGCCAGTGCGTCAACCGCTGTCCGACGGGTGCCCTGACGGAGAAGACCTACATAGACCAGGTATGGGATGCCATCTATGATCCGGACAAGCATGTTGTCGTTCAGACGGCCCCTGCAGTAAGGGTAGCCCTCGGCGAAGACCTGGGATTTGATGCGGGTGAAAGGGTGACAGGCAAAATGGTTACCGCCCTGCGTCAGCTTGGTTTCGACTCGGTGCTCGATACCGACTTCACGGCCGACCTTACCATTATTGAGGAAGGCACAGAACTGCTGACGAGGCTGAAGAAGATACTGGTAGAGGGTGACAAGAGCCTCGCCCTGCCTATGTTCACCTCATGCTCACCGGGATGGATCAAGTTCATAGAACACAAATATCCGCATATGCTTGCTAACCTCTCAACCTGCAAATCACCGCAGCAGATGTTCGGAGCCCTGGCAAAGACATATTACGCAGAGAAGCGCAAGATTGACCCGTCAAAGATCGTCTCTGTCTCAATCATGCCCTGTACAGCCAAGAAGTATGAAGCCGACAGGCCTGAGATGAGATCAAGCGGATACAAGGACATTGACTTTGTTCTTACCACACGGGAGCTCGCCGTTATGATCAAGCAGGCGGGGATCGATTTCCTCACTCTTGAAGAGGATCATTATGACTCAATTATGGGCACCTCAACAGGGGCCGGAGTGATCTTCGGAGCCACAGGAGGAGTGATGGAGGCAGCTCTCCGTACCGCATATGAGATAGTGACCGGCAGGCCGGTTCCTTTCAAGAACCTCAATATCATGCCCGTCCGCGGAATGGAGGGAGTGAAGGAGGCTACCATTAAGATTGAAGGTACAACTGAGGAGTGGAGATTCCTCGAGGGAGCAGAACTCAAGGTGGCAATAGCCCACGGACTGGTCAACGCAAACAAGATTGCAAAGGCTGTCAGCACAGGCAAGGCAACGTACCACTTCATTGAGATCATGGCCTGCCCGGGAGGATGTCTCGGAGGAGGAGGCCAGCCCATACCCACCAATGCTGCCATCAGGCAGAAGCGTATGGAGGCGATCTATTCCGAAGATATGCATATGGACCTGAGGAAATCGCACGAGAACCCCGAGGTCAAGGCCATTTACGAAGAGTTTCTGGAGAAACCCAACGGGCACATGTCGCATAAGCTCCTGCATACCCACTATACGCAGCGCGAATCATATTAGACTATGTTGATTGTATTAATGAGGCTGTCCCAAATAAAAGGGGACAGCCTCTTTTTATAGCCTGCCGGGAACATTGGATCGAAAATTTCGCTGCAGAAAAAATACCCGTTTTCTGTTTTTTAACACTAATGCATTGCTGCTTTTAAGTTTTTTACCACCTTTAGCATCTTAAAAGAATTTCACGAGGTAATTATTTGAAAGATGAGCGGATTTGATTTTTCCAAAAGGGATTCGTTTGGCAGCAGGCTTGGTGTGATAGCAGCAGCTGCCGGGTCGGCAGTGGGACTGGGAAACATCTGGAGGTTCCCCTACATACTGGGAGAGAATGGCGGCGGAGCATTCCTGATAGTATACCTTGTAATTATCTTTTCGATAGGGATTCCCGTGATGATGTCGGAGCTTTTAATCGGCAGGAGATCACAGCGTAATCCTGTCGGAGCCTTTAAAGCGCTGGCGCCGCGCAAGCCCTGGTATATGGTGGGCATGATGGGAATTGTATCAGCATTTATGATACTGGCCTTCTATACGGCTGTAGCCGGCTGGACTCTTGAATACATTTACCAGACCCTGATCGGAGGTTTTATCGGGAAGAGCTCCGCAGAGCTCTCATCGATGTTCGAATCGTTCAGGAGCGAGTCGCTCCGGCCGGCCTTGTGGTTTTCGGTTTTCATGCTGGCAACATCTGCCATTGTATGGGGAGGAGTGCGCAAGGGCATAGAAATGTCGACCAAGATAATGATGCCCCTTCTGTTTGTCATCCTGATTGTGATGTGCATCAAATCACTAACCCTTCCCGGAGCAGGCAAGGGCCTGGTGTTTTTGTTCAGGCCTGATTTCTCAAAGATCACAGGTGAGACCATACTGATGGCACTCGGACAGGCGTTTTTCTCCCTGAGCATCGGCATGGGAACTCTGATCACGTACGGATCATACATCCAGAAAGACAATAACCTTGCCAGTACATCAGTACAGGTTTCCCTCATTGATACTCTTGTGGCTGTCCTGGCAGGAGTGGCTATATTCCCTGCTGTCTTTGCTTTCGGCATCTCTCCTTCTTCAGGCGAAGCACTCACCTTCATCGTGCTTCCCGGTATATTCCAGCAGATGACGGGAGGGATGATATTTGCCTTCTCATTTTTTGTTTTGCTGGCAATAGCTGCGCTCACCTCAACAATATCTGTCCTTGAAGTGATAGTGGCCTATTTTTCTGAACAGCTCAACCTCAGCAGACGTACAGCGATCATTATCGCCACCGCATCTATGTTCATTCTCGGCATCTCAGCCTCACTGTCGTGGGGCATTATGAGTGATGTGAAGCTCTTCGGGCTCAATATTTTTGATCTGTTTAATTTCACAACCGCCAACATCCTCCTTCCTCTTGGGGGCCTGCTTATCGTAGCCTTCCTGGGATGGTTCTTCCCCGGACGTGAATCAAAGGACGAGCTCTCAAACGGAGGCACCCTGCGAATGAGGTATTACAGCCTCTACAGGTTCGCCATCAGGTTTATTGCACCCATTGCTATTGCCCTCGTATTTCTCAACGGACTCGGATTGCTTAAATTCTAATTAATAATTTCACCGATATGCACGGTTTAAACGATTTCCTGGTAAGGCTCGACGGCTATCTCGGAGGGCACCCCTGGTTCATGGTACTCTTAATCGGAACGGGGCTGTTCTTTACTATTTACCTCGGATTTCCTCAGATCAGGTATTTCCGTCACGCTATCAGGATCACCCGCGGCAAATACGACCACTCGCATGATGTGGGTGACACCTCTCACTTCCAGTCGCTTGCAACAGCCCTATCAGGCACTGTAGGAACTGGTAATATTGCAGGAGTAGCCCTGGCAATACACCTTGGCGGCCCGGCAGCCCTCTTCTGGATGCTGATAACAGCAGCTATCGGAATGTGTACCAAAATGGTAGAAGTATCACTTTCCCATAAATACAGGGACATTCTTCCGGACGGGTCGGTTTCAGGAGGTCCCATGTATTATATGAAAAAGCGGCTGAACATCACGACGCGTGGTGGGAGAGTGATAAAGACCGGGGTCATAATGGGTGCTTTTTTCGCAGGGGCTACCATTCTCAGCTCTTTTGGCACGGGCAGTCTGCCTCAGATAAACAGTATTTCAAATTCAGTGTTTACGACCTTCGGGATCAAGCATATAATAACCGGTGGCATCCTGGCTATCCTCCTGGGACTGGTTATCATCGGAGGCATAAAGAGAATTGCAAAAGTAACTTCTGTAATGGTTCCTTTTATGGCAATACTCTACCTTGTAGGATCACTGCTGGTAATTTTTTCGCATCCGGAAAACATAATTTCTTCATTTACATCGATTTTTGCCGATGCATTCACCGGATCGGCTGCTGCAGGGGGCTTCCTTGGCGCCTCTTTTGCCTTTGCCATGAACCGCGGTGTAAACAGGGGTCTCTTCTCGAATGAGTCAGGACAGGGGTCCGCACCGATTGCACACTCGGCTGCCCGTGCCCCGGAACCCATTTCCGAAGGAATGGTGGCGCTTCTTGAACCATTCATTGACACGATTTGCATCTGTACTCTGACAGGGCTGGTGGTGCTTGCTTCAGGCGCATGGAATACCAAGACTGAGAACCAGTTCCAGGCAACCGACGTGCAGGTAATCGCCGGAATATACGATGACAGCAACAGCGCAGATGTTGAAAAACTGAGCAGTCACCTCAGGGGAGATCAGTTCCTTGATCTCTATAACGGCAAACTGATAATAGAGAACGGCAGGATTACCACCCCGGGTATTTCCGTTATCCACGCAAGATCCCTGGCTGAAAATATTAATTTCTCTTCGGGGAAAGAACCCTTCAGCGGAGAACTTGAAGTCCTGGCCGGAAAACTTCCCAATATGGCCTCAATGACAGTTAGGGGAGAATCCCTGATACACAGTGCTCCGCTCACCACATTTGCTTTCAGCCGCAGCATAATGAAAGGCTTCGGGCCGTATGTGGTGACTCTCTCCCTGCTGCTGTTCGCATTTTCGACGGCAATCTCATGGTCATATTACGGAGACCGTGCGACAACCTACCTTTTCGGACCGCAATATGTAATATACTACAGGCTCATATTCGTTGCCGCATTCTTCATTGCATCATTCACTGACACTACCATTATATGGTCACTGTCATATGTGGCCATTGTGCTTATGGCGGTACCCAACCTTATCGGTATCCTGATCCTCAGGAAAGAGGTGAAGCAGAGCGTGAAGGATTACTGGCTGACATTCTCAAAACAATACCCGAAAGAGAAGATCTCGGAGAAGATGTCAAAACGATTCGGCGGATAGTACCATTGCGCCTGATTACTCCCTGTCGGGCATACGGGGGTAGAGATCCTCTACGGTCACAGCCGGTTCAACCTCAGTTGTCATTTCTGCAATGACTTCATCTCCCCTGTTCCTGAAATAGAGGATAAAGGCAAGGATCGGCAATACCGGTGTCACCAGCGAGGTCAAGCAGTGAACCAAGTCCTATGTAAAGCGGATTACGGCTAATTTCAAGCATGGTGCCGGCTTCCTCAGGATTAGCAATAGATCTTATGAATGACCCGGTGAATGGCAGCATGGTAATGGCTCCCATCACCAGTGAAGCGACGACAATAATAAGCAAGATCACGACTACCCAACCCATATTAGGCCACAGGTGACCGTGGGCCAGGCGGAACGACCGTGTCACCACCGTTACCGGATTGCGGCTCTCGATAAGTGTGAGCGGAAGGGCAAAGATCATCACCGTGGCTATGTAGAATATTGCAAAGAATGCGGGCAGAACAAGCAGTATAAGTCCAACCGTCGTAAGAACCACGGCCATTATTGAAAAGACAACCATCACCACCATGTAGGGGATCAATGCCACGAGGCTCTTTTTCAGGAAGGAGGGGAGAAAATCCGGCCCGCCCATTGGCTTCTCAAGCACCCATGCATGAAGCAGAACCCCGAACACAAGTGATACCAGCATCATTAGCGCATACGGCCCGGCCATGCCTTTCATCATCTCCAGCAGCTCTGCCGGATCGGTGGTCGACTGCATCGCTGAAAGATCCAGGCCTGAGGTAATCAGGGATGAGATCAATGCCAGGACCACTGAGATCAGGTAAAGCCCGATGAAATACTTTTTATAGAAGAACCATAGTTTTGCCATTGCGCTGTCAAGGTCTACAGCACCTGCAAGGGGATGATTTTGAAAATTGTTCATTGCAGCGATTGTTAGGATGATATTGACTTAAGACGGGGCAAAGCTAATAAAAAAATCAGTCGAGTATTTCAAGCATCTCCTTCACGTCAAGGTCGCCGAAGGGATTGTTTGAATCGATGAATGATCCTGCCAGTTTCGATTTCCTTTCCTGCAGGCGCTGTATCTTCTCCTCTATTGTATCCCCCGAGATGTATCGGTAGACAAAGACTCTCTTCTCCTGGCCAATGCGGTGAGCCCTGCTCAGGGCCTGTATCTCCGAGGCCGGGTTCCACCATGGGTCGAGGATGAAGACATAATCAGCCTCTGTGAGGTTGAGCCCCACACCTCCCGCCTTGAGTGAGATGAGAAAGACCTTGATATTGTCATTGTTCCTGAAGCGGTCGATAACGCTCTCTCTCTCACGGGTTGAGCCTGTCAGCATGGCATACCCGATACCGTTCCTTTCCAGCCAGCCGGGGAAAAGTTCGAGGTGCTTCACGAACGAGGAGAAGATCAGAATCTTGTGTCCTTCAGATACCACACTCTCAATATTGTATGTCACCGTATCAAACTTGCCTGACCCTCCTGTGTAATTCTCGTCTGTCATGATGGGGTGATTGGCCAGCTGCCTGAGCCTCATCAGTCCCTGAAGAACCATGATGGCAGATTTTTCAATGCCTATAGCTTCTATATTCTCCATGATGCTGTTGCGCACGGCCGATTTCTCCCTCTCATAGATGGCAGCCTGTCCCTCTGACATGTCGCAGTGAATCACCTGTTCGGTCACAGGTGGCAGTTCCGTGACAACCATCTCCTTTGTGCGCCTCATGATGAACGGCTGTATGATCTTCCGCAGCCTGTTCTCCTTCTCCTCCTCATAATTCTTTTCTATGGGCCTTGCAAACTCGCGCCGGAAGAATGTGAGAGAGCCCAGAAGTCCGGGATTGACGAAGCTGAGCTGTGTCCACAGATCAGTGAGTGAGTTCTCAACGGGTGTTCCGGTGAGAACGATCCTGTGATCGGCCCTGAGCCGCATAACCGCCCTGTAGATATTGGAGGAGGGATTTTTGATGTGCTGGCTTTCGTCAAGAACAACATAGAGGAAATTCACCGTTATGAAGAATTCAATGTCCTGCCTCACTGTATGGTAGCTTGAGATGATAATGTCATAGCCGGAAAATTGTGATGCTGACCTGTGCCTGCCGGCACCGTGATGGATCATGGTCTTCATTGAAGGGCAGAATTTCCTGATCTCATTGTACCAGTTATGGCAGAGTGAAGCGGGAACGATTACCAGCGATGTTGCCGGGGTGCCTTCATAGCCGGGTAGTGTCATCTGTGAGCCGTCCTTCCTCCCGTCGATACCAGATCTCTGTTCTTTGTTCCATTGCAGGAGGGCCAGTGTCTGAAGCGTCTTGCCTAGGCCCATATCGTCAGCGAGACATCCTCCGAGGTTATTCGACTGCAGGTACCAGAGCCAGCTTAATCCTTCCTGCTGATACGGGCGCAACTCTGCCTTGAGTCCTGCCGGCGCAGGCAACAGGGGCAGCTGTTCGGGCATAATTAGTTTTCCGAGCTTCTGACAAATGTCGCAATCGTCATCTGAGACCACTTCACTGATAATGCCGAAGTGCTGTTTATGAAGCATCAGGCTCTCATCATTGTCCTTTCCCATCTCGAAGAGTCCACGGTAGCGTGCAAACCACTCTTCCGGAAGTACGGCTACTGTGCCGTCGGGCAGTGTATACTCACGCATGCCCTCAATGATGTTGCGTCTGAACCTGGTGAATGGGATGCTGAAGGGACCAATCTGTACAACAGCCTTAAGGTCAAACCAGTCGTTGATCAGCTGATGACTTAGCCTGATCTCCACAGGATTAAGAGAGTAAGGCCTGTCGAGGCTGCCTGTACGGATGTGAAAACCTGCATCCTCAAGCCTGGATCTGTTATATGCAATGGCCTCAATAACGTCATACATAGCTTTGCCGTTCTCTTCCCTGGCTCCGGGAGTCATGAAACTGACGCCATCCTCGGTAAACAGTCCGGCTTCCTCAAGGGCTTGCATGCATCTCTTCTCCCAAACCTGGTCACGCTCCTTTCTTCGAAAAATGAAATTGCCCCTTTCATTGCTGAAAGAGGTGAAGTGCATCATATCATCAGGGTAGAAGATATCCCTTTCATCATACCTGAATTTCAGCATTGCCGAGGGAATGCCGGAGATGTTTCTTTCAATGGTGAGAAAAGCATTCTTCCCGGGTTCAGATTGTTCAAGGGTGAATCCTGTGCCGGTGACCTTGTGGGTGTTGATGACTGACAGAACGAATGTGCTGAAGTACTTCTCCTCAGCGTCGCGCGGGATGCTTATCTTCTCGCGGGTGAGGAAGGGCTTCAGCTTTGCGCCCTCAATGTCTGATACAAAGTGTATTATATGACCTGCCCTGATTACGCAAGGCTTGTTTGAAAGGATCTCGATGAACGACTTCCGGAGATCAAGAGGCCGGCCTGCGGATTCGATATGCAGGCTGTAGCTGCTGCCTCCAGGACTCCGGTCGAACCTGAAGACAGGTGTTGCTTCTGTCGCTTCTACAGACAGCCTGTCTTCATGATGAAGCGTGGTGATCTTTGTCTTCTGGAGGAACAACGGTATCTCCTCATTGAGGGAGATATGGAGACAGTGATGGATCCTCGATTCGATGTATGGCTTGATGTACTTCTCGAACTCACGGTCGGTGACACTGTCAATAAAATCCCTGACACTGCGGTGTTTTGAGAAGAGCTTATAAAGGTTGCGGTCTGAGTACTCATTTACCAGTCTGACGACTTCCCTCTCCTCATTGTCAAGTCCCGACAGGGTTCCTGAGTCGGGAAAAGGTGACAGCGCCTCCGTCATGGTGTAATACTCACGGCCGGGTGTTTTAGCAAGCATATAAGGCACAAGCACAGTACCCCACCGTCGGTGCTGGGTAAGGATTAGTGCGAAGAGCCCTTCGCTCTTTTTGTTGCCGGGGGGCTGCATGGGAAGAATAAAATGAATCTGCAATTTTGTTATTCTGTGGTTAAAATCAAAGTTTTATCGGGGAATAATTAATATCATTCCGCCGGACGCGGTGGCGGCAGCTCCCGTAAAGACCTGCGGAGGGGCCTCATGTAAGAAATATTTTAATATCTTTCCGTACTTTATGGAGACCGGAAAAAGATATGAGACACGTATGATGAAAAGGATACTTGTAATCAGCATATTGTCATGCTTCACCCTGATGGCGTCAGCGCAGGTGATACCTCTCACCACCGGATGGAAAGCAAAAAAAGCCTCGGAAGTTAATATTGACGGCCGCCAGCTGACGAAGGAGGATCCTGATCTCAGCGGGTGGCTGAACGCCACGGTGCCGGGCACGGTGCTGACGACCCTGGTAAATAACAGGCTGATGCCAGATCCATGGTACGGGATGAACAACGAACTGATACCTGATATATGGGACGAGGGGCGTGATTACTACACTTACTGGTTCTTTACGAGGTTTACGTCCGAGAGCCTTGATTCAACAAAACAGGTGTGGCTCAGCTTCAGGGGAATCAACTACCGGGCTGATATTTACCTGAACGGCCAGCTCCTCACCGAAAAGACCCATGAGGGTATGTTCCTACGCCAGAAGTTCAATGTCACCCCACTCCTCAACCAGCAGGGATATAACAGGCTGGCAGTGAGGGTTGAGCCTCCGCTGCATCCGGGTAACCCGAATGGCGGACAGGGCGGCGACGGTATGATCGGCCATGATGTGACCATGCAGTTCACGGCAGGATGGGACTGGATAAAGCCTGTAAGGGACCGTAACACAGGTATCTGGGATGCAGTTACAATTGAAGTTACAGGGGAGATCGATGTCAGGGACGGTTTTGCCAAAACACGTGTTCCCGGAGCCAGACGGCCGGGTGAACTGCAGGAACCGGCATTCGTGACCTTCTCTGCCGAGCTCGAGAATCCCACTGACAGGATGGTTGAGGGTGAGGTTGTCCTGGAGTATATGAGCTACACTGACAAGAAGAAGATGAAGATTGAGCCTCACTCCACAGTGAAGGTGACCTTCCCGGAGAAAAAGCATAGTGACCCCAGGTTATGGTGGCCCAACGGCATCGGGCAGCCATCGGTATATAACGCTGTAATAATCTTCCAGGACAAGAAGGGCAACACTCTCGACCGTGAGGACATGACATTTGGCTTCCGGGAGGCGGGCAGTTACTTTGACGATTCGACCGGGGCGCGCATCTTCACCATCAACGGACAGAAAATATTCATCAGGGGAGCCAACTGGATAGCGTCCGACGGCATGCTGCGACTTAATCGGGAGAGATATGACGCTGAAGTGAGAATGCATGCCGAAATGAACATGAACATGATAAGAGTGTGGGGCGGATCTATTACAGAGAGGCCTGAGTTTTACGAGGCATGCGACCGGAACGGCATCCTGGTGTGGCAGGACCTGTGGATCACCGGCGACTGCAACGGCAGGTGGCCCGATACACTCAGGAAAGCAGAGTCCCAGGAGGTTCGCCGCATGTATCCTGATGACGACTCCCTCTTCATCAGATCGGTCGCTGACCAGGTGAAGATGCTTCGCAACCATCCTTCGCTCTATATGTTCTGCGGCGGAAACGAATTTCCGCCCCGTCCGGAGCTCGACACCCTCATCAGGAAGACACTTGCGGCCCTTGACGGTACAAGGCTCTATTTCAGTGAGTCTACCTCGGAGGAGATACTCAGGAACAACATCGGCGGCACCGCTGATGGCCCGTATAATGTCCGGGAGCCACTCTGGTTCTTTACGGAAAAATGGCATCCGTTCAATCCGGAGATAGGATCGGTCGGACTTCCCAATATGGAATCGCTGAAGAAGATGATGGATGAAAAGGACCTTGTTGTCCCTGCGGGAAAAGAGATCAACGAGGTGTGGAAGTACCACAAGTATATGGATTACGGTGGGATGATAGAGAGGATGGGCGGGCCGGAAGACCTGAAGGATTTTGTGACGAAGGCGCAACTGGTCAATTATGATCAGTACCGGTCACTGGTTGAGGGGCATACCTCTCACATGTGGGACTGGTACACCGGGTTCCTGGTATGGAAGAGCCAGAACCCCTGGCCGGCTCTCAAGGGGCAATTCTACGACTGGTACCTTGACCAGAATGCCGGATTCTACGGGTTTAAGCATGGTGCTGCTCCGCTCCATCTTCAGTTCAATCCGGTCGATTCTGCCATCTATGCCGTCAATGCCACTCCCAAAGAGCGCAAGGGACTCCGTTTTGATGCTGTACTGACGGATGAGACCGGCAGGGAAATATGGAAGAGGTCGCAGGAGACCGTTCTGCCTCCCAACAGCAAAACAAGGATCTGGGATGTGGATCTGCGCAGTGCTCCCGCGAAGGTACAGTTCCTTAAACTGCGCATCACCTATGTCTCAACCGGTCTGCCTATCGATGATAATACCTACTGGTTCCCGTATAACGGTGATGGTAAGGCGCTTATGGGACTTGATCCGGCAAAGGTGGTGGGGCAGATGATGAAGAGCAACAAGGACAAGTATACCGTGGACCTCGCCAACAGCGGCAATGTGGCGGCTTTCTTTGTCCGCATGAAGGTTGTGCGTGCCTCTGACGGAGAGATGGTGACCCCTGTCTTTTTTGACGACAACTACATTGTGCTTTTACCAGGTGAGAAGAGGAGCGTTCAGATAGATGTCACCCTGCTGAAGCAGGATGACCGCAACACTCCGCTGCTGCTTCATCTTGAGGGCGTTAACCTGCCGGGGCAGATGGTAAGGCTGTAGAAGTCCTTAAAGTCTGTAAAGTCCGTAAAGTCAAAAGTCGCAAATCGCAAATCAACAATCGCAAATTTAATTCCTACCCTGTCCTGCTTATTACCTCCAGCCGCGCATGGTCGAGGAGGATTATGCTTTTATCTGAAAGTTGTATCAGTCCTTCCTTCTCAAAGCTTTTCAGGACCTTCACCGCACCCTCTGTGGATATGCCGGCAAAATCTGCCAGCTCACGTCTTGAGAGATGCCTGAAAAGATCCTCGCCTCCGAACTTCTCAGGCGCCAGGCTGAGAAGAACAGTCGCCATGCGCCCGTTGGTCTGCTGGTGGAGCACTTGATCAAGTGATGTATAGAGCCTGGAATTTTGCTCACAGTAACGACTGATGATGCCGAAGGCAAACGCCCCGTTCTTCTTTATCAGCCCTGCTATGGCATCCTTCTCTATTAGGAAACCCGTGGTCTCGGTGATAGCCACTACAGAGTAGTTGAAAGTGTTGCGGTTGAAGACCGCTGACAATCCTGTCATCTCCCCGGGAGTGATGATGCGCAGGTTATAGTCGCGGCCGTTGCTGCATTCGATATACTGCCTCGAGAATCCGCTGACGATGAAGATTACATATGATGCAAACGCCCCCTGCTTGGTTATGTTCTCACCGCGCCTGAACACCACCTGTACACGGCTGTCGCGGACCAGGTCCGTCTCCTCCCTGGTCAGTGCCGAGAAACAGGGCATGGTTATATCACATATGAATTCCTTGTCGGTATGGGTAATTGTTTTCATCGATCCCGATATGTGGTAAATTTAAGAATTAACAGCGACAGCCGAGCAACCGATCACTTTATTGCAGCTCGGAGAATTATTAACAGCTTATTGACCTGCGACAGTTTTTTAGTTGTCCTGTTTCATTTCTCATCATGTCACATGTGGCGGGTGATCACATGATAACCCCACCTGCGAAGACTATCTTTGCAGAAAATTAAAGGTACCAATGAAACACAGGATTGAAGCAGCATGGAATGGCGGAATGAAGTTTGACGCTGAGGTCAACGGACACCATTTCTTTATGGATCAGGCGGGCGAAAAAGGTGATGACAGCGGTCCGCGTCCCAAACCCCTGATGCTGGCAGCCCTTGCAGGATGCACCGGAATGGATGTGATATCGCTGATGAGGAAGATGCGGCAGGAGGTGGAGTATTTCAATGTGGTGGTTGAGGGCGATACCGAAGAGGAGCATCCGAATGCATTTCTGAAGATGCATGTAATATATGAGTTCAGGGGAAAGGATCTGGATATGGATAAGATTGAAAAGTCAATCAGCCTCTCCATGGAGCGCTTCTGCGGAGTCTCAGCCGTTTACCGCAAGGCGGGCATTGAGATGACGCATGAGGTAAGGATACTGGAATAAGTCTGAAAGTCCATAAAGTCGAAAGTCGTAGAAATTTTCGATTTAAGATTTTCGATTGTCGATTTAATCGCAAATCGCAAATAACTCAACTCCAGATTTTCGATTTAATCGCAAATCGCAAATCGCAAATCGCAAATAACTCAACTGCCTACTGCCTTCAGAATATAAGTAATTAGTAATCAAATAAATAGAAACATGTTATACACAAATCTTAATCACATCGAGACTGCATCGCAGCTTGAGAAGATAATCAGCGAAAATGAGAATGTAATGGTCTGCTGTGGCAGGATGGGCCCCATGTGCATACCTGTCTACGGTATCATGGAAGACCTTGAGACCGTCTACGGTCATGTTAAGTTCTTCGACATGGAGTTTGACAATCCGGAATCACAGGTCATCCGCAACACACCCATGACCAGGGGTTTCATGGGCTTGCCATACACAGTGTACTATAAGAACGGCAAGATGGTCAAGGCAACCTCAAGCATCCAGACTATGCCGCAGGTGAAAGCCATCCTCGATACCGAGTTCGGTCAGCCTAAAGCTTAACCATGGAGAGCGGTGCTCATTATGATGTCATTGTCCTGGGGGGTGGTCCGGCAGGATTAACTGCCGCCATATACCTCTCGCGTGCCAGGGTGAAGACCCTGGTACTCTCCGAAGGCACTCCGGGAGGACAGATGACGCTGACACACGAGATAGCCAACTACCCCGGGATAGAAAAGATCAACGGGTATATGCTGGGGTCGGTGATGAAGAAGCAGGCCACCGCTTTTGGTGCAGTTGTGAAGGGAAACAGCGAGATTGGCACAATGTCACTCGAAGGCTCCCTGAAGAGCATAACCACCACTGACGGCCAGATCTTCACGGCAGATGCCGTTATCCTTGCCACCGGAGGCCGCTCGCGTACCCTCGGCGTAGAAGGGGAGGATACCTTCAGGGGAAGGGGAATATCATACTGCGCCACCTGTGACGGAGACTTCTTCACCGGGAAAGAAATAGTTGTAGTGGGAGGAGGGAATTCAGCCCTCGAGGAGGCGGTGTCACTTACCAGGTATGCGACCAAAGTCACCATAGTCCACCAGTTTGACCATTTTCAGGCTTTCGAATATGCCGTTGAAGAGGCAAAGGCCAATCCAAAGATCAGCTTCATCATGTCATCGACCATCGATACCTTCTATGGTGACGAGAAGCTTGAGGGAGTTAAGATAAGGAACCTTGTCTCCGGCCAAGTGACCGACTTCAAAACTGACGGTGTTTTTGTATTCATAGGATATGTACCTAACACGGAGTCGCTTAAGGGCCTGGTCAACATCAACGAACGCGGAGAGATTGTTGCCGGATCGGATATGTCTACAAATATCGAAGGCGTATATGCTGCCGGCGATGCCGTGGTCAAACGTTACAGGCAGGTCACCACAGCCGTTGCCGACGGCACTGTTGCCGCACTGGCTGCAGCCGACTACCTGCATTCACTTAAAAGAAAATAAGGAGTGGATTACCTGCGTATATTATTTAAACACAAACACATACAAATATAATTTCGTTAGCATGCGGATTCTCCCGTTTTTACGGGACAATCTTTCAGAACAATGAATTACAAATTAAATACTGATAAAGATGAAAGGACTTATAATAGCCGTTGTTGTGATAGCCGTAGTGGCTGTGCTGGTTTACCGTTCATACAGCAAAATGAAGAATGCTCCGGCTGTGGAGGACAGTGAACTGATAGAACATCTTACTGCCCAGAATTTTGCCCACAAAACGAAGAGCGGAGTGGTGCTGGTCGATTTCTGGGCTGCATGGTGCATGCCGTGCAAGATGATGGCTCCGATACTCAATGAGGTGGCTGTTGCCACTGAGGACAACGCCAAAGTCTACAAGCTCAATGTGGACGAGCAGCAGCAGATAGCTGCCAAATACGGTATCAGGAATATCCCCACGATGATACTGTTCAAGGATGGCAAGGAGGTTGAGAGGATTATCGGAGTAAAGCCGAAGGATTACATACTTTCAAGCATACAGAAGGCACAGTAATTCAGCCACCAGGCAGATAACATTTTGACACTGGCAGCAAAGCAGATACCTGCAGCCGCCAGAGAAGATAATTTTGTGTTGATTGGTTTGGAGGGCGGCTGACAGAATACTATCTGTCGGCGCCCTCTTTTGCTTTGTCGTAGTCTGGAGCTTCGAGCAGGTCGTAGAACCTTGCCGAAGGCCTGACTCTTCCGAAGGAATCCAGGTAAGCTTCCTTCGTCATGGAGTCCCAGTGTATTGCCCCGTAATAGTACTTGAAGTTATAGAAGATGCCGAGTGACATCAGAAGCAGGAAGAGAGAAAGGGTCATGGTTTTGATCCACCTGATTCGTCCGGCCAGTGCCTGTGTAAGCAATGCAGCCGCAGCCACGGCCATCAGGGCATAGCTGTCTATGAAGGCACGCTGGCCGAACCCTCCGCCGTACCACCAGCACCACCATGAGAAGATGATGTAGATGTTCAGCGGCACGAAGAGAGTCACGGCCAGGGCATGCGGCGATCGTCTGATCCAGAGAGCAATTACTCCTGCAAAAGAGAAGAGCATGAGGGGCGTATAGATCAGGAGTCCCTTGCGCCAGCTGAAGAGCCCTTTTAAAATGGCCGGGTCGGCAAAAAAGAAGCGTTCGTCGCTCCCGTATGAAAACCATATAAATTTTCCGGTCATCTCTTTCCAGTAAATCATCTGCGGCACCCAGACAACAAAGACCATCAGTCCGATAATCATCATATACCTGTAGTCAGCCCCCAGCTCCCTGATTCTCTGTTTCAGGCCTGCCGGTGAGAGAACACCGTACAGCAGAAAGAAAAGCACAATGATGATGTTCGTAGGCCTGATAAGTGTGATCAGACCCAGCAGCAATCCCAGCCTTACCGCACGCCATGCTGACCGCTGAACGCCAGCCGCTCCGGGCGTTAGTCCGGTATGCCATTTCATCGAGTACCATATAAAGGCACTGATGAGCGCGAAGTTATAGACATGTGCCATCGTACCCTGGAAGAGGGTGTACCAGTAGAGGTTGGTGCCGAAGGCAAAGGATGCCAGCACCAGGGCTGTAATTATGTCGGAGGCATGTGCCAGCAATATTCTCCGTAAAAAGATCAGACCGGTTAACATGAACAACAGTGCCGAAACAAGCAGGAAGAACTTATAAGGCTCTGAATAGCCTCCCGCATCAGCTCCCGAGATAAGAGCCGAAACATGTCCCGCAAGGAAGAATGGCATCCACAAAAGGGAGAGCCCCATTGTGGTCTTGATCACATATTTCCCTTCAGGACCTCTCTCCGGCCATACGATTAATTTATGCGGCCCGTCGTAGCCGTCGGCGAAGCTCAGCGAAAGGTCGTGGTGTATGAATGCTGCAGGCAGGTAGGCATAATAGGAGATGGCATCCCACTCAATGACACGCTGTTCATCTCTCCAGTGCTTTACGCTCAGCATGTTAATTGTCATGAAGGTGATTATGAAGGCAGTTGTCAGCGCTGACCACCAGTTTTTCCCTGCAAGGCCGTACCTGAAAGTCTTTGCTGTTATACCCAGCCCATCGCTTATTGTTATCTTCTTTCCCTCAGCTTTTTTGCGGGGCAGGTAGACTACGTCAGCTTCGCCATAAGTTGTTCCTTTATCGCGAAGGGCTTTGAGCATCAGCTCCGTCTCAAATCCGAACCGGTTCTCATTCAGGCTGAGTCTGTCATAAAGGCTTTTTCTGAAGACCTTGTAACCGCATGTCAGATCGGTGATTGTCCGTCCGGTAAGCCATGAGGATGTGAATGAGAGGAACCTGTTGACAGCGGTGGCCATTGCGGCATGACCGCGGTAACGGTTACCGGACCTGAAACGGGTGCCGCTGACAAGGTCAAGGTCGCCGCTGTGAAGTTTTTCAAGCAGTGCGGGTATGTCTGACGGGTCAAGCTCGAGGTCGGCATCCTGTACAATTATGGTATCTCCCCTTGCAGCTCGTACTCCGGCAGCCACTGCAGCTCCCTTTCCACTGTTGACGGTGAGCCTGATCACCCTTGTTTCAAATGCTTCCGGTATTATCTTTTCAGCCAGCCCGGCGGAGTTGTCCGAAGAGCAGTCGTCGACGATAATCACTTCCACATGCTCCACAAAAGGTGGCATCAGGGTTTTACTCAGCCTGTGGAGGGTCGTCTCAATGACGCCGGCTTCGTTGTAGAGGGGTATGACTACGGAGAGGTACAATTTTTATAGATGAAATAATGACGCAAGTTAACACAGAATAAAGAAAAAAAATGCGGACCGGCTTGTCGCAGATCATATTGAAAAGTTAATTAGTTTTGATATGTGAACACTACCGTCGAAATAGACTTGTTGTCGGTTTTTATTTTCCTTGGGGTTTTCCTGGGTTTGCTCCTTTCATTCTTTTTTATCCTCAAACGCAGTTCCAATGCTACTGCCAACAAGTACCAGGGTCTTCTCCTGCTGTCGATTTCGCTCTGCATCCTTGAGCAGTTCCTGAATATCACAGGATATATAGTCAGGATGCTTCCCTTGACAAATGTGACGGAACCGTTAAATCTTGTTATAGGGCCGCTTCTGTATCTCTTTGTCAGGATTAGCATCGAACCCTCCGGCATCAAGCGGAAATGGATCCATTTCGTACTGTTCATATTATACTCGGTTTACATCTGCTTTGATCTTATACAGACCAATGAGTTCAAGTACAATTCCTACGTTAACAGCATTCATCCAGACTGGCCGCTTATCGATGCAAAACCGATCATCAACAATGACCCCCTGAACATCAAGAAGTACCTGAACCTGGCCACAGCATCACAGATATTATTTTATGTCATCTTCTCCTTCAGAGTCCTCTGGAGGGAATCGGCCAGGGAGGGTAAATCAATATTCAGAACTGATGACGAGTTGCTTCGGTCACTCAGGAACATGGTGTTTCACATTACCGTCATCATGACCATTTTCATCGTAGTCAAGTTAAATTTCCAGGGAGATGTCGGGGATTATTTTATCGGGTTGTATGTCTCGGTATTTACAATACTTACAACCCTGAGGGTGATGAATGATTCGACCTACTTCGACCGTTCCAGGGCTTTTATGGACCTCACTATGGAAAAGTACCGGAAATCGTCCCTTAATGAGCATCTGAAGCAGCAAATACTTAAAAGCATCAAAGAGGAGTTTGAGAAGAAGGAGTATTTTGCCGAAAGCCTTGCATCTCTGTCTGACCTTGCCAGGAGAATAGGGGAGAGCCCGCACCATGTTTCACAGGTAATAAATGAGAAGCTGGAAAAGAACTTTTTCGAGCTTCTGGCATCATACCGGATTGAAAAGGCAAAAAAGATCCTGGAAGGTGACAAAACCGGCCGGCTGACGGTTGAGGAGGTGTCGGAAATGGTGGGTTATAATTCCAAAACAGCCTTTAATAACTCATTCAAGAAAATTACCGGAAAAACTCCTTCGGAATTTCGTAAATCTGCAATCATCAGATAAACAATCATTTATCATAGTACGTCAGATCATGCCGATAGGCATGTACATCACCCTTATTGGCACGTTCTCTGTCCGGCGGTGGTGCAGTGTAGTTTTGATCCGTCAAACAAAACTACAAGGCAATGAACACCTCCTCAGCTTTCCCAATCCAGTCGATCCCTACCCCGGAAAACAATCTTATTGATGCCTGCAGGAAGGGCGATCAGAGGGCGCAACTCCACCTCTATAAGCTCTATTACAAATTGATCTTCAATATCTGCCTGAAGGTGGTTCCTGACCAGATGAAGGCCGAAGAGATTATGCATGAGGTAATTCTCGCCTTGCTGGAGGAGATCCGTGACAGTCCGGTCAACCCCGGGTTTTCAGAACTGATCTGGAAGATGATTGACAGGACACTCGCGGCTGAACTGGGAAGACCCTGTTCAGTTGAATCAAAAATCCGGAGTAATTAAAACAAGAACCAATAACAACAAAAATGAAAACATTGACTTTCAGCAGGTATGATCAGGTGACAGTACTCTTCATTGCATCAAAGATACTGGTGCACCTGTTGACAAATACCAACTATGAATTGCACCGTGATGAGCTCCTCTATTTCAACATGGCTGAGCACCTGAGTGCTGGCTACGCAACCGTGCCACCCCTTACCGCTTTTCTGGCCTTTCTTTCCAGGGCCCTGTTTGGGTTTTCCGTAGCAGGCATCAGGTTGTTCCCGGCTTTGGCCGGGGCTCTGACCATCCTTATCATGTCAAAAATTGTCAAGAGGCTTGGAGGTGGAGTTACGGCCCTTACGATAGCATCGCTCTGTTTTCTTCTGTCCCCCGGGTTCCTTCTCCTCAACACACTTTTCACCCCGAATGCCTTTGAGCAACTGATGTGGGTCATGGTGATGTGGTTGCTGTTAAGAATGATTACAGAAGACAATCCCTCATTATGGATCACAGTTGGCATTGTACTTGGTCTTTCCTTCCTGTTCAAGTATTCCGTACTCTTCCTCATCGCGGGCTTTGCGGCAGCTTTCTTTCCGGCCCGTTATAACCGGTACCTCAAAACATGGTACTTTCCGGCGGCGATATTGGCCGGTATACTGATTATATCACCTAATCTCATCTGGCAGTATCAGCATAACTGGCCTGTGATCAATCATATGAGCGAACTTAACAGGACTCAGCTCAACAGTATCACCCCGGTAATCTTCTTAACCGATTTATTAAGCCTCAATCTGGCTTCAACAGCAGTATGGCTTTTCGGGCTGGTCTACCTGCTTTTCTTAAAAGATGCGAAGGGAATGAGGTTTTTCGGTATCTCCTCACTTGTGACCATTGTTCTTTTTGTCGTTCTTCGGGGGAAGGGTTATTATGTCCTGGGAATAATTCCCTTTCTCTTTGCTGCCGGGGCTTGCGCAATTGAAAAGCATATGACAGGTAAACTGGTGCTGTTGCGGAATTCAATACTGGTTTTCGTCTTTGCTGTATCGGCCCTGGCATTGCCTACTGGTCTGCCGGTGCTTTCTCATGAAGATTACATCAGTTACCGCGAGAAGACCGGTTTTCTGAAGATTTATCCCTTTTACAGATGGGAAGGGGGAGAAATCCAAAGTATATCACAGGTATTTGCCGACATGACCGGATGGTCGGAGCTGACCGGGTACACGGTCACTGCATACTATATGTTATCGCAGGACGAGCGGGATATCTGTACTATCTACAGCGAGCGCAATTATGGATATGCCGGTGCGATCAATTTCTATGGAAAGAAACATGGTCTGCCTGAGGCGGTGACTTTTAACGAGAGCTATACCCTGTGGGCCCCCGATACGATCCCCAACGGCCCGATCATATACCTGAGTCGCGAAGCCAATGATATTCCAGAGCTTTTTGGCGAGGTTACTGAGGTGGGTCGGGTGCATGATCCGTTTTTCAGGGAGTCAGGGGTAAAAGTATTCCTTTGCAGGGCACCGTCAACCTCGGTGCAGGAGCTATACCAAACCCTGGCTGATGATGAAAAGGCTGCTTACCGGTAGACCCGGAAATAAAAATAGGCTGGCTCTGTTGAGACAGCCTATTTTGTCTGATCTGTTACTTTTATTTTTTGGTTACCGCTGCAAGGTTATCGCATACACCGTCATTGTTGGAGTCTGCAAATGCCGGACCTCTGCCATTATGCCGGCCCTGACCGTCGCCTCGTCCCTGGCCGCTGCCGGCTGCAGTTCCCTGTCCTTTGCACTGACCGTTATGGATGCCGTGGCCTTTTCCTTGCCCGTGGCCACGACCAGCCGCTGCTGCCTGGCCCTGTCCGTTGCCCGGACCGCGGCCCTGGCGTGCTCCACTCTCGTAGTTGTCACATACACCGTCATTGTTGGCATCTGCCCAGGCTGCTCCCTGTGCATTGCCCTGACCGGCCGGTTTGCCGGCCTGGCCTGAAGTCTGTGCCGATGCGATTACTGTCAAAGCCATGAAGGCTAATGCAGTGAAAAATAGTCTTGTTCTCATGAGTAATTGTTTTTAGTTATTTTTTTTTAATTGTTTCCTGTTTACAACTACTCTGACGGTACCTGTTGTGAAAGGTTTAATTACCGCGCCAAATAAAACGAATAATTTTTGGTTATAGTTTCATATTCTTAATTCTCAGTGCATTCCAGACCACTGAAAGAGAGCTGAAACTCATGGCTGCTGCTGCTATCATGGGGTTCAATAGCGGACCTCCGAAAAGATGAAGTACTCCCATGGCTACCGGTATGCCAAGAATATTGTAAAAGAATGCCCAGAAGAGGTTCTGTTTTATGTTGCGTATGGTGGCGCGACTCAGTTTCAGTGTTTTCACCACATCACGCAGGTCGTTCTTTATCAGCACCACATCGGCAGCCTCCATTGCCACGTCGGTTCCGGATCCGATTGCTATGCCTACGTCGGCCGTCACCAGGGCAGGGGAGTCATTGATACCATCGCCGACCATAATAACGGTGTCCCCTCTCTTGCTTATTTTCCTTATCTCCTCAGCCTTATCTCCCGGGAGCACTCCGGCTATAACATTACCGATGCCCGCCTGTCTTGCTATGTACCTTGCCGTCTGCTCACCGTCACCTGTTATCATCAGCACCTCGAGTCCCATTCTTGTCAGCTCCCTGACAGCCTCTTCCGAGCCCGGACGGAGAGTGTCAGCAACGGCTATCAGCCCCTCGCAGGTTCCGTTGGCAGCGATATACAATATTGTCTTCCCATCCGAGGCCAGCTGGTCAGCAGTCATGGCAGCCCATTCCGTATTCACTTTTCTCTCTTCCATGAGTCGACTGTTACCGGCAAGGATATGGGTGCCGTCAGCATAGGCCTCCACCCCGTAACCGGGCAGGGCAGTAAATCTCTCGGGCATAGTGACGGTAAGGCCGTTCTCCGCTGCCCTGTCATTAACAGCTTTGGCCACAGGGTGCTCTGACCGTGCTTCGGCTGAAGCCGCAATGGCAAGCAGTCTTTCTGCATCTGAAGCTGGTGCCGGGGCAATATCCGTGACCACGGGTTTGCCTGTGGTTATGGTGCCGGTCTTATCAAGCACTGCCACGGTGGCTTTCCGTGCGGTCTCAAGTGCTGCGCCGCTCTTTATGAGAATACCCTGGCGAGCGCCTCTTCCCGTACCTACCATAACGGCAACAGGTGTGGCCAGTCCCAGTGCACATGGGCAGGCAATTATAAGCACCGAGATCAGCACAGTGAAAGCCAGCCTGAAGTCGCCGGTCCCGATCAGCCAGCCCGTGGCTGCCAGCAGGGCCAGTGCGATGACCACCGGAACAAAGATGCCGGATATCTTGTCAGCAAGCCTGGCGATTGGTGCTTTCGAGCCCTGGGCCTCCTCTACGAGCCTGATGATCTGTGCCAGGGTGGTGGCACTCCCAACGCGGGTGGCCCTGCATGTGACTGACCCGTGCAGGTTGATACTTGCTCCTGTAACCTCCGAGCCTACACTCTTCTCCACTGCGATACTTTCACCGGTGAGCATCGACTCGTCGGCTGATGTCTCACCTTCGATAACGATGCCGTCAACGGGGAAGCGTTCGCCGGGCCTTACCATGACGAGCTCACCCACCATCACCTTCGAGGCCGGCACCGTCTTTGCCTTTCCGTCGCGCAGCACCGTGGCCAGCGGAGGAGCAAGGTTGAGCAGTTGCCTGATTGCGCTGCCGGCCTTTGATTTGGAACGCGCCTCCAGGTAACGGCCTGTAGTTATAAGGGTGATGATGGCTGCCGCTGATTCATAATAGAGGTTGTGGATATAATGGTTATCACCGCCGGCAACACGGAAGGTGGCGTAGATACTGTAAAGGTAGGCGGCAGCCGTGCCCATGGCAACAAGCGTATCCATGCCGGGATTGCCCCTGATAAGTGTCTTTGAGCCTGCCGTGTAGAAACTGCGGCCGGTGAAAACGACAGGGGTGGTAAGGATAAACTGAATGATGGCGAAGGTAAACGGACTGGTGTCGGGGGAGAGGAAAGAGGGTAGCCTGACACCGGCCATGGCTGACATTGTCAGAACCAGCAGCGGAATGGTGAACAGAACCGACCAGATCAGCCTCGTCTTAAGCCTTTGTGTCTCCGGGCGTGATGCCTTTCGTTCCTTTTCGTCATCTATGGCCTTGTATCCCGCCCTGCTGACGGCTTCGATGACCTGGTTCAATGAGGCTTTTTTTTCGTCATAGCTGACCGTGAGCCGTTCGGTGGCCAGGTTGACGCTGGCAAAGGATATCCCCTCCACTTTTGCGGCGGCCTTTTCCACATGTGCTGCGCATGATGCGCAGTTCATTCCTTCTATGGCAAAAGATTTATCGGTCATGATGCAATTGTCCTGTGATGATTAAACACGGGAGATGATAAAACGTTTACCGATATTGGTTTTTCATATACCTAAAAACAATTGAGGTTCAATTTAATTCATTAACAGATAATCCCCCGTTAAAACTAATTGCTATTTTGGCACCACGGAATTGAAATATGGCAATAATCATACTCGTCTTATTCTTTCTCTTCTCCCCGTTACTTATACTGCGTCTCTGCCACCGTTATAGCTTCCTGAACAAGATTGGGGCTGTCGTAATTGCTTATGTGTTTGGCTTCGTGATCGGAAACACAGGTCTGTTGTCAATGATAGAAGGTCATGCAAAGGCACAGGAGCTGCTGACGACGCTGACTATCCCCATTGCTATCCCATTGTTGCTCTTCTCAATGGATATTAGGAAATGGACAAAGATTGCCGGTAAAACGATGCTGTCGCTGGTGTTTGCCCTGTCAGCCGTCATTATTGCGGTTATTGCCGGGTTTTTTATTTTCAGGGGCCAGGGTATCGAAAGCCTGTGGGATGTTTCGGGGATGATGGTTGGCCTCTACACGGGCAGCACGCCCAATCTTGCCGCTATACAGACGGCACTGGGTGCTGATGAGACCAACTACATGGTAATAGTGACATATGACCTGGTGATTGGAGCCTTTCATCTGCTTTTTGTCATGACGGTTGCACAGCGGCTTTTTCTGAGTTTTTTGCCCGGATACCCCTACATTGATCCGGCCACGGGCAATGCTGAGGCATCTGAGAGTGGTGATCCCTACTGGGGAATGCTTAAAAGGGAAATGGCGTTCCCTCTTCTGAAAGCATTTGGTGCCGCTGTAGTGATTTTTGGTGTGGGAGCGGCTGCAACCCTCGTTGTTCCAGAGTCATCCCAGATGACAGTTGTTATACTGATTATAACATCACTGGGGATAGGTGCTTCACTGATCCCGGCAATAAAGAAAATGGATAAATCGTTCGAGCTGGGCATGTACCTGATCCTTATATTCTGCATGGTTATTTCCTCGAGGGCGGACATGAGGAATATTGACCTTGCAGCAATGATGATTGCTGCTTATGTTGCCCTTGTAGTATTCGGGTCTATGCTTATCCAGGCGTTTCTGTCATGGATCTTTAAGATTGATGCCGACACCTATATTATAACCTCCACTGCAATGATTACCAATCCTGCTGTTGTACTGGCTGTAGCCGGCGCTCTTAAAAACCGGGAAATTGTATTTTCCGGTCTTGCAGTCTCCATCATCGGGTTAGCTGTCGGCAACTACCTGGGAATTTTTATGGCGTGGTTTCTGGAACGTATCTGACCGGTCCGGGTACCGGAGATTATCAGATAGTCATACTGAGATCGAAGAGAACACCTGAGGAGTTCTGTTTCAACTTCTCAAACAGCTGAGTATCTTTTGCAAAAATGTACATCTCGCTCTTTACCGATATCCCGATGAATTTTTTCATGGATCTGAAGACAGGATCATTCTCCTGGGCATAGAGCATAATAAGCGTATACTCCGAGCCCAGGTTGATGTTATTGGCATACCGGAACAGGGTGTCGAGTGCTTCAGGGCAATCGTCGTGCGCATACAGAACAAGGGAGAGCTGTCTGAGCGGCTCATTGAGCCTGATCGGATGCGGAACCTTCATGAAGAGCGACAGGAAATTCAGGATTTTTGCAACCACGCGTAAGCTGAAATTCAGTTTGAGTACCTGGTAGCTCTTATAGGCATGTTCGTCCCACACTGCCGTAACTGCCTTTATCCTTCCATTTTCCCTGGCAACAAGGAAGTTATCCGATGGAAAGGCCATCGATGGAATTCAGGTATTTTCTGAAACGATCTTCTGTAATCACGGGCGCGAGGCTGAAGCCGGAAGCGTATTTCCTGTACAGGCTGACTATTTCCGGGATATCTTTCTCTGTAAGCTTTTCAATCTCATAATTTTTGTCCAGTGCCATGCGACGGATCGGAATGATATTGAAAATCCTGTTGGTACCAAGATAATGTGCTGCCGGAAGGCCACCCCTGCCGCTGGTAAAAACCAGGGAACGCTTATTGTCCTTAAGAAAGTTTGCTACCACCAGGTCGGCGTCTGATCTGCGGATATGATCCTCAGCGGCCCTGAGGAGTCTGACGGCGGTGATCCCGCTCCGGTATGCTTTATCAACCCTGAGGTCAAGCATATAACCTGCCTTGTATGTTTTGTCGACCACTCTGGCCGGGAAGTGTACGACACCGACCAGCCCGATGACGGATTCCTCCTTGCGGGCCACAAAATGCCATGCATCGGGGTCAAGCAGCCGTTGCAGAGTATTGAACCGGGGAGTGCGGTTGATATAATAGGTGATCATGCCTTCCTGGGGGCACTTCTCTGCCAGACCGATGATACTGTCATTGTCAGTATCATCGGCAATATGGACTTTGATGGAACTCATTTCCAGGACAGGTTGCCTGGCAATTTATTATCCATAATTATTGTTTTGGCATATGGAGAAAGGTCGTCGGAGGATTTGAATCCCCTCAGATCAACGCCTTTGTCAACCTGCGCGCTCTTCAATCCCTGCATGTGATTAATGCATGCTTTGAAGAAGGGCTCCTCAGGATCACAGAAGGGGAGGAGTTCGGCAGCATATTCCCGGGTATTGATGTCAGGGGGCAGGCCGTCATCAAAATCAGAGACATTCTGTGAATTGGAGATCTTGACAATGATTGGTTGCATGGCCCATGTATGGTTCGGATTGACAATCCCATTGTTATCCGTATCCGTTATAGTAATTGAACCCACATATTTCCCTGTAGTGTTGGTGCCAACCTGTATCACCGTCATATATGGCTTCAGTCCGTTAATCACCATCTCGCTCGCAGAAGCAGTCTCCGAGGTTGTTATGATATATACCTGATCCAGCCCAAGCGAATTGATAGGTGTGGCAGGCATCTTATCCGTCGCGGAAATAGTACTGTAGAAGTAATCATTGAACACCTCTTCACCGTACTCCTGCCGGAAATACGCCTGCAGCAGGTCGTTGTAATGTGATATGGAAAATATCTTTCTTGTATCCGTCGAATAGATCATGCTGGCCAGGTACTGGGATGTTGTTATGCTTCCGCCACCGTTATAACGCAGGTCGAGTATCAGTTTCTGTATCCCTTCACTCTTGAATCTTCCGAATGCCTTGTTCAGCTCAATGTCATAGGAACTTTTAATAATACTGTCATAGGAGGCGGTAAATCCATTGTAAAGCAGATATCCTATTTTGGTGCCATTGATGTTGAGCACGGAATCAAGGTAAACCGGGTTCTCCTGTAACAGGACTGCTGTCAGGTTAACGGTTCTCCCATCGGGGGCAGGTGCACCCCCGTTGAATGATGCAAGTCCCAGGGTGTAACTCTTCAATGTGAATAACAAGGTCATGTAATTGGCGTCATTCAGCGGTTGACCGTTGACCGTCATAAACATGTCTCCCCTTTTCAATCCGGCTAGCTCTGCTGGAGATCCCTTCAGTACATAACGGATCACCCCTATCAGGTTATTACTTGAGCTGCTGATGTAATAAAGCCGAAAATCCATTCCCACACTTTCGGAAATTGCGTTGATCCAGTTTTCAATTTCTTCGGCGCTGTCAACAATGAAAGACCATCTGTCTTTAGTATATAGCAGGGCGTCAAAGAGTACTTCCGGATCAGTATATCTGTTCAGAAAAGCATTAAGGCTGTCACTGTTTTCGTATTTCGGGTTATTGAGGGCAGGGATGTTTTCCTCCCAGAGATAATAGGTTGCGAGGGAGTTGTAAATGAATTTGTTAACATCTGTGGCCTCCTTGATCTCAGCTGGCGGATCCGGCTCCGGTTCATCCTTATTGCAGCCTGTAAACAACAGGCTTAGAAGGAAGACCGGCAATATCATAGGTATGTATCTTTTCATCTTGGTAAACTTTTGATTTAAATGAATTTATGGAACCCTTATGTCAATGGTGTCTTACTTGTGAGTGTTTTTGTTTGCATAACACGCGGGTTTCATAAAATGTTTCAATCTATTGCTACTGCAAAATTAACACAATTTTAATTTAGGATTCACTATTTTTGACGGAGGGTAAAACATCATAACTACCGTTTCATTATGCAAAAGAGTATTCTTTTTCTCCTGATCAGTCTTTTCATCACAAGTTGCAGCTCAATGAGAACCAGGCAATCAAATCCTTTTACCGTTACGGCAGCATCATATTCTTCCTGGTTTGTCAATGAAACCGAGAGGGGAACACAGGTTACGATCAACCTCAGTGATGTAAGGGAGGGTGTAATGTTTGACTCCCTGGTATTCAGGACGATGAAGATACCTGTTGTCACGGAGAGATCCGGTGATTCCATCATGGTTAAGGCAGTTCTGCCAGGTAATGAATCGGTCCTGGAGGGAAGGTCTGTGCCCGACAACGGAATCAACCGACTGATTTATACCTGGAAGGGTGAGAGGCTGTTCTATGAGATAGAAGAGTTTACCAGGGAGGATTCAAAGTATCTGAAAAGGGAGTAGACAGCTTTTTTGACGAAGGGGATTATTCGCTCGTGATCCCTTTTTTACGGTATAGCCATCGCTAAGATGACACCCTGCTCTTATTTCAAGGGATTACTCGCTCATTTCATTCGCTCGTGATCCCTTTTTGGGGAACCTGCAACATACAATGCAGGGATGCGCACTGCGCATCCTCTTTTGTTCTCATGACCATCCCTCATGAGCGAGCTCCTTCGGTCTGTCCATGAAAACAAAAAGCCGGACACCTTTCGGTGGTCCGGCCTGCATTGTCTTTTGCGGAGAGAGAGGGATTCGAACCCACGGTCCAGTTACCCGGACAACGGTTTTCGAGACCGCCCCAATCGACCACTCTGGCATCTCTCCGGTCGCACAATATCATAAAGACATTGCGGCTGCAAATATAATTTATTTTACCAACACTATTTTTAATGTGCTGAAACTTAACCGGCGTTTATTTGTTTCAGAGATAATGCGAAACCTGGTAAACTGGTGATTATGAAAACTTATTTTTCTGCAATAATCCTGCTAGCAGTCTCAATTCTGGCAAACAGCCAGGAAATCAAACATGAATATGATTCCACCCTCGCGAACCAGCTTGGCGCCGATGAGCGTGGAATGAAGACCTATGTGCTCGTCATACTTAAAACCGGGCCGGCGGATATACAGGATAAAGAAATGCGGGACAGTCTCTTCGCAGGTCATTTCTCGAACATGGACAGACTCGCCGCGGCAAAGAAGCTTGTGGCTGCCGGACCCTTTTTCGAAAACGACAGGCAGTATCGCGGACTATTCCTTTACGATGTGAAAACCATTGATGAGGCCAGGGAATTACTTGAGGGAGATCCTACGGTCACCTCAGGGATATTTGAGGTTGAGCTTTACCGGTGGTATGGCTCAGCAGCCCTTCCTGTCTACCTTGAGACAGCCGAAAAGATCACAAAGAAATAAAGTAACACCTCCCCGCTCAGACGATGCCGATCCTCTTGGCGTAGGAAATTGCCTCGGTAGTATTGGAAAGCCCCATCTTCCTTATGATGTTCTGCCGGTGGTTATTGACAGTGTTGGCGCTGATGAACAGCCTGTCGGCTATCTCCTTGCTGAGCAGTCCCTTGTCAAGAAGTCCAAGAATCTCCAGCTCTCTTCTGCTCAGGGTGCTCTCCGACCCTGACTCCCCCTCGTCGAAAGGAAATACTTTGCCTGTCCGGATGTTTATCATGCTTCGCTGAAAGCTCCTGGTATCCTGTTGGTTCGGACTGACATCGACCAGTATCAATATCAGCCAGAGGTTGCCCTTCAGGTCCAGTTCAAGTGTCGCTTCCTGCTGCAGGAACCTTAGATAATTGCCTGTTTTGTCCCTCAGCCGGTGCTCAAAGATTGTCTTGTAATCCTGCCTTTTATCAGGCGGCTCCCCGAGCATGAACTTCAGCGCCCTGGTGGTGGTGTCAAGCACCATCGGCACATCATCCGGGTGCATGATCCTGAAAAAGTAATTAAATCCCTCTTCGGCAGCCTTTTCCTCATCGTACCCCAGGGTATCCCTGAAGCGGTTTCGTACGAAAACATATTTCTTCTGGAACATGTCGAATACAGTCAGTGAACTGTTTTCAACCATAGCCAGCTTGTCAAGTAACCTTATGTGACCCGCAAGCAGCGAGTAGTCAATGTCAGCCGGATCGATGGTCACCGAGTTGACCATGTCACTGAATCTTTTCAGAAGAGATGCTGTATCCATTAGGTAAATTGATGAACGGTCACTATTTACTCAATCCTCCCGCTGTCCCAACTTTGCAGAGACAAACTTAAAAAATTGAGTGATGGAAACAACAAAGAGATTAAAATTGCTTCAGCTCTTTTACTCGGGAGCACTGGCTGACGCTTCAGCCAACTATGAGAAATTTGGCATCAGAGAGCAGGTGACTGCCAGGAAGGTTTTTGAACAGGAAGCAGCGGCACGCGGCCAGTTGTTTCAACTGGGAATTGAAACCCCGGAGCAACTGTTCACAATATTCTCCGAAGTATTCGGGTGCATCGACTGGAAAATAAGCACTTCGGAAAAGAGCGTCGTAACGGAAGGAACAGGTTGCCTGCTGTGCGCAATCGCCAGGAAAAAGGGCATATCACAACCCTGTACCATGTTCTGCATCAATCCTATGACAGCGCTGGCCAAATCTCTCGATCCGGCCTGGACGCTGAACGTCAGGGAAACCCTGTGGGACTCACCCGTCTGCCGGTTTGAGCTTACCCCGGCGATTCGCTGAACCTTACAGCGAGGCTGGGCCTCTCACTGGGGCTGCGTTACATGTTTGTGACCGGACCGGCCAGCGAAATGACAAAATGCTTATCTTGAAAAGAATTTAATGCAGCATTATTAAACGGTTTAAGTCATTAGCAGGAACCTGAATATCTTAATTATCCTGACATGAATATCGCTGATCTTGGGATGACAGCAGAACTGGATGCCTGGTGCAGAAAGCATGTTCCTGAGGAATTCACAGTTGGAAGAGTGACCCAGGAACACCGCGAAAGGTATGTTGTTTCTGATGGTGCAACTGAATATGATGCTGAAGTTACTGGGAACCTGAGATTCTCGGCTGCGTCACGTTCTGATTTTCCGGCTGTGGGCGACTGGGTAAGCATGACTGTTTACGATTCCGGCCAGGCATTTATCCACGGAATTATACCGAGGAAATCTGTTCTCTCCAGGCAGGCTGTAGGCAAAGCCGGTGAAATACAGATCATTGCCACGAACATCGATGTGGCATTTATCGTTCAGGCCATAAACAATAATTTCAGCGTAAACAGGCTGGAAAGATACCTGGCAATCTGCCTTGCGACCGGCATTGAACCGGTACTCGTGCTCAGTAAAACTGACCTTGTCACAGGGGAAGAGATCCGGGCTGCACTGCATGAACTTGAAAGCAGGGGCAGGCATGTCCAACATGTCCTGCTCAGCAACACAACCCGGGATGGTGTTGACAGCATTCTTGGTTTCATCCCTAAGGGCAAAACCTGTTGCGTGATGGGATCATCAGGAGTAGGGAAGTCGACTCTGATAAACAACCTTCTCCATAGCGACAGACTGAGAACCGGTGAAATAAGCCACAGCACTAACAAGGGAAGACATGTGACCGAACACCGTGAGCTCTTCATACTCGAAAATGGCGGTATTATCATTGACACTCCGGGAATGAAGGAGGTTGGTATGACTGATGCTGAGGAGGGGGTAAAGGCCACCTTCGGCGAGATATATGACCTGGGCAGGGAGTGCAGATTCCCCGACTGCAACCATATCAGCGAGGCCGGTTGCGCAGTACTCGCGGCTCTGGAGAACGGAACACTCGACAGAAATACCTACGAGAACTACCTGAAATTAAGAAAAGAGCAGGAGCGCTTCCAGACAACCCTGGCAGAAAAACGAAAGCGTGACAAACAATTCGGTAAGCTCCTTAAGAACTACAACAGGGATAAGAAAAATCTGAATCCGGAATGAATATTGGCTTAGCTTCCTTAAAATCAATTACCAGGCAGTCATTAAACAAAAACCGCCCGGAATGCCGGACGGTTTTTTCGTAAGGTGAGATTTAAGGTGGATTATTCCTTGACAAATCTCTTCATCACGGCACCGAGTGGTGTAGTGAGTCTTATGAAATAGATGCCACGTGCCAGATGGCTGATATTGAAAGTTTTGATCTCGATGCCGTCACACTTTTCCGAAATGATTCTGTTTCCCGTAACATCAAATACCTCAAACAGAGAAACATTCTCGATGCCTGATACGGTAAGCTCATTGATGGCCGGTACCGGGTAAACCTTGTAATTGTCTGTAAGAATGTTCTTGTCTGTGCGTGCCTGAGAGACCTTTTCCGATATTAACGCAGCAGCACCGGAATCAGCAGTCATCGAGGGGACAGTAATTTCCCTGGCTGCATTAAGCAATTGATTGTCAGGCATTGTACGTGGTTTAGCCTGAGGTACTGCTTGTGGAAGGGCCGCCTGGAAAGTATAGGCTGTAAAGAGAATTGTAAGCAGTAAGGTTTTGGCGGGTAGAGGTCTCATCATAAGCAACAATTTTCTTTTTCAGGTTAACTCCGAAACTCTTTGTAAAATTAGTAACGGAAAACGATAGTTATACTCAAGATCATGGACAAATGTTTCAACCATAAACAAGTTATTAACAATTATTTTTTCAGAAGGGATTCCAACCCCGTCCAGGTTGGTCGACCGGCAGCTGACATGACTTATTTCATTATAGGTATCTGACTTAGGTCATTCATGCGCGTTCCAAAAAAAATTATCTTTGACCCCTCATCAAAATTCCTCCTTTTAAAATAAAAACCGTAGATATGAAAAAATTCATTTTCCTTGTGGCTGCCGCACTTATTGCAGTCACATCATGCACAACAGAAAAAAAGGATCAGGGTAATCCCTTTTTTACCGAATGGAAGACTCCGTTTGGAGTTCCTCCGTTTGACCAGATAAAGAACGAACACTATCTTCCTGCCATCGACTCCGCCATAGCGCTTGCAAGGGCCGAGATGGCTGCGATAGCTTCTTCAGAGGAGACTCCTACATTCGCCAATACGATAGCTCCATATGACCGGGGCGGTCAGCTCCTGAACAAGGTGGCCTATGTATTCTACTCGCAGACCAGCGCCAACACCAATGATACACTTGAGAGCCTCCAGATGGAGATAGCTCCGAAAATGTCGGCCTTTAGCGATGAGGTACTGCTCAATGCCGCCCTCTTTAATAAAATTAAGACCGTCTATGAGAACAGGGCTGCTGAACAGCTTAATGACGAAGAGCTCTTCCTCCTCGAGAACCTGTACAAGAGCTTCGTGCGTAACGGTGCGCTGCTTCAGGGTGAAGACCAGGAGAAGCTGAAGAAGCTTAACCAGGAGCTGTCTGTTCTGACAGTTAAGTTCAGCCAGAACGTTCTTGCCGAGACCAACGGGTTCAAGCTGGTGATTGACAACGAAGCTGACCTGAAAGGACTCCCGGAGAGTGTCATCGCCAATGCTGCAGAGCTTGCAAAAGCCGACAGCCTGGAGGGCAAATGGGTCTTCACGACACAGAAGCCAAGCATGCTGCCGTTCCTGCAGTATGCTGAGAACCGTGACCTGCGCAAAAAACTGTATGATGCCTATCTCAACCGCGGCAACAACGGCAATGAATATGACAATAACAAGGTGATGGCTGACATCGTCAGGCTGAGAGCCGACAGGGCGAAGCTACTTGGTTATGACACCCACGCAGACATCGTTCTTGAGACACGCATGGCCAAGACGCCTGACAATGTCCTCAACCTCCTTAACGACCTGCTTGAGAGATCACTTCCGGTGGCAACACGTGAGCGCGACGAGATGCAGAAGATCATAGATGCCGAAGGAGGCAATTTCAAACTTGAGCCGCACGACTGGTGGTACTATGCCGAGAAACTCCGCAAGGCGAAGTATGATCTCGATGATACGGAGTTAAGGCCCTACTTCAGCCTCGATAACGCCCGCGACGGTGTATTCGCAGTATCCAACAAGCTCTACGGCATCACCTTTACGCGCATTGAAAACATCCCTCTGCCACATCCCGATGCGCAGGCCTTCGAGGTGAAAGAGGCTGACGGCAGCCATGTGGGAGTGCTCTATATGGATTTCTATCCCCGCGAAAGCAAGCGCCAGGGAGCATGGTGCGGCGGATACCGTGATCATAAGGTGGTTGACGGCAAGGAGATTACTCCTGTCGTAACCATCGTGGGCAACTTTACCCCGCCCGCGGGCGACAAACCGGCACTTCTGAGCATGGATGACGTACTCACCCTTTTCCATGAGTTCGGACACGGACTGCAGGCTCTCTTTTCTGATAACCATTATTCGGGAACGACAGTGGCATGGGATATAGTGGAGCTGCCATCACAGATAATGGAGCATTGGGCAACCCATCCGGATGTGCTCGCCATGTACGCCAAGCATTACGAGACCGGGGAGGTGATCCCGCAGGAACTTATCGAAAAGATTCGCAACAGCAGTTACTTCAACACCGGGTTCGACAATGTCGAGATCATGGCTGCTTCACTGCTCGATATGGCCTATTACTCACTTGAGGCGCCCGTAAACATCGACGTGCAGACATTCGAGAAGGAGGCTATGAAAAAGATAGGGCTGATACCTGAGATCGAACCGAGGTACCGCAGCACCTATTTCCTGCATATGATCAGCGGGTATGATGCGGGATACTATGTTTACACATGGGCCGCAGTTCTTGACAATGATGCCTTTGAAGCATTCAGGGAGAAGGGGATCTTTGACCAGGCAACGGCAACCTCTTTCAGAAAGAATGTCCTTGAGAAAATGGGTACCATGGATGCTGAACAGATGTATCTGAATTTCCGCGGGCGTGAGCCGGAGATAGAGCCGCTGCTCAGGAACAGGGGACTGAACTGAGAACCGGGCACTGTTAGCTATACGAGAGGGCTGTCATCTGCATGGGTGACAGCCTTTTTTATACGATCTCTTTCTGATACTGGGAGTTCACGAAGAGTATGGTACCTGTCTCATCATATCCGTTGAGAACCGCCTCGCCGTTATGCCTGAGGCTCTCGGGCCTGAAACCGGTCATGACAAGGGCGGCGGTTGATGACCTGTCATTGATAAGGCTCTTGACCGAGCTGCCCATTTTAATCTCAATGATCTCAATGTTCTTTTCGGTTATGGGAAGCCGGCCTGAAATAATCAGCTCCGAGAGCTCCCTCCGCGCAGCCTCATACTGGCCGGGCTTGCATGTGCTGAAGACCTTGATGAACGACTTCTTCCAGTCAGGATGACCGGAGATGATGAAGCTGAGGAGTATCAGCAGGCTGGCATTCTCCGGCTCATCGAAGTCGATCCATACATGTATGCCCTTGCTGTAAGTCATATCCTTGGTGGCTGAGGCAAGGAGACATATATCGAAGTTGCCGGCCTTGATCAGGCGAATGTTTTCAATGATCTCCCCAAGGTTCTCGGGATTATCCTTGTCATATTCGAAGACTACCATATTGTTCTCCATCCCGGATATCCCCGGCACCTGAATAGCCTGGACTATTGCAGAGGTATATGAAGGTGAGATGATAGTGTCGACATAGACATGGTTATGCGATGTCTCATAGATCTCTATAAGGCGAGCAAGCTCCTCTGCCGCCTGCTTGCTTGTGGCTTTCGAGTAGTACCCGTCTATCCTGTGCAGGTAGGTGCTGAAACCGTAGCTGTATGAAAGCCAGTTGAGGAGTTTGAAAGCCCTCTCCCTCTTGAAGGAATCCTTTGAGATGCATATCACTCCCGGCCTCCATTCCTTATCCTTCTTTTTACTCTCCGACTTCTGGAGGAAGACCTGCAGGTTCCTGTTGAGCTGGAACAGGGTGTTGGCAAAGAGCGATTCGAGTCCCTGCCTGTTTTTGTGATAGTGATTTATGTAGGTATATATTATGACAATCACTATTATGGCTGTGATCGCATAGAGAGTATTGATCCTGAACATCACAATCACTGATACAACAAAACCCGTGAGCGAGAAGTACCACCTTGATTTGAAGGAGGGTCTGTAGGAGGGCGAGGATCCGAAGTGGTTCAGGAACGAAATCAGGCAGAGTGATCCGTATGTCACCAGGAAGAACATGGATATTATCTCTGCCACAGCGTTCACATCGCCCAGTGCGACGAAGACGAATGCTATCAGCAGCGTCACCAGCGTTGCATTCACCGGCTCCCCGTCATTGCTCCTGGCTGAAGCCAGCCATCGGTTGAGTCTCATTGAAGGTAAGGAGGTATCATTCGCCAGTGCCTGGAGAGTCCGCGGCGCCACCATGACCGATCCCAGTGCGGATGAGATGGTGGAAGCTGCCAGCCCAAGCGGTACGATGAAGGCGCCTCCGATGGCTATCTTCCCCATGATCAGCTGGTTTTCGAGCATTACTTCGGCTGAGGCGGAGATGGCCAGCTTGTATACCACAAAAACGTATACCACCAGCCCGGTCACTGTGGCAAGTATGGTGCCTATGGGTATCGATTTCGCCGGGTTACGCAGGTCGCCGGAAAGGCCCACGCCTGCTGTCATGCCGGTGAAAGCCGGAAAGACAATGGCGAAGACCATGAAGAAGTCGCCCATATTGCGTATGTCACGTGCCGGCAGTTGCCCCGGAGCCAGGCTGTCTGCAGCCGGCTTCCCAAGGAAAAAGAGGAGGAGGGTGATGAACAGGATGGCGACAACCACATAGAGGGTTTTGACACCCGTATTGGAGCCCTTGCGCAGTATCAGCAGGCCCAGCACCATCATCACGGGCAGGCTTACCACCTGTCGGGGCATTATCACCGAATAGCGGTCAGCGACGAAGTTGAAAAGGAACTCGAACGATTCTGTAAAGGCGATGATGTAGAAGGCAACGCTTATCGCCTGTGAGAGGAAAAGCGCTATTCCAATGGTAGCTCCGATGTTCAGCCCGAACGACCTGGAGATTATGAAATATTCCCCGCCGCCCTCAACACGCTTGTTGGTGGCCAGCTCCGAGATGGCCAGTGCCGTGGGTATGGTCACCGCGTGACCCATAAGTATTATCAGCATGGTACCCCAGAATCCCAGCGTGCCTACCGAAAAACCAAAGCGCAGAAAGAGAATGGCTCCCAGGATCGTTGAGACAGCAGTGAAATAGACTGGTGCCGTACCGAACCGTTTTTTTCCCGTTTGTGCTCCCATCAGTTTTATGAACAGGTAAACAGGGAGAACCCTGATTACCTCATAAAGATGGGAAAAAAAGTTTGAAAGTGGGAATTTAATATCTTTGCCGCCGTGGAAAGAACATTGGACCGCATACCCATCGCAGGCTTGGATCCGGCAGCTCTTCAGGCTCTCCTGGCCGGCAGGGGCATTGATCCAAAATATGCCCGCAGGCTTCTTTACTGGATCTGCAGGAGGGGTATAAAGTCATTCGGAGAGATCAATGACATCCCGAAAAAAGTTCTTGAAACCATTGTTGAGGGGTTTGTCACAGGGCTATCCTCTCCAATGGCTTCGGAAGTATCTGCCGACGGTTCAGTCAAATATCTTTATTCAACCACCGGCGGGCTTCTGCATGAGACTGTCTGGCTTCCTGATGGAAAACGCCAGACGGTTTGCATCTCGGTACAGTCGGGCTGCCGCATGGGCTGCCGTTTCTGCGCCACAGGTCACAACGGCTGGGGAGGTAACCTCACGGCAGGCGAAATAGTTAACCAGGTAATAAGCCTGCCTCATGGCTTCACCAATATTGTACTTATGGGTATGGGTGAGCCGGGTGACAACATCGGGGAGGTCATCAGGGCTTGCACTATTCTTACGGCCGAATGGGGACTGGCGGCAGGGAGCGGCAGGGTGACCGTATCGACAGTAGGAGTAACCCCTTCAGTAAAAAGGCTGATCCGCGAAACAGACTGCAATATCACTCTCAGCCTTCATTCGCCATTCCCGGATGAACGCCTGGGAGTGATCCCCGCCGAAGCCATATGGCCGTTCAGGGAGACACTCAGCCTGATGCAGGAGTACGACAACCGCCGCAAAAGGCGCTTTTCAGTAGCTTATGTCATGATTGAAGGGAAAAATGATTCAGACAGCCATCTGGAAGAGCTGAAAAGACTGCTCTCGGGAACAGGTATAAGGGTAAATCTTCTCCCTTATCACCCTGCGGCAGGCGACAGTGAGAAAAGCTCTGACGCCGCAACCATGATGAGGTTCAAACATCTCCTTGTTACATCGGGTATCGGGGCTTCGGTACGAAGATCAAGAGGAACTGATATATCAGCCGGATGCGGCATGCTGGCGAAAAAAAAGTCTAAAGCCGAAAGTCCGTAAGGTCGAAAGTCGAAAGTCTTAGCGATTGTCTATTTTCGATTTTTGATAAACCGACAATCGACAATCTATTTTGCCTTGTTGATAAGCTGGAGCGTGTATTCGGTCTCGAAGCCCTTGCCAATCCTTATCCACTCTTTTCTTGTGGCGCACAGTTCAAAGCCGTGATGCCTGAAAAGACTCATACTCTCGCTGTTACCTTCAATGATATTACACCAGAGCTGATGGAGGTTTATGGTATCAAAGGCATACCTGATGATACAGTTCAGGGCAGCAGAGGCGTAACCTTTCTTTCTCTCCCCGGGGTCTGCAATCAGTATGCCCACGCCAGCCCTCATGTGAAAATGATCAAAGTCGTACAGGTCTACGGTGCCAACTGTCCTGTTGCCCGGCATCACATCTATCATCAGTCTCAGCTGGCAAGTCTCGAAGAGACTCCTGTGAGAGCTGGCGATGTATCTTTTAAGGGTATACCTGGAGTATGGGACAAGGGTGTTGCTTCCTTTCCAGTCAGCTTCCTCATTTTCCCATTTGTAAAGAAGTTCCAGGTCTTCCGGCTCAACCGCCCGAAGCCTTATGCCGTCACTTTCCAGAATCATTCCTGTACACTTTCTTCACGAAGATATCATTGGGATATCCCAGCCTGAGAAGTCTTCCCAGTTCCTCGTACGCCGCCCGCTTGGTATTAAACTGGCCGGTAGTGTAACGGTAGAACCTGTCTGTCAGGTTGTAGAATACCGAAATCTCTGCAAATTCAAAATAAGCAGGGTCAACAGGATTATAGAGTGCCATCACCTGTACCGTATAATACAGCACCTCCGGGTCTATCTCTTCGTCAGAGTCAGATACATCTCTGAGCGTGAGGTTGGTGATAAGCAGGGAGGTGTCAACATCTGTCAGGTAGGGCAGATCTGCAGGGTCAAAGCTGATGGTCACCGTGTCTCTTGCCTTATCAACGGGCGGATTGAATGTCACCAGGGTGATATCTTTCTTTTTGTAGCCGGTCATTATGGAATAGAACCCAAAGGCGCCGTTCATGTATGGCTGGAACCCTATGTTGTCATCGGTTGTGCTAACAGGATAGCCGATATTGACCGGATTGGTCCACAATCCGGCTGAAAGCCTGGAGAGGAAGATGTCGTATCCACCCATTGAACCATGGCCTTCCGAGCTGAATGTGAGTGTGTTGCCGTCGTCGGATATAAAGGGCGTCTCTTCATTGTAGGGTGTGTTTACCAGATTCCCGAGATTTACCGGTATGCCCCAGTCGTCAGTGTTGTCCTTCTCTGACACCCAGAGGTCAAGCTCTCCCAGTCCGCCTTCACGGTTAGAGGTGAAATAGAGTTTTTTACCGTCGGAAGAGATGGCAGCATGCGATTCGTAGAACCTGGTATTGATGTTCTTGTTTAGCTTTTCAATGGCAGACCACTTGCCGTTGATGAACCTGGTAACATATAAATTGCCGTCATAGTTGTCATTCTTGAAGAGGTAGAGTTCCGTCCCGTCACTGTTGAGTGAGGTTGTGTGGCAGTCGGTCCCCATTGAGGTCTCAAGGGTTATGTCTGCCGGGGTACCCCAGGTGTCACCCTCCCTGCGAGTCACATAGACTACGCTCTCAAGCCCCCGCCGTTCGGTATAGGCCATGGTGCTGCCGTCAAAACTAACCACCGGTCTGTCATTTACAGAGCCCTGGTTGATATACTCCTTAAGGGGCTGGATTAGAACATTCACCGGGGTCGTCATCTGTATGGAGGCGATATTGCAGGCCTGTATCTGCTGGTTGACGAACTCCTGGTTCTGCATCTCAGCCGACTCCGAAATGAGCTGCTTGAAGAAGCGGTAGGTATTCAGGGCACTGTCAAGCCTGTTGGTTATCCGGTAGGCATTGGCAAGTGAGAAATAGGCATCAAGCGGAGCTCTCTTCTCCTTCAGCTTTCCTGTTTTGGAGTTATAGCTGGTATTTCTGACTGCCTCCTCAAGGAAAGGTATGGCTTTGGGTTTCTCATCAAAAATATTCAGATAGCAGTTGCCGATTTTGTATTTGATGTTGGCGTTGTCTGGCCTCAGGTCATTGAGTATCAGATAGAGCGGGTTGGCAAGCTCATATTCGCCATAGAGATAGTGAGATTCGGCCTCCAGCCATATCTCCTTTATCTCGCTCTTCTTCTGCGCACTCAGCGGTACCATCAGAAGCAGCCCGGTCACAAAAACTATTCCCCTTATTCCCATGTCTCTGTTTGATGCGAAATTAAATCTTCCGGAGCATTGTGTGTGTGTTGAAAAGCATTATTTGAACCTTATCCTGTAAATATCAGCTTTGCCGGCTCCCTCCTCCCTGCCTGACAGTGACATATAACCTGACTTGCCTCCCTCGGAGGGGAAGAAGAAAATGTTATCGTCTGGATTATTCAGAGGATAGCCAATATTGACCGGTTTGCTCCACAGGCCGTTGTATTGCAGATCACTGCGGAAAATATCGTATCCGCCCATGTTGGTATGTCCCTGTGAAGCAAAGAACAGGATAGTGCCGTTCTTGATGAGGAATGGCCGGTCATCATTAAAGGGTGTGTTTATCTCAGGCCCCATATTGACCGGCTTGCTCCATTCGCCATCGTTCTCCAGCTTTGAGGTATAGAGATCGAGACCGCCGAACCCTCCAGGCCTGTCACTTGAGAATATCATTGTTGAGCCGTCTTCGGTGATGAAGCCGTGAGCTTCCCAGTATTTCGTGTTGATCTCTTTCTTCAGCTTCTGTGCGGGTTCCCACCTTGATCCGTCGTAGCGGCTCATCCATATGTCGCTGTTCAGGTTGTCATCCTTTGAGAGAAGCATCATGTCTCCCGTGGCTGACAGAAAAGAGACGTAATGGTCGCCGTCGGATTGCAGTTCCGGGGTGATGTTGACGGGAGGAGTCCATTCGTTCCTGACCATTCGTGAGAACATTATGGCATCATAGAATTTCATCGAGGTCATGTAGGCAATCGATTTGCCATCACCGGAGAAGACCGGGAAGAAGTTGTTGTTGCCGTCATTGATGATATGGTCAATGCTTTCCACGGTGAATTTAACCGGTACGGCCATAAGTGCCGGAGCGTTAATGCAGGTTGCGATCTGCTGGTCAACGAACATGAGGTTCTCAATGTCAGACTGGAGCAGAGTCTCACGGTACCTGGAATATGCCTCCCTGGCTTTCTCAAACATGTAGTTTATCCTGTAGGCGTCTCCGAGAAAGAATATTGCTTCGTATGGCGCTTCGGTCTGCCTGAGGGAGCCTTCACGGTATTTGGCAGTGACCTGCTTCGAGGCTTTCTCGAGGTATTCAATTGCCATGTTCTTGCTGCCTTCGATGTTGAGATAACAGAGGCCGAGACGGAACGCGATGCTCGCATTATCCGGCATGGCGGCATAGATTCCCTGGTAGTAGGGAAGTGCATCGGAATAGTCTCCCCTCATCAGAAAGTACTCCGCCTCATAGAAGGCTTCCTGTAACCTTGTGTTGTCTTGTGATCTGGCAGTATAACCTATTGTCAGGATGAGCAACAAAACCGCAAATCTCTTCATTTTCATTATGTTATTGATCATTGTCTTTTTTCTCCCTTTTCCTTCTCTTCCATATGAGAAAGAAGATTATCAGTGCAACGGCCAGCAGGATCCACCAGAGCCAGCAGGTTCCCTGTGACTCAGTCTCATCTGCCGGCAGTAGTGTCTCATTGCCGCCTGCATCTGCCGCAAAGGCTGAGCTGTCGATTGCGGCAACCGCCTTTTCCCCGCTTTCTGCCTTTGCCTTATCACCTGCTGGTCGCACGGGGATCTCGCGATAGAGTGGCTTGACGGGCCGTGGCGCAGCATCTTTGCGAATTACCCTGACCACTGCCCCGGTGTCATTCCCGAAACGGTCGGTAAGCTGGAAGCTAACCATGGTCTCACCCTCTTGAGGCAGGAAAGTGTAGGTGAATGTGGAATCCGTAATAGTGAATAGCGCCACCGTAGGCAAAGAGTCGGGAGGGGACAGATCGACACTTAGGATTGACCTCTCCTCCGCGATAATGTTAATGTCAACAGGCTCCAACGAGCTTACCTTCAGCAGGGTATCGGACAAAAGCCTGAAGCGGGCAAATAAGTCGGTCGCACTCAGCTCCACCGGTTCAATCCGTACGGTGTCACTCGCATAACTGACCGGCATCTCATGGCTTTGTGTGAGTGATAAAGCGTCCTCAGAATCATAAATAAAACTGTAGGCTCCCTGCGGCAGCCGGAATGAATAAAGTCCCGTGACCGGGTTGGTGAGTGCCGTGATCAGCTTACTTTTATCAGCATTGCTGACAGCGGTGATCTTCACCGGCTGCGGGAACTCAGTAAGCAGGTTGCCTACCGATGCCCGGCCCGTAACGAAAAAATTACGGGGATTGAGTTCCGAATAGATGTCACAGCTGTAGATATCCATTCTTCCCTGTCCGTCATCGGCAAACCGGGAGTAGTATCCCCTGTCGCCCTTACCCAGTGGCATGAAAAAGAGATCGTCGTCGGTGGAGTTGACAGGGTACCCGATGTTCACGGGTGTGCTCCACCGCCCCTGCGCGTCGAGGTCAGAACGGAAGATGTCATACCCCCCGATGTTGAAATGACCGCGGGAGCTGAAGAAGAGAGTGCGGTCATCATTGGCAAGGAAAGGTGTCTCCTCGTTATAGATGGTGTTGATTTCCGGTCCCAGATTCACTGCCGGACCCCAGTCGCCCGTGCTGTCACGTTCTGCAACGAAGATATCGAGTCCGCCCATGCTTTCACGCCTGTTGCTGGTGAAATAGATCTTTCTGCCGTCGCGTGTCATCGTGGCATGAGATTCCCAGTATTTTGTGTTTATGTTGTTGTTGAGCTTCACCACCTTACCCCAGGTGTCACCCTCAAGCCTGCTGCTGTAGATGTTCCCGTCGTAGGTGTCGGTCCTGTAAAGCAGCAGCGTACGCCCGTCATTCGAAATCGACGAAGTGTAGTAGTCCTGGTCTATACCGAGCTGCGGTGTCAGGTTCACCGGTTCAGACCAGATGCCGTTCACCTTCGTTGACCAGAAGATGGCATCATAGAACTGAAGCTCACGTGTGAAAAGAAGTGTCTTTTCGTCGGGGGAGATCACCGCATTGAATTCGGAAAACCGGTCATTGATTGTGTTGCCGAGGTTCCTGTCAACGACATATACAGGTTTGCGCATCATCTGCCGGGCATTATGGCAGGTCTGCATCTGGAACCGGACAAGGGCGGTGTCATACATTTCGGTGTCGACATCCTCAAGAAACAGTTCATAGGCCCCGAGAGCCTTGTCAAAGTCATTGACTATCCGGTAGGCATTTGCCAGAAAGTAAAGTGCATCATAGGGTGCGCCTGTCTCCTGAAACTTACCGCGACGGTAGCTGGGGTTTATATTCTGAACGGCCGTCTCCAGGTAGGCGATGGCTTTGTCCTTTTCACCAGGGGTGTTCAGGTAACACTGACCGATCCTGAAATAGAAATTGTAGTTCTCAGGGTATATCTGCAACAGGCTAAGGTATTTAGGAAGAGCCTCGGCATAGTCTTCAAAAAGAAGGTCACCTTCGGCGGAGATGAACATCTCACGTAGTTCACTTCTTGACTGACCTGCAAGAGAGACGGCGTACATCACAATAATAAAACTCAGGATATATTTAGCCCTTCTCATCTAGGTGGTTAGTTACTTAAAGAGACTAATATAAGTGAAATATTGTTACAAGATGACAGGTGGTCAGTTCCTTTTTAACAACAGTGGTCACTTTTTAATCAACTGTCCGAGGCGGAACTGCAACAGCGCTAAGGTTTCAAGAAGTGTCACAGAGGCTTTTACGGGAAGGTGCCAGCCCCGGTGCAGGTGCCTGACGGCAAAGATCTTCATGGCCCCGTAAAAGTGTCTCAGGGAGCCCACCCTGTCGGTCATGGTGCTTCTTCCCTTGTAATGGATTATCTGAACGTCAGGCAGGTAGTAGTTGCAGTAACCTGCCTTTCTTATCCTCCAGCTCAGGTCAATATCTTCACCGTACATGAAGTAGGCGGTGTCAAAGAGGCCGGCTTTGTCAAGAGCCTCCCTCCGGATCATCATGAATGCACCTGTGAGGATGTCTGCCCGGCATATTTCGTCATCAGGCATTCCTCCGAGGTAGTAGGCATTGAACAATGATGACCGGGGGAATAGCCTGCCCAGGCCTGTGAATCTGAAGAGCGACGTGAGAGGGGAGGGAAAGCCCCTTTTTGATTCAGGCAGGAATCTGCCGGTGCCGTCAGTCATTCTTGCACCTGCAGCCCCTGCGTCAGGGTGGCTGCGCATAAAGGCGAGTGCCCTGCCCAGGGCATCACGACTGACGACAGTGTCAGGATTGAGGATCAGGAGGTAATCGCCGGAGGAGGCTCTGATGCCCTTGTTGCAGGCAGCAGAAAACCCTTCGTTGATTCCGGAGGCAATGAGCCTGACCCGGGAGAACTCCTTCTCCACCATTTCCGGCGAACCGTCACGTGAATTATTGTCGATGACCGTTATCTCGTGACTTATTCCTTCAGCCGCGGCGATGACTGAGATGAGTGCCTGCCTGAGGTAATCGCGGACATTCCAGGAAACGATTATCACCGACAGTTCCATCACTTTCAGGAAGCGCTCTCCTCCCTTATTGCTTCGGCCAGTCTGCGTACACCTTCGCATGTATCCTCCTTCCCGCAGTAGGAGAAGTTTATACGCATGGTGTTATGACCCTCATTGTTGCAATAGAAGACAGAGCCGCAGACGAACGCTACATTCTTCTGTAGCGCTCTCTCCAGAAGCCTCGCGGCATCCATCGAAGGGGGCAGGGTGACGAAGAGGAAGAGACCGCCGGAGGGTTCGGTCCATTTAACTCCCTCAGGCATCTGTTCCCGGAAGCATTTAAGCATGTAGTCGCGCCTCTCACGGTACATGTCAATGGTCTTTTTCAGGTTCACATCAAGCAGTCCTTTCTCAATGTACCGCGCCGTTATCTTCTGCACAAACGGGGGTGTGCACAGGTCGGCAGCCTGTTTTGCCGTCACAAGCTTGTCAATGATCGCCGGATGGCCTGTTACCCATGCCAGCCTGAACCCGGGGGCAAGGATCTTGGAGAAGGTGTTAAGAGTCAAAACCCTGCCGCTGGTGTCAAGAGATGACATAAGAGGCTCGGGGGTGCCCTCGAACCGGACGTCGCGGTATGGACTGTCCTCAACGATGATAAGGTCATGACGCACGGCTATGCGAATGATCTCGAGGCGACGCGCACGGGGGAGAGTGACGCCCGTAGGATTTTGAAAATCAGGTATTATGTAGATAAACTTGATAATGCTGCCCTCATTCTTCAGGTTTATTATCGTCTTCTCAAGGAGGTCAGGCCGCATGCCATTATCGTCGAGGGGGATGCCCTTCAGCCTGGCGCCGTAATTGGAAAAGGCATTGAGGCCACCCAGGTAGGAGGGTAATCCGCAGAGTACAACATCACCGCGGTTAATGAAGATCTTCCCGCACAGATCAAGCGCCTGCTGTGAGCCTGTGGTAATGATAATACTGTTTGGCGACAGGTCGAGGCCATCTTTTTTGTGCCGTTCGGCAAGAAGTGTACGGAGCTTTAAATCACCCTCGGTGGTACCGTACTGGAGAGCAACCTTGCCTTCCTCATCCAGCATCTCCGAAGTGATCTTTTTTATGTCTTCTATGGGAAAGGAGTCCGGAGAGGGAAGTCCTCCGGCAAAGGAGATCATGTCAGGCCTCTGTGTAAGCTTAAGTATCTCGCGTATTGCCGATTTCTTCATCAGATGCGATGCATCTGAAAAGAACCTGTCAAATGTCTCTGTCATCAGCTCTTGATTTTTATCAAAATAAGCAAGATTTTCAGAATAAAAAAATGACAGGGGTGTTTTTGGAGTTTAAATGCAAAGGGTCCGCCGCCACGGGGCTGGAAACATGTCGCCGCTGCGGGGCTGAAAACATCTCGCCGCTGCGCGGCAGGAAACGGGTTTCTGCGACGGAGCTGCAAACGGGCAGCCGCAATACTGCTAATGAAGTGAGAAGAGCCGGCGGTTGATGATTGACTGGCCGAGGGTGATCTCATCGGTGTACTCCAGCACATCACCTATGGCCACACCGCGTGCGAGGGTGGTGATCCGGACATCATACCCCGAGAGACGCTTGTAAATATAAAAGTTAGTGGTGTCTCCCTCCATGGTTGTGCTGAGGGCGAGGATTACTTCCTTTATGGTACCCTCCCGTACTTTTTCTTCAAGCTTATTTATGGTAAGATCAGAGGGACCTACTCCGTCAACGGGTGATATTATCCCGCCCAGTACATGGTATAATCCCCTGAACTGCCTGGTATTCTCAACGGCCATCACATCCTGTACATTCTCAATGACGCAAATGACTGACCTGTCGCGTGAAGCGTCACTGCATATCTCGCATACCGCCGTGTCACTTATGCCGTGGCATACACTGCAGTAACAGACATCTTCCCGCAGCCTGGTGATGGTCTCGCCGAACCTGCGCACTTCGCCGCTGTCGCGCCTGAGCAGGTGCATCACCAGCCTGAAGGCGGTCTTGCGGCCTATCCCCGGTAGTGAGGCAAACTCATTGACGGCCTCTTCGAGCAGTTTTGACGGGAAACGTGCTGACATTTTTGGGATTTACGGCAAAAATAATTCATTATTTCCCGCAAACGTGACACGATCATTATTTTTATCTGCGATCTTTTTATTATCCTTGCAGACACGTTCCCAGAGACATGACACCAACACTGATCCTGCTGATCTTCATTGCCTATACCCTGATGCTGTTCGGAGTTACTTTCATTACGGCACGGAAGGCAAACCACCAGTCGTTCTACATCGGCAACAAGGTCTCCCCCTGGTTTGTTGTCGCCTATGGGATGATCGGCGCCTCGCTTTCAGGGGTGACATTTATGTCCGTGCCGGGATGGGTGGGGGAGACGCAGTTCTCCTATATGATGGTTGCCTTTGGCTACTTTTTCGGCTACGTTGTCATCGCCCTGATACTCCTGCCACTCTACTACCGCCTCAAACTGACCTCAATATACGGATACCTTGAACAGCGGTTCGGATTCTGGTCCTATAAGACCGGGGCCGGGTTCTTCATAATCTCAAGGGTGATAGGCGCTTCACTGCGCATGTTTCTGGTCATTAACGTACTGCAGATATTTGTCTTCGATGCATGGAATGTCCCGTTCTGGGTCAATGTGTTGATTTTCATAGCACTGATTATTATATATACACTTAAGGGAGGCATCAGGACGATAATCTGGACTGATACCCTTCAGACCACCTTCATGCTTCTTGCCGTCATACTCTCGGTTGTTTATATCAGCAGGGAGCTTGGTTCACCAATTTTTTCCCTTCTGGGTGACGTGTTCGACAGCGACATGTCGCGCATTGTCATCACGGACTGGGATCATCCGCGTCACTTTGTCAAGCAGTTCTTCAGCGGTATGTTCATCACCATTACAATGACCGGTCTAGACCAGGAGATGATGCAGAAGAACCTGAGCATCAGGCGTCTTAAGGATGCACAGAAGAATATGTTCACCTTCAGCACGATAAATGTCTTTGTGGTTTTCCTGTTCCTTGTGCTGGGCTCGTTCCTGGTTCTGTATGCTTCTGCCGAGGGAGTGAAAGTAGCCATGACAGACGACCTCTTCCCGACAATAGCTTTCAAATACCTTGGTCCGGCAGCCGGAGTGGTCTTCCTCGTCGGGCTCATATCGGCTGCATTTCCCAGTGCCGACGGAGCCCTCACCTCGCTAACAACCTCCTTCAGCATCGATTTCCTGGGGCTGGAGAAAAAGACGAAGATGGATGACGGGAAAAAGACTAAAATCAGATATTCGGTGCACTTCGGGTTCGCCTTGATATTTTTTATATGTATCCTTCTGTTCAGACAGATGAACGACAGGGCGATTATTGACAAGCTGTTTACGATTGCAGGATATACCTATGGCCCGCTCCTGGGGCTCTTTACTTTCGGGCTGTTCACCAAAAGAAGCGTAAACGACAGGATAACGCCGTGGATCGCAATAATGTCACCGGTGATTTGCTACTTTCTGAGTATGTTTTCAGAGGAGCTCTTCAATGGTTACCGGTTCGGGTTCGAGATGCTCCTGGTGAACGGTTTCCTGACATTCATGGGGCTGCTGCTGTTCAGCCACAGGCAGGTTTCAAAGCCTGCTGCCTGAGTTTGACGGGAAGTTGCTGTTTTCGGTTGATCCGCCCTCTTCCTCTTCTCCCTCTTCCGACTCTTTCTGTTTGGGTTTGATAACGACCTTAATCTTTTTGTATGGTATGGAGATGGAGATATAGTATTCGGCTCCCGTGGTTATTCCCCTGGTTCCCGGTCCGTAACCGGGCATCCATACCGGCTTGAGATCCTCTCCGGCCCCTGTGCTGATAAGCATTCTCATATAGATGTTCCAGCCTATGGTCATCCCCGGAAAGATCTCGGTGCGCACACCCGGCGTGATCTCCAGGAAATGTCCGGTGTGTTGCGACAGCGGAACCGATGACTCTCCTGCACCCCACTCGTTGCTGTATCTGATAACCGGGGCCTCTTCGCTGTAGAAGCTCAGTCCGTACCTCATCCCTATTCCCGCAGAATGCTTGCCTCCTGAGACGTTGGCCTTGAGGAAGTTATAGTCTGCGCCGGCCACTATGCTTGTACCGCGACTCATGAAGTCGTAGCTGTAATCTGACGTTTCATAGGTTGAATATCTGATGCCGGCTGTGACCGCGAAGGCTGAGTTGATATCGACGGAGGCATTGACTCCGTAACTGATGAGATCACTGCCGACAAGTTGCATGATGGGTCCGGAGAGGTCAAAGCCCGCTCTGATATGCAGTGGTACGGTTACCGTATCCTGAGACACCGCACTGCTTCCTGCCAGCAGGAAGAGACTAATAAAACAGATGCAGGTTCTTTTCGCCATTGAGATTAACGTTGTTGTTCTCAATCATGAGGGTGTCAATAATATTGTGGGTGGTCATCAGCCCGCTAATCCTGCTGACAAATGTGTAGCCGCATTCAGGGGAGACAAGATGCGGATAACGGGTATAAAAGATCACTGCTGTATCCGAGATGCCGTTAAGTGTGATGAAAAACAGTGACTGGTCACTTGAAGGGTCCAGTGGCACAGAGAATGACGATGCGGACCTTACGTCAACAAATTCAATAGTGTCAGTGGGAGAGACGCCTCTGACTCTGAGCGAATCGGCCTCGGCACTCTCACCCGTACCGCTTGTAAGCAGAATGGTATTCATCACAGGGTCTATATCCTCGTAGCAGGGCTGCACTGAGCAGGATCCCAGCGACAGACACAGCGCCGCAAGGGTGAGGAACGCACCTAGGTATCGTTTCCTGACCGGCGATGCAATAGTTGGAATTCTGAACATATTCATTGCTGATTTACAGCATCTTTTTTACCAGTGCCACGGCTTTGTCCACAGCCTCACGCAGGCCCTCAGGTTTCTTGCCTCCGGCAGTGGCCATGTTGGGATGACCTCCTCCTCCTCCGTTTATCACCGGAGCTATCTCCTTAATGATCTCCACGGCATTCAGGTGGGTCGAGCGGGCAGCCTCATCTCCCAGTGCCACTGCCAGCGAGGCTTTCCCTTCGCTGTCAGATCCTATGATGATGATGCTTCCTTCATCTGACTGCCTGAGCTGCTGCGCGATATTCTTGAGCGTTTCGGGAGGAGTCTCCTCCAGCAGGCCGGAGTAGATGCGGCAGCTGCCTGCGGTAACGGCGCCGGCAGTCAGTTCGGTGCGTGCCGCTGCCGCCGCTGCAACCCTCATTTTTTCGACGGTGTTCTTAAGTGCGGCGTTCTCATTCATCAGCTTTGATATGTTTGCAGCGGGGTTACCGGTGCTCCGGAGCATCTCGGAAATCTGACCGAGCGTTTTCAGCTTCTCATTGATGTATGAAAGTGCGCGTTTGCCGGTCACTGCCTCAATCCTTCTCACACCTGCTGCCACGGCTGCTTCGGAGGTGATCTTGAATATACCTATGCGGGAGGTGCTCTCAACGTGAGTGCCTCCGCAGAGCTCAACTGACTCTCCGAATGACACAACCCTGACCTTCTCGCTGTATTTCTCGCCAAAGAGTGCCATGGCTCCCATGGCCATCGCCTCCTCAATGGGCGTATCGTCATGCACCTCTGAAACGATATTCTTCATTATCATCTCATTGACCCTCTGCTCCACGGCGGCGAGCTGCTCAGGCGTCACCTGTGTGAAGTGGCTGAAGTCAAACCTGAGTCTTTCGGGTGTGACAAGCGATCCCTTCTGTTCCACATGCTTCCCGATCACCTCCCTGAGGGCATGATGCATCAGGTGCGTGGCAGTGTGGTTGTTGGCGGTATCCTGCCGTGCCTCACCGTCTACAACGGCTTTGTACAATGCCGACGGATTGGCTGGTACCTTCCCGGCGATATGTATGACAAGGTTGTTCTCCTTTATAGTGTCACTTATCACCAGCTTCTCATTTCCTGATGCAATATAGCCCTTGTCACCCGTCTGACCTCCCGATTCGGCATAGAAGGGTGTTCTGTCAAAGACCAGGTGAACGGCCTCTTTTCCCCTGGAGCTTACCTTTCTGTACCGGGCTATCCTGACAGTATCTTCCGTGCGGTCGTAACCGGTAAAGAGAGTGTTTTCCACATCGTGTATCACCACCCAGTCACCGGCAGTGACGGCTGCATCATCCCTTGATCTCTCTTTCTGAGCGTTAAGCTCACGCATGAATGCCTCCTCGTCGAGGATCATGTTGTTCTCCCTCATTATCAGCTGCGTGAGGTCAACCGGGAACCCGTATGTGTCAAACAGTTCAAATGCATCGCTGCCCGGATAGATGCTCTTGCCTTCCTTCCTGAGAGCCTCCACCCTGCGCTCAATCATCTTAAGCCCTTTGCCGAGCGTCTTCAGGAATGCCTGTTCCTCTTCGAAGATAACCCTGGTGATGATCTCCTGCTGCGCTGAGAGCTCCGGGTAGTGACCGCCCATAGATTCAATCAGGGCCGGAAGAAGCTTATGAATAAACGGTTCGGTCATTTCGAGCGAGGTGTAGCCATATCTCACCGCCCGGCGGAGTATCCTCCTGATGACATAACCGGCCTTGTTGTTCGACGGCAGCTGTCCGTCAGCGACTGAAAATGCCACGGTGCGAAGATGATCCGCTATGACCCTGTGGGCTATGTCCCACTCCGGTCTGCTTCCGTAAGGCTTGCCGGTCACAGCGGCGGATTCGCTTATGAGAGGCTGGAAGATATCAGTGTCATAGTTTGACTTTTTGTTCTGTATCACCATGCAGAGCCGTTCAAAGCCCATGCCTGTGTCAACATGCCTTTCCGGCAGCAGTTGCAGTTCGCCCCCGGCCCTGCGGTTATACTGTATGAAGACCAGGTTCCATATCTCTATGACCTGTGGGTGCCCGGTGTTTACCAGCAGATGACCTGGCGTGGCGGCCCGCTCTTCGTCTGACCTGATATCGACGTGTATCTCTGAACAGGGTCCGCACGGCCCCGTCTCGCCCATCTCCCAGAAGTTGTCCTTCTTTGAGCCGTCGATGATATGGTTGTCCGGAGAGGCAAAGCAGCTTTTCCAGTAATCTGCCGCTTCATCATCGCGCGGCACATCCTCTTCAGAGTCTCCTTCAAAGACGGTTGCGTAGATCCTCTCCTGCGGGATGCCCAGTCGTCCTGTGAGGAATTCCCATGCCCACTCTATGGCCTCCTTCTTGAAATAATCACCGAATGACCAGTTGCCAAGCATCTCGAACATCGTGTGATGATAGGTGTCTAGCCCCACCTCCTCAAGATCGTTGTGCTTACCCGACACGCGCAGGCACTTCTGGGAATTGGCTATCCTTTTATATGTTGCCGGCTGGTTGCCAAGAAAGATGTCCTTGAACTGGTTCATCCCGGCATTGGTGAACATCAGCGTAGGATCATTCTTTATGACCATCGGCGCGGATGGTACTATCTTATGCTCCTTCGACCTGAAAAAACTGAGGAATTCCTCTCTTACTTCTTTTGCCTTCATCGTAACTCCGCAACCCGCTTGGATTTTCATTATTTTACGGGTTTGTAAAATTAATTTAAATATTTTACGTTTGTCAGATAGCTGTCCAAAATAGTGGCAATACATTGACCTGTTGATGCTGAAAAGGAAGAATTACGTTTTTGATGCAGCCAACCTGCAGTTTCTGAGGCACAGGCGGAACACGAGTGAGAAGCTCATACGCTTCTCGGTGTGGTTTGTCCTTTCTATCTTAATGACAGTCTTTTATGCCTTTATCTTTCACCGTCTTTTCGGCTCTCCGAAAGAGGAGCTGCTGGCACAGAAGGTTGATGAAATGAAGCTCAAATATTCACTCCTTGAAAGAAAAATAGACTATTCTTCAGAAGTAATTGCCGACCTGCGGTCTTCCGACAACAGCTCATATCGGGCAGTTCTCGATCTTCCCCTCATCCCGGAAAACATTTCTGAAGGCGGTTCCGGAGGTACTTTCAGGTTCGGCGACCTGACCGGCTACATGAACAGTGACATGATGGTGGCACTGAGATCGAAGTTTGATGACCTCAAGACCCAGACCAACATACAGTACAACTCACTTACCGAGCTGACCGATAAGGCTGCGGACTGGAAGGAGATGTGGGCGCACCTGCCTTACATAAGGCCTGTCAATGTCAGCATGCTGCTTGGTGACGGCATGAAGTTTCGTGAGAGGCACCCTGTGCTTGGCTCGCCACGCTGGCATTTCGGCCAGGATTTCCGATGCCCGATTGGCACGGAGGTATATGCCACCGGCGCCGGGGTCGTATATTATGCGGGGAATGATAATGACGGCTTCGGAATCAAGGTCGTGATCGATCATGGTTACGGCTACAGGACCATCTACGGTCATCTGAGCGAGTACCGTGTACGGAGAGGACAGAAGGTCACCCGTGGTGATTTCATCGGGCTCTCGGGGAACACGGGTATATCATCCGGACCGCACCTGCACTACCAGATCGACCTTTTTGGAGCACACGTGAACCCTCTCTGGTATTTCGAAGACAACCTGACGGAAGATGAGTATTTCATGATGCTCGACTTCCTTTCCAAACCCTGAGTTCTGCGGAAAATTTGTGCATAAGTCTGAAAAGGCTTTTTTGTATTTAAGCTAATATTGCTTAAGTTTGCAGGGCATTCAGTATGCCATCATAGCAGATGCCAAAGACAAAGTACAAGTTTAATCATGAAACTCTCAGCTTTGACAGGATAAGGCTGGGGATCAGACAGACCTTTTTGCGTCTCTTCGGTTATTTCGTCGCATCACTCTTCCTCGCAGGCATTTACGGGTTTATTTTTGCGTTTGTATTTGATTCTCCACAGGAGAAGGCGCTTAAGAGGGAGATAGAGCAGCTCACACTGCAGTATGAACTCATGAACCGGGAGATGGATAATGTCGAGAAGGTGCTCGGTCACCTCCAGGAGACGGATGATAATCTCTACAGGACCATCTTTGAGACTGAGCCTGTGCCATCGTCATACCGTGAAGGCGGTATCGGTGGCGTGAACAGGTATACTGAGTTTGAGGGATTCTCAAACTCGGAGCTGGTGATTGAGACCGCGGCGCGGCTTGACAAAATCAGAAAGAGAATATACGTGCAGTCGGAGTCGTTCGATGAGCTTATAGCATATGCCTCCGAGAAGGAGGAGATGCTGAGCAGCATACCGGCTATTCAGCCCCTCTCAAACAAGGACCTGAAGCGCACCGCCTCGGGCTTCGGATACCGCATTCATCCCATCTACAAGATATCAAAGTTCCATTCAGGCATGGACTTCACAGCGCCGACAGGAACAGAGGTCTATGCTACGGGCAACGGGGTGATTGAAACCGTCAAATCAGCACGCCGTGAACTGGGTAACCATATAGTCATTGATCATGGATTCGGTTACGAGACGGTTTACGGTCATCTTGACCACTTCAATGTCAGGGAAGGGCAGAAGGTCAAACGCGGTGATGTTATTGGGTTTGTAGGCAGCACAGGCCTCTCTACGGCCCCGCACCTGCACTATGAGGTATTGGTGAACGGCAGGCAGGTCGATCCGGCATTATACTATTTTAACGATCTCACCCCTGAAGAATACGACCGGATGCTCGAGATTGCAAGCAAGAGCGGACAGACCTTCGACTGATTCATTTAGCGCACCATGCCGTACAGGGAAAAGAAAGTAGAAAAGCTCTATTACCAGATCGGAGAGGTCTCCGAAATGTTTTCCGAACCTGTCTCTACAATTCGTTTCTGGGAGAAGGAGTTTGACGTGCTACGGCCCAAGAAGAACAACAAGGGCAACCGGCTCTTTATGGAGGAGGACATAAAAAACCTGAAGCTCATCCATCACCTGCTGAGGGAGAGGGGCATGACCCTGGAGGGTGCGAAGAAATACCTGAAGAACAACCGTGAGGAGACCGATTACCGGCTGGAGATTGCTGACGCGCTCCGGAACATAAGAGCCATGCTTGTTGATATCAGGGACGAAATTAATTGATTATATGGCGGTTACCCTCGGAGAATTTGTTTCTTGGCTCGAAGGGCTGATACCCCCCGCATTTCAGGAGCATTATGACAACAGCGGACTGCAGGCCGGAGACCCCTCCGCGGAAATTGATTCCGTTCTGCTTTCGCTTGATGTGACTCCTGCTGTCATGGAAGAGGCTCTCAGCCTGGGCTGCAACCTGGTGGTATCGCATCATCCCCTCATCTTTACGCCTCTGAAACGACTGGTGTACGGAAGCGATGCTGAGCGAAGCGTGGCTGCTGCCCTCAGGAACGACGTCGCCGTCTACTCGGCTCATACCAGCTTTGACAACATCCGGCACGGGGTGAGTCATATCCTTGCTGAAAAGCTGGGACTGGAAAGGATCAGGGTGCTGGTGCCCCTCAGCGGCAAGCTCTCCAAGCTCGTGACCTTTGTGCCGGAGAGTCATGCCGGCAGGGTGAGGGATGCTCTCTTTGGCGCCGGCGCCGGACACATAGGGAACTATGACCGTTGCAGCTTCAATGTGAAGGGAGAGGGAACATACCGGGCCGGTGAGGGTGCTGATCCCTTTGCAGGACGCGCAGGAGAAGATCATACCGAGCCTGAGGTAAGGATAGAGGCAGTCATGCCGTCACACCTGGCCGGAGCGTGTGTCAGGGCTTTGCTGGCGGCACACCCCTATGAGGAGGTGGCCTATGATATAATAGCACTGGAGAACGAGTATCACGGCGCCGGCGCGGGCGCCATCGGCACCCTGCCCGCCCCGCTGACCGGCAGTGAGCTGCTCGCAAGGCTGAAGCTGCTGACAGGCATACCCTGCATACGATACAGCGGCGACCCCTCACGCCCCCTGACCACGGTGGCCCTGTGCGGAGGGTCAGGCTCCGGATTTATCCCCGCTGCCGCCCGCGCCGGCGCCGATGCCTTTATCACCGGCGACATCAAATACCACGCCTTCGCCGAGGCTCCTCAACACATGCTGATAGCTGATGCCGGACATTATGAGAGTGAAAAATTTTCTTTGGAGATTCTGCACGACCTGATTCAGAAAAAATTTCCTAACTTTGCACTCCGGTTTTCCGAAGTAAAAACGAATCCGGTAAAATACTTTCAGTAATATGAGCCCCGCATTTAATGCAGACACAAAAACTTACAGATAAAGTATAACCAGCACAGGGATTCAGGCATACCTTAAAAATCAAATTGCAATATGATAAAGCAGACCAAAACAGCTGAAACTGAACTTACGATAGAGGAGAAACTCAGAGCGCTCTATTCACTGCAGCTTGTTGATTCAGAAATAGATAAGATCCGTACTCTCAGGGGCGAGCTGCCGCTTGAGGTGCAGGACCTGGAAGACGATGTGGCAGGACTCGAGACGAGGATAGGGAACCTCAAAAACGAGATCGCCGAGCTCGAGAAGTCCATCCTGGGAAAGAATAACGAGATCACCAACTCAACGGCTCTCATTAAGAAATATGAGGAGCAGCAGAACAATGTCCGCAATAACCGCGAATATGACTCCCTCTCCAAGGAGATAGAGTTTCAGACACTGGAGATGGAGCTGTGCAGCAAGAAGATCCGCGAATTCACCGTACAGGTGGCAGAGAAGAAAGAGGTGATGGCGGTGGCGCAGGCAGCCCTTGACGAGAGGCAGCGCGACCTCGATGGCAAGAAGTCGGAACTGGATGATATCACACGTGACACCCAGAAGGAAGAGGAGCAGCTTGACATGAAATCGGCGGAGCTGCAGAAGAAGATTGAGGAGAGGCTCCTGACGGCTTACAAGCGCATTCGCTCCAATGCCCGCAACGGGCTGGCAGTGGTGTCTGTTCAGAGGGATGCATGCGGCGGCTGTTTCAACCAGATACCCCCGCAGCGCCAGCTCGACATCAGGTCGAGGAAGAAGATCATCGTCTGCGAATACTGCGGACGCATCCTCGTTGATGACGAGATCGTAAACGAACAATAAGCCACGACATACTGTTATGTGTCCGTATACAGAGACGTTGCATGCAACGTCTCTTGTCGTTTTATTATCTTTGTTCTGTTGATTTACAAGGCATATCATGAATGATTTCAGATCACAAATATGTGAAGGCATACCCGATCGCCTTCCCGAACCAAAGCCATACGACAATTCTGTCAACCATGCACCGCGCAGGCGTGATCTGCTCACCACTGAAGAGAAGAAGCTCGCCCTGCGCAATGCACTGAGATATTTCCCGCCTCAGCTGCACGGTGTGCTTGCCCCGGAGTTTGCAGCCGAGCTGCGCGACCGTGGCCGCATCTACATGTATCGTTACCGGCCGTCGTACGAGATGAAGGCCAGGCCAATAAGCGAGTATCCTCACAGGTCAGTGCAGGCAGCCGCCATTATGCTCATGATCACCAACAATCTTGATCCTGCCGTGGCCCAGCACCCTCATGAACTGATAACCTACGGAGGCAATGGCGCCGTCTTCCAGAACTGGGCACAGTACCGGCTCACAATGAAATACCTGTCGGAGATGACTGATGAGCAGACACTGGTTGTCTATTCAGGCCATCCGCTCGGCCTCTTCCCCTCACACAGGGAGGCCCCGCGCGTTGTCGTTACCAACGGCATGGTTATACCCAACTACTCGTCACAGGACGACTGGGAGAGATTCAATGCCCTCGGGGTTTCCCAGTACGGGCAGATGACGGCAGGCTCATACATGTACATAGGGCCGCAGGGCATAGTGCACGGCACCACCATCACCCTTCTCAACGCCTTGCGCCGCCTCCGGCCGTCAGATGACAGCTCCAGGAAAAGCAGGCTCTTTATTTCATCGGGTCTGGGAGGAATGTCAGGGGCCCAGCCCAAGGCGGGCAACATAGCGGGTGTCGTCTCCGTGGTTGCGGAGGTCAATCCCAGGGCCATCACCACACGTTATTCACAGGGGTGGGTTGATGAGGTTCATGAAGACCTCACCGTGCTGGCTGACAGGGTGCAAAGGGCCTGTGCCGACGGCGAGGCGGTCTCGCTGGCATACCACGGCAATATTGTCGACCTGTGGGAGAGGTTCGCAGAGGAGGGGCTATGGGCCGACCTGGGGTCTGACCAGACCTCGCTGCACAACCCGTGGGCCGGCGGCTACTATCCGTCAGGCATCACCTTCGACGAAGCCAACAGCCTTATGGCCGACGATCCGGAAAAGTTCCGCATGATGGTGCAGTCTTCGCTGCGCCGCCAGGTGGATGCCATTAACCTCCATACCGCGCACGGGACATATTTCTTCGATTACGGCAATGCATTTCTGCTTGAGGCTTCGCGCGCCGGGGCGGATATATCAGATGGTAAGGGAGGTTTCCGTTACCCTTCCTATGTTGAAGATATCATGGGCCCCCTCTGCTTCGACTACGGCTTCGGCCCCTTCAGGTGGGTATGCTGCTCGGGTGACCCTGCCGACCTTGCAAGAACGGATGCCATCGCTGCAGCGACCCTTGAACGGCTGATGAAGGATTCACCGGATGACATACGCCAGCAGATGTCGGATAATGTCCACTGGATTCGTGAGGCAGCGCGCAACAGGCTGGTGGTGGGTTCGCAGGCACGCATACTCTATGCCGATGCCCGCGGCAGGGCGATGATAGCGGAGGCCTTCAACGATGCCATTGCCGGCGGCGACATAAGCGGACCGGTGGTCATCGGCCGCGATCATCATGACGTGTCAGGCACCGACTCCCCCTTCAGGGAGACATCAAACATCTATGACGGTTCGCGATTCACGGCCGACATGGCAGTTCAGAATGTCATTGGAGACGCCTTCCGGGGCGCCACATGGGTCTCAATCCATAACGGAGGCGGTGTGGGCTGGGGCGAGGTGATCAACGGCGGCTTCGGCATGGTGCTCGACGGCACACCGGAAGCATCTGGGCGGCTCAGGTCAATGCTCTTCTGGGATGTCAATAACGGCATAGCCCGCCGGAGCTGGGCGAGGAACAGCGGAGCGCTATCAGCCATCAAACGTGAGATGGAACGCACACCGGGACTGGTGGTCACACTGCCGTCGCAGGCTGATGATAATCTGATTGATTCGATATTCAGTTAAGTCGGCAGTCGACTCAGGCAATAGAGGAATTTGCGATTTGCGATTTGCGATTTGCGAATCAGGAGGGAATCGACAATCGAAAATTTTAAATCGCAAATTTTTCAGACATTCCCCGGAATCAGGTCGGCGATGAGGCATACGGCCATCGCCACGATTCCCTCGCCGCGGCCGGTGAAACCCATCTTTTCAGTGGTTGTAGCCTTGACCGAGACTGCATCTGGAGAAATATTCGCAATGGCTGCCATGGTGGTGCGCATGGCCGTCATGTATGGTGCCAGTTTAGGTAGCTCCAGGCAGACGGTACTGTCGATGTTCACTATCCGGTAACCCTTCCCCGTGACCATCTCCACGGTGCGCTTAAGAAGCACCTTGCTGTCAATGTCCTTATATTCATCGGATGTGTCAGGAAAGTGCGTCCCGATATCACTCAGTCCTGCAGCACCCAGCAGTGCATCACAGATGGCATGGATGAGGACGTCTCCGTCAGAGTGTGCCACGCATCCCTTGGGTGAGCTGATGTGCACTCCGCCGAGCCAGAGCTCACGACCCTCCTCAAGGCGATGGAAGTCTATGCCCTGTCCTATCCTGTGATGCAGCGTCATATGATTTTTTACTTCTGGCTGAGACTGCGGAGCGAGTCGAACTCAAAGCCAAGTGAGAATCTCAGTGTGCCAGCAAGCGGATTGTTCTGGGTTACCGGGATAAGGTATGAGAAATCGAGAGAGAAAACACTTAACCTGAATCCGGCGCCAACCGTAAAGTACTTCTTGTTCCCCTTCATCTCAGCCTCATTGAAATAACCGGTCCTCAACGCAAACTGCTGGTTGTACCAGTACTCGATGCCGATCGACTCGGTGAACTCCTTCATCTCCTCGCTGAATCCTCCCGGGGCGTCATAGAACGACTGGAAAATTGCAACCGGTACGGATACGTTCGGGTCCTTGCCTGCAATGATTGTTACACCATCCTCGGCATAAATAGGAGGAGTGGGCACAAGCAGCTTGTTCAGATCTAATGTGAAGGCAATCAGGTTATACCTGTCGAGCTGAATGGAAAAGGTGGTTCCCAGACGCATGTTCATGGGAATAAAATCGGGGTCGACGTCGGTCGTGTAGCTCATCTTGGAGCCTATGTTCGAGAAGTTGAAACCGGCGGCAATATTGCCTTTTTTCGAGCCGAGATCCAAAGGTTTTGTATAAAACGCAGAGGCGTCTGCTGCGAAAGCAATACCGGCTTTGGTTTCGGTGGTGCCTACAGTCATGCCTCCGGTAATGTTGGAATAGATGAATCTCAGGGCCACGCCTCCGGACCAGTGTTCTGAGAAAAGGCGGGAGTATGCGACGTCTATTGAAAACTCATTGGGGTTATAGTCGCGCTGGTAGTTGCCGTAATCATCTGTGAACTGTATCTCTCCAAGTGATGAATACATCAGGCTTGAGGAGAGCACCTGCCTGCTGTCTATCCTGTAGTAGCCCGCCAGCAAGGCAAGGTTTATATCCGGCACAAGTGACCTGAGCCAGGGTGAATATGACATTGCGAATCCTCCGTTGCCGTCAATGAATGCAAACTTTGAAGGGTTCCAGTGCATGCTGTAGAGATCCGCAGACGTGGCAACGCCGGCGTCACCAATGGCTCCTGCACGTGAATCAGGCGCTATGGTAAGAAACGGCACGGCAGTCTGGATGACATTGTATTCCTGATCCTCCTGAGCCCCAACGGGTATAATGAAAGTAAACAATAGAAATATGCTGCCAACGATCAGCGCCTTATTTTTCATAACTATTCAGATTCAAGATTTGTGCAAATATAAAACAAAAAAAAGGTCGAGTTATTGTGTTGTGTTACAAAATGATGATACGCCCTGTGGCTGAGCTCTTTGCACCGTCATCCGTTACCGCCTCGATGCGCCACAGGTATAAGCCCCGTGCAACTCTGCCTCCGTTGGAGTCACAGCCGTCCCAGAATATGTCGGGGAGGGCATAACCGGTACTGTTTACCTGTTCCCTTATAACCTTCACGGCCCTGCCGTCAGCGCTGAAAATGGTAATGGTCACATCCATCTGAGTATCAGGACTGTTGTGCTCGGCTGTAAATTTTGTGCCGTCAGCAGCGGGATTGGGAAATGCCAGCAGGTTCGTCAGCCTGAAAGTGCCGCTGGCATCAACCACGAATCTGAGCGTCTCCACAGTGGGGTTGTTCAGGTTGTCCCAGGCCCTCAGGGAGACGGTATGTTCCCCTTTCCCGGCAATGACAAGGGGGTAGGCAAGGCTTCCTGAGGTGTGCTTTCCGATGTCTGCTATGAAGAGGCTGTTAAGTATCACTGCCCCTGACATGTCATCATCGATCCATGCGATGATGTCATGCCCGATGCCGGTACCTGTCGTATTGATGCCTGATTCATCGCTGATGAGCGCCAGAAGAGTGGGGGAGGTGTCAGTTACCCCTCCGTCCCTGAAGAGTGTGTCATTCATGAAAAGCCTGATGACAGGACCTTCCGTATCATCCACGCCGGTTTCAGAAAAACCACCCACGATGATCTCGCTGAAGCTGCCGTTTATGTCCGTCGTCCCGTCCTGCGCATAGTAACTGATGGCCCCCTTGCCGAAAGAGTAGTTGATATCCATCGGTACAATGAAGGAAAAGCTGAACCTGCCACCTGTAACAGCTGTGGTTCCCCTGAAGATCACGTTGCCGGAGACGGGGTAGGTCATGGGTGACCCTCCATCGTTGGCCAGGGTGCTTACACTGCTTGCCTTATCAAACACTGCTGGCTCCACCGTACCGTTGAAATTGCTCAGAATGTTGCCATCGTTATCCTCCAGATGGCCGCTTATAGTTATCAGTGACAACGCTTTAAGTGTGTCAGTGGCAAAGTCGACTGATACGCCGTTGATGCTGTCGGTAACCACTTTGCCCTCCACCGGCCAGGCCAGCCGCAGCGCGGGATCACCCAGCAGCAGGAAGTTCCTCTTGTTCATTCCCGGTCCGGAGCTGACCTTGGCCAGCCTTATGATGTCTCCAAGCCTCATTGAACGGCCGTCAGGGGCGGTTCTGAAGGCATAATCATATATTTTGCGGTTGAGTGTGTAATTGGGGGCCGAATAGACAACCCTCGTGGTACTCATGAGTGCAATGCCGCCGCCGTCAGGATTAAGAAGAACCATCTCTCCCGCGGAGGTCCTGGCGGATATCGCTCCCGTTGCCTGGTTCATATCGACGTCATCAAACCTTGAAAACTCGCAGGTAGCCGTAATGAAAAGAGGAAGCATCTCTTTGTTCTTCCATGAGTTGATGTTGTCGGTCCGTATGACTCTCTCATGGGCCAGACCTGACTCATTGCCATGTCCCACGTAGTTCATGATCAGGCACCCGGCTGCCATGCGGTTGTCAATCGCCGTGACGGCATCGGGATATGAGTCGCCCGTCACCGAAGTTACCTGTCGGTAGGCATCGAGATAGATCTTCTGCGTCGTAAGAGGAGGGGCCGCATTCGCCGCAGCTGCCGACAACCCTTCGGCATCAAGCATATGGAGGTTGGAATCTTCATCATCAGCAACAAGGCAGAGAACATTCCTCCATGATCCCATGCCTGAGGACCGGAGGTAAGATTTTATCTTTCGCAGCATAATGCCTGCCGAAGCCGTGTCCGCGGCCGGCAGTCTCCCGATGCCAATGTCCAGGTAACCGTCTGCCTCACCTTCGCCATCGTCGAGAAGGCCGTAAAAATCATCAGAGGTGAAGGAGAGCACTCCAACATGGGAATTGACAGACTGCCATGTAGGTATGAAAGAGCTGTTCAGGGGCGGCGGGGTCTTGTTCTCATATGAGCCGTCACCGAAGAGCAGAAGATACTTCAGGGAGGTGCCGCCCGTTTTGCCCCTGTCACGGACCATCTTTACGAAATTCCTGATGGCGGCAGCGTCGGGTATTCCTCCTGAGAACTCGTTGTAGATCTGTTCCGGCGTCACAATGATTGAAGTGGTGCCGTCGTCATCAAGGTGGAGACCGGCAAGCTGCCGGGCATAATCGTCAAACAGCGGATGGGTGACAATGACCATGTCAGCTGGAGCAATCGAATGAAGGTCCTGGTTTGGCACGACCGTCACCGTTTTCACAGGCTGCCTGGCATGATTAACGGCAAATGCCACGAACTTCCTGAGAGAATCCGTTGCCACGGTGAAAATGGTATTTCCTGATGAAGATGAGGTCTGTATCTCCCTGGGGGCATAAGGGTCGGTTACGTCCCAGACAATCAGTGAGGAGGGTCCTTCGATCGAAAACCGCGTAACAGCTGATTCGCCTGCCGACCGGCTGTCACTGATAAAGAGCTGCCTGTCGCGGTAAACCAGCCTTGCCCGTGCAAAGAAATCAACATAGTCGATGTATCCTGTTGCCGCTGGATTACCGTTGGCTGAGAAGGAGAGGCTGAAGACCGGGGCAGCCGTAGCAGGCAGGCACGAGTCAGTTGCCTCCGAGATGGATGCATATACACCGTTGAGATCGGTCATGTTTACCGGTGCGACACTCATTGTCTTCAGCTCCTCGGATCCCTGCCTGAGGGTGAACGCGACAGGTGTGTCTGACCGGCCCAGGACCCTGATGGCATACCTGATCTTTTCTGTCTGGATCAGATCAGTTAAACCTGCACTGACATTATTCTGAATGCCCGGTACCACCTGCTGGTACCACTCCCTTCCGGAACGGATCAGGTTGATCTCTTCCCGTTCATGCCTCAGTGTGACATCGGTGGCCACGGAGAGACGGTTAGGCAGCTGTGATGGCGCTGCCTCAGCCATCACCTGCAGGGGCCCGGCCGGTTCCGAAGTCAGGAAGTACCATGCAGTGTCGGAGTAACAGTGCCTCAGAAACCCGTAATTCCCGGTTGCTCTCTGGTATTTCCACCTGTGGGTGCCCTCTGCATAAAAGAGCATATAATCACCTTCGTTGAAGATCCCGTCACTTCCCTTAACAACATTGACGGCGATTTTTCTGAGGTCATCGGGTGCGCTGCCGTCGTTATAAAAAGAGAGCTGGCCGGTATTGTTGCCATAGAGAACGGCGGTCGCCGGGTTTGCTATGCCCGTCTCCCTGATTTTCGAGTAGTCGAGCCTGTATATTCCGGCTTCAGTCACGGCAATCTTTGCCCATTTCCCCTTGCTGAGAACCGAGGAAGAGGCATAATCCTGCGATCCGGCATGGAGTGCCGGCAGAAGTGCAATGGCTGTAATGACCAGACTTTTTATCCTCATCGGCGCAAAGATAGTTAAGTAGCTTATCTTTACCCTCTGAATGATACTGATAACTGTAAAATATTACCGGAGCTGAACCGTTGATATTTCCGGAACAGAACCATGAAGCCCAGATACGGAACTCTTATACCGGGATTTCTCTTATGCGTGATGACCCTGAGCGGTCAGGACACGTGGTATGGGTCCATGTCAGGAATGCACATGATGTATAATCCGGCATGGGCCGGGGCAGCGGGAAATCCCGTGCTCAACATCTCCGCATACTCTTTTCTCCCGGGCAACGGGTTTGCACTGAAATCGGTTTATGCGTCATATGACGGTTATATGCCGGGACTCCACGGCGGCGCCGGACTCTGGATCTCTGACGACATGCTGGGTGATGTGATGAATGACCTCAGGGCCGGTGCATCATATGCATATCATTTCCGGGCCGGCAGGGAACTGTACATCAATGCCGGACTTACCGCATCTCTCGTTAACAGGGGAATAAGGACAGGTTCAATAATTCTTCCGGAGGACATTGACCCTTTCAGCGGTGTCACGGGAGGGTCATCCGGTTATTCGTCACCGGCTAATTATAACAGGTTTGACCTGGGAACCGGAATAGCCTTTTCATCAGGGCCGTGGTACGGAGGTCTGTCGGTAATGCATCTCACCCAGCCTTCACTGAGTGATGACCAGCAGGAACACAACAGGCTGAAGAGGCTCTATACCCTTAACGCCGGTGCTTCATTTGCTCCTGGCGGAAGCGGGGTAACCCTTAATCCCTCCGCCGCATTCCTGGCCCAGGGAGAGTATTTCACAGTTTTTTTAGGAACGGAGCTGCTTTTCAAGGGACTGATGTCAGGAGTATCGCTCTGGCATGCCTCCCATGGATTTACCACGGCGGGAGCATCACTGGGATGGGATGCTGATCCTGTAAAGTTCATATTATCATATAGTTATATTCTTTCCGGTGGCGATGCATCTTTTAAAGGTACGGCAATAGTGAAGGCCGGACTACAGTTTAGTTTTAATAATGTTGAAAAAAGAAGGGTAGTACATATAATAAAGTTACCCGTTTTGTAGTTATTTTGATGCAGAGTTTTCTGATGAACAAACTTTTTACAATAAAAAAATTAATCAAGTAAACCTTATCTGGCTATGTATAAACTCAGAGCTTTACCGGTTTTTGTAGTTGTTGCACTCTTGCTTTTTTCCTGCAAGGGCGGGACGCAGGAAAATGTATCTCCAACGACTGGCTGGGGCTACAGGGATCCCAAATCGAGTGACGTAAATGACCTCGGCTATCCGATTGGCGAAGCGTCAGAACAGCTCACCGGTCCAAATCTTGTTCTCATTGAAGGAGGCACATTCACAATGGGAAGGGTGGAACAGGATGTGATGTTCGACTGGAACAACTCTCCCCGCAGGGTCACCGTATCATCATTCTATATGGACGAGACGGAGATATCCAATCTCGATTACCGTGAATATCTGTACTGGCTGAGACGGGTATACAGCGATTATCCCGAGGTGCACCGCCGTGCTCTTCCTGATACACTTGTATGGAGAAGCCCTCTTGCGTTCAACGAACCGTACGTGCAGTATTATTTCAGGCACCCCTCCTATAATACATATCCGGTAGTGGGAGTGAGCTGGCTGCAGGCCAATGACTATTGCGTATGGCGTACAGACAGGGTCAACGAGCAGATCCTTCTCGAAGGCAAGTGGCAGGATGCCAATGTGGAGCAGTCGGGAGCCAACAACTTCAACACTGAGTCATATCTTGCAGGCCAGTATGAGGGTGTACCCGGACAGAGGGTTGATGAACTTCATCCCCGCGTTCGTCAGGAGGACGGGATCCTTCTGCCGCGCTACCGTCTCCCGACGGAGGCCGAGTGGGAGTTTGCCGCCTATGGTCTAAGGGGCAACACCTTTGAAGAGAGGATCTATGAAAGGTCAATATACCCGTGGGACGGGCACAATGTGCGCAATGCAGCTCCGAAATACAGGGGTGAATTCATGGCCAACTTCGTCCGCGGACGCGGTGACATGATGGGCGTTGCAGGTAACCTTAACGATGCCGGTAGCATCACCGTCGACGTCAGGTCATACTGGCCCAACGACTACGGTCTCTACTGCATGGCAGGAAACGTCAACGAATGGGTGCAGGATGTTTACCGTCCGCTCTCATCTGAAGATGTTGACATGTTCAACCCGTTCAGGGGTAACGTCTTCACCGATCTGACGCGTGATGCAAACGGCCAGGTGGTGGAGAAGGACAGGCTTGGAAGACTCCAGATAGACACCGTCAAGCCCGAGGATGTGGCCAACAGGTATAACTACCAGAAATCAGATTACAGGAATTACCTCGACGGCGACGTCATATCAAGTATCTCTTCCAGCCTCGAGTGGTCAGGCAACGCCGACCTTCCGCAGACCGAGAGGATGTATGCACAGAATGAGACCGACAATGACTACGTGACACTCATCAATGACAAGGCGAGGGTCATCAAGGGCGGTTCATGGAAAGACAGGGCCTACTGGCTCAATCCATCAACCCGCCGCTACCTCGACCAGGAGGCTTCACGCGATGACCTCGGATTCAGGTGCGCGATGATCAGGGTCGGAAGTCCGACAGGATTGAAATAACAAATTAACCAGGATGATAACAAGCCTCATTATTTTGAATAATGGGGCTTCTTTTTGAAATATTATGGAGATTGACAGGTTATATGAGCTTTACCGCAGCTCGGCCGGTGTAACAACGGATTCAAGGTCGGTTCGTAACGGCGAGATCTTCTTTGCACTCAGGGGTCCCAACCATGACGGCAACGTGCATGCCACGGCAGCGGTCGCCGCAGGGGCCCTGGCAGCAGTCGTTGATGATCCATCCCTCTCCGGTGAGAAACTTGTGCTCGTCGATGACGTCCTTGAAGCCCTTACCTCGCTCGCTGCCTTTCGCCGCCACAGGCTGACGGTTCCCGTCATAGCCATCACCGGTACCAATGGCAAGACAACCACCAAGGAGCTGGTCACAGCTGTTCTTTCGAGGAAAGCGAAAGTACACAGCACCACCGGAAACCTGAACAATCATATTGGAGTGCCGCTGACACTGCTGAGTGCTCCGGATGATGCCGGATTCCTGGTCGTTGAGATGGGCGCCAGTCACATGGGTGAAATCGCAGCGCTTTGCGAAACGGCGATGCCCACACACGGTATCATAACAAATATCGGAACGGCACATATAGAGGGATTCGGCTCATATGAAAATATCATGTCAGCCAAATCGGAACTCTACAGGTGGCTTGCAAGGATTGGCGGGACAGTCATCTATAATGATGACAATACCGTTCTGACAGGGCTCCTGGCTCCCGGTAGCAGGACCGTTCCCTATTCATCGCCGGCAGGTTACCCCCTTAAAGTCGTTCAGGAGGAGAATAAGGAGAGTATGTGCCTGAATGTAAGAGCAACAGTTAATGACAGGGATTACCAGTTTGCCACCGCTCTTTTCGGCGAATACAATATTGACAATGTAAGGGCGGCTATGGCAACGGGAATCGTTTTTGACGTTCCCCTGAGTGAGATCATCGATGCAATCTCTTCTTACAGGCCTGCCAATAACCGCTCGCAGGTGGTGGATACGGGGAGAAACCTCGTGATCAGGGATGCTTACAATGCCAACCCCTCAAGCATGGAGAAGGCCTTAGCCTCTTTCGCTGCATTGAGGGCAGAAAAGAAAATGGTGATCCTGGGTGACATGCTTGAGCTGGGCACCGAAAGTGACAGAGGGCATGCTTCAGTGATCAGTCAGCTCCGGAGTCTTGGCGCTGACGTGGTCGTCCTCCTGGGACCCTGCTTCCGGAAGGCAGCGGGGGATCTCCCTGTACAGCTTTTCAGCTCCCCGGAGGAGGCTGGTGAATGGCTTGGATCATTCAAACCGGAGGGATATACTATCCTTGTGAAAGGGTCAAGGGGGATGATGCTTGAAAAGCTCTATCCGCTACTCTGATTTTCCCCTGAGGGTTATCGAGAGTATTTCAGGCCTGGTGCCGATGCGCATCCGGGGGCCCCATATACCGAATCCGGACGAGACTATCACATGCGTGTTGCCGAACTTCCTGTAACCGTGGCTCAGTTCGAACATCCTGTTTACTGCGATGGTAAAAGGCCACATCTGTCCGTTGTGGGTATGGCCTGACAGCTGGAGATCGACCGGTGTGCCGGCAAGCGCTGACAGATCATAAGGCTGGTGGTCAAGGAGCAGCACCGGAGACCCTGGGTCAGTCATTGAAAGAAGGCTGTCAAGTGATGCCCTGCCCGGACCGGAACCCTGCATGGCCGTCCTGTCAGTCCGTCCGATGATCTGCAATCCGTTGTCAAGTTTTACGATCTCATCGGAGAGAACCCTGATGCCTTTGCTTTCGATATAGGGGATCGACTTTTTAAGATCACTCATGAACTCATGGTTTCCGGTAATGGCATATTTGCCGTAGGGCAGCTCGGGGAGTTTCAGGTATGCGAGCAGGTCATCGCGCAGCACAGGTCCAATGCTCCCGTCTATCAGATCGCCAAGAAAGAGAACCAGATCAGGCTTTTCCTCGCTGATCATCTCCGTCAGGTGCTTCATGCTCCTCCTGCGGATGATGCTCCCCAGGTGGATATCTGAAACTGCCACTATCTTCATCGGTTCATTGCCATTGCCGAAGCTTTTGCCGGCAGTAAGGTCATAGCGTTTAACGACAGGATTCACGGCATTGAAGAAGCCTATCACGATGAGCAGAAGAGTGATTGTAATAGCACCTGCAAAGAGCCATAATCTCATCTTCGGGATGGCCGTGGCGGGTATGAGATGAAAGGGTTTCTGAAGCAGCAGCAGGATATCTGCCGTGAGCCAGATGAGGAATCCGTACAGCATGAATGCCATCCAGAAGCCGCCGATGACGTTCAGGATATCCGAGAAGAGGTTAGTATAGCTGTGCTCCAGTATTTTCCCTGCGATAAAGGTGGAGGCCAGTACCAGAAAGACAACTGTATACCAGGTGGTTGAGAAACCGGCGCCGGAAAGGGCCCGGTGTCCTTTCATCCAGAGATAAAAATTGGTTAGAAAATAGACCGTGAAGACTATTATCAGGAAAATTGCCATCTGTTGTTTTCTGTTTAGTGCCACCTTAAATCGGAAAATTTCTTTCTTCCGCGTATATAATACTCAAAAAGGAGGGATTTGTTCAACATGGTATGCGGAGTGTGGTACATATCGGGGTGAGGTGTCAGGGTACGGAACGTTTTTATTGCCGTTCTCTGTTTGCGGAAGTGGTTGTGGGCCCTGATTACGGCTGCAGCTGCAGCACGGCCTTCACGGAAGAGAAGCATCAACGCTGCAAGGCCGTCAAGCAGCTGCCTGGTGAAGATGGTCCTGCGCAGATGTCTGGCCGGAAGATTTTTTGCCATCATTATCAGACTGTTGCGGAAGTTATAGTAGATCTTCGCCGGCGTTCCGTAGCCCAGTGTTCCGCCACCCACATGCCATACAACGGCATGTGGCACATAACATATTATAAAGCCTGCGTTCTGCATCCTCCAGCAGAGGTCGATCTCCTCCATATGGACAAAGAATGAATCGTCAAACCCGTCACACTGGTCGAACGCTGAAGCCCTGACAGCCATACATGAACCTGAAGCCCAGAATATTTCGCGTGTGTCGTCATACTGACCACGGTCATCTTCCAAGGTTTCGAAGATACGTCCCCTGCAAAAGGGATAACCGAGTTTGTCAATGTATCCTCCTGCTGCTCCGGCATACTCAAAGGCTGCCGGTTGGCTGAATGATCTGATCTTTGGCTGGCAGGCCCCGACATTGGGATGCATCTCCATGTAGGTGGTCAGCTTGTCTGCCCACCCCGGTTCGACGCTCACGTCAGAATTAAGCAGAATAAAGTATTCTGCCTCAATCTGCCTGATAGCCCTGTTATAGCCTCCCGCATAACCGTAGTTCTTCTCCAGCCTTATTACCCTTATCTCAGGATGATGCTCTGAAATCCAGGAAACGGAATCGTCATCCGATCCGTTGTCAGCCACAATGACTTCAGTATCAGCGGAAACGGTATTCTTTACCACTTCCGGCAAAAACCTGGAAAGGAATTCCCGTCCGTTCCAGTTCAGGATGACAACAGCTGTCTTAAGCATTTTCCAGGGGTTTTTTGTATTTCCATCGCCGGTGAGACCAGAGCCAGTATTCGGGTTTGGATCTGATAACTTCTTCAAGCAACTCTGCATACCTTGAGGTGATGAAATCAGGCGCCTCCTCCTTCGGATGTTCGGTTATAACTTTGAATACCAATTTATAATAACCTCTCCGTACTTTGACAATGTTAACGAAAACCACAGGCAGATCATACTTCACCGCTATCTTCTCCGCGCCTCTGAAGAACCCGGTCTCCTGGTTCAGGAAGGTGGTCCAGTACGATTTATCACCCCGCTGAGGGGACTGATCAGCTATGAAGCCTGACATCGTGCGGACATTTTCCTGACGGCTTTTGACAAGCTCCCGGAGGATGTTCTGCATTGGGGTTGCGGTGACGCCGTATTTTGTCCTCAGGCTCAGGATGAACTTGTCGAAGAATTTGTTATTTAGTGGTTTATAAATAGTAACGATCTTATAAGTTGAAGCCATTTGTAGTGCTGAAAACCATTCCCAGTTATTATAGTGGCTGCACAATGTAACAATATCCCTCCCTTCCCGGTAACTGGCCTCAATGGCTGACAATTCTCCTGCATTAAACCTCTTTGAAATCTCTCCGGGGCTCATGTGAGTGATCTTCAGCGTCTCAACGACGAGGTCGCAAAGATGCCTGTAGAATCCTTTTTCGATCTTCCTTACGTTCTTCAGGACTCTTTTCAGGAAAAGCGTTCCTCAGGTTCTGCTCCACCACCCTGCGCCTGTATCCGGCAATGTAATAGATCACTATATAAAAGAAGTCTGACAGAAGATACAGCACTCTCAGCGGAAGCAGGGTTATGATGTAGTTAAAGACGAAGAAGATATAGTAGCCTGCGCGTTTCATCACTCTCCCGTTTCAACCAGTTCTCCGTTCATGGAGGCATCGTCGCGCAAGGATGTCAGCCTAACCTTATTTACTGTTCCCGGAAGATCCTTCCTGTAAGGTGTCAGGACCCTGATATAGTTACCTGTCAGACCTGCCACCATTCCGTCAGCGCTTCTCTTCTCAAAGAGCACGTCATAGATTTTACCGGTGGCATTGCGCATTGAGAGCATGCGGCGGCTCTCAGACAGTTTTATCATCTTTCTGCTTCGCTGTTCCTTCTCCGCCTTTCTTACCTCTCCGGGCAGTTCGGCAGCCGGGGTGCCGGGCCGGGGCGAGAATGCAAATACATGGAGGTAGGAGACGGGAAGATTCTCGAGGAAACGGTAGGTCTCTTCAAAATCAGCCTCAGTCTCACCGGGGAAGCCCACGATAACATCGGCGCCGATGCCGGCACCTGGCATCTTATCCCTTATCCTCATCACCCTGTCACGAAACACATCCCTGCGGTAACGGCGGCGCATCAGGCCAAGGATCCTGTCGCTGCCGCTCTGAAGGGGCATGTGGATGTGGGGCATAAGTTTCTTTTCCGAGGCTATGAGGTCAATGATATCATCGGTTACAAGATCAGGCTCAATTGATGAGAGCCTTAATCTTTCCAGTCCTCTGACACGCACCAGTGACCTGAGCAGTTGCTCAAGCGTCTCACCGGTACTTTTTCCGAAATCGCCCACATTGACTCCCGTGAGTACTATCTCCTTCACGCCGGAGGTGACGATACCCTTTGCCTCCTCAACTACCTCGCTGATGAGCGGGTTACGGCTCTTTCCCCTGGCCAGCGGCACCGTGCAGTACGAGCACCGGTAGTCGCATCCGTCCTGTACCTTCAGGAACGACCGGGTCCGGTCACCGGCAGACCATGAAGTCATGAAGCCTTCCGTATCGATATTCTCACATGAATGTATCTCCGGTGCCGTCCGCCTGTCAAGGTTGTCAATATATGATACCAGGTCAAATTTTTCATAGGTGCCAAGCACCAGGTCGACCCCCTCTATGGCGGCGGCCTCCTCCTTTCTCAGCTGAGCATAACAGCCTACCACGGCAATGAAAGCATCGGGATTGCGGTGGATGATCTTTCTGACGGCCTGCCGGCATTTGCGGTCAGCCGCATCGGTGACCGTACATGTGTTGATTACATATATGTCAGCTTCACTGTCCGGCGACACCCTCTCATAGCTCTCCTCCGGGAAGCTCCTGGCAATGGTGGAAGTTTCGGCAAAATTAAGCTTGCATCCCAGTGTGTGAAACGCTACTTTCCTCTTCAATACTAAATGGTTACTGTTCCGGCTGCAAAAATAGTAAAAAAGCCGGTCTAAAGAAGTTTACTTGCCAGTTCTGCCAGGAAGCTCCTCTCTCCCTTTACCAGATGGACATGGGCGAAGAGATCAAGGCCCTTCATCTTGTCAGAGAGATAGCTCAGGCCGTTGGAACCCGAGTCGAGATAGGGTGAATCTATCTGCTCAATGTCACCTGTGAAGACCATCTTTGTTCCCTCGCCTGCCCTCGTGATAATCGTCTTTACCTCATGCGGGGTGAGGTTCTGTGCCTCGTCCACGATGAAGAAGATGTTTGACAGGCTCCGGCCCCTGATGTAGGCCAGAGGCGTGATGACCAGCTTCTCATCCTTCATCATGTCATTGATGCGTATGAACTCGGGGCTCTGGGCGCTGAAGCGGTGCTTGATGACCGTCAGGTTGTCAAAGAGGGGCTGCATATAGGGATCCATCTTCTCCTTTACGTCACCGGGAAGAAAACCCATGTCGCGATTGGCGAGAGGAACTATCGGGCGGGCAAGGAATATCTGCTTGTAGCGCTTGTGCTGATGGAGGGCTGCCGCCAGTGCAAGCAGTGTCTTGCCCGTTCCTGCCTTGCCGGTAAGAGAGACGAGCTGGACATCAGGATTGCACAGTGCGTCGAGGGCAAAGGTCTGCTCGGCATTACGCGGGTCAATGCCGTAGGTAGTTTGCTTGAGAACCCTGACAAGCATCTTCGTGACAGGATTATAGTGTGCCAGCGCACTGGAGTTGCTGTTGCGCAGTATGAAAAAATGATGCCCCGGCTCCTGATCCTTCACCTTAAGCTCCGATGCCGGCACGCCTTCAGGCTGCTCATAGAGCTTGTTTATGAGGGCATGGTCGATGTTCTCGATGGTCTTGATACCCTTGTAGAGGTCATCGAGATTGGCCACCTTGTCATTCTGATAGTCCTCGGCCCTCACGCCCAGCGACTTGGCCTTCATCCTCAGGTTGATGTCCTTGGTGATGAGCACGACAACCTTCTCCTTGTTCACATTGGTCACATAATCGGCAATGGCCAGTATGCGATGGTCCGGAGTTCTTTCCGGGAAGGACTCGGAGACACGTTCCGAAAACTGTTTGCCGGTCTCGATATGCAGGGTTCCCAGCTTCTCTCCGAGAGGGATATTTCCCGTAAGAAGCATGTCCCCGGCTATCTTGTCGAGCTCGCGCGTGAACTCGCGAGCATGGAAATTGATCATGTCATTGCCGCGCTTGAACTTGTCAAGCTCCTCCAGCACCACGATGGGAATGACCACATCGTTCTCTTCAAAGTTGTAGATGCATGTGTAGTCATGCAATAACACATTCGTGTCAAGAATGAAAATCTTTTTTTCTTTTTTCTTTTTCGCCATAACAGGATAAGTTTTTAGGTGACAGCAACCCCGGCGCAGAAGTTGTCACAGCGACAAAGATAGCCTCCCCGGCGCCTGCCAACGGGCAGTTTTTGTAAATTTGCAAACAACCCTGCAAAGGTTATTAACATGACATACCTCGAAACAGTCGATTATCTCTACAGCCTCCTCCCGGCGTACCACCGTGTTGGCAAGCCGGCCTACAAGGGGAATCTGGATAACACTCATGAACTAGACAGGCACTTCGGACACCCTCATAAAAAGTTCCGTTCGGTGCATGTTGCGGGCACCAACGGCAAGGGGTCTGTCTCTCACATGATAGCCTCGGTATTGCAGGAGGCCGGCTACCGTACCGGACTGTACACCTCGCCGCACCTGAAGGATTTCCGGGAACGGATCAGGGTAGACGGACAGATGATGGGGGAGGAAGAGGTGGTCTCTTTTGTCCGCACGCATGACGAGCTCATCAGAAGGGTGCAGCCCTCATTCTTCGAGCTGACGGTGGCCATGGCCTTCGATTATTTTGCAAGGAAGAATGTCGATGTCGCCGTAATTGAGGTGGGCATGGGAGGGAGGCTGGATTCGACGAATATCATCACTCCCGAACTGTCTGTAATAACGAATATAGGGCATGACCATATGGAGTTCCTCGGCGATACCCTGGCGGCTGTTGCGGGGGAGAAAGCCGGCATCATCAAGGAGGGAGTGCCTGTTATAATTGGAGAAACACAACCGGAGACGCGGAGTGTGTTCCAGACGAGGGCGGAAGCAATGAACGCTCCCCTGGTATTTGCCGACAGGGTTTACCGTTGCAGGCTGGGGAAGCTCCTTTTGAACAGCGCAATGAGGCGGTTCACGGTCACCGACATCCGCAATGGTGTTGCGATGAGCGGCACCACCCCCCTGGGCGGACTGGCGCAGAAGAAGAACATACAGACTGTGGCGGCTGCGGTTGATGCCCTCTCAGTGCCGTTCGGCCTCAGCCGCGAGCATTTTCTCAAGGGAGTATCGGCAGTCGTTTCCAGTACAGGACTGATGGGCCGGTGGCAGGTGCTGTCGCGGTCACCACTCATTGTATGTGATACCGGCCATAACCGGGAAGGACTGGGGTATGTTGTCAGGCAGATCAGGGCCACGCCGAAGAAGGCTCTTCACATGGTTATTGGTTTCGTGAACGACAAGGATCTGACATCTGTGCTGCCTCTTTTCCCGCGGAACGCCCGTTATTATTTTACCAGGGCCTCGGTTCCGAGGGCACTCGACGAGAAGGTTCTGATGGCTGAAGCCGGGAAGCACGGACTCAGCGGCGCTGCCTATCCTTCAGTGGCGGTGGCGCTTGAGGCAGCCCGGTCCGCCGCCGGGCCGGAGGACATGATCTTCATTGGTGGATCGACGTTTATTGTGGCAGACGCACTTTAGTCGGCAGTCCTCAATCTTCAGTCGGCAGTTCTAAGTCTTCAGCCGGCAGCCTTTCTGTCATGAAAAAAAACTTGACTTGCATCTCATCAGGGTGTAAATTTGATAACCCTGATAATTAGCTCCTAAAACACCAATTATACTGGGAAGTTCCCGAAAATCCGCAAAAGAGAGTAGGGAGTGCAAGCTGAAAAACTCAAGAGTAGGCGTACCAAAAATTGGACTATGAAAAAATTTACACTGGTAATTGCAGTGATCTTCCTTATTGCATCAAGTGCAATATCGCAGCCGGCACAGCTGGCAAAGGGAAATCTCATGTTCGGGTGCAACATCCACGTTAGCAATGGGCGGCGGATGGGGCTCAGACCTGATGAGCCTGGTATTTGAAGACTAAGGACAAATATGGCTCGGAAACTGAGGCTGACTACACTACAACCACCTGGAACATTTTGCCCAAGGCAGGTTATTTCATTATTGATAATCTGGTTGCAGGTCTGGAGGTGGTTGTAAGCGGGTATGTCGAAAAAGATGTTGATGATGATGACACATGGAAGGAATCACTAATGGGCGCCGGACCGTTTGTGAGATATTATTATCCTCTTGACAAATTTGCTCCCTTTGCCGAAGCTGAAGCTCTTTTCGGAAGGTACAAGGACAAATGGCCCATCGGAGGGTGCTGAAGATGTTGAGGAAAAGAATAGTTTCATTCTGATGAACCTGTTTTTGGGTGCGTCCGTGCCTCTGGGTGATAAGGTGACATTTGATATCCTTGCCGGTTATATGCACTCATCATTCGATTTTAGGGAAGGAGGAAGACACAGAGGAATATAAAGAAATCACCGGTGGATTTGGAATAAAAATGGGATTCTCAATATTCCTGTCGGTTCAATAACCTGACAAAGCAACCGTTAGTTTTAATATTAAGACCTTTTAAAGGTCCGGATCTCTCTGGTTAGGTCCGGGACTTCTTTACTTTCGCCCCTCGGACATCAGGGCTTAAGACTTTTTTCCTAACTTAATCCCCAAATTCCAACGAAATGAAACTTAGAGTTGTACTTGCTCTATGCCTTCTGGTTCCTTACCTGAGTGTCAGCGCCCAGGAAGACCGGAGACTGGTAATCCTTCATACCAATGACTTCCATTCACACCTTCAGGGATTCGCTCCGGAAACAGCGTATACCCCTCTGGTGGTTGACGGTGACCCTACAGTGGGAGGCTTCGCACGCATTGCGGGACTGATATCGGCAGTCAAATCTGCAAACCCGAACAGTTCACTGGTGCTTGATGCAGGCGACTGCCATATGGGAACTCTCTTCCAGGCGCTGGAGCCCTCAACAGGCTTTCAGCTTAACCTCATGGCCAAGGCAGGTTATGATGTGGTTGCAGTGGGTAATCACGATTTCGATTTCGGGCCGGTAAAGTTCGTAAATATGATTGACAACGCGCTGAACAGGGGAGGCACACCTGTCTTACTCTCCGGCAATTCAATAACTGATCCCGATGATCCGGCGGATGATGATTTTGAGGCTGCAATAAGCAAAGGAAACATAAAGAGATCATTCATCATTGAAAAAGCGGGCATCAGAATAGGAATTTTCTCGCTCCTTGGTGTGGATGCGGATGAATCGGCCCCTTATGCCTATCCCATTACCTTCGGGAAAAACGTTAAAACGGCTAAAAAGCTGGTGAAAGAGCTGAAGAAGGATGGATGCGAAATGATCATATGCCTGTCGCACAGCGGTATAGGAAAGGATAAAAACGGCGAATGGGCAGGAGAGGATGTTCAGCTTGCCAAAAAGGTCAAAGGCATTGACCTTATCATTTCAGGGCATACCCATCACCTGCTTGACAAACCCATAATGGCAAACGGCGTTCCGATCGTCTCCGCCGGAGACAACGGCAGGTATGTGGGAAAGATAGAACTCATTACAGACGGAAACGGTACCCGGCTTGACAAATACACCCTTATCAAGATAGATGACAGCATCAAAGCCGATGATCAGATACATGCGGCTATCGAGGCGCAGCTCGGGAAAGTCAATGAGGAGATACTGACACCTCTGGGACTGAATTACAGGCAGCCTGTTGCCCTGGCTGAATTCCCCCTTACAGTGGAAGAGCACGGTGATATGGCAGGCAGCAACCTCGGGGCACTGGTAGCCGATGCCCTCTATTACTATGTGAACAGTGAAGGACCGGGAACTGATATAGCAATGGTTGCCCTGGGTGTGATACGCGATCCGATACTTCCGGGAACGCAAGGCGTAGCTGACCTGTTCAGGACGATGTCACTCGGGTCAGGTAATGACCGGACACCGGGATACGGGCTTTCAAAACTGTGGGTCACAGGCAAAGAGATGAAGAACATTGCCGAAATCCTTATTTTCCTGTCAAAATCAACACCCTCCAATTTTTGCTATTATTCTCACCTGCGCATTGAATATGACCCCGACGGGAGAATTTTCAACAAAGTCCGCAAAATTGAACTGACGGACAAGGACGGAAATGTCTCGGAGCTGAATACATCAAAGGAAAATACGAAGCTCTATTCAATTGTGGCCAACTCTTACATGGTCGATAACCTTGGTTTAATTAAAAAGAAGACATTTGGCCTTATCAAGGTTGAGCCCAAGGACGCTGACGGTAACCTGGTAACGGATTTTTCCGGCGTCGTTGCTGATTTCAACAAGGAGGTACCGGGCATACAGGAAGGCAAGGAATGGCTGGCACTCCTGAGCTACCTGCAGCAATTTGAGAGCCGTGAAGGAGAGGAAGTACCGGTTATCCCGGAGTATTACCGCAATCCTGAAAGGTCCCTTATCTCAGTCACCGCTTCAAAGTGATCAAGGCAAGACATATACCCTTTTTTGTCCGCTTCTTCAGCTTCTATTCGCAGAACGGCCTGAAACGTCAGTTTCATAAGGTTGATTTTGACTGCAGCATCAATACTGAAGGCAGGCCTGTGCTTCTGATCGGCAACCACTTCAGCTGGTGGGACGGTTTCATAGCCTACCGGCTCAACGATCTCTGCCTTCATAAGAAATTCCATATAATGATGCTTGAGGAACAGCTTGAAAAAAGGTTGTTCCTGAATAAAGCCGGAGCCTTCTCAATAAAGAGAGGATCGCGGTCGGTGGTCGAGTCACTTCATTACGCATCGACTCTGCTTCATGATGATGAGAATATGGTTGCTGTTTTTCCCCAGGGAACCATAACCTCAGTGCACCGGAGGCCTGTCAGATTTGAAAAAGGGGCAGAGCGGATAATCGCCGGGGCATCAGATAAACTCATGATCCTGTTCTATGTGGCGCTTCCCGACTGGTATTCTGAAAAGAGGCCCGGACTCACGGTAAGGGTCATTGAATATGGCGTCAGGGAGAGATCTGCCACAGACCTTGAGGAGACCTACAACATGTTCCTTGAAGAGTGCATTACCAGGCAGATACCCTCATGATACTGACTGTAATCGGGATCCTCATCCTATATCTCACTTTTCTTCGCTTTCTGGTGGCGATGGTGAACATGCTGTCAAGACCATACCTTCCTGAGACAAAACCGGATTACAGAGCCATGCCTTCACTATCTGTCCTTATCCCGGTCAGAAACGAAGAAATGAATATTGGTAAGCTGCTTGGCACCCTTACTGCTCTCCCTTACAATAATGCAGAGATCCTGGTTTATGATGACGGGTCGACTGACGGGTCAGCCCTGGTGATAGAAGGGTATGCACGTATCGATAAAAGAATTAGATATATCAGGGGATCTGATCTGCCTGACGGATGGACAGGCAAGAACCGGGCATGCCATAACCTGGCGAAGGAGGCCAGTGGAGAATACCTTCTCTTCCTTGACGCTGATGTGGTGGTGGGATTCGACCTTCTCCGGAGAGCAGTCTCTTACTCCCTGAAGCATGACCTGACGCTCCTCTCCATGTTCCCCGGACAGGTGATGAAGACAGATGGTGAAAAGATTGTGGTCCCGTTCATGTTCCGCATACTCCTGTCACTGCTGCCCCTGTTTCTTATCCGACGGTGCACCTGGACCTCCTTCTCAGCTGCAAACGGACAGATGATGCTCTTTCGCGGAGAGACATACAGGAAGTACTTTTTTCACGAGATGGTGAAGGATCGTTTGGCAGAGGATATAGAAATAATGAGGGTGGTCAAGAGGTCAAAGCTGAAGGGCGATACGCTTGTGGGAAGGAAGGAGATAAAGTGCCGCATGTACAGGAGTTACATGGAAGGGGTCAACGGGTTCTCACGTAATATCTTTTCGATGTTCAGCAACAGTACCTTCTTTTTTATTCTCTTCTCTCTCACAGGACTGGCGGGCTGGATTGCTTTGGTTTTCCTGCCCTGGTATTTTTTAGTATCATATATCTTAATGGTTGTATCTTTGAACGCGATGATAGCGGTAACCAGCAGGCAGAGGGTTTTTGAGAACCTGAGATGGCTGCTGCCCGGAATCGTCGCTTTTTATCACATTGCCTTTCTGGCAGTTGCCAGAACTGCAGGCAGAAGCTATGAATGGAAAGGACGAAAAGTGAAATGAAAAGATTTCTGAAAATATTAATTGTTTTGTTACCCTCACTGTTGGCAGCCTCGCCTGCATCAGTCACTGACTGCAGCAGCTGTGCCATCTACAAGGGATTCATTTCGGGAGACATGCAGCTCTGGGGAAAGGGCATAAAAGAGCTTCAGGATCTGTACAACCGTGAACCAGCCTCATGCACTATGTATACGCTTACTGAGGCAAGATACGGATATGCAGGTTTTCTGCTTGGCACGGGAGACAAGGACGCAGCAAGACCTGTCATTGATGCCTTCGAAAAGGATATCGAACTTTTGGCAGGCTATCCTGAGTACAGGGCAGAGACGGAGGCATTCAGGGTCGCGCTGCTGGGTTATCGCATGGCTCTTAGTCCGACACGTGCTGTCACTCTCGGCCCCAAAGCGCTGAAGCAGCTGCAGGTTGCCATGGATGCAGGTGGAAGTAATGCAGCAGTATGGATAGAAAAGGCTAACTCTGAGGCAAATATGCCTGCCTTCGCAGGCGGGTCAAAGGAGAAGGCCGCTGCCTCATTCAGGGAGGCCCTGCGCCTGTTTGATGCTGGCAAGGGATTGTCGGACTGCAACTGGAGGTACCTGAATACCATGGTCCAGCTCGGACAACTGCTTGAAGAAATGAAAGACTTCAGGGGTGCTCGTGAAGCATATCTTCGTGCACTGAAAAGGGAGCCTGACTTCCAGTGGGTGAGGGATGAGCTTCTGCCGGCAGTGGAGAAGAAGATTAAGTGAATGAACTGCCCGTCCGGAAGAATGGGAAAGCGGATAATTGAACTGGTCAGATGACGAAAAAGAAAGCACTGATTGTAGGTACCGGACTTGGAGGACTGGCGACGGCACTGCGTCTTAGCCGGCGTGGGTACGACGTTGAGATGGTTGAGATGTACAAACAGGCAGGAGGGCGCCTTAACCAGATCACCTCCGCCGGTTTCACATTCGATATGGCACCCACCTTCTTCAGCATGAGCTATCACTTTGACGAGTTCGTCAGGGACGCCGGCATAGAGATGCCTTTCCGCTTTGTGAAGATCGACCCGCTCTACCACGTCAATTTCAGAGGTAGCGACAAACGTTATATTATCTACCGGGATCTTGACCGGCTGGCCGGGCAGTTTGAAGCCATCGAGCCGGGTTTCCGCGACAGGATGGAGAGGTTCCTTGCCTCGTCGGGCCGGCTGTTCTATGATATCGAAAAGGGAGTCCTGGCAAAGAATTTCCGGTCACTGCCTGACTTCCTCTTCCAGATGACGAAACTGCCTGTAAGACACGTGCCTAAAGTGCTGAGGTCGGTTTGGGGTGAGATGAGCCGTTACTTCACCTCGTACGAGGTCAGGGTGATTTTTTCGCTCGTCTCATTTTTTCTGGGAGCTACTCCCTTTGATACCCCGGCTGTCTACACCCTCCTCAGTTATACCGAGATGGTCCATGACGGTTACCATAACGTGGAGGGGGGCATGTACCGCATCGTCGAGGGTCTCGTCAGAGAGGCTGAGAAAGCCGGAATACGGATTCACTACAATGTAAATATTACTGGCTTCGAAGCCGACGGAAAACGCAACAGGGCATTCACGGACACAACCGGCAAAAGGTGGGAGGCAGATATCTTTGTCGTGAACGCTGATGCAGCAATGTTCCGCGGACGTGTCTTCCGACGTTCCGCCTTCACGGACAGCAAACTCGACCGGATGCAGTGGACACTGGCTCCGTTCACCATGTACCTGGGGGTGAAGGGCAGGATGGAGAATATCCATCATCATAATTACTTTCTCGGCGACAGGGATTACGAACAATACTCGAAGGGAATCTTTCGCAACAGGGTCTCCCTGGAGAAACCCTACTATTATGTCAATGCCAATGCAATCTTCAACCCTCAGAGCGCCCCCGGGGGATGTGAGAACCTCTTTATCCTGGTGCCCGTCCCTGACCTCAGGTTCAAACCCGACTGGAGCGACAGGGAACGGATTGCAGATGCTGTTGTCAGGGATCTCTCCATACGCACCGGGCATAACATCGAGGCCAACCTTATGACAAGGGTGGTGCTTGACCCGGTCGACTGGCAGAATATGTTCGGGCTCTATCGCGGCAGCGGACTGGGCCTGGGTCACAAAATGACGCAGGTGGGAGGGTTCAGGCCGTCAAACAAGGATGAGTTGTATTCAAATGTCTGGTATACAGGCGCCTCGACAGTGCCGGGCACAGGACTGCCAATGGTAATCATCAGCTCAAAACTAACCGTTCAGAGGATCGACAATGAAGTTGACGCTTTATGATAACATCTCCCTGAAGTGCAGCCGGGAGGTGACAACAGGCTACAGCACCTCCTTCTCACTGGGGATCAAAATGCTTGCTCCCCGGCACCGCAATGCCATCTATGCCATTTACGGGTTCGTGCGGATGGCGGATGAGATTGTTGACACCTTCTTCGATCAGAGACAGCGAGAGATGCTTGACCGGTTCCGGGCTGATACTGATGAGGCCATTACAAACCGTATCAGTTCCAATCCGGTGTTGCACAGCTTTCAGTGGGCGGTTAATACCTATAACATTGACAGGGAGTTCATTGATGCTTTCATCTTCAGCATGGAGATGGACCTCGAGAAGAAGAACCACGATCAGCAGAGTTACAATGAATACATATACGGATCTGCTGAAGCAGTAGGACTGATGTGCCTGAGGGTCTTCTGCCACAATGACCCGGAGCGCTTCGACCATCTGAGGGAGCCTGCACGCAAGCTGGGCTCGGCATTTCAGAAGGTCAACTTCCTTCGGGATATCAGGAGTGACTACACAGACCGCGGGAGGATATACTTCCCTGATGTAGATTTTAATAAGTTCAGCGTGGCAGACAAGAAACTTATTGAAGACGATATTGCCGCTGAGTTCAGGGATGCCCTGACCGGTATCCGCGGACTCGACCGGGGAAGCCGAAGAGGGGTCTACCTGGCCTATTCGTACTATCTTGCCCTGTTCCGCAAGATAAGAATGACACCGCCTGAGGCAGTGACGGGCAGACGCTTCAGGATATCTGACGGCAGAAAACTGCTGCTGCTGATAAAGGCAATTGTTTTTGACATCACAGGACTTATCTGAAGAAAGGGAGACATGAAAAAGAAGGCGGCAGTAATCGGTGCGGGAATAGGCGGCATGGCCGCGGCTATCAGGCTGGCAATTAAAGGGTACGAGACCCACCTCTTCGAGAAGAACCCTGAACCGGGAGGCAAGATAGGACAACTCTCCCTCAACGGATGCCGGTTTGATACCGGACCCTCTCTCTTCACGCTGCCCACCCTGGTTGATGAGCTTTTTACCCTTGCCGGCGAGGATCCCCGCGATCATTTCCGCTATGTCTCCCTGCCATCATCATGCAGGTATTTTTACGACGACGGCACTCTTCTCAACGCATGGACTGACAGGAACAGGTTTGCCGCCGAGGCGGAGAGCGTCACCGGGGAGCCCCGTGAAAAGGTAATCGCGTTCCTGGATGAGTGTGCTGAACTGTATGACCTTACCGCCGGGATCTTCATCTTCTCACCCTTTTACCAGCTTGACAACTTCCGCAAGCCGGAGTCGCTGAATGTTGCACGAAACTTCAGGAAACTGAACACTTTCTCCACCATGCACGGCGTAATAAAGAGGCACTTCACCAGCGGGAAAATCATACAGCTCTTCGATCGTTACGCCACCTATAACGGGTCCAGTCCCTACCGGGCACCGGGCACCCTGAATGTGATCGCCCACCTTGAACACAATATGGGAGCCTTTTTTCCGGAAAAGGGCATGCGCGAGATCGTTGAAGCGATTTCGGGGCTCGCACACCGCTGCGGCGTGACGGTCCATACAGGTGAGCCTGTGCTGTCAGTGTCAAGAGACGGGGATAAGATTACCGGAGTCGTGACCGAGCACGGGTTGATATCCGCAGAGGTGGTAGTGTCAGATGTGGATGTAATTCCGTTCTACAGGAACCTCATGAAGGAAGAACGGCCGGCGCGAAAACAGGAGAAACAGGAGCGAAGCACCTCGGCGCTTATCTTCTACTGGGTGATGAACAGGAGGTTTGAGGAGCTCGATCTTCACAATATCTTCTTCTCATCAGATTACCCCGGAGAATTCAAGGCCCTCGCGAGGGGGGAGGTGACCGGTGACCCCACCGTCTACCTCTTCGCTTCATCACGTGTTGTTGCATCGGATGCTCCGGCAGATAAGGACAACTGGTTCGTGATGATCAATGTGCCTTATGACCGGGGGCAGGACTGGGCCAGGGTGGTCAGCAAAGCCCGTGGTGACATTATTAATAAGTTATCCGGAAGACTTGGAATCAATGTAGGTGAGTGCATTGAGGCAGAGAAGATCCTTGATCCGCCACTGATAGAGAAACTGACGGCATCTCATCGCGGGGCCCTGTACGGCAGCAGCTCCAACAGCCGTTTTGCAGCCTTCCGGCGTCATCCCAACGTGAAGGGAAAATACGGGAACCTGTGGTTCGTCGGCGGATCGGTGCATCCCGGAGGGGGTATACCTTTGTGCCTGGCATCGGCGAAGATTGCATGTGACATGATCCCCCCTGCAGGCTGATGACAGAGGAGAAGCGCATACGGGAGTCGACTAAAATCCTGTTATGGGTTTACGGGGTGGGGCTGGCAGGAATGCTTCTGCCCTTCACACGTGAACTATTCATCAAGATAACGCCTCTTAACCTGCTTTTTGCGGCTGCATTTCTCTTCTACGGTGAAAAACCTGCACTCAGGGTCATAATCACAGGATCAGTGATTGCCGTTGCCTCATTCCTGATTGAAGCATACGGGGTGAACACCGGGAAGATTTTCGGCCACTATACTTACGGCAAAGCCCTGGGGCCTGCGTTATTGAACACCCCTCTGATAATAGGACTGAACTGGTTCCTGCTTATCTACTGTACCAATGTGATCAGCAGGCAGATATGGAGTCTGATACCTGAGAGGGACCCCGGCAGGCTGACAACCGTTACAAGATTTGCATTTATTGTAGTTACCGGGTCACTGCTGATGGTTCTCTATGACCTGTTCCTGGAGCCGGCAGCCATGCGTCTTGACATGTGGTCATGGGAAGGAGACCGCGTACCCGCGCGCAACTACCTGGCATGGTTCCTCTTCTCAGCTCTCTTTCATTCGGTGGTCCGGCTGTGGGGTGAGGAAGAGATTAACAGGAAGGCTCTGCCGCTGTTTGCGGTACAGGTAATCTTCTTTGCCGTGATAGACCTCTTCTATTTGCTTGTGCCTTAAATATGAGGCTCTCCGAGGATCCTTGCGAAATGATTCTCAAGGTGTCTTCTCATCCCCTCACGGAACTCGTCGGATGTGCCCTTCTTCAGCAGGGAGACAAGCTCCTTGTGTGATTTGTATTTCTTTCTCCTGCCAGCACTCTTCAGGAGACCTATATTATATACATGATGAAAGGCCGGGAGCAGAAGGTTCTGGAAATCCTCCAGGGTATCATTGCCGGTCATCTGGTAAAGCTTGCCGTGAAACTTTAGTTCGTGGTTCACATCGAACAGGATGTGGTCTGAGTGGTCGGGTTCTGATTCGACTATCTCCTCCAGTTCTTCGATATCCTTATCGGTTTTCCTTGAGAAAATGAAATCAGCCATGCCCACCTCAAGTGCCAGGCGTATCTCGAACAGATCCATCAGGGTCTTATGGTCCAGGATCCCTGGTATCATTGACTTGCCAAGGATGGCGGAGAGGTTCGGGCTCTTGATGATGGTTCCCTTGTGTTTTTTCGATTCAATCAGGCCCATGGTTTTGAGCCTGTTGAGCGATTCCCTGATGACTGTACGGCTGACACCCATTATTGTCGCCAGTTCTGTCTCTTTGGGGATGGAATCGCCCGGTTTCAGCTCCTTGCAGAGAAATACTTCCAGCAACCGCATCTCAACCTTATCGACGAGGCTGCTGGTGCCGATCGAATTAATCTCGATCTTCAAGTCCTGATTATCCATTGTCTGTTCCTGTCAGAAAAACTGTAACAAAAATACCTGTAAATCTCTTAGCGAATTATATTTACAGAAAAAAACGATGAACATTGACCTGAAAATGTCCTCACCTTCGCCGTCCCCATGAAGAGATTTGAGAAGATGATCGGCTTCATGGATGAGAGTTTCCTCATTACGGATACCTGGTCCACAATCAGGAAACGACTCTGAAAACCGGTTATCACCGGGTCACTTACATATTTCTTTTTCCTGTTATGTATTCCGTGCAATTGTTAATGGCATTGTTCCGTTATTAACAACAATCAGTATGACCCAAACCTGAAGTGAAGTTTTTTTCAATACGTTAAATTCCATTATTGGTTAACGCGGAACTACACACATAATATCCCTATGTTTAAACGAGCTTTTTTTCTTGCTGCGATTTCTGCTGCTCTACTGTCCGGATCCGGAAAAACAGCGAATGGTCAGGGCTGGACATTTACCGAAACTGTGACACACTCGGGTCCGGGACCATGCATTCCTTACCCGCAGCTTCCTCCAATTGTTTACTATACCAAAGATGCGTGTGAGTACAACCGGCAGGCGGAACTCAGCAATAACGGAGATGACTGGTCAGCTTTTGGCGACGGCAGCTGCATCCTGATTATTAACTGCACCCCATGCGTAGGATCTGATATAGGTCCCGGTCCCGCAGGATCAGGAGGCAGCTCCTTCCCGGGAAATCCGGGTGATGTCAGTATTACAGGCCTGCTGACCGGCAACGCTCTCTTCTCGCCTCACGATACAAGGGAGATAGAGAGCTGGATCAATGATTTCCTGCAACGGAACAGGTCAATGGGCATTCCCGTTGAAGGTATGAATGTTATAACCTCCGGAGATGTCCCGCTTACAGGCAATACCGGCTTTGATAAGTTTTATACGGAACAGATGATGCAGTTTCGGAAACCTGAACAGGGAGGAACCGTTTATCTTAATGAAGGTCAGGAAACCATCGATCCCAACGACCTGAAAGGTACCGGGAAAGAGAATAAGGTTCCAGTTAATTCGACTGCCGGTCTTGGAACTGTTGTGGCGCTTTCTTCCGCCAACCAGTGGTACCATCTGGAGCCACTGTCAAACGGAGGCATCCCTCCGGTACCGGTGAGTAACAATGATCCTAATGTCCGTTATGAACATCCAAGGATCGAGGCGGCGCGAGAGGCCGGGATCACACTGGCGGGCTGGCTGCCTGATGGTGCAGCCTATCCCGGCATCCTTGCAGTAAATATCTGGGCCGAGAATGCCAAAGCGATACAGGATATAAGAGACGGCAACGCTCCTCAGGATGCATGGACAAGTATTTCAAACGCTTACCAGAATTCGTTGACTGACATTACGAATCAGGCTGTTGGAGATGTTCAGGGAAAGCTGACTGACAAAGCCCTGGAAATTATCAGTCCGGTAAAAGGGTTTGCAGAACTCGCCTCAGGTGCTTCTGACCTTAGCGGAAAATGGCAGGATCTGGGCGGCGAAGTAGCTGGCGGTGAAGGCGCCGGGATATTTGGGAATATCTCAAAAGCTGCCTCGTGGTTAGGTCAGACTCCATCCGGCGCCGGACTTTAAAAGTAAATGACATAACAATTCAGAGTATGCAAACTGTAAAACAAATACTGTGTTCAGCTTTACTTCTGTTCTTCTCATCTTTATTAACTGCCGGTCCCGACAAGGATTCATTACGATTTGAAGTGTTGCTGAACAGCCAGATGCTTAAAGCAGTCAATCTCGAAACGGAATTCATTCACTCAATCGATATTACCCCTGAACGCCATGTCCTTCTTTCCTCAAAGAACCAGTTTTATCTGCTGGGGTGGGGAGGAATAACTGCACTTGGCAAACCTGCATCATCAGGCTCAATCAGGTCCTTCGCTTTCTCCCCGGACAGCCTACTTATGGTTGTTAAAAATGATGAGATCTGTTACTTCGATTCCAACAGGGAACTCAAAAAGCTATATCAGCTGCCGGGCAAACAAATGGCAATCAGCGCAGGCAAAGATGTGATGTATGTCTATGATCAGAGCTCCAATACATCAGGTAACATTGTTTATGTCATCACACCCGGAGGGAAGTATGCGGTGTTGATGGAGGTATCACTGCCGGTAAACGCTGTGGAAGAACTGGACAGTTCCCTGATTTTTGCCAGTGGGAATAAGGTTTTTAAGTTGGATCTGAAAACCAAGGCCTATAAAGTACTTTCATCGATTTCGAAAGAAAAAACAATTATCTCAGTTACTTCAGATCCGGCTTGCGGCAGGATCTATTTTTCAACCGACCGTGCGATTTATGCTGTAAATGATACAAGTGCCATAACCGTTTCAGAAGGTATGGGAGGCATTCTGAAGTTTTTTGATGACGGACTTGTTGTTTTTGATCCGGCTAAGAAATTCCTGCTGAGAATTGCCGGCATTGAAGAGGAATTGCGAAATGCAGAACCATATAAACCGGAAGAGGCAAAGCAAGCTGAAGACGGTGTTCTGCGGAACTCCAATATCATCGCACTCGCGAAATCCGAAATGTCGGATGCTCTCATAATTTCTATTATAAGGCGGTCAAAGGCTGACTTTAACCTTAGTATCGACTCGATGATCGATTTGTCTGCTGAGGGCGTGTCCTCTGAAGTGATCATGGAGATGAGACAGGCTATGAAGCGGCAAACATCAGAACCACAGAACAAATAACATGAAATCAATTAAATCAATGAAGAAGCATATTTCTCTGATTTTGACCGGACTGCTGATAGCAGTGATGGTAAATGCACAGAATCCTGAGACACTGACAAACAGCTCTGTGATAAAGATGTCAAAAGCAAATCTGTCAGATGAGCTTATTATCGATATGATCCGGAACTCTCCGGTTAAGTTTGATCTTAGTGCCGGTGCGCTTAAAACCCTGGAAAGCGAAGGGGTCACTCCGGCTGTAATGGAGTCGATGAAAAACGCTGCCGCGAAAAAGCCTGTGGCTGAAACATCAGCTCCTCCAGCGGAGCAAAAGGCATCGCAGCCCCCGGCAGCACCTGAGCAGGGGGCCATTAAACAGCCGTCTTATGAACCTTCAAAAGCAACCGTTACGGTCTCACTGGAGGCCCTCAATTATGTAGGTCCGCTTACTGAACTGATTGAATTCAATGAGAGTATGTTCAAAGGTCTTGAGATTGCCATTTCCGAATGGGATGCCAAGGTGCGGGGCTATATCGCTGATATCAGCAAGACCAAAGAGCAGATGCTGCAGGTTGAGAACGAGCTCCGGATGAAGAAAAATGCTGACACGAAAGCTTTCAGCGAAGACATTAAATCGCTGAAAGGGAAACTGGAAGCCTACAGGAAGAACTATAAGCAGTCGAAAGAGATTATGATTAAGGGGGGCGGAACCATTGTCAAAAACCTTGAAACAATGAGCAGTGACGTCTCCCGGGATATAAGTAAGGCCTACTCAGATGCAAGTCAGAAGGTAGGCTCCGCAAACTCAGATCCCGCATCTGGCAAAATTCCAGTTTCAGTCACCTATACTAAAAGAGAAGTGAGTGACAGAAGTGTCAGCTACATTGTCTATCTGAATGAAATGCTTGCCTGGTATCAGAATGAGATCATGGAGCTGGCAGTTGTGATTAACGACTGGAATCCCCGTGTAACCAAACTTATCAGCGAGGATGAACAGCTTAAGAGTCAGATGGAGCCCCTGGAACAAAAGATTCAGGAGCTGAGCGCCAACTCAAAACAGAACAAGACCGAAATCTCCACTCTCAAGAAACAGGTTTCGGAAATCGAGAAATCGAGAAAGAAACTTGCCGATCAGATGAAGGATGACGCAAAAGACCTTGCTTCCTATATTAAACAGGTGAGCCAGAAGAACCAGGAATCTGTAAAGGAGAGATTCGCAGATATCATTGAGAATATAACATATTCCTTCGGGGAAAAACTTAGTATGTAAGCTGCGTATGGATGACAGGATAATGATAAGGATCCCGGGAAAACAGAAAAAAAACTGTGCCTTCCTTTTCATGGTGGTATTGTTGTTCTCAACGATGACAATCTACGGCCATGATAATGATGGCGGCGATATTTCATCATTAAATGCCACGGTCAAAACCGGACCCTCGCTTGATGATGCCAGGGCCTCTGTTATCGCAGAGGATTTCAGCAAAGCTGTTTCAGCTTACGCAAAACTGGTACAGAAAGACTCGGTAAATGTTTCCCTTAATGCGGAGTATGCGTATGCTCTTGCGCTCAGCGGTATTTATGATGCCGCTCTTGCCCGTCTCGATCGCATCTGGCATGCAAACTCAGGCAACTCTGATGTGAACTTCTTTGCTTCCCAGGTTTTTGCGCTTATGGGATACGAGATGCTGGCCGTGGAGTTCGGTAAAAAGATAGAAGCCGGCAGTGTTCCTGCATGGATTTCTTCTGCAGCTTCCGGGCTCCTTGATAAATACAGTGACAGGATGCCGGGAGACGACATGTCGGAAGGGGGCGATGTGGTGACCGATTTCAGGCGGGCCAACAGGCTGACCGCGCAGAATTATAATCTGATGGCCATTGCGATGTTTGAAGGAATAATTACCGGATATCCCGGGGAGTACCTTCCCTATGTCGGTTCCAGCATCGCCCTGGAGAAGGCCGGATTGTATGAAAAATCAACAGAGGCAATGGAGCAGGCGCTTGCCATTATAGGAGATAAACCGGAACACCAGGAGGCCAGGCCGGCCCTGGAAAACAGGCTCACCGAAATCAGAGGCAAGTCTGCTGAGGGTGGGAAGAGCAATAAAACCAATCTTACCGCAACAGCCGGCCCCGATGCAAAGGGGAGACGCATGCTGGCCTATGCAGGAGGAATGCTCTCAACTTCATACATAAGTCTTACAGGAAGACTCGGGACGTTCATATCAGGGGCAGGAAGCCTCTCGGCAGATTTTGGACTGACAAGCAGCGGAGGAGCTACATCACTGAACATCGGAGCCATGAATTTTTTCCGGCAGAAGATTTTTGCCGGCGGATATGGCGTGGGCTTCGGGTTTGGTGGCGAATCCACAACCTTCAATATTAAAATATCGGTCGGGTTAAGTATAATGAACAAAGAGAACAATGCCAGCTGGGATATATTCCTTGACGGTCAGCAGCCTATATCACCAAAAGGATCTGCGACCACAGTGGGATTGTCAATCGGGCGAAGCGTTTACTTCGGTTCAAGATGATGAAACATATGAAGAGATTACATACGTCAATAGTAGTACTGCTGATCGGAACACAGATCATTTTCGGGCAGGATCAGAACGCGAAGCTTGAATCTTTCAGAACGGAGGTTCTGGCCAAGTACAGCTCATATTTTTCCGGAGCCGGATTGGAGGAAAACGGCCAACTCAGGCTGACAGCCCTGGAGAGTTTCCGCCGCCTGGAATCATCCGGGAAAGAGGATATCATGAATATCCTGCTGAGATCATGGCAGGAGGAGCTTGTGGTTGTGCATATGGAGTCGAGACGGGAATTGTGGGCATGGAACAGTGAAACAGGGAATTCGCAGTTGATTGATACATGGGATTTAAATCCTGAACCTGTCACCTCCGTATCTGCCGTCCCGCAATCAGATATCGCAAAGCACCCGTGGTTCTTTTACATCGGGGGTGCCCAGCAGATGGATTCTTTCCAAAACATCAACGGCGCACTTAATGCGAGGATTGGCTTCTTTCTCCTGAGTAACAAACTTGACCTGGCAGTCAGCCTCACAGAAACACTTTCGGGTAACCTGGAGGATGAAAGCCATTCAATGATGACCAGTATCGGGTTGGGGAGCAAATACTACTTCCCGATAAAGAAGAGTAACCTGAGTCCCAACCTTGGAGCTGAGCTGGCTGTTACAATCCCGTCAGAGGGTGAAGTGGCTTTTACGCCTTCCATGCTTGCGGGAGTATGCTGGTTCGTCGGCCCCGGATGCTTCGATGCAGGCTTAAGGGTTGGAAGCACCTCTATGGTGATTATTGGTTATACCCTCATCCCGAAATTTAAATCCGCAAAATAGAACCATTGTTAACGGTCCGCTGTTGTATGTCACTGCTGACACAAATCATACAGACTTCTATCCGGCACGATCAGGAGTTGCTCTGTTGAACAGGATCTGTCCGGAAATTGTTACTCTGAAATAAATGCCTGTCTTCAGGTATTCTGTTGACTCCTCCACACCAGCCTGTGCGGTGGGAGTTATCGAATTACCAACACCTGGTCTGCAATCAGGAAACGACTCTGACATATGGAAAACATAGACGAATATATTGCAAATTGTCCTCCGCAGTTCCGGGAGAAGCTTCAGGAACTCAGGGCAATTATCAGAAAGGGCGCGCCGGGAGCTGAGGAGAAGATCAGCTACCGGATGCCGGCTTTCTTTCTTAACGGCCCCCTGGTTTATTTCGCTGCTCAGAAAAATCATATAGGATTCTATCCTACACCATCAGGAGTTACTGCCTTTAAGAAGGACTTGAGTGGTTATAAAACATCCAAAGGGGCCATTCAGCTTCCCATCGACAAACCATTACCCCTGCAATTGATACTCAGAATTGTCAGCTTCAGGGTTGATGAAAATTCACGACCCCCGGTCAGCGGGTAAGCTTGTAACTAACCATAGTTTTACTGTGGTCGCCCCACAACTATCAACGGGTTCCACCTGAATGACCGATCCAGGTGGACTCTGTACGGCAATTTTTACTTTGGAACAGACCCTGTCTCCAGGCATTTTGGTGACTCCGCCACCCCAGCCTCTATGGGGGGAGCTTTCTTTACCGCTACCTGGTCTGCAAACAGGAAACGACTTTCATTATGCTATGTCGACTCCGTAAGCCCGGTTCTGTCTCGGTCTCCTGTTTCCAGCAGGGAGTATGAGCTCCATTGTTTTATATATCATTGTAAAACAGCGTCATATAAAGTAAACTAAAAAAATAGGCAATAATTTTGCAAAAATAGTTGCATGACTAAGAAAATAGTCATATATTTGTCATGAAGGATTGACAAAGCGGATTTGAGACAGTCATCTTACCCGGGAAAATGACACATCTGACAAACGGGAAAACATGGGTGGCAAATCCGGTCAGAATTAAATTACATGCAGATGAAAATAATGCAACTTACAAGGGCGGAAGAGCAGGTAATGCAGATCCTGTGGGATCTGGAGGAGGGTCTGGTGAAGGACATACGCGACCGGTTTGATGACCCGAAGCCTGCCAGGAACACCGTATCAACGGTGGTGAGAATTCTTGAAAGGAAGGGGTTTGTGAATCACAAGTCCTACGGGAATGTACATCTTTATTACCCGGTCGTTTCCAGGGATGAGTATTCGAAAAGCCAGCTCTTCGGACTGCTTGAAAGTTATTTTGACAACTCATTCCCTGCCATGGCATCATTCTTTGCACGTGAGAAGGATCTTACCCTGGCGGAGCTGGATGAACTCTTGACGGAGACCAGGGAAGAATTATCGGTACGTAATAAACAGAAATGATGGAAGCGCTTGGTTTCTATTTGCTTAAGTCAGCAGTCTGGATAACCGGATTTGGGCTGGTTTATCTGCTTTTTCTTCAGAATGAGAGATTTTTCCTACTGAACAGGATCTATCTTGTGGCAGGAATACTTGCTTCGGTCATCTTTCCTTTTCTCACGGTGCGTTATGTTGTGGAGGTGCCTGTATTACAGACACAGGTGACTTCCGGGGCTTTGACCGGGGGAGTTGAACGGGTCGTAACAGGCCCGGATCTGAAAGGCTTGTTATTATATGGTATATGGCTTGCAGGAGTATTATTCATCGCTGCCAGGTTTGTGATCCAGGTGGCGCCTGTTCTCAAGGTGGCAAAAAGGGCCAGGCCTGAATCAGGTTATCCGGTAAAACTGATCCGGTCGTCCGATTTTACCACTCCTTTTTCATTATTTTCCTTTGTTGTTGTCAATCCTTCCTTTTCTGAAACTGAAACGAGGGAGATAATGAATCATGAGATAGTGCATATCAGACAGAAGCACTGGTTTGACCTGTCACTTTCAGGTTTATTGTGTGCAGTTCAATGGTTCAATCCTGCCGCCTGGATCTATTCCAGGTTTATCAGGCAGAACCACGAGTACCTGGCGGATGCGGAGGCGCTGCAGCGCACGGCCGATCCGGTTTTGTACCGGGCTGCTCTTCTCAACCAGATCACGGGTTCTCCTGTCATTGATCTGGGTAACTTCTTCAGTTATTCACTAAACAAAAAACGATTTACAATGATGAAAAATAGAATCAGTTCACCCTACAGGAAACTCAGGCTGCTGCTTATCCTGCCAGTGGCTGCAATTGTGCTTTACGCATTTGCAGAACCACAGTACAGGGTCACTTCAGACGCAGCAGGTTCACCTTCCGCCAGCGCTTCCCAGGCTGACATGACAAAGTCAGTCCGGGGCGTTATTCTCAGCGAGGAAGGCACGCCATTGGAGGGAGCAGTAATCGTGGTCAAGGGTACCACCGTCGGCACAACCAGTGACGTGGCAGGACGCTTTGCCCTGAAAGATGTCCCCGATGATGCCGTTCTTGTGATCTCATATGTTGGATTTACGACGAATGCAGTTTCAGTGAAGCTGGCAGGGAGCGACATTTCCGTAAAAATGCAGCGGAGCACGGTGGTTATCGATACGGTAAACGTAGGAATTGCACCTCCGCCTCCGCCTCCGCCTCCTCCGGGGTCAGCATCACCCCAGCCACCGCCGCCTTCAGGCTCAAAAGCGTCGCAGCCGCCTGCAGCATCAGGCACAGGTGTCCCACCGCCGCCACCGCCTCCCCCGCCTGCATCATTGCCGGAAAATGCTCTGGTAGTGATTGACGGAGAAGTGACAAATAGGCGAGCAAGTGATATTTCCCCTGATGAGATTGCAGAAATCAAGGTGCTGAAGGGTGAGATGGCTGTTCTTAAATATGGTGAGAGAGCCACCGAGGGAGCCATAGAGGTAACTACAAGAAAACAGTCCGCTAAGGCCGGAGACAAAGAGGTTTTTGTGGTTGTGGAGGAGATGCCTCAGTTTCCGGGTGGAGAGGAGGCCATGATCTATTGGATTACCCGGAACGTGAAGTATCCGGAGAAGGCAGCAGAGGAGAAGGTCTATGGCGTTGTGCAGGTCAGCTTTGTGGTTACCAGGACAGGTAAGGTCAGCGATGTGAAGATAAAAAAAGGGGTTCACCCTCTCCTCGATGCCGAGGCAGTCAGGGTAGTGGGGGAGATGCCCGACTGGAAACCTGGTTCCCAGAAGGGAAAGGCAGTGGATGTGGGGTACGTTATACCGGTGAGTTTCAACTTTAACTCCCGCATGAAGGTAACCAAACTATAGTAGGTCTGATATTATCATCTGATTAAAGGCCGGCACTTCTTGCCGGCCTTTTTCTGATAATCACGTGGTAGCTTAAGTGCCTGTGTTTATTTGCCGGCCTTTTTAATCATTAATTCACGGGGGGTTTCAACATCGGCATGTTTTCCCCATCCATTTTACTGATTGATCACCCGGTCGCTTCATTCCCGGCCGACTGCTCCTTGTCCCCGGCGTGATGTATTACCCTCTGCGGGAACGGGATCTCTATGCCATCCCTGTCAAAGGCGATCTTCAGCCTCTTGCGTAACTCACCCGTCACTTCCCATTGCCTGATCGGTTTGGTGTCACCAACAATCTTCACCATCATGGCGGAATCCGCAAATTCATTTACCCTGAGGAACCTGGGTGGCGAGATGATCGCCTCCCCCAGGACCGGGTCGGCCGCTATTTCGTCCCCGGTTCTGTTTATCACTTCAATAAGATGCTCGAGATTTGTATGGTAACTGACACCTATATCAAGGTTCACTCTCGAAAAACCCTTGGACATGTTCGATACCTTTGTTATCGCCCCGTGAGGTATGTGGTGAACTGTGCCGTTCATGTCGCGCAGCCTGGTTTTCCTGATGGTTATATCTTCCACCGTACCGCTTAATCCTTCTATAGTCACCACATCACCTATCCGGTACTGGTTTTCGAGCATCAGGAACAACCCGGTTATTATGTCCCTGATAAGGTACTGTCCCCCGAAGCCCACTGCGATACCCACAATTCCGGCACCGGCAATCAGAGGACCGACCTCGATGCCTGCCTCGGCAAGCGCCATCATAAGGGTAATTAAAACGACAACGATATTAAGTGCCCCGAGCGAAATCCTGATCAGGGTGTCCTCACGCTTCTTTTCCCCTTCAGGGGATGTGTTCTCGTCAACCTTTACAGATATCCTGATGGCTCTGATTATTATCCTCGAGAGCAATCTGTTAAGAAGGAAGGCAATAATTACGATGATTACAATTCTTATTCCGTGAGTCATGGTCCAGGGAAGGATGGATTCAGTCCAGCTTTTAAGTGTTTCCATAGTTTATTTTTTGGGATACCTCATTCTGTGTTGGTTCAGCTATAATCTGCAATATAACAAAACAATAGGAGCCAGCCAACTCCTTGTAAGCCGTCCGGCTTGCATGCTTTACGGCATAATATGCCACTTTTAACCGTTTTTTGCTCCCCGGTCAATGGGTAAGAATTTTTAAAACCGTAAATTTGATACAACCTGAAAAATAACGAAGCTCACTTTTATGATCCTTCTTAACAGCGAAGTCGGCAATTACATATTCAGCAACGGTAAAAAATATTCATATTTCGCCGGTAATAATTACCTCGGCCTTGCCGGTCACCCTGACATTAAAGCAGCTGTTATACGGGCTGTTGAAAAGTACGGGGTCAATTTCTCCGCCTCAAGGCATACGACGGGAACGGCCGACATCCATCTCGAGCTTGAGGGATCCCTCGCATCATTCAAGGGAAAGGAAGATGCGGTGGTCTTCGCCTCAGGATACCAGGGGAACAGCATCCTTCTCGAGATTCTGAAAGGCAGCTATTCGACCATCTTCATCGACCAGGCGGCTCATGCCAGCATTCTTGCAGCCATTCCGGCCGATGTGGTCAAGGTAATGTATTACGACCACTGCGATGCGGATCATCTCGATTACCTCCTCGATTACAACCGGGGATCCAATCCCCTGATTATAACAGATGGCATTTTTCCGCTGACGGGTGAGATAGCCCCGCTGAACAGGATATACCCGGTGGTGAAAAAACACAACGGCCTTCTTGTGGTTGATGATGCGCATTCAACGGGTATCCTGGGCGAAACCGGCAAAGGTACTCCCGAACACTTCTCCCTTCCTGTTGACGATAAGATCTTCCAGACGGAGACTATGAGCAAGGCCCTGGGCGGATACGGGGGATTTATTTCCGGAAGCAAGGAGCTGACGGAAATGATCAGGGAGAGGTCTGCGACATACCAGGCATCAACGGCATTGCCTCCCCCGATAGCGGCAGCAGGAATAGCCTCGCTCGCGATCCTGAGAGCCAGTCCCGGCCTGCGCGTGGAACTGATTGACAAGGCCTGGAGACTGAGGGAAGAGGTTGTTGCCCTGGATTTCCAGACAACACATGACAGGACCCCCATCATCCCGATTATACTCGATTCTCCGGAGAAGGCCAGGGAACTCTCCCTGTTCCTTGAAGAGAACGGGGTGATCGCGCCATTCATGAATTATCCCGTCAGGAAAGAAATGCATCAGATAAGAATTGCAGTATCTGTCAGTCACACAGATGATCAGATGGGTCAACTGCTTGAGTTGTTAAAAAAATGGAAAGAAAAAAATGAAAGCAATTAAGATCAAGAAGGTATTCATTGAGCCGGTCAACGTACCGCTGGAAGAGCCGTTCAGGATAGCCATCGGAACGAAATACAGCATTGAAAACGCCCTGGTGACCGTGGTTCTTGACAACGGGATCGAAGGTTACGGGGAGGCGGCGCCGCTGGAGCCGATCAATGGGGAGAACCAGGCCACAGTGCTTGCCACCCTGAACAGCTGCGTTGATTTTATTAAGGGGAAAGAGATAACAGATTACAGGGCCATTTCCGCCACCCTGAGGGGAGTGTTCTGGGCACAGATTACAGCCCGTTGCGCAATTGAGATGGCATTGCTGGATGCATATGCGAAAGTGCTTGATATTCCGCTGTACCAGTTCTTTGGCGGTGCCGGTAACAAGGCCGAAACGGATTATACCATTGACATCGTGCCCCCGGAGACGGCAAAAGCCAATGCTGCCAAACTGGCCAGGGCAGGATACACGGTGCTGAAGACCAAGGTAGGAAAGAAACTGACAGACGATATCGACCGTCTCCTGGCTATCATGGATGGGGCCCCGCAATGCGGACTTACTATCGACGCCAACCAGGGTTACTCGCCATGCGAAGCGGTTCATTTCATCGAGGAGATGGGGAAGAATAACATCAGGCCCATCCTGTTTGAACAACCTGTCTCAAGGTATGATCTTCAGGGGATGCGGTTTGTCAAGGATCATACATCCATTCCCATAGCAGCTGATGAGTCGGTATTTACCAGTGCTGATGCCATAAACGTTGTCCGCACAGGCTGTGCTGATTACATCAACATCAAGCTGATGAAATCGGGGATAATTGAAGCGATGGATATTGCCGCCATTGCCCGCAGCGCAAATATCAAGCTTATGATAGGGTGTATGCTCGAGACCAAGCTGGCGCTGGGATGCTCGGTTCATTTTGCGGCAGGGATGGGTTGCTTCAGCCATATCGACCTTGACCCTCACATTGAACCGGACCTGGAGCCCTTCACCGGCGGTCCTGATTACAGGGCGCCGTTCTATACACTGTCACCCGATCTCCCGGGGATAGGGTGCAGGAGGAGGTAATTTTGTTCTCTTTTTGGCGGCAGCTCGCTTGTATTTGCGACCTCTGCTTTTACCTTCAAAATCCTAAGTTTGGGACGACACATGGATGTCCCGGTATAATTTATTGAAAATAAATAAAATATACGGATAATTAAGCGTATCTTGCGCGATATTAATAAAATCAAATAATGAGTAAAGGAACAGTAAAATTCTACAATGAATTCAAAGGATTCGGATTCATCAAAGAGGAAAATTCACCAAAAGAGTATTTTGTGCATTCAACTGGTTTAAAGGACAATATCAAGGAAAATGATGTTGTTACATTTGACCTGGAGCAAGGTAAAAAAGGATTAAATGCTGTAAATGTTAAACGTGTCTAGTTTTAATATAAACATTTAAAAATTTTGGTCCCGCCGGTTACGGCGGGACTTTTTATTGAAATTCAAGGAAAAATGATCGAAAAAAAAGCTGTTGTTTTCAAATCACCCGATCTCTCCAAGATGAAGGAGGTTGTTATTGATCACCGGACAAAGATTTATATAGCTCCCGACGCCGATGCCGGAGAGGCCAGGTCTCGCTACCTGTCAAATCTTAAGAACCGTAAGCCCTAGATTAACTGCGAATTACCTCTGCAGCGGCACTTTTCCCATTCTGCCTGCAAGCCGGCTCCGCGTTTTGTTCAAAAACTGCCGGCACTATCGTTCAGGCGATATTCTTTATCTTCCCTAATCTTCCATTTGTCAAAATCCGGATTCCTGACTGAATCCTCTCTTTGGTCTCTGTATTGCGTTAAATATCAGAGATATAGGCTGCCAATGACAGTCTATTTCCCTCACTTCTGCATTTTCTAAGTAAAAAACAGCCCGTTTTTGACGAATGACCGTCTGAGCAGTGTCAGTGGTTTTATACAGTCAGTGAGTATCCCGTATTATTTGATTAAAGATTCTTAAGCTATCGCAAAAGACCACTAAATGGGCTTGTGCGACTTGCATCGCCTCGCTTTGCACATTAAATTTGCCAAGACAAAAGGAGCATTATAATGAAAGTAATATTTCAGATAACATCACCCGTGACTGGCAAGGTTTTGATACGACGCCGCAAGATCGCCAAGGCTTTGCGATGGTGGCTTCGTGAAAACGGTGTCGTTTACGATTATTCATATGTAGTATTATAAACCAAGGAAAGTAACCAAAGTTAAAAGACATGGATACTGAAGCCTCAGGCAATAACACCAGTTCATTTAGCGAACAGCCTTTCAGCTTGAATTCCCGTAGGATTACATCATCCAGGGAGTCCAAACTCAATCATCTCTTTTCAGAACTCAATTCTGAAGTACGCAATGACCTGATCACCTACCTCGAGGGTATGGGATTGGTTGATGATCCGGCTATTCTTGTCATACCGTCATCGAGACACTATTTCTATGATGCTGATGACATGAAAGGTGTTAGGACGATAGTAAATCTCAAGCAGCTCAACTACGTGAAAGAGATCAGGGATTTCCTGCACAGGATATCCGAGCTGTTACCCCGTGAAAGCAGTTTTGTAGGATGCTTTATCGATAACAAGTCGCAGAACGGGTTTTCCGACAAATACAGCAACCTCCCAAAGGATTTGTCGGAGAAGGCAGAGGCATACGAGAACGGTATTGAGTCGAGGATACCTTTTATTAACAGGATGTACAGCTTCATCGACCTTAAGACCAACAGGTATCTCACCAGGAAGACGGTTTCTAATCTTCTTGAGGAGTGCAGCCTGCAGCTTATTGGGATGACAGAACTGAACGGACTGACTTATTTCCATACCAAAAAGAGGTCTGCACAGATCGGACTGATTGCATAACAATTCAAATATTAATGAACAACTGAGATAATGATTATTAAAATTTTTAATACAAACAAAAAAATGGCTGAAATGAAAAGACTTACTTACTTGTTGGCGGCACTTGTAATGGTTGCCGCGCTGGGCTCCTGCGAACAGGATAACAGCGAGATCTTACTTAAAAAGGGAGAGGCTGTAAAAACTACCACCCCGACTCCCAGTGATCAGGGGATTACCCCGGTGATTATTGCCGGATCAAACAACGGCGGGAACGTGACATGTGCTGAAGTTGCAGCTGCATTCGATCTTCCGGTTGGATATTTCCACTGCGGTGAGAAAGTGGATTTTTCGGATGGTGAATTTGAGGGTGAATTTTCTGAAGGGCTTATGGTTGAGGTGACAGACGGAAAGTATGTCTCTTTTGAATTGGAAGCACCCATCATAATTAACGGCTTCGAGTACATAGTAGGGGCAGTGATTGTCAAGGGCGGGAATGACGCCAATGTCTATTTCTATCCCGGCGGCAGCATGGGTGACATGGGTTTATCCGCACCTGTGAACAGTTCAGGCAAGCCAGCTGGTCTCAGTAACCTGACATTCTGCCTGGTTAAGACTAATCCTATTGTAATTGCCCTTAAAACATATCTGGCTAATCCTGTAGAAGGAGAGGTTGTGACCTATGTAAGAAATGGCTGGGCTGTCAGCGGAGGACTTGGCGTAAGTACAGAACGCGGTCTTCATATGGGGTACAATTACTATGATTTCAATGGAGAGAATGAGTTTGACCTGGTAAGGGCTACTCTTGATGCTGTTGTCGGCAAAGTCGGAACCATTAAGGCCACGGATTACTGGGAAGGGAACATCCATTATCTTGAAATAGTCATTGACCTGGATGAAGCCAACTGCGTTTTTGATAACACTTATCTCTATGTCGGGTCGCTTAAGAGTTATGAAGGAATGGATTTCAAACAATTCCCCTTCAAAGCCATTGATATGATTTCAGATCAGAGGGTATTTAAAATAGACTTCGCGGAAATTCTGTTATAGTTGGGGTTAACACCGGATTTCAGATCAGAGAGGTCAACCGCAGAGGCTGACCTCTCTTTTTTATTTCCAATATGGCGACCACCATATATAACGGAAGCAGCCCTCACTTTTACGCTCTCCTCTCCGGGGAGCTTTCTGTGCCGTGAGGGCTGCCTCTCAAAATTAAAAAGGACCTTCGGTAGCATAAAGTAACAAAATAAATCAGACCTGGCAATGAAGTAATAACCTGGTTTTGACTAATATATGTTATTGAGCGGTAAATGCATGAAAGCCGGTGACAGACACTTATACTGGCAAATGGGAGGTTAATTAATAAAATGTACTGTTAACACTTTTTATGAAAACTTGTAATACACAGGACACATTATACAATAATTTGTTTTATTTTTGAATCACGGCAGTTCCAGACATGTACGCTAGTCGGACAATCTTTCATCTTTACTTTTATAAAATGTACATGGGGGGAGGAACTGCCTTTTTTTATTATACCTGCTGACTGACATACCTGCAAAAAAAAAGCCCCTTCAGCGAGGGGCATTTTCCTTGTGGGCGATGTAGGGATCGAACCTACGACCCTCCCGACTGGAAGTCGGGATGCTCTGAACCTGATTTAAACAGAGCCTCAATCCGATCTCTGTTTTTCCACTTCTTAAGTTGCCTCTCACGCGCAGCTGCATCTTGTTTGATGTCATACTGCTCTGTGTATACTATTGCCCAGGGCCGGCCGGCATTTGTGAATCCTTTCGATGAGTTGTTATGTTTACGTAGTCTGGCTGAAACGTTGGATGAGAATCCAATGTAGTATCTATCGATTTTCTCAGAGTATAATATATAAACTGTGTACATAAAAATAAACCCCACAGTAATGGTGGGGTTGATCTCTGGTGGGCGATGTAGGGATCGAACCTACGACCCCCTGCTTGTAAGGCAGGTGCTCTGAACCAACTGAGCTAATCGCCCTTATTTCAAACTTTCCGGCTCTACGACCCTCCCGACTGGAAGTCGGGATGCTCTGAACCAACTGAGCTAATCGCCCGAAAAGCGAGTGCAAATATAATCCACATTTTCAATTCCGCAATATCATCTCTGAAAATAAACCCTCCCCGTCAGTCACGATATAAGACCCCCCACGCAACCATCCGCCACGGCACGTAGTCATGTTATTAACTGTGTTAATTATACACTCCGGGGGGATGATACCGATAATTGAAAAATATTTATATTAGCTTTTGGTACTTTTTGACTTTGAATGAGTTACAATCTGCAGTCACGCAACGCAGATTGATAGCTCAACTGTTTGATAAATAGTACGATATGCCTTTCATATCCCGAACCTGACCGTTATGAAACAAACCCGCCTGTTACCATTTGTCCTTGCCTTTCTCCTTATTTTGGCTCCGCTGACCGCTGGTGCGCAGGTGGGCCCGGGAGGCGTGGGCAGCATGACCAATACGCAGTTGTGGCTCCGGTCCGACAGCCTGATCGCTATCCAGCCTCTTTTTTTTGTCACCAGCTGGTACGATCTTTCCGGTCATATGCGTGATTTCGGAGCTGTCGTTACCGGACAGACCGTTCCCTCTGTGACACCGGATGTCATAAACGGATATCCTGCCGTCACATTCACCGACCAGGGTGGGTTAGGCGGTGATTTCCTCGGATACAACGGTACGATGGGGATAACAGGGTCCGACGCTGCTACCGTGGTGATCGTGGCCCGCAATACCACAGCGGCTGATGAGCAGAACGGTGGCCTCTACCTCGGGCAAAAGAACCTCGGGGGAGCCAATGCTGTCAGGAGCTATGGTCTGGAATACGCTGACGCCGTGAGGTTCAACGGCCAGAGCCAGGTGTTCAACGACGGACATACGGCAAACAACTGGAGGATAATTTACTACACCAACCCATCCGGGGCTGCCGTATCTGCGTACGGAGCCTACCTCAACGGCACGCCTCTCACCGGAAGTTCCGCCTCTTCGGTGGTGCCATCACTTGTCTCCAACTTCGCCCTTGTAGGAGCCACCCAGATGAACGGCACCTACAATCCGGCAGGTTACTTCAACGGCGATATGCTTGAGATAGCCGTCTTCTCGGGCCAGCTTAATGACGCAGAGCGGGTTGTGCTGCACAACAACCTCGGGGCGAAGTATCTTCTGCCCATCGCTGATGACCATTATGCCTGGGAGGTGACCCATTCTCACGATGTCTCCGGAATAGCCGCATTTAACGGTACCACCTTCACCAACGCCTGGTCTACCGGCATTCTGTCGGTCACTTCACCATCCGGCCTGACAGAAGGCGAATACCTCTTCTTCGGTCATAATAAGGCAAATGCAAAGACCTGGACCACCAATGAGGTCCCTGCGCCGGGCACCTTTCGCCTGGCAAGGGAGTGGAGGTTTGACGAGACGGGGGACGTGGGCACAGTCACGATCAGCATTCCTGCTGCATCACTGCCGGCACTTCCTGCGGGCTATCCTACACTGGGAATACTTACCGATGCCGACGGCGACTTCTCTTCAGGCGCCACCATGCACCGGCCCGCGCTTATAGCCGGAAGTTACACAATCAATCTCAATATCGCTGACGGACAGCATTTTACTATTATCGCATTCCGGCCTGAGGTAAACTTCACCCTGCCCTCAGGGTCCGGACCGGAGAACATAACCAGTGTGACAGTCCAGGCCAGCCTTAATTATCCGCACACATCCGATATCTCATTTGACTATGCGGCCACAGGAGGCACTGCCACCAGCGGTATCGACTACATCCTCGCGCCGGGTACGGTAACCATCCCTGCCGGATCAGTAACGGGTTCATTCAATATAACCGTTATTAACGATGCTCTTGTGGAGCCAAGTGAGACGATCATTGCCGGCCTGACCAATCCTTCCGCCGGAGTATCGATCGGAACGCAGAACAGCTATACCTATACAATTTTGAATGATGATATTGTCTATGCATCATTCTCATCTGCAACCGCTTCAGGGCCTGAAGGCAACGCAGCTGCACCTGTCTCCACTCTTCAGATAGTTGTCAGCGGTGGTATAATCAGCACTCCCGGAAGCCTTTTGGTTTTGGTCACAAACGGTACGGCCACCTCCGGCGACTGGACGCAGACCAGCAATCTTATCACCATTCCGGCCGGAAATTATACGGTCCCTGTGTCAATTCCGATACCCGCCACGGTGCTCACCATTATCGGCGATCTTGCCGTGGAGAATGATGAGACCATTAACCTGGGCATGAATACTTTCGTCACAGTAGCCGCCGGGCCTGTCGTCAACTCGGTCTATACCATACTAAACGATGACAATTCCACTGTGAGCGTCGCCGCGGCTGCCCCGTCGATACCCGAGGGCGGTCCGGGCGCTGCCGGCACCGGTACTTTTGTCTTTACCTTCACCAACCCCTCCGCTACCGCAAGGACAATATCCTACATGGTCACCGGCAGTGCCACATCAGGCACCGATTTTATTGCGCTGCCCGGGTCATTTGTAATGCCCTCCGGCTCCATAACCTATAACTTAACACTTACAGCTATTGCTGATCTTATAGTGGAAGGCAACGAGACTGTAACCGTCACCATCACTGCTGTCTCAGGGGCACCTGCAATTGCCGTCAATGCAGTGCCGGCAACGATTACAATCACTGATGATGATCTTCCTGAAATACGCTACTCACCTGTATCGCTGACAATGACGGAGGGCTCAGTCGCCACTGTTGAAGTATGGCTCTCTGCCGCCCCTGCAGGTTCAGTAACGCTGAACATCTCAACCTTATTTGCAGGTGTGCTGACCGTGAGTCCCGCGACCCTCACCTTCAATACGGCAAACTATGCCACCCACCAGGTGATCACTGTCCAGTCGTTGGAGAACACGGTTCTGGGTGACCAGACTGATAATATCATCATTTCGGTTAATGATGCTCTCTCGGATAATTCCTTCGATCCGTTGCCGGATATAAATATCCCGGTGACCATAACCAACAATGACCTGGCGTCGATCGTTGTCAATCCCGGAACAGTGACCGTTGCGGAGAACGGCACGGCCACCTTTACCGTGGCGCTTTCTGCCGCTCCGGCATCAGGCAGTGTCGTCATTGACCTCATAAGCAATAATACTGCCGTTGCCACCATCAATATTCCCCAACTGACCTTCACCACCGGCAACTGGAATATTCCTCAGACAATCACGGTCACCGGGGTGAACAACAACACCATCCCGAATACCTCCACAACAATAAGCCTGACTGTCAATGACGCTCTTTCTTACGACGGTTTCGATGGGGTTACGGCTACAGTCAACGTCAACGTAACCAATGATGACGTTCCCGGATTTGTTGTCAGTCCGCTTACCCTTACCATCAACGAGGGCGGACCTGCAGGTGTGTTCACTGTTGTTCTCACGTCACAGCCAACATCCGATGTCGTCTTTGACCTCGTCAACGCTGCGCCGGTACACGTCGGGCATGTGTCACAGATCACATTCACTTCTGCAAACTGGAATGTGCCTGTAGCGGTCACTGTCACTGCTGTTGAGGATGCTCTTGATGCTGACAGGACTGATATCATCGCCGTTACTGTCAACCAGGCCCTTACCGACAATAACTTCGATGCAATGGCATCACAGAATGTCACGGTCAACATTGAAGACAATGACCCACCGGTTATCACCGGATGTCCCGGGAACATTAACGTCAGCAACACTCCGGGCGCCTGCTCGGCTGTTGTCCTCTGGACTCCGCCGGTCTCTACTGCTCCTATGGTCTCCACCCATCTTCCGGGAGCAACATTCCCTGTGGGTGTGACCACGGTAACGTACACATCGACGGACGGTGACGGCATGGTTTCCACATGTGTGTTTACAGTTACCGTTAACGACACCGAGGCTCCGGTTCTGTCATGTAAAAATGCCACTGTCACCCTGGATGCCTCAGGCAATGCATCGATCGTTGCTGCTGACATCCTGGCGGGAGCTCCGGCTGACAATTGTTCGATAGCATCAGTGACTCTTAGCAGGTCGTCATTTACCTGTGCCGATCTCGGCAGTGTGACGGTTACCGTTACTGCCACTGACGCCAGCGGCAATGCTTCAACATGCAACGCTGTTGTCACCGTCACCGATCCCTTCCCTGCATCACTCAGCGCCGGCCCGGATGATGAGATATGCATTACCTCACCGACATATACCATCACCGGTGCCACTGCCGTTAACATGAGTCTTCTCTGGACCACCTCCGGCTCGGGAACCTTCAGTGCTCCAACGGCCCTGAATCCGGTTTACACGCGCGGGGCTGCCGACCTCACCTCAGTTACCCTCACCCTGACGGGAAACAAGGTAAGCGGGTGCCCGGTGACACTCAGTGATGCCATGACACTTAGCTTTGCAGGACTGCCTGTTGCCAGTGCCGGCGCCGACAGGGATCTCTGCAGCGGCACAGCCAGCGTGACCCTGACCGATGCTTCGGCCACCAACGGCACCGTTGCATGGACAACATCAGGCAACGGTACATTCAGTAATCCATCTGTTGTCAACCCGGTGTATACATTCGGATCTTCCGATACAGGGCCTGTCACACTCACGCTGACGGTCACAAGTACGGAATGCGGCACCTCTTCGGATAATGTTGTCATAACCTTCACCTCTGCGCCGCTGGCCGATGCCGGTCCTGACGCCGGGGTATGCATGACCGCAACCGGATACCAGGTAACCGGTGCCTCCCATGCAGGAGGAACAGTGACATGGAGTACCGGCGGAAACGGCACATTTGACAACGCCACCGTTGACAATCCGTATTATACATTCGGTTCCTCGGATTATACTTCCGGTTCAGTAACCCTTACCATGGAGGTAGCCGGTGGAGGAACATGCGGCACAGTCACATCGACTGCAGTCATCACCATCAACCCATTACCTGTCATACAGATAACTGATCTGGAAAATATCAGTTGTGCCGGTCTGACTGACGGGGAGGTACAACTGGCTTCCAGCGCCGGGCTGGCACCTTACATGTACAGCCTTGACGGCGCGCCTTTCCAGCCGTCGGGAAACTTTACCGGGCTGCCGGCAGCATCCTACTTTGTTGAGACAATGGATGCAAATGGATGTACTTCCGGAATTGCTTTTGAAATAACCGAGCCTCTGCCGTTCCTGGCAACGCTTGACAGTGCGGATAATGTTACATGCAACGGAGCTGCGGACGGTGCTGTTTACACAACCCTTGCCGGCGGCACGATCCCATACAGTATCAGCTGGACCGGTCCCTCGGGGTTCACTGCATCTACCCCTGATATAACAGGGCTGTCAGCAGGTACCTACAGTGTCACCGTAACCGACCTGAACGGCTGTGCCACATACAGCTTCATAGAGGTTATCACCCAGCCGGCTGCAATAGTTATCACGGGGTCGACTCTGTCTGATTACGGTGGCTACGGTGTGCAGTGTCCTGAGTCAGCCGACGGATCCATCACGGTCTCAGCCGGCGGAGGAACACCGCCTCTCGCATTCTCGTGGACCGGTCCGGGCGGATTTACCTCGACCCAGGCTTCCATCTCCTTCCTCAGGGCTGGTACATATAATCTTACCATAACCGACAGCGGGGGATGTATCCTGACAGAAGACTTTGTGCTCACTGCCCCTGAGGCTATGCTGCTGGCTGCAGTCACTGAAGATGCCTCATGTCCGGATACACCTGACGGCAGCATCGATCTTACCGTGACAGGAGGAGCGGGTACACTTGCCTACCTGTGGGATGACGGTGTTACCGCCGCTGACCGCACCGGGATACTTCCGGGTGAACGTACGGTCACGGTGACTGACGCCAACGGTTGCGTGCAGCAGCTTGCTGTCACCGTCGGGGTGACAGGCATTGACTGCCTCAGGATTTACGAGATAATTACGCCCAACGGCGACGGCCGCAATGACACATGGAAGCTGAGGAACGGAGAGCTTTATCCCGATGCCGAGATATTCGTGTACAGCCGCTGGGGTAAGCTTGTCTACCATTCACGGAATGCGAGTGATGAGTGGGATGGCACATTCAACGGGAAGCTGCTGCCGAACGATTCGTATCATTATGTCATCCACCTCAACGACGGTTCTGAACCACGTACGGGAGTCATATCAATCATAAGCAAATAAACCGGAAGGAGATATGAACAGACTGAGAATAATAACAGTGATTGGCCTTCTGGCGGTTATGCCTGTTTTGTCGGGACAGCAGTTCCCCATGTACAGCCAGTACGTCATGAACGGATTCCTGCTTAATCCCTCTTATGCCGGCAGTGACTACTACACCACTTTCGGTCTTACCGTACGTGAGCAGTGGCTGAATGTCCCTGATGCACCATCCACATATGCCGCGGCCTTCCAGACAAGGATCCTTAATGACAGCTATATCACCAAATCGACCGCAGTAAGGAAGAAGATCGACAGGCCCACAAGGGGTGGCAGGGTAGGAGTGGGAGGCTATCTCTTCTCGGACCATAACGGGATAATGCACAGGACCGGATTGCAGCTTGCTTATGCCTATCACCTCCCCATAGCGGATGAGCAGCAGCTCTCCTTCGGTCTCTCACTGAGCGCATACCAGTATTTTGTAGACATCAACGGCGCCGTGATGCCTGGCGACGTTAATGACGAGTTTCTGAACAACTATGACCAGGTGGTTTATATCCCTGATGCCAACTTCGGCATGAGTTATATGACCAGAAGGTATTATGCCGGTTTCTCGATGACCAACCTCTTCCGGGGATCGCTTATGATAGGCAATGGCGGAGAGAACAGCCATTCGGAGCTTGGTCATTTCTTTCTCACCGGCGGCATGAGGTTTTACACCGGTGCCGACTGGATAATAGAGCCTTCGGTGATGCTGAAGTCTTCGGACATGGTACTGAAGTCGGTGCAGATTGATGTGACGGGCCGGGTATACTACAGGGAGGATTACTGGCTCGGGCTGTCATACCGCTCCCAGGATGCCGTAATTATGATGGCAGGATTAAAGGTTGACAGGTTCTACGTGGGATATGCCTTTGACTTCACCCTTTCCGAGATTCGCAGCTATACCTACGGGACACACGAACTGACAGTCCTGGCACGCTTCGGCGACAGTCCGAGGCGATACAGGTGGATCAACAAGTACTGATGAGGTCTATCATATTGTTTTTATTGATTGCCGCAGCCTGCCTGGGTTGTGACCCCCTTGCCAATCCCGTATCAGGGCCTCTCGGGGTCTCTTCTGACACGGTATCGTTTGATACGGTCTTTTCCGGGATGGGGTCAGCTACCAGGGAGTTCAGGGTAATAAATACCGGGAATGATCCCGTGCTTATTGACCGCATCTGGCTGGGGGGAGGAGCGGGCTCACCTTTCCGTCTGAACATAGACGGTGTCCCGGGTGAGGCCGCTGAAGATCTTGTGCTGGCCCGCAATGACAGCCTTTTTATTTTTGTCGAAGTAACCATTGATCCGACAGGTGACGATGCCCCTTTAGCCGTGATCGACTCGGTGAACTTTGTGTCGGGAGGTTTTTCCGGGAAGGTTATTCTTGAAGCGTGGGGACAGGACATCTGGCTGGTGGATGAGAATATTTATGCCGATGCCGTCTGGACTGAAGGAAAACCCTATGTCATAAGTGGATCGCTGCTCGTTGACACTGTGGCAACCCTGACGCTTAACCCGGGGGCCAGGGTCTATTTTCACTACGGGGCAGGGATGGTCATCGCCGGCTCACTGCAGTCTGCAGGCACACCGGAAAAAAAGGTTCTATTTGCCACAGACCGCCTTGAGGATGTGTATACCGATGTTCCGGGACGGTGGAAGGGGATAAGGTTTATGGATTGCAGCCGCGATAACGTTCTGGATTTCACAGAAGTCAGGAATGCGGAGATAGCAGTATTCCTGGCCGGGAAGCTTAATTCCGTACCTGATCTGGAGATGAACGGCACAAGGCTTATGCATAACACCGTAGCATCACTGGTTGCGCGTCATGGTGAGGTTTTCGCTGTCAACTCCGTCTTTGCACACTCGGGTTTCAGCACAGTCTCCCTGACAGAAGGAGGAGGAAGCGATTTTGTCTACTGCACCATGGAGTCGAGGTGGGAGTATGGGTACCGCTCTGAGCCGGTGTTGTTTATAGGTCCGGGGGAAGGAATACTGCCTGAAGTTACTGTTCTCAACTCCGTTATCACCGGGACGCTTGAGAACGAGCTGAAGATCGATGCGTCTGCATCCGTTGCGGCAGGCCGGTTCAGGGCTGACAGCTCGCTGATAAAGGTTGATACCCTGAGGAGCAGCTGGTACTCAAGCTCGCTGTTCCGTGATGTTATTACCGGGCAGAACCCACTCTTTATCGATGAGAGCGCTTATGATTTCCGGCCTGACACGCTCTCACCGCTGCTTGACCGGGCAGGCCGCACTGAGGCAGCAGCCTGGCCGGATGACATCAGGAAGAAGCCGCGGCTCAATGATGACGGACCGGATATAGGGGCGTACGAAAGGCAGCCCGGGGAGAAACGGAAGGAGCAGCGGTGACCTTCAGACTTTAAATATGACAAGAACATTAATTATAATTCTGCTCATCCTGACCCTGTCGCCCATGGCTGCAGGACAGGAGTTCTCAGTCATGTTCTACAACGTCGAGAACCTCTTTGACACGGCTGATGACACCACCAGGAATGATGAGGAGTTCCTCCCGGAAGGGAGCAGGAGGTGGACCGCCAACAGGTACAATAAGAAGATTAATGCCCTCTCCAGGGCAATTTCAGCAGCGGGAGAGTGGGAACTGCCGGCACTGATAGGACTATGCGAGGTGGAGAATGAGGCGGTTGTGAAAGACCTTGCCTTCGGAACCATCCTGTCAGCAGGCAATTACGGAGTGGCTCACACCGACTCCCCCGACCTCCGGGGCATTGATGTGGCTCTTCTGTACCGGCATGACTTTTTCAGGATAGCAGAGGTCAGGTCATGGGTGCCGGAGCGGCCGGATAATGATCCCTTTCTGTCACGGAATCTTCTGTATGTAAAAGCGGTGATGGATCCCGATACGCTCCATGTGATTGTCTGCCACTTCCCCTCAAGGAGAGGTGGAGTGCTTGCCACCCAGGGGGCCAGGGATGAGATGGCGAACCTTCTGAGGGTCAAGACCGACTCACTGCTGTCAGTTACGATGGATGCAGCAATAATAGTAATGGGTGACTTTAATGCCGGGCCCGGAGATGTGATAATGAAGGACATTACCTGCGAGGGTCTCCTTGTAAATGCTGCAGGCCTGATTACTTCAGGGGGGGTGGGAACTTACAGGTACCAGGGGCAGTGGGAGGTGATTGACCAGCTAATTGTCTCGTCATCCATGGCGGATGGCAGCGGACCCTTTCAGGCCGTCATGGAGTCCATACGTATCCCGGATGCCCCGTTCCTTTTTGCTGATGATCCCGATTACCCGGGAAAGAAGCCCTTTCCCACATACGGAGGATTCAGGTGGGCGGGAGGTTATTCAGATCATCTCCCCGTGCTGATAACCGTCAGACACAGGTAAGGGTCACTTCAGCTTCAGCCCGAGCTCCATCCCTTTTTTTATCATGTACTCACGCGCCGCCTCCTGTTCATTTGGTATGACACCGTCGAGGATAGCCTCTTTGATGGCGGATTTGATCACTCCGACAATTGGTCCGGGAGGTATATCGAATGCGGCGATGATCTCCTCTCCATGGACGGGAGGCTGGAAGGTCCTTACGGCGTCCTTCTCTTCTATCTCTTTGAGCTTGCGGCGCACCAGGGCGAAATTATCACGATGCTTCTGAACCTTCATCCTGTTTCCGGAGGTGATGTCCGCCTCGCACAGCAGCATCAGGTCATCAATGTCATCACCTGCCTCGAACAGGAGCCTTCTGACAGCTGAGTCCGTCACCTCTTCCTGGACAAGGGAAATAGGTCTCAGATGCAACCCCACAAGCTTCTTTACATATTTCATCCTGTCATTGAGGGGAAGCTTGAGGCGGGTGAATATTTCAGGCACCATCCTTGCGCCCATAAACTCGTGTCCATGAAAAGTCCAGCCCGTGCCCGGGACGAATTTCTTGGTCGCAGGCTTGGCCACGTCATGAAGGAGTGCTGCCCAGCGCAGCCACAGGTCATCACTCTTCTCCGCGAGGTTGTCGAGAACCTTGAGGGTATGGTGGAAGTTATCCTTGTGCCCTTTGCCATCCTTGTCCTCAACACCTTTAAGCCTCGCCACCTCGGGCAATATGAGATTGAGCAGTCCTGTCTCATCAAGCAGAAGTAACCCGACGGAAGGAATAGCAGTGACCATTATCTTATTCAGCTCTGTGGTTATCCTTTCGGCTGATACAATTTTTATTCTTTCAGCATTACGGGCAATTGAGGCCATCGTCTCTACCGACACGGTAAATCCAAGCTGGGCCGCGAACCTTACGGCACGCATCATCCGCAGCGGATCGTCGCTGAAGGTAGCGTCAGGGTCAAGCGGGGTGCGTATGATGCCGTTGCGTATGTCGTCAATCCCTCCGAACGGATCAAGTACCTCACCGGGGTTACGGGCGTTGAGGCTGATGGCCAGGGCGTTGATGGTGAAATCACGCCTGTTCTGGTCGTCCTCAAGGGTACCCGGAACCACAGAGGGCTTGCGCGAATCTTCAGAGTAAGATTCTTTCCTTGCACCAACAAATTCAACTTCGCTGTTCCGGTACCTGAACATTGCGGTGCCGAAGGTTTTAAAAACGGTAACTTTTATGTCGGGATTTATCTCCCTGGCGACCGCCCTGGCCATCGCAGGTCCGTCGCCAAGGACGACTATGTCAATGTCCTTGTCGGGATGAACCCTCCCCATGATATGATCACGCACAAATCCCCCGATGACATACACATCAACATGTTCTCTGTCAGCCACACGGGCGACTATCTCAAAAATCCTGTCATCAGGGAAAATGTTCATCTTTTGTCTGACAAATTAACCGTAACCGGTGACAAATTTACAATTTAAAGCCTAACTTGATGAAAAATTGCAGTCATGCAGACTGCGGCACGGCTCTTGCTTATGCTGAACAATAATTATAAAAATCTGTTAAACAATTAAAAAGATAGATATGGCAGAGCATTTGACAAAGGAGACATTTCTTGAGAAAGTATTCAATTACGAGCAGAATAAAGAGTGGAAATATACAGGTGATAAACCTTGCATTATTGACTTCTATGCTGACTGGTGCGGACCGTGCAAGATGGTAGCCCCGGTACTTGAGGAATTATCAAAGGAGTATGATGGTAAGCTTTATGTGTATAAGATTGATACTGAGGCTGAACAGGAGCTTGCATCGGTATTCGGAATAAGAAGCATACCCTCTCTGTTGTTTGTCCCTATGGAGGGACAGCCTCAGATGGCAATGGGAGCGTTACCGAAAGAAACCTTCGAAAAAGCCTTTAAAGATATATTTGGAATAGAGAAAAACTGAAAAACAAAAATAAATTCAATTTTTTTGTGTTTTTTCAAAACAATATTGTAACTTTTACGTTTTAATTATTGAAGGTAGTTTTCTAACAGAAGAGTTAGTTTTCTGGAATTTAGGTTAGGGTTTCGAGTTGAAGCCCCGCTGCGGCGGGGCTTCCTTGATTTATGACCTTTTTTATTGCTGGTTGCTGACCGGCATCTTGTTAAGTGCCCTGAATTGCCAGCTTAATGGGACCAGGGCTATGCTTTAACCGGAGTTGGATCTTCCCCTGAGGTCTTCATCAAACAATCAGTTTTTACACCAGTATCACACTATCAGGTTTATTATGCCAGCCTCATGTGGTACGGCGGACGAGATCGCTATTATGATTTCAGATCCTCAATGATGCCTTCAATCCTCTCCTCGGTTTCACGGAGTCTTTTCCTGCATATTTTTATCAGCTCAGCAGCTTTTCTGACATCTTCTGACAGTTTATCGATGTCCGGTTCGCCCTCCTCGATATTTTTGAGGATAACCTCGATTCCTTTTATAGCCTCACTGAACCCGATCTCTTTTTTTGCCATGATTAACTTTTTTGAGTTATTTTTTTTACCGTGCTGGCTGCCTGCCCTGTCTCAAAGTGTGTTGTGATGGTGTCACCCGGCTCGAGCTCTGCAAGTGAGCGAACGATCAGGCCGTTCTTTGCCGTAAGAGTAAATCCCCTCCTCATCACTTCGGCCGGGTCAAGATGGCGGAGGGCGTTCTCAAGCCTGCCTGTCTCCTCATTGGCTGATCGCAGGAGACTGGCTGATGAGCGGCGAAGAGTTTCGGTATGGTAACCAACCTGCTCGCGTTTGACCCTTACTATCAAACGGGTGGTTGCTGCAATGCGGTTCTGAAGTGAAGAGATCTGCTCTCCTGCGGAGTTGAGAGCATCAGTTACTGCTGAAGTCAGCGAGCCGGCCATATCAAGGATCCTGTTCTCGCACTCCAGCGTATGCTCCACCAGGTAATCAGCAACGGCCGTGGGTGTCTTCAACGACTTCCATGCCACCATGTCAGTGACAGAGATATCTTTCTCATGACCTATGCCTGTCAGCACCGGCAGGGGGAACTGAGTGACATGGTATGCAATATTATAACTGTCGAACCAGCTCAGGTCGGTGGTCGACCCGCCTCCCCGGATAATAACGACAGCATCGAACCTCTCAGCTCTTTCGGATATCTGGTTGAGCGCCTCAGTCACGGAACTTTCCGTAAGCTCACCCTGCAATACTGCTTCAAACAGCTCAGGTTTAAAGACATATCCGTACGAATTGCCTGTAAGGTGATTTATAAAGTCCTGGTATCCGGCCGCCTTCGACGAAGATACAACGGCAATGTACCTGGGGTATGGAGGGAGAGTCAGCTCGCGGTTCATCTCCATGACACCCTCTGCTGTCAGCCTCCTTATGATTGCCTCCCTCCTCAGGGCCATGTCTCCGGCTGTGTAGGCAGGATCAATGTCGGTTATGTTAAGACTCAGCCCGTAGAGCTCGTGATATTCAACCGTAGCCTTGCAGAGGATCGATATTCCCTGTCTCAGGGGGATGCCTGTGCTGGCGGTGAAAAAGGTATTGAGCGAACGAAATTTTGAAGCCCATATGGTTGCCCTGGCTTTTGCGGTGATCCTTCCTCCCGGTCCGTCGCTGCCTGTGAGTTCCATGTAGCAGTGTCCGGCTCCCTGTGTCTTCATCTCCGCTATCTCGGCAATCACCCAGAAGGCTCCCGGGAGGGCCTCGTAGATCTTGTCACGGATCAGTCCCTGCAGCTCTGTCAGCGATATCTTATCGGGATGGTTCATCTTCTGAGCCTGATCATTTTGAAGGTCCTCTGGCCCTGGTCTATTTCCACTTTGATGATATATGTTCCCTGGCCCATATTGCCGAACCCGTCAAGCCTGTAAGAGCGGGCCGCATATGGAAAATAGCGCTTCTGCATGACGGTATTGCCGTTGCCGGAGGTGACGGTGACCACCAGGAAGCCAGGCGGATCACGAAACCACAGGTTGACCTCGTCAAAGAAAGGGTTGGGTCCAACAGTCATTATCACTTCCGGCTTGAAAGTATGGATCTCTTCAAGATATCCGAGGGCTTTCAGAAAATCGGGCAGGCCATAACCGTAGAGCGTATCCGGATTATTAAACCTGTCGCTGCTCTTATGCAGGGCATCAATGATCTCTGCAGGGGAGGCATCAGGGACAGCCTGCATGAGTGAGGCACTGAGTCCGCTTATGACGGGGCAACTGAAAGATGTGCCGCTACCCTTGTGCCAGAGTCCGGGTTCAAATTGCATCGGCAGAAGTACACCAGGGGCGACCACATCGGGCTTTACCTGCCCGTCAGAAGAGAAGCCTGCGGATGAGAAGTCGGAGATGGTCAGATCCTGGCGCACTGCGCCTACACCCAGCACACTGTCGCCGTCTGAGGGAGCAATGATCCGGAGCCACTCATTGTTACGCTCGTTGCCGGCGCTGTTGACTACCAGGATCCCTTTGGAGGCAGCGATGTCTGCTGCACGGGTTATGAAAGCACTATTGCCGTCCATGTCGCCGAACGAGTAGTCCATTGAGGGGTCGTCGAAGGTGAAATAGCCAAGTGAGGAGGTGATGATATCAGCCCCGGCGCTGTCGGCAAATTCCGCACCCGCTGCCCAGTAGTCCTCCTCGACGGGATATTCCGTGTCGTCATCTTCCGTGCGCAGCAGGATATAATCGGCTCCCGGGGCTGTCCCCCGTATGATGCCCGGCAGGTCTCCGGCCAGTATTGACAGTACGGCAGTGCCGTGATAATGGTAGTCGTATACATCTTCCGAGCCCGAGACAAAATCGCGTGTGGCGGTTATGCCACCTCGCTCTGTCACGTGCGTAAGAGATTCAATCAGGTCAGCCTGGTCAAATCCTGCGTCAAGGACCGCAATGGTCACTTTCCGGCCGGTAAAGCCTGATTCATGCAGTATTATTCCGTTATGCGGGATTCTTGGGTCGAAGGCATCAGGGTCATCTCCCGGTTGAGCCATTCCGAATTTATTGTAGGTATGTTTGACCGGATCGGCCGGATGTTTTACGAGTCTGATCCCTTCAACAAAGGAGAACTGTTCCAGATCGCTAAAATTTACGGGCGACAGTGATGTAAACACTGCCGTGTTCATCCACTTTGATGCGCATTTGAATTTCAGTCCTCGTTGTTCCACCGCACTTATATACTGGCCGCTTACAGGCAGGTCGGCCTCATCGGGGAAGGGTATACCGTATTTCTCCCTCCGGGCGATTGCTGCCGGGGAGAGGATTTCTTCAGGGGCAACGGATTCCGCGATTGCTCCCTTGTCGGTGAAGAAGACCCGGTAATACCAGAGGCCGGTTTCATCCGGAGCGGATTGCGCCCGCAACGGAAACAGTCCGGCGGCAAACGCCAGCAGAAATGCCGCTGTTATAAACCACCTGTGGTTCATTTGATAACTGTCCCGGTGATATCTGTCACCTTGATCTTGTCCCTGTTCTTTTCAAGGTCATCAAGGAATTTTGTCTCCTGCTCCGCCAGTTTCGGGTCGGCAGGTTTTCCATCCTTGTAAACGATGATCTGTTTCAGCGAGCCATCCTCGTTGAAAATCATCCAGTCTCCGCTCTTCAGATCCTCCTTGTACCGCCCTTCATACTGGAGTCTGCCGTTAGGGTGGTAGTACGAGAAGGGGCCCTCGAGCCTGCCTTCAAAATACTCCGCCCTGAGGCATATTGAGCCGTCAGGGTAATACTGAAACCACTCGCCCGTCCTGCTGCCGAAGTTCCAGGTTACCTTTTCAGCCAGTGTGCTGTCAGGATAAAATTTCTGTGAGAGTCCGTGCCTCAGATCCTCATGGTAGTATTCTTCGCTTATCAGGTATATGGGTCGCGTTGCCGACCAGAATTTCCAAAGACCCTCTTTCTTGCGGGCAACGTACATTCCTTCAGCCGCTTTCAATCCGTCAGCATAATAAAACACTGCAGAAGCCTCATCTTTTTTATCGCTGTATTTCAGTTCCGAGATCAGTATGCCTTCATTGTTGTAACGGCTGAACAGACCCACGGGTTTATCGTCCTTGAATGTACCTTTGTACATCACCTTGCCGTTGGGGTAATTCTTTACCCATGGGCCCTGTTTCATGCCCCGGGTATCGACCATGTTCTGTGAGAAGGTTACAGAGCAAATCAGGAACAATGATATTGCCGGTAATATATAGCGCTTATTCATAGCATGCCGTTTAATGCAAAAGTAATGAAAAAAAGCCGTGACGGCTTGCGCTGTCACGGCTTCATGGTTGATATATATTGAGTTTACTTGACCTCCTCGAAGTCGACGTCGGTGACCTGTTCGTCTCCGCCGGTCTTTCCTCCGCCGGCATTGCCTCCGGCATCAGCTCCTGTGGGGCCTGCCTGCTGTCCCGCCTGGGCTCCGGGATCACCCTGAGCCTGCTTGTACATATCCTCAGAGGCTGCCTGCCATGCGGCGTTTATCTCTGCCAGCGCGCGGTCGATCTGCGTCACATCCTTGTTTTTGTGAGCCTCGCGCAGCTGCCCGAGGGCATTCTCTATACGGCCCTTTTTGTCAGTCGGGATCTTATCGCCGTACTCCTTCAACTGTTTCTCGGTCTGGAAGATCATGCTGTCGGCAGCGTTGATCTTTTCAGCCATCTCCCTTGCGGCTTTATCGCTGGCTTCATTGGCTTTCGCCTCATCGCGCATGCGGCGTATCTCGTCGTCACTCAGGCCCGATGATGCCTCTATGCGTATCCTCTGCTCCCTGCCGGTGCCTTTATCCTTGGCTGAGACATGAAGGATTCCGTTTGCGTCAATGTCAAAGGTGACTTCGACCTGCGGTATGCCCCTGGGGGCCGGCGGTATGCCGTCGAGATGGAAGCGCCCGATGGTCTTGTTCCCCTGTGCCATGGGCCTTTCGCCCTGCAGCACATGTATCTCAACTGACGGCTGGCTGTCGCTGGCTGTCGTGAATGTCTCGGTCTTGCGGGTAGGTATGGTGGTATTCGATTCGATCAGTCGCGTCATCACACCACCCATGGTCTCGATACCAAGTGAAAGAGGGGTAACGTCAAGCAGAAGGACATCCTTCACCTCACCGGTGAGCACACCGCCCTGGATGGCAGCGCCAACGGCAACCACCTCATCAGGGTTGACACCCTTGGAAGGTACTCTCCCGAAGAACTTCTCAACTATCTGCTGTATGGCCGGGATACGTGTTGATCCGCCAACGAGCAGCACCTCGTCAATATCCGAAGTCTTCATTCCCGCATCATCAAGTGCTTTCTGGCATGGTCCGAGTACTGAGTTGATCAGTTTGTCGGTCAGCTTCTCGAACTGCGCCCTCGTGAGGGTCTTGACAAGGTGCTTGGGTATACCGTTTACCGGCATGATATAGGGGAGATTGATCTCCGTGCTTGTAGTGCTTGAGAGCTCTATCTTGGCCTTTTCGGCTGCCTCCTTGAGTCTCTGAAGGGCCATCGGGTCCTTGCGGAGATCAATGCCTTCCTCTCTGTTAAACTCGTCGGCAAGCCAGTCAATGACCATGTTGTCGAAGTCGTCACCGCCAAGGTGAGTGTCGCCGTTGGTCGATTTGACCTCAAAGACGCCGTCACCCAATTCAAGTATGGATATATCGAATGTACCGCCACCGAGGTCGAAGACGGCAATCTTAAGATCGTGAGCCTTCTTGTCGAGGCCATATGCCAGCGAAGCAGCAGTAGGCTCGTTGATGATACGCTTGACCTTCAGTCCTGCTATCTCACCAGCCTCTTTTGTGGCCTGGCGCTGCGAGTCATTGAAGTATGCCGGGACCGTGATGACAGCCTCAGTGACTTCCTGTCCGAGGTAATCCTCAGCGGTCTTCTTCATCTTCTGAAGCACTATGGCGGAGATTTCCTGAGGCGAATAATTGCGGTCGTCAATCTTCACCCTGGGGGTGTTATTGTCGCCGCGGATGACCTGGTAGGTCAGTTTCTTCATCTCATTTGTCACCTCGTCATAGTTTCTGCCCATGAAACGCTTGATCGATGAAACGGTCTTTGTGGGGTTGGTGATAGCCTGCCTCTTTGCAGGGTCGCCTACCTTACGTTCGCCGTTTTCAAGAAAAGCCACCACCGAGGGGGTGGTTCTTTTGCCTTCACTGTTGGGGATGACCACCGGCTCGTTGCCTTCCATCACTGAAACGCATGAGTTGGTGGTTCCCAGGTCAATACCAATAATTTTTCCCATTGTTATTCTGATTTATACTTTAATTTCTTTTCTGATACTCCTGTAAGTGACAATGTTTGTGCCACAGGGTCAGATCACCGGTTATTATGAAATTATGTCATGATTAAGCTGAAAGGTCACCGCCGTTATTTTTTTTGTTTATGACAAAACGGCAGAAGGGACCAAAAGAATAGCATGCAATGTTATTCATTGTCTTATTTTGTAGCTTTGCGGTGACAACAATAGATAAAACCATGTCGACGGAGAAGATTGTTAAGTTGGTGACCACCCATGTGCTTAATGAGATGAAAACCAGGGGTGAGAAGATAGCGATGCTGACCGCCTATGATTATTCAATGGCGAGGATACTTGATGAAGCCGGCATTGATGTCATACTGGTGGGTGATTCCGCATCGAATGTCATGGCAGGTTTCGAGACAACCCTCCCGATCACGCTTGACAACATGATCTATCATGCCGCTTCGGTGGTCAGGGGTGTCAAGAGGGCACTTGTGGTTGTAGACCTTCCCTTCGGTACATATCAGGGCAACTCGCGCGAGGCGCTGGCATCAGCAATCAGGATAATGAAGGAGACCGGCGCCAGCGCTGTCAAGGTGGAGGGGGGACGTGAGATTGTGGAGTCCATTGAAAGGATCCTCTCGGCCGGCATTCCTGTTATGGGCCATCTCGGACTAACCCCGCAGTCGATACATAAGTTCGGAACCTACGTGGTGCGCGCCCGTGAAGAGGAGGAAGCCAGGAAACTCAAGGAGGATGCCAAGATCATTGAGAAGGCCGGGTGTTTCGCGATTGTGCTGGAGAAGATTCCTGCAGCACTGGCGGGAGATGTTGCCGAGGCAGTGAAGGTGCCTATCATTGGTATTGGTGCAGGACCGCTGGTTGACGGTCAGGTACTGGTATTGCATGACATGCTTGGCCTCAACCTGGAATTCTCTCCGCGGTTCCTGAGAAGGTATCACAATCTGCATGACGAGATCAAGGGCGCCGTGCATAACTATATCGCTGATGTCAGATCACGGGATTTTCCGAATGAAAAGGAGCAATACTAGATGAGAAAAGATATTCCTGCAATTTTATACGAAGACAATCACATTATCATAGTCAACAAACGTTCATCTGACCTGGTGCAGGGCGACGGCACCGGTGACGAGCCGCTTGATGATATCGTAAGGGCATACATCAAGGAGAAATACAATAAGCCCGGCGATGTGTTCCTTGGTGTGGTGCACCGGCTGGACAGGCCTGTCAGCGGTTGTGTAGTCTATGCACGCACCTCCAAGGCGCTGTCGAGGCTCAGTGAGCTCTTCCGTACGCGTGAAGTTAAAAAGACCTACTGGGCAATAGTCTCCGACCGCCCGCCGGCCGAGGAGGGCACTCTCAGCAACTATCTGAAAAAGAATGAACAGCAGAATAAATCTTATGTCTACGAGAAAGAGGTAAAGGGATCGAAGCTGGCGGAGCTGTCGTATCGTGTACTCGCCCGTTCGGAAAAATATTACCTGATAGAGGTTGACCTCCAGACAGGCAGGCATCACCAGATCAGGGCTCAGCTCGCCGCTGCCGGATGCCCGATCAAGGGAGATCTCAAGTACGGATCGAAAAGGTCGAATGAAGGAGGAGGCATCTCCCTGCACTCGCGCAGGGTAGCATTTGTTCACCCGGTAAAAAACGAAGAGATAAAAATTGAAGCCCCGCTTCCCGACGACAGGATTTGGAAGCTCTTCTCCAATGTTTAGGATCACTTCTGCATAAAAAAAGAAGAGACGCCTCTGCCGCATCTCTTCTCAACCTAACCCAAAACTAACCTAAATCAACCACCTTCAGAATGCTGCCCCCTGGTGGAGGGGTGTGCGCAGCATGAAAAACTATTTCCTTTAAAATTTACCCATCCGTTTGTGTCACTAACATCGACAGTACAAAAATAAGCCATAATATCCGGAGAGGGGTTAAAGTGAGGTTAAAACTGGTTAACAAAAAGTTAAAACGAATTCCTTCCTTATTAATATGTATAATTTTGCTTCATGAACAAGCGGAAATTCACGGGACTGATTGCGCTGATGGTTGTGTCGATCATTGCGATCATCTGGGTGCAGGTGACGTGGATAGGCAATTCGATCAGGGTCCAGAGCGAGCAGTTCGACTTTTTTGTCATCAACAGTCTCCGCAATACGGCCCGTTCATTGGAGACCAACCGCCGCATGAATTTCCTGAATGACATGTTCATCAGCGGATACTCGGCCCTCCCGCAGGCAATCAAGCGTTCCGCATCACCGGACGGCACTTCGGAAAGCATCAGTATCCAGAGCAACGCCTCCTCAGAGACAGACTCCGTTGAGATCATTGTCTCAACCAACAATAATCCCCCTGTAAAGAAGATGGTGCCTCGTGCGCAGGCACAGGAAGCTATTCAGAACAGCATAGTGGTGGGATCGGAGGAATACATGAGGTGGGTGCAGCAGCAGGCCATTGAGTTTCAGTCGATGAGCAACCAGATTGTGTCGGAGATGTTTATATGGGAGAAGAACAGGCAACTTAACAAGGAGGAGCTTCTTCATACCCTGCAGGGAGAGCTGACGGCTTCGGGAATCAAAACTCCCTTCGAGTTTGCAGTCATCAGAGGCGACTCCATAGTTGATGGTGTGTATTCAAAGGTCAAACCGAAGGAGTTCAGGGAGAGTCCCTATAAGGTAAACCTCTTCGCCGAGGGCCTGCTTAGGAAGGGAGAAACGCTGTCAGTGGTCTTCCCGCGCAAGACGAACTACGTGCTCGGCTCGATGGGCCTTATGCTGGGGGGCTCAGGATTATTCCTGCTGATAATTATTTCGACTTTCGCCCTCAGCCTGTGGTTCATTATCAGGCAGAAGAAGACCTCCGAGATGCAGGCCGACTTCATCAACAACATGACCCATGAGTTCAAGACACCCATTGCCACCATTTCGCTCGCTGCTGACACCATCGCCAACAGCAGGGTGATTTCAGACGAGGATAAGGTGCGTCATTTCATAGGAATGATCAAGAAGGAGAACTCCCGCATGAACAGCCAGGTGGAGACCATCCTTCAGATTGCCACCCTCGACAAGCATGAGATGGATTTCAGGTTCAGCGAAACTGACATGCATGAGGTGATCAGGCAGGCAATCGATACAATAGGGATCCAGGTTGCCGACAGGGGCGGGGAGATACTGCGCCACCTTGATGCGGAGCAAAGCATTATTTCCGGCGACGCGGAGCATCTGCGAAACCTTGTGCACAATCTGCTTGACAATGCCAACAAGTACTCTGAAGGGGCTCCCCGGATAACCATACGTACACGAAGCAATGATAAAGGCATCTTCCTGGAGGTGGAGGATAAGGGCATCGGGATGAGCAAGGCGGTTCAGCACCGGGTGTTTGAGAGGTTCTACAGGGAGACGACAGGCAATATTCACAATGTCAAGGGATTCGGATTAGGCCTGAATTATGTCAAGGCTATCACCGATGCACATGGTGGTACGGTCACCGTCGAAAGCGAACCGGGGCAGGGCAGTATTTTTACAGTATTTTTACCGTACAAAAGTGAGGCAAGGGCATGAGCAAGAAGAACGCAAGGATATTTCTGGTTGAGGATGACCTTAGTTTCGGGTCAGTACTCAAATCGTACCTCGAGATAAATGACTTCTCCGTTGACCTGGTCGATGACGGTAAAGTTGCGGTAGATACATTTCGCAGAGGGGTTTATGATCTCTGCATCCTTGACGTGATGCTGCCTCATGTCGACGGTTTTACAATAGCTTCCGAAATACGAAGCATGAACTCGGTCATACCGATAATATTCCTGACTGCAAAAAAGCTTAAGGAGGACCTTATGCGCGGTTATGGTGTCGGGGCCGACGATTATATAACCAAGCCCTTTGACACAGAGATCCTTCTCCTCAAGATCAGGGCCATCATATCCAGGAGGGATATCCAGGACGGTTCGCGCGATATCTATGAGATAGGGAAATACATCTATAATACGAAGCTGCGCACCCTGGCTATCGCCGGGCAGGAGAGGCAACTGTCGCCCAAGGAGGGCCAGCTGCTGGAGATGCTGGCTCTTGCGCCAAATTCACTGGTGAGTCGCGAGGCTGCACTGAAGAAGATATGGGGTACCGACGACTATTTCACCGCCCGCAGCATGGACGTCTACGTCACCAAACTCCGCAAGTACCTGAGCGACGATCCGCAGATCATTCTGAAGAACATACACGGGAGCGGATTTCAGCTGGTCATAGGGGAGTAATAAATCATTTTACCAGATTACTGCGGGTGAAGCTGAGCGGCATCAGTGACTGGCAGTTCTCAAGAACTATGATGCCTGACTTTCCGGCGAGGATCACCTTAATCGGCCTTCCCAGCCTCTGTTCCTCCTCGATAAGCATCTGGCGGCAGTTGCCGCATGGGGGCACCGGCTCTGCTGTAAGTTCTCCTTTTGTAAGCGCTGCAATGGCAATGGCCAGGGATTTGTTCTTGCCGTGGTTTGCAACCGTATATGACAGGGCCGTCTTCTCTGCACAGCTTCCCGAAGGAAAAGCGGCGTTTTCCACGTTGGCACCCCTGACTATCGTTCCGTCATCAAGCAGTATTGCGGCGCCCACCATGAAATTGGAATATGGGGCATAAGCTCCGGATGCTGCAGCGACAGCCTCCTCAACCAGTTTCCTGTCTGCACCGGGCAGCTCATCGATTCCCTGATACTCCAGGTAGGAGACGATTGCTTCTCTCTTCTTCATCATAATGAAATTTGATTAATAAGGTATGATCCGGCACCCCTGTTTCTGATTTTGCACTTTTGTGGTTGTGTTTCCTGAAACATGGGTGATTCATAAGCGATAAGAGTGATTTATAGCGCAATAAAAGTAATTAAATTTTTCCTCCGGGGCCATATTTTGCTGAGGGTAAAGACATTTTTATATTTTTGTCAAAACTCTCCTGATGAGAAACTGCTCAGCATACATATTTATTATCCTGGTTTTATTGCTTAATTCCTGCAGCTCGTCGCGAAGGGCTTCAAGAAGTGCCTCTCCCGCGGGATCCACCCCTTCCTACGCCATTGAGTATCTTAATAAATACAGTCCTCTGGCAGTAAGTGAGATGCAGAGAACGGGCATCCCGGCAAGCATCACGCTGGCCCAGGGCATGCTTGAGTCGGGCTACGGGCGCAGCACGCTAGCCACGAAGGGAAACAATCACTTCGGAATAAAGTGTCACAGCAGCTGGACCGGAGCAAAGATCTATCATGACGACAACAGGAAGGGAGAGTGTTTCAGGGCATACCGGTCGGTAGAGGACTCTTACAAGGATCATTCGGAGTTCCTGGTGAACGGTTCACGCTACAGTGACCTTTTCAAGCTAAGCAGCACTGATTACAAGGGCTGGGCCCACGGACTGAAGAAGGCAGGATACGCCACTGACCCGAATTATGCACATTTGCTTATCAGGAAGATAGAAGAATACGGGTTGCAGGATTTTGACACCGGAAAGAGGGTGGCAGGAGTGCCTTCAGAGCAGGTTGCGACAGTACCTAAGACGGTGTCTGATCCAAGAGCCGCTGCCACTGTTCCGGCAACTGATCTTGCCACCATCCCGGCTACTGTTCCACCTGCTGTTCCCGGAAAGACGGCGAAAGAGGCCGATACTGCCATTGTCAGGGAGGCTGCAGTAACGACAAAGACGACTCAGACAACCCGTGAGACCGAGGCTCCGATAAAGGTTATAAGCCTGGGAAGCGGGAATAAAATTCAGGAGAATAACGGTGTTGAGTATATCATTGCAGAAGCCGGGGATACATTTGAGTCACTGGCGGATAAATACCAGCTTCTTTCGTGGGAGATAAGCCGTTACAATGACCTCGCCCCCGGGACTAAACTGCAGCCCGGACAGGTTGTTTACCTTCAGTCAAAAAGAACCAGGGCTTCACAGGATTACTCGATTCATACTGTCATTGCGGGTGAAACCATGCATGGCATCTCCCAGAAGTATGCTGTCAAACTGTCATCGCTCTATAAGATGAATGTCATGGAGGAAGGATCAGAGTGCAGGCCCGGTCAGAAGCTGAGGCTCAGATGATTCCTGGCCTCAGGCAAGCTCCCATCCTTCCGGATCAAAGCCTCTGAGGAACTCGGAGCCCGTCATCCGCCTGCGCCCCTCGGGTTGAAGTGCAAACACCTCAATTGCTCCGTTAACGCACGAGATAATCAAACGTGATCTTTCAGCAACAATAATTGTCCCCGGAATTGTCTTTATATCACTCCTGACTCTGCTTTCAAGAATCTTCAGACGCATGGTCCTGTCTCCCGAGCGTATTGTGGCCAGGGCTCCGGGATAAGGCGACAGTCCCCTGATCCTGTTGTGTATTCTCACTGCCTGCTCTCTCCAGTTAATTACGGAGTCAGCAGGAAAAATCTTTGGTGCCGGCCTCAGGACTTCTCCCGGCCTGACCGCCTGCGGTACAGGTTTAAGGGTGCCGTCATGCAGGCCCTTCGCTGTATCTATGACAAGGGAGGCTCCAAGCTCCATCAGCCGGTCATGAAGACTCCCGGCAACCTCATCAGGGAGGATTTCTGTTTCCTTTGAAAGCAATATTTTCCCTGTATCTATATCCTTGTCTATCAAAAACGTAGTTACACCCGTCCTGGTCTCACCGTTTATTATGGCGTGATTTATAGGGGCGGCACCGCGGTACTGCGGCAGGAGAGAGGCATGAAGGTTAAAAGTGCCGAGAGGGGGTATGTTCCATACCTCTTCAGGAAGCATCCGGAAAGCCACCACAATGAATATATCAGCATGCAGGCTTCTGAGTGCCTGAATGAATTCAGGGTCGCGAAGCCGTTCCGGCTGCAGCAGCATCAAATTGTGCTTAAGGGCATACTCCTTGACAGGGGTGAAGGCTATCTTCCGGCCGCGTCCGGCAGGCCTGTCGGGTGCTGTTACCACGGCGGCTATTCCAAACCCCGCTTCATGCAGTGCCTTAAGGCTGGCAACAGCGAACTCCGGTGTACCCAGGAACACTATCCTTGGCAGTACTTCAGTCATTTTCGCCTTTTATGGGCGTTTTGTAACATGAAAGGCTATGGCCCATCTTTGTTGCCTTGGTCTCAAGGTAAAACGAGTTGAATTTGTTCGGCTCGATTATCAGGGGTACGGTCTCAACGATGGTGATGCCGTAGCCCTCCAGCCCTGCTCTCTTGACAGGGTTGTTCGAGATCAGTTTTACCTTACCCAGTCCTATGCCCCTCATTATGTTGGCTCCGATACCGTAGTCGCGCTCGTCCTCGCGGAAGCCAAGCTCAATGTTTGCCTCAACGGTGTCACGCCCCTGTTCCTGAAGCTTATAGGTACGTATCTTGTTTATCAGTCCTATACCTCTTCCTTCCTGGTTCAGGTAGATGATGGCACCCTTGCCTGCCTCGTTGACCATCTGCATGGCCTGGTGAAGCTGAGGTCCGCAGTCGCATCGCTTTGAAGCGAAAATGTCACCCGTGAAGCATGATGAGTGTACCCTAACAAGCACGGGTTCGTCTTTGGTCCATGTGCCTTTCACAAGAGCGGCATGCTCCAGTCCGTTGCTCACCTGCCTGAAAGGGATAAAGTCAAAGTCGCCGTACTCGGTGGGCAGTTTCACCTGCTCTCCCATCTCCACAATTGATTCGATACCCAGGCGATACCGGATAAGGTCCCGGATCGAGATAATCTTAATTTTAAACTTCTGTGCCAGTTTGAGCAGGTCAGGCAGGCGTGCCATCGAGCCGTCCTCGTTCATTATCTCTACCAGTGCCCCGCCGGGACGCAGTCCTGCAAGGCGTGTAAGGTCAACGGCTGCCTCCGTGTGCCCGGCCCGGCGCAGCACTCCCTTTGAGCGTGCCTTGAGCGGGAAGATATGTCCCGGTCGCCCCAGCTGTGTGGGTTTTGTGGTAGGGTCAACCAGTGCCTTGATTGTCAGCGCCCTGTCCCTTGCCGAGATTCCGGTAGTGGTCTCGTGGCTTATGAGGTCGACCGATACTGTGAAGGGTGTCTCGTGAAGGGAGGTGTTATGGCCTACCATCATATTCAGGTCAAGCTCCTCGCACCGTTCCTCAGGAAGCGGAACGCATATCAGTCCCCTGCCGTGAGTGGCCATGAAATTAACTATCTCCGGAGTGACAAGCTCGGCAGCACATATGAAATCGCCCTCGTTCTCCCTGTCTTCATCGTCCACAACAATGACTATCCTGCCCCCTCTTATCTCATCGATGGCTTCGTTGATAGTATTGAACCGCGTATCTTCCGTCATCCTAAACTCGTTTCGTGGGTTCCCATATCCCGTTTTTTATCCCTCTGATCGCCTTCACAAACCCCGCTGCCAGTGCTGCATTCATCATCAGGAACTGGGTTATGTACCTCTGGTACCTGATCTTCCTGCCAAACCTGTCAAGCACCAGATCAAGCGCAGACAAAATTATGAAAATCAGCTGAATTGCCGACACCCAAAAATAGAAATCAGAACGGCCTGAAAGAATGACCGTTGTCATAAAAAAGAGAACCAGGAATAACGGGGTGAACCACCTCAGTATCTTATGTGAAAAGAAGGCGAAGGAGGCAGTGAATTTTTTCGAAGGGAACAGTCCGAAACGGAAGAGGTTCTGGAAAGAGCCGGTGGCAATTCTTATCCTTCTCCGGAACTGGGCTGCCATGTCAGGCTGGGTGTCTTCAAAAACAACGGCATAAGGGGCATTGCGGGACTCATACCCTTTCCCCAGCACTGTCAGTCCTACGAAGAGGTCATCAACCAGGGTGTTCTCCGGCAGAAGCGGGAAGATTTCGCGCCTGATAGCATAGCACCCGCCGTACGGCCCCGGCATGGCACCCCACAGTTCTCCTTCGGCCCTCTTGAGAGCGGCCTCGAAATTCCAGTAGAAGTTTTCCTGCCTGTTTATGCCTCTGTCGTCAGATGACCCGGGAATCACCGTCGCATCGCATAACCCGGTTGCCGGCTGGCGGAACCCTTCTGCAAGATGTCTGATGGTGCCGGGAGTAAAGATTACGTTGGCGTCCGTTATTACAAGGATGTCGCCCCTGGCTTCTGATGCCAGGTCATTCAGCGTGGCGGCTTTTCCTCTTCTCTGATCGTAATGCACAAACCTGATGCGGGTGTCAGCCAGGGCAAGATCCTTCATGATTCTCTCTGTTCCGTCAGTGGATCCGTCTGAACCAACGATAAACTCTGTCAGCGATGCAGGGTAGTCTGAGGCCATGAGGCTGGCGGTCTTCTCCCTGATCACTTTTTCCTCGTTGTGAACTGACATTATCACTGAAACAAAAGGCTGCTCAATATCCGTTTTGTGTTCTTGTTCAGTGTTTTCTTCGTTCCGGTTTCTTTTAAATACGGCAAGTGTCATCACAAATGCCGGATATAGCAGGTATGTCCATATCAGCAACAGGAGGGCTATAATCATGATCACCTCAGCGGCCATGGCTCAGTCCCTTGTAGAATTCAAGCAGTTCAATAGTGCGGGCCCTGTTATCGTACCTCTTCCGCACCAGGGCCACTGCTGCCTCGCCCATTGAGGCTCTCAGGGCAGGGTCCCGGAGCACTTCGGTCAGTGCAGCGCAAAATGTTTCAGGGTCAGCGGCAATGATTATTTCCCGGCGGTCTTTTGCAGGCAGTCCGCTTGCCGCCACCGGTGTTGCCACCACTGTTCTGCCGGTACTCATCGCCTCGATTATCTTGATCCGCAACCCGCTGCCTGCAAACAGCGGGGCTATGATAACATTCATTGAAGACATGAACCTGCGTGCGTCGTCGACTTCCCCCTCAAAGAATACCCTTTGGCCGTGAAGCCATTTCTTCGCGCTTGCAGGTGCGCCTCTGCCTGCAATATGCAGTGTGGCGGAGGGGACTGCCCTGGCGACGCATGGCCACACCCGTGCAAGGAACCATTTTATTCCCCCGAGGTTAGGCTGCCAGTTAAGTGCTCCGATGAATCCCACTCTGAGGGTTGGCTCGTCAGGCTCATCTGTATATTCAGCGGCATCTGCACCGGTTTCTGAAAGCATCACCGGTCTTCCGGATGAAACGGAACTGAACCAGTCACGGTCAGGTTCGCTTATTGGAACCACGGCATCAAACCTTTTAGCAGCGTCTGTCTCGAGTTTTCTTATTCTCCCTGAAAGATTTTTCAGGTAAGCCCTGCGAATCCTTCCGGCGGAGTTTTCGGCCATCATCTCCCTTATCCGGTGTTCGATGTTGTGTGCCCTTAACACCACAGGGGCGGAGGTAAGATTTTTTATCTCATCAAGGTAAAGTGAAAATATCAGTCCTTCACACTGTATGATATTAAAGTCTTCATGTGTAATGAGCGCTTGAAGGGCCTCGGCAAACTGAGGTGAACGGAAGCGTGCAAGATCATATGGCTCGTCAGAGAAGAGCAGGTTGTAAAGCATTCTCACCGGTCTGATCCGGGTATCAACTCTGACCGTCTGATATTGTTCCAGGGAGGCCGATTTTCCAACTTCGGCGTTGTGCTCCTGTCCGTGCTTCTCAGTCCGCATAGCCAGCACTGATACCCTTGCACCGCCGGCAGCCAGGCCCTCAATGCACCTCATGGTCGCCACTGCTCCTCCGTCATGGGGCGGCCATGGTGGTTTAGGTGACAGGACCAGTATCTTCATTTTCCTTTTCAGGTTTTATCCCGGTAAAGAAAGCTCCGATCTTTTTGAAGAAGAGGAAATAGGTCTCCGCATTCATGATGGCAGCGTCGGTGGTAGCCTTGTAGGTAAGGAAGATACCTATGGGAAGGAGGATTATTGACGAAGCAAGCATTCCGAGAGGCACGCTGATTATCAATTCCTTTGCGAATTTCTCACCTGAGAGCGTAATCACGTAATAAATCAGGAAGAACAGTACTGATATTACAGCCGGTGTGCCCAGTCCGCCTTTGCGTATTATTGCGCCGAGAGGTGCTCCGATGAAGAAGAAGACAAGGCAGGCAAAGGGCAGGGTATAACGTTTGTACCTCTCCGCCTGGTACTTGGTGAGGTTCTTGGCCTCCGCCATCATTGCCTCACGTTTTTCCGCAATGAAGGCAGTGCCGTCGCGGGCAAAGGAGAGGGCACGGTTGATCGTAGTGCTCTTATCCTGGAAATTCAGGGTGTCAAAAACAGCCCGGCAGTTGAAGTTTTCAAGTTTCCTTGCTGCTGCCGTGTCGCCGTACTGAAAGTATCCACCGGAGAAGTATTGCGCAGGGGCGAACAATCTCGTTTTAACGAATCCATCATAATAGGCGTCAGACCTGGTCTTATACTTGGCTGAAAGGGAGTCGACGAAATAGGTCAGGTCAGACGTGTTAAGCATGGCGTAATTTGACCTGTAGAGATCCACTCCCGACCTGTCGAGCCCGAAACCGCTAAGTTCAATGATCATCGTCTGTTCCGTGAACTTGTCTCGCCTGAATGGATATTTTCTCTTTTCCTGTGGGACATTCTTCTCTTCAATGTCCTTGTAGGCATTCCCGTTGAAAAGTGTCAGTATCAGTCCGCTCTCGTCTCCTGTGACGGTCATGTATCCGGAGTCAGCGTGGATGACGGCTGTGTTGCCGATGCCTTCGCGGTGGTCGTAGATATAGATACCGTCCAGCCTGTTTGTCTCGGGGTCCTTATCGGTGATCTTGATGCTGAAACCGTCTATGCCGTTAAAGAAGATGCCGGCCTGAATATCCAGTTCCGGACGTTTGCGTCGTATATCATAAAGAAGGGTTCTTGCCTTTCGGTTTGAGATCGGAAGGATATAGTCGGCGAACAGAAAGGAGGCTATGGCAAGAAACGATGCGAATATGAGTATGGGCATCATTATTCGCTGGAGTGGCACTCCTGAAGATTTAAGGGCTGTCAGCTCCAGGTACTCGCCCAGGTTGCCGAAGGTCATCAGAGATGCCAGCAGTATTGCCAGTGGGAGTGAGAGGGGGACGAATGTGAGGGAGAACTGGAACAGGAGCTCTCCCAGAACCTTCAGTTCGAGGCCTTTGCCGGCGAGTTCATCGACATACATCCAGAGGAACTGGAGGATGAAGATAATGAGCACAATGAAGAACGTCAGGATCAACGGTCCTATGAACGATCTTATCATGAACAGATCGATTTTCTTCATTGTCTCGGGTGTGGTGCAAACGTACGTTATTTTTGAGAAAGATGCAATGCTCTTTCACTCGGTGAGGCCGAGCACCTTTTTCAGGTATGAGATCTGGGTATCCCACAGGTCCTTTGCATCCTCGACCTCATCCTCGTCGGCGTGGTCAGTGATCATCAGTGCGGTGTCACCCGTCAGTTCATGTATCACTATCCGGAATTCAAAAAAGTTTGTTTCGGTGTCGGCGAAGTCGAGCCAGTCGAACCGTACTGCCTTGTTCTCCCTGACGTAAACGAGGCGGGCGCGGGCTTCGACCTTTGCCCAGAAGAAGGTATAGATGTCGCCATCTACGGTGACGTTGTCGGCGAACCATTCGGCAAGGCCTTCGGGTGTACTAAGCCGGTCAAAGAGGACGCGGGTGGGTGTATTAAGTGTATATTCGATTTCGAATCTGGATCTCATGTCTGAGCGAGAGTGTGATGCAATATAAAAATAATACCTGAAAAAATAAAGTTTGCCGGTCAAAATGAAAAAATATATATTTGCACCCGCGTTTTGACGGCGAGATAGCTCAGTTGGTTAGAGCGCATGATTCATAATCATGAGGTCGGGAGTTCAATTCTCCCTCTCGCTACAAAGAGTAGCCCTTACTGCGAAGCAGTAGGGGCTTTTTGTTGAATGGCTCATGAGCTTGCTCAATGAGACATGAATACAAAAAGCCCCGCACGCGGCCATAGTCGCAAGGGCTTAAAAAAAATGTCTTGGGGGCTGCACATTCATAACTTTTTACATCGGAACGCACGCGCGAATTAGAAAGGCGGCCCCCTCAACTAATTGCATTTATTCCCCGGCTGGGGTGTTGTCTGATAACCAGGGGCTACCCGTTAGCCAAAGAAAATGAAAAGCCCCCGGTGATGATGTCCGAGGGCTGGTAACAATTAAGTATCTTTTTATTCCTTATAACCGGGCCAGACTGCACTGACAAATATAAATGAATAAGTATTATCATCCCATATATATTTTATTACATAGTGTGACCCTTGGTTCCCAATAGCATTAAAATGACCGGGACCCAATAGACTATTCACATCAAGTTTCCAAATGTCTTTTATGCTAAAAACTTCACCTGTGCCCCCAATTGTTTCTCCTTCGCTGTTTATGAATCCCACGCTTACAATCTCACCAGAATACTGAATTTTTCTCCAAATCCACTCCCAGTTTTTATAAAAATCTAAAATATGCATGGTTACAGGGCCAAGTAACAGGTCAACTTGGTCTCCCTCGGGATTATATACGGGTACATAATAATCATACCATGTATGAGTGTATGAAATTGCGCCCGTACCATTTACGTAGCTCTGTGCAGAAATCTGGGTTAATCCAATACCTGATAAAAGGCAGGCCAAAATAAATGTCTTTGTTTTCATGCTCTAAGATTTTGGTTAATAATAAGTTTTCACTCAAAGTTCAACCTATATTTTGTAACCGATTTTGCTGTACGTTCCAAAGATTGTTCTCTGTGTGCCAAAATGAAATAGAAAACCCCGGATCTCACCGGGGCCGCTACCTTCAAACTGACACTATGTTTATGAGGCATCACCGTTGGGCTTGCTTAGGATAAAAAGACCCCTCTCCCGCAGAGGTATATCCATTTGAAGTCGGGATCTGAAAAATGAGCTGACAAAACCGATATTTGACATTTGACACATGTCTGAAGCTGCATAAGCCGGTCACGCTGACCGTATTCTGCCGTTCAAATCACAATAATTGTATTAAGACTATAACTTTCCCGTGGAAAGCCTCAGAATCAGGTGTCAGTTTTCCGCTATTTGAATATTGAACTCACATTATCAAGCCTCAGCATATCCTCATCAGACAGCCTGAATGACATCGCTCCGCTATTCTCCTTTACGTGGATTTCTTTTGTCGCACCGGGAATTGCAACAACTGTGTCGCCATTGTAGTGAATCAGCCAGTTGAGAGCCACCTGTGATGGTGTTACACTATACTTAACTGCCAGCTCCTTTAATAGAACTATTACAGGCCGGCTTTTCTCAAGTCCTTCAGGTTTGAATTGCGGACTGTATTTTCTGAATCCGACATCTTTTAAAAGCCCTGGATTATCGTGAAATTTACCTGAAACCAGACCCTGTGCCAGAGGTGAGAATGCTATTATAGTAATGCCCAGCTTTTTTGCGAGTTCCATTACCCCATTGGATTCAATTTTGCGATCCAGAAGGTTATACCTCACCTGGTTTGACGCGAGCGGGATACCTGATTTTTGAAGGGTCTCCCACGAGTTCTTCATCTTCTGTGCATTGAAGTTGCTTACCCCAACGGCTTTTATAAGTTTCCTGCTAACAAGTTCGGCCATTGCTTCCATTTCACTCTTCTCACCTGAGAAGCTCCATGGCTGGTGAACCTGATAGAGGTCGATCGGATAGGGATCAAGAGCATTGAGGCGCGCGTTAATAGTTTTGCTGATATTGGCAGCGAACCGGAAGGCCGGCCACCATTTAGTGGCTATCACCACATCACCCGGTTTTTTCCCTGATGCCTGAAGGGCTTTGGAAAGAGCCTTTTCTGAGGCACCGTTACCATATACCTCGGCTGTGTCAAACCAGTTAATCCCTCCTTCAATTGAAAGCGCGACAACTTTTTCGATAAGGTCATCTTCAAGTGAGGGCCAGAATCTCCCGGCCATATTATTTCGCTTGCTGAACTGCCAGCACCCAAGACCTATGGGGGTTACCATGATACCCGTACGCCCGAGGGGTCTTAAACTTTTAATGTTATCCATTCTATCAAGATTTAATTAAGCCAAGATACCTATTTAAGTGTTAGATGGCAGTCAGTATAAATCATATCTTTATGGAAACTCACTTCTTTGAAGCAGAGCACTACGTCCAAACAGTTTAATGGGATATGATTAAGCATAGCACAATTAAAGAATATATTGAAGGCGTTATTAAGAGAAACCGTTTCGCTGTCCTGGCGACGGAGGGTGATGGTCAGCCCCATGTGAGTCTGATAGCTATAACCCCATTTGCCAGTTACCACCAACTGATATTTGCAACCTACCGGAATACACTTAAGTACCGGAACCTTTTACAAAACAGCAGGGTGGCTTTGTTCATTGAAAACGAAAATGTGAATATTCCGAAACCTGCGGACAAGGTCGCGCTGACAATCATCGGACAGACAAGAGAGGTCAGTATGTCGGACAGGGAAGCCGCGTTTCAGGCGCATCTGAGGTGGCATCCCGAAATGGAAACATTCATGCATTCATCGGATTGTGCCCTGATTATGGTTGTGGCCCATTCATATCAGATCGTAAATGGGATTGATGACATAAGATGGATTACAGCGCAGGATCTTGATGTCCTTTGACCTGAAAAAATCTGTTACAAAAGGTCTGTGACTTATCAGAAGGGCCTAATATTAAGGAAAAGCATTTATCTGAACCTTCCCGCGGAACTGTTTCCAGGGTATTTTGAAAAAAAAAGCTCCCTGACTTTATCAGAGAGCTTTGATGTTTTTCACGCTCTTATAAAATACCCGGCTTGGCAACCGGATATTATTTGTGTGACGGCTGGATTATAAATTAACTATAATTTCTGCACCCAATGCCTGTGCACCGGTTCCTGCAAGAAAACCTTTTGCAAACACTGTATAGATTTTACCTGCCTGGAGTGTGACAGGAGGCAAAACCAGTGCTACGGTAGAAGTTCCTGCTACACGAACTTCAAGGTTGTAAGCTACTCCTGCGTCAAGCGGAGTAAATGCTGTGAATCCTTTAAATGCGACATTCGGAAATACTACCGCACCACCTACCAATGCTATATCAACCGCAGGGGCATCGGGTGAAAGATGCACAAAACGCACATGGGCCTTGCCTGCTGCCGGTGGTGTAAGATCATCGCCCAGTACCAGGACTGAAATTTCCTCTACCTCATCCACTGCAAACACTGAGTAGTATTGATCTTCTTCCACGTCAAGATTTCCGTTGATTACTGAGTTAGAGGTTCCTGCAACATTAACCTTGATATTCCGCATGCCTGATTCTGCCTGCAGGTAACCTGTATTACCAGGGTAAGTAAGCGGCTGCGTATTTACCTTGACATCATCAATCAAAAGATCAACTCCCGGAGCATCAGGAGATGCATGGACTACCAGGACATTGCCAACAGTAACCGGCTCATCTTCGCATGAAGACAGTGTAACGAGCGAAACAGCCAGTATTGCTGTCGCTAAAATTGAAATTGCTTTTCTCATCATTATGATTTTTTAGATTATTATCAATTTATAATACAACCTAAACACGAATTCATCAGCATTGTTCAATTTTAGTTTCACAAAAGAGCTCACAACCACCTGAAACCTGCAAAAATGGTTATCAATCAGTACTTAGCAATTTTTTAAGATTGCTCTTTCCTGTTTAGATCCCCGGGGAATCAAGTGGATTTTGTTTCAGTTCAGACCCTGACTGGCGGGATCAAATATAAACCGCCGGTATGTCACGGTTTTAAAAAGGATTCTGATATACTGATTTTTGTGCCGCTTGGCTGAAATGGCCCGCCGGTACTGAAGGTTGCCCCATCGTAACTAAATGGGATGACAAGACGCTGTCGGTCCTTTTTAAGGTAGATATTCAAATTATCATAACGAAGCCTGACTTCTCCACCCGGATGAGGGGCACCTTTTTCATCGACAAACTGCATGTAAACCGCTATGCCGCGAATATGCCACTCGTCCCAGCCGAAGGCGATATTGACAGGAGTAAAGAAGATGTGTGCTTCTCCGGTGATAAATGCTTTCCGACTAACAATATTTGGATCGGAAGTGTTGACATTCAGGTTAAAGTCTTTTGTGCTGTTTACCGGGAATTCAATATTATTCACACTTTTATCCTCAGCTACCAACTTTTTAGCCGCATTATACAATTCAAACGATACCGAGGAGCCGTCGTTTTTGGGGTCATTGCTACCTGTGAGCACTTCTATCCTGGCGTTCTTTAGAGTATATACAGCCCCTGTGGGTGTACACACCGGTACGGTAATCTGATCGGTGGCTGACTGGATACCAAGGATATTTCCGTTGATATCGGTAAGCGTAAAAGCAATTGGTCTTGCATCCCTGTAATTTGCCCTGGCCATCAGGTTCTCTATATCCCTCTGAAGTGTTGCCGCATTGAATATGGTTGTTCCGCCTGGCCCGCCAATCACCATGGCATTTACCGTGGATTCAAAGTTGGAATGTGTTGTAAAATAGTTGAAAGCCCCCTGGGCCTCTGTGGCAATTCCTGAATATTTTGCTAAAAAATCTGCTTCATCCTGACGGTTGCTCACATTAATGATCACGTTGGCCAGTACCCTGCAGCCGTAAACAACATTTTTAATGGCGACCAAGTTGGCATTGTTTTTCTCGATGTTCTTGTCGGAAAAATAGCCGTTTGCCGGCAGGTTAACCGATGTGGTAAAGTACGTCTTGGTGGCGTCGATAGTGAGGATGCGGACATGCTCGCGCGAGCGGTTGCCGTAGGCCGCCGAAACGGAGAAATCCCCCAGACGGCCGCTGACAGCGGCGTTGAGGGCCATCTCTGCGTCTGACTCAGAAATATAGACTCTGTATTTGATGTCTTCTCCGGAGCCTGTCATCGTATTGGCAATACTTGCAATTGCGGTGTTGATCTCATTCGTAGTTGGCTGGCTAACAACCCGGTATGTGGGACCGGATGTATTTAGAACGTTATCAACTCCGATCTCGATAGGATTGCGTCCGAATTCAAAAGCCTTTCTGTTGCCGGAGAGAAAATCGTTGGCCGTATAGATCGCCCCCGGAAATATCGAAGTGGAGGTAGCGCTGTACTCTGAGCTCAGGAAGTTGTCGCTGGTAGCAGTGAAGGTTTTCGTCACATACTCGCAATTCCATGAAGGATCTGATGATGAAGCAGCATAGCGTCCTACTTCCCTCTCGGAGATTACACCCCCTAGGTTGCTGGGAAGGTTGCCCTGGTTTGCCTTCAGGGTTACGGTGATACTCGTTCCGTCCGCCATCGGAATTGAATTACTGGGGTTGCTGAAGGTATTTACTGTTCCCGTAATCACCATACCTGTGGCTGGTTTAGGCGTCACCTTCATCGGCTGGGCGGCAGCGGTTTGTTTTGTCGAGGGTGTAGCTTTAGTATATGTACCCTTGCTGCCAAAGGGAATAGAGGTTGCCGCAGGAGCTGAGCCCCCTGACTTTGAAGTCATTATCCAGCCTCCTCCGCCCGTAGGTGAATTTCCCTGGCCCCATGTGCCGGAAATCGTATTATTGGAGGCGTTGTAAACACCTGCTACCGAAAACGGACTGTTCTGACCGGTGTAAGTATAGCTGCCCGATACATTATTATTTGTTATGGCGGCGCGGCCCTGAGCAATGATACCACCATTCTGATTCAGCACCTGCATGGTACCATCAGCGTTAAACTTCAATGAAAAGTAATTTGGCGTCTGGGTTGTTCCACCGGTGCCATAGGTGCCTGTCCAGGTCCCGATAATGGGGCTTTGTGCCAAGGGTCAGCACTACAGCTTACAAGCAGGAGCACAAGCAAAATGTTTAGCGTTTTCATATTAATATTTTTTTTATGATCATTACAGAACTAAAAATTATTCCAGGGCATTCCGGTTCCTGAATCAAAGCCGTATTTCTGCGACACTACCACATTCGTTCCCGATTTATCAGTGCTATAGTATGTCCATCCAATCCGGGTAGCGTTAAGCATGACACTTGTTGTCATCTGGGCATTACAGCCCATCGATTCAGCGCAGGCTGCTACTCTTATTCCTTCCATGGTGATGGTATAGGAGGGTAGAAGTATACCCGTACTGCCATTTGCGGTCATTACTGATACTTTGGCATTAAGGAGCAATTCACCGCTGTCCATAGCTTTTTTCAGCGGGGCTCCCGCGGCGGTAACCGGCATGGTGAAGGTAAATTGTGTATTGTTTTTGCCGGAAGAAGAGGTTGTTAAGGCTCTTATGGTTCTTTCAAAGCCTTTCGTGGTGGCATCGCCATTTATTTGTATTCCTTTGGCATCAGTAAGTTTGATGAACACATAGGTTGTTTGTGAAAAACACAACCCGGGAATCAGCAGGAGAAAGAATAACAGTGTACGCATTTGGTTTATTTTTATTGGTTAAGAATCTTTGATTAATCTTATTTGTGGTTATCGTTTTCACATCTTATATCGAAGTTGTTTTATGAGGTGTCATCGTTTTCTGGAGAAATAATCAATCTGGGCTGTAAACTTTTTATTGGCGAGTTTAAGCAGCAGACCTCCATAACCGGCCACAAATCCGCACCAGAATTCATGGGTTTTGGGTGCGGGTTTCGTAACCTCAACTGACAGGTCATTGCCTGAGAGTTGAAAGGCGCCATACTCCTCTGTCGTAAATGTGTTTATGGCTACACCTGAACCGGTGGCGCCATTGGAAAAGTATCGTGTTGTATTGCCCGAAAATGTCCACTCTTCTGATACTGAAGCGTATGCCATGCCTGCTGCCATGCCGGAATATGTGTTATAGAGCATTGCACCGCTGAATCCGCTGTTCACCCATGAGCCCTGCAGATCATCAGCCGATGCCGCGAAATAATTATATCTCTCGAGAGTTATGAGATCGTTGGGATGAGAAAAATATTTTTTGTAGGTCGGTTCATCATTTGTAATGGCCAGAAAGGAGCATTTCATTCCCAGAGCCACTATCCACACCAGAAAGTACTGCCTCCCGTCAGCTTTCGATATTGCATATCCTGATGCAGATTCGACCCTGTTCATAAAAGCATAGGGCTCGTTCGGGAATTTATTGTACGAATCGGCTGAGTAATAATTAGCAAGGAATTTCCTCCAGAAAAGATCCTCATCATCGGTGTTTGAATTAGGATCTTCGGGAGCGACATAGAAATACTGGACCACCTTTATTCCGGGACTGGAATATTGTATATAATCATATGTTGCTTCAACCAGCCAGCCATCCGATGTTTTTGCCCTTGTGACTGTCTGTTCGCCGGGAGTAGGAAATGTGCCATTGCTGCCTGCCACTGGCACCATGGTTGGTTGGTAGTTATCCATGGCTGCAGGTTGATCATGACCTGCAACAGGAGTTACGGTTTCGGCGGGAATCACTGAAACCGAACCCATAAAAGCTGCGATGTCGCCTTCCAGTGTATTACTGAAATCATTCGTTGTTAAAAGAATGGTGCTTCTGCCAGCAGGGCAGGAAAAGGTCAGCAAGCTGATATTGACACTTTGATTTTGTCTCGAGCCTGTGGCGCTTCCTGTCATCATCTGCCATCCGTTGAAACTGTTTTCTTCTCTTGAAACATCACTCGTGACAATATAATTTTTACCTATCATGTCATTCCAGTCTGCCTGAAAATCAGAAACGATACTACCTTTTGTCGAGGTACTTTTATATAGTCCGACAACAGCCCAGTTATTCCCCTTTTGCAGGGTGAACTGAATATTATCGGCAAATTCAGATCTTTGCCAGCCTGGTTGAGAGGTGAAGGTGAAGATGTCGTATGAATCTTCCTGGCACATTGTCTTATTAACTCCGGCCAGAATCAGGATCCCCATTATCAGAAATTCTATTTTCATATCTATCTCTAGTTCTATGCTAAGGTCTCCGAAATGCTACGCGTGTGAAATCCTGTGATTGTGGTAATTTTCGGTCTCATTTCTCCCTGTTTCAGTGGAAGTGATGTCCATTTCATCCGTTACTGCTTTCGTACAAGCGTAAAGGTTAACCCGCTTGCATTTTTATTTTGAATCCAGAGTGTTTTCACATTCTTCGCATATTTAAATGCCACCCAGTATTCGATCCGTTCCGGCTTCGGAGTGATGATATCCACAGTCATTTCATAGTTGTTGACCTGGAAAGTACCCTTTTCTTCCGACTGGAAGACCTGATTGTTGCCTACCATACCGGTAGACCCCTGGGCAAAAAAATGGTACTCATTCCCGGAGAAGGTATATTTCCGCGATGCCTGGGCAATTGCCATTCCGGCATAATTGCCAGTGTTCACATTATACATCTGTGCTGATGTGCCATCATCATTGGTCCATACACCCTGAATGGCCTGCTGGCTTACCTGAAAATTATTGAACTGCAGCATCTCTCCCAGATTGGAGGGGTGGGGGAAGTATTGCAGATAGGATGATTCGGCTGTGGTAATGGCCAGAAAGGCTGCATCATTTGCCCAATCGATCAGCCATGCTATAAAGTACTGCTGCCCGGAGGGGTGATAAGTGGCCATGCACGAGGCAAATTCAATAGTGGCAAATGATGTAATGCGATTATCTTCATATGCCGTATATTTATTTGTTTCGAACCAACGATTCAGATACTCCTCCCAGAACTGATCCTTGGTGGGATTTTCTGTAATGAAGTATTGGATCACTTTAATGTCACTCCGAGTATACTGGATATAATCGTTTGTTGCTTCCACAAACCAGCCTTCCTGCATCATAGTCGATTCGATAACCGGCAGTTCCCCGGGAGTTGGAAATGTGCCATTGCTGCCGGCCGGCAGCATCGCTGGCGGCTGGTAGTTATTGCTTCCTGCCTGCTGCCCCTGGCTGACTTCTGAAGACAGAGACTCAGAGGCACTGTTCACTGACATTTCTCCCATAAAAGCTGCAATATCGTTTTCAAGCTTATTGCCAGGGTCATTGCTTGTTATTAAGACCGTGCTTCTGCTTGATGTTCCGGAGAATGTAATCAGGATTATGGTTACGGCCTGACCCTGCCCGGTTCCTGTTGCTGCCCCTGTTATCATCTGCCATCCGCCGGCATTATTCAGGCTGGCTGATATTTCACCTGATATTGTATAGTTCTTCCCTACAAGATCATTCCAGTCAGCCTCAAAATCAGATTCTACAGTGCCTGTTGTCGGGATACTTCTGTAAAATCCCACAATAGCCCATGCATTATCCTTCTGCAATGTGAATTGAATATTGTCCTTGAATTCAGCCCTGCTCCATCCCGGTTGAGATGTGAAGGTGAAGATGTCATACGACTCACTCTGTGCCTTTGCACTTCTCAGGCTGATTAAGATCAGGAGCAATAGAATCAGACTTTTGGTTTTCATGACTATCGTGTTAGAAGATTACCAAGTTCTTTAAAGTCAAAATTTTCACGCATCACCTTGTCAAGTTCTATGGCATTTTGCTTTGCCAGAGGTTTGTACCATTCAACCCAAATAAACTGGGGCTTCCATTTTTCCTGTGTCTGGTCCATGTAATCAGGGTTGGCACGAACAAGCTGATAGCCGCGGTTTGCTGTTGTAAATAGCTTTTTCTGGGTCGGATCGGCGATTTCGATATCCCGTATAGTGTACTCCCATGACCGCAGGATGGCCGGTTGATTCAATTCCTTTTCGTAAAGTTTTTCCAATTGGGTCAGGTTATCCTTAATGCCCTTGAATTGTTTGTCCACCCGCTCCATTTGTTCCAGATACCACTCTTCGCCATGAGCTTTTATCTTTTCAGGAGTAGCATTTTTAATATCCACATCATATTTTGTCTTTTTCTCGATGACTTCAATTAATCGCTTGCTCAGTTCAAAAAATTCTTTCTTTGTTACCGGAACATAAGGCAGTTTGCCCGGATGATGAACCAGCACTGAATAAAAGAGCAACCATGGCGAATCTTCCTCACCTTTTGGAATAGGTTCAAATACCGGGTATCCGCCAAGTGCACCTCGCTGGGGTGCAAGTGTAAACAACCTTTCGCCCAAAGCTTTATTGAATTCATGCTGGTACATGTGACCACTTGGCCAGTAACCGTTTACATGTACATAAACCCAGGTATCAGTCTGGCTGAATGCTTTCACGGTGCCTTTGGAACAGATGTAGGGGAAATAGACGCCTATATACTGGTAGTTGGTGAACGCAGGATCTGGACTGGTGATGGAATCGAATTCTGTGTCGAAATATTTGTACCATTCCGCCGAACTGCCAATGGGTTCCGGATTATATTTTATAAATAAATCAGATATGCTGTCCAGCACCAAACTGATGGATTTTTTGTTTTTTTTGGTTTCAGGATGGACCGTGGGAGCATAATAATCAAAATCGGTTATATGCTTCCAAACGCCTGGCTTTGTTGTGGGGGATTCGGGACATGGCTGGGCATAAAGTACTTCCGAAATACAAATTGCGAGGATAAAAGTGAAGATTAGGTTACGTTTCATATTAGTAATCGTTTTTGTACAGAAATCAATCAAGTTATTTAATAGCCCTCCCAACAGCCCCGCCCAAGCTTCCTTTGGCTTCTGCAGATCCGCCGGCATTCCAGCTCCAGCGGGCCTTGCCGTCAACCTTTGTACTGGCGACTTTATTACCTGCTTCTATTTCCACGCCAGCCTCCATAACAAAATCAGTGACTCCCGATTTATCGAATTCGATACCCACCGTAGCTTCAGCCGTCGCTTCGACAGGCACAGGCCCCAGATAACCTTTATCTATATCCTTGGAATAGCCGATCTCAGCTTTGCCGGTTTGTTGCACCACATCGTATTCACCACCCATTTTTACAGGGCCCATGCCAATTTTCCCGGAGCAGAATAACATCTCGTTGGTATTCAGATTTTCCTTGTAGCGCACTTCAAATGGTAATAAAAATGGGTCTAGATGGATCTCGGTAGTATTGCAGGTGAAGTTCATAGTGCCGGTAAATGGCATTGTATAGGTCACATTTCTGTCGCAATGCAGATCGTTCCAGTCGGCCAGTTTATGGCTTGCCGGCTTTTTATCATCATCATCTGCACACAACAGTATTTCAGGGGAAACACCCAGAACAGGCCTGACATTGGAGAGATGTTCTTCAACGAACCTTAACTTAAGCCGCAGTTCGTTTTGTTCGATAAGGGATGGATCAGATACACTGTACTGATAAAAATAGGCCGATGCCTCGAATTGCCTGGCCCAAAGGTCCATGTTTTCATTCCACCATTTTTCAAGGTTTGTATTCGTGATATCCACCAGGTTATCCCAGGCCGGTACAATTACCGGACAAATAGAAGGGCAAGGAGGTCTGCCTTCACCATCTACACACTTCGCATTTTCTGTTTCGAATAATTTGAAGTAGTCATTTTCCATCTTTTTTCTCAACTCACCATTTTCATTGGCTTTCTCTATCTGCAGGCTGTGTTGCCAGGAGAATTTGCCCGACTTTTCATCGGAATAATATTTCAGTACATGGTTTGCCTTGGCCGACAGATAAGGTGGTTTGGTCATGGCTAACGCTTTAGCAATGTCTATCTCATTCGTATTTTTCTTCGTCATTTTGTCATGAACTTCCTGGTTAATGCGGTTTAGCTTGATGGTCAGGTTTTTTTCTTCTTCTGCCACATCTTTATAATACATCTCCCATTCATTGCTCAGGTCCAATTGCTCTTTATGGTTTTTGGGAAATTTGGGGATCTTCGCAATCCATTTGTCAAAGCCAAGCGGGTCTTCGGGCATATTGAACTCATCGTTTACATCCTTACCATTTAGGTGGTAGCCTAATTTCCTGAGCATATCTTCCTTAGTAATGCTATAGCCACCCTGTACAGATTTTTTCAATGATTCCACAGCGCCCGCCTTATCGCCTTTGCTCTTTTGAATTACAGCCTTGGTCATGTTAGCCTGGGGATGCCAAGCGATTGCAAGTATGGCGCTGTCGAGGTATTTTTCAGCTTTGTTCAGGTCGCCGAGACCAAACCATGCCTGGCCGATGTTGTTGAGTAAGGTGCTGTTCCCGGGGAACTCTTTGTTCAGCTTTTGCAATACAGGAAGGGCGAGTTCTTCTGCGCCGAGCATCAGAAGGAAAGCCGAATAGTTATTCAGGTTATCCGGATCCGGGTCTTTTTGGCTCACCTTACCCATGATGTATGTGGCTGGCAAATAATTGGATGTCATCCATAATCCATTGGCTATGGCAGAAAGCGAGTCCGGATGGTAGGAACTGACTTTGCTGAGCAATTGATCTGCAATTTTGCGATCCTCCCCCTGAAAGGCTGCATCAACCACCTTCGCCGCTTTTGCCAGATGCGCCGACAATTCGGCATTGGTAAGGATTTTTTTGGGAATGGATGCAATGCGTGCATCGTCCTTTTTAGGAGTCATGAACTCCTCAAATTCATAGTAGGCTCCAAAACCTTCTTTATCAACGGCATTCATTGAATTCTCAACCATCTTCATATCAATGCCGTATTCTTTCATCGCCTTAACCATTTCAGGATCGGCCTTCATTTCCTCCATCGCCTTACGCATCTCCTCCATCTCCTTTTTGGTAGGTTCCTGGGCAATTGCAGATTGTTGAAGCAATATCATTATCAGGGCAATGATGATAGTCTTGGACAGTTTGAGGTTAACGGTACCCGGTTGATAAAAACAGTTACTTAAGATCATGACATTGTGATTTAGATAAAACCAGAGGTATTTTCATCAGTAGCTAAAAATCAGTGTGTGACCACAAATTCCACTCTCCGGTTATTGGCCTTGTTTTGAGGAGTGTCATTATCAGTTACAGGCTCAGCTTCCCCTTTTCCATCCGTGGAGAGCATGTTTTCTTCAACGGAGAACTCTTTTACCAGGGCTTTTTTCACAGACTCCGCCCGGCGTTTTGATAATTCAAGGTTCCTGGAGTCATCGCCATCACTGTCGGTGTGGCCGATGATGGTGACTTTGGTATCAGGACTGGCCTTTAGCATATTGGCAATTTCTTTCAAAACACCATAGGATTCAGGCTTTATCACATCGCTGTTCACATCGAAGAGAATACCGGTAGTGACATATTTTCCGTTAGCAGCAAGGTTTTTTCGGGTGTCGGGCATTCCTTCAGCAACCCTGATATTGCCGATGAAATACTTCTCGTCGTTGTAATACCCGCTATACACATTCCAAACCAATGTATTGACAGACATCCCTTCGGGCAGTATCGTCGGGAGGTCGAGTACTTTGTTTTCATTGATATATAGCCTGACTCTTTTCTTCTGTTTCCATATTGATATTTTAGCCAGCCTTCCCTCGTCAGTATCAATAAAAGACTCTGCCACATAATCACCTTTTTTGGTGCCGGTTTTCGTAATCATCTCATAACTTCCATAGCCTTTGTTTGCAACGGCATACTGGCTGCCCGGATGGAATGCGAGCCACAGGACATTATTGTTGGAAGAGCCAAGGTTGCCACCCCTGGAATCAATGTCCTTATTGGGATCGGTTTGTGCCAGGATGAAATAGACCTGGCTGCCACCCCAGGTATAGGGATTGGTACAAATAAGATCAAATTGAATGGTAAGATCATCAGGAAGGTCTTCCGTTGTTTCGGGTAAAACGGCTGAATGTTGCTGAACCATCATGTAATGTCCGTCAAAACCTTCCACTTCAACCACCTCGGCTGAGCCATCAATTTGCCAGCCCTCCGGGGTATCACCCACGGTTACATCCATAAAATCAAAGAAATAAATGACCTTTTCACCCGGAATAAAATCAAACTTGCTTTTGTAAGCGCTTTTTTTTGCATTGTCGGAGGTAGATTGCTGGCTTGCCTCCGGGGCCGGTGTTTCAACTTGCTTGTCCTTAAGAACCTGGTCAAAAACTTTTTTGGTCCCCTGTTCCACTTTGCTTCGGGTTCTGCTTAGTAAAGAGCTTGTAATCTGCGCCTCTGCAGATTGTGACATGCTGCCGCACAGCAGCATTAACGCGATAGAAATCTTAAATTTATTCATAGCAGTATTATTAATAAGTTACAATTTCGCCGGGGATTTTCTTGAAGGGATTGCCACCAATGAGCAGCAGGGAATTGGTTTCCCTCAAATCACAATAACCCGGATTGACCAATGAAAGCGATCTTGTCCGTCCATCTTCATATTCGAGGTATATTGTATGATCGTAAATCTGGTATTTCCCTTCGCCGCCTTCTTCATCTGCAAACAACCATGGATCAACATTGTGAAACGATTTGAAAATTCCGGTATCGGTGAACCTGTTTGCCAGATTCTAATGTAAGCCTGCTGCTGATGCCACTGAAATCAGTTTCCCATACACCCTCAAGGCGGTAGTTTGAAACGCTCTTACATCTGACAAATTGATATTCACCCGCGGAAATCAGGGTGTCGTTAATTACCGTAATAGAAATAGGTTCTGGTGCTGAAGGGGTAGTAAAAGTGCCAAGGTTTCCTTCCATTTCATACTTACCCCATCTATTTTCCAGTGCGTCATCCTTCTGCAGTTTCTCCCTGTCAACATGAAAGCTTCCATAGGGCAAAAGGGCGTTGTAAGCATTGCCATTGTCCATAAAGGTGATAAAGTTTTCCTTTTCGATATAAGTGAAGTATCCGGCGCTGTCGTCCTGTGCCACCGCCCAGACTCCGGTAAGTGTATCCCGGGAGAGAAATAGCGGCTCATCAGTGACATAATAATTCCTGGCCGGCGGACCGTTTTCAGAAGCATCGTCAGCAAGGCTGAGGTATTGAAGAAATATTTTATGATCAGTTTCACATTTGTCAGGCTGAAAGAAAAACATGGCACATACATACTTTCCATCCTTCGTATATGTATGCAGATCGCACTGTAACTTCAGGGTATCAAAGCTGGCAACAGTGCTGCCCGCAAATCCCTTCCAGTTGTCCCGGTCATCCTTCCAGGTCATGCGTTCGGTACTACCGCCAGCAAGTGCGGGAACGATTAATGTGTTCCATGCGTCTTCAAAGTTTTTTTCAGGATCATCATCACCGGGCAGGGTACCCATAAAGACAAAAGAACACAGGCTTACGCCCGGATCACTGTTTAAGGCAAGTGTTGCCTTGTCGTAAGTCGGTTTGAATCCTTCCGGAACATAAAATCCAAACACATCGTATACCACCTTGTCCTCAATCCTGCTCTGAGCCTGGCTACAACCGGACTGAGTAAAAAGCAGACTCATAATGAATAGCATCCTGACAATTGTGAGGCGCAGTTCTGCGCGATCTTGACTACTGTTTTGCCTTGAATTTCCCTTCATGACCATTTGAATGAAATTGGTTATGTCAAAAGTCATTGAAAACAAGTTGTCAAACCATCACCGGAAAACGGGATTTTTCAGGTGAAAAAATCACTCTTTCAGGGGATAAGCCTGTCCCGAAGTTTTAAATAGATTTGTATCATGACTTTTAGCTAATGAAGAATCATCCTGTTTATGTTGCTCTTGTTCTTGTTCTGGTGAACTCACCCTTGGGCATGGGCCAATCATTGGAAGAGCGAGACAGCCTGAGACTCCTGTTAAGAAATCCTGGCAAGGATACACTTACGGTATGGAATTATATAACTCTCGGACAACTTTACGAAAGCAACAATCCCGATTCGGCAATCTGGTGCTATGAACAGGCTCTGAATCTAAGTAAGCAGCTAGGTTATACCCGGGGAATTATCAGTTATTATACCAATGTGACTTATGTCTATAATATACTGGGGAAAAAGGATACTTCTCTTTTTCTTAACCTGCAGTCAGTTAAGATAGCAAGGGACTTTGGTGACAAGGAACGGCTTGCGTCATGCCTTGGAAACGTCGGCAGTTCGTATCAGTACATGGAACAGTATGACAGTGCATTAAAATATTTTTTGGAATCGTCAGAAATACTTGAAAGTATTGGGCTAAAAAACAGACTCCATATTATTTATGGGAACCTGGTAGGAGCCTGTAATGAGACAGGAGATTTTGATAAGGCAGTTATCTATCTTGATAAAGGTCTTTCCCTGGCAAGGGAAACCGGCGATAATACTTCATTATTAACATTGCTGAATAACGGATCTATGACGTTCACGAGTGCAGGTAAGTATTCAGAGGCTGAATTATATCTTAATGAAGGTATCTCCCTGGCACGATCGCTGAATAATGATTTTGCTTTAAGTTCATTGCTCAGCAATCTGGGAGACCTCTACCTTAAAAAATTGAAATTCGAAGAGGCAATACCCATATTTTCAGAGGGACTGGAACTGGCGGCATCAGTAGGAGATCCTGATGGTCAATGCACAGCGTCACGGGGATTAGCATACTGTTATCTTGATAAAAAACAGTTTGTAACCGCAATGGACTATGTAAACAAATCATTAGAGCTGTCAATCAGACATAATTCCTTAGATAATGAGGAGATAAATTATCTTCTTATATCTGATATTCAACTTGCGATGGGAAACATGGATAATTACTATAAATTCCGTTACAAGAGTGATTCTGTATCAACAATAATTGACAGGGACCGTATTCAGCGAAACATAGAAACACTGGAACAGCAGTTCAAGGCAAGAGAGAGGGAAAGACAGATCGAAGAGCTGGAACGTGAAAAGGCTGTACAGAAGCTGCGGTACAGGACAGGTCTTTTTATTCTGATTTCATTAGTAGGCATCAGTTTTACAATTTTGATCATATTATTAATGAAGGTCAGAAGCAACAGACAGAAAAGACTGCTTCTCGAGAAGGAAAAACAGATCCAGTCACAAAGGATCAATGAACTTGAGAAAGAAAAGCAGCTTGCTGCTTCTGAGGCCGTTCTAAGAGGTCAGGAGGAGGAGAGGAAGCGGCTTGCAAAAGATCTTCACGATGGTCTTGGCGGCATGCTGTCAGGTATCAAATACTCGTTCAGCAGTATGAAGGAGAATGCAATTATGACACCTGAATATCAGCGGGCATTTGAAAGAAGCATGGACATGCTCGACAGTTCAATAAGTGAATTGAGGAGAGTGGCTCACAATATGATGCCGGAATCACTCTTGAGATTTGGTCTGGAAATATCGTTGCGTGACATATGCAGGGATATTACAGGCAGCGGCGCACTGAAAGTTAATTTCCAGGCTATCGGCCTCCAAAACCTGGAAGCCGACCAGCAAACGCAGATTATCATATACCGCCTGGTACAGGAATTACTCAATAATATACTTAAACATGCTGTTGCCACCAATGCAATTGTGCAGTTAACCTTCATCGAAGGTAAACTGGCAATTACCGTTGAAGACGATGGTAAGGGTTTTGATTTAAAGATACTTGAAAGCTCAACTGGAATTGGCTTCAGCAATCTGAAATCGAGAGTTGATTACTTGGGAGGTAAGATGGATATTGAGTCGGAACCTGGCAGGGGGACAACGGTAAATATTGAAATAAATCTATGAAAAAGATAAAGGTTTTTATTGTAGACGACCATTATATGGTTATTGAAGGAATCCAGTCATTGCTTTCCAATGATCCTGATATTGAATTTTCGGGTCATGCCTCCACTGCAATATCATGCCTCTCTTATCTCGACCGCAATGAACCGGATGTGATTTTGCTCGACATCAGTCTTCCTGATATGAGCGGTATTGAACTTTGCATGGAGATTAAAAAAACCCATCCGGCTATATTTATACTCGGACTGAGCACATTCAACCAGCACAGTTACATTGAAAAGATGCTTGAGAACGGTGCATCGGGTTATCTGCTTAAAAATGCTACCAAAAAGGAGCTGTCGCTTGCAATAAAAACCGTCTATGACGGAAAGAAATACCTCAGCTATGATGCATCTATGACCCTCAGGGATCTGCATGCTGCATCATCACAAGGACCTGTCCTGACAAGGAGGGAAAAGGAGATACTTAAACTCATATCCGAAGGGCTGACAAACCCTGGCATTGCTGACAAACTCTTTATAAGCGTGGCAACGGTAGAGACTCACAGAAAAAACCTGCTTGCAAAGTTCCGTGTCAGGAATACAGCCAGCCTCATTAAAACAGCTGCAGAAAACAAATTGCTGTAAAAACCTCAATCCATGCCCCTGGCTGCCTCGGCAAAGAGGCCGAGGAGGGCGTTTTTGAATGATGTGCAGGCTGCTGAGGTTTCTGCCGGTCTCTGGCTATGAAGGTTGAAATGGTTGCTGGAGAGCATCATACAAAATACTCTAATGCATATTGCTATTACGATTTTTTTGGATTTCAGGCTGCTTTATAGTAAATTGTAGACTGATAACCGGATTAATATAATGCTGTATGAAGTATTTGCCGGGAATGATTGCCAATACCTCTCCGAAGCATCTCAGGCTTCATTTATTGAATGACTGCGGAAATATATATCAGCAGGTAGTATTTGTCTAAATCCTGATGTACATGAAGAAGCTGATTATACCAGTTCTTGCCAGTTTCCTGACCATTTACCTCACTGCGCAGGATATTCGTGTCTCATTCCGGCCCTATTATGCCGCCACACTGATTGACAGCATCTGGGTTACAAACCTGAGGACGGGTCAAAAAATAAAACTGTCAGAAAGTGAAACACTGGTTTTAGCAGTAACAACCGGGATAACTCGACATGATGATGTTCACAGCCCGGTAATCTTATACCCAAATCCTTCTGAGGGTGAAGCAGCCCTGAGCTTCTTTGTAGCCGGTGAGGGGAAGATAAAAGTTGAGATATACAATTCTTCCGGTAGCCTGCTTGCAAGTCAGCATCAGGATCTGGGTGATGGCATGCACACCTATAGTTTAACTTTTCCGGGAGCAGGCGTTTATTATATTGCACTACGGATTAATGATGACCTGATCTCTTACAAAGCTGTACAGGCCGGATCCGGAGGGAGAGAGAGTTCAATAGTTTATAGAGGAAGCGATAACCCGGCTCAGCTAAAACATACAGCTGATGAAAAAACGATCTCTTTTGAACCAGGTGATATTCTGTACAGTTCTGCTTTTTCCGGAAGAAATACCACAATCGTTACTAATTCACCGACAGCAGATAAAATTTACTTTGTCTATTTCTATGAATGTATTGATGCAGACGACAGGAGTTACAAGATCACAGTAATAGATGATAAGATATGGATGGCAGAGAATCTTGCTTATCTGCCAGCTGTAAGTCCGGCTGCATCCGGCTCATTAACAGACCCGTTCTATTATGTCTATGACTATTCCGGTTCAAGCGTTACTGAAGCCAGGGCAACTGCCGGTTATCAAAATTTTGGAGTGCTTTATAATTGGTCAGCCGCAGAGAAAGCATGTCCGGAAGGCTGGCACCTGCCAGGTGATCCTGAATGGAAAGCACTTGAAATGAAGTTGGGGATGACCCCGGCTCAGGCTGATGAAACCGGAGGGCGGGGATCAGATCAGGGAACCAGGATGAAGACCACCAGTGGATGGTACAATAACGGTAATGGCACAAATGCAAGCGGATTCTCAGCTCTGCCCGGGGGTAACCGCACCATCAACGGTTACTTTATTTATTCTGTTCAACGGGGATACTGGTGGTCGGCAACAGAAGTGCAGTCCGCATTCGCATGGTATCGTCACCTGGCCCACGACGCTTCAACAGTGACCCGGACTACCGGCACCAAGGAGAGCGGGTTTTCTGTCAGATGCGTTAAGTGACAGGCGGGCCGTGAACAAAATATATTTTAAGATCAGGTTGTAAGGTGAGAACCCTACTCGCATTTGAGGTTTGTCCTCTGGGCCTTGGCTGCCTCGGCAAAGGGGCCGAAGAGGGCGTTCTTGAATGATGCGCAGGCTGCTGAGGTTTCACCCTTGCCTACCTGGGCAACGGCAAGCTGATAGTAGAACATGGCCTTGGCTTCAGCATCACCTGTTTCCAGATCGAGGCCTTTCTGCGCATATTCTGCTCCGCTGGCGAAGTTGTTCTTTTTGTTGTAGACATCGGCAAAGAAGTAGAACAGAGTCTTGTCATCACCGTATTTTGCAGCCCTGTTCAGAAGGGCAAGCGCTTCATCAAGCTTGTTTGCCGCATTTGCCTTAGATCCGGCAGAACGGAAATATTCAAGTGCAACACCTTTTGCCTGCAGAGCCTTATCTGCGTCTTTCACGGGATCGAGTTTGGAGAGGAACAGATCGATAGTTTCCTCGAAAGCATCGGCATTGTCCTGGTTCTTGTAAATCAGTGCCTTGTTGTAAATGGATGCGACGTGATTCGGGTTCAGCGTCAGCACGCTGTCAAATGCCAGCATTGCATTGGCATAGTCGTTGGCGGAAAAGAACTCCGTAGCCATCTTATAATAGCCATTAACAAGAATTTTGTTGGAATTATCCTTGTATGTGGCGCTTCCGTACTTTTCAGCCATGGCGTAGGATGTCTTTGATGCCGCAATTACTTCCGTTGCAGGCTTCTTTTCATTATAGGCGGCAGCTGCCAGTTTATAATACAAACCAGGCAAAACCTGTACGGCTTTCTGCTTCAGGTCATTGGCGGTTTCTCCAACCTGGTCTGACAATGTTATGACAGTCTCGAAAGCCTTTATGGCAGCCGGAATGTCGGTCTGCATTGCCTTGGCTCCGTCATTATAATACTTTATCACTTCATTGCGGTCCTGAGCATTGAGGCTTATTCCGAAAAATGCAGCAAAAACCACTATCACTGCAATCATTCTCATATTTTTCATATTAAATTTCAATTATTTAGGGGTTATTACTCGTCACAAACAATTTTACAGGGCGTAAATATAAAAATTCCGTGCAATTTTTATTACCGTATCTTATATTTACGATGAAGATATGTTCGGAAAAGGGGAATGTTAATCCTTATACCAGCCGCATCTTGTCTGTCCGGAGGGCGACGACTGCAGATTAAAAGATGTATTTTCGAACCCTAAACGAAGGTGAAACATATGGAAACGAAACTATCCGGACCACGAGTCAGCGATAATGTTATCAGGGTAGCATGGGCGGCTCACAGGGGAGCAGGCGATAATGCAGCCTCTGAAGCGGAAGAATTCATGCAGCGGTTGTTGCCGCAGGAGGCCTTTACGATGACGGACAGCGACCCCGATATCATACTCTTCCTGAGCGGCGGCTCCGAGAGGAGAGCAATTGAGCTGGCTCGCCCTGACAGGCCCGTACTGCTTCTCAGCATCAGGGGGAACAATGCCTATGCGGCGGCCACAGAGGCTATGGCTTGGATGGTGAACAACAACAGGATAGCCATGCTCTCCGATGCCATCGACGCATCAGAGTCGGGGCTGATCGACCGGTGGGGCAGAGCGGCCGGCCTCTGGAAGGGCTTGATGGGGAAAAGGGCAGGCCTGATCGGGACTGTCTCAGAGTGGCTGGTGGCATCGGATGTCTCTGCCGAAGTGCTCCGTCAGCGATTTGGCGTCGACCTTGTCGGGATTCCATGGGCCGGACTGCCTGATTTCAGTAAGGAGGAACCGGATAGTGGCCTTTTAAACCGTTTCGGTGATGCAAAGGTTGATGGACTTGATGAAGCGGCAAGGGTACTGACCCTCATACGCAGGGTTATCTCAGAGAACAACCTGAATGCAGTAGGAGTGGAGTGCTTCAGCCTGGTACAGCAGCGCAGGGTGACAGCATGCCTTGCACTTGCACAGCTCAACACCGAAGGGATGGTTGCTGCCTGCGAGGGAGACCTTGCCTCCATGGCCGGCATGATGGCCGGAAAAGCCGCGGCAGGAAGTGTGCCATGGATGGCCAACACCACCCGGCTGACAGAGAGGTCGGTTATCCTTTCCCACTGCACCGCGCCGTTTGACATGGTCAGCAAGGTGAACCTTCCTGCTCATTATGAGACCGGCTATTCACTTGCGGTGGACGGAGCCATTACAGCGAAGGAGGTCACCGTTTACCGGTTCTCAGAAAAACTTGACAGGGCATTCATCACCGAAGGCAGGGTGATCAGCCAGCCGCATATGGTTGATGCCTGCCGGACCCAGGTGGAGATAGAGCTTTCAGGGGAAGCCCTGAGGATACTCAGGGAGAAACCACTGGGAAATCACCTGCTTATGTTGCCGGGGAAGCAGGCGGATCTGCTCCGCCTTGCATGCAGGTACAGGGGAATAGAAGAGGTTAAATAATCTGCCTCCACCGGGGAATAGAGAAGACCTCACGATCCGCCGCCCGGTAAGGAATCTGGTTTGCTGCCGGTCTTCTCTTTTTTGTAAATTGCTTTCTAAAAAGTTGAGTTATGATTGTAACATGCGTACACGTACATGTAAAGCCCGAAAAAGTTGATGATTTTCTGGAGGCAATAATTGAAAACCACAAAGGTTCTGTCAGGGAACCCGGCAACGTGCGGTTTGATGTCTTACAGCAGGCTGATGACCAATGCAGGTTCATGATCTATGAGGTTTTCGAGTCTGAGGAGGCTGCAAAGGCGCATAAGGAGACAACTCATTACCTGAAATGGAGGGATACTGTTAAGGAGTATATGGCCGATGAACGGTTCGGCGTCAGATACAACATAATTGAACCATCAGAGAGATCGCAATGGTAAAACCCTTTCACTTTGCACGGCTGCCGCTGATAATTTTCGGTACCGGCAAGATCAGTGAGCTCCCGAAACTGGTTTCGGATTACGGGAAGTCGGTGCTGCTTGTCACCGGGGCCAGATCGTTTGTTGCATCACCGGCTGCAGCAGACCTGTTGGAACAACTGGAGAGCCGTGGTATCACTGTCCACAGTGTGACCGTTGATCGTGAGCCATCCCCGGAACTGATAGACGAGACCGTCAGGAATTTCAGGGGCAGTGAGCCCGGTGTGGTCGTCAGCATAGGCGGCGGCAGCGTTATTGACGCAGGCAAGGCCGTTTCCGCCATGCTTGGCAAAAAAGGCTCTGTCAGGGAGTACCTCGAAGTGGTGGGAGATAAGGAACATCCGGGAACGAAGGTGCCATTCATCGCTGTCCCGACAACCTCCGGCACTGGCAGTGAGGCTACAAAAAACGCAGTTATATCAAAGGTGGGTAAAGACGGATTCAAGCGGTCGCTTCGCCATGAGAACTTCGTGCCGGATTTTTCACTTATTGACCCGGCACTGACACTAAACTGCCCTAAAGATATTACGGCAGCGGCCGGGATGGACTGTTTTACCCAACTGACGGAGGCGTACCTGTCAACGAAATCGAATGAATACACTGACGCGCTTGCCCTGGAGGGGATCAGGGCGATAAACCGGTCACTCCTCAGATCATATACTCACGGTGATGATATCAATGCCAGGTCGGATATGTCATTTGCGGCACTTACATCAGGCATCTGCCTGGCAAATGCAGGACTGGGTGCGGTGCACGGACTGGCAGGCACCCTCGGAGCGCTTTACGATGTTCCTCACGGTGTGGTTTGCGGGACACTGATGAGCACTGCGAACGAGCTGAATGTAAGAGAGCTGAGAAAAAGGGGAGGAGATGAAGCGGCCCTCCGCAAATATGCTGTTATGGGCAGGATCTTCGCTGACGCAACCGGGAAGAGTGACAGCTATTACGTTGATTTCTTCCTGGATTATTTGAGTGCAGTGACCTATCTCCTTGATCTTCCGAAGTTGAGCAAATACGGAATCACCCGTGATGATCTGGCAGTGATATCCGGTCTATCGGATGCAAAAAACAACCCGGTCAGACTCCCGGCAGAACAGCTCGCGGAGATCCTTGCCCGGAGACTCTGACTTCAGAGTGGTGCAAACAGTAAAAGATAACTCCTTCCACGGATAGGCCTAAAAACCTGGAGTACGTTATCCGGTATTTTCATTACTGCCGGAATTCGTCAGACAAATACCTTAATTATCAGTTTTCTCAGCGGTTATCTTCTTACCAGCTGGTAGCCCCTCCTGAAGAAATAAACCAGCGGGAATACCAGCAGGTGCATCAGCTTGGTATAGGGGAAGATCATGAAGATCAGCAGTCCGATGAAGATATGGATCTTGTAGACAATGCTGTGGCCGGCAATAATTGCCCCTGCGTCAGGCTGAAAGGTTATGATCTTCTGCGCCCACACACCCAGTGCAGAATAGCTTTCCACGCTTGATGTTGCGGTTGTCAGCACTGAGAATAGTCCCAGCCCTGCCTCGGCTATCAGCAGCAGGATGATGAAATAGTCATGGAAGCTGCTGTTCCTTATCATCCTTTCGTCGGTGCTCCTGCGCACGGCAAGGATAATCATGCCGGCGAAGGCCATCAGTCCAAAGAAGGAGCCCATGCTGAGTGCGATAAGGCGTTTCGTCTCGGTCGTCATGATCAGGTGATACCACTCTTCTGGTATGAAGAGGGTGAAGTGGCCAAAGAAGACTGCTATTATCCCGATGTGGAACAGGTTGCTTCCCAGTCTGATTTTTTTGTCTGCCAGGAGCTGTGTGGAGTTGGCCTTGATGCTTTTGTTGACCATTATGATCCGGGTGATGAGCCCGAACCAAAACACCGCTATTGATATATGCGGGAAGTATGTGAACAGGAAATTATTAAAATAGTGTTCCATAACGGCATTATTTACAATTGATACAGGGATTATCATTACCGAAGCTGACAGGTTCATCATAGCTGCTGTCAGGGTTTTCCGTCCCGACCTCAACGTTAAGTGCGGCGTCGGCTGGCAGTTCAGGTGCGGTGGCAGAGAGGTGAACGATCGCTCCGTGAATGTGGCGGTAGATGTTGTTTTTTGCCTCCAGCCGGCTTTGGATCAGACTGATCACGTTAACAGCGCCGGAGAGGGTTTCTGCTGCCTCTTCCCGCGGAAGTGACGAGAGAAACTCCAGGAAGACCGGAAGGTAGTCGGGCAGTTCGGATGCAGAAAGGTGCATTCCCCTGCTGCGGTAGTGTTCCATCAGGTCGACCATGGCCTGTCCGCGATCCTTCGATTCCCCTTTCAGGTGTTCGAAGAGATAGAGCGAGGCTGCTTTCCCGGTATCGAAGAGCTGTACGTATTCTGCCTGCCAATCCATCAGGTCCTGGCGGCTCCGGTGTTCCGCGAACTCAGATACTCCCGCCATCTGATCTGCTCCAAGCAATCCTTCTGCCGTGAGTTCCTTTATGGCCTCCGGAAGGAACTCCTGCAGTTCCCCGGATGGGTAAGAAAGGAGGAGTGAGAGTATTTTGTATGTCTTCACCATCGCTATTTTCCTCCGAAAAGATTATCGAACCCACCCGTACCGCATCCGCGGTCATCGGTGAAGCCGCATCCTGCCCTGTCGCCGAAGACATTTTCAGCCTGTTCCCTGTGTGATACGGGTATCACAAAGCGTTCGTCATAGTGCGCGAGGGCCATCATGCGGTACATTTTTTCAGTCTGTTCCGGAGTCATTCCGGTGCCCTCAAGAACCGCAGCATCAGCGGTGCCGCTTACCGTTTTGCTTCTCATGTACGCCCTCATGGCCAGCATGCGGCGCAGTGCATCTGTGACAGGCTTCTCATCACCGGCGGTAAACATGTTGGCCAGGTACCTGACGGGTATCCTCATCTGATCCACTTCAGGAAGGATGCCGTTTGCGCCGTTCTCTTCGCCGTTTATTGCGGAAATTACCGGTGACAATGGCGGTACGTACCAGACCATCGGGAGGGTCCTGTATTCAGGATGGAGCGGGAACGCCACCTTCCAGTCGATGGCCATCTTATAAACAGGCGAGTTCCGGGCGGCTTCAATAACATTGTGAGGTATGCCCTGCTTCTCAGCCTCTCTGATCACTGCGGGATCGTTCGGGTTAAGGAAGATGCCGAGCTGCTTCTCATACAGATCCTTATCATCGGTTGCTGAGGCTGATTCAAGAATCCGGTCTGCATCATAGAGGATGATACCTATGTACCTTATTCTTCCCACGCACGACTCTGAACAGATAGTGGGCTCGCCCACTTCCAGCCTGGGGTAGCACATAATGCATTTTTCCGATTTCTTCGTCTTCCAGTTGAAATAGATCTTCTTGTAAGGGCAGGCGCTGACACACTCTCTCCATCCCCTGCAGCGGTTCTGGTCTATAAGCACCACACCGTCCTCTTCGCGCTTGTAGATTGCACCGGAGGGACATGAGGCAACACATGCCGGATTGAGGCAGTGCTCACAGAGCCTGGGAACGTACATCATGAAGGAGTTCTCAAACTTTCCGTAAATCTCCTTTTCGATCTCCCCGAAGTTCCTGTCACTGCTTCTCTTTACGAATTCACCACCCAGATTGTCTTCCCAGTTGGCGCTGTTTATCGATCTTCTCCATCGGTTTCCCGGTGAGGATTGAATAAGGCCTTGCTGACGGGGGTGTTCTGAATGACGAGCCGCTGTGGAGTATCGAATAATTAAAGGTGAACGGTTCATAATAATCGTCTATCACCGGCATATAGGGATTGGCAAAAATCTTGGTAATTATTCCGGCCTTGGTTCCCATGCGGGGGACGAGCCTTTCATTATCGACAATCCATCCTCCCTTCCATCGGTCCTGGTTCTCCCAGTCGTCAGGATAGCCTCTCCCGGGCTTTGTCTCGACGTTGTTGAACCATGCATATTCAACTCCTTTCCTCGATGTCCAGACATTCTTGCATGTGACGGAGCAGGTGTGACACCCGATGCATTTATCGAGATTCAGCACCATTGCTACCTGTGCGCGTATCTTCATAACTTCGCTCTTTTACTGTTTTTCACCGGATGGTTCATCATTCCATTCCACTTTTTTCAGCTTGCGCAGTACGACAAACTCATCGCGGTTTGACCCGATGGTGCCGTAATAGTTGAATCCGTATGCCAGATGGGCATATCCGCCGATCATGTGTGTGGGCTTTAGGCTCAGTCGTTCAACGGAGTTATGCACTCCGCCCCGGTTGCCGTTTATCTGGTTGACAGGCATGTTGACCGTCCGCTCCTGGTTGTGGTACATTATCAGTGCGCCTTCCGGCACGCGCTGTGACACTATCACCCGTGCCACCGAGGCACCGTTACTGTTGAACACCTCAATCCAGTCATTGTCTTTCAGCCCTATCTTGACGGCATCAGTTTCGCTCAGCCATGCCACGGGACCTCCTCTCCCCAGTGTGAGCATGATCAGGTTGTCTGACCATGAGGAGTGGATAGTCCATTTGTTGTGCGGTGTCATCATATTTATTACCAGGTGCGGCTCATCCTTGCCGATCCTGTTCATGATATCCCTCACTGACCTGGTATTTATCGGAGGCTTGTAGCATACCAGGCCCTCGCCAAAGGCTATCATCCACGGGTGGTCCTGGTAGCTTGTCTGCCTTCCGGTGAGGGTGCGCCATGGAATCAGCTCATGCACGTTGGTGTAACCTGCGTTGTACGAGACCTCATCGGAGTCTATGCCGCTCCAGATGGGAGAGGTGATGATCTTCCGGGGTTGTCCGACCAGGTCCCTGAACCGTATCTTCTCCTCCTGCCGTCCTTCCGCCAGATGGCGGTGACTGCGTCCGGTGGTTGCAGATAGGGCATCCCAGGCCCTGACAGCCACATGACCGTTGGTCTCGGGAGCAAGGGTAAGTATCACCTCGGCAGCATGGATGTCTGTCTCTATCTTTACCATCCCCCTTGTCTCTCCTTCATTGTCAGAGGTGGTGTTGAGTTTCTTCAGGAATTCCACCTCGGGGCCGGTCTCCCAGTTTATTCCCTTTCCTCCGTTGCCGGCTTTCTCCATCATCGGTCCGAGTGTGGTGAACCGGTGGTATGTCTCCGGGTAATCACGGGTCACCTCGATTATGCGTGCCATGTTTTTCCCCGGCCTTAGTTCTTCAGATGTCTGCTTCCAGTCGCGCCCTGTGGTAGTCTCCGACAATTCAGCAGGGGTGTCATGCTGCAGCGGCAGCAGGACGATATCCTTTTCTTTTCCAAGGTGTCCTTCGGCAAGCTCTGAGAAGCGGGATGCTATCCCTTTGAAAATCTCCCAGTCGCTGCGCGACTCCCAGAGCGGATCAACCGCTTTGGTGAAGGGGTGGATGAAGGGATGCATGTCAGATGTGCTGAGGTCATTCTTCTCGTACCAGGTGGCCGCCGGAAGAATTATGTCCGAGTGAAGTGTGGTGGTTGACATCCGGTAATCGAGTGTCACCAGCAGGTCAAGCTTACCCTCGGGGGCATTTTCATGCCACCTGACCTCCGACGGAAGTTGCTGTCCCTTGCTCTTAAGGTCATCACCGAAGACGTTGTTCTGGGCTCCGAGGAGATGTTTCATGAAGTATTCCATCCCCTTGGCACTTGAGCCGAGGAGGTTGGATCTCCAGACGAAGAGGTTCCGGGGGAAGTTGGCGGGGTTGTCCGGGTCTTCGGAGGCTATTGTTATTTCTCCGCTGCGGAGTTTTTCAGTCAGGTATTTTGAGACATCACTCCCCTCGCCGGTTGCCTTTGCTGCCAGTGTCAGCGGGTTAACGCTCAGCTGCGGCGCCGATGGCAGCCATCCCATCCTCTCCGCTTTCACGTTGCAGTCGATCATGGAAAGCTTTTCCCATTCATCCCTGTCTGCCAGGGGCGATATAAGGTCTGTCATGCCAACCTTTTCATAGCGCCACTGGTCGGAGTGGATATAGAAGAATGAGGTGGTGTTCATCTGGCGCGGTGGCCGGTTCCAGTCGAGGGCGAAGGCCAGAGGCAGCCATCCTGTCTGGGGCCTTACCTTCTCCTGTCCGACATAGTGGGCCCAACCGCCTCCCGACTGCCCGACGCATCCACAGAGCATAAGCATGTTGATGGCGCTTCGGTAAATCATGTCGGTATGGAACCAGTGGTTGACGCCGGCTCCGATGATGATCATCGATTTGCCGGAGGTGGCGGCTGCATTTTCGGCAAACTGGCGTGCCACTGTCACTGCCTGTACTGCAGGGACGCCTGTGATCTTCTCCTGCCAGGCGGGTGTGTAGGGCAGGTCATCCTCATAGGATGAGGCTGCGCCGGGGTCGCCAAATCCTCTCTCAATCCCGTAATGGGCAGCCATCAGATCGAAGACGGTGCAGTACAGGAGTTCGCTTCCTGCTCTTTTTCTTACCGGTACTTTTCTTTCGAAGTGGTCAGGATGGCTCGTGGAGTTGAAATGCTCATGCCTGTATGTCTCTCCCCCGAAATAGGGGAAGGTGACATCTATGATACTGTCATGTTCGCCGGCAAATGTCAGGAGGGGATCGATCTCACTGCCCGTCAGCATATCAGTAAGCTCGAGGTTCCACTTCTTGCTCTTATCCCACCGTGACCCGATGGTGCCGTTGGGTACAACCAGCGAGGCTGATTTTTTATCGAACAGAACAGGCTTCCATTCGGCATTGTTCTGACTGCTGAGGGTGCCGTCCAGGTGTGAAGCTCTCAGGAGGCTTCCTGCCTGGTACATCCCGTTCTTTCTTTCAATGGTTACAAGGAACGGGAGATCAGTATACCTGATGGCATAGTCATGGAAGTAGGGGACCTCTTTTTCTAAATAGAATTCCTTGAGTATGACATGACCCATGGCCATTCCCAGTGCGGCATCGGTTCCCTGTTTCGGTTTCATCCAGAGATCTGCAAACTTGGCCGCGTCATTGAAGTCAGGCGAGATATTTATGATCTTGGTTCCCTTGTACCGCACCTGAGTATAGAAAGGGGAGTCGGGGGTGCGTGTCAGGGGTACGTTTGAGCCCCAGAGCATCAGGAAGGATGAGTTGTACCAGTCAGCGCTCTCAGGCACGTCGGTCTGCTCTCCCCAGGTCTGGGGTGACGAGGGGGGAAGGTCGCAGTAGAAGTCGTAGAAGCTAAGCACTGCTCCCCCGATAAGGCTGAGGTACCTTGCCCCTGATGCATATGAGACCATTGACATTGCGGGGATCGGGGTGAAGCCTGCTATCCTGTCAGGTCCGTATCTCTTTATGGTACTGATATTTGCTGCGGCGATGATCTCGTTCACCTCGTCCCATGTCGAGCGAACCATCCCTCCCAGTCCTCGAATTGACTTATAGCTTTTGGCGATGGCAGTGTCACCGGTGATTTTCTCCCATGCCTTCACCGGGTCACGGAGCTCTTCCTTCGCCTTGCGGTATTCTCTGACCAATACCCCGCGAATCATGGGGTATTTGATACGGTTGGCACTGTAGAGGTACCATGAGTAGCTGGCTCCCCTGGGGCATCCGCGGGGCTCGTGGTTCGGCATGTCAGGCCTGGTCTCGGGATAGTCGGTCTGCTGTATCTCCCAGGTGACGAGCCCGTTTTTCACGAAGATCTTCCATGAGCATGATCCGGTGCAGTTGACCCCGTGCGTTGAACGCACTACCTTGTCATACTGCCACCTGTGGCGGTAGAAGCCTTCCCACCCGCGCTTCTCGTCGGTGGTGACAATGTGGTTGTCATGGCTTTTCTCAGCATTCCTGCTGAAGTAGACCAGTCGGTTAATCAAACTCATGATTTTTATATTTTAAGGTACCTGGTTTATCTTTTCTTTCATTTCTGATGGACCGTTTTACGGCTTCTCAGCAGTAACCATATTACCAGCAGGTCAATCAGAGCCAAAGCGACGAAGACAAGGAACCCCCTTGCATAACCTGTCGCACCGTATTTTCCTGCGATAGCTCCCATTACCGGGGGGATTGCAAATCCGCCAAAGGCACCCAGACCGCCTATCCATCCGGCGGCGCCTCCTACAGCTTTCGGTACATAGACAGGCACAAGCTTGAATATCGCCCCGTTTGCTGTTCCCATCCCGAGGGCAAGAAAGATCACAATTATTATGCTTGCCAGATAATTGGAGGAGTAAGAGAGCAGGGCTGCTGCGACGAGTATGAGGCCCATAGCTGCAAGGGCCACTCGCTCACCTCCCAGCCGGTCTGCGATTTTGCCGCCGTAAATGCGGATAAGCGAGGCGATGATTGAGAAAGTTGCTGTGAAAAGTCCTGCCCTGACCAGATCAAAATGCTGGTACTCCATCCAGTAGGTAGGAAACCATGCGGTCAGTGCTATGAACCCTCCGAAAGTGGTGAAATAAAGCACCACCAGGGCCCAGGTGTTTTTGATCCTGGCTGAATTGACGAGGCTTTCCCTTGCGGTACCGGAGGGAAACAGTTCCTGTCCCATATCAGAGGATTTTTCCCTGGCATCCTTGTCTGTTAACCCTGCCTTCCTGAACTGGAAGTACCAGGCGTTTATTCCCAGGAAACCATACAACACGGTTCCCAGCAACAGGAAGAGGAACCATGCAAAGTATGCGGAGATAAATCCGTATTGTTTAAGGAATAACGGCAGTATGATTGAGAAGATCCCCGGTGCCAGGTTGCCGAGGCCTCCGAATGTGCCCAGCGCCGCTCCCTGTTTCTGCCTCGGGAACCAATAGGAGGTCTGGCCTATGCCCACGGAGAAGGTGGCTATGCCGCACCCGCTCAGGAATCCGAAGAACAGGACCAGGCCGTACATCCCTTTCATGCCGTCAGGGTAAGAGGTGGCAAGCAGAACGGTGACCCCTCCGAGGCCGATGACGCTCATTATCAGCAGCAGCAGGAAGGGTTTTTTCCCGCCGGTTGAATCGACCCATGCCCCAAAGGGTATCCGCAGCAGAGAGCCGGAAAGAGAGGGGATGGCAATCAGCAGGCCGAGCAGGGCAGGAGAAAGATCCATTGCCTCCTTGAATTTGATTGCTGTCGGACCGTAGAGTGCCACGGCTGCGAAACCGAAGAAAAATCCAAGTGTGGTTCCGGTCAGGCCTTGAGAGGGAGTTCCTTTAATTTTCATGGGGGCAGGTTTGTTCAGATTGTCAGATCGAAAGATAACTTTACAATCCCTGATGAAATGTAACATATGTTACAAGCATCATGATTTTTTTGAGGAATTCTTCAATCCATATTCTGGTATTAAGTTATTCAAATTTTTCCTGACCTGAAGTCACCTTTTACTTTTTTCAGGTTACAGTGCAGCGTGATCAAATGGCTTGCGTCTTTATAAGGACAACCTAAAACCCGTCAGGCCATGTTAAGTAATTTAATCAAGTACAGTTTAAGATCATTCAAGCGCCAGAGATCTTACATTATCATAAACATACTGGGTCTTTCCATCGGAATCGCATGCAGCCTTCTCATTGCTATATTCGTTCTGAATGAGGCAAGTTATGATAAGTTCAACGAAAAGAAGGACCGGATATACAGGCTGGTGCTCAACGGTAAAATCGGTGGCCAGGAGATAGTCGGAGCATTCACGCCTTCCATCATGGGGCCAACCATGCTGGAAGAGTTCCCGGAGATTGAGGATTATCTGAGAATGACCGGTTCCGGCCCGACGGTTGTGGAATATGAGTCGCGTATTTTTACCGAGGACGACCTGATCCAGGCTGATTCCTCATTCTTAAACTTTTTTACCATCCCTGTCATCAAGGGAGATCCCCAGCTGATGCTTAATGCACCTCACAAGGTTGTGCTGACGGAATCAACCGCAAAAAAGATCTTCGGAGAGGAATCACCAATCGATAAGGCCCTTAAGATAGGATCCGATACCGTTGCTTACATTGTCACGGGTGTGATAGGGGATATCCCTGAGAACTCCCATTTTGACGCGAACATTATCACATCTTTCCTGACCAACCCCCGGGCAAAGGCTCCTGACTGGATGAGCAACAGCTTCAGTACTTACCTTCTTCTGAATCCGAATGCCAGTGCGGCAGATGTGGACAGGAAGATCACTGATCTGCTTGTAAAGTATGTCGGTCCTGAGCTGCAAAAATATATGGGAATAACGATTGAAGAGTTTCAGTCACAGGGAAACAGATATGAGTATTTCCTGCAAAACCTGACAGACATCCATCTTGACCCTTCAATTCAGCAGGAGTTCAAGGCTGCCAGCGATCCGAAGTACCTGACTATCTTCGGGAGCGTTGCAATACTCATAGTGCTTATTGCAGCTGTCAACTTCATGAACCTGTCAACCGCCCAGGCCTCGAGGAGGGCAAAGGAGGTGGGGATAAAAAAAGTTGCAGGATCAACCAGGGGAATGCTGGTTACGCAGTTTCTGTCAGAATCATTCATCCTTTCTTTCATCTCCCTGCTTTTCGCCCTTCTGATCATAAAGGTAAGCCTTCCATACTTCAGTAATCTGCTTGGCACAAGGCTGGAGATGGATCTGCTCAACCACTGGTATACGATCCCCGTCATGCTTCTTTTTACAGTTACGGTCGGGCTTCTGGCAGGCAGTTACCCTGCAACCTTCCTCTCATCGTTCAATCCGTATGAAGTTCTTAAGGGGAGCATGACCGGAAGCATGAAGAATGGCAGGATGAGGAGAGTGCTTGTCGTGTTCCAGTTTGCGGTTTCCATTCTGCTGATTGTCGGAACAGTGGTGATGTACAGGCAGATAAGCTTCATGCTCAATAAAGATGTGGGATTCAATAAAGACCAGTTGATAGTTATTGAAAGGGCGCATGTGCTCGGCCCACGATGGAAGGCGTTCAAGGATGCAGCAAAGGAGATTCCCGGGGTGGTTAATATCGCCAGCTCAACGGCAGTACCGGGCAGGAACAATAATAACAACGGTTACATGATTGAAGGCAGGAAGGATGAATCATTCCTGATGGTTACCAACTGGGTCGACTACGATTACCTTGATACATACGGGATGAAGCTCGCCTCAGGACGGTTCTTCGATAAATCCCATGGGACAGACAGCGCGGCCTGCCTGGTCAATGAGAGCACTGTGAGGGAGTTTGGGCTTGACCAGCCGGATCAGACACGGATCATCAGGCCGGGAGACGAAGGACGTCTTTTTCACATGTCCGTTATCGGGGTTGTCAGCAATTTCAATCACGAGTCGTTACGCAATCCCATCCAGCCTTATATCTTCTGCTTCAAGGGCGACGATCAGTCGTGGGGCTATCTGACAGTGAAACTGGCAGCACAGAATTATTCGGAAACAATAGGGGAGATTGAAAAGCTCTGGAAGGAGTTTACGGCCAATAATCCCCTGCAGTATTACTTCCTGGATGATGATTTTGAAAACATGTACAAGCAGGAGAAGCAGAATGCCAAGATGGCCGTCATCTTCTCAATACTTGCCCTCTTCATAGCAGCTCTGGGTCTGTTCGGACTGACCTCTTACACCGTGGAACAACGTACCAAGGAGATAGGGGTGAGAAAAGCCATGGGATCTTCCGTTGCGGGAATCTATTTGGTGATATCCAGGGAAATAGTAATACTGGTTTCCATTTCTGCCCTGATTGCCTGGCCACTTATTTATTACTTTGCCGGGAAATGGCTTGAGAGCTTCCATTACAGGATAGAGCTGGGATTGGCTATATTTGTTGCAGGACTTGCAGTTGCACTTGCAATAGCTTTGATGACAATCAGTTACCGTATTCTGAGAGCTGCCAGGGTCAACCCCGCGCAATCGCTTAAATATGAATAAGCCGGCTGGCATATATGATTAGGAACTACCTGATCGTTGCATTCAGAAACCTGGTCAAGAACCGGATCTTTACCCTGATAAATATATCAGGTCTTGGCATAGCCCTGGCCGTCTGTATCGTCGCGTTCTTCAACCACATGTTCAACTATGAGTTTGACAGGACTCATGAGAATTTCGATGAGATTTACCGGGTTACAAGCTTCAGGGACATGGAGGGAAGGGAGCAGGAGTACGGAATTGTTCCTGCAACACTCGGGCTTGAGATTAAGAAGGATATTCCCGGGGTAGCCCGGGCTGCCAGGGTCATGAGATCACTGTCACCTGTCAGGGAGGGGGAGGATGTATTTCCTGCCAGTATAGCATATGTTGATCCGGAATTTGTTGACATTTTTACATTTACGGCAGTTTCCGGAGACATCAAATCAGTCTCCGGTCAGGGTAATGTCATTTTAAGCCAGTCAATGGCAAACAGGCTTTTTGGTGATGAGTCTTCACAGGGAAGGACTATTTCCATCGTAAATGACAAGAACACCGAGTTCACCTATACGGTGGCAGGCGTGTTTGCCGATCTGCCTGAGAACAGCAGTTTCAGGATTGACATTCTCTCACATATTGACAATTTTCTGCTGATGTGGCAGGTCAGGGATGCAGACTGGAAATTGTGGGCTAACGTAATGTTTATCCAGGTACCTGATAAGACCCTGATCCCCTCCATAACCCGGTCGATGAGAAATTATCTTCCGGTTCAGAACAGGGCAAGGGAGGACTTCAGAATTACCAGGTTCAACCTGGTACCTCTGAAGGATGTGGGTGAATCCTCTCGGAATATCTGGTCCTCCGGGTTATTCCCCTCGCTTCATCCTGCTGCTCTGATAGCCCCTCCTGTCATGGCGATCCTGATACTTCTTATCGCCTGTTTTAACTTTGCCAACACATCAATAGCCACATTCAGCAGACGACTGAAGGAGATAGCCCTGAGGAAGACCTTCGGTGGCCAGAGAGGGCAGCTTATAACCCAGTTCATGACAGAGACGTTTATCATCTGTACGCTCGCAATGGTCACAGGAGTTGCAATAGCGGCATTCCTTGTGCCGGCTTACAGCAGCCTGTGGTTATATATGGCAATTGAACTGACCTTCGGACGTTATGTGATATTCTGGATCTTCCTGTTTCTGCTTTTGCTTGTTACCGGGTTTGTCGCTGGTGTGTACCCTGCCATATACGTAAGTTCATTCACCCCCATGAAGGTTCTCAGAGGCACATCCGGCTTCAGGGGGTCGGGGAATCTCTCTTCAGCTCTGCTTACACTGCAGTTCGCCATCTCACTGACTGCACTTATAATGGGAATTGTTTTTTCAAGGAATGCCGATTATCAGAGAACCCTTGACCTCGGGTATGACAGGGGTAAGCTGCTTGTCATACCTGTGGCCCCGGAGCAATTTGCATCATTCAGGAACGAGCTTCTGTCAAACCCGGGGATCATTTCGGCCGAGGGAACCGATGATCACGTTGGCTGGGGAGGCTACCGCAGACCCCTTAAGCATGAGCAAGAGCAACTCGAGGTCGATGTGCTGGATGTTGGTCCGGGTTATGCCGGCACAATGGGTTTCAGGTTGAAGCAGGGGCGGCTTTTTGAACCGGGAAGAGTCGAGGCCGACCGTACCGGCAATTCCATAGTGATAAACCAGAAAATGGCAGATGGCTTCGGCTGGGACGATCCGGTGGGGAAGTCGGTGACTCTTTATGATACCATAAAACTCACTGTGATAGGAGTTGTAGAGGATTTCTATACCTCAGGATTATGGGAAAAGATCGAACCTTCAATGCTCCGGCTTTCTCCTGATGATCAGTACCGGGTAATTGCCGTCAGGGCAGAGGCAGAAGATCTTCCGGCAGTCCTGGAGTTCACGGGTAAAAAATGGAAGGAGCTTCCCGGAACCAACATTTTCCGCGGCCAGCTCCAGGAAGACCTGATGGAGGAGGAAAAAGCAATAAATGACAGCATACTGAAGGTGAATCTCTTTCTTGCAATAGTTGCAACAATTCTGTCGCTGGTCGGCATGTACAACCTGGTGTCAATTGATATCATCAGGCGCACAAAGGAGATTGGCATAAGGAAAATTCAGGGAGCGTCGGTTCCTTCCGTAATGTTGCTTGTCAGCAAAAAGTACTTCATCGTTCTTTTGATTGCCTCTGTCCTTGGGTGCGTCGGCGGATACAAACTGTCAGTGATGCTCCTGGACAGCATCTGGGATTATTTTGTCGAAATCAGGGCAGGGATGCTGATCTTTGCCGTCCTGCTTATGTTGGTTGCCACAATAATGACGATAAGTTTCAAGGTCATCATTGCAGCGACAAGAAATCCAGTAGATTCGCTCAGGTACGAATAGCGGCCTGTTCAGTACATCTTGTTAATCAGCCGGCCGATTTCATCCCTCTCCCTGAGTGGAAAGCAATGGCTCTTGCCATCCCTGGTAACAACATTGATTCCCTTTATGGCAAACAATCCCCTGCTATAGAAAATCACTTCAAGGATATTCTCAAACAGGATCTCCAGGTTGAATCTCTCAGATTCGGCCTGCAGACTTTTAAAATAGAGCCTTTGATTGGTGACAATAAGTTTGCCCGCTATGGTGCTGTTGTCAACTTCATGGCTGGTGTCACCTGCCTTGAGCACCACTTCATTTGGGTAGAGTTTGACTGTCATTTTGCCTGAAATGTTGTGTTTTGTCGCCCGGAATTCCACCGGCCTTGTTTTAAAATAAAGACTTGCTTATTGGTTCATTGCTGCATGTGGAAAGATGCACCGGCTGAAATATTTTTTTAAAATGTCCATTTTTTTGACACATTTTGTTTTTTGTGCCGTCTTTGAAGGAAATGGCCATCTATGAAAAAGGGGACAGTTCTGACAGTTGACAGGGACAAGGAAAACCTGAGAGCTCTTGAAGATGTTTTGCAGGCCGAGTTTGAAAAGGTAATAGGTATTACTTCACCTGACAGGATAACCGAGGTGCTTCAGAAGAATGAGGTTGACGTAGTCCTCCTGGGTACAGACTTCAGATCTGTAGTCAACAATGGGAATGAAGGGTTGTTCTGGATGAGGGAGATTTTTAAACATGACCCTGACGTAAGTGTGGTGCTGGTAACCTCTTCAAACGACAGTGAGCTGGCTGTGAAGGCTATCAGGGAAGGAGCAATGGACTTTATCGTGAGACCCTGGGAAAAGCCAAAGCTGCTTGCGACTGTAAATGCAGCCTGGCAGCTCAGACACTCGAAGCTGGAGGCCTCGAGCCTGAAAAAGGATAACATTCAGCTGAAGGAGGTTATCAACAGCAGCAATGAGAAGTTCATCCGGGGTGCATCGCCCACAATGATCAGGGTGATGGACACGGTGAAAAAGGTTGCAGCCACAGATGCCAATGTGCTGATAACAGGTGAGAACGGCACCGGTAAGGAGCTTGTTGCCAAAGAGATACACAGGCTCTCGGGGAGGGCGGGAGAGCTGATGGTAAGTGTCGACATGGGATCTGTGACCGAATCGCTGCTTGAGAGTGAGCTTTTCGGCCACGTCAGGGGCGCTTTCACGGATGCCCGCGAGGAGAGGGTTGGTAAGTTTGAGTCTGCGGATAACAGCACCCTGTTTCTTGACGAGATAGGCAATCTGTCACTTCAGTCGCAGGCCAAAATACTGAGAGTGCTTCAGACCAGATCAATAACACGGGTTGGATCCAACCGGCCGAAAAAGATAGACATTAGGCTGATCACGGCTACAAACTGTGATATTCTGAGAATGGTGAAGGAGGGAAGGTTCCGTGAAGACCTGTTGTACAGGATAAATACCATCATGATAGAGGTACCCCCATTGCGCGACAGGGTTGATGACATCCCGGTACTGGCAATGCATTTCCTCCGGGATTTCTGCAGCAGGTATGGCAGGGATGAGATGAGACTGAGCATCCAGGCCCTTGAGAAGCTGACCAACTATGACTGGCCGGGCAATGTGAGGGAGTTGCAGCATGCAATTGAGAAAGCGGTTATACTGAGCGACTCACCTGTTCTGAAACCATCTGATTTCATCTTCAATCATGCCCCGGCAAGGTCTGCTCACGCAGAGATGACTCTGGAGGAGATGGAGAGGAGGCATATATCTGACAGTCTGAGAAGGTACTCCGGGAACATCAGCACGGCAGCTGAGAAACTTGGCATTACGCGCCAGACCTTGTATAATAAAATGAAGGCCTACGGGTTATGACAGTGTTGCAGGACGATCATCTCCCTGTCAGATTCCGGTGATGGTCTGCCGTGATCCCGGATCCCGCAAATCCAGGGCATAGTCAACTGCTGCCATGGCATGCAACGTGAGCGAATTGATGATGGGTATATTGATATCCTCCTGTTTAAGGAGCAGAGGAATTTCCGTACATCCGAGTACGATACCTTCAGCTCCTCTCAGGTAAAGCTCCCTGCATATTCTGATGAAACGGTATTTCGAATCATCAGAAAAAATTCCCCTGAGCAACTCGTCTGAGATCACCTCCTGAATGAAATCCCTGTCACTCAGCTCCGGAGTCACTACATCAATATCCACTATTTTCAGCCTGGATTTATAGAAGTCCATCTCCATAGTCTGTTTTGTTCCAAGCAGGCCAACACGGCTCATCTCTTTTCTCCTGATCTCCGCGCCCACGGCATCTGCAATATGAATGAAAGGAATATCAGTCTCCCGTGCCAGTCTTTCAAAGAACTGGTGCAGGGTGTTCGCGCAAAGTACAATGCAGTCGGCACCTGACCCGGCAAGCTTCAACGCTGCATCAAGGATCAGATTGTACACACCTTCCCTTTCGTTCTGCCTGTTAAAAGTATCTATTTCGCCATAATTGACTGAGTAGAGAATGCACCTGGAGAATGTAAGCCCTCCGGATCTTCTGTTTGTCTCCTCATTAATAATTCTGTAGTACTCCGCGCTTGAGATCCATCCTGTGCCGCCAACCAGCCCGATTGTTTTCATTTTTTTCACTGTTTCAGGAGATTAAAAGTAGTTACAATATTCATTTATTCATGCCTGATCATCTCGGCGGGGTTCACTCTTGCAACCTTAATGACATGATAACTGACGGCTGTGAGGGAAATCAATAAAATTATCAGTAGGGAAAACAGGTAAACCCCGGTTCCGATATCTACCTGATAGGCGAAATTTTGAAGCAATCTGGTATTAATAATATGAGCTAAAGGCCCGGCAATAACAAATGACACCAATATCCACCCGGCCATTTCGGTTAACAGCAAGGTCAATACCCCCGATGGCTGCGAACCCAATACCTTTCTGATCGCCATTTCCTTGGTCCGACTTTTTGTAGTATAGGAAGTGAGACTGTATTGTCCCAGACAGGTAAGTACTACCGCAAGAATTGTTGAAAAAACAAATATTGTGGCCAGTTTCCTGTCAGTGCTGTATGCAGCATCGATCTGGTCGGATAGGACGGACACCGGATTGAGGTAATGCGGGGAAATCTCCCTGAGCTTCTCTTCAATAGATGTTTTTGTTTCGGAGAGAGCTCCCGGGATGACCTTAGCAAAAATATACTCAGGTTCCATGAAGTCACCGCTGCCAACAGGCAGCAATGCCATAGGCTCAATTTCATGATGCAATGACTGGAAGTGGAAATCACTGACTACCCCTACTATTGTTCCCGGTTTTTCCGGGTCAAATCCAAATGTTTCCCCGACCGCATCCTCCTGAAATACCATTTTTGCTGTTTTCTGGTTGATTATTATGCTTCTGGCGGTATCAGATGAATATTCATATGAGAATCCCCGTCCGGAGATCATTTTCAGATTAAAAAAATCCAAAAAGTTATCTCCTATTCCTGCTCTGAAGACTGTTAGAACTGTTTCAGGCTGCTTCCCATCCCAGTATCCCAAACCTGCTGAGGTTATCGAATTAGGCAGATTGGAGCACGATGTAATATCTGTGATTTTTGAATTTCCGGTGAGCTCATTTATCAGTACTTCAGGGCATTTGCGAATTTCCGGATCTTCCAGGTATATTGATAAAATATCATTTTTGATAAACCCGCTATCCCTGTTACGGATGAAATTAAACTGAAGCAACAGGGTGAGGGTACATACAAGAGCTACGAACGAGATGATATACTGAATAATGACGAGTATATTTTTTATCTGCAGAGTTCTTCTGCTTCGGCCTATTCTTTTAAAATCCTCTTTTAACAGGCGGAGGGGACTGATTGACGAAAGATGAAATGAGGGATATATGCCTGCCAGCAATCCTGTCAGGAGCATTAATGCAACAAGTTTTATGAGTGTGGAGAATTCAAATATCATTCTGAAGTTAAGGGGACGGTCAGTGAGATCGCTGACCCCCGGCAGAAGTACCAGCACAATCACAAGTGCCATTAGCAAGCCTGCGAAGGAGAGCAGGAGTGCTTCAGTAATAAATTGCATTATCAGATCACTTTTACTGCTGCCGAAAACTTTTAGAATGGCTGTTTCACGACCCCGGTTATATGATCTTGCAGTGGCCATATTGGAATAATTGAAACAGGCGATCACCAGGATGAAAAAACCGATTGCCGAGGTAAGGTAAAGATACCTGATGTCACTGCTTTTTACCGGTTCGAAGTTTGAACTGCCACCGAGGTGTATTGCTGTCAACTGTTTTGGAACCCATTGTATATCCTTGAAAACCGGCTCGTCAGACAGGTATTTTTCTGTGAATGTATTGAGTTTGTCTGTAATATCTGCCAGCGATGCATGCTCAAGAATTTGAAAGTAAGTAATATAGCTGAAGTTGCCCCATCTCTCTACCCTATCCTTCCCTCCCCGTAAAGCGTAAAATGTTTCAAATCCGGTCAGGAAATCAAATTCAAAGTGAGAGTTTTCCGGAACATCCTTCAGCACACCTCTGACGGTAAAGAGATACTTGTTATCAGCTTTTAGAATCTTTCCAACGGGGTCTTCTTCGCCAAAATACTTCAGAGCCATTTCTTCTGTTATGAATAGGGAGAATGGCTCTTTTAAGGAGACTTCCGGATTGCCGAGGAGGACCGGGAATGTGAAAATCCTTAAAAAATCAGTATCCGCATATAAGAAGTGATTTCCGGAGAAGAGTGATGAGTTATATTCAAGGGTGTGAGAGATGAACTTGCATTTTGTGGCACTTTTGATTTCAGGAATGTCATTTATAAGGGCACTCTTCAGGGGTGCCGGAGTGACAGCGAATTTGTCATTGCCCATATAGGAGAAATCACCCGACTGTTTTGTCTCGACCCGGTATATTTCAGTGGCATGCTCATGGTACATGTCATAGCTCAGTTCCCATTGGATATATAGCAGGATTAGTATTCCGCAGCTCATTGCTACGGACAATCCTAATGCACTTAGGACTGACTGGTGCCCCTGGCTGAGGATACTCCGGACTGAAAGCCTGAGGTAATTCTTAACCATTTCGTGTCGTTTGTTGAGAGGTTAAGCCTTTACTAAAAGACTGTAAAAGAGTTCATTTGCTGCATTAAAAAAGAGGCGCCAGCCCGGTCGCCTCTTTTAAAGAAATTATACAGTTACGGGGAAAGGTTACCCGTTCTTTTCGGTCACGATATGTCCGTCAAACAGGTTGACAATCCTGTGGGCATAGCCTGCGTCCCTGTCAGAGTGGGTCACCATGATAATGGTTGTGCCCTCCTTGTTCAGTTCAGACAGCAGGTTGATGACTTCAATCCCGTTTTTTGAATCGAGGTTACCCGTAGGCTCATCGGCCAGAATCAACCTTGGATTGGCTACCACAGCCCGGGCTATGGCAACCCTCTGCTGCTGGCCTCCCGAGAGCTGCTGCGGGAAGTGTTTGGCGCGGTGCGATATCTTCATACGTTCAAGCGCATCCTCCACCTTCTTTTTTCGTTCGCTCGTCTTCATCTTCAGGTAGATAAGCGGCAGTTCCACATTCTCGTAGACATTGAGCTCATCAATCAGGTTGAAGCTCTGAAAGACAAACCCGATGTTTCCTTTCCTGAAAATGGTCCGGTCGCGTTCCCTGAGGTTCGCGACCTCGGTTCCGTTGAATATGTAACTTCCGGATGTAGGGTTATCGAGCAAACCCAGGATATTCAGAAGGGTTGACTTGCCGCAGCCCGAAGGTCCCATTACGGCAACATACTCACCTTCCTTTACTTCGAGGCAGACCTTGTTCAGAGCGGTTGTCTCCACTTCTTCCGTGCGGAAGATCTTTGTCAAATCATTTGTTTTGATCATGATTTCTCTATTTAGAGTTATTTGCTGTTTTTGAATACCAGTTTCTCATTCTTCCCGAAAGTGTCATATCCTGAGATAATTACCTTCTCTCCGGGCTGCAATCCCTCAAGGATCTCATAGTACTTCGGGTTTTTCCTGCCAGTTGAAATATCCCTGCGGGTAGCGTAGGATTCTGACGGGTCAACAACGTAGATCCACTGCCCTCCGGTCTCCTGGAAGAAACCGCCTATTGGTACGAGTATGGCCGTTTTGGGCTGACCGAGCTGAAGGCTTGTGTAATAGGTCTGGCCGGTCCTTATGTTATCCGGTATAGTATCGGTGAACACCATGTCAATCTGAAATGTGCCGTTGCGCACATCGGGATATACCCTGCGTACGGTCAGGTTGAAGGCATTTCCCTGCCTGTCGAGGGTTGCAGTCAGTCCTGTGCGGACCCTGTCAATGTAGTGCTCATCTATCTGGGCTGTCACCTTGAAAGAGGTCAGGACGTTAATCTGACCCATGTTTGCGCCCCTGGAAATCGACTGTCCTATCTCCGGCACAAGCAAGGCCAAGCTGTCCGTCGACGGTGGCCCGCACGTTCAGGTTTTCCATTCTCTGCCTTACAAGAGAGAGGTTTTTTCGCATGTTTTCCAGGTTATTCTTCAAATTTTCAACCTGTACAGAACGAAAGACTGAGTCCTGCTTCTGGCGTTCAGTGAAGAGCTCCTCCGACTGTATTGCCATGTCAAGATCCTCTTTCGAGCGGATGAACTCTTCAACCGAGATGAGGCTGTCTTTCATCAGGTCCCTGTTCTGATCGTAATTGCGTCTTTTTCTCTCGATGTCATACTTCAGGTTGAGCAGCTCGCGCTTGATCTGCAGCCTGTCCTGTTCCATGGCTATCTGGGTGTTTCTCAGGAAATTTTCCTTCTCAGCCAGTTGTGCCTCACTGTCGAGAATATTGAGATAGAGATCCGGGTTGGAAAGCCTCAGGATGATGTCCCCCTCCCTGACCATTGAACCCTCCTCAATAAGGATTTCCTCCACCCGTCCGCCTTCCTGGGCATCAAGAAAGATCGTGCTGATCGGTTCCACGGTTCCGGGCACGGTTATATAGTCATTGAACTGATCTTCAATCACAGTCCCGATAATCAGTTTATCCTTCTCCACCCTGTATGTTGAAGTGCGGTCTGCGAAGAAAGCCATATACATTAGCAGGACAAACGCTATCGCCCCGGCAAGGTAGGCAACATGCTTCGGGCGAATGCCCTTCTTTTTTTCTATTGGTTTGTCCATTTTTTCAAGCGGTGTATCCATCTCTTATAATTTTGATTTTAGTTTGCAACCAGATTTTCATACTCTCCTGTAGAATAGAACATGATGGCGAGTTCGCGTATCATAAGCTGAAGCTTGGTCCTGAGCGCTTCCGTCTCGGCCGAGAAGAGGGCCGTTCTGGCAGCGGAAAAGTCTGTCACATCGACGAGACCCGATTCAAACTTCTTTTCCACGGCATCATATGATTTTCTGTTGAATTCAAGGTTGGCCTCAGCTGCCATGTACTCCTGCTTTCCGCGATTATACGTCAGGCATGCATCTTCGATCTCAGCGTAGAGGTTATACTTTTCAAGTTCCAGGCGAAGCTCGGCGTCACTCTTCCTGATCTTTGCAAGCTTGATGTTTCTGCTGGCCGAATACCTGTTGAATATGGGGATATTGAGTGACAGGTAAACCGCCTGGCTGTTGTTGTTCTTCAACTGGGAGGAGAATGAAGGCTGTTCCGATGCTTCATCGCCAAGCACCTGGTAATAACCGGTAAAGATCGCTCCTCCGGCTGAGAGTCCTGGTGCCAGAAGGCCTTTGGCTGCTGCAACCTGTTTCCCGGCAGCCTGCAACTCATATTCAATGGCTCTGAGCCTTGGAAGGACCTGTGCTGCCAGGTCGTAGATGCTGTCAGCCTGATAAGTTGCGTCGGAGACCAGTATATTTTCAATGTCAGGGAGGAGCAGGTCAAAATACTCCCCGGATGGTAACCGGAGCAATTGTTTCATCTGTGTAACTGCCTGGCTGGCATTGTTCTGAGCTATTGTAAATGTCAGCCTGTCGCCTGAAGCCTGACTCTCCATTTCATATTTACGTGCTACGGATTCCTTACCCGTCTCAACCATCCTGGTGATCCTGAACAGCTGCCTCTCCGACAGGTCGAGCTGCATCTTTGCTGCAGCCTCCAGTCCCTTTGCGTAGACCACCTGGTAGTATTGCCCCATGATCTCAACTATGAGAGCATTCCGGGCAATCTTCTCGGATTCCATTCCGGCCTTGAGCATGAATTTATTGGCAGAGATTGTATTGAGCGTGGTGAATCCGTTAAAAAGTTCAATTGATGAGTTCAGTGAGTATGAGTTGCTTATATTCTGTTCGAAGGTAATCAGGTTGGTAACGGGGTCAATCGATCTCCCGAAACCGAGCCGGGCATCAGAACCCAGGTTGAGATCTGGCAGGAGATCCATCTTTGACTTTGTGAGGTTGACTGCGGCAGATTCAGTCTCCAGTCCTTTCCTCTGAAGCCCTATGTTGTTTGCAAGGGCATAGTCAACACACTCCTCCAGTGTCCATTTTTCTGTCTGTGCAGCCAGGGTAACCGGTAAAACTATTGCCGCCGCAATTAAAATGCATCTCAAATCTTTCATGTCATTCAACAACTTTTCATCCTTTGATGCCAAAGAATGTGCCATTCAAGCAATGATCATATAATCAGTACATTACAGTTACAAGAGGAACTTTTAGTGTAAAATAATTTGACAGCAACTGTCAAAGAATCATACAACCGGGAACATGATTGTCAGGTTAAAGTATTGTTAATCAGGTTATAAATATGTTCAGGAACATAATTTGTTTTCGCTTAAGGATTAATTTTATGGTTTAAACCGAAGCGTTATGTTAAAGAATCTGATAAAGACCGCCTTCAGGCATATATTGAAGCACCCCGGATACAGCTTCCTTAATGTGCTGGGGCTTACCCTGGGGATAACCAGTGCCCTGTTCCTGCTGATCTATGTATCAGATGAGGTCAGTTACGACAGCTATCATGAAAAGGCTGACAGGATCTATCGTGTCTCGTCGAAGATTACAGAAACTGACGATCAGTTCACATGGATTGTTGCACAAATCCCGTTCGGGCCGCAGGTAGCGCAGGATTATCCGGAGGTTGAAGCATATGTCAGGTTCATCAATATGGCCCGTGGGCTCTACAAATACGAAGACAAGGAATATGTCGAGGACGATTTCTTCTATGCCGATTCAGCCCTGTTTGACATATTTACTTACAAGGTAATACGTGGTGACGCCAGGAGCGCACTTCTCGAACCAAACAAAATTGTGCTGACGGAGACAGTTGCAGCAAGGTATTTCGGGGAAGATGATCCGGTGGGTAAGACTCTTACAGAAGGTAGTACGGTTTATGAAGTGACAGGCGTGATAGAGGATGTGCCATTTAATTCCCACTTCAGGTTCGGAGCACTTGCCTCACGGAGCAATCTGCCGGAGCAGATAGGTTCATGGGGCAATTTCGGGGTGTTCACCTATCTGCTCTTTCCTGAAGGACTTGATGTGAAAGCCTTTGAAAAGAAGATGCAGGGAATGTATGCCGCGTATATAGAACCCATTTTCGGGCCTGTGAATGTGAAGGTTGAGTATATCCTCGAGCCGATAAAGGAGATACATCTTTATTCAACCAAGACAGGTGAGCCTGAGCCAACAGGCAGCATAACCTATGTATATATTTTTGCCATTGTGGCACTCTTCCTGATATTGATAGCAGCGATGAACTACATGAACCTGGCCACTGCCCGCTCTGCAAGTCGTGCCCGCGAGGTCGGACTAAGGAAAGTAGTCGGTTCACGCCGGGGCCTTCTGGTGCTGCAATTCCTTGCGGAATCCACCATATTTACCATTATATCACTGTTAATAAGCATTGTTTTGCTCATGGCCCTTTTGCCGAAGTTCAACCTTCTTGCCGGCAAATCATTTGAGATGAGTGTCTTATACAGCCCTGTCGTACTTGTGAGCCTGGTGGCGGTGATCCTGCTGGTTGGATTCCTTGGTGGCAGCTATCCCGCATTCTTCCTTTCGAGATTCAGTCCTGTTACGGTGCTTAAGGGTGAAATTACCCAGGGCTCCGCCGGCAGCCTGTTCCGTAAAATACTGGTGATCATACAGTTTACCGTTTCAGTGATAATGATCGTCTGCACCCTGGTAGTCTTCAGGCAACTTAATTACCTTAAGAACATGGACCAGGGATTTGACCAGGAAAACGTACTCAGCCTTGACCTTAACGGCCCAATGGCAAGACAATACCCTGTGCTGAAACAGGTGCTGCTTGAAAACCCCAGTATTCTTTATGTCACCTCTACCTCCAGCCGGGTCGGTGAGGGTTCCGGCAAACTCCTGTTCAATGTTGAAACCGACCAGGGAATGGCACAGCGCGGCATCAATTTTGCAATTGCCGATCATGATTTTGTTGAAACACTGGGGATTGAGATGGTTGAGGGTCGTGAATTCCAGGATGATATGCCTTCTGACACTCTTACCGGCGTGATAGTGAACGAGACCTTTGTCAAGCGGATGGGATGGAGTGATCCGATCGGCAAGAAAATTGAGGCTGGCGATGAAAACACACTGAGAGCCAGGGTGGTGGGAGTGATGAAGGACTATCATCAGACCGGAATGTATAACGAGATTGAGTCTCTGCTCCTGGCTTACCGGACGCTTAACAATATTGTATATGTCAAGATAAGCGCTGATAATGTCGAACAGGCTCTCAGCCACATTGAGTCAAGCTGGAAGGAGGTTTTTCCGGATCAGCCCTACAGCTATACCTTCCTTACGGAGCGGTTCAACAGGCAGTTCGAGGCGGATGAGAAACGCGGACTGATATTCACCATTTTTACCATCCTTGCGATCCTGATCGCATGCCTCGGGCTCTTCGGCCTTGCTTCCTATACTGTTGAGCGCCGCACCAGGGAGATCGGGATAAGGAAAGTCTTCGGCGCCAGCGAAGGTACAATTATGAAACTGGTTACCAGGGAGTTCATTATTCTTTCGATAATCTCCATCGCAGCTGGCATTTCCAATTGCATATTACTTTATGAGCAAGTGGCTTGAGAATTACGTTTACCGAAGCGACATCGGCGTTCTCCTGTTTATACTTGCAGGATTGCTGACGCTGGTGATTACCTTTGCGACAATCAGTTACAAGGCTTACCAGGCAGCAGTTACCAATCCCGCTGACTCAATAAAGACCGAATAGGGTACAGGGACCTGAAACAGGGATTCCGGTCACCTGAACCAGATTTTTCCGGTAAGTACCCGGGCGGAATAATTTCTCTCTGGTGAGCCATGCCTCATAAATTCATCCTAAATTTGGAGATCACAAATCCGGAACACCTGAGTTATGGCAAATTTTTACGATCTTAGTATCAAAGAGATCCGTGAGCATCTTGGAACAAGTCAGTCTGAAGGACTCTCCTCGGCTGAGGCACAGCGGCGGCTTGAGGAATACGGCCAGAACGTAATTGAGGAAAAGGGCAGAAAGAGTATTCTGGTCATGTTCTTTGCCCAGTTCAAGAGTCTCATGATCATTATTCTTCTTCTCGCCGCGGCCATTTCCGGAGTCGTGGGTGTCATGGAGGATGAAGGACTGCTCGACACTTTTGTGATTCTCGGCATTCTTGTCGTCAATGCACTGATAGGCGCTATCCAGGAGAAGAGGGCGGAGACATCGCTCGAAGCTCTTAAGAGCATGGCAGCTCCGGCATCAAAGGTATTACGTGACGGCTCTGTCTCAGAGCTTCCTGCACGGTTGCTTGTCCCCGGCGATGTTAGTAATTCTTGAGACAGGTTCTGTCATACCTGCAGACCTGCGGCTGACAGAGGCCATTAACCTGAAAATCCAGGAATCTTCGCTGACAGGGGAGTCTGTTCCTGTTGACAAACAGACCGATCCCATTTCCGGTGAGGATGTTTCGCTGGGAGACCGGACGAACATGGCATATTCGAGCGGTATGGTCACCTACGGACGAGGACGTGGTATTGTTGTCAACACCGGCATGAAGACGGAGGTCGGAAAGATAGCCACCATGCTGGAGCATGCAGGCGATACCGAGACCCCGATGAGCCGGCGCCTAAACCAGCTTGGAAAGATACTCGGACTTGTCGCACTTGGCATCTGCGGCCTTATCTTCATTGTGGGAGTGCTGTACGGCAATTCGGTAATGAGCATGTTCATGACAGCAGTTTCACTCGCTGTTGCTGCGATCCCTGAAGGGCTGCCTGCTGTTTCGACCATAGTACTGGCAATAGGGGTACAGCGCATGGCAAAGAGAAACGCGATCATAAGGACACTTCCTTCGGTTGAGACCCTCGGAAGCGCCACCGTTATCTGTTCTGACAAAACAGGAACCCTGACGCAGAACAAGATGACTGTTGTGGAGGCCTTTGTCAACCATAAGCATGACCAGATAAACAGAAGCGCTCCCGGCTCCATACTCAACGAAGAGGAGAAGAGGCTTCTTGCCATATCAGTCCTTTGTGCCGATGCCTACATGAAGAAGAATGAGGACGGACAAATCACCTTTCACGGGAGACCCCACGGAGACTGCACTGCTGGACTTCGGGCTGCTCTACGGGGTGCATAAGGATGAACTTGAAAAGAAATACCCGAGGGTTGCCGAGATACCGTTTGACTCGGACAGAAAACGCATGACAACCGTAAACAGGATGTCTGCGAGACAGCACCCGTGTCAACGTAAAGGGAGGGCTTGACGAGGTGCTCAGCGTATGTGACAAGATTGTAATCAACGGTGAGGTCAGGCCACTCAAGCAGGCTGACATTGATGAGATCCGTGATGCCAATGAAGCTATGGCCAATTCAGCCCTGAGGGTACTGGCCATGGCTTACAAGGACTGCCCTGAAGAACCCCGGAAGGTTACCATAGGGGACCTGGAGAACGGCCTTATCTTCATCGGGCTGCTGGGTATGATCGATCCTGCCCGGCCGGAGGTGCTGGAGGCAGTAGCCAGATGCAATACTGCCGGAATAAGGCCGGTTATGATCACCGGAGACCACAAGACTACGGCCCTGGCTATTGCACGTGAGATCGGTATTTACAAGGATGGTGATGTCGCCATCACCGGCTCCGAGCTTGAGGGACTGTCTGACGAGGAGCTTGAAGCGAGTGTCGCCAAATATTCAGTCTATGCCAGGGTGGCACCCGAGCATAAGGTGCGGATCGTCAAGGCATGGCAGAGCCACAGCGAAGTGGTGGCCATGACCGGTGACGGCGTAAATGATGCCCCCGCACTGAAACAGGCAGACATTGGAGCGGCAATGGGCATTGTGGGTACGGACGTGGCCAAGGGTGCGGCGGACATGATCCTTACTGATGACAACTTTGCGACAATTGTCTCTGCCGTTGAAGAGGGCAGAAGGATCTATGACAACATTCTGAAGGTTATCCAGTACCTGCTTTCAACCAATGTCGGCGAGATATTCCTGATCCTGGTCACATCAATATTCAACATGGGGATGCCTCTTTTGCCGATCCATATCCTCTGGATCAACCTGGTCACCGACAGTCTCCCGGCACTTGCCCTGAGCGTTGATCCTCCTGATAAGGGGATTATGAACCGCAAGCCCAGGAATTCCAAGAAGGGCTTTATGACCAGGGGGATGATCTGGAGGGTGATGTACCAGGGGCTGATGATTGGTTGCATTCCGCTTGTGTCATATATTAGTGGGACTCCGCGACGGCGGAGAGGTTCTGGGTCGCACGATGGCATTTGCAACCCTGATGTTTGCACAGCTTGTGCATGTGCGTAACCTGCATTCAAATGTACTGTCGTCATTCAGAACCAGTCCGCTGAAGAACAAACCGCTGATAGGGGCAATATTCGCTTCTGCAGCTATCGGGCTGATCGGTTCTTCTTATGCCGCCGATCCGTGAGGCTTTCAGCCTGGCTGTAATGGACCGTGAACACTGGGTCATTGTGATCCTTATGTCACTTGCTCCCATAGCGGTCGTAGAGCTCTTCAAGCTCTTCAAAATCAACGGCGTAAGGAGCGACGGATATTAGCTTCCGCATGAAGGAGTCTGATCACTTCGGCTGCCGGACAGAATAATGGCGAACAGGATCGCACAGGGAAAGATACTGGGGTTCCACCGGAACATCATTTTCACCGGTCTGACAAGTTTCCTCACGGACACATCGGTCAAGATGATCTATTCTGTCATGCCGATGTTCCTGATGTCTATCGGTGCTTCCAAGGCAAGCCTGGGACTGATAGAGGGAATTGCGGAGAGCACTGCATCGCTGGTAAAGGCGTTTTCAGGATTCTGGAGTGACAGGGTCGGGAAGAACAAGCCCTTCATGCTGATAGGTTATGCCATCTCTGCCGTTATCTTCCCGCTCTATGCATTTGTTGTCACCCCGATGCAGGTCCTGATCCTGAGATTTGCAGAAAGGTTTGGAAAAGGAATCAGGACTGCCCCCCGCGACAGTCTTATTGCGGGATCGGTCTCGAACAATGAGACCGGCAAGAGTTTCGGACTTCAGAAATCGATGGACAACAGCGGTGCCATCGCCGGACCGCTGCTGGCGTTTATGCTTCTTGCCCTCTTCCCGGGAAACTACAGGCTGATCTTCATCCTGGCAGGCATACCCGCCATACTTGGCATATTCGTTATAATTTTCGGAATTAAGGAGGCAAGAAAGAGTAAGTCCGAGTTGTTTCAGAAGTTTCACTTCCGGGATTTCCCGAAAAGATATTACCTGTTCCTTGGTATCGTCTTCATCTTCACCCTGGGCAACTCGACCGATGCCATGCTCCTTGTAAAGGCCAATGAGGCAGGAATCAAAGTGGCATTCATACCCCTTGTCTATCTTGTCACCAATCTTGTTTCGGTCATTGCCGCAATTCCTTTGGGGACTCTTTCAGACAGGGTGGGGAAGGAGAAAATACTTGTAGCCGGGTTCCTTATCTATGCCCTGGTATACTTCTGGTTTGGCAGGACTTCAGACACCGTGGTCATAACTGCTCTCTTTGCGCTTTACGGACTCTATTCAGCCGCCACTGACGGCATACAGAAGGCATTTGTAACAGATATTACTGACAGTAACAAAAAGGGTACCGGGCTTGGCATATACAACGCTTTGCTGGGGATTACCCTGCTGCCTGCAAGTATCATTGCCGGTGTGCTCTATGATAAGGCCGGATCAGCCATCCCATTTTATTTCGGAGGGGCAATGGCATTGCTGGCAGCCTTGCTTATGTCAGTCTTTGTTGTTTCAGCAATGAAAAGATCCGGGTCCGGAAGCCGGGGGTGATATATTTTATGCATATGCCTGAACAATATATTTCCGGAAGGGTTTAACTTTAGAAAAAAAATTACCATGTCAGAAAGATCATTCAACAGTCGCCGTGAGTTCCTGCAGAAGATGATAGCGCTGACAGCGCTGGCAGGAGTGGCACCCTATGCCGATGCATTCGGCCGTCCTCTGTTTGGACCTAAGAATGGCACCATGCCGAAGCGTCCTTTAGGAAAAACCGGTCATATGGTCGGTATCTTCAGTCTCGGAGGCCAGGCCTCCATCGAGGTCCCGGGCAGGGAGGATATCGCCCTGGATATCATCAACAGGGCTATAGACCTTGGTATTAATTATATAGACACAGCGGCGGCATACGGCAGGCAGACGGCAACAGTAGCCCGCGCTGATGCGATGGGCACCAGTGAGCGTAACCTCGGGCAGGTGATCAAGTACCGCCGCAAGGAGGTGTTCCTGGCTTCCAAGACGCATGACAGAACCTATGACGGTTCGATGCGTCTGCTGGAGAAGTCGCTGAAGCAGCTTAACACTGACCAGCTTGATCTGTGGCAAATACATAACGTACGCCTTCCGGAAATGGAATCCCTTGACAAGATCACCGGCGAAGGCGGGGTGCTGAAGGCAATGATAAAGGCCCGCGATGAAAAGATGATCAGGTTTATCGGCTTCACAGGTCATGAAGGGCCGGATGTCCTCAATGCCCTCCTGGAGAGATTCCCCTTTGACAACGTTCTTGTTGCCCTCAATGCTGCCGACAAGCATCATGATCCGTTCATAGAGAAGTTTCTGCCCAATGCTGTTAACGCCGGGATGGGAATAGTGGGCATGAAGATCCCTGCACGCGACCGCATCTTCGCCAACGGCGGCATCATTACCATGAAGGAGGCGATGGACTATGTCATGACCCTCCCGGTAAGCACCATCATTGTTGGAATAGACAAGATTGCGGAGCTGGAGGAGAACATCAAAATAGCACAGGAGTTTGTGCCACTGACAGCAGATGAGATGCTTGCCATAGAGGCAAAGACGAAACCTCACTATAAGGATCTGCTCTTCTTCAAGAACCTGTCAGAGTGGCCGCCGGAGTGGTAGGAGAAGCATTTGCGATTTGCGATTTGCGATTTGCGATTTCAGAACGTCCGAACTTCTGACTTTCGACTTTAAGGACTTTAGGGACTTTAGGGACTTTACAGGACTTTACGGACTTTCGACTTTACTTCGCCATCGGTCCGGCGGGGATCTGCTCAATCCTGCGTTCCCTGCGGCCGGTGACGCCGAAGAACCATATCAGTGAGAAGGAGATGACAATCATCCCGGTTATGGTGACCCAGTCGGCATGTTCTCCCGGGACCATAACCCAGCTCAGTATGGCGCCAAAGACAGGGATGATGAATTTCCAGAGGTTCAGCTCGGAAACCTTAACCTCAGGCCTCTTAAGAAGCACATACCATTTCGAGAAAGTGAATGCCGACATGAACGCGAGCCAGCCAAGAACAAGCCAGTATTTAACCGGGAAATCAGGTTTTGACGGCACATCCTCGAAGACAAATGAAATAAGAAACATGATAATACCCCCGACGAGCAGCGAGAACGAGCTCAGCACCAGCGGATTCATCTCCTTTCCCTTCTTGGAGACGAGGACATTGCTTGTGGCAGTTGAGATATTAGCCAGGAAGATCATTATTATGCCGGCCACCTCTCCGGGCAGGCCGAAGTGAAACCCCTGCCTCCCCGCACTGACAAGCACAATGCCTGCGAGGCCAAGCAATATAGTAAGCACTTTGGCACGGGTGAACCGCTCCTCCTTTATCATTATTCTTGAGACGATTGCCGTAACGAATGGCTGAGCTCCCACTATGACTGCACCCAGCGCTCCTGGCACACGGTCCATGCCAATGTAAAAGAGAATGTAGTTTATAAGTGTCTGAAGTATTGTCACCCAGATGGCAAGGCTCCTGTTTTCAATTATCATCCTGATATACGCCCGTGGCATGACGGTGAAGGGCAGGATCATGAGTCCGGACAGTATGAAACGCATCCCCGCGAAATGTACCGGGGTTGAATACTGGAGTCCGATCTTTATGAAAGGGTATGCCGTTGACCACATCAGGCAGGTTACGATTGCCCAGAAGATGGTGTTGGAGTGCTGATCTTTCATTTGGTGCACAAAAGTGAGCAAATATCGTGGTTTTTTTGTTTCCCTGTTTGATTACATTTGTGTCAGAACAAAAAAAATATGACTGTAGAGGAACTTCTTGCGGGCAAACTCAGGGATCATGGTGTAAGGAGGTTTTTCGGCATTCCCGGGGGACCATCCATACCCTATATGGAAGCATTCAGGAAGGCAGGTATAGAGTTCATCCTCACTTCTCATGAAGCATCCGCTGCTGTCATGGCTGACGTGACGGCGCGTCTCACCGGGGTGACGGGTGTCTGTCATGCCACTTTTGGTCCGGGAGCCACCAATCTCTCTACCGGGGTGGGAGGAGCGCTGCTCGACCGCTCCCCGGTGCTGGCGCTAACGTCAGAGCTTCCTGATGAATGGATGGGGCGCACAGCACAGATGAATATCGACCACCAGGATCTCTTCAGGCCCCTTACCAAGGCAACATACCGGTTGAACGCCGGTGAGGCCGCTGAGATGATAAGCAACAGCCTTGAGATTGCCAACCGGGAGTATCCGGGTCCGGTACATATCGGGCTGCCTGCCGGCCTGGCGGGCATGAGCCTGGCAGGCACCTCAGCAAAGAGTGGGCATGCGGTTCAGGCAGCGGCAAGGAGGCCAGGTACCGCTGGAACCGAACAGACTGAAGAGAGGGTAAAGGTGCTGCTGGCATCATCACGAAGGCCGGTAATAGCAGCCGGCCTCACTGCAATGCGTCACGGCATCGGCGCACGACTAATGAAATTTCTTGAGCATCACAGCGTGCCTGTTGTGCTTACACCAATGGCAAAAGGATTATTGCCCTCTTCGCACCCCTGTTATGCGGGTGTGCTGTTCCATGCCCTCAGCGACAGTCTCAGGCGGATGACCGGTGAGGCTGACCTTATCATCGGCCTTGGGTATGACCCGGTGGAATACAATTATGAGTCATGGATGCCCGATGTGCCGCTGGTTCATTTTGACACCCGCGAGACAGACCTCCATATCAGGGGTGCCATCAGGTCAGTGTCAACCCCGGACCGCTGGTTTGATGCTCTCTCAGTGCTCAGAAGTGCTCCGGAAATGACAGCCCTTGCAGCAGAGGCCAGGGCGGAGATCGTCAAAGGACTTCGTGCCGCCGACAGGGACTTCAGTCCTGTTACAGCTCTCAATGTTCTTATGGATATGCTTCCGGCGGATGCAGTTGTGACTGCCGACGTTGGTTCGCATCTCCACGTACTGGGGCAGTTGTGGAATGTTCCCCCTTCGGGAAGGCTGATAATGACAAACGGATGGTCGTCGATGGGATTCGGGCTTCCTGCCGCGATAGCCGCAGCCCTGATCAACCGTGACCTGCCGGTGGTATGCATCACCGGTGACGGCGGTTTCCTGATGCACGCCGGGGAGATGATCATGGCCCGGAGGTACGGGTTGAAAATAGTAGTGGTAGTACTGTCTGACGGCGAGCTTAACCTGATCAGGCTCAAACAGTCATGGAAGGATCTGAATCCCTACGGAACCGGCCTTTGTCAGGGCTCACTCTTTGGATCTGACACGTTCCTGGGATGTGAAGTGGTACATGTCACCGATGCAAAACAAATGCAAAAAGCCGTCAGCAGAGCGCTGCACTCCGCCAACAGTACAATCATCGAAGCAGTCGTTGACCCTTCTGTCTACAGTGATCTGGTAGTAAGGACCTGAAGAGGTCTATTCTTTTTTCTTTGCAGCTGGCTTCTTCGCCTTTGCAACTGGCTTTTCTGCCTTTTCAGCTGGCTTCTCTGCCTTTTCAGCGACAGGTTTTGTCTCTTTCACGGCTTTTTCAGCGACAGGCTTTGTCTCTTTCTCAGCCTTTTTGACTGCAGGTTTGGCTGCGCTTTTCGGGGCAGTCACTGGTTTTGCTGTCTTTACTGCTGCTTTTACCGGTTTTGCTTTTACTTCAGGTGATGCGGCAGATACTGCCTCAGCAGCCACAGCTGCCTTAACGGCTGTTTTTGATGCCGCTTCTGCAGCATGCTTCTTTGCCTTTTTCTGCCGGCGGACGCCAAAGGTACCTCTGATTATCTTTCCTCTCTTTGATTTCTGATCACCTTTACCCATAATGTGTATAAATTTAATTTGTGAATTTAGTTGAGTACAGACGGCAAAAGTAGTAAAATTCTGCTGCTTTATGATTATATGTTAATAAATAAGGGGGTTCAGGCAGAGCTTCTTACCCGGCGTTTTTCTTAAATTTGCGTATATGGTAACGAAGAAGCTCAGGATCTACTCTCAGGAAATCACTCCGCGGCTCGAATATGTGGCAGAGATAATTTTCACTTCCATCCTCGGCATTGAGTACGAGATCACGGCAGACAGGAGAAAGCTTGGCGGCAATCCTGCAATCATCTATTCCGATGAAAAGGCGAAGGAGCAGTTCGTGATCCGTCCGTCGGGCCTGCTGGCCGCATCCGGGGTCACCGCCATGGAGCCGGAGGTAGCCTATCTGGATGACCTTCCGGTGCTCTTCCCCGCTGACAGCGGAAGCCTCCCGTTTGATATATTCTCGGCAGCCTTTTATATGCTTTCGCGTTATGAGGAGTATCTGCCATTCGCCCCTGATGTGCACGGCCGGTACCAGGGGGTCAGGTCACTGGCGTACCGCAAAGGGTTCCTGCAGATGCCCGTGGTGGAGATGTGGTCAAGGTATCTCGCCGGCCTCCTCGTTAAATCCTATCCTGTCCTCTCCATCAGACACAACGAATTCAGTTCGCTGGTGACTGTCGATGTCGATCAGCCTTTTGCATACCGTAGCCGCGGGTTGCTGAGAAGCGTGGGAGGATTGATGAAGGGTCTGGCAGGCACCGGCGCCAGGCCGGCAGAGCGCATCAGAACTATGGCCGGGAGCCAGGCTGACCCGTATGACAACTTTGACTACATCGAACAGCAGCTGCAGCTTAACGGAAGTGACGCTCTCTTCTTTTTCCCGACTGGTGATCAGGGCGAATATGACCACAGCCCTCCTCACCGTGATCACGACTACAGGGAGATAATCCGCAAGTACGACAAAAAGTATGGCAGCGGCCTTCATCCTTCCTACCGTTCTGCCGGCAGGCCAAAGACCCTCAGGATGGAGACGGACCGTTACCGGAGCATTACAGGTCATGACCCGGAGCGCGCCAGGCAGCACTGGCTCCTTCTCAGTATGCCCGAAACATACCAGTCTTACATTGATGCGGGCATCAGGGCTGACTATACCATGGGCTATGCCGATGAGCCCGGTTTCAGGGCAGGCATAGCGCGTCCCTTTCCCTTCTATGATCTCTCACGCGAGAAGATCACCGGGCTGACCATCGTGCCCTTCCAGGTAATGGACGGCACTCTGAGACAGTACCTTCACCTGTCGCCTGAGGCAGCCCTTGCTGTCATCAGGTCACTGATTGCCGCCACCAGGAGAGCAGGGGGTATCTTTGTTTCAGTATGGCATAACACATCCCTCACTGAAATGAACGGCTGGGAGGGATGGAGGAAGGTATTCGAGGAAACACTGACACTGCAAAAGGTATGATCGCTTATCTTAGTAACAAGGAGATTGACCGCCGGAAATGGGACGACTGCCTGGCGGAGATACCCGGGATCAGACCCTATGCCTTGTCATGGTACCTTGACATCATGTCACCGGGCTGGGAGGCACTGGTGGATGATGATTACTGTTCGCTCTTTCCCCTGCCACGTTCAAAAAAGTTTGGCTTCAGCTATATAGCAACACCTGTATTCCTGCAGCAGCTGGGTCTCTTTACTCCGGACGGCGACAGGCAAAAGATTGCATCGGAGTTCATCTCATTCATGCCTGAGAACTACAGGCTCATAGACCTTAATATCGGGCAGGAGGTGAGGCCTCAGGGCTACGTGGTCACACCAAGATATAATTTCGAGCTGCGGCTTGACGAACCATACGAAACAATCTGGATCAACTATATGTCCGACTGCCGGAGGAACATCAACGTTGCCCATCGCTATCCTCAGGAAATAGTTGATGATGTCATGCCTCAGGAGGTGATTTCGCTCTACCGGAATAACATCGGAAAGAGGGCAGGATTGATCAGGGATGCCAGTTACAGACGCCTGCACAGCCTGATGGATCACTGTCTTCAGACAGGGAAGGGAAAGATCCTCGGCGTCCGGTCGCCGAAGGGAAAGCTGCTGTGGGGTATGTTTGTCATTGATATGGCCGATCGCATCACCCTTCTCTTTACTGCAGGAAGCAGGAAAAGCCGCGAACTCCGTACATCCTACCATGTTATTGACCACATCATAAAGTCCAGTGCAGGGAGCGGCAGAACAGTTGATTTTGCAGGATCGTCGGTACCATCAATAGCTCTCTTCATGAAGTCTTTCGGAGGGGAACAGACGACTTACTGGCGCCTCTACCGCAATAACCTTCCCTGGCCCGTGAGGCTTCTGAAGTGATCAGAAGTGATCAGAAGAGAAGCTCTATCACCTGGTCATTCATGCCTGATTCGGACAGCCTGCCGTTTTCGCAGCGAAGTGTCCGCGCAGGGAATTTCTTCACAAGTGCATGCTTGTGGGTTGACATGATCACCGCCCTTCCGTTATCGCTTATGCTCCGAAGCAGGATGTGTATCTCTTCCGAAGTTTCAGGATCAAGGTTGCCTGTCGGCTCATCAGCAAGAATTATCTCCGGATCATTGAGCAGGGCGCGTGCGATAACAACCCTCTGCTGCTCTCCGCCCGACAGCTGGTGAGGCATCTTGAACCCTTTGTTCTGCAGGCTTACCTTTTCAAGCACCTCCCTGATACGATCCTCGATGGTAATCCTGTTAGTCCACCCGGTCGCCCTGAGGGCAAACTCCAGATTGTCATGCACTGACCGGTCAGTCAGAAGCTGGAAATCCTGGAACACTATGCCCAGCTTTCTTCTCAGCAGGGGGATCTCCCTCTTTTTTATGGTACGAAGATTAAACCCAGCCACCCATCCCTCCCCGTCAGTGAGGGGCAGCTGTGCATTAAGCGTCCGAATCAGCGATGTTTTGCCGCTTCCGACCCTTCCCACCAGGTAGATGAACTCACCCTTATCTGCCTTCAGATCAACGTCGGAGAGGACCAGGTGATCCTGCTGCATGATCGAGCAGCTTTTCAATTCTATAATCGTATCAAGCGGCGATCTTTCTTCCATCACTGTTTCTTTGGGTGCAAAATAAAAAAGAATTAACAATCAGCGGCATGGATGTTGATAAAATGAGCGGTAAAGAGACTTTAGGGCTGTTTTATAGTTGTATTTTTACGGCTGATGAAACAGTGCCGTAAAGCTTATGTAAAATATTGTCAATAAGCTAATTACCGACATAATATGACTGCTGGCATCTTTGTGCCGGCAGAGGCTCATGAAAGGATAAAGTTATGAACAGAAAGATATTGATTATCATGGTTGTTGCGGCTTTCGCTGCCGCAGCTTCCGTCAGGGGGCAGTCGTCCTTTTCCGGTGAAGAGCTGAACTCCCTGCTGAATAACGGGTATGAGATGTACGGAAAGGCTAAATATGCCACGGCCATAGAACTGTTTGACAAATGGCTGGCAACCGAAAAAACCGGGAACAGGCTTCAGAGGGCTGATGCCGAATATTTTGCGGCATTGTCAGCCATGCGACTGATGAATCCTGATGCCGAATACAGGATGGAGAGATTCATTACCGGCAATGGAGAGAGCCCGAAACTTAACGAGGCAAGGTATGAGTCAGGTTTGTACTGTTATCAGAAGCGCAACTACACCTGTGCCATACAGTGGTTTGAGCAGACTGACCGTCTGTTGCTGTCAGAAAAGAGCCTGCCGGAATATCTCTTCAAGCTGGGATACTCCAATTACGTCAAGGGTGATGTGAAGAGAGCGCAGATGCTTTTCGCGGAGCTCATTGACGTGGATACGGATTATACCTCGCCGGCACTCTATTATCATTCGGTCATTGCGTACGAGAACGGCTTCTACCGCGCCGCCCTTGAAGGATTCGAGAAGCTGAAGGGAGACGAGACCTTTGGCAGCGTGGTTCCCTTTTACATAGTTCAGATCTATTACATGGACAAGAATTATGACGGAATACTTGAGACCGGGCCCTCGCTCATAGACCAGGCGGGAAAGACAAGGGAGACGGAGCTTTACCGTTTTATCGGCGATGCCCATTTCCAGAAAGGAAATTACAGCGAGGCGATACCCTATCTTGAGAAATTCATTCAGAACACGAAGCTCAGCAACAGGAATGACAAGTATGAGCTTGCCTTCAGCTATTACCAGACGGGCGACATTGAAAATGCGACCAAACTCTTTACGCAGGTGGTAGGCACAAGCGACGTCCTTACGCAGAATGCTTACTACATGCTCGGTTCATGCTATCTGAAGAGCAATGATAAAAAGAGAGCCCAGATGGCCTTCTCTGCAGCCTCGGGGATGAGCTTTGACAAGGTGGTGCAGGAAGAGGCGCTGTTCAACTTCGCCAAGCTGGCTTATGAAAACTCCTATGCTCCGTTCGGAGAGGGAATTGAAGCGCTTCATACATATGTTCAGACCTATCCCAACTCAGAGAATGTGTCAGAGGCATATGACTACCTGATATCGGCTTACATGAGGCTTAAGAATTACCAGGCAGCAATGACCTCGCTTGAGAAGATTACCACAAAGGATAACAGGCTTAAGGAAGCCTACCAGAAGGTGGCATACTACAGGGGTATTGAGCTGTTCCGTAACAAAAGTTACCAGGATGCTGCAGCAACATTCGACAAGTCGCTCATGTATAAGGATATGAACCCTGAGCTGGCAGCGCAGGCTCTCTACTGGAGAGGTGAATCCAACTATCGTCTCGGCAATACCGTTGCGGCCGTCAAAGACTGGGAGTCGTTCAGGCAAATGCCGGCAGCAAGGTCACTCCCCGAATATGAACTTATTGACTACAACCTCGGGTATGTCTGGTACAATGAGGGTGATTATTCAAAGGCCCTGCCATTCTTCATGGCCTTCAACAACACGGTGGACCAGGCGACCAGGTCTGACATCGCGGCGGATGCACGCAACCGTATCGCCGACTGTTATTACATCAGGGCAGATTACCCGTCGGCCATTGCCTATTATGACAAGGTCATAGATTATGCAAAGCTTGATGCCGACTATGCAATGTTCCAGAAGGGGTTTGCACAGGGGCTGAGCAACAATAACGAGGCGAAGATCTCCACCCTTTCCGGACTCATCAGCAAGTTCCCCAAATCAGCTTATGTGCCCAACGCACTCTTTGAACGCGGAAGGGCCTATGTGGCTTTGGAACAGCCCTCCAGGGGAGAGGCTGACTTCACAAATATAATTGCATGGCATACCAGCAGCCAGTTTGTCCCGCCTGCCATGGTGCAGCTCGGCCTGATATACTACAATGCAGGTGACAATGCCAAGGCCATTGCGCAGTTCAAAAAGGTGATTGAGAATTACAGGAGCACTCCTGAGGCGCGCAATGCCGTAAACGGATTGAGGAACGCATATACCGATATGGACGATGTCGAGTCATACTTCGCCTACATGAAAACAGTGGAAGGACTTGGAAATATAGAGGCCTCTACACGTGATTCAATGACATATATTTCCGGTGAGAACCAGTATGTAAAGGGCAATTGTGACAGATCGTCCGAGATCTTCAGGAACTACCTGAGTGAGTTCCCTTCGGGCAATTTTGCAACTAATGCGAGGTTCTACCTTGCCGATTGCCTTAACAGGACCGGCAAGGTCGATGAAGCGCTCGACCTTTTTCTCACGGTTGTGAGTGTGGGCAACAACCAGTTCATGGAACAGGCGCTGCTTGGCGCAGCATCCATTACCTACGGAAAGGCTGATTACCTAAGGTCGTACAGCCTTTATGAACAGCTCAGCCGCGAGGCCTCCAATCCCGAAAACCGGATGTATGCATGGCTGGGTATGATGCGTTCAGCCTCCGCAAACAAGGATGATGAAAAGATCATTGCAGCGGCAGGGATGGTCCTCGATTCTGACAAGCTCACCGAAGAGCTGGCCCGCGAAGCCACCTTCCTGACGGCCAGCGCCAACCAGCGGTTGGGTAACAATGCTGATGCCCTCGATGATTACCGCAGGGTAGGGTATGAGGTCGCCACTGCTTACGGTGCAGAGTCAAAGTACCATGTTGCCGAACTGCTCTGGCTGGCTGGTGACACAGAGGGAGCGGAGAAGGAGGCCAATGAGTTCGTTGACATGAGTTCACCTCACGCCTACTGGACCGGCAAGACATTCCTGCTGTTATCGGAAATTGCCGTGAAGAAGGGTGATACCTTCCAGGCGAGGGCCACCCTGCAGAGCCTGATAGACTATTACACCATTCAGGATGACGGTATAATTGAGGAGGCACGGAAAAGGCTTGCGGCAATCAACTCCGGGGCTTCCGGGGGATCAGTAACCACCGGAGGAGCATCAAGCAACTGATCACAAAAATGGAGAAAGCGATGAAAGCAAAGACATACATCACAGCAGCGGCCCTTATGATAACGGTGTTCGCCACAGCTCAGACAGAAGAAGAGACCATAAAGAGATCAGTCACCCTGTACAACCCGTACAAGCCTACACTGCAGGAGGCGACCAAGAGAGCACTCCTGCCGTCGGCTGATGACACGGCAACGGTGAATGTGGCATTCAGGTACGACTTCACCCCCGGCTCATTTGTTCCGGAGTACGAGGTGGCACCGATAAAGTCAGCCGTTCTGTCGCCTGACCCTCTTCCGGAACTTAAGAAGGGATACGTCAGCCTTGGCGTCGGAACATACCTGTCACCGTTCCTGGAGATAAGCATATCAAACGGGAGGTCAAAGAATGGGACCATCGGCCTCTACACACACACCTACGGCTCGGGAGGCAAGGTGTCACTGGACGACAATACGAGGGTTTATGCCGGATTTCTCGACAACCAGGCGCTGCTCTACGGCAAGAAGTACTTCAGGCGCAGCCGTTTTGACTCAGATATTGATTTCAGGCAGATGTCGAGGCATGCATACGGTTATGATACGGATGTCACAGGGTACGCTCCTGACAATAAGGACATACGTTCACTCTATTATGATGTGTCAGGCAAAGCCAGGTATTTCACCATGGAGCCTGACTCCAACGATCTCAACTGGGATGCCACTGTCAGGTATAACCTCTTCACCCGTAAGGGAGACGGCATCCAGCATAACCCAGGCATTACCGCCAGCGGCGGAATGAACATGTTCGGCTTCTATGGCGGCCTGGATGCCGAATATGACCTCTATATGTTTGCAAAGGGAATTGACAGCAAGGCGAGGAACCTCTTAACCCTCTCCCCCTACATCACCAAGGGTAACGAAGAGTGGAGGTTCCGTTTCGGGCTGAAGCTGGCCGCTGACATGAAGGAGAACCATGATCCCCTCGCCGGAGGTGAAACCAAGCTTTACGGGTACTTCTATCCTGATGTGTCGTTTACCTTCAGGGTAATCCCGAAATTCATGAGGTTCAACATCGCCATCGACGGTGCACTTGAGAATAACCAGGCGCGCAACACGGCATACATCAATCCCTGGATGATGCCCGGCGATACCCTGTACACCCTCAGAAGCACTGATGACCAGCTCAGGATCAAGGCAGGCATTTCGGGCAGTATGGATGTCTCGGCTACCTACGCTCTTGACGTGAGTTTCACGATGTTCAAGGACATGCTTCTATTCATGAATGATACCCTCGGGGTGGGCAATTACTTCGTTCCAATCTACTCTGACGGTACCCTTCTCAAGGTCCATGGTGAAGTTGATTATCCGCTTAACAACCGCCTGACACTGTCATTCCTCGGCAACTATTACGGCTATGACCTCTCAGGGCATGAGCATGCATGGCATAAGCCCCGGTTTGACGGTGCCGTGAAGGCTGACTACAACCTCAGGAACAAGATCGTGGCTTCAGCCGGGCTGACGCTTACGGGCGAACGGTATGCCATTGTCAAAGCGCCTGAGAAGACCGTTAAGCTCCCCTTCAATCCGAACCTGAACCTCGGGGTGGAATACAGGTACACCCCGGCGCTCTCCTTCTGGATTAAATTCAATAATATTTCGTATAACCGCTATTACGAGTGGAACTATTATCCTGCCATGAACTACATGCTTCTGGGAGGACTTTCATACAGTCTGTAGACTTCCGTGGAAGATTGCAAAATGTTCATATCTATTTATGGAAAAGATGCCTTTTTCAAGGTTAAATTCATAGATTTTGTTACCTTTGTGTGATTTTATAAATTACATAATATCAAACTGTTAAAAGCGTAAAAATTCAATTAAAAAATACTTGTAATGACTACTGAGGAACTGAGGAAGAGGAGTAAGGAGCAGGATGAATATTCAGCCGACAGCATCCAGGTGCTGGAAGGCCTGGAAGCCGTCAGGAAGCGCCCTGCGATGTATATCGGGGATGTTGGTGTCAGAGGGTTGCATCATCTTGTTTATGAGGTTGTTGACAACTCTATTGATGAGGCGATGGCAGGGTTCTGTACCCAGATTGATGTAACAATAAATGAAGACAATTCAATAACCGTTGTTGATAACGGCCGCGGCATACCTGTTGAGATGCACGAAAAGGAGCAGCGCTCGGCGCTGGAGGTTGTTATGACCGTACTTCATGCCGGGGGTAAATTTGACAAGGATTCATACAAGGTATCAGGCGGTCTTCACGGTGTGGGCGTATCATGCGTCAATGCCCTCTCGTCACGGCTGACCGTTGAAGTACTGAGGCAGGGGAAACGATGGAGGCAGATCTACGAGAGGGGTAAGCCCCTTGCTCCGGTGGCGCTTGTCGGAGATTCGGAGGGCACCGGAACAGTTACCACATTCATGCCTGACAATACCATTTTCCAGACGGTGGAGTTTAAATCCGACATACTGGCTGCCCGTCTGAGGGAGCTGGCATTTCTCAACAAAAACGTCCTCCTGACGCTTACAGACAAGCGCGAGATGGCTGAGAACGGAGGCGAGGCTCATCCCGTCACCGAGAAGTTCCTCTCCGAACGAGGTCTGATTGAGTTTGTGGAGTATCTTGATGTCAACCGCGAGAGGCTGACAGACAAGGTTATATATATCGATTATGACAAGGGGGATACGCCCGTTGAGATTGCCCTGCAATACAACACCTCCTTCTCGGAGAATGTCCACTCATATGTTAACAACATCAACACCATTGAGGGAGGAACCCATCTGGCAGGTTTTCGCAGGGGTCTGACACGCACGCTGAAGAAGTATGCTGAAGACTCGGGCATGACAACCAAGCTGAAGTTTGACATCAACGGCGACGACTTCCGCGAGGGGCTGACCTCGGTAATATCAATCAAGGTGGCCGAGCCGCAGTTTGAAGGACAGACCAAGACCAAGCTTGGCAATTCAGAGGTGATGGGTGCGGTTGATGTGGCAGTAAGCACAGCCCTGTCCAATTATCTTGAAGAGAATCCCAAGGACGCGCGGTCTATAGTGCAGAAGGTCATCCTGGCTGCCACGGCACGCCATGCAGCCCGCAAGGCACGTGAACTTGTTCAGAGGAAGAATGTCCTCTCGGGGTCAGGACTTCCGGGCAAGCTGGCTGACTGCGCCGACAGGGACCCCGCGGTATCAGAGATCTTCATTGTTGAGGGAGACTCTGCAGGCGGAACAGCCAAGCAGGGCCGTGACCGCCGCTTTCAGGCCATCCTTCCGCTCAGGGGTAAGATCCTGAACGTCGAGAAGGCCATGCAGCACAGGATCTTCGACAATGAGGAGATAAAGAACATCTTTACAGCACTGGGTGTTCACATCGGCACCACTGACGACAGCAAGGCTCTCAACGTTGCCGGCCTCAGGTATGCCAAGGTCATCATCATGACCGATGCCGACGTTGACGGCTCGCACATCACGACACTTATCATGACCTTCTTCTTCAGGTATATGAACGAGCTGATACAAAATGGCAACATTTACATTGCCACTCCTCCGCTTTATCTTGTTCATAAAGGCAAGACGGATAGATACTGCTGGACCGAGGAGGAGCGTGACGCCGCCGTTCAGGAGATGGGGCAGGGCAAGGAATCATCAGTTACCATACAGAGGTACAAGGGTCTCGGTGAGATGAACGCCGAGCAGCTCTGGTCTACCACCATGAATCCCGAGACGCGCACACTTCGCCAGGTAACTATTGACAGTGCAGCAGAAGCTGATCATATATTCTCAATGCTGATGGGTGACGAGGTTCCCCCGCGGAGGGAGTTTATAGAGAAACATGCGAAGTATGCCAATATTGATGCGTAAAACAGGCAGTAGTGCAAAGGCATTAGTGAAATAAGAATTAAGAATTTAGAATTAAGAATCAGAATGTTGGGATTTATGGCCAGACTTAGGACTTAGGATTGCTCCGGCGACTACCCAATCACTATTGCCTAATGCCCAATGCCTGATACAACTGCAGACTGACCTTTAACTTTAGACTTTCAGACTTTCAGACTATTTTGATATGGAGATTTTTCAGACCGTTTTTGACTGGTATATGGCCAACCTGAATTATTTTACAATTTTCCTTCTGATGGCCATTGAAAGTTCATTTATTCCCTTTCCTTCAGAGATAGTGGTGCCTTTTGCCGCATGGAAGGCTGCTGAAGGGAGTCTCTCGATGGCCGGGGTATTGCTTGCATCGACTGCGGGCGCCATGGTCGGAGCCATTTTCAACTATTACCTGTCGGTCTGGCTGGGGAGACCGTTGCTTTACCGCATTGCTGACACCAGATGGGCTCATGCCCTTCTGATAAACCGCGAGGGGGTGGAGAAGGCTGAGAGCTATTTTATCAGGCATGGCAAGGCATCGACCTTCATCGGCCGCCTGGTGCCGGCTGTCAGACAGCTGATATCTATCCCGGCAGGCCTTTCGAGAATGAAAATTGGTCCGTTCCTTCTCTTTACATTTCTCGGCGCCGGATTATGGAATGTAATTCTTGCCCTGGTTGGCTACTTTGCTTATGACAAACGTGAATACATCCTGCCTTACCTTGACTGGATAATGTATGCCATTGGCGCCCTGTTTGTGATCTGGCTTGCCTGGAAAGGATTACAGGTCTGGCGAAAGACCCGGCGTCAGAAGGTTACTCAGTAAGTTCCCCTGAAAGGAGACGCAGTCCTATCTCTGAGATCTTTGCCCTGTAAATGGCTGTCAGCCTACGGTTGATGGCACTCAGATAATTGTTCTGATACTCCCTGAACTCAAGTCCTGAAAGGGATCCGAGGCGATAACGCTCCATGGCTATCTCAAGGGAGGCCCTTGCCACCTCGGCACTCTGGGTTTCGAAGTCCGTTACTATTATGTTGTTCTGATAGGTGTTGTACAGCAGGTCAAGTTCACTCAGTATCTCATTCTCGATATCGAGGTAGGCAAGCCGGCTGCTCTCCGCCTCAATCTTTGCGTTTGCTATCCTTCTGTTGGTCTCAAGTCCCGAAAAGATATTCCATGACATGTTAAATCCCCAGTTCAGGCCGTTGGTCATATTATATGAGCTGGCGGCCCATGGAAATTCGCTCCGGGTAATATTATATCCCGTGCTGAAGTTGATGGTTGGGTAGCGTTGCGCCCTGACAGCATCAAGGTCATACTTCGAAAGGGTTTCTCCCTGTCGCGCCATGATGAGCTGGTTGTTGAAGTTGAGTGTCCTTTGACGAAGCGAATCAATATTTATCTTGGGTGCGAGGATGATGGTATCGTTGATATTGAAGTTGATCTCATGACCGGCATTGAGCAGGTTCGTCATCAGTATATAGGCACTTATTACCGTCTCCTGCTGTAACAGCACAGCCGAACTGTCGGCATTGAGGTCAATCCTGGCCTGCTGAAGGTCGAGCCCTGAAATGACACCAAGGAGGTATTTCTCCTCGGCGTTTTCATATCTCGATTTGGAGAGGGCCAGGGAAGTGAGGGCCGACTCCATCCTGTTCTGCTGAACGATGATGTTGTAGTATTCCGCGCAGACCCTCATTACCAGGTTCTCCACATTGATCTTCACTCTCTGGCTGCTCATCGCGAGCAGCTCCTGCTGACGGCTGTAGGTGGCAAACATCCCGAGGCCATCGAAGAGTCTCCAGTTCAGTGTAATCCCTGCTGTGTAAAAGTTGGTTCTGGTCTTATCCTCTTCCGAAGTCGATGATTCAGTGGTATTGTCAGTCTGTGATTGTCTACCCGTTCCTGTAACTGTGGGAAGGAAGGGTGACAGGGAGACATTATTGTCTGCAATGGTTTCATCATTCCTGCTGATCTTCAGTGAGTAGTTATTCTCGAGGGCCTGCATGATGGCCTCTTCAAGGCTCATCGTTTTCTGAGCCTGCAGGGCAATCGGTGATAGAAGTAATAATACTATTGAACTAAGCCTGAGGTTTCTCATCGGTGATATTTTCAACGTTTTTTCTGGCCGCCAGGTAGCTGTAAACTGCCGGTACGACGAAGAGTGTGAGGAATGTTGCAAAGAAGAGTCCGCCCACTACTGTGACGCCCATTGATACACGGCTCTCGGCACCGGCTCCTGTCGCCAGGGCGAGGGGCAGAATGCCCAGTATCGTTGTAAGGCTGGTCATGAGAATAGGCCTGAAGCGTGATACTGCAGCCTCCCTTACGGCATCCATGATTTTCAGCCCGGCCTTCTGCCGCTGGTTGGCAAATTCCACAATCAGAATACCGTTCTTGGCTACCATTCCGATAAGCATTATCAGGCCTATCTGGCTGAAGATATTAAGGGTCTGCCCGGTGACGGCCATTGTGAACAGAGCCCCTATAAGGGCAAGGGGAACGGTCACAAGAATTATTACGGGGTCACGGAAGCTTTCAAACTGCGCTGCAAGAACAAGATATATCAGCACCAGGGCAAGGACAAAGGCAAAGAGCAGGCTGGAGGTGCTCTCGACGAAGTCTTTCGAATCACCTGAGAGCGTGGTGCTGAAATCTTCATTCAGCACCTTGTCTGCAATCCTGTCCATCTCTTCGATGCCCTCCCCGAGTGTATACCTGCCTGCAAGTCCGGCAGATACAGTTGCAGAATTGAACCTGTTATAACGGTATAGCTGCGGGGGAAGGCTGTTTTCCCTTACCGAGACGATATTGTCAAGCTGTATCAGTTCGCCTTTGTCGTTCCGCACATATACGTTGGTGAGGTCGGAGGGGTCATTCCGTTTTGTACGGTCAAACTGACTCATGATCTGGTATTGTTTCCCGTCAAGGATATAATATCCGATGCGCTGCTCGCTCATTGTAAGCTGCAGGGTCTGTGCAATGCTCTGGACATTCACACCCATCATCGAAGCCTTCTCGCGGTTTATGATTACAGTCAGCTCCGGTTTGGTGAACTTGAGGTTCACGTCACTTGCCGAGAAGTAGGGGCTGTTTGATACCTCAGCCATGAAGTCGGGGATGACTCTTTTCAGATCATCCAGGTTCTTGGCCTGTATCACATACTGAACCGGCAGCCCACCGCGACGCGAGCCAAACGTCTGCTGCTGCGAGACAATTGTCCGGGCGCCTGTAAGCTGCCTCACCAGTGGTGTTACTGATGTCGCTATCTCCTGCTGCGATCTCTTACGGTCATCAATGTCAACCAGTCTTACCCTGATATTTCCTGAGTTTCCATTTACCATCATCATTATGTTGTCTTGTTCGGGAACATTATCCCGCACAACAGGCACTACGGTTTCGGCATAGGTAAGCATGTAGTCATATGTGGTTCCTTCGGTGGCTGTGGCATTGATGCTGAAGTAACCCCTGTCCTCCAGTGGCGCCATTTCAGAAGGGAGAAGTGTCCATAGCCACCCGATCAACAGTGCAGCAACACCGATGATGACAAGTGCATATTGCCTTTTTCTGAGGAACCCCGAAATGGCCCTCCTGTATAAATTCTGCATGCCTGAGAAGAAGGGCTCGGTAGACTTGTAGAAGCGGCCTTCCATGGCGTTATGCTTCAGGAGTCTCGATGAAATCATTGGTGTAAGCGAAAGTGCCACAAAGGCCGAGATAGTAACAGCTCCAACGATGACGAGACTGAACTCCCTGAAGAGCCTGCCTGTGACACCCTGAAGAAATACGATCGGGAAGAAAACAGCCACAAGCGAAATAGTTGTGGCAATAATGGCAAAATATATCTCAGTTGAGCCTTTCCGGGCAGCCTCCATAGGCGACATGCCATGCTCGACCTTGGTATAGATATTCTCTACCACCACGATAGCATCGTCTACAACAAGCCCGATGGAGAGCACGATTGCGAAGAGGGTGAGGATATTTATGGTAAATCCTGCAACGTACATCACGAAGAATGCTCCTATCAGCGCAACGGGAATGGCTATCACCGGGATGAGGGTTGTTCTCCAGTTACGGAGGAAGAGGAAAATCACCAGGACCACCAGCAGGAATGCAATGAGTATTGTATGTTTTACCTCATCGATCGATTTGCGTATATAAATCGTATTATCGAACAGAACTTCAGCCACAACATCATCAGGGAGGTCTTTTTTCAGACTCTCAAGCACAACCAGCGCGTTGTCGACGATATCAATGTAATTGGCACCGGGCTGAGGTATCAGTATCACGTTGACGCAGGGAATACCATTCACTTTCAGGATGGACCTGATATTTTCAGCGTCCACTTCAGCGATTCCGATATCCCTGAATTTTACGACCCGGTCTCCCTTCTTGGTGATGATCAGGTCATTGAACTCATCCACCGTCTTAAGCCGGCCGAGTGTCCTGATGGTCAGCTCGGTGTTGTCGCCCTCGATCCTTCCTGAGGGGAGCTCAATGTTTTCCCTTGTGACAGCATTTCGTACATCCAGGGGAGTCAGCCCGTAAGCAACCAGTCGCGAGGGGTCCATCTTCATCCTGATGGCCAGTTTCTTCGAGCCCCAGACACCCACATCACTTACACCTGAAATTGTCTGCAGACGCTCTTTAAAGTTAATTTCCGCGAAGTTGCTGATCTCTATCAGAGACCGTGTATCGCTTCTGAGTGATATAGCGAATATCGGCTGTGCGTCAGCATCAGCTTTCTGAACAACAGGAGGGTCAACATCCTGGGGCAGGCGCCGCATAGCTCCGGAAACCTTGTCACGTACGTCGTTGACGGCTGTCTCCATCTCCACCTCCAGCTTGAACTCAACTGTGATGCGGCTTGAACCGTCGCTGCTTGAGCTCGATATTGAACGGATGCCCTGTACACTGTTGATGGCAGCTTCCAGGGGCTCGGTGATCTGAGTTTCGATGACATCAGAGTTGGCCCCGGGGAATGAGGTGGACACCGTTACGATGGGAGGGTCGACACTGGGATAATCACGAACCCCCAGATAAGTAAACCCGATGCCTCCGAGAATGAGCACTACCAGGCTCATTACCGTGGTCAGGACAGGTCTGTTTATGCTTAGAGACGAAAGGCTCATCTGGCGCTGTTTTGAATGACAGAGGTGCAGTATTTCATTATCGCTCTTGTATATTCACCCTAACCGGCATATTCTGTCTGAGCTGCATCAGGCCGCTGGTGATTACCGTATCTCCGACTCTGATCCCCGAGAGAATCTCCACCATGGTCTCTGTGCGTGTTCCTGCAACAACGGGAACCAATGTAGCCTTACCATTGTTGTAGATCCATACCCTTTTCTCGTTCATATCCGGGACGATTGTTTCACTCGGTATCTGTATTGCATTGTTCTTCTCATCAGTTATCAGCACCAGGTCAGCAAACATCCCCGGTACAAGTCTTTTGTCGCGGTTGTCGTAGCGTGCCCTGAGTCCTATTGTACGGGTTGCTTCGTCAACGCGGTAATCAATGGCATAAACCGTAGCAAAAAACTCGTCTGTATAACCCTGGGCATTGAAAGAGATTCTTTTGCCCATCAGCTGCTGGGAAACATATTTCTCCGGTATGGCGAATTCGAGCTTCATCTGCGAATAATCAATGAGGTGAGCTATCTTGACCGAGGGCTGGACGTAAGTACCCTCGCTGACAAAACGGAAACCTATTGTTCCGTCAAACGGGGCTCTGACCTCAGTCTCGGCGATCCTGACCTTCAGCAGGTTGATGTCTGCCAGTATCACATTGTAGTCGGTCTGCAGCTGGTCGAATGATTCGCGGCTTACAGCATCCTTAGCAAGAAGTATCCGCTGACGCTCGAGCTTCTCTGACAGAAGTTTTTCCTGTATCTCCGCACGTTTGAGCTGTGCCTGGAGATCCTCATCGTATATCTTGACCAGCAGAGCCCCTTTCTTTACAACCGAACCCTCCTTAAAATATACCCCTGTAACCTTACCCGAGACCTTGCTGACAATATCAACCTCCTCGTTTGCGAGGAGGGTCCCGGCTGACCTGATTCCGTTGGTCAGGTAGGAGGGACGGGCGATTGTAGCTGTCACCGGCAGCACAGCTCCCTGCTGGCCGCCTCCCGGCTGTCCTCCCGGACGCTGTCCCTGACCTTGACCTTGTGCGCCGGCAGCCGGAACCACAGCATCTTTTTTCAGATCCCTGTTGCCCCAGAGACCGAGACGGGGACCTGCAAACCATATTGCAAGAAGCAGTGGAATACTGATCCACAATGCTATTTTAGTGCCTTTTTTCATCTAAATGGTATATTCTGTATACTGACCCGCAAAATTAGGGGGTTTATTTAAATCATTATGTTAAAGTATATTAAAACGGAAAGGCAGGCTGAAACAATTAGCCCTGATGATCTCCCCGGGCCGGTTCAATAGTTCAGGATGATCTCCTTAACGATCTTTTCCATGTTGTCGGTCATCCTTCTTGACGGTACGGTAAAACCGTTGCAGAACATCGTGAAAGCCACTCTTCTTCCGCTGTTGGTCGTTACATAACCGGCAAATGATTTTGCACTGTTTATAGTGCCGGTTTTGGCTATGACTCTCCCCTTAAACACCTCATCCCTGAAATAGTTCTTCATTGTGCCTGACACTGCGCCTTCGGGAAGTGAGGCCAGAAAAGGTTCCGAACAGTTGCTGTTGTACATGTGAACAAGCAGCCTGACTGTCATCAGGGCGCTGATATTGTTGTTTGAAGACAATCCTGAACCGTCAAGTATGACAGCTTCATACGGCTCGCAGCCTATTGAGTCGAGGAAGTTTCTGATAACCAGGGAACCAGCCCTGAATGAACCTTCTCCGAGCACAGCATAACCGAGGTGTTTCCTCAGCGCCTCGGCGTACATATTGACGCTCTCATGGTTGGTGACCTTCACTATCTCTGCAAGGGTGGGAGAGAGGGTCATGCACAGAGGTGTGCTGGTTCCGCCGTCAAATGCTGCTCTTGTTGCGGACGGTTCTCCGTCAACCCTGATACCGGCAGCCCTTATCCCGGCATCGAGTTTCCTGACCACTGCCAGTGGCGGATCGGGTATGGAGGCCTTCAGTGCAAAGCTGCTGTCAGCCGGAACGCTTCCCGTTATCCATGCGCTGGTTGAGTAGGGGGCGTTGTAGACATATCCATTGTCACTCCTGCCTGATGATGTAAGGTAGTTCGTCAGGTGAACATCCTTCCCGTACTCTTCCACCGAATCAATCAATGCGGGCAGCCCTTCGGACTGACCGGTGAGATATATGTTGTACTTGTTATCATTGAAATTGATGTCATAGACTCCGGCGCCATAATACTGGCCCAGGTCACCCCATGACCAGCCTGCCGGGGCAGGATTGAAGTCATAGATTGATTCAGCAGCAGCCACCCGTCCTTTGATCCGCTTCACGCCGGCAGCTGAAAGAGCTTCCACCCATTGGCCTGTAACAATTCCGTAATGATCCGCGAAGTATTCGGAACCGAGCGCAGGGTCACCTCCCCCCTTGATGATAACGTCACCCTCGAGAATTCCTCTCCGTTTGTTGAACTTCCCGGTCATGTATATGGCGGTTGTGTAGCGGTAGTCCGGGCCAAGCAATGACAGGGCCACGGAGGTGGGGTAAAGTTTCATCACTGAGGCTGATGCCAGGTTGCGTTCGGCATCATGGCTGAAAATGATCTCGCCTGTGATGGCATCGGCAAAACAGAATGAGTATGATGTCCCTGTAAGGGTTGTGTCAGCCAGAATTGAGTCCATGACGGTTTGCTGTCCGGTCAGACACAACGCTGTTGCAAATGAGATAATGATTGTGGTAAATGCCTTGATTTGCATCACTGTAAGATTTTAATTAAATGAATGATGGGCTGTCACGCAAACAGGGACAGTACCCATGGTTCTGTTCCAGTTGATCAGGTGCCCCTGTTTCTTGCAACATGGTTACTTTATGAGGTTTTATTCTGTTCCAGCGTGGAAAGAAGGCCGCAGGCGGCACTTATATCCTCACCGCGGCTCGCCCGTATGGTTGCGGTGATGCCTTTGGCATTCAGGCTGTCACGGAAGGCTTCCATCTCTTTGGTACCCGGACTGCTGTATTCTGACCCCGGGATGGCATGGAAACGTATCAGGTTTATCCGGCAGCGGATTCCGTTGAGGATTTTTGCCAGCTCCCTGACATGGGCCGGGGTAGTCATTCAGCCCCCTGAAGACTATATATTCAAATGATACCCGCCTCTGCCTTCCAAAGTCGAAGGCTTTGATTGTGTCAAGCACCTCCTTTACCGGGTGAGCCTTCTGTACAGGCATCAGTGCCTGACGCTCCGCATCGAAGGGGCTGTGGAGGCTGACGGCAAGATGGCATTTTGTCCCCTCAAGGAACTCCTTTATCCTGTTGGTTATTCCTATGGTGCTGACTGTTATGCGTGTGGGGCTCCAGCCGAACCCCCATTCCGAAGTGAGAATCGTAAGGCTCCTTAGCACCTCACTGAGATTGTCCAGCGGTTCACCCATCCCCATATATACCACATTGGTAAGTGAGGGGTGCTCCGGCAGGCTCCTGAACTGGTTAAGGATATCGCCGGAGGAGAGGTTGCCCTGGAACCCCTGTCTGCCCGTCATGCAGAAGCGGCATCCCATCCGGCACCCCAACTGCACTGAGAGGCAGACGGTAGCGCGGTCGCGGTCGGGGATGAATGCGGTCTCAACGAACCTGTTATTGTCTATCCGGAAGAGATACTTCTTTGTGCCGTCAACTGATGCAGTCTCTGATGACGGAGGGGTGAGGCCTGTTTCGTAATCAGCCTCGAGGAGGCTGCGCGCCTTCAGTGAAAGGTCAGTCATGCCGCTTATTTCCGGCGCTCCTCTCTTATAGAGCCATCCTGCTATCTGACCGGCAGTGTATGACGGCAGTGAAGCTGCTGCCGTGATGGCTGTCAGCTCGCTGAGCGTCTTCCCGAAGAGTCTCTCAGTTGCCATCAGAAACGGTATGCAGCTTTCTCCAGATCGCGGATGGTACGGAACGGTTTGGGCGGCTTCAGTTCACCGTTCAGGAAATTATAGATGTCAAGCCTTATGCGCCTGGCCTCCTTGTAATCCATGCGGTCGAAGGAGTGTCCTCCGGGCATTTCCTCAAATACCTTGTACTGAAAGTTCTCCTTGCCGGCAGCCTTGAGTGACTTGATAAGGGTCTCAACCTCCAGCACGTTCACATCTTCATCGTTGGTGTTGGTGTGAATGAGCAGGGGGGTGTTGCGGTAACGGTCGACCTGCCATGCAGGTGATCGTTTCCGGTATTCTGCCACATCCTCGTCGGCAGTTTTGCCAATGTGATATGGTGCCGAGAAGAGATCGCGGTACTCATCGTCCTTGTAACCCATGCGGGCTATGACGTCACTGACGGGCACCCCTGCAAAGCATGCCCTGTAGTCATCAGGATGATCGAAGATGCAGAAGAGACCTATCAGTCCGCCGTGGCTCCATCCGACAACCCCTACTCTATCCTTGTCGACGATCTCATAGTTGTCGATCATATACCGGCGACTGGCATCGACATCCTCCACCTCGAGGCCGCCATAGTCTATCGTGCGGTACAATCCTGCCCCGTAACCCGTTGAACCCCGGTATTCGGCAGCAACGACAATGTATCCCTGGGCAACCATCTCACGAACAATGTGGGTATAATATGTTGTGAAACTGGCATGAACCCCGCCGTGAGGGAAGACCAGCAGAGGGTATTTCTTCGAGGGGTCGGCATCACGAGGGATGAAGACGTAGCTCCAGAATTTCAGGGGATTGCCTGCTCCCTGGCCGGTGGGATTGCTCTCTTTGGCAGGGGGAGGGCCGGTGATATATATCTTGTCAACGTAGGCTACGTCGCCCACACGCTCAAACCAGAGCAGGTCATCAATGTTTTTTTCAATGACATCAAGACGGTGGTCAAGGGACGAAAAGCTGTTTTCAACCTGCTGAATGGCGTTCATCAGTTCAGTGTTTCCCGGCTGTGCGGCAACCACCGCTGAAAATGAGCCGAAGATCATCGCAATGATGATAGTTTTCAGGCAATTACTTTGCATATATCTTATCATGTTAAATTTCTTTTTCTCCACTGAAGACAAATGTTGCAGGCCCGGTGAGGAAAATCCGGGATGCTCCGTTGCCGGTAAGTTTGAACCTTACGGAGAGGGTGCCGCCCCTGACAATCACCTCCGGACTGTCAGTGACAATTTTTCCGGCCCTGGCTGCCGCAATGGCAGAGGCAGTCACACCCGTGCCACATGAGAGAGTCTCGTCCTCCACTCCGCGTTCATAGGTTCTGACCTTCAATCTGCCGTCAGTCACACAAACCAGGTTCACGTTGACGCCCTCGGGAGCATAGTGTCCTGAGTAGCGCAGGGGTCTGCCGAATGAAACCATATCGACATTTTCATTATTGTCGGTGAAGATAACCAGGTGGGGCACTCCGGTGTTTGCCAGGATGCCGTCAGGTGTCTCCCTGACCTCGGTTACATCGGTGATTGATACCTCGATAATGTCACCTCCCATGTGCTTTGCAGTATGGGGTCCGTCACCTGCCAGGAATGAGAGGTCACGGAATCCTGCGAAGTTCTTCATGGCGAAGTGAGCCGCGCATCGTGCCCCGTTGCCGCACATGTTTCCCGGTGACCCGTCAGCATTGAAATAGAACATCCTGAAATCATATCCTTCGCACTCTTCAACAAGCATCAGTCCGTCAGCTCCTATGCCGAACCGCCTGTCGCATAGTTTTCTGATAAGGAGGCTGTCGGAATGACCGATCACTGAGGGGCTGTTTCTGACCAGGATGAAATCATTGCCAGTGCCCTCGTATTTGTTAAAGAGTATTTTCATTCCGTTAAATTGGAGTTAATTTTACTGAAATGAGGCTGTCAGTCTGTTAAAAAAGCGAAAATTTGTAAAACAATTTAACATAATCAGGGTTGTAAAGATATTAATCTTTTGCGGAGGCACGTATTTTGTTGATATTGCATATATAAAGAACATAACAATGATAAAATTATACAATTATGAAAGGTAAAGGACTGATAACAACACTGCTTGTCGCTCTTTTCGGTGCTCTGGCCGGGCTTTTCATCTTCACCAGGTTTCTTGACGGGGATAAGGTCTTCTCGGGCACGGAAAAGGAGAGGCAGCTTATGGAGGAGAACGCGAGGTACACATCCCTGGTGCCTCAGTCGGGCATGATTGATTTCACCTATGCCGCTGAGCACACTGTACATGCTGTGGTTCATGTAAAAACGAAGACCACAGTTAGTTCCTCCTATTCAAACCCGCTCTATGAATTCTTCTATGGCCCCGGTGCAAACCAGCCGAGAGAAGTACGGGGATCCGGCTCAGGGGTGATTGTCACTGCCGACGGGTACATTATAACAAATAACCATGTAATAGAGGATGCTGATGAGGTGGAGGTGACTCTTAACGACAAGCGCACGTTCACTGCCGAGGTTGTTGGCCGTGATCCGAGCACCGATATCGCTTTGCTCAAGATCAAATCCAACGGGTTGACATTTATAGGATTTGGCGACTCCGACGCCATCAGGCTGGGTGAATGGGTCCTGGCAGTAGGCAATCCTTTCAACCTGACTTCCACGGTGACTGCAGGTATAGTAAGTGCCAAGGGCAGAAGCCTTAATCTGCTTGACAATCAGTACCGCATTGAATCATTCATACAGACTGACGCTGCCGTGAACATGGGTAACAGCGGCGGTGCTCTGGTAAACACGAAGGGGGAACTGATCGGAATTACCACTGCCATCTATTCGCCCACGGGAACCTATGCGGGCAACTCTTTTGCAGTGCCTTCATCGATTGTAAGGAAGGTCTACGAGGACCTTAAGCAGTATGGTGAGGTTCAGCGCGGACTTCTGGGCGTCAATATTACAGATGTCACTTCTGACATCGCCAGGGAAGAGAACCTGAAGGAGGTAAACGGCGTCTTTGTCACAGGTGTTGTTGCTGACGGTGCAGCAAAGGCAGCAGGATTGGCGGAGAAAGATGTAATCATTGCAATTAACGGTGAACCGGTTGCTACAACTTCTGACCTTCAGGAGAAGGTAAGTCGTTACAGGCCAGGTGACAAGGTGGAGGTTACTTATCTCCGGAATGGCAAACAGGATAAGAAAGCCGTTGTTCTCCGCAATTTCGAGGGCGGTACCGGCGTTGTAGCTCCGGGGGCACAGAACATAACACTGTACGGAGCAACCTTTGCCCCTGTAAGCTCCGGCGATAAACAACAATTCAAAATAGAAAACGGAGTCAAAATAACGTCAATAGCCGAAGGCCGTTTCCGCGACCTGGGACTTACCCGGGGAACAATCATCGTCGATGTGAACGGACAGAAGGTGAACAGCGCTGCTGATGTACGCAGGGCTACTAATGAGGAAAAGAGTCTGACGTCAGTCGAGGGATTTACGCCGGACGGAACTTACTTCAAATACCAGACCAAAAGGTAATTGAGGTTTATATAAAGATCGGCAGATCAGATAGTTGCCAAATAAGATTATGGTCTGCCGGTTCTAAATATTTTATTTGTTTATTAACTAAAAAAGCAGTACATTTGCGGAAATTTTTTCGAAGGGGTAAAGAGAATGAGACAACTTAAGATTACCAAATCCATAACCAACCGTGAGAGTGCGTCGTTGGACAAGTATCTGCAGGAGATTGGTAAGGAGGAGTTGATATCGGTTGAGGAAGAGGTAGAGTTAGCGCAGAGGATCAAGAAGGGTGACAGGGCAGCTTTGGAGAAGCTTACAAAGGCAAATCTTCGGTTCGTTGTCTCAGTGGCCAAACAATATCAGAATCAGGGACTCAGCCTTCCGGACCTCATTAATGAGGGCAACCTCGGCCTTATCAAGGCTGCAGAAAAATTTGACGAGACCCGCGGTTTCAAATTCATATCCTATGCCGTTTGGTGGATCAGGCAATCCATTCTGCAGGCTCTGGCCGAGCAGTCAAGGATTGTGCGTCTTCCTCTCAACCAGGTAGGGTCTCTGAACAAGATCAACAAGGCTTTTGCCCGTTTTGAGCAGGAGAATGAGCGTACACCATCGCCCGAGGAGCTTGCCGAAGTGCTTGACCTCCCGAAGGAGAAGGTGGCTGATACCCTGAAGGTCTCAGGCCGCCATGTATCTGTGGATGCACCGTTCGTTGAGGGTGAAGACAACAGCCTGCTGGATGTTCTCACCAACCTCGACTCTCCCATAGCTGACAAGATGCTGATTGACGAGTCGCTCTCAAAGGAGATAGACCGTGCACTGGCAACACTGACTGAGCGCGAGAGGGATATTATACGTTATTTCTTCGGCATAGCATGCCAGGAGATGACTCTTGAAGAGATAGGAGAGAAGTTCGGGCTGACCCGCGAAAGGGTAAGACAGATAAAGGAGAAGGCAATCCGCCGCCTGCGCCACACTTCACGCAGCAAGCTGCTGAAGGGCTACCTGGGCTAGGATTGGTTTCCTGAAGCAAAATGAAAGGTCCCGTTCCATGAGCGGGACCTTTTTATTAACGGAAATGATCCGCCAGCTGGCGGATCATTTTTGTTTCCGCTTATCAAGGCGGATTGGGGGGAAGAACTGCTTCTTGGTGATATGGAGCCTGGAATGGACAACCACATCACACGGTAAAAATAAGGCAAAGAGTAATCCGGTGTAACTGTAAGAGGCGGCCAACTGACAGATCATTGAGATCAAACAACAGAACGGCCCTGTCAACCAACAAAACACTATCTGCCGGTAAATTTTTTCACAAATTCATTCTTGTACGAATCGCCGATATAGGCTTTCAGACCCTCGGAAAGAAGAATTTCTCCCTGTCTCGTATATCCGGTTACATGATCGAGATTTACAAGGTAGGAGTGATGGACCCTGAGAAAATTCTGATCCTCAAGCAGACCGTTGAAGTGTTTAAGGTTTTTTGAACTGACCACTTTTCTCTGGCCGGCAATATGAAAATTGGTGCAGTAGCCATCGGCCTGGCACATGATGATCTCCGCTACCCTGAGCACCTCGAATCCTTTAATGTTCGGTATTATCAGGGTCGACTGTTTCGCTGATCCCTCCCTCAGATTGCTCAGCAGCGCTGAGACAATCTCGGAACTGATGCCTGATCTGGCAGCCGAACGGACCCTGGCGACCGCGTCGATGAGTTCATCTATCTTGATCGGCTTGAGAAGATAGTCGACGGCGCTGAATCTGAATGCCCTGATCGCATACTCGGAATATGCAGTGACAAAGATCACCTTGAAATCAATTCTCTCAAACATGTTCAGCAGGTCAAATCCCTTGCCGTCAGCCATCTCTATGTCAAGGAATATCAGGTCAGGCGAGCTTTTCCTTATGGCGCTGTAGCCCGTTTTGACAGATGAGGCCTTCGCCACAACCTCGACATCGGGACAGTACTCTGCGAGGAAGTTTGAAATGACCTCCCTTGCCGGTTGCTCGTCATCAATTATCACTGCACGTATCATGGTATCTGTCGGTTTCCTGTTCGTGTTACTTCCGTTCGTCTGTTTTTCTCCCTCATACCTTCACAGGCATGTCAATTTCAACCCTGGTGCCGGTCTCAACCCTGTCAGGGTGCAGATCTGAAAGCACTATCCTGTAATTTGTGGCCTGGAGATTGTTGATGATCCTGAGTCTCTCCATGGCAAGTGCTATTCCCTTCGACTTCTTTGCCAGGTTATTGTCTTTCATGGCTTCCGAACGGGCCCTGCCAACGCCGTCATCCTCGACAGTGCATACAAGGTGGTTATCGTTCATCTTCAGTGAGACCCTGATCATTCCTTTTCTGTTGTCCAATCCCATCACTCCGTGCCATATTGCATTTTCAATGAAAGGCTGGACTATACCGGGTGATACCATAATGGACTCGGGAACAACCTCAGGGTCAACCTCAAGGACATAGTCAAACTTATTGCCAAATCTCAGGTACTCAATCTTCAGGTAGTCTTCAAGTGAACCCAGCTCAACGCTGAGTCTGACAAATTCCTCATTCATGTTATTAAGCACCGTGCGGATCAGTTTCGAGAAATCGGCTATGTACCGGTTTGCCGACAGGGTGTCGTTCTTGGAGATGAAATAGTTGATGGAGTTCAGTGAGTTGAATATGAAATGAGGGTTCATTTGTCCTCTCAGTGCCTGGTGACGAAGGGTATCCCTTTTCTGCCGCTCACGGTCTCTCATCTGCTTCAGAGCCACCCATATTATGATGGCGGTAAGCAGAATGAGGAAAAGAGGCAATGCAGTCCTGAACAGCATCGTCTGGTAGAAATACGGGTTTATATGGATGGCAAGCTTTTTCGACAATCCCCATGACCCTCCGGCATCAGTCGCCTGGATCTCCAGGTTATGCCAGCCCGGTTGAAGGTTCGAGAAGTTGATGTTCCTGTCGGTGTGGTCTGTGTAATACCAGTTTTCTGATCCGCTGTCGAGGCGGTATCTGTATCTTATCTTTTCCGGGTGTCTGTATTCAGGCACTACAAAGGATATATGGAAATTGTCGTCTCCTTTTCTCAGCATGATTGTGTCAGCCTTGTGGACAGGTCTGTCAAGAATCCTCTTGAGTGCTGACACCTCGAACTCCTTGATTATGATTCTTGATTTAATGCCGCCAGAGTGTTCCATGAGGATCTGTTCAGGGTCAAACTCCACGGCTCCGCCAACCCCGCCCAGTATAAACTTTCCGTCATCTGTTATCCATGAAGCATCCGAATTAAACTCGTGGATCATGAGTCCGTCATTTTCGCCGAACGATCTTATCAGACCGCTGACCGGATTGATTACCGAAATGCCACTGTTGGTTGATACCCAGATATTTCCACTTAGGTCAGGCATGACGCTGTAGGTCGTGTTGTTGCTCAGTCCTGAGGCTGTCGTATAAAAGGATTTGTCACCGGTTACCGGATCAAACCGGCAGACTCCGCTGCCCAGTGTGGCAATCCACAGAAAGCCATCCTCAGAAACACAAATATCTTCTATGTTGGTGATTCCTCCGGTCAGTTTGACAAACTCCGGTTTATATGTAACCAGGTTCAATTTCATAAGGTTACTGTGACTGCACCCTGCCCATAAGATGCTGTCCTGCAGGTGAAACGTAAAAATATTGAGCGTATCATCGACGGAACAGAGCCTCTCTTTCTGCCTGGTCACGGGATCGTACCTGATAACACCCTGGTCGGAAATAAGTATCTTGCCCTCACTGTCGTAACACATGGTGTGTACCGTTTTGCCCGGGAAATGCTCTTCAATGAGACCTGTGGTGAGGTTATAGTGAATGAGTTTTTCCCAGTAATAGCCGATCCAGAGACCGTTGCTGTCGCGAAGAAAGGATCTTGGGTGCCACAGTCTCCTCATCTCCTCATCTCCCAGGACGTTTATCCGTTCAGCCTTGCCATTCCCGCCGATCCTTATAAGATAATTCCTGTCGCGTGTTGCAAGCCAGATTCCTCCTTCCCGGTCAGTGATGACGCCGAACACGTTAAGGTCACTGTTCTCCTGCGGGAAAGGGTTGATGTGCCGGAAGTCATAAGGGGTAAATACCGCTTTTACCACTCCGGCAGGTGTGCCGCCAACCCTCTGATGTGAATACCACAGCATTGAAGAACCGTAAAAGAAGAATTCAGTCGGCATTTCGCATACACCCTTCGGCAGGGTGATTATCCCATCATTTCCCGGAATCCATACACAGAGGCCTGTGCCGTGCCTGTAAAAAACCACGGGGATGGTATCGGCGAATGAAAGATCACTGATCGATCCGCCGTATTCACTGAATACCTTTCTCTCCGGGTCATACCTGAAGAGACCGGATGTGGCAGCCATCCACAGTTTGCCATCATTGTCACGGGTGAAGCGGGAGGTTCCGACAGTACCAAAAAAAAGATCTGTTCTGCCCGGCAGCCTCTCAACGGCGTTGATACCCAAAATCTCTGCCAGGCCCTGTTTGCGATCCTGATCATCTTTCAATCCCACTTCAATGACAATCGGTCCGGTCAGCCAGAGATGATCCGGGCCGTCGCAGACCAATGAGAACTGATTGAAGGGGAAACGGGCAATTTCCCGCATGTCTACAGACCACCTGTATGGATAGGTCTCTCCTGTTGCAGGATTGTACCTCAGCAACTCTTTCCTGAGCAGTACCCATAAAAATCCGTCACTGCATGCAGTAACGCTGACCAGGTCATTCAGGGAATGGTTGCCAAGGCTTCTGATCTGACTGAACTCCTCCCTGGCCCTGTCAAAAAGGCAAAGAATACCATTATCGGTCATGATCCAGATCTGGTCAAGGGCATCCACCATCACGGATGTGACTGAGAAATAAGGGATTGTGGTGCTGTCGGCCGGATCATGGAAGTAGCTTACAAAGTCCGTCCCGTCATAACGTGTCAGCCCGTCCCAGGTGGCCATCCAGATGAACCCGCTGCTGTCGGCCACAATCTTCCGGACATTGTCGTGACCTATCCCGTTCCTGGAATTATACTGCGTCAGAACATACGACTGCCCGGTGAGAGGTGTAATGCCTGACAGTACAACTGCAACCATGCAGAGAGGCAGCCATCTGAAATATTTAAAGCGGAGTGGGCTCATATAATGGGTGATGGGCAAAAATAAAAAAAAGTACAATAACAACTTCCTGATAAAGAGTATAATATTAAAAAGATGACAGCGGTTCATGCCGATTGCCCTGAAATGCTATTTTTGTCCTTTAGTCATACAATGGAATTCAAGCTTATATCAGACTTCACCCCCACGGGTGACCAGCCGGAAGCGATAAGACAGCTTACCGCCGGTCTGGAGCAGGGTGTGCCCTTCCAGACACTGCTGGGTGTTACCGGGTCAGGTAAAACATTCACAATCGCCAATGTCATTGAAAAACTGAACAGGCCGGTCCTTGTACTCAGTCATAACAAGACCCTGGCGGCCCAGCTCTATGGCGAGTTCAGGCAGTTTTTCCCCGATAATGCAGTTGAGTATTTTGTCTCCTACTACGACTACTATCAGCCTGAGGCATACCTTCCGGTGACCGATACATACATAGAGAAGGACCTGGCGATAAATGATGAGCTGGAGAAGCTGCGCCTCAGTGCCACCTCTTCACTTCTCTCGGGCAGACGTGACGTAATAGTCGTGTCATCGGTATCATGTCTCTTTGGAATCGGTAATCCTGACGACTTCCGGGCTAACACAGTGCATGTGATCAGGGGAGCAAAGACCGGCCGCAATGTGTTATTGCGTAAGCTGGTTGACAGTCTTTACGCGCGCAACGAGATTGAATTCACTCACGGTACCTTCAGGGTCAGGGGTGATACCGTTGATGTCTTCCCGGCCTATGCCGACCTGGCCCTCAGGATCGTATTCTTTGGTGATGAGATAGAGGAGGTGTCGACCTTTGACCCTCTGAGCGGGCAGCACCGGGATCATCTCGACGAATATGTTCTCTTCCCGGCCAACCTGTTTGTGACGACACGTGAGAGGATAAATCTGGCTGTCAGCCAGATACAGGATGACATGGTGTTGCAGGCCAGGCACTTCCGTGAAACGGGAAGGCCTGAGGAGGCCAAAAGGATAGAGCAGAGGGTGCAGTACGACCTCGAGATGATCAAGGAGCTGGGTTATTGCAGCGGCATTGAAAACTATTCGCGGTATTTTGACGGCAGGGAGCCGGGAACGAGGCCCTTCTGCCTCATCGACTGCTTCCCCCGGGACTTCATAACGGTTATTGACGAAAGCCATGTCACTGTGCCTCAGATACGAGCCATGTACGGCGGCGACCACTCGCGCAAGCAGACACTGGTGGAGTACGGCTTCCGTCTGCCCGCTGCACTCGACAACAGGCCGCTGCGGCTGGAGGAGTTTGAGGCACTGACCGGACAGACCATTTACATGAGCGCTACACCGGCGGAGTATGAGATGGAGAAGAGTGAGGGTGTCTTCGTGGACCAGGTCATCAGGCCGACAGGCCTCCTTGATCCGCCGGTGGAGGTGAGGCCCAGCCGCAACCAGGTTGACGACCTGATGGAGGAGATACGGAAACGCTCCGCAGCAGGCGAGAGGGTGCTGGTGACCACCATGACCAAGAGGATGGCCGAGGAGCTGAACACATACCTGGGACGATTTGACATCAAATGCCGGTATATCCACTCCGGGGTGGAGACCCTCGAGAGGGTTGAGATACTGGAAGGCCTGCGGTCGGGTGAATTCGATGTGCTGGTGGGTGTGAACCTGCTGCGTGAGGGGCTGGACCTGCCGGAGGTGTCGCTGGTGGCCATACTTGATGCTGACAAGGAGGGCTTCCTGAGGTCAGGGAGGGCGCTGACACAGACGGCCGGCCGCGCTGCAAGGAACCTGAACGGCCTTGTGGTGATGTATGCCGACAGGATCACGGGCGCCATGAGGGAGACCATCGATGAGACCAACAGGCGAAGGGCAAAGCAGTTTAAGTACAACGAGGAGATGGGCATAACACCCCGCCAGATAGTGAAGAAGGGAGGGGCAATGCTCAGGGGTCTCGGCCGGAAGGGGGTGGAGGTGAAAGCCTATTCGGGCCCCGGGGAGGCAGATGTGGCAGCCGACCCGGTCATACAGTACATGTCAGCGGAACAGCTTGCAAAAGCTATCGAAAAGAGCCGCAAAGCGATGGAAAAGGCAGCGGCCGCGCTTGATTTCATTGAGGCAGCCAGGCTGAGGGATGAGATTGAGGGAATGCGAAGACTGGCGGCTTCCAGGAAATAAATTAAGAGATGAGAATTAAGAATTAAGAATTTGGAGAAAGGATCAGAGCCGGGGTGATAATGGTGTACAAAATGTACCTGGCGAAGATTTTCAGGCCATATGTTGTCATCAATTGAAATTACCATACAAGAAATAAGGGTTGCCTCCGTTAACTTATTGACCCGGACTCCGGGATTTTGTGACTATATATTATAATTGTATATGCAAAGATCAACAGTATGCCTTCTCCTTATCGTCTCCCTTCTTGCCGGATGTGAAAGGAATCCCGGACCGGAGACTGTTGACGATCCGCGAGTTATCATACTGATGTATCACCGCATCAGTGCCGGAGATGCTTCCAACCTGTATGAACGGAGTGAGGCTGATTTTGAGAAGGACCTGAAGTACCTGAAGGACAATAATATAAAGGTCATCGACTTCGGGGAACTCGGGGAGATCGTTTCAGGAAAGACTGCCCTCCTTACACATGCCGCAGTCATCACCTTTGATGACGGTGACCATTCCTGGTATACTCTCGTTGCCCCGCTGCTGAAGGAATATCGTATGAAAGGCACCTTTTTTCTCTGGGCTTCGCAGATAGGAATGGACTCCTTTCTTTCCTGGGAGGAGGTGACGATAATGAGCAACCATGCCTACGAAGGCGGAGTGAAGCCGTTTAAATTCGGGTCCCATACCCTGTACCACCGGTCACTCATGACAATGAAGACAGCCCTGGGCGGCGGAGAAGCTTTCGCTGAATATCTCGATGAGGAGCTGGGAGGATCAAAAATCCTGATCGACTCACATATAAATGGCAGCGTGGAGGCACTTGCACTGCCCTTCGGTGACGGGGCAGGCGATCCGGATATAATTGCTGCAGCACAACGCCACGGGTACAGTTTTATCCGTACCTCAGAACGCAGTGCGACAGGCACTTCCGCCACAGATCTCTTCAGGCTGCCAAGCCTGCCGATGCTTGATGATACTACCCAGGAAACTATAGGTGTTTACCTGGGTATTGAATAACGGAAAACGAATACTGACCCCTGATTGAAAATGAAAACACCAGATGACAAGAATTGCTGCCGCTTCCGGTCGCATCCGTGGCACGGAATTGATATTGGCGAAAAGGCCCCGGAAATAGTGATGACCTACGTTGAGATGGTACCCACCGATACTGTGAAGTATGAGATGGATAAGCTTTCCGGCTATCTCCGGCTCGACAGGCCGCAACGATACTCCAATGTCGTACCGGCGCTTTATGGCTTCATCCCGAGGACACTCACCGGCACCGCCGTCGCGAAAAGATGTATGGAACGTACCGGCAGAAAAAACATTAAGGGCGATGGCGATGCAATGGATATCTGCATCCTGACGGAAAAAGACATAACTCACGGGGACATACTTGTGCTGGCACGGCCGATAGGCGGATTCCGGATGATAGACGGAAATGAGGCTGACGACAAGATCATTGCCGTACTCTACAACGATGCTGTATACGGTGTGTTCAATGATATTGGCGACTGCCCCCCGATAGCCATTGAGAGGCTGAAGCACTATTTTCTCACATATAAAAACCTTCCCGGAGAAAAGCGTAAAGTCACAATAGAAGAGACCTATGGCAAGGAAGAGGCCCAGGAGGTGATCAGACGCTCGGCGGCCGATTACGCTGACATATACCCGGGTATGTAGAATTTCGCCCTTCCGGAGAAAAGCGGTCAAAGAAAAATGAGTATCTCCGGTTTTCATTGACGAACATGCGAATAAGTTGATGACCATACTTCATAATTTGATTAATGGTTATGATCTTGGGAAAGCAAGAACTAATTTTGGTAAGTAAAATCCGGCATATTGGTTTGCCGGACTTCAGGGAAGAACTTTTATGGAACTGTTAAACAATCTTGTAATAGAGAAAACCTCGAAAACTCCGCGGATTGAACTGATTCACGGCAGCGGAGAGATCTCTTTTTCAGGCAAATCGCTGCCTGAGAACGCCTCCAGAATCTATGAGCCTGTATTGAACTGGGTGACTGATTACATCATCCAGCCAAAGGAGGTGACAAACCTGAGGCTTAATCTTGAGTACTTCAATACCTCCTCAATGCTGTGGATTTCTAAAATTATCAAAGCGCTGACCCGGATAAACAATCCTGATTACCGCCTGATGGTCCATATCTATATTCCCCTTGAGGAATATGATGACATGAGGGGCTCTGCAGACATGAAGGAATCATTCAATCCCCTGACAGACATTCTTCAGAATTCCATCCCGGAGGTGAGCATGAAACTGTACGCGACTGATGACGCATCCAGGGTGATCAGGGATGCAGTGGTGCTATTCTGATAGCCGGTGTTGGTTCCTGGCAGGCAGATCAACCTGAAAACTTACTGAATTCTTACCTTGTTTTTGATCCTTTTCGTCAAAACTCATCAGCTTTTGACCAGTAACCCTGTCTGTGGTGTGAGTTTCACTTTTATGTCAATGAACCTCCGTTCCTGGTTGACAAGCGCCCTCTGAATCATTGCAAAAGCTCATTAAATGGACATTTGAGATTTGCGTAAGGCTTCCCGGTGAATTAACTTTAACATGAATTTTAACCGGGAAACCATGGATGGAATAGCAGTTCAGGAGCAACATGCAGCCAGCACCAGTCTTGCCTGGCATGCATGGCTGAGGCCGGGCCGGGACAAGACCGGGAAAAACAGCCTTCATCATTCGCTGCTCAGGCTGTTCGTCTCCGGGGGATTAAACCTCTTCCGTTTTCTGAGACATACGGGACTTTTTAATGACCCCGGACTGATCATACTATCACAGCACGACTATGCGAACTTCCGGGCAGGCGACCTGGATAGGGTAACGACACTGATAACACTCCGGAGGCTTAATCTGATAAAGCATCTCGAGATGTTCCTCAATTCGCTCGTTCATCTGTTGCCTCCGGATACAAACTTTGTGGGATGTTTTTCACAGACAGTCGATAACGGAGGCGGTGTAAGACGAAGCTGGATGTTGAACGGTTTTACGGGCAGGATCTTTGGCGGCGGCCTCAAGGAATGCCACCTCCTGAGCAGCGGGAAGGTCTCAGAGATACTCGAGAGGAACGGCCTCAGCATAATCAGCATGACAGAAATTAATGGCCTGACATATTTTCATTCCAGGAAGGTATGCGGCCATATGTCGATGATCATATGACCGGACTATTAATGAATGAACATGGATATGGTACTAACCGTAAAAAAGAATGACATGAGGACCTATTACGAGATTTCATCCGAAGTCACCGGCAAAGTTCTTCTCAAGAGAAGAAAGATAGCCAAGGCGTTGCGCCTCTGGCTGAATGAGAAGGGGATAAGCTACAAGTATATTTTCTTCGCCAATTAGATCAGCAGTTGAAGTCCGGACGCCGACAGGAATCCGAACGAGTACATAATTAAGATTAGAATAATAATGAGAAAAGTTACGCTGCTATTGCTATTCACTGCCGTGGTCATATCATGCTCCACGACCGGCAAGAAAGAGACAGCCGTGGAGGAGGACCATCTCTACGTCACCAGAAGGTACATAGGTGATTTTGAGGATTACCGGCACACTGCTCCGCCAAACTTCGGGGACCCTCATCTGATCTGGATAAAGACCACGCAGGACAGTACCTTCGGCAAGATCTCCGCCTACAGCAAGGAATGTGAGTTCAGTGCCGGAGACAGGCTTTATCTCAGGAGAACTTATGTCACACCCGGTGTTTTCGGCTACTGGATCTACCAGATAGAGAATGACTCGTCAGTCTTTTACCGGGTATGTGAATACCAGAATGACACAAAGGTTCTTGTCCAGAGCTGGTACTAGATCTGCTACTGTAGAAATTCAAGGATTTATCAGCGATTTTTTTTCTGGTAGCTGTCCCGGTATACCCTGTTGATGCCGTCGGCTCTGTGGTTGCCCTTCTGGAAGATATTGTTGGTCATGTCGTTGGCGTAGTCAGAATATGCAGGGCAGACGGTTGTATTACACGCAGCCAGGAACATAAACAACAGTATAAAAAGAAGTATTTTCTTCATAGATGCAAAGTTAGTATTTGATTCTGTTACCAGAAAACAGGGGCGGATTCCTCTTCTTTTGCCCGATCAGACTCAACTATAACTTCTCTCTTTTGCCGGAGATGGTTCCTTTATAGAAGCAACCCTCCTTGTATATAAGCATTACGCCAGGCTGTCCATACATAATGCCGGCATCAATTCCAAAGACTTTATTGTTAAAGACTACCTGCAATTCCTTATGAGTGGTGTGCCCGACTACGATATGCGCTTTATCATAAAACAACAGTATGGAATCCAGCCTGGATTCGGTTAAATCCGGATCTGTAAAATATCCCCTGTACCATGAAGGACCGTCATTACCTGCCAGGAAATCGAGTTTCTCATTCTCTACGCCTGACCATATGTCCCTGCCTGTGATGCTATCAGCAAATAATTGATTTATTTGCTTGATATTGAAGTTTCTGCTAACCAGCTCAGGGGAGATTCCGCCGTGAACAAATATGATGTCGTTTATGGTAATCATTACCGGTTTGGCGCGCAGCCATTTACCCAGAACGGTGTTTCCGGAGTATAGATCGGAATAATTGATACCCGTTAAAGCTTCGACTTTCCTGTATTTCGGATTAATGAACCTCAGGTCTCCGTCAAGTACCATCAGCTCGTGGTTCCCGAGCACAAAGTGAACCATCCCGCCTGCTTTTGCTGCCTGCCTCTCGAGGCTGAACAGGTGCCAGAGAATTTCCGTGACCATATCACCCCTGTCATGAGCATCACCAAGATAAACCAGATGTCCCCTTCCGAATTTCCAGTTGAGGTTCCTGTCAATAATTCCGTTAGCCATCAGCTGATTCAGGAATATGTCATATTGTCCGTGAGCATCTGATAAGACAGCAATGCTGTCAACCCTTTTAAAACTCTGGCGATAGTCTGGCTTATGGCTGAACACCTTCATCATTTCCGAATAATCAGATGATTGATTTCGGGAAATCCCGATTTCGGACCGGTCTCCGGGCAGAAGATATTCCTCCCTGACCAGGCTGTTTTCAATCCGGAGGACCTTGAGGGTATCATTCAGGAAGGTAATATACGGGCCATCATTAACGGGGATGCTGTCTCTGTTTTCTGACGGGTATGCGGCGGACAGGACAGGATTAAGAAACAAGCAGATTGCAAGGAACAGTAGATGCCTCTTCATGCCATATTTATTTGACTGTGCGTTAATCATATAAGGAATACAATCTGATTCCTCACTTTGTTCAGGAAAGTTAATATTTCTTCCGTGAAATGGTGCCGGCAGAGCTTACTTATTCATTAAACGTTGCAATCACCTCAGGGGTCGGGGTAAACTTATTCAAAGGCTATTGAAATAACCTCAGTGCTAAGGATAGGGGGGCTATTGAATGTTTATTTCCTGAAGGGAATCATGGCTGTGGTTTATTGTCTTTCTGATCATTAACCCGGAGAGACAATTTTTGTTATACTTTTGAATTAAATGAAACAATTCGGATATTTACATAGAATAGGGAAACCAGGCATCAGTCAGGATAATCATCTCTTCAGCAGCACCATGAAAAACAGGATTTTCTTCAGCAGTCGTATACCAGCGCTCCTTGTTCTGTTTCTCTTTTCCTGTGGCTTAAGTTCCGTTGCCCAGTCGTCGATCCGCGATACTTCAAATGCCAGTTTCGGGCTCTTTGCAAGTGAGGAGCTTCTGGAGGTCACTCTGCAGTATGATGTTACAACATATTTAAGAAAAAAGCCCAGGGAAGAGTACCTGAATGGCAAGATTACCTTTCATCCCGGGACCGCTGACTCACTGACAAGGGATATCAAGCTCCGGACAAGGGGGGTGTTCCGCCATACCCAGTGCTATTATCCTCCGATTGAACTGAATTTCAGGAATGCAGGTTTCGGATATTCAGACCTCGACAGTATCAGGAGACTGAAAATGGTGCCTCAGTGCAACTCGGGCCGCGACAGTGAAGGGTATGTGCTGATCGAGTACCTGATATACAAGATGTTCAGCACTCTTACAGACACCAGCTTCAAAGTGAGGCTGCTGAAAGTGAACTATATAGACTCGGAGAACAGGCAGAAGCCCTTCACTCAGTTTGGATTCTTTATTGAACCGGTGAAGATGCTGGCTGCAAGGACAAATTCCATTGAGATTGAATCGCGGGCCCTTACTCAGAAGACCGTCTATCCCCATATGATTGACAGGATTGCAATTTTCAATTATATGATAGGGAACTTTGACTGGGCTGTCCCGAATCAGCATAATATAAAAACGTTTAAACCGATGGTCTTTGGCAGTGAGTACCTTGTCACAGCAGTCCCGTATGACTTTGATTTCACGGGACTGGTGGATGCATCGTATGCAATTCCTGATGACAAGATAACAGGTACGACTTCCATCCGTGAGCGCATCTTCCTGGGGGTGTGCCGCAGCAGGGAGGTATATCAGCAGGCGCTGGTGGAATTCCTGGAAAAGAAGGATGAGATATACGGGCTGATAAATGAATTCCCCTACCTCGATGCAAAGCAGAAAAAGAAGATGATCTACTATCTTGACACATTTTATGAGCAGTGTACGGGCAAGCAGAGGATTGTAAGTGTTTTCCTGAACAGCTGCAAGGATTTCTGATGGTCGGATTCCTTAACTTTACCGGCACGTTTTAATTCCAATTCATGTTTACAACTTAGAAATTACAACTATGAATAAGAGCCATTACATTATCATGGGCCTGCTGGCGGCGTTTCTGGTTTCAGTCCCGCGGGTATTCAGCTGCACCATCATAGCTGCCGGAAAGAAGGCCACGGCAGACGGGTCGGTGATTATCTCGCACACCGACACCGGTCCCGATTCACGGATTTATTATGTTCCGGGAGCCACCTTCATGGCAGGGGAGAAAGCCCCTGTTTACTGGGGCATCCAGGATGCCGACCGTCCGCTGGAAGATGACGGGGAGGTTTTGGGATATATTCCCCAGGTGAGGAAAACATACGGTTATTTCCATTCGGCCTACTCCCACATGAACGAGGTGCAGCTGGGTATTGCCGAGAGCACCACGGCGCAGAGGCCGGAGCTGGTTTGCACCCGCGACGGAGGGAAGCAGATTATGACCATTGAGCAGGCGATGATCTTTGCCCTCCAGCGTTATGACAAAGCCCGTGATGCAGTGCTGTTCATCGGAGATCTGATGACCCGGTACGGTTTTCTTCCGTCGAGCGGCGATGGTTCTGAGACGCTGGTGATTGCAGATAAGGAGGAGGCATGGGTTTTCGAGGTCTTCGGGGTAGGCAACGGCTGGGAGCCCGGGACCGGCAGGCCCGGAGCCATCTGGGCGGCGCAGCGGCTTCCCGACGATCAGGCGACGATGGTCCCCAACTGGAGCATTATCAAGGAGATCGATGCCAGCGACACCGGGCGGTACCTGGTTTCTGACAACTATATGAAGGAAGCGACAGACCGCGGTTGGTATGATCCGGCCTCCGGCAAGCCCTTCATCTGGCAGGAAGCCTACGCCCCGCTTCCCGGGGAGTATGCCACCAGCCGTTTCTGGCTTTTCTACACCACTTTTATGCCGGGCCTGAAAGAGTGGCCTGACAGGAAGCTCGATCCGGCCAACCCTTTCAAGGGTATGCAGCCCTATTATCAGGTGGTGGAGCCACTCTCCATATATCCCTTTGCCGCTGTGCCCGAAAAGAAGATCTCGGTGCAGGATGTCATCGCCTTCCAGCGCTCCACCTTCGAGGGAACCATTTACGACATGACCTCCTATCCGGAGTGGCTGGTGCCTGACGGAAAAGGGGGCTATGTGAAGAGTCCACTGGCCACCCCTTTCCCCGGGAGTGAGATGCGGAAGCTGATCAAACAGACCTACCGACGTCCGGTAGCCCGTCACAGGGGTCATTACGGGATGGTGATGCAGCTGCGCGACTGGCTGCCCGATGCCATAGGCGGGGTTTACTGGGTTTACCTCGACAATCCCTATTTCAGTCCGTATGTCCCCATCTACGCCGGAAATACTTCCGTGGCCGAGACTTACAATATCTATGATCCCGACCGGTACGATGAGCGCTCGGCGCGGTGGGCGATCGATTTCGTAGATAACCTTGCCAACCTGCAGTTTCAGGATATCGCCGCCGATGTGAAGGAGGTCAGGGACCCCTTTGAGGCGGAGATTTTTGCCGCGCAGGCGGCGGTTGAGGCTGATGCCCTGGCGATGTACAAAAAGGATAAGGGTGCAGCCCGGAAGTTCCTTACCGGTTATTCCGATGAAAAGATGAACCGGGTTACGGAGATGTTCCTTGAGCTGCGCGATCAGATCATCGCACGCTACACCAATAACCGGGAGTAGCCGCCTAAGTAAGATTGTATGGTGGGATAAGATCAAATTACCCTTGCTAGGCGGGATTGCGCTCTCTGCGTTCGCGCGATCCCGGGTCTGGGGGAGACAAGAGCAAAAAAGCCTTCTCATCCGCTTCGCGCATGATGCGGCTTTTTATTTTTCTATGCTCCTCGAAAGCAAGCTTTCTCGTCGCACCTAAAAACAAAAAGCCACCCTGCCAGTCGGCAGGTGGGCTATTTTTGCTCAGTCGGGATGCCGGGATTTGAACCCGGGGCCCCTTGCCCCCCAGACAAGTACTCTAACCGGGCTGAGCTACATCCCGTGCTTTTAAGAGGTGCAAAATTAATGAACTATTCCGATTATGCAAAAAAAAGCTGACAGCTGCTCCATGGCATATGTTCAGGTATATGAGATGGCTCAGTAATTTTTATATTTGTTGAGCGTTAAACAATGTACACATTAATCAACAAACAGCATGAACCAGGTCAACCGTCGTAACTTCCTCCGCCTTGCCGGAGCCGGAGCCGCCGCCGCCGCTGCCGCTCCCGTGGCACAGGCAATGGGCACAACAACACTTCAGCCGGCAATGCAGCAGGGCAAACCCGACACAAACATAGCCGATGCCGCAAAGGTACCGCGCAATGCGCAGTCCATGCCCGGACTCTTCCCCGGGAGGGTCGCACTGGTTAAGAACAGCAGTTCGGTAAAAGAGAATGCCATCATCGAGCAGGAGGTCTATGACATGATCGCCCGTTCCATGCTGGAGCTTACCGGAGAGAAGAAACTCAAAAAGGCCTGGAGAAGATTCGTCTCCCCGGGCGAGAGGATAGGCCTGAAGGTCAATCCCGTTGCTGGCAAGAGCCTGAGCACAAGCCATGAGGTCGTCAGGTCGGTGATAGCCCAGCTTGAACTCAGCGGTATCGACAGGTCGCAGACTCACCATCTGGGACCGGCGTGAGTTTGAACTGACAGATGCGGGATTCACCGCTGAGAACTACCCGGGCATAAAAATCGTCGGCACGGAACAGATGGATAAGGATGGCCTCTACTACGGCAAGGACGGAAAGCTTTACGGTGAGCATATGATAGACCGCGACTGGTATTACTGGGCTGATGTGGAGGGCGAATATGACGAGTATACCATGCCCTACATGGTTAACGGAGGGAAATACTCGTACTTCACAAAGATTGTCACCCAGGACCTCGACAAGATAATAAACATCCCCATCCTCAAGAATGCGGGCATGACCGTGACACTGGCGCTGAAAAACCTGGCCTACGGTTCGGTCTCAAATACCGGAAGGCTCCACGCAAAGCTCTGGAACGAGACCTGCGCACAGGTTTGCGCCTTTGCGCCACTGAGGGATAAGGTGGTACTGAATATCGTCGACGGTATAAAAGGATGCTTTAACGGCGGTCCGGGTGCCAATCCGCAGTTCTTCTGCGACTATAACGCCATCATAACCGGCAGTGACCCGGTCGCCGTCGACAGGATAGGCTATGAAATCGTCCTGGCAAAGCGGATAGCTGAAGGACTGCAGAAGGAGGGCACTGCAACGGCGCTGGAGTTCATGCTGCAGGCAGAGAGACTCTCACTCGGAGTGGCCGACAGAGCCAAAATAGACCTCAGAGAGGTGATAACCGGGTAGAATGATAAGTTTATAAACAGGATATGCATTCAGGAAGGATTTTAATTACTGCGTTGCTTTTATTCATTGCCCTTTCTTCAGGGGCGCAGCAGGCCCTTATCTCAGGTGCCCTTTCAGGGGTACAGGGGATTGAGGAGGCGCAGAGCCGGACATTCACCGAGACATCGCTGTACGGTTATATCAACGGCGGCGCCGAATTGTACCTGGAGTACGGGTTCGACACCCTTATCGTCACCGAGTTGGTATGCGAAGGGAGGGATATCAAGGTAGAAGCCTACCGGATGAAGGACCCGGAGGCTGCCTTCGGCATATTCTCCGTATCACGGTTCCGCTGTAACGGAGGCGCAGGGCTGACGGAATACATATGCCGCTCGGCATACCAGCTGCAGTTCTCCAAAGGGCCGTACTATGTGAGCATCATCAACGACACAGGGGCAGAGAGTGACCAGAAGAAGTCAGCCGAGATAGCCGCATTTATCATTGACCAGATACCGGATCCTCCATTTGATCCGGGCTCCTTCTTCAGTGATGGTGTCGACAGGGAGACGATGAAAGGTGCCGTTCTCGTCAGGGGTCCCCTCGGAATCTACAACGGTATACCGACCCTCGCAGAAACACTTGGCGAGGCAAACGACTACAGCGCCCTGATGATTAGAAGGGGGCAGGATACACTGGCGTCGCTACGGTTTAATACGGAGAGCTCTGCAGGCGCTTTTTTGCAAAAAAATAAGTCACAGGCAGCAAAGATCAATGCAGTGAGCAGTGATTCAACAGTTTCCGTAATAACCCCCAATCACATAATAATAACTTTTTGAAAAAGGGTTTTATTTAATTGCTATTTTAGCCGTCTCAAAGAACAAAATTCATATGCAGTTTTTTAAGCCACTGGAGACGGGCAAAGAAGAAGAAAAACAGGCTCCTGCCACGTCAGAAAAAGTCAGATGTCTTATAGTAGGCTCAGGCCCAGCCGGTTATACAGCAGCAATTTACGCTGCAAGGGCTAACCTCAAACCGGTACTTTATACGGGATTACAGCAGGGAGGTCAGCTTACCACCACAACCGAAGTTGAAAATTACCCGGGGTATCCCGACGGCGTCACCGGTCCGGAAATGATGGAGAACTTCCGTAAGCAGGCTGAGAGGTTTGGCACTGATATACGGTTTGGCATTGCCACTTCAACTGATTTCTCCTCGAAACCGCTGAAGGTTACCTTTGACAACAGCGTGGAGATACTTGCTGATGCTGTAATCATTGCCACCGGAGCGACGGCGAAGTATCTCGGCATACCTGCGGAGACGAAGTATGCGGGTATGGGTGTATCAGCATGCGCCACCTGTGACGGCTTCTTCTACAGGGGCAAGGATGTGGCTGTCGTGGGCGGCGGCGACACTGCCTGCGAGGAGGCAACCTACCTTGCCGGAATGTGCAGAAAGGTATACATGGTGGTCAGACGTGATGTGCTTCGCGCGAGCAAGGCGATGCAGCACAGGGTTACGAAAACACCCAATATTGAAATGCTCTGGCAATGCCAGGTCGAGGACCTCTTCGGCACCCAGGGTGTTGAGGGAGCAGTAGTGGTGCGCCATAAAGGCACTCCTGAGGAGGAGAAATTCAATATTAAGATAGATGGCTTTTTCCTGGCCATAGGACATACTCCGAATTCGGAGGTCTTCAAGCCATGGATCGAGACCGATGAGACAGGGTATATAATTACGGAGCCCGACTCCACCCGCACGCGCGTGCCTGGTGTATTCGCCTCCGGAGATGTGATGGACCACGTATACAGGCAGGCTGTTACAGCTGCCGGCAGCGGATGCAAGGCTGCAATTGATGCAGAGAGGTACCTGGCTGAACAGGTATAATACATTAATTTAAAGGGGAAAAACGAACGCTGATTATGCGAAATTTCAAGAAAACTTATCATATCAATGCCGAACCTTCAGATATCTATGCGGCACTTACAAACCCACTGACCATTGAGCTCTGGTCGGGCTATCCTGCCCTCATGCCGGCCAATGCCGGAGAGGAGTTCAATATGTGGGACGGGGATATATGCGGGAAGATCATTGACCTTGTTCCTGACCAGAAGGTGGTTCAGGAGTGGTATTTCGGAGACAGGGAAGTGGATTCCATGGTCACCATTACCATTGCCGGCAACGGAGGCAACTCGGCCGTCACGGTTGAGCATACCAACATACCCGTTGAAGATTTCCAGAATATTGCTGAAGGGTGGAATGAGTATTATATGGGCGCAATAAAGCGCTTCTACAATCCCAATTTCTGACGGCTGAGGATGTCCCTGACATCTTCAAGTCCACCGACAATCAATCCGGATATTCCGGTATAGCATTTGGTGACTGATTTACCTGACACTCTCTCGGCCCATCGCGGAATCCAGGAGAGCATTTCGGCATTGATGAAATCCAGGAGGTCTTTTCTTATCATATCCCTGATCTCGTAGTCATCTTCGGTCAGATATTTCTCCAGCAGCAGGTTGGTGAACAGCAGCTGGATGCCCAGATGATCAGGTTCAAGACCCTCCTCCGCGGCTCTGCTGTAGCCGTACCGGCTGTAGATCATACTGAGATGTTGTTGATACTCCCCGGTGGTTGTGCCGCTGTTTCTCCACAGTGATGCTGCAGGGTAGGCCTCAGCTGTGCTTTTGTCTGATAAAAGTGCCCCGTAATTATTTTCGACGGTAATATGACATTGCAGCTTGAACGGACAGGGTGACTTGAGGAGCCGGCTTGCCTGGCCGAACATGTTGTTCCGGCTCTCTACAGGGAGGTTCCTGAGCAGTCCTGTGTCACAGAGGTGGGGAAGTTCGCTCTCTCCGGGCGTCATTGATACTGATCCCCCGAGGAAGATAAATAATGCGGTATATGCCTGCAGAAGCTCATCTGTGCTGTTCATGGTGTTGGTAAAGCCTGTCATCAAATGTTATTCGTTTGTATGCAATAACATGATGCAGGGGGAAATGTTCACGGGTACCATACCCTATGCCCTACAGGCAATCATTTTGGTCCTGTAATTTCCTACAATACTTGATGCGCTACGCGCAACTGTACCGCGTAGCGGTTAAAGTATTGTAGATGAATGTATTAAATATGGTATCAATTCCTCGGAGAGGATAAAGAGCATCATTTTTTGACCTTCTCCAGGTTCTCCAGCTCATCTATCCCCATGCTGCCTGAAAGGCTGGCGATGGTTTTCAGGTCAAGGTCGCCCGTTATTGAGACCACCGAACTGCTGTGTCCGCCGGTGACCATCACCAGCTCGGCGATCCTGCCTCCGACCTCCCGGATCATGAACCACACCTCTCCGTCCTGCTCCCTGACGGTCATCAGCTCCTCAAAGCCGTTCCGGTTCAGTTTTGGCACAAGATCCGCGGCGAAATTTAACCCCCCTACATTCCTGGCGCTGTCGATGGAGAGGATACGGATACTCTTTATCCGGGTGACAAGGTTACGGAACTCCTCATCCTCAGTGTCTATCCTGGCCAGAAGGCTGAACATCCTCGAGGATATATACACTGAAGTGAACCCCTCTTTCCCGTTGTAGCGGTCGAATATATCGTCTACTGCGCTGTTCTGGCCTGCCATTGAGAGCGAGATTGCAGTGATTGTTATGATGAATACCAGTTTTTTCATTGCATGAGTGTTAATTATTATCCGTTTTCTTCTCCGGGCCGGTAAGCTGGTCGAGATACCGGAGTTTTGAGAGATTATCTTCAACCACACTGTTGATCTTCCCGAATCCGCTCAGCGCTTCAGGTGCTATCTTCATTGAGTTTATTGAGCTGAGAGGGGCAGTGCCCTCTGTCATCTTCGCGGAAACGGCCAGGAGGATATTTTTAACCTCAGCCATCGCTATCTCCGGATCCTTATAAGTGTCTTGCATCCCGCCCTTTCCTGAATTATCGAACAGCAACCATGCTCCGGTCAGTACGGCGGCAGCAGCGGCTGTACTCAGGGCAATCCTGATCACTCTCCTCCGGAGGCCTTGCTCTGTCGAGACAAAGGGAAGTTCACCGAGCCTTTCGTCAAAGCCCGCTGAAGGTTCCGGGATCTCCGGGGCTTTTACCGGGATGTACCCGAATGCGGCCCTGGCAGATGCCGGAAGCGAAGGGTCAGAAAGATATTCCTTCAGATGAGCCTCCTCCTCTTCCGAGGTGCCGCCCTCGTAGTACTTATTGAGCAGTTTCCTTATTCTTTCCTGTTCCATAGCTGTAAATCCTTTCCATCTCTTCCCTTATGTTTTTCCTGGCTCTTGAGATCACAGTGCGCAGCGTATTTATGCTGGTCTGCATTATTTCTGCCGTTTCCTCGTATGAATATCCTTCCATATCTCTGAGTATGACAGCGCTTCTGTACGGTTCCTTCATCCTGTTGACTATTCCTGATATCACCTTCACGGCCTCGAGGTTGTCGGAGCTGTTCAACAGCCCGGGGTCTGTTTCGGGCATCAATATCGCGTCACTCAATTCTTCAAGCCGGATCCTTTTCCTTCGTCTGAGCGCATCGATGCAACTGTTTCTTGTCACCGTTGTACACCATGCGGCAGGGCTTGCGTAATGACTCTTTTCATTCCTGCCGGCCCATAGCTTCATCATCACCTCCTGCACCATGTCTTCAGCTTCCTCCCTGTTATTCAGGTACCGGAAGGCGAGGGCATACAGCCTTCGCCCTTCCGGCAGGATTATTTTCCTGAATTCTTCGGGGGTCATCTCGTACTTGTCTCTTCCCCAAAGTTACCATTTCCCTGAACTCTCAAGCATTTCAAGCAGTGCGAGTCCGTCCGCATGATTTACGGAGAGGCTTTCAACGTCTTCACGTGTGAGGTTCCCGCAGATCTGTATTACTGCCTCATTTTCGCCGGAGGCTACCACCAGAATCTCCCTGATGATGTTCCCGTTGCTCTTCACCATGATACTCAGGTCAGTTTCCGGATCATTTACCGTGACAAGCTCCTCATACCTGCCGCGCCTGATCACTCCCCTGATCTCTGAGAGGAAGCCTGACCCGGAAAACCCGGTCTCCTTCTCCCTGCTGACGATTCTTACAGAGGTGATTTTCCGTTCTGATCCGTCCATTTCAGGATCGTCGTCAAAGCTCCCGAGCAGCCCGAACAGGTTCCCGCTGATTGTCACTGAAGTATAACCCTCCCTGTCCGTGTAACTGTCGAAAAAATCATCGAGAGAATTCCGCTGTCCGTAAATTGCAACCGCAAATGCGGCAATTAAAACCGTTAAAACCATTCTTTTCATGACTGTCCGTTGTTAAATGTTATTGAATAGTTGTTTATCCTATGACGAACCCGCGACAATTACATTACAGAATTTTCCGGTTTTTTTTAAAACATGTTGATATCTGCCTGACCGGGATGAGATGCGGGCTGTGTTAAAATGTTATTTTTACGCCGGTTAGGGTAAATTTATTTCACCATTGAAGTGACAATAATTAAGATAATAAACAAAATACAATATTCTGCAAAATGAATGCATCTGAGGCAATTGCCATTGTCAGCAGGCGGGGAGTGAAGCTGCCGGACGAGGTTATTGGGCTGGTGAACTCTTCCCCCAGGGTTCTCTTCTTCAATACTTCGTCGGAGATTTTGAAGGAATCGACCGGTGGAAGGGAGGATCTTTTTTATGAGGTGAAGTACAAAATACCCGGCAGGGAAGATGTCACCGAGGTGACGCTGCACAGGGTCACCAACGGGTTATCGGCAAATTACGTCGAGCCGTACATGCGCCGTCGCGATCCTGAGACAATGCTTATAGGCGATGCCCGGCCCACTGACAAGACCAGGTTCTCCGACGCATACGGGTATGAGTTCAGCAGGCTCAGGGAGGAGACCCTTGAATGGCTCAGGGGCCAGGAACTGGGCATCTTTCTCTGCTTTGCCGGGAACTACCCGGTAGGTGCCGGTGGGGTGGTTGTGACCCCGCTGAACGCCTCCTTCTTTGCATTCGGACTATCGCTGCTGCAGAAGATCATGGCGGTGGATGAACTTCCTGAGGGGTTCACTGTGGAATCGGCAGTCTATGTCGCCCCACCCTTCAGGCACACCCACTTCAATGGCAGGCAGGTGGTGGTCCACAACAGGCTTGAGGGCATGCACGAGATGTTCGCATATAACCTCTATCCGGGGCCCAGTGCCAAAAAGGGATTCTACAGCGTACTGCTTGACAAGGGAGAGGCGGAGGGGTGGCTGACAACCCACTGTTCCACGGTGCAGGTTGTCAGTCCGTATGACAACATCACCACCTTCATGCATGAAGGGGCCAGCGGGGGAGGGAAGAGCGAGATGATACAGAACCTGGTGCGGGAGCCCAACGGACAGATACTCATAGGTCAGAATACCGTCACCGGCGAGAGGAGGGTGATATCCATTCCCCTGTTCTGTTCATTTTTCCCGGCCACTGATGATATGGCCCTGTGCCACCCGTCGTTTCAGCACAGCAACGGCAAGCTTACCGTCGCCGATGCCGAGAACGCCTGGTTCATCCGTGTTGACGGAGTGACGGGTTACGGTGATGATCCCTTCCTTGAAAAGATAACCATCAATCCCGGGGTGCCGCTGCTCTTTCTCAATATCGACACCAGGCCTGACGGCACGGCTCTGATATGGAACCATACGGAAGATACTCCCGGAAAGCGGTGCCCCAATCCGAGGGTCGTGCTGCCCAGGGCGATAGTGCCCGGCGTCATCAACCAGCCTGTAACGGTTGATGTCCGCAACTTCGGGGTCAGGATGCCGCCCTGCACTGCCGGGAAGCCCACTTACGGGATTGCCGGACTGTTCCATATTCTCCCTCCGGCGCTGGCATGGCTCTGGCGCCTGGTAAGCCCCCGCGGCTACGCCAACCCCAGCATCACCGGGGGTGGCGACATGGAGAGCGAGGGGGCAGGCTCATACTGGCCGTTCGCCACGGGCAAGAGGGTGAGGCACGCCAACCTGCTCCTGGAACAGATAGTCAATACCCCAAGGGTAAGGTATACCCTGACACCTAACCAGCACATCGGAGCATGGAAAGTGGGATTCAAACCGCAGCTCCTGATGAGGGAGTATCTTACCCGAAGGGGAAATGCCAAGCTGAGGCATGACCAGCTCAGACCGGCACGCTGTCCGCTCCTGGGTTATGAGCTCAACTACCTGACCATTGAGGGGTCTCCGATACCGACACGGTTCCTGAAGGTCTACCGGCAGGATGAGGTGGGAGAAGGGGGATATGATGCCGGAGCAGCAATACTGCGCGACTTCTTCAGGAAGGAACTTGTAAACTACCTGGAACCCGATCTCCTTCCGCTGGGGCGCAAGATCATAAACGCATGTCTTGACGACTGTGCTGTTGAGGAGTATGCACGGATACTGCCGATGGAATATCAGTATTCCTTCCTTGGCATAAATGACCTGGAGGAGGAGCGGAGAAGAGGGGTCAGCTCCTGAAATCAGCTATCTCGTCGGGATAGGCACCTGTCTCGAGTTTTTTCTTAACCTCCTTGAAGGCATCGATAGTGTACCTGACATCTTCCATAGTGTGGGATGCTGTGGGTATGATACGGAGCATAATGACTCCCCTCGGCACTACAGGGTAGATCACCACTGAGCAGAAGATACCATAGTTCTGCCTGAGATCCTTGATGACCTGTGTTGTCTGGGCAATACCACCCTTAAGGAATACAGGTGTCACGGGCGACTGTGTCTTTCCAAGGTCAAAGCCTGCCTCGCGGAAGCCTTTCTGCAGCGCATTTGCGATGGTCCAGAGGCGTTCACGGAATTCAGGGTGAGTCTTCATCATCTCCAGGCGCTTGATGGCTCCAATGGTCATTGCCATGGGGAGTGACTTGGCATAGATCTGCGAGCGGAGGTTAAACCTGAGGTAACTGATGACATCCTTATCACCGGCAACGAAACCGCCAATGCCTGCAAAGCTCTTTGCAAAGGTGCCGAAATAGACGTCTATCTGGTCCTGAACGCCGAAGTGCTCGCCGGTGCCGGCACCGGTTTTACCCATTGTCCCTATGCCGTGTGCATCATCGACCAGCAGGCGGAAGTTATATTTTTTCTTGAATGCCACGATCTTGTCGAGAGCGCCAAGGTCGCCGGCCATGCCGAAGACACCCTCGGTGATGACGAGGATACCGCCGCCTGTACCGGCAACGATCTTCTGGGCATGCTCCAGCTGCTTCTCAAAACCCTCCATGTCATTGTGGGGGTAGACAAACCTTTTGGAGAGAACCATCCTGAGGCCGTCCATTATGCAGGCGTGGGATTCGGAGTCATAGACAATGACGTCGTGCCTTCCGGCCAGGCTGTCGATGATCGAAACCATTCCCTGGTAGCCGAAGTTGAGGAGGTAGGCAGCTTCCTTGCCGACAAACTCAGCAGCCATCTGCTCAAATTTTTCATGCATGGTTGTCTGTCCTGACATCATCCTTGCTCCCATAGGGGAAGCCAGTCCGTACTGCGCTGCTGCCTCGGCGTCGGTCTTGCGTATCTCAGGGTGGTTGGCCAGTCCAAGATAGTTGTTGAGACTCCAGTTCAGTACCTCCTTGCCCATGAATTTCATCCTCGGTCCGATCTCACCTTCAAGTTTTGGGAACATGAAGTATCCGTCCGCCATTTCCTGGTACTGTCCGAGTGCACCCCGGTTCTTTTTGATTTTGTCGAAAATATCCACGTCTGTTCTGGTTTTGATTATTGCCCGCAAAATTATTAAAAACTAATTTGAGCGAAAGTACCTATTTATACCTATTTGTACCCATAAATTAACACTCCTTTAACCGGATCATTGGTTTAAATGAAGCACTTTTGCATTTGGTTGAGCCTATGAATAAAAAAAAGTAGTAATTTTGCGCAACATTTCCGGATATGAGGATCAGGCTGATAATAATTATTCTTCTGGCGCTTGTCGCAACATCGTGCGGTGAGTATGAGAAGCTTCTCAAGAGCGGTGACTTCGAGCTTAAGAAGCAGAAGGTCTATGACTATTATGATGACGGAAAGTACACGAAGTCGATAGAGCTCCTCACCCAGATACTTCCCAGGTACAGGGCCACCGACGAGGCTGAGCAGCTGAACTGGATCAATGCCCAGGCTCACTACAAGATACGTGACTATATGATGGCCGGCACCTATTACCAGAATTTTGCCGACACATACCCTGGCAGCAACAATGCCGAAGAGGCTTCATATCTTTCAGCATTGTGCGACTATAACATGAGTCCCAGGCCTGAACTTGACCAGGCCTATACCAGGAAAGCTATAGAGAGCTTCACCATCTTCATGCAGAGGTATCCCACCAGTACGAGGGTGGAGGACTGCAAGGCAAAGGTGCTGGAGCTGCAGGAGAAGCTGGTGGAGAAGTCCTACCTGAGCGCCAGGCTCTATTATGATCTCAAACAGTACCGTGCCGCCACGGTATCACTGGCCAACAGCCTGAAGGAGTATCCCGATACCAAATACCGCGAGGAGCTGATGTTCCTGAAACTCGATGCTCTCTACCTGTATGCGGAGATGAGCATACCTGCCAGGAAGGTGGAACGTTTTCAGACAACATTGGACGAATATTACTCGTTTATAGAGGAGTTCCCCCAGAGCAAGTACTCAAAGGATGTTAAAAGGATTTTTGATAACACCGCAAAATTCCTGAAGGTGGATACCACAGTACAACAGACAGAAATAAACTGAAATTAAAAGAGAGATATGGATTATAAAAAGACATCGGCATCTTACACTACCATTACAAGGGATGTGGACAAGTTTGACGTTGAGACAGGCAACATTTACGAAAGCGTTCTCATCTGCACCAGGAGGGCAAACCAGATCAGTGTTGAGATGAAACAGGAGCTTAATTCCAAGCTTGAGGAGTTTGCATCTTTCAATGACAACCTCGAGGAGGTTTTTGAGAACAGGGAGCAGATAGAGATCTCGAAGTTCTATGAGAGACTGCCGAAGCCGACACTCATTGCACTCGCTGAATTCGAGGAAAACAAGATCTATTACCGCAATCCCGATAAGGAGCAGAAGCCGAAGAAATAAATTCATAATATGCTGAAAGGCAGGAAAATACTGCTTGGAGTCACCGGGGGTATTGCAGCTTACAAGGTTGCAACTATCATCCGGTTGCTTGTTAAGGAGGGGGCCGAAGTAAAGGTCGTAATGACACCCTATGCAAAGGAGTTCATTACTCCACTCACCCTGGCGACTCTCTCAAAGAACCCTATCCTTGTCGATTTCTTCGATCCTGAGGATGGGAGATGGAACAGTCACATCGACCTTGGTATCTGGGCTGACCTGTTCCTGGTGGCTCCTGCCACAGCCAACACCATCGGGAAGATGGCGGCGGGCATTGCAGACAACCTGCTGCTTACAACATATCTCTCGGCACGCTGCCCTGTCTTCCTTGCGCCAGCAATGGATCTTGACATGCTGGCCCATCCGGCAACAGCAAGGAATATTGAGACACTCATATCCTTCGGGAATCATATCATCGAGCCTGACACCGGAGAGCTTGCCAGCGGACTTGAAGGAAAGGGACGCATGGCGGAGCCCGAGGTGATAGTTAAGGAGCTGAAGCAGTTCCTCTCAAAAAAAAAAACAGGTGAACAACCCCTGAGGGGTAAAAAAATCTTCATCAATGCGGGTCCCACTGTGGAACCCATTGACCCCGTACGTTTTATCAGCAACCATTCATCGGGCCGCATGGGCATTGCCCTGGCTGACGAGGCCGCCAGGCTTGGCGCCGTAGTGACCCTGGTGCTCGGACCGGTATCACTGAAACCTTCTCAGAAGAATGTAACGACTGTTGCGGTCAGAACTGCTGCAGAGATGAAAGAAGCCTCAGTGATGGCTTTCCTCAACTGTGACATCGGCATCCTGGCCGCTGCCGTGGCTGACTTCACCCCTGAGACAACATCGCAGACAAAGATGAAAAGAGCCAAAGGGGAGATGACGATAAGGCTCAGGCCGACTGAGGACATTGCCGCCTATCTTGGCACGATAAAGAAGGAGAACCAGATACTTGCCGGGTTTGCACTCGAGACAGACAATGAAGTCAGCAATGCCCTGGCCAAACTCAGGAAGAAGAATCTTGATCTTATAATACTAAATTCACTGAGGGATGAGGGCGCCGGGTTCGGTCATGACACCAACCGGGTTACCATCATTGACAGTGACAATAATATTGATAAATTTGAGTTGAAATCAAAGGGCGAGGTTGCCTCGGATATATTGAAAAAGATCATCTCACTGATACATTGATCCTGCATGAATCAATCAATCAAAAGCAGACTTTTTCTGACCGCAGTCCTGATGCTGGTTGCCTCCCGCATGGCCATGTCGCAGGAGCTCTATTGCAATGTCCAGGTATCGGCACAGAAGATCCAGGGATCCAACAGGGAGATCTTTCAGAGCATGCAGCGCGACATATATGAGTTTATGAACGGCATGGTCTGGACTGACAACCTGTTCAGTTTCTCGGAGCGGATAGAGTGCAACCTTCTGATCAATCTTGATGAGCAGCTCTCATCAGACGAGTTTCGCGGCACGATCCAGATTCAGCTCAGCCGGCCGGTCTACAACACCACTTACGAATCAACGGTGCTTAACTTCGTTGATAACAGTTTTCAGTTCAGGTATGTTGAATTTCAGCCTATTGAATTCAATCCCAACAGCCATACCAGCAACCTTGCCTCTGTGCTTGGATATTATGCCTATATCTTTATAGGAATGGATTTTGACACCTTCTCACCGGGGGGCGGCACGCCATATTTCCAGATTGCAGAAAAAATTGTCGCCAACGCCCAGAATGCTCCTGAACCGGGATGGAAGCCCTATGACGGCTCAAGGAACAGGAACCGTTACTGGCTTGTGAAAAACATTCTTGACAATGAATATGCCGGTGCAAGGGAGTTTGTTTACCTGTATCACCTGAGGGGGCTTGACAAAATGGAATCTGACATGGCGCTGGCCAGAACAGAAATCTACGAGAGTCTGCGCAGGTTGCAGGATGTCTACCGCAGCCGTCCGGACCCCTTTATGTACTACATGACGATTCTCCTCGATGCCAAGGCCGACGAAATCGTCAACGTATTTGCACAGGCATTTGCCGATGAGAAGAACAGGGTTCTCCAGATTCTGACTGAGATAGACCCGGCAAACGAGACAAAGTACCAGAAGATACTTACCCCTTCAGGTTAAGAGAGCGTCCATGCTTCGCAGACTGACAGTTAAGAACTATGCCATAATAAAAGAGCTTGACATGGGCTTCGGCGAGGGTTTTACCATTATCACGGGTGAGACCGGTGCCGGAAAGTCTATCCTGCTTGGCGCGCTTGGCCTGGTTCTTGGCGAAAGGGCTGACACTTCGGTGCTTCTCAGCGAGAAGGAGAAATGCATTGTCGAGGCTGACTTCAATATCAGGGGATACGACCTCGGGGAGCTCTTTGAGGCTAACGGAGTCGACTATGATGACGACGCTATTCTTCGCAGGGAGATAACCCCGGCGGGCAAATCAAGGGCATTCATCAATGACACCCCTGTCACCCTCAGCGTGATGAAAGAGCTGGGCGACAGGCTGATAGATGTCCACTCACAGCACCAGACGCTGCTCCTGGGGAGCAGCATGTTCCAGATGCGCGTCATTGACGCATATTCCGGTAACACAGGCCTTTACAGGGATTACACCGGGGTTTACAAAAGCTATCTTGCTGCAAGGGGAGAGTATGAGTCTGCCTCTCAGACAATGGAAAGGGGCAGGGCCGATCATGAATACTATTCGCATCAGCTCGATGAATTCAATGCCGCCAAACTTGTTGAAGGTGAACAGGAGGCATTGGAGAAGGAGCAGGAGATGCTGACAAATGCCGCTGAGATAAAGGAAGGCCTGGCTGCGGCTACCTCCGCTCTCTCAGGCGATGATGTCACAGTGCTCTCACTGCTGCGTCTCGCCCGCACCAGCCTGGCAAGAATATCAGGATGGCTTCCTGAGGCCGGCGAGCTCGAAAAACGTATTGAAACACAGATTATCGACCTCAATGACATATCATTCGAGGCTGAGAAGCTGAATGACGGCGCAGTTGCCGATCCGGGAAGGCTTGAATATGTCATTCGGCGGCTCGATACAATTTACTCGCTTATGCAGAAGCACCGGTGCAGGGACCTGGCCGGGCTGCTTGAACGGCAGAAACAGTTGGAAGAGGCTGTAGCAGCCACGGGGGACATAGATGAGAAGATAGGCGAGCTGAAGAAGAGAGCTGACAGGGCGTATGATGAGGCAGCGAAGCTCGCCGGCAGGCTCTCCTCAGCCAGGCGCGCCGCCGCAGCCCCGCTGGCCAAAGAGATCACAGGCCTGCTTCAGAAGCTGGGGATACCTCACGCACGCTTTGAAGCCCGTGTCACCGGTCTCACCACACCGGGGCCGGCCGGACTTGACAGGGTCGACTTCCTTTTCAGCGCCAACAGGCAGGTTGAGCCTGAGGAACTGTCTCGCTGCGCCTCCGGAGGAGAGCTTTCACGGGTGATGCTGTGCCTGAAATCGGTGCTGGCAAGCAGCTCCGGACTGCCGGCAATTATCTTTGACGAGATAGATTCAGGTGTGTCAGGCGAGGTGGCTTCAATGGTCGGGAGCATACTTTCAGACATGGGTAAAACCATGCAGGTCATAAACATAACTCATCTGCCGCAGGTGGCCTCCAGGGGAAACCTGCATTACCACGTTTACAAGGAGGAGAGCGATCACTCAACAATTACCCGTGTCAGGTTGTTAAGTGACGACGAAAGGGTTACCGAGGTGGCGAGGCTGCTGAGCGGAAGCACCATTACCGAAGCTGCCATGCGCAACGCACGTGAGCTGCTCGAGGGCAGATGAATCTGAACAAAAACCAATATAAAAAGCAAAGCTATGATCACCAATCTCTTAGAGGGCAAAAAGGGTATAATATTCGGTGCCCTGAACGACAAGTCCATTGCATGGCATGTGGCTGAGAAGGCTCATGCCCAGGGTGCAAGCCTGGTGCTGACCAATGCTCCTGTGGCGATACGCATGGGCACAATCGGAGAACTGGCTGAAAAGACCGGCAGCGAAGTCATCTCCGCCGATGCCACAAGCATGAAGGACCTTGAAGGGCTTTTCAACCGATCACTGGAGATCTTCGGCGGGAAGATCGATTTCGTGCTGCACTCAATAGGGATGTCGCCCAATGTCCGGAAGGGAATCCCGTATGCTGAATCAAGCTACGAGAATATGCTCAAGACCCTGGATATCTCGGCTCTCAGTTTTCACCGCATTCTGCAGACAGCGTATAAGCTCGATGCCATAAATGAGTGGGGCTCGGTGGTCGCGCTGAGCTATGTGGCGGCACAGCGTACGCTGGCAGGCTATAATGACATGGGCGATGCCAAGGCCCTCCTTGAGTCAATCGCAAGGAGCTTCGGATATATCTACGGTAAGGAGAAACATGTCAGGGTTAACACCGTGTCACAATCGCCCACCGCCACAACTGCCGGAGCCGGAATTTCGGGATTTGACTCCCTGGTAGATTTCTCGGACAGGATGTCTCCCCTTGGCAATGCTGATGCTGCCGACTGCGCTGATGTCTGCATTACCCTTTTCTCGGACCTGACGAAAAAAATAACCATGCAAAATATCTTCAATGACGGAGGATTCTCAAGCATGGGGATGAGTCAGAGGGCAATAGAGCAGTACCGGAAAAGTTTCGAGGAGTGTCCTGATAAGTAATTATACTTACCGTAAGCAGTATAAATACCTCTTTTATGAGCACCCTGTCTTCTATGCAGGGTGCTTTATTTATTTTAGGTGCACCAAAACCTGACCGCCATGCTGAATCTGATCGTTTTAGTCGTTTTCTATATCACGTTTCCGATATTTTTGATCTGGTTAACCCTGAGATATCATTTCGTAAAAAAGATCGGGGCAATAGTTCTTGCCTACGCCACCGGTATCCTTATAGCCAACGTTGGCATCCTGCCCCGGGGCAGCGAAGCTTTCCGTGAAGCTACAATCGGGCAGGACAGGGCTTTTATCCCAAAGTCCGAGGCGGTTGAGATGGTAGCCGCCGGTACCCTTTCCGAGCGCGATCTGAGGGTGAACAGCATAGCCTCCGTACAGGATGGTGCCCAGACAGCGCTGGTGCCGCTTGCCATTCCCCTGATACTCTTTTCCCTTAACGTGAGGAGGTGGCTGAAGTTCTCAGGCAAAGGGTTCCTTTCAATGGCTCTTGCTCTGGTATCGGTAATGACCATTGTGGCAACAGGATACCTGATCTTCAGGGACAAGGTCGAAGAGTGCGATAAGATAGGTGGAATGCTTATAGGGCTTTACACGGGGGGCTCGGTAAACCTGGCTTCCATTGCACTGGCGCTCAAGGTAGAGCCGAATGCCTTTATCATGACAAATACTTATGATATGATTGTTGGAGCGGTTGTCATACTTTTCTTTATTACCGCCGGGCCGGCATTCTTCAGGTTATTCCTCCCTCCGTTTAAAAGGCCGGCAGAAAAGGATGGCGAAGATTTCGATTTCAAGGGAATTAGTGATAAGATGGCAGAGGATTTTGATGATTTTTCGGGGATATTCAGGAAGGACACAGTTCTGCCGCTTTTGAGTGCACTTGGACTTTCCATAGTTATAGTGGTGATGGGACTTGGGGTCAGTTTTCTGTTGCCCAATGTGCCAATGACGATTTCGGTGATTCTCGCAATAACCACCCTTGGAGTAGCTGCGTCGTTTATTCCGAAGGTGCGAAATATTAAAAAGACCTTTCAGCTGGGGATGTACTTCATTATCGCTTTCTCGATAGTCATCGCTTCCAGGTGCGACCTGAGCGTGATCTTCCAGGCGAAGTACCTCAGCCTGCTTCTATATGTTACCTATGCTTATTTCGGCTCCCTTTTCCTTCACCTGTTCCTCTCATGGATATTCAGGATCAATGCTGACGATTATCTCATTACCACGACAGGGTTCGTATATTCACCTCCCTTCGTGCCAATGGTTGCAGCAGCCCTGAAGAACAAGGATGTCATTCTTACAGGGCTGGCAACCGGTATTATCGGCTGGATCATCGGCAACTACATAGGAGTTGCCTTCGGTATGTGGCTGGGTAAGCTTTAGAATATATAGTTCAGTCCGATATAGAATCCCGTCCCTCCATCCTGTGGATTGAAGGCCTTGCCGAAGTCAGCTGAGATGATGAAGTTCTCATTCATGGCAATCTTGATTCCGGCGCCTGCGCTGCTGTGAGGTTTATCCTTGCCGTCAACGTAAAAGTCGTCAGCGCTGCCTTCCAGATATTCTTCAAGGTCATTGACATCAACGTCTATCAGCGAAGTAACCATACCCATGTCATAGAAGAAGTTTGCTCCCAGGTAGAAATTCTGGTTGATGAATTTGAAGTAGACGATTTTCCATCGCAGTTCGGCATTGGCATAGAGGAACCCGTCGCCAACAACCCTGTTGCGCTGAATACCCCTCAGCGTCTTGCTGCCACCGAGTCCTTCCGATTCTGTCCCTCTCAGGGCAGAGACGATCACCTGGGTCTGGTAGTAGAAGGGTACCTCTCCGAATATCGTGGTCTGGTAGCCAAGCCTGTAAGCAAAGCCCAGGTCGCGTTCCTTAAGTGTAAAGTACTGTCTCCATGTTAAATAGAATTTTCCGAACGATGATTCTGATCCAAGAAACTCAGGCACAACCTCAATTCCTGCCTCAGCCCAGATACCTTTCATCGGGCATGCCCTGCTGTCGCGACTGTCAAAGGAGAAACCGCCTTTGAGAGCATTTATCCATCCGCCATCGGCCTCTTCGGGAGATATCAGTCCTGCCTCCTTATAGTAATCGAAGAGAAGCGGGACATCTTCAAGGTAATCCGGGTCTCCCGGTTCCCTGTTCTTGTTGAACTTGTCAAGGTTTACATCATCCATCTTGTAGTTGTGAAATGTAATCCCGGCGTTCCATTTCCAGTCTCCTTCACCGATATTGCCGATGAAGTCATTCTTAAACCTGAAGAGCTGACGTTTGTTGCGGTAAAACATCCGGCTTTCATATTCAGCCGATTCGTCGTCAGTCCACGGTTCATTGTAAATTGAATTGTATCCGTTGAAGCCATAGAACGCATATGCCTGATCAGGCAGGTAGGCCAGGTCAGTCGTGAAGCGGATCCCTTCGATGAGGTAGTCGGAGTCATACATTATCCTCAGGGTTGAACTGCCCTTGGTGTAAGTTGAGGCCTCGACATAAAGCATCTGATAATATTCGGGATAGATTGAGCCGTCGCCGTAGTCAAACAGGTTGACCAGGGCACCGTACTGGAAGCCCATGTCAGAACTGTAAGTTATGGTGGGCAGGGCGCCGAAGTTCCAACCTGTCTTGGCTTCCTGAGCGGTAACCGAGGCTGTCAGCATGGCGGTAAGCAGAAGAATAGTGAGTTTTTTCATAGAGTTGGTTTTTAAAGCACGTAAAAATAAAGAAAAATGATGCTCATATCCTAATATTTTTAATATTGCTACCTTAGTGAGCTCCAAAACCGGTAGCATGAGCCTTATAATATACAATACAGGAATGCTGGTGCAGACCAGGGATGAGCACGTGGTTTTCGTCGCCGGCAAAGATATGGCTGATCTGCCTGTCGTGGAGAATGGCTGGCTTCTGATAGAGGACGACATCATTGCTGCTTTCGGACCGATGGAGAGCCTGCCTCCATTCAGCAGCGACATTAACAGGCTAGATGCCGGCGGAGGGTTTGTCTTTCCGGCCTTCTGCGATCCGCACACTCACCTGGTCTATGCCGGCAGCAGGGAGAAGGAGTATACTGACAAGATCAGGGGGCTATCATATGAGGAGATAGCATTGAGGGGAGGAGGAATTCTGAACTCAGCCCGTCTGCTGCACAATACCAGCGAGGAGGAGCTCTTCAGGCAATCCATGGAACGTGTCAGGGAGATCATCTCGTTCGGCACCGGCGCAGTGGAGATAAAGAGCGGATACGGCCTAACCACCGAAGATGAGCTTAAGATGCTCAGGGTCATACGCAGGATAAAACAGGAGTCGCCGCTTACGGTGAAGTCCACCTTCCTGGGAGCCCATGCCGTACCTGCCCCGTACAGAGGTAACAGGAGCGGGTATGTAGACCTTATTGTAAATGAGATGATACCGGCTGTTGCGGCTGAGAGGCTGGCCGATTATATAGACGTCTTCTGTGACAGGGGCTTCTTCACTGTTGAGGAAACCGCACGGATTCTGGAAGCGGGGGCACTCCATGGCATGAGGCCCAAGATGCATGCCAATGAGCTCGACTATTCAGGGGGGATACAGACGGGGGTGAAGCACAGGGCCCTCTCCGTTGATCACCTGGAGTTCACGGGTGATGAAGAGATTGCCGCTCTGCTGGGAAGCGGAACGATGCCCACGCTGCTGCCTGGCGCCGCCTTCTTCCTGGGTATGACAGACCCCCCGGCAAGGAAAATGATTGATGCAGGACTTCCTGTTGCCATGGCCAGCGATTACAACCCCGGCTCTTCGCCCTCGGGAAACATGAAGCTTGTCATGTCACTGGGATGCATCAGGCTGAGATTGCTTCCGGAGGAGGCAATCAACGCGGTGACAATCAACTCGGCATATGCAATGGGACTTGAGGAGACACACGGCTCGGTGACGGTAGGTAAAAAGGCCAACCTGTTTATTACCAAAAAGATACCGTCATACGAGTACATGCCTTATGCATACGGCAGCAACCTGGTGGAGACTGTTATTCTCAATGGGGAAATAGTCTTCAGTTCACTGTCCTCAGTCGGCAGTCTTCGTCCGTAATCGCAGTCTTAAATCGCAAATCGCAAATCGCAAATCGCAAATAATAACATGATCAATAACCGACTAATCGAATGCGTACCCAACTTCAGTGAGGGGCGTGACATGGAAATAATCAAACAGATCACTGACGAGATTGAATCCGTTGAAGGGGTGAGGCTGCTGGATGTTGATCCGGGAAGGGACACCAACCGGACTGTCGTTACATTTGTAGGTGAGCCTGAGGCTGTCTGTGAAGCTGCATTCAGGGCGGTCAGAAAGGCTGCGCAGGTCATTGACATGTCAAAGCATAGCGGTGCCCATCCGCGTATGGGGGCTACTGATGTCTGCCCCCTGGTACCGGTCGCCGGCATCACAATGGAGGAGACGGTGACCTGGGCCCGTTCGCTGGCAAAGAGGATAGGAGAGGAGCTCTCGCTGCCCGTATACTGCTATGAATCAGCTGCATTTGAAGAGAAGAGAAGAAACCTTGCAACCATCAGGGCTGGTGAATATGAGGGGCTGAAGAAGAAACTTGAAAATCCGGCATGGAAGCCCGATTTCGGCCCGGCACGGTTTGATGCCGGCGCAGGAGCTGTTATTGTGGGCGCGCGTGACTTCCTCGTGGCGTTCAATATTAATCTTAACACCACTTCAGTCCGGAGAGCCAATGCCATAGCCTTCGATGTCAGGGAACGGGGCCGCGAGATGCGTGAAGGGGATCCCATAACCGGCAAAGTGGTGAAGGATGCCGATGGCAATCCTGTGATGATTCCCGGGTCGCTGAAAGCTGTCAAGGCCATCGGATGGTACATCCCTGAGTACGGATTTGCGCAGATATCTATGAACCTGACAAACATCGGCGTCACTCCTGTGCATGAGGCATTTGATGAGGTGTGCAGGAAGGCTGAAGCCAGGGGGGTGCGTGTGACGGGCTCGGAGCTGGTAGGGCTTATTCCCCTGAAGTCGATGCTTGAGGCAGGGAGGCATTTCCTGCACAAACAGCAGCGCTCAGCCGGTGTGTCTGACGCAGAGCTTATTAATACTGCCGTCAGGTCAATGGGCCTCTCGGAGCTGAAACCGTTCAATCCCGACGAAAAGATAATTGAATACATCCTCCTCGACAGGCAGCAGAAGAAGCTGGCTGACATCTCCCTTTCATCCTTTGTATGGGAGACTTCATCAGAGTCGCCTGCCCCCGGCGGCGGGTCTGTAGCGGCAGCCATGGGGGCCATGGGCGCTGCACTGGGAGTGATGGTGGCCAACCTGTCAGCCCACAAGAGAGGCTGGGATGCCAGGTGGGAGGAGTTCTCCGCCTGGGCGGAGAAGGGAGTGCAGATCCAGAAGAGGCTGCTTGAGCTGGTGGATGAGGATACCAATGCGTACAACGCCATTCTCAGGGCCTTTGAGATGCCCAGGGGAAGTGACGGAGAGAAGGCCGCAAGGGCCGCTGCCGTTGAGGAAGCTACCAAAAATGCCGCACTCGTGCCGCTGACGGTCATGCAGGAGGCTGCCAGGTCGTTTGAACTCCTCTCTGAAATGATACAAAAAGGAAATCCCAATTCAGTCACAGATGCCGCAGTAGGGGTACTAGCTACCAGAGCCTGCATCAGAGGCGCCTGGCTGAATGTGCAGATCAACGTTAAAGACCTTAAAGACAGGACTTTTGCGAATTCCCTCCTGGAGCAGGGGCGGGAGATTGACATAAGGGCAGCTGATTTTGAGAAAAATCTTGTAAATATGGCAGGCCTGCCGGGCATTTCAGGATAGAATAAGCCTGAAGTGTTATAAAACATAGCGCATTTGCGTATTAATTAAAATTAGCTAATTTGCGCCGGTGAAACTATCTTAGAAATACTTTACTAACCTAAATTACCACCACATGAGAAAACATTTTATGATTTTTGTATTGTTGATGGTTACAGGCCTTTCAGCAATAGCTCAGACAGTGCAGATTACCGGAACGGTGACCAGCTCTGAAGACGGGCTGCCGCTGCCGGGTGTAACCGTTAAGGTGCAGGGATTAACACTGGGTGCCGTCACTGGGCCGGATGGTGTTTATAACCTGCAGGCGCCAGCAACGGCAACAGCTCTGGAATTCTCGTTTATCGGGATGCAGAGCCAGGTCGTTGAGATAAGCGGCAGGACGAGGGTCAATGTTACACTGGAGCCTGACCTTGTCGCTATGGATGAGATTATTGTAACTGCCTACGGTACTGCCAAGAAAGGTTCATTTACCGGTGCGACCGCGCAGATAAACAGCAAAAGCATCGAGACAAGGCCTGTCGCTAACGTTACGAAGGCCATCGAGGGTGTCAACCCGGGTATCCAGGTGACTTCTGCCAGCGGGCAGCCCGGATCAGGTCAGGATATCCGTATCCGAGGTTTCGGGTCCGTCTCTGCTTCCAACGAACCTCTTTATGTTGTTGACGGTGTTCCTTACTCAGGCTCAATAAGCAACCTGAACAGCCAGGACATTGAGAGCATTTCGATCCTCAAGGATGCTGCATCATCGGCTCTTTACGGCAACAGGGCAGCAAACGGCGTTGTGATGATCACAACCAAGCGCGGAAGCAAATCCCGTTCATCGATCCAGTTCACAACCACCCAGGGCATCAGCACCAGGTCAATACCTGAATATGACAGGATACAGGGCCTCGACTATTACCCCCTGATGTGGGAAGCTGACTACTACAGGCAGGTATATGCCGCAACACCGGTTGATCCGGCAACGGCCGCCCAGAATTCAACCAACAACCTTATTACCAGGGTAGGCTATAACATAACCAACCAGGCTAATAACCAGATTGTCGGAACAAACGGTCTGCTCAATCCTTCCGCTGAGATCCTCGGAGATTATGCCGGCGATCTTGACTGGCAGGAGCCTATTATGAGGCAGGGTTATCGCGGTGAGTACGGACTCACTTTCAACGGGGGAACAGACCAGAGCGACTATTATGTTTCGCTGGGTTACCTGAATGAGAAAGGCTACGTTCTCAAATCAGACTATGAGCGTATTACCGGTCGTATCAATGTGAATACGACTCCGAAGAAATGGCTGCGCACCGGACTGAACCTCTCGGGAAACATGACAGAATCGAATGTCGCCACTTCCGGAGGAACAGGCTATGTTAACCCGTTCTGGTTCACCAGGAACATGGGTCCCATCTATCCGGTCTATGCCCATGACCCGGCAACAGGTGATTACCTGACTGACCCGGCAACAGGCGAATATATCTATGACCTTGGCAACCTTGCAGGCCTGCCGACCAGGCCAGCCGGAGCCAGTCCCGGACGTCATGTTGTTGCTGAGACAATGTGGAACGATGATCTCTTCAAGAGGAACGTGCTCAGCGCAAGGACATACGTTGACCTTATGTTCCTGAAGGATTTCAAATTCACCCTTAACGTAGCATCCGACGTATCTTCATACAACGGTGCCAGTTTTGAGAACAAGACTGTGGGTGACGGTGCTCCGGCAGGAAGGGGTGAGCGGGTGAACTCGCTTACAACAAGCTACACCATAAATGAGCTTCTCAACTACAGCAAGAGATTTGATGTCCATTCAGTGGAGGTGCTGCTCGGTCATGAAAACTATGACTATACCTATAATTATCTCCGCGGGTTCCGCCAGGGACAGATTGTTGACGGTAATACCGAGCTTGTTAACTTTACCACCACCAATGACCTTACATCCTACACAGACAAGTACAGGACTGAAGGTTATTTCACACGTCTGAATTACAACTTCAATGAGAAGTACTTCATATCAGGTTCATACCGTCGTGATGCCTCTTCAAAGTTTTACAAGGACACGCGCTGGGGTAACTTCTGGTCAGTAAGTGCCGCATGGAGAATGGATGCTGAGAACTTCATCAAGTCGCAGACATGGATTGACATGATGAAACTGAGGGCATCTTACGGAGCTGTCGGTAATGACGGAGGCATCGACCTCTATGCATGGCAGGCCCGTTATAATATTGGTGTCAACAACGCAAACGAGCCCGGGTTCATCCAGGCCAACCTTTCCAACGAGTCACTCACATGGGAGTCGAACAACACACTTGACTTCGCACTCGAGTTTGCCGTGCTGAAGAGAATAACCGGTTCCGTGGAGTTTTACCACAGGATCTCTTCGAACCTTCTCTTTGCAGTTCCTCTTCCCCTGTCAAGCGGTATTGCTAGCCAGGATCAGAACATCGGCGAGATGTACAACCAGGGTGTTGAACTGCGTGTTGCAGTGGATGTTGTCAAGTCGCCTGGTTTCATCTGGAATTTAGATGTTAACGCTTCCACCGTGAAGAATGAGATCACCAAGCTTCCGCAGGAGGAGATCATCAGCGGAACGAAGAAGCTTATGGTAGGCAAATCGATTTATGACTTCTGGCTAAGGGACTGGTACGGTGTTGACCCGTCTGACGGTTCGGCACTCTACGATGCAAACATCAAGGACTTTGCCACGCAGGCTACCAACCTCAGGATCATAAATGAAACTGACACTGTGAGTATCAGCCAGAACAATGCAAAGTACGCCTATCACGGCAGTGCAATTCCGGATCTGATCGGTGGTTTTACCAATACCTTCTCCTACAAGGGATTTGATCTCTCCATTCTGTCGGTTTTCCAGATCGGCGGTCTGATCTATGACGGCAACTACGCCAGTCTGATGCATTCCGGCGATTATGGCAGGGCAATACATGTTGACATCCTTGACCGCTGGCAGAAACCCGGCGATATTACAAACGTCCCGAGGCTTGACAACAGCAAACTGACCCAGTTCGGAGCACAGTCTGACCGTTTCCTGACCGATGCATCCTTCTTCGCCATCAAGGCTGTAACTCTCAGCTACAACGTCCCGGCATCAGTTACACAGCGTGCAGGGATGAAGGGTGCCAGGGTTTGGTTAAGCGGTGAAAACCTGCTTTTACTGAATTCACGCACAGGCCTTGACCCGCAGGCTTCATTTGCCGGTACGACCGACAACGTCTATACACCGTCAAGGATTCTTACGGTAGGAATAAATGTATCACTCTAAAAACCGTAAAAGATGAAACGTATAATATACAGTTCACTAATCGTCGCCGCTCTCTCACTCTTAATGGTGTCATGCAGCGAGGACTATCTCGATACCCAGCCTACTGACCAGGTATCGGCAGCATCGGCTTTCACGACAACGGCCAATGCCATGCAGGCACTGAACGGCATTCACCGCATCATGTATTCGCAGTGGCGCAACCAGGGCGAGGCCGGTGAAGCATCAATGAACATCAACCGTGACATGCTCGGTGAAGACCTTGTCATGACATCAGCAGGTAACGGATGGTATAACAATGCATACAAATGGCTCGATCACAGAAGTGAGACTTCCAACACTGATTCATACCCATGGTGGATGTATTACAGGATCATTTCCAATGCAAACATGATCATCAACAACATCGACGGTGCAACAGGACCGCAGGCAGATAAGGACATCATCAAGGGCCAGGCTCTGACTTACAGGGCATGGTGCCATTTTAACCTTGTTCAGCTCTATGGCAAGCGTTATGTTGCAGGTACTCAGAACACCCAGCTCGGTGTGCCAATCATGCTTACCGCCAACTTTGACGGTCAGCCCCGCAACACTGTTGAGGAGGTCTATACCCAGGTGAATGCCGATCTGGAAGAAGCCGCCACTCTGCTGGCAGCATACACCAGGCCCAATAAGTCACACATGAATCTCAGCGTTGTACTGGGTTTGCAGGCACGTGTTGCCCTTACCATGCAGGACTACCCTGCTGCGGCAGACTTTGCGGCACAGGCTCGCACAGGGTATTCGCTTATGACCAACTCCGAGTACACCGGCGGGTTCAACAACTATGCCAACCGTGAATGGATGTGGGGAGCCACAGTGATACCGGATCAGACTACCTACTTCTACTCATACTTTGCTTATATGTCAAGGAACTTCAGCTCCACGAACATCAGGGGTAATCCAAAGGCCATTAACAGGGATCTGTACAATGACCCCATCTTTACCGCCACTGATGTCCGTAAGGCGAACTTCGACCCCACAGGTCAGCATACTTCCCTGGCTCTTCCTTCAAACTTCACGAAGTATCCGTATACAAGCCAGAAGTACCTTGCTGCCGGCGGAGCTGACAGTCGCGGTGATGTAGTCTACATGCGTGCTGCCGAGATGCTGCTTATTGAGGCTGAGGCTTATGCCCGCATGGGTGGTCATGACACCGAGGCTCAGAATGCACTGAACACTCTCAGGCAGAACCGTGAGACAGTTTCTGCAAACTACATAGCATCAGCCAATACCGGCCAGGCCCTGATCGATGAGATCATGCTGAACCGCAGGCTTGAGCTCTGGGGTGAAGGGTTCCGTTTCACAGACCTGAAACGACTCAATCTTCCGCTCACGAGGCCTACCGGAACAGGAGGAGGCTACCACACAACTGCTCTGTGTAACCTGACCAGCGTTCCCGCAGGTGATGTTATGTGGGAGTGGCTGATACCGAAGGCTGAGATGGATGCCAACGATGCAATGGTTCAGAATCCGCTTTAGACCATAAGGCATTGTAAAACAGTAGGAGGCTGTCCCAATGCGGGCAGCCTCCTTTTTTTGATCTGAAAATTTTAGGAAGAAGAAATGTCAAAAAGTTTGATTTCTGAGCGATAATAATTACCTTGCCAAAAATGAGATATTCTCATTAAACCTTGTTAACCTAAACTATTACTTTATGAAAAAGATCCTAATGATTTTTGTGTTGGCACTTGCCACTGCATCGCTTGCGTTGGGGCAGACGGTACAGATTGCAGGCACTGTAACGAGCCAGGAGGATGGATTGGCAATCCCCGGTGTTTCGGTAGTAGCCAAGGGCACCACTGTTGGTACCATGACGGGTGCTAACGGAGAGTTCAGCCTGTCTGTTCCTCAGGGCACAACTACTCTTGTCTTCAGTTTTATCGGTATGAAGAAACTGGAGGTCCCGATCCAGGGAAGGACGAGGATTGATGTCTTCCTGGAATCTGAGCTTGTCGGCCTTGAAGAGGTTGTCGTTACCGCAGTGGGTATCTCCCGTGAAAAAAGAGAGCTCGGCTACAATGTTCAGAGCGTTGAATCAGATGTCATAAGCAGCCGGCCAAATGCCGACATTGTGAACTCCCTGTCAGGCAGAACATCCGGTGTTCAGGTTATCAGTTCTGCCGGTGATGCCGGGGCTGCAACCTATCTTACCATCCGTGGTGCGCATTCGATTACCGGTAATAACCAGCCTCTGTTCGTGGTGAATGGCATGCCCATCATCACAGGTGGCGGCGGAGGCGGTGTCGACGGTGTTACGACATCAAACCGTTCAATTGACCTTAACCCTGATGATATAGAGTCAATCACCATTCTCAAGGGTGGTGCTGCCACTGCCCTTTACGGCATACGCGCTGCCAACGGCGCTTTGATTATTACCACAAAAAGCGGCAAGAATCTTACAAACAGAAAGATAGAATTCCATACATCAGTAGGTATGGATCAGATTTCCCAGGTAGCGGAGTTGCAGAATACATATGCACAGGGCCTCAACGGAGTGTGGCAGAGTGGAAATGCAGCTTCATACGGCCCAAAGATTGCTGACCTGGAATATGACGGTGATCCGAATTACAAGTGGGACCCCAATGGCAAACTTGTTCCAAAGGGAACCGGAAACGGTAAGCCGGCGGTAGCTTATGATCCCTATGAATTCTTCCAGAACGGCCTTAATTTTAACAATCGCCTGAGTATGAGTAACGGGAACGATATAAGCAGTTATTTCTTCTCAATATCCAATCTCAGCCAGGAAGGTATCGTCCCGAATAACAAATTCGTCAGAACCACAATGCGTCTGAATGCAACTTCGAAGCTTTCAAAAAAGGTTACTGTCGGAGGTGATTTTGCATATACTAATTCACAGGCAGTCCAGATACAGAAAGGATCAAACGTATCAGGCGTCATGTTAGGGCTGGTAAGAACGGCCAGGACATTTGACAACAGCGCCGGATATATATTCCCTGACGGTACCCAGCGTAACTACCGCAACGGTGGAGGCTATGACAACCCGTACTGGGTGGCAAACATGATTTCATTCAATGAGGATGTAAACCGTTTTACGGGGAGCGCAAACCTCAACGTTGCCTTTACTGATTATCTCAGTCTCTCATATACCGGAGGCGTTGACTGGTTCAACCGCAGGTACAATGACAAGTTCGCCATCAATTCAAGGGCATATCCGGCAGGTTACTACGATGAATACCAGGCCTACTCAGGTGTTTTCAACTCTGACCTTCTGCTGAATTTCCAGAAGAAACTCGGTGACAGTTTTGACCTGAAGGTTACGGTTGGCAATAACATACAGTCCAATTTTTCCAAATACTTATATGGTGATGCTGACGGACTCCAGATTGCAGACTTCTATCAATTATCCAACTCGCCCAACAATACTGTCAGCCATGGTACTACCAATTTCAGGACTGCAGCATTTTTCGGTGATATTAACCTTGCTTACAAGTCTATATTATATTTAGGCATGACCGGCCGTAACGAATGGTCAACAACCATGCCTGAAGCTAATCTCTCAGCATTCTATCCCTCAGTCAGTTTAGGCTTTGTGTTTACTGAACTAGGCGGTCTCAAGGACAATGATATTCTGTCATACGGCAAGATCAGGGGATCAGCCGCAAGGACAGCAAACATTGCGGGACCATATTCCACATCCAACTACTACTATTCGGCCGGATCAGGCGACGGGTGGACAAACGGCGTGGGATTTCCATACCAGAGTAACAGCGGTTTTGCACTGGGCACCGGTTTAGGAAACCCTGACCTGAAGCACGAAACAATGGATTCATGGGAAGTAGGCCTTGAGCTTATGTTCTTCCAGAACAGGCTTGGCTTTGACGGTTCGTACTTCCAAAACCTTAATAAAGATCTGTTAATGTCTGTTCCTATTGCTGCGTCTTCCGGATTCACTTCCGTTTATATGAATGCTGCAACCATGGAAACAAAAGGGTATGAGTTAAGCCTTAACGCTATCCCTGTCAGCGGCAGCAATTTTACCTGGGATATACTCATCAACTTTACCCAGATGAAAAGTATGGTACTTGAACTTGCTCCCGGGGTTGATAACCTGTTTCTGGGCGGATTTGTTGAACCACAGATCCGTGCTGTTGCAGGATTGGAGTACGGTACAATTTTTGGCCTCGACTGGACCAGGGCTGAAGATGGAACAATACTGATTAATGATGATCCTACAGACAGCTTCCGTGACGGATTCCCATTTACCGGTCCTGATATGGTTCCTATCGGCAATACCGCTCCTGACTGGACTGCAAACATCACCAACACATTATCCTACAAAGGGCTGAGCCTGTCATTCATGTTTGACATCAAGAAGGGCGGAAATATGTACAACGGTACTGAATATGCAATGAATAACTTCGGCACCAGCAAGGCAACAGAGAAACGGGAAGTTTATTATACACCCGAAGGCACTATAGATTTTGACAGGACTCCTGCCGAAAACATAGTGGTATTTGAAGGTGTTTACGGTCACCTTGATGCCAACGGCGCCGTTGTGAGCTCTGGCGTGCCAAACGTCACACCGGTTGTTCTTGACCAGGCATGGTTCAGGGGACAGGGAAGTAACTTCGGAGGCGGACCGACCTCAGCTGCAATTCAGCCTACAGACTGGGTAAGGTTAAGGGATATATCCTTAAGCTATGATATTCCTTTAAAATCTAATGTGGTAAAACAACTGCAGGTCTATGTGACAGGTAAGAATTTATTCCTGGCCACGCCTTACACGGGAATTGATCCGGAAACAAACCTTCTGGGAGCCGATAATGCTCAGGGCATGGATTATTTCAACAACCCTGGTACGAAAAGTTATCTGGCTGGTCTGAAAATAACTTTCTAATTAACCATTATAAGTAAAGTATTATGAAAAAGTACACTAACAATATAATTAAAGCGGTAGGGGTATTCCTTGTTTTTATGCTGTCTCTTTCCTCCTGCGATATGTGGATTGATACGGATCTGAACGTTGATCCGGATGCTCCTGCGGATGTACCAATGAACCTTATGCTGCCGGCTATCGAGCAGAATTTCGGTTACCTTCTGGGTGGTTTTGATCTTGTCGGAACAACCGGCATCTGGATGCAGCAATTTGACGGGGTCGACCGTCAGCCGTTTACCGAAGCGCGGTATCAGTATACCTCTGCTGATGTGAATAACCTCTGGAACAGCACTTTCACTTCAATCTTCATGAACGGGAAAGTCTACATTGAAAAAGCGGAGGAACTGGAGTCTCCGTACAATGCCGGAGTAGGAAAGGTGCTGGTAGCTGCGACCCTGGGAATACTTACTGATATATGGGGCGACATGCCTTTCAGCGAAGGCTTCAGGGGAAGTGAAAATATCCTTACCCCTGCTTTCGATACCCAGGAAGAGCTGTATGATACTATTTTTGTCATGCTCGATGAGGCTATTGCCGACCTCAGTGCGGCATCAGATCCGATTGGCATAGGTGGTGACGTAATTTATGCCGGCAGTGCAGCGAAGTGGAAGAAAGCTGCCAATGCAATTAAAGCAAGGCACCAGATGCAGCTGTCACTGGTTAATGGCAATGCCGCCGCCACTGCAGCCCTGGCTGCTGCAGGAGCAGGATTTTCATCAATTGCAGATGATATGAAAGTTCCATGGGAGGAGGCAAACCATAACCCGATCTACCAGTTTGTGGAACAGCGTATAGATATCCGTATGGGTGCAACACTGGTTAACATGTTGAAGGCCGATGATGATCCACGCCTGCCTTTCTATTCTGAGCTGGACGGAAATGGTGAATATACAGGTAGCGTCGCTGCCTCCGAAAACAGTGCTGCCTCACTTCCCGGAACTTATGTAGCAGGCGCAACAGCACCCAGTATGATGATGACTTATGCCGAGCTTAAGTTCATTGAAGCTGAAGCCAACCTGATGCTTGGCCAGACCGGCCCTGCCCAGGCTGCATTTGAGGCCGCGGTAGCTGCTTCAGTCCTCAGGGTTACAGGAGCCGCCAATACAGCATGGCTCACAGCCAACATAGTTGGCGTACCGGTAACCAAGGAACTGATAATGACCCAGAAGTATATTGCAACATTCGGTAACAGCCAGGCTTATGCGGATTACAGGAGAACCGGTTATCCGACAATGCCTTTGCCGGTTGGAGCGGTACTGCCTGAGATGCCTGTCCGATATCCCTATGCCCAGGAAGAGATAACCTATAACGGAGCCAATGTTCCGGATGTAACGCTGGTTACTAAACTATGGTGGGACAGATAAGCCATTCCAAGCTAAACAATTAAAATGTAAAAATCATGAAAAAAATAATTTCAATATTGTTCGTTTTGATTGCAGCGGGAGCATTGTTGCCTTCCTGTGAAGATGTAGAAACGGGGTTTGACGCCATAACCAAGGAGACTGATCCCGCCTCAACATATTATCTGCAATTTATCAACGCCTCACAATCAAAGGAAACCGGTGTTACAGAAGCTGGTACGTTGATTGAAGTAGAGCTTCCTGTCGGAGCAGTAGTGATGGGCTTACCGCAAAGTACACCTATCGTTGTGGACCTGGCGGTTGATCCTTCATCAACGATGACTCCGGACATGTATACCCTGTCAGCCACCAGCATCACAATTCCTGCCGGTGGAACCTCAGGTTCGGTCACCTTTAAGTCTGTTGCCGAAAACATGGTCCCCGGTGAAACCACGACCCTGGTGCTTACCATGGATGCCGGTGAACATAATTCACCCAGCCCTACCGGAACCAAACTGACATATTCCGTAAAACGCCTTGCTTTCTGCCCCCTTACAAACGGGGCCGCTGACTTTGTCGGAGCATGGGCAGGTACAGATGTCGGGTACGACTGGGGAGCTGAAGCTCCTACTTCAGCCAATATCACTGTCACAGCAGAGCTTAGTGGTGCATCACTAAAAGCTATAGGTGGTATAGGTCAACCGTTTATTGAGGAATTCTGGGGAGAATCAGTGATTGCAGGCGGGAACTTTTTGATGACCATCAAGGGCGACGGAAACATAGATATACCCAGACAGTATATCTATACAACCACTTACGGCGGGTCTCCTTACGACTATGAAATCAAGGGTACCGGTAAATGGGAGAACTGCGGTGCGAAACCCAAGCTGATAATTGACTATGATATCTATTATCCCGGTGATGATGACGGATTAGCAAAAACATATTCGAGCTATTTTGGAGGCAAAACCTACCTGACAGCGACAATTACAAAGAATTAGCAGCTATGTGTTAGCGAAATGCCAGACCAGCGTTTAGCTGGCTCACAATCTGGTATTAAGATTTGAATAAAGGGTGTCTCAAAATTACCGGGACACCCTTTATCAATTTGTGGCCGCCATGGGTGTTTAGTAAAATTTTGGTTGTGTGAGAGACCGGAAAAATGATAAACCGGCATTTTACACCTGACCCTTACATGTTTAAGTTACAGTTTGATAATAGTACCTGCCGTATACAAAAAAAACAGCGCAATCGTTGGAAATTAGGAAATAATGCTATTTTTGCCATTGTGACACTTTTGTAATAACCCTTATTAACCTAAACTATTAATTTATGAAAAAGATCTTATTGCTCTTTTCATTGCTGCTAATGACGGGTTTTCTTGTCATGGGGCAGACATCCCTGATCACGGGTACGGTCACGAGTTCTGATGATGGATCAGAACTGCCGGGCGTCTTTGTGACAGTGAAGGGTACAACCCTTGGAACCATCACCGGCCCTGACGGGAAGTTCTCGATCCAGGCGCCGACAAATGCCAGAACACTGGTATTCAGCTTCGTCGGTTATGTAACGCAGGAGCAGGCTATTGACGGCAGAAACAGAATTGACATAGTTCTGCAGCAGGACCTCTTCAATGTAGACGAGGTGGTTGTTGTTGCCTATGGTACTGCCCAGAAGCGTGATGTGGCAGGCGCCGTCTCAACCGTTAAGGGAGGTGACATCGCCAAAATGAACATGCAGAGCTTTGACCAGGCTCTTGCCGGCAAGGCTTCAGGGGTCTCAATCACACTTCCCAACGGTGTGCTTAACAACCCGCCTGTCATCCGCATCAGGGGTTTCAACTCGATCACATCAAGCTCGAACCCGCTGGTTGTCGTTGACGGTGTTCCGGTGTTCACCGGAAACATCGGAGGTACTGCAATCCAGAACTCTCTTGCAGACATCAACCCCTCCGATATAGAGTCGATGGAGATCCTCAAGGATGCATCAGCCACTGCACTTTACGGTTCAAGGGCTGCAAACGGGGTTATCCTTATTACCACAAAACGTGGTGCAGGAGCCAGGACAAAAGTCACATATGACGGTTTTGCAGGATGGACTGAGCCTTACAGGCTGTTTGACCTGATGAATGCCGAACAGTATCTTGAGCACAAAAACCTTGCCTACGCAAATGCCGGCTCAACAGTTGTCCTGCAGCGGGTAAATGATGCCGACGGCAATCCAATCGCAACCAACTGGGCAGACCAGGTCTATCAGAAGGGCTTCCAGCAGAGCCATGCCATTACGGTGTCAGGTTCTTCTGCTTCAACAGCATACTTCCTCTCAATAGGTTACACTGATCAGGACGGTATGATACAGAAGAACTTCTATAACAGGCAGAAATGCCAGGATGAACGTTGATCACAAGGTCAACAAATATTTCTCAATCGGTGCTAACATAGCCTATACAAACGGTTACACTGAATCTCCGAATACGGGATCAGACTTTTCCACGGCAGGTGCTGCACGCCTCGCCTTCGTTCTTCCTCCTATTATTGGTCCGTACAACAATGACGGTTCCTTTAACCTGAACGGAGCCGGTATTGGCGGGCAGGGAACAGGACTTCCTGCAGGGCTTGGTTATTACAACCCGGCACAGCTGATGGAGACAAACAAGAACACCACCGAATCTGACAGGATCCTGGCAACAGTTTCTGCCAGCCTGGAACCGGTAAAAGGACTGTTTTTGAAGACCGTATACGGGATGGATAACCTGGCCAGGGAGACAACCACATTCTGGTCTCCAATCGGAGGTGACGGTTATTCATACGGAGGCTATGCCTATAACTGGACCGGTAAGGACAAGAGGTGGACATGGACCAACACCATAAATTACAATACAACCCTCATGGAGAGGATTAACCTCGGATTCCTTGCAGGGATTGAGCAGCAGAGAACCGTAGGCTCAAGCTGGAATGCAACCAAGACAGCTGTTTCTGACCCATTCTTTGAGACTTTTGCAGGGTCATTCGCGACTGCCTATGGCATTCCCGGTGGCGGATACGGTGAGAACTTCTACTCCTCTTATTTCGGGCGTATCACTGCCAACTGGGACAAGAAGTATTACCTGGAGGCCAGTGCCCGTCGTGACGGTTACAGCGGCCTCTCGGAGGATAATAAATGGGGTAACTTTGGCGGCGTCTCATTCATGTGGAATGTCTCAAATGAGGGCTTCATTGCCAACTCGGGCCTCAATGACATCTTCTCTGATATGAGATTGAAGCTCAGCTACGGACGTGTAGGTAATATGTTCGGAATCGGAAACTACAGCTCGCTGTTCCTTTACAGCTCGGGTCTGTATGCTTCAACGCCAACCCTCTATTTTTCACAGGCAGGAAATGCGGATCTTAAATGGGAGACAAGTGACAAGTATGACATAGGCCTCAGCTTCGGCATCCTGAATGACAGGATACAGGCTGACCTGAACTACTTCTACAATGATGTCAACAACCTTATCCTTAATGTGCCTCAGTCGCCATCAAAGGGTATCCCGGGCAACTCTATCCCGGCAAACGTCGGATCGATGTACAATACCGGATTTGAGCTCTCTCTCACCACTTACAACATAACAACCACAAACTTCAGCTGGACCACCAACTTCAACTTTACGGCCCTGAAGAATGAGGTTACTGAACTTGCACCAGGTGTTGAAGAGATACGTTCATCTACTGGCGGCCTTGAAACAACCAACATCACCGTTGTAGGCCTTCCCGTCGGGAACATTCTGGCTGTCAAGACAAACGGTGTTGATCCCGCAACAGGACAGAGAATATTCGTCAATGCTGCAGGCCAGGAGGTACTCTATAACCATGCTGCCACCAACAGATGGACCTACAGGTCAGACGGATCAGTGGCTCCGGCAGTTAACACAGCAGCAGATGGTATACCCTATGCTTCTCCACTGCCAAAATATTACGGAGGTTTCGATAACAATCTAACCTATAAGAATTTCGACTTTGCTCTTAACCTGACCTATGCTTTTGGATTCTATGTTTACAGCGGATCAAAGGCAGGTACCAGGGACCAGAGGTGGTGGAACAACTCGGTTGAAGTTTATGAAACTGCATGGAAACAGCCGGGTGACATAACAAATATTCCGAGACCGGTTATGAATGACAACGTCTCCAACGGATCAGCATTCGCCATCTCAGAGAATGTGGAGAAGGGTGACTACCTGAAAGTAAGGAACATATCTGCCGGGTACACATTCAAGAACATATGGCCCAGCCTGCTGAACATACAGAGCTTAAGGATATACGGACAGGTCTTCAATGCCTATGTCTTTACAAATTATACAGGCTCTGACCCTGAGGTCTCTACCAACACTGACTCAAACCTCGCTCCGGGTATTGACAGGAATACTGCCCCACAGGCAAGGACCTATACCTTCGGGCTTAATGTAAGTTTCTAACCAATTAATCAAGAATCAGATATGAAAAATATATTAAAGGGTTCAATAATATTAGTTCTAATATTGTTGATTACCGGATGCACCAAAGATGAGTGGATGAATCCGGTACCTGTAACTTCGCTTTCAGATCTCTCTGTTTTTGATACCAAGGACAGGATTGTAGCGCAGGTTAACGGTATGTATTCCTCTTTGAAAAGTGGTCAGCATCGGGGCGGCAGGTTCCAGGTCTATAATGATGTGAGGGATGATAATTTTCTTCCTCTCAGTTCTAACCTTGTAACATGCTTCGCAACCTGGAACCACACAGTCATAAGTTCCACAAACGAGGTTCAGAACTTCTGGGGTGCTGCTTATGCGACCATAAACGTGGTTAACGTGTTCCTCGAGGGTCTGCAGGCTGCCTGGGATGAAGGCAAAATCCAGGGTTATGTTACAGAGGCGGAGTTCAATCAGTATAAGGGTGAAGGATTGGCCATCAGGGCATTATGTTATTTTGACCTGATCCAGATGTATGGTAAGCCTTACAACCAGGGTAACGGTGCGAATCGCGGTGTTCCACTGAGGCTGACGGCAAACAAGTCAGCCGCAGGAAACGACATGGCACCCAGTACTGTTGCTGAAGTTTACACACAGATACTGAAGGACCTTAATGACGCTGAACCACTGGTGCTTTCAGATTTCGGCAACACAAACCTTAATATCACCAGGATACATAAGAACACTGTTATTGCCCTCAAAACAAGGGTATACCTTAACATGCAGAACTGGCCTCAGGTAGTGACCGAGTCAGCCAAGATTGTGCCTGCTGCAGCTCCGTTTACTGCCACTTCCGGAGTAGCTCATACGCTTAATGCAAGCTATGCCGGGATATTTGCCTCACCCAACACAACTAAGGAATCTATCCTGTCAATGCCTCATACAACATCCAACAATGCAGGCACACAGAACCACCTGGCACATTATTTCGGCTCGGGTTCCGGTGAAGCATATTATCTTGTGTCGACTCCCGGTTCTGTTTATGCAACAATGGATGCAACTGATGCACGGAAGCTTATGATCGCCGTCGTTAGTGGTAAGCCTTTCCTGACCAAGTACGTTGATCAGACCAACAGGGCTGACTGGGCTCCGGTGATCAGGTGGGCAGAGGTTCTGCTTAACCGTTCAGAAGCACTGGTACGCGCCGGTAATACTGTCACCCAACCGGCTGTTGACCTCCTTAACGCAGTCAGGACACGCTCATTTGCAACTGGGGCCTATACTCTTGCTTCTTTTACTGATGCACAAGCCTTCTACGATGCAGTCCTGCTTGAGAGGAATATGGAATTCCTGGGTGAAGGTATCCGTAACATGGATCTCATGCGCCTGAGTCTTACCATTCCTGGAAAAACAAGTGATTCCGGTTTTGGTACGGTCGCAGCAATTCCGTCAACATCACAGTCATATATCTGGCCGATTCCTGACAGTGAGCTCAGCTATAATGGCCTTATGACGCCGTAATTTACAGGCTAATATTAATTTAAATAAAAAGCTGCCTCCTTGCGGGGCAGCTTTTTTTTGTGCTCTTCAGCGGTCGCGCCTGAACCTCGAGCGCTTGTCCTGTCTACGCTTCAGGCTTTCCGTCCTGCGCCTCATAATCATGTAAATAAGAATGAGCACCAGGATGGCAAATGCTATTGTTTTAAGATCACCTTGTTCCATCGTTCAGTCTGCAGTCCACAGTTTGAGGCTACGACGCAGGAGAAGACTCAAACCCGACCACGAAGTGCGTCGGGACTTCAGTCTTCCGTGGGGTCAATAAGCCTAACAGTCTGATTATTAATTATTAATTATTAATTCTTAATTCCTGCCGACTGCCAACTGCCGAATGATTTGACTGCCGACTGCCGACTGTTGACTGCCTATTGCCTCCCCTTCAAACTGGCTGCTTCGCTAAAATGACCCGCCGGGTCATTGTCTGACGCTCGCCCCTCTATCTCATATCGATCACCTCCACTCCCTTATAATCAGCCGGGTTAAAGGTAAAGTATCCGGCAGGGGGGCGGAAGGTGAGATCGTATTTATCTGCGGTAAGCGTGACTGTCATACCATCCTTGGTCTTGTACTCGGCTGACCTGAGATCGTACAGCGTCTTGCCAATATTCAGCCTGATACGAACCAGGCTGACATTCAGATCTTCGGGGTAGAGGTCTATCACCCACTCCTTTGCATTCTGTTCCAGCAGCCTCACCTTGTAACCCTCCTCGTAAAGTGAGAAGAGCAGTGATGGTTTGGAAAAAAATGATCCTTCGGCAGGGTCAGGTTCGGTTATTGTCACCTCGTTTACATCAGTCAGGTAGTTCCATACTGCCTTGCCGTCTGCCCAGGTAATATTGTCATCCGTTGTCACCCTGTAACTGTCGCCTGATATCACCGCTGTTCCCGACACGGTTGTAATGTCATCCTCACGAGTGTCAAGGGCATCAACTGTGAACTCTATCTTCACTGAAGGTGCCGCGGTGGCTTTTTTGCTGAATTCCTCAAGCACCCTGACCGCCTCCGGGTCTTTCTGGGCGGAGAGGGGGAGACAAAGAGCGAGAGTGAAAACCAGGAACGGAAGTGTCAGTAATATGTTTTTCTTTTTCATTTCAGAGAGTCTGTTCATCAAGCCTCTTCAAAATCTGTTCCAGAGTTTGCGGATCCTGTACAATTACGTCGCGGGCCTTGCTTCCCTCGAAGGGTCCGACAATGCCTGCAGCCTCCAGCTGGTCAATGATGCGGCCGGCACGATTATACCCTAGCTGCATGCGCCGCTGTATCAGTGAGGTTGACCCCTGCTGGTGCTGCACCACAAGTCTTGCTGCCTCATCGAAGAGCGGGTCGCGCTTCTTCAGATCAACATCCTTGTTGCCGTTATCGGCATCGTCATCACCAACATATTCAGGCAGATGCAATGCATCAGGGTATCCCTGCTGCGAGCCTATGAAATCTGTCAGCTCCTCTATCTCCGGAGTGTCGATGAAGGCGCACTGGACCCTGATGGGCTCACCGCCCTGTGATATCAGGGCATCGCCTCTTCCCACAAGCCTGTCTGCACCCGTGCTGTCAAGTATGGTGCGTGAGTCGACGCCGGAGAAGACCCTGAATGCTATTCGTGAGGGGAAGTTAGCTTTGATGAAGCCTGTGATGATGCTTACTGACGGCCTCTGGGTCGATATAATAAGATGTATACCAACTGCCCTGGAGAGCTGCGCCAGTCTTCCTATCGGAGCCTCAACGTCGCGGCCCGAGGTCATGATCAGGTCGGCAAACTCATCAATGATCAGCACGATATAGGGCATGAAGTCGTGTCCCTTCTCGGGATTAAGCCTGCGGGCAATGAACTTCTCGTTATACTCCCTGATGTTCCTCGTCTGCGACAGCTTGAGCATCTCCAGCCGGTGATCCATAAGGATACAGAGCGAGTTAAGCGTATTTATGACCTTCTTTGTGTCAGTGACTATTGCATCCTCCTCATCCGGGAGTTTGGCAAGGAAGTGGCGCTCGATCTTGCCATAGAGGGGAAGCTCAACGCGCTTGGGATCGATAAGCACCAGCTTCAGTTCTGCCGGGTGCTTCTTGTACAGGAGGGAGGTGATGATGGCATTCAGCCCCACCGACTTACCCTGTCCTGTTGCCCCTGCCACGAGCAGGTGCGGCATCCTGGTCAGGTCAATGATGAACGGATCATTGGTGATGGTTCGTCCCAGGGCAAGCGGCAGCTCGAACTTCGTATCGGTAAACTCCTTCGATGCGATAAGTCCCTTCATCGATACCGTCTCGGCCTTCTTGTTGGGTACCTCAATACCCACGGTTCCACGACCCGGAATGGGCGCAATGATCCTTATTCCAAGTGCGGAGAGGCTGAGGGCGATGTCATTGTCAAGCGACTTGATCCGGTGGATCTTGACACCGCGGTCAGGTACAACCTCGTAAAGGGTCACCGTAGGTCCGACGGTGGCGGATATATTCTTGATGGTTATCTTATGGTCTGCCAGGGTCTTGAGAATGATCTCCTTATTGGCATTTACCTCATCATGGGTGGTGGTGCCGGCACTTCGGTAGTCGCGCAGAAGGGCCAGGGTGGGGAATTTGTACCGCGGAAGTGAGAGCCGGGGATCGAAAGGAGGGAGGTCTGACAGCACCTCATCCAGTGCTGGTTCTGCAGACGCCGGCTTGTTTCCCTTGTGGATCACATTTACAAGGGGCTTGTCTTCCGGCACCTCAATCGGTGGCTTGTAGAAGTCATCCGTATCATCCGTCTCCTCCTCATCTGCCCTGAGCGGCTCCTCCTCAACTGAGGGGAAGTTATCTTCGGGTTCAATCTTCACATCTTCAGTGACGATGTCTTTCTTCCTTCCTTCACCCGAGATAACTGAAGCTCCGGCCCGCGCCATGGTGGCAATGGGTTTCCTGATCGTCTGCGGGTCCACATGGAGTGAAAATATGAGATAGGCAACGGTGATGACCAGAAGCACGGCTCCGGTGCCCACTTTCCCCATCATCTCATTCAGCCGGTGGGCGATCATATAGCCAAACTCGCCTCCCGGTCCGGCGCCGATGAAGGTCGACTGTCCTGCCAGGTAACCCAGTATGGCTGATATAATCACTGTGGCAAGGAGGAAGCGAAGGACATTCTTCCAGAGCCTGAAATACTTGACTTTCAGCAGGGCAAGGCCAAAGGCGCCGATGATCAGCGGGATGAAGAAGGACCCCAGCCCGAAACCGCTGTAGATGAAATAATGACCGATCTTGAATCCGAACTTGCCCCCCCAGTTCTTATATGCGAAGGGGTCCTCATCCGGTTGAAGGCTTAAGGAGTCCTGATCAGCATTGCCCGTAATAACATACGAGATGAATACCACAAGCATATAGAGGGCAAAGACCAGAAGAACAAGGCCTGCGATGAACCTTGCATTTTCCCCTGACGAACTGCCGGCTGTACTCTTTTTATTTGTTGATGAACCGTTACCTTTTTTCTGTTTGCCCATCGTGCAATGAAGTTATTATACCTGCCCCGGGGGACGGGCTTTAAAATGATTAGCAAAGGTAAGAAAAATGGTTGACCCGCAGGGGCATATTTTTAAAAGGAAATCATTTTAAGGATAAGCGCGTCGAGGTACTTGGCAGAGACCTCCTTGTAGTTCTTTTTCTTTTCGAACTCCTTGTCAGGAATCTGTTTCAAAAGTACTTCATCGGCCGTGAACTGCATCTCGGCATCGCCGATTATGTAGAAGAAATCCATCAGCACCCCGTCAATCTCCCTGTATGGGGTCATCCTGTTCGGATTTTCAGCCCTGATCTCATTGGTATACCAGATATAACGGGTGGTTTTTGATTCCGGAAATTCAACCCTGGCCTGCCGGCAGTTGAAGCCGCAGATGACTGACTTCCGGCCAGTATCATCCACGGTCATCCCTTTCATCGATGAAAAGCCGGGCTGCATGTCCTTTGAGTTGCCTTCATAATAGTACTTGAACGAAAGGATGTTAAGGTACGTGTCAAAAATGTTTTCCTTTGGATTGATGACGGTGGTGATGCCCGAGTTGCCAATCGGTGTACGCAGGGCTGTGTTGAAGAGGTCGTTTCTGAATGATATGACAAGTTCCTTCGGAAGAAGGTCGGCTGAGAGAGAGGAGGGGTTGCTGATGTATTTGATGTTGTAGTAAATCTCTCCTTCCCGCATGTTTTTGTACGTGCTCTCTCCCTTGCATGAGGCAAGCACCAAAATCAGCATAATAAGGGCAATAGATGGGAGAGTGCTGTTGTTCACGTATGGCTGTTTGGGTGCAAAGGTAATAAATATGCAAGAAATACCCGTCAGGGCACTCCGATACACATATATAACTCTTTAATGGGTATAATAATATTTGCCATGAAATAATTTCATATAAAATTTTAGCTTTGTCACATGACTATAAAAGAGATATATGAGTAAAAAACTGGCGGTTGTGGCACTCGGGGGCAACGCCCTCCTCAGGGGCGATCAGCTTGGAACTATCGAGGAGCAGGAGCAGAATACCACTGATACGCTTGAGAACCTTATTTTTCTCATCAGGGAGGGATATGATCTCGTCATCACGCATGGCAACGGTCCGCAGGTGGGAAACATCCTCATGAGGAACGATGCCGGTGAGCAGATGTACGGAATAGCGCAGATGCCCATCGATATCTGTGTGGCGGATTCGCAGGGTGGCATAGGTTACATGATAGAGCGGATGTTCAAGAACGTGCTCAACAGGCACGGCATAGAAAAGAATGTTGTATGTCTCATCACCACGGTCCTGGTTGACAAGGATGATCCTGCCTTCAGTGATCCGCAGAAGAGGGTCGGCAAGATCTATTCCAGGGAGCAGGCAGATGAGCTGGCCCGTGCAAAGGGGTGGGTGTTCAAGGAGGAGGTGAAGACTGAAGGAGGGTACCGCAGGGTGGTTCCTTCACCCAAACCGGTTGGCATAATGAATCATGAACTCATACGCGAGCTGGCAAAGAGGGGAAATATTGTCATTGCAGCCGGCGGAGGCGGTGTGCCGGTCTATATTGATGAGAAGAACGATGTCAGGCCGGCCGAAGCCGTTATTGACAAGGACCTGGCCTCTGCGCTGCTCGGATCGTCAATAGGAGCTGATGAGTTTTACATCCTGACCGACGTCCCGTACGTCTATATCAATTACAAGAAGCCCGACCAGGAGATTAAGGAGTTTCTTGATTATAAGGACACAATGAAGTATCTCAGTGAGGGCCAGTTTACAAAGGGAAGCATGGCTCCCAAGATCGAAGCCTGCCTTAACTTTATCAAGGCCGGCGGAAGCAAGAGCGTGATCACCGAAGCCTTCAAGCTTGAGGACAGGAGGTATGGGACAAAGATTACGATGGAGTATGATTAAGCGACATGAATATTTGGATTTGCGATTTGCGATTTGCGATTTTCAAATGGGGATTGTGATTTGCGATTTGCGATTTGCGATTTTCAAATGGGGATTGTGATTTGCGATTTCAACCTATAGCCATCGGGCTTAATCGAAAATCGAAAATCGACAATCGCACATTCCAACAACTTTCAACTTTAAGACTACAAACAGATAACCGATATGGCATACAATTTAAGAAACCGCAGTTTTCTCAAACTGCTTGACTTTACACCGGAAGAGATAAAATTCCTCCTCAACCTTTCATTTGACCTCAAGAAGGCCAAATACGCGGGTACCGAACAGCAGAGGCTCAGGGGCAAGAACATCGCACTCATTTTCGAGAAGACCTCAACCCGTACCCGCTGTGCCTTTGAGGTTGCCGCTTTTGACCAGGGAGCCCATGTGACATACCTGGGTCCGTCAGGGTCACAGATAGGGCATAAGGAGTCGATGAAGGACACCGCCAGGGTTCTGGGACGGATGTATGACGGCATCGAGTACCGTGGCTACGGGCAGGATATCGTGGAGGAGCTGGCGGCCTACGCCGGTGTTCCTGTATGGAACGGGCTGACGAACGAGTTCCACCCCACACAGATACTGGCCGACTTCATGACGATGATGGAGCACAGCAACAAGCCGCTTGAAAGCATCAGCTTCTGCTATCTTGGCGATGCCCGCAACAACATGGGCAACTCACTGATGGTGGGGGCAGCAAAGATGGGGATGGATTTCCGCGCTGCTGCGCCCAAGGCCTGCCAGCCTTCAGATGAGCTGGTAAAGAAGTGCCGGGAGATAGCCGCTGAGACAGGTGCGAAGATCACATTGACGGAAGATGTGGCAAAAGCAGTAAAGGGTGTTGACTTCCTTTACACTGACGTCTGGGTGTCGATGGGTGAACCCGATGCTGTCTGGGAGGAGAGGATCAAACTGCTGAAGCCTTACCAGGTGAACGGCGAGGTGGTCAGGCTGACCGGTAACCCGAAGGTTAAGTTTCTGCATTGCCTGCCTGCATTCCATAACAGGGATACGAAGATGGGAGAGGAGATCTACAGGAAGTATGGCCTTGACGGACTCGAGGTGACTGAAGAGGTGTTCGAGTCTCCAAATTCGATTGTCTTCGACGAATCGGAGAACCGCATGCATACGATCAAGGCGGTGATGGTCGCCACCCTGGGGGCTTAGGGTTACCATACTCTATGCCCTACAGGCAATAGATTTGCGGGGGGCATTCTATGCTACAATACTCTATGCCCTACGGGCAATGTTACCGCGTAGCGGTTACGGTATAGTAGCTGCAATACTTTATCTCCTACGGGCAAGGTTACCGCGTAGCGGTTACGGTATTGTAGGGAGGGAGCGTTTTCTCTCTCAATTTCCGCGTAGCGGATAAAGTATTGTAGGTTACACAACCAGTGCCCTTACGAAATAGAAGGTCATCAGGAGGGATGCCGCGAGCTTGAGCCCCACCCCGGTCAGAAAACCCAGCAGGCTGCCGAAGCCGGCCTTCATGGCATATTTAATGTCATCCTTGAAGATCAGTTCACCCACCACGGCCCCGACGAACGGACCGATGATGATCCCCGCCGGCCCCAGGAAGAGTCCAATTACCAGGCCAACGGTGGCGCCACGAATTCCATATTTTGATCCTCCAAACTGCTTTGTGCCCCAGATGGGAACAACATAGTCAATGATGGTGACCACCACGGCAACTATCCCGAGGATGATGAAGAGGTTTTTGCTGATGTCGGCAAACCTGGTTAAATGGAGCAATATCAGTCCGACATAGCTCAGCGGCGGCCCTGGCAAGACCGGCAGGAGACAGCCGGCAATGCCAGCTATCATCAGAATAATAGCAAGAGCTAAAAGGAGATAGTCCATTTATGGGGGAATTTAATTTTCAGAATCCGGGCCACTACCTGGTCCCAAGTTCATCAAAATCAACATCAGAGAATTCATTTGCAGGCACAGCGGCAACCACTTCCTCGGTCTCTTCCATGACCTTGCGTTCGGAATGGACCACCTCGCCATTGCCGGCAAAGGTTATCGCCTCACGCAACCCTTCGGTAAACTTCTCGAAGTCCTCCTTATAGAGAAAGATCTTGTGCTTCTCATAAAACATCTTGCCCTCTTTGCCCAGTCTCTTCTTGCTTTCAGTTATAGTCAGGTAGAGATCCTCGTGCCTTGTCGACTTGACATCAAAAAAGTAGGTTCGCTTTCCTGCACGCACAACTTTTGTGAATACCTCCTCTTTATCATTTCTCTCATTCTGGCCTTCAATGCTTCCTTTCTCGTCTTCCATCAGTAGCGAATGTTTTAGGGTTTCAACCGGTTAGTATGGCCAAATGTAACAATTATTTTAAATCATAATATGATTTTGATTTTAAAGGAATGAGGGAATCATAAAATCGATAATTCTATTTGAAAGAGTTTTTTGAACGGGAGGTGATATTCCATTCCTATTTTTTTAACTTTGCTGCCTGAAAAATCTGTTCTTTAAATGATAAGCAGACGACAATTAAGGATCAAGGCGCTCTCTGTGCTCTATGCGTGCAACAGGAAGGAGATTGATGACCTGGAGACAGCAGAGCAGGAGCTTCTGTTAAGCATCAGGAAGAGCTACGATCTCTACCATTACCTCCTTCTGCTGCTTATCGCCATGTCTGAAGTGGCACGTGAGAAGGTGGCGCTTTCACGCAATAAAAAGATCCCTTCGCCGGAAGACATAAATCCAAACAGGCGTTTTGCCGATAACAGGGTCATCAACCAGCTCAGGAACAATGAGCAGTTACGTGCTTACACCGCGGCTACCCCTTCTCTGTGGACCACAAAGGATAAAATTACAGGTTTCAGGGGGCTCAGCAGGTGGCTTGGGACGCTCGGAATCTCCTGGTCAGACCACCCCGAGGTAGTCAGGATGGTGTACAACGAGATGACCAGCTGGGAGGTTTATACAGATTACATGTCCTCACAAGACGACAGCTACCGTGCCGATCAGCGTTTTATCAAGGAGGTTGTCATTAAGCTTTTCCCTGCCTCCGACGACCTTGCATCGAGCCTTGAGGAACAGTCGGTCTACTGGAATGACGACCTGCCCTTCGTCACTGCCATGATACGCAACTCCGTCGGCAAATACAGGGAGCATGATGACGGCACCGTTGTGATGCCACCCATGTTCACCAACAGTGACGACGAGGAGTTCGTGAAGGTACTCCTCAGAAAAGCCATCCTGAACAGTGAGAGGAACAGTGCGCTGATAGACACCCATACCACCAACTGGGAGGTGGAGAGAATAGCGCTGATGGACAAGCTGGTGATGCAGCTGGCTATAACAGAGCTGGTTGAATTTCCCGAGGTGCCGGTCAAGGTCACTCTCAACGAATATATCGAGATAGCGAAGGATTATTGCACTGCCAAAAGCAGTACTTTTGTGAACGGCATCCTTGACAAGATAGTGAAGGAGATGAGGGCTAACGGGAGCTTTACAAAGGCTGGCCGGGGGTTGATTGGCGAAAACCACGATCAGGGCGGAAAGAGCCAGGAGCAGGTAGCCGGGCGCAGGGAGCAGAGGACAAGGCGCAGGGAGCAGGAGGGTATGAAACAGTCTGAACCCGTACCGACTCCGGTGGTAAAAAAAAGAAAGAGAACATGAAGAGATCACTGACATACATTATGGCATTTATTCTGGCGGCGACTCTCTTTTCCGCATCCTGCGGGAGGAGTTCATCAGGTGAAATGAAAAACATGCCGTCAGATACAACCGGAACAGCCGTACTGACCTTTCAGAAGCCCGACCATGATTTCGGGAAGGTGGGGGCAGGAGAGAAGGTCGGCTGCATCTTCTCTTATACAAACACCGGTGATGCTGACCTGGTAATCACATCGGCATCTGCCAGTTGCGGTTGCACGGTGCCAAAATATGACCGCAAACCGGTGCCCCCGGGCGGCACAGGCACCATCGAGGTGGTATTTGACACTTCGGGAAGAGAGGGCTTGCAGACAAAAACTGTTGTAGTTCAGTCAAATGCAGAGAATAATTTAGTTATTTTGCGTATAATTGCCGATGTTGAGAAGAAGTAAGAATTAAAAATTAAGAATTAAGAATTGGTCCTGGACTGATTAAATGAAGGGCAGCTCCCCAGACCTTCAGACTTTTAGACCTTCAGACCTTCAGACTTTCATAAAAATGATAATAATAAACAACAAATAACAATTACAATCATGACAACACTTGCACTCATTTATTTACAGGCCGCACCGGCAGGACAGGGAAGTCCGAGCATGCTCACCGGCCTTCTTCCCTTGCTTCTCGTCTTTGTGGTCTTCTACTTTTTTATGATCAGGCCCCAGATGAAGAAACAAAAGGAGCTCACCACCTATCGCAATGCCATTGCCAGGGGCGACAAGGTCATCACGACCGGCGGCATTTACGGGAAAGTTGTTGAAGTGTCAGACAATATCATCACCATTGAGATTGCCAATGACGTGAAGATCAGGGTCGACAAGAACGCCATTCTCAAGGATCCGTCGGACGTCGCAGCAAGACAATAATCTGATTCAGGGACTGAGTTATCATGACTGACGAGCAGAAACGGAAAGGAAAATTTCTTAACAGGGAGCTCCCTGTCTTTGCATTTTTTCTGCTCCTGTCGTTCGTAATATGGTATCTCAATGAACTGAGCAAGGATCTGCAGGGTACGATAAACTACCCGGTCAGATACATTAATCCACCCAAGGACCGCATCGTGACGGGTGATCTACCTGACAAGCTGGAGATGGAACTTCGCGGTCCGGGTTACTCCATCCTCAAGGTGAAGCTTTCAGGCAGCAGGGCTCCGGTGGTCATTGACTTTTCCAAACTTACTCCCAGGCGACTGCCGGGAGCCAGGCCTCATTATTACCTTGTGACATCGGGGCTTATCAATAATTTCTCAAAGCAGATGCATGCTGATTTTGAGATTCTTTCAATAAATCCCGATACCCTCTTTTTCGGCTATGACAAGCTGGTGACGCGACGAATGCGGGTGAGACCCGATCTCGATGTGGAGCTGGCTGAAGGAAAAAGGGTGATAATTGTTCCTGACCCGGACAGCATTACTGTCACAGGTCCGGCTCACGTTCTGGATACTCTTGACGGTATTCCCACACGGCATCGCAGTTACAAGCGCATGGACGAGAATTTCAAGTCGCGAGTGCCCCTGGAGTATCCTGACTATCTGCAGACAACGCAGAAAAGGGTCACGGTGGAGGTAACCATTACCGGCAAGCCCACCTCTTTTTTCGGTGTGAAGCAAGGGAAAGAGAAATAATCGGCTCATCAATGGCAAGAAGGCTTGGCGTTACCGGCGGAATAGGCAGCGGAAAGACAACTGTCTGCAGGATCTTCAGGGTTCTCGGAGTGCCTGTCTTCGTTGCTGATGTGGCTGCCAGGCAACTTATGAATTCCGATCAGGCCATCCGTAAGGAGATAAATGCCATCACCGGGGAGGATCTTTACACTACGGGTGAACTTGACCGAAAGGAGCTTGCCCGCCTTATCTTCAACAAACAGGAACTGCTTCGCCGTGTCAACGAAGTGGTTCATCCAGCTGTTCTCCGGATCTTTGACGAGTGGGCCGAAAAATCAGAATCACCTTATGTGATAATGGAGGCAGCAATACTCTTTGAGGCCCGGGCTGATACAATGGTTGACAGGGTTGCGGCGATCTCCGCCCCGGTGGAAGAGCGCATAGCGCGCGTGATGGGCCGCAACGATCTCAGCCGTGAGGAGGTGATGGAGAGAATAAACAACCAGCTTGAAGATGATGAACGGGAAGAACAGTCTTATTACGTCATCAATAATGCTGACAATGAAATGATAATTCCGGAGATTCTGAAGATCCATGATGATATGCTCCGCCTTGCAGGAAAGGAAAGCTGATGGGTAAATTTGCCAAGTGGATAGGAGGAGGACTGGGATTCGTGGTGGGCGGACCCATAGGCGGACTGCTGGGTTTCTTCATCGGGTCATTCGTTGACGGTTCAACGGTAACGTGGCAGCAGACCGGCAGCCAGGGCGGTGTTTATCGAACCACTCCGGGCGACTTCGGGATGAGTCTCATTGTGCTAATCGCAGCAGTGATGAAGGCTGACGGAAAGGTGCTCAAATCGGAGCTGGACTATGTCAAAAGGTTCTTCATCTCACAGTTCGGAGCCGAAACTGCCCGTGAAGCCCTGCAGATGCTGAAAGACCTCCTGCAGAAGGAGATACCCCTGCGTGATGTCTGTATGCAGATAAGGGGTAATATGGATTATCCCTCAAGACTGCAGCTCATTCATATACTGTACAATATCTCCGCCGCAGATAACCGCTTCGAACAGGCTGAGACGAAAGTCATCAAGTCGATCTCGGAGATGCTTGGTATCTCTTCAACCGATTATGATTCGATACGCAACATGTTTGTACCCGCAACCGATGCGGCATACCGGATACTGGAGGTTGATCGGACTGCAACTGACGAGGAGCTTAAAGCCTCATACAGAAAGATGGCACTGAAATACCACCCTGACAAGGTGAGCCACCTGGGTGAAGACTTCCGGAAGTCGGCAGAGGAGAAATTCAAGGCTGTCAACGAAGCATGGGACAAGATCAAGAAAGAACGCAATATCATCTGATAAAAAACTGATATACAATTACTAATAATTAATTTCCATTGATATGAACCTTAAAGATATTCTGTCAATTTCCGGTGAAGGCACACTTTTCAAATTTATTGCCCAGGGTAAAAATGCCGTGATAGTTGAGAACCTTGAAACAGGGAGACGGTTCAGCGCCGGTGCCGCTGTCAGGGTCAGTGCCCTTGATGAGATCGCAATATTCACCACGGGAGAAGACCTGCCGCTGGGCAAGGTGATGGATAAGATATGGGAGAAGGAGAATGGCGGGGAGACTCTGTCTCACAGGCTTCCCGATGCCGACCTCAAGGAATATTTTGCCGCGGTGCTGCCTGATTATGACCGCGACAGGGTTTATACCTCAGACATTAAAAAGGTGCTGCACTGGTATAACATCCTGCATAAGCTCAATCTCCTGGTGAAGGAGGAGGAAAAACCTGAGGGGGAAGAAACCGGGTCAGATTCCGGGGAAAAGAGCGGAGGCGAAGAAAAGACTGAAACTGCCGGCACCGCTGTGGCAAAGGGAAAAACCAAAGTAAAGGCTGAGGCAAAGACAGATACCAAGTCTGAGACAAAGGCCAAGGCCAAGGCCGGGAGTGAGACCGGAGAGAAAATCAGAAAGGCCCAGGCGCCAAAGGGCAGTAAGGTCAAACCTGCTGAGGAGAGGTAGTATGGGTGTCACTAATTTTGGCGGTGACGAGGTGCTTTACAGCTATGAGGAATCACAGATAATCATCGTCCCCGTACCTTATGACGCCACCAGCACCTACATACGCGGGGCCGACCGGGGCCCTGCCGCAATACTTGAGGCTTCGCCCGCCCTTGAGTTCTATGACATCGAGACAGGCTCTGAAGCGCATAAGAGGGGCATTCACACCCTTCCACCGCTGGAGTGCGGAGCTGACCCTGCCGGGCTTGCCGAAACAGTATACAGGACCCTCTCAGGCATCTTCGCGGAGAAACGATTTCCTGTTGTCATAGGTGGCAACCATACTGTCAGCATAGGCGCATTCCGGGCTGCCTCAGAGGCTTATGCCGGGCTGACGATACTGCAGCTCGATGCCCATTCCGATCTTCGTCCCTTCTACGAGGGGTCGCATCTTAACCATGCATGTGCCGCAGCGAGGGCAAGGGAGTATGCTCCCCTGGTACAGGTAGGCATACGGAGCATGGCAGCGGAAGAGCTTCCTTTCGTTGACAGGGAGAGGATATTCTATGCCCATGAGTTGTGGGCCGACAAGTCGCTTTACGGAAAAGCCCTTGACCTGCTGTCAGGGAATGTCTACATCACTCTTGACCTCGATGTATTCGATCCTTCAGTCATGCCCTCTACCGGCACGCCCGAACCGGGCGGCCCTGATTACCGTGAGCTGATGTTCTTCCTTCGTGACGTGATGAGAAACCGGAATGTGGTAGGGTTTGATGTCGTTGAACTATGCCCCTCGGACACGAACAAAGCTCCCGATTTCATGGCAGCAAAGGTCATCTACCAGATGCTGAGCTACAAATTTTCAGAATGACGGTTTACAGTTTTTTGTCAAACTGTTTCGCCTCTTCCCATATGATGTTCATCTCCTCAAGCGTCATGTCGCGCAGTGAAAGTCCCTGTGCCAGTGTCTTCTTTTCAAGGTAGTTGAACCTGCTGATAAATTTCCTGTTGGTTTTTTCAAGTGCTGATTCGGGGTCGATCTCGTAAAGCCGTGCCGCATTGATGATCGAGAAGAAGAGGTCTCCCAGTTCGGCCTCCATATCGATCTTATTGCCTGCCGCCACCTCCTGTTTCAGTTCATTCAGCTCTTCGGTCACCTTGTCCCATATCTGTTCGCGTGACTCCCAGTCGAATCCCACACCCCTGACCTTCTCCTGTATCCGGTTTGCCTTTACGGTTGCCGGGAGTGATGAAGGCACTCCTGAGAGAACGGGCTTATATTCACTATGTTCATTCATCTTGAGCTTCTCCCAGTTCTCCTCCACCTCGCGTGCTCCCCTGGTTACGTTTACATCGCCGAACACATGCGGATGCCTGTAGACGAGCTTGGTGTTGATACCCTCAAGGACATCACCCATGTCGAACAGTCCCTTCTCCGAGCCGATTTTTGCATAGAACACGATATGAAGCATCAGGTCTCCGAGTTCCTTGGAGATGGCATCATTGTCATCCTGCAGGATGGCGTCAGCCAGCTCATAAGTCTCTTCTATCGTCAGTTTTCTCAGTGTCTGGTTGGTCTGCTTCTGGTCCCACGGGCATTTATCCCTCAGCTCATCCATTATCTCCAGCAGCCTGGCAAATTCACTGATTGTTTTTTCAGTCATCAGTTTATGTTTTTTTATTTCCTGTCCCATTGCCCCCTGGTATTAATTTTTGCGCTGTCGGACGGTTGTTTTCTGAAACAGGTATCTCTCATCTGCATTTCAGTTCCCGAAGAGGCCGCTTCCTTCCCGGCTGTCATCTCTTGCCTCCACCCGCACCGCATCACCCGTTTCGACGCCGAACAGCTGACACAGGTTCGCTCCGTTGATCGATACTTCAAGGAGGTCAAGCATGTTGAAGAGGGTCACTATCTCGCCGACAGGCTCATCACTGTAGAACCTGCTTATCTTTTCAGTGTAGTACTTGTTGCTTTTTATCAGTATCCTGAAGTCTCTGCCCTCAAAGACCCTTGCAAATATCTCCCGCGTGATATTTGTTATGGCATTGCCATAGGAGTCAATGAAAATGACGCTGCCTATTATGATATTGCGGTCGATGGTTGCTCTCAGAGGTACTTTCTCGGCCAGACCGGAGACCTTGCTCCCAAGTCTCTCAGGATGCTGGCCGCCGGCGATTGCAGCTGCGGCTCTCACGAAGAGTGTAATTTCATCAGCATGATCTTCGTTTCTGAGGCTGATGATGAGATCAGGCTCAGAATTGAGTATCAGGTTGAAAATACCGTTGTCAGCCCCGATGAACCAGTGCCCGCGCGCTTTCACAAGCAGATGCGGCTGATTCCCGGAACCTTCGCTGCTCACAAAGACAAGATGGATCGTTCCCTCGGGATAGTGGCTGAAAGTGTTCCTGATGACAAATGCCCCATGCATGATATTAAGCGGGGGGATCCCTCCGGCATTATTCACCACGACGGCATCCGGACAACTTGCGGAGAGTTTTCCCCTGAGTATCCCGTGAAAGAAATCGTCCTCCCTCCACTCGGTTGTCAGCGTGATCAGTGCCATCCTAAATTTGTTACAGCAAAGATAATCTTCTGAAAAAAATAAACTTACTTTGCGGATAGGCAGATCTGAAAAAAGACGCTGACCGTAAAGTGCTGATAAACAGTAGGAAGAAAGAAAGAGAGAGACAAAGCCGATGACGGAGAGAGTGATAACGCTTGATGGGATAGATCCTGTGGTCATGCTGGGACCCAACAACAGGCTGCTTGATCAGATTCAGGGTTATTTTCCGAAGGTAAGGCTTATAGCGAGGGGGAATGAGATCAAGTGCGTCGGAGAGGCGGATGAGGTAGCTCTTTTTGCCGGGAAGATGTCAGAACTGATCGAATACTACAGGCACTATAACAGGCTCGATGAGGGAGACCTCGGGCGGCTTCTTCTCGATGAGGAGCACATGCGCTCCGCCTCCAACGGGGATTTTGAGGATGCCCTGGTCTTCGGCACCAGCGGAAAACCCGTCAGAGCCCGCACTGTTAACCAGCTTCAGCTTGTAAAGGAATACGGAACGAATGACCTGATCATTGCAGAGGGGCCTGCGGGGACGGGAAAGACTTATACCGCAATAGCTCTTGCTGTAAGGGCATTGAAAAATCATGAGGTAAAGAAGATAGTCCTTACGCGACCGGCCGTGGAGGCTGGTGAGCGACTCGGGTTCCTCCCGGGTGACATGAGGGAAAAGCTTGATCCATACCTGCAGCCGCTGTATGATGCACTCAATGACATGATCCCGGTCCGCAAGCTGGAACAGTGGATAGAAGACGGTACAGTACAGATAGCTCCACTGGCATTTATGCGGGGACGTACGCTGGAGAACTGTTTTGTGATACTCGATGAGGCACAGAATGCAACAATCAGCCAGCTGAAAATGTTTCTTACCCGCATGGGAGCAAGCTCCAAATTCATCCTGACAGGAGATACCACACAGATAGACCTGCCGAAGAGAAGTGAATCGGGATTGCTCCAGGCGATGCGTTTGCTGAGCGGCATCGAGGGAATATCGGTGATCCGGTTTGATGAAAGGGATATCGTAAGGCACAGGCTCGTGAAACATATCGTAAGGGCTTATGATGCTGAGGAAAAGAGCAGAAACGGAGAGATTAAATGATTAAAATAATGAACTATGGCACAGGCTATTACAACAACGGATTTTAATTTCCCGGGACAAAGGGGTATTTACAGGGGCAAGGTCCGTGATGTTTACAACATTGAAGACAGGTACCTGCTGATGGTCGTTTCAGACCGCATCTCTGCGTTTGATGTTGTACTCCCTGAAGGAATACCTTACAAGGGGCAGGTGCTGAACCAGATAGCAGCCATGTTCCTGGAGATGGTGAGTGACATTGTACCCACATGGAACATTGCCACACCTGATCCGAACGTTACAGTCGGAGTGAGGTGCGATACATTCCCCGTTGAGATGATCGTGAGGGGATACCTGACAGGCAGTTCATGGCGACTGTACAAGTCCGGCGGCAGGGAGATATGCGGAATACCCCTGCCGGAGGGGATGAGGGAACACCAGCGTTTTGAGAAACCGCTCATAACGCCAACCACCAAGGCTGAACACGGCCTCCACGACCAGGATATAACGCGGGATGAGATAATCAGCACCGGCCTGGTGGCTGAGGATGAATACAGAATGCTTGAGGACTACTCAATGAGACTCTTTCTCAGGGGCTCTGAGATAGCAGCCAGGCAGGGTCTGATACTGGTGGACACCAAATATGAGTTCGGGAGACGTGACGGCAAGATATACCTGATAGATGAGATTCATACCCCTGACAGCTCAAGGTACTTTTATGCAGACGGGTATCAGGACAGGTTTGACAGAGGCGAACAGCAGAGGCAGCTCTCGAAGGAGTTCGTACGTGAGTGGCTCATGGCCAACGGCTTCCAGGGAAGAAGCGGTGAGAAGGTGCCGGAGATGACACCGGGAATTGTGTCGGAGATCTCTGAGAGGTACATCGAACTGTACGAAAAAATTACCGGCAGGGATTTTGTAAAGGCTGATACAGAAGACCCTCTACGGAGGATAGAGAGAAATGTCAGAGGCTTCCTTGCCGGGCTGAAATAGAGTGCCGGAGGAGCTGTTAAATATCAATGAATGTCAATTGCATGATGGATAAGAATAACATAAAATTTTCCTGCCGGCTCCTGCCGGTCATGATGCTTCTGCTGGCGGTTTCGTTCCCGCTCATGCTTCATGCCCAGGTGCCGGTTCCGGTCGAGATCTCGAAACAGAAGATTGCATCTGAGGGGAGGGTATATTATATTCATGAAGTGGTCAAGGGGCAGACACTCTATTCAATATCGAAGGCATATAATGTTACCGTTGATCAGATTTCCCGGGAGAATGCGATTGAGTCCAATGGCATACGGGAGGGTCAGATTCTCAGGATTCCGGCCTCTCCCTCGTCACAGTCCGCTCAGAAGGAGACGGTAACAAGTCCGAAGGAACAGCCGGGGACTCAGAGTGCGAACAAAGGCACAACCACTGCTGCCGGAACCGGTGCGCCGGTGACCGTCAATCCCGCTTCACAGGATGAACGCTATATTTATCACAGGGTAAGAAAGGGCGAGACGCTCTCAACAATTGCCAATGAGTACGGAATCTCTGTCAGGGACCTGAAGCGAGCCAATAAGGGGCTGCTTTTCCCTCACGAGGGAGACACACTGATGATACCCCGTAAAAAGGTTTCGGAACAGACCCAGCAGAAAATGAGGGTGCCTGCGGAAAATAATATCCCGCCTGAACCACTGCAGGACGATACCATAACAGTGGCTGAGGAGGCTGAGGCATTCACAGTTCCCGGCGAGAGAACGGTGATAAACAAATTGAACGGCTCCGTAAGGGTCGCAGTGCTGCTGCCATTTTTTACGGATGAAAATTCTACCAGGTCATATATTGATTCCACCAAAAGGGATGCGCAGGGGAACAAGATCTACAAGGAGGTGGTGAAGCCGGAAGGGTGGATATATGAAGGCAGCCTGCCCTTCCTTGAGGCCTACGAGGGTATACTGCTGGCTGTTGACAGCCTGCGTACGCTGGGACTGGTTGTGGAGCTCGATGTCTTCGATACAGGCGCTGACTCTTCACGGATCAGCAGACTGCTCTGGTCTGGTGCCCTTGATAAGGCAGATCTGATCATCGGGCCGGTTTTTTCTTACAATGTTGAGAGAATTTCATCATGGGCAGCTGAACGCAATATCCCGGTCGTTTCACCGGTGGGCCTTCGTGACCGCCATATCCTCGAGAACAAACCCACCCTCTACCGGGTCTTCCCGTCAGAAAATGTAGCCCAGGATTTCATGGCCGGAGAGCTGAGGGAACACAGGGGAAGCAATGTGCTGTTCCTATATGCTGACAGTGGCATGTATGATCCGGCAACAGAGATACTGTGGCAAAAGGTGAGGAATGTGATGTCAGAGGGCGGTCGCGGTGACACCGCCAGCCTGACCCCGTTTCTGTTCACCGGTCTGACGGCAAGGAGTAATGCCTACAGCGGCGTCACTTCACTTGACAACCTTCTTGATGCTGAAAGGGAGAATGTGATAATCCTTTCATCGACCAATACCGCTGTTGTCAGTTCAACCTTCTCCACCCTCCACAGCCTGTCACGCAAGTATGATATTAAGGTTATCGGGTATCCTGAGATACGGGGACTTGAGACAGTTGACCTGAGGTACTATTATGACCTGGGTCTCTCGATCCCTGCAGAAAGCTATATTGACTTCAGTTCACCTGCTTCGGTGGCCTTTATCAATGCCTTCCGGAAAAAGTTCAGGACTGAACCCATGGCTGAGAGTTTTGCATGGCGGGGTTTTGATATTGCATGGTATTTTATCGGTGGCATTGCCACCGGCGGCAAAGATTTCCTGAGGGATCCCGGCATCTTCAATCCGGAGCTGCTCAGCCTTGAACCTGATTTCAGGCGTGAGAACAGGCTGAACGGTTATGAGAACAGGGGAATGTTCATCCTGCATTACAGGAAGGATATGACTATCGATGTCAGCAAGCCGCGGCCGGGAGCGGCAACAGGAGAAGGGATCGGCCAGCCTCCTGTCAGTTACCCTTATTCAGGCTCATCAGGACATAATCGAGAACGATAGGGAGATCGTCGGGATTCACTCCATTTGATGTCAGAACAGTGAGGTCATCGTTGAAGATGGTCATGAATGCCTCTGCCGTCATCTCACCGCCTGCAATTGCGCTGATGTAATGTTCCGAGGCTTTCCGGGTGTCTCCCTGGCATAGGGCCAGATGACCCATGTTGATCCTGTCAAATGGAGTAAGGCCTGTCTCTGCCAGCCTCTCAAAGTAACGACCTGCTTCACTGAACTTGCCGGTCATAAGGTAACACCAGGCGATAGGCCTGAGCACCTTTACATTACCCGGACTCTCATATTCAACCCTGAAGTAGTGTTTCAGGGCCTCCTCGTACCTGCCTGTGTCAAGGCAGCAGTGGGCTGTCATCAGTATGGTGGTCAGATCATCCGGCTCTGCCTGCAGGGCGCGCTGGTAGGCTGTCAGAGCCTCCTGAGACCTTCCCAGTTTTCTCAGGCATAACCCGGTCTTGCGCAGTGTCCATGTCTTGGGATCAATGAGGGCGGCCATCGAATAATTCTCCAGTGCTTTTTCATATTCACCGGACTTCTGGTAACAATAACCCGCTTTCTCATACAGCTCTGCGTCATCGCTGACGCTCTTTATAACGGTGAGGTAAAGAGCAAGAGCATCTTCATAATACTCCTTGCTGAAGAAATAGTCGGCGAGCGACCGGTCATCGGCAGTTGATCCGCATATTTCTCTGAAGAAGAATGAATTGTAAATATCAAGCCGGCTGGTGAAGAGGTCGTCAAACTCATTCTTGAAGTCTGACAGTTTATAGAACCTGTAAAGATCGTGGACATACTGAGTCACCGTTGTCCTGAAAACAGCAGCAGGGCCTGTCAGCTCATTGTCATATTTCATCTGTTCCAGTCCTTCCAGCTCCATCCTGAAGACCTTTAGCATCAGGCTCTTCTGTTCATCAGGGAGGAATTTCATGTTCAGAATAAGGGAGAACTTGTCAGAGTTGCATATGAAGGGTGTTTTGAAAAGTGCCTCGGCCATTTCATTGATGCCCGGTCCGAGGATTTCATCCCTGAAGATGGAATCAACAGCAACATGGTCAGGATAAAAGGGGACGAACCAGTTGCGCAGTTCCCTGAAGAAGTCAAACCTCTTCAGCCCCGAGAATGCTGACATGTAAACATCCGAGCCTTCCATCTGAAGATTGGTAAGCTCTTCCATGGTTTTGAACATCTCCTCAGATCCGCTGAACATTTCAGACCAATCGGGGTTTTGTCCCTCTTCCATATTCTCCCCCAGGATCTTGTCAAGGTCAAGCTTCTCTTCGATCCGCGGTCTGAGCTTCACGACTTTCGGGAGGATCTCCTCATTCATCCTCTTGCTCAGTCTCTCAGTATCGCGTGATTTGATGGCCTGCAGCACCACAATCCGGCACTGCTCCCTGAAGTTTCCCTGTTCGGACAGTGCCCTTATTGCATGCATGACATCAGGATAGAGGCTGAGGCGGTCATCGTAATAGTAAAGACTGAATACCAGTCCTGTAAGAGCCCGCTCGGCCACATGAGGGGTGGTCTCGCCGGTAAGTTTTGCGAGCAGCCTTATTTTGGCCGGATCCCATATACGCAGGCTGCTGAGTGTGACGGCGCTGACAAATGATGCGAGATCATGCCATTCGAACCTGCCTGAGCGGAGCAGTATTTCCATCAGGCTCTCCTCAGCCTCACCGTAGAAATCGGAAAGCCACAGGTGATTAAAGATTATTCCCGAGAGTCGTTCGATCTCTGCGGCTCTTTCACTTTCAGGTTCCGGTTTTTCTATTTCCGCAGACGAAAGGAGATCGTCGAGGCGCGACTTAAATACAAGGTCGTCAACACTCTGTATAATGTTTCCTCCCCTTATTATTTGCTCCCTCTGTTCCCTGGCTCTGACAGAATATGTGTACCATCCGGAATGACGTGCCAAAATGTCCTGTTTTATTCTGTCATTCAGCTTAAGTATATTCTGAAGAAGTTTTATATAAATCTTCTGGCGTTCCGGATCTTTTATGCCTTCGACGGTATATTTGAGAATATTCAGGTAGGTCATCTGCAGTTCGCTGAACTCGTCCCTGATTCCGCCAACAGATACATTTTCAAGCATATCGGCCATTATGTCAAAACTCTGCTTGATCTTCCGGCGGACGATGAGATTGCATACTCTCTTATGCTGTAGTATGATTGTGCTGGTATTCATCTTTTGCAGGGAGATAATTGTCCCTTCACATTAAGTGCAACAATCAGGCCACCGTGGTGGTTCAGAATGTGAAGCCGATGCTTACGAAACCCTTTACCGGTTTGTAGAACATCTCCCTCTCGTAGATCCCGTGCATCAGCCCTATGCGTATGGGTCCCACTATGCTCATGTAACCCAGTCCTATTCCGTAACCTCCAAGAAACGAGAATCCATCTTCGCGGTCAGGCTCCCTGATGCCGAAGAGGTTGCCTTCCAATGTCAGATGGAGGTCAGTGGCTATCTCCAGGTCAGCGCCAAAACTGATGCCGGCGAGGGCTTTTACTGCGATCTGGTTGGGATGAAAGCCGGTGCCGGGGATCGAGTGATCAGTCACCGATTCGATCCCCCCCAGGTAAAAGAAGTTATTATTCGAGGTTATTGAGTCCGCGTCGGTGACCCACAAAAGCTCGCCTCCGAAGCTGAGAGTTACATTATCGGAAGGAGAGGAGTAATTCCTGAACCATGCTCTTGCATCATAGAAACGTTCGAAGGAGAATTCCGATTCATCTCCGGGATTGTAGACATCCTTCCCTGATTCGGTTTTTATTGCTCCCCTGAGGAGTTTGGAAGTGGAGGCTGAAAGGCAGTAAATAATGCCTTGTTTGGGAAAGTGCTTATAATCAAGGGTATTGGCCTGGTAGCTGTAGGCCAGCTTCAGGTAGTCATAGGAAAGCTCTTCTATACCGGATGTGGGTATGTAATCAGGAATAAGTTCCTGATCCTCATATGAGAACGTCAGGTTCATCAGATGGTTGAGGCTAAGCCGCTTGCTGAGTGTAAGGCTGGTAATTAAATTCTTACTGAGCATAGGTCCGGTTTCATTTTCGAGCTGGACAAGAGGTAATCGGGTATTGTCAGCATAAAAAGAGGCCTCTGCACCGAACTCCTGGCTCCTGTCGACAAACTGCATTGCGCTGAGCCTGAACCGGTAGTACTGTCCTATATAGGACTCGACATTGATTACCGACCTGGGTGTAAGGAGGTCTCTGACTGACAGGCCCAGCACCGCACCCGAACCGAGAGCGAGGTCATAGTGAAGCGAGCCGTATAGCATTGCCTGCGGTCGTTCAATACAATCAATCTCAAGAATCAGCGCCTCCCCGGAAGGTATGATCCGGTAACTGACCTTCTCAAACCATGCTTTGCCGAAGAGAAGTTCTATCCTCTCGGCAAGAAGACGTCTGTCGACCTCCTGACCGGTACCTATATCGAGAACCCCCAGAATCTGTGCGTCGCTGATTAAATTGTTACCGACAACCCTTATGGTGTCAAACTCATAGAACCTGACGTAAGGCAACGGGGTCACTTGTTTCCGCGGGCCCATGGCATCAAGCGAATCGGCAAGCCGGATGAACCGGTCCTTATATTTAAGGGCCTCACGGTAACCCCTGTCAATGATTGAGTCGACATCGCTGAATGACATGGTAGAGTATCCTTCCATGTTTGGTTCCACCATTATGTCAGTGAGGCGCTTTTGTTCCTCGTAGTCTGCGAGGCTGGTCATAAAACCAATCTGTTTGATGATACCCTGCACTGATTCGAGGTCCTTCTCTGAAGCTCCCCTGAAGCCGACATATGAACCGAGTGCAATTTCGGCTCCCATCTCACGGAGTTCAGTCACTGCATAATTTCTCAGAACTCCGCCGTCAATCAGCACAGCCGTATCTGTTTTTACGGGTGTGAAAACCGATGGGATGGCGATGCTTGCCCTGATAGCGTCAGGGAGGTAGCCATGCGTGAATATGACTTTTTTGCTGGTCATTATATCAGTTGCCAGGCAGAGAAAGGGTACGGGCAGCTCCGCAAAATCCGATATGCGTGCGGCAGGCCAGAAATAATAGTTCAGGCCACTCTCGATCATCTGCCCGTTTATCAGGCCTGAGGGTATCTTTATTGCATTGCGTGTTATAGGAAGCGCGATGATGCTGTTCCTGTAATGGTGCTTTTCAAGGAAGATGATTTTATATTCGGGGATCCTGTCGGACAGACCGGCGTCCATGTTAAATCTCCTGAACATTGTGGCAATACTGTCGGCTGAGTATCCCATGGCATAAAGTCCGCCCACGATACTTCCCATGCTGACACCCGTGATGTAGTCAGGTTTAAGTCCTGCCTCCTCCATCACCTTTATTACCCCTATATGTGCCATTCCTTTTGCACCTCCGCCGCTGAGAGCCAGGCCGAGCTTAGGCCTTGACGTGGTATCCCGTGGCGGCAGGGTGTCCTGTGACATTGCCGCTGAGGCAGTCATCAGGAAGATGGCCAGTATCGTCATCGTTTTCCTCATGGAGGATCTGAATGTATGGCATGCCATGACCTTTACTTCTGAAGGCAGCACTTTTTATCACATTTATAAGCAAGTTAGGTATATTATGTAACTTCGCGGCGTGAAAAACGGGGAAAAAAATGAAGTGAAATGGCCCCCTTCTTCAAGGAAGGAGATGGAGGCCCTGGGGTGGGAGCGACCCGACGTCATCCTCTTCTCCGGCGATGCCTATATTGACCATCCCTCTTTCGGGGCGGCGGTCATCACCCGGACCCTTGAGGCCGCAGGCATGCGTGTGGCAGTGGTGCCACAGCCTAACTGGCGTGATGATCTGCGCGACTTCAGCAAGCTGGGTGCTCCGCGTTATTTCTTCGCCGTGACCGCAGGCAACATGGATTCGATGGTCAACCACTACACCGCCACCCGCAGGCTCAGGTCAGATGATGCCTATACGCCGGGAGGGTCGGCAGGCTTCAGGCCCGACTACGCTACGGTAGTATACACTCAGGCACTCAAGAAGCTATTCCCGTCGAACCCGGTGGTTATCGGAGGCATAGAGGCATCAATGAGGAGGCTGATGCACTATGACTACTGGAAGGATGCACTCGAGCCCTCCATACTCATATCGAGCGGTGCTGACCTTCTTATCTACGGCATGGCGGAGAGGGCCATAACAGAGCTGGCATTGCGGGTACGCAAGGGAGAGAAGGTAGGCCGCATCTTCGACCTTCCGCAGTCTGCCTGGCTGTTTCCTGCCGGAGAGACCTTGCCACCCCTGGAGGGGGTGAAGGATAAGATGATGCACCCGTGTCATGAGGCAGTTGCTTCACGAAAAGCTTATGGTGAGAACTTTGTGCTCTTTGAGAAGACGAGCAACAGCATGAAGCCCGTCAGGCTGACAGAGCAGTGCGGCGACAGGGTCGTCGTTGTCAATCCTCCGTTTCCTGCAGCCACTGAAGCCGAAATTGATGCCATTTATGAGTTGCCCTTCAACAATGCGCCTCATCCCCGATATGCCAAAAAGGGCCCCATACCCGCATGGGAGATGATCAGGTTTTCGGTGAACATTCACCGTGGCTGTTTCGGGGGATGCAGCTTCTGCGCCATTGCCGCCCACCAGGGCAAGTTCATCAGCAGCCGCAGCGAAGCCTCCGTGATGAGAGAGGTGGAACGGATAAGCAGGATGGAGGGCTTCAAGGGATATCTCTCTGACCTCGGAGGCCCCTCGGCCAACATGTACAGGATGGCCGGAAGGGATAAGGAGAGGTGTCTCAAATGCGGTCGTCCGTCGTGCATATGGCCGGCGGTATGCGATAACCTGGATACATCACACCATGATCTTACGGCATTGTACCGCAAGGTCAACCATCTTCCCTATATAAAGAAGGCATTCGTAGGCAGCGGCGTCAGGTATGACCTCCTGATGAAGGAGTACAACAGGTCGGCCGGAGCAGGGGAGGAGCAGTACCTCAGGGACCTGGTGATAAATCATACCAGCGGCAGGCTCAAGGTTGCGCCGGAACATACTGACGAGGAGGTGCTCTACCTCATGAGGAAGAGCTCATTCAGGCACTTCAGGAAGCTGCGGGAGATTTTCAGGGAGATAGTACGCAAAAGCGGGCTGAAGTATGAGCTGGTGCCCTATTTTATCTCAGCCCATCCCGGAACGACAGACCAGAAGATGGGTGCCCTGGCACGCGAGCTGCAGGAGCTGGGAATGCATCCCGAGCAGGTGCAGGATTTCACTCCTACACCCATGACACTGGCCACGGCGATCTATTATCTTGGTTTCGACCCCTATACCGGGAAGAAGGTATATGTAGCCCGTGACCTGGCGGAGAAGAGGAGGCAGAAGGAGTACTTTTTTAAGTCGAAAGTCGAAAGTCGAAAGCCGAAAGGAACAAGTACAAAGTCAAAAGTCAAAAGTCGAAAGTCGAATTAGCTATTACCACTCAAAATCCTTTCCTGACTTTCCGGACTTTAGGACTTTATGGACTTTACGGACTTTACGGACTTTTGGACTTTCCGGACTTTTCCTCCTATTCGTACTCCTTTAGAATGGCCTTGACATCGTCGGGAGCCACCCTCCCGTACGTCTTCTCACCAACGAGGACAACGGGTGCGAGACCGCAGGCTCCCACACAGCGAAGGCTCGAAAGAGAGAATTTGCCATCGGGGGTTGTCTGTCCAACCGAAACGGCCAGCTCCTTCCTGAATTCATCAAGCACCTTCTCGGCACCCCTTACGTAACAGGCCGTACCCATGCAGATGCTTATCGGATGCTTGCCCTTGGGCGTCATGGTGAAGAATGAGTAGAAGGTCACAACACCATATACCTGTGCGGTTGAAATGTTCATTTTCGAAGCTATGGCTTCCTGCACCTCTGCCGGAAGATACCCGAAATGTTCCTGCGTCTTGTGCAGCACGTTAATCAGCTCCAGCGGTTCATTGTTGAATGAGTCACATATTTCGTTGATCTTATCAACATCCTGTTGTCTCAGTTCTATCTTTATACTTGACATCTCTTTGATTTTTATGTTATTATCCAGGATCTCACTGTTTGACGACGATCTTTGCCTTCCTGTCAAAATAGTGTGTATGCAGCAGGTGATGTGCCTTTTCGCTGTTGGGCTTACCAAGGAATTCCTCGTAGAGTTGAATTATATACGGATTCTTATGTGATACCCTTATAGGCTTGTTCTTATCCTCATCATATATTGCCTTGGCCCTGGCCTTCAATATCGAGGAGTCGCCGTGATGCAGTGGCTGTCCGCCTCCGCCGATGCAACCGCCGGGGCACGCCATGATCTCAATGGCATGGAATTTAGACCGGCCGGCCTTCACGTCGTCGAGCAGCTTGCGGGCATTGCCCAGACCGTGGGCTATGCCTATGTTAAGCGGGAAACCGTCAAAATCTATGGTTGCCTGCCTGACACCTTCCATGCCTCTCAGTTCATCGAAATCGAGCCGGCTGAGGCTCTTTCCTGTATAGAGTTCGTACGCAGTACGCACGGCGGCTTCAATGACACCGCCGGTGTTGCCGAAGATGACGCCTGCGCCTGATGACTCACCAAGCGGCCTGTCAAATTCCATATCAGGCAGGTTGTTAAAGTCGATGTTCGCCTGTCTGATGAAGTGAGCCAGCTCACGTGTGGAGATGGAGAAGTCGACATCAGGATTGCCGTCGACGGCGAACTCCGGTCTCTGGCTTTCGTACTTCTTGGCCAGGCAGGGCATGATGGATACAACCACCATATCCTGACGCCTGACTTTAATCTTATCGGCAAAATAGCTCTTGGCGATAGCTCCGAACATCTGTTGCGGCGACTTGGCTGTTGACGGAACGTCCTTCATGTCAGGATAGTTATGCTCGAAGAAGTTCACCCAGCCAGGGCAGCATGAGGTCAGGATAGGGATGTTGGCATCCTTGTCGCCCTTCAGGAATTTGCCCAGCCTGGTGAGCAGTTCCGTTCCCTCTTCCATGATGGTCAGGTCAGCGGCGAAGTCGGTATCAAAAACATAATCGAACCCGAGCTCCTTCAGTGCGGCAACCAGCTTACCGGTAACCAGTGTGCCCGGCTTCAGGCCGAACTCTTCGCCCAGGGCAGCGCGAACGGCAGGAGCCGTCTGTACCACCACTGTCTTTGTCGGGTCAACGATGGCGCGGAGCACATCGCGGGTGTGGTCAACCTCGGTCAGGGCACCTGTGGGGCAGACCGCAACACACTGACCGCAGTAGGTGCAGGGTGAGTACTCGAGGTTCTGCTCGAATGCCGGCGCAACTACAGCCATGAAGCCCCTGTTGACGGCCGAAAGGGCCCCAACGGTCTGAACTTCATTGCACATCATCTCGCAGCGGCGGCACATGATGCATTTGTCAAGTTCACGTATGATTGAAGGCGAGGTGTCTTTCCTGTAGGTCGACATCTCAGCAATATCCTGTCCGGGTATCTCGCGTATGCCCAGTCTGTGGGCCATATCCTGCAGTTCGCAGGTGCCCGACTTGGGGCATATGAGGCAGTCCTTCGGGTGGTCCGAGAGGATGAATTCCATCACAGTCCTGCGGGCGTTCATGACCCTGGGAGTGTGGGTGCGGATCACCGCTCCGTCGTCGCATTTGGTGATGCATGCCGGAGAGAGGTTCCTGCGTCCCTGAACCTCAACGACACATATCCTGCAGCCGCCGGGTTTGTTTTCGATGTTAAGATCGTGAAGCTGCATGTGGCACAGGGTGGGTATATCGACACCCATCTTGCGCGCAGCACTGAGAATGGTAGTACCCTTCTCAACTTCAATCTGTTTGTTGTCTATTGTCAGTTTTATTGTTTCCATCGTCAATCTCCCTCTCTTTAGTTGATTAGCACAGCACCAAATTTGCATTTCTCGAAGCAGGCGCCGCATTTGATGCATTTCTCCTGGTCAATGAAGTGTGGTCCCTTGCGTTCACCGGTGATGGCATTGACAGGGCAACCTCTTGCACATGCCGTACAGCCCACGCACTTGTCAATGATGATCGAGTACTTCATGAGGTCACGGCATGATCCGGCCGGACAGCTCTTGTCGGTGACATGAGCTATATACTCGTCCATGAAGTTTTCCATGGTGGAGAGAACGGGGTTTGGAGATGTCTGGCCCAGTCCGCAGAGCGAGGTGTCCTTGATGACGTTGCACATGTTCTTCAGACGGTCAAGATCGGCCAGCGTGCCGTTGCCCTTTGTTATGTGCGTCAGCAGTTCATGTACCCTCTTGTTGCCTATGCGGCACGGCGCACACTTACCACATGATTCTTCCACGGTGAATTCCAGGAAGAATTTTGCGATTGAGACCATGCAGTCATCCTCATCCATTACGATCATACCGCCTGAACCCATAATTGATCCCGCAGCAGCCAGGTTTTCAAAGTCGATCGGGATGTCAAGGTGGCTTTCAGTGAGGCAGCCTCCTGAAGGACCGCCGGTCTGGACGGCTTTGAATTTCTTGCCGTTCTTGATGCCGCCACCGATCTCAAAGATTATTTCACGAAGGGTGGTTCCCATCGGTACCTCTATAAGTCCGACGTTGTTTATCTTTCCGGCCAGGGCAAATACCTTGGTCCCTTTTGATTTTTCAGTGCCGATGGAGGAGTACCACTCCCATCCCTTGTTGATAATTACTGGTACGCTGGCGAAGGTCTCAACGTTGTTTACGTTGGTAGGCTTGCCAAGGAAGCCTCTCTCGGCAGGGAAGGGTGGCTTGTTGGTGGGTTCACCGCGCAAACCTTCCATTGAATGGATCAGCGCGGTCTCCTCGCCGCATACGAATGCTCCTGCACCATATCGCATCTCGATATCAAAACTGAAGCCGGTGCCGAAGATGTTATTTCCCAGCACGCCGTACTCCCGTGCCTGGCCTATTGCCACCTTGAGGCGCTCGATAGCCAGAGGGTATTCAGCCCTGATATAAATGAGTCCTTTTGATGCTCCAATGGCATAACCGCAGATGGCCATTGCCTCGAGCACGGAGTGAGGATCGCCCTCGAGCACCGAACGGTCCATGAAAGCTCCCGGGTCACCCTCGTCGGCGTTACAGACAACATATTTCTGATCAGCCTGGTTCTTTGATGCTATCTCCCACTTCAAGCCCGGTGGGGAATCCGGCACCACCACGTCCGCGCAGTCCAGACTTCTTGATTATGTCAATCACCCCGGCCGGAGTAAGCTCCGAAACGGATTTGCCGAGAGCGGCATAACCCTCGCGGGCGATGTACTCGTCAATATTTTCAGGATTGATGAAACCGCAGTTGCGCAGGGCGATGCGTATCTGTTTGCGGTAGAATCCCATATGCTTGGAGTCGGTGATATGCTCCTTGCTCTTCGGGTCAACGTAGAGCAGTCTCTGTACAGCTCTTCCCTTGATCACATGTTCGGCCACGATGACAGGAGCGTCTTCGGGCTTGACCTGCACATAGAAGGTGTTGTCTGGCACCACCTTTACAACAGGACCTTTCTCACAGAAGCCGAAACAACCGGTCATTATTACCTGTACTTCGTTCGCGAGGCCCTTTTCTTCAAGTTCCCTCTTCAGATTCTCAACTATGAGATTGCTTTCCGAGGCGCGACAGCCTGTCCCGCCACAGACAAGAAGGTGCATTCTGTATTTTGACATTATTCTTTTCCTCCCTGAGATTAGTCTATTTTTTCGTAGTTAACCGGTATGATTCCGTCAACCAGTTCACCGTTCTTGATGTATTTCTCAATGATCTCATCGGCTCTTTTTCTGTCGACGAAACCGTAAACGACAGGCTCCTGGCCAGGCAGCAGCACCTCCACGGTGGGCTCGGCATAACAGTAACCCATACAGCCTGTCTGGGTCACAACGGCACCGATACCTCGCTTGTCAAGCTCATCCACGAAGAAATCCATGATCGGCTTGGCTCCTGATGCTATTCCGCAGGTGGCCATTGCCACCTTGACCTGAACGAGTCCTTCAGGGTTGTCGCCCTTGACCCTCAGATCAAGCCTGGTCCGTGCTTCTTCACGAACTCTTTTCAGGTCTGCCAGTGATTTGAGTTTTTCCATTTCAATTAATATTTTGTATTGGTTATCTTTTTCCTTCCGGTTTGATCCGCAAAACTACCCCCGATAAGTTACTAAATTCCTAATATTTGTCATATCACGCTTTAAAAATTGCAATCTCCCTGACATTTTCACTTATGATCTCCTTCAGCGATCTGACAATGGTCAGGTCGGTGACGGCTTCTTCTCCCAGTTCTTCTTTTATCTCACGGGTGGATATGCTCCATTCCGTACCCTCGAAAGAGTGGGTATAGATGATGTTAATCGCAGGATTGGCGGAGATCAGCAGTGCGATGGTGCCGCTTACATCACCGAGGGGAGGCCTGTCGTAATGGCTGTATCCGAAAGTGGCGGTCACGGTTGTTCCCTTTGCGGGAGCGGAGGTGATCTTCATTTCTCCGCCTGCGAGGGTGGCGTTCATCTGCAGCAGTGGCAGTCCCATTCCTACCCTGCGGGTGGTACGCGACGTGAACCAGGGGTCAGCAGCCTTCCTGATTGTCTCCTCATCCATCCCGCTGCCGTTGTCAGCTATTGTCAGGGTGAGCATGTCAGCTGAGGGTACCTCTTCTATGGTGACGGATATCTCGCCGGCGCCGGCCCTGATCGAGTTCTGGGCAATATCCATAATATGCAGGGCTATCTCCTTCATCTCTCCGGCTGTATAATATGTCTTCCCTCTTCGCCCCTCAGAGCCATTGCCAGTTCGGCGAATGACGGATGATCAAGCATGTAGGTTGTGTATCTCCGTCCGACATGTTCAGGAATGTGTGCATCGGAGTTGCGTATGACCGGATAGAGCAGGTCAGGCGTTTCACCGACAATCTCAAGCGCATCAATGTAGAGGTCTTCGGGAATGAATCCCAGCTGGCTGTTGATGCTGAATGCAGGCCGGTCGATATGTGCGGGGATAAACAGTCCGCCGAGCCGGTGAGCTTCTGTTTCCACCTCATCAAGTGTTGCACTCAGCGCCGCGGGCAGGTAGTGACCTATTTCACCGATTATAATTTCATTCCGGTCAACCACAACCTGGTCTCCGAACAGGTGGGGGTCATGCGGAACGTGCGTGCAGTGTTCATCAAGCCAGTTCTGGAAAGAGATCCTGGCCATTTCACCGGGTAGTATGACCAGTGAATGGACCTCCTCGGCGCTTGTTACCTCTGCAGCTCTCAGCACAGTTATCCCTGCCTCAAGTCCGAGGGTGACCATCAGCTCACAGTGGAGTGTGGTGTTGTGATCAGAGACTGCAATCATATCAAGCCCTTTCGCGGCAGCACGCGAGATGATCTCTGCCGGACTCATCTCAAGCGAGCCGCATGGTGAGAGGAGGGAGTGAATATGAAGGTCAGCCCTGATGGGTCTCATGATCGCGAAATAAGGGTATAAAGTCTTCCTGTGAGTTCAAAGGTGGAGAGGTCTGTCCCGAGAACAGGGATGCCCTCCTCGTTACTCTGTTTCACGGTGTCTTCTCCCGGTATCTCACCGCAGGTGATTATCACTGCCGAAAGATCGCGCAGCGAGGCTATGGCCATTATGTTACGGTGAGTCTGTATGGTCACCCATGCCGCGCCTGCATCGGCATGACCCATGACATCACTCAGCAGGTCAGAGGTATAGCCCGAGGTGATCTCCCGGCCAAGGCCTTCATGGCCTGAGAATATTTTCAGATTTAGTTTTTCAACGATTTCATTTACTTTCATTTTCAGCTCCTTTCTTATTGCAGTTCCTGGTGAAGTTATTGTCGCCCCATATCCGTCTCATTATTCCGGCCGACCGTTCCCTGTCCATCAGCTCTTTTTCCATGTTCGATTCACGGATGAAAACGCACTGCGACAGGTCTGCCCGGCGCCGGACGATATCCTCTGCCAGGCTCTGGCAGGAGGGAGCTCCGCAGAGCCCGCAGTCGGTTCCCGGAAGCCAGCACATTAGCCTGCGTGACCGTTTCATCATTTTCATGGCCTGGTCACGGTCGTCCGAGAGTCTGTACATCGAGCGGGGCCTGATCTCTTCAGTGATCCGCACCTTATTCATGAGATAATCGCTGTATGCTTCGATGTCAGGAAACTCCCCGGTGCCCTCATCGTGTTTCTCAGGCTTCAGGTTCAGCGCCTTGTTGCGCAAACGTTCCGCAACCAGGAAGCGGTTTGAAGAGAGGAGGACGCCCCCGGCACAGCCCTCATCGCAAGCCCTGAGCTCAAGATAGTCTACGCCTGTTATCTCGTCATTCTCAACCTGTTCCAGGAATTCAGTTACATTGTCCATACCGTCGATGGCCAGTGTGCGGCCGTTGACACATGATGCCTCCCCGTTGGTAAGGCTCCACACCAGGGTGTCGGGATCAACTGTATAGGGATGTTCGTCGCCCCTGGCCAGCTCGCCCTTGTTCCTGAGAGTACGGTTTATCTTGTTGTAGATGAAGTCCATGTTGATCACCCCGGTGATTGGCGTCGTCTCTTCGCCAACGGGAGATTTTACGGCTGCGATCTTCGCTGCGCAGGGGGTGACGTAGAAGACCCCTATCTCAGCATTGTGCGCGCCCCTGTCACGGAGCACCCTGCGGCAGTAAAAAGCAGCCATCTCCAGCGGCGCCTTTATCGTGGCCAGGTTTCTTATCAGGGCGGGGAACCTGACCTGGATAAGGCGCACCACGGCAGGACAGTAGGTTGATATAAGAGGGCGGGGGAGGGTCCTTACATTCATCAGCTCTTCAATGGCGGGCTTGAGTATCGAGGCACCGTGCTCCACCTCGTAAACCCATGTAAAACCGAGGCTCTTGAGTACGGTGCTTATCTCAGACATGGAGACCTCATGCCTGAACTGACCGTGCAGCACTGCGGGCACAAGGGCAACGCGATGGGTGTAGTCGAATATGCGGCTGAAGTCATCCTGCTCAATTATAATTGCATTCACCGGGCATTGCCTGAAACACTCGCCACAGTCGACACAACGGTCTTCTATCAGCACGGCCTTGCCGTCGCGTATCCTCAGTGCCTGGGTAGGACAGACCCTCATGCAGAGTGAACAACCCGTGCATATATCCTCACGGATGGTAAGAGCGTGATGAAAGAATCCCTTTTCCATATTATCAGGCTACCGTGTTGTTAAGATTGATTGATATTTCAAGAGTGGTACCTTTCCCCGGTTCACTCGTTATTTCAAACCTGTCAGCGTTGGCGCTGATGTTCGGCAGTCCCATTCCGGCACCGAAGCCCATCTCCCTCACCTCCGGGGAGGCGGTGGAAAAACCCTTTTTCATTGCCTGGGGAATGTCTGCGATGCCCGGACCGCTGTCAGCCAGCTTCATATGGATCATGTCGGTGTCAAGTGAGACATTTATGGTTCCGCTGTATGCGTGGGCCACTATGTTCACCTCAGCCTCATAAAGACATATCACCACCCTTTTGATGATGACGCTGTCCACGCCAAGCTGCTTCAGCATCTTCTTGACCTGGCTTGAGGCATATCCTGCATGTGTAAAATCGCCTCCTTCGACCCTATATTCGAAGCTCATTGCCACGTTTTTCAGAACAGAGGTTTCATTCCGGCCCTGTAGAGTTCTCCCGATGCCCTGAACATGGTGGAGGAGCAGTTGATGAGAGTAATGCCGAGTTCTTCTGCAAGACCTTTCATCTCGGGGGAGATGGATTTGTTTCGCACAAACAGGATGCAATCAATGTCAGACATCTCTGCCGTGCGTATGGCCTGGAGATTTGCAAGGCCTGTTATCAGCAGGAGATTGTCGCAATTCACTGTAAGCACATCACTCATGAGGTCGGATGCAAATGCATATCTGACTTCACGCCCCTCCTTGTCACCGCCGCATATCAGTTCACCGTTAAGCACCGAACAAATCTCTTCTACTTTCATACCAATAATAATTCAGAACAATCTCACTTAATAATTATGGCACAAAGATAATAAATATTGTTATTATAATAACAGTGTTAATAAAATAACAGATAAATATATTCAATAATGATAATTCCTGACAATAATTGACCTATTTACTTGATGGTCTTATATTTGCAAATTCAGACCCCGGTTTCCAGTCTGGTCTGATATCGCTGTTAACAATCTTCCAGGCTACTTCAAAGATGGCTCTGGCGTCTTCTTCGATCCCCTCAAAGTTCATTTCAGGGTAGTAGTTGTCAGCCGGTTTGTGGTACATCAGTGTGAGATATTCCTTCTCCTTTTCCGCTGCCCACTCTTTTCCCTGTTCCCTGCTGTCACAGTTGCCCCGAGCGAAGAGTGACGGCACCCCGATTCGTGCAAAGGGAAAGTGGTCAGAACGGAAATACATCCCTGTCTCCGGATTGGGATCGGGCAGGATGTAACGGTCCTGTGCGGTTGCCACCTCAGCCAGCATGTCATCGAGTTCCGACTGTCCGTAGCCGGTTACCATAATGTCTCTCATTCTTCCGATGGGTAGTAAAAGATCGTTGTTGAAGCACGCAATTATATTTTCCGGTTTAACCGGGGGATTGGCTGCGAACCATGATGATCCGAGCAGTCCCTGCTCCTCGGCAGTGGGGAAGAAGAGTATCACCGACCGTTCCGGCCGCTGTTTCACTGAGGCGAATGCCTCGCCGATCTCGAAGGCCCACGCCATCGAAGTGCCGTTATCCACTGCGCCGTTATAGATTGAATCACCGTTTTCAGCTTCGCCGATCCCGAAATGATCCCAGTGAGCGGTGACAACCACGCATTCTTCGGGGTGCAGGCTTCCCGGGAGGATACCTGCCACATTGACCGAGCTGTTGGTTATGTGGCTGTTTATCAGTTTCATGGATATGGAAGATCCCATTTCGAATCCTGTATAGCCTGCCTTGCACGCGTCTTTCCGCAGAGTCTCCACATCAAGGCCACGTGTTGCAAAGAGCCGTGAGGCGGCCTCTGCGCTGAACCAGCCTGTAACTGCGCATGGCGCGATATCTCCCTCTTTCTGTTCCATGTATAGTCCGGGTGAGATGGAGCTTTTCCTCGGTATGGAGTAATCGTAACCCGCTCCCACAGTCTCGTGTATGATTAAGATAGCTGTTGCCCCCTGCCTGGCCGCCTCGTCATATTTGTAGGTCCAGCGTCCGTAGTAGGTCATCTGGCGACCCTTGAAGAGGGTGGTGTCGCCGGTGTAGAGTCCTGGATCATTGACAAGCACCACGGCGCACTTGCCTTTGACATCTATGTTTGCATAGTCATTCCAGCCATACTCGGGGGCCACGATGCCGAAGCCGCAGAAGACCATCGGTATGTCATCAAGCACCACAATCTGCTTATCGGAGGGTGATTCAATGGCAATATCATCGGGCGCTGACAGTTCCAGGCTTTCCTTTCCAGCTGTTATCTGCACCTTTCCCTCGACCCTGGTAGTGATTTCCACCATCGGGACCTCCTGGAACCAGCTCTCGCCGAATGCGGGTCGGAAGCCGATCTTCTCAAGTTCGCCGGAGAGGTATTTTGCAGTAATGGCCTCCCCGGGGGTGAAGGGCTTTCGTCCCATGAAACTGTCAGCGCCGAGCGTACTTGTATAGTCGCGCAGTTCATCGGCGGTGATAGTCGCTGCGGCTCTCCTGAGGGTATCTCCGCCGGAGCAGGATGCTGCAAGGAGGATCACGGTAATGAGAGGAATAATGCAATTCTTCATTTCACTTGGTTTTAGCTGACAGGCAAATGTTTACAATCACTTCTACTGCTTTCTCCATCGACTGGAGGGGTATGTATTCATGGCGGCCGTGATAATTATGTCCGCCGGTGAAGAGGTTCGGGCAGGGCAGGCCCATGAATGATAGCCTGGCACCGTCGGTGCCGCCCCTTACAGGCTTAATTACAGGTTCGATGCCTGCCTTGCGGTACGCTTTTATGGCCTCTTCAACAATGTAATAATTCGCCTCAATTATCTCCTTCATGTTGAAGTACTGGTCCTTCTGTACCACGGTTACCGTGGCTCCCTTATACCTCTTCCTGATTTCCGAGGCCGCCTCATTCAGTTGCTTTTTCCTTTCGCTGAACCTCACCGGGTCATGGTCTCTTATGATATACTTCATAACGGTCTCTTCGACAGACCCCTTTATGTCATAAAGGTGGAAAAATCCCTCGTAGCCGGATGTCTGTTCGGGCCTCTCTCCGGATGGGAGAAGGGCATCAAGTTCCCTGGCGACCATGATCGAATTGATCATGGCGTCCTTTGCAGTACCGGGGTGTACGCTGCGGCCCCTGACAGTCACGGTGGCGGCGGCGGCATTGAAATTCTCATATTCAAGCTCACCGATACCCCCTCCGTCAAGGGTATAGGCGTAGTCAGCGCCGAATGCCTTGACATCAAAGTGGTCAGCGCCCCTGCCAATCTCCTCATCAGGTGTGAAGGCTATCCTTATCTTTCCGTGCTCCAGTCCGGGGTTCGCCAGGAGGTACTCAACAGCAGTGATTATCTCTGCTATGCCGGCCTTGTCATCGGCTCCCAGAAGCGTCGTGCCGTCAGAGGTAATAATGGTTTGTCCGCGGTACCTGGCAAGTTCCGGGAAATCATCCGGTGATAAAATGGTTCCAGCGTCACGATTAAGGATTAGATCTCCTCCGTCATAGTCGTAGTGCACCAGCGGATTGACTTTTTCCGATGGTGACTCGGGGCTGGTGTCCATATGTGCAATGAACCCCACAACGGGGCATTTGGACCCGGTGTTTGCCGGCAGCGTTGCCATGACATACCCGTTGCCGTCAAGTGTCACATCAGCCAGTCCGGCCTTCTCAAGCTCATCTCTTAGCCGCTCGGCGAAGAGTATCTGTTTTATGGATGAGGGTGAGTTTGAGTTGGTTTCGTCAGGACTGGTGTCGAAACGGACATAATCGAGAAACCTGTTCAGGAGATTTTGCATCCGTATTCTGTTGGTTTATGAGTTAAATATAGGTCATCATTGAAAGTCTGTCACCGTTTTCATCTCTATCCGGCCTATGCGGTCACCTTAGGATAAGGTTTCCCAGAAGGACCCTGCCGCTCTTCCAGTAAGCCCTGAAATAGGGGTCATCTGAAAGGTAAACAACCGTCCCATCTCCGATGTTTTCTGAGATTATGACGCCGGTGTTTTTTACCTTTTGCCGGAACTTATATCCTGCAAATCCGGCCACCGGTTTATTGTCTGTTATATACCCGATGTTGTTTCCCTTCTCCAGGAATGGCAGTCCTTCACTTCTCTTCATCATGAACCACTCTTTTCCCATCCCGAATGCAAACGGGTGGGTATCGTCAATCGCTACCCTGAATATCGCCCCTGCCGATCTCTCCGTTGCGGAGATCCGGCGCTGGTCTTCATAACGTCTCAGGAGGGTGGTGTCATTGAAGTTTGGCTTAACATTTTTCTTCTCTTCGGCCTCTTTTGCCTCGTAAGCCTTTGCCAGCCCCGTTGTCTTTTCCGCCTTGAACAGTGCGAGTGCGGCGTCCATGGCAATCACCCTGCCTCCTCCGGATATAAAGGCCATAATCTTATCCTTTGAATCGGTAAGCGTTCCGCCGGGAAGTATAATGACATCATAGTCAGATAAATCTGCGTCTTTAAGGTCTGAGCCGTCTATCACCGTCACCGGGTACTCAAGCTCCCGCTCCATAAAGAACCAGATCTCTCCGAATGCCTGTGATGTCCCCTGTCCTCCGATCAGGGCTACCACCGGTCCCTTGTTTAACGGCGAGTAGTCGGAGCCGAGGTCCTTGCCGGATGTCACCATTCCGCCGGCAAGCATCACGGGCCGAATGCCGCTTGAGGCTGCCGCAGCGCGGACTTTGGCATCAAAGAGGTCATTGTTTCTGTTGTCTCCGCGTGCCACTATGACAGAACCGCGGCTGAAGGATGGTGCCTGCCGCAACAAAGGGTTTGAGCGAAAAGCGCACATTGAGTCCCGACTTATACAGCTGTGCCATGAACTTCAGCTCACTGAAGCCGCTCATAGATGCGGCATAAGCATAGGGACGCACGGTGTCGGAAAGGTTTTCTGCCGGAGTATCTGCGATTGCCGGCCCGTCGGCGACAGGAAGTCTCTCCGGGGTGGCATAGGCTTCAATATTATAGACATATGGCAGTGCCCACGCCGTCAGGTCATAGCTTACGGAGTCCGATGACCTGGAGTCGGGCTCGAACAGCACCTGCATCAATCTGCCCTGAGGCTGATAGGCACTTATAAGGATATCATTCTTCTCAACGGCGATGGTTCCCTCGCTGTCGGTCCTGTAGTCATAGGCGGCTATCTTCTTACCGGTAACACGCGGGGCTTCGTACCTTATCTGATTGCTTTCGAGAAGGTGTTTCAGAGAGGCCATGGATGCGGCGTCAGCAGTACCCTTTATAATTATCGTTTTATATTTGAAGTCCGGTTTTTCCGCACTGTTTTTGAAGAAAGCATAAAACTCATTCAGCAGTTTTTCCCTGTTATCATGGGCTGCCGCAAGCACGGCCATGGATGCGAGGAAATGACCCCCGACTCGCTGGGTCAGGGTCAGGGTGTCAATGTCATCACGTCCTACAGATAGTCCTGCCTGAGCACCGCCACCCTGCTCCATGGTAAAGCCCATGGCGCCGTTGAACAGAGGCCAGGTATCACCGAAGCTCGGGCAGAAGAGGTCGAAGTTATCTTTCGTGAAGTACAGCCTGAAGGAGGCGTCAAACAATTCGGAAGCTTTCCGGCCTGTCAGCGCATGGAATTCCTTCTGCCAGGGAGTGATGACCTCATGCCATGGCTCTGCTCCCGGAGGGAAGAAATAGGTGCTGCCGGAGCTCATCTCATGGAAGTCGGCATGCACGTGCGGCATGAAACTGTTATAGAGCTTCAGGCGTGCCTGAGTCTCTTTCTGCACGTGCCAGCTCCAGTCGCGGTTGAGATCAAACATGTAGTGGTTCAGTCTTGCCGAGGGCCATGACTGATTATGCTCCCAGGCGTTGGGATCGCTGCTGGGAGGCCATCCCTGGGCTCTCATGTACCTCAGGGTGAAGAGATCACGTCCGTCCGGATTCTGGCATGGATCGATTATTATTATCATATCCTTCAGCCATTCGCCTGATCCGTTCCACGCCTCAGTGACCAGGGTGTGGAGCACCTTCATGGAGGCTTCGGCCCCTGCCGGTTCAGCCCCGTGGACGCTGTAGGCAAGCCATACTATCGGCAAGGATGGAATCTCCGGTTTTCCCTCGGCCAGGCCAGTGCGTTGCAGGTTGGCGAGCCTTAACTGCTCCAGCTTCGCCAGGTTTTCGGGTGAGGAGACGATGCAGACACTCAGCGGCCTCCCTTCCCACGTCTCCCCGTACTGCAGGTACTCGGCCACGGGGCTTACATCCGCAACATGCCTGAAATAGTCAGTGACAGTATGTTGCATCGTAAATCGCTCACCGGGTGAATAGCCCAGGAACTGTTCGGGCGACTTCAACTCCTGTGGGAATATGTATGCGGATATTGCTGCACCTATGAGACAGGTTAAAAAGAATCTTTTCGTCATAATATAAAAATGATTTTGGAAGAATGGAGGAACCCGCATTCTGTAGCAGCTGTATTCGTCAGCGTTTGTGACTGCATAGCATCAGGGTTTCACGGGCAAGGTTATGGATGTAAATATATCTGAAATATCCTGACGCGATGCAGGGTGACATTATCTTAATTATCTGCCGGGGAATGATTTTCAGATATGGAACAGCCTGCCCAGGCTCCGGCCTCTCTTCAGCCGGTAGTGTACGAAGATAAAGATCCCGGCGATTATCAGGAGTGAGGCGGCTGCGACCACTGACCACTGGGGCGTGAAGGCCGATTTAAGAAGTTTGTCTGTCAGATACTCGGTAATAATGCAAAGAATTGCCAGTGCAACCAGAATGGTGGCCAGCAGGTTCAGTCCCCTGTATTTCGACAGGGAATTAAGGAATATCACTGCCGCTGTCAGCAGGGCAGCTGAAACGGCCAGTGGCAGGGCAAAGGTTCTGAACCAGCCATTATGACCGGTAAGGAGGTCAATGAGCCACAGAAAGAGAAGCGTTGCCAGGGCTGTTACGGCAATCATCAGGTATGGCCTCTGTCTCAGGAGGTAGAATCCGGATACCAGCGCTATAAGGTACCCGATGCAGGTTGTGGTTGCAAGAGACCAGCTCACCCCTTTGTCGAATACGGCATCTATGGCAATTGTGATGATAACACCTGATACCAGCAGCAGCATTGTGATTTCGTATGATTGCCTTTTATTCTGGATCCTGGAGACCCTGAAGAGATCGGCGGGAGAGGCTACCCTTCCCGGTTGACGGAGCGGGGGTTCACAGAGGGGACATTTCTCATTCCCCTCCCCGAGATCCACACCGCATTTTTTGCAAATTGACATTCCGGATGTTGTTATTCATTTGTAAGTAGCTTCACGGGAAGGCCTGCCGAAGTCAGTCTCTTCACGAACCTGCTTTCCAACTCACTGTTGTCAGTGAGTGACCCGAAGGTAATAATGGTATTCTTCCCCAGTGTTATCAGTCCGCCGGTGATCTTTATTTCACTGTGCGGGGGAGGGGGTGTAACGGACATGGCCTGCATCATCTCCGCGGCCGGTCCTGTCGGAACCACCCTTCCCATGTTTGTGATGGTGCTCGTAAACTGGCTGGGACCGAATCTGTTGTAGAGTAAACGCAAAACCGGGCTTTTGATGAAGAGCGGGATGATGCGTATCAGGGCTTTCTTTTCACTTGAGACATTGCGGCTGATGATCTGGCGGATCCTTTTTTCATCAGTCATCATCTGCATAGTGAGCTTAACCTCTTTGAGCACCTCTTCAAACGAGTAGTGACCCATTCGTATGTCAATGGCGGGCATTGCAAAGAGGGAGAAATTCCGGAGGGTATCCGCGCCATATCTTTTCCGAAGGTCGAATGGCACCTGAACCCTGATATGAGGCGACCCTTTTCCCTGTTCATGCCTTATCTCCTGAAGTATGTACAGGAGAACTGACGCGAGGTATTCGGTAATGGTGCACCCGGTATCCTTTGCCAGCGCTGCCAGGTTTTCCGCCGGTATTTCAAACTCAGTGACCCTGAAGCGCGGCACCGGACGCAACTTGTAAGGCAGGTGCCAGGCGCCTGCCATAACCCCCGGATGCGGTATCCCCTTGCCATAATACCGGTTGAACATGTCATCCGTGCTCCCGGGCCTTGGTCCCTCTTTTACTTCAGGGAATGGAACCTCAGTGATGCCGTAGGCATTCTGGAAATAGTAATTCATGAGGGTCTTCAGGAAAAATATTGCCCCGCCGCCATCAGTCAGGATATGGAAAAACTCTACAGAGATTCTGTTTCCGCGGACCAGTACCCTGTAGACAAGCTCCCCCTTCATCGTACGCGGGAATGGCTGGCATCGCGTACCGCTGTCTGACAGCACCCGGGGAGGATTCCCGTTGTACTCAAGGTAATACCAGAAGAAACCCTTGCACAGCTCAACACTGAAGAATGGAAAGAGGCGTGAGGCCTCCTCTGTTGCTTTTAAAATTGCATCGAGAACCACGGGCGATGAGAGAAAAACGGATATACGAAAAACCCCCGTCAGTTCTGACCCGGTGATGGCAGGATAAATCTTTGCCGCGTTGTCAAGCTTCATCCATTCTTCGGGCGGATGAACTGCCCCTTCACTCCCCATTCCAATTGTGTGACAATGTAAAGTTAAGCATATATGCCGAGAGTTGCATTATGTGTTGCTGGACATCTTCCATGTGAGACAGGATTTAACTTTGCTATATTTGCCGTAACCAAGTTTTAATCATTTAGAACCAACAAATATGCAAAAGAGCACCGTCATTTTTCTGATTGCCCTTCTGATGGCAATTGCCCCGGCATTATCCGGCCAGAGACCGGTTCCGGAATACAAACCGGGTTTTATCAAGTGGATCGATGATAACCGTATGCTGATCAGGTTATACGATGATGAAAAAAAACCTGTGATAATGGATGAAGCGAATCTTGTCACGAAGGAGTATGACTGCAGAACGGGTAAATCAGTGAAAGTGGAGAAATACCGGACTGATATGCAGAAGATGAGGGATCTGCTGCCTGAGGGCGTCACACCGGGACCTGACATGGCTGTCTCTTCTGACATGACGGCTGTGGTGCTGGTACGTGACAATGATATCTGGTACTATTCTTCCGGTAACCCTGATGGCATGAAACTTACCGATGACAGGGGCCTGGAGGTTAATATGCGGTTTGCACCCGGTGACAGGAAGATTGCTTATACAAAGGAGAGGGATCTCTATTATTATGATCTTGATCTGAAGAAGGAGACCAGGCTGACTTTCGATGCCACCGACAAGATATACAACGGATGGGCGTCATGGGTCTACTACGAGGAGATCCTCGGCAGAGCCTCAAGGTACGCTGCATTCTGGTGGTCTCCCGATGCCGCACGGATCGCTTTCCTTCATACTGATGACAATCCTGTTCCTGTCTATTATCTGAACAGGCTCGAGGACAGTGACGGCCCCCGGGGCCAGGTCGAGACGACACATTACCCGAAATCAGGGGATCCGAACCCTAAGGTGAAAATGGGTATCGCTGATCTGGCTGCGGCCACAACCACATGGGTGAAGACTGACGAAGCCATTGACCAGTACATCGCATGGCCCTCATGGACACCTGACGGTAAAAAGCTGATGATACAGGTCCTGAACCGTGACCAGAATGACATGCGGTTTATCCTTGCCGATGCTGCCACCGGAGATTACACCGAAGTATACAGGGAGACGCGGCCGACCTGGGTCGATTTCTTTGAGGATATTTATGTAATGAACGATGGGAGCGGATTCATCGTAAGAAGTTACAGGAACGACTGGTACAATCTCTACTATTACGGGTGGGACGGCTCTCTGAAGTCGCAGGTGACAAATTTCAGCTGGAAGGTCAATGATATCGTGAGGGTTGACGAGGCCAAAAAAGAGGTCTGGTTCAACGGCACCGGTCCTGATGCATTGGATAACCACCTTTTCAGGGTTCGTCTCGACGGCACTAAACTGCTCCAGATGACATCAGGCGGTGGCTACCATACAGCATCGGTATCACCCGGAGGCTCCTGGGTCGTGGACGACTGGAACAGCCTGACCGATCCAGGTGCCATCGATCTGAGAAACAAGGGAGGAAAGATTGTACGCACCCTCCACCGCAATGAGGCTCCCGTCTTTGATCCTCAGAAACATCAGAGGGTGGAGCTGGTAAAAATAAAAACCTCCGACGGGCTCTTTGATATGCCGGCCCTGATAACCTACCCGGTGGGTTTTGACGCAGCCGGTAAGTATCCGGTTGTCTTTACAGTATATGGCGGACCTGATGCCGGGAGTATCCGTAACAGGTGGTCAGGGTTCCAGGCCCGGTGGTATGCCGAGAACGGCATTGTCACCATCAATGTTGATCACCGCGGCTCCGGCACCTTTGGCAAGAAGGGCCTCGATTACATGCACAGGTCACTGGGCAAATGGGAGATTTCCGATTACTCCGATGCGGTGAAGTGGCTTCGTAACCAGCCCTGGGCTGATTCGTCACGGATTGGCATTACCGGTGGCTCATACGGAGGCTATGTGACCTGCATGGCACTCACTGCAGGTTCTGACTACTGGACCCATGGCATTGCTGATTATTCTGTCACTGACTGGAAGCTCTATGATAATGTATACACCGAAAGGTTCATGGACACACCTGAAGATAATCCCGAAGGCTACAGGGAGGGTTCGGTCCTTACCTATGCAGGCAACCTGAAGGGCAAGCTGCTCATCCGTCACGGTGACATTGATGACAACGTGCACATGCAGAATTCGATTTGGCTGGTCACCACCCTCCAGGATCTCAATAAACCGTTTGAGATGATGATCTATCCCGGAGAGCGGCACGGGTGGGGAGGACCCAAGAGGGTTTTCATGACCGCTGAATCAAACCGGTTCTGGCTTAAACATTTCTTTGGCAAGGAAGACCTTTAATCAAGGAAGCAATGGCAGCAAATGAATATAAAAGTCGTCTCGCCTCCGTGCGTGCGCTTATGAAGAGGAGGGGCATTGACGCTCTTATCGTTCCGTCATCCGACCCGCACCTGGGAGAGTATGTGCCGGATCACTGGCGGGTTATAAGGTGGCTGACCGGGTTTACCGGCTCTGCAGGCAATGTGGTTATCACCCGGACGTTTGCAGGTCTCTGGACAGACAGTCGTTATTTTATCCAGGCCGAAGAGCAGCTAAAGGATTCGGGCTATACGCTGGTGAAGCTGAGGGTGCCACACACGCCCGAGCATATCGGGTGGCTCGCAGGCGTCATGAAGAGGGGCAACCGGGTGGCAGTTGACGGAAGGCTGATCTCAGCCTCACTGATGAACCTGCTCAAGGATGGTCTCAAAGGAAAGGGCGTGAAACTGACATTTAAAGCAGACCTGATCAGCCCTCTATGGAAAGAGAGACCTCTGCTGCCCGGTGAGAGTGCCTTCTCTCATCCTGCTGAATATGCGGGAGAGAGCCGCAGTGACAAGATCACCCGGGTGAGGCAAAGGATGGCAGAGATGAAGATCGATTACCATCTGCTTACATCGTGCGACGATATCATGTGGCTTCTGAACATCCGCGGTGCTGACATAACCTACAGTCCGCTGCTCCTCTCCTTTGCAATTGTCAGCGCTGACCAGGTGTTGTTCTTTGCCAGCGAGGCAAAGATACCATCAGCGATGAAGTCAGAGCTCGACAGAGATGGAGTGGTGCTGCTGCCTTATGAAATGACCGGGCCGGTACTCAGTTCGCTGCCGGAGAAATCTTCCATACTGCTTAACCCGGCAACAACCTCTGCATCTCTGTATACAGCACTGCCCAAAGGGGCCAGGGTCACCGGGGATGTGAGCGTACCCACCCGGCTCAAGGCAATAAAAAATGAGACTGAGATCAGGAATCTCCGGGAGGTGATGATCCGTGACGGCGTTGCCCTCACCCGTTTCTTTTACTGGCTTGAACAAAACATCGGAAGGGGTGATGTGACGGAACTTTCGGCCTCGGCCCGGCTGGAGGCGTTCAGGATGGAGCAGGAGGGGTGCAGAGGACCTTCGTTTTCCACAATTGCTGCATGGAACGGTCATGCAGCACTGCCTCATTATGTACCGACACCCGATACAGATGCCACTCTTGGCAGGGCAGGGATCTTCCTGCTCGACTCCGGCGGTCAGTATTACGGGGGCACGACAGACACAACAAGGACAGTGGCCGTGGGCGCGCCTGATAATGATATGAAGAGGGACTTTACCCTTGCACTGAAGGGAACCATTGGCCTTGCCATGGTCAGATTTCCGTACGGCACAAGGGGGTATCAGATGGAGATCCTTGCAAGAAAGGCCCTCTGGGATAACGGGTTGAATTACGGGCACGGAACCGGTCATGGGGTTGGCAGTTTCCTTAATGTGCACGAAGGGCCCCAGACGATCGGAACAGCGGCTACCGGTGACCTGAAGACAGTGTTTGAGCCAGGCATGGTCACATCTGATGAACCTGCCATTTACAGGGAGGGAAGGTACGGTTTCAGGACTGAAAACCTTCTCCTTTGTGTTGACGACAGGGAGACGGATCACGGAAGATTCCTGAAGTTTGAGACAGTCACCCTCTGCCATATAGACTGCAACCTCACCGATGTCTCACTGCTTGATGACAGGGAGCTGGAGTGGCTGAACGACTATCATCAGAAAGTCTGGTCGGAGCTCTCGCCCAGGCTGGGAGATGACGAGAAAAAGTGGCTCAGGGGAAAGACAGTCACTCTAAAGAAAACAAACAGATAAACAGAATTACACATTAAACCGATGAGAAAGATTTTCTATTTTGCCATAGCAATCGCCGCCGGCGTTCTGACATCCTGCGGAAGTGAACCAATGACCCTGGCGGAGAGGCTTGAGACCCTCCCCGGAGCCACTGTCACGAAGATAGCCAATGATACACTTTTCAATGAGGCTTACGAGATCAATATCTTTCAGCCCCTTGACCATAAAAACCCTGACGGTCCCGGATTTACCCAGCAGGTGTTCCTTGGCTATGCAGGCCCTGACAGGCCGGTGGTGGTTGTAACGGAAGGCTATGCGGCCAGGTTCGGGAAGGGAGAACTGGCCAGGCTGCTGCAGTGTAACCAGATCATCATAGAGCATCGTTTTTTCGAAGACTCAAAGCCTGACTCCATGGCATGGAAATATCTCACCACATGGCAGGCTGCAACCGACCAGCACCGGATTATAGAGCTTTTCAAACCTGTTTTCCCGGGCAAGTGGCTTACCACCGGAGCAAGCAAGGGAGGGCAGACTGTGATGTTCCACAGTTACTATTATCCTGACGATGTCGATGCGAGGGTTCCGTACGTTGCTCCTTTGAATTTCGGGCCTGAGGATGCCCGGTTCAAACCGTTTCTTGAGAATGTAGGAACACCTGAATGCCGCCAGAGGGTATTTGACTTTCAGAAACTGGCCCTGGAGAAATTCGACGTTTTGTTTCCTATGCTGCAGTCACTGGCCGTGGAGAGAGGCTGGACCTTCAACAGGATCGGCGGGGCTGAACGCGCCTTTGAGATGACGGTTCTCGAATACGAATTTGCCTTCTGGCAATACGGAAGGACACCGTGTGATTCAATTCCTCTTAACGCGAGCGATGAGAAGGTCTTCAGCCATCTGGCACAGATTGCAGACTTCAACTACTTCACAGATCAGGGACTCAGTTACTTTGAGCCCTTCTTCTACCAGGCGATGACCGAGATAGGTTATTATGGCTATGATTTTGAAAGGTTTGACAGCCTGCTCAGGTATGCTGACGATACCGGCAGTCCGGAGTTTCTCTTTTCCGCCCCTGAGGGGATCAGTTATGAATATGATTATGAGGTTGCACGCAAGGTGGACGAATATATCAGGACCAAAGCCGAGAACTTCATTTTCCTCTATGGTGAGTATGATCCATGGTCAGCCACTGCCGCTGATCCGGGTAAAAACAAAAAAGTCCTGAAAATCATCAAGGAGGGAGGTGCACATGGCACCCGGATAAGAACCCTTTCGGACGAACAGAGAGAGCTTGTCTACTCAAAACTTGAGGAGTGGCTTGACGTGGTTCCGGCTGAACTTTAGGAACCGTTCGGGTTCTGGCCCATTGCGTCATTTTCAAATATTTAAATAAATTTGGAAATGTTAAAATAAATTAAATACCTTTGTAATTATTAGTGTTTTTGGGCATCATTTAAGGTTTACCTGCGTGGTGCTCAAAATGCTGATTTAAATATTTTTATTAACATTTTAATTTAATTTTCAGATGAACATTTTTGTAGCCAAGCTGAGCTCTGTAACAAAAGCAGAAGACCTTCAGGAACTTTTCAGCAAATTTGGAGAGGTAATCTCCGCAAAAGTTATTATGGACCGTGAGACCGGCTTTTCAAAGCGTTATGGTTTCGTAGAGATGGCTGATGACCGTGCCGGTTATGAGGCCATTGAAAAACTCAACAACTCAGAGCTTGATGGTAGTGAGATCATCGTTAAGAGATCTGAGCCCAAGGCAGAGAAGAAGCCTTTCAGACCACGCCGCGATTTTCGCGACAAGGATCGTGAACCGAGATACTAGGATGATGAATTAAAAGAGGAGGCTGTCTCAAAAGGGGCAGCCTCTCTTTTTCTGGTAAGTTGAGGCCGGAAGTTCCGGCCTCAAAGTTTTTAGTGTATTTCCTGAATTGATGCTTACCCGTGGATGATCTGTGCCTGCAGCCAGTAGACACCGGCCCCGGCCAGGTATCCTATAAGTGCCAGCCACGATATTTTCTTCATATACCATATAAAGTCTATCCGTTCGAGTCCCATGGCGGCCACGCCGGCAGCCGAGCCAATGATCAGCATGCTTCCTCCCGTCCCTGCACAATAAGCGAGAAGCTCCCAGAAGAGCCCGTCCTGCACAAAGAAGCTGGCATATGCCGGATCGGCAGCTATGCGCAGCATATCGGGGGTGACAACATCATACATACCCATTGCCCCGGCAACGAGAGGAACGTTGTCAACCACTGCTGAGATACCGCCAATGGCAAGGTTGATCAGGAAGATGTCCCCAAGCTTTTCATCAAGCCAGCCGGCCAGAAGGCTGAGGTGACCTGCACTTTGCAGGGCGGCAACGGCAGAGAGGATTCCCAGGAAGAAGAATATGGTTGGAGTATCGACCTTCTTAACTATATGATAAATAGTCAGTTTCTTCTTTATCTCATCCTCCTTGTTCCGATGCATTATTTCAGATACCATCCAGAGGACTCCAAGGCCGAACAGCATTCCGACGTATGGGGGCAGATGGGTGAGAGTCTTGAAGATAGGCACAAACAGCAGCATTGATACTCCCAGGATCAGCATGAAGCTCTTCTCAAACGGGGTGGTTATGTCGGCAGTCTGACCACTCTTCTCCGGTCTCCTGACCTCGCCTGAGACCATGAACGACAGGATGGCAAGGGGTACAATCATATTGACCAGACTCGGCAGGAATACCTTGAGTATTATGTTCACCGTGGTTATCTGTCCTCCGATCCAGAGCATGATTGTGGTGACGTCGCCAATAGGCGACCATGCACCCCCTGCGTTGGCTGCGATCACGATCATGCTGGCGTAGAGCCACCTCGTTGGCTTATCCGAGATAAGCTTCCTGAGGAGAGCTATCATCACGATGGTTGTTGTCAGGTTATCGAGAACGGCTGACATGAAGAAGGTGATGATTCCGAGGATCCACAGCAGTTTGACCTTGCTTTTTGTATTGATCCTGTCGGTGATCACCGTGAAACCCTGGTGCTGGTCAACCACCTCCACGATGGTCATGGCGCCGAAGAGGAAGAAGAGGATTTCGGCAATGTCGACCAGGTGATGGGCCAGTTCGTGCTTTACAAACGCGTTGGCATGCTCTGAAAGCTCAATGGTTTCACGAAAGGGTGTTGTGGAAAACTGGTCCGGGTTCATTACCGGAACGATATCGTTGATGATCTCCAGCGCCATCATCTTCATCTCCGCCCATGATGGAGAGAAGCCGAGAGCGAGAACCTGTTCACTGAAGAGAGCATAGAGAGCCCAGAGAATGGATCCGAGAAGAAGAGCACTTGCAGCCTTCTCAATCTTGAGAGGATGCTCCAGTGCTATCGCCAGGTAACCCAGCAGAAAGAGCACAACCATTAAAATGAACATAATTCAGAATTTTTTTTTGCAAAAATCGACTTTCAAACCGACTATGAAAGAAATATTATAAAAATCACAAATTGAATGTTTTCCCGTAGGATGGTATTTCAATATTGCCAAAGCCCCTGGTCTCCAGGTATGACTGATATTTGACCTGCGTTTCATATTCGCCATGCACAAGGAAGGTGTTCTTCAGCCTGCGAGGGTCCTGGCATGACAGAAAATCGCCCATCTCCCTGTAGTCACCGTGCCCTGAGTAGGATTCAATTCTCTCAATTTCTGCATTCACAGGGTACTTTTTACCGTGTATTGAGACCTCCTTTTCTCCCCTGAGGATCCTTGCGCCGAGGGTTGACGGTGCACAGTAGCCCACGACCAGGATGGTGTTGGCGGGATTGCTGATGCTGTTTGCCAGGTGGTGTTTAACGCGCCCGGCTTCCATCATGCCCGATGATGAGATGATTATTACAGGCTGTTTGATGTCGTTAAGACTCTTGGATTGCTCGACGGAGGTGATGTAAAAGAGGCTGTTGAAGCCGAACGGATCAGGGTCGGTGAGCATAACCTCCCTCACATCCTCATTGAAGCACTCAGTGTGCATCCGGAATATGCTGGTTGCGTTGACTGACAGGGGGCTGTCGACATAAATATCGACCCTGGGAAGCCGGTTGGCATTATAAAGCCTGTTGAGCGAGTAGACGATCTCCTGGGTTCGCCCTACACTGAATGCGGGTATGATAAGCTTGCCTCTCTTTTCCACACAGGCCCTGTGCACCACCCTGAAGAGTTCCTCGTCTGATTCCTTCAGGGTCGGATGGAGACGGTCGCCGTATGTTGATTCCGTAATCAGGAAGTCGGCCTGAGGGAAGGGCTCCGGACTCTTAAGTATCCTGCTTTCAGGCCTGCCGATGTCACCGGTATATGCAAGGCGCTTGATGCCATCCTTCTCCTTCAGCTCGAGGGTGACCACGCCGCTGCCCAGCATATGCCCGGTATTGGTGAACCTGACTGTGGTGAAGTCATCAATCCGGAACTTGCGGTCATAGGCAACGGATATGAAAAGCTTCATGGAAGAGACGGCGTCAGCCTGGGTATAAAGAGGCTCAACGCCGTGAAGGCCCTTCTTCGCTCTCCTTTTATTAAAGGTTAAGGTATCATGCTCCTGTATCTTGCCTGAGTCTGCGAGCATGATTGAGCAGAGGTCACGGGTTGCACTGGTGCATATCACCGAACCCGTGAAACCGTGACGGTACATGAATGGTATCAGTCCCGAATGGTCAATATGGGCATGCGACAGAATTATATGGTCAATGGAGGCAGCGGAGAAGGGCAGGGCCCTGTTCTGTGCATCCGTCTCCAGTCCCTTTCCCTGGAACTGCCCGCAGTCAAGCAGGATATTTTTACCCTGTTCGGTTTCAACAAGAACCTTGCTGCCTGTCACCTCGCGGGCAGCCCCGTAGAATGTTAGCTTCATGTCGTGTTTTTGAATGTTCGGTCTGCTAATATAACCAAAGTCAGTAAAAAATCCGGCAGATTACTAATTAACATTTAATGAACAATCCGGAAAAAATCCTTTCCGGACTGAATGCATTAGTATATTTTTGCTCATTGTTAAACCAATTCTCAATTCTACCATGAAACTCGATAAGATATTTTCGTATCTGGCCCCCAAGGAGGGTAAGTTCTACCCGCTGTTCAAGGATGCTTCGGCAAATCTGATTGTGGGATCGGATCTGCTTGTAGAGTTCATGAATGAGCCTTTAGCTGAGAAGAGAGAAGCCCTGGGTATCAAGCTGAAGGAGGCAGAGCTGGTAGGTGACCAGATCGCAAAAAACCTTTACAAGGCCCTCAGCAGCACATTCATAACACCGTTCGACCGCGAGGATATCTTTGAGCTGATCCATGCCACTGACTCTGTTCTTGACCTGATGTACGGAGCGGCTAAGCAAACGAATCTCTACAAGGTAAAGGAGATCCCGCAGGAGTTCCGTGATATGGCAGATACGATCCGGAACGCATCGATAGAAATAAATACTGCCTTCAACGGCCTGCGCGATGTGATCAATCTTTCAAAGTATAAGGACAACTGCCACAGAATTGGTGAGCTGGAGGAACATGCTGATGACATCAACCACAGGTACCTTGCGAAGCTCTTCCAGGAGGAGACCGACGCCATTGAGCTGATAAAGAAGAAGGACGTGCTTGCAGCTCTTGAAAAGGCTGTTGACCGCTGTGATGATGTTGCCGATATTCTCTCTTCCGTTATTATCAAAATCGCATAACACTCCCCTGATGGACTTTACGATCCTTCTCATTGTTATTATACTGGCTTTTGCCTTTGACCTGATCAACGGATTTCATGATGCAGCGAACTCTATTGCCACGGTTGTCTCTACCAAGGTCCTGACCCCGTTTCAGGCTGTATTATGGGCTGCAGCGTTCAACTGGCTAGCCTATCTGGTTTTTGAGCTGAACATTGTTGACACCATAGCAAAGATTGTTGACACGTCGGCTATAACTCTGATGGTAATACTTGCAGGTATACTTGCGGCTATTATATGGAACCTGCTGACCTGGTACCTCGGCATTCCGTCAAGCTCATCACATACCCTTGTGGGAGGGTTTGCCGGGGCAGCAATTGCCTATACCGGCTGGGGTGTGGTGCATACCGGGAAAATTGCTATGATTGCTGCCTTTATCTTCCTTGCCCCGCTGCTTGGCATGTTCATGTCATATCTGTTGTCAATTGCTTTGCTTTGGATAAGCCGCAGGGGCAACCCGTTCCGGCTCGAGAAGAAGTTCAAGGCCTTCCAGCTTCTCTCATCGGCTCTCTTCAGCCTCGGTCATGGCGGAAATGATGCCCAGAAGGTCATGGGGATCATTGCTGCAGCGCTGCTGGTCTATTTCAACGGTGCAACAGAAGTGCCACACTGGGCGCAGATTGAGATGGTGAACGGAAAGGTTCATGACATTCCGCACTGGATAGTGCTGGGGTGTTATTCGGCAATAGCTTTCGGCACGCTGATCGGCGGATGGCGCATTGTAAAGACCATGGGATCAAAAATTACCAAGCTGACTCCCTTTGAGGGGGTGGCTGCCGAGACTGCCGGTGCCGTGCTCCTCTTCGGCACTGAAGCCTTCGGCATTCCCGTCAGTACCACCCATACCATCACCGGTGCAATCATGGGAGTAGGACTGACGAAAAGGGTTACCGCCGTAAGGTGGGGGGTGACCATCAACCTGCTTTATGCCTGGATACTTACAATACCTGTGTCGATGCTTCTTGCGGCAGGACTTTATTTTCTGCTCTCGACCATAACCGGCATTCAGTAGAAAGAGATCAGTTCGTGCTCTCAGAGCTCTTATCCCACAGGGGCAGGATCTGTTTCCTGAACTCCTCCTTTTCCCTGATAAGTGATTCCATATCCAGGCCTATTGATTTCTGGGCGCCGGCTTTGGATGAGAGGTCAGGCATAGCGATTGTCTTAACGCCTTTTGCAGCAAGTATTGAAGCAAGCTCTATTCTTGCCTCCAGTCCTCTCATTATGCCGTTGCTCAACACTGACGCCATTTCGAGCGGGGCGTGGAAAGAACCTCCGTGGCTGGCTGCACAGAAGTCCCACCTCCACTGAGACTGCCTTATGAGAGCCAGCACAGGTTGCATGGCTGTCGCATCAGCTCCTGCCTCCCATGCCGCTTTGGCTTCATAATGCGCAGAGACGAGTATCTCTTCAAGGTGATTTCTCAATGCGGCGACCTTGTCCTGTCTCTCATATACATTGTTCCTGAGCTCCTCCTCGCTCTGCCTGTGGCATACAGCACATGTTGACGAGATCATGTTCAGTGGGCTCTGGACGTGGTGGCTTGTGTACTTGACTCCACCCTCGGCAATGTAAGGCATGTGGCAGTCGGCGCAGGCCACCCCGCGCTGGCCGTGGATGCCCATTTTAAATAACTCATAGTCAGGGTGCTGTGCTTTAAGCATCGGCGCCTTGCTGACAGCATGGGTCCAGTCGGAGAACTGGTAGCTGTCATAATATGATTCGATCTCGTCAGCAGTCATACCCTTGTCCCAGGGAAAGGTGAGATACTTGCCCTCACCCTTGAAATAATATTCAACGTGGCACTGAGCGCACACCAGGCTGCGCATCTCCTGGTGGCCGGCATCGGAGATTTTTTTGCCCTGTCTCTCAAATGCCTCTTTCAGTGCCGGACGGGTGATGGTGAGGGTCATGTTTTCAGGGTTATGGCAATCGCCGCACCCGATCGGATTTGTAATCTCGGGTCCGAGTGAAGCCCAGGAGGCCTTATAGAAGCTCTCCGCACCCATTTTGTCAATCATCCTCGGCACGTCAGGGCTCTTGCAGGCCCAGCAGGTGGCCGGCTGGGGTCCGGCTTCGGGGGTCATGGGAGCACCCGTGCGGAGTGTGTTCCTGATATCTTCCACAGCCCAGTAGTGCCCTCTTGCCTGCGAGTAATCCTTTGAGAAGGCATAACCTGCCCACAGGATGACCAGCTCGGGATCGGTGGCAAGAAGGTCCAGCGGCTTATTGCCGGCATGCCTGCTCCGGAAGGAGGTGTCAGCAGTCAAAAGCCAAGACTTGTACTCACGCGGATAGAATTTGCCCCATACGCTGTTGTCGCTCTCGAACGGCTGCAGGTCGGTTGGAGGACGGTAGGCATACTTCGCCTCGCTGCGTCGCTCAACGATGGATGAGGCGAGTATCCCTAGAAGGAACACAACCGCAACGGTGGCCAGGAACAGGAGCCAGCCGAACCATGGTTTTCTGGAGATAAAATCATTGATTGACATAGGTAGGGTATTGAGTTTTTACAGATTGTCTTTGATGGAAGGTGTGATGGCGAACTGTGTCGACGATATGCTGTTCACCCTGTCATGAGGCGTATAACGGTGGCATTCAAGACATTGACGGTCGCGTCTTTCCACCATGGCCTCGTAAGGCATGCCGGGTCCGTCGCTGAAGAGGGAGGCATGACAGCGGAGGCAGTTCTCCTGTACCACCTTCTTTCCCGCTTCCCTGATATAGATAGCCTGTGGTTCCTTGCGCAGTGTGAATATTGTTGAGTGTCTGAGACCGTCACTGGCCTTGAAGTAGTATTTTCTGACAAAATTGTCATGAGGCACATGACAGGCATTGCAGTCGGTGACGCTGCGGTGTGCGCTGTGCGACCAGGTGGCAAACTGGGGTGTCATGATATGACAGTTGATACAGACCCGGGGATCATCGGAGAGGTAGGAGGTGGCATTGGATATCTTCAGCAGTAGGAAGAAAAGCCCCGTAAACGCCCCGAGAATAACAATCACCGGTCTTCTCCACTGGGGCGGAGGAGTAAAGAAACTGATCAGTTTAGCTGGTCTGCTCATGGCAGTTGTCCGTTGCTGGCCGGTTATTAATGGTGCATCATCCTGCCGGTACCTCCGGCTGCGGACGACTATGTGAAACTCACAAAGCACAGGGCGACAAGGGCTGTCCCATAGCGCTTGTCGATCGTCAGTGACTCCCTTATTACGGTTGGCTCCCCGAGGTAGTAATCGGCAAATGTCCTGTCATGGAGATCATGGAGAACGGTGTAGAGCCTTTCTTCAAGGGCTTCCATATCGAAGTAGCCTGCCAGCTCACATACAAGTCCTCCAACTTTCTCCTCGCAGGTATCATCCTTGTACATCCATGCGAAGATTATCCCTGATGAAACATGCTCGCCGTAGAAACCGTTGGCTACCGCCATGATTGTGCATAGCTCTGAACCGTAGGGTGGCATGTCAACCTCATCGAGTGTCACCAGCTTGGCGGTGGCAGGCAATACCGATGAATAGTTCATTATATTGAACTCGGAAATGCCTGCATCATGAAGTGCCATGTGATATGATCCGGGATGAATTGCATATTCACTGCATCCCGAGCCCTGCGTTACGAAAAATTCATTGGGAATCCTGTTGTGGGTAACTTTAACCATCTTGCTTATCTATAATTAGAGTTTATCTTGCCTGATCCGGCAAAGACAAATATACCAAAAGTAAATCAAGCAATATTAAGTTGTGTGTAATTTGTGGTGCGGGTAATAAGGTTTCATCACTTTCTTGGGCTTTCTGTTTTCGTAGAAAAGGCCCCAGTGTTTTTCAGGTTCCAGCTCATTGGGGTTACCCTTCCACGGTTCATCGAATGCTTCAAAGAAAAAGGCAAGGACACCTTCATCTGCACACCATTTCATGAGGTCATTATAGTATATCTCCTGGTACTCCTCGCTTACGTGATCCGGATTGATACCTCTCCCGTTTGAACTTGTCGCCCATCCCGCCTCGGTAATCAATACAGGTTTTCCGGGGTATTTTTGTGCTACGCCGTAGAAATTCTGCTTCGTGTATTCCAGCGCTTCATGTATCTGCTTATGTTCCCAGACCGGATAGGTATGGATGGAAATAAAGTCGACCTCCTCAGCCAGTTGATGTAACTTATCATGCCATGGGAGATAGTTTTCACAGAAAGTCACAGGCTGGACGGTTCCTTTCTTTAGCATGTTCACATACTCCCGCACACTCTCAACCGGGACATAATGGTCAGTCCAGTCTATGGTAGCTTCATTGCCTGCTGAGGTTGAAAAGATAATATCCGGGTAGCTGTTTGCCATCCTGATAAGTTTCTCAATCTTTTCCCGGTTCAGTTCCCTGTTCCTGCGGAGCTCTTTTTCAGGAAAAACTCCGCCCCAGGGGCAGCCGTAATTATTCATCTCTGCCGTTATGAAGGCTCCCAGCATGACCTTGAAGTTCAGTTTGTCATTGCGGATAACGTCCAGGACAGTCTCCGCATGGGTGTTGCAATCGTAAAGGCGGATATATTCCCACCGGCCATGCAAAATCCCCAGGTCTTCCCTTACCTGATCCGGAGAAGGATGAATATCAGTTTCAGGACTCTGGCCCTTCCTGTAACCTGAATAGCATATTGCTCTCCCGTAAGGGATATCTGCTTGCAAGTACTTGCCCACCAGGCTCGTATAAATGATTAGTATTTCAGTTTCCCATTTTTATCCCATAACCCCCAGTAGGCGCCAACATCGCCTTCCGGGCCGGTCTTCCAGCTCTCATCGAAGCTTGAGAAATACATCATTTCAATATTGTCTTCATTACTCCATCTCTGGGCATTGATGAAGTACCTGAGGGCATTGTCCGTAGAAGGCTCGGATGCTTCAAAAGATGTTCCGATGTTTGGCCAGCCGGTCTCGCTGATGACAATTCTCTTTCCTCCGGCAACCTGCATTACGCTGTAGTACATGTTTTTCATGTAGACCAGTGAATAGTCTATATGGCAGCCTTCCCAGAAGGGATAGCAGTTAATGAAAAAAACATCACAGGCTTCACGGATGGCAGGCCGGTTGACAAATTCATAATAGGCATCAACGTATCCGACACTTGCTTCCGGGACCTGTTCCTTAACCCTGCGAATATATTCCAGCAGTTCCTGCTCAGTCAGCTCCTCACGATATAATACTTCATTCCCGACAGCAACCAGGTCAGCATTGCCTGCTTTAACCACCTTAATCAGGTTGCTTATTTCAGTTTCGTTTTTTTCCTTGTCATCGCTCAGCCATGCACCTGCCATTACTTTCAGCCCGTTTTCTTTGGCAATGGAAGGAACCAGTTCACCTCCGTCCGTACAGGAGAAAGTCCTGATCCAGGTTGTATAGGGTTTAATAATCTGTAATCTGTCCCTGATCTGTTCCGCGGTAATAATGCTTCCCGGACCCTGACCCTCCAGATATGAGCTGTAGCAGAGACCATGGATCCCATTTTCAAGAAATTTCCTGAAAAGTTTTTTAAGATCTTCAGTTGATTTGTTATTGAAATCTTCTCCGATGAGAGATAACAGTTTATCGCTTCTGAATGACATAATCTTTCCGTTTTATTTGTTTCTACTTTATAGCTGTTGTAAATGCGATTTTTTCCACTTCGCCTGTTCTCCTGAATATTTTCTGACTTGTATCTGCGTCAATAACAGAACCCTTTATTGTTTTTTGTTTGCCGTCTGCATATTCAATTGTGATTTCCTGTCGGGTGCCTGCAGTATAAACCACCGGCACCTGGCATACTGTGAAGGCAAGCTGATTCAAATGTAATTCAAGTTTCCTGATCTCTCCCTCCAGGTCAATAAATTCAAACACTTTATCCCGGTCGAGCATTTCCCCGTTATTCAGCATTGAGGGTGCAAAAGCAATCGTGCCCTCTTTTATTACTATGCCCAGTTCACCAAACCTGGCGACAAAATCCTCCTTTACCTGGCCGGTCAGGCCTGGTTGCTGTGCCCCGGCGCCGGAGGGGGTATGCGAATAGGCGTCAACAGGTATAGCTCCGTGCAGTGCAGGTGATTTATGGGTTCCCAGTCCGTGCCTTATTTTATAATAGTGATCCTTGATTTTCGCGAGAGTCTGTTTATCTGCATTCCTCTCTTCTCCGGCCCTGTAGGTTTCCCTGGTAGCCAGGAGAAGCTTGGATACCATATGCCAGTAAATACTGCCCAGCCCTTCATAACCATAGAAGGTGCCGGACCGTCCGGTAAATGACTGATGGTCAAAAACGGATTCATAAATATCCAGGATTAATTCTCTCTCCTTCCGTACCAGTGTGCCATATTGTTTCCTGTCGAGATTTTCGAGTGCCTTTGATACCAGCTCCTTATTCCTGAAGGTTCCGTTAAAATGGTAAATTCCGGTTTCATCCCTGGTAATGACAGCATTGTTGCCGTCATCGAGTAATTTTGCAAGCAGTTTTGATGAAAATACTTTTTCCTTCGGGATGTTATTCTTCTCGGTAAATCTCGGCAGCACCCTGAAAGGATAAAGCAGATAGCTGTCCTGGTCACTTCGGTAAAGTTTGCTTGATCGCAAGGCATCAAGGACCCGCAGGCTTTCATCAGTCCCAATAAAACCCGAGCTCAAAACCGCTACCTGTCCTTCGAGCATTTCATACAATGACCTGACGGCAACCCTGTCACCATTGAAGGAGACCAGGTTATAGGAATGGTACAGTCCGTCCTGGCGTCTGTTCTTTTCAATTGACTGATCTATGAAGTCAAGGACATTCCGGATGAACTCCCTCAGGCGTCCGGCACTCAGTGCAGATGCCTTTCCGGAGAAAGAGTGCCTGTAGACCGATTCCCTGTAATCGCTCCCGGCTTTCCCGAGCTCCGTGGCAAAGACATACCTGTCGTGGTCGGAAAATCCCTTTTTAATCAGATGCCTGTTATCAGCGAAAACCGGATAGATCTTCTCGAAAAACGTTACAATTTCCTCCGATAAATCAAACTTGTCAATTGATGTTCCATCCAGGATCTTTTCCCAGAAGCCGAGTGATCTGCGCAGGTAACACAAAGTAACCATGGAGGCTCCGTTGCCGACAAGTGCATTGTTTGCGTCATTCCACTCGGGACGCTGAGTATTCAGCCAGATGCCTGCTTCGGGGATATAATTACTCAATTTGGAGAGCAGGGAACAGAGTATTTTTTCCATCAGGTTTACCCTGTATATCTCGCCTGTCTTCAATGTAAGCAATTTGCCGTCAGACCCTTTCCTGGCGGCCAGTGCCTCAATCCTGCTGTTCAGTCCGGCGTCAAAAAGGATTGTATTCTTGGGATCTTCTATGATCTGGTCAATAGTTTTTATCCTGTAGGGTACGTTGGCATAGACAAATATTTTCCTGGTAAGCAGTTCGTCAAGCTTACCCGGGTGGAAGTTATGCGATTGCTCCAGGAATTTCTGCAGATAGATAATCTGGTGATCGCCCCAGTATCCGATGTGTGCCCATGGATGGTCAGGGTCAGGGCGCTCCCAGTCCAACCCTGCCCTGGATATCCTGTAAGGATTGTATCCGTCAGCTGTAGAGCCGTTAACGAATTTACAAATCACCGATTCAATGAATTCGGGGTAGGAGAGTGTCAGTGCCTCCCAGTTCTGGAATATATCGCGCCAGTTCCCCTGGTAATCCAGTTTTTTGGTGCCATCAGCCTTTTTGGTTTCTATGGAAAACTGGTTCCAGGGCCGGCTCGGATCACCATGCCTGCGACTGAAGGTTAACGGCAGGTATTCATAGCAAATCCTTTCCAGTCCGGGGCTATCCATTCTTTTAACCAGGGCAAGGAGTTCGTCGAAATTAATTTCATCCGGAAGTTTGCCCAGTTCTGCCGAAAATTGCCCGCTGAGCTCCCTGTTACAGTGTTGGACAAACTGCCTGAAGTCATCTGTGTCTATGCGGTAATTATCAGAAAATATCCCGCCTCTCATTACATTAAAGAGCGTATTTGAGAAGTGGCGTGCATTGATCAATCCGTCATTCCCCATCTGCAAACCATCAGCTCCCGCAACAATCTTAACCAGTTTCAGGGTGCCGGCTGCGATATCCTCTTTCAGCTTAAGAGCATGATTTTTTTCGCCCTTTATCCAGGCATCGAGGTTTACAACATCCCTGGAGTCCTTGTTTACATCAGCGATTATGTACCAGCATTTTTCCTGGTTCTTTGCGAGCCGGTACTCATTTATTATATAATATGCTCCCCGTGATGCAAAAACCTCCGACTCGGTTCTGATTTCTCCTCCGGTTTTAAAACTCTCAAGTTGCTTGTCAGATATCAGGTATCTGGCATCCGAACCTTCCACTACAGACCATACTGCTGTTGCTTTGAGTGCTTCACTGGGCTCGGCGGTATCTGTCGGGATGGAACTCAATACATACAATCCCAGCTTGCTTTGGGAAAGCAGTTCATTTCTCCTGTAGGCCTCCAGCAGGTTGCTGTATTCATTCTGAAAGGCAAAATCGATCCCATAGGGGAGGATGTTCCTTATCCCGTCAAGTATGTCGACTTTTACACCTGTTTCGCAGGTGGTATTCAGGCTTGATTTTTTTATCCATCCGTACTTTTCGCTGTTATACCAGCCATAGCTGAAGCTGACTTCAAGATCCAGGTTATGTTCCTCAAAAATTATCTTATTGCCGAAAATGCTCTTATAGAGATTTCTTTCGATCCGGTAGAATTTTTCAAAATCACAGGCAAACGGCTCCCACAGGTAGGTGCGATTGTCTTTTGAAACCAGGCAAACGGTCTTGCTGCCGGTTTTATCACGGTAATCATGGATCTTGTCAACGGTGTAATAGGGGAAGAGTGCATTATCGCGGTTCTTTCTGCCTGCAGACAATGATCCGTTGCTGGAGATGTACATCCAGTGATCGGAGTCGCTGACAATGGTAATGAAGAAATCGGGCATGAGATGATAATTACTTATCCTGTAGTACTTCTCATCTTCAATCTCGATTATCTGACCCTTTGGCTCTGCCGGATTTGCCTGTAAACCTGTATTACCGATAAATATGTTTTTCATCTCTGTTTCCTGTTATTGCTAGCAATATGCACATTCCAACGATAGTATGAACCTCAAAAATTACAAATAATAATTTACTCTGAGAATCCGGGGGAAATGACCCATGGACCGAAAATTATTGACTTTTGCCGGGTTTAAAGCTGGATTTGTATTGTCTGCAAGGCATTGGCGTCAATCGTAATTTCTGCCTGCTGGCCTTTTATGTCGATCTGATACCTGATCTCTTCTCGGCTTGTGTTAAGCACCTGTACGCTCAGGAGATTATCCTTGTTTATTGTTGCGCAAGCATACAGATCATCCTCTGCCGGACCGTCAAGGATCATGGATGTCTCAACGGCCTTGTCACCCGGCCTGATTGTTTTGCTGAACTGGGCGAGTATATGGTAGATGGGTGTGTAGTAAATCTGTCCTGTTTCCGTATTTATCATGATGGGAGCACCGCAATAATTGCCGACATGGTTGGGGCCGCCATTATGATCGAGTACGACATTCCAGTCTATCCATCCTCTGAGCCAGTGGTCTATACTGACTATAATATTTCTCGCATAGCGATGCACAGGTGCATAGATCGGATGATCTTCGCTCTTTACTCCCTGCCAGGTAGCCGTATATGCCCAGTCGGTAGCGTTATCGTTCCACCAGAAGGAATCGTTGTCAAACCAGTCTGTTTCCTTGAATTTAACAGTGTCAGTGATTCCCTGCGGGGCGGGCTTGCCAAGATCGTCTATGCAACCCTCTGTGTGGATAATGGCATGGTCAGGGAATTTTGCATTAACCCTTTCAAAAACGTCTTCATAGACCAGGAATGTACTTTCATACCAGTGAACCGCAGTACCGTAAACATAAGGTGCCGTTGCACTGTCACCGAGGATTGCATCTGTCCAGTGCTCAATGCCATCCCTGTTCTGGTCATAAATAAGAAGTTTCACATTTGAATTGTTGCCGTTTTTCAGTTTGGGGCCCAGGTATTTCCTGATAAACTCGTTCTGGGTTTCGGGAGTGAAGTTCATGCTCTCCCACTGTCCGTTATTTCCGTGGGGTTCATTTACGGGAGTAATGCCCCAGATATCTACTCCTTCTGCCCTGTAAGCGTCGAGGTATTTAATAAGGTAATCAGCATATGCTTCTTCATACTCCGGCTTGAGCGAACCGCCTGTGCCCTGGTAATTATTCTCAGGGGCACCTGTAATGTACCAGTCGTTTATATCCTTCATCCACGACGGGGCTGTCCATGCTGAGGCGACTATTCTCAGTTCCTTATCATCCTGGTTGTTCTTTATGGCAAGCGCCTCCCTTATCATCGGCAACAGGTCATACTTCTCATCTTTCACTCCCGGGTATTCGGTCTTGCTGAATCCCTCCATGTCAGGCTGCAGGCTGAATGAATTCAGTGTTTTGTCTCCGGGTTTATCTGCATACGAATATTTGCCCTTGACTGAGAAATCACATGCGCCGATATGGGTCCTGGCAAGGGAAAAATTAGCTCCGTTCTGACCAAAGATTGCCTCCATGACTTCCATGCGTCCTGAGGGTTCCAGATGGGAGAGAACGAATGCAGATGATTCCGTGAATGATGACCCGATGCCGTCCATTGTCTGCTTTACGGAATCGGGATTTACAGTCAGCACAGTACCTTTCGCTTTGCCCTTTTTAAACTGAACATTTTCACGTTCTGCAATTTTGTCGCCGCTCTCCGATGTAATCAGGATTTTACTGGTCGTTAACATGGCTTCCTTTGAATTGCACGATTGGATAATGATGACATTCACAAAAATTAAAAAAAAGCTCAATAACCGATTTGACATGACCATTGTAGTTTCAGGATTATTAAATGAATACCTTATGCATTACGATCAGCAGGGAGTGATCAGAGTACTCCCCTTCTTGCTTCGAGTTCAGCCTTGATTTCCCTGGCTTTTTCTTCAGTAAGGTCATATTTCCACATCACAATTATAGCAATTAATGCAGTAACTGCAGGTATTGTGATATCAGCAATACGAAGCCTGATAATAGTCTCTGCAGTCTGGGTTGCGGCATTCTGATCAAAGCCAACAAGTTTCAGTACCAGGCCGCCCAGAACAAGGGCAATTGCCTGGCCCAGTTTTACCATCCACCAGTAGATGGCGCCGAATGTTCCCTCTTTGCGTGGCATGCCATTACTCAGTTCATCGAGGTCGCACACATCCGCAGTCATGCTCATCATTAATGTGAACAATCCGCCGATACCAAAAGCCATTAAAGGAATAGGCATAAACATCAGCCAGGGATTCCCAGGGTTAAATCCCCACCATTTCAGGGCGTAGCCTACCAGCGAAATAGCAGTGGAAATGATGAAGGCATTGCGCTTACCGACTTTATTTGCTATCGCAGTTATGACAGGGATGACCAGGAAAGCGGTGGTTACAGCGGATGCTGTGGAGAACCATGCAGGCCAGTTGCCGGTCAGGCCATAATCGCCCTTGAATAGGTAAAACACGATTATGAAATAACTGAATGAAGCCACCAGCTGAAAGCCGTTGAATACAAGGAAAGTAGCGGCGCATAGCTTCACAAAGGGCTTATTTCTGAAAACCAGGCCAATGCCCCTGATCAGGTCTTTCAGGTTTGACATAAGGGTTTTGAATGTTATCTCCTTTCTGTTCTCCATATGTGAGGCATCAATACCTCTGCAGAATATTGCCGGTAAGACACCCAGAACAATACAGATTGCTCCTACAACCACTGAAAGACGTCTGACGCCGATTGCCTGTGTCTCAAAAAGATTGGGATTGGCAATCAAAACCCAGAACCATGGTACAATCATCCATGCAACCTGTCCGAAAGTCTGCGAAAATGCCATCAGACGGGTCCGCTCATTGTAGTCCGAACTCATTTCATAGCCCAGTCCGATCAGGGGGGTTGAAAAGATGGTATTGCCCGTTAAATAGATCAGGGAAAAAATGAGGAAGTACCAGAAATTATACATCTGCGAATTATGCGGATAGAGTTGCCACAGGACGGCGAACAACACTCCGCTTAATATGGCCCCTGCGAATATATAGGGCCTTCTGCGTCCGAATCTTGATTTTGTATTATCCGAGATAAATCCCATTATGGGGTCTGTAATGGCATCATATATCCTGGGCAGGCCGCCCAGCAGGCCTGCCAGAAACGGGTCCATCCCAAAGGCTGTAAGAAGAAAGAACATAAATATCCCCAGTGAACCGGGAAGAAGGTTGTTCACAAGGTGGCCTGCACCAAAGGCGGCTTTCTGCAGCATTGGCACTTTATCTCTCGCGGCTGTTTGATATTGACTCATGTGGTTATTATTATGATATGTTTGCAGACAACGTTTAAAATTTCTACAGCGACTAATATATGTTATCTTTTCTGATTTTTTGACCTGAATTAGGCTTTCACATAATCATGAAGAGGTTTTATTCGACCTCTTCGTAAACCCTTACCCAGTCAACGTACATTGTCTGCGGGAACGGGGTGTCGGGTGTCGGGAATCCCACAAAGTTTCCTCCCACAGCCACATTCAGTATCATAAAGAAAGGATGATCGTATACCCATTCGCCCGTGACGTCAGCCGGATTGATCTCCTGATAAAGTACGTCATCTACAAAATACTGTATAAAACCATCGCCCCATTCTATGGCAAAGATGTGATAATCAACATCGAACCTGCTGTTTTCAAGGGCATAGCCTTTTGTTATGGCTGCACCGCCGGAGTATCCGGGTCCGTGGACGCTGCCATATATAAGGGTTGGTTGCTGCCCCCGGTATTCCATTATATCAATCTCACCGCACTGAGGCCACGGTACAGTCTCAATATTGGAGCCCAGCATCCAGAATGCGGGCCATATACCTGGTCCCCATGGCAATTTAATACGTGCTTCAAAACGACCGTAGGCCTGATCAAATAACCCCTGCGTTTTAATCCTTGCCGAAGTATAGGAACCTCCGTTATTGACTGCGGTAATTTTAAGATTTCCACCCTCAACAAACACATTCTGAGGATCATCCGTATAGGTTTGCAGTTCATTGTTGCCCCAGCCTCCGCCACCGAGGTCATAAGCCCACTTTGTGTCGTCCGGGGCTCCATCGGTTTCGAACTCATCCTGCCAGACAAGCTGATAGTTGCGATCTTCAAGTCCCGTATTATTCTCACATCCGCCCAGAATAAAGAGGAGTGCCAGGACCAGGGTGCCTTTGATATATTCTGAAATTACAGGTTTCATATTCTTTGATTTTATCTTGATTACAGACTCTTGTTTCTTAATCAGGCTGAGGTTTCAGTTTTCAGGAAAACCAAAACCCCAGCCAATTAATATTATTTCCAGAGGTAAATATTATCGTACCACACATTGGTCAGGTTGGCAGTTGTTATTCCAATCTGAGCAACATTGCTTCTCGTCAGGTTACCCGTGACAACCCCTCCCAGGGAGGTAATACTGATATCCACAGAAACCCAGGTGCCTGCAACTATTGCCGGTGATGTTCCTGTATTGATATTAACCTCCAGTGCAGAAGCTTCGCCGGTGCCACCTGCAAAATCCACCAGTTTTACATTGAATACATCCCCTGTCAGGTTTGTGTCATCAGTGTACAGATCGAAATGGATATGTGTGAATGTAGACAGATCCTGCCTGTTGGCAGAAAAGTCTATGCCCTGACAGTCTATTCCTGCATTCTTCTTCAGGGTATTATTTCCAGCTACCTGAACTTGTGTAACTGCAGAACCTCCGCACCATCCGGCGTCGAAATTAGTAATGGTGATGGGAGTATAGGCATCACTGTAAATCGAAACCACATTAGCGGCATTCCGTGCAGGCGGCGTGGGTGCGGCTGCGGCCGGTCCGGTTGGGCCACCGCTTCCCCCGTCATTATAAAAATAGATATTGTCAATCCATATTGTATTTGCTCCTGCTGGCTGACCGACAAGGATATACTGTGCCAGGTGGGCCCTGGTTGTCAGGTTTGTGAAATCACTCAGCGGGATGTTATAGCTCACCCATTCACCCTTGGCAGGTGAGGCGTAGTTTACCTGTTGCTCCACATCGTCACCTCCCCCGAAGACCCCGTTTGCCCCGAAGTCAACCAGCTTGAAACCGAAATTGGTGATGTCGGCTGACCAGACATCAAGATGAACATGGGTCATGGTTGTTGCATTTATTGGAGCAGTCACTGTCTCTATTCCTACAAAATCCAGCGCCGAATATTTCTTCGTCGGATTTCCGGCAACGGTTACCTCTTCATAGGTGGCCGCTGACCAGCCGGTCCTCCATGTATCTACAGCCACATTGGTGTAGGCACCGCTGAACATTGAAATCACTTTGGCGGCATCTCTTGCCGGAGGTGTCGGGGCTGCTGCAACCGGTTCCGTGGCGGTACTGCCTGCGTTATTGTAAAAATAGAAATTGTCGACCCAGATGGTTGTTGCTCCCGATGGCTGACCGACAAGGATATACTGTGCCAGGTGAGCCTTGGTTGTCAGGTTCGTGAAATCACTGAGAGGGATGTTATAGCTCACCCATTCACCCTTCACAGGTGATGCGTAGTTGACCTGTTGCTCCACGTCGTCACCTCCCCCGAACACCCCGTTAGCTCCGAAGTCAACCAGCTTGACACCGAAACTGGTGAAATCGGCTGACCAGACATCAAGATGAACATGGGTCATGCCTGTTGCATCAATGGGAGCAGACACTGTCTCTATCCCTACATAGTCAAGAGTTGAATATTTCTTCGTCGGATCTCCGGCAACGGTTACCTCCTGATAGCTTGCCGCTGACCAGTCGGTCTTCCATGTATCCACAGTTACATTTGCATAAGCACCGCTGAAGAGTGAAATCACATTGGTTGCAGTTCTTGCCGGCGGTGTAGGGGCTGCTGCGACCGGTTCCGTGCCGGTCCCACCACTGGTTTTATAGAAATAGAGGTTGTCAATATAAACAGTGTTCAGGTTGCATGAAAGGACTATCTGCGCGAGATCTGACCTTGTAATGTTGCCTGTAAAAGCCGTCAAAGGTACGTCAACAGACACCCATGCACCTGTTGCCAGGGCAGGTATACCGCCACTGCTCGTATGGACAATTGTAAGAATGGAATTCGTAGCTTCCTGGGTACCGCCTCCGAAATCAACCAGTTTCACCGTAAGTGACTTATCCTGTACTTCATTGGGCGTCCAGATATCCATATGGAAACGCGTCATTGCCGAGGCATCAAATTTATGATTGCTGAAATCAATCCCGGCAAAATTCGTGAAAGTGTATCTTTTCACGTCATCACCCGCAACCTGCAGATCTGCAACGTCAGAGTCATCCCATACTGCCGACCAGGCGTCAACAGTCTTATTGGCATAGGCATTGCTGAACAATGAAATCACATCAGCAGCGTCTCGTACCGGTGGTATGGGTGCTGCAGCGGTTGGCTGTCCGGTTGTTCCTCCTCCGGTTTTGTAGAAATATATATTGTCCAGGTATATATCACCATTTCCCTCGAATTTAAACTGAATGATATTTGCCAGATCCACCGGTGGAAAGCTTGACAGTGGTATATCAACGCTTGACCAGCCGGTTGTCGGCACAGTCAGGGTATAAGCCTTTTCAACCGGGCCGGGGCTTATTAAAAACACCTTGAGGGCAGTTGAGTTTGCTGTCCAGTAGTCGAGATGCAGATATTGCATCGCCGTTACATTCTGGCTGGCTGCCAGCTGAATACCCTGGAAATTCAGACCCGCAAACTTCAGGGTGTTGTTTCCTTCTATTGCCACGTCGGAAACCACTGTAGCCTGTCCCCAGAACGGATAATCGGTTCCCGGCAGGTTCGTGTAGACATCACCGTAGATGGAAATCACGTCAGCACCGTCTCTTGCCGGTGGTGTTGGTGCAGCTACCTCCGGCATTGTTCCTGAAGCACCTCCGTTACCGTATAGATAGATGTTGTCAAGATAGAAGCCTGACAACTGTGTTCCCATGTTCTCGAGAATTATCTGAGCCAGCCTGCTCTTGCTTGATAAGCCTGACAGGCTGATGTTCACGCTGATCCAGCTTTGGGAGACCAGGGGCCCGGGAACTTCATATGTGATTGAAGGATCGTTGCCGTCCAATGTACCGTCAGATCCCATATCAACCAGTTTGACTGACAACTTATCTGAAGAACTTACAGCATTTGGTATCCACACATCCATATGCAGGTGTGTCATGTCCGTTGCATTAATTGTCGGTGTGGTAAACTGGATGCCGACGAAGTTGAAATTGGCATAGACCAGTACATCATCATCATTTACTGTAAAGTCTGCTGATGTTGTTGTCTGGTATGGCTGCCAGTATCCATTGTAAAAATCGACCGGCACATTTGTGTAGGCGTTGCTGAAAATTGAAATCACCTTCTCAGGTTCTGCTGTCGGAGCAGGTGCATGAGTAAAATCGCCCGATGACTGAACAGTTAATGAACCGTCAGCATCTGCACCTCCAAGAGTGGCGGAGATGACAGCGGTGCCTTCACTCAGAACCGTTACCCAGCCCTGGGTATCAACTGTTGCCACACCGCTGTTTGATGAGGAAAACACAAAGTAAGCAGGTGCAGCAATGACTGACTGGTCAATGCCGGTTGGCATATTGAAGGAGACGCTTAATCCGGTTACCGGAAACTTCAGTCCGTTTACCGCGGATTCGACATTATCCTCTCCGTTAAGAATCATGGGTTTTTTATGGGCTATGGTGCCAAGGTTTTCAAACTTCACTTCGTCAAACCAGATAGTATAACCCCTTCCGTCTTCAGGACCTTCGGAAAAGTAGAACATACCTCTTTCCTGCGTCAGTTTTGAAGCATCGGGTATCGGGATGATGTATTTCTGCCAGTTGGTGTTTACCGCAACATCTCTGAGTGAAACGAGGTATTCCGATTCTCCGAGATCATTGCCGAAACCAACAAGTGCTATTGTGGCGGATTTTGATGCTTTTGCCCAGAAGGTAAGTGCAGTATAACCGGTAAGGTCTCGTCCCATGTTTGTATAGTAAACGCCACCGGCATATGCTCCCATAGGGTCTCCCGCGTCAGGTATCTCAATCTTCATTGATGCAGAACCTTCGTATCTCACATCCGTGTCAACATCGAAAGCAGTAACCTTGCTGCCACCAAAGGCTGCATAGTTCAATCCCTGGCTGAAACCGTCGATAAATACCTCCGGTGTGGTTGGGAATGTCGCCAGTTCCAGTTCATCAAAATCTCTTGTACAGCCTATTGACCATATGAGAATAATTGCCGACAGAATGGCAATTGCAGAATATGTATATTTTCTATTTTTCATCTTGATTGAATTTTGATTTAACAGGTAAGACGGAGCCCGCATCTTAATGATGTTTTGCTTGTGCGTAATGCTGTATTGATAAAGTGCGGATTTCATCTTCCTGTCTGGTTGCATTTGCTACAAGCCTATGTTGAAATGTATATAGGTTCTGATCTCCCATTCATTTCCATCAGGATAACCGGGTGCCGTCGGGTCACATACATAATCACCGTTGGCATCCATGGTTTTGGTGGGACAATAGCGTGGAGAATACTGGTCCAGTGTCCTGTTCGTGAAGCGTATGCCTATCCTTGTTTCAGGAAGATCAACCCACTTAGGTTTTGAGACCGTGGTCGAAAGGTCAATTTTGACCTGCAGCGGATAAGTGAGGTTGAAGTCGCGGTGATAGTCATAGGGGCCCCAGTCATTGACCTTAACCATTGATACAAGTTTGGCATGCTTGTATATCAGCCTGATATCGCCGCCATAGCGACGGATCAGCCGTTCGTCGCTACCGTTCGATTCACCATCTCCTGCCAGAAGGTTGGCAATGAGACCGAACTCGGGACTGATCCTGGAAACTATGCGGGCGTTGGCCTCCCATAAATCCCTTGCCGGGGGAGCGCCAGGAAATGCGAATGTTGTACGTCCGTCACCGGTAATACCGATTGCGGCATCCTGTGTGGTGGTATGATGGCGATAGACCACTCCTGCACTAATGGCAAAAGGAGCATCTTCTGCTTCATCATTATCCCATTCATACATCCAGGTGCCCGGTGTCGGGTCCCAGGTAAACAGCAGCTCTCCTGCAACGGTTTCCCTGTTCTGCCTTACTGCAAAAGGATCATCCAGGATATTTCTGGATCTGCCGGGAGCAGGCACGTCTGCCGGCATGGGGTCGATAATCGGTTTTTGCCAGAGGAAGTTCGGAGCTATCTGCAAATTGCCGATCGTATAGGCAAAACCAGTCAGGAAGTTATACTGGTTACCGCTTCCGCTGTCTTTAAGTCTCCATCCCGTATAGGTTTTGGTGTAATCTGCGCCACCGCCTGCCACCAATCCCATGGCAGCCCCCTGGGCGTACCACCTGACAGGGCCTGCGGTGAATGTCAGCTTCATTTTACCTCCCCAGGTATCGTTGGAGGTTATCTTGTCTTCGTATACGGTATAATTGCCCTCCTCACCGTCAGTAAGCTGGAACGTTTCCCCGATCCTGGGTTGTCCGGCCCATATGCCGCCCAGTTCAACACCAAGCTTCCCGAAGGTTCTTTTCAGCTGCAATGTAGCCCTGCGGGTCGGGGGCGATGGGATGGCGAACGAGCTGACTGCCTCTCCCTGTTCGTCAAGATCCTCATGGAATATACCTGTAATGTCTACAGTTCCTATTTTGCGGCTGTACTTGACGATAACAGCAGGGTTGGCACCCCACCACAGTTCAGGACCGAAAGCCACCTTAAGTCCATTCATGAACTTCTTTCCTTCAAACTCAACCCCGAACGGGGCCTGACCGTTGTAGATATCTATGTTCGGACCGTAATTTGCTTCAGGGTAAAGGCCAAAGAAGTCTCCCTCATATCCCCAGTGATAGTGTCCAGTACGAAAGAAACTGGTCATGTTAAACATTTTGCTGTTCCATGTGATATCAGCATTATAGACCTGTATCCTGTTCAGGGAGGCCAGCGTCAGGTTGCCGTTGTCAGTGTTGACCTCCTCAGTCCGGCCCCTGTTCTCATAGAAAATCTCATCGATAGGGTTATCCGCAACGTTTCCGAGAATATTAAAGGAGACGTTTGCACGAACACTCTGGGTTGGTTGCGCCTGGACACCCACGTAAAAAGACTCCATATGATCGAATCCAAGCTGGTCAGGATACTTCTGTTCACCCTCCACAGGTTCATCTGGTGTCGATATCAAGTAACCTCCTGTGCTGTAAGTTGTTAACTCTGCCCGCACGCTGCTTAAGCGCACCTTCTGAACCTTCTCTCCGACCAGTGCCGCCTTATCGCCCCTGGCTTTCAGTATTGCATCCGTTAAATCGATCGTGGCAAAATGGGCGGCAACACTTGAGGAGGTGACCCCTTCATCATAGGGATTAAACTTATGAGCCTCAATCAACGCATAATACGCTGCACGCGGATAGAGCTGATAAAGTCCGTTAATGTTGGTTGGGCCCTTGGCACATATCCCGAACCATTCCTCATTCATGTTATTCTCACCGGCAAGATAATCCTGCAGGTATCCGCCATTGGACCATGATGCATTATTGTCATGAATATCAAGGTTTTTGGTCTGCCCGAACTTCCACCATCCATCACTGAACTGGAAGGTAAAACCTCCAATGCTGTTTTCTGCCTTGCCAAGTCCGGCAGCGTTTTCATAAATCTCCTTCCAGTTGCCTACCATATAATATGCCTGTGAATACTGGTCTTCTTCATTATCACGGGCATTAAAGGCGTCGGCACCGAACTCGGTGAACATTACCGGTTTTCCATACTCATTTTTTACTCTCTCAAATGCGTCGCCGAAGGATACACCCCTGTAAATATTCACGCCGAAGATGTCAACGTCCTTACACTCCTCCGCAATGATTTCGAGGAAAAGCAAATCCCCGTTGCACATTGCAACAGGGACGGAGGAATCTATGTCCTTTATGGCGTTTGCTGCTTCGTTAAACAGCTTGTACATTGAGATGGCCCGGGTTGTTGATTTCCTGTCCTCCATAGGGATATCCTCGGTCTCAGCGCCTTCCCAGAAAAGACCGTAATTGTTTTCATTTCCGAGAAGGTACATTAACAGTCCGGGTGTTCCCTTAAACTCATCGACCATGGCGGTCACCTCTTTCAGGAGCAACTCGCGCACTCTCGGATCAGAATACTCGGTATTTGCCACCCACTGGCTGCCCAGGGTAAGTCCGTAACGGCCGAATGAATGGTTAAGCATAGTGTATATACCATAATTACGGTAGATATACTCTATCCATTTTGGCTGGATTCCCGTGTACTGCCGAATCACGTTTACACCCATGTTACGGAGAAACGACATCTCCTGGTCAAGGGCAGCCTTGATAAATGCATCAGACTGATTCCAGAGACTGTAGGAAAAATTGGTGCCAATAGGGAAGTAATCCCAGTTCATTCCATTTATCATGAAATCCTTCCCGTCGACAACCAGTTTCACTCCGTTTTCATAATTGACGACTTTTACTTCCTGTGCGCCCGGAGCACCGGCAGGAAAAGCTGATTTGCCCTGCGCTGCAATATCCTGAGCAATTGCTTCTGCAGAAATCAAAGCAAGAATTAAAAACCAGGTTAGAATTTTCATAGGGTTATCTGTTAGATGTTATTATTGAATTCTTATCATTTCAACTGTTATGGCCATGTAATTTCGATCAATTAAATTGTTCATTCCGGAGAAGCAAGCACTACTAAAACACGGCATAGGATGATGGCTCACACTTCAAAAACACTACAGGCAAGCTGTAAAAGCCCTGTCTTTATTGGTTATCTGTACACCTGAAAACTGTAAAAGGTATTAATTGAAATAGTAAAAGCCATTGCTCGCAAGCCGTGTCCGAATGCAATAATTAAATGCCGGCAAGGTGAGATGCCAGGTTGATTTCCCTGGGAAGATTCATTTTCTTTCGCAGACGGTAACGGCTGACTTCAGCTCCCCTGTATGAAATATTAAGGATAGTTGCGATTTCCTTTGTGGAAATGTTCATCCTGATGAACGCACATATCCTTAAGTCATACGGGGTCAGATCCGGATATTTTCCTTTCAATCGCCTGAATAATTCTTCATTTGCTTCATCGAAGTAAGAGTCAAAGATTTTATTCTGCAGTTTGATGTCTGTCTCTTTCCTGATAAGCTTTTTCAGTCCCAGTATCTTTGCCCTTGCCGCATCGTTTACAATAAAATCCTGGATATTGCTCAGATCTTCATTAACCTTTTTCAGGAACTTATTCTTGTTTATAATAACCATTGTCTGATTTGCAAGCTCCTTATCCCTGAATAGCATCTCATTCTGCAATGTCTCGTTACGCAATCTGATGATCTCCCGTTCAGCAATCAGTGCATCGCGCTCATATTTGTCCTCCCTCTCTTCCATCTCCCTGATATGCTCTTCCTCCTGTCTGCGGAGCGACTGCCTGAGCCGATACATGAGATACCTGGCTGCCAGAAACATTGCTCCGATGACAAGTGCCAGGTAAATGAGCCAGGCTGCCGGCGACCTTTGCCAGGGGGGCCTTATCTTAAAGGAGAAGGCTGCAGGGTCACTCTCCACATTGTAAATATTCCTTGATTTAAGCCTGATTGTATAGCTGCCTTCGCGAAGTGAGGTAAAATCCTTATACCTGTCAGTTGACCAGTCAGACCATTCATCTGAAAAGCCTTCCAGCATATAGCTGAATTCCACAGGCACTTCGTTCTCAAAAAATGGTGCGGCGAACTGAAACCTGAATGAGTTCTTTTTGTATGGAAACTTATGACCTTCATTTACCTCAGCAGCCCTGAGATAAAGAACGGAGTCAATATAGGGCAGTTCAACTGCTGTAATGAACGCCTTGAAATTCTCATTGTATGACTTGGGGATCAGTGGCGTGTAATGCGCAAACCCATCTTCAAGGCCAAAAAAGGTGTTTTTGCCGTCATATGGATAAATGAACTCAAATTCGTTAACAAACTTATGGTTAAGCTTTCTGAAAGGTGTGACTATTCTTGTATAGGTCATGTCTTCATTCCTGCGTACATACCCCGAGGCCGAATCGGCAATGAACCATATGTTGCCATTATTGTCCGGAGCCAGTGACTTAAGCTTGCCGGCATCCCCGAATATCTCTTTTATTCCCGCTGACGGCACGAATGCGTCGGTGCCCCTGTCATATTCAAAATTACCCTGATCTGTTGCCACGAATAGTTTTTCACCATGCCTGAGGAGGATATTTCCAATTCCGGAAGGGAGTCCGTTACTTTCATTGTATCTGACAAGTTCTGTTACTCTGGCTTCATCCATGTCAAGCTTCAGTCTGAAGATACCTTTACCGCTATGGCCCACCCATATATCCCCATCCTGATCCTGGAAGAGATACCGGCTGGATTCTTCAAAACCCTTTACCTTCTTATAGAACTTCCATTGATTGCCTGTTTTCCTGAGCAGGACCAGCCCCTGGTAATGCCCTGCAATCAACAGTTCCGGATCGTCTTTCAGTGGTATAAATTTCCAGGCGCCCTCTATGTCACAAATGTTCTGAGCGGTTGTGCCATTGACAATAAAAGTACCCTTGTTATGTCCGCACAGCAACTGTCCTCCGAATTCTTCAAGCGTCCAGACCTGGCCTGCCGTATTTTCCACAAGCCTTAAATCGCCGGAGGATGAGAAGCTGTCAAGCGGGGTTACAAAAAGACCCTGGTTTGTGCCAAGGTACAGGTTCCCTTTAAAGACTTTACAGCAGTAGCCCGTTCCTATCTTATTTGCTCCGATGTAGCTCAGAGGAGAGTTTGTCTCAATATACTCAATCCCGTTATCGAGCCCCAGCCACAGGTTTTTAGCCCTGTCCATGTATAAACTGAGCACGGTATTGTTCTGTATCCCGGCGCTTGTGTTGAGAATATGCACAATATTGCCTTCCCTGTCAGATATAACCAGCCCGTTAAGTATTGTCCCGAAAGCGTAATAATTGTCTGCAAGGACGGTGGCACAAAAAAGCCTGTTCTGCTTAACATACCGGCTGACAGGGGTATTCCATTCCTTCAGTTGCCCGTTTTCGAGAATATATATTCCATCATGAGATGTTCCGATAAGTTTTATATTGCCATCTGGTTCCAGTATGGTACTTATTTCCTGCCCTAGGTTCTCCTGCCACCAGGGCAGTGGTTCCATCCTCCCGTTTCGATATTCAAAGAGCCCGATGCCTGGTTCCTGAACAATCAGTCTGTTATCAATCGTGAAGGAAAAGTGAAAACGGTTCCCTGGCCTGATAACCTCAATTTTTTCCTCCTTATAGAGGAAGATGTAACTGTGGCACTGAAAAAATATACCTCCGTCAACTTCATAGATACGCCAGATATCATCAAATTCCCGGAAATCTTCCGGTACCAGATGTTTAAGGCTATGGAACACAGAGGCCCTGTTCTCCTCCCTGGAAATTATTCCGAAGTCATTTATCAACCCGGCATAAAGGGTATTTCGGCTATCAACCAGGATACTTCTGAGGGGAGAACTGGCGGAGATCCGGGTCAGATCCCACTCAACTCCGTTAAAACAGAGAAGTCCGTCATTATTTGCAAAATATATGAACCCGTTTTCATCCTGGCTGATGGCCCAGTTCTGAGTGCCGGCATTGTATTCCGATTTGGGATAATTCCTGATATTAGGAGTGCCTGTGTTCTTGATCTGAGCGTATATGCAGAGTGGAAATGAAAGAAATAATATTAGCAGCGCTCTTGCCATGGTTCAATTTACAGACTGTTAATTTAGCTATTTTTTCAGAATAAATGATGGCCAATGGGATTAGCGAAATTTTCAGAATAGCACCGGAATGGCTTGGCATTTACAATTTCAAATCGTAGGTTTGAAGCCTTAAAAAAGTTACATGGTAGCTACCAAACCAGGGGAACACAAACCGGTGCTGGAAAATATGCAAATGTCAGCAGGAGAACATTATAAGGCTTTTAATGAATCTCATAAGGGCATTCTGGCGGTGCTTTTCGTCTGCCTTTCATTAATGACCTGGTCGTGCAATACAGGCCCGTCTGACGGTAATGATGCTGAGGCAAGAGCGGAAAAAATGCTTGCGCAGATGACCCTGGATGAGAAGATCGGACAGATGTCGCAGCTTGACATAGGTTATTTCAGTAATCCCGAAGATCTCAAACAGGCGGTAAGGGAAGGCAGATGCGGTTCCCTGCTGAATTTCTTCGGAACGCAGCAGGTCAATGAGATACAGCGCATTGCAATGGAGGAGAGCAGGCTTGGCATACCCCTCATTATCGGAAGGGATGTTATTCACGGTTTCCGCACCATTTTCCCGATTCCTCTCGGTATGGCAGCTTCATGGAATCCTGAGATAGTAAAGGAGGCATTTCGCATTTCTGCCATTGAAGCCTCATCACAGGGGATAAGATGGTCTTTTGCTCCCATGATAGACATCACATGGGATCCCCGCTGGGGGAGGATAGCTGAAGGGTGCGGTGAAGATCCCTTCCTGGTTTCAACCATGGCCACGGCAATGGTTGAAGGTTTACAGGGCGACAGCCTTACCGACCCTACTGCACTGGCAGCCTGTGCCAAGCATTATGTCGGATACGGATTCTCTGAAGGGGGTCGTGATTATAACACAACTTATATCTCAGAACCGGTTTTGAGAAACGTAGTGCTTAAACCCTTTAAGGCTGCAATGGATGCCGGTGCTCTCTCATTTATGTCTGCATTCAATGACCTGAATGGAGTACCGGCTTCGGCAAATGAGTTTACCCTGCGGACTATTCTGCGTGACGAGTGGAAATTCGACGGTTTTGTTGTCAGCGACTGGGGCTCTGTGGTAGAGCTGGTTGAGCACGGGTATGCCTTCGATACGAAGGATGCGGCTGCAAAGGCGATAAAGGCCGGGGTTGACATGGAGATGGCTACAACTGCCTATTTTGACCATGTTAAGAGTCTGCTTGAAGAGAAAAAGATTACGCAGGAGGAGATTGACGGGGCAGTATTGAACATTCTCAGGGCAAAGTATAAACTTGGCCTCTTTGAAAATCCCTATACCGACCCTGAGGCGGAAAAGAAAATCCTGGACCCGGTCTTTCTTGAGCATGCCCGCAGAGTGGCAAGGGAGAGCACTGTGCTGCTGAAGAATGACGGCAAGGCGTTGCCCCTGAGGGAGGATATCTCCTCGGTGGCTGTGATAGGTCCCCTGGCTGACGCACCCCGTGAACAACTCGGCACCTGGTGCTTTGACGGCCGTGGAGAGAACTCCGTCACCCCTCTGCAAGCCATAAGGGAGGTTCTCGGAGAGAAAAAAGTCAATTATGTCAGCGGCCTGAAGTACAGCCGAGATAAGAATAAATCAGAGTTTAAAGCTGCCATAGCCGCCGCCGCAAAGTCTGACGCAATATTGTTTTTTGCAGGCGAAGAGAGGATCCTTTCAGGTGAGGCTCATTCGCGGGGTGAAATTGATCTTCCCGGGGCACAGAGCGAACTTATATCTGAACTGTCAAAGACAGGCAAGCCTCTTATTGTGGTTGTGATGGCAGGACGACCCCTTGCCATTGGCAACGAGATGAATGATGCTGACGCTCTCCTCTATGCATGGCATGGAGGTTCGATGGCAGGACCGGCACTGGCAGACCTCATCTTTGGAAAGGAATCACCATCAGGAAAGCTGCCGGTCACTTTTGTAAAAGGATCAGGGCAGATACCGTTCTATTACTATCACAATAATACAGGCAGACCGGCCTTCCCCAAATCATGGATACCCATGGACAGCATCCCGGTTGATTACATCCAGGCTTCGGAGGGTTACAAATCATTGCTTATGGATTATGGTTACAAACCACTTCTGCCATTCGGCTTCGGACTCAGCTATACCACTTTCATCTACAGCGACCTCAGCCTGTCGTCACAGGCTATGGATGCCGCCGGATCAATGACGGTAAAGGCCAGGGTGACCAACAGCGGCGAATGGGATGCCGATGAGATAGTACAGTTATATGTGCGTGACAGGGTAGGCAGCATCACCCGTCCTGTAAAAGAGCTTAAAGGTTACAGGCGCCTTCATCTGAAAAGGGGTGAGACGGCTGATGTAGAGTTCATGCTCTCCGCAGATGACCTGGCCTTCTTCAACGGCAGGGAGACTGTTGTTGAACCCGGTGAGTTTGATGTCTGGGTCGGTCCGAATTCCGCCGAGGGCCTCCGCACAGAGTTTATTATTAAGTAACCTTGATTTCAGGATGAAGAAAATGATGCCTTTTGGATTGATTTTCATGACGATTGCATTTCTGTCTCAGGGATGCACAAAGGAAGAACCGCAGGAATTTAAACCCGGGAAGCCGGGCACCGTTGAAAAGGTCCTGGTATGGAGTGATGAATTCAACTATACCGGGTTACCTGATGCCTCTAAATGGGGTTTCGATACGGAGGGGAATGCCTGGAAATGGGGTAATAATGAGGCACAGTACTATACCTCAGGAAGGCTGAAAAATGCCGAGGTAAAAGATGGTATCCTATACATTACTGCACATAAGGAAGATTACGCTGGATCCAGCTATACCTCAGCCAGGCTCAGGACCAAAGGCAAGGGTGACTGGCTCTATGGCAGAATAGAGGTGAAGGCCAGAATCCCTGATGGCAGGGGGATGTGGCCGGCAATATGGATGCTGCCAACCGACTGGGAGTATGGCGACTGGCCTAAAAGCGGAGAAATTGACATTATGGAAAATGTAGGGTACGATCCGAATATTATAGTGGCTTCCGCCCATACCGAGGCATATAACCACACTATCAATACCCACAAGAGCGGAAAAGCGAGGATCCAGACCTGCTATTCCGAATTCCATGTTTACGCCCTGGAGTGGATGGGCAATGAGTATAAGGTCTACGTTGATGATCTCCTGATCTTTACATTCAGGAATGAAGGTACCGGATACAAGGTATGGCCTTTCAACAAACGTTTTCACCTGCTGCTGAATGTAGCCGTGGGTGGCAACTGGGGCGGTGCCATGGGTATCGATGATACAATATTTCCCCGTACGATGGAGGTTGATTACGTAAGGGTTTACCAGTAAAAGCCAACTACAGCCTCACTCTGTACTATGGAATTTGATCAGGGAGGGTTTGCCAGTAAAAGCCAACTACAGCCTCACTCTGTACTATGGAATTTGATCAGGGAGGGTTTGCCGGTAAAGGAAGGCTTCAGCCTCACTTTACTTTTTCACGAACTTGACTGACTGACTGCCATCGGCAGTAAAGACCCTGACGATATAGGTGCCGGGAGCCAGGCTGCTGACATCCACGGTACACCGGCTGCTTTCATACCTGATATTCATCAGATGGCTTCCCCTTATGTCGTAGATGCTGATACTGCTTATATCTGAGTCTGCTTCCACATTAAGTATTTCCCTGGCGGGATTGGGGTATACTAAGAATTTTATTTCCGCAGATGGCGTCTCAACTGACAAAATGATATCATTTGAGGCTATCCAGCTCTCAGGAAGGCTGTTATCGAGTGTCAGTTCCGCAAGTTTGAGGTAAGAACCGTTACCGTCAGCATCAGGCCAGGGGCTTGCATCTGCGTACTCCACAAAATCGATGACATTTCCGAATGCATCAGAGAGAACAAGCTGTTCACCGCTGTTGGAGAGCTGCCTGGTAAATTCTCCATAGGGTGCGAATCCGTATTTCGACTGGAATACCGTGGCATTGCTTGCTATTATGACGCACAGGCCGGCGCCCAGAGTTGCATTTGCCGGGAACTGGTAAACGAACCCTGTTCCCTGGAAATAGACGCCGCTGAGGTTGGCTGAAGTGCTGCCGGTGTTTCTGATCTCGAGGAATTCCAGGTCATCCCCATCGGGAAATTGTGTCGTAGTCTGGGGGTGATACATGATCTTGGTGATCGTCAGCTGCGGAACAGTCACGTTGCTGCAGGTGCTGTATGATCCGAGGTTGCTGGTCATCCAGGCAATGCGTGCGGCTATGAATGACTTGATGTTTGAAATTCGCTGCGCATGGCTTCCTGTCTTTCCCCATCGCTGGTAATCCCTTGTTGCAGCCTCGGAGATCAATTCTGCCGTCTGATCGATGAAAGCCTCAAGGGATGATTGATACATTGGCTGGCCCGGGAGAATAAGTTCATTCCATCGCTTTGAGAGATAACACCGGAATTGCGGGTTGTAGAAGAGATCGCGCCAGAATGTTGAGCCGTCGTTTCCCCCGTACTGAAACTGCCATACGTTTGTCTTGCTTCGGTCAAGATACCACATGAAGAGGTCATTGCCATAGGTCAGGTCGAGGTCCCATAATGGTCCGGCCCTTAGCTTCCCGTTGCGGTCTTTGTGAAAATAGGTGCTGTATGTGTAGGCGTCAGCATTGGATGCGAACTCATTCATTATCATGTAATCAATGAATGAGGGTATATCGATGACTGACGGATATCCGCTGACGACCGACACATCACCGTTCTTCGCGGCTGTTTCCAGCTTGAAGAATTCATTCTTTATATAGTTCGTCTGGGCGGTTATTACATCTTCCTGCTTCGGCAGTTCATGAATATAATCGATGTTGGCCCCGGTCCATGAGTACATTGTCCACGCGATAATATCGCCCCCGGTTTTTTTGTCTGCCTTGGTTATATATCCCCCGGAGAGGTTCGGCAACGAATTATCCGATGTTTTGATTTTGGTTACGTCAATCCGCTCATCATCGGCTTTGAGTTTCTCCTGGAGTATATAGAGTCCGTGATATTTATTATTAATGATCACCTCGCAGTATTCGGCCCGTGAGGCATAATTGCCCATCATGCCCGACAGGCTGGAACAGAGATAATCACGGATTAGTGCTGTGTCAAATACCATCCCGCCAAGGATCCAGTCGTTCTCCTCCGGCATTCCCAGCAGGCTGACGTTATTGTTGGTAACGTCGTCAGCCATGCGGGTGGTGAAGCCGTAGCTCTTCTTTGGCGATTCCTGTGAAGATGAGCCCCTGATCTCAATGCCGATGCGGCCGTTGTAGTTGAGGTATGCGATGTTGTTCTGGTCAGAGACGTAATTGCGTTGCCCGGGTCCCCTGTCAATGATCTTCATGGTCGCCTTCACCTTGGGTTCGTCGAGGATGTTGAGCCCACCGTCAGTGCTTATGATAACGATCGGCAGGTTGCTGTCCGTCAGGGTCTGCCCCCTTAACGGAATAAGGATGACAAGCGAGAGGATGATATTGATGCAGATCTTTTTCACCGGGACCAGTTGGGGCACCCGCAAAAATAGCAATAAAACCGTTTGCGGTGCCACAATCCGTCTTACGGATGCGGGGCTTTAATGTTTCCTGCCTGACAGAAATAAGATTGTCACTGCCTGAGGCATTGATAAAAAAATGACCTGGAAAGGCAATGATGTCATGTCATACGGTATTTTTGCAGATATACTCCATGAAATAAATAGCTGAACCGATGGGAAGAACAGTAAGGGTCAAGGCTCCCGCCACAGTTTCAAACCTGAACTGCGGTTTTGACGTACTCGGGTTTGCGGTGAATGAGCCATATGACGTTGTGGAGGTTGAACTTACCTCGAGGCGTTCCATAGAGATTGCCGGAATAGTTGGCTGTGACACCCTGAGCACCGATCCTGAAAAAAATGTTGTCGGCCCAGTGCTGAAAGCGATGATCTCAGCGTCCGGCAGGGAGGCAGGGTTCAGGGTAATTATCGAAAAAGGGATTATGCCGGGCAGCGGAATAGGATCGAGCGCAGCCAGTTCGGCCGCCGCAGCGCTGGCCGGGAACCTGCTGATGGACAATATCTTCTCAGTCACTGAGCTGGTCAGGTTCGCCATGGAAGGGGAGAGGCTGGCTTCAGGCGCCCCGCATGCCGACAATGTTGCGCCGGCGCTTTACGGCGGCATTACCCTTGTACGCAGCTATGAGCCTCTTGACATAGTGCAGCTTAACGTGCCCCGTGAGCTGTTCTGTGTCATCATCCATCCGGAGATGGAGATAAAGACATCGGTGTCGAGGGGCCTGCTTGACACCCACCTGCCCCTGGGAACGGCCGTCAGGCAATGGGGCAATGTAGGCGGACTGGTGGCGGGACTCTACCGTGAAGACTATGAACTGATAAGCCGGTCACTCGAGGATTTTGTTGCTGAACCCAAACGGGCCGGCCTCATACCCGGCTTTGACGAGCTAAAAAAGAGTGCCCTCCGGAGCGGTGCACTGGGAGCTGGCATATCCGGGTCGGGACCGTCGGTCTTTGCCCTTTGCAGGGGATCAGCTGTGGCAGATTCAGTACTGAATAGCATGCAGGAAGTCATGATGTCTGCCGGGATTCATTTTAAGGCGTACCTCTCACCGGTGGGACTGAGAGGTGCAGAAATCTGTTAACTGCAAATATCGCGGAAGGCCATGCGCTATTATAATCTGAAGAACCCGGAAATTACTGCCGGATTCAGGGATGCGGTGATCCGCGGGATCTCTTCCGATATGGGTCTCTTCATGCCGGAAAGGATCCCGGTCATGGGCCATGATTTCTTCAGGCGCCTGCCTGACATGTCACTTCCTGAGATAGCCTTTGAAGTTGGCGCCCTCTACACCGGTGATGAAATTCCGCCGGACGAACTGCGGCGCATCAGCGAGGAAGCCTTCGATTTTCCGGTTGTCATGAGGCAGGTTGATGAACGGAAGCAGGTCCTGGAACTTTTTCACGGACCCACGGCCGCCTTCAAGGATTTCGGTGCGAGGTTCATGTCAGGCTGCTTCAGGTACTTCGCCTCGCATGACGACAGAAAAACGGTAGTGCTGGTGGCAACCTCAGGCGATACGGGAGGTGCAATTGCCTCCAGCTTCCTGGGAGTGGAAGGGATTGACGTGGTAATACTCTATCCCTCCGGAAAGGTCAGCACGCTCCAGGAGAACCAGCTGACGACACTGGGACAGAATATCACGGCACTGGAGGTGGAAGGCACCTTTGACGACTGCCAGGCAATGGTTAAGAACGCTCTGACACTGCTTGATACGGGCGACACAATAAGGCTTACCTCTGCCAATTCAATAAACATTGCACGGCTGATACCACAAAGTTTTTACTACTTCTGGGCAATCGGCCGGGCCGGAGCCGGCAGTGTGCTGTCAGTTCCATGCGGCAACTTCGGAAATATCACGGCAGCGGCCCTGGCATGGAGGTCAGGTCTCAGCATAGAGCATCTGGTGGCTGCGACAAACATAAATAAGGTTGTTCCTGACTACCTTGCCGGCGGGGTTTATTCGCCGGCAGTCAGCGTTCAGACGATAGCCAGTGCAATGGATGTGGGCAATCCGGGAAACTTCGAAAGGCTCAGGCAACTGTTTGAAAATGATTTTGCCACCATTCAATCAAAGGTCTCGGGTTACTGGTTTGATGACGACCATATCAGGCAGCACATAACCGATGTTTATGACAGGTCGGGATACATCCTTGATCCGCATGGGGCGGTGGCCAGCCTGGGGCTTGACAGCTACCTCGCCGGGCATCCCGGATCATCGGGCATCTTTGTGGAGACAGCCCACCCTGCAAAGTTCGCAGATATTATTGAACCCCTCATCGGACGACCACCTGAAATGCCGGATAACCTTAAGAAATTTATGACGGGTGAGAAATGCACAGTTGCCATGAAATCAGGATACGGTTTTCTGGCGGAATTTCTGACTGACAGATATTCACTGAGGTAATTGATATTCAATATTGCCAGCAATTATGGCCGCAGACTATCGTGAGTTCCAGATCTTTGTCAAGCCGGTTGGCGCGAGGTGCAACCTGAACTGCTCTTACTGCTATTACCTTGATAAGAAGGATGTTGCAGCTGTGCCGGGCGGCCTTATGAGCGATGAGATTCTTGAGAAATATATCCGCCGGCATATAGAGGCAACAACGGAACCTGAAATTTTCTTCTCGTGGCACGGAGGAGAGCCGACACTGGCCGGACTCAATTTTTTCAGAAAAGTGGTGACTGTTCAGGAAACGTATCTGCCGGCAGGAAGGGCAATCCGGAACGGGATCCAGACAAATGGCACTCTGATTACGGATGATTGGGGCAGGTTTTTGAGCAGGGAGAATTTCTACGTTGGCATCAGTCTTGACGGACCGGAGAGATATCATAACATAAGCAGAACCCGTGGCGGCGGTCGCGGAACGTTCGATGAGGTGATGAGAGGTCTTGAAATACTCAAAAGGCACAATGTGCCTCACGAGTTCCTGTGCGTAGTAAGCAATGACAACGTCTCTGCACCGCTTGAGGTATACCGGTTCTTCAGGGAACTAGGAGCATCATACATAACTTTTCTGCCCTTTGTCAGGGAGGCTGGCAGGGGCTCCGGCCAGGCAACACCATCAAGCGTCAGGCCAATGGATTTTGGCAGGTTCCTGGCGGCGATATTTGACGAATGGGTCGCAGAGGATATCGGCAAGCTTAAGGTACAGATCTTTGAGGAGGCCCTGCGTACCGCATTCAGGCAGGAGCATACGCTATGCATTTTCAAGCCTGTATGCGGAGGGGTCCCTGTTGTAGAGATGAACGGCGACTTCTACACGTGTGATCACTATGTCGACCCGGAACACAGGTTGGGTAACATTTCGGAAACATCGCTTGCCGACCTTCTTGACCATCCCCGCCAGAAAGCCTTCGGGGAGGCTAAATGGAACTCTCTTCCGCACTACTGCCTTGACTGCGAGGTGCTTGACATGTGCAACGGTGAGTGTCCCAAGAACCGGTTTGCAGTCACCCCTTCAGGTGAACCGGGATTAAATTACCTGTGCGAAGGGTACAGGTATTTTTTCAATCACTGCGCCCCTTTTGTCAGTGAAGTGGCCCGTTTATGGGGAGATGAGGGTTAGCCTCCCAGCTTTTCCCTGAAGAATCCGACAGTCCTGCCCCATGCCAGGGCGGCAGCCTCCTTGTTGTACCTGGTGCTGGTATCATTGTTGAAGGCATGCTGTGTGCCTTCATACACGAAGATCTGATATTCTATGCCTGCCTTCTTCAATGCCTCCTCGAAAGCAGGTATGCCTGAGTTGATCCGTTCATCGTCACCCGCATAGTGGGCCATCACCTTGGCCTTGATCTTCGGCACATCCTCAGGGGCAGGTGTGGAGCCGTAATAAGGCACGGCGGCATCGAGGTCAGGTGCGTTGACCGCCACCTGGTTGGTCATGGCGCCTCCCCAGCAGAAGCCCGTGCAGCCTACCTTGCCCGTTGAGCGCGGGTGTGTCTTGAGGTATTTGACTGCCGCCACGAAATTCTTGACGGTCTCTTCGCGGTTGAGCTGGCTGAACATCTCACGTCCCTTATCCTGATCTTCCGGCGTTCCGCCGACAGGTGAAAGAGCGTCAGGCGCCAGGGACATAAATCCTTCCATAGCCATCCTCCTGTTCACATCCTGGATGTGCGGAACAAGGCCCCTGTTTTCATGGATGACTATCACTCCCGGCAGTTTCTTCTTTCCCTCAGGCATAGAGAGGTAAGCTCTCATCTCGCCTGTGGCGGCCGGGTAGGTTATGAACTCATTGATCAGGTTGACGGTACCTGACTTTCGTGCGGAAGCTGCTGCACTGTTGCAGCCGGGAAGGATTATCACAGCTGCGGCTGTGCCCCCTGTCACCAGGGCCAGTCTCTTCATGAACTCCCTCCGGTTCACCTGTCCGGAGCGGTATTCATCATACAGTTCGTTCACTTTCTTGGTCATGATTCACTGTTTTGGTTAGTGTTTATAATGCAGGAAAGACTATGACTTGCGAGTCTCCTCTTTTATTCTCTGGATATGACCGCGGCCCAGCCCCTTGACCTCGCATCCGAGCTGGAAGTAGCGGCGTATCTTGTCGTCGGTGAGTATGCCGAAGCAGTCTATTATTGCAGCCGGCTGGCCGATTGTCTTCACCACCTTGTCGGGGTCAAGATCGAGATAGGCCGAATGAGGCACTGCAAGTATCACTGCTTCAGCCCCCTTGAGAGCCTTGTTCAGGTTCTGCTCGATCCTTATCTCCTTCAGCTTCTCCTGGTTGCGGAAGAACTGCGCCTTGCTCTGTCCCTCGGCCGGGTAGGTGTCCTGCTGTTCAAATTCCCACCAGTGTTCCACATACGGGTCATGCACCCTTATCTCGGCGCCCATCTCTGTCAGCTTGCGTATGACAATCTCCGAACCGCTGTAGCGTGTGTCTCCCACATCCTCACGGTAGGCTGCCCCCAGCACCAGCACGTCGGCTGCAGCTATCGGTTTGCCCATGTTGCGCAGGGCATCGCGGGTCAGTTGTCCCACATGCAATCCTCGTGTGTCATTGATATCTATGGCCATGGGGGTGATCCTGAAGATGTCATCTTCAAAGCCGAGGATATGCTTGTAAGCCCATACTCCCAGTCCACCGTCTTTCGGCAGGCAGTACCCGCCAATGCCCGGTCCCGGGAAGATCATGTTGCTGTGGGTAGGCCTCATCTTTATAGCCTTGATAACCTTCACCAGGTCGACGCCGTTGCGTTCTGCAAAGAGGCTCCACTCATCGAGAAATGCCAGGATGGTGGCACGGTAGCTATTCTCGACGATCTTGGCGGTCTCTGATTCAATGGGCCTGTCCATGACGGTGAGCGGGAATTTCTCCGTGTTCAGCACCTCAGTGAGGAACTTTACCACGCGTTTCTTTGCCTCCTCGTTGATCCCGCTGCACACCCTCCAGAAGTCGCGTATGCTTGCAACATAATTACGGCCAGGCATCACCCTCTCATAGCTGTGTGCCAGAAGGGGGTCGGTTTCAATACCGCGCTTCCTGAATGCCTTTTTCATGATAGGGTAGGCCACTTGCTCAGTGGTCCCCGGTGCAACGGTTGTTTCAATGAGCACCAGCGCGTCAGCCGGTATATGCTCTGCAATGACTCCCAGTGATGCCTCCAGTGCGGCCATGTCCGTCTGTCCTGCCCGTACGTTCCCGAGCTCCTCCTTGATGTAGTCGCACTGAACGTCAACCACAACCACATCTGCCAGCTTGAGCACATCATAGGTGTAGGTGGCCATCAGTGTTTTCTTGTCCTTCACGCACCGGGCGATCATAGGATCCACCTCGGGGTCCTCCGCCTTGACGGGAGAGATACCGCGGTTGAGCATCGGTATCTTCCAGAAGCTGCGTGCGCTGGGGCGCTGCATCCCGATCACGAACTTTGAAGGCTTGCCCTTCTTGTCAACGGTATCGGCTACGATGGCAGCCATGACCGCCCCCACGAACCCGACACCCATCACCACCACTATCTCGCGGCCTTTGGCCCGCTCAGCCTTGACACGCTTTTTAATGTTCTCAAATTCAGCTTTATAATCCTCTGGCTTCGGAAGGGGGAACTTCTCGCCGTTCGGACTGACAGAATATTTTTCACTCATATGATTAGTTTTAAAGTTCATTTTTAAGGAAGACTAAAAATAGTAAAAAGAAATGTTTTTGCTTTGATTACGGTAACCTTAATTAAAGCGCAGCAATGAATCTGATTGCACTGAATAATAAATCCGGGCAGCCTGCCTGTTAAGAATCTGCCCCTTTACTCTTGTTTGCTTCTGTTTATTATCTTTGGCACAGCACTGGTTATTGAACTGACTCAGGTTAGCTTTGTTATAGTATCAGTTTTAAACCGCAACAGAACTAAAAATGACTCCGAAAAAGAAACTTCTGCCATTATTCATTCTGCTGGTGATAGTTATGGCCTCATCGTGCGACAAGGATAAAGCCTCTGACCGATTTACGCTTCTGACGTCACATGCGTGGACCAGTGACAGCCTCCTTGCCAACGGTGTTGACGCAAGCGATCCGGGCGAGATGCTGGCCCTTTTCAAGGGCGATGCCAGGTTCAATGAAGACGGTACGGGGACATTCGGTCAATATTCAGGCACCTGGATGTTCGTCGATAATGAGACCAATCTGGCCATAACCTCTCCTGACCTGCCTTTTGCGCTCACCACACATATAGTCGAGCTCACCTCAGTATCCCTCAAGGTCACGTTCAGTTACCCGGGTCAGCCGCCCACCAGCATCAGAATGACCTTTAAGCCAAAATGATGCGTCGTTTTATTCTGTTCCTGGCTGCGGCAATAATGCTTCTGCCTGGCATTGTCAGTGCCCAGACCGTGGTCACCGGCAAGGTGTACGACAGCCAGAGCAAAGAACCTCTCCCCGGGGCTCATGTCATCTTTGGCAGAGGAACAGGTACCAGCACTGATGAAACCGGATTCTTCTCATTTGCAGTCACGCCCGGAAAGGTTTCGATTGAATTCAAATACGTAGGCTACAGGCCACATACGGAGATACTCGATATCACTGCCGGGGAGACTCTGGAGATTAATGTAATGCTGGAACCTGAGGCGCAGTTGATTGACCAGATAGTGGTTAGCGCTGACAGGATGGAACAGAAAAGATCGGAGCTGACAGTCTCGATGGAGGTGATAAAATCGGAATACCTCTTCCGTGCCCATATAACTGATGCCCAGGAGCTCATTACCAAAACACAGGGTATCGAGGTGCTCGACGGTCAGGCTTCAATAAGAGGGGGAAGCGGTTTCAGCTACGGGGTCGGAAGCCGGGTGCTGGCCCTGATAGACGGATTGCCGATGATGTCTGCCGATGCCGGTAATATCAAGTGGAGTTTTCTGCCGCTTGAAAATCTTGCGCAGGTAGAGGTCATCAAGGGCGCATCCTCGGTGCTCTATGGCTCCTCAGCCCTGAACGGTGTCATAAACTTCAGGACAGCGGATGCAACAAATGTGCCGCTTACCACCTTCTTTGTCGAAGGAGGCATATTCGGAGCTCCCCGGAACGAAGATTGGAAGTGGTGGGACACCCCGAGGCTCTTCGGCAATGCCTCATTCTCGCACCTCCGGAAATCCGGCAATACCGATATCGGTGTCGGAGTGAACCTCACCTCTGACAGGGGTTACAGGAAATACAACGACGAAAACCTGGGAAGAATCAGCCTGCGGCTTAAGCATCACAGCAGCAAAACTGCCGGACTCAAATACGGGCTAAACCTGAACGGGGGAACAACATATAAAACTGACTTCATCCTGTGGGAAGATGCCGCCACGGGAGCTTTAAAGCAGGATACCTCAACTGTCTCAAGCCTGCACGGTTACTTTTTCACTGCTGATCCTTTCATATCGTTTGGTGGAACAGGAAGGACAAAACATGATTTCCGGATGAGATATCAGTATACTGCCAACAGGTTTCCTGTCAGGACAAATAATGATGCAAGCGCTGTTTCAATCTACGGAGAGTATCTATTCTATTACAGGATAAATGATTTCATGAATGTTACGGCAGGTGTCTCGGAGACATGGAGTAACGTGATATCTGATTTCTACGGTGATCACACAGGGAATAATATTGCCGGTTTCACACAGCTGGAGGTCAGGCCGGTAAGCAGGCTGAAGGTAAGCGCAGGGATACGGGTGGAGCAGAATATGCTCGACGATGAAAAAGACAAGCTGGTGCCGGTATTCAGGACTGGCATTAACTGGCAGGCAGCAGATTACACCTTCCTGAGAGCATCCTTCGGCCAGGGTTACCGTTATCCATCCATCGCCGAGAAGTATGCCACCACAACCCTGGGGTCGGTGAAGGTTTTTCCCAACCCGGCTGTTGAGGCGGAGTCGGGATGGAGCTCCGAGATAGGGGTGATGCAGGGTTTCAAAATGGGAGAGTTCCGGGGGCAGGGCGACCTTGCAGTCTTCTTCACTCAGAACAGGGAGATGATAGAATATATCTTCGGGGTGCATCAGGATCCGGTTTCAGGCCTGTCAGACCTTGGCTTCAAGGCAACCAACGTTGAGCAGTCGAGAATATACGGCGGGGAGGTGGAAATAATGCTGGGCAGATCTTTCGGCGAAATAATGGCCGCAGCAACAGGCGGGTACACTTACATCTATCCCGTGGAATACAATTCGTATACCAATCAGAATACTGACATTTACCTGAAATACAGGAAAAAGCATACAGCAAAGCTCGGTTTGACTGTCTCGTCTGACCGTATTGAATTCGGAGTTGATATGTATGCGAGATCGAAGACACTTAATATTGATGACGTCTTTCTGAATCCTGCGACGAGGGAGGAGATACTCCCGGGCTTCTATGATTACTGGCTGGAGAATAATACAGCTTATTTCCTCATGGACGGGAATGTTGGTTACAGGCTGACCAATGCTTTGAAGGTATCAGTGGCATTGAAGAACATCACCAACACTGAATACATGGGCCGTCCCGGCGACATTCAGCCCCACCGTAACCTCAGCCTGCGTCTTGGCGGGAGGTTCTGACAGGTCCTGTTAATGCAATGTAGACTATATTTGCAGTGACATAGACACTTTAGGGTAAGTAAAAATGCCAAAAACAATTCACAGAGTATTTCTCGGCCTCATGGTCCTGGTCGTTGGTTTTGCCTTCATATTCCTTCTGATCAACGGGTTGGAATATTACAGGACAGGGCTTGAGGAGAGACCGTTCAGCCCGGAACACGAAATTCTGAAGCCAAGCGGTTTTACAGGTCACGGGCTCGGAATCTTTGGCTCTCTGTTGATAATCATCGGTGTAACCAGCTACATGGCCAGAAAGAGATACCGTTTTATGTCAAGGATGGGGTTGGTCAAACACTGGCTCGAGTTTCATATTTTCCTGTGCACCCTTGGCCCGATACTGATATTATTCCATACCGCTTTCAAATTCGGAGGATTGGTGGCGATCAGTTTCTGGAGCATGGTTGCTGTTTTTCTCAGCGGAATTGCCGGCAGGTTTATCTACCTTCAGATACCCAGGTCTATTGAGGGCAGAGAACTTGACCTGAACGAGGTCCGCGCCATGAAAACCAACCTTACGGAGAATTTAAGAAACACCTCCAGCCTCGATGAGGTCAGTTACCGGGAGATAGCGGAGTCAGTGCAAAAGAAAACTGAATCGCCCTCGCGAAACTTACTGGTCAGTCTGTTACGAAACTTTAAAGATGACCGCAAGGCTGTTAAATCGGTTAGCAATGTATTGAAAAGGAATAAACTGCAGGGGAAGGATTTCAGAAAGATAGTTTCCCTTGTAAAGACAGATATCAGACTGAGCAGGAGAATAGAGAGGCTTGACCGAATGAAGAATCTTTTCAGATACTGGCATGTTGCTCATTTGCCTTTTGCCCTTATAATGTTATTGATTATGGTTATTCATGTCGGGGTAACCATTTTGTTTGGTTACAGATGGATATTTTAACAATGGAGATGCTTCTGGAAAAAATATTCATTTACTCACTTGTTGCCATCCTTTGTGCAGCAGTGGTCTGGTACTATCTTTTCAAAAAGCGTAAGGAATCCGGGATAGTAGAGGCAAAAATTAATAAGGCAAAGGAGGAAGGCTTGCATGAACCTGTCTCACTTCACCCGTTTATTGACGTTAATACCTGTATCGGTACCGGAGCCTGTGTCGCTGCCTGTCCCGAAAAGGATATTATCGGAATCAGGAACGGGAAGGCGACAGTCATAAATGCCTCACAATGTATCGGGCACGGTGCCTGTTTTCATGCCTGTCCCACAGAGGCAATTACGCTCCGTATCGGGACTGAAAAGCGAGGAGTGGAACTTCCGCATGTCAACAGTAACTTTGAGACAAATGTGCCCGGGATCTATATTGCCGGAGAACTTGGCGGTATGGGCCTGATAAGGAATGCGGTGGAACAGGGCCGGCAGGCGGTCGAGAATATAGCTAAATCTTTAAGAAGGAACCATACCGCTGCATATGATCTCATTATAGTAGGATCAGGGCCGGCAGGCATTTCAGGATCACTGACTGCCAGGAAACACAATCTGAATCTTCTGCTGATGGACCAGGATACACTCGGTGGGGCAGTCTATTCATTCCCGAGGAAAAAAATTGTTATGACCTCACCGATGGACCTTCCCCTGTACGGGAAAGTAAAATTGTATGAGACCAGTAAGTCAGAGTTGCTTGACCTGTGGCAGAAAGCCCTTAGACAGAACAATATAACGGTTAATGAGAATTCAAAGGTTGAGTCTGTAGTTACTGAGGGTGATGTAATTAAGGTGACAACCATTAGGGGAGAGGCTTTTACCGCAGCAGCCGTTCTGCTTGCTATAGGAAGGCGCGGAACGCCCCGAAAACTTAATATCCCCGGCGAAGAAAAGGAGAAGGTTGCCTACAGATTGCTTGAACCGGAAGACATCTCCGGGAAAAATATTATTGTTGTGGGAGGCGGTGATTCAGCAATAGAATCTGCCCTGCTTCTTGCCGATCAGAATAATGTTACCCTTTCTTACAGGAATGAAGCGTTCAACCGTATCAAGCCAAAAAACAGTATTGCAATCAACGAGGCAGCTGAGGCAGGTAAGCTTCACCTTATGATGAAGAGCAGTCTTGTTTCGATAGAAGATGAGACTGTTCACGTTATGACGGCAGACGGAGGAGAACCGGTAAAACTTGAGAATGACCTGGTCTATATTTTTGCCGGAGGAGAGCTTCCCGTACAGTTTCTCGAGAAAGCAGGCATCAAAATCACAAGGAAGTTTGGGGAAACAGTTCTAAAACATTAATTTTGAATAAACACATAAACCCCGATTTTTTGGGTGGATGGAGTTTTGCTCTGATAAAAGTGATTGTTTTATGGAATATGGGACAACACAAATCAGGATTTTTGTTTTGCTTTTTCTCCTGACAAACCTGAACATGCCGGCACAGCTTTCGCCGGGTGATTTGTCAAATCCCCATTCCAGCCTCGAAGGCATCTCAAACTGCACCAGGTGTCATGTTCTGGGAAACAAGGTCTCAGATGCAAAATGCCTTGCATGTCATACTGAGATCCAATCCAGAATAGCTTCCGGAAAAGGATATCATTCATCCGCGGAGGTAAAAGAAAATTCCTGTTTCACCTGCCATAGTGAACATAACGGAAAGGATGCTAAACTCATATGGTTCAATGCCGAAAATTTCAGCCACTCTCTTACCGGATTCACTTTATCAGGAGCTCATGCAGCAGCGGAATGCCCTGATTGCCATAACCCCGGGTATATTTCAGATCAAAAACTCAAGTCAAAAAAGAATACATATCTCGGCCTTGACGCCAAGTGTCTGAGCTGCCATACTGACTATCATCAGCAGACACTGCCCGGCTCATGTCTCGATTGCCATGGTACTGATTCATTCAAGCCGGCTTCGAAGTTTAACCACAGTAATTCGCGGTTTCCGCTTATCGGTAAGCATAAGACCGTCGATTGCCTGAAATGCCACAGGAAAGAGACAATTAACGGCAAACCGTTCCAGGAGTTCAGGGGCCTCTCTTTCAGTAACTGTACGAGCTGCCACAAAGATCCCCATCAGAACCAGTTCGGCCAGAACTGCCGTCAGTGCCATACCGAGGAATCATTTCTTACAGTGTCCGGAGGACTCTCAAGGTTTGACCATAACAAGACGGATTTTAAACTTGAGGAGAAACACCTTAAAGTTGGGTGCAAGGATTGTCATAAGGGTAAAACCACCGACCCCCTCAAGCATGACAGGTGCACTGATTGCCATGCAGATTATCATAGCGGCCAGTTTGCCAGCAACGGAATCTCGCCTGATTGTTCGCAGTGCCATACTGTAAAAGGGTTTAACTATTTCACATATACGGTATCGCAGCATAACGCCGGCCCCTTTCCCCTGAGGGGATCCCATTCCGCAACTCCGTGCTTCGAATGTCATAGGAAAAAGGAAAAGTGGAGTTTCAGAGAGATCGGCACAGGGTGTTCTGACTGCCACCCTGACCTCCACAAAGGTTTTATCCAGGAAAAATATTATCCTGCGGCTGATTGCCGGTTCTGTCATAATGAGAACCGGTGGTCTGATATTTCCTTTGATCATTCGAAGACAAACTACAGCCTGACAGGAGCACATGAAAGCCAGAAATGCAGAGCCTGTCACTTCAGGCCCGACCACAGCGGAACGGTGCAGCAGAAATTTTCGGGATTACCGGTCAACTGTACCAGCTGCCATATTGATAATCATTATGGGCAGTTCGGGAAGAACGGTGCAACCAACTGCAAAGACTGCCATGGTACGGAGAACTGGAAGGCTTCAGGGTTTGATCACGATAAAGCAGCTTTCAGGCTCGACGGGAAACATGTCAATGTTCCGTGTGCGGAATGCCATAAACCTCATACCGAAGGCTCAGTTACTTACATCAGGTATAAAATTGAAGATTTCAGATGCGAATCCTGTCACTAGTACTAATCTGCTGCTTCTTCGTTTTTCTCAGACAGAAAGCAAGTCATCCCCACGGAGAGGATTTCAGGCTCAGCTGCGGAGTATGCCATAGCCCGGAAGGTTGGCATCTTGATAGAACGATCTATTCGTTTGATCACAATTCGACAAAATTACCTCTCACCGGGCAGCATACAAAAACAGAATGCAGACTCTGTCATCCGACACTGATATTCAAGGAAGCAAAGACTGACTGCAATGATTGCCATGCTGATATTCATCAGTCAACCGTGGGGTTGGATTGTGCAAGGTGTCATTCAACCGCCAGCTGGCTTGTTACCAACATTACGGGGATCCATCAGCTAAGCCGTTTCCCTTTGCTGGGAGCTCATCGTACTGCTGACTGTGCCGAATGCCATATATCAGAAAATCCCGTAAGGTTTGATGTTATCGGTATTAATTGCATTGACTGCCACAGGCAGGATTACACAGCCACCACGCAGCCAAACCATGTGCAGGCAGGGTTTCAGGAAGACTGTTCCGCATGCCATCCTGTTAACGCCTTTCAGTGGACCGGCGCAGGATTTGACCACAGTTTCTTTGCGCTGACTGAGGGTCACTCCACTCCCGAATGCGCTGATTGTCACGTCACCGGCAACTATTCTGACGCCAACCCGGATTGCTATTCATGCCATCAGGATGATTATTTGGCAACAACCAATCCGGTACACTCAACAATGGGCTTCCCTACAACCTGTGCTACCTGTCATACATTGAGTCCCGGATGGGTTCCGGCCTCTTTCACGGAGCATGACAGCCAGTCATTCCCGATTTATTCGGGAAAACACAAGGGAACATGGTCATCCTGCACTGAATGTCATCCGAGTCCTTCAGATTATTCCCAGTTTACATGCCTGACATGTCATGAGCATAACAAGACATCCATGGATAACGAGCATGAAGGGGAAAACGGATATTCATATTCAAGCCCAGCATGTCTAAATTGCCATCCGAAAGGTGTGGCTGACGACAAAAGATGATATGAAAAAAGTATCATTAATACTTTGGGGCCTTTCCTTATTTATCGGGTTAAAAGGACAATCAGCGACTGAGAACCTGGTTGGGAAGGTTTCATTTGTGAGTTCACAGAACATTTATGTAAGATTCAAGTCAAGTGAAGGCATATCTGTCGGCGATACGCTATATATCGCGGCAGGGGATACCCTGGCACCAGCCCTGATTGTAAACAGCTTATCATCCGTTTCATGTTTGTGCAGTGCGATATCTGAGCATCCTGTGCCTGTAGACCATATTATTATTGCCAGGATCAAAGCGGACAGGCCGGAAACTGATCAGGTTACGGAGGCGGGCACAGCTGTTGCCTCTGTGCAACCCGGGATTAAAACTGATTCTGTAAACCCTGAACGCAAGGCAGCTGATAAAAAACAGATGGTTTGGGGAAGCATCTCCCTGAATTCCTATTCAGATTTTTCTGACACTGACGTGCCTGATATACAGCGTTTCAGGTATACACTGTCTCTTAAAGCCCGGGAAATTGGCGGATCACGTTTTTCCTTCGAAACATATGCCTCATTCAGGCATAAAGCCGGAGAGTGGGAGGAGGTGCAGGACGACCTTTTCAGCGCTCTCAAAATATATAATCTGTCAATCAGGTATGACCTGAACGAATCGACAACCTTCAGCCTTGGACGAAGGATTAACCCCCGTATAGCAAGCATGGGTGCAACTGATGGAATTCAGTTTGAAAAATCTGTAAAGAACTTTGCCTTCGGCCTCCTTGCCGGATCCAGACCTGATTATCAGAATTACGGCTTTGATCCGACCCTGTTTCAGTATGGCGCCTACATTGCCTACAGAACAAATTACTCCGGGCAATTCACTGAAAGTTCTGTGGCCTATGTTGAGCAGACAAATGATTTCAAAACCGACAGGAGGTTTATCTATTTTCAGCATTCCAACAACCTGATCAGGAACCTGAATTTCTTTAGTACTGTTGAACTGGACCTTTTCAGCCTAGTCAATGATGTCCCGGAGACCACATTCGATCTTTCAGGATTATACCTTTCGCTTTCGTACAGAATGTCATCCAGGTTTTCGGTAAGCGGCTCTTATGATGCCAGAAAGAACGTTATCTATTATGAAACGTACAAAACATTTACTGACAGGATCATGGAGGAGGGAATGAGACAAGGCTACAGGTTATCCGGAAACTGGCGGATCTCAGGGAAGATGGCTCTCGGCATGCGGGCAGGTTACAGGTTTCTGAAAAGTGATCCTTTCCCCTCACGAAGCCTGAGCGGATATTATACTTACAGCAATATCGGGGGACTGAATCTTTCGGCAACAGCATCAGGCAACTACATTGAAACAAGTTATATTAATGTGTCGATTGCCGGACTAAGCCTTTTAAAGGATTTTTCAGGAGGGAAGTTCCAGTCCGGGATCGGTTACAGGCTGGTTAACAACAGGATTATTGAAAACGGGAATGATCTTCTCCAGCATGTGGGAGAAGTGAGTATCTGGTGGCAGGTCATGGAAAAGTTATCATTTTCTGCAAATTATGAGGGGACATTTGAAAAGGGAAATGACTTTCAGAGAATTTACATACAGTTGAGAAAAGGTTTCTGAACGATGAGCAGTTCTTTCGCCAAAATATGTGGGTCCCTGTTACTTGCCGCATCATCGTTTTGTAACCCCGTTTCTGCTCAGGATAATGACCAGCCTTCACCGTGGTCAGTCGGCACAGACCTGGTCAGCGGCTACATCTGGCGCGGAACAAGACAGGGCAGCGGTCCGCATATCCAGCCTGCTATAGAGTATTCCCGTAGCTCTTTTACTGCAGGGGCCTGGGGCACATTTGACCTGCATGGCTATGAAGAGGTAGATCTCTGGTTTGCTTTTGAAATTCCGGGAGGGTTTACTTTGGGGATGCAGGATTATTACCTTCCTGAGCTGCTCTATTTTGATTATTCTGCTGCCAGTGGCAGTCATGCTTTTGAAGTCAACCTCGACTACTCATCGGAGCATGTGTGGCTGAGCGGAAACTGTGTCATCAACGAGGCAGGAGGCATAGGGTCTTATGGTGGCGACCTCTATTTCGAGGCCGGCTTCTCATTTGATCTTTTTGGCGTTTTCATGGGAGCCGGGAATGGCTGGCACACTGAAAACGGACTGTTCAATGTTTGCAACCTGGGCCTGGAGGTCTCTGAGGAGATTGAAATAACCGACCGCTTCAGCATTCCGGTGACCGGACAACTGATATTCAATCCCGACAGGGAACAGATGTTCATCGTAGCGGGGTTTGCATTCTGAACAGGGTGAAAACCTGGAGGAGGGCTAAAGGGTGCCTGAAATTTTCCGGTCTCTTATTTGTTTTCATGAACTTTAATGTAGTTGGAGTGTTTTAATGGAAATTCTCCGTTTTTCAAACACCTTTTGACCTGATCGTTCATGAAAAAGACAGTAGCTGTTGTGGGAATTATTTTCTTCTCGTCGACAATTATCGGACTCATTTTTCAAGGTGGAATAGTAGCCAGGATATCCCCGGCACCTCTTGTGGTGATAGTCCTGTTATGTCTTCTTGCCCTGATGTTTTTCAGGGAAGCGCTGCTGCCCAGGTGGCCTCAAAAGGATAAAAATCAGGAGCCCGGCATGGAATGACAGTATTGTATTATGCGCAGGAAGGCGCATCACAGGCTGAGGAAAAAGCCCTGAGTGAAACAGCTCAGGGCTTTTTTCTTTGTTGCCGTGTCGGACCATTCGGGCAATTTGCACCGACTTAAGGGAATGATGCAGGAAGCCTGACTGGCCTTTCCTCCCTTGCGGAAATATTAAATCTCAGTCTTAAAGTGCGAGGAGGCTTCTCCCCCTGGTATCGGCCGAAGTTTTTCTTTGGGAAATTTCAGTTCTGGCACACAGAGAACAGCAATTGGGACGCAGAGCAAAGTCTGTTATCAGACAAAGGTTGAAATTAGATACAACTTTTAAATTGAGGTGTTCTAAATCAGTAAACGAATCTGAAATGAAAAGGTTAATCCTCCTGTCAATTCTCGTCATCCTTGTCTGTAACATTACGGTCGGACAATGGTATTTCAAAGATTATGGAGTACAATCACTTAATGAGCTTACAAAAAGCGAGCTTGAGGGCGCTCTCCACAATTGCCAGTCACGACAGACTCTCTATCTTGTCATATCCGGGCTGGCATTGGCTTCGTTGGTCGGCGGTATCGTAATGTTTAGTAATTCAATGGTTATTGTAGAAGACTCTATAGATGGATATGAAGCCTTGGCTGGAACCATGGGTGCATTTTTCGGGGCCGGATTTATTGCTCTGGGCGCAGTTCTGACACCTTTGGGTATTGTTGGAACTACAGTGCAAAGTGGCAGGATATCAGATATTAAAGAGGCGTTGGGGAGCCCGGACCTGAAACTGGGTCTGATTAGCTATCCTGTGACCGGACCAGGCGGGTTGTACAAAGCTTCATCAACCATCGGGGTAACACTCACTTTTCATTTCTGAACCTGTCCCGGTCATCAACCCGTTGCTTTGGTTTTATCATGTTATACATAAAGTAATCTTTTGGCGCACCGAAAGTCTGTCTTGAAAAGAATGCCCGGAGTTATTCAGGTTTTGGTGCACCAACTTTTGTGAATGGTACTTCAAGTGTCGAACCAATAATTATACAATATGAAAAAGTATCTGATACTTCTTGCCTGTATGTTAATTCTGACTTCGGTCAGTAACGCTCAGTACAAGGTAAACAAGACGATGTATAATTACCGGCTGTATCGTCCTCAGGTTGGTGATCCATACAATACGGGAGTTGCAGGCCTGACATCATTTCTGGTACCCGGGTTGGGCCAGATGATAGCTGGGGAAGGCGGCAGGGGTGCGGCATTTCTCGGTGCTTTTGCCGGTGCAATGGTTTTGTTTTATGTCGGATCCGGAATTTCAGAAGCTGATATGGAGGATGGTGGTGACGGATCAGCCGGAGCGGCTATTATGTTGGTCGGCTCCACCGGTGCTCTAGCAGTCGATATTTGGGCTATTGTGGATGCTGTTCGGGTATCAAAGGTAAATAACATGGCATTCCAGGACAAAAACAAGACTTCATTAAAGGTTGTGCCCCTTATAAGTACATCAGATCATCCTGGTAAGGGCATGGTACAACCAGGCATATCATTACAGGTTACATTTTGATACAAATACCTTCCTGAACAGCCAATCCCGGAACATCGCCCCGATCGGGCTTCATTACGCATGTCAGGAGGCAGCCTTGCGGAATTATTTCCCGGGTGGGAATGCAGCTCAATTGACATGGATGTCTATTAATCAGTTGATCTCTGGTTTGCCTTCTGAGTCGGGTGAAATATCTGTTTCAAGCTTTACGAATCAACGGTTTTTTTGTATAATTTTACCGCCAGATCAGTAAGCCTGGCACAGCAGGATGACGATGCAGAAAACTGGCAGACCATGCATTGCTGATAAGGTCTAAAAACAATATTGCTTCGGCGTACGCAAATGAGATTACTTAAATATATTTTGCCGTTTGTTTTCCTGGCCACCTCTTCATGCACCGACCTGGGTGAATTTCAGGAGGAGGGCTACAAGGTACCCTGCAAGGTAGTCATTGAAGCCAATGCTTGCGGTATTACGGATATAGGTAATAACCTGTCATGGCTGAATCAGCTTATTGTCAGATCTCTTAATGATCAGTCATTGGATTACGTCGGCCGGATATGGGTCAAGAATTACGACGGCCAGGATTATCTTGTCACTGACATGCCCCTGGGTTCAGAAGGAGGTAATTATCATACATTCAACTGTTCCGGAGAAATCGTTACAATTACTGATGCCAGTTTTTACAAATCCCTGACCGACAGGGACATTGTCTGGATCAGCTATTGTCCGAAGCCTGGTACGGAGGAATGACCTGGCCTGACGGGGGACTTCCTGACCACCTATGCCCCTTTAAATTGAGAATCAGGTATTGAATTTAAAGACAAGCACTTAACAGCGGTCTGAAAAAGTCAATTTGTTCAGGCCGATCGTGGTCAGTGGCACTGGAAAAGATGAAAAGCAAAATGACACTTTTTGGATGCGGCCCGAGGCTGGCCATAATATGTTTGCCATACGTTATTCTCTCATTAATAATCATGTTTAAATATCCGGAGTTCTTTGATTTGCGATTTCTTGACTATCCTCTGTTCCGGATTGCAGGCATAACCTGGCTGGGGTTGGGATTAGTGTTTTGGGTTTATTCTGCCCGATATTTTTTAAAATTCTTCCAGCCCGGCACCCTTATCACCACGGGGCCTTTTGCTCTCTGCAGGAATCCCATCTACTCCTCAATAATTGTTTTCATTATACCAGCACTGGCAATGATCTTTCATTCCGGTCTGACATTTTCTATCGCCCTGGTTCTGTACATCGGGTTTAAAATCTCCATTCACGGGGAGACGATTGTGCTGAGAAGGATCTTTGAAGAGGAGTATGACAAATATGAGAAATCCGTAAACGAGATTTTCCCCTTCCCGCGCTATGCTTTCGGGCAAAAAGACCGCAACTGAAAATAAGATGAAAGCGCCAGATTTTTCAATATCCGAGCTGTCGTCAACCATGCTCATCACACTTTATGCAAGGGCACGGGAGTCATTGAGTGAAGATCCGATTATCAATGACCCGAAAGCGGTAGACATGATTGAGATAATCAAAAAGGAAATTGCCGGATCAGATAATCCGATTCATAAAAAGATACTCAAAGACAGCTACAATCCCAAACTGGCTGTTACCATGGCATTGCGCAGCCGCCGCTTTGACCGGTATGTCACTGATTTCCTTTCAGAAAATCCCCGGGGGACTGTAATAAACCTGGGTTGTGGCCTGGATACACGTTTTTATCGCATAGATAATGGCACTTTAACATGGTATGATATTGATTTCCCTGAAGTCATTGAACTCAGGAAAAGATTTATGGAGGAGAATTCACGCCATTTCTTTATCGGGGATTCGATACTAAATCCGGAATGGATGTCAAAGGTTAAAACTGGTGGTCCATATCTGATTCTGGCTGAGGGTGTTTTAATGTATCTGACTGAGGCGGATGTCCGGGAACTGTTCACTACTTTTCAGAAAATCTTTGGAAGTGCTGAGATTGTGTGTGAAGTGACAAATCGTTACTGGGTAGATAAAATGAATAATCCATGGATGAAATGGAAGTTCAAACGACAGTTAGGTATGACCGGGGGTGCGGTTTTTGCATTCGGAGTACCTGAAAGCCGTTATTTCGAACGCTGGAGTAAGAATTTCAAATTCCTTGATGAATGGACCTACTTCGATGATCGTGAACGGAAGCTGGGCTGGTTCAATCTCTTTTCATCCATTGGGGTTTTGCGCAAAGTTCAGTGGACACTCCATTATAAAATAGACAGTTAACGCCGGAAATATTTTATGGCAGATTTTCCGGCCGTTGTGGCGGAATCTGCGTAGAAAAAACAATAACATCCATCAAGTAGTTGATCCTGATGGGTTTGAGGCGGTGCGGAGGGGATCGGACCCGTGACCCTCGGCGATGGATTTTCAGGTCTGAATCTAAGATGCATTTATCTTTTGATAATCTTTAACCTGGCTTCAGTGTGTTCGAAGAAAGAATTGCACTGCTTGAGGTAATCCAACATCACATTATAATCGTCACCATATATGTTTTCACTAAATTCATGTACTCGTTGCAACATCGCAATATAAGGTTTTGGATCGCTTTGTCTTGTCAATTTTCTAAGTGTCACTAAATAATCATCACGGTAGACGGTAGGTATAATAATCTTTGATTGGCCATCTTTTACCAATTCTGAATTCATCATAATTCTGGCAATACGCCCATTCCCATCCAGGAATGGATGGATTTCACTCAATATGAACATAATGAATGCAGCCTTAGCAAAAGGGTGATCAAGTGCATTAAGAAAATCAAATGATTGTAGCAAAGTGCCACGAACCAGATTAAAATCCACAAATGAAGTAGAACCTGCCAGGTTGTTTCTATCCTTAAATAATCCAGGGTTCTTTTCAGGCCTGGCTTCCAGTAAAATTTTATGCCGGTACATGATAATCTGCAACAGATCATCCGCTATAGCTGGTGTTACTGACATTTCATCCTTATTCGACACTATCCTGTATGTTCCCAGCACATCGTGGCTATCTTCATTTCTTGCCGGTAATGGCTTATTTGTATCTATTATCTTCCTGGCTTCTTCTATTTCAAAAACAGTTCCTTCAATATAATTGGAAAAATAACTTTCAAAGAATGCAAAATTCCGGAAGGATTCGGTAGTTGTATTTTTGTCCGGTCGGCTTTTGAATTCACCTGTCTTCAATGCTCTGAAGAGGTCCTCAAAAAGTTTAATTCTGGCTGGATCATAAGGAAACCCAAATGCCCTGGCAACAGCAATAGGAGATGATAATATCTTTGGTGTATGTGTGGTTAAAAGAGCACTTATTATTTTATTCAATCTTTCAAATTCTTTTTCCATTTTGAGTTCAGAAGCAATCTCCCTGGCTCTGTCCCGGATATTATTTATTTCTTTCTCCCCATTTACCCTGATAATCTGTTCTAATTTGCTTTCTATGGTAGTTATAGGCAAACACTTTGAACTTCCACTTACATTTTTTGAAGGCTGCAAATTCTCTAAAAATGCTCTTGCTTTCTGGGATGCAAATAATCCGCCAGAGATTTGATTATCGCCTGGTAAGGCTTTTTGCCCTTGAAGAAACCTTAAGATGATACCAGCCAGATTTACTTTTTTTGTATATGAATATGTTAAGAAAATATGGCCTTCATTTGTTGGTTCAAATTCAAAAGCTGAGCGATGGCTTAGAATTGCGCCAGGATAAAGTCTGCCAAGCACGATAAATAAATTTCTCCGGACTATTGCTTCAGGTTTGTCGACAAGGTTCGAAGAATATAATCGTTGAGCAATTTTCCTGATCTTCCCATTTTTCTCAAGTTTCGATATCTGCTTTGAGATTTTTTGGTCAGAAGAACTAAAAATTATCTCTTGAAGATGTATAGGTAAAATATTTTCCATAATAATACTGTTAAAATGCAAAAATAGATAATATTTTCCATCAAGAGGCTATAATTTGCAATTAATTTCCATTAAGATATTTTTTGGCGCGGAAAATATTTCCAGTAAAAACCACTATTTGCTCCAATGCAGCAATTATTTTCCAGCATTAGGATAAAAATGAATAATAATTTCCAGAGAGATACTTTATTCCTGAGATAAGATAAGGACTACTGCCATTCCTTCCAGGACTCTTTTAAAGGATGTGTTTTATGATGATTATCTAATATGTCTGCAAAAAGGAATTCCTATTCAGGACGTTATGCGGATGAGTTGTCACAGTGACTATATGGGTATGAAGCCTTACATGTGAGTCTTATTGAAACACCTTCGCTAAGAAGCAGATAAGTGGGATATTTGATGGAATTATGATATGGGAAAGTTATATTTGGACTTACGATGAACGATTTACTATTGTGTGTAACAAAACTGTAAATGGTCGAATTTGGTTACTTTTAGTACGAATATAGACGAATTAACATTCATTGAGATCAAAAAAATGAAAGAAGGCAATATAATACTCAAGATTATTGTATCATTCTTTATTTTGCTGCTAATAATAATTTTTGCATTACCTAAGAATAGATGGGTGTTTAGAGGTCCATTATGCTCAGAGAAAGATATCATGAAGGGAATTAAATTAGAAGCAATTGTCATTTCGAAATTTAATGATTCGAATAACCATAACTATCAAACTGTGAAGTTTCAAGATATAAAAAATGGAACCAGATTTAATGTATTCTTTATAAATGAAAAAAGTGGATTCTTTGATTTGATTGAGACTGGAGACACTGTAATAAAGAAAACTAATTGTTTGGACATATTTTCCAACAATAAAAGGATAAAATCTAAATTGGTTTATGATTGTGCTGATTAATAAATTAAAACGATTGCTAACAAACGGGGTAGGTCATGGCTGTATTCTTTTTCAATCCGAGTATTGTAAACGTAATTTGATTCAGTTTAACTCAGCCGGAACATGTCATTTAGCCGCCACAACCCATACCGTCAAACGTTACATGCAAGGCATGCACAAAACAACTAATACCCTATGAAAAAGATATTTATGCTTTTGTTAACCCTATTTATTGGGTTTAATTATTGTTATGGTCAGAATATTGATACAATATATTTTGACAGGAATTGGAATTCTACAGAAAGTAAAAATTATAAATATTACCGTGTTGCAAAACAGGATTCAAATTTTATTAAAGTTACTGATTATGAAAGAAATGGAGACATTCAAATGACCGGAGGATATAAAACTCTTGAGTTTGAAAATGAAACTGGACCATTCTATTATTATAAGAATAACTTATTGACGGGCTTTGAGTTGTATGAACCTTCAAGGTATCCTAAAATCATTTCATCTCTTAATGAGATTGTAAAAAGAATTCCACAGCAGCCGGATTCCTTATATCTTGACATTAATTATTTTAAAAACCAAACCATTAAATCCATAGGATATCGTCATAAATGCTGTGATTTGATTGGAACATGGTTCTATTTCTCGAAAGATGGAAAATTTGTAACTGAACAATCATATAAGAATAATGTAAGTGATGGACCTGCAACCATATATCGCTTAAATATGGTAATTATTTCAGGCAATTGGAAAGATGGCAAAAAGCATGGGGAATGGAATTTCTTTTTTTATGATGGGCAATTACATAGAACAGAAATATATCAGGACGGGCAAAAAATTAAAGTAATACGTCAAAAAAAATAAACGACTGAATTTCAGTCGTTTATTAAGCTTGAGGCGGTGCGGACGGGACTCGAACCCGCGACCCTCGGCGTGACAGGCCGATATTCTAACCAAACTGAACTACCGCACCAAAAGCGATGCAAAATTAATGCAATTTTCCATTCCTCAAAATATTTTGTCCAAATATATCTGCCGCACCTCTGGCCGGCTTGGATTATCCTTAATGGCACCTATTTGCCCGGCAATTCCATCCCTAAAAATGACCGTAATCCATCAGGTTTATTATATTTGTTTGAGCTCAGAACCATGAAAAACATATACTTCCAGATAACAGAACCGGATACTCCCCGACGGGGCCTAGTACTGGCCACTGTCACAGGCACCAGCGGTTCAACACCCCAGAAAGCCGGGAGCTCGGCGCTGCTTCTTGACGGCAGCCTGATAGCCGGAACCGTTGGCGGAGGAATAATAGAGCACAGGGTGCTTGAATATGCACGCAACTGCTCCGGGGGGTGCGAATCGGCCCTGCTTCACTTTTCCCTTGACAAGGAGACCTCAGATCCGGAAGAGGCTGTCTGCGGAGGCACAATTACCATACTTGTTGACAGCGACCCGCTGGCCCATCTGTCAGCCTTCAGGGAGATGGGTCAGAGCATCAGGGACGGACAGCCGGGAGTGCTCGTCACCAAAGTCATTCCCTGGAATGAAGCCCAGGTAATGATAAAACGATGCTGGACCACCGGAACAGACGAGATCCCGATATCCTGCAGCGCGGACTATGACCTGCTGAAAGAGGTCAAGGCCATCCTCAGGGCAGGTAACAGGGCAGGGTACAGGGAGATCGACGTTCCGGTACCGGGAGAGAAACATTCGGCAAAGATCTTCCTGGAACCGCTCTTCCCGCTTCCGCGACTGGTGATTGCCGGAGCAGGCCACATAGGCAAGGCGGTGTCGCACCAGGGGCGGTTGCTTGGTTTTGAGGTCACGGTGATAGATGACAGGGCAGAGTTTGCCAACCCCGTTAACCTGCCGGATGCAGATAACATCATCGTAAAGGATATAGGTGAGGCGGTGAGGGAGATTCCAAAGGATAAGGATACCTTCATCGTGATAGTGACGCGCGGCCATGGCCATGACGCTGATGCCCTGAGGCCATGCATAGGATCACCGGCAGCATACGTCGGCATGATGGGCAGCAAGGTTAAGGTGGCAAAAATGCATGAAGAGTTCATCACAAAAGGGTGGGCTACGGAAGAACAGTGGCAGGGAATATTCACACCTATCGGCCTGGATATCGGATCAAAAACGATAGAAGAGATTGCTGTAAGCATTGCAGCACAGCTCATTCGGGTGAGAGGGCAGAAATGACAGTTGGGGAAAAGCTATATGATTGGCATACGGGCAATAGTACTGGCAGCCGGGGAGTCAAGGAGAATGGGCTCACCGAAGATGCTGCTGCCCTATAACGGGACAACCGTCATTGGTCAGGTTATTGAAAATGTTCTGGCCGCGGGTGTGACAGATACGCTGGTAATAACGGGAGCGGAGCGGGATGAGATTATAAAGGCTATAGACAGATATCCTGTGCGACACGGTCATAATGATAACTTCAGAAGCGGAATGCTCTCCTCGGTGCAGTGCGGATTTGCATTCCTTCCGGACGATTGCCATGCCGCACTCATAATGCCGGGAGACCAGCCAATGATAGGTGCCCGGGAGATAAAAAGGGTGATTAAAGCCTGGAAAGAGTCCGGAAAAGGGATCGTTATGCCTGCATGCAACGGTAAAAGGGGACATCCGCTGGTGGTTGACTTGAAATACCGTGCAGAGGTTCTATCCCTGCCTGAGGAGGAGGGCCTCCGGACGCTGGCGGCGAGGCACCCTGATGATGTTCATGAGGCAGAGACGGATGATCCGTCAGTGCTTAGGGATATCGATACGAGAGAAGATTACCTGAATGAACTAAAAATAATCAAAAACGATGGAAGAGACAATCCGGTTCAAACTTAACAACAAGGAGACGGAACTGGTCACTGATCCAAACCAGATCCTGCTCTGGGTCCTGAGGAATCATTTCGGCCTTACCGGCACCAAGTACGGATGCGGAATAGGGTTCTGCGGGGCCTGTACCGTGCTGATTGACAATGAGCCCGTCAGGTCATGTATGATACCTGTCAGCGATGTGGCCGGTAAAAGCGTGGTCACAATCGAGGGTCTTGAGCAAGAGGGCAAGCTTCACCCCGTGCAGCAGGCATTTATAGACCATGATGCCCTGCAGTGCGGCTTCTGCACACCGGGCATGATCGTGACGGCGGTGGGCATGCTGGGTAAAAATCCCGCCCCCACCCGTGCACAGATAATCTCCGGCCTCGAGGATAACCTCTGCAGGTGCGGAGCACATACCCGCATCATCGATGCTGTGGAAGATGCTTCAAAAGTCATGAAAGGAGGAGTTGCAAAATGAAAAAACCGAATGTTAAAGAACCCACCGCTGCAATCCCGCAGGGAATGAAAAGAAGAAACTTTCTGAAGGTCCTCGGTGGCGGGATAGTGATATTCTTCCAGCCATGGAGCGCACTCGACCTGATGGCGCTGCCTGCAGAACAGCGGAGGACACTGACAAAGGATTACAATGCTTTCCTGCATATTGCGGAAGACGGCACCGTGAGCTGTTACACGGGAAAGATCGAGATGGGACAGGGGGTCATAACCTCATTGCCGCAGATGATGGCAGATGAGCTTAATGTGCCGCTTGAGAAGGTAAGGATGGTTATGGGTGATACCGATCTCTGTCCCTATGATCAGGGCACCTGGGGCTCCCTCACCACCCGTGTCTTCGGTCCGGCCATGATAGCCGCGGCCGCGGAGGCCAGGGCCGTCCTGGTTGAAATGGCTTCGGAAAAACTGGGTGTGCCGGTCGCACAACTTGAGGTCAGGGACGGTATAGTTGCCGTTACCGGGGACCCGTCGAAAAATGTAAGCTACGCTGAGCTGGCAAAGGGAAAGAAGCTTGAGAAATACCTGGAGGTAAAACCCCCGGCTGAAGATTACCGAGGATACACCTATGTTGGCAAGCCGTATAAGCACAGCGATGCCCGTGAGAAGGTAACAGGCAAGGCAATTTATACCGGCGACCTGAAACTGCCCGGCATGCTTCATGCCAGGATACTGAGGCCACCGTCACACGGAGCTAAACTGGTCACTGCCGACACATCAGCCGCGGAGAGTATGGAAGGGGTAAAGGTTGTCCGTGACGGCGACTTCATAGCTGTGCTGAGTGAGAACCGTGACCTTGCCGATATGGCTGTGGTCCGGATTGGCGCTGAATATTCCTATGATGAGATGAAAGTCAGCGATGAAACCATTTATGATTATATCAGCAAGGGTGAGTACAGGGTCAATGTGGTGCGGACGGCAGGAGATATGGATGCCGCTCCCGGGCAGTGCGACAAGCTTTTCGAACATGAGTATCATGATCCTTATCTCGCCCATGCACCTATAGAGCCCCACACAGCCCTTGCCCGCATGGAGGGAGATAAGCTTACGGTGTGGGCTTCAACACAGTCGCCCTTCGGTTTGCAGGACAGTCTGGTCAGGGAGTTTGGAATGAGTCTTGAGAATGTGAGGGTAATCACGCCATTCGTCGGAGGAGGTTTTGGTGGCAAGAGCTCAAACAGGCAGGGTGTTGAGGCCGCCAGGCTGGCGCGTATGACAGGCAAACCGGTGATGGTTCAATGGACCCGCGATGAGGAGTTCTTCTATGACACCTTCCATCCCGTCTCGGTGGTTAAAGTCAAGTCGGGAACAGACAAGAACGGAAAGATACTGCTCTGGGATTACCATGTTTACCTGGCCGGCACCCGGGGCGCTGAAACCACCTATGATGTGCCCAATGCCCGCACTACAAGTTACAGCGAGGACCGGTCGAAATATCCCGTTCATCCGTTCGGGACCGGAGCATGGCGGGCTCCGAACAACAACACGAACACCTTTGCCCGCGAGACCCAGATTGATATCATGGCATCAGCGGCAGGCATTGACCCGCTTGAATTCAGGCTTAATAACCTGAAGGATGAGAAGATGATAGGTGTCCTGAAAGCTGTGGCCGACAAATTCGGATATGTCCCCGGGAAAGCTCCGTCGGGAAGAGGAATCGGCATAGCCTGCGGTACCGATGCCGGCACCTGGGTGGCACATATTGCGGAGGTTGAGGTAGACAGAAAAACAGGCATCGTTAAGGTACTGAAGCTGGCATGCGCCCAGGATATGGGTCTATGTGTCAATCCGCAGGGAGCCCTGATACAGATGGAGGGCTGCCTGACAATGGCACTTGGCTACACCTTCACCGAAGAGCTGAAGTTTGAAGGAGGCAATATCCGGGACAGGAACTTTGACAGTTATCCAATACCAAGGTTCTCATGGCTTCCGAAGCTTGAATGCGTAATCATGGACAGGAAGGACCAGGCTCCCCAGGGCGGAGGCGAGCCTGCCATTATTGCTGTCGGTGCGGCTGTGGGCAACGCCATCTTCGATGCCACGGGAGCAAGGCTCTTCAGGGTGCCATTCACCCCGGAGAGAGTGCTTAAGGCAATGAATAAGAAGAGTTAAGAATTAAGAATTATGAATTAAGAGTTCCGGAACAGAAAATGCTATGATGAAAAAGGAGGGAAGCGCAAGCCACCCTCCTTTTCTTAAAAATATTAACCTGTATTATTTGCCGGTGAGATACCAGTCGTTCTGTACGAGAAGGTCATTTACCTCCAGCTCCCTGAAAGGAATGGGAAGTATAAGGTTACCGGCATCGTAGGGATAGACGTCGATATTCTGCTTCCACCTTTTCAGGTCATGCAGACGGAAACCTTCCCAGCATAGTTCAAAGTACCGCTCGTCACGTATCTGTTGCCTGGTCACAGGACCGGCATAGAGCGGCGCCTTAGACCTTTCACGGATGATATTGATATCCTGCGTCGGAGTGTTCGGGCCAACATCGGCACCGGGGTCCTCAAAATTGGCTTCGGCTCTGATCAGGTACATTTCAGCCAGCCTTATCATCGGGATGTTTGTATAATAATCGCCCCATTTGGAGGTGTTTATCCCGTTGCTGTTGACGATTGTGCCAACACCTTTATAGTACATCATCGTGATATTGTCGATAGTATAGAACGACTCCGTATTCTCCTGGAAGAATCCACGCTCGTCAGCAGGATCAAACCTGTCGAGGAACACCTGCTGAATTTCATAATCGCCCCTGCCAGCTCCGTTGAGTGAAGCGTACATTACAGCAAGCCAGGCGTCATTTGAAGCAACAGTATTCTGAAATGCAAAGATGTCCTCCGGTGAATTACTGTTATTGTTGAACGCTTCAAGGGGTGTGTTTGTCAGGGTGAAAAACCCGCTTTGAATTACGCTGTTTGCTTCAGCAGCAGCGGCTGAGTAATTGCCCATCTGCAGATGCATCCTGGCAATGATTGCCCTTGCAGCGAGGGATGTGGCATACACGTCGTTCTCTTCCGGGAGCAGATCGCGTGCAGCAGTAAGGTCATTCAGAGCCTGTTCATAACACTCTGCAACAGTGTTTCTCGGAACATTGACAGCATCGGCCACATCCTTGGTAGGAGTGAGCACAATCGGCACGCCAGGCTGATTGTTTGCAGTACCGGCTTCATAAGGCAACCCGAAATACCTTGTGAGTTCAAAGTAGGTCCATCCTCTTAAGAATCGGGCCTCCCCCTCAACCAGATCACTGTCTTCTTCGTCAAGAATGGCAAGAGTTTCGGGATCCAGAAGAGTGTTACAGGTATTGATAAGCTTATAAGCCTGGACCCATGCGTTTTCAACATAAGCGTTGGTAACCGTGGCCTCTTTCTGAATGAACTCACGAGGTTCCTCGAAAGTTCCGAGAAAGAGCATATCCCCGGTGGATGCATACAGTTCACTGAATTCATTGAATGCTGTTCCGAAGATTGATGAGCTCCTGCCATCGAGGTAAGCACCGACAAGAGTTGCTTTAATGTTCCCGGGTGTTGTAAGAGCAACGGCAGCATCAATGGACTGTTTGGGCTGAAGGTCCAGTTTCTCGGTGCAGGAGAAGAGCAGCGTGAATATCGGAACCAGCAGCAACAGTTTTTTGGTATTGATGATTATATTTTTCATGATCGTTACTGTTTGGAGTTAGAAAGTCATGTTTATACCAAGGGTATATGTCCTTGCCTGCGGAGCAGTATAGAAATCGTATCCCTGTATGATATTGGTGTTCTGTGTGGAACGGTCGACGCCGGTGTAATTAACCTCGGGGTCCCATCCCTTGTAATTTGTAAATGTGTAGAGGTTCTGCACACCTGCATACAGCCTGACGGACGACATCTTTATCCTTGAAGTCAGCGATTTTGGCAAACTGTAGCCAAAGTTGACACTTCTGATTCTGATGTATGAGCCATCGTAGAGGTACCTGCTTGTTGTTTTTACCCCGTTGTTTTCATTCAGACGAGCCTGCGGAACGTCGGTAATGTCACCGGGCTTCTGCCACCTGTTCATCTGATCTACAGTCTGGTTGTCAAACCACGCAGCGTTGGCGGACTGATAGATGCCGGCTCCGTTATAGATTTCATTGCCGTAGACAAAGCTTATAAGGGCATTCAGATCAAAACCCATATATTCAAAGTAGTTGTTAAACCCACCTGTGAAGTCAGGGTTGGGTGATCCTACTATCTGAGGCTCAGCAAGGTTGAAGTTATTTGTTGTTTCATTGTTATCCGGGCCGAGATAATAGAGTGCATCACCGTTATCAGGATCAACACCGGCATATTTTACAAGTTTGAAAACACCGATGGGCTCTCCTTCAATAACGTAGTTAATTCCATTGGGTGTTATCTCCGGACCGTTGATATCAATGATCTTGTTCCTGTTGAAAGACATGTTGAAGTCGGTTGTCCAGACAAAGGAACCTGTTAAATTATTGGAGTGAATGGAGAATTCGATACCCTTGTTTTCAAGTTCTCCGACGTTGCTCCATACACCCGTGAATCCTGAAGTCGACGGCAGCGTGCGATAGAGAAGCAGGTCAGTCGTTTTCTTATGGTAATAGTCAATTTCACCGGATACCCTGTTCCTGAAAAAACCGAAGTCGAGACCGATGTCTGCCTGTGCCGTGTTTTCCCAGCCAAGCTCGCGGCTCTGAAGCTGTGTTGCCTCAAGGCCGCTTCTGCCGGCATAATTGACACCTGTATAAAGGGCCAGGTGAGCATAGTCGGGTATACCGGAGTTACCCGTTAAACCGTAACTGGCTCTCACCTTAAGATAGCTGAGGACATCTTTAATCCCTGACATGAAATCTTCCTGTGTCAGGATCCATCCTGCTGACCCGGCAGGGAAGAACCCGTATCTGTTGTCAACACCAAATCTTGAAGAGCCGTCAATGCGACCGCTGAGAGTGAAAAAATACTTCTCGTTGATTTTGTAGTTTGAACGTGCAAAATATGAAAGATACGAGTTGGCATATTCCCAGCTTGAGAAGACAGTTGCTTCTGCAGCATTTTCGATATTCTCGAAATCATCTGTGGGGAAACCTTTGGCCTGGATATTTGATCCTGTGGTATTCGACTCCTGGTATGACATACCTCCCACAATGTTAAGATGGTGCACACCGAAGGTTTTAATATATGTCAGGTAGTTCTCCCAGTTATAGTTCACAACCCTTACCGAGCGGTTCTGTGCTTCACCGGCGGGACCGCCGGTGATCGTCAGGCGACCCCAGTAATTCTTCTCTCTCAGGTCCATAATATCAGTTCCGAACTCGCTTTTAAATGTGAGGTCTTTAAAAAGGGCATATGAAGCGTATAGATTTGCCAGGCTCCTGAAGGAAGTCTGATTGTTTGAGCCGTCACGCAATGATATGAGGCCATTATAATAGATTGTATTGGTGTTATACTCGCCCGTTTCCGGATCGATTACCGGAGTGAGGGGCGACTGCGCAACAAGCTGAAGGGGAGTTGAATAGGCATTGTCATTTTCAACCCTCAGCATCTCGGTCCTTATGATATTCGCCTGAACACCGAAGCTGAGTTTCTCTGATACTTTCTGATCCAGATTTAGCCTGCCGCTCATCTTTGTCATACTGTTACCCCTCAGGATACCCTTTGTGTCATCATAACCTACTCCCGTATAAAAGGTAGTGTTTCCGCTACCGCCTGAGGCAGACAGGTTGACCCTGTTGAGTGAACCCTTCTGAAAGGCTTCCTTCTGCCAGTCTTCATCATATCCGTCGTCCCACAGCGGACCGACAAAGTACTCCCAGAACTCATCCTTGGGCAGCCAGTCCAAGACTAACCCGTCAACCGTTACATTGTCCATTGCTTCGTTAAACAGTTCAAGGTACTGGTCAGCATTCAGCCAGTCTATAAGGTGGCTGGGCTCACTTATGCCCGTAGTGTACTGAAGATCGAATTTCGTGTCTCCCGTCTTTCCCCTCTTCGTAGAAATGATTACGACTCCGTTCGATGCCCTGGAACCATATATTGCAGCTGCTGAAGCATCTTTGAGGATCTGGATTGACTCCACGTCGTTCATTGAAAGGTCAGACAGGGGGTTTGTGGGCTGGTTGTCGGGGTTAGAGAGGTTTTCGGTAGTGATGGGGACACCGTCAACCACATAAAGGGGCTGGTTGTTCGCAGAGACGGATGAAGAGCCCCTGATCCTCATCTTTATCGTTTCTCCAAGTTTGCCGCTTGCCTGCTCAATGAAAACACCAGAAGTCTTGCCCTGAATGGCTGATTCAAAGCTGGCTGTCGGCATTTCTGCGATACCCTTGGTCTCGACCTTCGTAATTGACCCGGTCAGTTCACGTTTGATGGCTGATCCGTAACCAATGACTACTATCTCGTCAAGGCCGACATTGTCATATTCAAACTCGACGTTGATAATGTTACCGTCACCGACGGCAACCTCCTGTGTCTTCATCCCGATGAACCTGAAGACGAGCACATCGCCTGTTGCGGCGCTTATTGAGTAACTGCCATCCACGCCGGTAGCTGTACCGCCGGATGTGCCTTTTACCTGGACGGTTGCACCGATAACGGGCATTCCGTCAGTTTTGTCAGTGATAACCCCTGTAATGGTTTTGGATTGCCCGAAGGCATTCAGGCCCACCACTAATGAAATCACTACTGTCAAAAGTAATTTTCCCATGGCTGAAATGTTAGAGTTAAGTTTTAAACCAATCACTATAAAGACCGGCAAAATGAATTTATGCCGCATCAGGATGCGTTATTTTTGTGTTAATTGGTTAACAGCGGTGAAGCCGGAGGCCTGAAGCAGACCGTTTTAAGACTCTTTGGAAGAGAAAAAGCTGAAATTCACATTCCCGTAGTTGCGATGTTCCGCCAGGGAGGGATGACCTGAAAAATCAATTGCCCGCGGATGCTCGAGGATGAAAAGCGTGGACTTTTTAACTGCTCCTGATGCGAGGACCATATCAGGGATCTCCGTCAGCCACTTCAGGGCATATGGCGGATCGGCAAATATTATATCATATTGTTTATAGCATATTTTCAGCCAGTCGCGCACATCCATCCTGTGAATCCTGGCTGAGGTGATTTCCAGGCGCCGGAGGGTATTGCGGATGAATTCGCAGTTGCGCCTGTCAGTCTCAATTATGTCTATCTCTTCGGTGCCCCGTGATGCGAATTCGTAGCTGATGGCTCCTGTGCCGGCGAAGAGATCAAGAAATGAGATGGCTGAAAAATCATACCTGTTGGAGAGTATATTCAACAGGCCCTCACGTGCAAAGTCAGTCGTGGGCCTGGCCTTGAATCCTGACGGGGGCTCAATCAGTCTCCCCTTGAATTTTCCCCCTATTATTCGCACGAAGCTGCAGTGAAAAGGTTGAGCCACCGGTGAAGGTGCACCTCATTCATAACATAACTGAAGCTCTGTCTGATGATGGGAGAGGCAAACTTCACGTTCGAGGCGAAGTTGAGCAGTGAGATGTGATCCTCGCTGTAGGGTTCCACGGTCCCGCTGACAAATATTGTTTCGTCGTTCTTAATGCCCTTCCTGTCAAGCACGCTGAAAAGGAAATATGCGGCGTCGGAGCTGGCTGTGCAGGCGAAGCTGTTGCAGAAGGTCAGGTTCCTTTTTTCGGCGATGATGACTGTGATAAAGCTCCTGTCAAAGTGAAGGTGTATGTAACGGTCATCGGAGGTGCGGCATGCTGCAAAAACATGCTGCAGAAGCGGTTTCAGGTGGTGCCAGGGTGTCACCTCGCGCCAGCGTGAAGATATTCTTTCAGCCACATCGTTCCCCGGCGAGAAAAGAACCACCGCATCAGGGAAGGGCAGGGTGTTGGAGAAGATCTGAGACTCTTCAGGCAGATGGTGATTGAAACGGAAGTAATCATCCTTCAGCCGGGGTTCATATACGGGTGCCGGCACCAGGGTATACAAAAGCGATGGTACTATTACGAATACTTTCCTGTAATGTCTCTTGAGGAAGTCATCAGAATCAATGATCTCACCGAGCGATCTGACGGTGCTGTCGGCAGGATTTTCACGCGGATAATGCCTGAGCATCACGTATTTCCCGCGCAGAAGATCGAGGACGGCAAGAGAAACGCCCTCTTCAGAAAGCTCCAGTGTCAGATCGTAATTGTCGGTCGCGTTTATGTCGAGGGTCTCATCAAGGAGCTCCAGTGGATATATCTGCGACGTGGTCATCAATCCTCCCAGTTCCCGGCATTGTTATTGGGTACCCTGACATCACCCACCTTCATGCCCGGGAAACCAGTGAACTTGGTTCTCTGTTCATTGTAATTGACAACAAGCTGCCTGTCCAGATCGCTGAGGAAGACATCATTCAAAACATAGGCCTCGAACACATTGACCAGAACCATTGAGGTGGTCATCACCCTGGCGGCTGACATCTGAAACTCGGTGTTTTCCATCCCGGGAACAAACCGGAGGCTCTCTATCGGATAACCCTGATAGAATATCGAGTCGCGCACGGGTATATAGCTTGTATCCCTGCTGATGAGTCCTTTCTTAACGGCTTCCCTCTCACTTGTTATGCCATCGGCAATCATCTCGTCGGTAAGCGACCCGCGCTTAAAAACCAGCGGCAGCGAGTCAGTCTGCAGGAAGGTGATCAGCGTGTCAAAACTGCCTGTGTAATATCCTTTTACCGATTTAAAGGCTTCCTGGGCGGTCCTGATATCAATAAGCTTCTCCTTGATGGCTGTTTCCCTGGCATCTTTCTCCCTGTTGAAACGGATCGGTTGCATGATGCTTTGAATGAGAAAGTAAACCAGTACGACAATGATAATTGTAAATACAATGTTGAGAGCCGTTTTCATATCTTTTCTGATCGATTGTTGAGTAACTTTGTGCAAATTTAAAAAAAAAGCAGACTGATATCAGGATTGGTAAAAGAAAATGAGGGTTGAGAATATTTATACGCTTCTGGTAAAGAACCTTGGATATGTTCCTACGCAGGATCAGTCTGACTGCATGCGGTTGCTGGCACAGTACGTCACTGATAATACCAACGATGTCATATTCCTTCTGACGGGTTATGCAGGTACGGGAAAGACAAGCGTGATAGCATCACTGGTCAGCACTCTCAACACTCTTCGCCAGAAGTCGGTTCTTCTTGCCCCGACCGGAAGGGCAGCAAAGGTGCTGAGGTCATACACCGGGATGGAGGCCTACACAATTCACCGCAAGATTTACAGGCAGAAATCGGCGACTGACGGCGTCGGAAAATTCGTTCTTGACAGGAACCTCCACAAGGAGACCTTCTTCATTGTAGATGAGTCTTCGATGATACCCGACGAATCATCGGACGGGTCTGTGTTTGGCAGCGGCAAGCTGCTCGAGGATCTGCTTGAGTACGTCTATACCGGCACCGACTGCAAGCTTATCCTTGTAGGTGATGTGGCGCAGCTTCCTCCTGTAGGATCGATAGTCAGTCCTGCTCTCGATGAAAACGTTCTGCGTGCAACAGGTTTCGGCCTGGTGATGTTTGAACTGCACCAGGTCATCAGGCAGAGCGAGGGGTCAGGGATACTGATGAATGCCACGGCTGTCAGGCAGCAGGTTAACGACGGGGATCTGTCGGTGCCGGAGATGGTGCTAGAGGGGTATAATGACATTGAGCGTCTGAGCGGCAATGACCTCTTAGAGCGTCTCAGCGAGTCTTATGACAGGTGCGGTACTGACGGAGCCATCGTGGTTGTCAACTCGAACAATCTCGCAAACAGGTATAACCAGGGGATACGAAACCGGGTCTTCTTCCGCGAGGAGGAGATAAGCACAGGCGACCTGGTAATGGTAGTAAAGAACAATTACTACTGGCTGAAGGACGAAGAGAACGGGTCATTCATTGCAAACGGTGATATTGCCGAGGTTCGCCGGATAAGGAAGTTTGAAGAGATGCACGGGATGCGCTTTGCGGAGATGACGCTCTGGTTCCGCGACACCGAGCTGGAGATAGAGGCGAAGGTGATGCTTGACACCCTGATGTTGAGCACCCCGTCACTCTCGATGGAGAAGTCGAGGGAGCTCTATTTCTCAGTGCTTGCTGACCATCCCGGCATAAAGTCGAAGCGGAAGCAGTTCGAGGCAGTCAGGGATGACCCTTACTACAATGCCCTGCAGATCAAGTTTGCCTATGCCGTCACCTGTCACAAATCGCAGGGAGGACAATGGGAGAGAGTCTTCATTGACCAGGGAATGTTCAGCCGGCAGGAGCCCACGATAGACTACCTGCGATGGTTTTATACTGCCCTCACGAGGGCGACGGACAAAGTTTACCTGGTGAATTTTCCGGACAGCTTCTTTAGGTAATTAAGAATTAAGAATTAAATATTAAGAATTGATTATTAGGTTTTTAGACTATTTGACCATGGCCTGATGTTGAGAACTGACATGCGTGGTGAATTTCGTCTTCATTTATGAGCTACTTTTGCGCTTTCCGTAAAAAGTGGATCTGACTGAAAGGCTGACATACAGGCGCACGTTTCTTTTCTGGGTGCCGCTGGCACTTACCTGGCTGATGATGGCCTTTGAGCAGCCATTCCTCATTGCCTTCATCGCGCGGCTGGGCGACCCGAAACTCAACCTTGCCGCCTTCGGCATAGCAGGAGCATTCGCCATGATCATCGAGGCTCCGGTAATAATGCTGATGAGCGCCTCCACCGCTCTTGTCACCGGCCGCAATTCGTACATGAAGCTGAGGCGTTTCACAGACATACTCAATGTGGGGGTCACCGTCATCCAGCTCATCATACTTATCCCTCCGGTATTCAGGTTCATTGTAATCGGACTGATGGGGGTGCCTGAAGATATTGCCAGGGTCGCCCATTTGACACTGATAATCTTCCTGCCATGGGCTGCATCGATCGGTTACAGGAGGTTTTACCAGGGGATACTTATCAGGAATAACCTTACAAGGCGGGTGACCTATGGGACCATGACCCGGCTATCGGTGATTGTGACAGTAGGTTTGCTTCTTTACTCTGCAGGAGTACAGGGAGCATACGTCGGTGCAGCTGCAATGTCGCTTGCTGTCCTTACTGAAGCGGTGGCAACAAGGATAATGGTTTCAGGCACACTGAAGACCCTCATCACGCAGGAAGACTCTGAAAACGGTAACCTTGGTCTCAGATCGATAACAAAGTTCTATTACCCTCTTGCACTTACCTCAGTTTTATCACTTGGTGTGCACCCTTTCGTGACATTCTTCCTCGCCAGGAGTTATATGGCCGTTGAGTCGCTGGCAGTTCTTCCTGTTGTAGGTTCGCTGGTATTTATCTTCAGAAGCCTGGGATTATCGTATCAGGAGGTGAATATTGCCCTGATGGGGAGACAGAAACAGAACTTCAGGGTTTTGAGGAACTTTGCGGTATACCTTGGCTTAGTGGTGACGGTCGTGATTTCCGTGCTGGCCTTTACGCCTCTTGCCGAATTTTGGTTTATCAATGTCTCGGGACTGACCAGGGAGCTGGCCGACCTCTCATTCCTTCCGCTTAAGATAATGATCCTGTTGCCGGCGCTGACTGTCCTCCTTAATTTCCAGAGGTCGCTGCTCCTGATAAACGGTACCACGGGCCCGATATCCACTGCGACGGCACTGGAGCTGATCGGGATAATTGCCGTGTTGCTGGTGGGTATTGTTTTTCTGAACCTTATCGGGGTTGTTGCCGCTTCACTCGCCTTTGTGATCGGTAAAGGCATGTCCACCCTTTACCTTGTTCCCAGGCAATCGGCTGTGTTGAAAGGATGGCGGGTATCAAGATCTTACCATGCGCAGCCGCAACACTCAGAATTAACTTCCGGAGAAACAGGCTCTACTCGCCTATAATCTTCACCAGGATACGTTTACGGCGCTTGCCGTCATACTCGCCGTAAAAGATCTGCTCCCACGGGCCGAAGTCAAGCTTTCCGTCTGTAATGGCCACAACCACTTCACGTCCCATGAGCTGGCGCTTCATATGGGCGTCGGCGTTGTCTTCGAAGCCATTGTGGCGGTACTGTGAATGAGGTTTTTCAGGAGCCAGTTTCTCAAGCCAGACCTCGAAGTCGTTATGCAGTCCGCTCTCGTCATCATTGATGAATACCGAGCTCGTGATGTGCATTGAGTTGACAAGCACGAGCCCCTCCCTGATGCCGCTTTCGGCAAGGCACTGTTCCACCTGGCGTGTTATGTTCAGGTAGTCGCGCCTGTGCGGTGTCTCAATCCAGATCTCTTTCCTGTATGACTTCATAAATTCATAGCTTCATGTCACTGACTATACTGTCAATCCTTTGCTCAAGTTTCTGCCACAGCTCTTCAAACCGGGCGACATCGGTCATTTCCGTCCTGGCACTGAAGTAGAACTTGATCTTCGGCTCGGTGCCGGAAGGGCGGACGGAGATCTTGGTGCCGTCGGCAAGGAAGAACTGAAGTACGTCCGACTTCTGCAGCGGCAGGGGAGACTTCTTCCCGGTGGCGGTGTCTGTCGATACCAGGTTCAGGTAGTCATCTGTCTTAATGACTTTGCTGCCGGCGATGGTCACCGGCGGACTGGTCCGGTATCCTTCCATCATCGCCTTAATCTCGGCGGCGCCTTCAGCCCCTTTTCTGACGACGTTGACAAGCTTCTCACGGAAAAGGCCGTATTCTGCATAGATGTCAAGCAGCAGTTCCCACAATGACTTGCCGTGATCCTGTGCCCAGGCCGCCGCTTCGGCAATCAGGGCGCAGGAGGCCACTCCATCCTTATCCCTTACATAATCGCCGGGCAGATAGCCAAAGCTCTCTTCTCCTCCTCCTATGTACTTCTCCTTGCCTTCAAGGTCGCGCATAATCTCTGCAAAGAACTTGAATCCCGTAAGCACATTGTAGCATTTTACACCGTTCTTTTCAGCAATGGAATCGAGAAGGTCGGAGGTGACTATCGTATTAATGATATACTCGTTGCCCTTAAGCTCTCCTTTCTTCTTTTTCTGGGAGATGATGTACCATGTCAGCAGGGCGCCGGTCTGATTGCCGTTGAGAAGGATGAATTCTCCGGAGGGTTTTCTCACGGCAATCCCCAGACGGTCGGCGTCGGGGTCCGTTGCCATCACAAGGTCTGCCCCTTTCTGGCGAGCCAGCGCGAGGGCCATTGCCAGGGCATCGGGTTCCTCCGGATTGGGTGAACGCAGGGTGGGGAAGTTACCGTCAGTAATGCTCTGTTCAGGCACAGAGTGTACGTTTGTGAACCCGTACATTGCCAGTGCCTCAGGTACCATCTTATATCCCGTGCCATGGAGGGGGGTGTATACTATGCCCATGGAGGCGTTTCTTTTGATAATATCAGGATTGATACTCAGCTTTTTCACCTCAGCCATGAACTTCGTATCAGTCTCCTCTCCAAGCATCACTATTCTGTGAGGATCTCCGCCTGAGGCAATCTCCGACACGGATTTGATTTTCCTCACCTCATCAATGATTCCCTTGTCGTGTGGAGAAACCACCTGTCCGCCGTCGTTCCATGAGACCTTATAGCCGTTGTACTCCTTCGGATTGTGTGAGGCGGTGATGATCACTCCGGCATCACAACCGTGAAGCCTTATGGCGTAGGAGAGCACAGGTGTCGGCCTGAGTGACTCAAACAGGTATGCAGTGAATCCGTTGGCAGTAAATATGTCAGCTGCCACCCTGGCGAAGTAGCTGCTGTTGTTGCGGCTGTCATATGCGATCGCCACCTTTATCGAAGACGGATTCACGGCATGTTTCTTAAGATAGTTTGAGAGGCCCTGCGTGGCCATACCGAGGGTGTAGCGGTTCATCCTGTTGGTTCCGGCCCCCATGATGCCGCGAAGTCCTCCGGTACCAAACTCAAGGTCCTGGTAGAAGGCATCGATGAGGCCCTTCTCGTCATTGTCAAGCAGGTTCTGTACTTCCCTGCGTGTAGGTTCGTCAAACTCTTCACCAAGCCATTGTCCGGCTCTTTTCCTGATGTCGTCGATATTGATCATATCCTGTTGATTTTTGAGATGCAGTTATTGAGGCTTGTGCGCCAGTGTGGTATATTCAGGTTGTAGTGTTCCCTTATCTTGCTCTTGTCAAGGACGCTGTAGGCGGGTCTTTTTACCTTTGACGGGTATGCGGAGCTCCTCACGGGCATAACGGTGCAGGCTGATCCTGCTGCGGCAGCTATCTCCGTGGCCAGGTCAAACCAGCTGCATACCCCTTCATTTGAGTAGTTGAAAATGCCCGGCACGAACTGGTGCCTGTTCTGTATGACGCCGCTGATCACCTCCATTATTGCCGCAGCGAGGTCAGCAGCATAGGTGGGCGATCCGGCCTGGTCAAATACCACATTGATGCTCTCGGCAGATCCTGCCTTGTGCAGAATGGTCTTGACAAAGTTGTTCCCGTATGACGAATAGAGCCATGAGGTGCGTATCGTCAGGGTCCGTGGCCATCGCATCGCAGCCTTTTCGCCTGCAAGCTTGCTGCGGCCATAGGCGGAGGCTGGCGAGGGGGGTTCATCTTCAGTATAGGGCACAGGGCTGCTGCCGTCGAAGACGTAATCTGTCGAAATATGTATAAGCCTGCAGTCGGATCCCTCCATGGCGCTGACAATGTTCTCCACCCCCTTTCCGTTTATCAGGGTGGCCAGTTCCTCCTCATCCTCGGCCCTGTCCACAGCGGTATAGGCTGCGCAGTTGATTATCCATGAGGGTGACAGGTCTGCAATAAATGCTGCAGTGGCTCCGGCATCCGTTATGTCAAGCTCGCCAGCGTCGGTAAAGACAAAATTATAGCCGCCGTAACGGGCCGACCGTTCCCTTATCTCACTCCCGAGCTGTCCGGATGCGCCGGTAACCAGTATGGCTGTCATTCCGTGAAAATAAAGTTTGTGGAAATATCCCGGAAAAGCGGTTGTTTAAGGTCCTTGGGACTTAATATCTCGCTTCCCTTTTCAATCATCCAGTCTATGCCGAGGTCGGGGTCCATGGCGTTTATGCCCCTGTCATGGGCCACCGAATAGTGGTTGTCGCACTTATACAGGACTATCGCCCTCTCGCTCAGCACCGATAAACCGTGCGCAAATCCCTTGGGGATAAGGAACTGCAGTTTTTTTTCAGAGTCGATGATCAGGCCGAACCACCTGCCGTAGGTTGGGGAGCCCTTCCGGATATCCAGGGCCACATCATAGATGCGTCCCTCGATGACTCTTATCAGTTTTGCCTGTGCAAACGGCTCCTCCTGGTAGTGGAGGCCGCGTATCACTCCCCTTGAGGAGCTCGACTCGTTATCCTGTACCGGTTCGTAAACGATATCGTTATTGTTGTATTTGAGCTTGTTATAGCTTTCAAAGAAGTATCCCCTGGCATCACTGAAGAGGTCAGGTTCGATGATAAGCAGTCCCGGGAATTCAGTCTTATGCACTTTCATAGCCTGGTCTGTTCTTGTGCCACCTTCAGGAGATACTGCCCGTACTGGCTTTTTGCCAGAGGCCTGGCAAGTTCCAGCAGCTGCTCCCTGGTAATGAATCCGCTCTTGAAGGCTATCTCCTCTATGCACGATGCACTCAGTCCCTGACGCTGTTCGAGCGTGGCAATGAAGTTCGAAGCCTGGAGGAGGCTGTCGAATGTTCCCGTATCGAGCCACGCCATTCCTCTGCCGAGGAGTTTAACCTCCAGCTCTCCTTCATCGAGGTAGAGTCTGTTGAGGTCCGTTATCTCAAGCTCACCACGGGCTGAAGGCTTTAGGTTCCTGGCCCGCGAGGCCACCGTGTTGTCGTAAAAATAGAGTCCGGTTACCGCGTAGTTTGACTTTGGCTTCAGGGGCTTCTCTTCCAGGCTGACCGCCCTGTGGTTATCATCAAACTCAACCACACCGTATCGTTCAGGATCGTTGACAGCATATCCGAAGACCACGGCCCCCTTCTCCAGGGCGGCTGCCTCCTTGAGAATGCCGCCGAAGCCCTGTCCGTAGAAGATATTGTCACCCAGGATCATACATACATTGTCGTCGCCTATGAAATCCTCACCTATGATAAATGCCTGTGCCAGTCCGTCAGGGGAGGGTTGTTCCCTGTACGAGAACTGCATTCCGAGCCTGGTGCCGTCGCCAAGAAGTGCCCTGAAGCTTGGCAGATCGCGCGGTGTGGAAATAACCAGCACCTCCCTTATCCCTGCAAGCATCAGCGCAGAGAGGGGATAATATATCATCGGCTTATCGTAAACGGGTAACAGCTGTTTGGAAATCGCCTCCGTTATCGGGTGAAGCCTGGTGCCGGACCCGCCGGCCAGGATTATGCCTTTCATCATATCAGATTTTAATTAAGGTGTGTCGGGGAACCCATGTTTTATTTTTTCCCCCGGCCTGAGTTTTCCCGTAACCCGGGTGGTTCATCATTGAATATTTAGTTAAACAGAAGACAAAAATAGAAAAAAGCATCGATCTAAACAGTGACATTCCTGCAACAGCCCCTTTTAATTCTTACATGCTGAAAATCTGCTTCTTGTTCGTGTCTGAAATAAAAAAATTACTATCTTTGCAAGCAATTTTTAAACAACATAATGTCTAACTTATTAATTTTCAATTAATTTATTTAAGATGAGTGAAAACAACGAACAGGTCGACAAGATCGTGAATGAAGACCTTAATGTGACCGGGAGCGGTGCGGAAGATGTAAAACCAGCAGAGGTAGTTACAGAATCAGCAGGTGAAATGGTTGCTGAAGAAAAACCAATTCTCAAGGAGAAAAAAGACAAGAAAACGAAGGCTGAAGCAAAGGCAGCAGCAGCAGCTGCTGCAGTATCACCCGAGGAATTTGACTGGGAATCATATGAAAAGGATGGTTTTCTTACCAAGTCGAGTTTTACGGAGCAGCAGAAGCTTTATGAGGAGACACTTTCAACCGTTGCCGTTGACGAGGTGGTTGAAGGAAAAGTTATTTCAATGAATAGCCGTGAAGTGGTTATTAACATCGGGCAGAAGTCCGAGGGTGTTGTCAGCCTGAACGAATTCCGTTACAATCCTGACATGAAGGTAGGCGACACGGTTGAAGTATATGTTGAGAGCCAGGAAGACAAGAAGGGCCAGCTGGTCCTTTCGCACAAGAAGGCCAGGGCTTACAACTCATGGGACAGGGTTAATTCAGCCCTTGAAAACAATGAGATCATCACCGGATACATCAAATGCCGCACGAAGGGTGGTATGATCGTTGACGTGTTCGGCATCGAATCGTTCCTGCCCGGCTCGCAGATTGACGTCAAGCCCATCCGCGACTATGATGTATATGTGGGCAAGACCATGGAGTTCCGCGTTGTCAAGATCAACCAGGAGTTCAAGAACGTGGTTGTGTCTCACAAGGCTCTCATCGAGGCCGAGCTTGAGCAGCAGAAGAAAGAGATTATTTCCAAGCTTGAAAAGGGACAGGTACTGGAAGGTACCGTCAAGAATATCACCTCCTACGGTGTCTTCATTGACCTCGGCGGTGTTGACGGGCTTGTTCACATCACCGATCTTTCATGGGGCAGGGTCAACCATCCCGAGGAGATCGTTCAGCTTGACCAGAAGCTCAATGTAGTTATACTGGACTTTGACGATGACAAAAAGAGGATCGCCCTCGGTCTCAAGCAGCTGACGCCCCATCCGTGGGATTCACTCAGCGAGACACTCAAGGTGGGAGACAAGGTCAAAGGCAAGGTTGTTGTCATGGCTGATTACGGTGCATTTGTAGAGATAAATACAGGTGTGGAAGGATTGATCCATGTTTCCGAGATGTCATGGTCGCAGCACCTCCGCAGTGCACAGGAGTTCATGAAAGTGGGCGACGAAGTTGAGGCGGTGATACTCACCCTCGACCGCGAGGAGCGCAAGATGTCGCTTGGCATCAAGCAGCTCAAGACCGATCCGTGGGAAAAAATCGATCAGAAATACAGCCTTAACTCACGCCACAAGGCACGTGTACGCAACTTCACAAACTTCGGTGTCTTCGTTGAGATCGAGGAGGGTGTTGACGGTTTGATACATATATCCGACCTGTCGTGGACAAAGAAGATCAAGCATCCGGCCGAGTTCACCTCCATAGATGCGGAGATCGATGTTGTGGTACTGGAGATAGACAAGGACAACAGGAGACTCAGCCTTGGCCACAAGCAGCTTGAGGAGAACCCGTGGGATGTGTTTGAAGATCTCTTCACAGTCGATTCCATACATGAAGGTACGGTCATCGAGGTCTTTGACAAGGGAGCCATCATTGCTCTGCCATACGGTGTGGAAGGTTTTGCAACACCCAAGCACCTTATAAAAGAGGACGGTACCCCCGCAGTGGTTGAAGACAAGCTGAACTTCAAGGTCATTGAATTCAACAAGGGAGCCAAGAAGATAATCGTCTCTCACAGCCGTGTCTTTGAGGATGAAAGAAAAGGCTCAGAGACTGCTTCGAAGCGTTCGGAGTCCGACAACACGAAGAAGGCAGCCCGCAAACTTAAGTCAAGCCTTGAGAAAACAACCCTCGGTGACATATCTGAGCTTCAGGCTCTCAAGGATGAGATGGAAGAAAAAGAGGCTAAAAGTATAGGTAAAAAGAAAAAATAACCTTACATTTATTTGCCAAAATAATCAGCCATGGACTTTAACATTGAAAACAAAAAGCAGTGCACGGTAATCAGCATTGAGACTGAAAAGCTTGATACTCACATAGCTCCCTCGCTTAAGTCGGAGCTGGTTCTCATCTCCGGCAAAGGAGAAAGAAACATCATTCTTGATCTGAAGAAGTGCCAGTATTGCGATTCTTCAGGTCTGAGCGCCATTCTGGTAGCAAACAGGCTATGCAAAAACGCAGGCGGAACATTTGTCCTGTGTGGTCTCAATGAAGCTGTCGAGCGTCTTATTACCATCTCGCAGCTTGATACTGTACTGTCAATAACCGCTGATACCGAAGAGGCAGAGAAGATCATCTCCTGAGGAGTAGCGGCAGAATGTCTTTCAGGCTGACCATACTTGGAACAAGCTCTGCTCTGCCTACCTCAGACCGATATCCAACCGCTCATGTACTAAATGTGCATGAGCGGTTGTTTTTAATCGACTGCGGAGAGGGGACGCAGATGCAGATGCGCCGCTACCGGATCCGTTTCGGCAAGCTTAACCACATTTTTATCAGTCACCTGCACGGTGACCACTTCTTCGGTCTCTACCCGCTGCTCTCAACCTTCAACCTCATGGGCAGGAAGACGCCCCTCCACCTTTACGCTCCGGCACCTGCCGGGGAGCTTATAGCCAGACATCTCAAAGACTTTGACATCAACCTTGCCTACGAGCTCGTGGTACACACAATCACCGGGCGCACAGTAAAACCTCTCCTTGACGACAGGAGGGTGGAGGTTTTTTCCTTTCCCCTGAAGCACCGCGTGAAATCCTACGGTTTCCTCTTTCGTGAGAAGATGGCTGACCGCAATATTATCCGCGAAAAGATCGGGGAACACAAACTGAGCATAGAAGAGATAGGCAGGCTTAAGAAGGGAAAGGATGTCATCAGGGAGGGAGGAGAGGTTATTCTCTGCAGTAATGTCACCATCATGCCCCGTCAGCCTGCCACTTATGCCTTCTGCAGTGATACCGGATGGTTCCCGAAGCTCTCATCGTATGTCAGGGGAGTTGATCTGCTGTATCATGAGGCTACCTTTGGCGATGAGAACGAGGCACTGGCGAAAAAGACCGGCCACTCCACCGCCCGGCATGCTGCCACGGTAGCACGCGATGCCGGCGTCAGGCGTCTCATCCTGGGTCATTTTTCAGCCCGTTACAGAACCCCCGCGATACTCGAGGAGGAGGCCCGCCAGGTTTTTCCGATGTCGGAGGCTGCCACCGAAGGTGCCACTTATGATATCGGCTGATGATTATGATGATGCCGCAGATTGTTTATCTTTGAACCGTACTAATTAATTCTAATTATCCCCGCGTGCAGGAAAAGATTTTGATCCTCGACTTTGGATCCCAGTATACGCAACTTATCGCCAGACGCATAAGAGAGCTTAATGTATATTGCGAGATATACCCGTTCAACCATTTCCCGGTGCCCGATGAGACCGTCAGGGGAGTGATACTCTCCGGCAGCCCTTACTCTGTCCGTGACGCCATGGCGCCCTTCCCCGACCTCACCGGCCTTAAGGGCAGCCTTCCCCTCCTGGGAGTGTGCTATGGGGCACAACACCTCACCCATAACTTCGGAGGAGAGGTGTTGCCGTCAAACACACGTGAATATGGCAGGGCAAAGCTGGTTATGGTTGACCGGGATGATCCGCTCTTTGCGGGAGTTACTCCGGGGAGCCAGGTGTGGATGTCACACGGTGACACAATAGCCCGCATCCCCGACGGTTACAGGATAACCGGATCAACGGAAGATGTAAAGGTGGCGGCATTCAGGATAGAGGCGGAGAAGAGCTGGGGAATACAGTTTCACCCCGAGGTCTATCATACGACGGAGGGGCTCAGGATACTGGGTAATTTCGTCAGGGGTATTTGCGGGTGCAGCGCCGACTGGACCCCCGAATCGTTCGTCGACATGACCGTAAGGTCGCTCAGGGAGCAGATCGGTGAAGACAAGGTGGTGCTTGGACTGTCGGGCGGAGTCGACTCTTCTGTCGCTGCCATACTGCTTGACAGGGCCATAGGCAGCAGGCTGACCTCAATCTTTGTCGACAACGGTCTCCTCCGCAAGAATGAATATGAGGCAGTACTGGAAGCCTACAAAAGAATGGGGCTGAATGTGCTGGGTGTTGACGCCTCGGCAGCCTTTGTAAATGGGCTCAGCGGGGTCAGTGACCCTGAAAAGAAGCGCAAGATCATCGGCCGCATCTTTATCGAGGTGTTCGACCGTGAAGCGCACAGGGTGCAGGACGTTAAATGGCTTGCGCAGGGAACAATCTACCCTGACGTCATAGAGTCAGTCTCGGTCAACGGTCCGTCGGCAACAATAAAATCTCACCATAATGTAGGCGGACTGCCTGAGAAGATGCATCTGAAGGTTATTGAGCCCCTACGTCTGCTCTTCAAGGATGAGGTACGCAGGGTGGGCCATGCGCTGAACATGCCGGATGAGATACTCAACAGGCACCCCTTCCCGGGTCCGGGACTGGCAATACGAATTGTGGGTGACGTGACACCTGAGAAACTCGATACCCTGAGGGAGGCGGATGACATTTTCATTTCGGGACTCAAAAGGAGCGGTTTTTATGAAAAGGTATGGCAGGCTGCCGTCATTCTGCTCCCGGTGCAGTCAGTAGGTGTGATGGGTGATGAGCGGACATATGAGAAGGCCGTGGTGCTGAGGGCTGTGACCTCCACAGACGGAATGACGGCCGACTGGAGCCATCTTCCCCATGAGTTCCTGGCTGAGATATCAAATCAGATCATTAACAGGGTTAAGGGCATAAACAGGGTTGTCTATGACATCAGTTCAAAACCTCCCTCAACAATTGAATGGGAGTAAGTAAGTTAATCAGAATCAGGAGAAACAGAGATGGTAAAGAGGTTTATAATTATTTTGGCGGTTCTGGCCTATGGCCCGGTAACGGGGCTGAGAGCCCAGGGGCTGACACAGGAGACTTTCAAGATTGGCAAGACACTGGCCCTGCTTGAAGCAATATACGTTGACAGCGTCGACATATCAGCTATCACAGAGCAGATGATAATCACCACGTTACGCAATCTTGACCCCCATTCGGTCTATATTCCCGCCAAGGATGTGCAGGAGGAGCGTGAGCCGCTGCAGGGCAACTTCGAGGGTGTAGGCATTCAGTTCAATCTGCTTAATGACACCATAATAATAATATCACCCACCCCCGGCGGACCGTCGGAGAAGGTAGGCATTCAGGCCGGCGACCGGATCATAACCATTGCCGGCGAGAAGGTGACCGGGATAGGCATGTCAACCACCGGTGTGCAGAAGCGGCTCCGGGGACCCAAGGGCACAACGGTGGTTGTGACCATCTACAGGAAGGGTGTGGATGAGCTTCTGGAGTTCACCATCACCCGTGACAAGATACCCGTCACGAGCCTCGATGCTGCCTATATGATCTCTGATGGCGTCGGCTATGTCAAGCTGAGCCGTTTCTCGGAACAGACCGCCGTAGAGTTTGAGGATGCAGTGGAGAAGCTGAAACTCACCAGGATGGAGAACCTCATCATTGACCTGCGCGGCAACTCCGGCGGTTACATGGTGCCTGCGGTACAGATAGCCGACGAGCTCCTCCCGATGGAAGAACTGATAGTCTATATCGAAGGGGTACATACATCAAGGCAGGAGTACCGGTCGACGCCTTCGGGTACGCTCACCCGCGCTAAGATAGCCGTGCTTATTGACGAAGGATCAGCCTCGGCAAGCGAGATACTTGCAGGAGCTGTCCAGGACTGGGACAGGGGAGTGGTCATAGGCCGCAGAAGCTTTGGAAAGGGGCTGGTTCAGAATGGCTTCCCCTTGCCCGACGGGTCGGAGATCAGACTCACCATAGCCCGTTACTTCACACCCTCGGGGCGCTCCATACAAACGCCATACAATGAGGGATTTGACAAATACTTCCAGACATATTACACCAGGTATTTCAACGGTGAGCTGATCCATCCCGACAGCCTTAACCTGCCTGACTCGCTCAAGGCTTATACAATCACCAACAAACGGGTGGTCTATGGCGGTGGCGGCATAAGCCCCGATATCTTCATCCCCATTGATACAACCTATTATTCAGACTATTACCGTGATCTCATCAGGACATCGACCCTGACAAATTTCATGATCGCCTACACCGACCGCAACCGAAAGGATCTCACGCGCAGGTACAAAACTTTCGAGCGATTCAGCAAGGAATTCACCTTTGATGATGAGACCATTAAGGCGCTTGTTGCTGCAGGGGAGAAGAACAAGGTTAAGTTTGACCAGGCACAGTTTGATATCTCTGCTCCGGAAATGAAGAAGGTGATGAAGGGTCTTGTGGCGCGTGACCTCTGGGATATGAACGAGTATTATATGGTAGTCAATGAAGATGACTATGCCATAATGAGGGCGCTCTCAATTCTCAATGACCAGTCGCTTTACGAAAGGCTTCTGGGATTCCGGAAGGAGATGAAATGAAGCTTCTGGCGAAGACACTCTTCGGACTGGAGGAGGTGCTGGCTGCCGAGCTCCGGGAGTTAGGCGCCGGCGGCGTCACAGTCCTTAACAGGGCAGTAGCCTTCGAAGGGCCGAGGTCGCTTCTCTATACTGTAAACTACAGGAGCCGGCTGGCATTATCGGTGCTGATGCCTGTAGCAAGCTTCAGCATAACCGGCCAGAAAGACCTTTACAACGGAGCTGTCTCAGTGGATTGGGACCATTATCTCGATACCGGAATGACATACGCTGTGGCTGCTGTGGTCAACTCCAGGCATTTCACCCACACGGGTTATGCGGCGCTGGTGGTCAAGGATGCCATTGCGGATTTCTTCCGCAGGCTGACCCGGGAGAGACCGTCAGTCGACCAGAAGTCGCCCGATCTTCTGGTGAATGTTCACATAAGCAATGATAAGGTCACTATCTCCCTTGACTCTTCAGGCACCCCGTTGTACAGAAGAGGATACCGCCGGGGCCAGTCAGAGGCACCCCTGAGTGAAGTCCTGGCCGCAGGCATGATTGCCCTTTCGGGATGGAAGGCTGAGACGCCGCTCACAGACGGCATGTGCGGCTCGGGGACAATAGTGGCAGAGGCAGGGCTGATAGCCTGCAACATTGCTCCGGGAAGCTTCAGGAGGAGCTTTGGATTCATGAAATGGAAGGATTATGATGCTGCCCTTTTCAGGTCGGTGAAGTTTGAGGCTGAGAAAAAAGAGAGAAAATCACCGGTAAGGATCTACGGATCAGACATCTCTCCGGACGCCTGCAGCACTGCGGCGGAAAACATTAGGGAAGCCGGACTTGCCGGCACCGTGGAGATAGCTGAGCGGGATTTCTTCAACAGCCCCCCCCCGGCAGAAGAGGGAATACTTATCATCAACCCGCCCTATGGACACCGCATCGGTACCTCTGACATGGGTGAGTTTTACGGCGCGATAGGCTCAGTACTTAAACATCATTACACCGGTTATACCGCATGGATACTCTCAGGTGACCAGGCGAGTCTCAAGGCAGTTGCACTTAAGCCATTCCGCAAATTTGACCTTCTTAACGGCGACATTGAATGCCGCTTCCTTGGCTACGAACTCTACGGGGGAAGCAGGAAAAAAAATGCATCGGACGTACGTTAAGACTCTATTTGCCGTTCATCATGCAACCTTGGTCAAAAAATGGTTGTCATAGCTTAAAATAAAAGATCAGTATGTTGCCTATTAACAACAAACCTCTATTTTTGTTACTTGTTTTAGCTTTTGATACTTGCACAGAAGCCCGATGAGCTTTGACCTTGAAAATCTTGTGAGTGACCTTGATATCAGAGGGGCGGTCCTTTATTTCAAAGGGAATGTTGACTCGGAGGTTATCAATAAGGCTCTGGACCTGGTAGAGGGCAAGCTGCTCAAGACGCGTGAGACCCCCAGACTGAGGAAAAAGGTCTACAACGTACTCGTGGAGAGCCTGCAGAACCTTTACCATCATGCAGATCGGATTCCGAAGAGCTACCATGCCTCCAGGCCTGACAGATTCGGGCTGGTGGTCATGGAAAAGCTTGGGAAGGGATACAGGATAACAACGTGCAACTTTGTGGCAGCTGCGCATGTAAGAGAGCTTGAAGAGAAACTGACGAGGATAAACCGTTCGACACCTGAGGAGATCAAGGAGCAGTATAAGGAGATCCTTAATCACCAGGAGATAACGGCGAAGGGGCTTGGAGGACTGGGATTGCTTGACATTGCAAGAAAGACCGGTCACCGGATTGATTTCAGGTTTAAAAGATATGACGACCTGAATACGGCCTTCCGACTCAGTGCAATAATAGCTCCGGCATAAGACAATTAACAATAAACAGATAATTATGGAACCGATCATCATTGAAGGAACACCTAAAACCCCGTCAATAAAATTTGACGCCAAAGACGGAGTATTTGAGATTAAAGGGAGATCCATCCCGGAGAATTCAGTTGAGTTCTACAAACCGCTTAATGAATGGCTTGATACCTATATGCAGGGACCGCTTGACAAAACAGTGGTTAATATCAGGCTGGAGTATTTCAATACGAGCTCCTCAAAATGCATACTTGACGTATTCAAGCGGCTTGAGGCCATACACAGGTCGAAACATGACGTGGAGATCAACTGGTTCTATGAAGAGGATGACGAGGACATGCTTGAAGCCGGAGAAGACTATGACTCCATTATCAAGGTTCCATTCAAAATGATTGAGATAGTAGAATAACCCATTGCCTCCAGAAAAGCGATCGGTTATCGGAAACAGCAGAGGGTGTCAGCCATGTGGCAGGCACCCTCTGTCATTTACATCCAATCGGGTCTTAACGTTCGCTGCGCCGTTTATCGCGCATGATCATCCTCGCCTTGTTCGATGATTCAAGTATACGATGCAATACTCTGAAATATAGTAATATGTAAAGAATAATGGTCATCAGCCAGATCACGCCTGTGTTCACGGCAAGGGTGCTGGCAAAGACTCCCGCGATCTGCTTGCGCGGAGCATAGAAATGGGCCTTGACAAGTGGATTGACAGGGTCAAAGAAGATCTGGTCGTAGTTCTGGTACAGCCTCTCCTTGTAACGTTTTATCTTATTCTTCTCGTTATCGTTCCTTACGAACTCCTCCAGTGATTCATTCGTATACTGCTTCTTCATCCTGATAAAACCATCCCGGTCGGCACGCTCATATGCCATAATTTTCTGGTCACGGGCTTCCACGGTACTCTTTGACACTTCGATGTAATACCTTCTCACCTTCTCTATATAACCGCGGGCTGCCTCAATAGTCTCAAGGGTGACAGAAGCGGGGTCAATCACTTTCAGGTCAAAGGATATTGCCGGAGTGAACCCAAGCTCCTCCTCAATCTCGTTATATATCAGGGTCATGTCGCGCCTGTCGGAATCATCGAGCCTCTCCCTGTCAATATTGCTCTCAAGCCTTGAAAGGATGCTCCTCATCTCATTGTACCAAATGTCTTTCTTGAATTTGGCAATGCTTATGACCTTGTCATACTCGTAGAACTGCTTTTCAAACCTGTTGTTCATGAACTGGTCAACAGCAAGCGCCTCATAGCCCCAGCGGGCCGCGATGATCTCGCCGTATACGGGAATGGATACCGGTGACGAGATGGTAGGATTGAGCTTGTCATACTTGACTATTATGCCGCTGAGGATAATCTGCGGGATGACCAGGAATGGTATGAGGATGTATATCGTTACAACGGTTTTGAAACTGTCGGAGATGAGCAGACCCATCATGTTTGAGGTGGCCCAGCAGCTGAAGAGCACGAGCCAGTATTCGAACCACATCCCCCTGATGCCGAAGATGGAGTTGCCCACCGCAACGAACGTTGCGGCCTGGATGGCAGAGATGAGGAACTGCACGCCTATCTTCGAGAGCAGGTAACTGTTCCAGCTAAGGTTGAGAAAAGCCTCGCGGCGGAGGATCTTCCTGTCCTTGATTATCTCTTCCGCACTGACGGTCAGCCCCATGAATATGGCAACAATGACCGACATGAAGATATAAACAGGCAGGTTGCTGTTCTGCAGCAGGGTATATGACGGGTGGCTGACGCTCTCATCGAAGTAACGGATGATAAATGCAAGGAAGAGAGCCAGTACCGGCGCCTCAAGGAGGGTTATTACCAGGTATTGACTGTCAGAGAGCTTGGCCAGTATGTCACGGGTGACAAACACCGTGAACTGTTTCAGTTTACCGGGGGTCTTGAGCGTTATTTCCGGGATGCCATTGCCCGGTCCCGGAGGAGCAGGAGACTCTTCCTTCCGTGACTTGTAGTAGGCGCTCCATTCTGCGGGAGAGACCTTTCGTGTCACCGTCGGCCTCCCGAATTCGTCCAGTACCTTGGATTCGACAATGCTGAAGATCTGTTCGGGATTGACATTGCCGCATGAATGGCACTCGCTGTCATTGTACTTCGGCAGGTGCATCCTGTCCTTGAAATAGCCAATTGAACCGACCGGGATCCCGTAGTAGATCATGTAACCTCCCGTGTCAAGGAAGATGAGCCTGTCAAACATCTTGAAGATATCCGACGAGGGCTGATGGATGACGACGAATATCAGCTTGCCCTTAAGCTTAAGGTCATTGAGGAGGTCAAGAATATTCTCCGAATCCAGTGATGACAGTCCTGATGTAGGCTCATCAAGGAAGAGGATCGACGGTTCCCTAATCAGTTCCAGGGAGATGTTAAGTCTTTTGCGCTGGCCTCCGGATATCTTTTTGTTGAGAGGAGTGCCCACCTTCATGTCCTTGATATCATACAGGCCGAGGCTGTGGAGGACGTTCTCAACCCTGACAATGATCTCTTCATCCTTCAGGTTGCCGAAGCAGAGCTTGGCATTATAGAAGAGGTTCTCGAAAACAGTCAGTTCCTCTATCAGGAGGTCGTCCTGCGACACATATCCGATCAGGCCCTTGACCTTGTCTGCCTCTCTGTGGATATTGATGCCGTTTATCAGCACCTCGCCCATGTCGGGCTTGTTTGTGCCGTTAAGTACACTTAGCAGTGTTGATTTCCCGGCTCCTGAGGCGCCCATGATACCGACCAGCCTGCCGGATTCTTCGGCGAAGCTCATACGGTGCAGGCCAACCTGTCCGCCCTTGAACTTGTATTCGAGATCCCTGACCTCATATACAACCCTGGAGGCCAGTACGCTCTCATCAAGGAACTGCCGTATCACTTCGGAGTAATATATTGGCTTGCTGCTCATGAACTTAAGCGATGCGCCACGTTCAAAGAGATAGACCTTGTCCTCATGCCTGAGCTGCCCGCTGAGAAGCAGTTCTCCCGTTCCGAATGACCTGACGAAGAGCATTTCAGCCTGGTGCAGGTTCAGGACCCTGACCTGACCCCTGAATGTATCATTTACAATGTGATGAGTCTTTTCATAAGTATGCTTCCGGTCATTGTCAATAACCAGTACCTGGCTTGATTCCGGCACCTCTGACCGTTTCGACAGCACAAACTGCCTGATGAGCTGGTAGTCGTCAGGATTGACATTAAAACCCTCTGCAGCCGTGATGATGAATTCCAGTTCGGTATTGCTCACCTCAGCTCCGTCTGAACGGCAGTATTCGAGGAGCTGAACCAGCACGATGATCTTCTGGTTCAGGGTGAGTTGCGCCCCGATGTCAAAACATATCTTGATGATCCTTACTGAGATGGCCGCATTCCTGCGGGCCTCGTTGCCCTTCCTTAGCCTCTGCTGGGCTTCGGCATAGTAGGTATCGAAGATCCTGAGATAGGCATCAACACCCTCCTGGTTTAGCTGTGGTTTGAGAAAGGCCTCAACAACCCTGCGCCTGTCTGACTCATTGCCCTGTGCAGGAGCAATGATGGCAAAAAGATGCATCAGGGTGTTCAGAATCTTTTCATTCATCCGGGAAGGGGTTTTATATACCTGTATTACAGTATCTGAATTTATAATAACGAAACGGGTGGTTCTATATTATCCGTCATCTGTCATTATGACATGAAAAACCGGTTAAAAAAGCTGTGGCAAAAAAATTGAACCAAACCGGAAAACAGGAATATGAAACCAGGAAATTCTAACATAAGAGCACAGGAATCGTCGGAGAAGGCAAAGACCGAATCACTTGACCGCTATGCCATTGACCTGAACGAGCGCGCCAGGGCAGGCAAGCTCGACCCTGTCATAGGGAGGGATGAGGAGATAAGGCGCGTGCTGCAGATACTCTCGCGCCGGACCAAGAACAACCCGATACTTGTTGGTGAGCCCGGGGTTGGCAAGACTGCCATTGCGGAAGGGCTGGCGCACAGGATAGTACGCGGCGACGTGCCGGAAGACCTCACCCGCAAGAGGATCTATTCGCTCGACATGGGTGCACTGATTGCCGGTGCAAAATACAAGGGGGAGTTTGAGGAGAGGCTGAAGTCTGTTGTCAATGAGGTAATTGCATCGGACGGCGACGTCATACTCTTCATAGATGAGATACATACCCTTGTAGGGGCAGGAAAAGGTGACGGGGCAATGGACGCCGCCAACATTCTCAAGCCGGCCCTGGCCAGGGGTGAACTGCGCGCCATTGGTGCAACCACCCTGAACGAATACCAGAAGTACTTCGAGACCGACAAGGCCCTGGAACGCCGTTTTCAGACGGTGATGATCAGCGAGCCTGACAGGGCTGATGCCATCTCTATCCTCCGCGGGCTGCGGGAGAAGTATGAAACGCATCACAAGGTCATAATCAGGGATGAGGCCATCATCTCGGCCGTTGATCTATCATACCGGTACATCACTGACAGGTTCCTGCCTGACAAGGCCATTGACCTTATTGATGAGGCTGCCGCACGGCTCAGGCTTGAGATGAACTCGGTGCCGGAGGAGATAGACACCGCCGACAGGCAGATAAGGCAGCTGGAGATAGAGCGCGAAGCGGTTCGCCGCGATGGCGACGCTGTCAAGGAGAAGGAACTCTCTGGGGAGATAGCCAGTCTCTCTTCCCAGCGTGACACGCTTAAAGCACGCTGGCGCTCCGAGAAAGAGCTGGTGGAGAGACTGCAGCTGAAGAAACAGGAGGCAGAGGAGCTCCGGTTTGAGGCCGAGAGGGCTGAGAGGAGCGGCGACTACGGCAGGGTGGCGGAGATACGCTATGGCAGGCTGGTGGAGAATCAGAATAAGATCTCTGCCCTGCAGAGGGAGATAGATGAGAAGAGAGACGCGGGCTCAATGGTCCGCGACGATGTCCGCTCCGACGATATAGCCGAAATAGTGGCACGCTGGACAGGCATACCTGTTTCGCGCATGCTTGAGAGCGAAAAGGAGAAGCTTCTGAGACTTGAGGAGGAACTGCACAAGAGAGTGGTCGGGCAGGATGAAGCCATCGCGGCTGTCTCCGATGCCGTGCGGCGGTCCAGGGCCGGCCTGCAGGATGAGAAGCGCCCGGTAGGGTCATTCATCTTCCTGGGAACGACAGGTGTGGGCAAGACAGAGCTGGCAAGGGCACTTGCGGAATACCTGTTCAACAATGAGAACCTGATGACCCGCATTGACATGACCGAATACCAGGAGCGGCACAGTGTATCAAGGCTGATAGGTGCGCCTCCCGGATACGTGGGTTACGATGAAGGCGGACAGCTTACTGAGGCGATCAGGCACAAGCCATATTCCGTTCTGCTTCTTGATGAGATAGAGAAGGCACATCCCGATGTGTTCAATATATTGCTGCAGGTCCTTGAAGATGGCAGGCTTACTGATAACAAGGGACGTACGGTCAATTTCCGCAATGCCATTGTCATAATGACGTCAAACCTCGGATCGTCGCTCATACGCGAAAGCATTGAGGAGAGCAACGGCGAGATGCCGGATGAGAGGGCGGATAAGCTCAGGGAAGAGCTGGTGCAGATGCTGAGGAGCACTCTGAAGCCCGAGTTCGTCAACAGGGTTGACGAGATAGTGATGTTCAGACCGCTAACCCTTGAACAAATAAGGGAGATAGTCAGGATGCAGTTCGAAAGGGTATCACGGATGCTTGAAGAGAAGGGAATCAGGAGTGAGATAACCGACAGGGCGGTGGCATGGCTGGCAGAGAAGGGATTTGATCCGTTGTTCGGAGCAAGGCCTGTGAAACGCCTTATTCAGAAGGAGATCGTCAATGAACTGTCACGTGAGGTCATCGCCGGGACCATTGATAAAGGCAAGAGGGTAAGGATTGATGTACAGTCGGGGCTGCTGGTGATTGCCAATGCTCAGTAGGGACGGCTGTGAGTGAAGCTCTCCACGCAGCTGGTGCGGTCAGGATAGATGTCAAGCGACTTGTGCAGCTGAAGCAGCTCGAACAGTTCCCTGGCCCGGGGAGTCAGCCCGCACAGCCTGAAGGTGCAGTAATTTGACCTCGCCACACGCAGGAAGTGGAGGATCATGGCAAATGCCGTACTGTCGAGCAGGTTGACTCCTCCGAGGTCGATTACCACCTTTGTGTAGGGCAGATCAAAAAGCCTTAGGATGGCAGGCCTGATGGAGTCGACATTAAGCGCATTAATCCGGTCTGTGGTGAAGCTGACGATCTCAACACCGTCAAGTCTTTCAGAATGTACCATGACTGATCACCTGTTTTTGCTGAGATAGTCGTTAATTTCAGTCATGACAGTGGTGGCATCCGCTTCAAACCTGGCAACGAAAGACTCATATCTCTCCTTCTGTTCGCCTGATTTTGTGAGTAGTTCGAACTCCTTGAGCATCCTTGAAGTCTCGTCCATACCCATCACCGTCACTGACCCCTTGGCTTTGTGAGCCAGAAGACCCAGTTCCACGTACTTGCCCTGTCCGAGAAGCAGCTTCATCTCCGACACGAATTCCGGGATCTGACTGCCGAAGATGCCGGCTATCTCTTCCATTGTAGCCTTGTCTCCCCCGGTGATGTTCACCAGGTATTCAGGGTTGAAAATGGTATATTCCATCTGCACAGATTTGATTACGGGTACAAATATAGAAATATTGAATCCTTCGGCCTATGATTATTGTCTGAAACCGCCAGCCTAAAAATGATTTATCACAGGTTTTAATCGGCCGAAAAATCCTACTTTTGTTCTGAATCCAAAACTTTTTGACATGAAAAACACTCCTTTTCTTAAGTTCCACGAGGCTCTGGGAGCCAGGATAATTCCTTTTGCCGGCTATAATATGCCTGTTGAGTATACCGGCATCACTGAAGAGCACATCACGGTGCGCGAGAAGGCTGGAGTTTTTGATGTTTCCCATATGGGTGAATTCTGGGTCAACGGCCCCACTGCCCTGGCTTTTCTTCAGCATATCACCTCCAACGACGTCTCGGCCCTTACCGACGGCAAGGTACAGTACACATGCTTCCCGAACGGCAGGGGAGGCATTGTTGATGACCTGCTTATTTACCGCTTTTCAGCCGAGAAGTATCTTCTGGTGGTCAATGCCTCGAACATAGACAAGGATTGGGAATGGTGTGTAAGGCATGCCGGGCGGTTCGGCATTGAGACCGGACCGGGCAAGGCCATGCATAACGCCTCAGACTGGACGGCACAGCTGGCTGTACAGGGTCCGCTGGCCCTGAAGGCAATGCAGAAGCTCACTGACACACCCGTGACTGACATGGAGTACTACACCTTCAAGGTGCTGAAATTTGCGGGGATTGACAATGTTATCTTCTCCACCACCGGATATACGGGCTCAGGCGGCTGCGAGATCTATGTCAGGAACGAAGATGCCCCGCGTCTCTGGGAAGAGGTATTCAGGGCCGGTGAGGAGTTCGGCATCAGGCCTGTGGGACTTGGCGCCAGGGATACACTTCGCCTCGAGATGGGATTCTGCCTCTACGGCAATGACATTAACGATACAACATCACCCATTGAAGCCGGGCTGGGCTGGATCACGAAATTCGTGCCGGGCAAGGACTTCATCGACAGGGAGTTGCTCCTGAAGCAGAAGGAGGAGGGAACGGAAAGACGCCTGAAGGGCTTCGTGATGATAGACAAGGGCATACCGCGTCAGCACTATGAGGTGGCTGATGCCTCCGGCAACATAATAGGAGAGGTCACCTCAGGTACAATGTCGCCGATGCTGAAACAGGGAATAGGGATGGCTTACCTGAACAAGGGTTTCTGGAAAAATGATACGGAGATATTCATTCGTGTCAGAGGCAGGGACCTGAAGGCGAAGATCGTAGCCCTGCCTTTCTACAAGCAGGGATAATAAGCTGACATCCGTTCACGAGATGGCAAAGAGGGATCTGGAAATATGCTTTACTCCCGCGGTTTTTGAAGCGCATGCCGACAGAGAGGCAGTGGTGGTCGTCATTGACGTCCTTCGCGCTACAAGCTCCATCTGCACGGCATTTGCCAACGGTGTGAAGGAGATAATCCCTGTTGCCACCGTGGAGGAGGCCAGGGAGTTGAAGAGCAGGGGTTACCTCCTCGCAGCCGAACGTGACGGTTTTGTACTTGACTTTGCCGATTTCGGAAACTCTCCCTATAACTTTACCGCTGAAAAAGTCAAGGGGAAGAGTGTGGCATACAGCACCACCAACGGTACCGGCATTATGAAGCGGGCGGCGGAGTGTCATGACGTGGTGATAGGCTCATACCTCAACTTTTCGGCACTCTGCCGGTGGATTGAGGAACAGGACAGGAAAGTGGTCATCGTCTGCGCAGGGTGGAAGACGCGCTTCAGCCTTGAGGATGCGGTCTGTTCCGGCGCATTTGCCGAGAGACTTCTTCAGGGTGACAGGTTCTCAACCCGGTGCGACTCAGTGCATGCTGCGACAGACCTCTGGAAAGCCGCAAAAGACGACCTGATGGGATATATCGAGAAGGCCGCTCAGAGATCGAGACTGAGAGACAAGGGACTTGATGACTGTCTGGAATATTGTCATACATTTGATGTGACGGATGTAATACCGATACTTCGCGGCGGACGACTGACAGCGTTGTGACCGCTGCAACGAACCACCTGGTTGTGATTACACCACTTTAACAAAAAAGAGATAAACAAACCAAACAAAATAAATTTATCGGAAATGAAAAAGCACAATTTTTACGCAGGGCCTTCAATCATGCCTCAGTATACCAATGAGAAGGTGATTGAAGCAATCAGGGATTTCGCAGGAACAGGCCTGTCAATCATGGAGGTCTCTCATCGCAGCAAGGAGTTTGTTGCCGTGATGGACAGTGCCGTTGCGCACGTGAAAGAGCTGCTTGACATCCCGTCAGGTTATTCGGTCATATTCATCGGAGGAGGTGCGAGCCTTCAGTTTTCAATGGTGCCGATGAACCTGCTCGAGAAGAAGGCTGCATACATCAACACCGGTGAATGGGCAGGCAAAGCCCTTAAAGAGGCAAAACTGTTCGGTGAGGTGGTTGAGGTAGCCTCATCGAAGGACCGTAACTTCAACTATATACCGAAGAATTATACTGTTCCGGCCGATGTTGACTATTTCCACATCACCACCAACAATACCATCTTCGGTACCGAATGGAAGAAGGATCCTGACGTGACCGTCCCCGTTGTCGCAGACATGTCGTCAGACATTTTCAGCCGTCCCCTCGATGTGTCAAAGTACGCGATCATCTATGCCGGCGCACAGAAGAACCTTGCCCCGGCAGGTGTGACACTGGTGATAATCAAGGACTCCGTACTGGGCAAGGTCACCCGTCCCATTCCCACCATGCTGAATTACAAGACACATATAGAAAAGGAGTCGATGTTCAACACGCCTCCGGTGCTTCCCGTCTTTGCGGCACTTAAGACGCTTGAGTGGCTGAAGCAGAAGGGTGGCGTAGGGGCCATGCATAAGATCAACCTCGAGAAGGCAGCCCTGCTTTATGATGAGATTGAGCGCAACAAGCTGTTCATGGCTACTGTTCCTGATCAGGAGGACAGGTCGCTTATGAACGTTTGCTTCGTCATGTCTGACAGTTACAAGGAGCTTGAGAAGGAGTTTGCATCATTTGCCAAGGAAAGGGGCATGGTGGGTATTGAAGGACACCGGTCTGTGGGAGGCTTCCGCGCTTCGCTCTATAACGCTCTGCCCCTGGAGAGTGTCAGGGCACTTGTCGATTGTATGAAGGAATTCGGTAACAAATACTAATTAAGGATATCATGAAAATACTGGTAGCCACTGACAAACCCTTTGCACCTGTTGCCGTCACGCAGATACGTGAGGTGGTGGTGAAGGGTGGCCACACGCTGGCCCTGCTTGAAAAATACAAGACTCCCCAGGAGTTGCATGAGGCAGCAGCGGATGCTGATGCCATGATCGTTCGCTCCGATATAGTTGATGCTGCAGTAATTGCTGCGGCACCGAAGCTCAGGATAGTGGTGAGGGCAGGTGCCGGATATGACAACCTTGATCTCAAGGCATGTACGGACCGCAACGTTGTGGCAATGAATACCCCCGGACAGAACTCCAATGCTGTCGCCGAGCTGGCGTTTGGCATGATGGTCTATGCAGCCCGCGGAGGATTTGACGGCAAGACCGGTTCAGAGCTGCTGGGCAAGAGCCTCGGCCTCCATGCCTTCGGGAATGTCGGCAAATGCATGGCACGCATTGCATCAGGCTTCGGGATGAAGTGTTATGCCTTTGACCCGTTCGTTGACAAAAAAGTGATGATAGCAGACGGGGTAACACCCGTTGACACCGTGGAGGAGCTCTATTCCGCCTGCCAGTACGTGTCACTGCACATTCCGGCCAACGACAAAACAAAAAACTCCATAGGGGAGAGGCTGCTCTCACTCATGCCACAGGGAGCCGTCCTGGTCAATACCGCCCGCAAGGAGGTCATCAATGAGGCTGAGCTTGCGGCCATGATGGAAAAGAGGAGCGATATGAAATATCTGTCTGACATTGCTCCTGACAATGCGGAGGTTTTTGCACAGAAGTATGCCGGAAGGTATTTCTTCACCCCGAAGAAGATGGGAGCACAGACGGAAGAGGCAAATATAAACGCCGGGGTGGCCGCCGCGAAACAGATTGTTGCTTTCTTTGCAACAGGTGACGAAACCTACAGAGTGAACAAACCCAAATAGAAATCCGAATCTTTAAATATGGCTGTTGTTAAACCTTTCCGGGGGCTGAGACCACCGGCCGGTCTGGCGTCAGAGATCGCATGTCTTCCCTATGACGTAATGAATTCCGAAGAAGCCGCAGTAATGGCACGAGGCAAGGAAAAGTCGCTGCTCCATATCACCAAATCAGAGATAGACCTGCCGGAAGGCACTGACGTGCATTCTCAGGAGGTATACCGAAAGGCGCAGGAGAACTTCGCGGAGTGGCAGAAGAGAGGATGGCTCGTACAGGACCAGAAGGCTCATTATTATATCTATGCCCAGACGATGAACGGCCGCACCCAGTATGGCATAGCGGGAGCTGCGGCGGTGAGCGATTATCTTTCGGGAGTAATTAAAAAACATGAGCTCACCCGTCCGGATAAGGAAGAGGACCGCATGGTGCACGTCAGAGCCAATAATGCCAATATCGAACCTGTCTTTTTTGCCTATCCTGCCGTCAGGGAACTTGATAAGATTGTTGCCCGGATCGTTAAAAAGGAGAAGCCGGAATATGATTTCGTCTCTGAGGATGGCATCGGCCATCATTTCTGGGTAGTGTGGGATGAAAAGACCATTGCGGCAATTGAGAAGATCTTTGCCGAAAAGGTTCCCTTTACCTATGTGGCTGACGGGCATCACCGCACGGCGGCAGCAGCCCTGGTAGGCAAGGAAAAGAGGGAGAAGAACCCGTCGCACAGGGGAGATGAGGATTACAACTTCTTCCTGGCAGTCCATTTTCCGGATGATCAGCTCAGGATTTTCGATTATAACCGGGTGGTGAAGGATCTCAACGGTATGACGCCCGCGGATTTTGTGGCCAGGCTGAATGAATCGTTTGAGGTTAAGGAGAAGGGAACAAAAACCTACAGGCCCCGCAAACTGCACAACTTCGGGATGTACATTGACGGGAAATGGTACAGTCTTACGGCCAGGAAAGGAACATGCAATGATTCGGACCCCATCGGGGTGCTTGACGTGACTGTTCTTACCGACAAGATATTGACGCCCCTGCTCGACATCCAGGACCTGAGACGTTCGAAGAGGATAGACTTTGTGGGAGGCATAAGAGGACTGGGCGAACTGAAGAGAAGGGTTGACAGCGGTGAGATGAAAGTGGCCTTTGCCCTTTACCCGGTATCGATGAAACAGCTCATTACTATAGCCGATACCGGCAATATAATGCCTCCCAAGACCACCTGGTTCGAACCAAAGCTGAGGAGCGGGCTGGTGATACATAAACTTGACTGAAAGGCATAGAGTGCCCAGATGCACAGTATCGCGGAAAACATAGGCAGACTGAAGGCAGAACTTCCCCCGGAGGTCACTGTGGTTGCCGTGACGAAAACACGGACGCCGGAGGAGGCTATGGAGGCATATAATGCCGGCCTGCGCATTTTCGGAGAGAACCGCGTGCAGGAGATGGCAACGAAAAAAAACCTGCTGCCACAGGATATATCATGGCACCTTATCGGTCACCTGCAGTCAAATAAGGCAAAACAGGCGGTGGCAGCCGCCTCGGTGATAGAATCTGTTGACACGGTCAGGCTGCTGCGGATTATTGACGCGGAGGCTTCAGCCCAGGGTAAGACTATAGACTGTCTCCTTCAGCTCTGTATCGCAGATGAGGAGACAAAGACCGGCCTGAGCCTGGAGGAAGCCATGGAGACCGACTGGGGGATGGTTGCCGCTTCACTCAGGTCCGCAAGGATATGCGGAGTGATGGGTATGGCCACTTTCACCGATGACATGGTGAAGGTCAGGGCGGAATTCAGGACCCTTGCCGGGACCTTCAGGCGGATCCGTGACCGTCACTTTGCCGGAAGCAGCCATTTCCGGGAGATCTCGATGGGTATGTCGGGCGACTGGCGCGTGGCGGTGGAGGAGGGAAGCACAATAATACGGGTAGGAACACTTATATTTGGAGAACGAATAAAAAAATAAAATGAGCAGAATCAATACACGTTACCTGGGACTCGAACTTGAAAGCCCCATAATAGCCGGCAGTTCAAATTTCACATCAAAGGTTGAATCAATTGTTGAAGCAGAGGCAGCCGGCGCCGGTGCTGTGGTCCTGAAGTCGCTCTTCGAGGAACAGATAGTGTCAATGGCCCATTCAATGTCATCAAGGGAGTCTTACCCGGAGGCTGATGATTATTTGCAGTATTATACCCGGACCAACAGCGTGGAAACATACCTTGACCTCGTGGCACGCGCCCGCAAGAGTGTCAGGATTCCCGTCATAGCCAGCATCAACTGCTTTTCACCCAAAGGCTGGATTGATTTTGCGGTGGAGATCGAAAAAGCCGGGGCCAGCGCGCTGGAGGTGAACATATTCTTCATGCCGGTCGATAAGCACCAGAGCAGCACCGACTCTGAGGCAGTTTACTTTAAGATCATAGATAACCTCAGGAAGAGACTCACCATACCCGTAAGTGTAAAGATCGGACTGCGCTTCTCAAACCTCCTGAACTTTGCGTGGCAGATGCATAATCACGGAGCCTCAGGAATAGTAATGTTCAACAGGTTCTATGAGCCCGACTTCGATATCAATAACCTGAATGTGGTGCCGGCATCAGTTCTTTCAAATCCGGTCGAACAGCGTTATGTCCTCCGCTGGGTGGGCATGCTGAGTGCACAGGATACGAAGATGGACATATCAGCTACTACGGGCGTTTACACCGGGGAGGATGCCATCAAGTACCTCCTGGCCGGAGCGACGACGGTGCAGGTCTGCTCAGCCCTGTACAAGCGCGGCTTCACGGTCATAACCGAGATCAACGAAGCCATACATAAGTGGATGGATGGCAAGGAGTTCAAAACCATAAGCGATTTCAGGGGGAGGCTCAACTATAAAAATATAGACAATCCTTCGCTCTTCGAGAGATCGCAGTTCATGAAGCACTACAGCTCCTACATTTAGAGAATTGTTACCCTTTCAGCAGGGTGATGAGTTCCCCGGCAAGTTTCTGCCTGGCAGTGTCATATCCACTGACCTCTTTCTCCAGCCTGAGAATAATGCTCTTCCGGTCATTGTCACTTATTGATGCTGAGCAGGTATCGAGCACAGTGAAGCATTCGAGTGATGTCAGGTAATCGCCGGCCATGAACTCATCGGCCAGAGCAACGGCGAATTCGGAATAATCGAGCCCTGACTGCCAGCAGGAGGAGACAAGCATGGCTTTGGAGGAGGGGTTGGCGGAGGCCGATATTGACTCTATCACCTCTGCCCGGCATGATCTCTCTTTCATGTCATTGAAAAAGGCCGAAATGATAAGTTTCAGACCTTCATCGCTGGTTTCATCGTAGTAGTGAGCCAATAATCTTATTGCACCTTCGAAAGGTTCTTCCACCCTGAGTATACTAATACGGTCATGTATCTCGTTATACTTTCCGTTGAGGAGTATTTTATTGAGCTCAGCAAGTTTCTTTTCAGACTTTAGCATGGTTGGAAATTTTGAACAAAATTATGTGTAATAATAACTTAAGGGCCCATCTGATTAATAAAAAAAAAGAAGTAATTTGGTCGGGTGTTAGCCTTTGTACTCTAAAAAAAGATAATCATTATGAACAGTAAGCTTAAAATTCTGCCACTGATCCTGGGAGTGACAGCTCTCATGATCTGCCTGGCTGCCACGTCGTGTAAAGGTAAAACCAGGGGCGAGGGGTCAAAGGACAAAGAGGAGACCGTTAGTGCCGATGAGCAGACGATGGAGCAGATAAAAAGTGCCGAAAAGGTATTCAATGCCCTGCCCACTCCGCTTGAGGTGGCACAGCTGATCAAGGAAGCAGGAGCAAAGTTCGACGCTACTCTTCTTAATCCGGTTGAGAACAAAAGCAACTACACCACCAGCAAGAGCATGGCGCTGAATCTCGGGATCTTCGTCTGCGACCTCAGTTTTGCCAGTATGTATGATGAGACATCGCTGCTGGTCAATTATATGGAGGCGGCAGAAGACATGGCTACAGGCCTCGGGATACTTGATGCCATCGATGAGACAACCATCGAAAGACTTGAGCAGAATATCAATAACCGTGACGTGATCATGGAGATCGTGTCGGAGACATTTCTGAATTCGCAGGCTTACCTGGAAGATGATGATCAGCATGCTGTTGCTGCAACCATTATAACAGGCGGTTTCATTGAAGGTCTCTACATCTCGACGAACATGGTTGACATGAAGAACTTCAAGGGCAACAAGCTTGTGGGAACCATCGCTGACCAGAAGATGTCGGTTGACGACCTCATAAGGCTCCTTGAGACCTACAATGACAATACTGCCATCCGCGAGCTGCTTGGCCCCATTCGCGAGTTGAAGACTCTCTTTGACAGGATTGAACGGTCCACAACTCCATCATCGGCACAGCTTAATGAGACTACTGGCGTAACAGAGATAACCGGCTCGGCAAGGACTGAGTTGAAGCCGGAGACTTTTCTGACAATCAAGAACAAGGTAGCAGAGATCAGAAACGTATATGTAAAATAGATACCAATGAGACAGCTTATACAGACATTACTGATAACAGTGCTCCTTTCCCTGCTGGTTCCGGGGGAAGCTGCCGCTCAATGCAAGGGATTTGCCAAGTCGCTCTGCAAGAAAGAGCTGGGCGTCTACCTTCATGATGGAAACTACCATGCTGCAGTGCTTGTTGAAGGAGAGGAGGCTGAACTCTACAAGACCTTCTATTCCGACCTGGAGTACCGTCTTGCCATCTGCGGTGCAGACGGACTGCCCCCTATTGAGTTTACCGTCATGGATGCAACGGGTAAGGTTCTCTATTCGAACAAGGAGGGAGGGCTGACCAACATCTGGGACTTCAAACTGGAGGCCAGCCAGCAGCTTAAGATCGTCGTAAAGGTATCAACCTTCGGCACAAGGGACCAGCTCCCTGCCAGCGGATGCGTGGCGATCATGTTCGGCTTTAAGGCGAAATAAAGACCTGGTACTTATAAGAAGAGGGTGTCTCATTTCCGGATGGACACCCTTTTTCATTTCTGCCCTTCGTCAAGCAGTGTCCGGCATCTGGGACAAAGGCTGCTGCTCTTCTGGTCTATGTCCTCCACATAGGTGCTTGATCGCATGACACATGTCGTGACGTGACAGTGTATCAGTCCGAAGGTGTGACCCAGCTCATGTACTACCTCCTTGATCGTTCTGGAGAGCAGCAGGTCATTATCCTGCTTCATGCCGTACAGCTCATTCCTGAGCCGGTAGACAGAGGCAATAGCGGTCTTTTCGCCCAGCACGGCCTGGCCGAAAATAAATGTAAGGATCGGGATGAAAATATCCACTTTAAACAGGCCGATCAGTTTATCATATTCCCGGCCGTTGCACTCCGGCAGATGATGGAGGAGCTTATTGCCGTCATACTGTCTCCTGCCCGGATTGTAAAATGGCTCTAAATCAAGATAACACTCCTCCGCAATGACAGGGCGCTGGAACTCAGTCCCGGTAGCAAGGGCAATCTTCCCGAGAAATTCCTTCTCAAAAGGTCCGCAGGAGAGCAATATGATTTTGTTTTCTTTCAATGAGCCATCATTGGTGGCAGTTACTCCTTCTGCTTCAGGTCATACTTCCTGATTTTATTGTAGAGGGTCACCCTGTCAACTTTAAGGGCTTTGGCAGAGCGGGATACATTCCAGCCGTATTTCACCAGGATCTGTTCTATGTGCCTTTTTTCCAGTTCATCGAGGCTCTCCACGGAGCTGTTGATAGCTTCCTTTCCCATAGGGAGATCTCTCAGCTTTATCTCCTTTCCGTTGCCTATCACTATCGCCCGCTCAATCATATTCTCAAGCTCACGCACATTTCCCGGAAATTCAAAGTGCTCAAGGTGTTTTAATGCGGCCGGCTCAATGGTTATCATATCACGGCTCATTGATGTGCAGTATTTTTTTATGAAGTGGTTGACCAGCAGGGGTATATCCTCAACCCTCTCACGGAGGGGCGGTATGGTGATGTTAACCACATTCAGCCTGTAGTAGAGATCTTCACGGAATGTGCCGTTCTTTACCATGCTCAGGAGGTCTCTGTTGGTGGCACATATGACTCTGAAATCGGATGTTATCTCCCTGTTTCCGCCTACACGGACAAAGCTTTTTGTCTCGAGGACCCGCAGAAGTTCAACCTGCATCTTTGGTGAGATTGTAGCTATCTCATCAAGGAATATTGTGCCGCCGTCTGCCATCTCAAATCTGCCCTTCCTGTTGAATGTGGCTCCGGTGAAGGCACCCTTCTCGTGGCCGAAGAGTTCGCTTTCAAGGAGGCTTTCGGTTAAGGCACCGCAATGGACGCTTATCAGTGGGAAGTATCTCCTCGAGGAGTTTGAGTGTATAGCCCTGGCTACAAGCTCTTTTCCTGTGCCGCTCTCACCTGTGATTATGACTGACGAGCTTGACTGTGCCACATTCCCGACCTGTTTCAATACTTTGGATATTGCCTCGCTCTGTCCGATCAGATCATCAATATCCTCGAGGGTTGTGACTCTGCTCCTCAGGGCTTCATTCTCTGACCTGAGTGAGATCTGTGCCGCCGCATTGCGTATCAGGTGCGACAGGTCATCCGGGTCAAACGGCTTTGTGACATAATCAAAGGCACCGTCTTTAAGGGCCTGGACAGCAGTATCAACAGAGGCGAATGCGGTCATGATGATCACGATCGAGTCCCTGTTCAGGGCTTTTATCCGCCGGTGCATCTCCATCCCGTCCATTCCGGGCATCTTAATGTCTGCCAGGATGATGTCAAACTCCCTGTCATCAAGAAGCTGCAAAGCCTTTTTTGCATTCTCGGCACATTCAACATGGTATCCGTCTTCGACGAACCAGTTTTGCAAGGAGTCCCTTACGGATTCCTCATCGTCAACTATGAGTATGGAAATCTTTTCTGCCATTTCTTCCAGCTTATACTTTTCTTAAAGGGAAAACAATTGATACGGTAGTTCCTCTGCCTACAACAGAGTCTATCTCTACCTTGCCTCCATGGTTTTGTACTATCCCATGAACGATTGGCAGGCCAAGCCCGATTCCCCTCGCATCGCGTTTGGTTGAGAAGAAGGGCTCAAAAATATGGGGGATGTCTTCGGGAGATATTCCTGATCCATTGTCTGATATCTCCAGCCTGACAGTGTTGCTGTCAGTGTTTATGGTCCTGATGATAATTTCACCATTTTCCGAAACCGCTTCTGAAGCATTCACCAGGATGGCAATGCAAGCTTGTTTTATCTGGTTCGGACTGCAATAAATAATGTCAGACCGGGCGGAGAGGTCGGTCTGAAAGGTGATGTTGGAAATCTTTATGTGATGCATCATCAGTTCATAGGTTCCCTGCAGTATCTCATTAAGGTGCTTCTCCTCGAAGTCATCCTGACCCTTGCTGGAGAAATCGAGCAGGCCCTTGACAATGTCACCGCATCGCTTTGTCTCTGTTTCAATCAGTTTAAGCTGCCTCAGCATATTTTCTCTTCTCTCAGGCGTTATATCCTGATTATAAAGTTGTTTGTAGACAAGCTTTGTGTATATAAGTATTCCCGAGAGAGGGTTATTTATCTCGTGGGCAACAGAAGCTGACAGTTTCCCGAGCGATGCTATCCTTTCAACGTTGATCAGTTCATTCTGCGCTTCCGAGAGCTCTTCCGACTTTTTCTGCACCTTGTACTCAAGCTGTTTCGACCAGTTCTCCAGTTCAACAGTGGCTCTGTCAATGTTGTCAAGCATGTTATTGAAGGCAAGGGACACCATCTTCATGTCGTCAAGAAGATCATGCCTGATCTCAAGCCTTGTATTCACTTCACCCGCTGACACCGCTTCACTGGCCGTGATGATGCTGTTCAGCGGATCCTTAATCCTCTTCCGGGTGAACAGGATCAGCATTGATACAACTATTGCGGTAATAATCAGCGCCATAAGAAGAAACTCCACAGATGACCTCTGCAGGGCATTGTCGAGGTCCTCGAGAGGCATTCTGATTATCAGGGATCCGAGAACCTCGTCATTCTGACTGTGTGCATGGCACGAAGCGGTATAGCATGACAGCTCGTTCAGGATGGGTCTCCTTATGAGCATATGGCGCTGTCCGGGCCGGTTGGGATTCATGCTGCAGTCACTCTCCTCATCGATTATCATGTAGCTCCTTTCCTTCTTCGAGAACATCTCGTTCAGATTGGAGTGGCATGCAATGCAGTCGGGATTGCTGTGAAAATCTGATTCCTCGGTGAAGGAGGAATAAGCCAGGTTGTCATTCTGGTCATAGAGGTTGACATCGTCGATCCCGGGCATCGTGTTGATGATATCGAGCGTGCTGTGGAGCGTGCTCTTGTCATTCTCAAGCATCGACTTGTAGAGTGAGCCCTCTACTATCGCCCCCACATTGTTCCCGTTCTGCCTGAGAACGGTGTTGAAATAATTTACATATACTGTTCTGAAGATAGCGCTGAAGGAAAGGAAAAGGACTACTGCCGCCAGTGAGATAATGCCCACAACCCTGCCATAGATGGTTGATCTGAATCTGAAATACCCTGGTAAGCGTGTCAACCACGATCTGAGGGTGCCCTTTTTGTCTCCGGTTGTTACCATTACAGGTGCTTTTGGTTGTAAAACGACCCTTTGTAATTATCCTCCATAATTCAGGGAGTATAATTACAAAGAGTGTATAAATCTTCTACAAGGTAGAAAAAAACTTTCTTTCAGCGCCTGATAAACCCGAAGAGTCCGGAATTATTTGAGAAACTCCGCCTGGAAGTCGTCCCATGCCTCTTTAGGCATTGAGGCCAGGGGATATTCTGCCAGTTCACCGCCATCCTGCATATAGACCGCCTGTGACTCCGGGTTATATTTATTTGCTGTAACAGCCAGGAAATCCCTGATTCTGTCAAGCTCTTTCCTGAGCCAGGTGTTTGCCCCTTCAGCTATATGGAATCCGTTGATGTCTGTCAGCCAGTCTGTTGGTTTGATGGAACAGATCCATCCCTTTCCATACGGGTCTTCCTGCAGCATCGACGGGTCACTCAGCAGAGCCTGGTTTATGCCGGTTATCTCACCTGACACAGGTGCTGCAATTGCCAGTTTCTTTCCTTCACGTTCAATTTCAGAGATCACATCTCCCTTTCTCACCGTACTTCCCGGGTTCCTTACCATTTTGACGCTGACATCGCCGGTCAGGTTAATAAGAAGGTTGTCAACCCCAATCCTGGCATTCCCTGATCTCAGCATGTGCGCCCATGTGTGGTTGTTGCTGAAGAAGACTCCCTGCGGGACGTTCATAAGGGAGGCGGAGATTGAGCTGAATGCATTTCTGATTCCGGAGCGAATCTTCAGAGGCCGGTTCAACAGGCTCCAGAATGGGATAATCAGGAGCAGGAATGCGATGATGATGATATACTCAATACCCTTGGTATCAAATATATTGACGTATGAAAATCCATCCATGGTGATAATTATTTGGTTATTGTTATTATTTGTCTCCAGTTGCCTGATCAGTTTTCATTCTTGTATTCAGGATCCTCCCTGAGAACCGGCATACGCCTTATGACCCACCTGAAAATCCATATTTCGGTAAAGATCACGGCCAGGGTTACGGTAATCTCCATCCATGATGGATAATAGTGGTTGACTGAATCCCACTTAAAACCTATAACGCTGATATTAAGCCTGTTGATAATAATTCCGAGCATTGTCATCACCGAGGCTACCTTTATGAGGGTAATATTGCGTTTCCTGTAACTCATGAAATAGAGGATCATGGGCAGGAGCACGAAGCCTAGCATTTCCGTGAGATACCAGTAACCCATCGGCGTGTTCAGGAGGCCCCAGCGCTTTTCGTGAATGAATACCAGGACATTGAGGGTAAAATAGGCGAACATGGTGACTGCGCATATTTTTGAGAGGCTGTGGATTATGCCGTGATGAGCCTTATGATCTGTCTTGCTGATCTGGTCAGAGAAGACCTTCTGGCTGATTGAGCCTTCAAAAATAACCATCGACAGGCCTGCGAAGATGCTTGATACAAAGAACATTATCGGAATGAATTCCGAGTAAAACAGGGGGTGGATCTTATCCTTTGCCATCAGGAAGAGTGCACCCAGTCCTGACTGGTGGAGTGTTGACAGGGTGATTCCGAAGATGACAGCGCCAAGGGTCATTCCTGAGAGGATCTTCCTGGCTCGTTTTGCCCCGAGCCATTCTGCGACTGCCGGAGAGAATTCAATTAGTTCAGCAACCATGTACAGTAGGAAATGCCAGGCTACAAGGAATAGCACAGAGCTGGTGCCGAAACTGTTTCCGATGATGGGGTTTATAACATTCCACGGCCTTCCCAGGTCGAGCAGCAGAGCTCCTGCATAGAAAAGGTAGGCGAGAAAACCGTTGAGCACCGTGACCCTCACGATTGAATGGTATTTTTTCATATTCAGGATGTACACCATAAAGGTGATGACATAGGCTCCTCCGGCGAAGGCAACGCCGGTGACCACATCAAATCCTATCCAGAGTCCCCATGGGACCTCCTGCGTGAGGTTGGTAATCGACCCGATCCCCTTCCAGAACCGGATTACAATAAGGACGATGCCTGCAAGTATTATGGGGATCGATATAATGTTAAACGGAGTAAGAAGCTTGCCTTTAGGCTTAAGCTCACTCAGTATGAACTGCCAGGTGCTCATGCCGCTTATGGCTTTCGGAGCGATAGAGTTTCCGTTACTCATTTTCGTCTTCTTTATGATCGTTGTTTTTCGTCGCCTGGTGCAATCCCAGAAGCAGGGCAGGCCATAGTACAAATATGGAAGGCACTGCATAAAGAAATCCTTTGGTCAGGGCAGGGTAGGATGATTTCTGCAGTGTTGTGTTAAGGCCAAGCTCCTCAAAAGGCACCGGTGAGATATAGAGGTATCCGGTGCCTCCGGCTTCATGCTCGCCATAGATATGATCATAATAGAGGGCCGGATCTGCGTTTATCCTCCTGCGCGCCTCCGCAATGAGTTCGCGTCTTGTGCCGAAGACTATGGCTTCTGTGGGACACTGCTCCGCGCAGGCAGGCATAAGGCCTTCCTGAATCCTGTCAAAGCACATATCGCATTTCTCGATTTTTGGATTGGGACTGTGGTACTCGAACTTTGGGACATCAAAAGGACAGGACACCATGCAATAGCGGCACCCCATGCATTTCTTTCCGCGCCAGGTTACCGGTCCTTCGGCGTTCTTGAACATGGCTTTGGTCAGGCAGGCCGCAGTACAGGCGGGATCATTGCAGTGCATGCACTGCCTCTTGAGAAATACCTCTCCCTTGCTGGTCTGGTAAGCATTTATCACGGTCCGCCGGGTCTCATCCGCCTTGCGTTCGGTGCCGGCAACAGGCAAATCTTCGAAGCTGGGGGCAGGCAGACCATGAGCCTCCGCGCATGCAAACTCACATCCCTGGCAGCCTGCACAGCGGGTCGAGTCATACAGCATTCCGTAAAACTCCTTGGTCTCTCCGGGGGCTGAAGCCGCACTGAGACGGCTCCCCGTAACCAGCGTAACCCCGGTGACCCCCATCATTTTAAAAAAGTCTCGTCTGTCAATACTCATAATATGGTTATTAGTGTCGGGTTTGGATCAGTGTTTATAATTAAGAGGCGTGAATAGTATTGGCATTACTAAGTTTTAATAGCAGTGGTATTACTAAGCATTAATAGTATTGATATTGTGAAGAATAAATAGTATTGGTGTTATGATGCGTACATAGTATTGATATTGCGAAGCAGAAACAGAACAGGTATTTTAATTAAGCAATGGTACTGATATCCTGAAGCCGTAATGTATCTGATATCTCAACCGGCAATTGCACTGATATCTCAAGCTGCAATGGATCTGAAAATATCAGCGGGCTGCATCCAGGAACTTCACCTGGAACTCTTCCCACACTTCAGGACCGAATTCCTCAAGGAGTCCGTCTTTGAACTCACCGCCATCCTGCAGAACCACATGGGCGTACCTTACATCATTTACGCCGGGCATTACGGTAAGGAAATCCCTCACCCGGGCAAACTCTTCCTTCAGGTATTCAACGTATTTCCCGGCCATTATCATCAGGCGTGATTCCTTCTCCCAGTTGTCAGGTTCAATTGCATAGACCCAGCCGTCATTATAGGGTGAACTGTTAATGATCCCTGAATCTGTTACAAGCTTTTCATTACGGGAGACTATTGTGCCGCTTACAGGCGAATGGATATCAAGCTGTTTGCCATTCTGAATCAATGATAATACCTGCTCGCCCTTACGGATCCTTTCACCAGGGGACTTCAGCCTCAGTCGTGTTACTGACCCCGTGACATGTTGCAGGAAGTCATCAATCCCAACTTTTACTACGCCATCCTTTTCCATAAAAGCCCAGGAATGACCTTTGTCGAACAGAATTCCGGCCGGTGTGACCAGTGATTTGAGGTTGAATGCCCTTAAAGGTGATTTTACTGGACTTTCAATAACATTTACTCCTGCACGGGTAAAACGGTAGATTGCTGTGGCAAAGAGGGAGACCGTTGCAATGACCGCCAGCACCCAGAGCCAGGCTCTGAATGCGGGTGTCTCTTTGCTGCCCGATGCGGCAATCACTGCCTGGCCTGAGACCAGCGCTTCCCTTTTGATAATTCCTTCCCCGCGCGCAAGGGCAGTAAACCCTGTTCCTGCCAGATAGTGCTGACCGTCTGCCAGGATATAACTGATAAGATCGGAGGGTGCTCCTGCGGCCGGAACGGAGGCCGAGACTGCATATATATTATTGCACAGAGCTTTAGGATACTTGCCTATATAGACACCTCTGCTGAAGCTGTTGTAATCGGCATAGAATTGCTCAAAATAGTCAGAAGTTGCATTGCTGTTGATGTCAATCGGAATGATTTGCATGCCCGCAGCAAATCCCTGACCAGTCTGATCGGTAATATCCGCAAGGCGGCAGAATGCAATGACTCCCGACTGATTTTGAAGGGCAGCAGTGAGGTCAGCGGATGACGATCGTTTTGCTGATATCAGTCCGGGTTCAATTTTCACGAACTTCGAGAGGGCGACTGCGACAGCGTTGTCATCAGTCATCAGAACCGTGACCGGCGTACTGTTTTCAGTTTTGAGCAACTCACCCCAAGTATAGCTGCCGTTACCAGTCAGGATTGCGGCAAATTGCTCCGGAGAGATTCCATGTTCTGAGATTTTAGCCTTAAATGGACTTGAGTCATGTATTACCGGAACAATGACATCTCTTCCCACAACCATTTTCCACGCACCGGCATTGTCTGAAAACCCTGCTGAATTGCCTGTAACGAACCGGATATCGGCGTCAGCAGATTTCTCTGCGGAGAGAAGGCTGATCTCTGTACCGGGATTCTGCTCAAGGAATCCCTTTACCCACATCGTCGCAAGAGCTTCAGTTTCCGGAGTGGCTGCAACATTGACCGCGTTTACGGGATTCCGGGAAGGTTCAGTTCTGACTTTCTGACATTCCAGAAGACCGGTGTGCAGAAGGATCAGGCAGATTGTTAAAAGAGCTGTTTTTCTCATATCATTTACTGTTGATTATTTCAAACCAATTTTAATTCCATTACCAATTAGTGTGCCATACGATGTAAGAGTAAGATAATGAGATATATATGTAATAAATGCGAATTCACGGACAATGCAGGAATGTTGAAAAAGCATACACATTACGTAATAAAATAATGGAATAGCCAGAAAATGAATTGATTATGTAAGTGTATAATAAATATACATATGTTGAAAAATACAACAGTTGAATTGGGTGAAGTTTGTAATCATCAGATATAGAACCTAATAACCCGACGATAATATACCGGAAGAAAATGCAATCAATTCTCAATTCAGGCTGAAGCTGAATGAACCATTTTTTTATATTTGTAATGGTACCAGGCTGAGGCTGAAGGTTGATAATCTTTGAGTAAATAGTGGCGGCACCCATAGCCCGGGGACATGACAGTTAATGTTGCGCTAAATCAGATGCATAGAAATGGAAAGGCCTGACAATCAGATAATAGTGATTTTCGGAGGCCGGGGTGACCTGGCGATGAGAAAGATAGTTCCTGCTGTCTGGGCTCTCCGCCGCCAGGGTCTTATGCCGGAGAGGTACGCTGTACTGGCTACAGGCAGAAGCAAGGTCACGGATGACACTTACCGCAGCGAGGTGAGGAATGCTCTGAAAGAGTTAGAGAAGCCGAACAAACCGGAGGATGAAAATGAATTTCTGTCATCCTTTTACTATACTGACCTTGATCCATCGGTTCTCTCTGATTACAATCGCCTGCCTGACAAGCTGGAACTGATAAGGCATAATATCAAGGTTGGTGGCAACATGCTCTTTTATCTCTCCGTTCCGCCGGAGCTCTATGGTGTCATACCCCGTAATCTTGCGCTTCAGGGCCTGAATAATGAAGGTGACGGATGGAAGAGAATGATCATCGAGAAGCCCTTCGGGCATGATTATGCAAGCGCAAAAAGCCTGAACAATATCATTCTTCAGAGCTGGAATGAGAGTCAGATCTATCGGATTGATCATTACCTTGGAAAGGAGACGGTTCAGAACATACTTGTCACGAGGTTTTCCAACGGAATCTTTGAGCCCTTATGGAACCGCAACTATGTTCATCACGTTGAGATCACCTCGTCAGAGAGCCTGGGTGTTGAGATGAGAGGCACCTATTATGAGAGTGCCGGTGCACTCCGTGACATGGTGCAGAATCACCTGCTGCATCTTGTCGGCTTTATTGCCATGGAACCACCCTCATCAATAGACTCAACATCCATCAGGAATGAACTTGTAAAGGTTTTCGAATCCCTCAGGCCGATAAATAAGGAGGAGGTCGGCACTGTTGCCATCAGGGGACAGTACACCGGAGCACATGTCAGGGGCGAGTGGCTGAAGGGATACCGTGAAGAGGAGAATGTGAGCCCTGCCTCCATGACAGAGACCTTTGCAGCGCTCAAATTCTATATTGACAACTGGCGCTGGGGCGGGGTGCCGTTTTATATCAGGACAGGCAAGCGGCTTCCGACACGGGTTACTGAGGCAGTAATACACTTTAAGGCCACACCTCACTACCTGTTCTCGGGGAAAAGCTTTTGCGAGGGCTGCAACCAGCTGATAATAAGGATTCAGCCGGATGAGGGCATACTCCTGAAGTTCGGGGTGAAGATTCCGGGGGCCGGATTCAAGGTCAAGAACGTGAACATGGACTTTCACTATTCCGACCTTGCCGCCGGAAGGATACCTGATGCTTATGAGAGGCTCATATACGACTGCATGAGAGGTGACTCCACCCTTTACACAAGGTCAGACGCCGTCATTGCTGCCTGGAAGTTCCTTGATCCGGTGATTAAGGCCTGGAAAAAAGATGGTACAATCCCCGTTTACGGCTATCCTGCAGGCACATGGGGTCCTGAGCATGCTGATGACCTGATTGAGGAGCCTGAGCTTACATGGAGATACCCGTGTAAAAATCTTGCCGATGATGGTGTTTATTGCGAATTATAATTAGTTTTATATTCTGAATTATCCCGATTAATACTGATTATGGCACATTCAGTCAGAGTATTCCCTACTCGTGAAGCCCTGGCTCAGACAATTGCAGTGATGCTGATCAAGGATCTTGACCGCATCGAACCTGATCACTACTATACCATCGCGCTCTCCGGAGGATCGACCCCGGAATACATTTTTCAGTATCTGTCAGATAACTATGCCGGAAGGATAAGCTGGGAGAAGCTGCTTGTTTTCTGGGGCGACGAGAGATGCGTGCCTCCTGAGGACAGGGAAAGCAATTACCGTATGGCGTATGAGAACCTGCTTCAGAACGTCCCTATCCCCGATGCAAATATATTCAGGATCCGCGGCGAGGATGACCCCGTGAAGGAAGCGCGGCAGTATGCCGGCCTTGTAAGCAGCATGGTGCCGTTCTTTAACGGTATCCCCCAGTTTGACCTCATGTTGCTCGGACTGGGTGACGACGGACACACCGCATCCATCTTCCCCGACAGGCCTGACCTGTTCACTACGCCTCAGCTATTTGAGGTGGCGGTCAAACCAGGCTCAACCCAGCGCAGGATAACCGCAACCGGAAGGCTTATAAACAACTCCTCAAAGATATATTATATGGTAACGGGCAAGGGGAAGGCATCCATCGTGTCGGCGATCATCGAAGGGAAGAGCGGCTCGGAAAATTACCCGGCCTCGAAGGTCAACCCGGGCTCGGGACATATAGTATGGATGCTCGATACAGAGGCTGCAGCACGGCTTAAGCGATAAACTCTAACATAACAGAAAAACTCCAGGTATGATTATTGGTATTCTCAGGGAAACAGGTAACGAAAACAGGGTAGCCATTCTTCCCGGCGAAACAGCAGTCCTAAGAAAACTAGGGCTTGAGGTAATGGTGGAAGAGGGTGCCGGCGAAAGAGCCTTTGCTTCTGATGCCGACTACGTGTCGGCGGGCGCGGTGACGGCAGGAAGAAGGGAGGTCATCTCAAAGTGCGATCTTCTGCTCACAATCAACCCACCTCTTAATGATGATGTCAGTTCCTTCAGGGATGGACAGATGCTTTTCACAGTGCTTGACCCGGTTGTGAACAGGGAGTGGCTTGAGAGGGCTCGCCTGCAGGGACTGACAGTTCTCGCGCTCGATCTTGTCCCGAGGATAACCAGGGCACAGTCTATGGACATCCTCTCATCGATGGCAACGGTGTCAGGGTACAAGGCAGTGATTGAAGCGGCTTCCGTCCTGCCGAGGTTCTTCCCGATGTTCATGTCGGCAGCAGGGACCATCAAACCGGCCAGGATGCTTATTCTGGGTGCCGGGGTCGCGGGACTGCAGGCAATAGCTGTTGCCAGGAAGCTTGGCGCAGTGGTAGAGGTGTTTGATGTAAGGTCAGCTGTGAAGGAGGAGGTCAAAAGTCTCGGAGGCAAATTCATAGAGGTTGAAGGGGCCAGGGAGGATGCCGCTGCAGGAGGTTATGCTGTGGAACAGACCGAAGAGTTCAAGAGGAAGCAGCAGGAGCTTATACAGCAGCGCGCTGCGGCGGCCGATGTGATCATCGCCACGGCACAGATACCGGGGAAAAGAGCCCCTGTGCTGATCCAGAAGGAGACGGTTTCAAAAATGAAGCCGGGCTCAGTGATAGTTGACCTGGCAGCATCGTCCGGCGGCAACTGCGAGCTGACGCAAAACGGTAAAAAGATTGTCATTAACGGCGTCAGCATCATCGGCAAATCAGATTACCCGTCGGAGATGCCCGCAGATGCCAGCAAGATGTTCGGGAACAATATCATCAACCTGTTGAAGATAATGGTCGGCAAAGATGGCCGTGTGGTGCCTGATATGTCGGATGAAATAATAAAGGGAACAACTGCGGTTCACGGAAAAGAATACGTCAGCCCGAGAATAAAACAAATACTTGAAATAAAACAGACTGTATAATGGAAGGACTACTTGAATTCTTTTTAGCGAACAAAGGCACCATCTTTATGGTGATACTCTCAGTATTCCTTGGCATTGAGGTGATAAGTCATGTGCCGGCCATACTGCATACACCACTTATGTCGGGAGCAAATGCCATACACGGGGTTGTCATCATTGGAGCCATAATAGTTATGGGACATGCCGAAACCACAGGGGCTATGATACTGGGCTTCCTTGCCGTGGTCCTGGGCACTCTCAATGTTGTCGGCGGTTTTGTTGTCACCGACAGGATGCTTGAGATGTTTAAAAAGAAGAAATAACATAAGAATACCCTGACATTTCCAAATACTTCACCAATGAATGATGTTTCTCAGTTTTCAGCAGGTATCTCCATACTTGAGATAACCTATATACTTGCCTCAGTCCTTTTTATCCTGGGATTAAAGATGCTAAGCCATCCGCTGACGGCAAGACGGGGTAATATTCTGGCCGCCATAGGCATGATACTGGCCATCGCAGCCACCATCTTCTTCCATCAGAAGGATGGGAAGCCGATAGGAAATATCGGATGGATATTAGGTGCGGTTGTCATTGGTACAGCCATCGGCTGGGTCATTGCCAAAAGGGTTAAAATGACGGCCATGCCGCAGCTGGTCTCCTTCTTCAACGGGATGGGAGGAGCTGCCGCTGCTCTTATCTCCATTATGGAATTTCCTCATGTCAGTGCGGAACTCATTGCGAGGACAGGAATGGCCAACGGACATGTGCTCGCAATCCTGCTCGGACTGGTGATTGGAACAGTTTCATGGGCAGGCAGCATGATTGCTTTCGGCAAGCTTGACGGATGGATCGGTGACCTGAGGGTCAAGGCAATGAAGTACGTCAACCTGACCATCCTTGCTGTGATAATCGGATTCGTGGTTTATATAATGACCCGTGATGTCCAGGCCTCGGCCGAGCTGATGCCGCTGGTTATCATTCTGTTTTTTATCGCGGTTGCTTACGGAGTACTGTTCGTAATGCCAATCGGAGGTGCTGACATGCCCGTCGTCATTTCTCTCCTTAACAGCTTTACCGGAGTGGCCGCAGCCATGGGCGGGTTTCTGTACAACAACCAGGCGATGCTTACCGGTGGTATTCTTGTCGGTTCGGCTGGTACCATACTGACAATACTGATGTGCCGGGCCATGAACCGGTCTCTTCTCAATGTGATCATAGGCGTGTTCGGAGGAGGAGGAGCGGCTGCCGTGAATGCCGGCGGAGCAATCAAGGAGATAACGGTGTCAGATGCCGCCGTGCTCCTCAGTTATTCAAAGAAGGTTGTCATTGTACCAGGCTACGGGCTTGCAGTGGCACAGGCACAGCATATCTGCCATGAGCTCGATAAGCTTCTGGATGAGAAGGGGGTGGAGGTGAAGTATGCCATTCACCCTGTGGCGGGACGCATGCCCGGCCACATGAATGTGCTTATGGCAGAGGCGGATGTGCCATATGAGCAGCTGGTTGAGAGTGATGAGATCAATCCTGATCTTCCAAACACAGACGTCATCGTGGTGATAGGTGCCAATGATGTTGTCAACCCGGCAGCCGAAGACGACCCCTCGAGCCCCATCTACGGGATGCCCATTGTCAAAGCCCGTGATGCCAGGAACATCATTGTCATGAAGCGCGGAATGGGTAAAGGATACGCTGCCATAGAGAACATGCTGTTCTTCAATGACAAGACACGCATGCTTTTTGGCGATGCCAAGAGCACGCTGCAGGCGCTGGTCGGCGAAGTGAAGGCGTTGTAGATTTGCGATTTCAGATTTTCGATTGTCGATTTAATCGCAAATCGCAAATCGCAAATCGCAAATTCCTCTATGGCCTCCCCTGCAGTCTGGCTGCTCGCGGCAATGACCCACAGGGTCATTACCTTCCGCTCGCCCCCCCTGCAGTCTGGCTGCTCGCGGCAATGACCCACCGGGTCATTACCTTCCGCTCGCCCCCCCCTGCAGTCTGGCTGCTCGCGGCAATGACCCACAGGGTCATTACTTTCCGCTCGCCCCTCTATTGCCTACTGCCTGTTCTTTTATTACCGCCGAAATGTGCCCCCAGTATTTCTTATGGAACTTCAGGCTGTTCTTATCGAGCATCGAATGCAGCGTCTGAGGCACATCTTCCGGAGCGAATTTAACCTTACTCCGATCTTCATAAAGAGCTGATACCTCCGGGTGGAACTGCACTGAGAAGACATTCGGATACCTGATGTGTGCAATTCCTTCTATGACCCTGCCGTCGTCAGAGAGTGCAGTCACATCGAAGCAGGCGGCGACATCCTTGACCGACTGGTGATGGCTGCTGTAAACCAGTGGCCGGAGTTTCTTTGAGACCTTTACAGTGCCGCCGAAGAAACTGTTGCCTGTGAACTGCACGGGATGGATATTTGTGCCCATGAAATCCGGATCTTCCATGATGTTCTGCCAGTAATTGCGGTGGAGGTTCGGGCGGGCAATTTTAACATTAGTCTCCGGGCTGAAGCTCTCGTAGATCTGCGCCGGAATATCCTGGTAGAGAGAACCGCCGGCTGCAACATTCATCGACTGCATGCCGAGGCAGAACCCTGTGACCATATAATCGGGGTTTTCTTTCAGCAGGGGAGTGAAAGTTGCATTGCGGCTTCCCCCAAGGAGATGGAAGAGAAAGCTGACTTCAAAAAAGTGCCGCCCGGGGTCAGTCGTTTCAGAATACCAGTTTTCTTCACCATAAACGGAGGGAGGGATATCCTGCCCGCCGAAGAATATTATTCCGACAGAGTTTTCGAAAATCTTCCTGAAATCGTCGCTGCATGGATTCGTTTTATAGATCATTTCTTCCTTAAGGGGCCCCTTTACCTCATGCAGGTGCCAGTTAGTCAACCCGTTCTGTGTGATGTGAATGGCGGACTTTGTAAAATCATACTCCTGGCTTGAATGGTAAACGCCAACGAGACTGATCTTTTTCAGATCGATATCCAGGAGCCTGTTTTCCAGCAGGAACTCTACCACCCCGATGTTGCCGACGGTCGGATTGACCAGGATGAGATATTCCTTATCATGGCTGAACTCCTCCCTGAAAAAATCCTGAGTGTATGCAGAGATGATCAGTGAGAAAAATGTCAGGGTCAATAACAGTTTTTTCATGGTATGGCTGATTTATATTGTAAATGTAAGGCTTAATCCCTTACTATCCGCTCACCGTCGGTGAGATATTCCGTTTTGGGGTTATTGCTGTTGAAGTTGACAATCATGTCAAAGAGGGCGGGAATCTGATCTGCCAGGCGTGACAGGATGTCTGCCGGAATGGCGGTGCGGCTGAACGGAACAACCTTCACATATTCCCGGATGTCACCGGCCTGGCGTCCGTATTTGTATTCATATGTAAAGGATCCGTCCTCGCGGAGTATGGCCTTCCTGTTCAGGGCGTTGGGGACACTGATGTAGAATTCGCTTCCGGCAGCTGTACTGTCATTGAGAAGGCCCCTGGCGGACAGGTGGCTGTAGAGCTGACCGGCAACAACCGAGGCCGGATTGACAATTATCAGGTCCTCGGCAATCAGCGAACGATAGATCTGTTCTCCGTTTTCGGTGTAGTCTCTCAACCTGTTGAACTCCGAGCGGAATGTCTCCTCATAAAAGGGGTAGTGGGTGCAAGCCAGTACCACCGAGTTGAGCGGCAAGGCTCCCGGTGTCAGCCTGATCTTTTCCATCAGGCTCACTACATGAAATGCAATATAGTTTTCCACAGAGTTGATCTGGATGTTTTTCGGAGCGGTGACATCGCCCTCATACAGGATGGCCCCGTTCTCAAGATCAAAATCATATCTGCGCCACAGGGCAGAGTCAATCTTCATCTCTCCTGTGCCACTGTCTGATGGGCCCCTGTAAATAGACCGCGGCGCTGTTGCCCTCCTGTCTATAGCGTCGGCGGATTCATCGATTGCTTCTGCTATCCCTATCCCGGCCTGCTGGAAGACAGCTATTGTCTCCTCCTGGCCGTCGTCCCTGTTGACCCGGTGGATCGTCTCCGGATAGGCACCTGATTTAACAGTGCCGTCAGTGGCCATAACCGCGATACTGCCATTTTCCCCGGGGGAGAAGTTGCCAAATGCTCCCTGAGCCCCGGCATCGATAACCCCGATCACGCCGATATCCGATCCGGCATCCTCAAGGAAAGCCCTGACAGTGTCAAGGGCATAGGCAGTTGCAGTGTTGCATGCAATCACTATCGCCTTGACCGGGCTCTTGTCAACCTGGTACCGGCGGGAATGACCTGTCGTGTAGTATTTGTTCCCAAGCAGGAACTGAACATCCTTCATAACGTGCTCAATGAGAAGGGCAGTGTTGTTTTCGAGTGCATAACTGCCGTATGGCATGTTGGCCAGGTCGCCGAGAAATATGAATGATTCGTTAGCAAGTCCTTCATGTTCAATGATATCAGAGAGCACCGACAATCCTCCGGTTCCGGAATCGAAAACACCGATGGGCAGAGAGCTGTTCCCGGTCGGATAGTTCTCAAAATCAATATAATAGAAACTGTTTTTATCATCCAGGATAGCCTCGCGGATGGTGGCCGGCTTGCTGCATGAAATGACTATGAGTGTCAGCAGGGCTATAATAATAAGGTATTTCCGGGAGGAGGCGAATTTCATGTCCATCTGGATTAAGGTGATTTTGGTATGGTGAATTTAATATGTTGAGAGCAGAATAGCAATCTAACCTGTTGCAGAACAATCAAAAATAATTCCCGTAATGTGCGGTCGGAATAAAAAATCACTATTTTTGTTTCGTCATTTCCCGAAATGAAATGGAAGCGAACAAGGCAAGGAAGAAATATTACACGGCCGATCAGGAGAAGCTGGCAAGGTATGCCAAGGCACTGTCGCATCCTGTCAGGGTGTTTGTGATGGATTTCCTGGCCAACAATCTTGACAAATGCTGCTACAGCGGAGACATGGCCGAAGAGCTTCCCATTGCTCGTTCAACCCTTTCTGAACATCTGAAGGAACTGAAGAAGGCAGGCCTGATCCAGGGTGAAATAAATCCGCCCTATATCAAGTACTGCATTAACCGTGAGAACTGGGATGAGGCGAAAGAGCTGCTGAATGAATTTTTCAAAAGATAAAAAATTTAAGATAGTATTTCGACGTTTTACGAAATAAGGGAGATAAAAGAGATGGTGATAAAAATTCTGGGACCGGGGTGCCCGAAATGCAAAACCCTTGACAAGCTCACGAGAGAAGTAGTTGAGCAGAATGGAATTGATGCCACGGTAGAAAAGGTGGAGGATATAGTTGCCATCATGAACTACGGTGTGATGTCAACTCCCGCGCTTGTGATTGATGGGAAGGTGGTGCTGAAAGGACGGGTACCATCTGCCGATGAACTGAAAACTATATTAACCAGATAACGCTGCCATATGAAGAAGTACCTGCCATTTATCATTTTAGGCATTGTCGCTGTCGCGACCGCTGCCGCAATGTTTGCATTCAGGAGCGGAAGTCCTGCAACAGAGGAGAGATCCATCCTTGCCACAGGTGACAAGGTAGAGGTATTTTACTTTCACCTGACCAGGCGCTGTGTCACATGCCAGGCGGTGGAGACCGTAACCGGTGATGCCGTGCATGAGCTTTATGCAGAGGAGTTAAAAGAGGGGAAAGTGGCCTTCAGATCGCTGAATATCGAGGACAAAGCCACGGAAGCAGACGCAGAGAGGGTCAAAGCCACCGGGCAGTGCCTGCTGATCGTCAGCGGTGACACCCGTATTGATCTGACCGCAGAAGGCTTCATGTATGCAAGGAACAATCCTGAAAAGCTCAGGGAGGAGATAAAGAAAGCCATTGATCCGCTGTTAAAAGCTGCGAAACAGGACTGATGGAACTGCTGCAGAGAATCCTTGAGAATTCCCAATACTCATTCATAACTGCGGCTGTACTTGGACTGATGACTGCCATCAGTCCATGTCCGCTGGCGACGAACATTTCTGCCATTGGATTTATCAGCCGTGACCTTACTGACAGGAGAAGGGTTTTCCTGAACGGGCTGGTTTATACCCTCGGACGTGCCGTCACCTATGTTGGTATTGCACTGATAATTTTCTTCGGTGCAAGCCAGATGGACATATCAGGCTGGTTCCAGAAGTGGGGAGAGAAGCTGCTTGGACCAGTGCTTATACTGATAGGTCTCTTCATGCTTGATTTCATCAAACTGAAGCTTCCGGGCATGGGTTCATTTACTGAAAAGATAGGAGAAAAGGGAAGAAAAAGCTATCTCAATACCCTGCTTCTCGGAATACTGTTTGCCATGGCCTTCTGTCCGTACAGCGGGGTGCTTTATTTTGTAATGCTGATACCGATGACCGTTGCCAGTGCTGACGGCCTCTATCTGCCGCTAATTTTTGCGGTCGCAACCGGGATACCGGTTATCATCTTTGCATGGCTGCTTGCATATGCAGTGAGTAATGTAGGGAAGATGTACAGCCGTATAAAAACCTTTGAGCTCTGGTTCCGGAGAGTGGTCGCTGTCCTGTTTATCGGCGTGGGAATATGGTATATCATAACAATATATTTCTAAAAAAAATTATAGTAATATTTCGGGTTTTTACGAAATGAAAATTCAATATAAAAGATGGAAATTAAGAAAGAAATAAAGATCCTCTTATGGATCATTGCGGTCTTTGTATTTGCATTTTTCATGCCAATTGAAAGTGCACGCTTCACTACTGCCATTGATGCGACCTTTGACCTGGTAAAATGGTATGCCCGTGAGCATGTTATTCTGTGCCTGCTGCCTGCATTTTTCATTGCCGGGGTGATCTCGGTCTTTGTCAGCCAGGGATCGGTGATAAAATATTTCGGTGCCAACGCAAAAAAATGGCTGGCTTACACGGTTGCAGCGGTGTCAGGAACCATTCTGGCTGTCTGTTCGTGCACCATCCTTCCGCTTTTTTCAAGCATTCACAAGCGCGGTGCAGGCCTTGGCCCGGCAATAGCTTTTCTCTACTCCGGTCCGGCGATCAACATCCTGGCCATAATACTAACGGCACGGATACTTGGTTTTGAGATGGGTGTTGCCAGGGTTATCGGCGCAGTCTCATTCAGCGTTATCATTGGGCTGATCATGGCGCTGATATACCGGAAGGAGGAGAATAAGAAGAAAGAGGAGCAGCTGAACATCATGGTTGAGCCTGAAAAAAGGCCGATGTGGCAGACCTCGGCGCATTTTTTTACGCTGGTGCTGATACTGGTATTTGCCAACTGGGGTGCACCCTCTGGAAATGACACCTCCAGTGCATGGTTTTATATATGGTCATATAAATGGTATATAACCGGCCTCTTTAGTCTTGTGCTTGGCTGGTCCCTGATAAAGATCCTGAAGATTAAATGGCAATGGGTGCTTGCAGCGACTGTTGTGACAGTCATATCAGTCGTTCTCTCAAATACATTTATTGAGAGTGCAAAACTCAGGCCACTGGTTCCGATGATGACAGGTATAATAGCACTTGCTGTTATCACTCTTCTCGATAAGAATGATGAAGAGAATCGCGAATGGACTCTTTCGACATGGGAATTTGCCAAACAGATATTGCCGTTGCTGGCAATCGGTGTCGTAACGGCAGGCTTTCTCCTTGGTTCAACACATGACGGAACCTCCATTGCCGGTATTATACCCAATGAGTGGATCTCATCGCTCGTAGGTGGCAACTCCCTGTTCTCAAATTTCTTTGCCTCGGTGGTCGGTGCATTCATGTACTTTGCCACTCTGACAGAGGTTCCTATTGTTCAGGGGCTATTAGCCTCCGGAATGGGCAAAGGCCCTGCCCTGGCACTGCTTCTTGCCGGTCCTTCACTCTCACTGCCCAACATGCTTGTCATAAGAGGAATTATAGGCAATCAGAAAACTATTGTATACGTCAGCCTGGTGGTGGTCATGGCAACATTATCAGGTATATTTTACGGAACATTTTTTTAGAATTTACCTGAAAGGGGTACGCACTGGCTTACCATTAAAAAAATATCCTCCCGTCACTGACCAGTGCAGGAGGATATATAGTTATATTCAGGGGAAGAGAGAAAACTCAGGCTGACCTATTTCTTTACAGCAGTATGTTTGCTGCAATTTGCCGGATCACATTTGGCATCCGGACCTGCCTTGGTGCAGCTGGCCTTGCAGGCGGGATCACACTTGCCTTCCTTGCATTTTGCCGGGTCACAGCTTGCACCTGCAGCCTTGGCATGAGAACCGGGAACGGGAGCCTCACCGGCCGCCATTTCGCAGGTGGCTGCCGAAGGGCATTTTGAGCAATCTTTTACCGCTTCCGTTTTGGCCTTCTTTTCCTTCTTTTCATCACTCTGGGCATTAACTGCCGAGACAACGACGAATGCAAGTATTACCAGAGCTGAAATTCCTACAATGACTTTCTTCATGACTGTTTCTTTTTTGTTCGATTCAAAATTAACCGAAGGATTTCTCAATCATGTTATGCCGTCGTTAATTCGTGTTATACCGATGTTAAATCTGCAGAGGAGACAGGAATTCTATATATTTTTGATGAAATGAAAAATTCGAGAATACAGCTGACTGTCCTGATTCTGGCTCTTGCAGCACTTTTGGCGCTCACAGGGATACAGTTCTCATGGATACTGAAGTCGGCCCGGATGCAGGAGGCGCAGTTCAACCACAGCGTCGACATGGCTATGAGCAGAATTGTTGAGAACCTTTCACAGAACGAGGCTATATGCAGTGAGGTAAATAACTGTCTGAGGCATGGGCGGCACGAGTCATGCCTTATAGTAATGAAAACCCGGGAAGAATGGGCTGACATCAAATCGGTAATAAAGGATGACCTCAATTACTATGGCATTGACCTCGATTTTGAATTTGATATTATTGACGCAAAAAGTGAGGCGGTGCCCTCCCTGGCAAGAAACACCTACCTCAGCGGGAGTCTCGAGGAGATGCTTGAGAGATCAGGCTATAAGCTAAGTCTGAGATTCCCTGAAAAACGTGATTTCATTATCGCCCAGATAGGTGACATATTCATATTTTCACTGCTTCTTTTGCTGCTTGTCACCCTCTCCTTTTTTATGATCTACAATCTGTACAGGAAGGAAAAGCTGGTTTCGCAGGGCATAATTGATTTCGTTAACAATGTCACACACGAATTCAAAACGCCGCTCACAAACATTTCACTTGCCAACAGTATGCTCTCCAAGAGCGAAAAGGTGGAGCATGACGAAAAACTGTCGTTTTACTCAAAAATAATAAGGACGGAGCAGGTTAAACTCAACGAAAAGGTAGAGAAGCTGCTTAAGACAAGCTTTACTGAGATCGGTAAGCCTCAGCCTCCGGAAGATATTGATGTGGCTTCAGTAGCTGAAGATATCGCAGAGGCTTTCCGGGTGCAGGTCGAACAGAAAGGCGGCTCAATTGAAGTCACCAGGTCAGGCAAATGCTTCACTGTCTCAGGCAACATCGATCTCTTCCACATAGCCATTGGCAACCTTATTGACAACGCCATCAAGTATTCGGATAAGCCACCTCTGGTTTTGATAAACCTCATTTCATCAGAGACCCGCCTGACGGTTGAGATTAATGACAACGGGCCCGGAATTCCAAGAGAGTACAGGGAAAAGGTCTTTGACAAGTATTTCAGGGTGCCTTCCGGGAATATTCACAATATTGACGGTTTCGGGCTGGGTCTGTACCAGGTTAAGGGCATAATAACCAAAATGAGGGGAAATATAAAAGTTGCAAACAAGAAGGAAGGTGGTCTGAGAGTTGTAATTGAACTACCCTGTTCCGTGCATAATGCCTGAAAACCAACAAAATATAAAGATAATCCTCGTAGAGGATGATGTAAATCTGGGATTTCTCCTGGTGGAATTTCTTGAATCCAACGGTTTTGAAGTCAAACTGTACCGCGACGGAACATCTGCCCTGCAGGGATTCTCCCTGTCGCCCTTTGATTTCTGCATCATTGATGTTATGCTTCCGGGGATCGATGGCTTTACCCTCACCGAAAAAATAAAGGAGATCAACCGCGATATTCCGGTTATCATTCTTTCTGCCCGGTATCTGAAAGAGGATAAGCTGACAGGCTTCCGCCTGGGGGTTGATGATTATATTACCAAGCCGTTTGACGAGGAGGAGTTGCTCTACAGGATCAGGGCCGTGCTCAACAGAATGGGGCAGAGAGGCACAAATGCATCTGAGGGTCCTTCAGTCATCAGGATTGGCAATTTCTACTTTGATCCCCATAACCTTACACTGAAACATGGCAGTAACTCGCAGAGAATGACCATCAAGGAGAGCCGGATACTCTTTAAGCTGGCTTGCCGGGTGAATAACGTTGTCACACGCGACGAGATCATGATTGATGTCTGGGGAGAAGCAGATTATTATACCGGGAGGAGTCTTGATGTTTTTATCTCAAAATTGAGAGGCTATCTTAAGAAGGATCCGGCAGTCCAGATACTTACAATACCGACACTGGGTTACAAGCTGGAAGTAAATTGACTCTGCTGTCCGACTGATCTTCGCTGACGGGATGGGATTGCATAAGTATTGCCCGGGAACCATAATTGCCTGAAATGACAAAATGCAGCTTCTCCTGAAAGCGGTCAGACCTTATCGCGGAATGTTACAGTTTTGTAAAGATTTCAGTACTGCATTTCGTAATATTACGAAATGATTATATTTGTTTCATGTAATTATTGATATACAATTGCTGAAATGAAAATATTGATCCTTTGTACGGGCAACAGCTGCCGCAGCCAGATGGCGCACGGCTTTCTGCAGTCGTTTGATGAGGAACTGCATGTTCGGTCAGCAGGCACTGAGCCCGCTGCCCGCATTAATCAGAAGGCAGTGGAGGTTATGGCTGACCTGGGAATCGACATCAGTGATCATACTCCACATCTTGTTGACGAATATCTGAACGAAAAATGGGATTACGTGATCACCGTCTGTGATCATGCCAATGAAACATGCCCGGTGTTCTTCGGCAGTGTGAAGCACCGCCTCCATCTGGGATTTGAAGATCCGTCGCATGCCACTGGAACACCCGAGTTCATTCACAGTGAGTATATCCGGATCCGTAACGCTATCCGTGAAAAATTTCTGGAGTTTTACAATGAGAACCTAAAGGAAAGAGCATGAATCCATCAGACCTTAAATTAATAGTAAGGGAAAAATACGGACAGATAGCAGGAGCAAGGGAGGAAGGCGGAGCGGGTTCCTGTTGTGGCACCCCGGGTTGCTGTACTACCGAAGGGATCAGTACATTCAATGAAAGCTATGCCCATCTTGACGGGTATAATCCCGATGCCGATCTGAGTCTTGGTTGCGGAATACCGGTGGATTTCGCAGGTATACAGCCCGGCGACCATGTGCTCGATCTTGGCAGCGGGGCAGGCAACGACTGCTTCGTCGCAAGGGCAATAGCAGGGGAGAAGGGTCATGTGACAGGAATAGATTTTACTGACCAGATGCTGTTACGGGCTGAGGAGAACAGGATGAAGCTGGGGTACTCCAATGTAGAGTTTGTGAGAGGTGATATCGAGGAGATGCCACTTCCTGACAACCGTTATGATGTTGTACTATCAAACTGCGTCCTGAATCTCGTGCCTGACAAAGGCAAGGCATTCAGTGAGATTATGAGGGTTTTGAAGCCGGGAGGACATTTCTGCGTCTCGGATGTGGTGGTAAAGGGAACCCTTTCAGAAAAGGCACGCAATGACGCTGAACTTTATGCAGGTTGTGTTGCCGGCGCCTCGACTATTGATGATTACCTGGGATTCATCACCCGGAACGGTTTTGCAGATATCCGAATCCACAAGGAAAAGAGGATTGCAATGCCTGAGGTAATTATCACCAGTCCTGACGGGAAAGAAGAAGCAGGAGTTTACAGCATTACCATTTCGGCCAGCAAACCCTGAATCACAAGCTGGATGCAAACCAACCCCCGGCTACCGTAATTCGCAAGTCGCAAATCGCAAATTCGCAAATCGCAAATCGCAAATCGCAAATCGCAAATCGCAAATCGCAAATCGCAAATCGCAAAAATTCTGGTTATGCCCTCAAAGAAACGTCTCAGATTGCTTGACAGGTACCTTACCCTGTGGATCATGCTGGCGATGCTGGCCGGCGTGGTAATAGGGTGGCTGAGCCCCGAGATCTCCGGATTCTGGAACAGCATGTCGAGCGGAACGACCAACATTCCGATTGCTATCGGGCTGATAGTGATGATGTATCCTCCTCTTGCAAAGGTCAGGTATGAGGAGCTGGGAGATGTATTCAGGAACACTAAGGTGCTCGGACTCTCCCTCGTGCAGAACTGGATAATAGGACCAATCCTGATGTTTTTTCTGGCGATCCTCTTCCTGAGGTTCAACGTTGACTACATGTACGGCCTGATCCTGATCGGGCTTGCACGGTGCATTGCCATGGTGATCGTATGGAACGACCTGGCAAAGGGCGATACTCAGTATGCGGCAGGACTGGTTGCCTTCAACTCGATATTCCAGGTGCTGTTCTTCTCGGTATACGCGTATGTCTTCATTGCGGTCCTGCCCGGGTGGTTCGGCCTGCCGGTCAATGACGCCGTAGAGCAGATCACGATAGGCCAGATCGCAAAAAGTGTCTTTATCTACCTCGGAATACCATTCATCGCCGGGTTCCTTACGCGGTTCATCCTCATACGCGTGAAGAGCAAGGAGTGGTACCACTCGAAATTCATCCCGAAGATCAGTCCCCTGACCCTGATAGCACTTCTCTTTACCATCTTCGTCATGTTCTCGCTTAAGGGTGAGTATATTGTCAGGATACCTTTTGACGTGGTTCGCATAGCTATACCGCTCATTATTTATTTCGTGGTGATGTTCTTTGTCTCCTTCTTCATGAGCAGGAGGGCAGGTGCCACCTATGAACAGACGGCCACCCTTTCCTTTACGGCAGCCAGCAACAACTTTGAGCTGGCGATAGCAGTTGCGATTGCTGTCTTCGGAATCAATTCAGGGGAGGCGTTCGCGGCAGTGATCGGGCCCCTGATAGAGGTGCCGGTGATGATCGGACTGGTCAATGTGGCACTGTGGATGAAGATAAAATTCTTCAAACCGGGGCCGGCAGAAAATTAAAAATCCGATACTGCAGAAAGTTGACACAAGCCTGTACCAGGGTTTCAATGCCTTAGATTGCCAGACCGGGTACTGCTGTATCAGATCGGAACAGTCAATGTGAAACCGGGCAACCCGGAGATCAGACTGCGTTATAAAGAAGGCAATGGATTGAGAAACTGCTTTGTTATTTTCTTCTGAACAGCCGGGGAATGAATTTCGGAACCTCCTTCTGGTAGTTTGAGTAATCAGGGTATTTGCTGCTGCTGATCTTCTCTGTCATAACCGAGCTGCCGATGAACAGGATCACCAGCAGAACCGGCCCGATAAGTGTGAAATTGATCCATTGGCCGGAAGCCGTCACGCTGAAAAGGTAGAAACTGATCCATATAGCCTGCTCGGATGCAAAATTGGGGTGACGGACATGTCTCCACAAACCTTCGGTGAGGAATCCTTTCTGCAGCGACCCGGCGTACTCGTTCCGGCCGTCCTCCCTGTTGCGCTTTGCCTGCTGGAACCTGTATTGCTGGTTGTCTGCGATGGTTTCGGTTATGATGAAGAGCAGCATCAGGGCTGCAGAAATGAGGTCAGTGGCACCCAGCGGGGTATCATGGTATAAGGCCGCCATCAGCAACGGGGTGGAGAAGAGCAAAATGAGCAGGTTCTGATATAATGAAATGAAGAGCAGATTAAACAGTCCAAACCTCAGCCTGCCATTGAGAGCGGAAGTCTCCCTCAGGATCTGCCAGCGGTAGTCTTCCTCACCTTTCCATGGTATAATGCTGTAACCACCCTTGCGGTAGAAGTTATAGCTTAGCCTCAGGCCCCATATTGTCACCAGGGCAGCCATGAGAAATAACCTTGGAGAGGGATAGGCAGCAACGGTTAGCCATCCGTATGCCAGCGGCACAAGGCTCCAGAGCTTGTCAACCTGGCTGTAATTTCGGGTGATCTCACTCACTATGAAACAGACCAGCACAACTGCAATCATCAGGGTGATCCATGCTGACACCAGGCTCTGAAACTCAGGTTCAAATCCTGACAGGAAAGCAAAGGATAGCGGAGAGAGTGACAGATGGCTCATCATAATTACGTATTTTAGTCCCAAAGATGTAAAAAAAATGTTCTTAACAAATAAAAGTTGCAAAGTGGAAAATGCTTTCCCCCGGTTTAAGTCAGTGAAACAGTTGACTATCATTATCCTGGCGGTCATCGTTAATTTCGGGTGCAATGAGCCCTCAGGAATCGTTACAAAGGAAAATCCGGTTCCGGGAAAAAGCGATCTTTCGATGTCAGAGGATTTGCGGAAATTGTATGCTGGCAGAAGGTCCCGGATGATGGACCAGGTTGAGGAGGGGATTGTCGTCATTGGTTCGGGCGCATTTCCTTCAGGAGGTCACTGCGAGTACAGGGTGAATGACAACTTCTTCTGGGTAACCGGCTTTGACCAGCCCATGAGTGCAGTGGTCATCAAAAAGAATATGCCGGATACATTCACTCTGTTTCTCAGGGAAAGAAACAGGCGGGACATCATCTATAACGGAGGCGAGCAGAAAAATGAGGAGATCATTGCCGATTACGGTGCTGGCACAATCCTTCCCTACAGTGAGCTTGCCGGGCTGATACAAAGCAGCATCAGCAGCGGAATTCCGGTATACATCGATTTCAGGGACAGGATGTTAAGGGGCACTCTTTTAGCGGAAGCGGGCAAACAGCGTAAGCCGGAGACGCTTATCAGGGACATCGGACCGGTCATTGAAGAGATGAGGGTGATCAAGGATGAGGTTGAGATCTCAAGAATACAGAAAGCCATTGACATAACAGGAGAGGCTTTTATTAACGCATGTGGTGTCTGCAGGCCCGGGATGTACGAGTTTGAGATAGAGGCAATGATTGAATATACGTTCCGCCGCAACGGATCTGCCGGACCGGCATTCTCCTCGATAACAGGTTCCGGACCGAATACCGTTACCCTGCATTATTCCGACAACAACAGGAGAATGGAGGATGGCGACCTGTTGCTGATGGATATCGGTGCTGAATACGGTTACTATGCTGCTGACATTACCCGGACGATACCTGTCAACGGCCTGTTCCGTAAGGAGCAGAGGGATATATATGATCTTGTTCTGAAGGCTCAGAAGGCAGCCATAGAGGAACTTAAGCCTGGCCGGCCGTTCTATTCAGGGCATAACAGGGCGACTTCCGTAATTGCCCGCGGACTTTATGACCTGGGGCTATTGACAGACACAGCATCAATATGGCAAAAGGAGTTTTATACGATTTACCAGATCAACCATTACCTCGGACTGAATGTCCATGATGCGGGCAGCTATGGTTTGCCGGGCGCATTTATCCATGATCTCATTGCCGTTGACACTGCCATTGGCAGACCGCTGGAGCCGGGTATGGTCCTGACTGTTGAGCCAGGCATATACCTCAGGGAAAACGGGCTGGCCCAGCTTCAGGAGACGTTTGGCGACAGGGTAAGTGAGGCAGAGATAAAGGAATTTGTCGATCGTGTTTCACCTGTTTATGATAAATACAAAAACACCGGGGTCCGGATCGAGGACGATGTGCTGATCACAGAAAGCGGATATGTCGTCCTGTCAGCAGGCATCCCGAAGGAGGCAGAAGAAATTGAAAAGTTGATGAGTCGCAAAGCACCCCGGTGATTTGTGTCCGGCCCACGATTGCCTCCCCTGTAGCCTGGCTCCGTCGCTAAAATGACCCACCGGGTCATTTCTTAACGCTCGGCCCTCTATTGCCTATTGCCTGTTTTTTGACTTTCGGCTTGAGGTACCTGGCCGTATAGGAGGATTCGCAACTAACGAGTTGATCCGGTGTGCCTTCAAAAACAACATTCCCGCCCTTTTCACCACCCTCCGGTCCGAGGTCTATGACCCAGTCGGCGCACTTGATCACCTCAACGTTGTGTTCTATGAGTATCACCGAGTGACCGTGGTCGACGAGGGCATTAAGCGATTTCATCAGCTTGCTGATGTCGTGAAAATGGAGACCTGTCGTAGGCTCGTCAAAGATGAAGAGCATCTTTTCGTGGCTCTTCTCCTGGCTGAGGTAAAATGCCAGCTTCACTCTCTGGCTCTCGCCGCCGGAGAGTGTTGACGACGACTGTCCCAGCCGGACGTATCCCAGTCCCACGTCTGCCAGCGGCCTCAGCTTGTCTGCAATCTTTTTGCATGCCTTGTCGTTGCATGTGCCGAAGAACTCTATCGCCTCATCGATGGTCATCTCAAGCACTTCGTAAATGTTCTTCCCCCGGAATTTCACATCAAGAATGTCGCGCTTGAAGCGCATACCCTTGCATGCCTCGCATGTAAGCTCCACGTCGGCCATGAACTGCATCTCGACCCTTATGACACCTTCGCCCTGGCACTCCTCGCACCGGCCGCCTTCAACATTGAATGAGAAGTGCGATGGCTTGAAGCCCGACTGGACTGCAGCCTGCTGGTCGGCGAAGAGCTTGCGGATGTCGTCAAAGGCCTTGAGGTAGGTGACGGGGTTCGAGCGGCTCGACTTGCCTATCGGGTTCTGGTCAATCAGTTCAATGCCCGTGATACTTGAGATATCACCTTCCAGTGCCGTCAGACGGCCCGCTTTCGCACCATTGCCGCCCAGCCTGGCGCTGAGGGCATTGAATAATATGTCATGCACCAGAGTACTCTTTCCTGATCCGCTCACGCCGGTGACGGCGGTGATGGTATGGAGCGGGAACCTGACATCAATATCCTTGAGGTTGTTCTCCCGGGCTCCCTTCACACCAATGTAACTGTGCCACTTGCGGCGCAGGGCAGGCTCCTCTATGCGCATGGCACCGGTCATATAGGCGGCAGTGAGCGACTTGTTCTTAGCCGAGAAGTCAACACCTCCCTGGTAAATAACCTCTCCGCCGTGGGTTCCGGCGGCCGGTCCCATGTCTATTATCTCGTCTGCTGCCCTGATGACCTCCTCCTCGTGTTCAACCACTATCACCGTGTTGCCAAGGTCGCGCAGCTCCTTCAGTACATCTACCAGCAGGTTGGTATCGCGGGGATGGAGACCGATGCTCGGTTCATCAAGTATATAGAGTGACCCCACCAGGCTGCTCCCCAGCGAGGTGGCCAGGTTGATGCGCTGTGACTCGCCTCCCGAGAGGGTGTTTGAGAGCCTGTCGAGCGTCAGGTAGGAGAGGCCCACGTTCATCAGGAAGCCCAGTCTCTGCTGTATCTCCTTAAGGAGGCGTCCCGCAATCTCCCTCTCCTCGCCGTTGAGCACGAGGTGTCCGAAAAACTCATGCGCCTGGCTGATGGTCATGGATGATATCTCTGTTATAGACTTCTCTCCGATCTTTACATAACCCGCCTCCCTGCGCAGCCTGTGGCCCCCGCAGGAGGTACAGGTACGTTTGCCACGGTAGCGGCTGAGCATGACCCTGTACTGGATCTTGTATTTCTTCTCCTCGAGATGTTCAAAGAACTGGTTCAGTCCGAAGAAGTACCTGTTGCCGCTCCATACCAGTGCCTTCTGTTCCGGCGTCAGCCTGTACCACGGTTTGTGTATGGGGAAGTCAAACTTATCCGCGCTGAAGATCAGCCTCTCCTTCCATTGCTTCATTGTCTCGCCTCTCCAGCATGCTATGGCGTCATCATATACCGAGAGGTTCTCATCAGGGATGACCAGGTTCTCATCTATGCCTATGATCTTTCCGTATCCCTCGCATACCGGGCAGGCTCCCAGGGGCGAGTTGAAGCTGAAGAGGTGTTCCGTCGGCTCCTCGAAGGTAATCCCGTCCTCCTCAAACTTGTCAGAGAACCTGACTGTCTGTGTCGTCTCTTCGTCAGTGACGGTAAGGAGTATGTGACCCCGCCCGGTCATGAATGCTGTCTGTACAGAGTCAGCGGCGCGGCTCAGCTCCTCTGGTGTATGTCCTGAGGCGAACCTGTCGATTATCAGGTCAACGGATTTAAGAGAGCCCACCACTCCGGCGGCACTCTGTTCATCAAGGCGGATAATGCCCTTTTCGGTGCTGATGCGGTTATATCCCTGCTGTATGAGGAACTTGATGAATTCTGCCGGCTCTACATTCTCAGGTACTTCCAGGGGTGCCGTCAATACCACCCTTGTTCCTTCAGTGAGTGTTGAAAGGTAATTCACCACGTCATCCACGGTGTGCTTTCGCACCTCCCGCCCGGAGACAGGAGAGATGGTTCGTCCCACGCGCCCCCAGAGGAGCCTCAGATAGTCATGAATCTCCGTCGAGGTGCCGACAGTTGAGCGTGGATTGCGGGTGTTGACCTTCTGCTCAATGGCTATGGCGGGTGGGATACCGTTGATAAAATCGACGTCGGGCTTGTTCATGCGGCCAAGAAACTGCCGGGCATATGACGAGAGGCTCTCAACATAACGCCTCTGGCCCTCGGCATAGATTGTGTCAAAGGCAAGCGAGGATTTGCCTGAACCAGACACGCCGGTGATGACAATCAGCTTGTTCCTCGGTATGGTAAGGGTAATATCCTTCAGGTTGTGAACACGCGCTCCCTTTATCTCAATGTTACCCTTCATTCAGTCTCCGTTGATAAGTTGGCAAAATTAATGATTTTGGAATTAGCTTTTTTTCTTTTCTTTGTCTTGGTGATAAATGAAACAAAGCGGGGACATGCCCCGTATAAGACCACAGAAACAAACAAACGAAACAAAGGAGGGCCGCCTATCGTATAACTGTACTCGCAACCAAAAAAGAGTTAGTTATGAAGAGCAAATTAACCGATTATGAGCTTATTACAAGCTACATGAACGGTAACGAGAGAAGCATCGAGCTGCTCATCCTCCGACACAAAAGTAAGGTCTATTCCTATATCAGCCTTTACATTCGAAACCGGGATCTGGCAGATGACATTTTTCAGGACACCTTTCTTAAAGTTGTCCAGTCGATCCGCGCCAGACGTTACCAGGATGACGGAAAGTTTATATCATGGGTAATGAGGATTGCACACAACCTTATTATAGACCACTTCAGGCATGAAAAGCAGATGGGTATCGTGCTCAATGATGACTACGAGACTGACCTCTTCAACTCGCAAAGGTTTACTGATGATAATGTTGAGGATGTGATAGTGCGCCGCCAGGTTATGCGTGACGTAAGGCGCCTTATCGGCGGACTTCCGGAAGATCAGCGCGAGGTGGTAATAATGCGCCACTACGCAGGCATGAGCTTCAAGGAGATAGCCGATATGACGGGCGTGAGCATCAATACTGCCCTGGGGAGAATGAGGTATGCGCTTATCAACATGCGCAAAATCATGACTGAAAAAAATATAACCCTTTCAATAGGCTGATACAATTTTATGAGTAGGAGTGGCGTTTCTCTAGTATGAGAACAACGCCTATGGATAAGAACTCTACCCTCTTACTTTCTTATTTGGAGATCACAAACACACCATCAGACCTGATCGCAGATGCTTTTGGTATAGACGTGGCACTTGGCATCCTGCTTCCGGATATGGAGGATCAACCTTCTGATGAGGTCATAAACCGGCTGTTCGAAAAGATCAGAAAAGACAAGATTGTGCACTGAGCCGTACATTCGGCATGAATAAAATGAGGCTTTCTTCGGGAAGCCTTATTTGTTATATCCCTGTGCCATGTCATCATTTATCTGTGATGATTTTTTTACCTTCGCAAAACCCAAAAAGATCAAAAGTTATTTCATATGAAAAGAAATGCAATCTTATTAACGGTTATCATGACCATGTTCTGGTCATGCACCTCAAAACAGGAGAAGATGGAACAGAGGATGAACGATTTTATCACCGGTTATGAAACCAAAATCATACCGCTGTATAAGGAATATACGCTGTCAGACTGGGAAGCCAACGTTACCGGTACAGATGAAGCCTGGGCCCGCAGGGAGAAAGCTTCAATTGACTTCATCAGCTTCTACACTGACAGGGAGGCATTTGCCGGGCTGAAGGAGCTGAAGGAATCAGGCATGGTGAAGGAGCCGTTGCTTGCCCGCCAGCTGGAACTGCTCTACAATATGTATCTGCAGGGTCAGATTGACACCAGCCTGATCTCGGAACAGGTGAAGATGGAGACTGAAATATCCAAGAAATATAACACCTTCAGGGCTTCGGTCAACGGTAAACAGCTTAGCGACAACGAGATCGAAAACATACTGCGCAGCTCAACCAACAGCGCAGAACTGCAGGCTGCGTGGGAGGGACACAAGATGATCGGGCCGGTGGTGGCAGAAGATATCATCAGGCTTGTGAAACACCGCAATAAGATTGCACAGCAGCTCGGATTCAGCAACTATCACCAGATGAGTCTCCAGCTGTCAGGACAGGACCCTGAGGAGATCACCAGGATTTTTGATGAGCTCGACAGCCTTACACGGGGTAATTACGCAGAACTGAAGGGCGACATAGACAACTATTTTGCCGGGTACTACAAACTTGATCCGGGTAAGCTCCAGCCGTGGCACTATCAGAACAGGTACTTCCAGGAGGCTCCGGAGATATACCAGGTTAACTTCGATAAGTATTACAAGGACCAGGATCCGGTTCAGCTGGCCTCAAAGTTCTACGCAGGCCTTGGACTTCCGGTTGATGCCATTCTTGCTAAGAGTGACCTTTATGAGAAACCCGGGAAAAACCAGCACGCCTTCTCTATTGACATTGACAGGGCTGGTGATGTCCGCACTCTTGACAATATCAAGCCTGATGCAAACTGGATGAACACAATTCTCCATGAACTGGGACACGGCGTTTACTCGTACTATAATGATATGACGCTGCCGTTCACTCTCCGCGATGCAGCCCATACATTTACCACCGAAGCCATTGCAAACTATTTCGGGAGGCTGGCGACAAACCCGGCCTGGATGAATTCCATGGGAATAATTGATGAGCAGGAGATGAACAAGATTGCAGATGTCAGCTTCAAGGCTTTCAGGCTTCAGCAACTTGTCTTCAGCAGATGGGCTCAGGTGATGTATCGTTTTGAGAAGGCAATGTATGAAAACCCTGACCAGGACCTCAATCAGTTGTGGTGGGACACCGTTGAGAAATACCAGATGATGAAAAAGCCCGAGGGGCGCAATATGCCTGACTGGGCAACAAAGATCCATGTTGCGCTCTATCCCTGTTATTACCATAATTATTTACTTGGTGAACTGCTGGCCTCACAGTTTGACAACCATCTTCGGACTGCCGTGGCGACCTCCGGTGACGAAGAGGCTGACATGAAGGCAACAGGTGAATACTTTAAGAACAACGTCTTCATGCCTGGCGCAAGATACCAGTGGAATGAGATGATCGAAAAAGCCACAGGTGAAAAACTGACGGCAAAATACTACGCTAAACAGTTTGTACAGTAATAGTAAGTCTGAAAAAAATGAATCACATGCAAAAGTATCTGTTCCTTATGATCGCAGTTCTGACAGCCTGTTCAACACCCGACAAAAAGGGAAACGGGTCTGTGGCAGGGTTCCCCGATGAAGCCATAATCAAAAGTTCTGTAGAGAAAGTACTGGCGGCGCAGCCGTCTGCTGATCCTCTCCTTCTGGAGAAGGGAGTGAAGCATGCAGCCTCACTCTGGAGGGCAGAGGACGGCACCCCGGAGGAATTTACGGAGTTTGTTGCTGCAAACTACATATCCGATCCCGCAAAACGCAGGTCTGTCTTCCTCAAGGTCAGCAACTATTTTGAGTCGCTGGGCGGAAACATGAATGAGATAACCCTTGATCTGAGAAAAGTGCTTGATGAGGCTGCCGGTGAGATCGATGAGATAGACCGCATGTTCGGCAACTACTCGGTGGGTTCGCACCTCCAGTCTGACTTCTACAGCAACAAGATCGCATTCGTGATAGCCCTCAACTTCCCGTACTATACCCTGGCCGAGAAGGAAGAGCTGGGCGCAAAATGGAGTCGTGAAGAGTGGGCAATGGCGCGTCTGGGCGACCAGTTCGTCTCCCGTGTGCCTGCAGAGCTGAACCAGGCTGCCTCAGTGGCCATGGGGAATGCAGAGATGTATATCGCCGAGTATAACATACACATGGGCAAGCTGCGCACCGAAGAGGGAGAGAAGCTCTTCCCGGACGATATGGTCCTCCTTTCTCACTGGAACCTGCGCGACGAGATAAAGTCAAATTATGCTGACGCCGAAAAGGGCCCAGAGAAACAGGAGATGATCTACAAGGTCATGGAACGGATCATCAGCCAGGAGATACCCGGTAAAGTGATCAACAACCCTGAATATGAGTGGTCTCCCTATTCGAACAAGGTAACGAAGGATGGCTCTCCCGTTGAACTGGCTGCAGAGCCTGATACCCGTTTTTCACATGTGATAAATATTTTCAGGACAGAGAAGGCTATTGACCCCTACAGCCCGGGCATGAATACCGCCATACTACGCAGTTTCGCCGGGGGGATGGAGATATCGCAGGAAGATGCCGAAGTTCTCTTTGATGAATACCTGAGTTCACCGCAGCTCAAGGCACTGGCAGCGATTATCAGGGAGAGGCTGGGACGTGACCTGAGGCCATATGATATATGGTATGACGGGTTTAAATCGAGGAGCTCAATACCCGAAAGCCTGCTTACAGCAAAGACATCGGCACTCTATCCTGACCCTGCCGCCTTCAGGGCCGGCATGCCTGCGATGCTGATAAAACTCGGATGGTCACCTGAAAGGGCAAACTATCTTGCCGATAAAATTGTGGTCGATCCGGCACGGGGTTCAGGCCATGCCTGGGGCGCAGGAATGAAGGGAGCGGTATCTCACCTCAGAACCCGCATCTCTGACAGGGGCATGGATTATAAAGGCTATAATATCGCTGTCCATGAGTTTGGTCACAATGTGGAACAGACGATATCTCTCTATGATGTTGACTATTTTATGCTGTCGGGCGTTCCTAACACCGGTTTCACGGAGGCAACGGCATTCCTGTTCCAGGACCGTGACCTGATGCTTCTCGGTATGAAGGATGACAACCCGGAAAAAGAGAGGCTACAGACACTTGACGCCGCCTGGTCGCTGATGGAGATAATGGGAGTGAGCATGGTGGAGATGAAGATCTGGAAATGGCTCTATGAGAACCCGGAGGCGACACCCGCACAGCTCAAGGAGCAGACAATCAGGATTGCGGTTGAGGTATGGAACAAATACTTTGCACCTGTGATGGGCGTAAGTGACTCTCCGTTGCTGGCCATCTATTCGCATATGATCAACGGCCCTCTCTACCTGCAGAACTATGCATACGGACAAATCATTCAGTTCCAGATAGAGGATCACCTGAAAGGAAAGGATTTCTCCGACGAGATTGACCGGATGTACAGTCTGGGACGTCTGACCCCGCAGCACTGGATGAACCAGGCTGTAGGAGTACAGATCTCGGCGCAGCCCGTTCTCAGGGCTCTCGGCGAGGCACTGAAATAATATAATAACCGGTGGTTGCGATGAAGTTCCGCAGAACGGGTACTTCCCCCAGGAACTGAGGCAACAGCCGTGGACGCAAACCGAATTTGACCTCAAAATTCGGGTTGATGAGCCAGAGGGATTTTTTCGCAATGAAAAATCCCTCTTTTTTTATGGCTCTCTCGAACCTTCCGATATTTATGCCGGTATCCTTTATCTCGAGGAGCCCTTCCGTACGGGCCGGGCTCTCCCCCGCGGTGAGCAGCAGCCTTCGGTAGAGCCCGCGGGGAAGCAGATGGATCCACGGCATTTTCGATAGCACCCTGCTGTCACACATCTGCTGATGCCCGCCGAAGGGGTTGTTCCATGGCGGGAAGGCAATGAAAAGCACACCTCCGGGGTTCAGAAACCTCTTCACGAAGCCGATGAACTTCTCCTGGTCATGTATGTGTTCAAGAACATCTCTCATCATAACCAGATCGAAGGTGCCGGCAGAGGACGAATCATAGATATCCGCAGCGATGAACTCAACCCTGTCGCCGCCCGGGATGGCAGAGTAGAAGCTGCGGGCATTCTTAATCTTGCTCTCTGACAGGTCTATGCCTGCTATCCTTGCACAGCCGGCTTCAAGGAAGGGGAGGAGGTTGCCGCCTTCTCCGCAACCTATCTCCAGCACTGAGAGGGAAGCGTTAACCGGTAAAATGCTCTCAATGAAAGGAATGACATGTCTGGAAGTGGTGTGTGCCTGCTCCCGGAAATAGAGTTCCCTGTCGGTGTGACGCTCATGCATGACCCAAATGTAATTTTTTTTTCTGTTTTACTTGACTTGTGTTATTTATAATAGTATCTTTGTGATATCAAACTAATATCATATATCATGAAAGAAGAAAGAATTTTCAGAGCCTCATCAGGATACCTGTTCCTCCTGATCGGACTGCTGGTGGCAGCAGCCATGGTTTTTGCCTTCATCAACGAGATCTTCTGGCTTGGGGCACTGCTTATCGTACTGACATTCCTGATCCTCCCGGGGCTGATGGTTGTCAATCCGAATGAATCGATGGTGATGGTGCTCTTCGGTGCATACAGGGGTACGGTCAAGACCAACGGTTTCTGGTGGGCAGTTCCGTTCTATGTGCGCAAGAAGATCTCCCTTCGTGCCCGTAACTTTGACAGTGAGCCGATAAAGGTCAATGACAAGAACGGGAACCCCATAAAGATAGGATTGGTCCTTGTCTGGAAGGTTGAGAACACCTATAATGCTGCGTTTGATGTTGACAACTACGAACACTTCGTGCTTGTCCAGAGCGATGCCGCACTGCGCAAGCTGGCGGGTCTCTATCCGTATGACAACTGGGAGGGCCATGAAGAGGAGATCACTCTCCGGGGCGGAGGCGAAGAGGTGAATGATGAGCTGGAGAATGAGATCAGGGACAGGCTGAAGATCGCAGGCATCAATGTAATAGAGGCCAGGATCAACTACATAGCCTATGCTGAGGAGATAGCAGGTGCGATGCTGCGTCGCCAGCAGGCAACGGCAGTGGTGGCTGCCCGCTTCAAGATAGTTGAGGGAGCGGTCTCAATGGTGGAAATGGCTCTTGAGCAACTCTCGGAGAAGGGTATAATTGAACTCGACGAAGAGAAAAAGGCAGCCATGGTGAGCAATCTAATGGTGGTGCTGTGCGGTGATAAGGACGCTAACCCGGTGATCAATGCCGGCACCCTTCATCAATAGTCATGCAGAAGAAGTCATTTGTCATAAGGGTTGATCCGGACAAGCTGAGTGCCATAGAGAAATGGGCCTCTGACGAGTTCCGCAGCACCAACGGTCAGATTGAATGGATCCTTGACCAGGCACTGCGCAAGTCCGGTCGTCTCAAGACAAAAGCGGAGAATAAAAACGAAAAGTGATCAGATATTGGCCAGGTATACGGAGCAGCAGGCGGCAATGCCTGCTGTTTCTGTTCTCAGCCGGCTGGGGCCGATATGAACCGGCGCAAACCCGCTCTTCACAGCCCGGGCAATCTCTTCAGGCGTGAAATCACCCTCCGGTCCTATAAGTATTGTCACATCTTCACCCCGGCTGAATGCGGAGGTTATGGGGATGCGCTCGACGGCAGGGTCACAGAAGGCTATCAGCCTCTTTCCACTGAGCCCTCCGTCAACGAACCCGTTAAATGATACCGGTTCGTTTAGCATGGGCAGGTAACTCTTTACCGACTGTTTCATTGCAGAGAGGATCAGTCCCTCGAGTCTCTCCCTCCTTATCCGCTTCTTTTCAGTTCGACTGCAGATCACAGGTGTGATCTCATCAATGCCTGTCTCAACTGCTTTTTCAATGAACCATTCGAGCCTGTCCTCGTTCTTCAGCGGCGATATTGCCATATGAAGCCTGTAGCCGCGGCTGCCCTGGTCACGTTTTACCGAGGTAACCATGGCAGTCATGCCTGACGGGTCATCACCCGCTATCACTCCTTCGTACAGATTTCCCTTTCCGTCGGTAAAACTGATGCTGTCACCCCGTCTCATACGGAGCACTCTGAGGCAGTGCCCTGACTCCTCCCTGCTGAAGTGAGCTTTACCGTCAAAAACATTACTTGTATAAAATATCTGCATTATGGCTCTTCTTTGCACAAATTTATTGATTTTAGCATTCGGAAATTATACTTCCCCACAATGAAGATTGGAGTACTGTCAGACACCCACGGTTGGGTTGACCCGGCTGTTTATGAGCATTTCGCCGGCGTTGATGAGATATGGCATGCAGGTGATGCCGGCAATATTGACGTGATCACCGAACTGGAATCATTCAAGCCCCTGAGGGCAGTCTGGGGCAACTGTGATGATTTCGGGGTCAGGAGGGCAACAAAGGAATATCTCTTCTTCAAGGCAGGAACGAAAGATGTTCTCATCATCCACATTGGTGGTTATCCCGGCCGTTATGCGCCGCGTGCGCTGGAGCTGATCAGGGAGCTGAAGCCTGACATTTTTGTATGCGGCCACTCGCACATCGTCAAGGTCATCCATGACAGGAGCCATAACATGCTGTGCGTCAATCCGGGCGCTGCAGGCCGCACCGGCATGCACAAGGTCATGACCATGCTTCGCTTCACAGTTGATGGCGACAAAATCAGTGATATGGAGGTAATTGAATTCGGTAACCGGGGCAGAACGACCGGATACTGACACCTTTAATAGTAGCCCTCGGAACCCATTCCCCCGCTCTCCATCCTCCGCAGGAAATTCAGAAGCCTGTCACGGAGTCCGAGCATGTAGACAAAATCTACCCTGGCTGTTGCTTTGGGGTCTCTCCGCATCTTTTCCTTGGTATTGCTGAGCAGGTCATTGTAGGTCTGGTTGCTGGAATAGCTCATCAGCATGCCCCTGACATATGAGAACCAGTACCACACGTTGTCATTTCCCTTAACGTATATGTCAAGCAGGTCACCCGACCTTTTCCTCTGCAGTTCCACCCAGCCATCGACATAGATATTCATTGGCTGGTCGCCGATGAACCCGATCCCGATCCTGCCGGTTGAAATGAACGACATTGTATAGGGATTCCACTTAAGGGTTACATCATTAAGCATGATCTGCGACGCATACTCCTTCGGGAGGGAGCGGGCAACACCGAACAGCTGAAGCTCTTCGTTCAGGGTCTTTGCTGCCTGCTCGCCAATCAGGTCACGCATTGCCTTGGAATTGAATTCCGAGGAGAGGTTGACTGCCCTGAGTGTCGGTATTGAGCGGATGTCATCAGCCATGAGTTTCAGGGCCTCAGGACTGAAGTGGAATGAGAAGCTGAGCATCGATCTCACCTCCACGAGGGAAGAGTCGGTTTTATTTGTCACAATGCCGGAGCTGCTCATTTTAAGAAGGTCATAGTTCAGCCCGAATTCGATCTTCCCCTCGCTGGTCACAATGCACTGGTTTCTGTCAAAGGTAACCATGTTGCCGTGCCGGCTCAGGTCTGAAAGCTTCTCAAGCGAGGCGATGCGGTATCTGCCTGAACCCTTGTCGTGAAACAGGTATCCCTCGGCATTGATCAGGGGGTTATCACTCCATGACAGCCTTTCGGACAGGAAGGTGCCGTATACCCCGGCCGAGTCAAGAGTTACGAAGGTTCCCGAGAAGAGGAGGTTGTCATTTATGTCTCTCGGCTTGTCGTTTATGGGTATCAGCACGTTTCCGGGATCAATTGCCGCACTGAACTTGACCGGACTGCTTTTTATGTTCGGGCAGAGGCTGATGATGCCGGCAGCCCCGGTGAATCTCAGATGCGGCTCCCTGGAGCGCAGGCTGACGTCACCGGTGAATGTAAAGGCCGGACTGAGGGTGAAGTTTTGAGTGACCGGGACGAAACCGATGGCTTTAGTGGCCATGGTATCAACCTTTATCTCGGTGAATTCTATGATCTGGCTTTCTCCCGCCTCATCCCTGTAATCATATTTTCCTGATCCGTAATAGTTTGCGCTGCTTTCGATATTGATCTTGGCGGAATGGATAAGGTGCCTGTTGTTGATAGCCACCAGGGCGCTGTCAGTCTGCCTGATCTTTGCTCCCTTGCCGATATAGAGAATGCCGTCACCCGGTTGTATAAGCGCATCTGCCACAGGAATATAGTTGACATCCTTGATCTGAACATACTCATCCTGCAGGAAGTAAGAAGCCGAGCCCGACTGAAACTTGATGGTATCCTTCATGTTGTTGGTCGAAAAGAAGGTTGGCTTTTCAGCCATGCCTGGCGGAACTTTCAGCAACTCATCAGCGGTCATCAGTTCTGTGAGCTCTCTTCCCCGCTGAGACATATCAAGAACCTTGTTCCTTATGTCATAGTCAAAGTTGGTCATCTTGGAAATGTATTCCAGCTCCGGGAATACCACAAGCGATGAATCGGTATTGAGGCTGAAGGTGGCGCGCTGCGTGACAAAGTCGACACGGGTGTTGGCATTGTTGGCCACAAATCCGTACCCGTCGCCCCTTAGTGCTTTCAGATAATAGTCAGATGTGTCTGCCTCTATCGTGCTCTGTCCGAAGGCAAAGGTCTCTGACGTTATGCGCGCATCAGCCATATCAAGGATCCCCTCGCCCTTCAGTTTTTCGGGAGTAAGGACCAATGTGCCGTCAAGAGTTGTTCCGTTTCCAAACATACTGAAGTCCTTGCCCGGGCTGTTGACCGCAAACCACTCATCAGTTCCGGTGAGCCACTGTATGTCAACGTCGGACGATTTCAGCTCCGGGAACCTGTTCAGTGAGTCGCGTTGCATATCAAAACTGTGCACCCTGGAGATCATATAATCAGGGAAGAGGCGGAAGGTGTCCGCCTTGACGGTCGCTGTCAGGTGATCGATAGTCCCGCTTGCAATCATCCCGGAGTTGCTCATGCTTAGATGATTGTAAAGTCTGCCCCTGCCATTGTAAATAGGTATGCCGGAAGGAGGGATGTTCATGGTAAATCCGAGGGAGGTGTCAGGCTGCACGGTCAGTGTCTGCCTCATCGGCTCTGTCACCCCTCCGGCGATGAATTCCCCGTCGAGCGACATCTGCTCATTGGTGTAATGGTCGAGGTTGGTGTAGGTAAACGGATCGAGTTTGAAAAAGAATTTATCTCTCTCATATAAACCCTCCAGGCCCGGAATATCATCATAGAAGATATAGGAGTTCGATGAGGCTGTGATAATAGGGTACTGTTTAAGGCTTTTCAGACCCGACTTGTTTTTGGGATCATCAATCAAAAGCTGAGCCGTGGCAAGCTCTATCATGTTGTCAATCCGCTTTATCACCGGTCTCCCGAATGCATCTCTCTCTTCCGTTTCAACAGCAATCTTGATTGAGTCTATTTTTTCAAGCCTTATATTGAAAGTATCCCAGTTGAACGAGAACTGCTTGCCATAGATTGTGAAGAGACCTGCCTGCACCACACCGTCGAATGATATGGCACGGTTCCTGCCAACTGTCAGCCGTCCGCTGTATGGCCTGATGGCAACTTTCTGCGAGTCGCTCAGCGACACCATTCTAACCCCTGCCAGGCGGAGATCATAACTCCTCAGGTCAAGAATTGCGTTCTCCTCCTGGTCCCTGGTTTCGCTGTTGATGGTAATGGCGTCATAGTCTTTCTTTTTAGCGAAGGAGGCGATATAGTCATCAACCTTTTTCTTGATGGTCACCTCATTGTAGTTCCGGTCGTAGAAGAGGAACCCGTTGTTGGCGAGTTCGATGCAGAGTGCGGTGGCCTGCTCCAGGGGCATTCGCATCCATTTGGCAAAACCCTCCACCGGGAAGACGTCCGAACCGTATGCTTTGGCATAGTCTCTGACTCGGTACAGGGGGTGTACATCATCAAACCTCATGAGCCTGAAAAAGTTAGCCTCGTTGTAAAATGAGACTGACTCGAACTTTGCGGCTCCGATTGAGGATCCCCTGGTTCGTGACATGGTTATGAACGGATCGTCCATGTCCCATGAGAGATGCTCAAAATAAAGGTCAAGGTTATGGTAGGAATCATAATATGGACTTCGCGAGAAGGGGCTTGTTGTCCGGAACATGCTTACCTCCCTGGTTTCAGTGTTATAGGAGAAGCCAAGGTTGGAATGGTAAACCGAATCGGTACCCAGGTAAAGGGTGGAAGAGGTCTCATAACTGCTGATCGTCTTCTGGGAAAGCAGGAAGTTCCTTGATATCAGGTTGATTGCCAGGGTATCGTTCCTGTAGAGTTTCACACTCGCAGGGAACCAGTTTGAGCCCGTCCCTCTGATGATGGCTCCTTCAAGAGCCAGCCCTCCCTCATAATCGACGCCCCGGTAAATGTCCTTGATGAAGAACCGTGTCTCATAAGTCTCGAACTTAGGCATGGTGGCCTTATCGGGCGAGGTTATCTCCACGGCCCGGTCGGAGAGCTTGCCAGCCACCGGTTGCTGGAAGTAGGTCGGATGGGTCAGGAGGGAGGAATCACAGGTAAACTCGCTCTTTGTTACATCTATTTCAAAATCTGATACCGTTGCATAGACGGTTGAAGGGTCGTAACCGGCCTTCTCCCATGTAACTTTGCCCTTCTGGCAGTGCAGCTTGAAAATGTCGGGGTAGTAGATGCCTGTGAAATCGTAGATCTCGGTGCTGTCCTTGCCAAGGAAGGCTTTCAGGGTCACCGCCTTGATTTCGATCTTCAGCACCGTGTCACGGACAAATTCGACCTTGCCGTCCCTGGTCTTCCATCTTACCGATCCGGCTGAATAGATTGTATTGTCAACAAGAAGAAGCCCTGTCACCTCGATGAATTTCTCGACGGACGCGTTGGTGAACCGGGGGTCAAAGGCCATCTCGCTGAGACCCTCGAGCCATGCACTGATCTCTTCCTGCCCCTGTTCAGTCTGAATGAAGTCGGTCAGGGTCCTCACATAAAAGATAAAACCCGGGGTCTGGCTGATCCTGCGGCCCCGGAGCTGACTGGCCACATTTATTATCCGGTCTTTTACCTTTGCGTTAAAAATGGTACTGTCATAGAGTGAATTGAAAAGATCAACCTCAGCCTTTTCCGGTTTGCTTACAAGGGTCCCCATAAATGCAGTCAGCTCGGCGGTGAATTTTGCGCTTTCACCTGAGAACTGAGCGGGAACCTGCCCTTTCACTGATATTGTGAGGGCAGCAGCAGCCAGAATAGCTATGAGGATCTTCTTCATCCCTCAATCAGAGAGCTTTGACAATATTGCAGAATTCTTCCTTCACAAGTGATGCTCCTCCGATCAGACCGCCGTCAACATCAGTATTGGCGAACAGCTCGGCAGCATTCGAGGCCTTGCAACTACCACCGTAAAGGATAGTGGTCTCTTCAGCCACCTCTTTCCCATACTTACTGCTTACGAGACCACGTATAAAGTGATGCATCTCCTGTGCCTGAGCCGGTGAGGCAGTAACGCCGGTACCTATTGCCCACACGGGTTCATAGGCTATGATACATTTTCTGAACTCCTCTTCCGGAAGCACGAACAGCCCCTTTTCAAGCTGTCTTTTCACAACATCAAAGTGGATCTTGCCTTCTCTCTCTGACAGTACCTCTCCGCAGCAGAAGATAACCCGGAGGCCGTTGCGAAGCGCCTCGGCCGTCTTGGAGGCAAGTAGGGCATCATCCTCACCGTAGTAGGTGCGGCGTTCCGAGTGCCCGATGATGACGCTTGAGGCACCTGTGCTCCTTATCATTGCAGCGGAGATCTCGCCGGTATATGCACCGGATTTATGCTCACTGCAATTCTGTGCTCCGGTACTCAGACCGGTGACATTGAGCAGAGAACTGACGATGCCCAGGTGGATGTAAGGGGTACACAGGATTACCTCTTTCCCCTTCAGTGGCTCAGCAACGAAGTGGTTGTTTATCGCTGTGGCAAGAGTTACTCCCTCACCCAATTCCATATTCATTTTCCAGTTCCCTGCAACTATTTTTTTTCTCATTTTATATTTGATTTTTTAAAGTTTTACTTTCTGTTCATTCAGTCCCGTTGCCAGTCTCAGAGGCAGTGTGACTGCTATGGCCAGCAGCAGAGCAAGTATTGCACCTACTATAACAAGCCTGTTTTTTTTGGCTGCCTGGGCCTTGAGGGCAAGCGCATTCAGGTCACCGGTGAATTCATCCGTGGCGGGGAGATTGTGGTGTGACCATTTTGCCACCACGGTGCCGTTGTGCAGCAGCACGAACCCGGGGTCTGACCTGATCACGGTCTTGAGAGTCGTCTCGTCAGCGTACAGCGCATTAAAACCCGTGACAAGACCGGCTGCCAGATCAGGAGCGGAGGCTGTCACAATATAGAACTTTGTTGCACTCTCCCTGAGGGCAATGCCAAGATCATAGCCCTTAACCAACCCTTCCCTGTGCGACTTCTCAAGCTTGCGAGCTATCATAAGCAACAGGTCACCCTGATGCCCGGTCACCAGGTCAGTCATGTCAACACCCTCTCTGCTGATAAGCGTAAAGTCGTGTATCGGAGGTACATATCCCTTCGAAATCAATACCGACTTCTGATCGATGAATACCCATGATGTGTCATCGGCGGGGTAATCGTTCAGAGTAAACTCCTTTTGGATACCATCTTTTTCATAAATAAACCTGATGTCATACCTGTCAGGTTCGGCATCGGGAGGTATGGCCATCGCCTCCTTCAGGTTTGTCCCAACCTTATAAGGCCTGAAATCGATTACCGGCAGGTAAGCCAGGTTGTATCTCATGAAGAGAAGGAACAGGAAGGCAAAGACCAGGGTAAAGTTTAGTCCGGCCTTCAGGGTAAGAGTGCCCGTATGGTCATCTCTTCTTATGAAAACGAACACAACCAGCAGTGTTATTGCCACATTCTTGAAGAATGTCTCCCAGTTGGTCAGAAGGATGGCATCGCCAAAACAACCGCAATCAGATACCGGATTGGTGATTGCCAGTATAAGGGTAAGAGGAGTGAACAGAGCCATGAAAAGGGCAACCATCCATGATGCAAGCCTTACCATTGAGCCTGACAGCAGCATCATGCCGGCAATAAACTCAACAAGACAAAGTGTTATCGACAACGGCAGCGCCAGTGCGTCAAGGAATCCCATGTTGAAGGCAGTGAAATAATCACTGAGCTTGAAGGCTGTGCCCATCGGGTCAATGCCCTTGACAAACCCGGAGAAAACAAAGAGCAGCCCTGTAAGTATCCTTGCTGTTTGAGTCAATGTCTTCATCTGAGAATGTTTTTCTCCATAAGTTTTTCTTTTATCAGCCGGAAGATATCGTCAGGCCTGAGCATCTCGTTTTCGGAGTTATAGCATTTTATTACCTGCAGGCTCTCATCACCGGAAGCAACGTCCAGGTAAACCTCCCTCACCCTTTGCTGGAAGTCGAGGCTGCTCTCATGGATGTCTGCGCTGCCCATAAGATAGCTTCTGTCTTCGCCCTGCCGGTTGTCCTTCAGTTTCTCTTCCGTGAATCTGAACGGAACATCGAGAAAAATATTTATATCGGGCCTGGGAATACCGAAATGTTCGAATTCCAGCTTCAGTATCCAATCCCTCAGTTTCATCACTTCATCTTTTGAATCCAGCTTTGCACACTGGTATGCAATGTTGGAATAGGTATAACGGTCAAGGATGACAAAGTATTTCTCATCGAGCCATGTTTCGATCATGGCCGAGGCATCTTTCCTGTCTCCTGCATAGAGCATGGCTACAAGGTATGGATCGACACTGCCTATATCGCCGAACTCTCCCCTGAGAAACCGGGCGATCAGTTCACCGAACCAGGGGCTCCCGGTACGGGGGAAATGAATATACCTGCAATGCAGGTTCCTTTCTGCAAACCACTCTTTCAGCAACGATATCTGCGTTGACTTGCCTGCCCCGTCGAGACCTTCGATCACTATAACCTTCATTCCTGAACTCCTTTTTCTTGCGGTATAACCAGCCCAAAACTGGCGCGGTTTTAAAGATAAATATTTAAAATTAGCAGGTTGCCGCCCGTAAATTGATTTTATCAACACAAGCTTCATCCGGGCAATGAAGGATGCCGCCTACTCCCTGACGAAATGCTCCATGGTGAACGGTATCTCCATCGAGAGCTCCACCAGCCCTGCAATTTTCCCTTCATCGTACCACGGAGTCTGGTAGATAAGCTTCTTAACGCCCTTCTTCTCAATAGTATAGCAATTGCTTTCTCCTGAATTCAGAATTTGAAGGATCTTATCCCAGGATGAGGGAAGGTGACAATCCTTCAGGTTACTTCCTTCCAGGTCTCTTCCTCCATATTTGGAAAATGTTGAGGCGGACCTGTCATTCATATAAACAATTTTTCCGGAGATGTCTGATACGGTTATTGCCACACAGAGCCCTGCAGGCCAGTTGATGTCATTCATCGGTTCTTGTATTTAGCATGGTGCAGCCGCAAATATAGCACTTTGACGTTAAGGTTCTTCCACGGCAAATCTCCGATCCGCCGCATTGACTATCTTTATCACGGTTTAACTGAACACATATGTTTATAAATATTCGAGGAAGACTTCTTGACCTTGCCAGGCCGCGGGTCATGGGCATAATAAATGTGACAGAAGATTCTTTTTACCGGGGAAGCCGTTACACCGGAGAAGGTGAAATACTGGAAGCAGCCGGCCGGATGCTGGAGGAGGGAGCCGACATACTCGATATAGGAGGATGCTCAACCCGCCCGGGTGCGGCGGAGGTGCCTGAGGAGAAGGAGAAGGAAAGTGTCTGCAGGGCTACGGAACTGATCCTTTCCCGGTATCCGGAGGCGATGGTCTCCGTTGACACCTACCGTTCCGCTGTGGCTGAGGCAGCTGTGGTCAACTCAGGAGCAGCACTCATCAATGATATTTCGGGAGGTGAGATGGACGCCGGGATGTTTCCCCTGGTCATCAGGCTGAATGTTCCCTACATAATGATGCACATGCAGGGGACACCCCAGACGATGCAGCAAAATCCCCGATATGATGATGTGGTCACTGATATCATCCTCTGGTTCGGAGATAGGATTGCGAAGCTACATGAGGCAGGAGTAAGGGATATCATCATTGATCCGGGGTTCGGGTTCGGCAAGACAGCAGCCCATAACTTCGAGATGCTCAGGAGGCTTTCCGAATTCCGGGTTTCCGGACTGCCCCTGATGGCCGGCCTGTCACGCAAGTCGATGGTCTGGAAAACGCTGAATGTCACTCCTGACGGAGCCCTGACAGGCACCGCTGCCCTGAATATGGTGGCGCTGATGAACGGAGCATCCCTTTTAAGGGTGCATGATGTCCGTGAGGCGCGGGAGGTGATAACCCTTTTTGAAAAGATTTACCCGGCAGGCTTCCTTTTCGATCATAATTCTTAAATTTGCCGGTCACCGTACTCTGTTTTATGCTCGACTTCAACATTCTCGATATCATTGATATATTCATGGTAGCATTCATACTCTACCAGTTATATCGTCTGATAAGGGGAACGGCCGCTTTCAGCATATTCCTCGGCATCTTTTTCGTTTATCTCTTCTGGCTTATTGTCAAAGCCCTGAATATGGAGCTGATAAGCGCGATCCTGGGCCAGGTGATAGGAGTGGGCGTCATTGCACTCATCATAGTCTTCCAGCAGGAGATACGGCGGTTCCTTCTGGCTATCGGAAACAGGTACATAAGTCGCAACAGGTTCTCATTCGACAGGTATTTCCCGTCGGGAACAGTGGACCAGACAACCAACCAGATTGTGGAGGAGATCGTCAGGGGTGTTGAGTCAATGGCACAGTCGCGGACAGGAGCTCTCATTGCGGTTGGCAGAACCAGTATGCTTGACATCTATTCTGACGGCGGGGAGCTTATTAATGCCCTCGTCACCGACGAGCTGCTGAAGACAATATTCTATAAGGGATCGCCCCTTCACGACGGGGCAGTACTCATTCAGAACGGGAAGATTTTTGCAGCACGATGCCCTCTGCCCTCAACTGACCAGTCAGGCCTGCCTGCCCGTTTCGGCATGAGGCACAGGGCAGGGATAGGGCTCACAGAGCATACTGATGCTGTCGTAATTATCGTCTCTGAAGAGAGAGGAAAAATATCTATTGCCGATGCCGGGAAGGTGCATGAGGATGCCACACCCAATGAGCTGCGTCAGCTCCTTCTCACCCTGAAGATATGATTCCGGATCTCTTTACTAATGGTATCTGAGCCTCAGGTCGAGGACATTGTCATAAACAAAATAACAGGGTTCTTCGCAGGTTGTTTCATCATAGCCTACCTGCGGGCATACCCCGTCTGCGGTAATGTATTTAACGCCGTCGAGCATAAACTCCAGCGTTGCCGAATAGTCCTTGTACAGGAGCGCATCAAAGCCCACATAAGAGTAGGGGTCTTCGATAACAAACTGTTCCAGGATGATACTGTCTTCGATTGGACCTTCGTAGAGCGTCACTCTCGGATTAAGTGGGATATAATCCGGATTCCTGAACGAGATTGTCAGTGTCGCCATACCGGGACTCTCGGCATAGCACTCTTCGCAGTCAGTTACGAAACTATCCTCACATGAGAGGAGGAGCAAAAACAAAAGCGCCACTGCAATAACGGTTCTACTCATATTCGTATAGTCTGATCCTTTTTCCGGCGATGGTCTTTGTGTCACCGGTCAGGGTGAATGAGGCCTTAAGTGTGAACCATACGGGAAATACCTTGTAAAAAGGTGTATTCAGGTATGTTATCCCTGATCCCAGGTGGAATTGGCGGTAGCTCCAAACCAGGTCTGCGGACGGGATGATGCAGAATTTATCCTCAGGTTTGTCATTTGTGCCCTGATACCGTGAATAGAATCGGTATCCGGCAGAGAGAGAAGTGACGATACTCCATTTGCTGGCTCTTGCCTGTCCGGATAGAGGAAATTCCCTGAGGAGCCCCGCGGAGATCACAGTGGAAGTGACCCTGTACTGGTAGACAAAGTCATCATCGCCCTGAATTAGTAATCTCTGGCTGGAAGGATTAAACGCGGCTCCGAAAGTCACACCGGTTCGCAACCGTGGTTCGGTCAGGGAGAGAGATATGGATGCCATCTGATAATGAGTGGTAAACATACCTCCGGCTGATAGCGAAAACTCATCAAGGGAAAACTCCCTCTTTCCCTCCATTCCCCTCTCGAGCATCATCTGAACCATCGCCATGTTCCCGTAGCTGTTTGCCATTTTTACGGGGTCATTTTTCTGTCCGTCGCTGTAATCCCACCTGTTGCCGGTGTCAAGCAGAAATTCAACGGCCTCTTTGGATCCGCTGATGACAGCACATCCCAGGGCGTCAAGACCACTGTTGTTTACATGGTAGAGGTTTGCACCTGCGTCAACAAGGAGCCTCATCATCAGGGTGTCAGCATTCTGTGCAGCTGCCATCAGTGGTGTGAATCCCTTTTTGTCGGCGACATTGGGATCAGCTCCCGATTGCAGAAGGATGTCGGATATGTCATAATAACCGAAGCTCACTCCGGTCATCAGGGGTGTATTGCCTTCATTGTCCTGCAGTTCTGTCGGAGCATCATAATAGAGTAGCATATCAGCGATATAGAAGTAACCCAGAGCTGCAGCATGGTGAAGCGGTGTCGAATTGAATCTGTCTGCATTGGTCAGCGAGGCGCCGTATCTGATCAGCATCTCAGCAATCTCCAGGGAGTTTGATCGTACTGCCGATACCAGCGGCGGGTTGCCATACATGTCAGGTTTATCAGGCTGGGCCCCGAGCAGCAGAAGTATCTCTACAGCTTCCTTTCGGCCGGAGGAGACCGCATAGTGCAGGGGAGTAGCGGTTTTGCCGACGAAATTATTGACGTCAGCTCCTCTGACATAAAGCCTTATTATCTCATTGCAGGCACCCTTTGATGAGGCAATCTGAAGGTTGATGTCATCAACATCCCAGCCTTCTGTAACATAATCAAAGGTATCCACGTATAAAACCTGTGCATTATACTCTTCGAGAATGGCCTCAATCCTCAGTAGTACAGAATCGACCCTCAGGGAATCAGGCTGAGCTTTGGCTGAAATTCCGAACAGTAACAGCAGCAGGTGAACAAGCAGTATTTTATGCAACCTGACCATTAATACAAAAATAGTTTCTGTTTCAGTGCCGGACAATTTTGTTGATATTTATTTTATATGGTTAAGAAAATAAGCAGATGCTTTGGAACATAGAAGTATAATATCCTATTTTTACACCCGTTCTTATAGAAGATTTAAGCCAATGAATTTCCGCAACAGGTCAATACGCATTCTGATTCCAGTAATTTTTGCATTGTTTTTCTTTGTTCCACAGGTCGGAACCGAGAGTGTGGTCATAATTAATGACAGCTATAGCCCGGCTAGCCTGCGCATTGACAATACCCTAACTGACAGCGAGTTGTTTGACGGTGCCGAGAAAGGCGTTGAGTGGTTTATGAAGAACTGGAGAATAAAAGGTGCATCTGTTGCCGTGGCGCGCGAAGGTAAACTTCTCTACGCCCGCGGGTTCGGTTATGCTTCGCTGAATGACTCGCTTCCTGTTCAACCTTATCACCGGTTCCGCGTCGCCAGCGTATCTAAGCTTGTTACTGCCGTGGCTGTGATGAAGCTGCAGGAAGAGGGAAAGCTCTCGGTACATGATCATGTTTTTGGTCCTGACGGCATTCTTGATGACACTCTCTTTGCACATCCCAAAGACCGTCGTGTTTTCGATATCACTGTAGCTCACCTGCTTGCCCATGAAGGCGGATGGTCACAGCGTTACGGTGACCAGATGTTTATGCCGACGGTGATTGCGCGTGCACTTGATGTCCCGATGCCGGTTGATATAAAATCCATCGTAAGGTTTGCCCTTTCAAAGAATCTTCACTTTACGCCCGGGAAAGGACAGTCATATTCCAATCTGGGATACAGCATCCTCGGTTTGGTGATTGAAAAGGCCTCGGGCACTGACTACGAAACATATTGCAGAAGAGAGGTGCTGGAGCCACTTGGTATTTATGACATGGCCCTGGGGCATAACCTGCCTGAAAAAGCTCTTCCTCTGGAGGTATCGTATTATGAGGTTGACAATGCTCCCCTGAGACCTTCGGTATATGGTACGGGCGAGATGGTGCCGGCCAGCCGTGGCGGCAATGACATTGAGACACTCGGTGCTGCGGGAGGCTGGGTAGCCACCGCCCCTGACCTTATGCGACTGCTTCTGGCAGTTGACGGATTTGAAGAGCCGAAAGACATCCTCAGCCCGGAGAGCGTTGAGTTTATGACCGATGTGTACAACGGTTATGCACCAGTCGGCTGGAGGGCTACCATGACTAACGGATCGTGGTGGCGTACTGGTTCGTTCTCCGGAACATCGGCAATGATGAAAAGGATGCCCGACGGAACTGCCTGGGTGGTGCTTACGAACAGCAGCGCATGGAATGGTTCGGAGCTGACATCAGACATAGACCAGATGATGTCAAAGTTTATCATGAGGGTCAGGGAGTGGCCGCAGGAAGACCTGTTCACCTATTCCCTTCCGGTACCCCTGAGGCCTGAAGAACAGAGGGTGGAAGGGATCAGAACCGAAGGGATGATGGTCGAAGAAATTAAGGTCGAAGGCCTCAGGAACGAAAGCCTCAGGATAGAAGGTCTGAGAGCCGGCAAGCAATAGAGTCGAAAGTCGTAAAGTCAAAAGTCCGTAAGGTCCAAAGTTGAAAGTCCACAGTCGGAAAGTCAGGAGATGTGTGTTTTACAGTTAATGTAAATATTGTCAGGGAAGAGCTTGAGGAGCGTTATGGCGCTGAGCTCATCGATCACGACAAATACCGTCCGAGTTTTTATTATCATGCCTACAGCCTGCCACACCTGCCGGTTGTCTGTTCCGATGAGCCTGCAAGGATCAGGCTCCTGAGGTGGGGGCTTATTCCATCATGGGTCGGCGACGAGAGTGAGGCGAAGGAAATCATGATGAAGACCTTCAATGCCCGTTCCGAAACCGTCTCCTCCAAGCCCGCCTTCAGGGAATCATTCAGTTCGCGCAGGTGCCTGGTGCCTGTCAGGGGCTTCTTTGAATGGCAGCATGTGGGAGGGAGAAAAATACCATGGTACATCACCCTCCGCGATGAAGAGATATTTTCACTGGCAGGGATATGGGATTCATGGACTATGCAGGGGGGTATTACTTTTGACACCTTCTCCGTTGTCACAACCCGTGCCAATGAGCTTATGGAGGAGATACACAACACAAAAAAACGGATGCCTGTAATTCTGCCCTCAACAGCCGAAAAACTCTGGCTCAATGAGGCTGAGTCCGCTGATGTACTGACAACACTGATGGAGCCTGTCGCCTCAGAGATTCTGAGAGCGCATACAATAAGCCCGCTCATTACCAATGTACGCGCCGACCGTAACAGGGCGGAGCTCATCATGCCCTATAACTACCCTGTTCAGGGCACTCTCTTTTAGCAGATCATTGCTGGGATACAAAGACGAATGTCAGGTAGCCGCCCTGTTTCTCAGGGGCGCCCGGATCGCGATTGAACCTTGACCTCAGAGCATGGCTGACAGCCGTTTCGGTAAGACAGGGATCTTTTGTAGAAGATAATGACGAAGCAGGAGCAGCCTTGATTACATTTCCTTCACGGTCGACCACAATTGCAAGCGTTATCTGACCTGCTCCTTCGCACTTGTAAATGGGAATGGGAAGAAAGACGTGATGGCGGTTGGCGAGGTCATAAAATATACGTGTCGGTCCTCTGAAGGTCCCTTTCTCTTCCGGTTTCTCCTTTTTTTCGGCAACCTGCGGTTTGATATTCTCATCAGGGATGGCTATCTCTTCTCTTCCGGCCTCCTCTGCCATCTTCCGGTCATCAATAAAGTTTTTCTCATTGAGCAATCCGCTTTTTATCAGCTCCTCCTTGACCATCTCCTCATATTGCTTCGGGTCAATGTCAATCGGTTTGTCAGCCAGGTTCTTTATTACATTGACCATCTCCTCGGCAGTGGCGCCGTCAAACATTTCGTTCTTTGCCAGTTCCAGGGCTTTCTGCATGGCCGGGTCAGGGAGTTCCTGCTCCACGGCAAGGATAATCTCGGCGGCTATCTCGCGCTTCATGGCGGAGACCTTTACAGACATAAAAATCACGGCTACAGTCAGATGTACAATGATTGTAGCCATTATCGCCGTAAATGTTATCTCAAACCTGTTCATCAGGGTACGAAATTATAAATAATTGCCTGTATGACAACTCTTATACGTTAGAATCGTGCCGTCAGTTTCAGATTAAGGCTTCGGGCGGTGAGATAATTCGGGACTGCAAACTCCCGTGTAATACCCTCACTGTTCTTAACGGTACGGATCCAGATATATGAGATCGTATTCCTGATATCGGCAAGATTGAAAATTTCAATGCCGGCAATCAGCTCCTCCATGAAGGAATGGTCCTTTCCTCTGGCGGCGCCGATCAGTACCTTGGAGAAGCCTATGTCAATGCGTCTGTACGATGGCATCCTGAACCATACATCCCACGGATCCCTTTCCGGCGGTGATGTCGGAATGCCTGTACCGAATGCAATGTTGATATGAGCCCTGAAGTCGGGATGCCCGGGAAGGTAATCCTGGAAGAAGATGCTGAAATTGACTCTCTGGTCGAACGGAGCCGGATACCACCCGGAGTTGTATGAGGGGATCTTCATCTCCGACTTCATCACAGAGAGGCTGAACCATGATTCCACTCCCGGAACGAATTCCCCGTTGACCCTCATATCCAACCCTGCAGCATAACCCTCTGCAATGTTCCCTCCGAAGTAGTTAAGCCTGACATTGTCAACGGTATATGGTACGAGCATGTCAAAGAGCTTGCCGTATGCTTCCGCGGTGAACCTGAACGGTCTCTCCCAGGCGATGAAGTCATACCGCACTCCTGCCGTCAGGTGATATGATCGCTGTGCCTTCAGCAAGGGTGATCCGTCATCTGTCTCAAGCATCATCTCCCGCCCCCCCGGAGGCTGATGATATGCCCCTGCGGCTATGTAGGCCGATGTGCGGGGTGTCATTGCCATTGTAAGAGATATACGCGGCGATATGAGGAGCTCCGAATTGTATGTGTCATATGCAGATCTGATGCCTGCGTTCAGGTCACACATCCTTCCTGCAATGTTGAAGCGTGCCCGGCTGATCAGCCAGCCTTCGGCGATGAAGCTGCTGACGATACTGCTCCGGGAAGTATATGAGGTCAGGCTCAATTCCTCCCCGTCGTCTCCAACAGTGTAGCCCGCGGAATCTACCCGGAGCCATTCATTCAAAGCGATGTCATGGCTGCGATGTCTGGCCGTGACTCCCCATTCAAGGCTATGCCTGCCCGCTGGAACCGATCCTCTGTAGGAGAGGCCTGTCATCCCGGTTCTCAGCCTGTTGCGCGCATGAGTGAGCCAGCTACCTGCCCCGGCGTTGAGGAGGGTGTCAGGATTGTTTTCAGTGCCTTCCGTCAGGTCAAGTGATGAGAGGCTGTAAGCGCCACGGATATCGTAACTCTCATTCTCATCCGCAAGATAGGCTGACAGGATAAATTTTGACGTTACGCTGTTGTCATGCCTGATATCCAAAGTTATGGCTCCGCCGCCGTTATCATAGCTGTCGCGCTCGCCCCCCTCGAAAAAGGCATAAAGCCTGTAGGCGTTCTCTATCGTGCCGAAGGTGGTTGTCTGGCTTCTCGGAACAAAGGAGTAGAGGTTCGACGAGCCCCAGAGAGAGAGTGTCAGAGTGGTTCTTTCATCTGGCCTGTATCCGGCAATAGCCTGGATGTCGGCAAAGCGGGGATCGTAATCTCCCCTGGTGTCGAAGCTGTTGAGAAGGATGGCATTGGTTCGGTACCTGGCTCCGGCGATGAACCAGAGCTTATTGTCGCTGCTGCGTGCGCCGGCATAGACCGATGATGTAATCAGGCTGAGAGAGACCGACCCTTCAGCCTTTACGGGTTCACGGTAAGTGATATCCAGTACCGATGACATACGGTCACCGTATGATGCGCTGAAGCCTCCCGGAGAGAAGTTCACCGAAGCGGTGAGATCGGGATTGATCCTGCTGAGCCCTTCCTGTTGTCCCGATCTTATCAGGTAAGGCCTGTAAACCTCCACATCATTAATGTAGACGAGGTTTTCATCATAGCTGCCTCCTCTTACAGAGTAGCTGGAACTGAGCTCGCTGAATGATGCAACGCCCGGGAGGGTGGTTATAGCCGTTTCTACGCCACCGGTTACGGAGGGGATGACGGCGCCGGCCACGACAGGTATATTAATTACGGTGATGTTATCCGGCCTTGATGCCCTGACCTGAACTCCTTCAATGCCTATTGTCTCTCCGGTAAGAATGACCTTCAGGTCACCAATCAGATCGCCGGCCCGAACGAGGAGAGTGTCAGCACTGTATCCGATGCATGAAAAGATTACCCTTCGGGAGTCTGGCCCGGAGGACCACTCCAGTGCAAATCTTCCGTCATCACCTGTTACAGTACCCTTATTGATGTCTGGCAGATAAACCGTTGCGCCCTCGATGGCTATCCCGGAAGTATCAGTGACAATGCCCCTGATGATCACCTCCTGTCCGTGGAGGAGTGAGGGCATCATGATGAAAAAAGCAAAAGAAAGAAGGGGTACTATCCTTGATGACCTGGCCATCAGTCATTCTTTTTTTTCTTGCGGGGCTTGCTCTTTTTTGCCGGGCTGCTTTTGGAGGGTTCATTCTTGAGCAGGCCGCTCTTGACCCCCTGTGCAAATTTCTGCCAGGCAAACGGGTTAAGGAGATTGTTGGCGGGCATCTGTCCGCGCGTGTAGAGATTGTCTGCAACCTGCTGCATGGTGTACCTGTAGGCTTCACCGGGAGTGGCGCGCATGTCACTCCATATCTGCTGCTCAACCAGTGCCAGGTTGAACTCCATATTCTCCATTAACGGATCAACCGGCTTATTCTCTATCACAGCCCTCTTGAACTCCGAGTAGGTCTTCCATGGAAGCACGAGAACCTCCCCGATCATTATGGTGTCAGTCACCATAATCACATCCGTTATGAAGTGATTTCCCGAGATAGTCAGAGGTATTGTAAGAAGGGTCGACTTGTATCCGATGGCGCTGAAGAAGACGGTATCGCCGGGTATGCTGATGATGGAGAAGATGCCTCTGTGATCACTGGCGGCCCCGCGCTTAAGATGCTTTGAGTATATGCTTACATCCTGCACTATAAAACCCCTGTCGTCAGCCGTCAGCCCGTCAATCTGAATGAACCTTTTATTCTCATCCTGTGCGCTGACCCATGCACCTGAAACGGCCAGCATGATACAAATCACCAAAAACTTCTTCAATGACAGTTAATTTTGCGTTGTAAAGTAAACAATAATGACATTTAATTCTTGATTTTAACTTAACTTTAATCATCTTTACTGTCATCAGACTAAGAAATTAATAAAGCTAAAATTATATGCATAAACAGTTATTGCTTGGTGATGAGGCTATTGCACAGGCAGCCCTGGATGCCGGCATGAGTGGGATGTATGCCTATCCCGGAACGCCTTCAACTGAGATCATGGAGTATGTTCAGGCTTCGCCGCAGGCGGTAAAGGAGAATGTCCACCGTGAGTGGTCATCAAATGAAAAGACCGCCATGGAAGCTGCACTGGGGATGTCCTATGCCGGGAAAAGGGCCATGGTTGCAATGAAGCATGTAGGGCTCAATGTTGCAGCAGATGCATTCATCAACTCAGCTGTCACAGGTGTTAACGGCGGACTTATTGTAGTAGCTGCCGATGATCCATCGATGCACTCCTCTCAGAATGAACAGGATTCCCGTTTCTACGGCAAGTTTGCGCTGGTGCCGGTATTTGAACCGAGGAACCAGCAGGAAGCCTATGATATGGTCTTTGACGCCTTTGACCTTTCTGAAAAATTCAGGTTGCCGGTTCTTTTGCGAATAACCACACGACTGGCTCATTCACGTGCCTCCGTAACGCTTCGCGACCGCAGACCCCGTAACCTGCAGTCGCTGCCCTCAAATCCCAGGCAGTTCGTGCTTCTGCCGGCAATAGCCCGGAAACAGTACAGGGCTCTTACAGGCCTGTATGAAACCATGCCCTCTGATCCTGTCATCTCAGGATGGAACAGGCTGAGCGAGGGTAAAGGCAAGACCGGCATAATAACCTGCGGCATTGCTTTCAATTATCTGCTTGAGAACATCTCAGGTCACCAGGATGATTATCCGATACTTTCAATTGCTGCCTATCCCGTTGACAGGAACAAAGTGGCTCAGCTGGTTGACAGCTGTGATAAGGTGCTGGTACTTGAGGAAGGGTATCCCATGATTGAAGAGCAGCTGCGAGGCCTGCTCGACAGGGATGTTAAGGTGATGGGGCGTCTTGACGGTACAGTCCCGCGTGACGGGGAACTCAATCCGGTTATTGTGGCCAGGGCACTGGGCTTAAAGACCTTACCCGGCAAGGAGGTTCCCTCTGTTGTCAGGCAGCGTCCGCCGTCATTCTGCAAGGGTTGCAGCCATGCTGACGTTTATTCTGCACTGGCCGTCGTGCTGAAGGAGTATGGACCGGGAAGGGTTTTTTCAGACATCGGCTGCTATACCCTCGGTGCCCTTGCTCCCTATAATATGGTCAATTCATGCGTTGATATGGGCGCGTCGGTAACGATGGCTATAGGCGCCACTGACGCCGGGCTCTTTCCTGCCGTGGCCGTCATCGGTGACTCTACCTTCACCCACTCAGGAATGACGGGATTGCTCGATGCGGTCATAAAGGATTCACCCATCACCCTGATTATCTCTGACAACTCCACCACCGGTATGACTGGCGGACAAAAGTCACAGGCAACCGACAGGCTGGAAAGCATCTGCCTGGGGCTGGGGGTGAGCCGTGAACACCTGAGGGTGATCGTACCCCTCAGGAAGAACCATGACGAGAATGTAGCCGTTATCAGGGAGGAGATGATGCATCACGGCCTGTCCGTCGTGCTTGCCCGCAGGGAGTGCATCCAGACAGCATCGAAAAGCAAAAAAGCTGAAGCATCGGAGAAGAATAAAACCATGGAATGATATGAAGTGTGACATTATATTGGCAGGGGTGGGAGGTCAGGGGATCCTCTCCATTGCAGCCACCATCGGACTGGCTGCCGTAGAAAAGAATCTCTTCCTGAAACAGTCGGAAGTTCATGGAATGAGCCAGCGGGGCGGCGATGTGCAGTCGCACCTCAGGCTGTCAGACAAGGAGATACACTCTGATCTCATCCCTGACGGCCAGGCTGACCTCATCATAAGTGTCGAGCCGATGGAAGCTTTGCGATACCTTCCGTGGCTTTCTCCGGGCGGATGGATCGTGACCAGCTCCGTGCCTTACGTCAACATACCTGACTACCCGGAAGTGGACGAGATACTGGCAGAGCTGAAGAAGGCAGGCAACACCATTGTGCTTGATGCTGATGCCATAGCGAAGGATCTTGGTTCGTCGAGGTCAGGCAACATGGTCATCCTCGGGGCCGCCTCATCATTCATCGCCCTGCCCTTTGAAAGCCTCGAGAATGCTGTCAGGCAGCTTTTCAGGCGCAAGGGGGAGGAGGTTGTCGATATCAACCTGAAGGCTCTGAGAGCTGGCAGGGATGCTGCTGCCAGTCGGTGAGAGAGGCCAGACAAAGCCCCGGTGCTGACCATGGTTTCCGCACAGGTCTGAAAGCAAAGCCGCAGCGCTGACCAGGGTTTCCGCACATGACTCAAAACCAAGCCCCGGCCTGGAGCCGGGGCTTTCGCACAAGACAATCCACCCACACTTGCCTGTCCCTCAGGCAATCTTTTCCTTCACCTTGCCTTCCTTTACCTTGCCTTCCTTCGGTAAGGCTTCACCGGGGAAGTCCTCCCTGGCATTACTCCCTGAGCTGAGAAGGACCATATCCGAAGCCACGATCTCGGTGACATTCTTCGGCAGTCCGTTCTTGTCGTTGTAGGTGCGGTAATTTATCCGACCCTCGATGCAGACCTCTCTGCCCTTCCTGAGGAACTTCGAGGAGAGCTCAGCCAGACCGTTCCAGGCAACAATACTGTGCCAGGTTGTCTCTTCCACCTTCGTGCCGTCGGCACCCTTGTAACTGTCATTGGTAGCGAGGGTGAAGTGCGCCACTTTCTTCCCGCTCTCCAGCGTTTTGACTTCCGGATCCTGGCCGAGGCGGCCGATCAGCTGTACCTTGTTTCTTAATGCATTCATGGTCTTTTGTTTTGAGGTTAATAATGCTGTTAACGATACAAAATTGCACCCTCTGCGGCACATGATCCGGTTGTTAATCATTTCTATACATTTAGAAGTCGTTTATATCCGTTTGTAAGCGTTTTTTGTGATCAAAATCAACGTGATATGTGATTATCCCTAAAATTTAATTTAATAACTTTGGCAAAACTACTTGCTGTGGAACGAGTATGTCTTGACTGCGGAGCTAAGCTCCTTGGCCGGTCTGATAAGAAATTCTGCTCCGACCAGTGCCGCAACAACTACAATAACCGCCTCAACCGTGACCAGAATAATTATGTGAGGAATGTCCATGCCCAGCTCAGGCGCAACCGCAAGATACTTTCCGACCTTCTTGACGACGGCCACGAGCGTATTCACCGTGATGCTCTTATAGCACAGGGCTACAACTTCACCTTTTTCACCCACCTTGTGGAGACGGCGGAGGGGGTAAGGTGGTCATTCTGTTTTGAGTACGGCTTCAGTGAGCTGGAACACGGGTACCTTGAACTCCGAAGCAGCAGCAGCTACCTGGAGATTGAAACGGAAGAGGAATGAAAATTGTCGATTTGCAATTTGCGATTTGCGATTGGGAGGGGAGATTTGCGATTTTCGAATGGATTTGCAGCTTTAAAGTTGTATTTTTAAGACCTGATTTGGAGACGAAATGAAAAGACTGTTATTACTTGCGGCAGCGGCGCTGCTGACAATTGCGGCAAATTCACAGGAGCAGAAGGTTTACGAGCACAACTACCTGGTCAGGGTCGGAGATCAGGCCCCTGATTTTACGGTGAAGGAGGCGGGAGGCAATACATACCTCCTTTCTGATCTGCGCGGGAAGGTCGTTATGCTCCAGTTCACCGCGAGCTGGTGCGGGGTGTGCCGCAAGGAGATGCCCTTTATTGAAGATGAGATATGGCTCCCGGGTAAGGAGAAGGGGCTGGTGGTAATTGGCATCGACCGCGACGAACCGGAAGCCACGGTATTGAAGTTTAAAGATGACATGAAGATAACTTATCCTCTGGCACTGGATCCGGGAGCAAATATTTTCGGCCTTTTCGCAGAGAAGGAGGCCGGTGTCACCCGTAATGTAATAATTGACCGGAAGGGAAAAATAATCTTCCTTACCCGTCTCTTTGAACGGGAAGAGTTTGACGAAATGAAGGAGGTAATCTTCTCCGAATTGGCCAAAAAGTGAAAAAAAATGGCCTGATTCTGCCATTTTATGCAACCTTTGGTACTATTCTTGCGTTATTCAGAACGACTACTGTTACTATTAACTTAAATCTAAGAAGATGAAAAAGTTCATTGTCATTATTCTTGCTGTCGTTCTTGCCGCTCCACTCTATTCACAGGTTAATTTTGGAATCAAGGCTGGAGTCAGCACCGACTTCCCCTATTCAAGCCAGGAGCTTGTTGACGGCGGAGTTGATCTTGTCCTTGAGGACCTTGAAAATGCCCAGTGGGGTTTCCAGGGAGGATTATTCATGAGAGCTGCCTTTGGAGGATTCTTTGTGCAGCCCGAACTGCTTATCGCTACAGCCACAAACACACTTACCCTTGAAGGTACTGTTGACGGAGATCCATTCAACGAAGTCCTTGACCAGAAATTTACCAAACTCAATATACCTGTTATGTTGGGCTTTAAAGTGGCTTTTCTCAGACTGCAGGCCGGCCCCGCCGCATCAATACTCTTCACTGAACCGGAAGAGCTTACAGACGTTAAGGCTACCTATAACAAGGCTACTTTCGGCTACCAGGCCGGGCTTGGTTTTGATCTCTTCAAGAAACTTACAGTGGATGTGCGCTATGAAGGTAACCTGAGCAAATTCGGGGAAGAGGTGATAATCAGCGGTGAGACCTTCACTTTTGATGACAGAAGCTCATCACTGATCCTGCATGTAGGGTTCATGTTCTGACCCCGGAAGCAAAGATTAAATGACTCTCCTGCTGTTTAACAGGAGAGTTTTTTTATTTTTACACAGATATGTAATCCGGTTTTGATGTTCCTGAGTGGCAATGGTGTTACGGTAATACAGGGGGTACTGGCATTTGTCTATCTCATTACTGTCTTCTCGATATGCCTGATGATAGTATTTGAGAACAGGAACCCCGTGAAAACCCTCTCCTGGGTGCTGGTAATACTATTTGTTCCTGTTGCAGGGGTGATCATCTATGGTCTTTTCGGCCGGAACTACCGGAAACAGAAGATCTATAGCCGCAAGAGCCTGGCAGACAGTGCGAGGCTAGCTTACCATGTCAACCGGCAGGTGGAACTGCTGTCCACCGTTCTTGCCGATGAGAGTGCCGCCGTGCGGTCAAAGGAACACCTCATCCATCTCATGCTTAAGAACAACAGGTCGCTCCTTACACTTGACAATAAGATCGACCTCCTGGTTAACGGGAAGGAGACCTTTCCTGCCATGCTCGACGCCATTGCCTCTGCAGGTCACTATATCCATCTTGAGTTCTACCGCATTGAACCTGATACCCTGGGCACCGAGTTCGGGGAGCTGGTGAAGCGCAAGGCCCGTGAGGGAGTGCAGGTCAGAATTATCTATGATGATGTCGGGAGCTGGAACATCCATAATCCTTACCTCAGGGAGATGAGAGCGGCCGGGGTGCAGATATTCCCGTTCATGCCGGTACGGTTCCCCAGCTTCTCTAGCAAGATCAATTACCGTAACCACAGGAAGATACTCGTGGTTGACGGCAGGGTGGGATTCGTAGGCGGACTCAACATTGCGGACAAGTATCTTCACGGACTGCCTCACCTGGGCACATGGGTAGACACCCACCTGAAGCTCGAGGGGGAGGCTGTGGCGGCCCTGGACCGGGTCTTTATATCCGACTGGGATTTTGTCAGCGGTGAGGAGCTGCAGCCCGAAAGTTCCCTTAAACATGTGATAAAAACAGGAAACCGCTGCCTGGTGCAGGTCGCCTCCAGCGGTCCCGATACCGACTGGGCGACAATAATGCAGGTATACTTCTCTGCAATAGCCACAGCAAGGTCTTCAATATATCTGACATCACCCTATTTCAGCCCCGACGAAAGCCTCCTGACAGCTATCAAGACAGCAGCCCTCAGCGGTGTTGATGTAAGAATGATCTTTCCAAAAAAGAGCGATTCTATCATCTCAAACTGGAACACCCGTTCGTATATATCAGAACTGCTGGAGGCCGGGGTCAGGATATTCCTCTATGAGAACGGTTTCATCCATTCAAAATATCTCCTGGTTGACAGCGTGTTCTCTTCGGTGGGTTCTCCCAACGTGGATGTACGCAGTTTTGACCTTGACTTTGAGGTCACTGCCCTGATCTACGACGAGGAGTTTGCAAGCCGGCTGGGAGTGCTCTTTGCCGAAGATCTGAAAAACTGCAGCGAGGTGATAATGTCTGATTGGATCAAAAGGAGCAGGAGAGAGAGGAATAAGGAGTCGATGGCCCGTATATTCGGTCCTCTCTATTAATTTTGCAACCGATGAAAAAATTCTTTCTGACGCTTTTCTATATATTGCTGACCGCAGGTTTTGCATTCACGGTTCTTCTCTGGGTAATTGTATTCAGGGAGAATGTCAGGGTTGATGCCGATACCAGAATCACCATTCCGACGGGATCAGATTTTGAAGACCTTACTGACACCCTCAGGAGCACCGGCGTTCTCAGGAGTGAACGAAACTTCATCATCACCTCCCGCCTGAAATCATACGGGCGCAATGTCAAGCCGGGTTCCTACATGATCGAACCGGGCATGAGCAATAATAATATTGTCAACATATTGAGGTCTGGCAGGCAGACCCCCGTCAATGTGACTTTCAACAATATCCGCACGCTTGAGGAGCTTGCCGGCAAGATTGGCGGTCAGATCGAGGCAGACTCAGCCTCACTGTCAGCCTTCCTTGCAGATGAAAACAACTATTCTTCAGATGGTTTTGACCGCCGGACAGTAGTATCAGTGTTCATTCCGGATACATACCAGCTCTACTGGTCTGTTGATGCGCAGGGCTTTTACCGCCGCATGCTGAAGGAGTACAGGACATTCTGGGATGAGGATCGGATGGCAGCAGCAGAAGCAATTGACCTGACCCCGGTGGAGGTATCCGTACTGGCCTCCATAGTCGATGAGGAGGCCTCAAAGGCCGATGAAAAGCCTCGAATAGCCGGGCTCTATCTCAACAGGCTGCGCCTGGGAATCCCGCTCCAGGCTGACCCCACTGTGAAATTCGCAGTAAATGACTTCACCCTGAGACGCATACTAAATAAGCATCTTGAGGTTGATTCCCCATATAACACCTACACTTTCAAGGGATTACCACCGGGGCCGATCCGCTGCCCCTCACGGTCAGGACTGGAGGCGGTGCTCAATGCAGAAAAACATGATTACCTCTATATGGTTGCAAAATATGACTCTTCAGGTTATCATCATTTCTCGCGTACCCTGGCCGAGCATAACAAATTTGCTGCCGCATACCGGCGGGAGCTGAACAGGAGAAAAATTTACAGGTAGAGGCTGCCGGTTATTTCTCCGGGTTATAATTGTTCAGTGAATCAATTATTCTCTTTGCATTCAGGGTGTTATCAGCTACCTCATGAAGCACGAGATTACGTTTTGTCTTCATCTCGGCCGTGAACTCCTCATGCATCAGTCTGTCTGTGAGACTGATCCATTCTTCCGGTTTTGATGCGATGTTGCAGAGGCTACCCAGTTGTGTGCCTGCTACCACAGGCAGGGAGGTGATGACATGCCGGCCCGAACAGAGGGCGTTTATCAGCTTCAGCTTCATGCCTGTCGGTTGAGAGGCATTCAGGAGGCACACCTGCGCGTTTGTGATGAGTTCGCTCATCTGGTTCAGTGATGGGTTTGGTATGACTCTTACATGCCTCAACGCTGAGACTGCCTGCATTAACTCTTCGGAAGGCCGCTTGCCTGCAAGAACGGTCTTGTGCTTCCAGTTCCGGATCACTTCATCAAGAATAAACCGGGCGGCAGCATTGTTCTCAGCTGTCGAAAAATCACCGTGAAGAAGCACATAATCACCTTTCCCGTTTGCAGAACGGCACCCGTTACCGGGGTGGAAGGGGCCAACAAAAAGGGCATTGCCGTATTTCGACCTGAAGTAATCAGTGTCACCCGGTGATATAGCCAACAGTAATGTTGCCTTTGAGAGCTTCGGTTCATAGCGCTCAAGCTTCCTCGCTTCAGACCGGTAGAATTGCTTTCTGAAGGGGTTCTTTTCATTGGCAGCGAGGTTGTTGTAATAAATATGCTCGATGTTATGCGTCCGCACCAGGGTCATCCTCCCTTCAAGAGCAGGATGGCCAAGCCAATACGTTGTATGAAGCCCTTCAAATATTATCGGGTGATTATCGGTCACAAGATTCCTGAGCAGGTCATCATTCCTGCGCGAGAGAACGATAAACGGGTCCTTTCGGAGAAGGTGGTACAGGTTCAGGTCACGCCTGTAGTAATTCACCTTAAGGCACTCGCGCTCAAGGGTCCTTGAACGGCTGCGGCCATAGCTGAAACAGTGAAGAATGACGCCCACGCCCTGCTGCTTCAGGGCAGCGATCTTGTAAAAGACATCCATAACCCCGCCGTAATCAGGAGGATAAGGAATGTTAAAGCTTACCAGATGAACTATGTTGCTTTCAGAAGAAGTGGTCATAAGGCGTAATTCCGACACACAAACATAGCTAAAATAATTCTTTTGTATCTTTCATCAGTTTTTATTTAGAAGAGGAGAGATATTTACCAATCTACAGCCTGAACGTGAAAGCAATAATAGCCGTCATCAGTGATCTCTCAACTGACATGAGAGTCCGGAAACAGGCATTGCTCCTGGTTGAGTCAGGCTGGAGCGTGATGCTGATCGGCAGGGAGACGGGCAGCAGTCTGCCACTATCTCTTCCGGGGGTGACAGCAATGAGGATAAGGGTCCCGTTCAAAAAAGGGCCGGGGATGTATATTCTGTTCAATTTTTTCCTGTTCTGGCATCTTCTCTTCAGACGGTTCGACCTCTGCGTTGCGTGTGACCTTGACACTCTTGTCCCATGTTACATAATAACCCGACTGGCGGGAAAGCCGCTGGTGTATGATGCGCATGAATACTTCACCGGACAGCAGGGCCTCGCAGAGCGACGATTTAAATACCTTACCTGGAAGCGGGCAGAAAAGCTTATAGTTCCGCATATAAAACACATGATCACTGTCAGCGACTCAATTGCGGACCTGTACCGGCGCGAATACGGTGTTACTCCTGTCGTCATAAGAAACCTTGCCTCCCCGGTGGATCACCTGGTGCCGCATGACAGGAGCGAGCTGGGGACTGCGCAAGATGAGCTCCTGGTAGTTTTACAGGGCTCAGGCATAAACGAGGGGAGAGGTGCCCGGGAGCTGATCAGCGCCATGAACGGGCTTGAAAGGGTCAGGCTGTTGATCATCGGATCAGGAGACATCATTGAAAGAGTGAGGCTGGAGGCAAAGGAAAGCGAAGCCGGAGAAAGGATCCTCTTTCTGCCCAGAATGCCCTGGGAGGAGATGATGAGATACACCATGTGCTGTGATGCGGGACTATCTCTTGATGCCGATACCTGCATCAACCAGCGCTACAGTCTTCCGAACAAACTGTTCGATTACATTGCGGCCGGTATACCCGCAGTGGTATCACCGCTGCCCGAGGTGTCGGCCATCATAGATAGGTACGGATGCGGCGTGGTGCTCGGTGAAGTGACTCCCCGGGCAATCAGAGCCACGCTTGAAAAGCTCAGGGATGACCGCGATTATATCATGTTGCTGAAGGAGAAGGCAGGGGAGGCGCGCAGGGAGCTTACCTGGGAAAAGGAGAAGATAAGAGAACAAGAGTTCTTTAAAAGTGTTATTGAAGTAAAATATTATAAATGAACAAAGACTTTATCAAAAAGTATTTGCCTGAGATTATTGGCGCCTTTGCCGGAGCCGTCGGCGGATTTCTCTACTGGAAGTACGTCGGATGTCTTTCGGGCACCTGCGCCATCAAATCCAACTGGTACCTGATGGTACCGTGGGGAGCGGTGCTGGGGTTCCTGATCGGATCCTTTGCAGGTGATATTATGCGCAGGAAGGAAAAGACCCGGGAGCAAAAAGAGAGTTGACTTAACCCTCTTTCCTGATGTTCGGGAAGTTTGTATATTGCATACATAATTCAATTTCAAACCTAACCTGAACACAATGAAAACCAATCGCCGGAATTTCCTGCGTACTGCAGCCGTGGCCGGAGCGGCAGCGGTTACAGCTGGCAGTGCAGTCTCATGCTCACGCCGTGAAAAGTCATCAGAGATGATGCCCGAGGTCAGACTGGCAGTCATGGCCGCTCATTCACAGACGTTTAACATGTCGGGTTACCGGGCTCCTTCCCTTGGTAAGGTGCGCATCGGCTTTATAGGACTGGGTATGCGGGGCCCGGGTGCCGTTGAGCGCATGGCCCATATTGAGGGTGTGGAGATAGTGGCCCTGTGCGACAAGTACACCGACAGGGTGGATAAGATGCAGTCAATGATCTCCAAGTTCGGCATGCCCCGGGCAAAAGCCTTCAGCGGCACCGAGGAGGCATGGAAAGGGTTGTGTGATGACCCTGGCATAGACCTGGTTTATATATGTACACCCTGGGCGTGGCATACACCCATGGCCCTCTATGCCATGGAAGCGGGGAAGCATGTTGCTGTCGAAGTGCCGGCGGCTAAGACAGTTGATGAGTGCTGGCAACTGGTTGAGACTTCAGAACGTACCAGGATGCACTGCATGCAGCTTGAGAACTGCTGCTACGATTTCTTTGAGTTGCTGACACTCAATATGGCACGGCAGGGCCTCTTCGGGGAAATTGTGCACGGCGAGGGAGCCTATATCCACGACCTGCGGTGGGACTTTACCTATGACAAGAACGGGTATGCCGACATGTGGCGGCTGAAGGAGAATGTTCGCAACGGGAACCTATACCCCACCCATGGCCTTGGTCCGGTATGCCAGGTAATGAACGTAAACAGGGGAGACAGGATGGACTATCTTACCTCCATGTCAACGGATGACTTCGCGATGGCATCAGAACTGGGTCAGCTTGCAAAGGAAGATCCGTTTTATGCGCCCTTTGCTGATAAGAAATACCGTGGAAACATGAACACCTCACTCATCAGAACATCCTCCGGGAGAAGCATAATGATACAGCATGATGTGTCAAGTCCGAGACCCTACTCCAGGATCCATCTCATCAGCGGCACAAAGGGGGCAGCCAGCAAGTGGCCGTCGCCGGCAAGGATAGCACTGGGCCATTCATGGCTTAAGCCTGAGGAACTTACAGCGCTTGAAGCTCAGTATACACCGGAGATAGTAAAAAGGGTGGGAGAGATGGCAAAGGAGATTGGCGGTCACGGAGGGATGGATTTCATAATGGACTGGAGGCTGATCGACTGCCTTCGCAACGGGCTGCCCCTTGACCAGGATGTCTATGATGCTGCCCTGTGGAGTGTAATCACCCCTCTCAGCGAGTGGTCCGTGGCCAACAGATCGTCATCAATCGATGTTCCTGACTTCACCTGCGGCTCCTGGGAGCTCAACAAGCCATTTGATCCAAACCTTGCAGAGGGAGGGAATACGAAAGTGATTGGTATTCAGGGAAGTTCAAATCAGCTTGAAGTTTAGGGAATCGTTTTTCGAATAATTCAGCCAATAGAATAACCAGGGAATATATTTTTTACATTTGCGGGCAAATTGCCAATTTCATGTTGAGCGCCATTTTCTTTCTGATTGTTTTATTCCTTTCATTACCTGTTTTCTTCGTCCCCGGGTCACTGAAATACTATTATACCCTGGCGCTCCTGGTTTGCGGTGTCACCCTGACCTCGGTCTGGTCCGTCCAGCTGCTCACCGGCAGTGATCAACTGCTTGAAATACCGCTGTTTGTCCCGGCTGCCGGATCTGTCGTGATACTTGTTCTGGACAGGCTGTCAGCCTTCTTTGTCCTGGTAATCAATATCACCGTTGTTATTGGACTTCTGTACGCCAGGGGGTATCTGGCGCCATATTACAGGAGCAAAAATCCGCTTCGTTTTTCCATACATTATTTTTCATACCTGTGGCTCTGGCTGTCAATGCTGATGGTGGTGATGATACGTGACGGAATTTCCTTCCTCATTGTCTGGGAAATCATGGCACTCTCATCCTTCTTTCTCGTGATATTTGATGCCGAGGAGAGGACGATTTTAAAGACCGGCATCAGTTACCTGATCCAGATGCATGTCGGGATGTTCTTCATCCTGATTGCTTTTCTGATAGTAGAGAAGGCTACCGGCAGTATGAGCTTTGATGCACTTGGTGAGTATTTTTCAAGCCACCGGAACCTGCCTCTCTTCCTGCTCTTTTTTACAGGGTTTGCCATTAAGGCAGGATTCATCCCGCTCCACACATGGCTCCCGGAGGCTCATCCCGCTGCCCCTTCACACGTATCCGGGGTGATGTCGGGGGTGATGATCAAGATGGGCATTTACGGGATCCTGCGGGTGCTCGTTGCCATGCAGTCTGACCTGCTGGTTACCGGCATCGTAATTCTCATTGTTTCCCTGATCTCAGGTGTATGGGGTGTGATGATGGCTATCATGCAGAATGACCTGAAGAGGCTGCTGGCCTACAGTACTATAGAGAATGTCGGGATCATCGGTGCAGGCATAGGGCTGGGGGTGATCGGGCAGGCGCTGAATAACCCGGCGCTGACACTGCTGGGGTTCGCCGGCGGGCTCCTTCACATTCTGAACCATTCACTGTTCAAATCACTTCTCTTCTTCAACTCAGGATCAGTCTATCAGGCTGCCCACACCCGGAACATCGAACAGATGGGAGGACTGATGAAGCGAATGCCCTATACTGCCATACTCTTCCTTATCGGATCACTGGCTATCTGCGGCCTTCCACCCTTTAACGGCTTCATCTCTGAATACCTGATTTACATGGGTATGTTCAACAGTCTGTCCGGAGCAACCCTGTATCATTCGATCATTATCCTGGGATCGATAGTAGGGCTGTCACTTATCGGCGGACTGGCCATTTTTTGTTTCACCAGGGCGTTCGGCATTGCGTTTCTCGGAGAGCCCAGATCAGAAAAGGCGACCAACGCCAGGGAGGTGACACGCGGCATGATCATCCCGCAGTATGTAACGGTGGCATTCATCCTGATCATTGGCCTTGCATCGCCGCTGGTGGTAAAACCGGTGTTTGACATTGTGGCACAGACATTCGGCATTCATAATCCTGTAATGATGTCAGGCGCCTTTGTATCCAATCTTGCCCAGATCAGCATATTGGGCGGAGTCTTTGTTGTGACCCTTGTGGCTCTGCTGGTCTACCGTCGCTATCACCTCAGCAAAAGAGTGGTTGAGAGCGGACCCACATGGGGTTGCGGCTATACAGCCGGCACGGCGCGGCAGCAATATACTGGCACCTCCTTTGCCTACAACTACAACCACCTCGCCAAACCGGTCCTCCAGACGCGCAAGGTGATGGATGATATCAGGGAGGATGAGATTTTTCCGCGCAAGAGAACCTTCGTTTCGCACAGTGACGATCTTTTCAGGAAAATGCTTATCGACAGGCCGCTCGACTGGCTCTCGGGGCTGCTTAAGAGGATTGCCGTCATGCAAACCGGGCAGATACAGCACTATATCCTCTATGCCTTTGTCTTCATGCTTCTGGTTCTGCTGCTGGCAATACTGAATATTATCTGAAGATGGCAGGATTTGTTCTGATAGTGATCGCAGCCTTTTTCTTCCCGGGCATAATTCTCAGGACGAAAAGCATTGCCTCGGGACGAAAGGGACCGGGATTGTTTCAGCCGGTAAAGGATATAATTGTGCTGCTGAAGAAGGGCAGCGTATTCAGCACCACCACCGGGTTGATATTTCAGATAGCTCCGGCTGTCACGCTGGCGTCAGTCATATGTGCCATGCTGCTCCTTCCCTTTGCAGAACAGAAAGCCCTCTTCGCATTTGAGGGCGATTTTGTGCTTTTCGCATATCTTCTGGCTCTCGGCAAGTTCTTTACGGTGATAGCCGCTCTTGACACGGGCAGCAGCTTCGAGGGCATGGGAGCAAGCCGTGAAGCTCTTTTCTCACTCCTGGTGGAACCGGCATTCTTTATCCTCCTGGCCACATTTGCCATGTTCACCGGTTACACTTCATTCTCTGTGATCTTCAACCACTTTTTTATTACGGGGAATGATTATGTGATGATATACAGCATCATAGGCATCTACCTGTTTATCCAGATCGCCATGGTTGAAAACAGCAGGGTACCGATTGACGACCCCAAGACGCACCTCGAACTGACAATGATCCATGAGGTGATGATACTTGATTACAGCGGATTTGACAAGGCACTGATACATATCGGTACATACCTTAAATTCGCGCTCTACGGTTCACTGATATATAACCTGATAGTCCCGGCCGGGTGGAATATATACCTGCAGATTGGATTGTTCCTTGCGGTGCAGGCTTTCTTCGCAATCGTCATTGGCATAACCGAATCATTCAGGGCACGGAACAAGATGAACAAGAACCCGAAATTCATACTTACCTTATCGGCTATCGCGTGGATAGCCTTTACGGTAATTTTAATACTAACTGACAAACTGGCCTGAAAGGAGATGATAAACTATCTGATAGTCCTGTTTGCAGTCACCCTGATGTACTTTTCATCGGCTGACAGGCTTATAACCTATGTAAAACTCATTGCACTGCAGGGACTTTTACTGTGCGGCATAGCCATATTCGAACTGAAGGAGGTCAACACGGCTAACCTTCTGTTCATTGTTGCGGAGACATTAATATTCAAGACTCTGGTCCTGCCATATTTGCTGACCAGGATCATCCGACGTTCCGGTGTTACGAAGGTACACCGGCTTGCCATGCCCGGATTCTACCTTCTGATATTTTCAATCTTCGGACTGCTGATAAGCGTGGTGCTTGCAACGATCCTTATCAATCCGTTCATTAATACAATCTATCTCGCCATTGCTCTCTTCACCCTCGTCACGGGATTGCTGCTGATTGTGACGCACAAGCTGATTATCTCTCACCTGATAGGCTTCCTGATAATTGAGAATGCGGTTTTCATGTTCTCACTGGCTGTAGGGAGCGAGATGCCGATGCTTATCAACGTCGGTATACTGCTTGACATTTTTGTCGGAGTGCTGATCCTCGGGTTCTTCGGGTTGCGCCTTAAGCCCCACACGAACGAGCTGACATTGTTAAAAGATTAGGAATGATGCTTCTGCTATTCTTTATCATATCCGCGTTATTGATTGCCTCGGCGTTTTTGTTCAGGAACAGGGCCGTTACACGGATACTCACCCTTTGCCATGCCGTGCTGCTCATCCTCTTCACCGCATTTGCATGGACCAGACTCAACGAAACGGAGCTGGCTTATTTCACCTTTGACAGTACAGGGGTCCTCCTGCTGACCGTTCTGGCAATACTGTCGCTTCCAACCATTTACCACGGATTTATCTACACCACGGACGATACCATTAAGAGATACAATATTTACCATGCCGGACTGATGGCGCTCATGACATTCATGGCAGGAGCCTACCTGGCAAACACCATGACCGTGCTGTGGATATTTGTGGAGGCTACCACCCTGGCCGTTGCCGTGCTCATCTATCATGACCGTACGGAGATGGCCCTGGAGGCCACCTGGAAGTATGTCTTCATCTGCTCCACCGGTATTGCCCTGGCATACCTGGGCATCCTATTCCTCGGGTTTATTTACGGCCGCGGAGACGCTCCTAATCTCTCCTTTGAATCGTTCTCGCTGGTCATCGGCAATGCGAGCCCGTTGTACCTCAAGATCTCCTTCATTTTCGTGCTGGTGGGCTTCAGCACCAAAATGGGCCTCTTCCCGATGCATACCGTAACCATTGACGCTCATTCGGTTGCACCTCCTCCTGTCAGCGCCCTCATATCAACCACCCTGATGAACGTGGGTTTCCTTGCCATTTTTCGTGTATATAAGTTATTCGCTTCGACATCAGTCCTCCCGTTTATGAATCACGTCCTCGTTCTGGCAGGGTTGCTCTCTCTGCTGATAGCGGCGGGATACATGCTCAAGGCAAAGCACCTGAAGCGGATGCTTGCCTATTCGAGCCTTGAAAACATGGGCCTTGTTGCAATAGCCATCGGGGCAGGAGGGGCCGGCTACTATGCCGCAATGCTGCTCATCATTTTGCATTCCTTTGCCAAGTCAAGCCTCTTCTACCAGATGGGACAGCTCTCAAGGGTTCTGCATACATTCAAGCTCGACGAATGCGGGAGGTACATGAGACTTTACCCGGCCGGAGCCATGGTGCTTCTGACAGGGATGATCTGCATCCTGGCAATCCCTCCGTCCGGGTTGTTCATTTCCGAGCTGATGATCTTCAGGGGACTGGTTATGAACAGCCAGTGGTTCGTACTTATCGTCTCGGTCATTTTACTCTGTTTCGTGATATATGCCATGAGCACAAGGATCATGCATATCACATTCTCAAATCCGAGGAATGAAGACAATATAAAGCTGCCCGCAATAGTAAGTCCGGTTGAGACAGTAAGCCAGTTTCTGCTTCTGGCCATCGTTATAATGATCTGCTTTTACCAGCCGCCATTCCTGGTTGACATGATAAATCAGAGTTTTGCCATGTTACCGAGATAAAGAATATGAGCAATCAGAACTACATAGCGATAGATAACGGCTCGCTGCCGGTGGGTATTCAAGAGATACCTGTTCTCGCGTATGACCTGTTTTACGATGAGGTTTGCGGCATGCTGAACAACCCCTCAAATCACTGTCTGTCATACTATTGTCAGGATCTTTCTGACAGGTTGAGATTCATTTGCTGCATAGCCGATGATGAAACCGGAAGAATTAAGGTTATAAGCCATGAAGGCAACCGGGAGGGCTTAACGCTGAAGTCACTGACACCGGCCTGTTCCTCTATGCATATATTTGAGCGTGAGATACATGAGAATTTTGGCGTGAAATTCAACGGGCATCCCTGGCTTAAACCCGTGAGATATCCCCATGACAGGGCCGGGAGGCTTAATGTAATGGACAATTACCCGTTCTATGAGATTGAGGGCGAGGAGCTTCATGAAGTGGGTGTGGGACCAATCCATGCTGGAGTGATTGAGCCGGGTCACTTCAGGTTCATCTGCAATGGCGAGAAGGTTTTACACCTCGAGATACAGCTCGGATACCAGCACAGGGGCGTTGAGAAACTGTTTACTGACAGCAGGAATGCTCTCCAGAGGAGCATCCTGGCTGAAAACATAGCCGGAGATACGGCAATCGGGCACGGACTGGCCCATGCGCAGCTGATAGAGTCGCTGGCCGGCATAGAGGTATGTGATGCACTGCGGATTGAGCGTTGCATCGCCCTGGAGATGGAGCGGATAGCGGTGCATATCGGTGACACTGCAGCTCTGTGCGGCGACGTTGCATACCAGCTTGGCCAGGTCACCTGCGAGGCTCTGAGAACCATGGTGATAAACACCACTCAGTTCTGGTGCGGGAACCGGTTCGGGAAAGGACTGGTTCGCCCCGGGGGATCGAACTACCCTATGACGGATGAAACAGCAGCCGAGCTGCTGGGGGTGCTGGCTGAGGTTGAAAGGAGATATGGGAACGTTGCTGACTGCATATACTCCCTTCCGAGCGTGCTCGGCAGGTTCGAGGACATTGGCACTGTCACGCGGCAACAGGCAGAGGGAACAGGTGCCGTGGGGATGGCTGCCCGCACCTGCGGAATAATGCGTGACATACGCAGGACACATCCCTTCCAGTACTACAAAAACTTACATGTTGATCCGGTTATACTTGAAACAGGCGATGTGCTGGCCCGTGGCATGCTGAGAGCACTTGGAGGTAAAGGCATCGGCAGGAATCATTCGCGGGTTGGTAGATTCGTGGAGAAAGGCAGAAAAAACAGGAGGAAGCCTGACTATGGGTACAGGCTCAGGCCCGACAGCTTCGCGGTATCCCTGACAGAGGGATGGAGGGGCGAAATTTGTCATTCTGCAGTTACTGACAGCAAAGGGAATCTTACTCATTACAAGGTAAAGGATCCGTCACAGCATAACTGGATGGCTCTGGCTCTGGCGGTACGCAACCAGGAGATCTCTGACTTCCCGGTCTGCAACAAAAGCTTTAACCTGTCATACTGCGGGCATGACCTGTAGATATAATTGACGCTGCATAATGATAAAGGAAATAAAGATACTTTCTGATCACGGCAAACAGTTTGTAACTGACCTGAGGACACAGCCGGTCTCCGCGAGATTCAGGGGCAGGCCGGTAATCTCTGCCGGAATAACAGGGGAGGAGATAGAAAAGGCTTCAGCCATATGCCCGGCGAATGCCATTGACAGGCGTAACGGCTCTGTTGACCTGGGCAGATGCACATTCTGCAATGAGTGCGCACTGCTGATGCCTGAAACCATCCGTTTCACAAATGACTACCGGATTGCAGCAAACAGGAGGGAAGATCTCATTGTCAGGCCCGGCCAGGCCGGAGAGTTGAGACTGGATCAGGTAGCTGTCAGGAAAGATATCCGGCGCCTCTTCCGCAGGTCGCTGAAGCTCAGGCAGGTGTCTGCCGGAGGAGACAACTCATGCGAGATGGAGCTTAATGCTTCGGGAAATGTCAACTTTGACATGGGCCGCTACGGTATTGAGTTTGTGGCGTCACCGCGGCATGCCGACGGAATTGTGATTACCGGTCCGGTGACCGAAAACATGTCTGAGGCGCTGGAGATATGCTATAAGGCTGTTCCGTCACCAAAGGTTATTATCCTGGTTGGAACCGATGCCATCAGCGGAGGACTGTTCGCAGGGAGTCCTGCAATAAAGCGCGGATTTATCGACAGCCACCAGGTCGACCTTTATGTCCCGGGTAACCCTGCCCACCCGCTGACCTTCATCAACGGGATCATGGATTTGCTGGGGCTGTGAACAGGTCTATCATCGTGCGGCTCATGGCGGTTACACCTGTAGTGTAGGCCGGTACAAAGTCGGGAGCAAAATTGCTGCTGTGCAGCGCGGGAAGCATTGTTCCCTTTTCCAGGCTCTCAGTATACTTCTGGCGGTTGACGCCTCCCAGCCAGAAGAGTGCGATCTTCACCTTTTCCGGCGTACGGCCGTACTTGCCGAAATCTTCCGCCACTGTTGACGGCTCAACCCTGATGACGTTCTCCTTTCCCAGTATGCCGGCCATCGAGACAGTGGCTTTGCTGACAAGGTCAGGGTCATTTTCAACCGGGGGAGTATATTCACTCCCTGTCGTAATGACCGGCATCATGTCTGCCTTCAGTCCCGCCGCAACAGCCTGACCGTCGGCAATGCGACGGAGCGCTGCGATGATCTGCCGGTACACATCATCTGAGAAGAATCTTATTGTAAGTTTCATGTCAACCTCCCCGGGGATGATGTTGTGCTTAGTGCCGCCGTGGATTGATCCTACCGTAACCACGGCAGGTGAGACGGGATTGATCTCGCGGCTCACGATGGTCTGATAGTCGAGTATTATTTTGGCTGACAGCACAATGGGGTCAATCGTTTTGTGAGGCATTGCACCGTGTCCGCCAATGCCGAAGACCTTTATGTCAACCGACTTCACCCCCGCGAAAATCGGACCAGGGTAGTAACCTGTTGTTCCGGCGGGGAGGTCTGAGCTGACGTGGTAGCAGAGCGCATAGTCGGGCACCGGGAACCTTTTATAGAGCCCGTCAGCAATCATCTGCTCCGATCCGCCGCTTACCTCTTCAGCCGGCTGGGCAACAGCGACAATGGTCCCGTGCCATCTGTTCTTCAGTGACACCAGCGTTGAGAGGGTGCCATGCCACACCGTCATGTGGAAGTCGTGCCCGCATGCATGCATCACCGGCGTTTCCATTCCCTGGCTGTCAGTGACGGTCACCTTGCTTGCCCAGGGCAGACCGGTAGTCTCCTTCACAGGAAGGGCATCCATATCGGTTCTGAGCATTATAACGGGTCCGGATCCGTTCCTGAGGACTCCCACCACGCCGTTGCCTCCCACACCTGTTGTCACCTCGAATCCGAGTTTTTCAAGCGCCTGCGCCATCTTTGCGGCTGTTTTGAACTCCTGCAATGATAGCTCCGGGTTCTGATGCAGATCGCGGTAGATCAGTTCTGATGAAGCCAGGGAGCCTGATACTTCCTTTTTGATAAGATCATTGATATCCTGGCCTGCCATGGGAATGGCAAAGCAAAGGAGCAGGAACAATGCAATTGCGGAAAGTTTTTTCACGGATTTAATCATACTGATCTCAAACTTAAATAAAATCACCTGGATTTTCACAGTCAAATAAAAATCAAGGCCACCGCCCGGATTTACAGAGGAAATTTAAGAATATTTTCGCACCGGTGATGGGCATGTCAATAATTATGAATACAAGTTTCCGTAACGGGCTTTTTACTAACTTAGTTACCTGTATCATAACATTACCGGATCATGAAGAATATCTTATTAATCGGAACAATTGCATTTATGGGAACACTGCTTTTTACCTCATGCGGGCAGACCGGAGAGAAGGCTGCCGCCACTGACACATTTACCTATGAAGTTGACAGGTTTGAGGATATCAGCGTTCTGAAGTACAGGCTGCCGGGATTTGAGCAGCTGTCACCGGCAGAAAAGGAATTGATCTACTGGCTTTCTGAGGCTGCACTCAGCGGACGCGACATCCTGTGGGACCAGAATTTCAAATACAATCTTGTCATCCGCAGAACCATCGAGGCCATAATAGACTCCTACGGCGGCGACCGGGAGGCGGAAGATTATAAATCATTCATCACCTACGCCAAAAGGGTCTTTTTCGCCAATGGCATTCACCATCATTACTCCAACGACAAGTTTGTGCCGGGATTTTCAAAAGAGTATTTTGATGCCCTGGTCAGTACCAGCGATCCGTCACTCCTTCCTCTTAAGGAGGGTGAAACGGCTGCAGATCTTATTGCCTGGCTCACACCAGTTCTGTTTGACCCTCAGCTCTATGCCAGGAGGGTTGACCAGTCAGAGGGAGCTGACATGATCACTGCATCGGCCAACAACTTCTATGAGGGAGTAACCCAGGCCGAGGTTGAAAAATACTATGCCTCGGTAGCCGATCCTTCCGATCCGCGTCCTGTTTCGTGGGGTCTGAATTCAAAGGTGGTTAAGGTTAACGGCAAGGTGACGGAGATACCGTACAAATCAGGGGGTCTTTACGGAGAGGCCATTGACCGGATCATTTCATATCTTGAGAAAGCGCGCAATGTTGCGCTGAGTGAGACCCAAAGGAAGGAACTGGACCTTCTGATTGATTACTATAAGACCGGGGATCTGAAAACCTGGGATGAGTATAACGTAATATGGGCAGGCAATACAGATCTCCCTGTTGACTATATCAACGGTTTTATTGAGACCTACGGTGACCCCATGGGCATGAAGGCCACTTGGGAAGCAGTGGTGGATTACAAGGATCTGGAGGCATCAAAGCGCACAGCCCTGATCACTGAGAATGCCCAGTGGTTTGAGGATAACTCGCCGGTTGCTCCTGAGTACCGGAAGGAGAAGGTCACCGGGGTTGCCGCCAGCGTAATCAATGTGGCAATGCTCGGAGGTGACTGTTATCCTGCATCACCCCTTGGGATAAACCTTCCTAATTCAAACTGGATCAGGACCGAGGCAGGGTCAAAGTCCGTCACCCTGGCCAATATCACCGATGCCAAGGATATTGTATCGCGTGGCAGCGGATTCCTTGAGGAGTTTGCCTGGGATCAGGCAGAGATTGACAGGGCTGTGAAATTCGGTTCGCTATCAGATGCCCTGCACACCGACATGCATGAGTGCATAGGCCACGCCAGCGGCAAGCTTGCGCCGGGAACAGATCCCAATGCGCTGAAGAACTATGCCTCACCCCTGGAGGAGATGAGGGCTGACCTGTTCGCCCTTTATTTCATGATGGATCCGAAGATGACGGAGCTGGGGCTGATGCCCTCTGACGAGCCGGCAAAAGCCATGTACGACAATTATATCAGGAACGGCTTTTTGACGCAGATTGTCAGGATTAAGCCGGGAAAGGATATCGAACAGGCTCATATGAGGTGCCGTTCGGCCATAGCACACTGGGTCTTTGAGAAGGGTAAGGATGGGAATGTGATAGAGACGGTCAGGCGCGACGACAAGACTTTCGTAAGGATCAACGATTACAGTAAGCTGAGGACACTGTTCGGGGAGATGCTCAGGGAGGTGCAGCGGATCAAGTCAGAGGGTGACTTCGAGGCCGGGCGGAGTATGATCGAAAATTACGGTGTGAAGATCGACCAGGATCTTCATAAGGAGATCCTTGCAAGGTATGAGAAGCTTAACCTGGCACCCTACAGCGGCTTTGTCAATCCAATGATGACACCGGTGACAGATGCACAGGGAAAGATTATTGATGTGAAGATCGAATACTGTAATGATTACCTGAGGCAGATGATGGAATACGGAAGGAAATACTCCTTCCTTCCTGCCTGGTAAAAAGATATCAGGCCTTCTTCAGCCCCTCAGCCTGAATATACAGTTGCATGTCAGCATCAGTAACAGGCTCGGTGACAATGTTATGCGGCAGGGGACGGGTTTCCTCATCAACGTGGATGAAGGTGACGAAGCCCTCAACCAGCGTTTTGGTACAGTTTGACTTGCAAACCCTGATGTATGCTACGAGGCTTGACTTTCCGGTATACACGATTTTGGATTCAAACCGAAGCACTTCACCCGGCCTTGCGGGGCTTGTGAAATACATTCCATGCACCTTGAGGCACACGACGCTCCTCGGGTCCAGCAGGGCTGTGGCAGCAATGAATCCTGACTCAATGAACCACTCTGCGGTTCGCCCGGCGAAAAGAGTTCCGTGGTGATTGAGATCCTCGCTTTTAATCAGACGCATCGTCGTGTTGTCAACCGGATGGTGTGTTATCTTACTCATAGTATTTTTTGTTCATGTTTTCTGTTTTCCTGTTTTCTGAAAGTACCAGGTAAATAAGGTACACTGCGGTAACCAGCAAAAGTGCCGGTATGCTGTATCTTATTATCAGGGCTGTACTGACACCATCGCCGGTGACGGCAGGTGGTCTGACTGAATGCCCAACATCAATCCCAAAGATGTTCCTGACGAAAAACAGCAGGAGGAAGGCAAGCAGGCCTGCAGCAACGGGAGTTGTTATCCATCCCGATGCTATGCTTCCGAGGAGTTTAAAGTTGATATTCCTGATCCCCTTGTAGAGGCCTATGCCAAGTACTGAGCCGACAACCACCTGGGTGCTTGAAACAGGAACCATCGGGATGGGCGGAAGGCCAATCTTAACCATTAGTCCTGACAGTGCTGAAGATGAGAAGATGAAAAGTACCATCGCCTGGGAGAGAACCACAACGAGTGCGGCTTCCGAAGATAGTTCGAGGAGGTTGCTGCCCACCGTCTGCATCACTTTTTTGGAGTAGGTCAGGATACCTGCTGATATGGCCATTGCGCCCAGAAAGAATAGCTGCTGCGTTCCTGTTAGGGTAAACAGGCCGAAGCTGGCATCGTCAAGAGGTATACTGGGCACGAAGACCCCCATCACGTTTGCGATGTTGTTTGCTCCCAGGCTAAAGGCTCCGAAGGCCCCTACGATCATCAGCCCCAACCTGAGGTAAGATTCGTATTTCAGGAGGTGCATCTTTATCCTTCTCCTGGAGATCTTGACCAGGTGATAGAGCCCGTAGGCGAACAGGGCACCCAGAACCGGTCCCGTTATCCATGTAGACACGATCTGTGTCAGTGCCGCGGTATCGACGGCATTATCCGTGAAAAAGTTCCATCCGATAATTGCACCCACGATAGCCTGGGTGGTTGAGACCGGCAGCCCTGCCCTGGTCATGAAATAGACAGTCAGTCCTGCTGCCAGGGCAACCGTAAAGGCACCGCCCATCGCGTTCACCGAACCGAGCCGGCCGAGGGTGGCAGAGGCCCCGGAGCCCTGGATCACAGCGCCCAGGATGACGAAGACGGAGGCAATGACAGCAGCCCTGGTGAAGGATACCATCCTCGATCCGACCGCGGAGCCGAATACATTGGCCGCATCATTGGCGCCGAGGGTCCACCCGAGAAAGAGGCCGCTGGTGAGAAACAGAAATATCATGATCAGAGCATTTGCCTTATGGCCATGGAGGCGAGGAGGTCAGCCGCTGCCTGGGCAGCATCGGATATGTTCTCTATATGATGTGTTATATACCTGATATGTGCCTTCTCAGCCAGGGAGAGATCATTCATCTCATGAAACACCTTCTTCTTCATCTGGAAGGCGGCCTTATCAGTCTCCCTCTCAAAGAAATAGACTTTAATAAGTTTCTCCCTGACAAGGTGAGGCTCCCTGAAGAAAGCCCTCGCTGCCGGCATCAGCTCTTCGGCAGCGTTGCCGGATACCTCGCTGAGCGAAATGAAGTCACGTGCAAGTGATGATGGAATATGGGGCATCTCAACGTAGAATTCATTGAGTGACCCCTTGGCGGTATCGATGATCTCATCAAGCTGCCAGAGAAGCTTGACAACCTCGCTCCTCTGCTGGGGAAGGATAGAGTGGACGATCATGTCATTCTCAATGCTTCGCTGGAGCTTGTCAGCCCTGCCCTCCAGCTCATCGATCTTGGTGAGGTGATTCTGAAATGCGTCGTGATCCTGGTTGACATATGCCCTGACACCCTCCTTGAAGATAAGTATCCCTATCTCGATGGTGTCAAAGAACTCGTCTAACCTTACTGTCAGTTCCCTGGTTGTGCGGGTAAAAAGCGACATATGCCGTTGATTGTGTTGGTTAAGACAAATATATTAAGAAAAGCATCGTACAATGTTCAATCAGAAATCAATAATTCTCTCAACACGGTGATTTTTCAGGTAACTCTTTATTATCACCTGTATGTCGCGGTTATCGGCTGCCTTTTTTATGCAGTCATGCACTGCCGTCAGCCCGAATCCGACGTCATTGACATTGAAGAAGCCGAATCCTTCATATTTGCCGTTGACGATCTTGACGGCCGATCTCTCCTCCCTGTCGCGGCCGCGGTCGATGATGAAGAAGTTCCTCTCCCTGAATATGAATTCATCGAGTGCCATGAGTGCTCTTTCGTTGTACGGCTGAGGCTCCTCATCACCACAGCATGCCCCGCGGCAGAGGCTTACCTGCCTGTGAAAGCAGGGGCCGTCTGTCTCATACATGCCGCACAGCTTCTGGCACAGGTTGTAATCATTGATTATCTGTTCCAGTTTGCCCCTGGCCCTGTCACGAGATGTAAAAAGTGATAGGGGGATCTCGTCATCATTGACATTGCGGTATTCAAACCTGATGTAACTTTTTTCGTCCGTATAACTGTAGATGCCCCAGCGGAACCCGGTACGCCGCTGGGCCCGGTTGAACAGTGGTTTTTTGCTCTTTATCTCCGCTGATTCCAGAAGCAGGGCTATCAGTTCGTTGCCGGTCCGCTCCCAGCTGATGTCAGCTATCTGTGACCGCATCTCCATGGCCCTGCCTGAGGTATTGTTCGAGAGGTGAGTGTTGACCCTCTGGCTCAGGTTACGGCTTTTGCCTACATAGATAACCTCGCCGGCCTCGTCGTGAAAGTAATAGATGCCCGGCTCATCCGGGATCTCCTCCAGCCGTGCCATGTCAAGCGCCGGATGCAGCTTGGCGGCTTTCCTGTTCTTTATCAGGCTTCCCGACTCAAGGGCCTTATCCTTTTCCAGGAGAAGCTCAAGGAGCCTTACGGTGGCCATGGCATCACCTGAGGCCCTGTGTCTGCCGCTGATCTCTATCCCGAGATCCTTGCACAGGTTGCCCAGGCTGTAAGACCTGTGTCCCGGCAGCAGCTTCCTGCTGAGAGATACGGTATCAAGCAGCGGCCGCCTGAAATTGAATCCAAGCATGCCGAACTCCTGCCTGATGAACGAATAGTCAAACCTGGCATTATGGGCAACAAAAACGTTTCCTTCAGTGAGTTCCACGATCTTTCTGGCCACCTCGTAGAACTTCGGGGCATCCTCCACCATCTCGTTGGTAATGCCTGTAAGTGAGGTTATGAAGTATGGGATATTGCGCTCCGGGTTGACAAGGGTTGAGTACTCCTCCACGATGGTTGTGCCATCGTGGATGTATACGGCAATCTCGGTTATCCTCTCATGCCTGGCGCTTCCCCCGGTGGTCTCTATGTCAATAACAGCATACACTTCTGCAGGAAAGCACTAAGATAATTACTTTTACTACGGCCGGGAATTATTCATAAATTTGATGTAAATTGAGATGTCATGGAATGCTTCGGTAAATTCTTCTATCTCGATGGGAATATCATGCCTGCGGGTCATGATGACGAGATCGCCCAGGGTGAGGTCTCCTTTTACGAGGTGATCCGGATCCGTGAGGGGACCCCGCTCTTCTTTGATGATCACATGAAGCGTATGAGTGACGGGATATCAACAAGATATGAACTTGACCATGATATCTCTGAAAAGGTGAGGGAGGGACTCGACGCTCTCGTCAGGAAACAGTCGTTCCCGGAAATAAATGTGAGGGTTACAGTGACCTTCACAGGGCGTGATTATTCGCTGCATTTATGCTACATCCCATCCTCATACCCCGATGATAAAATGATCCGGGAGGGGGTCAGCCTGATATTATACCATGCTGAAAGGTTTAATCCCGGCGTGAAGATTCTGAACAACAGGCTGCGCCTGTCAGTCAATCAGGAGCTGGTGAAAAGGAAAGCTTACGAAGCCCTGCTTGTCAACAGCGAAGGTTGTATTACGGAAGGAAGCAGGTCAAATGTTTTTTTTGTGACGGAGACCGGTGTGATCCATACTGCCCCTGACAATGCAGTTCTGTCGGGGATAACACGGGGATATGTAATGGAGATTATCAGGAAGGAGCGGTTTGATCTTGTCTTTGAAGCTGTCAGGGAGACTGTGATCAGCCGTTTCAGGTCAGTGTTTATCACTGGCACCTCGCCGATGGTTCTTCCGGTACAAAGAATTGATAATCAGATGTATGAAGTGAACAATCCGATTGTGGAGAGAATCCGCCTGCTATACGCCGGTAAGGCTGCGGAGAGCATCCGGAGTTATAAGTTGAAGAAAAGCAAAGATTAATCTCTATATTTGCACAAAAGCAACACCAATGGCCAGCATTAAAAACCTTAAAAAGGATATCGATTATCTCTTTTTTGAACTGATCTCAGACTGTTTCATGTTCGCAAGCATTCATGAAGGCCCTAAAAAGGCTGAAGCACAGGAGCTTATAGAAGAGGCAGTGAGCATGCGCAATGACTTCATTGACAGGGTTAATAACCCCGACGGAAAAGACAATCCCGCACTGGTGAAGGCATATTACACCTCACTGCAAAAGGATCTCCTTGAAAAAGTTGACGGCTATTTTGAACGGCTGAGCAAGATATCGAAGGCATAAAGAGGATTTTCGATTTAAGATTTTCGATTTTCGATTTTTTACAATTCGCAAATCGCAAATCGCAAATTCTTCAGACTTTCGACTTTACGGACCTTCAGACTTTTATACCCATTTCATTATCTCCGCATTGCACTTGCTGCAACGGCCTTCGTCAGTGAGGCCGGTTATCGTTGTGAAATAACCTGAACGCCTGATCACCGTTGCCCGGCAGGCAGGGCAGAGGGTGTCACTGCCGGCATAATGCCCCGGCATGTTGCCGGTGTAAACAAAATCAAGATACTCTTCTGCAACCTCCTTCAACATCAGGATTGTCTCAACGGATGTGGGAGGGTCGTTCCTCTTGTGCATGGGGAAATAACGGCTGATGTGCAGTGGCACATCCCTTCCTGCATTCTCTGCGATCCATTCACATTCCCGCCTCATTTCGTCCGCAGAATCATTAACCCCGGGAAGGATCAGGGTTGTGATTTCAAGATGTCTTCCTGAGGAAGCCACCATTCTGACTGATTCCAGGACAGGCTGGAGGGTGGCTCCTGTAAACCTTCTGTAAAAGTCATTGCTGAAGCCTTTGAGATCGATGTTAAAGGCGTCAATGACACCGATTAGTTCCTCAAGAGGCTTGCTGTTTATGTATCCGTTGGTGACCATCACGTTACGAAGACCTTCAGCGGCAGCAAGCCGTGCACAGTCCGAGACGTACTCATACCAGATAACAGGCTCGTTGTAGGTAAAGGCCAGCCCTGTGTTCAAGGGTGCTCCAAGGGCTTGCCTGACAAGCTCTTCCGGCGCAATTTTTCGTGCCCCGGCAGTGACCGTGCTCTGTGATATATGGTAATTCTGGCAGAAGTCGCATTTAAGGTTGCAACCGTATGATCCCACTGATAATATTGACGTTCCCGGGAAGAAGTGGTAAAGAGGTTTCTTTTCTATGGGATCAAGGGCATAGCCCGAGATGATGCCGTATGTGGTAGAAAAGATCATCCCGTCGCGGTTCTCTCTCACGCCGCATAGGCCTCTGTTTCCTGCTGCGATCAGGCATGAATGCGGGCAGAGAAGGCATCTCAGTCTCCCCTCGTCCTCATGTTTTTCCCAAAGCTGCATACCTGAAGGTTTTTTGATCTTATAAATTTAATGTTATTTTTGCTTAACGGTAGCTGCGATCAGCAGTCTCCCGACTGCTTCTTCAATTTTAAACCTAAATATGATTCAATGACAACCAGAAGAAATTTCGTAAGGCAATCGGCTCTTGTCATGGCCGCCATGCCGCTGATAAACAGGGATCTGCTTGCAGCACCCCGGCTTTCCAAAAAAACAGGACTTGCTCTTTATACCATTCGTGATGCGATGGGCAAGGATCCGGCCGCAGCCCTGGCTGAGGCAGCAGCGATCGGATATGACTGGGTGGAGGCTGCAGACCACAGGGACAGGAAGTTTTACGGATTTGCCCCGAAGGAGTTCGGGAAACTTGTGAAAAAGGCGGGAATGGTGCCACTCAGCTCACACAGCCAGATACGGCCCGAGAACCATGAACAGATGATAGATGATGCCGCAGAGGCAGGAATGAAATACATCATGCTCCCATCTCTTCCCGGCGACTGGAGCAGTTCAATAGACGGCTTCCAGAGGGCTGCCGATTTTTTCAACAAGGCAGGCGAGCGTTGCAGGAAGTCAGGCATTACCTTCGGTTTTCATAATCACCAGATAGAATTCCAGGAGATAAACGGCCGGGTTCCATATGATGTGCTGCTTGAGAACACCGATCCCAGGCTGGTCACCTTTGAGCTCGACATTGCATGGATCACTGCCGCAGGAAAGGACCCAATTGCCTATTTCAGGAAATACCCGGGCCGCTTCCAGGTATGGCACATGAAGGATCTCAGTCCTGAAAAGCAGGATGCCACCCTGGGTGAAGGGATCATTGACTTCAAGCCAATAATGGCCGAGGCGAAGACTGCCGGCATGAAATACTGGTTCCTGGAGCAGGATAATTGCCGTACACATACCCCGATGGAGAGCATAGCGATCAGCCGCAACTATTATCTTGAAAAGCTTCTGAAGTAATCTCAGACATCAGTCCTGACAGAGTTATTCAGTCCTGAAGCTACAACAGCTTCCAGGAACTTCATCCCCCTGACACCCTCATAAATGCCCGGATAGTCTGCCATGATATCATGGCTCGTGCCCTCTGTTACAGGCGATGATGTGAAGTGCAAAATTCCTGTACAGGTTTGCAAAGGCTTCTATGAACCCTTCCGGATGGCCTGCCGTCATCCTGGTGTGCATGGGAGCAGCCGTGCCCGCACCGCTGAATGAAGTGCCGGTGCGAAGCATCTGTACAGGCTTTTCGGGCCACATAACCGTGAGTGTGTTGGGCTCCATCTGTCTCCAGGTCAGGCTTCCCTTTTCGCCGTAGATTCTTATTGACAGGTTGTTTTCCTCGCCTGTGGCTACCTGGCTGGCAAGGAGGGTGCCTCCTGCTCCGTTGCCGAACTGAAGGAGAACGCTGCCGTCATCATCAAGGACTCTGCCGGGCACCACTGAGCGGAGGTCAGCCGACAGGGCCACGACTTCGAGTCCTGATACATATTCGGCCAGGTTGAACGCATGGGTTCCGATGTCAGCCATTGCACCGGCGATGCCTGCCCTGGCAGGGTCGGATCTCCATGCGGCCTGCCTGTTCCCGGTTGCCTCAACGCGAGATGAGAGCCATCCCTGGAAATACTCGACAGCTACCTTCCTGACAGTTCCAATCTCACCACCGAGAACCAGCTCCCGGGCTCGCTTTACCATCGGGTAACCGGTGTAATTGTGTGTCAGGCAGAATAGCCTCGTTGTGCGTTCCACCGTCTCATACAGGTCAATGGCTTCGGCCACGCTCATGCACAGAGGCTTGTCGCAGACAACATGGAAACCTGCCTCGAGGGCCATCTTCGCAGGACCGTAATGCAGGTGGTTGGGTGTGACTACAGATATGAAATGAGGCCTGACATCCTCTGGCAGGGCGCTCTCACGGCTGATCATCTCCTGCCACGACGAATAGATACGTGAGCTCGCAAGACCTTCTCTGGTGCCCGTTGCGGCAGATACCGCAGGGTCACTGCTGAAGGCGCCGCAGACCAGCTCCGAGAGTCCGTCAAGACGAGCCGCCATGCGGTGAACAGGACCTATCATGGACCCCTCGCCGCCACCTATCATCCCCATTCTCAGTCTCATGTTTCTGAGTCTACGTCGATCTGATAGTCTCCGCGTATCTCTATACCGTGCTGTCTGCAGAAGCCCTCCACCGCTTCCATAATGGAGGCAGAGCGTTCGGGATAATAGGCTCCCAGCCTTAGGCTGAGCTTCTTCTTCCCGGTGAAGAAATCGATTACCAGGGGCCTGAACTCAACAGCCCTCAGGGTGGCAGAGGTAAAAACCACAGCAGGCCGGTAAAAATCCTGTCTTAAAACTATCCTTTCATTACCAATCCTGATATATCTCTCAGTGAACCCCAGACCCGATCCTATCATCCACAGCCCAAAGAGAAGCAGGAAGCCCATGGCTATCCAGGATGTTGTCACGGAAGCATGCTGTGCCTCTGATGCTGTACATAAACCAGACTGTCACAACGAGACAAGCAAGGCCAAGAAGTATCCTGAGACTCCTGCCCACCCTGGTATTTTCATGCAGCTCTATGCTGAAGTATTTATCTGCCATATCTTTTTCCCCAATGCAATTTACAGTTTTTTGAGGAAAGCTGACCGGATTTAAAAATCATTCCCCGGTTTTATTTTCCGGATGATTTTTTTACTTTTAAGGTCTGTATTGAACTTTTAACCACCTGAAAAATGAATGAGGAAACAAAAAAAATCACAAGACGGTCATTTGTAGGCACTACAGGTGCAGCAATTGCCGGTCTTACAATTCTTCCGAGCAATGTTGTCAGTGGTCTCGGCTACCGTGCCCCGAGCGATAAGTTGAATATCGCCGGCATTGGAATCGGCGGTGTGGGCGCCACCAATATCAGGAACGTAGCGTCGTCAGAAAATATCGTTGCTCTCTGTGACGTAGACTGGGGTTACTCGAAGAGGGTTTTTGACGCATATCCTGCCGCAGCAAAGTACTGGGATTACAGGAAGATGTATGATGAAATGGGCAAGTCGATCGATGCCGTAGTTATCGCCACGGCAGACCATACCCATGCACTCACGGCAGCACATGCCATGACAATGGGCAAGCATGTCTACCTGCAGAAGCCGCTTACCCACAGTGTGTATGAATCACGCCTTCTGACGAAGCTGGCCGCAAAACATAAGGTTGCGACCTCTATGGGCAACCAGGGCTCATCAGGTGAGGGAGTGAACCTGATCATTGAGTGGATACAGAACGGCGAGATAGGGGAGGTAAGAAAAGTCGAGACATTCACCGACAGGCCCATCTGGCCGCAGGGACTTAACAGGCCCGCAAAGGGTGAGTGGGTTCCGGAGACCCTCAACTGGGATCTTTTTGTCGGGCCTGCCCCGATGCGTCCTTTCCATAGCATCTACACACCCTGGAACTGGAGAGGGTGGTGGGATTTTGGCACAGGCGCCCTGGGAGACATGGCATGCCACATCCTGCACCCGGTGTTCAAGGGACTGAAGCTGAACTACCCGACAAAGGCAGAGGGCAACTCGACGCTGCTTCTCACTGACTGCGCTCCCAATGCTCAGTCTGTGAAGCTTGTGTTCCCCGAGAGACCAGCACCTAAAGGCTCAAAAGTAAAATACCCGGAGGTTGAGGTTACATGGACTGACGGCGGCATTCTGCCTATGAAGCCTAAAGGATGGCCGGCAGGAAAAGCATATGATCCCGACGGCGGATGTATCTTCCACGGCAGTAAGGATACGCTTATCTGCGGTTGCTATGGCCGTGACCCGTGGCTGCTGTCAGGTCGTGTGCCGGCTTCACCCAAGACGGAACGGCGGGTAACCACCAGCCATGAGATGGACTGGGTGCGCGCTTGCAAGGAATCAGCCGACACAAGGGTGATGACAAAGTCAGACTTCTCCGAGGCCGGACCGTTCAATGAGATGGTGGTCATGGGCGTGCTCGCAGTGAGGCTGCAGGGACTCAACAAGACTCTCGAATGGGACGGTGTGAAGATGGAGTTCACCAATATTAACGACACCGAAACGATAAAGATTTGCGTTGAGGATCATTTCAGCATAACCGACGGTCATCCGACGTTTAACAGAAAATATACCGACCCGATAAATGTGAAGCAGTTTGCTGCGGAGATGATTAAACACAACTATCGCAGCGGCTGGTCGCTACCGGAGATGCCGGCATAACTATCACGCCGGCAGTCTGTTTTGTAGCTGCCGGAAGAACTGAAATAATTGTGAATCAAATATTTAAAACCTATTACTTATGAAAGTATTAAAAATGTTGATTGTATTTGCTATTGCTGCATCATTCATCTCCTGCGGTTCAGGAAAGGAGAAAAAGAATGTCGAAACGAAAACCACTGAAGCTGAGGTGTGGACCTTCCTCTTTGACGGATCCACCACACAGGGCTGGCGTAACTACAACAAGACCACATTCCCTGAGCAGGGATGGGAGATAGTTGACGGCACACTGCATTGCAAGGGCTCAGGCAGGGGCGAGGCAGGCGGTGGCGGAGGTGACATCCTCTATGACAAGAAGTACTCGAACTTCCATCTTAAACTTGAGTGGAAGATTTCAGAAGGAGGTAACAGCGGCATCTTCTACCTGGCGCAGGAGAGTCCTGAACTGGATTACATATGGAAGACTGCTCCCGAGATGCAGGTACTTGACAATGCAAAGCACCCTGATGCCGAAGCCGGCAAGGATGGTAACCGCAAGGCCGGGTCACTGTATGACCTGATACCTGCAGTTCCTCAGAACGCAAAACCCGCAGGCGAATGGAACACTGCCGAGATCAAGGTATACAAAGGTTCAGTATGGCATATTCAGAATGGTGAGACCGTACTTGAGTATCATCTCTGGACTCCGGAGTGGAATACTCTCGTCGCAGGCAGCAAATTCCCGGCTCTTAATCCCAATTGGGCCAATGTGGCAGCGGAAGGCTACATCGGACTGCAGGATCATGGCGATGATGTCTGGTACAGGAATATCCAGATACGCGAATTGTAATCCTTAAGAAACCAATTACAGAGAGGGCGTCGGGTAATTATCCGGACGCCCTCTTTAATTTGCGATTGCCGATGTGCGATTGTCGATTATAGGGTTACCCATTCGCAGTTCGCAAATTAGAGCCTGCGACGCAGGAGCAGGATCAATCCCGCACACGCAGTGTCGGGACGTAAATTCTACAGTTGTGGATTTCCCCTGAGGCCTATTTCGTCCGCTGCCTCCCGCATGCCCATTATGGTGTCTGATATGAGTTCATTCAGGTCGACGCCAAGCTTTGCGGCTCCCTGTTCGATGACGCTGCGGTCGACGCCGGCGGCAAACCTCTTGTCGGTCCATTTCTTGCGTACTGAACGTGCTTCCATGTCAAGCACACTTCGCGATGGCCTGACGAGGGCGCTGGTGGTCACCAGTCCGGTCAGCTCATCTATTGCAAAGAGTGTCTTCTCAAGGAGTGTCTGCGGCTCAGTCTCAGAGCAGATGCCGTAACCATGGCTAATAACCGCCCTTATGTATTCCTCCGGCCAGCCCTCTTCCCTCATTATCTTTTCGGTCATAGTGCAGTGCTGGTCAGGGTACATCTCGTAATCAAGGTCATGGATCAGGCCTACCACACCCCACATCTCTTCATCCTCACCCTGTTTGCGTGCCATGTATCTCATTACCGCCTCAACGGAGAGGGCATGCTTGTAAAGGCTTTCCGATTTATTGTATTTTCTGAAGAGCTCAAGGGCTTCTTCACGTGTTGGTTTGTTGCTGACCATAAGTTTTAGTCTGAAAGTCTGTAAAGTCCGTAAAGTCGAAAGTTATTATCTTTAGCGATCTAACAGTCTGATTCTTAATTCTTAATTCTTAATTCTTAATTCTTAATTATTTATGCTGCCTGCCTTATTCAGCTCTTTACCACCTTCATAGACATACTCTTGCCCCCGAGGCTGATCCTGAGGGTGTAGACGCCTGAGGAAAGATGACGGCAGTCGAACGGGATCCTGTTTCTCCCGGGCATCAGTCCGGGTAACGACCTGAGCACAACCCTTCCTCCTGAGTCAATGAGTTCAATAACAGTATTTTGTTCTCCCTCGAAATCAAGTTCGAGTACAAAGCTATCCCTGAACGGATTGGGCAGGACCCTTACCGATTCCTCAGGGATCTCAGGTCCCGTTCCCGATTTTATGAAGGAGACGTATGCCGTATCATTGCCGGCAAATCCGTCTTCGGGGAGGCGGCTCAGGATGTAGATCATATAACTTACGTCTGGCTGCAGGTTGCATTTTTTTGTGAATACGACATCAACCGTGTCACCCGGATCGATCTTCATGAAGAAGGTCTCGTTGACCAGTTCGCCGTCGTTTATCCTGTATGCCAGTGGGAAGCTCGTGAGGGTGGTACGTCCGAAGTTGATCACCCGTCCGGATACCGTAACGTCAGTCAGCACGGCCGTGGCGGGAGGAGGGAAGACAGAATCAATATGCAGGTCAGCTGCAAGGAATGCGATGTCCGGGAATGTAATCTGGTCGATCCACGCGGCGTCAAGACCTCCTGAGAGCGATACATCCTTTTTATAGACCCACTCGAGCAGGTGAACCCCGGGCTGCAAAACCTTTCTCCGGAGTGCCCAGGGCGTGTCGCCGGATATCTGCATGTCAACAACACTGTCAACCCTGAAGATGAACTCATCATAAATCGGTTCGGAGGAGACACGTGAATAGAACGAGATTGTGTCGGCGACAGGATTATTTACATAGATCGACAGGACTGATTCAGTCTTGTCAGGTATCAGGCCTGATCTGGCTGAATGTGTGTTTTCAAATGAGGTTGATGCAGTAATTGTCCAGGGATATTCAGGCTTCTGTACCCAGGGGAAGATGTCAAACCGGTTAAACTCCCATGTCTCACGTGTCTTGCCTGTTCTTAATGACCATGAGCCCATGGCATCATAGTGGCCGCTGACGAAAAAGACCTCATATGGAATAACAGTTCCGGACACTGCAAGGTCGGAGATCACACCCTTAAAGCGAACCACCTTCTCCTCGCCGGGATTGATAACTCCTGACGGAAGCCCGGCCTCGGAAAGAGAGAGCCATGACCCTGAGGGAGTGATGCTGACCTGGCCGCTTGCGCCGGACGAACCTACGTTCTTCACCGTGACATTAAGGTTTATTGTCTCCCCCGCATCAGGCAGGAAGTTGGAGTTGCCTGCAGCTGCGTCATCATGCACTGAGGAGATGATCCTGAGTTGCGGGGCATGAAGCGTCATATCGATGCCGAACTTATACTCCTTAATGTTGTCAGTAAGGGTTAACAGGAGAGCTGCAAGTTCGCCGTCCTCCACCATATCGGAAACACTGAAGATGAAATCTCCGATGATGGTGAACGATGCCCCCGGGAGGAGGTTCCCGATTGATGCATTGCCGGATTCGACTGTAATCATGTCTGTCGTAGCTGAGATAGCTGCAACCGGGTGAAGAGAGGCACCCTGTCCGACATTTTTTATGGTCACCCTTAGGTTGATATTCTCTCCATATTCGGGAATGCCGTTGTTGTTTCCTCCGAAATCATCAAGAGTAATATTCTCCACTGTGAGAAAAGGACCGGGAACTGCACCAAAATAGACTGTTTTCATGAAAGGCAGCTTGTTCTGCCCTGTGATGACAAGGAGACATGAGTCTTTCACTCCGGGAGGAATGGCAAGGGAGATGTTCCCTGACGGACTGACATATTTGGCATCCCACAGAGTATCAAAGTCAGATAGCGCCGCGTAGGAAAAGGGATCAGCGAAAAAGCTGAGAGAGGTAAGCGCCTGTGGTACGGTCCGGGGAATATTAACGTTAAATGGCTGGGGTCTGCCAATCACGGGAGAGAGTGAAGGATCGCCAAGCAGAATGTATGTCTCCCAGTAGTATTTTTTACGAGGACTTGTGCTGGCAGAGACCGATAAATTCCCGGAGAAGTTTATCTGCCCCATGGTGTGGTACCATTCGCCGGGAGGCTCTTCGTGAGAGTGGAAGAGCCTGTCAAATGCTCCCAGCCCGGATGTCTCATATGTAACCTCAAGTCCCGGTGTGCCCGGACCCACAGCCCAGAAGAAATCATCAACCCAGTAAGAGTCATTTGTGCACCCGATGTATCCGATGGCACCCTTGCCGGGTTCGTTAACAATTGATGTCCCGAAACATGGTGTGACATTGATCTGCGCTGTGCGGCAGGCATTGGCAATAATCAGGGGATATTCATTCACGTTGGTAAGTCCGGTGACCATTGATGCCCTGAACTGAGGGTCGCTGAACCCGGCAGCCTCGCCGTGCCCGGTATAGTTTAGCAGCCCGAGCCCCTTGTTGAAAAGTACAATCAGCGAGTCATCCTTCTGCTGGGCTTCCGGATAGAGCCATCTTACGGCTTTCAGTGATGTGTCACTGTCCAGGTAATTATTATAAATGTATTGAACCTGACCATTCATGTACAGTTCAAAACCGGGTGCATTGCCGGCGGTAGCCAGGGCTCCCGACCAGAAATCATTGGTGCCTTGATAGTTGAAGGTCTCGTAGTCAATTATCTTTTTAACCATCCCCTTCAACTGTGTGGTGTCAGACACGGGAAGCCTCCCGATGAAAAGCTCAGGGATATAATCGCCTTCGCCATCGAACTCACCGTAATATAGGTCTGATATATTGGTTGTTCCTCTCGCCGTAGGAATAATTGCCGGATCACCGGCAATGAGAAGATACTGGACCGGATTGCCGGCAACAAGTGAGTTGAACCAGACTTCCGATATTCTCTTCTTCAGGTCGAAATAAACCGTGTCAGGCGGTCCGTTTCTTTTGTAGATCACGGTGCTGCGTATTCCCTTCAGCATCTTCCACCTGACGAGGGGGGTTAGATGTTTTCTGAAAAGGGAATCGGTAACAATTATCATATGTACCGGCTTGTCAGTATAACCAGGCACATATGCGTCTGAAGCATATCCTCCCTTATCGTCATTTATTGAATTCTCCTCATCTCCCTTTGTGGGTGACGGTTCGAACTTTATATCCATCTCCATGGAGGTGATGAGGTCTACATATCCGTCCTTCGGATTGTAGAAAGCCGGATATACCGCAATATTGGCCAGCCTCCTGCCTCTGTAGATACCTTCATAGGTTATCACCACTGTATCATGACCGATCAAACCTCTCGTCTGGTATAGCTTGCTGTCCTTGATGGTGACTTTTTCATCCTGAGCCTGGTTTTTGGTTTTGGCCGGCTGAACGGGAAATAGTTCGGCATCGGCTGCTCCCTGATCCGAGAACTTGATCCTGCGTGAGGAGATGCCGGAAAGAGTTACTATTACATCCATACCCTCAGGCACTTCTGTCAGGCGACTGTATACCGGCAGTTCCGGCTTGCCTGTCTCTGAAGTAAAATGATGACCTGGTAGCAGCATCCGGAGATATTTGCCGGAAGGGTCAGTGATTTTCCGGAAGTGAGGAGCTTCCGCACGGTAAGCAATGGCTGAGGAACGGCGTGCCGGAGTTTCACCTGCCCGATCACCTGCAGACCTCCCCTGATGAGCCTGTGCATGCGCACCAGGCCCGCATAAAAGCATAACACCTACCGTCAGCAGAACGATTGCTCTGTGATTTACCCTCATAACCTGATTAATCGTAGCCAAGATAATCAAAAAATGTATCAAATCGGATGCCAAACAGGGTCCCTGACCTAATTCAAATTGAATTTGTATCTTTAACTTTTAATTCAGGGAAATTGTTCAGGGAATGAAGAAGGGTCTTCTGCTTTTTATCTTTCTTTTATTTTACCATTCGACAGTAAGCTCGCAGATCAACCGGTCGGGGATACCCATGATCAGCTGGTATGATGCTGCGGAGACTCCGGGTGACCTCCGTAACCTTTGCATCACTATGGATAAGCGCGGTGTGATGTATTTCGGGAACGAATCTTATGGCATTGTCACATACGACGGTACCGTCTGGGGATTGATACCCATGCTCAGACCCCAGAGAGTGAACGCTCTGGCCACCGATCACAGAGGGGTGGTCTATGCCGGCGGTGAGACCGATTTCGGGTTACTGCTGCCTGACCCTGCCGGCAGGCTGACATACAACTCACTTGCCGTGAGGATCGAGGATTCGACAGCAAAAAGTGAGGTGGGAACAATTTTGTCAATCGATGCAGACAGCAACACAGTGTTCTTCAGCGACGGGAGCAAACTTTATTTGCTTGACATTGAAAGTGACTCATTATCTGTTGTATATCTTGAGCGGGACTATGGGCTAAGGAGCGTAGGAAGGATACTCGCCCTGGATAAGAAGACAGTTCTGGCTGATGACAGAGAGGGCCTTTTCGAGTACAAAGACGGCAGGGTAATACCTTTGCCCGGGGGAGAACAGATCAGGATGGTGCGGTTTGTCGGGCTTCTTCCCTTTGATAAGGATAACATACTTATAGCCACTGTGGAGAGAGGGATGCTGATGTTTAACCACAGAACCGGAGTGCTTAACAGCCAGTTCCTTGACCGGGCGGACAACAACAGGCTCAGAAGGGGTCCGTTAACCACCGCCGCCCTTTTGCCCGGCAAGATGATAGCAGCCGGCCTTTCAAACAGGGGAGGGGTGTATATCTTCAGTCATGAGGGCAGCCTTTTGCACCACATATCTGACGAGACCACCGGCATAGGGGAATCAACGGTTACATCGATGTATTGTGATTACACATCAAACTCCCAGCTCTGGTTCTGCACCAGTGGTTTTATCAACAGGGCATACGTCTCACTGCCGGCATACGAGTTTGGAAGCGCCTCCGGAATCACCTCCATCACGGCAGGTATAAGGGAGTTCGGTGATTCAGTATTTGTGAGCACCGATGACGGCCTCTATAAAAACTTCAAGGATAAATCAGGGGTAGTACGTTTCAGGAGACTGGAAGAGCCTGCCGGCAGGGTTAATGATTTTCTCAGCATCCGGTTGCCTGAGGGAGATGTACTGATGTCAGCTGCTGCCAGCGGTCTGTGGCAGGCAGACAATGAGGGAAATGCGGCCCCTGTTCTTGGCAGGGTGCACCTGACGGCCATCGGATCAGCAAAACATGATTCCACCATACTGGTTGCAGGTTCGGATGACGGGGTCATAAGAACGCTGAAATTTTCGGATAGGGAGTGGAGTGTCGTCAATGTCAGCGGCAGCGGCGATCTGCGCGGCAAAGTGAAGGATATCGAACAACTGGGACAGGATGAGTGGTGGATACTGACATCGTCACCGGCCTCACTCACCAGGATGCAATGCAGCAGGTCCGACACTGCATTCATTCAGTATGGCAGGGAACGGGGCCTTGACTGTGATACACTGAACAATCTCGTCGCCATTGACGACAGGTTGTATGTCTGCACCGGAAGGGGCATATGGCGCTATAACAGTGACAGCGATGCGTTCGAACAGGACAATGACCTTATAGGGAATACCTTTGACAATGTTCTGATAAGTAATCTCTTTAAAACACCGGGAGGAGACATATTCCTCACTGGGTTTGACATCCGCAATTTTGACGCCCTGGTGACGACGACTCGTCAGGGCCATGTGGTCTTCAAAAGGCAGTTCGACTTTCTCCCCGATATTGCTACTACCGGCATTGCATATATCTCAGGTAATATCTGGATAGCCAAGGGACGAAGTGTTTTTATCATCGACAAATCGAAGCTGGGTTTTAGCTACGGGGCCTTCAGAACCTTCTTTACCCGTATCATTGCCGGTGATGGGAATGTGCTTATGGAGGGCTCTTTTTACAACCTATCTCCCGGGGGGACAAGAATTCCGTCGGCAGCTCAGCCCGGTGAACCGAAAGTATCACTCAGACACAGCAGGAACAACATTACTTTCAGGTGGACAACCACCTCGTATGTAGGGGAGGGGAAGACAGAATACCGGTACCGGCTCGATGATTTTGACAGTGACTGGTCGAGATGGGAAAAACGGACTCACAGGGATTACACGAATCTTCCTTCCGGAGAATACACTTTCAGGCTGAAGTCAAAGACCATAACCGGACTTGAGAGTGAGGAAGTAACCTATGCCTTTTCAGTCAGAAAACCGTGGTACACATCACTGGTAGCCAGGTTATTGTATATTCTTGCGGCGGCAGGATTCATCTATTATGCTATTATATTTTATGCCGGGAGGCTGAAGGTGAGGAACATGCGTCTGGAAAGTCTCATGAAGCAGCGCACGGAGGCCGCAGTGAAGGGCAAAGCGGAGATGGAAAGTCTCGAGCAGTATGCGGGAGCAATACAGCAGGCGCTGATGCCCTCTGAAAAGATACTCTTCGATGCTGTCCGCAACAGTTTCATTCTCAATAAACCTCAGAATGTCGTCAGCGGAGACTTCTACTGGATGGCACGCAGGGGCGACAGTTTCTATGCTGCTGTGGGAGACTGCACCGGTCATGGTGTCCCGGCAGCCCTTACGACCCTCATGGGCCTCTATTTCCTTGATGAGATCGGCAACAGGCAGATCGCACTCAGAACTTCGGTTATCCTCAGTGAATTCCGGCGGAAACTGATCGCCGCCCGGATGAAAGCGGGCATCGGGGAAGAACAACAGGCAGGTGTTGACCTTGCCGTGCTGGCCATTGACCGCGTTAATGGTTCTGTCGGGTTTTCAGGAACCGGGTCACAGTGTTTCAGAGTGAGGGAAATGAGTGAGGAAGAGACAGTCAGATGGCAAAACGGCGAAATGGCTGATGAAGAGGGCACACTGGCAAACGGCAAGTACTTGCTTGAAACCATATACGGCGACAGGCCTCCTGCAGTAATGCATCCTAAATCCGACAGGGAGTTCACCCAGTATGATTGGAAACTGGAGAGGAATACGTCGTATTATCTGTTCAGTGACGGTTACGGCGATCAGTTCAACGGGGTCAGCGGGAAAAAGTTCATGAAGAAGAACTTCAGAAAGCTTGTTCTGGATATCCAGAATTATCCTATGAGCAAACAGAAGCTGATGCTCGAAGAGCGCCTGAAGAGCTGGATGGGATCATCACCACAGACAGATGACATTCTCGTTATCGGGTTCAAGATAGAATAGGCCTTCTACTGAGATGCCCCGAACTCTTCGCTCAGGTGATAGAAGATTCCTTTTTCGGTGGCTTCAAATTTTATTATCCCGCAAAGAATAAAGTCACTCAGGGTCTTTTCCGCAGTTTTCGCGTTAATGTGTGCCAGGGTGCGAAAACCCTGAATCGTTATTTTCTCTCCGCCACGAAGATGATTCAGCAGCAGATCCTCCTTTTCCTCGAACCTAAGCAGCAGTCCGCGTGAATTTCCGCTGCGTCGCCATACCTGGAGTATAACCCTGTCAGCCATGAAGTTCTGATCATGCTGTCTTAAATAGGCCCTCCATCTGCCCGTCTCATCCTTTGCCTTTACGGGTATCTTCTCGCTTCGGGGGACATCTACCTCCAGAATGGTTTTGCCGTTTATGGTATGGTTTTTCGAGCTGAAGGTCACTTCCGGATTGCAGTACAGCTTCGCAGCCGCATCGATCATGTAATATTCCTCGTCAGACCTGACGCCGGCAAGGGAACCGTTATCCCTTACTCCTATGAGCAGCTTGCCTCCATCACTGTTTGAGAAGGCCGACAGGGTGCGGGCTATCTTACGGGGGTCAGATATGCAGTACTTGAAGTCAAGATTCATGCCCTCACCTTTTAATATCAGGCTATGAATGTAGTGTCCCATACTGACCTTGATTGTTTAAGCTGCCAGGCAGCACCACTAAAATAAGACAAAATATTTGTATATTGGCTCAGACACTTTGTAAAAACAGACTTAAATGATGAAGCGAAGAAACTTTCTCAGATCAGGGCTTGCCGGAGCAGCCGGGCTGGCCGTCCTTAACCGCTCCGCCATTGCCGGTGGCAGAAATGCAGGCAATGATGAAATTATATACCGGACCCTGGGGAGAACCGGGCTGAAGATACCCGTAGTAAGTTTCGGGGTAATGAGATCGGACAACAGCTCACTGGTAAAGGCTGCATATGACGGGGGAATGAAGATGTTTGACACTGCTCACGGTTATATGAACGGCAGGAATGAGGAGATGCTTGGCAGCTTCTTTACATCTGTGCCGCGTGATTCATTTATCCTCGCCACCAAGGTAAAGCCGGATGGGGTAGACTCCCGCACAGGGCTTCCTTCAAAGGACACCACCGCTGCCGGTTTCCTCGCCAAATTCGAGCTGAGCCTGCAGAGACTGAAGATGGATTATGTTGACATACTCTATATGCATGCAGTTGACAGTGTGGAGATGGTGAGGCATAAGGAGATTGTAAATGCCATGCTTGATCTCAAAAAGAAGGGCAAGGTGAGGTTTATCGGCATCTCAACACACAAGAACGAGCCCCTCGTCATCAATACGATGGCTGAAGACGGGATATGGGATGTAGTGCTCACCTCTTACAATTTCAAACAAACCTATCTCAGCGATATGGACAGTGCCCTTGAAGCTGCGGGTAAGGCCGGCATAGGCGTGGTTGCCATGAAGACGATGGCAGGAGGGTGGCTTGACAAGGAGAAGACCCGGGCAGTGAACCCGCAGGCGGCGTTGAAATGGGTACTGTCAAACCCGAATATCCATACCACAATACCCGGAATAACGACATTTGACCAGCTCACGGCAGATATGCAGGTCATGACTGATCTGACGATCACTGATACAGAGAAGAACGAGCTGCTTGCAGGCGCCTCATGCCAGGGCCTCTACTGCAATGCATGCAGTGATTGCAAACCGGGATGTCCGAACAATCTGCCGATTCCTGAACTGATGCGCGCATACATGTATGCCTATGGTTACGGGAATCTTGCAATGGCGTCGGAGCTTATCTCAGAGACGGCTGTAACAGCTGACCCGTGTGCCGGCTGCGAAAGCTGTACGGCCAGCTGTGTCAAGGGTTTCAATCTCAGGGGAAAGATAACCGACATATCGAGACTGGCGAATGTTCCATTTGACCTGATAGCGTAAAAGATTTAAGATCATGATATTCAGAAAACCTCTTTGGTTTGCCGCAATACTGCTGGTTTCTTCCATTACCCTATCGGGGCAACAACTGTTTCCTGACCTGAAGGGGTACAAGAAGGTAAGTGACTATCCGGTTTATACTCCTGATGACCTCTGGGATTATATCAACGGTGCTGCTGATGCCTACCTTGCTCTTGGCTTCGTTGACCTCAACATAACAGAATATGTTAAGGGGAAGAACAATATCAAGGCTGAGATTTACAGCTTTGCCGATGATGCAGAGGCATTCGGCATCTATTCCATGGAGCGGTCACCCGGTTATGCCTTCATCCCCGTCGGGGTTCAGGGTTACAACGAGGATGGCATTGTCCATTTTTACAAGGATCGCTTCTATATCAAGATCAGCTCTCACTCAAAGTCAGCGAAGGTTAATGAGAAGATGAAGGAGCTCGCCGGGCTTATTGCAGGAAGGATAGAAGGAAAGAACGACTTTCCGGCCTTGCTGAAGATATTTCCTGCAGAGGGGTTGCTGAAGAACCAGGAGACCTATCTGCTGGAGAGTATTCTGGGACATGAGTATCTCAAGGATGCTTTCAGGGCTTCCTATGAGGTGGGCAACGAACGGTTTGACATATACCTTTTCCGCTGCAATGACGGTGAAGAGGCGGCGGCTACGGCTGCAAGGCTCGCGGGAGATGCATTCATGCCGGGTGACGAGGTCTTCAAATACGCATTCGAGGATGGCTTCAACGGCGTGATTCATATGGCACGTCAGGGTGACAGGCTGATAGTGGTAAGCGGACTGGGCTTTGACAACACCACGCTGGCTGAGCGTTATATCACGATGATGCTTGGGCGCTGACCTCTGCTGAATGTGAATGAAACAAAAAAAGGTGCCCCCGCGGGGACACCTTTTTTTATTATTGCCTGGAATGGTTTATTTAAGCTGGAAGCTTATAGGCACACTGTACCATACGTTGACAGGTTTTCCACCCTGCTTGCCTGGTTTCCACAGCGGGAGCATCTTGATGACCCTGATGGCCTCCTGGTCGAGTGAAGGGTCAACTCCCCTTACAACCGATACCTGGTCGACGGTTCCCTTGTAGGTCACACAGAAACGAAGTATGACCTTGCCCTGGATATTGTTCTCCTTGGCAAGTTCAGGATACTTGATATTGTCATAGATGAACTTGAAAAGCTCTGTATCCCCGCCGGGGAATGAGGGCATCTCTTCAACCACAACAAACACTTCCTGAGGGGCTTCTTCCTGTATCTCCTCCTGTACCTGTTCAATGACTTCAACAACCTCTGCGTCAACAACAGTTTCGGCCACGTCGTCAGCGGTCATAAACTGTGATGCATCTTCAGGTTTGATGGAGTCAACCACCACGGGAGCCACATATTTAACAACCGTCTGCTGTTCAGTAGGCGGTGGTGGCGGCGGCGGTGGCGGCGGAGCAGCCTCTTCCTGGTTGAGGTCATTGGCCATCTCGGCAATCACCTCGTTGGCGTCACGTGCCTTAACCAGGGCGATGTTCTTTGCCCTGATATAAGGTACAATGGCGGCAGTAAGTATAATAACAATACCTACTATCATGGAAATGGCCATCGTCCTGGAATATCTCCTGCGGATGTCATAGGCACCGTATTCCTTGTTACGGTTTTCGAAGACAATGTCATCGAGACTTGGATATTTTTTCTTTGCCATATCAGTGTCTTCTATTGTGCTGTTAATGAAGCCGTGCCTGATGCCCGATTAATTGCATCAACAACCAGTTTCTCTTCAACCCAGTCTATGTCAGTAAATATGTAACGGGCAATACCTACAATTGACATCTCGTCAATAATGTCCACAAAGTTCTTATACTTTGAGGTCTTGTAGGCTTTGATCAGAACGATCGGCCCCGTATCATCATCCTTTTTGAGCTGGCTTATAGCGTTTCGCATTGAGTCCTGTCTGATATCGATCTTACCTGCGATAACATCTTTCTCAAACTGGTCTATTTTGCGGAACAGTGCCCTGTTTCTGTCAAGCAGAACCTGGCGGATGCCAGTTGCGCTGAAGTCAGTTTCCTGTAGCACGGTAACATCGATATCGGCTTTGCCGGGGTACCAATATACCTTGTCGTCAGGACCCAGGATGATATTGAGAGTGCGGCTGTCAGCAATCTTGGGAGGTTCTACTTTCTCATCCTTCTTGATCTTCTCAGGAAGGACGATTTCCATAACCTTGGGCTTGCTGAAAGCTGCTGTGAGCATGAAGAACGTGATGAGAAGACTCATGAGGTCAACCATCGGCGTCATATCCACGTGGGCATCACCTTTTTTTGGTTTTTTCTTCCCGCCCTTGCTTTTTTCCTCTACTTGAATTTCTGCCATCTTACTCGGTTGTTTCTTCTTCAATGACTTCAATAGCTCTGAGGCTTGTGATCAGGTTAAACCTGTTCACATTCTTCTCCTGCAGAATATCCAGTACTTCCTTTACGACAGGGAACTCCACGTCTGAATCGCCTTTGATCATGGTCTGCACTGCCGGGTTCACCTGGCGTGCAAAGAGTATCCATAATGCAAGCTGATTGTCAGCCGAATCGATAGGAACGCCTGTTTCCAGGGCTATCTTTTCATCCGAATCCTTGGTAGCAAGGTAAGCTTTCATCTTCTGTATCGGAACGCCTACGGATGTGCCGGTTTTCTCAAAGAGGCGAAGCTCGTCATCGGTAAATTCAATATTGTACCGCTTGCCCATCTCGGCAAGTACCTTAGGACGGAATTTCAGGATTGTGTCCGGTCCGTTGTCAACATTGAAAAATATCCGGTTGTCCTTCGCGATGAGTACCGTCATTACGTTGGCATCCATCATCGGTTTCTCCGATACTGAAAAAGGTGTATCAACAGGTGCCGATTCCTGTGGCCTGAACGTTGCTGTCAGAATGAAGAATGTAAGCAGCAGGGTGAACAGGTCCACCATCGGCGTCATGTCGATTCGTGGCGATTTGTTTCCTAATTTAATCTTTGGCATCTTTTAAATCCTTTCTTTTATTGACCAAAAGAATAAATTCGGCACACTATTTTCTGATTGATGCCGCGAATGTCTGAGTCAGACTGAAACCGGCTTCATCAATTTTGAATACATAATCGTCAATCCTGGTTGAGAAGACGTTAAAGAAAATGATAGCCAGGGTTGAACCTGTGATACCGAATGCCGTGTTGACAAGGGCCTCGGAGATACCGGTTGAAAGGGCGAGGGCATCAGGAGCACCTGACTGAGCAAGGGCTGCAAATGCACGGATCATCCCGATAACCGTTCCGATAAGACCAATCAGCACTGATATTGATGCGATGGTTGAAAGCATGACCATATTCCTTGAGAGGGCCGGAAGCTCGAGAGCTGTGGCTTCTTCAATGGCCTGCTTCATTGAGGTAATCTTCTGGTCTTTCTCAAGTTCCTTGTCATTCTCAAGGGCACGGTAACGTGACAGACCGGCTTTCATAACGTTTGCAAGTGAACCCTTCTGCTTGTCGCATGCAACGATAGCATCTTCGATCCTGTCTTCTGCAAGCATCTGCTGAAGATTGTAAACAAATACATTCAGCCTGGCTTTTCCTTTCACCTTCGCCAGGGTGATTGCTCTTTCGACCACAAAGATAAGCAGGGTTATAACAATTGTAATAAGGATAGGAACAATCATGCCTCCCTTATACATGAGTCCCAGAAGGTTGCCCTGCAGGGGATGGCCCTTGGGATTTCCACCTTCAAAGTTGACCGGGTTACCCAGAACCCTGGTGAAAATAAGATAAGCAACAATAAATGCCAGAATAATTGCAAGAGGTGCAAAGAGCGACTGCCATACACCGCTGGACGACTTGGATGTTTTACTCATTTTAGTATTCTTTAGTTGGTTAAGTGAACAGTTGGCAAAAATAGATATTCTCTATTTCATTTACAATAGTCACAGTTAATTGAATATATAGATAATTATGGTATTGCCTGTTTTTTATTTATCGAGAGATGCGTTATAGATTCTTCTGTTGGTAACAGCTATCTCAATTGATTTATAGCCTTTTGCGCTGATGACAAGAGTCTCTGATGCTTCAGGCATCACGAATTTGTATTCGCCCCTTGCATTGGTCCATGCCTCTGCTGCAGTATCCTTCACCCTGACGGAAGCACCCGGAATAGGTTCGCCGGCAGAGTCCGAGATAACTCCGGTAATCTCATTCGGATGAGCCTTTGGAATAGCGCTTTTCTGAAGCTGCGCAATGTACTGGAGGGTGGATTTTGCTGCCTCATTGCCCGGTTCAACAGCCAGGATCTTGTTGTTCTCCTCTATCGCTTTGGGATATTCTCCCATAGTCATATACATTGTACTTAGCGAGCTGTGAGCTTTCACGACATATTCCGGAGAGAGGTTCATCATCCTGTTGTAGTATGCCTTGGCATCCTCGTATCTCTTGTGCTGAAGTGCCTCATAGCCGAGGTATCTCAGGGCGTCGTAGATCTCCTTCACATTCTTGACGGAATCGACAGATGCTTTTTTCAGCAGGTTCTCAAATCTTGGCTTGGCCAGCCCGAGTTCGGAATCAGGATCTTTTGCAGAGGCAATATTTGCGAGCCACAGGTAACCCTGCAGGTTATCCGGGTACTTTTTGATCATTGCATTGAAAGTCTCGTCGGCTTTGTCAAAGGCTTTTGCCTGGTAGTAGGCCCGTCCGACCTGGATGTAGTCATTCTCAGTGTCCCTGCCTTTTTCAAGAAGGCGCGACCAGGTTGATGCGGCGTCGGCATATCTGCGGGCACTGTACTGAACAGTTCCTTTCTCGTAAATCATATTGAGGTCTTCCTCATCACCAAAGTAAATTGCTTTCTCGTAAGCCTCAAAAGACTTGCTGAGCTCTTTCTCTGCCTTTGCCAGGTTGGCCTTGTGCCCTTCAACTTTGGCTGTCAGTGCATCAATGTCGGTTTTTGCCTTCACCTTTGCATCTCCCTTCAGGCTCTCATACCTCGACTTCAGCTTGCTCAACTCATCAGCCTCGTTATCGAGTTCGATCACGTGCTTGCTGTAATCCTGATTTTTCCTGGCAAGAATTCTCGCATAGTATATATAGTCTTTCTTGATAAGACGGTCAGCATCAAGGTTGGCAAAAAGACGATCCATATAACTTGTGGCAAGGTCATAGTTGCCCTCTTCGTATGCAGAATAGCCTGCAATACGGTTCATGTATGTCCTTGAGTTGTCAATGGCAAATATCTCTTCCACATTCTTGATTACTTCTTCATATTCCTTGGCATAGAAGAGAGCATTCACATACCTTATTTTCGCAGGGATATTGCCCTTTGTCAGTTCAAGGTATTTTTCAAAATACTTCTTTGAATCGTTGAAACGTCCTGCCATGGAGTAAAGCTGACCCAGCTCCCTGTAGGCAGGTGCATAGTTCTGATCGAGTGCGATTGCCTGCTCATAGTAGGGGATGGCAGCCATAAGGTTGCGCCCTTTGACATAGATGTTGCCTATTTTCATGTTGGCCGCAGGTGATTTCAGATCCCAGTCCTGTGCCAGGTTGTAATTCTTAATGGCCTTTGAACCATCATTGACCAGTATATAGATATCACCGGCAATTATATAAACCTCACTGTTCCTGGGGTCTATCGAGAGTGCCTGCCTGATGTACGGAAGAGCCTTGCTTGTGTCAACCTGTTCAAAACGGATATAGGATTCGGCAATTTTAGCGAGTGTATAACCATAGCTCTTGGGATCTTTTATCTTGGTCACCTTCTTGTACGGAGGAAGGAGCTGCTTAGCCTTTGCCCGCATCTCTTCCGCCCTGGCGTCATTGCCCTGGTAAAAGGCCACCTTGGCCAGCCCGACGTAGTTCAGGGGGTCGAGGGTATTGGCTGTGATGCCCTTGTTGAAAATATCCTCGGCTTCTTTTGTTGCTACTGTAATCGAGTTGGATATGGTGTCGGCAAAAAAGTTCAGCAGGGTATTCTCACCGTAGTGAAAATAGACAGTGCTGTTGCCCGGTTCATTTTTGATCAGTTGCTGGAACAGTTCCTCTGCCTTATCATACTGTTCGTTCTTTGTGAATGTTCTGGCCTCATCGAGCGTCTGCGCATTCAGTGCGCTTCCGAATGCCAGGCTGAAAATCACTGCAGGCAGCAACGCCAGTTTTAAACTTCTCTTAATCATCGTTATCATGTTTAGTTACTCAATTTTTTCTTTGTATAATTCTTATCGGCATTGTGGCGGGCACGAGACCCGACTTAAGTATTATCCTTTGACCCTTTTCTCCTGCTACAAAACTTACAAATCCCGAGCCAAGTCCTGAAAATGATTCTCTTGAGTTCATATTTACCTCTCTTACAAATGGATAGGTCTTGTCGTAAATTGAGCCCTGTACCGGCAGGTAAAATGTTGATTCGTCGAGATAGGGTTGTGACACTGCCGCTACCTTTATCTTATCCAGAAAGCTTAAGCTCAGGGAATCATCCTCGTCGCTTATCCAGTTGACACTGATAATGCCAAGGGCACCAGGGCTTTCGGAGACATAACCGACAACCTCGGGGTTGCTGTTGACGGCATAGAAATTGGAACCAAGTTTATCAGGCAGTTCAAATTTCTCCCTGAAGTACCTTATATTCCCTGAGTGGATATTGTCAAAGACAATGTTGATGGTGCCCAGCTTTGATTTCGGATTAATCTGCTTCCAGTCGGTGATTGCACCGGTAAAGATATCCTGAACGTTTTTGTATGTCAGCAGGGAATCGGGATTGTCCTTATGCAGCACCAGGGCAAGAGCGTCGTAGGCAACCACCGTTGTACGGACCACGGTCTGCAGATCCAGAAGAACCTTTCTCTGCTCCTCCGAAGGGGCCCATGAGGAGACGATAACCTTCACAGAGTCATTCAGGAAATCGGCTACCAGCTCATTTTCAGGCTTATAAATGGGCTTGATCTTAGCATAATTATAAAGGGCAAGGAAGGTGTCAACCTCAGCATCAACGATCAGCCTGAAGGATTCATCTGCTACGATCTTAATGTCTCCCGAGGTTGGCGTCTCCCGCAGGGTGGCGGTGCCCTTCGGTTTGCATGACACAGCCATAAACGCAAACATTGCAATGAATGCGGCTGATGCCAGCAGAAGCTTATATCTATTCCAGTTGTTCATTCCTTTTCCCCTGATCAACTTTATTTATTGGCCACAATATTAATAATTATCTCGTTAATATGTCTTATTTATGGCTTCCAAATTTATCAATTCTCCATTCTTTTTTAAATAAAGCAAAGCTTGTGCCATAAAGTACTATGACCCTTGAAACCGGTCACTACCCTTGAGAAATCTGATGATTTATTCCTCGTCATTATCATTGCTGAAGAAAGCCTCCCTGATCTTCTCGTATGACGTCATTGTTCTGTAGATACCATAGAGTATGATAGGAATGCCGAAGATCACCCTCAGGCCCTTATCCATATAGTTGTCGAGCATGGGGTGAAAGATTATGAATGCGCCAAGGCCAAAGTAAAAGAACACCATAACGGTTCCGAAAATGGCAAAGACCCTGTTGTAAAGATTTCTGTTATTCATGTCTGGTAAAATTGTGCAGACAAATATATCGATAATTGTTTTTATGAAGTATTATGAACTGACAACTTGAAAAAAAGAGAGCCGCTTGATTGCGGCTCTCCCATTATTTCACGACTGATTATTTTGTGGCGTTTTCAAGTCGTTTCATTATTGAGAAGATGAACGCGGCTGAGAGGAGACAGCAGACGATAAATACTGTCCAGAGCTGCCACAGGTCTACCCTGTCCCAGAGCTTTGTCCCGACGAACAGAAGCTTATTCCCGGTGGCGGTTGCCAGCAACCATCCGGCCTGCATCATACCCTGGAAACGGGACGGAGCTACCTTGGAGACAAATGAAAGACCCATCGGGCTCAGGAAGAGCTCAGCCACGGTAAGGATCAGATAGCTGCTGATCAGCCAGTAGGGGCTTACCCTCAGCAATTCAGCTACGGGAGAACCCTCGAGTGATTTGGGTGAGGGAAGGTTTACGGATGAAAGCAGTACAACGATAAATCCTACTGCCGCGATGATCATGCCTATACCAATCTTCTTGGGGGTTGAAGGTTCGATATTCTTCTTGTTTAGCCATGCAAAGACGCCCATGACAGGGAAGGTAAGGGCCACGATAAAGAGCGGGTTGAACGACTGGAAGACCTCAGGCTCAATCGAATTCAGCGGATTGGCCCCGGTCATAAAAAAGTACGCTGCTACAAATGCTGCCACGAAAAGCGCTCCTCCGATAACTCTTGCCGGCAGCTTCATATTCTTTCTGATAAGCATCACGAGGCCTGCTACTGATGCGATCACAGCAAGCATCGAAGGCAGCGTGAAGAAGAGGTAGGTGAATGGTCCGACCTGCTTGGCTGTATAGTCCCTGGCAAAGAGTGTGAGCGTCAGCCCGTTCTGATGGAATGACATCCAGAAGAATACGACCACCACGAAGACAAGGATCAGTGATGAGACACGTGCATATTCATCTTTCTTTGCCGTGGTAAGCATCCATGTGATGAACCCGGCAAAAAGTCCGATGGCCAAACCGGTAAACACATCGACGACAAAACTGAGTCCTAAGGCAAAAATGGCCATTGCTATTGCTGCATAGATCAGGGGCCTGAATTCAAACTCAATTGTATTGGATGACCCGTCAGTAGCCTTAGCAGGTTTCTCCTTGTTGGGAAGCAGCCTGCTGAAGAATACATAGACAAGAAGTGAGATTACCATTGCTCCGGCAGCGATAGCGAATGCATAATTGTACCCTCGTGAGAAGACTTCGAGATAGTTGTTGGCGAAGGTTCCGAGGTCTGTTACGGGGCCTGCCAGGTTGACTTTATCGGCAAGGGTCTGGAATTCCGCCAGTTTGTCAGTGCTTGTAAGGATACCTCCGTTGTACTGGTGACAGAGAGCCGGAAGGCTTCCGTCATGGGCAAATCCGTTGGTCTTCAGCCACCAGTTCCTGATTCCGTTGGCGGCAAAGGGAGCGAAGAATGCACCAACGTTGATACCCATGTAGAATATCATGAAGGCGGTGTCCCTCAGTTTGGAATATTGCGGATTATCATACATCTGCCCGACTACAGCCTGGAGGTTGCCCTTGAAGAGGCCGTTGCCGAATGCAATAGTGAAGAGTGCAATGACAGTGAAGGTGAGTGGCATTCCGGGCACGGCCATCAGAACGTATCCTGCGAACATGATGATAATGCCGAACATGATAACCGTCTTGTATTTCCTGGTTGCATCAGCCAGTATCCCGCCGACCAGCGCAAGTGCATAGATGCTGAAGTAAAAAGAGCTGTAAATGTTCCCGGCCTTATCAGCAGTCAGACCATACTTGGCCTGAAGGAAGAGCACCAGGATCGCCATCATGGTGTAGAAGCCGAACCTTTCTCCCATATTGGCGAAGAAGGCAACAATTAGTCCTTTTGGATGATTCTTGAGCATAGTTTTCTCTATTAAGTTGGTTTGATTTATTCTGTCGGTGACAAATATATTAATCTTTTTAATTTGCAGTCATTGCATTATATCTTAGGTGGTAATAATTTTGCATTGTTATATTTTTACATTTGTATCGTTTGAATTACGGGTAATATATGAAGATTTTTACATCCTCGGAGATAAGGGAGATCGATGCCGCAACCATCCGGTTGGAGCCTGTCACCCCGGCAGGACTGATGGAACGTGCCGCCACAACTCTTTTTCAAAGGTTAAAGGACACTGTTCCACCGGAAAAGAAGATTAATGTATTTGCCGGACCAGGCAACAACGGTGGCGACGGGCTTGTTATAGCCAGGCTTCTGTTCGAGGATGGCCATCCCGTAAGGGTTTTCATTGTCGAGACGGGCTCAGCGCACGGCAGCGAGTTCAGGATGAATGCCGATCGCCTGGAGAGGGCAGGCATTTCCCCTCTCACCATTGCTGATCCGGAACTCTTTCCTGCCATAGGGCGTGATGAGGTTATCATAGATGCCATTTTCGGAACCGGGCTCAGCAAGCCCCCGGCAGGTGTGGCGGCTGAAGTGATACGCAGGATCAATCTGACCGGTGCGTATGTCATTTCGGTAGATATTCCGTCAGGGCTCTTCTGCGAGGATAACACCGGTGCTGACCGCGACAGGATCGTCAGGGCATCGCAGACCATCACCTTCCAGTTTCCGAAACTGGCCTTCATGTTTGCCGGGAATGACGAACAGGCAGGCAAGTGGGAGGTGGTAGACATCGGACTTCATCCGGAGACCATCTCGGAGATGCATTCAGCCTATCATTATATTATCAGGGAGAGTGTCAGGCCCCTTCTTCAGAAGAGGCGGAAATTTGACCATAAGGGCACTTTCGGTCATGCCCTGATCATTGCCGGCAGTTACGGCAAAGCCGGTGCTGCCACCCTGTCTGCCGGGGCAGCGCTGCGAACAGGTGCAGGCCTGGTAACGGTGCATACGCCCGCCACTGCCGTGCTGGCTCTTCAGGCCGCTCTGCCGGAGGCTATGGTGTCACCGGACCCCGGGACGGGGAATGTTACCGAACTGCCCGACCTCTTACCTTATGACGCCGCCGGCGTCGGCCCGGGACTGGGTACTGACCCTGACACTGCCAGTGTGCTCAGGAAATTACTGGAGACCGCCACCATTCCTCTGGTGCTTGACGCCGATGCAATTAATATAATGGCTCAGCATCCGGAGTTGCTCGATCTCATGCCTCCAAATACTGTTTTGACACCCCACCCCGGAGAATTCCGGCGGCTGACGGGAACGGAGAGCAGCGATTACCTGCTCATGAAAGAGCAGATGGCCTTTGCCGCCAGGTACAAATGCATCGTGGTGCTCAAGGGCGCACATACCTCCGTGGCAGTTCCTGAAGGGGAGGTGTACTTCAACAGCACGGGAAACCCGGGAATGGCAACCGGTGGGAGCGGAGATGTGCTGACGGGAATGATAACCTCACTTCTGGCCCAGGGTTATGAGCCTGCTGATGCTGCCGTGGCCGGAGTATATCTTCACGGACTGGCAGGTGACGTGGCACTGAGAATACACTCGGAGGAGTCAGTCATTGCAGGCGATATCCTGATGAATATCGGCAGGGCCTTCCGTGAAACGCATTTCAGCAGTTTTAGCATGTATCTTTAAATGAATGAGATGAAAAGATTTGCCTCTGTTATGATACCGGTCCTGATGGCTGTTGCCGCAGGATGCTCGAACCTCCCTGTGAAGACAGCCAGTGACATTGTGGTGCTGCCTCTCGGCGGGGAAGTAAAGGTGACCGAAGGAAGCATAGTCTACGCCCTGCCCCTGACAGTCCTGGAATTTGACGTCATTGCAGAAAAGATGATCGAGGTGCCAGGCCCCTATGCCCGCTATGCAGGCGAGATGATAGGGCTTGACAAGGTCATTACTGCCGAGAATGAGATATGGACTCTGGCCGACGTGAGACTAAAAACAATCGAGGAGCTTGATCCGGAACAGTTTTATGTCATCCAGGGCACCTCTCTGATGCAAACCAACCTGCTGGCTCTAAAAGAGAACGGCCTCGTACTTGACATCAATCCTGAGGCATATTCCGGCTCAACATTCTCTCATCCTCAGGCGGGGACCGGTTATAACGGACCGCTCTTCCCTGACAGGGGGGCTTATGAATATGTCTCGACAAAGACTGACACCGCTTACAGGATGGTAAAAGCGGATACCGCATTCATCCGTGTGCCATACCTTGTGCAGAAGAAAAAGGGCATGACCGTTGAGGAAGAGGCCAGGGAAGCGGCTGAAAGACTGCTTGAACTGCGTGAAGGCAGACACATGATACTCACAGGGGAGACCAATATATTCCCGCAGGATGCGGCTGCCATTGACGAGATAAACAGGCTCGATCGTGAATACACTGCTCTCTTTGCGGGCAAGACATGGACCGAGACAAGGCATTTCCGCATCTGGCTCACTCCTGACCTCTCTATGACAGGCGGGAAGACAACAGTATTCAGCTTCTCGGAGACGGAAGGAGTCCTGGCTGCCGCTGATGGCAGGGGGCGTCCCGTGCAGATAGAAATGACCCCATCAGGAAAGACGAAGGAGCTGAAGCTGGTGGTAAGGCCGCCCTCTTCACAGAAGGATCTGGACACCCGCGACAGGCTCTATTACCGGGTGCCGGATGTGGTTGAGGCAAAGGTTATTTCAGGTGATGATATCCTCTGCACCGCACGCATGCTGATATACCAGTTCGGTAACACGGTTACGCTTCCGTCAAATTTCATAATTGGTAAATAGGGGCAGGGTCAGTCAGCAGTCTTCAGTCTCAATCCTCAGTCCTCAGTCGGAAGTCAGTAATTCGAAAAAGGCTTTTTCCCGTCTTGAGATAGGGAAGTTCTCCGCTATCCGGTTGCGTGCCATGTACCCCTTCTCCCTACGGGTGTCACTGTCAGTTCCTGTTATCTCATCAAACCTCTTCCTTAGATAATCTTTCGCCGAGCTGGTGACAAGATAACCTGTATCCCCAATGATTTCAGGAATAGCCCCCACCGATGAGCCGACCGGGATACAGTGGCAGAGCATCGCCTCGCACAGGGCATTTGGAAACCCTTCGGAGACTGAGAGCTGCAGAACAAACTGGCTTTTGGCAAGGATGGTCCTGAATTCCTCCTGCGGGAGATAAGGATGAATTGTCACATTGGCCGGAATGGGCCCCAGCTGGCTTATTACGCTGTCAGCTATCCCGATAATGGTGAATGAACAATGACTGTATTGTCCGGCCAGGAAAAGCACCAGGTCTATCCCTTTTACCCTTACCCTCATCATGCTGTTTACCGGGGCCACTGCTACGAAAGTGTCTGCCACCTTGCCAGCCGGGTCGCATCTGAAAAAATCGGGGTCGAAGCCGTTGTGTATCACCCGGTAAGGTGTTGATATCCCGGGGAAGAAGTATTTATAACCCTGTTTCGGGTAATCACTTCCTTCATGAAAACTGTAATCGCTGCTTACAAGGGATTCGTCAACCGGAAGCAGCTCCCTGCAGAGCTGAAAGGACCACTTTATGAATGTTCTCATCACCGGTTTCCTCAGGCTCCCGTACCCGAGCGAGGGGAAGGAGACACAGTCTGTTCCTCCCGGGATGATATAGACAGGCGTGCCCGTGATCTTTCCAAGCAGCGCCGGCAGGAACGACCAGTAGCCACCGAACATTACAAAAACGGCTTTGGCGCTGCGCATATGCCTGCAAAGGAAAACCAGTTGTCTGATAAAATTCAGGGGTGTCTCACGCTTGACCTTCCAGTCGTGACCGGGCGTCACAACTTCATATCTCTGTGAGAGGAAGTTTATATCCTTCTGAATGAATGTGGACTTCTCCGGGTAGATATACAGGATGGTTTCCTTCATCATCAACAGGCTATAACCTTGAGATGAGAAATCTCAGGCGTGAGAAAAGCTTCCTTAAAATGATGTTCGATTTTGGGAGAGGGGAGAGGGTCACATTGTTTTTCTTCCTGAAGGTGATCACCGCATAATCATGTTCCCTGTCGAAGAGAGAATAGGAGTGGTAACCGATTAGTGTCAGTCCGTTTTCATAGGCATCTGCAAGCAGCGTGTCGGCTTCCACAGACTGGTCAATAATCTGCATCTTTTCCGGAGTAGTGGCCCTTATGTAATCAAGTGCACGGGGGTGGGGAATATGTATCAGGATCACCGACTGTTCATGCATGTGGTCAGCCAGTGTCCGGAAGAGACTCCTGTGCCTGTCAGTGGGAATATGTTCCAGGACGTCGGGCAGGATGATGAAGTCGAAGACCTCACGGTGGCTGAAGTCAGTCATGTCAGTTACCAGGAAACGTACATTGGAGGCATTTGCCAGCCTTTTCCTGGCTATCCCGACAGACTCGGGGCTGATGTCTGCCGCCAGGATTTCTCCTTTTCTCAGGTATTTTGAAAGCAATCCGGTCAGTGTGCCGATGCCGCAGCCTATTTCCAGGACACTGCTGTTTTTCCGGAGTCCCGCCGTGGCCAGGTATTCCATTATTTTGTAATGCCTCAGGTTGACGCTGGTCTTCAACTGCTTTCCGGCAAAACCGTCGTACCACTGGCCTATCTGTTCACGTGTTTCCATAAGGTTATGAAATAGAAGAAAGGGCCGTGAAAGGCCTTAACGGCATCAAATGTAAGTTATTTTTAAAAGGCATTAGGCAATGGGCAGCAGGCAGTAGAGGAATTTTTGATTTCAGATTACCCATTATCGATTTAATCAAAAATCGCAAATCGCAAATCGCAAATTCTTCAGACTTATTGCGCCTTACCCTCGAATGTCTTCATGAATTCCTCGTAACTCTGCTTCTGCCAGCTGGTTCCGGCAAAATAGATGAGCATGGGCTCTATCTGGGCAGGTGTCTTGTAACCCGAGACAGGTGTAATGAGCTCACTGTTTGCCGTCAGGAAAACCACGGTAGGATAGCCCAGTTTCCCCTGCAGCAATGCATATGCAAGCTGGTGAGTTTTCCCGAGACTGCCGTCATTGACGAATTTTCTTCCCTGAAATGTGACAGGCTCACTGCCTTCAGCATCGAACTTGACGGCGTAGTATTTGGTATTTAATATCTCTGCGATAACGGGATTTGAGAAAGTGTCCTTGTCGAGCTTCTTGCACCATCCGCACCAGTCGGTATAGGCGTCGACAAAAATGGGTCTCGGATCTGACTTTGCCAGCGCAGCAGCCTCCTCAATCGAATACCACTTCACTGTGGCAGTCTGTGCGTTCATAATAATTGCCGGGGCGGCAAGCAATAGTATAAGGATAAGTTTCTTCATGATCTGTAGGCAATTACAATTGTTTAATCAATTATATTCTGTATTGTGCAAAATTAGTATTTCAGTTTGATAACCAAAATTATGCCACAAAGTTCATCTCCCATGTTTTTTGCCGCTTTTATTGGAATGTTTTTTTTATACATTTACAGACCCTGTTATTAACAAACTCACTCACAGACGATGGAAAAATTAAGAAAGACCCTTGCTGACTCCAAGACCGCAAGATGGACTGCTTTGGCAGTTGTTGCATTCACCATGTTATGCGGTTACTTCCTGACCGATGCCCTGGCCCCTTTGAAACCCATGCTTGAGCAACAGTTGTCATGGAGCAGCGAAGAGTACGGACTGGTCACGAGTGCTTATGGCTGGTTCAATGTGTTCCTTATCATGCTTATAATAGGCGGTATCATCCTTGACAAAATGGGTGTCAGGTTCACCGGGAAAATGGCAACCATGCTAATGGTAGCCGGTACCGCAATAAAGTTCTGGGCCCTTTCAACCCATGCTTTTGAAGGGCAGTCATGGCACTTCCTGTTCTGGGATGCCAATCCCCAGGTCTTCCTTGCAGGACTTGGCTATGCTGTGTTTGGGGTAGGCGTTGAAACTGCCGGGATTACCGTTTCAAAGATAATTGTCAAATGGTTCAGGGGCAAGGAACTGGCCCTTGCCATGGGACTCGAGATGGCAACGGCACGGCTCGGTACCACTCTTGCTCTTGCCGGATCGGCTCCACTTGCCAAAGCCCTTGGTCATGTCTCAATGCCCATCCTGGTTGCACTGATATTGCTCTGCGTAGGCCTGATAGCCTTCTTCATCTACTGCGGAATGGACAAGAAGCTCGATGCCTCCATTGCCCAGTCCAAGGAGGGTCTTCCACAGGAGGTGGAGGAGAGCTTCAAACTTAAGGATATCCTCTTCATTATAAAAAACAGAGGCTGGTGGTATATAGCCATTCTCTGCGTCCTCTTCTATTCGGCCGTGTTCCCCTTCCTCAAGTATGCATCTGACCTTATGGTCAATAAGTTCGGGATAGACCCGGCCACAGCGGGACTGATACCCTCTGTTCTGCCTTTCGGAACCATCCTGCTTACCCCTCTTTTCGGAAATCTGTACGACAGAAAGGGAAAGGGAGCAACAATCATGATCATTGGTGCTGTGCTCCTGATCTTTGTCCATACCATGTTCTCAATCCCCGCCATTGACAAACCGTGGATGGCGTTCCTTCTCACCATAATACTTGGAATCGGATTTTCTCTTGTGCCTTCGGCAATGTGGCCCTCGGTTCCCAAGATCATACCTGACAAGCAGCTCGGGACAGCCTATGCGCTTATTTTCTGGGTGCAGAACTGGGGCCTGATGGGGGTTCCCTACCTGATAGGATGGGTCCTTGACAAATACTGCATTACCGGCTCGTATATGCTTGACGGGGTTGCGGTTCCCAGTTATGATTACAAGTATCCTATGATGATCTTCACAGCCCTGGGGGTTGTCGCCCTGCTCTTTGGCTTCCTGCTGAAAGCAGAGGATAAAAAGAAGGGCTATGGCCTTGAAAAGCCCAATATTGTTAAAGAATAATCAAAACAGATAAGTTATGAGTGACATTAAAAATCTTGAACCGAAGCTTCTGTGGAAGTATTTCTATGAAATAACACAGATCCCGCGTCCCTCCAAGAAGGAGCACAGGATGACGGAGTACATGAAAAAATTTGGGAAAGAGCATGGTCTTGAGACCATAGTCGACAAAATCGGCAACGTCATTATCCGCAAGCCTGCCACCAAGGGCATGGAGAACCGGAAGGGGATCATCCTTCAGGGTCACCTTGACATGGTTCCCCAGAAAAACTCCGACAGGAAGTTTGACTTCGAGAAGGATCCCATTGAAACCCGCATTGACCAGGGCTGGGTAAAGGCCAATGGCACAACACTTGGCGCTGACAACGGAATAGGTGTGGCAGCAGCCATGGCTGCGCTGACTGATCCGAAGCTGGTTCACGGTCCGCTTGAAGGACTCTTCACCATCGATGAGGAGACAGGCATGACGGGTGCCAAGAACCTGAAAAAGGGTCTGCTCAAGGGTGAGATACTTATTAACCTGGATTCCGAGGATGAGGGCGAACTCTATGTGGGTTGTGCCGGAGGCGTTGACGTCAGCGCAGCCCGCAGCTACAAGCTTGAAAAGACTCCCGCCGGAATGACTGCCTATAAGCTCACTGTCAAGGGACTGCGCGGAGGCCACTCGGGACTCGACATTCATCTTGGCAAGGCGAACTCAAACAAGCTGATGTTCCGGTTCTTCCAGCAGGCCGAGCATGACTTCGGCATGCGGATCGCCGAATACACGGGAGGAGATCTTCGCAATGCCATCCCGCGCGAGGCATTTGCAACAATTGTGGTTCCGACTATTAAGAAAGCCCAGTTTGAAAAATTTGTGAAGGGCTATGAAAAGATGTACAGGGCTGAATTCAAGGAGGTTGATCCTGACATCCAAATGTTTGTGAAGACTTGCGAAGCTCCGGCAAAGGTGATGAATGAGGCTGACCAGTACCGTATAATAAGAGCGGTATTTGTTTGCCCCTGCGGTGTTCAGAGGATGAGCGCAAGCATGCCGGGAGTGGTTGAGACATCAAACAACCTGTCAGTCGTGAATATCAAGGATGGTAATTTCCATGCTCACAATCTCACCCGCAGCTCTGTGGAGACCGCCAAGGAGGCTACGGCATGGAAGATTGCTGCAGGGTTCCAGCTTGCCGGCTGCGATGTGACTCTAACCGGTGATTACCCGGGATGGAAACCAAATATGGACAGCGCCATACTGGTTACCATGAAGGACACATATAATAAACTCTACGGCAAGGTGCCTGAGATAAAGGCCATTCATGCCGGCCTCGAGTGCGGTATCATCATGGGACCGTATCCAAAACTGGATGCGATTAGTTTCGGCCCGACCATCAGGTATCCGCACAGTCCGGACGAGAAGGTGGAGATAGAGACAGTGGGTAAATTCTGGAATTTCCTGGTAGCTACCCTTAAAAACGCCCCGAAGAGCTAACTCTCCGGGCAATTGTAAACAGATTAAAAGAGACGCCTCAACCGGGCGTCTTTTTTAATGTTGCTGCCGTTTCTGATAATGGCGTAACTATTTGACGGTTATCTCAGCAAGGATATCATCTTTCATGACATTCTGCCCGGCTTTGACGCCAATTCTGGTTACCGTGCCGCTGACAACCGATTGAATTTCGTTCTGCATTTTCATGGCTTCCAGCACCATAAGAGCCTCCCCCTTCATAACGGAGGCATTCTCACGCACAAGAACGTCAATTATCTTGCCCGGCATGGGAGCCTGCACTATCACCGTTCCGCTCTTGCCGCGACCGGTGCCAAGCAGCTTCCTGCGCTGCAATGATATCGGGGTCTCGACGGTGAAGGTATGGCCTATGTCATTGAACAGGATTTCGTATCGGTTTTGTTTCGTACGGACTATTTCCACGGGGTAGCGTCTGTTTTTCCACAGGACATGTATCCCGTACCTTTCATCCTCGCGGAGTTCAACGCTGTATTCCCTTCCGTTGACCTTGATGACATTCTTCAGCGGAAGGTTGAATGAGAATTTATGTCCCTCGGTAGAGAGGGCATACAGTTTCTTCAGGGAGGGTTTGTCGGGTTTCATAATGCTTTTCTAAAATTGTGTGAGTCTTTTCCTCAGCAGCCAGGGGGTCAGTTCCCTGCCCTGGTCGAAACTGATGTCTGACTTCTTCTCGGTGAGGTTTTCCTCGACAAAGAGTTTTGTTGCCAGCCATGCGGCGATAGTCTCCTCATATTCACTGCTGGTGTAGTATTTTTCCAGGTCTTTTTCAATGAAGGCAGTGGTAAAGGTGCCATCCTGGAACAGGTGGTTGCGCATAAGCATGCGGAAGAAGGGCAGGGTTGTCTTGGTGCCCTTTATCCACACCTTGTCAAGCGCTTTCTTCATGTTTATTATAGCCTCTCTGCGGTCATGCCCGGTCACAATCAGCTTGGCGACCATGGAGTCGTACGAGGCCACGATTGATGAGCCGGCCCTGACGCCGGTGTCAACTCTTATCCCCGGCTCGTCGGGGAAGCTTATCTTCTCAATCCTGCCCGGCGACGGGGCAAACCCGGCCTGTACGTCCTCGGCATTTATCCGGCACTCAATGGCCCAGCCGGTAAGCTTTACATCCTCCTGCTTAAGTGTGAGTTCCTCACCTGAGGCGACACGTATCTGCTGCTCTATGAGGTCGATGCCCGTAATCATTTCGGTAACGGGATGCTCCACCTGGATCCGGGTATTCATCTCCATGAAGTAGAAGTTGCGGTCGGAGTCGAGCAGGAACTCCACCGTACCTGCAGAATAGTATCCTACTGCCTTCGCTATCCTGATGGCGACGTCACCCATTGTTTTTCTCAGCTCTTCATCAAGGGCGGGAGAGGGGGCTTCCTCAAGGAGCTTCTGATGCTTCCTTTGTATCGAGCATTCCCTTTCACCCAGGTGGATGATGTTGCCGTGCATGTCGCCAAGAATCTGGAACTCGATATGCTTGGGATTCTCAATATACTTCTCGATGAAGACGCTGGGGTCGTTGAATGCCTTCTCAGCCTCGCGGCTGGCGAGAATAAACATCTTCTCCATCTCCGATTCCTGTCTCACTATCCGCATGCCGCGCCCGCCACCTCCGGAGGCAGCCTTGATGATCACCGGGTATCCGATCCGTGCTGCATGGTGCAGCGCTTCATCCTCGTCGGCAACGCTGCCGGGTGTTCCCATGGCCATCGGGATCTTATGCTTCAGCGCTATCTGCCTGGCAACGGGTTTGTTGCCCATCTTGTATATGGCATCCGGAGAGGGTCCTATGAATATGATCCCGTTGTCCTTGCATTTTTCGGCGAAGTATGCATTCTCAGCCAGGAAACCGTATCCCGGATGAAGCGCATCGCACTTTGTCTCAAGGGCAACGGCTATGAGTTTTTCGACGTCAAGGAAGACAGGTATCTCCGCTGCCTGATCCTCCTCTTCATGGATTATATCGGCATAAGAGAGATACATCGCATCAGGCTCTGCGGAGGTGCGTATGGCGACGCATTTAATGCCCATGGCATGAGCCGTTCTCATGATCCTCACGGCGATCTCGCCGCGGTTGGCAATTAATATTCGTTTTATTTTCTTCATCTGGGTTATATTTCTCACCCGGTGGTCTACAATACTACAACCCCTACGGGGTAGAATTATTTGATAATATTCTTCTCTACAATACTTTAAGCCCTACGGGCTATTTGATTCAACAATAATGCCCATTACCGACTGCCGGCTGTGGACTGCCTAGAGCGGCATATTCCCATGCTTCCTCGATGGCACCTTCACGCTCTTGTTACTGAGCGCCGAGAATGCCGAAAGAAGCTTCGTGCGAGTCATGGCCGGATCAATGACCTCGTCAATGTAACCCTTTTCATCTGCAATGAAGGGGTTGGCTACCTTCTCACGGTATTTCTTCACCAGTTCCTTCTTCAGCGCTGCCGGATCCTTTGCCTCTGCCAGCTCGCGCCTGTACAGTATGGCAACTGCGCCGTCAGGTCCCATAACGGCTATCTCCGCCGAGGGCCATGCGAAGTTGAAGTCGCCGCCCATACCCTTGCTGTTCATTACGATGTAGGCGCCGCCATAGGCCTTGCGCAGGATGACGGTGATGCGCGGCACGGTTGCCTCGGCATATGCAAACAGAAGCTTGGCACCATGCCTGATGATCCCGGAGTGCTCCTGGTCCTTGCCGGGAAGGAACCCGGGGACATCCTCCAGAGTGAGGATGGGTATGTTAAACGCATCGCAGAATCGGATGAAACGCGCCCCCTTTGTTGATGAGTCAATGTCAAGCACCCCGGCCAGTACTTTCGGCTGGTTGGCTACAATACCTATCGTCCGTCCCTCAAGACGGCCAAAGCCGGTTATAATATTGGGGGCGAACAGTTCGGAGGTCTCGAGGAAACTGTTACGGTCAACAATCAGGTTGATAATGTCACGTACATCATATGCCTTGTTCGGGTCATCAGGAACGATGTCACGAAGCTTCGGATTTACATCAGGGGTATCATTCTGGAATGCGGCAACGGGTGGATTTTCAAGGTTGTTCGACGGGAGGTAGGAGAGGAACTTCCTGACGGCGATGATAGTGTTCTCCTCGTCTTCATAAATCATGTTGGCCACACCGCTTTTGCGGGCATGGATCTCCGCACCGCCGAGATCCTCGCTGCTGATCTCCTCGTTCAGCACCTCCCTCACAACATTGGGTCCGGTGACGAACATATAGCTCGTGTGGCTGGTCATGAAGACCCAGTCTGTCAGTGCCGGTGCATAGACAGCTCCGCCGGCGGCCGGGCCCATGATCACGGATATCTGCGGAATGATTCCCGAAGACTGTATTATGTTATTGAAGATGACCGCATAGCCGTTCAGGCTGGCGATGCCCTCCTGTATCCTGGCACCGCCTGAGTCATTGATGCCGATGAAAGGAGCTCCCATCTTAAGAGCCATATCCTGAACCTTGGCGATTTTGCGGGCATGGACTATCCCGAGTGAGCCACCCATGATGGTGAAGTCCTGAGCGAAGGCAAACACCAGCCTGCCGTCTATCTTGCCATGGCCGGTGACCACGCCGTCGCCATAGGCCATCTCGACCTTACCGAACTCAACACCCTGATCTGACGGCGTAACAAATGCATCTATCTCTTCAAATGTCCCGGTATCGAAGAGGAGGGCAATCCTTTCATGGGCCGTCAGCTTGCCCTTGGAATGCTGCCTTTTGATACGTTCGGCACTGTATTGTTTCTTAAACGCTTCCTCTCTCTCAATGAAAGATCTGAAATACTTCCCGTTAATGTCCATACTGGCGCAGTTCGTTGTTAATAACATGCAGACCGTTCAAGACGGCATGACAAAAGTCATTAATTTACAGTTATTATGCAAACCTATTTTCGAACGACAACAAGCGAAGCGCTCTTAATGTTTAAAAAAGAGAAGTTAAGCCCTGGAACAAATCTTACCTGACGTATGGCCTTATTGCTTCCGTCCAGACCCTGTAACCTTCATAGGAGAGATGCAGGCCATCAATGCTGTATTTCCTCGGAAGATGGTTATTGGAGTCGGCCATTACACTGAAAAGATCGATGTAGGTATGTCCGAATTCAGTTGCCAGCTCCTTTAGCTTTTCGTTCAGCTCCATGATCTGTGCGGTCTTGTTTGTGTGGTTGAGTGCCATACCTGTTGCAGGATTGACCGGCAAAACGCTTTCAATAAAGACTTTTGTCTTGGGACTCTCCGTTCTGATCCTTTCCAGGATGGTCCTGTAGTTGGCGGTGATCTCGCCTGTGGTCATGTTGCGTGCGATATCGTTAACGCCGATCATAATGAAGATTTTAGCGGGCTTAAGTTTGGTTATGGCATCAAGCCGCAGCAGAATGCCTTCGGTCACATCGGCGCTGATGCCCCTGTTCCTTATCCTCTTGTTTCCCAGGAGTTCATACCATTCAGCTCCGTCAGTAATGCTGTTCCCCAGGAAAACGATTTCGTTCCTGGTATCCGGCAGGTGATCGTACATGTCCTTGCTGTGCCACCAGTAGGCAGAGTACCTGGAGCTGTCGGTGACAGCTGCCGGCTGCTGGGGATAAGCGGAAAGGACTGCAAAAGATGCAAACAGGATAACCAGTAAAGACCTTTTCATTTTGTAATGTTTTTGATTATTTGAACCATTGTTTCGTACTGAGCCTCCATATCTGCGAGGAGGGCGATCTGTGCCCTGTTCCTCTGAAGGTTATGCTGCGGGTACCGAATTTTGTAGTAGTTGTCGCCGTCAATATAATCGGTGAGAAACCTTGTCGCCATAATATAGGTAAGTAGTTTTGGAGCGAAGGCCAGGTACTCGATCTCAGTCGCGTTGAGTGTGTTCCGGGCCCCTGACAGATACCCTTCGGCATAAGCCCTGTAGATCTCAATGTCCATTGATACCGAGGAGAGGTCTTCGCTGTCCTCGTCTGCCCTGTTGGTGGCTGTACGTATGGCATCGCCGAAGTCGTAGTGAACATATCCCGGCATGACGGTATCGAGATCGATGATACACAGGGCCCTGCCATTGGCGTCGAAGAGAATATTATTGAACTTGGTGTCATTATGGGTTATTCTCAGCGGTATCCTGCCCTCTTCCCCCAGCCTGAGAATCACCTTCATCTCCTCCTCGCGCTTCACAATCTCCCCGATCTCCTTTGTAACCGAGGATACTCTCCCGGCCGGATCCTTTTCAATCACACGGTGAAACGCTTCCAGTCTCCGGGCTATATTATGGAAGTCCGGTATTGTCTCAAACAGAGGCTCTCCCGGCAGATCGGCAAGCATCGACTGAAACCGGCCGATAATTCTTCCACCCTCATAGGCTTTGTCGTAAGAGTCAACCCTTTCATAGGAATGGTGGTCGGATATGAAGATGAACATCCTCCAGTAATTGCCATCCTCATCAGTATAAAATGATTTTCCGGTCTCCACTGCAGGCATCAGGGTGAGACATTCCCGCTTGATATTGCTGCCCGGTATTTCAGAGATCTTATGCCTGAGATGGTTTGTGACCCTCTCCATGTTCTCCTGCAGCCTGGGTATATCCCTGAATACATTGGTATTAAGCCGCTGGAGTATGTAATCGTCATCCTCTTCTCCGGAAGTATTGATGCGGTATGTATCATGGATGTGGCCCGGACCGAATGAATATCCGGAACGGAATTCGCCTTTCGCCAGGAAGCAGCCGAAGATCTTTCCGAGATCGGGTGTCATCAAAGCGCTTTTATCTTCCCTTCACACGGTATCCGTGAATCGAGTAGTACAGCAGGATCAGGTAGCAGGGGAGGCAGACCCAGTATGCCGCCTGTGTACTGAACAGATCTGCCATTTTTCCATAAACGAGAGGAATAAGGGCACCTCCAACCACAGCCATTACCAGAAGCGCCGAAGCCGTCTTGGTGAACTTTCCGAGGCCGTTGAGTGCCAGCGGCCACATTGAAGGCCAGACAAGCGCATTCGCCAGTCCCATAAGCGCTACAAAGAGAACGGTGACAGGTATGGTAAGGGTGACCGGATCAAAGGTGACCAGGTCTCTGAAGGGCATGGTTATCTGTGCCGAGGCCGGTGACAGAACCGCACCGAATGTGAAAACTATCCCGAGAAGGGCTGATATCCTGAGTGCGTTGACCTGTGAGAGGGCCTTGGGGATAAGTATTATACCGCAGATGTAACCCAGGATCATGCCCAGCATGGTCAGGGAGGTGTAATATTTGGCCGAAGACATGTCTATGCTGAGCGACTGTCCGTATCTAATGATGGTATCACCCGCTATCACCTCCACGCCCACATAGAAGAAGAGTGCCACAGCGCCAAGGATCATGTGGGGGAAATGCCAGATGCTGGTCTTGTTGACATTGGTTTCACCCACGGATGGTTCCTCTGCATCAGTGTCAACCTCGGGAAGGTGTGCAAACCGCAGCAGGAGTCCCAGCGCCACAAGGATGACGGCCATTATAATATATGGATTTATCACGCGTGTGGCAAGCTGATCAAGTATCCCGGCGCGTGCCATAGCGTCAGTGGCGGCGGCAAGCTGCGCATCAAGGATATGGGAGTCCTTGAGGATATGGGCGCCGATGATGATGGGGGCGATGGCGCCGGCAAACTTGTTGGCGATGCCCATCATGCTTATTCGTTTGGCGGCGCTCTCGCGCGGGCCTATGATGGTCACGTAAGGATTCGAGGCAGTCTGCAGGAGAGCCATTCCCGTGCCCTGGACAAAGAGACCGAGCAGGAAGACCAGGAAACTGCGCGAAAGGGCGGCTGGAATGAAGATCAGGGCTCCTACTGCCATAACCCAGAGGCCTATAGACATTCCGGTCTTGAACCCGGTCTTCTTGAGAAGAGCCGAAGAGGGAAGTGACATCACAAAATAGGAGATATAAAAGGCCGTGGTGACAAAATAGGCCTGGAAGTCAGTCAGCTCGCATGCTGTGCGGAGGAACGGTATCAGTATCCCGTTGAGCCATGTGACAAACCCGAAAATAAAAAAGAAGATGGCTATTACCGTCATTCCGACGATATAGTTCCTGCGGCTTATCGGGGCCGTTGCTGAAGCTGTTGTCATCGTTTTTTCGTTATGATTATGGTTATGGATAATCCGGCCGCACCTCTTCCAACATGGCGGTCAGGATCCAAAACTACTCTTTTTACAAATAAACTCCAACAACCGGAATCATTGTTTTCAGGGCCGGGAAGAGTCAGCTCTTTATGGCGCGGTTTCGTTGATTTGCGAGTAAATGTTAATTTTGCGGCATAAAACAGTATGATGAAAAACAGTGAAATTATTGAAAAGATCAGGAGCAAGAGAGCTTTCATAAGTGATATGGATGGCGTTATTTATCACGGAAACAAGCTTCTTCCGGGTGTTCCGGAGTTTGTTGAATGGCTCAAGAAAGAGGGAAAAAAATTCCTGTTCCTGACCAATTCAAGTGAGAGGACCCCCAAGGAGCTTCAGGAGAAGATGTTGCGGCTGGGTATTGATCTTGAAGAGAACGTATTCTACACCAGCGCACTGGCAACGGCACAATTCCTCGCCGCACAGAGGCCAGGGGGCACGGCGTATATAATAGGTGAGGCAGGCCTGATCAATGCCATGTACAATGCAGGCTACACGATGAACAACTATAATCCTGATTATGTGGTGGTTGGCGACACCCGCGGCTACAGCTTTGAAAAACTGGAGCAGGCAGTCAACCTTGTCATTAAGGGAGCAAAGCTCATTGGCACCAATCCCGACCTGACCGGCCCTGTTGAGAACGGCATTATCCCGGCCACCAAGGCGCTCATAGCACCCATTGAACTGGCCACCGGGCGCCAGGCATATTTTGTAGGCAAGCCTAACCCTCTGATGATGAGGATTGCCCTCAAGATGATAGGATGCTCAAATGAAGAGACAATAATCATCGGAGACAGGATGGACACGGATATTATTGCAGGAATAGAATCGGAAATAGACACGCTTCTTGTACTGACGGGTATTTCAACCCTCAAGACGGTTGACAAGTTTCCCTACAGGCCTTCATACATACTTGAAGGAGTTGCAGATCTGATCACCAGGTAAAGCCAGGTTCCCATGCAAGGTCTAATGAAAAAGATCTGAATGGTATCTAAATATTTCGCTTTTCCCTTTCAATTGTCAATTTATTTCTTATATTAGGTAGATTTTTTACAGAAGCCGCCATGCGGGTGTGCTTCAGTATTGAAAACTAACCTAAAAAATTGCCTATGGAAAGATTAAATCTTTTGCGTAAGGTACTTACGGCAATTGTTATGCTATGCATTTCACTTTACTCATTGAATGCACAGAATGTGACAGTTACCGGAACAGTCACCGGCTCCGATGACGGGATGCCCCTGGCGGGCGTTACTGTCCTGGAGAAGGGTACAACACATGGGTTGCTGACCGACCCCAATGGAAAGTATTCCATATCTGTGGCAAGAGGGGGCACTCTCGTGTTCTCATTTCTCGGCATGCAAAGCCAGGAATTCCTGGTGCTCGATCAGCGTGTGATCGATGTCGTGCTGGTATCCCAGACTACCGCATTGGATGAGGTAGTGGTTACCGCCCTTGGTATTTCGAGGGAGAAGAGATCGCTCGGGTACGCTGTCACTGAAGTCTCAGGGAACGATGTAGCCAGGGTAAGGGACCTGAACGTGGTCAACACGCTTTCAGGAAGGGTTTCAGGTGTCGTTGTGACACAGGGAACCTTCGGGCCCGGAAGCAGTTCCCGTGTGATCATCAGGGGTAATAACTCCCTGACAGGGAACAACCAGCCTCTCTACGTGGTGGACGGTATTCCGATAGACAATACTGGATATGGTTCAGCCAGTTCAGCCAACACTGGGGAGTACTCAAAGAACGACTACGGGTCAGGCATTTCGGACCTTAACCCCGATGACATTGAGTCGATGTCGGTTCTCAAGGGGCCCAATGCCGCAGCACTTTACGGCTCCCGGGCTGCTAACGGAGTTATTCTGATCACCACCAAGAAAGGCACTCTGAACAAGGGACTTGGCATAACCTATTCGGGCAGTTTCAATTTCGAAACGCCACTGCTTCTGCCGCAGTTTCAGGATGAGTACGGACAGGGAACAGGAGGGAATGTTCCGGCCAGCATAGGTGATCTCCGCGCTACTTCCGGTTCATGGGGTTCACTTCTGGATGGTTCTTCAAAAATTTATGGTACCGGCCTGAATGGTGAGACAAGGCCCTACAGCGCACAATCCGATAACGTAAGTAACTTTTTTGAGACCGGCGCAACCCTCGTCAACACAATTGCGGTTGACGGCGGGAACGGCCAGTCCACACTGAGATTTTCATATTCGAATACCAAAGCCAACTCAATGGTGCCCGGATCAGACCTCACCAGGCATAACTTCAACCTGAGGGGCACCACAAATCTCACTGATAAGTTCAACCTTGATGCCAAGGTTACTTACTTTCTCCAGAACGCCCATAACCGGCCTGTCATGGGTACCGAGGGTGTGATTGCCTGGCTCTACAGGATTCCCAGAAACATGTTTATGGAAGACTACGGGCCTGAACCTGAGAAATACCAGGATCCTGCAACATACGCAGTCAGAACTCACACCAGCACCACATACGGTAATCCATACTGGTATCAGTTGCATGACATCAATGACGATAACAGGACCAGGATACAGGGATACGTCAAGGCGAACTATGACTTCACTGACTGGCTCTCTGCTTTTGTCAGGATTGGTACTGATGCCGTCAGTGAAAAGGTTGAGACGGTAAACCAGTACGGTCACTGGTATTACTCGGGCGGAAGGATGAATAACAGCATGGCACGGACAAGTGAAACAAACATCGACGGCCTTCTTATGTTTAATAAGGATATATCCACCACGATCAAGGTCAATGCAAATCTGGGTGCAAACCATATGTACCAGACCTATGAAGGGATGAGTGTATATGCCGAAAAATTCAAGATACCGACAAAACCGACTCTTGAAAGTGCCTCAACCAATCTCCCGAGCTATGACCCGCTTCAGGAAAAGATGATCAATTCACTCTATGGCTCGGCAATGATCAGTTACGGTGATTTCATCTACCTTGAAGGCTCCGCCAGAAACGACTGGTCGTCAACGCTGCCAAAAGACAACTGGTCATATTTCTATCCTTCAGCCAGCGTTTCAGTCCTCCTCAATGAGATTTTGAATATCCAACAAGTTGACCTTGCCAAGTTCCGGATCAACTGGGCCAGGGTGGGCAGTGATACCGAACCTTATCAACTGCAGAATGCGTTCAATCTTTCATCTGCAGGAGACAGTTACCTCGGATTGACCATACTGACGCGTCCTTCGACCAGGAAGGATCCTAACCTCAAACCAGAGCAAACAAGCTCACTCGAGCTGGGCGGAGAATTCAGGTTCTTTACAAACAGACTATATGCTGATTTCTCCTTTTATTCAATCAGGTCGGAGAACCTGATTATGGATGTTCCGATACCTGCCTCCACCGGCTACAGTTATGAGAGGACCAATGTAGGTGAAATTACCAACAAGGGTTTCGAGATGCTGATCGGAGGCATTCCCGTCCAGACCGGCAAGTTCGCATGGGATATTTCTTTGAACATGTCCACTAACAAGAACTCCCTGGTTGAACTTATCGAAGGAGTTGACAACTTCATATTTACCACCACTAATAACGGTGTGGCTGAGGTTTGGGCAACTGTGGGGGGTGGTTACGGTGACATATATGCCACCACCTATGAGAGAGACGAGAGCGGCCGGATTGTTGTTACGGATGCAGGCCTCTTCCGTACTTCTGCAGAGAAGAAACTGGTGGGGAATTACCAGCCTGACTGGGTGGGAGGTCTGAACAACACCCTGAGTTACGGCAGCATTTCGCTGAGATTCCTGATTGATGCAAGAATTGGCGGGGAGGTCTATTCCGGCACTGACGCCGGTCTTGACGCTGCCGGCGTATCGAAAGCCTCTCTCGAGTATCGGGAGGGCGGTGTGGTTATCGATGGCGTCAGGGCAGACGGAACAGCCAATACGGTAAACATTACAGGTCAGCAGTACTGGGGATCATATACGGGTGTGGGAGAAAATTATGTTTTCGACCAGACCAATATAAGGCTCAGGGAAGCAGCTCTGAACTATGAATTGCCAGGGAAGTTCATCGCAAACTCCTTCATCAAGGGATTATCTGTAGGTGTGACAGGCAGGAACCTCTTCTTCCTATACAGGGCGCTTGAAAACTATGACCCTGAAGGAAGCTACAGTGTGAGCAACTACTCCCAGGGTGTACTCTTCTATACGATGCCAACGGCCAGAAGCGTGGGTTTCAATGTTAGTATTAAGTTCTAACTCTTAACTATGAGAAATATGAAATCATACAGGATTTTACTGGTAATACTAATTGCAATTGGACTGGCTGGATGTACCAAGGATTTTGAGGAAATCAACAAAGATCCCAATGCAATTACATCGGAACAGGCAAGTGCGAGGTACTTCATAACAGTCCCTCAGTATAAACTGTACGCGCCCGATAACTATCCATACTGGAGAGCCCAGCTCATACATGCTGACAGGTTTGCCGGTTATTTTACCTTCGGTGATAACTATTCATGGTGGTCTGACGAGCTTGGTTATACCTACAATATCGCATACACCGATGCTACCTGGGACTTCTATGAAGGTTACTTCGGACAGCTTGATAATTTCATGAAGCTGACAGCACCGGGAGGTGATTTTGAAAATGACCTTATGTATGCAGTCGGACTGATCATGAAGGGACTTTACTATCAGATGTACACTGAAACATTTGGTGAGATACCGTATTCGGAAGCCGGAGATCCGGATATTATCCTTCCGAAATACGATGCTCAACTGTCTATCTATAAGGGCATAATTGCTGACCTCGACAATGCAATGACGACAATCGGCGCCAATACAAAAACGGGGGATGGGGTTCAGGACCTCGGCAGCAATGACCTTTATTGTGCCGGTGACCTCCAGAAATGGAAAAGACTGGCTAATACCCTGAAGCTCAGAATTGCACTTCGTGCGTATGGCGCTACGGGTGATGATTTTGCAGCAGCAGCTGTTACCCAATGCTTTGCAGCACCGCTGCTTTCTACTGCTGCGGATAACGTACTGATGACAAAAGACAATGTAATCAGCAAATGGAACAGTGATTCCTATGCCGGCGCATGGCTTGATTTCGGTGGTTACGGCAGTGGCGGCGGCTGGACTGTAAGCAAGGTGATGATCGATAACCTGCGTGACAACAACGACCCCAGATTGACGAAGTTCGTCAAACCTGCCGCAGGAGGGACATTCACTTTTACCAAGCCGGCATCTGGCAGTGAGGCAACATTATGGCCAAAACGAATTTCATACCTCACCGACGTACTTACTGACGCCGGAGCTGATTTCACGAAAACGGGAAATGAGAACACTGACAACTCGGTTGTTTTCTCCATGCCAGCCAACAAGAACTTTGTAGGTCAGCCTGTCAGGCTCAACGGTTTCATCAAGCCAATTATCAGGCGCGAATTCTTCTGTACACCCACTGATTACTTCGTGGTCGCAAAGGGAGCCACCACCAACCTTTACAAGGAGCTGGTTCTTACAACCGCTGAGGCATACTTCCTGCAGGCTGAGGCTATCGTTAAGGGTATCTCCGGTGCGACCGGTGATGCCAATGCACTCTTCAGGGATGGTATCAGGCATTCGATGCTTATGTGGGGTTGTGCTACAGCCGATATCGACACTTACCTGACACAGGCAGTTGCCAGCATTTCCACAGGAACAACAGCTGAGAAGCTCGAGAAAATCGCAACACAGAGATGGATAAATTCATACACCGAGGGCTTTGAAGGCTGGGCAATTGTCAGGAAGATGGGTTACCCCGCTGAACTGGCCAATGGTGTTACTGATGCTGATATCTATGGGCTGGGATCCATCAACGGTGTCTACCCGGAAAGGATGCAGTACGGAACCGGTGCATACAGCAAGAACGGCCAGAATCTGAATGCTGCCATAGCAAGGCAGGGAGCTGACAAGATGGATACTAAACTCTGGTTCTCAAAACCTTGATTTGGATTTAAAAGGGTTTTTTCTGAAGACTGCCCGGCGCCACTGCCCCGGGCAGTTTTCTAATAGGTGCGGGTCATCGTTTCCGGAATGGCCACAATGAAATCCGCCAGTCCGGCATTGTCCGGCTTCAGGGAATCGATGTCATCCTGAAGAACGGTTGTGATGGTTGCCACCCTGATGCCTGGCCGGTATAGGTTCAGGTAATGGATGATACCCGAATAGTTTTCCGAGTGATAGGCGCCGTTGTAATGAATGAATGTCCGGCCCTGCTCAAGGTTTTTAATGATGAAATGGGCCATGGTGGCATCCTTGACAGCCTGGGCTTTGGGAAGGTTCTCGTTGGGTTTCCCGCCCATGGCCGGCATACCGTGCATCGACATCATATCCTTGTAGCATTTGAGTTCCGGATCGTACGATATGGGCAGCGGGGCTATCAGCTCCTTAGCTTCAGCTGTAAGGCTGTCAAGCACCTCAAACCCCCGCCTTGATACCATGGAAGCGTATCTCCTCGGAATGTTGGTTGCGATGAAAGGCAGACCGTTCTTTCTGGCAAACTCGACCAGCGGCTTGTAGTCTGTCTTGTAGTTTTTCCAGAGTTTGACCTCCGCCTCGAACTTGTCAGCCTCGTACTTCCTTGACAGGTATTCATTTAGCACAAGCTGGTCATCCGTCTCAAACATCTCAGCACCCAGTATCAGCCTGTCGCCTGTTGTTTTATGAAGGTCTGCAGTGACTTCATATTCAAGCCAATGCGCAATGGGATTGTCGTGCAGCTCACCGAAGAAGATCACGTCGGCCGTGCTGACCGTTTCAATCATCTTCTGGTATTTCACGTTTTTACCTTCAGCGTCATAAAGCCTGTATGCGGGTTTATCGGCCTTGAAGGAAATGAGAATGACTGATGCCGCCATCAGTAGTATTACGGATGATTTCATGCTTGCGGGGTATTAAAATGATTTAACTTATTACAAATTAAATCAATATTTGTTTTGACCGGCTACTATTTTTTACCCCGCCGTCAATAAATCTAATTCTTGCTGTAAGCTGTCAGTAGGGCCTTTACATCATAATCCTTTGCATAAAAGTATGCAGATCTACCCTGGTTGTCTTTAAGGAGAGGGTCAGCGCCCTTGTCAAGCACAGCCTTGCCTGGATCGGACGAAAGTCACTTTTTGAATTGCCTGACCAGATATACAATAACAGCGGATATGATTATAGATAGTGTTATCATAACTCAATACACAGATGAAAAAATCGCGGATGAATGTTGGTTTAAAAAAGAGAGCCGGAGGAGTATTTCTTACTCCTGTTTCTCTTTTGCTTTCTCGAGCCTCCGGGCAATTGCTTCGTTCTCTTCCCTGGCTTTGATATCCCTGTGAAGTGAATATTCTTCTCTGCGTTTGGCCATAGCCTTGATGTTCTCCTCTTTTAATTCAGGAAAACGGTCGTTAAAAGTTATTTCGTTCTGCATGGCGCAAAGATAGTCATTTAAACCGCCTGATTTACAAAACAGTGATAATTCTCTTCGGGGTGTCCTGATCATAGCTGGAAATCAATGATGAATCGAACAAAAAGTTCATTTCTGCGTATAAAGGATCACGATAAATTGTTAGTCAAAACATAAAATTCAATTCGTTGAAATCCGAATGGTGTCAGTCATGAAAAAGACAGTTTTGTTTATTATAATCTCGCTGATTGGCATAAACACCTTTTCGCAGACATTTAAGAGCAACTCTGCGACCATCAGGAAAGGTGGCTTTGAAATTGACAGGACTGTCAGGTCAATTGAGATCAGCGACAGGGAAATCATTATCTCAAATTACCTGAACGGTAATACAGAGCCTCTGGTACTGAGTGTCTACCTGACAGAGGAGAGGGAGGACAAGTTTGACGGACTGTGCAAATTCTATTACTGCACGGCAAAAAACAAGGAACAGTTAAGTCCCTATCAGAAGATTGTTGTCATAAAAAAGCCATTCTCAATTACTCTTGAGCTCTTCCTGGCGGACAACAACAAATATGTTCATGACCTGGAGATAAACGGGTAGCAGGAAGCGAACTTCCCTGGCTTACTCAAAATAAAAAATTCCGCCGATGCAGGATTACGCCTCCTTCGTCGGCGTGATCCTCAAGAGGGGGCTCCGGACAAAAAACTATCCGCCTGCGGCGGTTATTTTTTATTTCTCAGGATCCTCTTTGAAGCAAGCTTCAGAGGTTCCTTCAAAATAAAAAATCCTGCTTGCGCAGGATAGTTTTTTGTGATCCCGACAGGATTCAAACCTGTAACCTTCTGATCCGTAGTCAGATGCTCTATTCAGTTAAGCTACGGGACCTTTAGAGGGTGCAAAGATAAAATATTTTTTTGTTTTAATTGCGTAATTTTACACACTGTGATAACGCTATTTCACCAAACAGGGCGCAGGTAGTTGCATTGACGGAAAAACCGAAAAACCGAAAAACATGAAAAAAGGATTGAAAATAACCGGGATAGTAATTGCATCACTGCTGGTGCTGATCATTGCAGCTGGACTGTTAGTACCGGTGATGTTCAAGGATAAGATAAAGGAAAGGGTTGAGAAGGAGATCAATGCAATGGTCAATGCAAAGGTCTCTTTCACCGGATATAAACTGAGTCTCTTCAGGGCTTTTCCCAATGCGTCATTCACTCTTAAAGACCTGAACGTTACCGGCATTGATAAATTCGAGGGAGACACCCTTGCGGCAGTGAAGTCGTTCTCTCTGGTATTCAACCTCAGGAGCCTTTTCGGCGACGGGGGATATGAGATCAGGTCAATAACCATTGATCAGCCCATGGTAAATGCAATTGTCCTCGAAGACGGGATGGCGAACTGGGATATAATTAAAGAGTCCCCCGAAGGGGTTGGGACAGATACCTTGGCGACAACAGGTGAAGAGGCCTTACAGGTGGCTTTGAATAAATTGAGCGTCACCAACGGACGGATTTATTATTCCGACCGGGAGTCAGACATGGCTGCCGCTCTGGAAGAGCTGGAGTTCATCCTGTCAGGCAACATGGCGGCTTCCAGAACCAGTATTGTAATGGAACTCGCTGCCGGTAACGTTGACTTCACAATGGGTAAGATGCCTTATCTGAAAGACGCTAAAATGAACTTCCAGGCAGAGATCGATGCCCTTCTCGATTCCATGAAATTCACACTAAGGGATAATCTGTTGAAAATAAACGATATAGCTCTTAATTTTTCCGGTACGGTCACCATGCCTGAAGAGGATATAGACCTCGACCTGATCTTCAGCACTCCTGAGACCTCTTTCAAATCACTGCTGTCGCTTATACCGGCCTTTTATAAAAAGGACTTTGCAGAACTGAAGGCTACAGGGAATTTTACCCTCGATGGTGCAATAAAGGGGATCTACAGCTCTGCCGACAGCACCCTGCCGGACATCACTGCCGGCCTGGAGGTAAAGGATGGTGTGATAAGCTATCCTGACCTTCCCGGAAAGATCACAGATATCAATATTAACGGCAAGGTGCAGACCGACGGGAAGGAGATGGACAACACCGTTGTTGATGTAAGCCGTTTTCACTTTGAGCTTTCCGGAAATCCATTTGACATGACCTTCAGACTGGCCACACCGATGAGTGATCCTTCGATAGCGGTTATAGCCAAAGGAAAGATCGATCTGGCAAAGCTGCAACAGGCCATACCGCTTGACAGCATTACAATCAATGGCCTGATTGACCTTTCGGTGGATATGGCCGGCAGGATGTCAATGCTGGAGAACAAAGCGTACGATCAGTTCAGGGCTGCGGGGAACCTAAGAATTATCTGACATGTCCATGACAATGATTGACATGCCGGCTCTTAAGATCAGCAGCGCAGCTTTTGTGTTCAATCCCGCTTTTGCAGAGATGACCGGTATGACAGCAACAATGGGGGATAAGAGCGATTTTGCCCTCTCCGGCAGGCTGGAGAACTATATACCATATATCTTTTCCGACGGAACGATCAAGGGCAATCTGTCGCTGAGATCAAAAATGGTTGACCTGAATGAGATACTTGATATCCTCCCTTCTGACACCACTGAGAGCGATACGACCGCACTGGAGGTGATCCGTATCCCGGATAACATCGACTTTGCCTTTGATGCTGCGGTTGACAGGCTGGCATACGGTAAGCTTTCTGCCACTGATGTCAAAGGCAAAATACTCGTCCGTGACGGAGTGGTCACGTTAAGCGAGACAGGCATGAATGCACTCGGTGGATCAATCCTGATGAACGCAGCCTACGACACGCGCGACACGCTTAAACCTCTTGTTGATGCAGATATGCTGATCAGTGCAATCAGTATCAAGGAGGCATTCAACACCTTCAATACTGTCAGCCAGCTTGTTCCGGCAGCGGCAGGACTGGGGGGAAACGTGACGGTGAGGATGGATTTCAACAGCATCCTGGGCAGCAACATGATGCCGCTTATAAACACAATGTCAGCCAGCGGAGGGATCAGCTCGGATGCGGTTCAGATCCTGGAATCAAAATCCTTTAACATGATCAAGAGCGTGCTTAAGATGGATCAGGCCTACACTAACATTATCAAAGATCTCAAGGCAACATTCATTATCAATAACGGCAGGCTGTTTGTGAAACCCTTCGATACCAGACTGGGCAACATAAAACTGAATGTCGCCGGTGATCAGGGTCTTGACCGGACAATCAATTACCTGATAAAAACGGAGATTCCCAGCGCGGAGCTTGGTGCGTCGGCAGCAGCTCTCATGGGAGCCTTTTCTTCCCAGCTCTCGGCGCTGGGACTGAAAGTCGAAACGCCGGAGATCATTAAGATCAACCTGAAGGTCGGGGGTACATTCCTTGAACCGGTAATTACCCCACTGTTTGCAGGCATCGGCGGCAGCAGCGGAGAGGTCAGCGCTGTCAGTGCCGTGACCACCGCAGTGACTGAGCAGGTCACTGAAACGGTCAATGAGGCTGCCAGGGAACAGGCTGACAAGATACTGAAGGAGGCGACAGAGAAGGCGGATATGATCCGCAAGGAGGCGGAAAAATCAGCCTCGGTAATACGCGAGGAGGCTGACCTGCAGGGGAAAAAGCTGATTAAGGATGCTGAACCAAAAGGTTCCATTGCAGTTATGGTAGCAAAGAAAGCAGCGGAGACACTCAATAAAGAGGCTGACAGGCGGGCAACGCAGCTGGTGACGGAGGCCAATGCAAAGGCTGACAGCATGCTTGCCGAAGCAAAGGCAAAGGCTGATGAACTGCTGAAATAACCGCATTCATAACAATCAGATTAAAAGAGGTCCAAGGGCCTCTTTTTTTATTCCAGGCTGTTCCGTGTAACATTCCTGTAATGTTTATGTCATCATTTCGTAACCGGTTTGTTACCGTGCTGTAACAAGTCAGGGGGAAATTTGTGCCGTATTAAATGTCAACCATCGAAATGAAAAATTTAACAATTAAAATTCTTATCATCTTGTTTTTCTCCACCACCATTGTTAGCAATGCACAAACAACCACCGGCACTATTACCGGCGTGGTGAAGGATGGAGCAACAGGAGAAACGATGCCAGGAGTGAATGTCGTCATTGAGGGCACGCTCAGAGGAGCATCAACAGATGCCGACGGAGTATTCACCATTTCTTCAGTGGCTCCCGGGAGATACAATCTCACTCTCTCATTTATTTCCTACAAACCAATTACAATTGAGGGCGTCGAGGTTAAGGCCGGTGGTGTTACAGAAGTAACCGCCTCCATGGCCGACCAGTCAGTTGAGCTCGACGATATCGTCGTTGTGGCAACAAAAAGGAATGACAGCGAAGTTTCGGTCATGAGCAACATCAAGAGCAGCCCTGTGGTTGTCTCAGGCATTTCAGCCCAGCTGATAAGCCGCACACAGGACAAGGATGCATCAGAGGTTGTCAGGCGCCTGCCGGGGGTCTCCATCGTGGACGACAAGTTCATTGTTGTCAGGGGCCTTTCAGCAAGGTATAACAACGTATGGCTTAACAACTCTTCGGCACCGAGCCTGGAGGCTGACACAAGGTCTTTCTCATTCGACCTTATACCTTCTTCAATGATTGAGAACATCTTTATACTTAAATCTCCCACTGCAGAACTTCCGGCCGACTATTCCGGAGGCTTCATTAAGATAGCCACCACCGGTATCCCTTCGGCAAACAGCGTATCATTATCATACGGCACCGCCTTCAGGCAGTATTCGACATTCGGCAATTTCCTGAAGGAAGAGGGCAGTAATCTCGACTGGCTTACACTGGGAACCGCTCACAGGAGTCTGCCTGACAATATGCCTGCGCATCTCGATACTTACGAAAGTGCTACCAATCCTGAAATCCGTAACAGGGTGACAGAGGTGGGACGCAGCCTCAACAACGAATGGGAGGGTGTGCCCGTCACTGCGCTGCCGGACCAGAAATTTGCCCTCGGAATAAACCGCAGGTTTGGGAAGGGAAATTTCATTGCAGGGAACGTCACATCGCTGACATACAGCTACTCCAACACCTATAACGAGATCCTTAACAACAATTACTCCATATATAATTTTGCCTATGATACTCCGGGTATCCTTGACGAACTTCACGACAGGCAGTACAGTACCACCGCAAGAGTAGGTCTGATGCACAACTGGACTTTTTATCCGGTAGAAGGACTCAGGCTGGAATTCAGGAATTTCTTTACAAGCACTTCAAATTCCAGGGTGACGACGAGGGAAGGGCAGGATTGGTATAACAACGGAAGGTATGTCTCGGCAGGTGAAACCAAATACAGCAACAGGCTCATTTACTCCGGCCAGCTTGGAGGAGAAAAGCTTTTCAATGAAGGAAAGACCATCCTCGATTTCACTGCAGGCTATTCCTTGTCACTGAGAGAGGAGCCTGACATCAGGCGCTTCAGGTACATCAGCAATGACGGAGAAACCTCACCTTATATCCTTCTATTTGGCAGCAATCCGGATCTCTCCTCAATATCGAGGATGTGGATCGATCTTAATGAGGACAACATTTCGGGACTCCTCAATTTCACTCAGAAATTCAAAATGGGAGCAATTGATGCCGAGTTCAAGACAGGAGTACTGGCTGAGGCAAGGCAGAGATCTTTCAATGCCCGTAATTTCGGGTATGCCATGGGCAGTGAGGCCTCATCGTTTCCATACTCATCGCTCCCTGTCAATGAGATACTTGTTCCTGAGAACATAAATCTGACTGACGGATTGAAACTGAAGGAGATTACTGCGCTCTCCGACTCCTATGATGCTTCGTCGGCCATATTGGCCGGATACCTGAATTTCAGGTTCAAATTCAGCGTGCGCACTGACCTATCGCTGGGTCTCAGGGTGGAAAAGGACAGGCAGGAGCTGTCAAGTTACCGGCAGGGTACGACAACCCCGGTACATATTGTCCGTGATACCATTAACTTTTTCCCGTCTGCAAACTTCGCATATAATCTTACATCGAAGAGCCTGTTGCGTTTCACCTACGGTATGTCAATCAACAGGCCTGAATTCAGGGAGATGGCTCCGTTTTACTTCGTGGATTTTGATCAGAATGCCGGGATTTACGGAAATGAAAATATCAAACAGGCCTACATTCACAACTTTGATATAAGGTATGAACTCTATCCCGGTAACAACGAAACATTCAACGTCGGGATATTCTACAAGAACTTCACAAATCCGATTGAGGTGGCGATCAGGGGAAATAACCCGTCACAATTCTCATTTGACAATATCAGTTCGGCATACAGCATCGGACTTGAGACTGAGGCACGCAAGACCCTGGGCTTCATCAGCGAAAGGCTTGAAGATCTCACAGCTGTTATAAACCTTTCTCTGATACAGAGTTCAGTGGCATTTGACAGGCCCCTGCAAGGGCAGTCGCCTTACATCGTAAACATTGGCCTTTTCTACCAGAAACCTGAGCACGGGTTTATGGCCAGCTTTGTCTATAACCGTATCGGAAAGAGGATCATTGCGGTAGGCAGACCTTCACCCAATGAATGGGAGAGCATACCTGACATCTATGAGATGTCGCGTAATGAGGCTGACCTGGCTTTCAGCAAAAAGATCGGCAAGAATCTGGAGCTGAAGGCGGGCATCAAGGATCTGTTCGGCGAACAGGTGGTTTATCAGCAGAATGTAAATACGGTGGTCGACATGACATACTACGGCGGCGACGGCACCAAGGCATTTGACAGGACACAGAACACAAAATCATATTATCCCGGGAGACAGTATTCCCTGGGCCTTTCGGTCAAATTTTGACAAAAAACAAGCAACTATTTAAAAACCAAATCTTTAATTATGAAAACAAACATTTTTTCAAGAACTGTAAGGGTACTGGTGTTGGGCGCCATAGTGGCAGCCGCAGCTTCGTGCGAGAAAGACATACCGGTTACGGCTCTTACCCTTGACCAGCAGGAGGTCACCGTTCAGGTTGGCGCTGCTGCAACGATCATGCCCGTCATTGATCCGGTCGATGCCACCAACAAGGACGTAACATGGACCACCAGCAATGCTTTAGTTGCCACCGTCAGCGGCGGTGTGGTAACAGGAGTTGCCCTTGGTACAGCCACCATATCAGCTGCATCAGCTGAAAATCCTATCTACACTGCCTCATGTGAGGTTACAGTAGTTCCGTCAACGGGGCAGGTCATTACTGTCTCCGGAGACATCACCTCCGATACAAAATGGTATGCACAGGCAAAATACATGCTTTCAGGATTTGTCTATGTGAAGAACAATGCCACATTGACAATTGAACCCGGTACTCTGATAAAGGGCGTGTCAAACACCAGGGCAACTCTTATCATAGAGAGAGGGTCTAAGATATTGGCAGCCGGAACCCAGGCCAAACCAATTGTCTTCACCTCTGACAAGCCGGCAGGCCAGAGAGCCACAGGCGACTGGGGCGGTATTGTCCTGTGCGGAAATGCCAAGACCAACAAGCATGATGACGGTACCGGAGTAGGCATAGCAGAGGGAGGAATCGGATCAAAATATGGCGGCACCGATGATAATGACAACTCAGGTGTGCTGCAGTTTGTAAGGATAGAGTTCCCGGGAATTCCCCTTTCCACAACTTCAAACAGCGAAATCAACGGTCTCACTCTTTATTCGGTTGGAAAAGCCACCGTTATAGACCATATCCAGGTATCATATTCGGGAGACGACTCTTTCGAATGGTTTGGCGGAAATGTCAATCTTAAGCATATAGTTGCTTTTGGAGGCCTTGATGACGGTTTTGACACTGACAACGGCTACAGCGGTAAGATACAGTTCGGGTTCATTCTCCAGGATCCCGCCAAATCCGACCAGTCGGGATCAAACAGTTTTGAAAGCGACAATGATGCCGACGGTTCACTTCTGACACCTTTTACCTCTCCCGTATTCTCAAATATCACCGCATACGGACCTTACACCGTGACAGCAACACTTCCTGCTGAAACCAAGCATGAAAAGGCGCTGCACCTGAGAAGGGGCACCATGACCTCAGTCTACAACTCGGTATTTGCCGGTTTTCCGCAGGGACTCTCCATTGACGGTCAGAAGGGCAATTCACCCACCCGTGCCGATGCAAATGAATTACAGATAGAGAATACCATACTTGCAGGGATGACCACCAACTATGTGGAAAAGACAGGAACCGTAGCAGTGCCTTACACGGTTGCGCAACACGAGGCATATTTCAGGGCTGCTTCAAGAAGCAATGTCGATAATCTGACTGTGGCTGACATTATCGGATCGTCGCTTATCAGCCTCACCTCACCGGCCTTACTGCCTCCGGCAGGCTCTGTGCTCCTGTCAGGTGCTTCATTTACCAATTCAAGACTTACTGATACATTCTTTACCCCGACTACCTACAGGGGGGCCTTCGGGTCACAGGACTGGACATCCGGGTGGTGCAACTGGAACCCACAGAATACAGCGTACTAGTCCATTTGATGGTTTGACAACCCTATTCGAAGGAGGGGTGCACCGGAGCACCCCTCTTTTTTGTGACTCAGGCATGAGTCAGTAATGTTGCGCCTGCCTGGTCCCTGCATCTGCCATGTATTTGCATCAGCCTGGTCCGTGCATCTGTCTGGTATTTGCATCAGCCTGGTCCGGGTATCTGTCTGGCATTTGCATCAGCCTGGTCCGGGTATCTGTCTGGTATTTGCATCTGCCTGGTCCTTGCATTTGCCTGCCAGCATAAAAAAAGCCACTCTGCAGTGGCTTTTCCGTGTTTCTGTAAGGTCTAGAAGATCTTCTCCCTGATGCGGGCCTTCTTGCCCGTGAGGTTGCGGAGGTAGAAGATGCGTGCCCTGCGCACTTTGCCGTACTTGTTTACCTCGATCTTGTCAATGAAGGGCGATACCACCGGGAAAATTCTCTCCACTCCGATGTTACCTGACATCTTGCGGACCGTAAAGGTGGCAGTCATGCCGTTTCCTCCTGATCTCTGGATGACAACACCGCGATACTGCTGTATCCTCTCCTTGTTACCTTCCTTTATCTTATAGTGTACCGTAACTGTGTCCCCGGCCCTGAATTTCGGGAACTCATTGCTGGTAGCGTATTCCTTTTCAACTACTTTCATTAAGTCCATCGCGCAAATAAATTATATGATCTCTACTCTTTTAAAACAGGTCGCAAAGGTACAAATATTTTTTTATTATCTGCAAATTAATTATTGCAAAATCAGTACAGATCAGTGACCTGCGCCGGCCGGTACCTTCAGTTTTTCACCTGCGTCGAGGACGATCCTCATCAGCCATTCCTGGGGATAACCCGGTTGTTTTACCTCGGGAGTGACATACTTATAGCCTTCCGGAAGGGCTCTGCGGGTCTTTACATTGCCATCCATATATTTGGTAAAGAGATGTTTGTACAATTCCCTCCACTCTTTGACGGTATTATCTCCCGCAGTGACTGAGTAACTTGTTATCATGTCGGTTCCCTTTTTTGCGGAGCCTTTTGCGGTGCTTTTGAAGAGTTCGGCCGCTTTGGCATCTATCTCAGCCGTCTCCCTGAAATATTTCTGTTCAAGCTCCTTCTGTTTTGCCTGCAGGTCCGGTGTCATGACGCTGGCGCGGCTGTATACGAAGTTTGTAACCTCATTGAAGACCCAGAAGGCTGCATCGGCACTGTATGTCATTATGTCGCCGTTGCCCACCGCAAATGAGTGAGGAACGGAGGTGATGCCGCAGTACATCGGGGTATAGACGGTATAGTAGGTGTCGTCAACGCCGAACCATATAATACCGCCGACAGGGTCAGGAAGCCAGCTGCGCGACTGTGTTACAAAGGAGAAGCCGGTCTGCTGTGTTGCGATCGCCCTCTCGTGAAGGTATGACTGGCCGTCAACTGTCCAGCTCATCGGTCTCCATCTTACGGTGTTGAGGTAGGGGCCGGCACCGACATCCTTTGTCATGTCCATGGGGGTGTTCTGATAATAGTCTCTCATCAGGCCCATTACATCCTCCACGCCGAGTTTCCTGTCAGGCTTGATCCAGAGCGGCATCCTGTTATGAAGGTCATATCCCATTGCATAGTTAAGATAATCTCCCATGGTGCTGTTGACCTTGTTGAATCCTGACCATACGCGAGCCTCGCAGAAGCGAGCGGCGCTGAAGTCGACCGGTGCATATACGTCGCTGAAGCTGAAGTCTGCGTCAGCGCCGTCATACCATCCGAAGCCGCGTGCCACATCCATCACGTCAGCGGCATATACGGTCTCCACCGCGGGATTGAAAACCTTGTCAATCTCGTTTGAGGTGATTGAGGTAGTGCCGTTGGCAAGCGGGAAGGTGGTTATCCTTGCCTGGTTGGCATGGCCTGAAATGTATCCGTCAGGTATCATGCGGGCAACAAATGCCAGTCCCTTTTTGCCTGGTCCCTTGCCTATCAGTTCCATGATCCATACCTCGTTGGGGTCTGAGATGGAGAATGATTCACCTGAGCTGCAGTACCCGTATTTTTCAGTCAGGGTTACCATGTTGTAGATTGCTTCGCGGGCGTTCTTCGAACGCTGCAGGGCAATGTAGATCAGGCTGCCGTAATCGATTATCCCGTCAGGGTTGTGCAGCTCGCTGCGTCCGCCGTAGGTTGTCTCTCCGATGGCCACCTGATACTGGTTGATGTTTCCCACAACGGAGAAGGTGACGGGGGCCTGCTCAATAGCGCCAAGGAATTTGCCCGTATCCCACTCGTAGACATCTACCATGGTTCCCGGCTTGTACTTCATTGCCGGCCAGTAGTAGAGCTCACCGTACAGAACGTGTGAGTCAGCTGAATAGGTTATCATTGTGGAGCCGTCTTTGGTGGCTCCCTTGGTTACCAGGAAGTTCGTGCAGGCCATGCTTCTCTCTGAAACCAGAAAAAGGGAGAAGAGCAGGGTCAGCATCAGTGCTGTGATCCTTTTCATATCTGTCTGTTTATTTTAAGTTACTGAATATTAAACAATTATTGCATTCCGTATGATTTTTGTCTCCACGGAACAGGTTCCAAAAATAACATCTTTAATTAAAAAACAACACCCTTGAGAATCATAATTATGGCCCTGATGCGTTCGGCATCGGCGCTTTTGATGGTATATTCCGACTGCAGACGGGGGTCGCCCATATATATTCCTTTTCTCCTGAACGTCATCCTGCTCTCTCTCTGGCGGCGGCCTGAGAGATGGTATTCCCTGGCACCTGTTGTTCCTGCCAGGAGTGCAATGTTGTACTCGTCAATTCCGCCTCCGGGCATAACAGTTATTTTACCGGCTGATTCTGCGCACAGGTTCTTTATCAGTTGGGCCCCCTCAATGGCTGTCCTTGCCTGTCCCGAGGTCAGTATCCGTGCCGCGCCGGCAGAGACAATATCTTCAAGAGCTTTTTTCGGATCGCGGCACATGTCAAACGCCCTGTGGAAGGTGACGCTCATGGGAGCAGCATATTCGGTCAGGAGTGCAGTGCGCTCCACGTCCACAGTACCGTCGCTGTTAAGCAAACCGGTCACGATGCCGTCGGCGCCGTATTCACCTGCAATTTCTATATCACGGCGCATCACACTGAAATCATTGTCACTGTAAAGAAAATCTCCGCCCCTGGGTCTGATCAGGACGTGCACCTTTATGCCGATATTTCGTCTTACTGATTCGATCAGGCCGGCGCTGGGTGTCACTCCGCCTTCGGAAAGAGAGGAACAGAGCTCTATCCTCCCGGCTCCTGCAGCTTCGGCAACAGTGGCAGACTCAACCGAGTCAACGCATATTTCTACCAGAAACGACAAATCTTTAATTCGAGGCTTTGAAAGTACATAATATTTAGGTATAATTGTGTGATCTAAAACATAAATCGCATGCAACCTACATTATTGGTACTGGCTGCCGGGATGGGCAGCAGATATGGCGGCAACAAGCAGCTTGACCAGGTCGGACCTTCGGGAGAAACGATCATCGACTATTCAATTTATGACGCAAAGAGAGCCGGTTTTGGCAAGGTCGTCTTTGTGATAAGGCGTGATATTGAGGAGCAGTTCAAGGAGACTTTTGTCAAACGACTTAAGAATGTAATTGAGATTGATTATGTTTTCCAGGAGCTCGGGAACCTGCCTGAAGGCTTTCATGTGCCGGAGGGGCGGCAGAAGCCTTGGGGGACAAGCCACGCCATCCTTGTTACTGAGCCCAAGATTCACGAACCGTTCGGCGTGATCAACGCAGATGACTATTACGGCGTTGACTCATTCAAGGTGCTTTATGACTTCCTTACCAGGGACAAGGATGACGCAAATTTCTGCATAGTCGGATACAGGCTGGGTAACACCCTCTCTGATCACGGGCATGTTAACCGGGGAATCTGCAAGGTGAGCGATGACGGCTTTCTGGTTAACATTGTAGAGACACGGGGGATAGAGAAGAGGCCTGATGGCATCTTTGCCCCTGACACTGAAGGGAAAATCAACCAGTATACCGGTGACGAGATAGTCTCAATGAACCTCTTTGGCTTCAAGCCTTCATGCTATAAGTATCTGAATATGGAATTCGGCAATTTCCTGAGGGAGAGGATTTCCGACCCGAAGGCCGAGCTTGACATCCCGACATCCCTGGATAAATTCGTAAAGAAGGGAGAGATCACCATTCAGATTCTGAGGAGCAACAGCCGGTGGTTTGGAGTAACCTACAGGGAGGACAAACCCTTTGTGGTTGAGGGCATCAGGAAGATGGTTGATGCGGGGGTTTATCCCGAAAAGCTTTTCTGAGAGAATTACCATTTGAATTCACTCTTCAGCACTGATCTGTTGCCCCGGTTATCCGTAACCGTGAGCTCCATCAGGTGAAGGGTGTTTTCTTTGATATACTCTTTCTCCGGCCTGTATATCAGCAGGTTGTTCTTGGCATCATACTCTGCCAGGGCCCACGTGCCGTCTATCAGTGTCTCATAGCTCCTGATGCCTGAGAATTCATCGGTTATTGTTACCGTAAACGCTTGTCTTCCAATAAGATTTGCCCCTTTGACAAACGATGGTTTGATTACCGGGGGCACGGTGTCAATAGTGACAGCATAGTCGCCCAGCTTGTTAACATCGCCGCTGACGAAGCCGTACTTGAATTCGCCGCCGGTGTAGGAGGGGATGCCTTTGCTGCTTACCTGTGCAAGGCAGAGTTTTGATTCCCTGCCTGCGGGCACCGTGTCAGGCCTGACCGAGAGCCTGTATCTGTCGTGCACGGCTACATTTTCGTTATGTACGGAATGAACCGGCGAGAGGAAGGTGCGGGTGTGATTCCTGACCTTGTAATCGAAGAAGAGAGTGTCATATAATGAACCTGCAGGAAAGCTGATCCTGATTCCGTCAGCAGTGAAGTCGGAGGCTTTACCGTAGGGGAGGATCTTGCTGCATGTGACCTCTGCGGGCGGGAGGGGAGGCTGGGATACCGACCTGACCCTGAATGTGATCCACGACTTGTTTCCGTGGTTGTCTGTTACAGTGATTTTAATCTCATGCTCACCATCATCACTGAACCTGAGAACTCCGCGCCTGACATGGCCGTCATACATCGAGAGCCTGTTTCCCGGCTGTATAAAGAGCCTGTGTATGTATTCATTGCCGGTGGTCTTTGCGGCATAGTCGATGTGGCTGTTTATATACCTCGACTCACTGAAGGCAAACCGGTCGGCTGTGAAACCGTAGACCTTCAGGCCGTCAACCACCATCTCGATCGTAAATATGCCGCACCTGTTGGTACTGTTGTCAAAGCTGTCCCAGCACTTGATCCCGATGCCAGTCTCTCCATAGATGACCGGGATATCCCCCGGGGCAACCCCGTATGATCCGTTCAGAGAGACTGCCCTGAGAGTCCTGCTGCCCCTGCTGTTGTTGACTGATGAGTTTCGAGAGAGAGGATAGAGGATAATCTTATCTATGACAGGCCTGACCCTGTCACTGACACCCAGGTCGAACATCAGGGGATTGACAGCGTCTTCGCTTGACGATTCACGTATCTCAAAGTGGAGGTGAGGACCTGAAGAGCCCCCCGTATTCCCTGACCACGCTATCACCTCTCCGCGGGCTACCCTGAACTGATCGCGCTGCGGGAAGAGAGAGACGCTGAAGCTTTTCTGCTCATACTGCCTGGCCTTGACATACTCCTCGATATCAGGCCTGAAGCTTCTGAGATGCCCGTAGACAGATGAATATCCTGAAGGATGCCTTACATAGACAGCCTTTCCGAAGCCTGTCGGACTGACTGCGATCCTGTAAACATAGCCCTCATCTGCGGCAAGCACCTCTTTCCCGGTCACACCGCCTGTCTTGTAGTCAAGGCCGGAGTGAAAATGATCACTTCTGAGTTCTGCAAAGCTGGCAGAGAGTGAGGGCACATCGCGCAGGGGAGAAACGAACAGCTCCTTGTCAGGGGATTGTGAACTTATGTTGGCGGCAAATGTTATTGCAGCAGCAAAAAGTATAGATTTTTTATTCATGACATCATCAGATGTGCAAAACTAAAGTTATGCCCTTAAAGCGCAAACTTAATGCCATCTTTTTTTGAAAAGAGCAAAAGAAATGTTACTTTTGTATTATAGTTGACAGGCATGAATGCAAAGGGATATGAGGAGTATCTTTTGCTCAGAAGATCAGTGGAAGCCCTGGTTGCAGAGCATGAAAAACTGGTTGAACTGTCGGCTGGTTTAAGAACTGAACTGTCAGAAGTCAAACGGCAGCTGGCGGAAAAAAATGAAGAAGTAAAGGAGCTTCAGACAAGATACGAAAGAGCTAAGTTCTCGGGTGCAATCCTGGGTAACGGTGAAGACGCTGTTACCGCAAGGAAGAGAGTTAGTGAACTTGTGCGGGAGATAGATAAATGTATTGCTCTTTTAGACAGATAATTATATAACAATGGATGATAAGCTTTCGATCAGGGTTAATGTGGCCGACAGGTATTATCCGTTGAAGGTGGAAAGTGACAATGAAGAACGTATCCGGAAAGCAGCCCGGTTGATCAACGAAAAAGTGCTTCAGTACAAGCAGCGCTACGTTGACAAGGATATACAGGATTTTCTGGCAATGGCTGCCCTCCAATACGTTATCAGGCTCATAGAAATTGAGGAGAAAGAGGAAGATTTATCGCTGGAAGAAGGTCTGAAGGACCTGTCCGAAAAGATCAACCTCTGTCTGTCGAAAAAGCAGATACGCGTTCTTTAAAATAGCAGGATATTGCCCGCATTGTTTCTCTATTCGTTTTGGAAACTCAACAATTTGTACTTTGGAGTTGGTCTTGTAGTGCCTAGGACAGGCCTCAGCCCGGTTCGCCGGGATCGCGCTCACGCGTGACAGTGGAAGTTCGAAGCAAGACGGCCGCTCTAACCATGTAGATATGGGGTTTTTTAAAAGTTGGAGGAACTCTGCGGGTTTTTTTATATAATATACTTAAAACATTATGATCATAGGAAATATAACAACCGGGCTGTGTATCGCCATTGGCGGGGCAGCCCTTATCGCAGGAACAGGATTGTCATTTTACCTGTGGCAACTGCTGCTGCGCAACAGAAGGAAGAAGATCATTTCCGAAGCCGAAACAGAGGCCGAGGTGATCAAGAAAGAAAAGATACTCCAGGCCAAGGAGCGTTTTCTTCAGCTCAAGGCCGAGCATGAGAAGGTCATCAATGAGCGGAACAACCGCATAACCCAGGCCGAGAACAGGATCAAGCAGAAAGAGCTTGCCCTGTCACAGAAACTGGAAGAGACACAGAGAAGGAAAAACGAAGCTGACTCAATCAGGGAAAGCCTGACGCAGCAGATGGAAATGCTCGACAAGAAGTCGGAGGAACTTTCAAAGATGCACCGCCAGCAGGTTGAACAGCTGGAGACCATCTCCGGGTTGTCGGCCGACGACGCCAAGAACCAGCTGATGGAATCACTGAAGGAAGAGGCGCGAACTGACGCCATGTCTTACATCAACGAGATAATGGATGATGCCAAGATGACTGCCACCAAGGAGGCCAAGCGTGTAGTCGTAATGGCAATACAGCGTGTGGCGGCAGAGACAGCCATAGAGAATGCCGTAACCGTCTTCCATATTGACTCTGATGAGATCAAGGGGCGCATCATAGGCCGCGAGGGACGTAACATACGTGCCCTTGAGGCAGCCACCGGGGTCGAGATAATAGTCGATGACACACCGGAAGCCATTGTGCTTTCGGGATTTGACCCTGTACGGCGCGAGATAGCGCGCCTGGCGCTTCACCAGCTCGTTACAGACGGCCGTATACACCCGGCACGCATCGAGGAGATAGTGGAGAAGACCCGTAAGCAGGTGGAAGAGGAGATTGTGGAAATAGGCAAGCGGACAACAATTGACCTGGGCATTCACGGTCTTCATCCTGAGCTTATCAGGCTGGTGGGCAAGATGAAATACCGCTCATCATACGGACAGAACCTGCTGCAGCACTCACGCGAGGTGGCCAACCTCTGCTCAATCATGGCAGCCGAACTTGGCCTTAACCCGAAGCTGGCGAAGAGGGCAGGACTGCTGCATGACATAGGCAAGGTGCCCGATGACGAGCCCGAGTTGCCGCATGCAGTGCTAGGAATGAAACTGGCTGAGAAGTACAAGGAGAAGCCCGAGGTTATCAATGCCATAGGTTCGCACCATGACGAGACAGAGATGACCACACTCATTGCACCCATCGTGCAGGTATGCGACGCCATCTCAGGCGCTCGTCCCGGCGCACGCCGCGAGGTCATAGAATCATACATCAAGAGGCTCAATGAGCTTGAGTCAGTCGCCCTCTCTTACCCGGGAGTGACTAAGACTTATGCCATCCAGGCCGGAAGAGAGCTGAGGGTGATAGTGGGGGCAGACAAGGTGACGGATAAGGACACGGAAAACCTCTCTTTTGAAATAGCACGTAAGATACAGAACGAAATGACATATCCCGGACAGATAAAAATCACTGTCATCAGGGAGACCAGAGCTGTAAATTACGCTAAATGAAAAAACTGAAGGTTCTTAACATCGTAGGGGCCAGACCCCAGATTATCAAAGCCTCTGCTATCAGTCGCGCCATAGCCGGGGAATTCGCAGGCGAGATTGACGAGGTGGTGATTCATACAGGCCAGCACTATGACCGGGAGCTCTCTGACGTATTCTTTGATGAGCTTGAGATCAGGATGCCTGATCATAACCTCCAGGTGGGATCAGGCAGGCATGGGCGCCAGACGGGAATGATCATGGAGCGCATTGAGGATGTGATCATGAATGAGAAGCCCGACTGTGTCATCATCTACGGTGACACCAACTCCACCCTTGCCGCTGCCCTGGCTGCATCCAAACAGCACTTTCCGGTGGTTCATATCGAGGCCGGCATGAGATCATTCAACAAGTCGATGCCCGAGGAGCTTAACCGCATCATGGCGGACCACGCCTCCACGTTGCTGGTAGCGCCCACCAACGCTGCGTTCAAGAACCTGATGGCCGAAGGCTTCCGCCCGGAAAATATTGCACCGTACGACATCAATAACCCGAGGGTCTTCCTTACCGGCGATATAATGTATGACAACAGCCTCTTTTATGCAGACCTTGCAGAGAGGAAGAAACAGGGTTTTCTATCCGGCCTGGGGCTGACAGAGAACAACTTTGTGCTGGTGACAATACACCGCGACTCAAACACAGATGACCCTGCCAGGCTCACTGCCATCTTCAGCACGTTGAAGGATCTGGCGGAGAAGAACAGCATGCCAATGGTCATGCCGCTTCATCCGAGGACCATGATCGCCCTTCGCAACCGTGCTCCGGAGCTGTATGCCGGCCTTTCTGACCATCCCCTGATAATGATCGTGCCTCCTGTCTCCTTCCTTGAGATGATACTGCTCGAGAAGAAGGCATGCATGATCATAACCGACTCCGGAGGGGTTCAGAAGGAGAGTCATTTCTTCTCCCGTCCGTGCATTGTACTCAGGAAGGAAACGGAGTGGGTCGAACTTGTCAAAAATGGAACGGTGAAGCTTGCCGATGCCGATCCTCAGAAGATCACAGAGGCTTGGGTCTATTTCATGGCTAACAGGGAGACGCTGCAGTATCCCGGCTTCTACGGTGATGGCAAGGCTGCCGGGGCTATCCTTAAGGAGGTTCTGGAGGTCTTCAGGAGCTAAGCGAGTCAAGTACCTGTTGTGCCAGTGACCTTATGGCAGGCTTGTAATCGGTCAGGAACTCACCGGTAACCCTGTTGCCAATCACAACACAAATAGTAAGAGCCTTATGGTTCAGAAGCTTTGCAAGTCCGTAGATCGCAGAGCTCTCCATCTCATAGTTGGTAATCTTCTCTCCCCTGAAACGGAACGAAGTGATGTTCTCATTCAGCTCGCTGTCAAAGGGTTCAAGCCTCAGCCGGCGGCCCTGAGGACCATAAAATCCTGGTGATGATATGGTTATACCCCTGTTCATCCCGGCGGCAACTTTTTCCATCAGGGATGCATCAGCATCCACCACGTAGGGGTAAGCCAGCGTATCAGGCCATTCCAGGTGACTCGCAAGGGCATCGGCCAGCATATGGTCAAGACACCATTCATACCCTTCATAAAAGTGCAGCACGCCGTCAAACCCAACCGCTTTCGCCGTCGCAATGAATGAACCGACGGGAAGATCTTCCTGTAATCCTCCGGCGGTGCCCAGCCTGACAAATGTGAGTGATCGCGGTTCTTCGCTGACAACACCCGTTGCAAGGTCGATGTTTGCCAGGGCATCCAGCTCATTTACAACAATATCTATGTTGTCGGTCCCGATGCCTGACGAGATAATGGTTATCTCCATATCCCGATAGCTTCCGGTGATGGTGCTGAACTCCCTGTTGCTCTTTCTTACACGCACTGAGTCAAGCATCTGGCCTATCATCTCAACTCTTCCGGGGTCACCGACAATAATGATGTTTTCGGCAATTTCACCGGGCAGGAGATGAAGATGGAATATCGATCCGTCAGGGTTGGTTATCAGTTCAGTTTTTTTCATCAGGTTGAGGTTGAAACAGCAAAAATAGTAAAATTGTGTTACTGTAAGCATCGCATGGTAAAAGGGTAATGCGCTGTTAAATATTGTTAATTGCCAATAAAACGCTTCCTGTTTTGCTCATGTGACTATATTTGCGGAACCCGGAAAAAACCGATTTACCGAATAGATTCTCCGCAATGAAACATGCCCTCTTTTTTTCAGTTCTTCTTGGTCTCTTCCCGATGGTCAATGCTCAGCAAAATGACCTGGTCCTGACGGGAAGAAAACTGGAGGCCGTGAGAACGGAGCAGAGAATCAAGACCGACGGCCTGCTTGATGAAGAAGCATGGCTGCTGTCAAATGTTGCCGGAGATTTCATAATGTACAATCCTTATAATGGCATTTCCTCAAAGTACAGGACTGAAGTGAGGGTGCTGTATGACGATGAAGCGCTATACCTGGGAGCAATGATGTACGATGACTCTCCTGACAGTATCTACAATGAACTGGGGGCAAGGGATGATGACAACATCAATTCAGATAATTTCTATGTTGAGATTTCACCTTTCAATGACGGCCTGAACGGCGAAGTATTCAAGGTGACAGCTTCCGGTGTCCAGATAGACAATAAACTGTCAACGGGGGAATCATGGGAAAAGGAAGACACCTGGGATGCGGTATGGGAGAGCCGTACTGCTATCCTGGAAAACGGATGGAGTGCAGAGATAAGAATTCCATATTCCGCATTGAGATTCTCCAAAGCCGCCACACAGATGTGGGGTATCAATTTCTGGCGCGAAGTACGTCGTGACAGGGAAACATCATCATGGAACTTCGTTACGAAGGAATATGGTGCCACCCTGGCACATATGGGTGAGCTTGGGGGCTTGAAGGAAATCACTCCGCCTCTGCGCCTTTCACTGGTTCCATATGTTTCAGGCTATCTGCAAAAGTTGTCTGATGAGCCCGGAGTAAGCAGTTCGTATAACGGCGGCCTCGACCTTAAACTCGGCCTCAGCGAGAGCTTCACCCTTGATGCAACACTTATTCCCGATTTCGGGCAGGTGCAGTCAGATGACCAGGTACTTAATCTTACCCCGTACGAGGTAAAGTACAATGAGAACAGGCCCTTCTTCATGGAGGGAACAGAACTTTTCCAGAGAGGAAATATATTCTACTCCCGAAGGATAGGGGGAGTGCCGCACCTCATGAACGACGTCTACGATCAGCTGTCCGAAAATGAATATGTGTCAGATAATCCTTCCGAGGTCAGCCTGATAAATGCAACAAAAGTTTCAGGTAGGACCAGGCACGGACTTGGCATTGGAGTATTCAACGCCATTACAAACAGTGTATATGCTGAAGTTACCGATTCCGTTACTGGTGAGACACGAGAGATAATGACCGAGCCTCTTACCAACTATAATATGATTGTGCTGGACCAGAACCTTAAGAATAATTCATATGTCAGCCTGGCTAATACAAATGTGATAAGGAATGCGGAGAAGGATGAAAACTTCTATACGGCCAATGTGACAAGCTTTGAAACACTTCTCAAGACAAGGAACCAGCTTTATTCCGTATCATCCACAGCAAATCTCAGCCAGAAATATTACACTGACAGCACAGAGCTTGGTCACGCAATTGACTTCAATATCGGTAAAACGGGAGGGGCTTTCAGAACTGACTATAACCTTTCACTCATGAGTGATACCTATGATCCGAATGACATGGGGTACGTCAGGAGAAACAATGAAATGGAAAATTCGCTGGATTTCTCGTATAATGTTTACGAGCCAAAGGGGAGCCTGATGATGCAGCGATATTCGCTCGATTTTTCCTATAATCAGCTCTATAACCCGAGGGTGTTCACTTCTTCAGAAATCGAACTCGGGAGCATGATCGTCTTTATGAACTACTGGTCTTTATCTCTCGATGCGATGGTGACCCCGTGGGGTGAAAATGACTACTATGAGCCCAGGACCGATGACATGTCCAGGTACTATTACAGGTCTCCCGGCCTGTGGGTCGAATTCAGGGGTGATACTGACAGGAGCAAGAAACTCTATGCAGAGGTGAACGTGGGATATGGCATTAACAGCTCGGAGTACAACCAGAGCGGGTACGAATGGTCAGCTGAGGCGTCGTACAGGATAGGAAGGAGATTTTCAATCGACTATTCCTTGGCCATGGAGCGTATGTTAAATGATATCGGTTACGTTGGCAATGGGTCGGGCGAGGATATCTTCTTCGGAAAGAGGGACGTCTCCACAATTGAGCATACTCTCTCAGGAGCCTTCATCTTCACGCCTGACTCGTACCTTTCTCTCAGGGGCAGATATTACTGGTCAAAAGCAGATTACGACGGCGATTACTTTCTGCTTCTTGATGATGGCAACCTTGAGCCGGCAGCCTATGGGGGGACTTCCGACATGAACAGAAACTACCTTAATATTGATATGGGGTATACATGGCGCTTTGCTCCGGGAAGCGAACTCTCCCTTGTCTGGAAAAACGCCATCACCTCATTTACTGACTATATAATTGATAATCCGGGTGACAACTTCAGTAACATGCTCGACGGGCCACAATCAAACAGCATCTCTTTAAAGATTTTGTATTACCTTGACTACCAGAATTTCAAAAAATTGTTCTGAACTAATTAAGTGTAATATAGCATGATACAGAGGATCCAAACTTTATTTCTGCTGGCCATCGTCATATTATCAGGTCTTATGCTTACAGGAGACCTGATTATGATGGATGCCGGATCGGGGTCACCATTCAACATCAGTTTCCTGGGCCTGGGAGGGAACGGAGGTGAGATCATTCAGCGACTCTGGCCGCTGACCGTTATCCTGGCCCTGGTACCCCTGCTCGCCCTGGTGGCGGTCTTTCTTTATAAAAAGCGGGCGATTCAGATGAGGATAGCGATGTTCGTTTTGCTGCTGTCAATCGGAACAATAATCCTCGGTGCCTTTTATATCATCATGTTCGACAAGAAGATAGATGTCACAATGATTTGGAAGGTCAAGGCGATATTCCCTCTGCTATCAGCCATCCTTGCATGGCTGGCATATCGTTCTATTATGAAGGATGACCTTAAGGTCAGGTCGTACGACCGTCTCAGATGATCTCCAGGCGCTCCTGGTCAGTGATCTTTTCGCAGTAATGGCACCTGAGGGCCACCGGTTTCTTTGAGACAACCCTGAAACGCGTGGTAACTTTCTCGAAGTTGGTGATGCATTTGGGATTCATGCACTTGGCAATGGCAGTGATGGTGTCAGGTACTGATACCACCCGCTTCTCAATGACCTTGTAATCCTTGATGATGTTGAGCTTGGCATTGGGCGCCACCAGGGCAATCCTGTTGATGTCGTCATCCTCGAAAAACTTGCCCGCAATCTTGATGATGGCTTTCTTGCCATCGGTCTTGCTGTCGAGGTTGGTGCCGAAGGTGATCTGGTTCCTGATTTTGTCAAGCCCGAGAATCTTTATTACCTTGAAGAGCGTGATTGCAGGGATATGATCAATGACAGTCCCGGATTCAATGGCACTGACAAGCAGCTGTTTCGGATCATTTATGTTTTGCATGGCCTGTTATTTTAGTCCCAGTAATGTACAGATGATTGCCTGTCTTGTAAATACGCCGTTGAGAGCCTGTTCGAAATAGTAGGCTTTGGCGTTGGCATCAACATCGGTATTGATCTCGTTCACCCGGGGAAGGGGATGAAGGATCCTCATTCCCGGCTTGGTGTCAGTAAGCATATGATCATGAAGCACATAGGCGTTCTTTACCTTTTCGTACTCCATGGGGTCTGAGAAGCGCTCGCGCTGGACGCGCGTCATGTAAATGATGTCGGCCATGTTTATGACCTCATTCAGATCAGCCGTTTCGTAATAATCGAGCCCGTGGTTCTTGAGATAAATCTTGTACTCTTCCGGCATCATCAGTTCCTCCGGTGCCACGAAGTTGAATGTTGTCTTCCACTGTGACATTGCTATCAGCAGGGAATGAACAGTGCGTCCGTATTTGAGGTCGCCCACCATGCAGATATTCAGATTGTCAAGGGTCCCCTGGGTTTTAAGGATTGAATAGAGGTCGAGCAATGTCTGGGTAGGATGCTGGTTGGCACCGTCGCCCGCATTTATTACCGGCACAGTCGAGATCTCGCTTGCATACCTGGCACTCCCTTCTATGGGATGGCGCATCACAATCAGGTCAACATAGTTGTTAACCGTCCGGATGGTGTCATTCAGCGTCTCACCCTTCGTGACGCTTGAGCTCGATGAATCGGTAAACCCGATTACCTTTCCGCCAAGCTTGTTGACTGCGCTCTCAAAGCTGAGCCGGGTTCGGGTGGAAGGCTCGAAAAAGAGCGTCGCCACTACCTTGCCGCGCAGGATATCCTGGATGGGATCCTTCTCAAATTCCGCAGCAAGCTTGAGTATCTTCATGATCTCATCGGTGGAGAGATCATCTATTGAAACTAAGCTTTTGGTTTTCATTAAGTTATGATTTTGATGCCTGATACGTCACAAAGTTATTACAACTGCCGTTGCAATATTTAAGATGTTCAAAAGTATTTGAAAAATAAGTTCGTTATGCTGTAGCGACCCATTTCAGGGTCAGTCCGTTGATCTTGCCCAGTCTCTCCTGCACATGTTCTGACCGTGATGACCTGAAGGAGACCTCAACGGTTACCTCTTCACCGCTGTAGTTGTGGGCCGACTGGCTGCACGACTCATCCTTCAGAACCTTCATCACGTCATTCATGGATGCATAGGGGAAGGTCACAAGCCATCTCTCGATGAGGTGCCGCTCAGTGACCGTGGCATTATCAAGGGCATCGGAGGCTGCACTCCGGTATGCGTTGATGAGTCCGCTTACACCCAGAAGGGTACCACCGAAGTATCTTATAACCACCACAAGGATGTTGGTCAGCTCACGTGAATTGATCTGGCCTATTATGGGTTTACCGGCTGTGCCTGACGGCTCACCGTCATCATTGACACGCCATGCCTGCCTGTCAGGTGACAGCACCCATGCATAGCAGTGGTGCCTGGCATCATGATACTCTTTTCTGAGCTCCTCGAGCCTGCTTTTTATCTCTTCCTGGGTTGTAACCGGGATGGCTATTGCAATGAACCTGCTTCCCCTGTCCTTGAAGAGTCCTCTGGCCTCATTTTCAATGGTCCTGTAAGTGTCTGAGAACATCATTCCGCAACCGAAGAGAGATAGGTTTAGAAATTGAACAGGCTCTTCGCACCCTTGAACAGGGTAATTATTCCCATTACAACCAGAACCACATATACGATGGAAGTAAAAGTCTTCTGGCTTATGCGTGACACTAACCGGTCACCTGTGTAAAGCCCTGCCAGCAGTGCCGGTACGGAGCAGAGGGCAAGAAGCAAGGTCTCAATCCTGATAAGTCCCGATATCAGGTAAAAGACCAGTGCATATGACACGGCAAAGAGGATGAATATCGAAATAATTGCATTGAACTTCTCCTTGGGTGTCCTGAGTGATGAGAGGATGATTGCCACAGGCGGACCCGTTATTCCTGTGGCGCCTGCAAGAACTCCACCGAACAGTCCGCTCAGTGTCATGGCGCTCCTGTCAGACCGGATGTTCAGGTTCACTCCGCGGGCCAGGGCAATGACGATAAAGATAATCAGCACCCCCCAGACCAGCTGGATATATGCCGGATTTATAAACTTGAGTATGAGAGTGCCTGCAGCCACTCCTATGCCGGTCCACAATGCCATTGCCCCAAGGGGCTGGTCTTTGACTATCGCCTTTGAACGGCGGTAGTAGAGTATGGAAAAAATCACGTTGATCATGGCGATGAAGACCGCAGTGTCAGTGACGGGCATAAGAAACTGTATGAGGGGCACTGCCACCAGGGCCAGTCCGAATCCGGTAAATCCCCTTACCACGGAGGCAATGAAGATGATAAGTGACAGAGCAAGTATATTACCGATAGTAACCATGCTATTCTTCGTATAGTGACAGGTGCCTGAACTCGGCACTGAATTCTGCAATTGAGGCGTCCCAGCGTGCTATCTCATCGCCCAGAGACATTCGCTTTTCGAGCACCTCCCTCATACGGCTGTCACCCGACAGGATATCGAAGGGCATGAGACGGTATTCATATTCATATGGGGGCGGGTTGAATGTCAGTGACCCGTCAGGGGAGGTTTTTATTATTGCGTCAAAGAGGTGCATTGCCGTGGCGACGGGCCTGAAGGATGAGGCATCGGTAACATGTATCTGGATGCCCCTGCAGTACTCTCCGGCAAATTTATGGAATGTGGGGATGAATTCGTGTATGCGGAAAGAGCAGCCCGGGATATTCCTGCTTCTCAGTTCGGAAAGCAGCCGGTGGCTGCTGATGAAAGGCGCTCCTGTCAGTTCAAAGGGGATAACCGTCCCTCTGCCCTCGGAGAGGTTAAGTGCTTCGGCCAGAACCGTACCGGGGTAAACGAGAGCTGTCTGCGGCGTTGGCATGTTGGGAGAGGGGAGGACCCATGGCAGTCCGGTCTCATGGTAAAGTAAACTGCGTCTCCATCCATCTGCCCGTATGACATGCAGCTCACATCCCGGGATATGCTTCTCGCGGATCCAGACGGCCATCTCGCCTATGGTCATACGGTGGCACAGTGGTATTGAGGCGCCTCCCACAAATGTAAAATACTCCTCTCTCAATACTGGTCCGTCGGCACGGACCCTGCCGATGGGGTTCGGCCTGTCAAGTATGAATACCGGTATTCCTGTTTCCGCGCAGGCTTCCATACATAGTTTTACTGTCCATATGTAGGTATAAAGCCTGGCCCCCACATCCTGAAGGTCAACCACAAGGGCTTCCAGTCCGGCAAGCATCCGGGGCGTAGGTTTGCGGTGTTCGCCATACAGGCTGTGGACGGGTATTCCCAGAACCGGATCTTTAGTGCTTTCCCACTCAATCATGTTATCCTGCGTCTGGCCTGAGATACCATGCTGGGGGCCGAAGAGGGCAGCCAGCCTGCATCCGCTGTCGCTGCCGAAGACCTCGGTTATGAACCTGTAATCGCGCGTTATGCTTGAGGAATGGCACAGGATACCAATACTCTTACCGCGCAGCTGCGGTGGCATCTGCACAGAAACCACATCCAGACCGGAAAGTACCTTCATACATCAGCAAAAATAATGAAAAGAGCCGGGGGAGCAAGCGGAGGTGCAATACTACGTCATAGAAATAAATCAATATCTTTACAACCATCGGTCAACCGTATTTGTTATATTCTTAAAATTTTGCAATGAAGAACTTTTCGATATTCGTTTTGTCTCTTTTTCTTTCAGGCGGACTCCTTACGGCCCAGGAGAAGGTTTCACGGTTCGCCCCCGTTGCGGAACCTGACCGGATAGTATTGTCAATTAACGGGGACCCGGCAACCTCGATGGCCGTTACATGGAGGACCGACACTACGGTAAAAGAAACAGTCGCGCAGATTTCACGCAATATATCAACTGTCCACCTGGCTGACTCCTCGGTCACCCTGACAGGCACATTTCAGGATGTTGCCGGCGACGGAGTGGTAGGGAGATTTCACTCGGTTACCTTCACTGGCCTGGTCCCTGAGACTACCTATGCCTATCGCGTAGGATCAGGTGCCGGTGCAAGTGAGTGGTTCACATTCACTACTGCCTCCGCCTCAGCCGAACCTTTTTCATTTCTCTATTTCGGAGACTCCCAGATTGGAAGTAATTCAGTGTATTCCAGGGTAATACGGCAGGCATACCGATCGGCTTCGGAAGCAAGGCTGATGATCTTCTCCGGCGACCTTGTCGATGGAGGATCGGGGTCAACCCTTCATGATAATGAGTGGGGAGAATGGCATGAGGCCGGCGGGTTCATCCAGGCTGAGATACCCGTCCTGCCAACTCCCGGCAATCATGAATATTACGACCCTGCTGAAAGGGGTAAGAGAGAGCTTAACAGGTACTGGAGGGCAGGATTCACCCTTCCCGAAAACGGTCCGGCCGGTCTTGAGGAGACAGCATATACCATTGATTACCAGGGTGTGAGATTTATAGTTGTCAACACCGATGCAATGAACAGAAGTGAAGAACATGCAACCCGGCAGGTTCAATGGGTTGAAGAACTGCTGAAGAGCAACCCGTGCAAATGGACCATTATGACTTTTCACCACCCCATCTTCTCAACATCAGCAAGAAGAGACAATAAGGTCATCAGAGAGCTTTTTAAACCACTGATAGATAAGTATGGTGTAGACATGGTTCTTACAGGCCATGACCACACCTACGCCAGGGGTATGATAATGCCTGACGGCGAGGAAAAAAACAACAGGAAGGCTGGAACAGTATATGTTGTCTCCGTCAGCGGAGCCAAACAATATCAGCAGGATGCCACACAGTGGTGGGATGTAGGGTTGACCTACACCCAGACCTGGCAGCTCATCTCCGTTGACGGCAACGAACTTGCTTATAAAGCTTTCGATGCGTCAGGCAACCTTGTTGATCAATTCATGCTTAAAAAGAATAAGAAGGATATAAAGCGGCTGTTACTTCCTGAAGTTACCAATAACTGATAATCCTGTAAATTATGAAATACTTTCGCCAACTGATCGTAATTATCCTCCTGGCACTGATGGTCTCAGCCTGCGGTAAGCAGAAAGGGCTGGAGATATATGTGACAACGGACCTTCACGGGATGCTTCTGCCCTTTGACAATACCGAGGGCACGCCTACTGACCGCTCGCTGGCCAACCTGGCCTCCCTGGTCAGTTCGCAGGGGATTGACAACATAATCCTTCTTGACAATGGTGACATACTCCAGGGGGATCCAATGGCCTACTATTATAATTTCGTCGACACTGTTCGGACGCATGTCATAGCAGATATCCTCAACCATCTGGGTTATGATGCAGCCACTGTTGGCAACCATGATATAGAGGCAGGTCACGCCGTGTATGACCGTGTGCGGCGCGAATACAATTTTCCCCTGCTGGCGGCGAATGCGGTTGACATCCGGACAGGCGATCCTTATTTCGAACCTTACACGATCATAAAAAAGAGGGGAATGAAGGTCATTGTTTTCGGCCTGATCACCCCGTCCGTTCCCCGCTGGCTGCCGGAATCACTCTACAGTGGGATAAGGTTTGAAAACATGGTTGAGACAGCAAGGAAGTGGATGCCGGTAATGCTCGAAGAAGAGCCTGACCTGATCGTCGGTCTGTTTCATTCCGGAATGGGTAATGAGGATGAGACGGGAGATGACGAGAACAGTTCACTGGCGGTGGCTGTCAACGTTCCGGGTTTTGACGTTATCTTCTGCGGACATGACCACAGGGAGGACATGAAGGAGGTTGTGAACAGTGAGGGAAGGAAGGTACTCATCATGGACGGGGGAAGCAGGGCCTCTGCACTTATGAATGTTACGGTGAAACCGGTGAAGCAGCCAGACGGCAAAGTTGTGAACGAACTGTCGGGCAAGCTCATTCCCATGAACAGCCTCCCGGAGTCAAAATTGTTCATAGACAGATACAGGAACGTCTCTGACACGCTCCTTCAGTACACCTCTGAGGTCATTGGGCGGTCGGATGCCACTGCAACTACACGTGATGCCTTTTTCGGCCCCTCAGGGTTTGTTGACCTGATCCACCGTATGCAGCTTGACATAAGCGGAGCCCAGATATCGCTTGCTGCCCCGCTTTCGTTTGATCAGAGCATATCCGAAGGTGAATTGAGGATAAGGGACATGTACCGGCTCTACCGGTTTGAAAATTTCCTATACACTGTAACAATGACCGGAGGCGAGATAGACAGGCACCTGGAGCACTCAGCGGGATTGTGGTTTGAAACGATGGGAAACAGGAATGACTACATGCTCAGGTACCGTCTGGACGACAGCGGTGCTCCGGTGATGGTCAACGGCACTGCGCGGTTGCGTAATCCCTCTTACAACTTCGAATCGGCGATGGGTATCAGATACACCGTTGATGTCAGCAAACCTCAGGGAGCAAGGGTGACAATCACCTCGCTCAGTGACGGAACACCATTCAGCTACAGCGCAACATATACCGTTGCTGTCAATTCATACCGTGCCAACGGCGGCGGAGGTCATTTCCCGGCAGCAGGGATCACAGGAAAGGAACTTGAAAGGCGAATCATATCCGCCACCGAAAGGGACCTGAGACATTATATGACCGAATGGATAAGAAGCAAAGGCACCATTACTCCGCTGCCGCTTTCTGAATGGAGCATCATTCCTGCCGCCTGGGCGTCAGAAGCTGAAAAGCGCGAGATGAAACTGCTCTTTGGTGAAAATTGATTTCAATTGAAAATATGAAGTACTTTTTAAGACTGGTTCTTATATCTGTAATAACCCTGACATTAATATCTGCCGGAAGTGAACGCCAGAAACCCCGCAACCTTATCATTTTCATCGGAGACGGCATGGGTGTGGCACACGTCTATGCGGCCATGACTGCCTCCGGCAATGAGATGACATTCCCCTCTTTCCCGGTTACAGGCTTCAGTATTACACATTCAAACAACAGCTATTCGACTGACTCGGCAGCCGGAGGAACCGCCATTGCAACCGGTGAAAAGACAGACAACAGGATGATTTCGTTGAGACCTGACAGCTCAGTCCTGGTAACCCTCCTTGAACACGCCCGCGCTTCAGGCCTATCGACAGGCGTTGTATGCACCAGCTCTCTCACTGATGCCACTCCGGCTTCTTTCACTGCCCACGTTCCTCTGCGTTATGATTATCGCGCCATTGCATCGTGGTATGTCAGTGGAGCCGCAGAGGTATTCATCGGCGGCGGAAGAAAATATTTCGAGGCTGAGGTTGATTCTACCGGCAGCTTCAAGCGGTCTGACGATGTAGTTTCAATGCTGTCACGGGCAGGGTATGATGTCACTTATGACCTGGAATCGTTCGAAGCGTCGGAGGCAAGCCGGATAGCAGGGCTGATGTCGCCTAATGACATGCCCCGTATTTTCGAGGGAAGGGACCCGCAGTACCTTGCCCGGGCTACACGGAAGGCGATTGAGGTGCTCTCAAAAAACCGTAAGGGATTTGTCCTGATGGTTGAAGGGTCTGAGATTGATGACGCAGGACACAGCAATGACACTAAGATGGTCGTTGATGAGATTCTTGATATGGACAGGGCCGTTGAAGTGGCTTATGACTTTGCGCGCAGTGACGGCAACACGCTCATTGTGGTCACCGCAGATCATGAGACAGGTGGAATGAGTATCACCGGGGGTGACCTGATGAAGAAGGAGGTCACCGGATCATTCAGCATCACCGGCCATTCAGGCATAATGGTTCCGGTGTTCGCATACGGCCCGGGGGCGCAGGCCTTTACCGGGGTCCAGGATAACACTGAACTCTTTCATGATTTTTATAACCTTCTCTCCTTTGGGGAAAACAGCAATGCAAAAAGAGACAGATAATAACAAGGGGCAGATGCTTCCCCTGGTGGAGGAGTTCTACTCCATCCAGGGCGAGGGGTGCAACACCGGCAAGGCAGCCTACTTCATCAGAGTGGGAGGATGTGATATCTGTTGCAGCTGGTGTGATACAAGGTATTCATGGAATGCCGAACTGCATCCCATGACCGCAATTGAAGCCATCACGGCAAATGTCATTGCTTCGGGAGCCGACTCGGTGGTTGTCACAGGGGGAGAGCCCCTGATGTGGAATCTCGGTCCGCTCTGTGACCTGCTGAAAGAGAAAGGGATCAGGACATATCTTGAGACCTCCGGGGCTTATCCTCTAACAGGCAGGTGGGACTGGATCACCCTGTCGCCAAAAAAAGGTTCTCCTCCGACAGATGAAATATGGGCTCTTGCTGATGAGCTGAAGGTGATAGTGTATGATGGCACTGATTTTGATGCTGCAGAAACATACTGCTCCAGGGTGAGCCCGCAATGCAGGCTTCTTCTTCAGCCCGAATGGAGCCGTTACGGTGAAATGATAGCAGCAATAACCGAATATGTCAAGAAGAACACAAAGTGGATGGTCTCATTGCAGGCACATAAATTCATGCATATTCCCTGAATGAGGATCCGCGCCTATATATCGGCCCTCCTGATGATCATGCTGAGCCAGTGCGCAGTCAGCGGTCAGGACTACCATACGCGCTCAAACAGGGCTCTTAAATACTATGACCAGGGGAAGAGGGATTACGATCTTCTCTATTACGAAAGTGCTGAGACCAACCTAAACCTGGCTGTCAGGGAGGACGACCGGTTTTATGAAGCGCATATACTCCTGGGTCAGCTCTACTCCGACAAAGGCGACTGGGAAAAGGCGGTTACCCATTACCGGAAGGCTGTCTCCATAGACACCCTCTTTTTTGTGCCGGCGCTGTACGGTCTGGGAAGGGCAGAGTTCCGCACCGGAAGATATACTGAAGCCCGCTCTCACCTGGAAGCTTATCTCAGCCATCCCAAAGCCACGGCAAAGCTGCGCGCCGATGCTGAAAAGATGCTTGCCAGCTGCAGGTTCGCCCTCTCTTTCCCGGGCAGCTTTTTCGGGAGGGAACCGGTAAGCGTCGGCGATTCAGTCAATACGGTGCTTGACGAATACTGGCCCTCAGTGACAGGTGATGGCCAGCAACTGATCTTCACCCGCGAGGTGAAGAGAGCCGCCGGATATGGAAGGGACAGGCAGGAGGACTTCTATGTCAGCCGCCGGGCGGGTGACGGATACTGGGGTACGGCACGCAATGCCGGAGCCCCTCTGAACACCTCAGGCAACGAGGGGGCACAGTCTATTTCGTCTGACGGACGCTCAATGTATTTCACGGCATGCGACCGTAATGACGGTTACGGCCGGTGCGATATCTATTACTCGTTCCATGACGGTACCAGGTGGTCGCCGGGAGCCAACGTGGGAACCCCGGTGAACAGCACCTACTGGGAATCACAGCCCTCCATCAGCCCCAATGGCCGGATGCTGTTTTTTGTCAGTAACAGGCCGGGCGGACAGGGAGGGATGGATATCTGGTACTCCGTTCGCGGCAATGACGGCAAATGGGGCAACCCGGTCAACCCGGGCAAAACGATAAACACACCCGGAGACGAGTTCTCCCCCTTTATTTACTTCAACAGCAGAACTCTCTATTTCTCATCAAACGGAAGAGAGACATTCGGAGGACATGACATCTACTCAACAAACCTTGATCGCGATTCGACATGGACTTCCCCAGTGAACCTGGGACCGTCAGTCAACACACCTGCTGATGAGACGGGCCTGGTGATAGAGTCATCGGGAAGAAGAGCCTTCTTCTCCTCCGTGCGCGATAAAAACAGGGGCAAGGATATCTTCTATATTGATCTGCCGGAGGAGATCCGGCCGGAACCGGTTTCGTACTTCAAGGGAACCGTCATTGACAAAGCCAGTGGTGCACCCATAACCGCCAGGTACGAGCTTACCGACCTGACCAACCGTTCCAGTGTCATCTCCTCAGTTACTGACAGCAGGGGAGACTTCTTCGTCTGCCTGCCCCCGGGGTACAGCTACGGGCTGAATGTGACGGCCAACGGGTATATGATTTTTTCCGAGAACTTTGATTTTGAAGAGGGATACTCCTCATCCGAGCCTTTCAGGAAGACCATCGCTCTCAACAAGGTCAGGAAAGGGGAGTTCATGAGGATGTTCAATGTCTTTTATGATACTGACTCGTGGGAGCTGCTTGAGGCATCGATGCCGGAGCTCGAGAAACTCCTTGAGTTCCTTAAAATTAATGGTACGGTGGTGATCGAGGTTGGAGGTCATACCGATTCCGACGGCTCTGTTGAACATAACCAGACACTGTCAGAGAGGCGCGCCGGTTCCGTAAGGGAGTACCTGATCAAAAGAGGAATTAATCCTGACCGCATCTTTTCACACGGTTACGGGGAGACATCTCCGATGGCTGATAATATTACACCCGCCGGCAAAAGGCTTAACCGGCGTACCGAGATCACGATCCTTTCGGAAGGAACCGTCGAAACTGGCAGTAAAAAGTAGTCGGCAGTCCTCATAAAAAAAGAGGCTGCCCCGTGAGAGACAGCCCCAGCCTTCCTTTAACAGACAGTTGTAAAACTTCAGAGAATCAAATGGCTATCTTGTTCTCCGAAGAGCTACCGGTAAGTATTTTCAAACCTGGACTTTCTTTTGCAGGCAAGGAGACAAAGACAGAAGTGCCTCCGGCATCATTGGTTTCAACCCTGATTTTACCTTCCAATGCCAAAATAAGATTTCTGGCCAGGATTAAATTCATAGCGGAATAGGTATCCTGACTGTCGGAATGTTGGATCTCAGGATTGTCGGAAAGCAGCAGATCACTGCTTCTGGAGAAACCCTGGCCAGAATCTTTTACATAGAATGTTATTGTCTCATCGTTGAATGTACACCCGACCTTTATAAACCCTGAAAAAGTATTGTCGAGTGCATTGCGGAAGAGGTTGTTGACAATTCTTATTGTCCTTGCTGTATCCATCCGCAGCATCAGCTTGTCGGGAAGGTTATCCTCCTGAATCAGAACCACGTTGTCCTTGCCCTTTTTCCTCATTAAAACCCTGAAATCTGAGGTAAGTGACTCGAACATCCTTGTGGCGTCTGTCTCTCTGAGATTTTCCCTGGCTGATCCTGCTTCCAGTGCGGCAGTATCAAAAAAGTTTTCAAACAATCCTATCAGCTGCTCGCAGGAGGTGATGATCTGTTCTGAGAACTCACGCCTTTCATTATCATTGAAACGCACATTGTTCATCAGGTATGAGAAGGCCACGATTGAGTTCATCTGTGTCCTGACCTCATGTGATACACCTGCGAGTATGTTAGGTTTAGTGATCATCTGGTTCATTTTTTTCTGCCCTGTCGCCGCTGTCAGACCTGTCTCCCTGTAGGCATTACGAAGTATCTCGAACATATGAACAGCATGAAGTTTGTTAAGTTTTTTATCTTAGTTTTCGTGCAAGCCTGGCTGCCTGCCTGCTGTATCTGCTCTTTGATGCCGCAATGGCATCAAACTGTTTCACAGCCTTATCAGTATTGTCAGTCATCATATAACAAAGGCCAAGATACCAGGCAGCATCTTCAAGATAGAGGTTGTCATTATGCTCTATCACCTTTGTGAATGACCCGCTGGCGACAGGGTAATTACTTACCTCCATATTGGCCATGCCATGCATGAAGACTGATTCCATGTTATCCTTTTCGCTGACGATGACCTGCTCGAGAAAACCGATGGCTTTATCGTATTCCCTGGCAGAATATGATGCTATAGCATTCTCCATCAGTGTATTGTCTGAACTGACGGCCGATCTGACCGCACCAGGCGATTCATACCGGGAGTAATTGGCCGAAAAGAGCTCATCTACAGGTGTGGCGGGCCGGATGGTAAAGTACAATGCTGACGAGATTATGGCCACAAGGGCTATTGCTGCGGCATATCTTGCTGTCTTTATGGCTGCCCTGCGCATTGTTCCTGACGAGCGTCTCTTCATCTCAATGACACCCAGCTTCGCTCTCAGGTCAATGATCTCCCTGTTTTCAAGGATCTCATCCGTCTTTCGTCTTAGATTTACCTCCCTTGCCAGCACCGGATCCTTTTTCATCTGGTCTGTAAGCCATTCTGACTCAGCCTTGCCTGCAGAACCGTCGAGAAAATTCTCAATTGTGTTGTTGACATTAATTGTCTTCATCTTATGTAGTATTATTTTCACACTTATAAAAAACTATCAATCAAATAGTTAATTACAGTTTGCGCGATGCCTTCCCCTGCACTGCCGTCAACATGCATGCATGTTGCCTGTAAGGTCCGGGTATACCTGCCTGTGGCAGATGCACCCGTGTCAGGTATATTGTATGGCCGGTCAGCCGGCTCTCAGCTTCTTATTATAATTCTATGATCACCGGAGGTTTCGTAGGGTTGCCGGTATCACTTTTCGCGCCGTTACCGCCGCGTACGTTAATCATCTCTTCATTTGAAAGAACAAATTCAGCAAATTTTTCAATTGTCAGGGTTTTCATGTCGTTGAGTTATTATTGAAATTCAGGGTTTAGATCTTCTTCTATACCGTACATGTCAGGAAAATGCATTTTGTGACACAAAAAAATCAATTATTTTTTTAAAAAAATGCAACAAATTGATATTCAGTACTGTATAAAACCAAAGAACTTGCAGGCAGAGTAAGGGATTGTTTTATACATTTACAACCGGAAAGAAAGAAGAACCACGCTGATGAGTCTGAGGTCATACATACTCATTCTGTTATTATTGTTTTCAAGATTGTTCTGTGACAACTCAGCCTCGGGGGCGGAACTGTCTGACCGGGGTGCCGGGGTTGATGCACTTCGTGATTCATCCGTTATGCGCCTGGCTGAACTCAATGAAGCTCTCTTTGGGCTATTGGAGAAGGACAGGGAAAAACCCGATGCCCTGGAAATTGCCACTGCCATTGAGTCAATCGTGAGCGGGGGAGGGATCAGTGATACAGTATTGCTGTCTGATTCCTATTATATATTGGGGCACTACTATCTTGACAAAAAAAACTACACCAGGGCTTCGGAGAATTTTTCTCTTTCGGTTGCCAGCAGGGAGGCACTTGGGCTGGCAGACCGCAGGTATGCCCTTGGGCTGACCAATAATTCCGTAGCCCTGCTTCAGGCAGGCGATTATTCTCGTGCATATGCGCTGGGTCTGAAAGGTCTTGCGGCGAGGAGGGCAGTCTCGGGAAACGACTCCTCTTCACTTGCCGCCAACTACCTTAACCTCGCCAGCATCTGCCTCGAGATGAATGACCCGGAGAAGGTCATAAATTTTGCGGAAGCCGGACTTGACCTGGCAAAACAATATCCCGGAATCGTTTCTGCCAGGGTCAAGGCTGATCTTTACCAGGTCATCGGACTGAGCCTCTACCGCACATCGGAATATACCAAGTCACTTGTTTACTGTCGTGAGGCGCTAAGGCTCTATGAACCTGACGATGCTGGCAGCACGGCTTCAAGACTTCTGATCCTGAACACAATCTCCCAACTCTACCGTCGCCTCGACCAGCCCCGGGAGGCGGAAGACTATTTCAGAAAGGGGCTTGCCATACAGGCCGGGGGAAACATACAGGACAAGTACCTGCTATATATCAATTACGCTGATTTCCTGTCTGAGAACGGACGTACGGAGGAGGGTGAGAAGGTTATAAATGACGGTATTTCCAAAGTCAGGAATGAGTTTGGCCGTAACAGCCGCGAGTACTGCATGATGATGGCATCAGCAGGGGATTTTGTCTCCCGGACCACCGGGGATCTGAAGCAGGCGATTGAGATATACGATGAATGTTTCCTGTACATTGAGAACCATCCGTGGGACGTCTCAATGAAGAAATACATTTCGATAATGTACGCAGAGACCCTTTTAAATGCAGGCATGTACCAGGATGTGCTGGATGTGAGCAAAGGGCTGTACGCCGATATCGTGGCAGGAGTTGACGGTCCGGCTTCCGCTCGTTCCGCAGTCTCTTTCTCGGAAGATGACCTTTCACTGCTGCTGACAAGGTACAGGGCGCTAAATGCCCTTATCCGCCTCAGCGGGAACACGGAACATCTCAGGGAGGCAATCTCAACGGGAAGGATGCTCGTATCACTCTATGACCGTCAGAGGCTTGAGATGAGCGAGGATGAGAGCCGGACCAATCTCAGTGCCATCTCAAGGGAGATTTACACCGGAATGATTGAAAACTACATGCAGCTCTACACCCTGACCCGGGACCGCGAGTCGCTTGAAGGCCTCTTCGAGTTTTCCGAAAGAGGTAAGGTGGCAGGATTTCTTGCATCGATGCGGGAGCTTAATGCTGCAAAATTTTCGCTCCCTTCCGAACTGGTAATGCTTGAAAATGAGATAAGAAAGGAGATAGGCGTATACCGTGAGCTCATCAGCAGTGAACAGGCCAGAACCATGCCTGACACCCTCAGGCTGGCAACATGGGAGAGCGTTACCCTTCGCCTGATGAGATCGCGTGACTCACTGGTAAAGGTTTTCGAGGAAAACTACCCTGCTTACTATAATCTCAAATTCAGGAATGAGGTTACACGTCTCAGGGATGTCACAAGCGTGATCGGCAGGAAGTCAAACCTCCTGAGTTATGTGCTTACCGGTAATAAACTGTACATTCTCGTCATAAACAGAAGCGGTACCGAGGTCATAACGCGTGACATAGATTCAACATTCTTTGCATCGCTCATGAGTTTCAGAGGCATGTTGTCATCCATGCCCGCCACAACCACGGTCCGTCAGCCATTCAATGATTATATGGATCTGGCCTACGGGCTCTACAGGGTTTTGCTTGAGCCTGCGGTACCTTACCTTCATGGTGACAAAATCATCATTTCCCCTGACAACATACTCTCATATCTGCCATTCGAAACTCTTGTTACAGAGGAATTCAGGAGTCCTGAGCTGCTTTACCGTGAGGTTCCATTTGCCCTAAAGGATTACAGGTTTTCATACATCTACAGTGTGACGCTCTCATCAGAGACGCATGAGCGAAGCCGTAGCCTCAGCAATAATCTTGTTGCTTTTGCCCCCACCTATGAGGGGATGGAGATTGATGATTCCCTGCTGACGGCATGGCCGAATCTGAGGGGTGAGATACGAAGCCTGCCATATGCGGCACTTGAGTCAGAGGATGCCGTTGACCAGTGCGGCGGAAAAGCCTTTCTTGCCGAAGAGGCCACCGAAGGAGCCTACAAGAGGGAAGCCCGGCACTACCAGATCATTCACATGGCAATGCACACCCTGGTCAATGATCAGGATCCGGCATTTTCGAAAATGATCTTTTCGGCGTCCCGGGAAGGCGATGATGACGGCATGCTCAACACCTACGAGGTGTACAGCGTTCCTGTCAATGCCATGATGGTTGTGCTCAGTTCATGCAACACCGGCGTCGGCAAGCTCGTAAACGGGGAGGGAATACTGAGTCTTGCCCGGGGCTTCCTGTATGCAGGCAGCCGGTCGGTTGTCATGTCTATGTGGGCAGTTGAAGATAAATCCGCTTCCACAGTGATACACTCCTTTTACAAAAACATGCGAAGCGGACAGACAAAAAGCTCGGCACTGCGCAGTGCCCGCCTCAAATTCCTCAGGTCAGCGGACCAGGGGCGGTCTCATCCCTATTACTGGGCGGCACTGGTGATATATGGCGATGATACTCCGCTATGGTTTAACAGGATCAGGATATACAGCTCACTTCTGCTTTTCCTGATTGCGGTGGCGACGCTTATCGCAGCGGTTTATAAAGGACCAAGGTCCTGATATTCAGGATCAGTCTTGATGATCTCCATCAGGGCCTCCTTGCAGAGGTATTTTTTTCTCCTTGCGTAAGTTTCGTTCTTCAGCGACATCTTGCGTGCTATCTCCTCATAGCTATGCCCTTCACTGAACAGGTTAAGGACCATCTGGCAGTCCTCCTTGAGCAGTGCAAATGACCGGGTCACAATCCTTTCCAGTGTTGCGGTGGAAATATCTTCCTGCTCGGCGTAGTCACCGGGATCCGTTTCAAGGGAGGTGAGTCGCGACCGGTAACGCAGCTGGGCGTTCCATATATTCCTGGCCACACCGAAGAAGTAACCCTTCAGGTCGCCTGTCAGTTTGAGGCCATCGCCGGTTACCTGCCTGTAAAGGATGACCACCGCTTCCTGAAGCACGTCATAGACATCATCATCCGACCCGCTGTTTCTCCTCAGGTGATCCCGTACGACCTCATAGTATGCATCATAGAGGTAGGTAAGAATACGGCTGTCCTGTCTCCTGATACCATCAATGATGTCACTGTCCGAATACTTCTTGAATAATCCCAAGCAGGCGGTTTAATTGGCAAATATAGCATTTCCGCAACCGTTTCAGACAATTGGCGCGCGGGCACTTTTGTCGCTCTGCCTCCTGAAGTAGGCAAAATATGGATATATTTACGCAGCCATAATCCCTTTCTGCCATTGTCATATGACTTATCCATTTGTAAGACAACATGATGCAATGGACTGTGGCCCGGCCTGCATCAGTATGATAGCGCTGTGGCACGGTAAACGCCTCTCTCTGGAAACAATAAGGAAGCGCGCATGGATTACGCGTGAAGGTGTCTCTTTCCTGGGCCTGAAATCCGCTGCCGGCAGCATGGGGTTCAGCGCAGCAGGGGTAAAGGTGCCCTTCAGCAGGCTTGCGTCAGATGCTCCTCTTCCTTGCATAGTTCACTGGCAGCAGAACCACTTTGTTGTGGTAAACAGGATCACCGACAGAAAGGTATGGGTAAGTGATCCTGCCATTGGAAGGGTGACCATGACCCGTGACGAGTTCATTGAAGGGTGGGCTTCCGGGGAGGCTGACGGCGAGCCGGCAGGTATGGCGCTTCTGCTTGAGCCCGGTCCCGGGTTCAGTGAGCTGGAGAATGATCCGCCGCCAAAGGGAGGATTTGAATTTCTGATCCCATACCTTAAGCCATATCGCAGGCAGATATGGATACTTCTTGCCGGCCTCCTTGCAGGCAGCGCCATCCAGCTCGTTTTCCCGTTCCTGACGCAGTCCATTATCGACAGGGGTATTGCCGACAGTGACATTAAGTTTATCTACCTCATCCTGGCAGGGCAGATGGCACTCATCCTGGGCCGGATGGCGGTTGAATTCTCCCGAGGTTGGCTGTTGCTGCACCTGGGCACCAGACTCAATATCAGCATTGTCTCCGACTTCCTTGCACGGATGATGAATCTGCCGATTGCCTATTTCGACACCAAACTTACCGGTGACATACTGCAAAGGATAGATGACAACACGCGCATAGAAAACTATCTTACATCGTCAAGCCTGGCCATCCTCTTTTCACTCTTCAATTTCGTGGTATTCGGGGTGGTCCTTGGCATCTACAGTCTCCCTGTCCTTCTTGTTTTCATCGCGGGAACAGCTCTTTATGTCCTTTATGTCACCCTCTTCATGCCTTCGCGTGAGCGTCTTGACAATGTTAGGTTCATGCAGATGGCTGAGGCAGGCAACAAGATGATCAACATAGTCAATGGCATGCAGGAGATTAAGCTGGCAGGAAATGAGGCCGCGAACAGGAAGGACTGGGAGACGCATCAGAAGGATATCTACCGCACCCGTGTCAGGGGGCTTCGGATACTTCAGTTCCAGACTGCGGGCGGTACACTCATACATGAATCGGTAAACATCATTATCACGGTCATCTCGGCCACACTGGTTATCAACGGTTCGATGACCCTGGGTATGATGCTCGCGGTTCAGTTCATCACCGGCCAGCTTAACGGACCTGTCTCTCAGATCGTCAATTTCATGAGAGCAACGCAGGATGCCAGGATAAGCCTTGAGCGACTGGCTGAGGTGCATGCCATGGAGACGGAGGAGCAGGGTGATGCCTCTGATGCGGCTGTCTTGCCGGAAAAGGTGACCATCACTGTCCAGGGGCTCTCATTCAGGTATGAGGGACCAGGCTCACCCTGGGTTTTAAAAGAACTGGACCTGGTGATACCGGCCGGCAAAATAACTGCTATCGTGGGAGAGAGCGGTTCAGGCAAGACAACCCTCCTCAAGCTTCTTATGGGATTCTACCCGCCGTCTGAAGGAACAATATTGATTGACGGGAGAAAAATCGAGGAGATAAGCATTGGGTCACTCAGGAAGGCAACAGGTGTTGTGATGCAGGAGGGATACATTTTCCCGGATACAATTCTTGGAAACATTGCCCCGGGAACGGATAAGCCGGATATGGATAGAGTGGCACAGGCCGTCAGCATCGCACGTCTCGGTCCGCTCGTCGGTACGCTGCCGGCGGGACTTATGACACGGGTGGGACAGGGAGGCCATGGACTGAGCCAGGGACAGAAACAGAGGATACTGATAGCGAGGGTGGTATACAAGCAACCGTCAATCCTGCTCCTGGATGAAGCTACCAGCGCCCTTGATGCATCAAACGAGAGGATGATCGTGGAAAACCTGGCCGGGTTCTATGCCGGAAGAACAGTGGTGATAGTGGCTCACAGACTGAGCACCGTAAGGCATGCTGACATGATAGTGGTGCTTGACCGGGGTAAAGTATCCGAAAGCGGAACCCATGAAGAACTCACACGGATAAAGGGGAACTACTACAAGCTCATCAGAGACCAGCTTGAGCTGGGACACTGATCATTTACCCTGATTCTTCCCTGAATATGGCTCGTAATCATCAGGCTGAACGGAGAGACTGCTTTTCTCACCGGTTTTTTTTGCTCCAAAGTTTCCTGTATCACCTTTTTTCTTCGCATACCGCCTGTACAGGTTTAGTCCTGCCACCGCCAGAAGGGCTGCAAGAATTATAATGTCTCTCTTTTCCATTGTTTAATTGACTGAAACAGAACCGTCAAATTTAAGCATTTTAGTTTTCGGTCATGCCGCAGGTTCATTTAAATGATGTATTGGTTTGAGTTTTACCATAAATCCATTATTTTCGTGGTTTGAAAAAAAGGGGGAGGGAGCTGCATTGCATCCGCCTTTGTAAGACGCACTGAAGAAAAAGGATTAATGATGACTAAAAGAGATCCGAAAGACTCTGTTCATGAAGAACAATTCAATGCTGAAGAAAAGGCAATTGAATCTACTGAAGAGACTTTAATTGAAATGGCTGCTTCAGATCAGCCGGCTGTGAAAGCCGGGACTGATCAAGATGATGCTTTGCCTGAAGATGTAGAAAAGACAGAAGATACCGCGACAGCTGAAAAGGCTTCTGCAGATGAAATAGCTGTCGGAGAAAAAGCTGAAGAGGAATCCGCAGAGGAAGAGACTCGTGCTGATGAGCATGCAGAGATTGAAGCTTCCGCAGGGGAATCTGAGGCAGACGAGCCTGGGGAAGAGCCCTCCGGGAGCCCGGAGGATGAGGCTGAAGGCGATAAAGCCTCCGCGGAGGAGCATATCGATTATAATGACATTGAGCTTCCTCCGGTTGATTACAGTGGTTTCACAAGAAAGGAGCTGGTGGAGACCCTTGCCCTTATTGTGGAAAACAGGCCGCCGTCTGAGATCCTTGATGACGTCAACAGGATAAAGGAGTTATTTTACAAGAAGACCAAGGTTGAGTTCAACGAAAAACGCCTGAACTTTGCAAAGGAGGGTGGCAATATCGAGGAGTACAGGCCTGAACCGGATGAATTTGAGAACAGGATAAAGATCATCCTGGAGACATACCGCAGCAAGAGAAGCGACTTTAACCGGATCCAGGAGAGCGAAAAAAACGACAACCTGCGCAAGAAACTTGAGATTATTGAGCAGATCAAGGAGCTCGTGAACAGGGAGGAAGCCATCAACAAGACCTTCCAGGAGTTCCGGAATCTGCAGAATGAATGGCATTCCACGGGAATAGTGCCCCAGCCTGCTCTGAAGGACCTGTGGGAGAACTACCACCACAGCGTGGAGATGTTCTATGATTATATCAAGATCAACCGTGAGCTCAGGGACCTTGATCTGAAGAAGAACCTGGAGATGAAGATAGGGCTCTGCGAGAAAGCTGAGGAGCTGCTCCTCGAGCCCAACGCCGTTACCGCCTTTAAGCTCCTGCAGGATTATCACAACAACTGGCGTGAGATAGGTCCGGTGCCCCATGAGAACAAAAATGATGTATGGGAGAGGTTCCGTGAGGCCACCTCAATGGTCAACAAGAGACATCATGAGTTCTTTGAGAAGCAGAAGGATGACCAGAAGAAAAATCTCGACGCCAAGACCGCCCTTTGCGAAAAGGCGGAGGAGATTGCCTCTGGTGAGATACTTACCTTCGCCGATTTCAGGGAAAAATCAGATGCCATCATTGAGTGTCAGAAACTCTGGAGGACAATTGGTTTTGCTCCTAAAAAACACAATAACAAGATATATCAGCGTTTCAGGACGGCATGCGACAAGTTCTTCGAAAAGAAGCGCGCATTCTTTGCCGAGAGCAAGGATACACAGGTGAGGAACCTGCAGCTCAAAACCGAGCTTTGCATGAAGGCTGAAGCCCTTCAGGAGAGCACAGACTGGAAAGACACTGCGGATATGCTCATCAGGCTCCAGAAAGAGTGGAAAGAGATTGGTCCGGTGCCTAAGAAGTACTCGGAAAAGATCTGGAAGCGTTTCCGCCTGGCGTGTGATACCTTCTTTACCCACAAGTCGGAATATTTCCAGGGCAGGGATACCTCGTACGAAGATAATCTTAACGCCAAGCTTGCCATTATTCAGGAGATCGAAGCATTTGACCCGGGCGATGACATGAAGGCAGGATTTGAGCGGCTCAAGGATATCCAGAAGCGATGGACCGAAATAGGGTATGTCCCCTTCAACCGGAAGGAGGAGATAGCCCGCCGCTACAAGGAGGCGCTCAACAAACAGTTTGACAAGCTGAAGCTCGATGACGAAGACAAGAACATACTCAGGTACAGGAGCAAGGTTGACAGCGCCAGGTCAAACCCGCATACCGCCAGGAAAGTAAGGAACGAAAGGGAGAAATTCTACAGCAAGATCAAGCAGCTTGAGAGTGATATCGTTCTCTGGGAGAACAACATAGGCTTCTTCGCCAAATCAGCCAACGCTGACAACATGATCAGGGAAGTCAGGGAGAAGATAGAGGAAGCCCACAGGAACATCAAGATCCTTGAGGAAAAGGTGAAGCTGATTGACAGTTCCATGTATGAAGACTAGACTTCATTTCTCAGATAAACGACAATCCAGGTAAAGGTGACTGAAGTAAAGTATATTTTCGTGACCGGCGGGGTTACCTCTTCGCTGGGAAAAGGAATCATTTCGGCCTCTCTTGCCAAGCTGCTTCAGGCCCGCGGTTATTCTGTAACCATTCAGAAGCTTGACCCGTATATTAATGTCGATCCCGGCACCCTTAATCCTTACGAGCACGGTGAATGTTATGTCACCAGTGACGGCGCGGAGACCGATCTTGATCTTGGGCATTATGAACGGTTTCTGAATGCCCCCACCTCACAGGCAAACAATGTAACCACCGGCCGGATCTACCAGTCGGTGATAAATAAGGAGCGCAGGGGCGATTACCTTGGCAAGACGGTACAGGTCATCCCTCACATCACCGATGAGATCAAGCGGCGCATCAGGCTGGTTGGATCGGGAGGTAAGTTCGAGATAGTGATCACCGAAATCGGCGGCACGGTGGGCGACATCGAATCGTTGCCCTATATAGAGGCCGTAAGGCAGCTTAGGTGGGAACTGGGACCGCATAACTGCATAGTGATTCATCTGACCCTGGTGCCCTTCCTGCATGCCTCCGGTGAGCTTAAGACGAAGCCCACCCAGCATTCGGTAAAGATGCTTCTCGAGGAAGGGATACAACCTGACGTACTTGTTCTGAGGACCGAACACAGCCTCACCGAGGATGTCAGGAGGAAGGTAGCTCTCTTTTGCAACGTCGAAGCCAGCGCCGTAGTTGAATCAATTGACGTCTCAACCATTTATGAGGTGCCCATCAGGATGCAGCAGGAGATGCTTGACCTGACCGTCCTGAGAAAGCTGGGATTATCTCCGGGCCATGATCCTGTGCTGGATGAGTGGAAGGAGTTTCTCCGCAAGCTGAAGAACCCCGTGCACAGCGTAAGAATAGCCCTGGTTGGCAAATATGTCGAACTGGCCGATGCATACAAGTCCATTTCGGAAGCCTTCATCCATGCGGGCGCAGCCAACGAGACTGCAGTAGATCTGAAATTCATTCATTCAGAGGAGATTGACGAGACCAACTACAGTGAAAAGCTGGCAGGTTTTGACGGCATATTGGTGGCACCGGGATTCGGTTCCAGGGGAATAGAAGGAAAGATCCTTACCGTGAACTACGCACGAACGAATGACATACCGTTTTTTGGAATATGCCTGGGGATGCAATGCGCGGTTATAGAGTATGCACGCAATGTGATGGGACTCGAAGGAGCGCACTCCACCGAGATTAACACCAAGACAAAGCACCCTGTCATAGACCTCATGGAGGAGCAGAAGAGCGTCACTGAAAAGGGCGGAACAATGAGGCTGGGGAGTTACGCCTGCGAGATCCTGCACGGGTCCGAATCATGGAAATGCTACCGGAAGGAGGAGGCAACCGAACGCCACCGTCACAGGTATGAATTCAACAATAAGTATCTTGCTGACTTCAGGAATGCAGGCATGCTTCCCTGCGGAACAAATCCGCAGTCGGGCCTGGTTGAGATAGTTGAGATACCATCACACAGGTGGTTCGTGGGCGTGCAGTTTCATCCCGAATACAGCAGCACGGTTCTCAAGCCGCACCCGTTGTTTGTGGGATTTGTAAAAGCCTGCATAAAGAGATAACAATTAATTCTAACAAGGAATAAGATTATAATGGATAAAAATACAATTACCGGCATCGTCCTGATTTTTCTGATCTTTCTCGGGTTCAGTGTTTACAATAACCACAGGACCGGGAAAGTCTTTGAAGCTGAGACCGAATATGCCGATTCTCTGTATGCCGCAGGAAATTATGATGATGCCAGGGAGGCTTACATCAGGGCTCTGGGATACAGGCCCAAGGACCAGCCCACCATGGACAGGGTTGTTGAGCTTAACAACAGGCTCGGACTGGTACAGCCGGCGCAGCAGACCGCTCCGGCAACGGTGCCTTCTGACTCTGCCGCAGTGACGGCAGCAGCCTCTTCCTCAGCCCCCGCAGACAGTGCAGCCTACGGTATCTTCTCCCAAAACGCAACCGGAGAGAATGAATTCTTCATCATGGAGAATGACCTCCTCGTAATGACCATCTCAGCCAGGGGAGGAAAGCCCTATTCGGTAAGGCTGAAGGAGTACCAGACACACGATTCCCTGCCGGTGGTGCTCTTCAACGGCGACTCCACGGTTTTCGGTTATAAGTTTTTTACTGCCGACAATAAACCCATAAAGACTGATGAGCTCTATTTCAGTCCTGCAGTCTACAGCGGACCAATAGTTGCATCTGACGGGCCGGTCAGCCTGACAATGAGGCTCGAGGCCCTCAACGGTGCTTCGATCGATTATGTGTATACCATCCGGCCGGATGATTACATGATCGATTTCGAGACAAAATTCAATTCAATGGGGTCGGTCATCCCTCCGAACACAACATCGCTGGCCCTCGACTGGAAGATGTATCTCCCGCAGCAGGAGAAGGGGAGACAGAACGAAGATATGTATACCGGACTTAAATATAAGGTATACCAGGAGAGCGTCGAGGATCTCGGAGGTGCACGCCAGAGACAGAAAAAGGCTGTGGTAACCGAGAATCTCCTGAGGACTGACTGGATAGCCTACAAAGACCAGTTCTTCTCGTCCGTCATCATTGCGGATGATTTCTTTCTGAATGCAATGGTCTCATCGGCTACAGCAGATCCCACCTCCAGGTACCTGAGATACTTCGAGTCGGAAATAGGTGTGCCATATGCCCACGGAGAAAGCACTGCGATAAAGATGAAGATGTATTTCGGGCCAAACAGCTTTACTCTTCTCAAGAAGTATGACCTTCAGCTTGAGGAGCTTGTGTTCCTTGGCAGGAATATCATCAGGTGGATCAACCAGTATGTGATAATACCTATTTTCAATATACTTGACAACTTCATTGTAAGTTACGGTCTGATCATTCTTATTCTTACCCTCCTGATCAAGATTGTGCTATTTCCTCTTACGCACAAGTCGTTCCTCAGCCAGGCCAAGATGAGGGTCATGAAACCGATGGTCGATGAGATCGGCAAGAAGTTTCCGAAGCAGGAAGATGCAATGAAGAAGCAGCAGGCAACGATGGAGCTCTACAAGAAAGCAGGAGTAAGCCCGATGGGCGGATGCCTGCCCATGCTTCTGCAGATGCCTATCCTCTTTGCCATGTTCCGGTTCTTCCCCACCTCCATAGAACTGAGACAGCAATCGTTCCTGTGGGCCAAGGACCTCTCCACCTACGACAGCATATTTGACCTCCCGTTCACCATACCGATGTACGGTGACCATGTCAGTCTCTTTACACTGCTCATGACCGTGTCTACCATCTTCTCGACAAAGATTACCAATCCGGCAGGAGGCCAGGAGCAGATGCCGGGCATGAAGACAATGATGTACATGATGCCTGTAATGTTCATGCTCATACTAAATAACTTCTCCGCGGGACTGACCTATTACTATTTCCTCGCGAATGTCATTACGATAATTCAGACACAGGTTTCACGGCGTTTTGTGAATGAGGATGAAATCCTTAAAAAGATCGAGGAGAACAAGAAGAAAGTAGTTAAAAAGTCGAAATGGCAGCTGCGGCTTGAGGCGGCGTCCAAACAGAGCGGCCGCAAGCTTCCTAAAAAATAAAAGAGAAAAAAGTGCTGTACGGCACTTTTTTTATTAATGTGCTCTAAAAATGAATATTTTCTAAATATTAGAGCTAATTTAGTCTTTTAATTTTTAAATGAAATGGGGAAAAAGGTAAAAAACAAAGACATTGCCGCAAGACTAGGTCTTTCGGGCACGTTGGTATCATTGGTGCTGAATAACAAAGCCGATCAGCACGGGATAAAGAAAGAGACACAGGAGAGGGTCCTTGCGGTTGCAAGGCAGATGGGATATTTCAATGCCGTGGCAGAGAAGGGGGAAACTGTACCTGCAGAGGAAAAGCCTGGAATTATCGGGATGGTTGTGCCATCTATGAATGATCCGTTCATCTACGAGATCACTCCGTACCTTCAGAAGGCGTTCTCAAGCATCGGGCTGGGCTTCTCGGTCTTCACAAGAGACCCTGATGACATGCGTTTCAACAGGCTCACCACCTCGCTGAAGAAATTCTTCAGCGGGATGATACTCGTTGGTAACGCGGCCGATGACAGTGTTGTCAGAGCGCTGAACAGGGATGCATATCCACTGGTGCTGCTTGAGAAAACAGTGAAGAGGATGAGGCTGAACACCGTCTGTACAAACAGGGTCGCCGGGGCCGCTCTCATGACACAGCACCTGACCTCACTGGGACTGAGGAACCTGCTGATCGTTTCGGGTGAGGATACAGCCACCTATGACAAGGAGATGCTGGAGGAGCTCAAGGGTGCAACGAAAAAATCTAAAAACTTTGACTCGGTGCACTTCACGGTTGCAGCCCTTCCCAAGGCAGGGGATAAGTTCGATTTCGGACAGATAGAGAATTTCCTCAGGCCTCCGCACAGGAGTGATGCAATAATAGTCATCAACTCACCGCTGGTATTCCCGTTGTACCTTGCGCTGCAGGAAAAGAATATCAGGATCCCGCAGGACGTGGCACTGGTGTCAATGGAAGACGGCATCGGGTTCGATCTGCTGACCACTCCGGTCACCAGGCTGCGCAGACCTCTGTCTGCCATGTCGCTCAAGGTGGCTAACATTGTATGGTCTGAGGTGAAGAACCAGGGCAAGAGCAAATATAAGCGCCAGGTGAACATGACTCCCGAGCTTGTTATCAGGAGCAGCTGCGGCTCTTATTTAAAATAGTATTTTATGACACGGATCATCAGGCTGCCCGCGTTAACCGTAATGGCAGTGTTACTCTCTTGCAGTAACAACCATCTTATTGTTGACAGGTCATTCAGGAACGAAGTCCTCAATGATTACAGGGGCAGGACTGAACGTTACGGTCCGGTGCGCAGCGATCTCTTCGGCATAACTGATACGGTCAGCGACGGACCCACACGTGAGGCTGTCAGCTTTCTGCTGGCCTACATGCCACTGAGCGACCTTGCCGTTTACGAGCCCGTTTATCTGACTGAGCATGCCTCCTTTGCCCTGCGGACCAGGGAGGAGATGGCATGGGGGTCCGGTATCCCGGTTGACATCTTCCTTAATTTCGTTCTGCCTCCGAGAGTCAACAATGAAAACCCTGATAACTTCAGGATCATCTATTACGATGAGCTGAAGGAGAGGGTGAGTGGGCTGAATGCAGTCGAGGCTGCTCTTGAGATCAACCGCTGGTGCCAGGAGAAGGTTGCGTACCAGTCTTCCGACTCGCGCACCTCGTCACCGTTAGCAACCGTGCTCTCTGCCCGCGGCAGGTGCGGGGAGGAGTCGACCTTCACCGTCACAGCCCTCAGGACAGCCGGGATTCCCGCCCGACAGGTCTACACCCCCCGGTGGGCTCATACCGACGATAACCACGCATGGGTGGAATTCTGGGCTGACGGCCGCTGGCACTACCTCGGCGCCTGTGAACCTGAGCCGGTACCTGACAGAGGATGGTTTACGGAACCGGCAAGACGGGCAATGCTTGTACATACAAGGGCTTTCGGGAGATATAACGGAACGGAGAGAGCGGTCAGAAAGGAACATCTCTTCACGGAGATCAATACGCTGGAAAGATACGCCGAGACCAGGGAACTGAAGGTCAGGGTTATTGACACTGCAGGCAATCCGGTGCCGGAGGCAGAGGCAGGGTTCATGCTTTACAACTACGCAGAGTTCTATCCCCTGGCCAGGCTGAAGTGTGACAGCTCCGGTGAATGTTCACTTGTGACCGGACTCGGGTCTCTGTTTATCTGGGCTGACGACGGGAGCAGTTACGGCTTCACCCTTGCATCACCTGCCGACACGGTTGTTGAAGTGACTGTATCGGCAGACAAGGATTTGGCATATATGGAACTTGACCTGTCAGTACCTCCGGCCCTGACACCATACCCGGGAATCGACGAGGAACTGGTTAAAAGGAATAACCTCGCGATCAGGAGAGGGGACAGCATCAGGAATGCATACATAGGCTCCTGGATGAAGGATATTGACCCCGCTGTGATCGCGGAACAGGCTGGCATTCCGGCGGAGCAGACAGCGAGGATATTGAAAACCTCCATGGGCAACTACAAGAGCATTACTTCATTTATCCGTCATTCGGGCAGCGATGCCGGGCTGGCTCTCCGCCTTCTTGAGCATGTCTCCGATAAGGATCTCCGTGACACCCCGGCAGAGGTACTGACCGATCACCTGGTTAATGCTCCTGAACCTGCCCCTGGATCTGACACGTCACTGTATGACATGTATGTGCTCTCGCCGCGTATCGCAAATGAACTGCTGTCACCCTTCAGAAGCGCCCTCAGGGAGATGCCTGATGAGCTTCTCCGGATGTTCCGGACACAACCCGCATCACTCTCCGGATGGATAGACACTGCTATCATCCTGACTGACACTGACAATTACTACGGCACGCCTGTAGTTCCGGCCGGTGTTTACAGGCTGCGCACCGCTGACAGCCACTCACGTGAAATATTCTTCGTGGCGGTGTGCCGGACTGCCGGTGTTCCCTCACGGCTTGCCCCGGGGACAGGGAGACCGCAATATCATGAGGCGGGCAGGTGGCATGATGTATGGTTTGCCGGAGAAACCAGGCCTTCAGGGAATCCGGGGAAAATTAAATTCATTTCAGCCCGGAAGGAGAGTGAACCGGAATACAACGTTCACTTTACACTGGCGCGGATTGAGGATGGCAAATATAACACCCTGGACTTTGGCTATGGTGTGAAAATAAGCGATTTGCCCGACACCATCAGCCTCGATCCCGGAAAATACATGCTCACAACGGGCAACAGGGATGAGAACGGTAACGTCCTTGCTTCTGTCAGTTTCATTACACTGGATCCGGGCGGGGAGGAGACAATAACGGTTGATTTAAGGGAGATCCCGGAGAGCAGTATCTCCGGAGGAAAAATAAGCCTCACGGGAGAACTCCTCTCTTACACCGGGGAGAAGATTAACCTGAATTCACTTCCTGAGAAAGGATATGTGTTTATCTGGATCGAACCGGGAAGGGAGCCGACACGTCATATACTCAATGACCTCCCGCGCCTGAAAAAGGAGTTTGATGCGTGGGGCGGACGGTTCATCTTTCTCACCGATCCCGCACGTACACCTGAAGGCTTCCACCCTGATGAGATTACAGGTGCGCCCGGCAATGCTCTCTTCGTGTCAGATAACGGAATGGAATTCATGACTTCAGCCCTTGGAAAGGGTTCGTCGGAACGGGCATGGCCTGTTGTCGTGTGCTGTGATGCGGACGGTGACATTCTGTTCTCCTCGGAAGGCTACAGGATCGGCACCGGTGAACAAATCTTAAAGAAAATCAGATAACCGGTTATCATGCATAGAATATACCTGTTTGCCGCAGCAACGGCATTTGCGGCCCTCTCATGCAGCTCTCCCACGGAGAGTGACCTTACGGCCTTTGTTGATCCGTTCATCGGTACAGCGGCACACGGACATGTCTTCCCCGGCGCCACAACCCCGTTCGGGATGGTGCAACTCAGTCCTGACAACGGAACCTCCGGCTGGGACTGGTGCTCTGGCTACCACTGGTCTGACAGCGTCATTGCCGGATTCAGTCATACGCACCTCAGCGGCACAGGCATAGGGGATCTCTGTGATATACTGTTTCTGCCTTCGATGAATGAATTCAACCTGTCACTGCCTGACAGTACGTCATCGCTTGCAAAGCTGAACCGAAGCTGGTTCTCCCATGCTGCCGAGCAGGCCAGGCCGGGTTACTATGCCGTGGCGCTGGCCAACGGCGTAAATGCCGAGCTTACCGCAACGCCCCGGTGCGGTATACAGAGATATACGGCCGTCAGTGACGGTGTCATGCACCTGCTGGTCGACCTGGGCTTTGCCATTAACTGGGACAGGCCTGAAGAGTGCAGCCTGGCATGGGACGGCACCGCCCTGACAGGAAAGAGGATCTCCGCCGGATGGGCCGAAAAACAGTACCTGTACTTCACCTCGCGCTTTTCTGAGAGCCCTGCCTCAGTAACCATGCTGAATGCAGGCAACAATACCGGAGGCAACTCGGCCGCGGGAAGGAACATTGCCTGCATACTGACTTTTAACATGAGAGAAGGGGAGGAGCTGATTGTCAGGACGGGCATCTCTGCTGTGGATGAAGCCGGTGCAGCAATTAACCTGGAGAAGGAGATGCCGGGCTGGGACTTCAATGAGGCTGCCGGAGCGGCAGGCCAGGCCTGGCAGAAGAGACTGGGCGTCATCAGGGCCTCCTCATCCGATACAAACGCGCTGAAAGTATTCTATACCGCACTCTACCATAGTATGATAGCCCCGAACCTGTACAGTGATGCCGACAACAGGTACCGGGGAACGGACGGAGAGGTACATGCGTCAGCGGACTTCACGAATTATACGGTCTTCTCACTGTGGGATACCTACCGGGCTGCGCACCCTCTCTTTACCATTACTGTACCTGAACTGGTGCCTGACTTTGTGAACACAATGCTGGTAATCAGGGAACAACAGGGCAAGCTTCCGGTATGGTCACTTGCAGGCAATGAGACCAACTGCATGATAGGATATCATGCCGTGCCTGTGCTGGCTGATGCCGTGCACAAGAAAATAGGAGGATTTGACTATAATGCCGCCCTGGATGCAGCCGTTCATTCCGCCAGCCTGGATTTTCGGGGGCTTGATCATTACCGCAAATATGGATATATCCCGTCAGAACTTGAGAATGAGTCAGTTGCCAAGACACTTGAATATGCCATCGACGACTGGTGCATCTCACAGATGGCATCGGACATGAACCGGCCGGAGCTGGAGGCGGAATTCCTTGCTCGTTCCAGGAATTACCGCAACCTCTTTGATACAGCCATCCATTTTGTCCGCGGCCGGATGAGCGACGGCAGCTGGAGGCCTGACTATGACCCTCTTTATTCACATCATACAAGGTCTGACTTCACCGAGGGTAACGGGTGGCAATACACCTGGCTGGTGCCGCATGACGTTGACGGACTGGTCTCGCTTTTCGGCGGCAGGGAGCTCTTCCTGCAGCGCCTTGATTCGCTCTTTAACGTAGTCGAAGAGGTGAAGGGTGAGAATGCCTCGCCGGACATAAGCGGTTTGATAGGCCAGTATGCTCACGGCAATGAACCCTCGCATCACATAGCCTATCTCTTCTCAATGGCAGGTGCACCAGAAAAAACGGAGAGAATGGTAAGGAGGATCATGTCTGAGATGTATACGGCTGAAAAGGATGGGATCTGCGGTAATGAGGACTGCGGGCAGATGTCTGCCTGGTATGTCTTCTCAGCCATGGGCTTCTACCCGTTGAATCCCGCAGACGGCAGGTTCATCCTGGGCAGCCCCGCCCTGGATGACTTTTCCCTTCAACTTCCCGGTGAAAAAGTCTTCAGGATCGTTGCCGAAAACAATTCACCGCAGAATGTGAATGTCAGCAAGGTTTTCCTGAACGGGCAGCCGCTTGACCGCAACTACATAACCTATAACGAGATCATGGCTGGCGGAGAACTAAGATTCATGATGAAATGAACATTCCGTAGCCACCCTGTTGATAATTATCATTGGGGTTGATCGTCTAAAACATTACATTTGTTTCATTCTGGTGCTGCCGGTTTTCCCCGGCAGTGAAAAGGGAACCCTGTGAGAATCAGGGACAGTACCCGCTGCTGTGAAGCCCGGTCCGTCGATTGGCGGATCATTACAGCCGGAATTCCCGCCACTGTTCGCCAACTGGCGGACGGGAAGGCCCGGTGAGTAGGGATGAGTCAGAAGACCTGCCAGAACGTGTCCTGATAAAGGAGCTTTCGGGAAAAAAAGTTATGGTTAAAAGGTCATCAGCCTATATCATCCCGTCTCATGCGAGCCGTACCATAATTACGGCCTCAGTGGTCATCCTTTGTTCACTACTGCCGTTGCAGGGCACAGCACAGGATATGTTCACGGAAGACACTGTGAACATCATGGCTGTCACTGTCACGGCCACGGCATCTGTCCGCCACTCGCCATACACTGTAATAAAGATTGATTCAGCCGTCATGGCCCGTCATGAGGGCAGCGATCTGGCCACTATGCTTCAGTCTGCCAGTCTCCTGACGGTCAAGCGATACGGAAACTCCGGGCTGGCGTCGGTTTCCATACGCGGCCTGTCAGGCAGTCACACTCTGGTAACATGGAATGGCCTCTCCGTTAATTCTCCCGGCAACGGTTACAGTGATTTTGCCATCATCCCGCTCCTGACGGCAACGACAGTCAAGGTTACTTCGGGAGGTTCTGACCTTGATGATATAGCTGGCTCAATAGGCGGAAAGGTGGAGCTCTCTTCAGAGCCGGTATTCGGCGATGATAAAGATCTCTCCCTGACCATCGGGGCAGGAAGCTACGGCGAGTACTCATCTTCGGCATCATTCAGGTCGGGAACCGATAACATGGCGGTTAAACTGAGCCTGTGGGGCGCGATGGCTCGCAATGACTTCCGGTACATTAACAGCGATGCCCCGGGAGGATCAGCGGAAGAGCGAAGGGTTAACGCTTCATATGCCACCGGAGGCATAACAGCCGATCTTGCCCACCGGTTCAGCAAATCCCTGCTTGACGCGCACATCTGGTATAATGACACTGACCGTGAATTGCCAGGACCGGTGACAACGGTGCAGCAGAACTTCGGAGAGAGTCAGAGGGATAAGTCATTGAGGGGCGTCATAAAATATTCCCTTCAGCCCGGCAGACTGACCGCTGATATCAGTGCCGGAGGGTCATATGATGTCAACAACTATTATAATGAGGTCCCTCAGCTTAACGGCGAGAACGGCTCTGAAACATACATGGTCAGGGCACGCATGGGCTACCGCGTGAATGACCGCCTCGAGTTGTTGCTGAATGCCGGTGATGAGTACCAGAAAGCAAGGTCGCTCAGCTACCAGGTCCCTCCGGAGCGTAACATTTTTTCTGCATCCCTGGCAGCCAGGTATAGCCCGGTACACCGGCTCAGGCTGCTGCTTCAGGCACGACAGATAGCCATCTCAGACATGAATGTCATGCCGGAGCTGACGGCGGGCGCAACCTGGTTGTTGTCAGGCAGCGGCGAGCATCTCCTCAAGGCGAGCTTCAGCCGCAATACGAAAATCCCATGCATGAATGACCTATACTGGGTCCCCGGGGGCAACAACACTCTCAGTCCTGAGACATCCACCGGAGGAGAGGCCTCATGGTCGTTTGTCAGGGTGGCATCTTCAGGCTTCAGGAACACAGCTGACCTGACACTCCATGTATCAAGGGTGGATAACCTTATTCAGTGGCTCCCCGGAGAATCAGGGTTATGGTCGGCTGAAAATGTCCGCACCGTCAATGTATCCGGAGCAGAAGCAAGACTTGGATCGGAAGTTACAGTCAGTGAATGGTATATGAAAGGTTACCTTAACTATGCGTTCACGCGCTCACTTATAGGGGAATCAGAATTGCCCAATGACAGATCGGTGGGCAAACAGCTGGTATATGCTCCGCTTCATCATCTTAACATGAACGTTGATGCCGGATGGAAGACTATAAGAGCAGGCATCACCGCCGTAATTGAGAGCAGGAGGTACACAACTTCAGACAACAGCGAGTGGCTTCCGGCATCATTCAACACCGATATGTTGCTGGGAACCTCTTTCGGTGAAGGAACGATGCGGATAAGAGCTGACTTCATGATTAACAATGTATTTAATACGCCTGCCGAGAGCGTCCGCAATTACCCGATGCCTTTGAGAACATTTAACCTCAGACTAACCCTAACATGGTCGGATAAACCAAAAACCTATGAAAACACTCTTTAAGCTGCTCCTGTTGTTTGTACCTATCCTCGTTTCCTGCGAGCGCGCGGATGATCCTTCCCTCTTCCCGACAGGCAGCGGCTACTTCCTGCTGAATGAGGGCAATTATCTCGCCGGCAACGGATCGCTATCCTTTTACAGCACGGAGACAAAAAAGATCTATAATGAGCTGTTCAGGACTGAGAATGAGCGTGCCCTTGGTGATATCCCCTCCTTCATGGCCGTTGACGGTGACAGAGGCTTCATAATTGTGAATAATTCCGGTACCATTGAAGTGGTCGATATGCTTACGATGGAGAGTCTTGCAACGATAACGGGGCTGAACTCACCCCGGCAGATGGCTATTAACGGCCGGAGAGGTTATGTAAGCAGCCTCTATTCCACGGAGGTTACCGTAATTGACATTGACAAAATGGAGATCACCGGCCATTTTGATATTGAATGCAATTCAGAGGCCATGGCCATAGCTGACGGAAAGCTGTTTACCGCTCACTGGTCAGGCGGCAACAAAATAGTCGTTACTGACCTTGAGACCGAAGAGGTGTTAACCTCCGTTACTGTCGGTCTTGAACCTGAGAGCATGGTTCTTGACAGGAACGGCAGGCTGTGGGTTCTGTGTACCGGAGGCTGGAACGGTGAGGAGATACCGAGACTGGTCAGGATAAATACCGCGACTTACGAGAAGGAGGCTGAGATGTTCTTCAGGACCGTAAGCGACAATCCTTCATCGCTTACTGCCAATGCAGCCGGCGATACGCTCTATTTTCTTGACGAAGGGGTCAGGAGGATGCCTGTAACTGCCTCAGCGCTGCCGTCAGATGTCTTTATTTCAGCCGGCGACAGGCTCTTCTACAAGCTGGCGGCAGGTCCGGGAGGGCAGGTTGCCGTCACTGACGCCATCGATTACCAACAAAGGGGTGACCTCCTTGTTTATAACAGCAGGGGGGTGCTTGAGGATACCGAGCAGGCCGGAATAATACCCGGTTTCATGTTCTTCATGCAGTATTAATCACTTTTTGACTAAATTTAGCACCGCAACAATAAGAGATTGAAGGGGCGAGCACTCATATCCATCCTGGTTTTACTGTCATCCCTTTCTCTGTACAGTCAGGCCGAATTTCCCGTCGGAAGCCCGCTGATGCCAACGGTGGGAGCATGGCATGAGATAGCTGTGGACCCGTTACAGGTTGAGGTCATGCGCTCTATTGAGCAGGCAAAGGATCAGCCCTACCAGTTTGCCATACCCATGCAGGTATCACTGACGCCTGAGAATGCGGGTTTCATTGTGAACAGGGGCAATGAGACCATCTGGGTCATGCCCGTCTCATCCAAAGGCGCCCTCTCCCTTAACCTTATACTTTCGCCTTTCAACCTTCCTGAAGGTGCATACATATACGTGTATGACCAGGGGCACAAAATGGTAAGGGGAGCATACACCCGTGAGAGCGGGACGAACACCCTGACGATGCCCCTTCTGCCCGTCCCCGGCGATAAGATAGTGCTCGAGTGCCACTTCCCGGGCAGGAGTGTTCCGCGCGGATCAATTGGGGTGAAGCAGGTGGCGCATGACTTTGCAGGCTTCTTCGGGCTGGAAGGCATAAAGGACATATACTATGGAAGGTCAGGCGATTGCGAGGTGGATATAAACTGCTCCACCAACCCGAATTACCTGAAGGCAGCCCGTTCGGTGGTCAGGCTTCTCGTTGCAGGCTCGGAGCTTTGCACCGGGGTGCTGGTCAACAATACAGGCTCTGAGTACAAGGCTTATGTCCTCACGGCCAACCATTGCATCGATACTGCAACACAGGCTGCCAATACTATTTTTGTGTTCAATTATCAGAGCCCGTGGTGTGACGGCCCCGACATCACGAACATGCATTCACTGGCCGGTGCACTCCTCCGTGCTGAAAACCCGGACATAGATTTCACCCTTGTGGAGCTGAACCAGTTCCCTTCGCTTGTCTTCAAGCCTTACTTCGCCGGGTGGGACATTACGGCCACCGTGCCTTCCAACACATACGCACTCCATCATCCCGAGGGTGATGTGATGAAGATCTCAATCGATGACAATGCGCCTATCTCCGCCTCATACCCTATCCCGGGATACGTCCCCAACAGTTTCTGGCGGGTGCTCAGGTGGGAGATGGGGGCCACTGAGCCGGGGTCATCCGGCGGGCCGCTCTTTGACCAGAACGGCAGGCTGAGGGGAAACCTTACCGGCGGAGCGGCCACCTGTGTTGAACCGACAAACGATTATTATGCCAAGCTGAGCAGGATGTTCAACATCACCACCATCACCGCCACCAGCCTGAAGCCCTGGCTTGACCCGCTGGCAACAGGCGCAACCGTCGTCAGCGGCCGCGATCCATACGGATACAATCTTTCCAGGGCAGACACCCTCAGGAACATGCCTGCCTCCGACCCCGGGACGGCGAACAGTTACTCTTCGCCAGGGTGGGGCTATTCCACCGGTCATAATTCAGACAGTCTGACCAGGTTTGCCGAACAGATCACATTCAACGGCACCGGGGAGATAGCTTGGGTGAAGCTGACTATTGCAGACGCAACATACCTGACAGAGGCGGATTCCATCAGGGTCTTTCTCTGGAACGGCGGCGCACAACCCGGATCAGTCATTGCCTCAAGAATGTACCGTATAAGGGAGGTGAAAAGCAATTTTGAGATGGAGGTTGACTTTGGCAGAACAATAAAGGTAACGGGTTCATATTATGTCGGATATGCTGTCTACTACAAGGGCAAATTAAACCAGCCACAGTCGCGTTTTGCGGTAAAACACTCCAATCCCTGGCCGCTGTCAACACAAAACACAGCATGGTTCCACAATGGTGCGTCATGGAGACCATTCACACAGCATCCCTCTTTCCCGATGTCAACATCTCTGGCCATAAATGTCATTATGGTTGAAAATTCCATTCTGAATGGTATTGAAGACCCTGATCCCGAGGTCACTCCACTGGAGGTTTACCCCAATCCGTTTACGGGCAGCCTCTCGTTCAGTTTAACAGGAACCGGCGTCACGAAGACAACCCTGAGGCTATATGACAACTCGGGGAGGGTGGTCAATGCAGGCGAATACACGAACATCTTTCCGGGTGTTCTCACGCTTGAGCTTCCGTGGCTTGCACCCGGCATATATCACTACGGCCTGAAGACCGATTCCGTGTTCTACTCGGGCACAGTCATCAAAATCGATCCCAGGTGATGAATATCAGGCTTGTGATCATGGCAGTGACAATACTTCTCTGTTCATGCCGCCATGGAGGCAGTCCCGCCTCTGTCTCCGGAACAGAAGCCTCCTCTTCTGCCGCAAGGTTTGAGCTGGAAGAGAAGCATGGCTATACCATTCTTACTGTAAGGGACCCGTGGCAGAACTCCCGCGGAACAGAGCTGGTATGGTATCTCCTTCCTCATGACATGGTCATACCTGATGGTATTGCCGCAGAGCAGGTGATACGCGTACCCGTCAGGCGAATGATCTGCATGTCGACGACACATCTGGCAATGATGCGGGCGCTCGGTGCCACTGATCTCCTGGTTGGCATCTCCGGTCCGGACCTGGTGTATGATTCGCTTATCCTTGATGCCGTCAGCCGGGGAAAGATAGTGGACATCGGTTACGAGGGGAACCTGAATAATGAACTTATTGTTACCCTCAGGCCCGACTTGCTTATGGCCTACGGTGTGGCTTCACCTTCATCCGGAAACACAGGCAAGCTCTCCGCAATGGGAGTTAAGGTACTCTATAACGCAGACTATCTCGAGGAGCATCCTCTTGCCAGGTATGAATGGATACGTCTGTTCGGCCTGCTTACCGGCAGGGAGGCCATGGCTGACAGCCTTTTCAGGGAGGTGTCTGCTGCCTACCGGGAGCTCTCGGAGAGAGTGAGGGAAAATGTCAGGGAGAGGCCGGAGGTGCTCCTCGGGGCTCCGTGGGAAGACGTGTGGTATGTCTCTCCGGCCAACTCATATACCGGCAGGCTGATTGAGGATGCCGGAGGGCATTATCTATACAGTGATCTCTCGGAAGCACATTCTGTGCCTTTCTCAGTGGAGGCTGTATTTGAACGTGCCACTGAGGCTGATATATGGTTAAATCCGGGTACGGCAGAGAGCCTGGCTGATATAGCTGCTGCAGACCACCGCATGGTCAGGCTGCCTGTTTACACCCATGGTGGTGTATGGAACAACAGGAAAAGGATGACACAGCAGGGAGGCAATGACTACTGGGAGAGTGCCGTAGTGAGGCCCGATCTGCTTCTGAAGGATCTTGTTTCCATTATTCACCCGGAGCTTCTGCCTGAACACCGGTTGTATTATTACATGAGGCTGCAATGAAGAAGGGATCATCACGGCTGACGCTTGCAATGACCGGGCTTATAATCCTGGTGATCATTCTGTTCATTGCCGATCTGCTGATCGGAAGCACACATATCGGGGCCTCCGAGGTCATGAGATCGCTCTTTGGTCACGGCACCCCGGGCGGTGAGATCATCGTAACCCAGTTTCGTCTTCCGAAGGCACTTACGGCAATAATAGCAGGTGCGGCAATGTCTGTCAGCGGGTTGCTGATGCAGACCCTGTTTCGCAACCCGCTTGCCGGACCCGATGTGCTTGGTGTCAGCTCCGGCGCCGGCCTGGGCGTAGCCCTCACACTTCTGACACTGTCTCCTCTCTTCACCCTCTCTGCCGGCAGCGCCCTGCAGGGATGGGGCCTCATACTGGCTGCGTGGGCCGGCGCCGGAGCTGTGATGATGATAATAATGGCCGTCTCCGCCCGCATGCGCGATATCATGACGGTACTGATTGTAGGACTGTTGCTCGCCAGCGCCATATCGGCAGTGGTGAGCCTTCTTCAGTACTTCAGCAATGAAGCCATGCTCAGGACCTACGTCATCTGGACCATGGGCAACCTCGGGAATATCTCATACCCACAGATACGGGCCCTGGCCCTGGCAACCACGGCAGGCCTCGTCATGGCATTCCTTATGGTCAAGCCCCTGAATGCAATGCTGATGGGTGAAACATTCTCGCGCACAGTGGGAGTGAAGATGAACAGCACACGGATCATTCTTCTTGCTGCTGCAAGCATACTCGCAGGAAGCGTAACAGCATTCTGCGGCCCACTGGCATTCATAGGGGTTGCTGTGCCTCACATCGGACGACTGGTTTTCGGCACCACAGACCACCGTACACTTATGCCGGGAGTGGCCCTGTGCGGTTCAGCGGTTCTACTGCTGAGCGATATAATCTCGGCTTTGCCGGGAGGCGGGCATATAATACCGGTAAACACCGTTACTTCATTGATTGGCATACCCGTGGTATTATGGATAATACTCGGAAAGACCGGTATGGGGAGGAGGTTCTGATGCGAAAAAGGGAAATCATAGCGGAGACGGCCGACCTGTCAATAGGTTATAAGGTGCGGAGCAGGGTGAACCTTGTGATGCAGCATCTTTCCCTGCAGGCGTGCCAGGGAGAGCTTGTGGCGCTCATCGGACGCAACGGTACCGGCAAGAGCACCCTTCTCAGGACCCTCGTGGGCCTGCAGCCCGCCCTCGGCGGAACGATAAAGCTACAGGGAAAGGATCTGCACTCAATCGGATCATCGCTGCTGCCACGGATAGTTAGCTTTGCATCCACCGAACCTGTTGCCGTAAGAAATATTAAGGTGCGCGATGTGGTGGCGCTGGGACGCTTCCCCTTTACCAACTGGATCGGGACCCTTACCGCGGAAGACGAGGAGGCTGTAAGTGAGGCGCTCGAAGCCACCGGACTGACGATGCTGGCCGGAAGAAGCATTGACAATATTTCCGACGGGGAGAGACAGAGAACACTCATAGCGCGGTCACTGGCCCAGGACACCGGACTGCTTGTCATGGATGAGCCTACTGCCTTCCTTGACCTTCCTTCCAGATTCAGTATAGTCAGCCTGCTGAGACAGCTTACGAGAGAACATGACAAATGTGTAATCTACTCAACGCATGACCTTGATACTGCAATCAATGAGGCCGACAGGATCTGGCTCATGACAGGGGAGGGGATTGCCGAAGGAGCACCGGAGGATCTGATACTCACCGGAACCGTCGCCAGGGCCTTCGAGAGCCCGCTGCTTTCATTCAGCAGCAGTGAGGGGACCTTTAGCTTCATTAGAGGCACGGAGACGGGCATAGCCCTGGAGGGTACAGGTCTGGCAGCGCGACTGACTGAAAAGGCATTAAGCAGGTGCGGATACAGGACTGACCCTCATGCAGCGATTAAGGTTAAAGTGAGGGAGACCCCTGACGGCCCGGAATGGATTGTAGTCAGCGGTCTTCAAACCGACCATTGCAGGTCGCTCTACGACCTTGTCAGTATTCTGCCCGGCGATGCCGGTCAGTTACCCTGAAATTTACGCCAGGCGTCAATAAATGAAGCAATGTCTTCTACAGCAAGCCTCTTTGCGATGATTTTCTTATCCCTGTCAAGGATATAGATCAGTGGAGTGGAATCCACATTATAGAAGTAATCAAAGCGGCTCATGCGCTGAGGGTCCCATCCATTGATCCAGGCAAGCCCGTTGTCAACTATATAGGTCTCCCATTTCTCCCTGTCATGCTGGGTGCAGACGGCAAACACCTCTATGCCTCTCTCCCTGTTACTTTCATAGATATTTCTTCAGCAATCGGCGTCGATTCCTTGCAGTGTCCGCAGTCGGGTTCCCAGAAATAGACGATTGTAAAGTCGGCGATGACGTCATACAATGAGACATAGCGGCCTGCAAAGGAGTTCATCAGCAGTTCAGGGGCTTTCATCCCGATAAGGTTTGGTCTCAGGCGGTCAACTCTCTTCCTAAGGTCGGTGATATACTCCTCTGACGCCCAGGGTGCCCTGCCCGAGAGGTAGATTTTGTCGGCCAGGTGCACTACCACAGCATCATGTCCCATGATCTCACTCGTTGCATACCTGTTCATTAGCCACACTGCCACGTACTGGAATACATCTTCATCAGCGGTGCTCATCTCCAGCACCCTGTCAGCCTCCATGATGATCGAGTCAGGCATCTGTATCACAACCTGCCTGAAAAACTGTTCAAGCCTTCCTCCCAGAACAGGGCTCCGGATCAGCCCCGGCTCAGTGAAATCGATGTTGTCAAAAAAATGATCCTTGTAATAGAGATATGACATCAGCCGCGCCACGGAGTCGCGTTTTGCAGTGCCAGCAGGTATAACCGGTTCAGGTGTCTCCACCGGGATGATCGACCTGGCAATGGCCCCCAGGAGGGTACCCTTGTTTTCTTCGGCGGTCGCGGCTAAATATTGCTTCATCTTTTTTTCCTGTTCACCCAGTTGCCTTCTCAGGTCTGCCGTTTCAGCACCCGACGACGATGCTTCATTGAGCTTGCTGCTCAGAGCCATCGCCCCCTCCTGAAGCTCCTTCCATCTCCTCTGATATTCGAGAAAACGGCTGTTCTCATCTGATCCCCTGAAGGCCAGTGTTCCGACCGGATCTTTAATGTCACAGGAAATGTCGAAATGCTGGTCGTCTCCAAGCAGAAACTCAAAGAAACTATTTCCCGGAAGCACGATCATGTAGACCCCCGGGGCAAGCTTATCGCTGCCGGTGAACCGGCATGCGCCATCTTTATCAGTGCTTAAGCTGTCTTTTACATACTGCTGATTTCCAACATGATATGCCAGCCTTACCTTTGAGTCCGCTGCGCCATTTACGGTGACCTGAATCGAGTGGCCCGTCTGGCCGCTCAGCAGCGTGAAGGAATTCAGGAGAACAGAAATCAGTATTGCTTCAGAATATCTTATGCTCATTTGCTGAATAATTGCTATTTCACCATTCTACAATTTCCCTGCCATTTCAGTTGTTCATGTCAACCCTTATGATTTCCGCATAACCTGAGGCTGTTCTCACTGCCCTGAGTGCAAAGCCGAAACGGTTGAGCTCGGTGCAGAGGAAGAAATCGGTAGGAGGGCTGAAAAAGAGGTTCTCCGGCCTGAAGAATCGGCTTCCCGAACCGGTCCTGAGGGCTTCTATTTCAGCGGATATATCAGGCTCACTGCCCCTGAGAAGTCCGCTGATATACCTGGCGCAAAGGAGATCCTCTTCAGCAGATTCCCGGCCCCTGTAGCCCATTGCCACCAGTGTGACCCTGTCAGGCTTGAGCATCGATATGTATGCTGCCACCGCCCCGGCATTTACCAGGCCTGCACCAAGTATCTCCGAAGCTCCGACGGCGTTCATTATGCCTCTGGTGCCTGCGGTTGTGCAATGAATCATTGTTTTGCCCTCGATGTGCCCGGTCATCATCTCGGTAGGGCTGTTGCCAAGGTCAAATCCCTCCGGTTTCTTTTCGTCCTGTTCGCCCGCAATAATTGCATCAGCCTTAAGTTTATCCTTTAGTGCGAATGCCTCGGCAGGGGTGGCAACGTCAATAAGGCGTTTTATTCCGTTGTCGAAGGCATAGCAGGCAGTGCTGAAGGCCCGGAAGACATCGACGATAACTGTCACACCCTGAGCTTCCTGCGCTCCTTTGATAAACTCTTTTACTATGATATCCATCTTACGCTCCTCAATTTGTGAAGATAATAATAGTGTTTGAAGATCATTTCTTAAATTTGCCTTCCGGCAATAATTCAAAATAACAGATGCAACCCTTCGATAGGATCAGCCAGAATTTCCTTCTGCGGACAGCTGAAAGGCGTAAAGCCATTTCGGAGAGATTTAAGAAATCTGTTCCTTTCTGGATTCGTCAGAGAAGAATTTTGTATCTCCTTTATGTAGGTATAAAGAGAGACAATATCTATATCAAGGCCTCCGCTCTCACCTTTTTTACAATCCTCTCGGTCATACCGATGGTTGCGCTTGCCTTCGGAATTGCCAAGGGGTTCGGGCTCTCTGATGAGCTTAGGGCGCAGATCATTATGCAGTTCCACAACCAGGAGCAGGTGATGAACTGGATCCTTGATTTTGCAAACAACACCCTCGAGCAGACAAGCGGGGGATGGCTTGCCGGGATAGGCGTGGCCTTCCTCTTTTACACGGTTGGACAGCTGCTGAGTTATGTTGAGAGCGCCTTCAACTCGATATGGAGGGTGGAGGAGACCAGGGTGTGGTATCGCCAGGTGACAGACTATCTTGCGGTGATCATTCTTGTTCCCGCCCTGTTCATTGCCTCCAGCAGCGTTACAGTACTTGCCACCACCAAACTGAATGACATTCTCACCCAGTCTGACATGCTTGATGTATTTAAGCCGGTGGTGACCTTCCTTGTCAACCTGATTCCCTTTATCCTGCTATTTACCCTGGCCAGTGCAGCGTTTCTGGCCATGCCCAACACAAGAGTAAAGATCCGTTCGGCCCTCTTCGCCGGCCTGATCGCCGGTATATCCCTTCAGTTATTGCAGATACTGTATGTTGAGTCGCAGATGGGCATTACCAGGCTTGGCACCCTTTACGGAAGCTTTGCCGCCGTTCCCCTCCTCATGATCTGGATACAGATGAGCTGGGTGGTGCTCCTGATGGGAGCCCAGCTCTCCTACTACATGCAAAACATAAACCGGTACGAGTTTGAGTTTGACGTGCAGACAGTGTCGCCAAGACAGAAGAAAAGACTGACACTGCTGGTGATGCACTCACTTGTAGACGACTTCGTCAAGGGGGTAAAGCCGAGAGCCCCGGAAGAGATATCGCTGGAGCTGAGCCTGCCGGCGCGGACGGTACATGACTGTCTTGACATGCTTCGTGACGCATCAATGGTTACGGAAGTATGGAATGAGGAGCACGGGAGATACGTTTATCAGCCGGCAACCGACATTAATAAAATGACCCTCTCTTACGTGCTTGAGAAGATTGAGACCTCCGGATCAACTCACAAGGTGGTGATCAACAACACTGATTACAGAAAAATCGATTCCGCACTGACAAAGTTCGAAACCCTCATTGCTTCGTCCGAAGTCAATGTTCTTTTGCGAAACCTATAAGTTCTTACTTGTTGCGGAATGGTGAGAGGCGGAAGCGTCTCACGTATCTTATCATCTCTTCCAGCGATTTCCAGTTGTCAAACAGGTAGTGCGGCGCCTCGACGACTATCTGCCTCGTCTCAGGGTGCATCGACCAGTAGCTGATGAGATTTGATGCCCTGAAGACGCGGTCCTCCGACCCGATAAGCGAATAATCCCATACAAAACCTGTCTGAACCGGCTCCATCATCCTGTTGTAGAGCCATCTCAGCTCATCGTGCAGCGATTTGATGGTGCGGGTGGGTATATACTTCCGGTTCATCTCAAAACGGGTTCTCGTGCCAAACAGCCTCAGGTAAAACTTGCCCATGCTGTAGTTGGAGATGTTATCGAGAGTTGCTTCGAATATCTTAAGGGGGATGCCGTATTTATCGTCTGCGGCCACCGGGGTTCCGTTGATGGCGATTGTCAGGTCAGGCTTTATTCCCATCTTTCTGCTGTAGTACTCTGCTGCCCATACTCCAAGCGACCATCCTATGACGGTCACCCGTTTGTATGTCTTCATCTCGGGAAGGATGAGAGGTTCATCAGCCGAATAGTTGTAAAACAGGATGAAGTCGAAGTTGTCTGTGGAGAGATTTGAGAAGGCTTTTTCATCCATACCCCATGTGCCGAAGAGAATAACCAGTTCCCTGTTGTTCTCAAATCTTCGGAGGAAAGTTTTCATCAGCGGGTACAAAAGAAAAAAGAGGAGAGGGTCACCGTGAGACTTTAAGGAACGGGCTTATGAGATAATCCCGGAATCTACTGTCTGATAAAAGGAAGTAACCTATGGTAGTCAGCCTATAGGTCCATGTGAAAGTCAATGTCTGCAATACAATCCTATTGATTCCCACAGGTAACCCTTACTCTCCTCTTTTTATTTTAAGCGTTAGCTATGCACAAATATAAACAATTATATTACTTAATGCAAATATTTAATAAAAATTCGATTTTCCCATTTCCCTTTCAGGTTGTTAATATCATTTGGATTGCTTAATTTTATTCGGAATATTGGATCATTTCTTATCCTGACATCAAACATTTTTTCCTATGATACCTGAAATTATCAGCATCAGGCATGACAACGGCTCTGGCTTCAGGGCCGAGTGGATTGACAATGAGAGCAGTTTCCTGCATGTGCATCCCGAGTACGAGATTGTGCTAAACGTCACAGGCAACGGCACGCGTGTCGCCGGCGACTCGGTGGAGATATTCGATCGGTATGACCTTGTGGTCTACGGTCCCGATCTGCGGCACTTCTGGAACTTTTACAGGAAGGATGAGCATGACACCGGCCGTCATGCGATGATGTGCCACTTCAAGAGGGAATCGCTGGGGGAGCCACTTCTTTCACAGTTTGAGACTGCCGAGCTGAGGCGCCTTCTTGATGATGCAGCACGTGGCATCTCCTTTACTTCTGAAACCGGCATGGCTGCTGAGGAACCTATGAGGAGGCTGATGACGGAGACGGGAATGAAAAAGATGGTGAGTCTCTTCAGGCTCCTTGAAATACTCTGTTCAGCTGAAAAATTCAAGCTCCTCTCAGGAGAGAGCTCGGCAGGAACCCGCGAAATGACCGACAGCCGCCTGACATCAGTCTGCACTTTTGTCCGTGATAATTTCTTCCGGCCTATCCCGGTGAAGGAGGTTGCTGCCATCGCAAAGATGAGTCCCCACTCATTCAGCCGTTTCTTCTCACGAAGCACCGGAAGCGGCTTTGTCGACTATGTAAACCAGGTTCGGACAAACAAGGCATGTTACCTTCTCCGCGAGACTGATCACCAGATAAATGAGATAGTCTTTGAATGCGGCTTTGCAACCGTATCGAACTTCAACAAGCAGTTCCGCAAGCATGCCGGCATGTCAGCCCGTGATTACCGGGCACAGTACAGAAACTGACAGTCGTATCCTTTTTTTTCAAATTCACTGGCAACGGATGACTTTTTTCATGACGGGGATCGAACCGGTTTGCTAAATTTGCCATTGAATCAACACTCAAAAACACTTTGACCATGGGAATGACCATAACCGAGAAGATAATTGCGTCACACTCAAAATATGAAACGGTAAAGCCGGGTGACATAGTTGACATAACCATTGATGCGCGTGCTGCCAGGGACTTCGGCGGTGCCAATGTGGTAAAGAACCTGACTGACTTCGGTCTTGCGGTGGATGATCCCGGCAAAACGCTCTTCACATTCGACTGCAATCCCACCGGCTCGGATCAGAAATATGCGGTCAACCAGCACATTTGCAGGCAGTATGCGCGCAATAATGATATCAGGGTCTATGACATCAATGCCGGCATCGGCACCCATCTGCTCATTGAGGAGGGCTATGTATGGCCCGGGGCCACTGCCATCTCAACCGACTCGCACGCCAATATTCTCGGCGCCGTGGGAGCATTCGGCCAGGGCATGGGCGACATGGACATTGCCGCAGCCTGGAACAGCGGCAAGGTATGGTTCAAGGTACCGGCTTCTGTTAAGCTGAACCTCAGGGGCAGCCTGCCCGAAGGTGTGAGTGCCAAGGATGTCATTCTCAACATGCTGCTCAAATACGGGGCCAATACGCTCCTGGGTTACAGTATTGAACTTTACGGTGAAGCCGTCGACAGGATGACGCTGGACGAACGTATAACCATCGCCTCGATGGCCACCGAGATGGGCGCCATTATAATACTCTTCCCGCCAACGAAAGAGATAGTCAGCTATTGCCGTGCGCGCGCCAAATCTCCTTTTGAGCCTGTCTATGCTGACAGTGATGCCTCATATGAAATAACTGCTGACATTGACGTGAGCAGCTTCGTTCCGATGGTGTCGCGTCCGGGCGAGCCACATGATACCGTGGGCGTGAAGGAGTTGGATGTCACCAGGATCGACTCTGCCTTCATCGGCAGCTGTACCAATGGCCGTATTGAGGATATGAGGGTCACCGCGGATATCCTCCGAGGAAGGAAAGTAGCTCCGGGGGTTGTGCTGAAGATTGTCCCGTCGACAGATGCCATCTGGATGCAGTGCCTTAACGAAGGGCTGATAGATATTTTCAAGGAAGCCGGGGCACTTGTCTCCAACGCCGGTTGTGCCGGTTGTGCGGCCGGACAGGTAGGGCAGAACGGCAAGGGCGAGGTGACAGTGAGCACAGGCAACAGAAACTTCCCCGGCAAGCAGGGGCAGGGCAGCGTATTCCTGGCTTCCCCGGCAGTTGTGGCAGCCTCTGCGCTGGCCGGCTATATAACTACCCCTGACGCCATTCCGTCAAAACCCATTGAGCCCGCCGGCAGCGCCTCGAGGCCGGTTACGCAGACAGCCAAAGCACAGGCTGCATCGGCAGAGCGGCCGACCACCATCAAAGGAAGGATCTGGCTCATAGAGCGTGACAATATTGATACGGATATGATCTTCCACAACCGGTACCTTGCCATAACCGATATGCGTGAAATGGGACAGTATGCCTTTGACAACCTGGAAGGCTACAAGGACTTTGCAAAGAAGGCACAGCCCGGAGACATCATCGTTGCCGGGAAGAACTTCGGAAGCGGCAGCTCACGCCAGCAGGCGGTTGACTGCTTCATCTCCCTCGGCATTCAGGCCGTGATAGCCCGCTCATTCGGGGCAATCTATGAGCGAAATGCCATCAATGCCGCCTTCCCCGTACTGACTTACGGTTCCTTTGAAAAGATCGACCTGAAGGATGGAGATGTCATCACAATCAATCTCCTGACAGGTGATGTGGTCAATGAGAGAAACGGACTAATCACTGTAATCAACCCGTTTTATGATGCACAGTATGAGATATATATAAAAGGCGGGCTACTGGGTAAAATATAAACTTTCACTACTTGAACTATGAAGCCAAAGACATTTGTTGAGAAAATACTCGGCGCTCCCGAGGGAGCAGTGGTTTTCAGGAAACCAGATCTGATCCTGACGCATGACAATACCTCAAGCATCTTCCAGACCTTCCGCAAGATGGGAGGGGAGAAGGTCTCAGACCCGGCTCAGATGCTTGTGGTCCTTGACCATAATGCGCCTCCGGCTGACGCCAAGCTGGCGACACAGTACCAGGATATAAGGAATATTGTTGCTGATCAGGGCATTAAGAAGTTTTACGACTCGGGTCAGGGTATATGTCATCAGTTGATGGCCAACCATGCCCGTCCCGGGATGATTATCGTTGGCTCCGACAGCCATACATGCACCGCAGGGGCCTTCAATGCCCTGGCTGCAGGCATTGACCGTACCGAGGCTGCGGGGATATGGAAACGCGGTGAGACATGGTTTCTGGTGCCTCCATCGATGCGTTTTGACCTGACGGGGAAACTGCGTCCCGGCGTCAGCGCCAAGGACCTGTCGCTCTGGATCATAGGTATGCTCGGCTCTGACGGTGCCAACTACATGTCTATCGAGTTTCACGGTGACGGCGTTGGCACTCTCAGCATCAGCGACAGGATGACGGTAGCCAACCTTGCTTCAGAAATGGGAGCCAAGAACGCTGTTTTCCCGGCCGATGAAGTGCTGCAGAAGTATACCGGATCAGCTTCAAACGGAGTCTGGGCCGACGAGGGTGCAGAATACCGTTGCCGCATAGCCATTGACCTTTCAACGGTCTTCCCGCTGGTTGCCGCACCCCATCACGTTGACAACATCAAATCGGTGGCCTCCGTTGCAGGTACCGTAGTGCACGAAGGGCTTATAGGAACATGCACCAACGGCAGGATTGAAGATCTCAGGACCGCTGCGGCAGTACTCCGTGGGGCACAGGTGAAGCCCGGATTCCAGCTTCATATCATACCCGCCTCAAAGGATATATATGTGCAGGCCATCAGGGAGGGGCTCATTACTGATATGATCGAGGCTGGCGCCAACATCCTGAGTCCGTCGTGTGGTCCGTGCCTCGGCACCGGGCAGGGAATTCCTGCCAGCGGACATGTCGTCATATCCACCGCCAACCGCAACTTCCTCGGCCGGATGGGTAACAAGGAGGCCTCGATATACCTGGCATCGCCGGCAACAGTGGCTGCCTCTGCCATCACCGGCGTCATAACCGACCCCAGGATGACCAAGGGAAATGAGGTTTTTCCCTTTAATCCGCCCCAGAGCAAGACCAACGCCATCAGCGAGGGCGAAAACAGGAAAGAGGGTATTGTATGGAACTATGCCGATGTCGATAACCTGAATACCGATCAGATGTTTGCCGGCAAGCACACCTACAGCGTGATGAGTTCCGATGCAGCTGCAATCCTTCCGCTGCTTTTCAGCGATTTCGACCCATCATTCAGCAAGAATGCCAGGGAGGGTGATATCATCATTGCCGGTGACAATTTCGGTTGCGGCAGCTCGCGCGAGCATCCTTCGGTTGGCCTGGCAGCACTGGGCATCAGGGCAGTCATCATCAAGTCGGTCAACAGGATATTCTACCGCTCATCCATCAACCAGGGACTGCCCCTCATCGTACACAAGGAAGCCGTGGAGGCTTACAAACCCGGAGACAGTGTGGCTATTGACTTCGACAGGGGCTCTCTCATGATCGGCGATAAAAAGTTTTCATTTGAGCCTCTTCCACAGGAACTTAAGCAGATAATAGAGAAGAAGGGACTTGTCAACTGGATGAAGACGGCGTGACAGTGCATACCCCCGTAAATCACTGTTGAGAAACGAAAAAATGTGATTATATTTGCGGCGGTTTTTAAAAACACGGGTACGGTTCCGTAGCTCAGTTGGATAGAGCAACAGCCTTCTAAGCTGTGGGTCGAGCGTTCGAGTCGCTCCGGAATCACGACAGCCGGCGGCATAAGCCACAGGTTATATACCACCAGCGTGGCATGAACAGCATCAACATTAAATCTGTACTTAAGATTATCGGGCTGATACTGATTATCTCAGCGGGCTCATTTCTGCTCTGTGTCCCGGTAGCGCTCATCTATTCCGAGCCCGTCGCCCCCTTCATGCTCTCATTCATTACAGCCGCAGTGCCTGGCTCTCTGATGTACTTCCTTTTCCAGGGCCGTCTGCATGAAAAGGTGACAACCAGGGAAGGCTACCTGAGCGTCACCCTGGGATGGCTTACTCTTGGCTTGTCAGGATCACTTCCCTTCCTGTACAGCGGTGAAATCAAAGGCTTTGTGAATATCATCTTTGAGAGCGTCTCCGGTTACACAACGACAGGTGCTACAACAATTACCGATGTTGAGATACTGTCCAAATCCATACTTTTCTGGCGAAGTATGACCCACTGGATAGGTGGGATTGGCATTATACTGCTGGTCATCATAGTCCTTCCTTCATTGAAGGTTGGAGGATATAACCTCTTCTCGCTGGAATCATCTCTCAAGCAGAAAATACTTCCGCGAACTAAATCCATCGCCCAGGCAGTACTTTTAATATATACAGTGATCACCACTGCGGAGATCATCCTGCTTACGGCAGGGGGAATGGACCTGTTCGACAGTATCTGTCATACTTTCGGCACCGTTGCCACCGGAGGGTTCTCAACGAAAAACAGCAGTATTTCAGGTTATTCGAACTACATTCAGTATGTCATTGCGTTTTTCATGTTTCTCTCGGCAGCCAGTTATGTGGTTTTGTACTTTATACTGAAGAGGAACTTCACGAGGGTCAAGAACAACGAGGAACTGTGGTTTTATATCTTCTTTACCACGGCGGCAGTAGCTTCTGTCACCCTCATACTTTATATCAGCACAGCCCGGTCGTTTGAAGAATCATTTCGTCATTCACTATTCCAGGTGATTTCAACTATTTCAACCACCGGGTACGCCACCACTGATTACACCCTGTGGCCACCAACAGCTTTGGTCCTGATCTTTCTTCTGATCTTTGCAGGCGGATCAACCGGATCAACCACCGGTGGCATCAAGATGGCCAGGCACCTCATAGCACTCAAGAACCTTCGCAATGTCACTGTCAGGCTTCAGCATCCCAATGCAGTCATGCCAGTCAAGCTCAACGGACAGATCATACCTGACAACATCAACAGCCTCATGACAGTATTTATCCCTCTCTATATTATCATTTTCATTGCCGGAATGCTAATAATCATGATATCCGGAATACCCGCGAATGAGGCGGCAGGGGCATCGGCAACTTCAATCTCATGCGTGGGACCGGGCCTCGGTGCTTCCGGGAACATGGGCAACTTTGCCCATTTCAACGGCACCGCAAAGATTACCATGGTGCTCCTGATGATCATCGGCCGCCTTGAAATATTCACCATTGCAGCACTTTTCACCAGGTCATTCTGGAGAAAGTAAAGTTTTTTTTTACAGATTTCTCCAATAATTTTCTAAATTCCCGAAAAAAAAGAATAATAATTCAAAAACTCATTTACCTTTGCACCCAAATTAATATCAAATTTTATGAATAAAGGAATCGTTAAATTTTTCAATGTGTCCAAAGGTTTTGGGTTCATTAAAGACGCCAACTCATCGAAAGAGTATTTTGTCCATTCAACCGGACTGATCGACAAGATCAAGGAGAATGACGAAGTTACATTTGACCTCCAGGAAGGTAAAAAAGGATTAAATGCCGTTAATGTAAGACTTGCATAGTTAACAATATAATGTACATTTAATGACCTTTGTCCCGCCCAACCGGCGGGACTTTTTTTTTGTAACGGGCCTGCCCGGAGCAGTTGACCGGGAAAGATCAACTTTTATCTGAGGAATTGGTTATATATTCACACTGTGTGTTTCAGCGCAGCGGGCACATTCCCGGAACGGGCAGGCTGCTGAAACTAAACGGAATATCATGAGAATGGCTGGAAACATCAATCTGACTATCGATACCAGGCTGTCCGCAGCCGTATCTGACAATCCATTCCTTCTGCTCCTCCTTGACCATTTTGGTATTGAACTTCCCCTTCAGGAGAAGACCATCGGAGAGGTGGCGGTCGAAAACCAGGTAAACCCTGAACTCCTTCTTACATTCGCGAACCTCTACAGTGACATTCACCACGGCCTCACCGCACCCTTTTCAAATGATGACATAACCCTGATCATAAGGTTCCTGAGGAATAGCCACAGGTATTATTCCAGGGAGATCTATCCTGCCATCCTGGAGATAATCGGTCAGATGGATCAGTCGGGCAGCCGCCAGGAGACCGCGATGGTGGAAAAATTCTTTAATGAGTATTTCAATGAAGTGAAGGCTCATCTTGATTATGAGGAAGAGATTGTATTTCCTTACATTATCAACCTTCATGACAGGCTGACCGGTAAAGCAGGGTCCGGTGAGATCAGCAGTTACTCCGTTGCAGAGTACCGGGAACACCATGATGATATAGAAGAGAAACTTGACGATCTCAGGAACCTGTTGATACAGTACCTTCCTGTTAAAGAGGGAAGCCGGATGCGCAGGAAACTGCTCTTCAGTCTCTTTGAACTGGAGCATGATCTTAAAGTCCACTCCCGCATAGAGGATTATATATTGATCCCGCTTGTGGCATCTATGGAATCGCAGCTTAAAGGTACACGGTGAACAGGATACTGAACATACTGATAGCTGACCCCTCTGAAATAATCTTCGGGGGACTGACAGCCTTGCTGAACGGCCATAAACTGAAAGCTGATTTTCACAGGGCGGAATCACTGGATGACATTCACCGCCTTCTGGCTGGCAGGACTATTAACCTGGTTATCGTCAATCCCTCTCTTTTGCAAAACAACATCAAGGCATTCAATACCTTCAGGAGCATGTCTTTACAGGTTAAATGGATTGCCCTCGTCTACGCATATTATGATGAACGGCTTCTCTCAACGTTTGACGCTGTTGTAACAATAAATGACGGCGCTGAAAAGATAGTGAGTGTCATCAGGGCGGTTGCAGAAAGCGACGATGCCGGGAATGAGGTAATGCCTCATGCAAGCCTCAGTGACAGGGAGATTGAGGTGCTCAGGCTGCTCGCCTCAGGACTGGCCACAAAAGAGATTGCAGATGCCCTCAGCATAAGTACGAACACCGTTATATCCCACCGCAAGAATATCTCTGTCAAGACAGGGATCAAATCCGTATCAGGACTTACCATATATGCCGTGGTCAAGAAATTCATCACCCTTGGCAATATTCCCGGCTAAGGAGATCCATTCACTGTTGTAATCATCATTTCTGATGACCCTGATTGTCATAATCATTATTTTTTAGGATTTCGCGTCAATGAGCCCGTAGGTACTTTTGTGCCGGTCATCTGAAATTGATGTCTGCAATGAAAGTAACAAGAGAGCTTTTATTTACCCTCACACTCCTTCTGGTCTCCCTCCCCCTGCACTCGCGCCATGAGGGCAGTGAAAGCGGCGGACCATTCCGGTTCGGGGCCTCATACACAGGCGATTTCGCTGCAAACCTTAAAGGCGGGTTGAAGAGAGGTTCATGCTACCTGGGACTGGCAACCATCGATGCCGGACTGGATACTGAGGCGGCCAGGCTGTGGAAGAACGGATTCATCTCAGTAAAAGCTGCCAATACACACGGCGCCACACCTTCGTCAGATCTTTTCGGTGATGCGCAGGTCTCTTCCAATATCGAAGCCGGCAACCATACCTTCATCATGGAGCTCTGGATAAGGCAACGCTTCGGAAACGTGGAACTTACCGCAGGCCTGCAGGATCTTAACGCTGAATTTGCCCTGTCGGATAACGGCGGGCTCTATCTGAACAGCTCGTTCGGGATAATGCCTGTCATATCAGGAAATATCCCGGCGCCGCTGTTTCCCCTCACATCACCCGGGGTCACTGCAGTATGGGAAATCAGCGCGGAGAACTCACTGGCCATAGCCATCTTCGACGGGCGCCCCACCTCATTCGATTATAATCCTTACAACACGAACTGGCAGATAAAAAGCGGAGACGGCATACTGGCCGTGGCAGAATTCCGGCAAAAAATCAGGATAAATAACCTGCCGGGGGAATACAAGTTCGGGCTTTTTACCCATAACCATTTCATCGAGAGGAAGATCAATGAAAAGTTCCCCGACACACTTCACAGTGCCATACATGGAGGATATCTGATCGCCGACCAGATGCTCTGGCACTCGGGGTCTCATGCAGTTTCTACTTTCCTTCAGGCAGGGTACAGTCCCTCTCCTGATAGTTTTACCGGCTTCTCCCTCGGTCTTGGAATAAATGTCGCAGGGATATTCAGCCGGGAGGGCGATGACACGGCAGGCCTTGCTCTCACCCGTGGCTGGTTCAGGGGCGACAGAGGAGGTGAGACTGCCATTGAATTCACATACAGGACCCTGCTGACTGAGAACGTCTTCGTCCAGCCCGACCTGCAGTACATTATCCACCCCTCAGGAAAACAGAACCTTACGCCGCATTGCCTGGCAGGGTTCCTGAGGATGGGAATATCATTCTAACAATCGTGACGTGCAGATGAGATTATCCGAATTGTCAAATAATCAGACCGGGCTGATAACCAGGGTTTACGGCCGGGGAGCCTTCCGCAAGAGAATCACCGAAATGGGTTTCATCAAGGGGAAAAATGTGGAAGTGATCAGGAACGCTCCCCTCCAGGATCCGGTTGAGTACCGTGTCATGGGCTATAATGTGTCACTCCGCCGCAGCGAGGCTCACCTGGTAGAGGTCATTCCCGGAGAGGACTACCGTCTGGAAACGGAACCTCTATACGAAATTGAAGAAGGGGGAGATAATTCTTATCCTTCCGTAGAAAGGAAAGGCAGGGTCATAAACGTTGCGCTTGTGGGGAATCCCAACTGCGGAAAGACATCACTCTTCAACCATGCCTCAGGCTCTCATGAGAGGACAGGCAATTACAGCGGTGTCACCATCGGGGCCAGGGAGGCCTTCATTCTCCATGAAGGATACCGGATAAGCATGGTTGACCTCCCGGGAACATACTCCATAACAGAATATACTCCGGAAGAACTCTTTGTCAGGACCCAGATACTGGAACACAGGCCTGACGTGGTCATCAATGTTGTTGATGCTTCGAATATTGAACGCAATCTCTATCTGACCACCCAGCTTATGGAGATGAATGTCAGGGTGGTCATCGCCCTGAACCTGTACGATGAACTGGTCCGGAAAGGGACTAAACTCAGGTACGCCGAACTGGGTAAATTACTTGGCATACCCATTATTCCTACTGTGGCAGTCAAAGGTACCGGCATTCCGGAACTGCTCAGCAAGACTGTTGAGGTGTTTGAAGGAAAAAACACAATTTCCAGGCCTGTCAGGATAAGTTATGGCAATACTGTCGAAGATTCCGTCCGGTTGCTTGAGAGGGAGATCCTGAGGGAAAACATCTTGCCGGTGGGGATATCGGCGCGATATCTTTCAATAAAATTGATTGAAAACGACAAAGCCGCGGTTGATATCCTCAGGGGATCCGAAAACAGCTCAGCCATAATTGATCTGGCCGTGCGTGAAAGGAGCAGAATAGGGAAGGAGTTCGGTGAAGAGCCTGAGACTGCCATTGCTGATGCCAGGTACGGTTTCATTGCCGGCGCCCTTGGGGAGACACTCACTGAGGGTATTGAGACGCGGAAAAAGGGGAAGCGGGAGCTGGATTACTGGCTGACTCATAAACTCTGGGGATATCCGATATTCCTTGCATTCCTATACATCATGTTTCAGACGACATTTGTTGCCGGAGGCTATCCCATGGCATGGATTGAGTCCGGTGTAAGCGCTGTAAGCCTGCTTGCCGGAAACCTCATTCCAGCCGGATCACTCCATGATCTCATCGTTGACGGGATCATCGCCGGTGTGGGAGGGGTCATCGTTTTCCTCCCAAACATCCTCATATTGTTCTTCTTTATCTCGCTTATGGAGGATACCGGTTATATGGCACGAGTGTCGTTCATTATGGATAAGCTGATGCATCGGATAGGGCTTCATGGCAAGTCATTCATCCCCCTGCTGATGGGTTTCGGGTGCAATGTGCCTGCCATAATGGCAACCAGGACGCTTGAGAACCACAAGGACAGGATCATGACCATGCTGATCTCCCCGTTCATGTCCTGCAGCGCCCGGCTGCCGGTATATGTTCTGATTATCTCGGCATTCTTCGACAAGAGGCAGGGACTGGTTCTCTTCTCGGTATACCTTGCCGGCATTGCCATAGCAATTCTGGTTGCACTGGTGATGAAGAAGACGATTTTCGCAGGCAAGGATGTGCCGTTTGTCATGGAACTGCCTCCCTACCGGATCCCCACTATGCGCAACACCCTGAAACATATGTGGTTCAATGCAAAGCAGTACCTCCATAAGATGGGCAGCATCATACTTGTTGCCTCTGTCATAATCTGGGCACTCTCATATTACCCTCGCATGGATGAGGGAACTGCGGCTGAACGCCTCGAAAACTCATATATAGGTCGCGCCGGACACCTGATTGAACCTGTTGTACAGCCCCTGGGATTCGACTGGAAGCTGGGTGTCAGCATTGTGACGGGACTGGCGGCAAAGGAGATTGTTGTCAGCACCATGGGGGTACTCTACCAGAAGGATACATCAGGGGAAGGCGAAGCCGGCGGACTGTCTGAAAGGCTTCGTGAGCAGAAACACACATCAGGAAAGCTTCAGGGTGAGAAGGTATTCACACCTCATGTGGCCTATGGCTTCATGCTCTTCATACTGATCTATTTTCCCTGTGTGGCAGTGATAGCTGCCATACGAAAGGAGTCTGACGTCAGGTGGGCTCTCTTCAGTATGTTTTATACTACGGCACTGGCTTGGGTTGTTGCTTTCATTGTTAACCAGGCGGGTGTCTTACTCACTTAGATAATAGGCTATGATTCAAAATATTATAACACTTGTAATTGTATTCTCGGCCATTGCCTACGCGGCATGGTCACTCTACACAACACTGACTGCAGCAGGTGGCCAGAAGTGCGACGGCTGTTCAGGTTGTGCGCTGAAGAATGAGCTGGGTCTGACTGACGGCCGGAGAACGAAATAATGATCAGGAGCAGGGGCGAGCCGCATTCCCTCTGCTAGACTGTATCAAACTCAATGACGTACCCATAGCCCCTCCATATCGTCTCGAGGGTGATGTTCTGCATGTTGCCGGGTACCAGATCGACTGGAGGGATTATCTTTTCGGCGGGCCCGGTGAACTTATTGAAAAGCCTCCCGGCCTTTTCGGTCTCATCAGCTATGACAATGTGCGTGCCGGGTTTTGAAACCCTTATCATCTCTTCAATGGCTTTTTTCCTGTCTTCAAAGAGATTTATGGCGCCAAGGTGGAAGACAGCGTCAAACACCCTGTCAGTAAAGGGCAGGAACTGGGCATTCGCCCTGAAGATATCCGCACTTATCTTCCAGCGAAGCAGGTTCCTGGCGCAGTTGGCCATCATCTCCTTCTGAATGTCGACCCCGAAGAGCCTCAGATTCCTTGTGTGACGGCTGAGCCACAGAAAGTTCTCCCCGTATCCCATACCCGTTTCCAGCACATACGACCCCTCCTTTACCCTCAGCCGTTGCATCACCTCGTCCCTGGCGTGCTTTGCACCACCGCAGAAGAGGAACATGAAGTTGGTAACCGGTGTGTATACCCTGGCATAAACCGACCTGACCAGCTTGTCCCTCCGGCTCCGGAAAACCAATCCTTCATCATTCAGAAAATCAGGGTATCCCTCCCGGTTTTCATAGTTTTTACCGCATGAGGGGCATGTCATCCTTTCAACGTGCATCCCGTCGGGTCCGGTGTGACTGTGAAAATCAAGGCTCACCCTGCAATCAGGGCAGCATAAAATGTCGTTTAAACTGGTTTTCATACCCGCCTCCCGCATTAGAGAAACAATTTAAGAATTTTTCAGGATTTTAGGTATTTATCTGCTATTATTAACTAAATTTGATATATTACAGTAATCTTTTAATTCAGAACCACCATATACTGATACTGTAAAAGGCTTTTCCCGAAATCATAAACATAAGACAGCCATGTGCATTCTTATTACGGGATCATCGGGTTACTTCGGAAGGATTGTTGTCAGGGATCTGATCAGCAGTGGCTACAGGGTTGTCGGTATCGATATCAGGAGGGACCCGGAACAGATTGAGAGTGAGCAGTTCCGGTTCTATGACTGCAGCATTACCGACAGGGAAAAGCTCAGGGAGATCTTTGAGCGGGAGCAGCCGACTGACGTGCTCCATTTTGCATGCACCTTCAATAAGGTCAGGGACAGGAGGAGGGAATATGAAATAGATGTCGGAGGCTCAATAAATGTGCTGGAAATCTCCAATGAAACGCTCTCTGTCAGGCGACTGATATATTCAAGTTCCGCAGCAATATACGGAGCGGGAAACCATAATGGACTATGGATCAGCGAGAAAGAGCCAGTCGACCCAGGCAGGTACAGGTATGGCGTCAATAAGAAACTTATAGAAGAGGCCTTCTTCTCCGCAAAGAGAAGGGCAGACCTTCAGATTGTGTCACTCAGGGTCTGCACGGTGGTGGGGCCATTGTATTTCAAGACACGATCCGTGGTCTCAATTCTGATAAAGATGCCTTTCCTTCCGGGGTCATTCAGAAAAAAGAAGGTGCAGTTCATGCACGAGGAGGACTTTGTAAGAATTATGCGTGAAATTATCAGCGACAATGAGATAGAGGGGATATTCAATCTTGCGGCCGACAGTTTTTCGGTGGTGGGTGAGGTAGTGCCTGAGAAGAGATACATAAACATCCCGGTGACCGGACTTAAGCCATTGCTATGGGTACTGTGGAACCTGAGGATATTGAATCTCCAGCCTGTAAGCCTGAGATACTGTCTCTACCCTGTGCTTATTGATCCCGCAAAGCTTGCAGGGAGATACAGGTACACTTTCAGGTATTCATCCTCTGAATCATTTGCAGACACGGTCAGGAATAACAGGCTTCCCGCAGATGCGAAGTTTTAGGAGGTCAGGGGAGTCTGGGGGAGAATCCGAATCTTTTCTCGGCCACCCGGCTGATCAGGTCCACAGTTCCATCTATACCAAGCAGCGATGAGTTAATGCAGAGATGGTATGATTCGGCTGCCCCCCAGGTCTTGGCTGTGAAATAGTTGTAATAAGCTGACCGGCCCTTGTCAGTCTTCTCAATAATGTCTTTTGTCTTGCCTTCGGTAAGATTGTGACTCGCCGAAATCCGTCTCATCCGGTCATCAAAGCTGGCGCTTATGAACAGGTTAAGACAGTCACGCCTCTCCTTCAGTACATAATCAGCGCATCTGCCAACAAAGATGCATGATCCCTCATCAGCCAGCTTCCGGATTACGTCGCTCTGAATTTTGAAAAGCGTTTCATTGCTAAGGTAATAGTTGGAGAAAAAGTCATCCGTCACTGAGGTCTTCATGCCGAACAAACCAGGGAAGAGACTGAAATGTTTCTGTTCATCAACCCTCTCAAAAAACTCCTCTTTCAGCCCGCTTTGCTTCGAGGCTAACCGGATCAGTTCCTTGTCATAGAATGCTATACCCAGGCGCGCGGAGAGCTTCTGACCGATCTCCCGTCCGCCGCTCCCGAGCTGCCTCCCTATGGTTATAATGTATTTATCAGTCATAAGCCGATGGGATTTAACTTCACTCAAATTTACTGCTTAATAATAGATTTCCGTTACTGTGCGTGTGGCAAATATGGCGAGATTATTCCCGGAATGGATTCTGCCGCAGGCAGGAGGTTAAATTTTATTACTTTAGATGTCGTATTTGTATGCATGACCCTAAATCATCAAAAATGAAGGATAAATATGTTCTTGCGCTCGATCAGGGAACGACAAGTTCCAGGGCTATTGTTTTCGATCACATGGGATTACCCGTTGCCATAGCCCGTAAGGAGTTTACACAGATCTTCCCGGAACCGGGATGGGTTGAACACGATGCGGATGAGATTTGGTCGACGCAGGCGGGGGTAGCCGTTGAGGCGCTGACCAGGGCTGGAATTGAAAGTACTGACATCGTGGCAATAGGTATTACAAATCAGCGTGAGACAACAGTTGTATGGAACAGGAAAACGGGCAAGCCTGTCCATAATGCCATCGTATGGCAGGACAGGCGCACCTCGGAGTACTGTGATCATCTCAGGAAGGAGGGACTCGATGATATCATCCTGAAGAAGACAGGACTCATTATTGACGCTTACTTCTCCGCCACTAAAGTCAGGTGGATACTGGAAAATGTCGCGGGAGCAAGGTCTATGGCTGAAAGGGGAGAACTGGCCTTCGGGACCATTGACTCATGGCTCATCTGGAACCTTACCGGTGGCAGGCTGCATGTCACAGACGTCTCAAATGCCTCACGCACAATGCTTTTCAATATTCACACCCTGGAGTGGGACGATGAGCTTCTTAAAATATTCAATATACCGGCCGGAATGCTTCCCGGTGTGCGTTCTTCCAGTGAGGTCTATGGCCATACTGCCGGTACCTTCAGTTCGCAAATACCGGTTGCAGGTATTGCAGGCGACCAGCAGGCAGCCCTCTTCGGACAGATGTGCGTTGATCAGGGGATGGTCAAGAACACCTACGGGACAGGGTGCTTCATGATGATGAATATCGGTAAGAGGCCCATTGAATCAAAGAACAGGCTCCTGACCACTGTCGCCTGGAAAATAGGAGATAAGGCTGAATACGCACTGGAAGGAAGTATCTTCATCGCAGGAGCAGTCGTACAATGGCTTCGTGACGGCCTGGGCATCATTCAGAGTTCATCTGACATAGAGAAGCTGGCCGGCCAGGTCAGGTCGGGCGACGGGGTCTACTTCGTTCCGGCCTTTGCCGGACTGGGAGCTCCTTACTGGAACCAGCATGCTCGAGGAACGATAACTGGTCTCACCCGCGGCTCAACGGCCGCTCATATTGCCCGTGCCGCCCTTGACAGCATAGCCTACCAGACACTTGATGTATTACTTGCAATGAGGAATGATTCAGGAATAAATATCAGGGAGTTAAGGGTCGATGGCGGTGCAACGGTCAATAACAGCCTGATGCAGTTCCAGGCTGATCTGCTTCAGGCTGATGTGGTTCGCCCGAAGATCACGGAGACAACTGCCCTCGGAGCTGCTTACCTGGCAGGACTGGCAACCGGTTACTGGAGCGGCGTGGATGAGATTAAGAAACAGTGGCAGATTGACCGGAGATTCTCACCGGTGATAAAGCCGGAGGAGACTCATTCGCTTATTACGGGGTGGCGGCGTGCCATCAGGGCAGCCAACACATGGGCAGATGATAAATAACCTCCTTTCAGAAAAAAGAATATAACATACCATGAATCAGTTTTTTGCAGAATTCTTCGGCACCGCCATGATAATTGTGTTCGGCGGCGGCGTGGTGGCAAACGTCGTGCTGAGCCAAACCAAAGGGCATAACAGCGGATGGATAGTCATAACCCTCGGATGGGCCGTGGGAGTCTTCACGGGTGTGCTTATAGCTGCTCCTGTCAGCGGTGCTCACCTCAATCCGGCAGTAACCCTGGCACTGGTGCTGGCACATAAATTTTCTCCCGCGCTTATGCCGGTCTACATTGCCGCACAGCTCATGGGGGCAATGTTCGGGGCAGTGCTGGTATGGCTTGCCTACAAGAAGCATTTTGATGCCACAGATGATGCTGTGCTGAAACTTGCCGTCTTCTGTACCATACCCAATATCAGGAGCTACTGGTACAACGTGATTACGGAGGTCATCGGCACCTATGTGCTCGCGCTGGCGGTGCTCTACATGGCTGAGCCCGAGGTAGGCCTCGGAGCCCTAAACGCACTCCCTGTGGCGCTTGTGGTTCTTGGTATAGGACTTTCACTTGGCGGACCTACAGGGTACGCAATCAACCCGGCCCGCGACCTGGGTCCGAGGATTGTGCACTTCTTCCTGCCGATACCCGGTAAGAGAGACAGTGACTGGAAATATGCATGGGTCCCCCTGGTGGGTCCGATGGTAGGCGCTGCCCTCGCAGCCGGAATGTTCCTGCTCTTCGGTAAGGGAGTATGAGATCATCTCCGGGAGAGTCATTATAAGATCTTCCCGGGTTTTGGAATTTTTCATTACGTTTGCCCAATATGTCAAAAATGAAAAAAGCATTTCTTCTGACCGCCCTTCTTTCGCTGCTTCTGCCCCTGCGCATGGGTGCACAGATGGCTGACAGCGCTGATGTCTATATCATCACCTGCGCCCCGGGAACAGAGAGTTACTCCATCTACGGGCACACGGCACTGCGGATAACAATGCGCGGCACCACCTTCGACAGGGTTTACAACTGGGGCATCTTCGACTTCTCCACACCCAACTTTACATATCGCTTTGCCAAGGGAAGACTCGATTACATGCTTGGAGCATACAGCTATGAGGATTTCCTCCGCGAGTACATTGCAGAAGAGCGTTCTGTATGGTCACAGAAGCTGAACCTTACCACCGGGGAGAAGGAGAAGCTGTTCGAACTGATAAATGATAATCTTAAGCCCGAAAATGTAAAGTACAGGTACGACTTCTTCTTTGATAACTGCGCCACACGCGTCCGTGACATTGTGGCTGCTTCCGCAGCCGACACGGTCATCTTCCCGGTGACGGAGAAGAGAAAACAGAAGAGCTTCCGCAGGCTTGTCGATCCCAACCAGAAGGTGCTGCCGTGGCTCGACCTTGGGGCTGACATGCTCCTCGGGCTTCAGGCTGATAAGAAGGCCTCGCCTGCCGACGAGATGTTCCTTCCCGTTCATCTGATGAACAACATGCTCAAAACGGTCATTATCCATGACGGTGCGGAGGAGCCGCTTACCGGTCCGGCGGAGGTTGTCGCCGAATTTCCCTCTTCCGGAAAACCAGGGGCAAGGGCCTGGGTGCCGCAGGCAGTGTTTTACCTGGTACTTATACTGGTTTTCCTCATTACTTTCGTGTTCGGAAAGCCGAAACTGGAGAGGGTGACCGATTTTGTACTCTATTTCATCTATTCCGTGATAGCCCTTCTGCTGGTATTCACTAACCTCTTCTCGGAGCATGACGCTCTTCACTTCAACCTGCTTTTCCTGGGGATAAATATCCTGATACCGGTCCTTTTTGTATCTCTCTTCACCTCCGCAAAAGCGGTTATGCTGAGCAGGATAGCGTTCTTCATATCACTCTCATGGCTGCCGGTATCTCTGATCGCCGGACAGGGCATCAATCCTGCCATAATACCACTTGTGCTGATAATTATGGTCAGGCTCTTCAGCCACTGCAGGTTCGGCAAGAAGCTTTAACACTTCTTTAACAACCTTTAACAAGGATTTTTAATATCAAAAATGATCTTTGCGGATATTTTCCGCAGAGGAGAACAATACAATTAAATATGGAACACACAACTGACATCAGGCTCCTGAACGAGAAGATCGAAAGGGAGAGTGCATTTATTGACCTCGTCAGGCAGGAGATAAACAAGGTGATTGTCGGGCAGCGGCATCTGACCGATTCGCTGCTGATAGGCCTGCTCTCCAACGGGCACATATTGCTTGAGGGCGTGCCCGGACTGGCGAAGACACTTGCCATCAAGACCCTGGCCTCGATCATTGACACTAAGTTCAGCAGGATACAGTTCACTCCTGACCTGCTTCCGGCGGACCTCATTGGCACAATGATCTACAGCCAGAAGAAGGAGGAATTTGTTGTGCGCAAGGGGCCGATCTTCGCCAACTTCATCCTGGCCGACGAGATCAACCGGTCACCGGCAAAGGTTCAGAGCGCCCTGCTGGAGGCCATGCAGGAGAGGCAGGTGACCATAGGGGAGAATACCTATAAACTGGGTGAGCCCTTCATGGTGCTGGCGACTCAGAACCCCATAGAGCAGGAGGGTACCTATCCGCTGCCCGAAGCGCAGGTAGACAGGTTCATGCTCAAGGTGGTGATCACCTATCCCGAAAAGGAGGAAGAGAGAATGATCATCCGCGAGAACCTCGCCAGCGTGTTCCCGACGGCAAATACAATCCTCAAGCCAGAGGATATCCTCAGGGCACGGAACGTGGTGAGGGAGGTGTATCTCGATGAAAAGATCGAAAACTATATCCTCGATATAGTATTTGCAACCCGTCAGCCTGACAGGTTCGGGCTGGCGAAATTTACGCCCCTGATAGCCTATGGCGCATCGCCGAGGGCCGGCATCAACCTTGCACTGGCTGCCAAGGCATACGCCTTCATCAAGCGCAGAGGCTTTGTTGTACCCGAAGACGTGCGCTTCCTCTGCGCCGATGTGCTTCGCCACCGCATAGGACTGACCTACGAGGCTGAGGCTGAGAATATAACCCAGGATCAGATCATTACCGAAATACTTAATACGGTAGAAGTCCCATAGTCAGCATGAAAACGAGACTGGTCATTGCCTTCCTGCTAGCCCTGCTCTTCAGCAACGCTGAAGCGCAGGAGTTCATTGGTCTTCCTGAAGATAACATCAGGGAGATCATGAAGGCTGACCGGCCCGGACTCAGCATTGACAACAGGGTCAAAAACGATACTTTCAGATATATTAAATACAGTTCCGGAGACGATAACGAAACCTGGGTGATTTTCATTGATGACATGGGCAGATGCAACGGCGTCAGGATCACCTGTGACAACATATGTTACGACAGGAAGATAAAGGAGTTGAACAGTTTATACAAGCCTGATGAACCAAACAGCTGGATTTACAGATCCGGTGGCGAGGAGGTATCCGTCAGGCTGAAACGGGAGTCATGGTTTTTTACCGTGACACATGAGCGGAAAAAGCATAAAGGGAAAAGTGGAAACGACAGAGCTGCTTAAGAAGGTCAGGAAGATTGAGATAAGGTCACGCGGCCTTACCCGGCAGATTTTCGCGGGTGAGTACCACAGCGCCTTCAGGGGGAGGGGTATGGCCTTCAGCGAGGTGCGTGAGTACCAGTTCGGAGATGACATCCGCAGCATAGACTGGAACGTCACGGCACGTTTCGGACACCCTTATGTCAAGATATTTGAAGAGGAGCGAGAGCTTACCGTTATGCTCCTCGTAGATGTCAGTCGTTCGGGCGACTTCGGGACCGTGGCTTCTACCAAAAGGGAGATGATGACCGAGATCGCAGCCGTGCTGGCTTATTCCGTGATAGCCAACAATGATAAGGTGGGTCTCATGCTCTTCTCCGACAGGGTTGAGAAGTATATCCCTCCGAAGAAGGGACGCGGACATATGCTCCGTATCATACGCGAGATGCTCAGTTACGAGCCCCTGGGGTCAGGCACCGCTCTCTCGGAGCCCCTGCGGTACCTCACAAACATTATAAGGAAACGGTGCACGGCATTCATCCTCTCAGATTTCATGGCACCGTCCTTTACGGATTCGCTCAGGATAGCCTCCGGCAAGCACGACCTGGTGGCACTGCGTATAAGCGACAGACGCGAGAAGGAGATTCCCGATGTCGGCTTCATGAAGGTCACTGATCCTGAGACCGGCCGGGAAAGCTGGATAGACACCTCATCAGCCCTGGTCAGGAAAGAGTATGCCAGCCTCTGGAAGAAGCATGATGAAGCGGTAAACAATGCGTTTCTGAGCTGCGGCGTGGATGTGGCTGCCATCAGCACCGGGGAGGATTATATCAAGCCACTTATCTCACTATTCAAACACAGGTAGGAAGATGAGAAGGGCTGTCATACTTGCCGCTTTGATTGCGTTGATCTCCGCCACTGCTTTCGCGCAGGAGATAAAGGTCACCTCATCGCCTGACACAACAACGATACTCATCGGTGACCAGACAGGCTTTTCTGTAACTGCCGGGTTGCCGGCAGGACTGGATGCAGAGCTTAACGTCCTGTCTGACACGCTGGCAGGGAAGATCATCATTCTCGGAAGGAGTCCGAGAGATACTGCCACAGCGACTGACGGCACCATCACCATAACCGACCGGTATCTTATAACGGCATTTGATTCAGGTACATATACCATTCCGCCCTTTTATGTGGAGGTGGTCTCCGGTGACAGCCTGCTGAGGTTTTATTCCGATTATTCATTCCTCACGGTGCTGCGTCCCGATGTGACGCCTCCTGACACGACTGACGTCATCTTTGACATTGTACCTCCGAGGGGCGCGCCGGTGACATTCTCCGAGCTGCTGCCATGGCTGGTGATTGCCCTGATTGTGGCAATAGTCCTCTATCTGCTGGCACGGTTCCTTCCGAGGAGTCCGCTGAGGAGGTTTGTCAGGCCCCCGGCCCCGGCTGACCCTGCCCATGTCATCGCACTGCGTGAACTGACGGGCCTCAGAGAGGAAGAGCTTTGGCAGAAGGGAGAGATCAAGGAATACTATTCGAGACTTTCGGATATCCTGCGAAGATATATTGACAACCGTTACGGCATCAGCTCACCTGAACTGACAACCGACGAGACCGTACGCATGCTTCAGAAGGCCGCCGTCACCACCGCCGGGCAGATGGCGCTAGTGAAGGAGCTGCTCTCGCTCTCAGATATGGTCAAGTTCGCCAAGTATTTGCCTGACAGCAGCCTGCACGATAAGTATCTTGATGACGCCGTGAGGTTTGTGGGAGAGACAAAGGTGCCCGAGGTACCGGCTGAAGAGGCTCAGGGGAAAGGAGGGGGCCATGCATAACATTGTCTTTGAGAACGGCTGGTTCCTATGGTTCCTCCTTGTCATTCCCCTTCTGGTGGCATATTACATTTACCGTCAGGCAAAGGCCCATGCATCCATGAAGCTCTCCACCGCCGGGTTCCTTATGAACGGCCGTAAGACCTTCCGCCACTACCTGAGGCATATACTCTTTGCCCTTAGACTGATAGTCATTGCCCTTGTGATCATCGTCATAGCCAGGCCGCAGAATGTCGACAGGTGGCAGAGCTCGTCCACCGAAGGGATAGATATTGTCTTTGCCCTTGACGTGTCGGGCTCCATGCTTGCCCGCGACTTCAGTCCCGACAGGCTTGAAGCCTCCAAGAACGTTGCCACGGAGTTTATCAGCGGCAGGCCGTATGACCGCATGGGACTGACGGTATTCAGCGGCGAGAGCTTCACGCAGTGCCCGCTGACAACCGACCATGCAGTGCTCATTAATCTCCTCAGGGAGATCAAAAGCGGAATCATTGAAGACGGCACAGCCATCGGGGTGGGACTGGCGACAGCCATCAACAGGATCAAGGACTCGGATGCAATAAGCAAGGTGATCATCCTGCTTACCGACGGGGTTAACAATACGGGATCGATAGACCCGATGACAGCTGCCGAGATTGCCAGGACTTTCGGAATCAGGGTTTATACGATAGGTGTCGGGAGCATGGGTTATGCCGATTACCCGGTGCAGACGCCGTTCGGAATGCAGTACCGGAAGATGCAGGTGGAGATCGATGAGGCACTGCTGAAACAGATAGCAGAGCTTACCGGCGGGCAATACTTCCGGGCTGTTGACAACACCAGCCTGCAGCAGGTTTATGGTGAGATTGACAAGCTTGAGAAGTCGAAGATTGAGACCAGGGAGCACAGCAGGCGTGACGAGGTGTTCATGCCGTGGGCTCTCGCAGCCGCGCTGATACTGACACTGGAGTTGCTGCTGAGGTATCTCCTTATGAAAAACATGTCGTAGCGAAACTATGGATACGTTCAGATTTGCACAGCCTGATATGCTTTACCTGCTCCTCCTGGTGCCGGTGCTGACAGTCATATGGGTTGTCGGCAACAGAAGAAGGAGGCTGGCCAGGGAACGCTTCGGCGACCCGGAACTGGTGAAGCGGCTTTCGCCCGACTATTCGCCGGCACGAATGACTGCCAAGTTCATTATCAGGCTGCTTGCATTTGTTATGGCTGTGCTCACTGTGGCAAGGCCCCAGTTCGGGTCAAGGCTTGAGGAGGTCAAACGAGAGGGAGTGGAGGTTATTATCGCCCTGGACGTCAGTAACTCCATGCTTGCAGCAGATATCCAACCTTCAAGGCTCGAGAGGGCAAAACAGGCTATCTCACAGCTCGTTGACCAGCTCAGGGAGGACAGGATAGGCCTGATCCTCTTTGCGGGAGATGCATATACCCAGATCCCCATCACCAATGACTACCTCTCGGCCAAGATGTTCCTCTCATCAGCCGGACCCGACGCTGTCTCAAAGCAGGGAACGGCCATCGGGTCAGCTATTGACCTCGGAATGAGATCATTCACCCCCGAGAGCGACAGGAGCAGGGCGCTCATTATTATCACTGACGGAGAGAACCATGAGGATGATGCGGTTGGGAAAGCCCGCGAGGCCGCAGACAAAAACATTGTGATCCATACAATAGGCATCGGATCACCTGACGGTTCGCCAATACCGGTGAAGACCGGCGGCAGGACTGACTACCTTAAGGACAGGGATGGCAACACCGTCATATCAAAGCTCGATGAAAAAGGCCTGCAGGAGATTGCCTCACTGACCGGAGGCAGGTATGTGCGAGCCAATAACACCAGTATCGGGCTGACTGAGATATACAATGACATCGGCCGGATGAAGAAGAGTGAGATAAATGCCGTCATGTACACCGAGTACAATGAGCAGTTCCTGATACCGGCCGCGTTGCTGTTCATATTGCTTCTGGCTGATGTCCTGATAGGAGACCGCAGGAATAATCTGCTCAGGCGGCTTGGGATCATCGGGGTGGAATCAAAAAAGGAAGGGTCATGAAAGCAGTTCCGGAAACATATAAGATAATATTTACGGCACTCTGCATGCTGATCGTCAGTTCTTCCCTTTACGGACAGGAAGAGAGGGAATATGTCAGGAAGGGAAACAGGCTCTATAAAAAAGGCGAGTATGCAGGCAGCGAGGGGATGTACCGGCGTGCGATGACACAGGACAAGCCCTTCGAAGACGCCGGCTTTAACCTGGGCGATGCCCTCTACAGGCAGGGCAGGTTCGGAGAGGCAGCCGCGGAGTTCAGCAAGGCAGCAGCAACCAGCGAAGGAGATTCCCTGAAGCAGTCAGAAGGGTTCTACAACCTGGGCAACTCACTGGTAAAGGAACAGAAGTTCGAAGAGAGCATAGGGGCATACATGAACTCCCTTAAGCTCAATCCGGATAATATCCAGGCAAAATACAACCTGGCATGGGCGCAGGACCAGCTGAAGAAACAGCAGGAGCAGCAAAAGCAGCAGCAGGATCAGGAGAAGAACAATGACCAGCAACAGGATAAGAACAAGGAGGATCAGCAGGATAAGAACGACCAGCAGCAGGATCAGAAGGATCAGGAGGGTACAGCAGCAGCAGCAACAGCAATCAATAAGCAGGGAGGACGCAAAGCGCCTGCTCGACGCTCTGGCTGCAAATGAGAAGGAGACGCAGGAGAAGGTGCAGCGTGACAAGGCTGCCGGGGCTAAGGTAAGGGTCATTAAAAATTGGTAATTTTGGCGGCGATGAAGAGCTTTCTGACGACAATGGTTTGCTTTCTGGCAGCGGTCACACTGACTGCCCAGGAGGTGACTCTTGCCGTTGACGCTCCGGAGAGTGCAGTTGCCGGCCAGCGGTTCCGGATAGTTTACACCGTGAACTCCACTGACGGCCAGTTCTCACCTCCGAAGTTTGATCCCTCTTTCGCCGTCTCCGGACCACAGCAGTCGACCAGTCGTAACGTACAGTGGATCAACGGGCAGATGAGCTCTGTCTCTACCACAACCCTGATCTATTATGTGGTGGTGCAGACGCCGGGTACCTATACCATTCCGCCTGCTCAGTTCGAGTCTAAAAAAGTCGTCGTCAGCTCAGCCGCAAGGGAGATAGTTATCACCGGCGAAGGGTCTGCTCAGGCACAGAGTCCGGGTCAGGGACAGAGCCAGGGTCTGGTGCAGGGAGAGTCCTCCCAGGCTGCTCCCGCAGGTTCTGACGTATCATTGAGGTTGTTGCTGAATACACGTGAAGTGTATGTGGGACAGCCTATTACGGCGACACTTAAGCTGTTCACGCGTATCAACCTTTCAGGCATCAATGAGTTGAAGTATCCCGACTTCAAGGGCTTCCTCCGCGAGGATATTGAGACGCCCCCACTGAGGAGTCTTGAGAATGAGGTCATTGACGGTGTTCAGTTTGGCACCGGTATCCTGCAGCGCCTGGTTCTCTATCCGCAGGTTTCCGGTGAGGTACGCATAGACCCTGTGGAGATGACTGCACTGGTCCAGCAGCGTTCGGCCGTGCGTGATCCCTTTTTCGATGATCCCTTCTTTGACAACATCTTTTCAAGTGTTGCAACGGTACCGCAAAGAGTGACCACCCAGCCGGTGACCATAAGGGTCAAACCTCTCCCGGCACCCAGACCCGCTGATTTTCAAGGCGCTGTCGGATCGTTTGAACTCACCTCATCACTTTCAGCAACTGCTGCTGCGGTGAATGACGCCATAACCCTCACCATCACCCTGAAGGGATCGGGAAATCTCAACCTGGCAGGTGAGCCGGTGATCAACTTCCCCCAGGGCATTGAAAAATATGACCCTAAGGTTACTGTCAAAAGCTCAGGGAGCTCTTCCGGGAGCAAGACCTTCGAATATCTGCTCATCCCGAGAAACACGGGTACCTTCGATCTGCCGCCTGTATCATATACAGTGTTTGACCCCCGCCAGGAGAAGTATGTCACTCTCCGGACCGAGGGTTACAGAGTGACCGTGACAGGCGCTGCCGGACAGCCGGAAACAACCGCACCGGTATACATGCCGGGAGCAGATGTCAGATATATCGGACAGGATATCAGGTTTATCAGGAATGGCAGCGGGGATCTCACTCTCTCCACACCTCCGCTGGTTGCCACAACATATTACTGGTTATGGTTTGCCCTCGCCCTCTTTGTTACTGCGGTGGTGCTGCTCCTGAGGCGCGAACAGATGAAACGCAATGCTGACATTGCAGGCCTGCGCAACAGGAAGGCATCAAAGAACGCCCGGAAGAGGCTGGCAAAAGCAAACTCTTTACTCAGCTCCGGCAAAACCCAGCTGGTCAATGCTGAGATAGCACGGGCACTCTGGGGTTATCTCGGCGACAGGTTATCAATACCGCAGTCAGAACTCACCAGGGAGAAGTGCTACGCTGCTCTTGAAGCAAGAAAGGCCGGCGGCGAACTGATCACTGAACTTGACCTTATCCTCTCTGCCACGGAGTACTCACAGTATGCTCCCAAATCTGAAGGGGAGAGTCCTGCCGGCCTCTATAAGAGAGCCACCGCCCTGATAGGAAAGCTTGATGATGTGCTGGATTAAAACGAAACAGATGCGCAGAGCGATAGTTTTCAATATAATATTGATATTAAGCCTTGGCATTATTTCAGGGCAGACCCCTGAGGAGAGGTATAAGCAGGCAGGTGAACTATACAGTTCAGGCGATTACTCGGGTGCAGCCGCACTCTACAGGAAGCTTTATGAGGAGGGTTACCGGAGCGGCGATCTGTTCTACAATGCCGGAAATGCATTTTTCAAGATGGGCGACAACGCCTCAGCTATACTCTTCTATGAACGGGCTAAGCTGATTTCACCGGCTGACGAGGATATTGACTACAACCTGCAGATTGCCAGGAGCAGGATCACCGACAGGTTTGAGGCCGTGCCGCAGCTCTTTTTCGTCAGGTGGTTCGACTTTCTTTCACTGCTGGCATCAACCAACGCCTGGGCGGTGACTGCCCTTGCCATGTTTATTATGGCGCTGCTGTTTGCCGTGGTTTTTCTTACCAAGGCAAGGGCAAGGGGACGCCTGCTTTCATTCTGGCTGGCACTGGCGGCTATTGTTCTGTCAGTGGTGATGGTATTACTGGCATTGCGAAATAACTCGCTGACAAACAACAACAGGAAGGCTGTCGTGACATGCAGCATCGTCACCGGCCGGAGTGCTCCGGGTGAGGGCGGCAGCGAGCTCTTCGTCATCCACTCCGGCACCACTGTGACCGTTGAGCAGGAGCTTGGTGAGTTCCTCGAGGTGAAGCTCCCTGACGGCAACAAAGGGTGGATCAGGGGCGACTGCATGGAAAAGATTTAATCCTTTTACCACAATTTTCGTATCTTTTCAGCCTGTTTCCGTTATTTTCAGCTTATGAAAAGAATAATTCCTCTCCTTGTCCTGATTGCGGCTTTATCAGCCTGTAAGAAGAGAAATATAGAACCTGAAGGTCCGACGGATGTCAGAATCTATAACGACACCGGTCAGATCTTTGAAAATGTCGTTGTAAACACATCGGGCGGGGAGTTTAATTTCGGAACAGTTAATTCTCATGCATATTCCCAGTACCACCTGTATGAAAAGGCTTACCCAAAGGCAGATATTTCACTTACCATAAGAGGCAGTTCTTATTCAACCCCCACTCAGGATTACACTTTCATGCAGTACATGGGGCAGATGAAAATAACATACAAAATATTCATCAGCAATGAGTCCCGAAGGGAGCTTGATACTGATGTTGTGCCGGAGGGTGAGCTCTGAGAAGTTCTGAACCTGTCGCAATGAAGGAGTTTATAACCGTCTGTCCGCGCAACTGCTACAGCACATGCACCTTCAGGGTTTTTACTGAAGAGGGCAGGGTGAAGCGCATCCTGCCGTACGAAGGCAACCTGGCGACTCCCGAGGGACCGTGCATCAAGGGGCTCTCATACCTGGAGCGGGAATACTCGCCGGAAAGAATAATTTATCCGCTTAAAAGACAAGTTGACGGCTCCTTTGCCCGCATTGGTACGGACGAGGCCCTGAGCATCATTGCAGACAGGCTGAAAGCAGCAAGGGAGAAGAGTGGCCCTCATTCGGTGCTCTTTTACAAGGGCAGCGGATATTCCGGACTTAGCAATGATATTGCGGGCAACTTCTGGAAACTCTTCGGCGGCGCGACGACCACCTACGGTAATCTATGCTGGCCTGCTGGACTCGAGGCTGTCAGGCTGACCCTGGGTGAGGTCAAACACAACCTGCCGTGGGACCTTGCCAGCGCAAGCCTGATAATACTCTGGGGAAAGAACTCCGCCGAGACCAACGTGCAGGAGATGATCCACATAGACCTCGCACGCAGGCACGGTGCAAAGGTAGTGGTAATCGATCCCCGCCGCACACCCACAGCCGATAAGGCTGATATGCTGCTAAGACCGAAGCCCGGCACCGATGCCGCCCTGGCTCTTGCCATTGCAAAGGTGATTATTGAGAGGGGACTGGTCAATAAAGAGTTCATCAAAAAGTATGTTTCAGGCTTTGAGACAGTTTGCATCGTCACTTGAGATAACGCCTGCCAGGGCACAGGATATCACCGGCATACCGGCCGGCACCATTGAGGAGCTTGCCGTTATGACAGGGAAGAGTGATCGACTCAATATCGTTGCCGGGTACGGTCTTCAGAGATACACCAACGGCGGTCAGACAATAAGGTCAATCCTCTCGTTACCGGTCATCACCGGTATGATCGGAAAGCCCGGTTGCGGCTTCAATTTCGCCAACCTGCAGAGCTATATCTTTGACGAGGTGAAGGAACCCCTGAGCTACTATCCTGACAGGGAAGCTGACAAACCATTCAGGCGTGCCATATCGATGGCAACCTTTGGTCGCGATTTCTTCGCCCTTAAGGAGCCCGGCATTGAGGTGGCGTGGATAGAGAGGGGAAACCCTGTAATACAGCTCCCCGGCAGCGGAGAGGTGCGAAAGGCACTGGATTCGGTCCCATTTAAGGTTGTGGTTGAGCAGTTCATGACTGACACCGCCGCCATGGCCGACATAATCCTGCCGGCAAAAGGCATTTTTGAACAGGCTGACGTGGTGGGTTCCTACTGGAATCCCTATGCACAGTACAAACCTAAGGTCACTCACCTGCCCGGCGAGGTTCTGCCTGAAAGCACAATCTATTGGCGACTGGCACAGCTGATGGGACTTCCCTCCGGCAGTGAATCGGGTATACCGGCTCCGGAAGATTATGAAGGCTGGCTTGTCGAAAGGATAAGCCACACTGCGGGCTTTGTCCGCGAAGAGCTTTTTCAGAAGCCTGTCATCCCGGAACAGAATGAGGATCCGGCATATGTCAGCATGAAATTCAATACCCCTTCCGGAAGAATAGAACTCTGGTCTGACAGGGCGGTGACGCTGTGGGGTGTAAATCCCCTGCCCACCTATGAGCCTCTTCATGACAATGGCGAAGCTCATCTGCCTTTCAGGTTAATGACGCCGAACATCGCGTCAAGGATTCACTCCCAGTTCGGCAACCTGGAGGTAATCAGAAGCGTAATTGAGGAGCCTGCCTGGGAGATATCCGTTGCTGACGGCCGAAGGCTGGAGCTGAAAAGCGGTGACAAGATCAGGGTATTCAACTCACTGGGTGAGGTGACAGGCAAGGTGAAGGTCACGCACCGGGTAAGGAACGGCAGCATTGTCTTCCCCAACGGCATCTGGCTGGCCGAAGGCGGTGGGGTGAACAGGCTCATACCTCCGGCAGAGACCGACATGGGCCATGGGGCCGCATTCCATAACGCCAGGGTCGACATCGAAAAAGTGAAGTCATGAGAAGGGGATTTGTCTTCGATGCCGGACTCTGTGTCAGCTGCAAGGCCTGCAGTGCGGCCTGCATTCTCGAAAACGGCCTGCAGCCCGGGACGAGGGAGATATTTACCTGGAATGACCGTGCACTGCCCCTTCTGGGCGTCATAAGCCTCTCGCTGGCCTGCAATCACTGTGAGGAGCCTGCCTGTGCCGAGGGGTGCCCTGCCAGCGCCTACACAATTGACAGTAACGGCGTGGTGATACACCATGCCGACAGATGCATGGGGTGCGGCTACTGCACCTGGAGGTGCCCTTACGACGCACCGAAGATCAATGAGGCAAAGGGATACATCGAGAAATGCCATCTCTGCCATGAGAGGATGGCGGAAGGAGTGGAGCCGGCATGCGTCACGGCCTGCCCCACCGGCGCCCTGAAGTTTGCAGAGCAGGAGGCTTTTGATCCTGTCGGCGTTGAATGGTTCCCGGAGACAGGCATCGGGCCCTCTCTGATACTGAGGGGTGCTGACAAATATGCGGGACCGGTTACCATACCCTCCGAAGCCGTTGAAGAAACGGAGGACGAAGAACTGAACCCCGAAGAAACGGCGCCTGACAGGCTGCGCAAGGAGTGGAGCCTGATGGTTTTCTCACTTCTGGTTATCTCAGCCTCTGCACTTATGATATTTTCAGCCCTCAAAGGCACACCCTTCCCGGGCATGTTGCAGTTCCTTCTGCTGGCCGGGGCATTGGCGGTCTCGGTGGCACACCTCGGTGTGCCGGGCAAGGCATGGAGGGCACTGCTCAATATAATCTCCTCACCCCTGAGCCGTGAAATAGCGATGACGGGGCTCCTTACTGTCGTGGCACTGGTGAACTGGATCGCTCCGGGACTCATATCACCGCTTATCGGAGGCATCATCGCCCTGCTCACGCTCATCTCCATCGACCTCGTTTTCTTTGCTGCCGACAGGTCACTGAGGCTCAGGCTTCACAGCGGCCAGGCATTCTTCTCAGGTATCTATGCGGTATCGTGGTTCGTCGAGCCGTCCATTATCTTCCTGGCCTTCTCCATGCTTGCAGCCATCTCCGTCGTCAATCGATACGGATCGGCGGAGAAATCTCCAATTGTACGCAACCTCTATTACTTCAGGGCTATGGCGCTCCCGCTGGTATTCCTTCTGCTCTATCCGGGCAGTCCCGTCACGGATACAATGGCGATGGTGCTTTTCCTGGCAGGGATAGCCGCAGACAGGGTCCTTTTCTATTATGATTTCAATCCCGTCAACATTAAAGACACTATTTCGGAACATTTCAACAGTGAATATGAAAAAGAGAGAGATAAACAGCGCCAGGACACCGGTCTATCGTGACTCCGGGTTCGAGCTGCCGACTGCCGGAACGACCTCCGGCGCCTTTGCCGCTGAGACAATGCATGAGAGGGAACCCGACCTCTACATCTATTCCCGGTACCGCAACCCAACGGTAGTGGCCGCCGAAGAGGCCATCATGGCTGTCGAGGGCTCGGAGTGGGCCCTCCTGGCGCAGTCGGGCATGGCAGCCATTGACATCGCCCTCTCCGTCTTCCAGGAGGCGGGAAGGAAATGCAACTGGCTCTTCTTCTCGGAGATATACGGTGGCACACTCTCATACATAAGCAGTGTCATTGAAAAGCGCAGGGGACTGGAAGTAAGTTTCTTCAGGCCGTCAGGAAACAATTACGATTACGGGCTGCTCGAAAGCCTGCTTGCAGAAATGAAGCCTGACATCCTCTATTTCGAGACAATCTCCAATCCGCTTCTTATCGTAGCCGATGGACGGAGAATAATATCCATGGCAAAGAAAGCGGGTGCCAGGGTCATTGTTGACAACACCTTTGCCACTCCTCTCCTCTGGAAACCGCTTGACGATGGCGCCGACATGGTCATCCACAGTGCAACAAAGTACCTCTCCGGTCACGGAAACCTGACTGCTGGAGTCATCTGCGGCAATGACAGGAAACTGATGCAGGAAGCCATAGAGTACCGGAAGTTTGTGGGGCATATGCTCTCACCCGATGACGCATACAGGCTGCAGACGCAGATGGCCTCATTTGAATTGCGTTTCAGGCAGCAGTGTGACAACGCTGCCGCTGTGGCTGAGCTGCTGCAGGCTTCAGGGGAGGTGGAGAGAGTGCTCTATCCCGGACTGGAGACGCATGAGACACATAAGACGGCCGTGGAGCTGACAGGAGGGAAGGGTTACGGAGCGATGATCACCTTCGATCTCAGCGGCGCCACTGCCGAAGAAAAGAGGAAGAGACGCGACCGGTTCATAGCTGCGGTATGGCCGGAGATAAAACTCATACCCACTCTGGGCGACAATCATACTATCCTGATGCCTGTCGAGGCTGTCTGGGGCGCAAAATATCCGGAACCGGGGATGATAAGGATGTCAATAGGATTCGAGAACCGCGATCTGCTCGAGTCGGTTATCAGGCGCGGGCTGGAGTCGTGATCACCACGCCACGGGCTCTATGCCCCTGGCTGTCAGCCATTCATTGCATTTGCTGAAGTGCGAGCAGCCCATGAAACCGCGCGAAGCTGAGAGGGGAGAGGGATGCACCGTCTTCAGCATGAGGTGCCTCGCCGGGTCGATGGATGCGCCCTTGATCTGGGCATAGTTACCCCACAGCATGAATACCAGGTTATCCCTGTCACGGTTAAGCGCACTGATGGCGGCGTCAGTGAATTTCTCCCATCCCCTGTTCTGATGAGAGAGAGCCTGGTGGGCCCTCACGGTGAGGATGGCGTTCAGGAGAAGCACACCCTGCCTGGCCCAGCGTTCAAGGTTGCCCGACTGCGGGATGGGAATACCCAGGTCACGGTTGAGCTCCTTGAAGATATTGACAAGGCTGGGAGGGAACTCGGTGCCTTCGGCTACGGAGAAACAGAGTCCGTGAGCCTGGCCGATATTATGATAGGGATCCTGTCCGATTATGACCACCTTCACCCTGTCAAAGGGACAGAGATCAAAGGCATTGAAAATCCTGTTACCGGGCGGAAAGACCTGCCTGGTACTGTACTCCTGTCTTACAAACTCAGTCAGTGCTATAAAATACTCCTTGCCGAACTCCTCCCTGAGCTTTTCTTTCCAGCTTGATTCGATCTTTACATCCATCTTTAAAAGATGTGGAGGTGATTGCTACCCTTTGAAGGTGAAGTATATCGCCCCCAATATACAGGCGAATGCAAACAGGTGATTGAGCTTGAACGTCTCTGTCCTGAAAAAGACAAGGGTAAAGACTACAAACACGGAGATAGAGATCACCTCCTGTACAAGCTTGAGCTCAACAAGTGAGAAGGGACCGCCTGTACCGCGGTAACCTATCCTGTTGGCCGGCACCTGGAAGAAATATTCGAAGAGGGCTATGCCCCAGGAGGCCAGGACAATGCCCATGAGCCCCAGCAATGCGTTCTTAGATACGTTCTGATACTTGAGATGGCCATACCAGGCTACCGTCATGAATGAGTTGGAGACAATCAGGAGCAGTATTGACCAGAGTCCTTTCATAAAACCTTACGATAAACGAGCTTTGGGTCTCCCGGCCCGTAGAACTCACGAAGCGTTGCTTCGAGTTCATATCCGTTCTTCAGGTAAAAATGCCGGGTGGGCTCATAGAGAGGCCTTCCCGAAGTCTCAATCCAGGCTATCTTGCCACCTGTTGACCTGATGCGATCTTCTGTCTCTTTCAGTATCACCGAACCGTAATGCTTACTCCGGTGCTCCTGTTGTATCGCCAGCCAGTAAATGTCCCAGGAGTGCACTGACGAGGGGTTGGGACCGAAGTTGGCGAACCCTATGACCTCTCCATCTTCCACGAGTTTAACCCAGTAATAACCGCTCTTCTCTTCACCCTGTTCAAAGGTCTCGTCAGCCAGGGAGAGAGCCACCGCTATCTCGAAATCATAGAAGAATCCGGATGAGGCAAGTATCCTTTCAAATGCAGGCTTGTCGGCCGGGCTTATCTCAAAAGAAATTTCAGGCATAGGCTTGTTACTTGTTCAGGTCGTTTATTATGTGCCTGATTATGTCTTGGTGGCTGTAGCCGGCATGAACTGCTGCAGAGATGAAACCGCTGTCCGGAGAAATGCACGGGTTGGCATTCACCTCCAGCACATAAACGTTCTCATCTGCATCCGTACGCATGTCAACGCGGGCATAGCCCTTCAGGCCAAAGGTATGCCAGCAGGCAATCACGGCATCCTTTATGTTTTGCAAAAGCCTGTCACTGAGGTCATCAGGGAATTTGCGGCTGCTGTTGTCAAACTGGAATGTATTTTCCACCCATTTGGCCTTATAGCTCACTATGCGCGGAACGTCATCGGGGTAATCAATGAAGAGCATCTCTGCGGGTGGCAGTATCTCGGGGCCGTCAGGACCGGCCTTGACGCTGACGTTGAACTCCCTCCCGTCAATGAAATCCTCAATGAACCAGTGATGGTCATTCTTGTCTTTCAGTATTTCCGGAACAGTGCCGTCAAAGGTGAATACAGATTCTTCGGTAATGCCCAGCGAACCGTCTTCCCAGACAGGCTTGAGGATATATTTTCTTCCCGGAACCAGCCCGGATGCTTCCGAGACTTTGTATCCGCCTGCCACAGGTATGCCGTTTGCCTTCATGAACCTGCGGGCAAGCACTTTGCTGGCAGTGACGAAGGTGGCTTCCACCGGGCAGCCGGTATAGGGAATGTGATGCATGTTCAGCAGGGCGGGGATGAAATAGAGTATCTCAGCCTTATTGCCGACCGACTCCACCAGGTTGAATATGAATTCATAGCCTTCGCCTGCAAGGTGTGCGATCTCATTCATGAAATCGTCCGTTATGCCCATGCGGTTCACATCGTATCCCAGTGTCTTCAGGGCTGAGTCGATGAAATTAACCTGGTCAAGCACATCAAGCTCGTCGGGAAGAGCATCGGGTGCGGGTTCATTGTATATTATCAGGCACCTTTTCATCATCCTGTCAGTCCGTAGCGTTTTTTGGCAGAGTCCATTATCCTGCCCATCAGGGTGTCAAAGCTCATGCCGTTGAGCCTCGAAAGCATCGGCAGGTCTGAGTGGATGGGGTTCAGGCCGGCCAGGGGATTGGCTTCGATGAAGCACATCCTCCCGTTCCTGTCGGCCTTCATATCGACCCGACCGGCATCGACGGCGCTGAGGGCGCGCCATGCACCCAGTGCCACGGCATCGCACTCCTGCCTGATATCCTCGTCATAAACTGTGTACCTGACGTAGTTCTCGTAGTTCTCCTTCACCTCCACGGAGTAGGGAAGGTTATCGCGGCAGATCACCTCCATGCCGCCCGTCACCTTCGCCTCGGCGCCGCTGCCGGTGACACCGACGGTGAACTCCCTGCCAGGCAGGTATTCCTCGATCAGAACCGGTTGATTATAAGTGGCAAGCAGCTCTGTCACCAGCGTCACCAGCGACTCATGATCCCTCACCACACTCCTTGTGGTTATGCCTTTGCCGGTACCTTCGGCAACAGGTTTGACGAACAGCGGGAATGCCAGTGAAGAGGCCTGGTCAATATCGTTGACTGAGGCGGCAATGATACCGGGACAGACCGGTACGCCGGCAGCCTCCACCACCAGGCGTGCAAGGTATTTATTCAGAGAGACTCCCATCACCACGGGTCCGCTGAAGACATAAGGTATACGGTACTGATCGAGCAGGGCAGGGACGGCAGACTCACGTCCGTCGCCATAGAGGCCCTCTGCAATATTGAAAACCATGTCCCATCTGTTCCCCGTGGCAAGCTTCTCCACGAGCTGGAAGATGTTGCCGATGCGTTCGGTCTCATAACCGAGCCTGGCCAGCGTTGTCTCAAGGGCAGCCACCGTCTCCTCCTTGTCAAACTCAGCCGTCTCATCCATGGTATAACCACGTTCGAGGTACCACGAACGGAGGTCATACGTCAGTCCTATCCTCATCCCTTGGTTACTTTTTGTTGGGGTAAGTGTACTGATTCTTCTTATAGTTTCTTAGAACCCACTTTTCCGGTCCGCTCTCAACGACATATGCAGGCAGGATAGGAATCTTGCCTCCTCCGCCGGGAGCGTCGACAACAAACTGAGGAACAGCATAGCCGCTCGTGTGGCCTCGCAGGTTCTCTATTATGTCTATTCCTTTTTCAATTGTGGTCCTGAAATGGCTTGAGCCGGGTATCAGGTCACACTGATAGATATAATAAGGTCTTACGCGCACCATCAGCAGCTTATGCATCAGGCTCTTCATTGTTGCAGGGTCATCATTGACACCCTTCAGCAGCACGGTCTGGCTACCCAGGGGTATGCCTGCATCGGCAAGCATCTCGCATGCCTTGCGTGTCTCGGGTGTGAGCTCGTCGGGGTGAGTGAAATGGACACTCAGGAAGAGCGGGTGATACCTGCGGAGCATGGCCACCAGCTGCGGGGTGATCCTCTGAGGGAGGACAGCCGGCACTTTGGTGCCTATTCTCAGTATCTCTATATGTTTGATGGCTCTGAGGTTCGAGAGCAGGTATTCGAGCTTGTTGTTGTTCATCGTCAGAGGATCCCCTCCGCTGATGATAACATCACGTATCTCGGTATGTTCCTCGAGGTACCTGAACGCCCTGTCCCATTCACCTTTAGTCAGATGACCAAGCTTGCCCACCGAGTGCGACCTGGTGCAGTACCTGCAGTAGGAGGAGCAGAACTGGGTCACGGTGAAGAGAGCCCTGTCGGGATAACGATGCACTATTCCTGGCACGGGACTGCTTCCCATCTCGTTGAGAGGGTCAGCCTTCTCAGCCTCGGTTATTTTCAGCTCATCGCTGGTCGGTATCATAGTCCTGCGAAGCGGAGAACCCGGCTCCGAATCACAGATAAGTGACAGATAGTAGGGAGTGATCCTTAGCGGCAACCTGTTCTTCAGCCCGTGAAGAGTATTGATCTCGTCATCAGTAAGTGTAATGACACGAGACAGGGACTCAGCAGTGGTGAAAGAATTGCGCAGTTGCCAGCGCCAGTCATTCCAGGATTCAGCATTTGCAAGGGGGAAGTAGCGGCGTATGAATTCCGAACTCCGGTTGCTAACTAAACGATCGTGGGATCCGATCTGCGGGAAGATCATGGTACCCGCGCCAGGTTCTTCGTCAGAAGAACAACCCATGAGGCGGTCCTCAACATGAGTAACCGGTGCCTCTTTTCTGTTAGCGTTCATACTTCGGTAAAATAATTTACCTTTTTTTTCTGGTTGTTAATTATTCGTATTAGTTATTAAAATGTTTCATAAAATTGTCGCTAAGTTATTAAATGCGTAACCCGCGATTATACTCCCGGGCAAAAGATATTAACACGTATGTTGTCCTTGCTAATATCTGTTTTTCAGTCTTATAGCCTTCCATATTCCGAGTTATTCACCGGTCTTGTTCAGCTCATAAAAATGATGCCCGTATTTTGAGGCGCAAACTTAAATCAAAATTTGATATATGGATATTTTTCAGACATTATTTTCAGGTTATTTTCAACCATCTGATCGCGCTGGGCAGCACACAGTTGTGTGCGTCCTGCATCCTCAGGTGTATTCATAACATAATCAATCAGTTTATCCATTGTTGTCGTAGCCAAATGCATCCTTGTATCTGAGCTTGCGTAGTAAACAAAGACCGTGCCATCCTCATCAGCAATCCAGCCGTTACTGAAGACAACATTTGATACATCTCCAACTCTCTCTTCATCAAGTGGTTCCAGAAAGTGCCCCGAGGGTCTTTTTATCACCTTCCATGGCTCCTCGAGGGAGGTCATGAAGAGGTAAAGCGTGTAACGCAATCCTGCAGCCGTTCTCCTCACCCCGTGTGCAAGGTGTATCCATCCATATTCAGTCTTCAGCGGGGCAGGGCCCTGGCCGTTCTTCACCTCCTTCACGGTATGGTATTTCCTTGCATCTACAAGGATCTCCCTGTCAAGGATGGCATGCTCCATGCTGTCGCAGAAGCCGGCCGAGATGCCGCTGTCTCCGGTCTCGATAAATCCGGACTGTGGCCTGGTGTAGATCATATATTTCCCATTGACAAATTCAGGATGCAGCACGCAGTTCCTCTGCTGTGCCGCCGATGACCTGAGATCATCAAGTCTCTCCCAGCGTTCCAGGTCCATGGTCCTGGCAATTCCGCAGCTGGCCAGCGCTGCTGATGAGTCATCGGGCTTGCTGTGATCCTTTCGCTCTGCGCAGAAAAGCCCGTAGATCCATCCGTCCTCATGCCTGGTGAGCCTTATATCATAGACGTTCATCTCCGGATCTGCGGTGACGGGCATCACTATGGGATGATCGCGGAAGCGCCAGTGGTCTATTCCATTGGGGCTCTCTGCTATGGCAAAGAACGACTTCACGTCGAACCCTTCCGTGCGCACCGCGAGGCAGTACTTGCCGCCATGCTTTATTGCCCCGGCATTGAAAGTGGTGTTGATGCCAAGCCTCGTCATAAGGTGAGGGTTGGTTCTGTAGTTGAGATCATATCTCCAGAAAACCGGTGTATGGTCACGAGTCAGAACAGGGTGGCGATACCTGTCATATATCCCGTTACCGCCATCCTTCTTTGCATTCTGCCTGCTGATGAGCTCATAATGATCATCAAAAAGCTTCTTTACACCGGCATCAAATTCCTTTTCCGTCATAGTTCCTGATCAAAATATTTAGGAACAAATATAACGGATAACGCAAACCCCCGTCCGGGATTGTATTCCATTGCTGCCATTTGTATAAACTTTTATAAATTGCTGCCATAACCATTGAACTTAGTTTTCATGAAAAAGCGTATTACCTATGTATTATCAGGCATGCTGCTGCTGCTTGCATCATGCGGAAACAACCCCCGGGGCCCAGAATACATGGTGGTGGGATATGTTGCGGGCTTCCGCAGCTACGACTTTTCACAGATCGATGCCACCAGGCTCACCCACATCAACTATGCCTTTGCCAACATCATTGACGGGCAGGTCATGTTCGGGAGCGATAAGATAGATGACACTGAAATGAACAGCAATGACATCAGGGCTCTTACGGCACTTAAGGAGGTTAATCCGGAACTTAAGGTGCTGGTCTCTGTTGGCGGATGGGGATGGTCAGGGAACTTCTCCGATGCAGCACTCACCGACTCTTCGCGCGAACGGTTTGCCCTCAGCGCAGCGGCCTTTGTCAGGGAGCATGACCTCGACGGCATTGACCTCGATTGGGAATACCCGAACCATCCCGGGGCAGGTAATATCTTCAGGCCCGAGGATGTGCACAACTTCACCCTCATGCTCGGGTGTGTAAGGAAACATCTCGATTCACTTTCAGCGGAGCAGGGGAGGAAGGAGGGTTACCTCCTCACCATCGCCACCGGCGCGAGTGAGCTCTATGCAGCGAACACCGAGCTGGGAGAGCTTCAGAAACACCTCGATTTCATCAACATCATGACCTATGATTACCATCACGGTGCAAGCTACCAGACCGGCCACCATGCGAACCTTTACCTCTCATCGTCCGATGCTCCTGACGGTGATGCCACCGAAAGGGCGGTAGACATTCACATCAGGGACGGCGTTCCACCTTCAAAGCTGAATATCGGTATACCCTTCTACGGCAGGATCTGGAAGGGTGTGGAGCCTGTAAACAACGGTCTCTACAGGGAAGCCAGGACCACCGGCACCGGCTTGCCTTACGCCGATGTTTTGAAAGCACTTGCCGATCCGGCTTATACCAGGTATTACGACTCATCGGCTGCCTCGCCCTTCCTCTGGAACGAAAGGGATTCTATCTTCATCTCCTATGAGGATGAGGGTTCCATTGCCGTGAGGATGGATTTTATTAAGGACAGAGGCCTTGGAGGTGTGATGTTCTGGGAATATACTGAAGATGTCGACGGCATGCTTCTGAATGCTGTTACAAATGGATTGAAGGGCAGATAGGTCAGGAGTTGCCGTTGCGCGAAGTGCGAGGGAACAGATGATCACAACCCCCTCGCTTCCGGTCAGATAAAGAAGAAAGCCACCCCGGCAACGCTCAGCACCGCCCCTGCGATTTCGACGACGGTAATCTTCTCCTTATATATCCATGCTGACGGGGCCAGGATCAGTATAGGCACTATTGCCATAATGGTTGAGGCAATACCCGCCTGCGTATATTTCACTGACAGCAGTGAGAAGGAGATTCCGAGGAACGGACCGAAGAAAGCGCCCAGAATAAGTGGCTTCATTACCGGGGGAGTCTTTATGGCAGCCCCTACATTGCCCCACCTGCGCATAAGCGTGATGATTAAAGTAAATCCTGCTATACCCGCAATTATCCTTATCTGGGTGGAAGCGAAGGCATCATAGCCATTCATTCCGTACTTGCTGAGCACGATTCCCAGCCCCTGGCCAATGGCACCTATGAAGGCAAAGAGCAACCCTGCAGGTGCCAGCTTGATCGAGAGACGCTCGCCCTTTACCGGTTTATTGAAGATGGCCAGGGCAATGCCCAGGATAACAATGATCATACCGGCCATCTGCAGGATATTCAGCGACTCACCCAGGATGAAGTAGCCGAAGATCGCTGCCAGCGGAGGAGCCAGCGTCATGATCAGCATGGCGAACCTCGAGCCTATGAGGGGATAGGAGCGAAACAGGAAATAGTCGCCCAGTACCAGCCCGACAAGTCCGGAGAGGCCAAGCCACAGCCAGTTATATCCGGTGGCGTCATTGGGCAGAAAATGGCCGCGGCTGATCCAGGTGAAGATACTTATGAAGATCATGGCGATGCTGAGCCTCAATATATTGACTGTCAGTGAACCCACCTTGCGGCTGGCTGACTCAAACGCCAGAGCCGTAATGGTCCAGAAGATGGCCACGGCCAGAGCGGCAAATTCACCTATGTGAGCGTTTATGTAATCCATGCCCGGTTAAAATATCAGGGCACAAAAATATACAATCGCCCGAACCCTTCACTCATTTGACAATCTTCCTGCAAAATTTTTATACGCCAGGTCTCAGAGGGGCAATAAATATTTATAATTTTGAATAAACCAACAACTAATACCAATGGATGCAAAAACCAAGGCCATCATCTCACATCTCTTTATTGTGGGCTGGATCATTGCAGTAATACTCAACATGAATAAAAAAGAGGAGTATGCAAGCTATTACATTATACAGAACCTTGGAATCATCATCCTCGGTATCGCCCTCAGGGTCCTTCAGGTGATTCCGGTGTTTGGCCCTGTTATCATGGTCATCGGGGGCGTCCTGCTGTTCGTTTTCTGGCTGCTGAGTTTCATCTGGTCGATCCAGGGAGAGATGAAGCCAATACCCCTGCTGGGAGAGAAATTCCAGGCGTGGTTCAAGGGTTTCTGATACCGGTTATTGCCATCCGCGTTGAAATAATTGCCGGGGTAACCTCGTTTTAACTTGTCGCATATATAGGATTTTCGAGGACTTTTGCACCTTGAAAAGTCTGCTATCTTTGCACGGGCTTAGAATTATCGGATTGACTGAAATTAAGGATATACTCAGGGAATTTGAATCGGTTGGACTTGACGGAATGACAGAAGTCAGGTACATGAACCGTATAGATACCAAGTATATCTTCTCAGTCAGCAAACTGGCAGTTCTTCTCGGGAGTGTCCATTCGGTCTACCGTGCACTTGAGATAGATCAGCACCGTGAGTTCCGTTACAAGACGGTATATTTCGACACCCCCGATCTTCTCTTTTACAACCAGCATGTGACCGGCAAACTGAACCGGGCCAAGGTCAGGATCAGGACATACGAAACGAACGGGCTTACCTTCCTCGAGGTTAAGCAGAAGTCGAACAAGGGCCGTACATCCAAATCGAGGATGGAGAAGGAGCCGGGCGCCATGAACCACATTCAGGAGTCGCAGGAATTCCTTGCGGAACTCATCTCCGCCAATGCCAGCTCGCTCAAGGCGGTTATCAATACGGGTTTTACTCGCATTACCCTGGTTAACCTCAGCCATGCGGAGCGAATAACAATAGATTATAACATCTGCTGGAACAACCTGAAGGGAGACTGTGTGAAGATGCCTTTCCTGGCCATTGCAGAGATCAAAAGTGAAAAGTCCACATCACTCTCCCCGTTTTTCCGGGAGCTCAAGAACCTGGGAATTCGCAGCACTGGCTTCAGCAAATATGCCATGGGAATGGCAATGGTGAACGGGGTTTCAAAACAAAACAGCTTAAAACCGACATTTTTACTCTTAAACAGAATCAAGGATGAATATAACACTCTCAGCACTTAATGACGGCACCGCGGTAACGGCATCGGAAATCTTCAGTCTCTCCGGATTGCCGGAGCTGATAATCCGTTTCGGTATTAACATTGTCGTTATCCTCATCCTGGTTCGGTGGCTTTATTACTCTACCACGAGGCGAAAGGATTATCTCTTCACATACATCCTTATCTCCGCCGTCGTTTTCCTTCTCTGTTACCTGCTTGAGAGCGTCAGCCTTCAGATAGGCTTTGCACTGGGGTTGTTTGCCATCTTCGGGATAATAAGGTACAGGACCAATCCGATGCCCATCAAGGAGATGACCTATCTTTTCCTGGTGATCGGGGTTTCGGTGATCAATGCACTTACGGCAGGCACGAGCCTGTTTGAGATACTTTTCGCCAATATTGCCGTTGTGCTCATCACCTTCGGGCTTGAGAAGGTGTGGCTTCTCAGGCATATCTCATCAAAAACGATCGTGTATGAAAAGATCAACCTGATCGTTCCGGAGAAGTATGACGAGATGATCGCCGACCTTCAGCAGCGCACAGGTATCACCGACATCAAGAAGGTTGAGATCGGGGCCATAAATTTTCTGAAGGATACATGCCGGATGATCATCTACTACGAAGACAGGAGCCGGACCGTCAACCTCGCCGACCAGAATGGCTTCATTAAACCAGACGACAATGATGATGATTAGAAAAAGTACAATTATAATTCTTTTAGTACTCCTGCCAGTTGTGCTCGCCGGACAGAAGACCGATTACGGCATCTGGTACGAGGTAAGGGCCGAAAAGAAAATCGTTAAAGGACTGCGTTTTGATATTGAGACAAGCATCAGGACTGACCAGAATGCATCGCATATTGAGGAGTTTTACATTGAGCCTGGTCTGAGGTATAAGTTCAACGACTATTTCGCTGCCGGTATTTATTACCGTTTCATTGAGCAGGAGGAAAAGGATGATAAATACCATCCCCGCAGCCGCTGGATCGCCCAGGTGAAAGGTACCCTGCCGTCGGTATACCGGTTTACTCTTTCGGCAAGGTACAGGATGCAGGTACAGAATAAAACCTATATTAACGATATTGAGGATGAGGAGCCTTTATGGGGCCAAAGGCTGAGGCTGGAGCTTGAATACGACGTAAAGGGCATTCCGATCAAGCCCTATGCCAATGTTGAGGCGCAGAGACTGCTCTCCGTGCCTACTGAAACCACTATTGACAAGTGGAGATACATTATCGGTGCTGAATATACCTTAAACAAAAAACATACTTTCGGACTCGAGTATATATATAATGAAAGCAGGGTCACCAAGCCCGCCTACATGAACCTCCTTGGAGTCACCTATTCAATCCGGCTGTGATCCGGGAAGACTCTTCTACACGGGATTCGTCAGTTTTCATACTCATTGTCCCGGATGATTGCGAAACTTTTTTAAGCCGCAGGTTGTTATCTGCTAAATCATAATGACTGAAATGACTAAATGGACCACTGAACAAATTGGAGATCTTAAAGGAAAAAGAATAATAATTACCGGAGGAGCGAGCGGCATCGGTTTTTCTGCCGCGGAGGTGCTGGCATCCAGGGGAGCCTCACTGGTTCTTGCCGTAAGGAGCGCCGCAAAGGGAGAGAAGGCTGCAGACAGGATCCGGGCCTCGCAACCCGCTGCCGATGTGACGGTGATGCACCTTGACCTTGGCGACCTCGCCTCGGTCAGCAAGTTCGCGGCTGAGTACACCGGGCGGTTTGACAGGCTTGACATACTTATCAACAATGCAGGTGTAATGGTGCCTCCCTATTCAAAGACCAGGGACGGTTTTGAGCTTCAGTTCGGCACGAACCACCTTGGACATTTTGCCCTTACAGCCCATCTTCTGCCGCTTGTGATGGCAACCCCGCAGTCGCGTATTGTCACCGTGAGCAGTATAGCCGCACGTAACGCCAGTATCAATTTCAAGAACCTTGACGGGTCGCACGGATACAACCCGATGACCTTTTACCGCCAGAGCAAGCTGGCCAACCTGCTCTTCGGCACCGAGCTTCAGCACCGTCTCGAGAGAGCCGGATCAGGTACCATAAGTGTTCTGTGCCATCCTGGCATCAGTGTCACCAACCTGCTCTCGAGAGGCTCGGGCAAAGAGACAGGGAAGATTATGAAGTCACTCATGAGCATTGTGGCCCAGCCTGCCGCGAAGGGGGCACTGCCTACGCTGTACGCTGCCACCCATCCCGGTCTCAGGGGTGGTGAATACATAGGTCCAGACGGCCCGCGAAATATGAAGGGCAATCCTGTTATGACCGATGATGTCTCAAAACTCTTCAAGGCCGACCTGTCCGCCAGGCTCTGGGAGGTATCCGAATCACTGACCGGTGTCAGGTATACAATCTGAAGGTCAGTCGGCAGTTCTCAGGCTTCAGTGCTCAGTTCTCAGTCCTCAGTCAATTAATAAGTTACTACTGTAGACTGCCGGCTGGCGACTGTCGACTTATTGTGCCGACTGTCTACCGCTGACTGCAGACTGATTTTTTTGTGCAACATCTGTTGAACAAAAACAAGAGACGGTTGTTTTACAAACATAACGGATAAACGTCAAACAATTAAAGTTAGAATACCATGGAAACAACAAAATGGATTATAGACCCCTCGCACAGTGAGATTCAGTTCAAGGTCAAGCACATGATGATAACCACTGTCACAGGAAGCTTCAAGGAGTTTACCTCGGAGGTTGAGACGCAGGGTAATGATTTTACCAAAGCAAAAATTCAATTCCAGGCATCAACGGCATCAGTCTTCACAAACGCCGAGCAGAGAGATGCTCATCTCAAAAGCGCTGACTTCTTTGACGCTGAGAAGTACCCCTTTCTGAAGTTTGAATCCACATCCATTGAGAAGGCTGATGATGAAAATTTCATCCTTCATGGCAACCTGACAATTAAGGATATATCCAAGCCTGTAAAGCTTGATGTAGAGTCCGGAGGAATAGGCAAGGATCCCTGGGGTAATCTCAAGGCCGGTTTCAGCCTGACAGGAAAGATCAACCGTAAGGATTGGGGCCTGAACTGGAATGCAGCCCTCGAGAGCGGAGGTGTGCTCGTAAGTGACGAGGTAAGGATATTCTGCGAGGTGCAGTACGCGAAGCAGGCCTGACACTTCCATTAAAAAAGACTTTTTTCAAATTTCAGGGATTAAATATTTGCGCTGCCGGAGGCCATAACAAGCCTCCGGTTTTTTTCTCCCCGTTTCCACTGTTGCAATGGCTATTCAATTAATTACCTCCCCTGATGCCGGATCGGTTTTCGCTTTCCTGTTATATACCCGAATCGTAAGCGAGATTCGTTTGATGGTTGCGACCATGTCACTGAAAAGTTTTATGATTATCAAACATTTCAGGACTCATGTCGTATAAACACAAAAATTATCTGTCAAAAAACACGCTTGTTACCATATGAAATACCTGAACATTCTATTGCTGCTGTTGCTTCCTTTGGCAGCATGCAACAAAAACGATGGTGATGACCAACCTGATGATTCCATGTACTTCCCTTCGGGTGATGAATGGGAAACAAGATCCATATCCAGCCTGGAGTGGAACGAAAGTGCTGTTCAACCTTTAAAGGATTATTTAATTCAAAAGAATACCAGGTCTTTTATGATCCTGGTCAATGGACGAATTGTGATGGAGGAGTATTTTAACGGACATACGCCAACCACAACCTGGCAATGGAACAGCGCCGGAAAGACATTGGTGGGAGCAACAACCCTCATTGCTCAGGAGGATGGACTTTTGGATATCAATGACAAAGTATCCGATTATCTCGGTAACGGGTGGACAAGTGAACCATCAGATAAAGAGAGTCTGATCACGCCTAAGCACCTGCTATCAATGACCTCCGGTATCAATGATGAATCCAATCTGGTAATAAAACCGAACTTAACATATCTTGCGGATGCCGGAACCAGGTGGTCTTATCATAATGTCTTCCAGGTATTGATGGATATTGTTGCTGACGCCGCCAATCAGGATTTTGAAACCTACTTCAATGCCAGACTGAAGAACAAAATCGGTATGGAAGGATTCTGGAATTACGGGCTGATTTTTAAAATTTATCACAGTAATACACGCAGCATGGCCAGGTTTGGTCTTCTGGCCCTTAACAAGGGTAAATGGAAGAACGAACAAATAGTGAATGAAACATTCTTCACCGCTGGTATTACCTCCTCACAAAACATCAATCCATCCTACGGATACTTCTGGTGGTTAAATGGCAAAGCGAGCTTTATGCTTCCAGGGTCTCAGAATGTCTATCAGGGAACCCTGATTCCAAATGCTCCGTCAGATATGTATTCAGCCATGGGGGCAGAAGATGAACGCATCTATGTAATTCCATCCAAAAATATGGTGATTGTAAGAATGGGAGATGCATCTGATCCACAGAATCCCAATTTTGCCCTTTCTGGTTTTGACAATGAGCTTTGGGGGAAAATAAATGCTGTTATAGATTCAAAATAGCACGCATGATAAAAGACTGGGATGAACCGCAGACTTGCGGAGAAGAAACTGACATGTATTATCTATAAACAGCATAGCAGCCGCAGTTCTGTCAATACTACTTAAAGTTGTCAAAAAACAACAATTAGTAGCATAATTACAACTATAAGTATGTTATATTCATGAATTATGGTAATGAAACCTGGTATCTTTGTTGTGCCAACATTAAAACAAAGAGCTATGTTAACTACCATAATTATTGGTAATAAAATTACCGAAGCGCGAAAGAGAGTAAATATTTCTCAGGCTCAGCTTGCTCAGAAGCTATTCATCAGTTCACAGGCAGTCGGAAAGTGGGAGCGAGGAGAATCAATGCCGGATATTATTACATTTAACCGTCTTGCGGTAATTCTGGGTGTAGACCTTAACTATTTTTCGGAGGGCTTCCATGCTCCGGCCACAGAAACGTCACCCGATAAGCCCTCGCCTAAGCAATCGGAGGAATTGACTTCCAATGTCGGCATGCAATCGCCATCCGGAAATCATAAGAAAAAACCAAACTGGGATATGTCACGCGGGAATTGGGTGGATGCTGACTTTTCCGGATTGAAAAATCTGAATGCAAAATTCAGTTCCTCTAACATGCTGCGCTGCAAGTTTATCGGTTCTGATGTATCGGGACTCACTCTGGAAGGCAATAATATCGATAGCTGTGACTTCTCAGGTTCCGACTTCGGCAGCAGTCACATTAAGGGGTCTAACCTGGTCCGCAATCTGTTCAGGAACTGTTCTCTGAAGGAAACCAGGTTTTCTGAAAGCTATATTTTCGGCTGCGATTTCACTGGCGCCGATTTTACCGGCGTGGAGCTTAGATCAGGCGGCCTTACCGGAGCGGTTGCTAAATCCGGGGATCAGGAGAAAAATACCGTTGCTGATGCGGTGTGGAATCGCACCTCATTTTATTCTATGTATATAGCCGATATTACATTCGTGGCAACACTGGAGGACTGTTCATTCGAAAACTGTGCATTTACCAGGGTGACATTCAGGAACTCAACCCTGATCAACACTTTCTTTAAAAACAAGAGTCTGAAACGTATCCGGTTCATTGACTGTCAGGCCGACCGGATGACTTACGAATTCCTGAAAAACGGGAAGGCAGATTTAAACGGAATAAGGTTGCTAACTCATTAAGGAGTAAATGACCGGTGTCGAGAATTGAACCATATACCGGATAGTGTTGTTTAATACTGCTAAACATAAACACTGATCCGCATGGAAACCATCACAGTTAATTATTGGGCTGTTGTTGCTGGCGCTTTCCTCTCTATGGTCATCGGAGCCATCTGGTACGGTCCGATTTTCGGGAAGAAATGGGCAGAGATACTCGGCGCTGATATGTCTGACCCGGAGACCAAAAAGAAAATGCAGAAAACGGCCGGTCCGCTCTATCTTATCCAGTTCATCATGACTCTCTTCCAGGTTCTCGTACTGGCACACCTGATAGCTGATACAAAGATTGCCGGGGGGCTTGAGAGATCAATGTGGATATGGGCTGCCTTCATAATACCGACTCTTGCCGGTGCAGTGATGTGGACCAATGAGAGCGGGAAAATCAAATGGGCACGCTTTCTGATTCAGGGCGGTTATCAATTGATCCTCTTCATAACCTTCGGATTGCTTTTACAGTTCTGGAAGTAAACTCATCCGAGTTTATTATCCTAAGCTCTTCATTATAGGTTCTGTCTGCTCCCTGTGGCTCCGGGCAAGCGTAAAGAATGCACCGAGTCTTACCAGTCTGGAAGTATAATCCGGTCTATCCGGCATAATAATGAATGATTGCGGAAACGGTTGCCGGAAATAGGTGGAGGTCTTCACTTTAATTGCAAACACATACCTGAATTGTGACTGTAAGTGGTTGGAACCAGGTCTGTGAACTTTTTTTTTGCCTGTTGGTTAATAATATAAGATTTGACAAAACCGACAGAACCAGGTGTTGGTGCCGGACCCGGTCAGATACCTTGAGGTTTTTCAAATGACTTTTTTATAAACCATTAATTATGAAAGTTATGAAAACCCCCAAACACACCTACCGATTCTATTTTATTGCTCTGTTAACCTCTTTATTATTTATTGGTTGCGAAAAAGAGGACTCTGGTTCCAGCTCAAACATAATTGAGGGATTATTCTACTACTATACTGATGAAGAGAATAAAAAAATCATGGTAATAGATATAGGTGCGTCGACGCCATTCAGGAAAAGCTATACTTTGAGTGAAGATGTTACCCTGGAGGACATCGCGCTGGGAAGGGACCATCTGGTATTGAAAGTTTATCGACCTTCAACTATAAGCACTCTGGCCAGTAAGAAAGCCAATCTGATTAAATCAAAAGTTGTTGAAGGCGATTGGCTGTACGTAGCAAACACTCCATTTTTGGGCCTGACAGGTACTTCCAGTGATAACTGGTCTGAAGCAAGTGAGTTTTCAAATGAAGCCACAGGATTCATATTTCACAAGATGGAGGTAATCAATGGAGAAGCAGTTTATGCGATTGAAAGTGCGGGTTACCCCGGCAGATACATGACTCACGCCGGTCATCCGATTCAAGGAGCGAATTTACTCTATTTAGATGCTTTTTCAGAACCTGAGAATGCACCCAGATTCAGGCTGTATAAACCCAAATCCACTTTCCTGGAGGGTGATCAAAGCGTTCCAACAGATTCCTACTTCGCATGGTAATCTTTTAACATCATAAAACTACAGGCCCGGGTGCCTAACATTAGAACAATGACAGACAAAGGAACAGAAAAGGCGTTGTCAGGTGAACACCATGAAGCTCTTCTCAAAACTCTGAAGTCACGCTTTGAGAAAAACATGCACCGTCACAAAGGTCTCGATTGGTCTGAAGTGCAGTCGAGGCTGGAGTGCAGTCCCGGTAAATTGTGGTCCCTCAATGAAATGGAAAGAACCGGAGGTGAACCGGATGTCGCCGGATGCGATAAGAAGAGCGGCGAATGCATTTTTTACGATTTCTCACCGGAGAGTCCTGCAGGCCGCAGAAATGTCTGTTACGACGGCGAAGCGCTGGAGGCAAGGAAATCATTCAAACCGGAAGCCAGCGCTGTTGACCTTGCAACCACCATGGGCATTGAGCTTTTGACGGAGGAACAATACCGGGAGTTGCAGAAGCTCGGGAGTTTTGATACCAAAACATCAAGCTGGATCAGGACGCCATCTGATATTAGAAAACTGGGCGGCGCTCTGTTTGCCGACCACCGCTACGGCACTGTCTTTGTCTATCACAACGGTGCCTCATCTTATTATGCTGTCAGGGGTTTCCGCGGATCTCTGAGAGTCTGACGCCGGCCTCTGACCGGTACTAGGCCCGGAAGATTAGCGTCAGGGCGAGGTACTTGAACACCAGGCCCAGGATAGTGAAGATCACCGTGTCTCTTATCCTGTACCGGAGCATTCCGGCTGCCAGGGAGATGACGGGAGAGGAGAGGGGCAATGCGTTGAAGACAAAAATTGTAACGTTGCCGTACTTTTCGATGAACTTTTCCGCCTTCATATACCGCTTTCTGCCAATTAGCTGGTCAATGAAACTGTTGCTCATTAATAAACCAATGGCATAGTCAATCGACTGTGAGAAAACAGCCGTGCCTATTGCCACGGCGTTCAGGGCAACAACGCTTATGTCACCCTGGAGGTAATATACAAACGCCACCTCAACCGGCATTACGAGGAAAAAGAGATAGCCGCACGCGTTCACTATGGCAAACGACAGCATTCCTTCGTCGCGCGAGCCATAATAAATGTCGCGACCAACGGTTATCGAGGCAATTGCAATTGCCGCTGACAACAGCAGAACTGCAATGATTATCCGGGTTATCTCGGCGCGACTCTTAGGTGCCATTACCAGCGGTTGTATGGATTGACTGCCAGGGCTGCGTTATAATACCTTGGGTCAAATGAGACCTCCTCGCCAAGCCACGGCGGCTTCTCAAACTCCTCATCGGCCGAGGCAAGTTCTATTTCCGCCATAACCAGGCCACTGTTCTCCCCGTGAAAAACATCCACCTCGAAGAGATGGCCACCATAAGGCACGAGATAACGGGTCTTCTCAACCGGGAAGGGCTCGCACAGTCTAAGCAGCTCGCGTGCATCATCAACGGGTATCTCTTTTTCCCATTCAAACCTGTCAATTCCTGACTCCCCCGCTTTCCCCTTGACCGTAATGTAACCCTTCTCACCCCGGATACGCACCCTCACGGTACGGCCCGGCAATGAAGAGAGGTATCCCTGTACTATCTCCGTCGCTTCCGTGGCATCTGTTCTGAACTCCCCACAGACAAGAAACTTTCTTTCAATCTCGAGTGACATATTATGAAAATAAAGATACTCCTTAAGATTAAAATAGAAAGAAATATATTTTTTTTTATGCCATTCGGATTTTTCTGAATTTTATGTATTTTTACCTCCGATATGATGAAAAAACTTGCAGCATACAACTTTTCCTATTACGTTTCCTATTATCATAATGAGAGAGGGACTGAATAGTTGTATATCTGTGTAAAGAATAAGAAATATGATAAAGGCAGTCCCGCAGAAAGCGGGACTTTTTTTTTATCCGGAGTATGAAAATGAAAACAGCGGGAGATAATGTCAGTGTGGCGAGCCTGGGGAGAGGAGATGACTTAATTTGATAGCCGCAGTTGAGTATTACAGTTGAAAATATAACGCAATCTATGAAGATGACGGATAAACCAATAATAAAAGCTGCCTCCCGCACAGGTCTTGTGAACGAGTACTACTTCTCGACGAAGCTGGCCGAGATAGCCCGCATGAGAGAGCAGGGGACTGACGTGATAAATCTCGGAATAGGCAGTCCTGACATGCCACCCTCAACAAATGTAATCGAGGAGCTTGGCAGGAATGCTTCCGGCATAAAAAACCATGGCTACCAGAGTTACAGGGGGATACCTCAGCTCAGGAAAGCCTTTGCTGCCTGGTACCAGAAGTATTTCAGGGTTACCCTCGATGCTGATACGGAGATACTGCCGCTGATCGGCTCCAAGGAGGGTATAATGCATATCAGCATGGCCTTTCTCGACCCCGGTGATGAGGTTCTGGTGCCTGACCCGGGTTATCCGGCCTATGGTGCTGCCGCGAAGCTGGCAGGAGGCGTCGTCAGACCATATGACCTTACTGCAGAAAACGGCTGGATGCCTGACATTGAGGGCATTGAGGCGTCAGGAGTGGAAAAGGTGAAGATGATGTGGATCAACTATCCGCATATGCCCACGGGCACGAAGGCCTCAACGCGTCTGTTTGAGAACCTGACAGCCTTTGCCCGAAGGCACAGCATCCTTCTGTGCAATGACAATCCCTATAGTTTTATCCTGAACAATGATCATCTGAGTATCTTTTCAATAGCGGGTGCGCGCGATGTGGCCCTTGAGCTTAACTCCCTCAGCAAATCCCATAACATGGCAGGTTGGAGGATAGGAATGGTTGCCGGTAACAGCGCGTTCATCAATGATGTGCTCAAGGTGAAGAGCAACATGGACTCAGGCATGTTCCAGCCGTTACAGGCTGCTGCTGCAGAGGCACTTGCGGCGCCGGACGAGTGGTACCTGCGGCTTAACGGGATCTATCTCCGGCGCCGGGAAAAGGCCGCCGCTATTATGAATGCACTCTCATGCTCATTCGACAGGGAGCAGTCAGGCCTCTTTCTCTGGGGGAGAATCCCTGAGAGGTACGAAGACGCCATAGAGCTTACCGAGGAGTTGCTGCATAACAAGCATCTCTTTATTACACCCGGATCGGTCTTCGGCAACAACGGAAAGAGATACATAAGAATTTCGCTCTGCGCAACGGAGGAGCTCCTTGAGGCAGCTCTTCAACGGGTCATGTCAAATGCAAAATCTACTGTCAACTAACCAAACTGAAAATTTATGTCTGCAAATATCTGTATAGTGGGACTGGGCCTCATCGGGGGCTCACTGGCGCGAAGCCTCAGGCTCAACGGCTTCTCGGGAAGGATCACCGGAGTGGAGAGTAACCCGCATCACTGCACAATAGCTATGTACAGGGGACTGGCCGACGAGTTCCTGCCCCTGGAGGAGGCTGTCGAAAAGTCGGATATAATTATCCTGTGCGCTCCCGTCGATATTAACTGCCAGCTCCTGCCCCGGATTCTCGATCTTATAAGGGGAACTTCGAAGGTGGTGACAGACATGGGGTCAACCAAAGCCGACATAGGCGCCCTGGCGTCAGCTCACCCGGGCCGGGGGAGATATGTATCAGCCCATCCCATGGCAGGAACCGAGAACTCCGGTCCCGCAGCAGCCCTTGACAGGCTCTTCTATGACAAGGTGGCAATAATATGCGACCCGGAACGCAGCGATGAGGATGCGCTTGAGCTCATCACAGCCCTCCTGCAGTCGCTTAACATGCATATACAGTATATGAACTCCATAGAACACGACATCCATGTGGCCTATGTATCCCATATTTCCCACATTACCTCTTTCGCCCTGGCACTCTGCGTACTCGACAAGGAGAAGGACTACAAGAACATAATGTCACTGGCAGCTGGAGGGTTTGAGAGCACCGTGCGGCTCTCGAAGAGCAGCGGCGACACCTGGGCGCCGATCTTTATCGGTAACTCCGGACCTATACTTGAGGTGATTGACACATATATCGAGAAGATGCGACTCTTCAAGACACACATTAAAAACGGTGATGGAGCCGCCCTGCGTGAAATAATGAAGTCGGCGAATGAGATAGGACAGATACTTAAATGAACACTTGACTGAAGATGAAATCACAAAATATTGTTACCGCAAACAAAAGGCTGAATATCTCCCCGATAGAGGAGTGGCCCATCTATAAGCAACGGCCACTGGTTATAGCTGGCCCCTGCAGCGCTGAGAGCGAGGAACAGGTCATGCGCACTGCCGCCGGCCTGGCTGCCTCAGGCAGGGTTGATCTCTTCCGGGCCGGCATATGGAAGCCTCGTACAAGGCCTGATCAGTTTGAGGGTGTGGGCTCGACGGGACTGGGCTGGCTGAGGAAGGTCAAGGAAGAGTACGGACTTCCCGTCTCCGTTGAGGTGGCTACCGAGAAGCATGTTTATGAGGCCCTGAAGCATGGACTGGATGCTGTATGGATAGGCGCCCGCACAAGTGTCAATCCGTTTGCCCTTAACGAAATAGCAGCCGCACTCAAGGGTGCTGATATCATGGTGTTTATCAAGAATCCTATCAACCCCGACCTGGAGCTGTGGATAGGGGCAGTGGAGCGGATAAGCAAAGCGGGTATCAGCCGGATTGCCGCCATACACCGTGGTTTCTCCTCGTGGGAGAAGTCCTCCTTCCGGAACCAGCCGAGGTGGCAGATAGCCATTGAACTGCGTCAGCGCATTCCGGACCTGGGACTGCTGTGCGACCCGAGTCACATGGGTGGCGACAGGTCGTTCATAGTCGACCTTTCGCAGAAAGCGATGGACCTGAACTATGACGGTCTGATGATAGAGACCCACATCGATCCCTCCACCGCCCTCAGCGACAAGAAACAACAGGTCACCCCTTCAGAGTTGATTGAGATACTTGACAGCCTCATACTCAGGTCACCGACCACTGATGACCCTGAGTTCCTGGAGACAATTGAAGACCTGCGAAGCCAGATAGACGTATATGATAATCTCCTGCTTGACATCCTTGAGAGCCGCATGCAGGTGGCAGAGACCATCGGAAGGTTCAAGAAGGAACATAACATAACCATCCTTCAGAGCGTCCGGTGGAAGGAGGTGATGGGCAATGCTGTGGAGAAAGGTGTCAGGAAGGGTCTGACACCTGAATTCATTCATACAATCCTTGAGGCGATACACCAGGAATCGATCGCCCATCAGATGAAAGTCATGAAAGAAGACTAATTTAGCATACCGGGAAGCCGGATAAATTCCTGAATAATCAATTGCTTAATGGAGATCATAGTTCATCCGTCGAGACTTAAAGGTATAGTTGAGGCCCCGCCAAGCAAGAGCCTGACACAGAGGGCAATAGTTGCCGGCCTGCTGGCGAATGGAACCACTCTGATTCGCAATCCTTCGTTCTGCAATGACTCCCTTGCCGCCATCAGTATGGCCGAGGCCCTTGGTGCCCGGGTGTCGAAGGAGAGCGACTCCATTATCATTGAGCAAGGACGGGTTTCTGACTCCCCCGTTGAACTGCACTGCGGGGAGTCGGGCCTGGCCCTGCGCATGTTCTCACCTGTGGCGGCCCTGTTGTCGGATCATGTAAGCCTGACAGGCGAGGGATCGCTGGTGAAGAGACCTGTTGCGATGATAACCGAAGCACTGAGTCAGCTGCGAGTGACGGTGAGTACGAACAAGGGTCTTCTCCCGGTCACTCTCAGAGGCAGGCTGAGAGGAGGGAGGGCGGTCATCGACGGCTCAACAGGCTCACAGCTTCTGACAGGGCTGCTGATGGCGCTTCCTCTTGCCGGCTCCGACAGCGAAATAGAGGTCAGCAACCTGAAGAGCAGGCCATATATCAGCCTCACACTGGAGCTGTTGTCCGACTTCGGGGTCTTTGTGGAAAACAGAGGTTTCAGTCATTTTATCGTTCCGGGAAACCAGTCGTACCAGGCACGCGAATACAATGTCGAGGGCGACTGGAGCGGCGCTTCATTCCTGCTTGTTGCCGGTGCCGTGGCCGGGACGGTAACGGTCAGTAACCTGAGAACAGACAGTAAGCAGGCTGACATGTCAATCATGCAGGCGCTCAGGGATGCCGGATGCCGCCTGACGGTAAATGGTGACAGGGTCATGGCTGAGAGGTCTGAGCTGAGGGCATTCACCTTTGATGCCACCGACTGTCCCGACCTGTTTCCCCCGCTGGCAGCACTTGCTGCAAGGTGCAGCGGCACCAGCCGGATCAGGGGAGTGAGCAGGCTGGTGCATAAGGAGAGCGACAGGGCAGGGGCGATAGCCGGGGTTCTGGGCGCGATGAATATCAGGTCACGCATTGAAGGTGATGAGATGATCATCGATGGCGGTGAAGTCCGCGGCGCAGTCGTCTCATCACACAATGATCACCGCATTGCCATGATGGCCACTGTGATGGCCCTGACCGCCACCGGTGAAGTGACAATAGCCGGTGCCGGGGCGGTGGCCAAATCATTCCCGGACTTCTATGAGGCAATGACACGCCTCGGTACACAGGTCAGCTAATGTCCTATCGCGGCCGTATCTCCCGCCGCATGAACTCGTAGTAGGAAATAACGAAACTTATTATTGTCCCTGCAACCAGCCCGGTCACCTGCGGCCAGACCAGCATGATGCTCTGACCCAGTGGCAATGGTCCGGGGAGGGTGCCAACCATCTGTTCCATGGTTAGCGGACCAAGGCTGCGCACCGATGGCATCAGCAGCGTTGTCGTGGCTTCGCTGAAGAGCTGGTTGGGCATCACTCTCAGCAGCGCGAGACGGAACTGCTCAAAGGCAATAATATGTTGTGGCGAAGCTGTCGGCGACGGCTCAAGCGACTTTGTTATCAGACTGACTATCAGCGGATAGAATACCGAGAAGAAGAGCCATACCGCTATTGCCGAGAGTGCCGCCGTCGCAGGCTGCCGGAACAACACGGAGAAAAGTATTGACAGGTTGAGCCAGAAGGCGACATATACTATGCTTAACAGGATGAACAGGAGGATCCTCACGAACTCCTCCGCTGTGGGAGGGATGCCAATGGATACAAGGCCAGCCCCCATTACCAGGAGTCCGAGTGCAAGCAGCATTGCACTTATGACGGCAAGTGCAGCCGCAAACTTGGCATTGATTATATAGTCGCGGTGTATGGGTTGTGACAATATGCGGCTGAGAGTGCCCCTGTTTTGTTCCGAGTTTATTGCATCAAATCCCAGCCCTATACCCAGCAGCGGACCAAGAAAGCCTATGAAAACGGTGAATGACGGCATTGTGCCGTCAGAAAGGGTAAAGAGCTTTAGAAAGAAAAACGATCCCTCGGGATCATTGGGCTTAACCGCCTGGGAAAAGTTTGTCAGAGCCGTATACAAAGATCCGAGGCATGTAAGGATGATTATGCCGATAAGGATTATGAACCTCCAGCTCCTGATGTGGTCTGCCATCTCCTTCTCCATAATTACGCGGAAGGGATGTTTTATTCTGTCGTCGTTGCGAAACAGTTTACCGGCGAATGTCACAGCTGCTTTATTCATGATCTTCACCTCCTTCAAAATAACGGAAATAGATATCGTCGAGACCGTATTCCTTCTTGCCTGCTGCAGCCGGTGATGTATCTGTGCCGAACAACTTCCCGGCCAGGCTCTGTATGTCACCGGTAGCCAGCAGTTTACCTCTGACGAACAGGCCCACCCGGTCACAAACCTGTTGCACCTGGTGCAGATGGTGCGAGGAGAAGAGCACAGTGATTCCCTGCTCCCGGCTCAGTTCCACTATGAGCTCAAGGAAAGCCTTAACGCCGGCAGGGTCGATACCCAGTGTCGGCTCATCAAGGATAATCACTTCAGGATCTTTGATCAGGACATCTGCCAGGCCCAGTCGCTGGCGCATTCCGCGCGAATATTTCCCGGTTTTTTTATCCTTCTCTGCCGCGAGGCCAATACGTTCCAGAAGCGCTTCCGCCTTTTTTTCTGCAGCAGAAGGAGCGAAGCCATTCAGCCGGGCAGTATAGGTAAGGTTCTCCATGCCTGAAAGGTCATCATAGAAACCCACCTCCTCAGGCAGGTATCCCACCTTCCTCTTAACCCCTACCGGATCAGTGGTGGGATCAAGGCCGCAGACCCTTACGCTGCCGGCATCGGGCTCCGTCAAACCAAGCATCATCAGTATCGTGGTTGATTTTCCGGCACCGTTGGGTCCCAGCAACCCGAAAATCTCTCCCTTTCTGACGGCAAGATCAAGATTGTCTACAGCAGTGAACTGGCCGTACCTCCTGGTCAGTCCTGTTATTTCAATAATATTTACAGCCACAGCTACCTCCTTCCATACTTCCGGAACAGATACCACACAGTCGCGATGCCTGCAAGTATGATCAGTATTCCGACCCAGCCCCACAGCATTGGTGTCCTCACCGATATACGGAATGAAGCTTTGGATGAGGCGTCTGGAGATCTTGCCTCGAGGTTGGTAATATAGTCACCGGGGATTGCCTTCTTGTCTGCCTTAATAGTTGCCCTGACGCCTGTTTCCTTGCCCGGCAGGATTGTTTCGATCTCCTTTGGTTCAAATTTCACCTCCCAGTTTACAGGTGCGGCACTGCTGAGTGTGACCCCATACAGGATGGATGTACCGGTGTTCTTCACCAGGAGGTCGATATTCTTCTCTTCGCCTGCCGTTAAAGAGGTGCTGAGCAGGCCTTCGGGTGTTGTCAGTTCAATCCCGTAGCTTCCTGTGATGACTGCCTCCAGGGCCAGCTCCCCCGATGAAGATCCTGCCAGTGCCCTTACCGGTATGGAATACTTACCCTCCTGGACCTGGTCGGCAGGCTTCACTTCGATGGTGACGCTGACAGTGGCGTTTGGTTCCGCCTCTACCGAGGTAACCTGCTTACCGTTGGCCCTGAAGGTCAGGACCCAGCCTCTGGGAACCTCTCCCTGCAAAGCATAGGTCAGCTTCTCTGCGGTACGGTTCCGCAGGTCGGCATTGTATGTAAAAAGGGATGCCGAATGACCCTCCATGTTTGACTGGCGGGTTGTGAACTCCGTCTTGTATGTGCCCTGCTCGGAGATATTGACTGTCAGGGGCAGACTGTGGTCAGGTCCCGCAACCACATAAATCCTGTAGTTGCCCTTGTTTACCTGGAAGGGTACCTCGACATGCAGCGAGATGCTTTTCTTTTCGCCGGGAAGCACTGACACCTGCCTGACGTTCCAGGCGCCGGATTTGAGAGTGTAACTCCAGTTTCGCGGAAGGTTTGTGACAGCCAGATCGAGTGTTTCCAGCCTGTCTCCATTGTTGATAACATCGATTGTATAGTCAATCGACTCCCCGGGGGGGATAGAGATCTTCGTGAATGGAGTGTACAGCAGAACACTGTCGCTTTCAGAGACGGCACCTGAGCCGTAAGCCATTATCCCCGATGATAGGATAAAAAAAAGAGCAGTCATTTTCTTCAGTGGTGACATAAGAATTTCCTCCTGTTTTTTTTTACTTTTCACATACGGAATGCAAAATTAAACAGGCGGAAATCACATTTACAAGAGGTCATCGCTTCTTGGAGGCGGCAGAAAAGGGGTAAGACGGATATTTTTAATTGAAATAGAATAAATTATGGGCTTAATATGCTCATCGTTAAAGTTTTCTTAAAATTCCGGAGGGTAACCCGGAGGCACCCGGGCTGAGTTTTAATAATGCTTTTACAGGAAGAGGAAATCATGTTTATGCTCTTCCGATAACCCAAACCCGTCGGCTGCTAATCGAAAAGCCGCTTCTGCTAATCTGCTGTTGAAAGGTGCCTCCAGCCGGTTTACTTTTGGTAAAAAATCCGAAACGTATGAAAAAGATAAAAAGTCCCTGGATTTTACTCCTTATTGTCACAGGTCTTGTACTGACTGCAAACAAATGCGAAAAGGAAGATGGCCCGGAAGAGGAGATACCCACAGTCACTGACATCGACGGCAATGAGTATGTGATCGTTGAGATCGGCACCCAGTGGTGGATGGCAGAGAATCTGAAGGTTACAAAGTATACTAACGGCGACATAATTGGTACTTCCATTCCGGCCAGCATCGATCTGAGTGACATCGTATATGAGGGAGGCACACCAAGATACCAGTGGCCCTATAACGGAAATGAAGCCAATGTGGAGCTATACGGCCGGCTCTATACATGGTATGCCATAACGGACCCCAGGGGCGTATGTCCGACAGGATGGCATGTTCCTTCCTATTCCGAGTGGATAACACTCCAGGATTATCTTATTGCCAGTGGGTATAATTATGATGGTACCGCTACGGGTAACAAGATAGCCAAAGCGATGTCATCACTTACCAACTGGAATGCATCAACAACTCAGGGTTCGGTTGGTAATACTGACTACCCGGCCAAGCGAAATGCCTCAGGTTTCAGAGCGCTCCCTGCAGGCATACGGTGGACAGACGGGGAATTTGACGGCCTGGGAATATCGGGGAACTGGTTCACTTCTACAAATTACTATGATGACTACGATGGCATCTTCTGGGGTTTCGTCCTGTTCAATTCCAGCTACGGGCTCAGCGCCGGCACATGTGATCATGAAGCCGATGCCCTCTCGGTAAGATGTGTAAAAAACTGAACTGATTTAGTTTTTTATAAGTATCTTTTCTTCCTGAAATGTTTACTCATACATTACAGGTAGACCATGTCTGTCTCATCCATAATCCTTATTGTCACAGCCGGGGTAACGTTGTTGCTGTTTTTAGTTCTGAAGGCAAGGATCAATGCCTTTATCTCTCTTCTCCTCACTGCAATATTCGTGGGCATCCTTGCCGGAATGCCACTTAAGGAGGTCACCACGGCTATCCAGAAGGGGATGGGAGAGACCCTGGGATTCATTGCAGTGGTGGTAGGCCTCGGAGCGATCTTCGGACAGATCCTCGAGAGCAGCGGTGGTGCTCATGCACTGGCAAACCACCTGCTGAAGAAGTTCGGGCAGGGAAAGGCGTCATGGGCAATGATGTTTACCGGTTTCATTGTGGCAATACCCGTCTTCTTTGACGTCGGGCTGATCATTCTCATACCGATCATCTATGCACTGGGAAGAGATACCGGCAAATCGCTCCTGTTCTATGGGATACCGCTGCTGGCAGGACTGGCGGTAGCTCACAGTTTCATCCCGCCGACACCCGGACCGGTGGCAGTCTCCGAGATAATAGGGGCAGATCTCGGGTGGGTGATCGGTCTGGGTATAATATTGGGGCTTCCCACTGCGGTAGTCGCCGGACCACTCTTCGGGAAGTTCATTTCCGGAAAGATAAAGATTGATCCGCCAGCCATCATGAGCGGCGAGGCAGATGATGAAGCCTCCCGGAGCGGACTCCCTTCCTTCTGGCTGATATTCGTTCTGATTGTGACCCCGTTGATGCTGATTGTCGTCAGCACGGTGGCAGGCATTATGATCAGAAATGAAATAGTAACATCATCGACTGCCACGGATATCCTGATTTTCATTGGTCATCCCTTCTCGGCTCTGATTATTGCAACGCTGCTGGCTATCTGGCTGCTTGGCATACGAAGAGGCATGTCGCGCGACAGGATCATGTCACTCAGCACAAAAGCGCTTGGTCCGGCAGGGATAATTATCCTTGTTACCGGAGCCGGTGGGGTGCTCAAGGAGGTGTTGGTTGAGAGCGGAATCGGCACTACTCTGGCCAATTCTGTTGCCGGCACAGCGCTTTCACCCGTAATGCTTGCCTGGATTATTGCGGCACTGGTACGCGTCACACAGGGTTCAGCCACGGTTGCAATGATCACTGCGGCAGGCATTGTTGCTCCGATACTGCCTGTGTTTGGACTTGATGCCCCTCATACGGCACTGATCGTCATAGCCATATCATCAGGCGCCACAATAGCCTCGCATGTGAACGACAGCGGGTTCTGGCTGGTAAGCAAATACTTCGGAATGAACGAGAAGCAGACCCTTCAGTCGTGGACGGTGATGGAAACCATCATATCGTTTTGCGGACTGGCATTCACCATGCTGGCAAGCCTGTTCTTCTGAAAACCAGTGATTTCCCTTTAATTATTGAATGGCCTTCGCCTTTCAGCGCCTCATTCATGATCTGTCCGCAAACGCGTGTAATGTGTGAATTATGTAATTAATACACAAAACCATGTAACGATTTGCCGGGCTGAGGGGTGTAATTTTGCGAATAGTAATCTTCGGATCACTAAAACGGGATTGACATTTAACAACAATATTTAAACAATTAAAAACTATTTCATGGGAAATTTACTCTACATAATTGCGGTAGTATTGATCATTGCCTGGGCAATAGGATTTGTTGGTCTCCATGCGGGAGGCCTGATACACGTCCTTCTTGTCATAGCAGTAATTGCAATTCTGGTAAGGGTTATCCAGGGGAAAAGAGTCCTCTAGATACGTCGCTTCACCATTAATAATACAGTCCGCTTCGGCTACTCCCCGGGTACTTCATTTTTTGAGCTACGCATAGTTTAGGTTAGGGTGTTTTAGGTAGGGATAGTCCGGAGCGGACTTGTTAATTTAAAGAAATTATGAGTTCAGGAAAAGTAGTATTGGCATTATTGGCCGGATTAGCTGCCGGCGCAGCGTTAGGGATTCTGTTTGCTCCCGAAAAAGGGTCTGAAACAAGGAAGAAAATATCCGGAAAGGGAGATGAATTCAAGGAGTCGATGAAGGAAAAATTCAATGAATTTCTGGATGACATTTCTGAAAAATATGACAATCTAAGTCAGGATGAGACTGACCCGGATGATATGAGCGGCAGTCCAAAGGAAGAGTCTGGCAAAAAGGCAAAAACAGCTGCGGTTTGATAGTCCTGAATGAAGCAGGATAATAACCGTAGAATATGACCGCAACAATGGAAGACAAGCCGCCGATCATAGATACCTTGCTGCAAAAGGCTGCAGATTACGGCAAGGAAGAATTAGAGCTTGTCAAACTTAAAGCAATTGACAAAGCTTCTGATATAGTCTCAGCAAGTGTGCCCGGAATCATAGTAATGGGTTCAGCAGGCATATTCATGCTGTTCCTAAACCTGGGAGCTGCTATTTGGCTGGGCGGGCTCCTCGGCAATCTCTTTTACGGTTTCTTTGCGGTAGCGGCCTTTTATGGAATCATTGCCCTGATAATGCATCTCTTCATGCGTAACTGGCTTAAGGAAAAGGTCGGCGATTATATCATAAAGAGAGTACTTAAATAAAATCAGATGCGTACCATAACTTCAACTGCAGACCTTAAAAAGGCAATCCAGATACTTGAAACTGAGCATGCCGCCAATGGCAAGTTGCTGAAAGCGCAATTATATACCACCTACGATACCTTTAAGCCCGCCAATCTACTCCGCAACACTCTGCAGGAAATCACTTCATCACCAAATCTGATCGATAACATCCTGGGTGCATCACTGGGGCTTGCCACCGGATTGGTTTCAAACCTGGTTTTCAAGGGCCTGGCCGGGCCGGGACTCAGAAAGGTTATCAGTCCAGTATTGCAGTCAGGAGTCTCTAACTTTGTATCACAGCACACCGGCTCCCTGAGGTCCATTGGAGAAATTGCGCTCCTGCGTATTTTCAGGAACAAAAGAGTGAAACCCAAAGGCCGTGTCGAATGAAGGAATGAGACTGCCGGTTTATATTAAAATAAGCATTCTGCTAACCGGTATCGCCATTCTTACTGCTTTCCTGTATATCGGAAGGAGTATTCTTGTTCCGGTGGTTTTCGCTACCATATTGGCCATAGTACTGCATCCTCTGGTTAACTTCTTTGTAAAAAAGAGATTAAACAGGGTACTGGCAATCATCCTTACACTTTTCCTCACCTTCCTGATCATAGCAGCATTTGGCGCACTGCTGATCTCACAGGCAAGCCGGCTGAGTGATTCGCTGCCATTCCTGGCAGACAAGTTCACGGAGATGCTTAACCAGGGTATTTCATGGGTATCAGATCATTTCGACATCAACTCCAGGAAGATGGATGCCTGGATTCTGAAAACGCGCACTGAACTGATTAATACCGGCACTGCCGCAATAGGAGACACGCTTGTTTCCCTCGGCAACCTGCTGGTGGTGATCTTCCTGGTCCCCGTTTACGTCTTTATGCTCCTGTTTTATCACTCGATCCTTATAGAGTTCATTCACAGGCTTTTCAGTTCCGGTCAGCAAAGCAAGGTGAGCCAGCTGGTTACAAATACCAAGACGCTCATTCAGCAATATCTTATCGGGCTGATCATTGAGGCGGGCATTATGGCTGCCCTCAATACTGCCGCTCTTTTAATCCTGGGCATAGAGTACGCATTGCTGCTCGGCATTATCGGCGCATTGCTGAATATTATACCATACATCGGAGGGTTGGTGTCTGTGGCAATGCCGATGATTGTGGCATTGATAACCAAGGATTCTGCCTGGTACGCTGTCTATGTCCTGATAGTCTATTATCTGATCCAGCTTGTCGACAACAACTTCATCGTTCCCAAAGTGGTTGCCTCAAAAGTAAAACTAAATGCACTCTTCTCCCTCCTGGCTGTATTTGTCGGCAATGCTCTATGGGGGATCCCTGGGATGTTTATCTCAATCCCGATACTTGCCGTTATAAAACTGGTCTGTGACAACGTTGAACCCCTGAAGCCGTGGGGGTTCCTTCTGGGCGACACCATGCCCCCGATTATCAGTATCAAATCAGTCTTTAAGAAGCCCGTCAAGGCTGCCTGAATTCAGCTGTAAAAGTGCTGGAAATGTATGAATTATGTAACATAAACCCTTGTTTATGTAATGCTTTCCGTAACCATTAGACCACCTTTGTAGAATGGGAAAATATTCAATCTTAAAAAAAGAAAGAAAATGAACAAAACTGAAATTAAAGGTAACTGGAACGAGCAAAAAGGCAAACTCAAACAGAAATTTGCCATCCTTACAGACAACGATTTGATGTTTGCAGAAGGTAAAAAAGAAGAGATGTACGGGAAACTTCAGACAAAGCTCGGGAAAACAAAAGAGGAATTCTACAAGATCCTTCTGGAGCTTTGATCGACAAGGATTAAATCTGGCGCTTTGCATGAAAATAATTACTCCTGTTCTTAAGGTAAAACAAATTGCAACGGAGCACTCTGTAAGGCTCGTTGACAAAACTCTTGCAAAGACCGTGGAGGCAGGCAATTTTCTGACGAAAATTGCCGACGGCCTCCTTTTTGTAACAAGAGTCACAAAAGAGACCTTTTCCCGAAACTTTGAATTCAGGGAGTTCCTGCGGCAATGTTATCAGATCGGAAATAAGACTTTACCCCTCATTTCGGTTACAGGTATCATTATAGGCCTTGTGCTCACCATTCAGATGCGTCCGGCTCTTATGAGCTTCGGGGCAGTGAGTCTGCTTCCCGGAATGGTAGCCATGTCTCTTATCAGAGAGATGGGGCCTGTTATTACTGCTCTGATCTGTGCCGGGAAAATCAGTTCAGGCATGGGTGCCGAGCTGGGGTCTATGAGAGTATCCGAGCAGATTGATGCCATGGAGGTATCATCTACCAACCCCATGAAATTCCTGGTGGTCACAAGAGTACTGGCAGCAACGCTGATGATACCCATACTGGTAATATATGCTGATGGTCTTGGCATACTGGGATCGTGGGCAGGAGCAAATATCAAGGGAGACGTAACTTTTGTACTGTTCTTCACCCAGGCATTCGGCCAGATCGGGTTTATTGATTTGATTCCGGCACTTGTAAAAACCTTCTTTTTTGGAGCAGTGATCGGTTTGGTAGGTTGCTATAAAGGATATACGGCAGGGCGCGGAACAGAAAGTGTTGGCATTGCTGCCAACTCTGCTGTGGTGCTGGCCTCGTTGCTTGTGATAATAATAGACCTGGTCGCCGTGCAAATAACCGACATGCTATGAGTACAACGCAGACACAACCTGCTGATTCTGCAAAGGGAGAAAACAGGGAACAGGTTATAGAGATAAATAACCTCAGAAAAGGATTTGGCTCCGATGATGTACTGGTAAATGTCTCCCTGAAACTGTTCAATGGTGAAAACCTCGTTGTGCTTGGAAAATCAGGATCGGGAAAATCGGTCCTGATCAAATGCATTGTCCGCTTGCTGGATCCCGATGAGGGAACAATTACAGTCCTTGGAGAGGATGTGAATGCCCTGGACCGCGAAAAACTGGGAGAGTTGAGAAAGAAAATCGGTTTTTTGTTTCAGGGCGGCGCCTTGTATGATTCCATGACCGTCAGGCAAAACCTGGAATTTCCATTGCGAAGAATATTAAAGAATCTCAGTCAAAAGGAGTTAAACGAAAAAGTGGAAGAGGCCCTGGAAAATGTTGGTTTGCCTGACACCCTCAATAAAATGCCGTCTCAGTTGTCAGGAGGGATGCGCAAACGAATCAGCCTGGCACGAACCCTTGTAGTCAGCCCGAGGATAATGTTATACGATGAACCCACAACAGGACTTGATCCGGTGACATCAGACGAGATAAGCACACTCATCAATGATGTTCAGAAAAAATACAAGACCTCTTCAATCATCATAACTCATGATATTGAATGTGCCAGGACCACTGCCGACAGGGTCATTATGTTACTCAACGGCGAGGTTTATAAGGATGGGGAACTGTCCGAATTTGAAAACTCAACTGACACATCAATAAAATCATTTTTTAAATGAAATTTATATGGAAAAGCACACACAAAAGTTCAAAGTCAGGCTGGGACTGTTCATTATAGGTGGTCTGGTGATTTTTGTCATCGCCATTTTTCTGATAGGAAAGCAGGAAAATTTATTCGATCCTGTGTTTAAAATCAATACGACATTTAATAATGTAAGCGGGCTGGAAGTCGGAAGCAATATCCGTTATTCCGGAATAACTGTCGGTACAGTTGACAACATCACGATTATCGATGATAGCACGGTCCGTGTTGATATGTTGATAAAAAGCAGTGTCCAGCAGTTTATTAAGAATGACTGTGAAGCAGGCATAGGTTCCTCAGGGATAATTGGAGACCGGATCCTGATCATTACACAGGGCAGCAGTGATGCGCCCCTGGTAAAAGAAGGGGCATATATTGTATCCAAAGAACCCGTCGAAACAGATGCAATAATGGAAAGCCTTAAGATCACGGCAGATAATGCCGCAATTATTTCATACCAGCTGGCAGATATAATGATCAATATCAACAGCGGGAAAGGAACACTGGGAAGATTAATTCAGGATACTACAATTGCGGAAAATCTTGACAGGACCATCATTAATCTCAGGAAGAGCAGTAAAGGGCTGGATGAGAACATGAATGCAGCAAAGGAGAATTTCCTGTTTAAGGGTTATTTCAACAGAAAAGAGAGGGAGGCTGAACAGTTTTCAAAGGATTCTCTTGCAAAAAAGGAGGCTGAACGTAAAGCAGCTGATCAAAAGAAAAAATGATCACACCGAGGTCAGTCATGTTCAGAATACCTGAATCCCTGAAGCGGAGTATTGCACCCGGGAAAACCGGAGGAAAGAACTAACTACTAATTCCTTTATTATGTGTGAATTATGTAACATGTTAAAGCAAAGTTGTAACACTTCCTCAACAAAATATAAGCACCTTTGCTCTCAATTATAAGGTCCCTGAAGAAACAGGGGCACAACGAAAACCAAAAAAAGTGATGAAACAGAAAATGAGATTTTTACCAGTATTACTTGCAGCGTTCCTGATTACCGGCGTTGCCAGTGCACAACACGGCAATCCGGGTTCAGGACTTGTAACCTTCGGGGTCAAGGGTGGATTGAATTATTTCAACATCAAGCATGACGATAATACCAATCTCGACAAGAGAACAGGTTATAACATTGGTATTCTTGGCCATATCCACTTTAACAGCACATGGGCAGTCCAGCCAGAACTGGTATACTCCGCACAGGGTGCCAAGGGTCGTAACCTGGATTACATTAACATACCGGTCATTTTCCAGTACATGTTTGACAACGGATTCAGGATACAGGCCGGACCGCAGGTAGGTTTCCTCGTCAAATCAGACGAAGACAATGACTATAATCCTCTTGACTTTGCACTGAGTGTTGGAGTGAGCTATGTCGTCCCATCAACCGGTTTTGGGATTGATTTAAGATATAATCACGGGTTAAGCGATGTATACGAAAGCAATGATTTAAAGGGAACCAACAGGGGGATTCAGTTTGGGCTGTTTTACCTGTTCGGCCATACTTCGGGAAAAGCTTTCTGAGATCTGAAGATGCCGGGTAAGGTTTAATTTTCCCGCATTATAATCCTCCGATAATATATACATGAACAGAAAAGTCCCCTGACCAGGGGCTTTTTTGCGTTTAATTATGTCGGTGGAAGGTTGCCTGTTTTATTTGCCAATACAGAATCTGGAGAAGATCTCTCCCAGGATATCTTCCGGGGTAATCTTACCGGTAATCAGACCCAGGTAATAAATTGCCTGGCGTACGTCAGTGGCAATCAGCACAGTGGGGATGCCGTCACGGAAGCCGTCAAGGACTCTCTGCAGTGACTCTGAGACATTCTTCAGCGCCTCATAATGTCTGGCATTGGTGACGATATGTTGCGGGGTATCGAGCCGGCCGGTCTCGACAGATGCCGTAAGCTGTTCCCTGAGATGATCAATTCCGGAAGAACGGGTAGCGGAGACAAAGACCACCGGGAATGCACACATGCCGGAAAGTTTATTCTTCATATCCGCCATATGGCCGGGGGAGGCCAGGTCGGATTTATTTATGACAAGAATTATTTTAGCATCGTTGGGGCCTGTCAGTTCTGCCACCGATTGTGAAAACCGTGTGATATCCTCTGCACTGTCAGTAGCCTCGGCAACCGCCAGCACTATCGCAGAGGTCTCCAGTTTCAGCCTTGTTCTCTCAACCCCAAGCACCTCTATCTCATCCTCAGAATGCCTGAGTCCTGCAGTATCGATGAACCTGAACAGCAATCCGCCCACGTGCAGCACCTCTTCAATTGTATCACGTGTCGTTCCCGGTATGTCAGATACGATAGCCCTCTCCTCCTGGAGCAGGACATTGAGCAGCGACGATTTGCCTACATTGGGTCTCCCTGCAATTACCACCGGGATGCCTTTTTTTATGGCATTGCCAAGCCTGAATGACGATGCCAGCCTGTCTACCAAACTCTTAATCCTGATGACCGTCTCCGTCATTGCGAACCGATCGGCGAATTGGACGTCCTCTTCGCTGAAGTCGAGCTCCAGTTCAATGAGCGAGGCAAAGGAGAGAAGTTCCTGCCTCAGCTTCTCTATCTCAGTGGAGAATCTTCCCCGGAGCTGTGTTGCTGCCAGCCTGTGTGCCGCCTCTGAATCGGAGGCGATAATATCAGCCACAGCCTCAGCCTGGGAAAGATCCATTTTACCGTTCATGAAAGCCCTCATGGTGAACTCACCCGGGGTGGCTGTTTCGACACCCTTTTCAATGAGGATTTCTATGATCCGATGCTGTATAAAAGGCGATGCATGGCAGCTTATTTCCGCCATATCCTCACCCGTGTAGGAGTGAGGTGCCCGGAAGACCGAGACAAGCACCTCATCAATGAATTCATTCTGCGAAGATATAGTCCCGAAAAATAAACTGTACCCCTTCGCATTGATTATATCTACCTGATCATCAATGGGTTTAAATATTCCGGCCAATGTTTCAATGGCTGCCGGCCCCGAGAGCCTGATCAGAGCTATTGCACCCCCTCCAGAGGTGGCCGGCGCACAGATTGTTGTTCCCTTTTGTACCATAATTTTACAGGTACAAAGGTAATTGAATTCTACCTCGAGAGGTTATCGGCAATGAAGGTATTATCCGGTATCGAAACAGATGTATTCACCTGGTCAAATTTGACCCTTGAGCTTCGGCCGCTGAGATGATTTATGGCGAGCATATCTGTCATTATATACCCCTCTTTTCCTGTCAGGGGCTGGGTGGCTACTATGTCAATCGTCTTGAACAGTTCGTTGTCAAAATTGTAAAAGTCGATCTTCTTTGTTACCAGGCTCTTTTTATCGAGAAAGGTTACCTTTTTGGAGAAACCGTATTCGTCTGCTTTCTCATCGCTGACCGGCACACTCTCAATTACCCAGGTGTCATTCTTTCCTGATTCCGGCATGTGTCTTATCGTGAAGTCAGCGTTGCTTCCGCTTGACATGTCTGCGTTTGAAAATTCAGAACTCATGAAGCTCTTGCCTTTTTCCGTACTGACAATGCGCCTGGTCTTTTTCAGTGCCGGGAGGTAGATCCACATGTCATCCTGCGCATTCTGATTGTCTATGATAAGCATGGCCGTACCCCTCACATCTGCGGGATCAAGGAACTTAACCATTCTCTTGATGGTACCGTCGTCATATGATTTGGTAGACATATTCAACTTGCGGGTCCGCACAGAACCGCTCTTTTCGGTTATAGTAAGAGTGACAGTTGACTGGATATTTCCTGACATTGTCAGGTCACGACTTTTGTCCATCAGCTGCACGGGATCAGACAGCTGAGCCAGCGTGGCCTGCATCGACAGAACCAACACCGCTGACAATAGAAATAACATCTTTTTCATTTTTTTCCTTGTTTTTATTTATTCGTTTCATTTTTGCTTCAATAAATGCCGGTTTGAAGTAGAGCATGAAGGCCGGCATCACTATGATTGCATACAGAAGGCAGGAGCCGATTGCCAGGAGCGTCAGGTAACCGAAGAACCTTATTGACAGGAACCCGGAGAAGAAGGTAGCCGAAAAACCGGCCATCACACTCAGGCCATTAATGACGATGCTCCGTCCCGTGGTACTGTAGGTGGTGTAAATGGCCTCCTGGCGGGAGACCCCTTTTTCCAGTTCATTCTTGTATCTCCACAGGAACTGTATTGTGAAGTCAACTCCCACACCGATCATAATCGACGAGAGGAGGGCAGTCGCAGCATCAATGGCAACACCTGTAAATCCCATGACACCAAACTGGATTATGATAGAAGCTCCCAGAGGAATTGATCCTATCAGGCCTCCCTTCAATGACCGGAAAATAATCGCCAGAAGTATCAGGACTATAATAAGGGCAAAAGCCAGCGAAGAGACCTGGCCGTTGATGATCTTCTGAGCAAAATCAATCATAATGATCGCATAGCCCCCGATGGTCACTCTGGCGGGGAAATCTGCAGTAAAGCTTTTTATGTCATCCCTGAGATCCCTGACAACCTCATTTTCAGGTTTCGACAGGCGGACCAGCAGATGAGCCTTTGTGTTTTCAAAGTTCATAAGCTGCTTGAAATCGTCCGGATTACCACTCATATTGTATAGTTCGAACATCTGTGCAATAGCCCCGGCAGACGTTGGTATCCTGTCGTATTCCTCCTCAGTGGGCTCGTACAGCGCCTTGCTCATCTCCCTCACAACATCTGAGATGGAAAAAACGCCGCCAACTCCTTCCGAACCCTTCAGATGTTCTGTCAGGTCATCGATCTTCTGCATCAGGACAGGATCCTTGATATCACCGCTGATCATTACCGAGATGGTCTGTGATCCTCCGAATTTCGAATTAATGATTTCCGAGGCCTTTCTGACAGGGTGTTTATGGGGAAAGAAGTTTTCCTGGTTGGTGTCGATTCTCAGGAAAGCGATTCCGGTACCGAGCATCAAAGTCAGGACCAGAGATACCAGCAGCACCCTTCCCGGGCGCCTTATTACCATTGAAGAGATAATTGCGAGGGAACGGTTGATAAGGTCGTTTTTATACGGTTGTGCAGGTCTGGGTTTTCTGCCGGGCGTATGCTGCATGTATATCAGTGCAGGAATCAATAAGAGGCTCATTGCCAGGGCAAGGCTTACACCTGCAGCCGCCAGTACGCCAACCTGCCTGGCGGGAATGATCGAATGGGTCATGAGGCCGAGCAACCCTGCAATGGTGGTCAGTCCGCTGAACAGTATGGGCATATTCAGCGAGCCGGTGATTGACCTGATCATCTCTTTCCCCGTCACAGGCAGGTCAGACCTGCTGAGCTCCTGTTGCCTGGAAACGAGGTATATTCCGTAATTATTCGCTACCGAAATCAGAATGATGGGAGCAAGGCTCATTATGATGGAAAATTTCCATCCGAGCAGCGGTATCATTCCCATGGTGATTACGGTTGACAGTATCACCACCGTAAAGGGTATGAGAACGCTTCTCCAGTTGCCAAGCGACAGTTTAAGCACCAGAAGCATTATAATAAGGGCAATGGGAATCAGGATCATCGCATCATGGTTCACATCCTTCATAATGAACTGCCTTATATATGGCAGTCCGCCCGTAAGGATCCGTGCATCACCCTTCTGAGCCGCGATGACTGAATCAACCTTGTTGAGTGTCTCATACTCCGACACTGTTGAATTGATGGTTCCTGTGATCGCCGCCGCGGTCATATCTGATGATACAACTATGTCCCGGGCAAACTGATTAGCCAGGATGTCATTCTTCAGTGTCAGGAAGTCTTCAGGTGTTTCCGGAATCCTTTCAATCAGTGGATCAACTACCATCATGCCCTCTCTGCCCTCGATCTTCCTTGCCGTATAAATGGAGTTGATAGTCCCTATTCCCTCCATCCTTGATAGCGCCCTGTCAACCTCCTTTACCTGCTTCAGGTTACCCGGAGCAAGCATAGAGCTGTCAGTAAAAAGAACTATGATCATATCCTGGACACCGAATTCCTTCTCAATGGAGTCATTGGTTACCCGCGATGGCATGTTCCGGGGAATATAATTCCTGATGTCAGGGTCAGTCTCTGAAGAGGGTATCAGGATGCCCAGGCCTGCTGCCAGGGCAAATGATATTATTATTATCGCCCATCTGTATCTTACAATAAAGTTTGTCATGGCTTTAGAAATCTATCCTCAGTGAGAAAAATGCAGCTTTCATGAAATCATCAATAATATCGTACAAACCGCCTTCAGTACCGGCATAATGTTCATACCCCGCGCTGAGGGTCACGCCGTCAGCAGGTTTGAACTTCACTGCGGGGCGGAGCATGAGGTCCCGGGAAGTAAAATTGTAAATAGTTGTTAATGAGGGAATAAGCCTGCCATAGAATAGCTCAGCCTCAACCCTCAATCCTGCAGAATGGTAATACTCAAATAACTGGTTGTTGTACAATCTGTTGAATGCCTCTATCTGTGATCTCGTGAACTCAACAGGGTCAAATCCGGGCGTACTGAAAAGCTCCATCAGCTGCTCCATATCGGGTGTGGTGCCAATCAGAGGATCATATGGCGCTTCATAGAAATCCAGTACTTTTTTGCCTGCATATTCGGCGGTGACCCTCAATGCACCGGGTGTCCAGTCGAAACCTGCGACCCATTCAACCTGTGGGAACGGAACTTCCTCATTGCCTTCTTTTGCTTCCTCAGGTTTGGTATAAGCCAGCGTGCCGCGAAGAATAAATGGCGATATCACAGTTTCAAAGTCGAAGCCGGCACTGTTTATAAGATAGGGAACACCCTCAACGGCAATGGCAGGTTCGAGCGGGTTGGTGTAATCGGCACTGACCAGGTTCAATCCCGGCATCAGGTCAGGGCCATGGTACCACTGGAGTCCTGCGTCAAAACCCCTGAGTGTGAAATCACCCCTGAAACCGTAGGAGTAATATCCGTTCCCGGATTTGAGACCTTCAGGCAGTACCACCTGAATGTTCGAAGGCAATGGTATCGGTTTGATAATCAGAATTGACGGATTCCAGAATGGAGCTGCAACTGCGGTAAACCTGAAAAAGGGGGCAGGGGTGAAGGTGATCTCGCCGAGGAGATTACCCAGCTCCGCATCCTCAAAATCAGGACTGCGCAAAGTATAATCCATGGGGCAAAATCTCGAGAGCGGAGTGAACATGTCGGTTTTACCCCATTTGACGATCTTCTGTCCTGCGGAGATACTCATATATTTATTGTAGTACATCCCCCAGGCCTCGCGCAGGGTGAATGAATTCACATTTTCCCCGAACTGCTGTCCCAGACGCACCCTCATATCGGCAAAGCCTTTAAAGCTGAGATTGTCTGTGGCTGTAAACGTTAATGCGGCATCGCCAAAAGCTGCATTTACATCATGCTCATAATCCCCGGCACTTAAAAAAATGCCTCCCCTGACAAAACCGCCGGGGGTAAAAGTCTTTTCCTGGGAAAGAAGAGATAGCGGGACAAGAAACAACAACAATAGAAAGCCTGACCTTCGGTTCATGATTTGATACTTTAAATGCAAAGATCATCATGAATTATCCGTCAGGCGACCTGTCCATGCGGGTCAGACAGTATCAGAGTGCAAAGCTTGTTTCAGCCGCTCGGATCACACCTTTTCCGCGGGCTTTGTCAGTTCGTTTCTGTACTCACTGGGGGTTTTGCCGGCGTAGGCTTTGAAGATGGAGTTAAAGGTTGATTTTGAATTGAATCCGGCGTCAAAGGCGATGGCAAGAATGGTATAATGTTGATATTTCGGATCATTGATGCGGCTGATAACTTCCCTTACCCTGTACTCATTGATAAAAGTAAAAAAGTTGCGCCCGTATTTTTCGTTCAGCACCTCTGTTATGTAATGACGTGGAATGCCTGTTTTTTGTGAAAGGTGATGAATAGTAAGGTCTCCGTCAAGGTAGGGCTTTTCATCATCCATGATTTTAAGCAGTTTTGTCAGGTATTCCTCTGCCTGCTCTTTCCTCAGGCCGCTTTTTGCATATTTTTCTGCGCCTGCATGGGCGTCTTTATCAGCTTCCTCCCTGGAGGAAGCGACAGGATAATCTGATAATTCAGGCTGGCGGATGGCATAAAAGCTGTAGGCGAATGAAAAGGCAGCTATGAAGAAAAAAGTAAGGATATACGGGTCGAAGGTAACGAGGCCGGCAATAATGTCAATCCCGCCGAGAATAAAAACAACTATGTAGCCCACGTAGAAAGTTATTGAAAGAACCTTCATCCAGTTAAGTGTGAGCTTATCTGAGGTGAATGAGACTATATCCCGGAGGTGTAACTGGTGGCGGCGTATACGGATGAATGACAGGATGCTGTAAACGGTTACTGAAAGGAAGAAACAGACACCGTAGACTATTCTGAGGGGTGTGAATCTGTCGATTGCAAAAAATCCGCTCAGGTCATCGAAAAACGATCTGCTGCGGAATATTACCGAAACGGCAAAGAAGACGAAGAAGGGAATGAAATGCAGGGTATGCCAGGGTTTAAACTTCAGCGACGGGTCGGCGCTGTGCCTGACGTAGAGATAAAGCAGTGGTCCGTAGGTGAATGAGATGAACGGGAAGGAATACATCTCGAGAACCGTATGGTTTATCAGGGCAAATATCATTTCAATGCAGAAGAGAAAGACCCATGCCGTCATGATCCGGTTGGCGGTTGTAAAAGGCCTCCTGGTCGCTATCAGGAGACCGGCGAAGAATGACTGGGAAATGCCAATATAGAGTATAGGTTCGATGAAATCCATGGTCATGATAATATTCAGTAAATTTAGCAAAAGGATGAAAAAATACCTACATTTGAGATATAAGGTACCAAAGAGCATCATGATATGAGTATTTTACTGAACTCCGGATCAAAAGTGATAGTACAGGGCTTTACTGGCAGCGAGGGCACATTTCATGCCGGTCAGATGATCGAATACGGAACGAAGGTCGTGGGAGGCGTCACTCCGGGCAAAGGAGGGCAGACGCATCTGGGTCTGCCGGTGTTCAACACTGTCAGGGAGGCTGTGAAGGCTACCGGTGCCGACACATCAGTCATATTCGTGCCTCCTGCCTTCGCATCTGATTCGATTATAGAGGCTGCTGAGGCAGGCATAAAGCTCATCGTGGCAATAACCGAAGGTATCCCGGTTGCCGACATGGTCAGGGTGAAGAAGCTCTTGAGGGATTATAATTCCGTACTGATAGGTCCGAACTGTCCGGGTGTCATCACTCCGGGTGAAGCCAAGGTAGGCATCATGCCCGGTTTCATCCACAAAAAGGGAAGGGTAGGGGTCATCTCGCGTTCAGGAACGCTGACCTATGAGGCTGTAGACCAGCTTACCAAGCTTGGCCTGGGACAGTCGACCTGCGTCGGCATAGGGGGAGACCCGGTAATAGGTTCCACCTCACTGGATATACTGAAGATGATGATGGATGACAGGGATACGGATGCGGTGGTGCTCATCGGCGAGATTGGCGGGGTGATGGAGGCTGATGTGGCGCACTGGGTCCGTGAGAACGGCACCAAGCCTGTCGTGGGCTTCATCGCAGGCCAGACAGCGCCGAAGGGCCGGCGAATGGGCCATGCAGGCGCCATCATAGGAGGAGCCAACGACACCGCCGAAGCCAAGATGAAGATTATGGCAGAATGCGGGATACATGTGGTCAAATCGCCTGCAGACATAGGCGCCACCGTGGCAAAGGTGCTGCATAAATAATTTTTTATCTTTGTGCCCTAAATTTGCTGGCATGAAACACCCGTGCTTCTGAAGAGAAGGGCACAACAGTCATTCAATCAAAGGCATGGATGTTCTCCCGTTCTGCGGGGCAGGCTAACAAAGATTAATAATCAATAAATATAATTATGAAACTACTTGAAGGAAAGACAGCCGTGATAACGGGCGGATCAAGAGGCATAGGCAAAGGGATTGCGCTCCGTTTTGCTGCTGAAGGAGCCAATATAGCTCTGACAAACATTATTGACAATGAGGAGTTTGCCGATGCGGTAAAGGAGATCGCAGCGCTGGGAGTGAAGGCAAAGGGATATGTTTCCGATGCATCTGTATATGCTGACGCCGAGAATGTGATCGACGAGATAGTCAAGGATTTCGGCAGGGTCGATATCCTGGTGAACAACGCCGGCATAACCCGCGATACCCTCTTGATGAGGATGACCGAGGAGCAGTGGGACCAGGTACTGACTGTGAACCTGAAGTCGGTTTTCAATCTCACGAAGGCAGCCATCAAACCGATGATGAAACAGAAGAACGGATCGATCATAAACATGAGTTCGGTGGTGGGTGTCAGCGGCAACGCCGGACAGTCGAACTATTCGGCCTCCAAGGCAGGGATACTGGGTTTCACCAAGAGTGTGGCCAAGGAGCTTGGCTCGCGCAATGTAAGGTGCAATGCCATTGCCCCTGGTTTCATCCTCACGGAGATGACCAGCAAGCTGCCTGAAGATGTCAAGAGCGACTGGATTTCAAAGATACCGCTTCGTCGCGGGGGACTGCCGGAGGATGTAGCCAATGTGGCGCTTTTCCTGGCATCGGATCTCTCCTCATATGTGACCGGCCAGACAGTAAGTGTCTGCGGTGGCATGGCCATGTAAAAATAATTTGGAATTAAATTATTTATTATATTTGCAACGGCAGGGCGCTATTCCCTCAGCACGAGGAAATGCAGCGAGACATAATTATTCCACACTTATTTCTTAAGCGCCCTGCTTTTTTTTTTGTATATATGCCTCCTTAGCTCAGTGGTAGAGCAGCTCACTCGTAATGAGCAGGTCGTGGGTTCAACTCCCATGGGAGGCTCTGGAGGCCAATGCGGGAGTAGCTCAGGGGTAGAGCATCAGCTTCCCAAGCTGAGGGTCGAGGGTTCGAATCCCTTTTCCCGCTCAAACAAAAAGCTCCGGCGATGCCGGAGCTTTTGTTATTCAGACTGCCCGACCCTGATTTATCAGAGGGAGGGAAGGATGAATAACAAAAGAACGCCACATCAGTGGCGCTTTTTGTTTGATTGCGTCCCCATCAGGGGAAAGCCGAGCCGTAGGCGAGGCAATCCCTTTTCCCGCTGTCTAAAATGAAACACTTACAAGTATTAATCAAGTAAATACTTCATGTTTTAACACATGAATTTAACACATCAATGAAAAATAAGAAGGGATCCCCTAAAACTGTCTGCATTTACTCCCCGGCTAGGGTGGTGTCTGATAAATATGGCTGCCTGTTAGCCAGAGATAATGAAAAGCCCCCGGAGCTGATGTCCGAGGGCTTAATTATCGTAATTACTTTTGATGGTTATTTGCTACCAGGGCATTTAATATCTAAATAAGACTGTTACCCAGTTGGCAATCACATGGAATACGAACACAATATAATGGGAACCTTTATTCCCGATTAAATTTGCATGCCCGTAACCGATTCCTTCAGACCAAAGACCCATTTCCAGATATCCTTTCCCTTAAAAGTTTCACCATCATTACCTGTAAGATCCCATTCATACCAGCTGTTTTGCCAAATCAGATACCTCCTTTAAAAATATCCTGTTAAATGCCAGTTACAGAACCTGTCAGATGATTTATTTCCTCCCCGCCGCAGACAACTGGTAAATCCCAGTATCCTGAAATATCAGTCCAGTACTCATAGTAAGAGGCTATCCCTGTACCAGGTTTATTATCTGGAGGGATGACTTGTGCAGTAAGCTGAGTTAATCCAATGCCCAATAAAAGGCATACCATAACTAATGTCTTTGTTTTCATGCTGTAAGATTTTGGTTAGTAAAAATTTTCACTCAAAGTTCAACCATAACTATGAAACTGATTTTGCTGTACGTCCCAAAAATTGTTCTCAGTGTGCCAAAATGACAAAAAGAGGCTTTCTTCAAAGGGCCAGCCTCTTTTCCTATTTAGATTCCTGACCCATATTTATCAGGGGTAGGGAAGGTTGACTAAAAGATATTCCCAAAGGGGAAAATTAAAAGGTAATCACCTTATCACTGTCAACGACCCAGCTTGTGAGTTCAGCCATCGTGCTTAACTCCGTGCCTTCTATCAATGAAGCACTTTTTAAACCCCTGCTCTCAGCGCAGCTACCGCATATCTTCACTTTTCCCCCTTTTGAAAGTACGGATTTAATCATCCTCTCGATATTATAATATCCGGTGGGCGTGATCTGATCTGCCAGTGCACAGGTCGCTGCATCTGCCATTAAAAACAGCCGCACCTCAGTACCAGAATGATCTTTCCCGAGCTGCATTGCCAGCCGCAGGGCATTATACGCCTTCTCTGTTCCGTAGGGCGCATCATTAACAATTATCAGGATCTTTTGTGCCATTTTGCTTCTTTTTAATCGGTGTTACATTTGAATGATTCAGCAGAGAATCATGCTGACAGATATTTTTGCCTGAGAAGGTAATCGAAAGACAGTTTTCCGGCCCCGTAAATCAAAATAAAAATAATCAGCATCGTCATTGCGAAGTCGGTTCTTGAATCATGAGCCATCTGCCAGAATCCCTTTTCCTGAAGGATGGGTATCTTGGTTGTCGTGATTGCAGTTATCATAATGATTAACAGAGGTATTGCAGAAATTCTTACCGTTAACCCGATTAACAATAATACACCACAGGTTATCTCAAAGAATGCCACAAATGATGCCAGCGATTCCGGATTCTCAAATCCAATCTTTGCAAACCGACCTGCACCGACAAGCTCAGGGAATAGAAATTTCTGGATACCCTCGGAAAGAAAAACCAGACCAACAACCAACCTTGGCAATATTGACCTGTAATCATCAGCCGTATTAAAAACAATCCATAGCATTTTCTTCATCTCCGTATAATTCTAAATTATACCTGCTCCGAGGGCAATTGCTATCAGGAATAACATTACTGCCACCAGTATCTGAACAAACCTTAATGTAACCTTCTTTAAAAGTTTGCTTCCTACAAATGCCCCGGTTATGGCGGCCAGTGTTGCAGAGACTATCAGTAGCAGGTGTTCATGCAGGTTGGCTTCCTTAAATCGTGATGCATAAACCGAAAGTCTTGTAAAATCAACCAGCGATGCAATTATCACACCTGTTGCTATATATGCCTCCTTTGACAATCCGCTCTTTATAAGAAATGCACTGCGTATGGCACCCTGGATTCCTGTCAGTCCACCAAAAAATCCGCTCAGAACCCCACCAAGCGCAAGCTTGTTCCTGCCGAACTGAACCTTCTGAACCGATGGCAGAATCTCAAGCAATGAAAAAATAATCAGCAGTATGGCAATTATGAGTTTTACGGGAGTGATTTCAAGGTTTCTATCCCATAACTGGTATTCAAAAAGAGAGGGCATCTTTGTGATTCTGAGCAGTAACCAGGCGCCTGCAAATGCTGCCACGATTGCCGGAATGCCAAACCTAAGGAGAACCTCTCTGTCTGCATTCTTTCCGACAAGTGTGATCTTGAAAAGGTTGTTTGAAAAATGAACCACACCGGTCAATGCGATTGCAACGTCAACCGGAAAGAAGATCGCGAAGACCGGCATTAAGATTGTTCCCAATCCAAATCCTGAGAAGAATGTTAAAATGGCTGTAAAAAAAGCCACCAGGCTTATAATAATAATTTCCATTATCATCTAATCAGGACTAACATAGATGTCACAGGTATTGTTCATCTGCTGCCATTTAAAATTTATACTGGCAAAAGTGCCAATCGGCCACGCCCTGATGAAGACAATGCCAGACCGACCCGGGTAACTTCAGAATTTACCAATCAATTCTATAACCGCCGCTTCCGGATCGGAAACAGTCTTTTCGTCGAAATTACTGTCAATAAACTCTTTCTTGTCGGGAAAAACCTTCTTCAGCGATTTGGCTGTCAATTGCACCCTGTGGAATACAGAGTCGCTGCCAAGAATATAATACTTGCTGACAGTCTTGAACTCATCGTAACGCCTGTCAGGACTATAAACACGCTGATAATCAGCTTCCACAAAATCCTTATCCGGAATTTTGATGAACTGGTAGGGGCCCTCAATGAGTATCTCGTAAAACTTGTTTTCCTTTATTTCCTTGTCCAGTTTGACATCGCTGATAGTCCTGAATACCAGGTCTCTGCCATCCTTGTGATAGATCAGTTCGGCTATATGTTCTGAATTTATTTCCCGGAGTTCTCCTGAATTAAATCCAATAAACAGAAGTGTATTTTTGACAACATCCAGATCACTCTCCATGCGGATGTATTTTTCCTCTCCCCTGATCAGGAGAGAAGAGGCAACGAGCGTGTCAAACAATCTTGGAGTACCCTTCACTCCCTGGTACCTGTCATCAAATCCAATTCCTGAAGAATAGGGCGAAATGTTGGCGACGACTCTCAGGTTCTGCTCGCTGGTTACCCCGGAATGGTAACCTATCGACTTCTGTGCCGATACACCCGTGGAGCACATTAATAACACTGTCAGAATTAACATCGGTCTCATTGGTGTAATTTTTAACGTGAATACTTAACCGTAAGGGAAGGAACGGAATTAATCCTCTCACCAAAGATAAGCCTGAAAACTGACTCATCTCAGACTTTTTCAAAGAGTCTTGCATAAGAGCTCCGCATTTAAGCTGCCTGAAAAAATCCCTCCCTTATTATAACTGCGAGGCAACTATGTATCAGAACTGCCTGAGAATAGCAATCCGTTTCTCAATGGGCGGATGGGTCATGAACAGGGAGCTGAAGGAGAACGATACAGGTCTCTCTTTTTTGGGTTGAGGGTTGTCAATGAACATCTGCGCTACATCGTTTCGTCTGACTGCCTCTATCTGGGGATCAACTGATATTTTCTCCAGCGCGGAGGCCAGGGCAAGAGGGTTTTTTGTCATGTTCGCCGAACCGGCATCAGCCATAAATTCACGCTGCCGTGAGATGGCGAACCTGAACAGAGACGAAAGGAAATATCCGACAGCGGCAAGGAGCAAAATCAGTATCACCGCCCTGCCATCCTTTTTGCCTCTGCTTCCTCCGCTGAATCTGACTGAACGCACCAGCGCCTCAGTAATGAAAGCAAATATTCCGACGAAAATGACAGATATTATAAGCAGCCTGACGTCACGGTTCCTGATATGGGTAAGCTCATGCGCTATCACAGCCTCCAGTTCGTCATCCTCCAGCTTGTTTATGATTCCCCTTGACAGTGAAACGGTGAAAGTTGATGTGTTTATTCCGCTGGCAAAGGCGTTAAGCGAATCATCCTCGATGACGTTTACTTTTGGCATGGGCATTCCGCTTCCAATACAAAGGTTCTCGACAAGATTGTAGATCCTCTTGTTCTCCTTCCTGCTGAGAGGAGCGGAGCCTGTCGCCTTCTCTATCATGCTGGTGTGCGAGACCCACGCTATGGCGAACCACACGAGAACCCCAATGCTGACCCAGGGGATAGCCCTGAGGAACATCTGGTTTGCTACTGGAAGGCTGTATTCCCCGGGCGGCTGAATGAAAAAGGCAAACAGCCAGACAAGTCCCATTATCACGGCAGGGAAGAGAATAAGCAAAATAACAGATTTGATGTTGTTGTTCCAGATCTGCTTACTTAGCCCTATATATTTCATATCCCTCTAGAAGTTCAGTTTAGGCGTCTCCTCAGCCTTAGCCCTGGTCTCGGCCAGGTCATACATTGTTTCACGCTTGAATCCGAACATGCCTGCAATGAGATTTGACGGGAATGTCTCGACGGCGTTGTTCAGCTCTTTGGTAGCGGAATTGAAGAACCTGCGGGCAGCTGCCAGCTTGTTCTCTATGTCTGAGATCTCCTCCTGGAGCTGCATGAAGTTAGTGCTTGCCTTAAGGTCAGGATAGGCCTCAACGGCAACCCGGAGACCCTGCAAAGCTGATGACAGTCGTCCGTCAGCAGCGATCTTCTCGTCTATCCCCTTCGCCTCGATGGCGCTGGCACGGGCTTTTGTGATCTCGGTAAGAACAGTGCTTTCATGCTTCATATAAGCCTTGACCGCCTCAACCAGCTGGGGTATCAGATCAAGTCTCTGCTTCAGCTGAACGTCGATGTCAGCGAATGCGTTCTCACGGTTATTCCTCAGTTTGACCAGCCTGTTGTATAGTCCCACTGCAAGCAGGGCTACAACAGCAATAATAATCAGAAGTGCATAGAACATCTCTTTGGATTTATTAATTATTTACGTAAAAATAACACTTTTTAACCGGTTTTGGCCGGGCACGGAAGTACAAAACAGTCATTTTATACCAACCCATGTCGCTTTATGCCACAGGGTTTCAAGTGGTCCTTTCCTGTGGTGCCTCAGCCACCATGCGCTGAAGTATCCCTGCATCACTGCCAGCAGCAGACCGATCAGGAGACAATATGTCGCACCCGTATGTTTATACAACCCCAGTCCATATCCATAGTATATAAAGGAGCCTATGATCGACTGCATCACATAATTTGAAAGGCTCATTCTTCCATAACAGGAAAATATATTTAGCACTCCATGAAACCTTACTGTGGAGAAAAGAAGCACAAAACCCGAAACCAATACCAGCATGAATGCCATATTCGACCATGAAGTAACAATGGTCGCAGCCGGACGGCTGACAACCTCCTGACCAATCCAGTTGGTAATATTGCTTTTGGTGATAAAGAGCGGGATGAAGGCAATGGAGGATATCAGGAGGGTTTTTATCCAGAATTTCCCTGACGTTTCGGAAGGCACAAAAAGTCCCTTGCGGCCGGCAAGCATCCCGAACATGAACAGGGAAGCCGTCTGAAATACCCTTCCGTTTTCCCAGTTCCATAACAGAACGGCCGGCTTGCCAATTGTCAGGTTTCCGATCCATAACTTCACAAGGGAATTGCCGGTTATGTGATCACCTGTTCTCGCGAACCAGGACCAGGAAACAGGATCAGCCGGTGTGACACCCGTATTCTGCAGCCCCCTGACAAGGTTGAACCATTCGTATGGCTGCAGCATCAGGAACAGGGCGATCCAAAAGACAGTCCTGTCTTCAAGCCTGGCCACAGGTATAAGCACCAGCCCGACCACTGCATAGATCGTCAGTATATCACCCTGGTAAAACGAAGAGTTGACGATGCCGAAGAGCAACAGCAGGAGCAGCCTCCAGGCAAACCTTCCCCGGAAATCCCTGCCTCTTTTTGCCTGGTTGTCCGACTGTATGAAGAAGGTCAGGCCAAAAAGCAGGGCAAAGATCGCATATGACTTCCCGCCAAAAAGAAAAAAGAGGGTATCCCAGATCCCCTTGTCCAGCGAGACCATCCAGTCTGGCAGACCTTCGGGAAGATAATAAAAATCAAAATGTTCGATATTGTGAAGGAGCATTATCGAAACTATGGCAAAGCCACGCAACGCATCCACGACATGGAGGCGTGAAGATTCTGGTATCATTGGTACAAAAGGTTAAAATTCATTACCCGGTTATAAGCGCCTCAGAACTCAACGGTCAGGGTGGTTCCGCTGGCAATCAGTTTGTTCGTTACAACTCTGCCGCCTGAAGTTATCTGCACCCTGACCCTGTCTGATTCCCTCGTCACATCTATGTCAAACTTTCCGTTGAATCCATGCATATTCTTTATTCTCATATAATCCCATCCGTCAGGCAACTGAGGGGTAACGCTGAAGCTCCCAAGGCCAACGGGTCTGATGCCGAAGAGACCCTCCGTATAGATACGGCAATACAATCCGCTTTCAGCTGAAAGGTGACGCTGGCCTCCTTCAGGATATGCTTCGACCGGGTAGGGCACGTGATCACCAAGAAGCCTTCGCCTGGAGTAATACTGCAGGAATTTTAATCCCCTCTCCACATCTCCGGCGGCGAAGACACCGCGAAGAGCATACAGGGTTGCCCTGTCCCAGAAGGTCCTGTCACCTGCCAGTGACGCCAGTCCATCAGCAGTCCACAGTGCAGGGGAGAAGAGCGCATCGATGGTTCCCTCTTTCCTGTCAAAGATCCCGACAGTCAGGGGAATACAGATCCATGCACGGAGTGTGTCATTGCCTGCATAATACCGGTATGTTTCGAAGCCAGAGATATTTGCTCCGAAGTACTTTTCTATATTTCCCTTCAGTTCCCGTGCCCGGGATCTGTATTCTGCCATTTCTTTCCTGTCCTTATCCAGTGAAGCGCCCAGAAATGAGGCTGAGACAAGGGCATCATAATAAAGGGAAGAGGTACACAGGTTGGCGGTGCCTGAAGGGAACCGGCCTTCAAGCTCATCGGAGTCAGATCTGACTACACCCTGAGGATTTAACATCCGCCTGTTGTACTCAAGGCACCACCGGACAAGGGGCCACAGCTCCTCGGCAACTTTCCTGTCTCCGAGCATAAGTGCAAACCGTGAAGCTCCGTATGCTATCATGGCAGCGTCACCCCTGTCGCCCGCTCCATTCCAGATGTCAGTTCCTTCAGCGATAATCGAGCTGGGGATAGGACTTATAATCCGGGTTCATAAAACGTGCAAAGTGGCGGTAAGAGTTGACTGCCGATTCAATTCCATAGTCGTATCCCAGTGAAGGAAAGAAGGGGTTGATATATTCGGCCTGGTCATTGGCCCATATTGCAGCATAGTAACTAAGCCCTCCCGGACCGTGCATAGGACCGCCCCTTGTTTGATATATACTCTCGGCTGCGCGTATCTTGGCAAAGGCAAATGCCCGGTCCAGAATATCATCTGGCGTGTCAAGGACAAGGCTTTCCGTGAATAGGGAAACAAGATCCTTTCTTTTAACCAGCTCTTCTTCAATTTCAGTGTAGTAGCTATCCTCTCCCTGTTTACTTCCTGTGAAGCTGAAATACCAGGTCACTGAATCGCCCGGTTCAAGTATGAAGGTGCCGTAATTAGTTGATCTTGTACGTAGTGTGTAGCTGCCGTCTACGCCCTCTTCAGGCCTGGTCCGGGTAATGATATCGATCTCCGGAATCTCAACTGTCACAGGACGGGAGCCTGTGTTGGCCAGCAAATATTTTTCTCCGAACAGCGGCAGAGCGGTTGAAGGGAAGCAGGTCCTGACCAGTTTCAGATTACCATTTACTGTACTTTTCACTTCGAGTGTACCGTCGAGGATGACCTCATCCACCTTTTCGCCTTGCAGAGTCCTTTTATTAACTGATATGAGCCGTACCGGATCAATGCTGAATGTGCGGGTAAGGCTGGCATGAGTATTATTGGGGACCGTCCGCAGCATCGGCCAGACAATGTCGCGGCTGATGGTGAAAGCACCATCGGAGCTGACACCGTAGCGAACTACAGCAGAGATGTACCTGCCGCTCATCTCAATATGATCACTGTGCGGAATCCGGTTGTCCGGCGTCCATGAAACGGAGGTGCCTTCATTCAGTACCCAGCGGTCAGGGGCGTCCTGGGCTCTTATTACCGGGTTGAAAGTAAGTGCAAGCAAAAGAATACTGCCAAAAAGAGTTGTTCTGGTGTCCATTTCCGAGCCGTATATTTATTACAGTTTATCGTCCCATTCACGGAAAAACTGGTCGAGATACCTCACCATGAAGTCATGTCTCTCGTCGGCCAGTTTTCTTCCTGTTGCTGTGTTCATCAGTTCCCTGAGCATAAGCAGCTTGTCATAGAAATGGTGGACCGTGGAGGCCGATTTCGTACTTGATGAAGCGAGTCCGGGCGGACCTGCTATGCCTGCCCGGGGATCATATATCTCACGTCCCCTGAAGCCTCCGTAGCTGAAGGCCCTGGCAATGCCAATGGCGCCCATGGCATCGAGCCTGTCGGCATCCTGCACAATCTGCAGTTCATGGCTTTTAACGATACCGCTCTGTCCCTTCGAGAAGGAGATATTCTCATTGATGCTTACAACCTCGTCGATAACGGGTTGATCAACCCCGAGGCTGCCGAGCAGCCTGCGTATCTCTGCCGGACCGTCATGTGCGGCAAATTTATGGTCACCTATGTCATGCATCAGTGCCCCAAGCTCGATTGTAAACCTGTCGCCCAGACCCTCGCAATCGTAAATATGCAGGGCAAGCCTGACAACCCTCTCGATATGAGACCATCCGTGGCCGCTGTCATGTTTTTGCATTGCCTCCCTTACGAAGTCACTGACCTCCCTGATTATCTCCTGTTCGCTTTTCATTTGACTGAACTAACTTTGCTGACACAAAATATTGATAATTTTGCCACCTCCATCAAACACTTCAGGCAAAATATGAACAACGCCGAGATTATCACAATAGGAGATGAGCTCCTGATTGGCCAGACCGTTGACACCAACTCAGCATGGATAGGCTCACAGCTCAGTCTGCACGGCATAAGGGTTAACCGGATTACATCCATTTCAGACAGGAGGGAGGAGATCATAAGCGCCCTCAATGAAGCCATGGGGCGTGCCGGACTGGTTCTGGTTACCGGAGGACTTGGCCCCACCAGCGATGATATTACCAAAGAGACGCTGGCAGAATTCTTCGGTTCGAAGCTGGTGCTCGACCAGGGCGTGCTGGATGTTGTCACTGAAAGACTCAGTAAGCGGAACCTGGAAATGAATGACAATAACCGGCGTCAGGCGCTGGTGCCCGACAACTGCACCGTGCTTGCCAACCACAGGGGGACGGCCCCCGGAATGCTGTTCAACAGGGAAGGAAGGATAGTCATCTCCATGCCGGGCGTTCCTGCGGAGATGAAGCACATCATGCAGGAACACGTCCTGCCTCTTGTTGCTACCAGGGCCGGAGGCAGGGTGATCATCCACAGGAATATCATGACCTACGGAACATTCGAGGCAAAGCTTGCGGAGAGACTTGAGGCATTTGAGAGAGAACTTCCACCCGAGATCAGGATCGCCTACCTGCCGGCCTACGGTGTGATCAAACTGCGCCTGACAGGTACCGGTGATGACAGGTCAACAGTAGCCGGGCTGATAGAGGGACAGGTGCAAAAGCTCTATGGCATCATCCCTGACGTGATCTATGGCGAGGATGAAGTAACACTTGAGGAAGTTATAGGCAAATTACTTTTAAGCAACAATTTAACTCTGTCAACAGCTGAGAGCTGCACCGGCGGAAAGATAGCCTCGATGATAACTTCGGTGCCAGGCAGTTCGGCATGGTTCAGGGGGTCGGTGGTTGCCTATGACAACAGTATCAAGACCGGGGTTCTCATGGTTGATCCTGAAACAATAAGGTTTCACGGTGCCGTCAGCGAAGAGACTGCAGTTGCGATGGCACGCGGGGTACGGAAGCTGACGGGGACCGACTATTCCGTTGCGGTGACGGGCATTGCCGGACCGGACGGAGGGAGCCCTGAAAAACCGGTGGGAACGGTATGGATCGCGGTGGCCTCCGGCAGAGGCGTAGTGGCTGAGAAACATAACTTTGCCGATAACCGGATCATCAATATCTCACGGTCTGCAACAACGGCCATTAACATGCTTAGAAAACAGATAATCAGCAGGTAAACCGTCATCAAATAGTGTTGTTTGAAAAAATTCAGGGAATTATTTGGTTAATAGAATAAAAATCACGTATTTTGCGAACCGATTTTTGAAGTTTTTCAGAACACATAAAAAGAGATAATAATGTCAAAGGTTTGTCAGGTCACCGGCAAGAAAGCAGTAGTAGGAAACAATGTTTCCCACTCGAAGAGGAGGACCAAAAGAAAATTCATGGCCAACCTGTTCACCAAGAGGTATTACCTCCCCGAGGAGAGCAGATGGATCACCCTTAAGGTATCAGCATCAGGAATGAGGAACATCAACAAGAACGGCCTTACCTCGGTTCTTAAGGAAGCAAAGGAAAAAGGTTACATTGTCAACTAATTAAACCGGACACAAAATGGCAAAGAAGAGCAAAGGCAACAGGGTGCAGGTGATCCTTGAATGCACAGAGCACAAGGAATCCGGACAGCCGGGCACCTCAAGGTACATAACGACCAAGAACCGCAAGAACACACCTGACCGTCTTGAGAGGAAAAAATACAATCCAATTCTTAAAAAAATGACCCTTCACAGGGAAATTAAATAAACACTGAGTTATGGCAAAGAAAGTTGTAGCAACACTAAAGACAGGAACCGGAAGATCATTCACCAAGTGCATCAAGGTGGTGAAGTCAGACAAATCCAACGCTTACCAGTTCAAGGAGGAAATTGTTCATAACGATCACGTTAAGGACTTCTTTTCAAAGAAATAAGATCACTTTTTCTGATCATGCATTACAGGGAGACGCCGATAAGTGCGTCTCTTTTTTTACTTTTGACGGATCAATACAGATTTGATGGCATTTTTCGGATTATTCAGGAAAGAGGAGAAGGAGATACTTGACAGGGGGCTGGTCAAGACACGTGAGAATGTCTTCTCGAGGCTCACCAGGGCAGTGGCAGGCAAGTCTAAGATTGACGATGAGGTGCTTGACAACCTGGAGGAGGTCCTTGTCTCATCTGATGTAGGTGTTGACACCACCCTCCGGATAATCGAGAGGGTATCAAAGCGTGTGGCGCGCGACAAATATATCGGCACCTCCGAGCTTAATGCCATCCTTCGCGAGGAGATCGCCGGTCTCCTGGAGGAGAACAGCAATACCCAGGACACATCATCTGGATTTGATGCCCCGCTGCCGGCAAAACCGTACGTGATACTGGTTGTAGGTGTTAACGGGGTGGGGAAGACCACCACCATTGCCAAGCTGGCATACAACTTCAGGATAGCAGGCCGGAGCGTTCTGCTGGGAGCTGCCGACACTTTCCGTGCTGCAGCCATCGATCAGCTGAAGATATGGTCTGAGCGGGCAGGTGTGCCCATGATAAGCCAGCAGATGGGAGCCGACCCCGCCTCGGTGGCCTTTGACACAGTCACTTCGGCTGTTGCCTCAGGCACTGACATAGTGATAATAGACACTGCAGGCAGGCTCCATAACAAGATAGGCCTCATGAATGAGCTCTCAAAGATCAGAAGGGTCATGGAGAAGGTCATACCCGAAGCCCCTCACGAGGTGCTGCTTGTCCTTGACGGCTCAACCGGACAGAATGCATTTGAGCAAGCCAGGCAGTTCACTGCCGCAACCGAAGTTAACGCACTGGCAGTCACCAAGCTCGACGGCACTGCCAAGGGAGGCGTAGTAATAGGCATATCCGACCAGTTCAGGATACCTGTCAAGTATATTGGCGTCGGCGAAAAGATGGAGGACCTGAGGGTCTTCAACCGCTATGCCTTCGTCGATTCACTCTTCAGTGACCGCAGCTGATGAAAAGGAACAGGGTCAATATCGTTACCCTGGGGTGCTCCAAGAACACCGTTGATTCACAGAAACTCATGCGTCAGCTCGAGGCTGGCGGCTATAAAGTGTCAGCCGAATCGTCAGAGGCGGCCGACATTGTCATCATCAATACCTGCGGCTTCATCCACGATGCCAAGGAGGAGAGCATCGACACCATAATCAGGCATGCTGAAGTCTTAAAGCGGGAGGGCAGGGGCAAGCTCTTCGTAATGGGATGCCTGGTGGAGCGTTACCGCAGGGAACTGCAGGAGTCGATGCCCGAGGTAGACAGCTGGTTCGGGGTTAACAGGCCCGGAGAGATCATTGGCCACCTCGGCCTGGCATACCGGCAGGAGCTGACAGGCGAGCGTATAATCACCGGACCACGCCACTATGCCTACCTGAAGATTTCCGAGGGATGCGACCGCACCTGCGCCTTCTGTGCCATACCTGACATCAGGGGAAGGTATACCTCGGCACCTTTGGAGGAGCTTGTCGCCGAAGCCCGGTTCCTCGCTTCGGAAGGGGTGAAGGAGCTGATTCTCATTGCACAGGACCTGACTCTCTACGGAACTGACATTTACGGCAGGCAGATGCTCCCGGAACTGGTACGTCAGCTGTCGGCTATTGAAGATTTAGGGTGGATAAGGCTCCACTATCTCTATCCCTCGGGGTTCCCCTATGAGATCCTTGAGATGATGCAGGCTGACCCGAAGATCTGCAGGTACATTGACATCCCTCTGCAGCATATATCAGACAATGTACTGAGGAAGATGCGCCGTGAGCACGACAGCACGGAAACCCGCCGTCTTCTGAGCGACATCCGCTCGATGGTGCCTGACGCTGCGATACGCACCACCTTCATCGCCGGTCACCCAGGTGAGACGGAGCAGGACTTCCGCGAGCTGCTCAGCTTTATCGGCGAGCAGAGGTTTGACCGGCTGGGGGCCTTCCGCTACTCGCATGAGGAGGAGACCCACGGGTTCCTGAATTATGCAGATGACATCCCCGAAAAGACTAAGGAGAGAAGGGTGGCCAGGATAATGGAGCTGCAGCAGGCGATCTCGGCAGAGAGGAATGCCTCCATGACCGGGAAGGTAATGAAAGTCATCATCGACCGGAAGGAGGGACTCTTCCACATAGGCCGGAGCCAGCATGACTCTCCCGAGGTGGATCAGGAGATACTTGTCACTTCACCGGGAAAAATTGAACCCGGCACCTTCGTTGATGTGAAGATTACCGGGTCCACCGAATTCGATCTGTATGCGGAGTTGGTCTAGAAGGTCAGTCTTCAGTCTTCAGTCTTCAGTCCTCAGTCCTGTCATCGAGTATAACATCCTGATTATTAATTCTTAATACTTAATTATTAATTCCTGACGACTGCCGACTGTGGACTGCCGACTATTGGTTGCTTTCCTCCTCCGCCGGCTCCTCAGCATCCTTTTTATTCCCTACCCTGAATGACAGCTCCTCCTTGCCCTTTGAATAGCCCACGTTGATGGTGGAGCCCTCGGTGACGGAGGCCTTGATGATCACCTCTGCCAGGGGATCCTCGAGATACTTCTGGATGGCACGCTTGAGCGGACGGGCTCCGTACTGAACGTCAAAACCGCGGTCAGCCATGAAGTCGCGTGCCGCGGCACTGAGCTTCATTTTGTAACCAAGGGCTTCAATCCTGTCATACAGTCCCTTGAGCTCTATATCAATGATTTTGTCTATATCTTCCCTGCTGAGGTGGTTGAACATGACCACGTCGTCGATCCTGTTAAGGAACTCCGGGGCGAAGGTCTTCTGCAACGCCTTCTGCAGGATGCTCTTTGTCTGGTCATCGCGCGTGGTTCTCTTTGCAGCTGTTTCAAACCCGACACCAGTACCGAACTCCGAAAGCTGCCTGGTTCCGATGTTTGAAGTCATTATGACAATAGTGTTGCGGAAGTCGACCCTGCGTCCGAGGCTGTCGGTGAGCTGGCCTTCGTCAAGCACCTGGAGAAGGATGTGGAAGACATCCGGGTGAGCCTTTTCTATCTCGTCAAGCAATACAACGGAATAGGGTTTGCGCCGTACCTTCTCAGTGAGCTGTCCGCCCTCCTCATAACCAACATATCCCGGAGGTGCACCTACAAGACGCGAGACAGAGAACTTCTCCATGTACTCACTCATGTCAACCCTGATGAGATTTTCGGTCGAGTCGAACAGGAACTTAGCCAGCACTTTTGCAAGCTGTGTCTTGCCGACCCCGGTAGGACCGAGGAAGATAAAGGTACCTATCGGTTTGTTCGGATCCTTCAGTCCGGCCCTGTTGCGCTGAATGGATTTGACTATCTTGGCTATGGCCTGATCCTGTCCGATGATGCTTCCCTTCAGTTCCTCGCCCATCTGCAACAGCCGGGTTCCCTCGGTCTGGGCTATTCTCTGCACCGGCACGCCGGTCATCATTGCCACCACCTCTGCCACCTTCTCTGCGTCAACTATTTCGCGGTTCAGCGCCAGATCCTTCTCCCAGCGCTTCTTTTCGGCTTCAATAAGGTCGAGTATGTCGCGCTCCTTATCCCTGTAGCTGGCAGCCCGCTCATAGTTCTGGTTCTTTACTGCGCTGCTCTTCTCCTTCTTGGTATCCTCCAGCTGTTTCTCCAGGGTCAGTATTTTTTCGGGGACGACAATATTTTTTATATGTACCCGCGATCCTGATTCATCAAGAGCATCAATGGCCTTGTCCGGAAGGTTTCGGTCGCTTATGTACCTGTTCGTCAGTTTCACGCATGCCTCTATGGCATCAGGTGTATAGGTGACGTTATGGTGATCCTCGTACCTCTCCTTTATGTTGTTGAGGATGTCAAGGGTCTCCTCTATGGTGGTGGGGTCAACGAGCACCTTCTGGAATCTGCGTTCCAGGGCGCCGTCCTTCTCAATATGCTGACGGTACTCATCGAGCGTTGTTGCCCCGATGCACTGTATCTCTCCGCGGGCCAGGGCAGGCTTGAGCATGTTGGCCGCGTCAAGCGATCCGCTGGCGCCGCCGGCACCTACGATGGTGTGTATCTCGTCAATGAAAAGGATGATATTGTCATTCTTGGCCAGCTCATTCAGTATCGCCTTCATCCTCTCCTCGAACTGTCCGCGGTACTTGGTGCCGGCAACTATCGAGGCAAGGTCAAGGGCGACAACCCTCTTATTAAAGAGCACCCTGGATACATTCCTTTTAGTGATCCTGAGCGCAAGGCCTTCAGCTATTGCTGATTTGCCTACACCAGGTTCTCCTATGAGGACGGGGTTGTTCTTCTTGCGGCGTGAGAGTATCTGCGCCAGACGTTCAATCTCGCGCTCGCGTCCGACCACCGGGTCAAGCCGGCCCTCCTCGGCAGCCTTGGTGAGGTCAATGCCGAAATTGTCAAGGACAGGTGTCTCGGAGGAACTCCTCTGTGCCTGCTGTCCGCCCTGAGGCTGCTTGCCCTGACCCTGGCCCGAAAACATGCCTTCGTCGTCCTCATCCCGCGGAAAGTCTGCCTGTGCGGCAGGATTTCCTGCCTCGACTGCCTTTTTGACAAGTGAATAGTCGATGTCCAGTTCTGTCAGGAACCTTGTCACAAGATTGCTCTCATCGCGAAGAATAGCCATGAGCAGGTGCTCAGTATCTATCACCCTGGTTTTCATGGCCTTAGCTTCTATGTGTACCAGTCTCAGCACACGCTCGGTGCTCTTGAGGAGGGGTAGTATCTCGTTGTCAGCCATTGCTATGGGCTTTTCGGCCTTGATGCTTTTTTCTATCGATCCCTTAAGCATCAGCAGGTCGACCCCGTTATTTAAAAGAATATCCACCGCCACGCCTTCGCCTTCGCGCAGGATGCCGAGAAAGAGGTGCTCAGGGCTTATATGGCTGTTGCCTAGCCTGATCGCCTCCTCCTTGCTGTACCCAAGGATATCGTTAACTCTCTGTGAGAAATGTGCGTCCATCATATCTTATTTGTGGGTTTCATGAAATTGTGTCATTAATACTGACAGAAATACATAAAACGCCAGTTTTCAAAGTTAATTCTTATGTAATTATAACTAGGCAATAATTGTGCCCAATTTTTAACACCCAATGTTAACAAATAGACGGCATAAAAGGTTAAAAAATGAGACCTTTTCATTATTTTCGTGCATCAAAATAAATAAATAGGATTAATAACGTAATAGATTAAATATCAGTCTGATATGTCAGATCAATCAAAAATCATCAAGGTAAATATCGAGGAGGAGATGAAGTCGGCTTACATCGATTATTCGATGTCAGTCATCGTGTCAAGGGCATTACCCGATGTAAGGGACGGTCTAAAGCCTGTCCACAGAAGGGTTCTTTTCGGTATGTCAGAGCTTGGAGTAAACTCAAACAGGGCTTATAAGAAATCTGCAAGGATAGTAGGGGAGGTGCTTGGTAAATATCACCCTCACGGTGATTCATCAGTGTATGATGCCATGGTGCGCATGGCCCAGGAATGGTCGCTGCGCTACCCGCTGGTAGACGGACAGGGCAACTTCGGGTCAATTGACGGTGACAGTCCTGCAGCAATGCGATATACAGAGGCAAGATTAAAGCGCATCGCAGAAGAGACTCTGTCCGATATTGAAAAGGGCACGGTTGATTTCCAGCCCAATTTTGACGACACATTGCAGGAACCCACGGTTCTTCCCACAAGGATACCGAACCTGCTGGTAAACGGAGCCTCGGGCATCGCAGTAGGGATGGCCACCAACATGCCGCCTCATAACCTTACCGAATCGGTCAATGCGATTATCGCTTTTATAGACGATCCTGAAATAACCACTGAGGGGCTGATGCATCATATCAAGGGTCCCGATTTCCCCACCGGCGGCATCATCTACGGCGAACAGGGGATAAAAGAGGCATTCGAGACGGGCAGGGGGCGCATCGTTGTCAGGGCCCGGACAGAGGTTGAGATCACTCACTCCGGCAGGGAGTGCATCGTCGTCACCGAGATACCATATATGGTAAACAAGGCGGAGATGATAAAAAGGATCGCCGACCTTATTAACGAGAAGAAGCTTGAGGGCATCTCATATATAAATGATGAGTCTGACAGGAACGGCATGAGGGTGGTCATCATCCTCAAGAAGGAGATGCCTGCCAACGTCATTCTGAACCATCTGTACAAGCACTCTCAGCTCCAGACATCATTCAATGTCAATAACATAGCCCTTGTCAAAGGCCGCCCGAAGACACTATCGCTGAAGGAGATAATCGACAGCTTCGTAAAGCACCGGCATGACATCATCATCCGCAGGGCGAAGTTCGACCTCGATCAGGCGGAGAAACGGGCTCACATACTTGAAGGCCTGATCATTGCCAGCGACAACATTGATGAGGTAATTGCCATTATCAGGTCGTCACCCAATGCCGATGTCGCCAGGGAAAGGCTCATGGAACGCTTCAGCCTGTCAGATCTGCAGTCGAGGGCTATCGTTGAGATGCGTCTGAGGCAGCTTACCGGCCTCGAGCAGGATAAGCTGAGGGGAGAGTACGAGGAGGTCTGCAAACTGATAGAATACCTTAAGAAGGTGCTGTCTGATGTGGCGTTGCAGATGCAGATCATAAAAGATGAACTCATCGAGATCAGGGATAAGTTCGGCGACAAGCGCCGTACGGAGATAATACCTGCAGCTGGGGAATTCAATCCTGAGGATTTCTATGCCGACGATGAGATGGTGATCACAATTTCGCACATGGGTTACATAAAGCGCACTCCTCTTACCGAATTCCGCCGCCAGAACAGGGGTGGGACAGGAGCCAGGGGCAGTAACACGCGCGATGAGGACTTCATTGAGCATCTGTACGTTGCCACAATGCATAACACCATGCTGTTCTTCACCCGTAACGGCAAGTGTTACTGGCAGAAGGTGTACGATCTCCCGGAGGGGACGCGTACAAGCAAGGGAAGGGCAATCCAGAACCTTATTAATATCGAATCCGAAGACAGCGTCAGGGCTTTCATCAACGTCAGGACCCTCAGTGATGAAGACTACATAAACAACAACTTCATTGTACTCTGCACGCGCAAGGGGATCATCAAGAAGACATCGCTCGAAGCCTATTCCCGTCCGAGGGCCAATGGCGTAAATGCAATCACTGTAAGGGAGGGCGATGAACTCCTGGAGGCCAGGATGACTAACGGTCAGCATGAGATTATGCTGGCAGTGCGGTCAGGCCGCGCGGTCAGGTTCAAGGAGTCGACCGTCAGGCCGATGGGACGTACCGCTTCGGGTGTCAGGGGAATAACGCTCACCGGCAATGATGACGTGGTGATCGGAATGATAACCGTGCTGCATGAATCGGAAGATGTGCTCGTTGTTTCCGAAAATGGTTACGGAAAGAGATCGGCGATAGCCGACTACCGCATCACCAACAGGGGCGGAAAAGGAGTGAAGACGATAAATGTGACCGAAAAGACCGGAAAACTTATCGCCCTTAAGGATGTCAGCGACCAGAATGACCTCATGATAATTACGCAGGCAGGTAATATCCTGAGGATACCTGTAAGCAGTCTGAGAGTGATGGGAAGAGCCACGCAAGGTGTCAGACTGATAAATATTAAAGAAAATGATTCAATCGCATCGGTGGCTTATGTTGAAGTAAATGAGGAAGATAGCGTTGAAGAAACGGAGAATCAGGAGCCATCGGAAGAAGCTGCTGAGTAATTTGGCAAATTATTTGAAGAATATATTCTAAAGTTTTATTTTTGGAACAACATTTAAAAGCAAATTATCTAGACATGAAGAAGATCACATTCTTACTACTTGCAGTAATAATATCCGCTGCTGCATCAGCACAGAAGGGAAAAATTACCGCTGCAGAAACATTCATCAAGGAAGGTGCATTTGACAAGGCCAAGGCTGCAATCGAAGAAGCCATCGTTAATCCGAAGTCAATGGGACTGGCAAAGACCTACTATGTAAAGGGTCAGCTGTGCCAGGCTGCATATGATTCGGGCGATCCGAAGTTTATGACACTTTATCCTGATATTCTGATGGAAGCTTACAATAACTTTGAAAAAGCCCTTCAGATTGACCCGAAGATGAAAAACAAAGTTATCAGTGACAATACGTATGCCATGCTTGGCAACTCGCTTCTCAATGATGCTATTACCAAGTTCAATGAAAGAGATTTCAAGGGGGCCATGCAGTCGTTTGAAAGAAACGTAATGATTTCTGCAAGCGATATGTACGTAGGATTGGTTGATACCCTGGTGATCTTTAACGCAGGACTGGCAGCATACAATGCAGAATTGTACAACGAAGCAATAGCCCATTTCCGCACCTGCACACTGTCCGGTACCGAGGACACCAAGCCTTATATCTTCATAAGCGACAGTTATCTGAAGATGAAAGACACCATCAGCGCAGAGGCAGCGCTCATGGAAGGCTTCAAGGCATATCCCGATACACTTGATATTATACTTCAGGCAACACAGTTCTATCTTGATGCCGACAACTCAACCAAGGCTTTCGAATTCGTTCACAAGGCCATGGAGAAGGATCCGGGAAACCACATACTGTACCTGGTAGAGGGCAGCCTCTTCATGAAGCTTGAAGACTATCCCAAGGCCATTGAGGCCCTGAAGGCATCACTTGCCAGGAAACCTGATCAGTTTGAGAGCAACTATAATATCGGTCTGTGCTATGTGTCGATAGCCAACACAATGCTCAATGAGGCTAACCTTATTGCCGACAACAAGGAATATGAGCTGGCCAAGGAGAAGGCCTTTGCAGAAATGAAAAAGGCGGTACCGTTCTTCCTTGATGCTGAGAAGGCAAACCCGACATCTCTTGCAACGCTTGAATTCCTTCGCGAAATCTATCTGAAGCTGAAAATGATGCCCGAATTCGAGGCATACAAGGCAAAGGTTGAAAACCTGCAATAAGTAATCAGATCATAATAAAATGCAGAAGGCACCCGAAACGGTGCCTTCTTTTTTTGACTGCTGGTTGACTGCAGAAGGGAGAGAGGATGAGCAGCAGCAGGATTTAATATCAGATATGCCTATTTCTGAATCTATTTAACATAATATTAATTATAGGCAATAAGATGCTGGGGCACATTTTTCTTACTCTTATAATGATCAGACACTTATGACGAACTACTTTCCGGGTCCCCTCATGTCGTATACCGGTGCCCAACCGCTGAAGTGACCGGTTACCTCTTCACCTGTGGATGTCATGCATTCAAAGTCAAACACTCTTTCTGAAACTGGTCCGGAAACCTTAATCACTCCTGATACCGCATTTACAATAGTTCCTGTTTCCAGCGAGAAATCCATATGCATTCCAAAGTTTGCAGCATCAAAGGTAAACGGTGCTTTGCCGCCTTCGGAATTAAACTGGTAAGTGCCTGCTGACAGCTCGGTGGCAGATGATGAATACATCTGAAAAAAGACTACATGTCCCTGACCCTGGAACTCATGCCGGTCTCGGTTATAGCTGACGCCCGATGAAAACAGAGTCACATCGAAATTATACCCGGCTCCATCCTCCGGCATCCCGTAATTATGGATAAATCCCTGATAAAGAGGATATTCGTTAACTGTGTAAACGAACTGATCAGGCTCTTCAGGTTTGGTGCACCCCGGAAAGATCAGAGCTCCTGCAAGCACGATGGCTGCCAATACTTCATACTTTTTCATAACGCTATTATTCTGAATGTGATTGATTTATCCCAACGAAAAAAACATTTATTTTCCTGGAATGTTCATTGAGACTGATTTTTTTTTGCCCCTGCACCGGGTTAACCATCTTTTTTTATTACCCGGAACGGCAAAGCCTCTCTGAAGATTTTTTTAATTTTACCAATGGTTAGCGGTGAATGGCATTGCGCATCTGAATTCGCTGATCACCTGATAGTCATAACCATTTAACACCCTCACAGCCATGATTAACATAGAGCGATCAACAATTGAGTTTCTGAGGGACCTGAGTCTTAACAACGACAGGCTCTGGTTCGACGGCAACCGCAGTCGTTACGCGAAAGCCCGCAGCAACTATGAAGCATTTGTGCAGGCCGTTCTGGATGAGATAGTTACATTCGATCCCATCTACAAGGGACTGGAGGCCAAAAGCTGCATCTTCAGGATTAACCGCGATACCAGGTTCTCTCACGACAAGTCGGTCTACAAGACCAATTTCGGCGCCTTCATGGTGCGCGGAGGCAAAAAGAACGGAGACAAGTATCCGGGTTATTACCTTCATATTGAGCCGGGGGCATCATTTGTGGCGGGCGGCGCCTATATTCCCCCCTCACCCTGGCTGAAAGCCATCAGGGAGAAGATTTCCGAGGGCGGGGACAAGCTGACTGGTATCATCAACAGCAGGGAATACAGGAAGTATTTCAGCGGCCTTGAAGGCGAAAAGCTGAAGGTTCCCCCAAGAGGTTTCTCAAAGGATGATCCTCATATAGAGATGATTAAGATGAAGAGTTTCCTTGCAGAGAGGAGTTTTTCCGATGACGAGGTTCTGGCGGCAGGGTTTTTTGATACGGTCACAAACGCTTTCCGTGCCATGAAACCCCTGAATGATTTCCTCCTTGTACATAATGCCTGATCTTTCATACGGTTTCATTACGCCTGTTCCTTCAGCGGTCCTGACTGCTCCCTGCCAGAAAGTTCATCCAGATAATCTACTGTATATCAAGCATTAATGAACTAGAACATAAATACAAATAATTTGTGTACCCTCAGATATTAAAGAAACCGTGACCTCAATCCTGAACACCATAACCCTGCCGACCCTGTTGCTTGATGAGCAGAAATGCCGGCGTAACATACAGCGTATGGCTGACAGGGCCATTCAACACAATGTAAGACTGCGGCCGCACTTTAAAACCCACCAGAGCAGACAAATAGCCGGATGGTTCAGGGAAGCCGGCATTAACTGCATTACAGTCTCCTCCCTGAAGATGGCCGAATACTTTGCTGCGGACGGCTGGGATGACATCACGGTGGCATTCCCCGTGAATGTACTTGAGCACGAACGGATCAACAGGCTTGCGCGACGGATAAAGCTGAACCTGCTGGTGGCAGGCGTTGATGGGGCAGTGCTCCTCTCTTCGGTTCTGAAATATCCCGTCAGGGTCTGGATGAAAATCGACGCAGGCACCGGGCGCACTGGTGTGCTTCCTGGTGACAGGGAGGCCATCAGACTCAATACTTGAGGCTGTGGAGGCCTCCGATAAAATGTCATTCAGCGGATTCCTAACCCATGCCGGCCACAGCTACAGTTGCAGAAGCAGGGATGAGATTCTCAGGGTCCACCGGGAAAGTGTTGCCCTGCTCGCCACCCTTGCTGAGGATTACCGCTCCGCCTATCCCACGATTGAGATCTCGACAGGCGACACTCCGACATGCAGTGTGGCGGACGATTTCAGCAGTGTTGACGAGATAAGGCCCGGGAATTTTGTCTTTTTTGACCTGATGCAGGCGGTAATTGGTTCATGTTCAAAGCAGGATATAGCCGTGGCGGTCGCCTGTCCGGTTGTGGCAAAGCACAGCGACCGGAATGAGATCATATTGTATGGCGGAGCTATTCATTTTGCCAGGGACTCCGTGGTTACGGAAGGAGGCACAACCATTTACGGCGAACTGGTTCAGGTCAGCGGTGACGGCTGGGGTGAACCCCTTGAGGGATGCTATCTTAGCAAGCTTTCACAGGAACATGGGACCCTTAAGGTTACTGATGAGGTCTTCAGGCAGATAAATACAGGAGATGTCGTAACAATCGTGCCGGTACATTCTTGCATGACGGCCAATCTCCTGGCAGGGTATACAACCCTCAGCGGTGATCGGATTGACTATTACGATTTCAGAAAAGATTACCTCGAAGGGTGATCAGCCGGCATTTCCCTCACACTGCATCTGTTAGTTCCAGCCCGACCGGGTCGCTACTCCTGTCGGTCAGCCGGCGTTTTCATCATCACCATTGATTTTTACCCGGCCCTTCCTGGTATATTTTTTCCGGTTGCGGTAAACAACCGACCTGGTTTGTCTCTCTATACCTGATTCCTTTATGGCCTTACGAACTGCGGTCTTGTATGCCTTGCGCTTGTCCTTCTCGCTCAGCTGCACCTTTTTGATCTTCATCACCGACATTTTCTCCTGCAAAATTAACACTTATTACCAAAGGTCTTCAAACAGCTTACAAGTTGCCGGTTACCGGTTAGTTTACATAACTATGATCGCATTCCGGTATCTCAGGCCTACATCAATATGCACATTTTCGCATAAATGGTGCATGATTATTAAAAAATTGTATCTTTCGCTTCAAATAAAGAAACACTGGAAATGAAAAAACTGTTATTCACTATTCTGCTGGCAGCTTTCATACTGCCATACGCCGCCTCACAGGGTAAACTCGAGATCGGGAAAAAAGCTCCCGAATGGGTATTCACCGACGCAGATAAAAAGGAATTCACAATGAATTCATGGCCCGGGAAGGTCCTGCAGATCAACTATGTCGATCCTGACGAGTCTGATCTCAATGATGCTTTCAACGATGCAGTAGACAAAGCTACTGACATAGATAAGCTCATTGATAAAGATCAGTTTAAGGGATTTGGAATTGTCGACTGCAAGTCTACCTGGAAGCCCGATGGCCTGGTACGTTCAATAGCCGGTAAAAAGGCAAAGAAATATGACACTACCATTCTCTTCGATTATAAGGGCAAGTTGCAGGAAGACTGGGGTATGCCCGAGGACAGCTATACGATTGTGATAGTTGACAAGAACCGGATCGTCCGGGGCGTTTATGAAGGCAAGATTGCGGAAGCAGATATCCCGCCTATAATTGAGATGATCGTCAAGCTCACGAAGGAATAAAAAAAAGAAACCGGCTCAGGCCGGTTTTTTTATTTTCAGTTTAACCTGAACCTTATCCTTAGCACGCCCTCATCAAAATCTGCCGAGATTATTGCAAATGTTCCTATTTCTGATGTATTCGAGACATGCTCTCCTATACACGGGCATGCATCGAAGTTGCCGATTGTAATTATCCTGATGTTCTCCCCGGCATCATCCGGCAGTTTGCCGGTGAAGTACCTTTTATCAGCCTCCCTCCTGCTGACAAGCTCCTCTCCCACCGGCACATTCAGCTTAATTATCTCATTGACTGTTCTTTCCACGGCCGTTACCTCTTTGCCAGACAATCCTTTCTTGATTCGGTAGTCGCACTTGCTCTTCTTGCTTTCTATATGGCTGTTAAACGACCGTCCGCAATGATACATCTTGTCCATCACCGAGTTCAGGATATGTTCAGCGGTATGCATTGCGGGATTATACTCTTTTCCGGGCATGATTATGTCGATATTCAGAAATGGAAACGTTTGTCCGGAGCTTATATTTTACCATACCGGCAGGTAAATTCTGCCAGTGTTGCAAAAATCATCTTTGTAGCTGATATCTTAAGATCCGGCGGCGTTTATCTCCGCCGTGTGCTGGTGACCCACTCCTTTTCCGAGGCCAGGTAGCTGAGCATCTGAGACCAGTCGCCCGCCATGCCGGCGTATTTCTGCTCCTCTCTCCCGAGTGCCACCTCGTATTTTGTGAGCGCTGCTTCTGCCTCTCTCCTTCTTTCCAGGCTCAGCAGCAGGAGAGCCTCCTGCTTGAATGCCTCAGCCGGTGGTTCCTCCATGGCGCTGATCACCGTACGTACGACCGAGAGTGCATTTTCATACTCCTGGTCTGAGCCCGCCAGCCTCATCATAGCCTGTGAAAGCAGTACCCGGTCATCAGCTGAGGCCTGCCCCGAAGCGATGTTTCTCTCAAGGAGCCGGCGGCAGAGAAGGTATTGCGACTGGTTGTAGGCTTTGAAAGCATTGAAGGAGATCACTGGAGCAATAAGTCTCTCGTAATCAGCTGAAAAATAAGTCATTGTATCGGAATGGGCAGCAGCCCTGGAGGCGGCGTCAGGAAAAAATCCATTTGTGGATCCCAGGTAGTAATTGCCCATCAGTTCTCCGGATGCAAGAACCTTTCTGAGCATCGAGGTCAGGACCCCCGGGCTCGTTCCGTACGCTTCCAGGACTGATACAGCACACTGATCGGCTTGAAGTTCCTGCTGCGTGCTGTACCTGATTAAATTTCCCAGGGCAGGCTCAATCCCCAAAGTCAGGAGGTTGCTGTAGTTAGCCAGGTGATGATCGAGTGCAAAGTGTGATACCTCCTGGGCCATGAGTGCCATCAGCTCCACCTCGGTGTTCACGGCAGTAATCATGCCGGTGGTGATGACCATGGTTCCGTCGGGACCCACCCATGCATCGGGAGTGATATCCGACAGTATGCGCAGGCTCAGGACTCCGGGGCGCCTGTCAGTGTGGCGAACAGGATAGACCATTCTGAGGATGCCGTAAAGTCTTGATTCAAGGTAACTGTCGATATAGAATGATCCATTCTGTCCGGCGGTGACCATATATTCCCTCATCAACTCCTCCATGGCATAGCGGCGGTCATATTGATACCCGCCAGCGAGAAGAGCGTCGTATATCTTGTACTCGAGCATTTTAAACTGCCAGAGGGATTCAATGTCTCCCGGTATAAACTCATATTTCCTGAGATCAGGATAACTGATTAGTGATACCTGTCCTGTTACCGGATCCAGGGCAGTCTGGACGACAATCCGGCCACCGGTACGGATGACGGCATTAAATGTAACCTGCTCTTTGGTGATGCGGTTCCTGGCGCTGATATTTACAGCTATCTGGCCTGATGCTGCTGTCGCAGTGAGAAGGAGAAATGATATCAGGAAAAGGGCAGTTCTATTCATGGCAGGAGTTGTTGTTGAGCAGTATCAGTGCTACAAAAACCGTGCAGCACAGTGGTTTTTCCGTCAGATTTTAATCATTCCCGCTGCACAGTGGTTCTTCCGTCAGATTTTATTACTCCCGCTGCACAGTGGTTTTTCCGTCAGATTTTAATCATTCCCGCTGCCGGGTTACAGTTCGGTTGCATCCTCAATGTCCCGGCCCATGCTCTTTTTGAGCTGGTAGAGGTCCTGTTTCATGGAAGCGACCGTGCGAAGGAGCTGTTTCTCAGGCAGAACGGGTTCCGGGAGTTCATCACTTATATAATGGACGAATTTCCATATTTCCCTGATATCATTGATGTGGACCTCATAGGGTTCATACATCGGGTTGAGCGAAAATAGCACCAGCTTGCCGTTCTGTCCGATTGTATTTTCCACAACCTTGAATACAATGCCGTCATTTGATGTCAGTATTATGTATGCCTTCCCGCTCTTTATCTCATTCCAGTCCTGCATGTACTCACCCGTCACCCACGACCTGTCGGGTATGGGCAGCATGGAATCACCCTTGAGCTGAAAGGTGCGGTACTTGCGGTTTCGTGAGAGGAACGGCAGGTTGAACAGCGGCAGGTCGCCTATGAACTCGGGATCGGCATAGCCTGTTGTATAGCCCGCCTTGGCCTTCTCGCTGACGAGCTCGATGTTCTCGCGGTTGTCAGGGGCGACGGTGGTTGCCAGCACCCTGAGGTTACTGCCTTTGATATAGGCATCATATCCCCTCTCCAGCTCGCCCAGCTGGCTCTCCGAGAGGCGTGTCAGGTCTATCTTGAGCATGGTGTCAAGCGAGATGTTGAAGTAGCCGGAGAAGGCCACCAGGGCCTCTATGCCTGGCTGTGCCACGCCGTTCTCATAGCCGCTGAGGGTTGATCTCTTCATCTGCAGAGCCGATGCCACGTCGTCCTGAGTGCGTCCGCGACGTTTTCTCAGAAATTTTATGTTCGATGCGAAGTACATATTACAAAATTTGATTATATTGTAATCATAAGTTTGATTAATTTCTAATCAAAGATAAGTAATGATTTTGAAATAGCAAGTAAAAAATGAAAAAAATGTGCAGCCTATTAAGAGGGCCGAGCGTAAAGAAATGACCCGGTGGGTCATTTTAGCGAAGGCGCCAGTTTGCAGGGAAGGGAGTGGGAATTTTCGATTGTCGATTTAATCAAAATTCGCAAATCGCAAATCGCAAATCCTTCAGACTTTATGGACTTTACAGACTTTATGGACTTTCGACTTTATGGACTTTACAGACTACCACATGGACTCTCGCAGCATACTGCATCTTGATCTCGACACCTTCTTCGTCTCGGTGGAGAGGGTGCGTGACAGTCGTCTCAACGGCCGTCCCGTGATCATCGGCGGCAGCTCTGACCGCGGGGTGGTCTCTAGCTGCAGCTACGAGGCCCGCAGCTTCGGTGTCAGCTCGGCCATGCCGATGAAGATGGCACGTGCGATGTGTCCCGAGGCGGTCTACATACGAGGCGACATGGAGATGTACACGAAGTATTCGCGGATGGTAACCGACATCATTGCGGACAGGGCGCCGCTGTATGAGAAGGCTTCGGTGGATGAGCATTATATTGACCTCACGGGCATGGAGCGCTTCCACGGCTGCGCCCGCTGGTCGCACGAGCTGCGCAACACCATAATAAAGGAGACGGGGCTGCCCATCTCGATGGGACTCTCTGTCAACAAGACCGTCTCGAAGATCGCTGCCGGCGAGGCCAAGCCCAACGGAGAGAGGGAGGTGGCGCAGCAGCAGGTCCTCCCCTTCCTTGACCCGTTGTCTATCAGGAAGATACCCATGATCGGGCAGAAGACCTATCACACGCTTCGTTCGATGGGTATCTCCACCATACATACCCTGCGCGGCATCCCGGCCGAGATGCTGGTGTCGCTCATGGGGCAGAACGGCACGGAGATATGGAAGAAGGCCAACGGCATTGACACCACTCCGGTCATCAGCTACTCCGAGCAGAAGTCGATCAGCACCGAGCACACCTTCGACCGTGACACCACTGACACGGTCATGCTCAACCAGCTGATAGTGAGCATGACCGAGAAGCTGGCCTATGAGCTGCGCCGCCAGGAGAAGCTGGCATCGTGTCTCACGGTGCGCATACGGTACTCCGATTTCGACACGCACACTCTGCAGCAGCGGATACCCTACACCGCCTTCGATCACGTGCTCATCGGCGAGGCGCAGAGCCTCTTCCGCCGTCTCTGGCAGCGGCGCATGCTCATCAGGCTCATCGGGGTGAAGGTAAGCGGACTGGTGCGGGGGGTGCAGCAGCTTGACATGTTCGAGGACACGCCTGAGATGGTGAGTCTCTACATGACGATGGATAACCTGCGGGGCCGTTTCGGGCGTTATGCGATACGCCGTGCCGCCGGGGTGATGACCGCCGCGGAGCGCAGCGAGCGCGAGCTCAGAAAGGCGTCGGAGATGGTTGCGGAGAAATCGCGGATGGAGGAGCGGCTGCGCGGCTGGCACTATCATTAGCAGGCAGTAGAGGGCCGAGCGTAAAGAAATGACCCGGCGGGTCATTTTAGCGAAGGCGCCAGTTTGCAGGGAAGGCAGTGGAAATTTTCGATTTCAGATTTTCGATTGTCGATTTAATCAAAATTCGCAAATCGCAAATCGCAAATCCTTCAGACTTTACGGACTTATTAGACATGTATTTGAATTGCCACTCATACTACAGCCTTCGTTACGGCACCCTGACGGTCGAGCGCCTTTCTGAGCTCGCCGCGGCTGCCGGCGTGCAGCGCCTGGTGATGACCGACATCAACAATACCACCGGCGTGCCCGACTTCGTGCGCGAGTGCCGCAGCCGCGGCATCACCCCGGCGGCCGGCATCGAGTTCCGCGACGGCAACACACTGTTATACATCGGCATAGCACGTAACAACGAAGGCTTCCGCGAGCTGAACGAGTTCCTCACACACCATAACTTCACCGGCGAGCCTCTCCCTGCACGTCCTCCCTCCTTCCCCAATGCATATGTCATCTACCCTGCCGGCGGCGGAGTCAACGGCAGCACCGCGCCGCGGGACAATGGGTCCAACGGCGGGGGCAGCGGCGGCGCGGCAGTCCACGGCACCGTCAGCCCGGTAACAGCCGGAACCGGAACGGGCGGCGGAAGCATCACCGCCGCCACCCTCCACGATAACGAGTACCTTGGCATTCGTCCCTCCGCCGCCGGCAGGCTGCTCTCTACGGCAAAAAGCGAGCTGTCTAAATACGTTATCCTGCAGCCTGTTACAATTGAGTCGCCTGCCGACTACCCCGTGCACCGCAGCCTGCGTGCCGTGGATAACAACCTCCTGCTAAGCCGCCTGGAGCCTCATATGACCGCCTCGCCCGATGAGATAATAACACCGGAGAGCGAACTCATCCGTCCCTTCGGGATGTGGCCGCAGGTGGTTGAGAACACGCGCAGGCTGCTGAACGACTGCTCACTGGAGATCGACTTCACAACACACAAAAACAAAAAGGTATACTCGGCCAGCAGGTACGACGACAAGCTACTGCTCGAGAAGCTGGCCTGGGACGGAATGAAGTACCGGTACGGGAAAAACAACAGGGTGGCTGAAGAGCGGGTGAAGCATGAACTGGAGATCATCGACCGTCTCGGCTTCTCTGCATACTTCCTCATAACATGGGACATAATACGCTACTCCATGGCCTGCGGATTCTATCATGTGGGACGCGGCAGCGGCGCCAACTCCGTGGTTGCTTACTGTCTGAAGATCACCAATGTTGACCCCATTGACCTCAACCTTTACTTCGAGCGGTTCATCAATCCCAAGCGCACCTCGCCGCCCGACTTCGACATAGACTATTCATGGAAGGAGCGCGACACCGTCACCGAGTATATCTTCCGGCGTTACGGACACCGCCACACTGCCCTCCTGGGCACCGTCAACACCTTCCGCGGCAAGTCGATCGTACGCGAGCTGGGCAAGGTGCACGGGCTGCCCGTCGATGAGATCGACGCCCTAATCAGCAACCCGTCCGCCGAGAGCAACCGCGGTGAGATACAGGATCTTATCTTTGAGACAGGCAATAAGATTGCGGATTTCCCCAACCTGCGCAGCATACATGCCGGCGGAGTGCTGATATCGGAAGACCCTGTCTGCTGCTACACGGCGCTCGACATGCCGCCGAAGGGGTTTCCGACAACGCAGTGGGATATGTATACCGCCGAGGAGCTTGGTTACGAGAAGCTTGACATTCTGAGCCAGAGAGGCATAGGCCACATAAAGGAGAGCGCCGAGGTGATACGCGCCAACCGAGGAGTGGATGTCGACGTGCATGCCGTACAACAGTTCAAGAAGGACCCGCTCGTGAAGGAGCACCTGCGGCGCGGCGACGCGAAGGGGTGCTTTTACATAGAGAGTCCCTCAATGCGGGGACTCCTCCAGAAGCTGCAATGTGATGATTACCTGACGCTTGTGGCCGCAAGCTCGGTCATCAGGCCCGGCGTGGCGCGCTCCGGCATGATGCGACAGTTCATCTACCGCTTCCATAACCCTGATAAATTCGAGTATATCCACCCTGTGATGAAGGATCTCCTCAGTGAGACCTACGGCGTGATGGTATACCAGGAGGATGTGCTCAAGGTATGCCATCACTTCGCAGGGCTCGATCTCTCCGACGCCGACACGCTGCGCCGGGCCATGAGCGGCAAGTACCGGTCACACAAGGAGATGCAGAAGATCACCGAGCGCTTCTTCAGCAACTGCCACGACAAGGGCTACCCCGAAGCGATAACAAAAGAGGTGTGGCGCCAGATAGAGTCGTTCGCCGGCTACTCATTCTCCAAGGCACACTCGGCCTCCTACGCCGTAGAGAGCTTCCAGAGCCTGTGGCTGAAGGCACACTACCCCCTCGAGTTCATGGTGGCCGTCATCAACAACTTCGGCGGCTTCTACCGCACATGGGTCTATGTGCAGGAGGCCAGACGCGAGGGCGCCGCCATCGAGCCCCCCTGCATCAACAGAAGCACATACAAGACCACCATATACGACAAGACCATCTTCATTGGCCTGATACACATACAGGGACTGGAGACCAGCCTGGCCAAAGAGATAATCAGCGAACGCGATAACAGCGGTGATTTTAAGGGTATTGAGGACTTTATCTCACGTATTGGTCCGGGACTCGAACAGACTGTCATACTGATCCGCACCGGCGCCTTCCGGTTCACAGGCAAGAGCAAGGCACTGTTACTCTGGGAGGCTCACCTGCTTATCAACAAGGGCAAGAGTGAATCAGCGCGGACACTCTTCAACCCTGAACCGAAGAAGTTCGTCATGCCCCCCTTCGAACAGTCGCAGCTCGAGGATGCCTATGATGAGATCGAGTTGCTGGGATTCCCCGTTACGCTCACATGGTTCGACATGCTGCAGACCAGGTTCAGGGGTGATGTCACCGCAACGGAGATGAAGGGGCTGATAGGGCGCAGAGTGAAGATGGTAGGACACCTGGTGACAGTGAAATATATTAAGACAGTAAAGAGGGAGTGGATGAACTTCGGATGCTTCATTGACCACAGCGGCGAGTTTTTTGACACGACCCACTTTGCGCAGTCGCTGGTCAGCTGGCCTTTCCGCGGCAGCGGCACATATCTTATTCAGGGAAAGATAGTTGATGAATTCGGTAGTACCAGTATGGAAGTTGAAAAGATGGCTAAACTGCCCGTACAACCGGACCCGAGGTATTGAAAGTCTGTAAAGTCTGTAAAGTCCGTAAAGTCGTAAAGTCGAAAGTCCGTAAAGTCTGCAAAGTCGAAAGTCTCAAGGTCTCATGTCTGAAGGTCAGTCTCCAGTCTCCCGTTTGAGACTCCGACAGAGCAGGAGGATCAATCCCGACCACAAAGTGGGTCGGGACTCCAGTCTTCAGTCCTCAGTCCTAGTCTGGTCATCAGTTATAACAGCCTGATTCTTAATTCTTAATCCTTAATTCTTAATTTCTGTCGACTGCCGACTGTAGACTAGCTATCTACCCTTATAACGCGGGTGATGCCCTTGACCGACTGTATCTTCTTAATGAGACCGTAGAGGATGTTGACGTTGGGCACCAGCAGCTCTATGCGGCCTTCAAACAGTCCGTTATCCATCTTATAGGTAAAATTCTTTACCGACACTCTGTATTCAGAAAGAATTTCGGAAATACGTGCCACTATTCCCAGGTTCTCAACACCTGTAAGTTTTATTGACGTAAGAAAGCCTCTCGAGGCGTCCAGCCTGGTCCATCGGGCACGCAATACCCTGTAGGGAAAGCTCGAGAGCATGAAATCGGCATTTGGACATGTAGCCCTGTGGATCTTAATTCCCTCAAGGACAGTCACAAAGCCGAAGATACGGTCGCCAAAGACCGGGTTGCAGCATTTTGCCATCTTGTAATCCAGTCCTTCAACCCTCTCATCTATAACAAGATAATCAGATCCGCCGGTCCCGATCTCCTCGTGGTGCTGTGGTTCGGGGAGTTTGGGTACTTCCTCTTCGGTATGTCCTTCAGGCCGAAGCAACACTTTCTTGGCCTGCAGCAGATCGATCTCACCTATCGCTATGCTGAAATAGAGGTCCTGGGAAGTCTTTAAGCCGTATTCCTGTATGAGCTTGACGACGGTAGTGTCGCCGTAAGGTATCTTCCAGTTCTTCAGTCTCCTTGTAAGTATCTCCTTTCCCTCAGCTGCCACCCTGAACTTCTCCTCATTGAGCGCCTGCCTGATCTTGGCGCGGGCCTTGTTGGTGATTACAAACGACAGCCAGTCGCGTTTGGGCGACTGTTTCACCGAGGTGATGACTGACACATGGTCTCCGTTCTGCAGTTTCTGCTTGAGTTGCACGTTGCGTCCGTTGACCTTGCCACCGATGCATTTTGAACCCACCTCCGTATGAATATCGAAGGCGAAGTCGAGCAGTGTGGCACCGGCGGGCAGTTGCCGCACTTCTCCCTTGGGGGTGAAGACGAAGACCTCGTCGGAGTAGAGGCCGGGTCTTATCTCGCCGAGGAAGTCACTTCCCTCCTTGTCAACGGTAGCCAGCACTTCGCGCATCTGTGCCATCCAGGCATCAAGGCCACCGTCGCCCCTGAGTCCCTTGTAGCGGAAGTGGGCAGCGAGGCCGTTCTCGGCTATCTCATCCATACGCCTGGTGCGTATCTGGACCTCCACCCACTTACCTGCCGGAGTCACCACGGTGGTGTGAAGCGACTCATAACCGTTTGTCTTCGGCACGGATATCCAGTCGCGCATGCGGCTGGGGTCAGGCTGGTACAGGTCGGTAACCACCGAATAGACCTGCCAGCATGACGATTTCTCATGTGCAGGGTCCGTGTCAATGATGATACGTATGGCGAAGATGTCAAATACCTCTTCGAAGGCCACTCCCTGCTTCTTCATCTTCTGCCAGATGGAGTGTATTGACTTTGTGCGGCTTTTAAGCTCGTATTTCATGCCCAGGGCGTCGAGCTTTTCCCTTACAGGTTGCGAGAATTCCCTTATGAGCCTGTTCCTTGAGGTGGTGGTCTGCTTAAGCCTGGCCTCTATCTCATGATACTCGGAAGGTTCCATGAGCTTCATGGCCAGATCTTCCATCTCCGACTTGATGTTATAGTACCCGAGACGGTGGGCCAGAGGTGCGAAGAGGAAGTATGTCTCCGAGGCCACCGGCAGGCGCTCCTTCTCCGGCAGCCAGTCGAGCCGGCGAACCATCAGAAGTCTTTCTGCCAGCGCAATCAGGATGACCCTCCCGTCGTCGGCGAGTGTCAGCAGGAGCTTTCGGAAGTTTTCTGCCTGACCTGTGAAGTCGCGTCCCTTCAGGGCTGTCACGCGCGACAGTCCCTTTATCACTGTCTTAATGGACGGGTCGTTGAGAGAGTCAATCTGCTCCCACTGCGGGCTCTCCTCACTTACACCCGAGAGCAATGCGCTCATTACAGCCGGAAGCGTCAGGCCTATCTCACCCGCAGTCACCCTGGCCAGCTCCATGTAATAGAGTGCCAGGGGTTCACCCAGGTATTTCCTGTTATCGGGGTAGTATGCCCTGGCAATGTCGGTTGCCAGGTTCAGTGATTTTTTATCAGCCTCCGTGACAGGTCCGGGTAGCGCTTTAAGCACCAGGCTCTGCCTGCTCCGTATTTGTACAGCTAAATCTGCCATGACTGCTATTTGAGAGGTGAGTCGGGCTCTCTCTTCATCTCGAGATAATAGACATAGTCTACCAGTGCAGGTATGATCCTCTGCAGCAGTGCGGTAAACCTGCCTGCCCATGTCATGATCTTGTTCCTTTTCTTTTTCCTTATGCCTCTGAGGACCCAGCTAGCAACAAATTCAGGAGAATGCAGTTTCTTTTCTTCTCTGGGCGAGTTTCCCTGGGGAGTACCGTCAGCCCGGAGAGCGTTTCTGCGTATCTCTGATGCCGTGAAGCCCGGGGCTATGATCATGACGTGCAGTTTCTCCTTCAGGTTCTCGATTCTGAGAGTCTCGAGGAATCCGTGCATTGCAAACTTCGAGGCCGAGTAACCGGTGCGGCCAGGCAGGCCGTGAAATCCTGCAGTGGATGAGACCCCCACTATTGACCCTCTGTTTCTTACAATATGGGGAAGAGCATATTTTGTGCAGTAGACAGTTCCCCAGAAATTGACATCCATAAGTCTCTTTAAGACAGAGATATCTACATCGTCAAATAAAGCTCTCATTGAGATTCCGGCATTATTGATGAGGATATCCACCGTACCGAATCTCATGACAGTTGCCTCAACCATTCTCCGGCAATCATCCTCAATGGAGACATCGGTCACGCACGACAGTGCCTCTGCGCCCATGGCGGTGATCTCCTTCTCCAGGAGAGCCAGTTTTTCGGCTGAACGGGCGGCGATGACCACCCTGCTCCCGTTGCGTGCGAACTCGAGAGCTGTGGCTCTGCCGATGCCGGACGATGCTCCGGTGACAATAACAACTTTATCTTTGAAGATATTGCGTTTCATTCCCTTTCAGATGGGCGATAAATATAATCACAATTTAGGGTGATCCGGAAAGGTTAATATTTTTTTATGTTTTTCGGTAAAAGACGGGTAATTCTTTTGATCGGAAGTTTTTTTACCATACATTTGCACTCGCAAAAAAAAGGTCAGATTCAGTAGCTCAGCTGGTAGAGCACATCCCTTTTAAGGATGGGGTCCTGGGTTCGAGCCCCAGCTGGATCACACGGCAGCCGAAAGGCTGCCTTTTTTTGTATCTGCTCTCGAACCCTCCGCCCTGCAGGCTGGCACCTTCGCTGGAATTGCCCCCCTGGGCAATTCCTTAACGCTCGGTCCGGTTCGAGCCCCAGCTGGATCACACGGCAGCCGAAAGGCTGCCTTTTTTTGTTTTACGTGATTCTCCCCCCCCTGCAGTCTGACAGCTCCCTATCCCGACATACTATGTCGGGACTTAACGGTCGCTTCGGATCACACGGCAGCCGAAAGGCTGCCTTTTTTTTGGGGTAATTACCCGAACCGCCACCACTGCAGTCGGGATGCTTTTTGATTCCATGACAGGTGATCATGCCGGAAACATAATCCTGGACAGTTGCGGCATCTAAGCCGTCGTCAGGCGGCGAATCTCCCATGTCCTGCCGCAATTAAGCGTCAATTTTATCCTGTCGGAGCTTAACAAATAATGGTTTTCGGTAAAAGCTGACGATGTCCTATGAAGTCACTTTCCGCCACTGAGTCTGGCTTAGGAGATCATTCATGAGGATATAGAATTTTGTCAGATTTACTTCATACCTGATATCCTTGTAGAAGTATTCAATAGGGAAAGTATGGCTTTCATAGATTGCGCCATCCCCGAACCATGCTTTATAAGTAACAATGACCAACAGCTTGTCGAGGTCATTCTGGAATTTATACTGGTAAGGCTGCGGCAGGAACAAACCAGCTGTCAGTTCGTCAAAAGAATAATCACGAGGATATAGATTATGGCTAAAAGTAAAGTATCCGCTCTTCTTCCCGTTGCAGTATATCTTCTGTATTGAACCAGAAACCTGAACATAAGTGGCATCATTTAATTTATAGTTAATCTCCGAGCTGGTATTCATGGTTCCCGGAGGGAGAATTGTTCTAAGGTAAATAATAGGTTCTCTGACCTCGATCATTTTTGTTGCATCACATTCGTCGTTGAAGTCCTTAAACAACTCACAACTATGAAGACCTGCGATACAGAAAACAACCACAAGCAACAATGAAAACCTGGATTCTTTCATAGCATCTATTTTCCATAAATTTAGAATAATCCGGGAAGAAAAACAAAAAAAGGCACATTTATTTGTGCCTTCAGGAAGTTTTAACTAACTACTTATTAGTGTCTTACTATTTTGAAAGCACCGGTATCTGCCTGCTTATCGACTCTTCGAGGGATATCAGTGTCTCGGTCCTTGTCACTCCCGTAATGGCCTGTATCTTTTCGGTCAGCACCTCGCGAAGGTGCTCATTATCGCGGGTATAAACCTTTATGAAGAGTGAGTAATTACCTGTGGTATAGTGACATTCTATGACTTCCGGAATATCCTTCAGCTTCTTGATCACCTCCTTGTATTTCCCCGGATTGTCAAGATACAGGCCTATGTATGCGCAGGTCCTGAATCCGACCATTATCGGATCAACCCTGAATTCCGATCCTTTGATCACACCGATACGTATCAGTCTCTGGACCCTCTGATGTATTGCCGCACCTGACACGTTGCAATCGCGTGCCACCTCAAGATAAGGTATCCTTGCATTCTTGGTAATAATGTCCAGGATCTTTCTGTCCAGATTGTCAATCTGCAAATTTTCTGCCATGATTACTTGTTATAATTTAGTTAATGATTAATATTTCGCCATTAATTTTACAAATTTAAAGCAAAATAGACTTAAATCCTAATTTATAACTCCGGTAATTGAGCTGACAGAGTGAAAATCATTTTTATCAAGAAATGAATTTATTCCCTGCACCACCGTGGTTGCTGTCCGTGGTTCGATGAAAGAGGCTGTCCCTATCTGGATGGCTGTTGCGCCAGCCATAATAAACTCAAGCGCATCTTCCGAATTCATGATGCCACCCAGCCCTATGACGGGGATAGTGACAGCCTTTGCGGTCTGCCATACCATTCTCAGGGCCACAGGCTTAATGGCTGGGCCGGAGAGACCTCCGGTTATGGTAGACAGTTTCGGCTTCATGGTCCTGGCATCGATGGCCATTCCCAGCAGGGTATTGACAAGGGAGACAGCTTCAGCTCCCTCCTCCTGGGAGATGCGTGCAAATTCCGTAACATCGGTGACATTGGGTGATAGCTTGACTATCAAGGTCTTGCTGTAGGCTTTACGGACCGCGGCGATCACCTCCCTCGCCGAGGCAGGATTGGTGCCGAAGATCATGCCGCCCCTCTTGACGTTGGGGCAGGAGATGTTCAGTTCGATGGCAGGGATGGCATCAAGCCTGTCAATGCGGGAGGAGAGTTCAACATATTCTTCCACCGTATTGCCGTTCACATTTACTATGACATGGGTGTCATACTTCGCGAGATGCGGATAGATATTCTTTTCAAAGTAATCGATACCCTTGTTCTGCAAGCCCACGGCATTCAGCATGCCGGAGGCCGTCTCCGCCATGCGGGGATAGGCGTTTCCTTCCCGGGGTTCAAGGGTTGTGCCCTTGACGATGATCCCGCCGAGTTGTGCCATGTCCATGAAATCGTCGAGTTCGGCACCGTAACCGCATGTGCCCGAAGCCAGGATGACAGGATTCCTGAACTCAAGTGACCCTATCTTTATCCGGAGGTCTGCCATTTCAGATCGTTTATGTTAAACACCGGTCCGTCAATGCATGAGCACAGATTTCCGGAGGTTGTGGGGACGATACAGCAGAGGCATATGCCCATGCCGCATGCCATAAGGTTCTCAAGTGAAACCTCGCAGAATATGCCTCTCTCGCGGCAGACCCCGGCAACAGCCTTCATCATGGGTTCCGGACCGCAGCAGTAGACCTTGTCCCACTGACCCTCCCTGAAAGCAGGTATGTCGGTTACAAATCCCCTGTGACCCTCCGATCCGTCTTCTGTTGATAGGTGCACTGTTCCAAGTTTCAGGAATTCACTGTGTTCAAGGATCCTTGAACGGTTACGGAATCCGAGTGCAAACTGAGGCTCAATGCCAGCTTCACTGATCCTGCGGCCAAGGTATAATAACGGAGCCATCCCGCAGCCACCTCCGGTAAGGAGCACCTTCTCTCCTTTCGATGGCATTGTGAATGAGTTTCCCAGGGGGTAAATCAGGTTGATCGTGTCTCCCTTATTGAGCCTGGAGAGCCTATCCGTTCCGGGCCCTGCTATCTGAATAAGAAGAGACATAGTGTTTGCGGATCTGTCGACATCATGGACCGAGAGAGGTCTGCGCAGGAAGGTTGTGGGACTGTCAGTGACCAGTGCCTGTACGAACTGTCCCGGTCCTATCTCTGGTAAACGATCTGAAGAAGAGACTGTTAAAACGAAGAAACTCTCGCCCAGCCTTCGGTTTCCTGTAATTGTAAGATCTTCAATCCTCTTTTTCATCAGGATCACTTTGGCTGCAAAATTAGACAATTTGAGCAGATTCTTTCAGGAGGGCCTGTATTCTCTGAAAGTTTTATCCGAATAGAAGAAGAGAACCCTTGTAAGCCTCTTTTGCAGATCTCCGGACTGCTCCTCCGGCAATAATTGCTCGTCTGATGCCGTTTCCCGGCCTTCAGCTGCATTTGAGCCGACTGAATAGGGATTGGGAGGCATCCCATTGCTTACTTCCTCAGATCTGCTTATTGGAGGCTCAACATCGAAGAGTGTAGGCTGCGATGCAAACCTTAGCATAGGGCCGCGGCCGAACAGCAGCCATTCGGCTGAGAGGGAGGGATATTTCTGCAGCATCTTGATCACAAAATCCAGGCTGGGATTGTTTCTGCCCGAGAGAATATGGGATATTCCCGACGGCTGAACCCCTATTTCCTCGGCAAATTGAGCATAACTTTTGTTCTCGCTTTGTAAAAACGCAAGGATCCGGTCTTTCATAGCTTTATTCTGTTTTTACAAATGTAACTACTATTTAATTTACATGTGTAATTATATTTAATGACAACTGTAATTTAGTCTTATAAGCCAGGAGGTATTCAGATATATACTCGTAGTCATTATAACGTCTTTGTCAGGATAATAATCAGGACTATTACTTGAGTTTAGAACTGATTTATCATTGATTATATGTCATTTAAGTCGCGCAATAATAGCATTTCTAAAGATAAGGAGCCAATCAGTGTTACGATGCCTTTATTGTTATTTAATATATATTATATATTGTATTGATATATAGTACATTATGATTTAATAAATGTATATGCAATATAATCTTACAAATGTACAGGAGTAACGATTACATATGTAATTACATTTGTCTCTTTGTCGTAACTAATAGGCCTTTACAATTGTGAATTAAGGGTCTGTCAGCCATTCAAGTGAGCTTAATGACAGGGGGCAGGTTCATTTTATTCCGTAAAAAGCTCAAGTCGCTGAGAATTGAATATTTTGCCCTGCTCCCGCCCCGATGTCAAAATTTTAAAATCCGGGAACATAGCGAAAAACATCTTTTTCGGAGTAATCTTTTAATTATCTTCATCCGGTTAATGATCCTGGCATCATGTCAGGGCTACTCCTCAAAGAAAATATTGTCATATGGTAAAAGGAAAATTCTCTCTTGCTCTGCACTGGCAGATTTTGATAATGCTTTTGCTGGGTGGCCTTTTCGGTTACTTCTTCCCTCACCTGACAAAGTACACCAGCTGGATGGGGGAAATTTTCCTGAGGGCACTCAACATGGTCATTGTGCCCCTGATATTCTGTTCCATCGCTACCGGAGTGGCCAGCGTTGGCACGGCGGAGAACCTGGGGCGACTGGGATTGAAGACCATGGGGTTCTATCTTTTCTCTACCCTGATAGCAATTGTTACGGGCTTCTTCCTGGTGCAGCTCATCAAACCGGGGATCGGGGCCGACCTCGGTCTTCAGGTTCCACTTGAAGATATCACTACCGGTAAGCAGAGTTTCGGACAAACCCTTATCAACATCGTTCCATCGAATGTCGTGAAAGCCATGGCTGAAGGCGAAATGCTTGCCATCATCTTCTTTGCCATCCTGGTCGGTTTCTTCACCACCCGTGTCGGTGAGAAGTCGCGCGTACTGATTGTGGATGTGCTCAATGCAATCCTGGATGTGATCATGAAGATCACGATGTTCATCATCCGGTTCACACCCCTTGGCGTTTTCAGCATAATTGCAAAGGTGATCTCACAGCAGATAAATCTTGGAAACAATGTCAGTGAGATAATCGGGAGTATGGGCATTTACTTTCTGACCGTGCTGGCAGGACTTCTAATTCATGGGTTTATCACCCTGCCCCTGATGGTAAGGCTGATGGGAAGGGCCAATCCTGTTAAGCATATGAAGAACATGACAACGGTACTCCTGACGGCCTTCTCCACCTCGTCTTCAAATGCGACGCTTCCGCTGACGATGGAGACTGTAGAGACAAAGGACGGCGTGTCAAACAAGATAGCCAGTTTCACATTGCCGCTGGGAGCGACAGTCAACATGAACGGCACTGCCCTTTATGAGTGTGTGGCGGTGATGTTTATTGCCCAGGCTTATGGAATCGACCTGACGTTCGGTCAGCAGATGGTGGTGATCTTCACCGCTCTGCTGGCAGCTATAGGGTCGGCAGGCATACCAATGGCAGGACTGGTAATGATGGCTGTAGTGCTGAATGCCGTGGGGCTGCCGCTGGAAGGTATCGGACTGATACTTGCGGTTGACCGTATCCTGGATATGTTCCGCACCACCATCAATGTCTACGGTGACACCTGCGCGGCGGTAATCATTGCCAAGTCTGAGGGGGAGCAGTTAAATGTTTGATGAATAAACAGTCCTCAGTCGGCAGTCCACAGTCCACAGTCTCAGTCTGACCATCAAGTATAACAGACTGATTCTTAAATCTTAAATCTTAATTCTTAATTTCTGTCGACTGCCGACTGCCGGCTGGTTTCAACCGCAGCTACCGCCGCAGCCACTGCTCTTGCTGCCGCAAGATGAGCAGCCGTCTGACGATGGTCCCATCAGCTCTTCGGCTGTAGCTTCACGTACGCCGGCAATCCTGCCGGAAAAATAGAGGTCAGTGCCGGCCAGCGGGTGATTGAAATCCATCTTCACGAAGGCATCGCCAATCTCAACAACCACACCATTCATCCTGTTACCCTGTGAATCCATCATGGGGACGCTGTTACCCACGTAGCATATCTCACTGCGGAGAACGCCTTCATCCTCAAAGATATTCCTGGGGAGGCTGATAACCATCTCTTCGCGCATCTCGCCGTAGGCGTCTGCGGCTGCCAGGCGGAAGTCGAACGCCGCTCCGTCTTCCAGACCGGCCAGGTTTGCTTCGAAGGCAGGCAGCAGCCGGCCCGTTCCGAACACAAAAGTCAGGGGAGCCGACTCCTCAACAGTTTCAATTACCCGGCCCTGCTTGTCTCCTTCGTGAAGAGTGTATACCAGCGAGACAAATTTATCATTCTCAAGTTTCATAATTATCTTATTTTATTTGCATTAACATTAATCATATTCATTAAAAGTAGAACTCAATCCTGATCTCCGGATTGTCATAAAGTCCATAGATATTTTCCGACAGGTTCCAGAGAAAAAGGATGTTCATGCTCGATCGTCTGCCTGTCGGTTGCGATATTCCTCCGCCGATAAGAAAGCTTCCGTAATAGATCCGGCCACTGCTTTCAGGGGTGGTTGTGAAGAAAGCCTTCTCAAGGCTCAGGGCCTCATATTCCCCGTGGGCGAATATCCCTGTATTTAACCCCAGTGGAATAAGATTGTTCAGATCCTGTATTATGTTAAACTGCAGCATTGCCCGGCCGCCGTATATAGTAGTGCTGCCATAGGGATCATCATAGAACTGAAACGACGGTCCTGCCCCAATGGCCACTCGTGGCAGAAGCCATATTCCCACCAGGGGAGATACTTCGATATTTGTCACAGTCCCGAACTGGAGGCCGAACGACCCACCGAAAAAGAGACGCTGTCTGACCGGAGGCTTCTGTTCCGGCACCCGTGTCCCAAATTCCTGTCCCGCGGCTCCAATGGCCATTAACAGGAAGGCTATAATTATCAGGCACTTCTTCATCCTTAGCAGACACCACGTTTTGAGGCTACAAATAAAACCAAAATTAGTACATTTACCGTAGTTGTTCCCGGTAAAAAAATCAACATTTGAATTAAAACACTGAAAATAAGATGAATATAGTTATTACAGGAGCATCGTCCGGTATCGGCAGAGAGGTCGCCCTCATCCTGGCACAGGTGCCAGATCACAGGATCTACGCCATTGCCCGCAGTGAAGAGGCGCTCAGGAGCCTTGAAGAAGCCTGTCAGAACGGGAATATCACTGCTGTGCCGTTTGATATTACCGGAGACAGATCGCTGCTCAGAGGGCTTGGAAAGCGGCTCAGTGAAGAAGCGGGCAGGGTCGATATCCTGATAAACAACGCCGGCTACCTGGTCAACAAGCCATTTGAGGAGCACACCGGAGATGAGATAGCATCACTTGTAGCTGTAAATTTCACCTCTGCCGCTGCCATGACGGCTGAGCTCCTGCCCCTGATGACCAGGGGGTCGCATGTCCTGAACATAGGCAGTATGGGTGGCTTTCAGGGCAGTATGAAGTTTGCGGGACTATCCTACTACAGCGCTTCGAAGGGAGCACTTGCGATCCTTACTGAGTGTCTGGCTGCAGAGTATGCCGACAGGGGCATTTCATTCAACTGTCTCTGTCCGGGAGCCGTTCAGACGGAGATGTTCAACCAGGCCTTTCCCGGCTTCTCTGCACCGGTGTCACCTGCTGAAATGGCGCAGTATATAGCTGATTTCGCAGTCAACGGAAATAAGTTCTTCAACGGGAAGATACTGCCGGTGGCACTTTCTGTGCCTTAGGCAACAGAGGAATTTGCGATTTGCGATCTGCGATTAAATCGACAATCGAAAATCTGCAATCGAAAATCCTCGAGACTTTCGACTTTAAGGACTTTACAGACTTTCGACTTTCAAGACTTTCAACTATCAGCCCCTGTACTCCTTCACCGCTATCCGTCCGGTAACGGCGAGAAATCCATTGAACGCCAGCGCCTTGAGCTCATCTTCGCCGGGATAAACAAATATCGGGGCAATACTTTTGACCATACCTGTGATCCGCTCAACATGCCGCTGATCATATGCCAGTCCACCTGTAAGAATGATGGCATCAACCTCCCCACGCAGCACAACCGCCATTGCCCCTATCTCCTTGGCTGTCTGGTAGCTGCAGCCCTCCACGACCAGCCTGGCCTGCTCATCACCCTCATCGGCACGGCGATTGGCCTCCTGAAAGCTGTTTGTTCCGATATATGCCACCAGTCCGCCCTTGCCGGCCAGCATGGCTTTCACCTCAGCAGATGTATACCTGCCACTGAAGCATAATTCCGCAAGCTGCGATGCAGGCAGTCCGCCGCTGCGCTCGGGCGAATATGGGCCGTCGCCGTTCAGGGCATTGTTCACATCCACCACTCTTCCCCTGCGGTGGGCGCCGACACTTATGCCGCCTCCCATGTGCGCCACAACGAGGTTCATATCCTCGTACTCCCTTCCCAGAGAGGCAGCATAGATCCTTGCCACAGCTTTCTGGTTCAGGGCATGGAAGATCGATCTCCTCACGATAAGAGGGTGGCCTGACAGCCGGGCCAGAGGCTCCAGCTCGTCAACCACAACCGGGTCAACTATATACGCCTTTGCCCCAGGCATTGACGGCACGATCATGTCTGCCAGGAGTGCACCCAGGTTGCTGGCATGTTCACCGTTTACAGCATCAGCCAGGTGCTTCTTCATCAGCTCATTGACCTCATAGATGCCCGATTCGATCGGATTGACAAGTCCTCCCCTGCCCACAACGGCCGAAACCGAAGAAAGATCCGTTCCCTCCTGGCTGAGAGCCTCCATTATCACCCTGTACCTGAAAGGCAGCTGGTCCGTCATCCTGTGAAATCCCTCCAGATCCGAGGCAGTGTGCCTCAGCGTCTTCTCGAAGAGCTGTTCATTGCCGTCGTACAATGCAAACTTTGTGCTGGTTGAGCCGGGATTGACAGCCAGTATAAGTTTTTCTTTCATGATAGTCAGTTTTTGGGCATTGCCATCAGGCATGCCAGTGCCACGCAGTAGTATTTTGACAGTTCGCTTTCGCTCCTTGACATCAGCACAACAGGCTTTGTGGTTCCGCATATCATCCCGGCCAGTTCTCCGCCACCGAAGAGCATCAGTCCCTTGTAGAACGGATTGCATGCCTCAAGTGATGGGAAAAGCAGGATATCTGCATTCCCGGCCAGCGGTGTGTCAACACCCTTGATCTTCACACTGGCAGGGTCACATGCCAGGAAGAGGTCAACGGGACCGTCCATGACACACGGTGAGATCTGTCCCCGCTCAGCCATCTTGCACATAACCGAATAGTCGAGGGTGTTGGGAAAATGGCTGCTGACCTTTTCCGATGCCCCGATCAGCGCCACGGAGGGCTTCTCAATGCCAAACCTGCGGGCCATGGTGATTGCATATTCTGCCATTGCCACCTTCTGGTCGAGGTCGGGAAACGGAATAACTGCTGTATCGGTGATAAACAACAGTTTACGGTATGCCGGTATCTCAACGGCGCAGACATAACTCATCACGGCTTTCGGAGGAAGGAGTCCCTTCTCCTTGTCCATCACCGCCCTGAGAAACTTATCAGTACCTACAAGCCCTTTCATGACAATGTCGGCCTCGCCGGATCGGGTCATGCTGACCGCCAGGGCAGCGGCCTCCTTTTCATCTGTTGTCTCAATTATTGTAAAGCGGTCGGGATCAGCGCCTGTCTCACTGCACGTTTTGAGTATCTGCTCTCTGCGGCCGATCATCAGCGCCTCGGCAAAGCCTTCACTGACAGCCCTGTACAATGATCCGACAGTATTCGGATCCTGGGCCCAGGCAACAGCTATTCGCTGTTTTTTCCCGGCTGACCTGACAGCGTCAGCCATCTGTCCGAGGCTGGTTATCATATTACTCTGGTCTGGCGATTGCGGCGGCGAGCAGGATGCTGTAATATTTCGCCTGGTCTGAGTCGCTCCTCGAGGTCAGGACTATCGGTGCGGTGGCTCCGAGGATCACTGCAGCCACACCTGCATGAGCAAAGAAGACCATCGACTTGTACAGGACGTTGCCCACCTCTATGTCAGGCATGAGAAGCAGGTCAGTATCGCCCGCCACGTCGCTCCTGATGCCCTTGTGCTGGGCGCTCTCGAGGCTGATGGCGTTGTCGAAGGCCAGCGGCCCGTCTATCAGGCAGTGCCTTATCTGGTCACGCTGGTTCATCTTTGAGAGCAGCGCGGCGTCAAGGGTGGCCTGCATATTCTCGCTGACCATCTCAACCGCTCCGAGCACTGCGACCTTGGGCATGTCAATGCCAAGCTTATTCAGGCAGGCTACGGCGTTATTCACGATAGCTATTTTATCCTGCAGGTTGGGAGCAATGTTCATTGCCACGTCAGTGACAGCTATAAGTTTATGATATGCTTCCACCTCAAAGATCGCAAAATGAGAGAGAAGCGCACCGGAGCGCAGTCCCCACTCCTTGTTAAGCACAGCCTTCAGCAGCGATGATGTTCCCACCTTTCCCTTCATGAGGATGTCTGCCTGGTTGCTTCTCACCATTTTAACGGCAATTTCCACCGCCATGTCGGTGTCAGGCTCATGGATCATCCTGAGGCTGCTCAGGTCCAGTCCATGATCCGATGCAATTTTCTGGACTGCCTCCCTGTCGCCGACAAGGATCGGTTCGATAAACCCATCCCTGGCTGCCATCAGGGCAGAGGTGAGTGAATTATGATCCTCTGCCGCCGCAAGGACCATCCTTCTGGTCGGCTTGTCAACAAGCAGTTCCTTAAGTTGCGAGAGGTGTTTTAAGACCATGATATACAGGGTTTAGTGGTGTAGCTTCTCAACTATTGCTTTAGTATCAGATGCGATCACGAATTCCTCGTCGGTAGTGACCACCATGACTTTAACTTTAGAAGAAGGTGTGGAGATAACCAGGTCTTTTCCCTTCACTCCGTGATTGATTTCAGCGTTGATCTCTATTCCGAGATATTCCATCCCGGTACAGATCATCTTCCTTGCGTTGAAGTCGTTCTCTCCCACGCCTGCCGTAAAGATAAGCAGGTCAATGCCGTTCATGGCCGCCACGTAGGCTCCGATGAATTTCTTGATCTTGTAGGCGTACATGTTTAGTGCGAGGAGGGCTTTGGGGTTGCCTTCATTGGCCGCAATCTCCAGGTCGCGCATATCGGATGAGAGCTGTGATATGCCGGCCACGCCGCTCTTCTTATTGATCATGTTATTCACACCGCTGACGCTTAGTTCCTCTTTGTCAGCAAGATAGAGAAGCACTCCCGGATCGATCTCACCGGTGCGGGTACCCATGATGAGTCCGTCGACAGGGGTGAATCCCATGGATGTGTCTATCGATTTCCCGTATTCGATGGCTGTAATGGAGGCGCCGTTGCCAAGGTGGCAGGTGATGATCTTTGATTTATGCAGATCCATATTGAGTATCCTGCAGGCCTTTTCTGCAACAAACCTGTGGCTGGTGCCGTGGAAACCGTATTTGCGGATCCTGTATTTCTCATAGTACTCGTAAGGTATGGCGTACATGAAGGCGTAGTCAGGCATGGTCTGGTGGAATGAAGTGTCAAACACCGCCACCTGGGGTATGCCCGGAAGCAGCTTTTCGCATGAGAGAATTCCCTTCAGGTGCGCAGGATTGTGCAGGGGTGCCAGTTCAGCGCACCTCTCTATATCGCGTTTTACGTCATTGTCAATCAGGACCGATTCCTTGAAGTTCTCCCCGCCGTGTGCCACCCGGTGGCCGACAGCCTTTATCTCTCCAATGCTTTTGATGACACCGTGAACAGGATTTACCAGCGCTTCCATGACCATGTTGATACCGATGGTATGGTCAGGGATGTCAAGCACCACCTTGTAGTTGTCCTTTCCGGTTGGTTTGTGAGTAAGAATGCCGTCGGTCAGCCCGATGCGTTCAATCAGTCCTTTTGCCAGGACCTCGGCATTGTTTGACATGTTGAACAGCTGATACTTTATCGAAGAGCTGCCGCAGTTAAGTACTAGTATTGTCATTATCCCTGGTTATTATCTGGTTATGCCTGCTGCCTGGTTGGCAGTTATGGCTACTACGTTTATGATATCACTTACCGAACACCCTCTCGAGAGGTCGTTTATCGGTGCTGCCATGCCCTGCAGTACAGGTCCTATCGCCTGCGCGTGGGCCAGTCGTTCAACCAGCTTGTAGGCAATGTTGCCGCATTCGAGGTTGGGGAAGACCAGGACGTTTGCCTTGCCTGCTATCTTGCTTCCCGGGGCCTTTTTCTGTCCGATGGCCTCTATCAGGGCTGCATCAGCCTGAAGTTCACCTTCGAACATGAATTCGGGGGCCATCTCCTTTGCCATTTTGGTGGCGCTCACAACCTTGTCGACCAGAGGATGTTTTGCACTGCCCATCGTTGAAAAGCTCAGCAGCGCTACTTTTGGTTCAACACCCACGATTGCCTTTGTGGTTCTTGCCGTTGCCACGGCTATTTCTGCAAGCTCCCTGTCAGTGGGGTCAGGATGAACGGCTCCGTCGGCAAAAACGATGATACCGTCAGCACCAAACTCCTTGTCTTTCAAAATCATAATGAAAGCCCCGGAGACTACTGAAATGCCAGGGGCGGTTTTGACATACTGAAAAGCAGGCCTGAGGACATCGCCCGTGGTATTCCTGGCGCCGGCCACCTCACCGTCGGCATCCCCGCTTTTTATCATCATCACTCCCAGGTAGAGCGGATCTTCGATCAGCTTTGAAGCTTCCTCCCTGGTCAGTCCCTTGCTTTTGCGAAGCTCAACCATCAGGTCGATGTACTGCTCCTTTTTCGGATGGACGAGCGGGTCAATGATGTCCGCCTTGCCTATATTCTTCAGACCAAATGATTCTGCCATTGCCTTTATCTCCACGGGATTTCCCAGCAGGGTGATGCGTGCTATGTTCTCGGCCAGTACTGCATCAGCCGCCTTAAGGGTCCTTTCTTCCGTGCCCTCCGGCAGTACTATCCTTTTATTATGCCTAATGGCATTCATTTTGATCTGTTCAAGCAATTCCATTGTATATCAATAATTTAGTTTAACAAATGCGTCGGGATAAAAGTACGAAAAAAGTGTAATCGCACAATTATCAACTACATGATTAAAGTCAGATTTTTCAAATTTTAGCTGATTTTTTTCGAAAACTGCGCCAGGGGTTCTCTCCGATGGCTCCAAATCTATATTTTTGAGGCTGGAAATCGCGGAAGATGCATAGTGAAATTACCACGCCGGACCTGGAAGTTCTGGAAGCTTCTCTTGAAGGTGAGTTACGAAGGGACAAGAGCTCGAGGCTGATGTACTCAACCGATGCCTCCATCTACCGTGAAGAGCCTGTTGCGGTCGTATATCCGCGCAGCATGGAAGACCTCAGGAAGCTGCTCTCCTTTGCCGTTTCGCATAATACCGGCATCATCCCGAGAGCTGCCGGCACCTCTCTTGCAGGCCAGGTTGTGGGTTCAGGAATAGTGGCCGATCTCTCGCGTCACTTCACACGTATCATCGAAATTAATCGTGAAGAGATGTGGGTGAGGCTTGAGCCGGGCGTTATCCCTGACGAGCTCAATCTTATTCTGAAGAGCCACGGACTGCTCTTTGGTCCTGAAACCTCAACCTCCAACAGGTGCAACTTAGGCGGCATGATTGGAAACAACGGTTGCGGTCTTCATTCTGTTGTATACGGTTCTGTAAGGGATCACATAATTGAGGTTAAAGCCCTCCTCCATGACGGATCAGAAGCAGTTTTCGGGGAGCTGACTGAGGAACAGTACAGACATAAATGCACTCTTAATACAGCTGAAGGCCTTATTTACAGGGAGATAGACAGCATCATGTCAGATGCCGGGAACCGTGATGCAATCGCGCGTGATTATCCCGACAGGACCATACCCCGACGCAATACCGGTTATGCTCTTGACGATCTGCTTTACGGTGAACCCTTTACCGCCGGTTCAGGCCGGGGTATCAACCTGGCGCGACTGATTGCCGGTTCTGAGGGCACCCTTGCCATTGTCACCGAGGCGAAGCTCGGGCTGGTACCCCTACCTCCGCCTTTAAAGGCGCTTGCATGCGTGCACCTCCGAAGCCGCAACGATGCATTCAGGGCCAACCTGATTGCTCTGAAATACAAGCCCTGGGCGGTGGAACTGATGGACTCCAACATTTTGAATCTGGCCGCCACCGTCGAGAGCCAGAAGCGAAACAGGTTCTTCATCGAAGGTGAGCCCGGTGCGCTGCTCCTGGTGGAGTTCTGCGCCGCGAGCCGTGATGAGATCACGACTCTGGCAGCAGCGATGGAGGCTGAGATGAGGAGAGAGGGACTCGGTTATGCCTTTCCCACGGTCTGGGGTGGCGACCTGAAAAGAGTCTGGGACCTGCGCAAGGCAGGACTGGGGATCCTGTCAAATATTCCGGGTGATGCCAAGCCTATCTCACTCATCGAGGACTGTGCGGTGGCTGTTGAAAAACTGGGCGATTTTGTAGCGGAGATCGAAGAGATGCTTGCCTCATACGGCAAAGAATCAGTATATCATGCACATATAGGCACCGGAGAGCTGCACATCAGGCCACTCATCAACCTCAAGGATGCGGAAGAGGCGAAGCTGCTGCGCACTATCGCTGAGAAGACAGCCCTCATTGTCAAGAAGTATCGCGGCTCTATGAGCGGCGAGCATGGCGACGGACGCCTGAGGGGGGAGTTCATCCCGCTGATCATAGGTGAGCATAACTTTGAGCTCAACAAGAGAATCAAAAACAGCTTTGATCCGCATAACATTCTCAATCCCGGCAAGATAGTATACACCCCTCCCATGGACACCTCGCTGCGGTATACGCCGGGAATGCCGACGCCGGAGCTGAAGACATGGTATGATTTCTCAGACTGCGGAGGCGTTGTGAGGGCTGCGGAGAAATGCAACGGGTCGGGCGACTGCCGCAAGAGCAGCGTCATCGGAGGCACGATGTGTCCCAGCTATATGGCCACGGGCGACGAACGGCTCACCACCAGGGCGAGGGCAAACATCATGAGGGAGATGCTTTACGCTGACAGGGCCAATCCGTGGGACAGTCGCGAGATCTACGAGATACTTGACCTCTGCCTGGCCTGCAAGGGGTGCCGGAGCGAGTGTCCCTCAGGAGTCGACATTGCCAAGCTGAAGTCGGAGTTCCTGCAGCACTACAACGATGTGCACCCGCCGTCACTCCGTACTCGTCTGATAGCCTCACTACCAAGTATTTACAACCTCTTTTCAGTTATTCCGGGGATCTTCAACTTTTTCGCTGCAAACAGATTCAGCTCACTGATAATCAAGAAGGTGGCAGGATTTGCCTCCGAAAGAAGCATACCCCTTCTGGCACCGGTGACATTCAGGATGTGGCTGAAAAGGAATCTCCCGAAGCTTAATCCCGAAGCCCCTTCCGGCGAGGTCTGCCTGTTTGTTGATGAGTTCACGAACCACAACGATTTCCATGCCGGGATTGCCACGGCCCGCCTGCTTACCGGGCTCGGGTACCGCATCATAGTCACGGGCAATGCTGCCAGCGCACGCACTTATATTTCAAAGGGATTTCTCCGCAAGGCGAGGAAGCTGATTATCAAGAATATTGAAACCTTTGCCCCTCTTGTAAGCGCTGAGCGGCCGCTTGTGGGTATTGAACCATCGGCCATACTGGGGTTCCGTGATGAGTTCCCCGACCTTGCCGGTGACGGTCACCGTGAGCAGGCTCTGAAGCTGGCCGATGAGACCTTCACCCTTGAGGAGTTCATTGTCAGGGAGTTTCAGGCGGGAAGAATCTCAAGGGAGTCATTCCGCACTGATGCCGTTGAGGTACTTGTGCATGTTCACTGCCAGCAGAAAGCGATAACCACCTCTGCCCCGGTGATTGAGGCGCTGGGTATTCCGGCGGGTTACAAGGTCAGGGAGATCCCCTCGGGCTGCTGCGGCATGGCAGGGGCATTCGGGTATGAAAAGGAACATTTCGAACTTGCGCAGAAGGTAGGGGAAATGGTGCTCTTCCCCGATGTCAGGACTGCTTCAGCAGAAACCATTATCTGTGCCCCGGGCACAAGTTGCAGGCACCATGTGAAGGATGGTACCGGCAGGATCGCCCTGCATCCGGCAGAAGTACTTTTCGCTGCGCTCAAAGTCTGAAAGTCTTTAAAGTCCTGTAAAGTCTGTAAAGTCGAAAGCCTGAAGGATTTGCGATTTGCGATTTGCGATTTGCGATTAAATCGACAATCGAAAATCTGAAATCGAAAATTCCTCTATTGCCTATTGCCTATTCCCCTAGATCAGCTCGAAGCGATCGGCATCACGCCAGACGGGCATTTCAGTCCGGTATTTCTCCAGTGATTCCATCGAGAGCGCGGCTGAGACAACACCCTCGGTGCCTGGCTCAAGAGAGGCAAGCAGATCACCTTTAGGACCAATTATGGCGGAATCACCGGTATATGCCGTACCGTCAGGATTGACACCCACCCGGTTCACACCTATCACGTAACACTGGTTCTCTATGGCCCTGGCAACGAGAAGTGATTTCCATACGTTGCTGCGGACGGCCGGCCAGTTGGCTGAATAGATGATCACGTCGGTGTCGCCCCGGTTCCTTGACCAGACAGGGAAGCGCAGATCATAGCAGACCTGCAGGTTGAAGCTGAACTCACGGTAAGTAACGACAACACGCTTGTTGCCACGGCTGTAAACTGTATGTTCACCGCTCATTGAATGGAGATGGCGCTTGTCATAACAGGTCACTTCACCCCCATCTGTGACGAAGAGCATACGATTGAAGAATTCACCCTCCTCGCCTATTATGAGGGACCCGCAGAGGGCATAACCGCCTGCAGCGGCCCGCGCCTTCATCCACCTGACAGTCGGGCCGTCCATCTCCTCGGCCAGAGGTGCAGGGTTCATGGTGAATCCGGTGGTGAACATCTCGGGGAGCACTACAATGCCGCTGCCGGGAGCTGCACTGTCAAGCAGGGAAGATATATGCGCAAGGTTGGCATCCCTTTCCTCCCACTTCAGTCCGCATTGTACTATCGTTGCTTTCATCGTTACAAAACAGAATATAAAGATATGAAGTAACCTTTATAAAAACATCACCTCTGCCATTGTGTTCAGCAGGATAGGCAACTGATGTTTCCGTAACAATACAATTTAATGTAACACCACTTCAGGACGGGACAAATATCCACAAAAAAAGAGGGTGCCCCTTTTGAGACACCCTCTCCGTAATATCATTTGTCTTATTTCCCTGTTGCGTTTGCCTGGTACTCCGTGAAGATGGAGGATATCAGGGGCTTGTAATAGAGCCAGAAGAACCTTCTGGGATCATTTTCATGATCAGAATAGAGCAAAGCCTTGCTGCTCTTCCTAATATTCCTGAACCTGGCAGTCCACATCGGAACATCGTTATTAGCGAAATCGCCCGAGAAGTACCAGGTGCGCTGTACCAGCGGTTCCATTGTCACTGCAGGGAAGACCGAGGTAAGGTCATTGACCGCAAGCAGGGTATCTCCTGCCGGGGTTGTTTTCAGGGTAAATTCCGACACGACAGTGTTCTGGCCAGGATCAATGATGTCAAAAGTGTTGGTAAAGGCCACTGCCTGAGGTACATTGAACTTGACCGCAAAGCTTTCGGGAGTGTTAATTATCGGGAGTGCTGACTCCAGATGCTTTCCTTCCTCAAGCACGATGATGCTGTTTTCCCTGAGTAGTACCACCCCGGGCCTGGTGAATGTCCATGGTTCACGGTACTGTTTCCTGTAGAGTGCGGGCATCCAGTCGGGTGCGCCGTCAGCAGTGAGAGTGTCGAGACTGGGGTAATACTGTCCCATCCATCCTTTCGAAGAGATCCCCAGCAGCTCCTCCGTCTTGAACCTCTCGAGGCCTGCCGTAGGGTAATCAAAGGTGTTATACTCAACAATGACAAGCTTGTCGCGCTTCTTCATCTCAGACATTAGGAGGTAGTCGTTGTTGTTCAATCCACCGTAGAGTTTGCGTGACCTGCGAGCCTTTTTTATCCCCTGGTACCAGTCGTTGAAGAAGACCCCGTAGGTATCGGTAAAGTAAAGAGCGTCATTGCTTTCTGCAAGGTCTATCAGTTCTGTAAGACGAAAATCCTTTTTCTTGAACTGCTTTTCCCGCACCGGTCTCAGCGGAACGAAGCCATAATAGTCCTTTGCAACCGAGTAGCTGCCTCCCTTATCTCCTCTCACAAATCTTTCGTTGGTCAAAACATAAACAAATGAGCGGTGGCCCAGTCTGTCAAGCGTGGGAACAGTCTTGTCCAGAATAACGACATCTATCGGCTTCTTGTCCTGGAAAGCCCATCTTATAAAGCTCACAGCCGGAATTAAAAGCAGAACTGCCAGTATGAGTAAAATGATCAGCAGAGGTTTTTTCATAGTTACCGGAATTTGATAATATCCTGTTACTAAACGAATTCTTAATTCAAACAGTATGCGTTGGGTGAAATTTAATTGTTAAAAGTATTAATTTATTTCATTCCAGGAAAATATTTTGCCTGAAAATGGCAAAAAACAGAACGCTGAAAGCGATTTTATGGTAATTTGCAACTCTATTTGCCGAAAAGCCATATGTTTTCAAATCAGCCACTTGCAGACAGGTTAAGACCGCGGTCCCTGGAGGAATTCGCCGGGCAGGACCATCTTGTCGGTCGTGACGGTGTTCTCAGGAAGGTAATCGAGTCAGGCAATGTGCCCTCGTTCATTCTGTGGGGTCCGCCGGGGGTTGGAAAGACGACTCTTGCAAGGATTGTAGCCACGAAGCTTGAGAGGTCGTTCTTCCAGCTCAGTGCCGTAAGCAGCGGTGTGAAGGAGGTGCGCGAGACCATCGAGAAAGCAAGGGGCCAGCAGTTTTTCGGCAAGCCCAACCCCATTCTCTTCATTGATGAGATACACCGCTTCAACAAATCGCAGCAGGACTCCCTTCTCGGGGCGGTTGAGCAGGGCATACTGACGCTTATCGGTGCCACCACCGAGAATCCCTCATTTGAGGTCATCTCCCCCCTCCTCTCCAGGTGCCAGGTATATGTGCTAAAACCTCTTGATGATGAAATACTTAAGGGGTTAGTCGACAAGTCCCTCACCAGCGACTTCCATCTGTCACAACTCAGGATAAGGGTTCAGGAGTACGAGGCACTGATACGCATCAGCGGGGGCGATGCGCGCAAACTGTACAACGCACTGGAGCTTACGGTTTCGCTGGAAGCCGAAAAAGGAAGTGATGAGATCATCATAACTGATGAGCTGGTTTTAAGCCATGTGCAGCAGAACCTGGCAATGTATGACAAGAACGGAGAGCAGCATTTTGACATCATCTCAGCCTTCATCAAGTCGCTGAGGGGTTCAGACCCCAATGCGGCCGTGTACTGGCTTGCACGCATGGTTGAGGGCGGTGAGGATGTGAAGTTCATTGCGCGGAGGATGGTTATCCTTGCTGCCGAAGACATCGGACTTGCCAATCCCAATGCCCTGCTTCTGGCCCAGGCGTGCTTTAACGCCGTCAACCTTGTCGGTTGGCCGGAGTCGAGAATAATACTCTCAGAAACTGCGGTTTTCCTTGCCACCTCTCCCAAGAGCAACGCCTCCTATATGGCTATAGAAAATGCCATTGCGGCAGTGCACAGGCACGGCGACCTGCCCGTTCCTCTGCATCTGCGGAATGCGCCCACAAGGCTGATGAAGGATCTCGGGTATCATGCCGGGTACAAGTATGCCCATGACTTCGAGGGTAATTTTGTGGCTGACAACTATCTGCCCGAAGAGATCTCAGGGTCGATATTTTACGAACCGGGGCCAAACAGCCGCGAGGATGAAATCCGTAAACAACTTTCAGCCAGATGGCAGAAAATTTATAAATATCGTGCGGATGGCAAATAAATTTTTTAGTAAATTTATACCATGAAAGTCAGTGAATTGAATATTCCGTTATCAGAACAATGTGAAGGCGGAAATTTTCTGCTACCTGCCGGTACAAGTATTGCAGAATCTGAAGAGACAACCCACCGGATTGCCGCGGAGGTGGCCAGGCCCGATGTCATACAAAAAAAATCTATATTGATTATAACTTCAATTAAATCTTTTTAAAAATCTACTAATTAAATCATTATGAAAAAGTCAATTTTCCTTTTGGCAGCTCTCCTGGTGGCATCAGTCTGCAGTGCACAATCCCTGGATGAGATCGTAAACAAGTATTATGCAGCCAATGGAATCGAGAGCCTCGAGAAGGCTACCACGCTCACTATGGAGGGCAGGGTAAGCCAGATGGGTGTTGAAATGCCCATGAACATTTGGGTCAAGAAGCCCGACAAGGTGAGGATGGTCATTACCTACAGCGGTATGGAGATCATCACAACCTTTGACGGTGAGAAAGGCTTTATGGTGAATCCCCTTGCCGGCATGGCCGAGCCTATGGAGATACCTGCCGAGCAGCTCAGCGGCGTGCAGGAATACAACATGTTTCGCGACAATCTGCTTGAGTCGTTCAAGGCCGGCAGGCTTAAGCTTGAGGGTGAGGAGGCCGTTGACGGCAAGCCGGCATACAAGCTTATCATTACCGATGAAGCAGGCAAGCCGACCACCGTCTTTATCGACAAGGAGAGTTTCCTGACCGTCAAGTCCGTTGCAACCGTCGAGCAGATGGGACAGGTGATGGAAGTTGAGTCGTACATGAAGGAATACATGGAGGTTGGCGGGGCCAAGTTCGTTAAGGTCGTCACACAGATGGTAAACGGCACGGAGATGGGCAGTATGACCGTTGACAAGGTTGAACTTGACAAGGTACTTGACGATTCGTTGTTTAAGCTTTAATGTAACTTTTATGTTCGGGCAGGTCCCGGACCTGTCTGCCGAGCCTGGTTAAACACGGACAGGAGTATAAAGACAGAGAGAGCCGCACGATTGCGGCTCTCTCTTTTGTTTCTTAGGCAGGCCTGTAAGCCGGGTTCTGTCGGGATGCGGCATCCTGCAAGAGGATTGAGCATCTGTTCCGTCATTTATCTGGTCCCGCAGTTGCCTGCGGGCTCGTACGACCTACCCCCCGGCTCGGGCGAGCAGCCCTCGGACGCCGGTATACATGGTCTTTCAACCCATCAGGTGTACGGCTCCCGATGTCACCACCGGGACCGGTGAGCCTTTACCTCACCTTTTCACCAATTCCCGGCCCGAAGGCCAGGCTGTTATTTTCTGTTACACTGCTATACCCTTTCGGATATCTTCCCGTTAGGAAGGATGGTGCTCTCTGTTGCCCGGACTTTCCTCTCCCGGTCGGTTGACCAGGGGCGACGGACCGGCCTGCCAGGGTGCAAAGATAGGCAATTTTCCGCGGTTTAAGGTCAATGCGGATGAGAGGCGCCAATTTGTGGCACCGGGAAGAGCCCCGGGCCCCTCATTAAGGCCTGAATACGCTAATCGTCTTGATATTGAGGAATTCAAGCAGTCCCTCCACTGCCAGCTCACGCCCGTGGCCCGATTCCTTCACCCCTCCGAAGGGGAGTCCCGGTTCGGATTTGACGAAACCGTTTATTGCGACGGTCCCCGTATCTATCTCATGGGCCAGATCCATCGCCAGCCTTTCGTCGGAGGTCCAGACGGCAGCCCCGAGCCCGTAGGGAGTGTCATTTGCCATTTTTACGGCCTCTGCGGGAGTGGTGAACCTGAAAAGAGGTGCTGCCGGACCGAATGTCTCCTCGCATGCCATGGGCGATGAGAGGGGCACATCCTCCGCCACGGCGGGGATGAAGAGAGCCGGTCTCTCCTCTCCGGCCCGTCCTCCGCACAGCAGCCTCGCTCCTGCCCGGATCGATTCATGGAGCTGCCTTTCCAGCTCCCGGGCAGCAGCGACACTTACCATCGGCCCCACTTCAGTCTGAGGGTCAAAGGGATCGCCGGTCCTGAGGGCCATTGTTGCGGCCAGGAACTTATCTTTGAATTCTTTATAAATATCATTATGGACAATTATTCTCTTTGCCGCTATGCAGCTCTGTCCCCCATTCAGGAAACGTGAATAGACGGCTGCTTCCACAGCCTTTTCGAGATGAGCATCCGGGAAGACGATAAAGGGGTCGCTCCCCCCGAGCTCCATCACCATTTTTTTCAGATTCTCTCCTGCCACAGAGGCTATCTTCTTCCCGGCGATGTTGCTTCCGGTGAGCGAGACGCCCCTGACACGACGGTCAGCGATCAGTGTGCTGACCTGCTTATGTGACGGGAAGAGGGTTCTGAAAAGCCCGGCAGGGTATCCTGAGTCAGTTACAGCTTCTTCAATGGCCAGGGCACACCGGGGAACATTTGAGGCATGCTTCAGCAGGGCCGCATTACCGCCTGCAAAGGCCGGGACAATGAATCTGAAGACCTGCCAGAAGGGAAAATTCCATGGCATTATGCCAAGGATTATGCCCTGGGGCTCATGGCATACATAGCTCTCGCCGGCGGATGAGTCGCGCCGTTCAGGCCTGAGTATCTGCGGGGCATGCTCAGCGTACCATGTACAGAGCAGGGCGCACTTGTCAACCTCTGCCAGTCCCTGCGTTACCGGCTTGCCCATCTCGGAGGCCATCAGCGCAGCCAGCTCCTGCCGTCGCGCCAGAAGGTTCTTGCCCAGCACTCTCAGCATGCCGCACCGCGTACCGGTGCTGACGCCGCGCCATTGCCGGAAGGCTTCCCATGCCCTGTCAAGGATCAGGGAGAGTTCACTGTCGGTCATCTCCGGGATGGTGCCCTCCTGCCTCTGCAGCCAGGGATTGAAACTGATGTAAGCCATATCTTTTACTTTCTTGTGAAAACGAGGGTGGCGCCGCCGTAGCCATACCGGCTGAAGGGTGCATCCTGGAAGCCGCAGGCAGGATATTCCTCCTTGAGAATCTTTCTTATCTCCTCCTTCAGCCTGCCACTGCCCACGCCGTGAATGAAGATGATCTCCTTCTCTCCCCTCCTGATTGCCCCCTCAAGCTCTCCCCTGAAGCGGGTTATCTGGCGCTCAATGACATCCGCGACTGACTGCGCCGGCTTGAGGTGCAGGTCTATCTCCTTCGGGCCTGCCCGGCCCGGCGTGCCTTTCGGAGGGCGGTTACCATTCATTGCATCTGTAATTATGTTCAAATTTAGCTAATTTTGGCCCACCTGAACAGATGAAAAGCGGTTACCGGAACATAAAAATTAGCGATTACTCGTATGATCTCCCGCAGGAGAAGATAGCGAAGTACCCGTTGCCGCAGAGGGACCGGTCAAGGCTGCTGCTATGGAACGGCGTTGAAATATCCGACAGGGTATTCAGTGAGCTCCCTCAACTGGCAGACCCTGATACGTTGCTTGTATTCAATAACACCAGGGTGATAAGGGCCAGGCTTCGCTTCATGAAGGAGACCGGGGCTTTGATAGAGGTATTCTGTCTTGAGCCTCATGAGCCGGCTGAGTTCACTGAGAGCCTCTCCTCGTCAGGGCCTGTAGAATGGAAATGCCTGGTTGGCAACCTTAAGAGATGGAAGCAGGGTACTCTTGAATCACAGTTTGTTCACAACGGCAGTGAGCAGACACTTCATGCAGAAAGAACGGGAGCCGAGGGCGACTCCTTCATTGTCAGGTTCAGATGGACCGGAAGCAATATTTCATTTGCCGAAGTACTTGAATGCCTGGGTCATATGCCCATTCCGCCCTACCTTTGCCGCGAAGATGAGGAGAGCGATGCATCAGCCTATCAGACCCTTTATGCCCGCATTAACGGATCGGTGGCGGCCCCCACGGCAGGATTGCATTTCACTCCGGCCGTTCTCGGTGCACTGGAAGAGCGTGGTATTGAGAGAACTGAGGTTACCCTCCATGTGAGTGCCGGCACCTTCAGACCGGTCAAATCGGAGCTGATAAGTGACCACATGATGCACACCGAGCATTTCTTTGTCTCCAGGGACACTTTAAAGAGGCTCAGAGGCAGAAAGATAACTGCAGTAGGTACAACTACCGTCCGCACACTTGAGAGCCTCTACTGGCTCGGATTGAGCTCTGCAGCCGGCCGGTGGCCCTCAGAGGGTATACCATCCGTGTCGCAGTGGGAGCCGTATGAGTCTGATGCCGTTATTGACCCGGCGGCTGCCATTGATGAACTGCTGGCGGTCATGGACCGGAAAGGCGCCGAAATCCTGGAAGCAAAGACAGACATCATCATTGTCCCGGGATACAGGTTCCGCTTTGTAAGCAGCATGATTACCAATTTCCACCAGCCGCACAGCACCCTGCTCCTGCTGGTGGCAGCATTCACCGGCGACGCCTGGAAGGATATCTATAACCATGCCCTCTCGGCTGATTACCGGTTCCTCAGTTACGGCGACAGCATGCTGCTTCGTCCCGGCATCGCCCCTGAGTGATTTCCCGGGTGCCCGGGTTAAGGCCTCTGTTAAAAACTACTGAGAGAGGAAGGTTTTTCACTTTATTTCTGAAAGTATAATACTCAGCCTGTCAGCAAACTGCTCAATGTCATCTGAAGTTGTATCCCAGCTGGTCATGAGACGGTATTCCGAGATCTGTTCGTTCCAGGGATAGAAGAAATACTCCTTTCTCAGGCGCTCAGCGACATCATGTGGCATGATAACGAAAATGCCGTTGGACTCGACCTTCTGCGTGATGGTCACCCCCTTAATTCCGCGAAGTTTTTCTTCAAGCTTTTTTGCCATCCTGTTTGAATGGGTGGCGCACTCCTTCCACAGTCCGTCTGACAGGTACGCAATATACTGTGCTGATATGAAACGCATTTTTGATGCGAGCTGCATCCCCTGCTTCCGAACGTATTTAAACCCTTCAGCCACTCCAGGTTTGAGAAAGCATACTGCCTCACCGTACATCATTCCGTTCTTTGTACCGCCGAAGGAGAGAAGGTCGACGCCGGCATCGGTGGTAAAGGCTTTGAACGGAAGTCCCAGAGTCACTGCCGCATTGGCTATCCTGGCACCGTCCATGTGCAGCAGCAGTCCATGTTTATGCGCATAATCAGCCAGTTCCCTGATCTCACCGGCAGTATAGACCGTTCCCATCTCAGTGGCCTGTGAGATTGATATCACTGCCGGCTGGCTGTGATGCTCGAACCCGAAGCCGTGCATGTGTCCTGCCAGCATCTCCGGCCTGAGTTTACCGTCGGGAGTATCGACTGTCAGAACCTTGCACCCTGTGAATTTCTCCGGAGCACCACATTCATCCTGCTCAATATGAGCAGTAGATGCGGTAATGACGGAGTTCCATGGCCGTGTCACTCCCGCCAGTCCAAGTACGTTTGCACCCGTCCCTGTGAACACAAAGTATATCTCCGCATCATTGCCAAGTGCTTCCCTGAGCATTGCTTTTGCCTTCTCCGTGAAAGGGTCATCGCCATAGCCTACCGTATGTCCGCGGTTGACTCTCATTATCTCTTCCATGACAGCGGGGTGTACCCCGGAGTTATTGTCGCTTGCGAATCCGCGTTTCAGTACAGGCTCATTCATCGGTTCATTTTTTTGGCCACGCAATTTAGCCAATAACTGCTACCGGAGCAAGGTTCTTTGGTTATCTTTACGTTTTACGACTGTCATGACAAGATATTTCATGTTCCTCTCTTTCAGGGGCACCTCATACAACGGCTGGCAGCTGCAGCCGGGGAAGCACACCGTTCAGGGTGTCCTGGCTAAGGCGCTGAGCACAGTACTGACGGCTCAGACGGCAGTGACAGGAGCCGGCAGGACTGACACCGGGGTGCATGCCCCGTTCTTCTGCGCACATTTTGATGCCGTGCGCGATGACCTTCATGCTGACGGGCAGCTTCTTTACAACCTGAACAGCATACTGCCTGACGATATCGCAGTTAAAAGGATAGTGAAGGTCGGTCCTGAAGCCAACGCCAGGTTTGATGCCCTTTCTCGCACTTACCAGTACACAGTCACCAGGGAGAAGGATCCCTTTGTTGCTGACACTGCCTGGCTGCTCTACTGGCAGCTTGACCTGCAGAAACTCAATGAAGCATCAGCCATACTATTGAAGCACAGCGACTTCACCAGTTTCAGCAGGCTTCACGGCGGCAACAAGACCAATATCTGCAGGGTCAGCCTGGCACGCTGGGATGAGCAGCCGGGAAGGCTTATATTCACCATAACCGCTGACAGGTTTCTCAGGAACATGGTCAGGGCAATTGTTGGCACCCTTATACCTGCAGGACGGGGAAAACTCTCTCCGGCGGAGTTTGAGTCGATTCTCAACGGCAGGAACCGCGGACTTGCAGGCCAGTCAGCCCCGGCCCACGGGCTGGCGCTAACAGCGATTGAATACCCGGAAAAAATATTTATCTGACAGGTTCGTTCCAGATGTTCCAGGAGAGTTCCGCCTGTATCAGGAACATCTCCTCTCCGTTGACTGTCTGGCAGCCTTGCTGCTCACCTCTTTGAAGGAACGCAGTCACGGGAGGGTTATAGATCAGATCGAACAGCAACTGCCCCTCTCTGAGGTAGCTGTAGTCTATGAGAGGCATTGCACCGGTTGCCGGGGCCATACCCAGGGGTGTGGTGTTGACAATCAGTCCTGCCTCGCTTATCACCTCCCCGGGAAGTTCATCGTAGAGATAACCTCCTCTGAGGGGTCTTCTTGAGACCAGTATAGGGATGATATTCAGGTCGATGAGGGTGTGAGTCACGCTTTTTGCCGCACCGCCGGTACCGAGCACCAGGGCCGTTTCGGGAAGTGTAATCAGGTTTTTCAGCAGTGATTCCCTGAAGGCGGGAGCGTCGGTATTGAAGCCCTGCAGGAAAGGTCTGCCGTTGCGGCGGGTGACCCTGACAGTATTGACGGCGCCTATCTCAGAGGCTAACGGGTCGATCTCATCAAGGTAATCAATAACCCTGACCTTGTAGGGTATGGTTACATTGAACCCGTACAGGTCAGGCTCGCTCTCAAGCAGTGCCGGAAGCTTCGAGATATCGGGGAGCTCGAACCTGCGGTATGCATGATCAGGAATCGATTCCCTTTCAAATTTTTCAGTGAAGTGTTTTTGAGAGAATGAGTGACCGAGAGGATATCCTATGATTCCGAAGAGTCTCATTTCATGCTGTCAGGGAGGAAGCTGAAGAAGGTGTCGCTCCTCAGTCCAAGCCTCAGTGATTCAAGCGCTATGATCTCATTCGGGGCGATGTTACCCAGGTTTACATTGGCTCCGAAGTTGACGATGAACCATGCCTGCTGCTGTTTCAGGGGCGCTTCCCACAGAACGTTGCTGAAGCCGATCTCGCGGGAGATTGCATTTATCAGATCAAGGTTCACCGAGCCGTCGTCATTATAAATCCCTATGGTGCCTGATTCGCGTGCTTCGGCTATGACTTTTACCGATCCGGCCTCAAGCTCCGCCTTCATCATTGTCACCCACTGGGCCGGGGTAAAGACAATATTCTTTTTCTTCGACCCCACCTCGGAGATGACGGTAAATTCCTTTGACAGCTTTCGGATATATTCCAGTTTTTCGCTGTGTTCGAACTCGTATGATCCGTCGGATACCTCCACCATTTTCACGCCGGATTCTCTCAGCAGATCAACGTATTCTCTGTAGAGACCCCTTATGATGAATGCTTCAAACAATGTACCTCCGAAGTAGACAGTCATGCCTGCCTCATGGTAGGTCTTTATCTTCCTGTCGACATCGGGTGTAATAACAGATGTCCCGAAGCCGAGCTTGACAAAATCGACATACTCGCTGCCCACAGCCGCAAAGTCCTCGGCCTCCCTGAGGCTCAGGCCCTTATCCATTACCATTGTAAGTCCGTCCCTTCTTGGTTTCGAGGGCCTGTCGGGAATATGGGTAAGTATTTGTGCAGCTCTTTTCATGATCAGTTTGTTTTCCTGAACAGTCGTTTCATCGCATTGGTCAGTTTATCTTCAGGAAGGAGCACTGCGTATTCCTCCAGCAGTTCGTTATCGAGCCTGGATGCCTTTATCAGTGCCCTTGCGGCGTCGGTAAGGTTGCCGGTATGAAGGAAGGCTGATGCAAGGAGGAAGTATATTCCGGGAAGGTCTCCGCTTATCCGTCTTGCCTGTTTCAGCAGGCGGATGGCTCCCTTATAGGCTCCGGTCATCATGACCACGATGCCTATCTCAATCCACGCCTCATCATAGTATCCGTCGAGCAGGAGTGTCTTTTTGTAGCACCTGACAGCTTCCTTTATATTGCCGGTCATGATATATGCCTTCCCGAGCGAGAACCAGTAATCCGGATTGCTTGCGTCGATCTCAATGGCCTTTTTCAGAGGCGCGATGCTCTCTGCTGCCCTGTTCCTTGTGAGTGAGAGGAGGCCCAGTCCGTACCACGGATCCGGGAAATCGGGCGTTATGTCTATTGCCTCAGTATAATATTTGCGGGCCATCACCTCATCACCCGTCTTGTCATAGCACTCTGCCAGGTATGTCAGTCCCTCCAGGCTGTCTGGCTCCTCCTCGACGAATTCGCGGTAGACATCCATGGCCTCGCTGTATTTCTCGAGGTTGCTCAGTATGTTCGCCTTGTTGAACAGCGCAAAGGTGTTTTCCGGGTTGATTGCCAGCGCGTAGTCGTACGCTTCGATGGATTTGCCGTATTCGCCTGTCTTGTTGTATATTATGCCAAGGTTATACCACGCACTGTCAGAAAAGGGTTCCTCATCGAGGTACTCGTTGTAGTATTTGACGCTCGTCCTGTGGTCGCCCTTCTTGTCATAGGCATAGGCCAGGTCATAGATATGTGCCGGAAAATCGGGTTCCAGCTCAGCGAGCCTGTGGAGGTATGGTATCATATCCTCGTGGAAGTTGAGGTTCTGCAGCACCGATGTTATGCTGTACAGTATTGTCTCCTGATCTTCTGAATCGGATGAGAGCGCCAGGTCGAATACGCGACGTGCACCGCTGATATCGCCAAGCATTGCCAGGGCTGTCCCCTTGCACAGGTATATGTCGTAATTGCCGGGCTCGATGCTCTCAAGGCGTTTGGCAATAGCCAGTGCCTCCGTTGCCCTGCCTTTCTCAAGCATGACGCGGGCCTTCCTTATCATTATGGGCACCGAGTTCGGATGGAGTTCACATGCCAGGGATGTTGCCTCAAAGGCATGCATGGGATTATTCCCTTCGAGGTAATAATCAATAATAGCCTCAAATTCAATCACATCGAAATAACAGGTCTCCTTATTCTTCCGCATTTTTTCAAAACGGAGAATAACCTCTTCCACCTCGCTGTCATGCACAAAACCGTATTTCTCTTCTTCCATTCTCCCCAAAAATATTTTGCAAATGTAACACATAATCGATACGATGTACCGGAAAAGAATATCAATTATCAACAGGGGGCCATTTTTATAAACATGATAAACAGTGCGTTGGAAAAAAATTTTTTAGCGACGCAACCTTCTGCAGCCGGTTTCCATCTTATAATTGAGTTCAGCAGATTACCCTCAAACCAAATATTACCCTAGAATTAACCTGAATTCTACCTTCTGAAACCGGGCCCCAAGCCCGGTTTTTTTTAGGAGCCTCATATTAAATATCTTGCCTGCACGTTATTAAATAAACAACTGTTATGTCTGACAGAAGGCTATTCTATTTCATTCCGGTGTTGCTCATGCTGCATCTTCTTACAGGCTGTCATGATGAGCCCCTGAAGATCAACTATGAGATGGGCATTTTCCCTGACTCGGTAATTGCCCTTGACGGGCTCAACAGCCAGTTCGACGATTACAATATGGATATCGAGGCTTCATATCTTAACTCCTCTCTCCCGCTGGTTTTCTCAACGAACCGGCAAAGTTCCGGCGGTGAATTCGACCTGACGCAGGGAATTATATGGTATGTTTTTGGACAGACCACGGGAATGTTTAATATTGACGGAGAGATTACAAATGATGCCTTTCTCGACAAACTGATCAAGGCATTCAATACAACCGGTGACGAGTTCGGTCCGTTCAGGTTTTTCAACGGCAGCAACGGCCTTGAATACATGTCGGCTGCAACGCGGACTGCATCGGCCGGACTGGATATCGTATTTACAAGCTACATCCCTGTTTTCACAACGCTCCCGGCAATAGCAGACCCGGTTCCGGCAACGGTTTTCAATTCAGGCTCAGATGATGCATACCTCTGCCTCAGCACCACACTTGACACTGCCTACATCTGTTCCGACAGGTCGGGCAACTTCGACATATACATGATGCCAAGGCCGGCAGCCACCGGCCTCGATGAATGGTTCTCGTCGCCGCCCGCATTGCTTTCTGCGGTTGACAGCATCAACAGCACCTCTGATGAAAAGTGTCCGTTTATAAGGGGCAGGCAGATGGTCTTTGCATCTGATATGCCCGGAGGGATAGGTGGATTTGACCTCTACTATTCCATATTCCGTAACGGCAAATGGAGCTCCCCGGTCAACCTGGGACCGGAGATCAACAGTACGGCCAACGAATACCGCCCGGTTCTTGGCATAGATCTTAAATATGAGAACAGGTTCCTGATTTTTTCCTCCGACCGTTCCGGCGGAAAAGGAGGTTATGACCTCTATTTCACGGGCATCTCACTGCCAGCGAAGTAGTTTATCTGTTGCAAGCCTTAAGGGTATTGAGGAGAAGTGACACTCTTGTCATGGGTCCCACCCCGCCCGGCACGGGTGTTATATAAGAGCACAACGGGGCCACATTGTCGAAGTCGACATCACCCTTCAGCCTCCATCCTGCCTTTGTCTCCGGTGCCGGCACGCGTGTTGTTCCCACGTCTATCACAACGGCGCCCTCCTTTACCATGTCAGCAGTGATGAAACCCGGTGATCCGATAGCTGCGATGATGATATCGGCTCTCCTGATCGAGGCGGCGATGTCGCGTGTACGGCTGTGAACGACGGTCACGGTTGCATCAACGCCTTTCTGGGACATCAGGATGCTGACAGGCCTGCCGACGATGTTACTCCTGCCCACCACAACGCACTCCGCTCCCCTGAGAGGTATATTATTTCTTTTCAGGAGCTCCATGATTCCTGCCGGTGTGGCTGACACGAAGGTGGGCAGGCCTGCTGCCATGCGTCCCACATTCACAGGATGGAATCCGTCAACGTCCTTCAGCGGCGATATATTTTCAATGACCTTGTCTTCAGAGATATGATCAGGCAGCGGAAGCTGCACAATCAGGCCGTCGAGTTCAGGGTCTTCATTGAGCTCCCGGACCTTTGCCAGCAACTCCTCTTCACTTACTGAGGCGGGCATCCTGATGAGTGTCGACCTGAAGCCGACCTCTTCGCAGTCTTTCACCTTGTGAGACACATATGTTTCACTGCCGCCGTCGTTACCTACAAGTATGGCTGCGAGGTGGGGTACGCGGGCACCGCGTTCCTTCATGGCACTGACCGCGGCGGCTATCTCGACCCTTATCTCCGCGGCTGTCTTTTTTCCGTCTATGATCTGGTACATGGTTCTATAAGTCTAAAGTCTGAAAGTCTGTAAAGTCGAAAGCCTGAAGGATTTGCGATTTGCGATTTGCGATTAAATCGACAATCGAAAATCTTAAATCGAAAATTCCACTCCCATCCCTGCAAACTGGCGCCTTCGCTAAAATGACCCACCGGGTCATTTCTTCACGCTCGGCCCTCTACTGCCTTCTCTGCGCCAGTTTCGAGATATCTCCTCCCTTGGCGACCATCTTCATGATCTTTCTTGTCTCGTCAAACTGTTTCAGCAGGCGGTTCACATCCATCACCGTCGTTCCGCTGCCTTCGGCTATACGCTTCCTGCGGCTGCCGTTAAGCAGCATCGGGTTAGTCCGTTCCGCTGGTGTCATGCTGGAGATGATCGCCTCGATACCCTTGAAGGCGTTATCGTCGATGTCAAGGTTTTTTATGGCCTTGCTGACACCCGGGATCATAGCCATCAGGTCCTTCATGTTACCCATCTTCTTTATCTGCTGTATCTGCGAGATAAAGTCGTTGAAGTCGAACTGGTCCTTTGCTATCTTCTTCTGCAGCTTGCGTGCCTCTGCCTCGTCATACTGCTCCTGTGCCTTTTCAACCAGGCTGACGATATCGCCCATGCCGAGGATCCTGTCGGCCATCCTCTCGGGATAGAAGATATCGATGGCATCCATCTTCTCTCCGGCGCTGATGAACTTCACGGGCTTGTTGACGACGGACCTTATCGAGAGGGCTGCACCGCCCCTGGTGTCACCGTCGAGCTTCGTAAGCACCACGCCGTCATAGTCAATCCTCTCATTGAATTCAAAGGCGGTGTTGACAGCATCCTGTCCGGTCATTGAGTCAACAACGAAGAGGGTCTCGTGGGGGTTGACGGCGTTCTTCACGGCGGCGATCTCGTTCATCATCTCCTCGTCCACTGCCAGGCGGCCTGCCGTATCGATGATGACAAGGTCATGGCCGTTCTTCTTCGCCTCCCTTACAGCATTGCGGGCTATCTCCACAGGGTTGCGGCTTCCATCCTCAGTATAGACAGGAACCTCTATCTGTGCGCCCAACACCTTCAGCTGTTCTATTGCCGCCGGCCTGTAGACGTCACCGGCCACCAGCACCGGGTTCTTGCCGCGCTTGCTCTTCAGGTATTTTGCCAGCTTGGCGCTGAAGGTTGTTTTACCGCTTCCCTGCAGTCCTGCAATGAGTATCACTGACGGATTTGCCTTTATGTTGATGTCGGTCTTCTCTCCTCCCATCAGCAGCACCAGCTCGTCATGGACGATCTTAACGATCATCTGCGAGGGCTTCACCGCCTTCAGGACATTCTGTCCCATGGCCTTCTGCTTGACAGTGTCAGTGAACTGCTTGGCTATCTTGAAGTTCACGTCGGCATCGAGCAGGGCCCGGCGGACATCCTTCAGGGTCTCCGACACATTTATTTCAGAAATAATTCCTTCTCCCTTCAGTATCTTGAAGGAACGTTCAAGTCTTTCACTCAGGCTTTCAAACATAATTGTCTAAAAATTAATAATTTACATTCTTTCCGGAGCCTCAATTCCAAGAAGCCACAGACCGCTCTCCAGCACCCTGCCAGTCAGTTCTGACAGTTTCAGGCGGAAATTTCTTAGTTTTCTGTCATTCTCTCCCAGTATGGAGAAATCGTGGTAGAACTGGTTGAACTCCCTTGCCAGCTCATAGCAATAGTTGGCGATGAGTGCAGGGCTCAGTTCCTTTGCGGCCTCCCGGACCAGTGCGGGGAAATCGTTCAGCAGCTTTATTACGCTTATCTCCTTGGCATTGGGGATCAGATCATTGCAATCCTCCTCGTGAGTGCCGGCAAGTGTCTCCTCAGCCTTCTTCATGACTGACCTTATGCGGGCGTACGTATACTGGATGAATGGTCCGGTGTTTCCGTTGAAGTCGATTGATTCGGCAGGATTGAAGGTCATGTTCTTTTTCGGATCGACCTTGAGGATGTAATATTTAAGTGCACCCAGTCCTATCTGCCTGCAGATGTTCTGTTTCTCGGTCTCGCTGTAACCTCCGAGCTTGCCCAGTTCCTGTGACATGGCGGTAGCCGTGGCCGTCATCTCTGTTATCAGGTCATCGGCATCGACCACGGTACCCTCTCTCGATTTCATCCTACCCTCAGGCAGTTCCACCATTCCGTAGGAGAAGTGATGCAATCCGCTTGCCCACTGGTAACCCATCCGTTGCAGGGTCAGCGCCAGCACCTGGAAAGTGGTAGTTCTGTTCGTTTCCCACAACATATATATGCCGGTCGAAATGGTAGTCGTTGTACCTTATCACGGCTGTCCCGAGGTCCTGAGTCATATAGACGGCGGTGCCGTCTGATCTAAGCAGCAGTTTCTCATCGAGCTTGTCGGCAGTGAGGTCTATCCATACCGAGCCGTCCTCTTTCCTGATAAGGTGGCCCTCTTCAAGCGAGTTCAGGACCAGTTCCCTTCCGGTTTTGTAGGTGTCAGATTCGTAGTAAATCTTGTCGAACTCCACTCCCAGGGCTTTGTAAGTAACGTCAAAGCCTTCATAGACCCAGTTGTTCATCATATGCCAAAGGCTGACCGTCTGTTCGTCACCTGCCTCCCATTTCAGGAGCATCCGCCGTGCTTCGAGCATCAGGGGTGCATTCTCGCGGGCCGCTTCGGGAGTTGATCCGGCAGCAACAAGCTCTTCGATCTGTTCCCGGTATTTCTTCTCAAAAAGGACGTAGAAATCTCCAACGAAATGGTCACCCTTTTTACCGGCGTCTGCCGGCGTCTGGCCGTTGCCGAACATCTGCCATGCCACCATCGACTTGCAGATGTGTATTCCCCGGTCATTGACGATGTTTGTCCTGATGACTTTGTTTCCCGCCGCACCGCTTATCCTGGAAAGGGAGAAGCCAAGGAGGTTATTGCGTATATGTCCCAGGTGAAGCGGTTTGTTGGTGTTGGGCGAGGAGTATTCTATTACCACGGTTTCGTTACCGGGGCCTTCCGGGGCGAAACCAAAACTGCTGACGGATGATATTGCCTGGAGGCGTTTTGCCCACTCGGCCGGAGCAATGGAAATATTGAGGAATCCCTTTATCACATTGTAGCCGCCGACGGCATCAAGATGTCCGGCGAGGTACTCTCCTATCTCAGATGCTGTCTGCTCGGGAGAGCGGCGTGACACCCTGGTCAGGGGGAAGACAACAAGGGTCAGGTCGCCCTCAAATTCCTTCCTCGTCTTCTGTATCTGAAGAAGGTCGTCATTGACATCCGTACCCCAGAGGCTCCTGACGGCCTCTCTTATCCCCATTCTTAGCAGGTTTTCCATCCACTTTTGATTACGGCTGCAAAGATAGTATTTCCTTCTAAACGTTTCGCCCGGAATTGCACGTCAAACGGAGGATAAATTGTTTAAAAAAGTTGATAACTAGTTAATTTTATTTGACGAATGCGGAATTAGCATCAGAAAAAACAGGTTACCTTTATAATGTTGCGTTGGGGCAATAACGCCAAACAAGGGAAGAAAGACAAGTTATGGTAAAACTACAGGATATCAAGGTAGAGGCAACCTCTAAAACCCCGCAGGTAAGTTTTGCAGCGGGTTCCGGAAATCTAACATTTACAGGCAAATCGTTGCCGGAGAATGCATCAGGTTTCTTTGAGCCACTCTACAAATGGGCTTCGGAATATGCTAAAAATCCGGCAGAAAGCACAAACCTGAAGTTCAACGTTGATTATTTCAATACCTCGTCAGTCATATGGATGGGGAAGATTTTGAAGGTTCTGACGAAGATCAAGAAGAGCGATCATATACTTTTTGTACATCTTTACTTCGATATTGAGGAGTATGACTCCATGGGTGAGGAAGATGTCAGGGAATCCCTCTCCCCTTTCCTGGATGTAACCGCCGATGCAACATGCAGCGTGGGTATCAGGCTGTATGGCATTGATGATGACGGCAATACGCTCAAGGAAAATATCGTTCTTATCTGAGATATTCATCCTCTTTTTTTCGGTTTTTGTTTTAACTTTACAGGTGGTATCAGCTGTTTTATGAAAACGGTTAGTCTCATCCTGATAACGTTAATAATTCCGCTTATGAACATATTCGGACAAGGAGGCGGGCGTGACAGGCAGCCTGCTGTGGCGGGCAGCTTCTACCCTTCAGGGAGTGAAAGGCTCCGGAGTGATGTTGCAGGCTACTTTGCCGCAGCGGATGAGCCGCCGCCAGGTGCGCAGGTCAGGGCTCTAATTGTACCGCATGCAGGTTATGTATATTCAGGCAGCACTGCTGCCGCAGGTTTTGCTGCCGTACCTGCAGATGCCCTCTACGACAATATATTTCTTATCGGGGTAAGTCACAGGTATGCCTTTGAGGGCGCTGCCGTGTTCGTCTCCGGCAACCTTGTCACCCCAATGGGGACCCTGGAGGTTAACAGGGAACTGGGTGAGAAGCTTAAGGCGACCAACAAGTGGTTCATTGAAAAGGATGAGGCCCATGGTCCCGAGCACTCACTCGAGGTGCAACTGCCATTCATTCAGTATCATTTCAAAAAACCTCCCGCTGTTATTCCCATACTCATCGGGACACGGAACACAAGTGTCCTCAAGGCCATTGCCTCAGGGTTGCAGCCATGGTTCAACGACCGTAACCTTTTTATTATCAGCAGTGATTTCTCGCATTATCCCTCCTACGAAGATGCCTGCCGGGTGGATAAGCTTGCCAGCGATGCCATTCTAAAGGGTGACCCCGACAGTTTCCTCAGGACCATCAGGAGCATTGAGGCATCAGGCACGGAGAACCTTGCCACTGCCATGTGCGGATGGCCGGCAGGACTTGTCCTGCTCTACCTCACTGATAACAGCGACGGGCTGGTCATCCGCAATGTCGGTTACACCAACTCGGGTGACTCTCCGCGCGGAGGCAGGGATGAGGTTGTCGGTTACAACGCCATAGTGGTGGAAAACAAAGCATCTGCCGGTAAGAAACCCATTGCCACAGAGGCATTCTCACTTACCGCAGAAGAGAGAAAGACGCTCCTGGGCATTGCACGGGAGGCCATCTCTGCCAGGCTGAAGGGCACCAGTCCTGCAGCCGTTGCCCCTGCCAGGCTCACCGCCCGCCTCAGGGAGCCATTGGGGGCATTTGTGACAATAACAAAGGATGGTGACCTGAGAGGATGTATCGGCCGTTTCACCTCAACGGAACCCCTCTGGAAGGTCATTGGCGACATGGCGCTTGAGGCGGCATTCGGCGACCCCAGGTTCCCTGACCTGACATCTGCCGAATATCCGGCCATCCACCTTGAAATATCGGTGCTGGGGCCCATGAAAAAAATCAGTGATACAGGCGAGATAAAGATCGGCAAACACGGCATCTACCTGAAGCAAGGCTACAGGTCGGGTACCCTACTCCCGCAGGTTGCGGAAGAGAGAGGGTGGAGTGTTGAACAGTTCCTCGGTTACTGTGCCCGCGACAAGGCCGGCATAGGATGGGACGGATGGAAAGCCAAGGATACGGAGATCTTTGTCTATGAAGCCTATGTTTTCGGCGACCAGGAGGTGCAATGACCTATCATGTCCTTCCCATAGGAGTGACCATACTGGTTATCTACCTCTTCTCCCTTTACCTCTCAACTTCAGGCTTCACCGGCAGGCAGTCACACCGCCGTTTCTGGAACTGGATTCTGCTGGGCTCCTTCCTGGTAACCTCACTGTTTGGCCTCTTTATGGCTCTGAAGATCACTTACAGGTGGGACATACCCTTCGCCGGGAAGCTCCTCCACTGGCACGTCGAGACCGGCATAGCGATGGCCTTCGCGGCTGTGGTTCATCTTACATGGCATCTCGGATATTATTTTGGCAGAGGCAGGCACCGCAGTAGCGGCGTCATGGCTGAGCATGGCAGTGAAGCCGTTCCGCCCGGGGTCAGCCATGCAGTACCCCTGCTCCTGCTCATCGGGTTTGTCAGCTCATCGTCACAGTTCATCCTAATGCGCGAAGCCGTCATCCTGGGAGGCGGTACGGAGGCATCGGCAGGATTGTACCTGTGGATCTGGCTCTTAATCGCTGCGGCGGGTGCGGTCACAGGCAGGAGGTCCGGCATAACGGACATGAGAAGGATGATCTGGACGCTGATAGCCGGAACGGTGCTGGCACCCCTCTGTTTCGTACTGATGAACACAATCATTCTGAGGCCGGGCGTGACGCCGGAGTTTTTTCAGATACTGGTTATACTCGCCGTCAGCGTGGCGCCGGTGACATTCATAGCAGCGCTGATATTCGTAAGGATTTCCGCCATGAGGCATTCCTCCGGGTCATCGAAGCCGGGAAGCAGCTTTGGCATGGAGACAGCAGGCTCTGCAGCTGCCGGAATTGTTACAGCACTTACTGTTTCCATCCATATACCCAACTACCAGCTCTATCTCATGATCGTGGTGGTCTCCGGGATATCTGCCATCTGGTTTCTCGGGTACCCTGTGTGGCTCAGGAGGACGGCACTGGCAGCACTGATCCCGCTGGTAGTGCTGGCCATGATTGCCCGGCCCGATTTACCGTTAAGAAGCATGCTGCTCCGCGGGGTGAAGGCGGAGAAGAGCATCGATACGCCCTTCGGAAATATCACTACCGGCACCTATGGCGGTGAGCGGACAGTCTTTTACGATCACAGACCTCTCTTCTTCGGCGATGACGTAATCACAGCCGAAGAGAATATCCATTACGCCCTGCTTCAGAGAAAGAGTTATGAGAAGGTCATGCTGATCTCCGGCGGCCTCACAAGACATCTTAAGGAGCTGCAAAAGCATGATATAAGGGAGCTTGTATACCTTGAGCCCGATCCCGGCATAATCGCTGCCGGAGGAGCCCGTGACACTGTCTGCGGCACAATGAAAGTGACCGTGGTCAGCAGTGACCCGATCTCCTTCATGAGAAACAACGGAGATACATGGGATGCCGTGTTACAGCTTATTCCCCCTCCTTCAACGCTGTCAGTCAACAGGTTCTATACCGTAGAGTATTTCCGGCTGGTCAGGGAGCACCTGTCGGCTGACGGGATATTCATGTGCACCCCGATGCCTTATTACAATTATGCTCCGGAGAGCTACCGAAGGGGATTTTCGCCTTTGTATAACGCTCTCGCCGATGTCTTCAGGCACATATCAATAATTCCCGGCTCCTCACTGTATGTCATGGCTTCGGACCTGCCGCTGACCTCGGCTGTGGCACGACTGGCTGACAGCAGAGCCATTGAGACCAGCTATGTCAACAGCGACTATCTTGATGACAATGAGATACGGACGAAGCGGGAGCAGGTGCTTTCGCAGGTTGACCGGAATGCAGGGATGAACACAGCCCTGAGGCCTGTATCATCCCTGTTTGCAAACATCCTCTCCCTCGAGAAAATGGGTATGAAGGGAGGCATAATTGCCCTCCTGACAGTACTCGTGATAATACCATTCTTCTTTGCAGGCAAAGGCGGGGTGATGATGTTTGCCACATCGGCAGGGCTTGCCGGTTTCGGAATGATAATGATATTCATTCTGCAGATGGCTGTCGGTAATATTTATATCCTCTCCGCAGTTATTCTTACCCTGCTTATGGCAGGCCTGGCTGCAGGGGCGGCATGGGGAGAGACCCTTGCCCTGAAGACATTGACCACCTGTGTGTTGCTTCTCGCTGCACTCTACACTCTCACCGGGCTACTTGCGCCTTCACTGGTCACAGCCACACCCGGCCCGGTGCTGACAGTCATGTTCATTGCCCTGCCGGCCGCAGGTTTCATCACCGGCGCAATCTACAGGATCCTCACAGCCGGTTCCCGTTCATCCACAGGGTCAGTATACGCCTCTGACATGGCGGGATCGGCCCTTGGCTATCTGACGGTATCCACTCTGCTGGTACCCCTGGCGGGAACCGAAATTGCATGTTTTGTTCTTGCAGGATTGATTTTAGTGTCAGGGATTGTTGCATCGGTGACGATTAAGCATTAGTTTTACATACCGCCATCTCTATACGTATATCGTTGGAAAACAGGGGAAAGAAGATAACAAGGAGATTATTTGCCAGGCAGGGATCGCTTGCCGTTGCGGCAGGTATGATGGCGCCTCTTCATGTTGGGGCCATGAGACCCGCCACGGGAGAGAGGCTGGCTATGTTCCAGGAAGAGAGTGCCCGCGGTGTTGTATGCATGATCTGCCCCAATGAATGTACCCTTAAAGAGGGTGAGCTGAGCGACTGCCGGAACAGGATTGTCAGAAAGTCAAAGCTCTATACCATGGCCTTTGGCAATCCCTGCGCAGCAAATATCGACCCCGTTGAAAAGAAACCTCTGTTTCATTTCCTTCCGGGATCTGCGGCTTTCTCCATAGCGACGGCAGGATGCAACCTGGCATGCCTCAACTGCCAGAACTGGACTATCTCCCAAACATCTCCGGATAAGACCAGGAACTTAGACATGCCACCGGAGGATGTTGTTGAGAGGGCCATTGCAGCCAGCTGCAGATCAATAGCCTATACCTACTCTGAACCTGTAACTTTCTACGAATACGTCTATGAGACCTCGAAGCTGGCACGTCAGGCAGGGATAAAGAACATCATGGTCTCAAACGGATACATAAACAGGGAGCCCCTGAAACAACTGTGCAGGTATATCGACGGCGCAAACATCGATCTCAAGTCGTTCAGCGAAAGCACATGCCTGAAGCTCACGGGAGCGAAAGCTGCAGCCCATTCTGGAGGCTCTGAAGATCTACCGTGACGAGGGTGTATGGCTCGAGATCACGAACCTGGTCGTTCCGGGATACACCGATAAGCCGGATGAGATCAGGCAGATGTGCAGCTGGCTTGCAAGTAACGGTTTCAGGGATACCCCGCTGCACTTCAGCCGGTTCCAGCCTCAATACAAGCTGGAACATCTGCCTCCGACCCCTGCAGGCATCCTGAACAAGGCTGCGGAGATAGCCCGCGAGGAAGGATTGAAGTATGTCTATCTGGGTAACCTGCCCGGAGCGGGTATTGACGACACCCTTTGCCCCTCCTGCAACCAGAAGGTTGTAGAGAGGAGCGGATACAGGATAATGACCAATAAGATCAGTAACGGCAGGTGCACATGCGGCACCTCAATACCCGGGGTCTGGAGTTGATTTTCATAATATAATGGTTGACTGACAGTGTCTATGAAGCTTGCTGATGCAAAAAAGAGGGCTGAGGATCTCAAAAGAACAATCAATGAACATAATCACAGATATTACGTTCTTAATCAGCCTGTTATTTCTGACTTCGAATTTGATATCCTGCTTAACGAGCTTGAGACTTTGGAGAAGAATTTCCCGGAACTTGTCACCCCTGATTCCCCGACCAGGAGAGTGGGGAGCGATCTCACCGAGGAGTTCATTCAGGCGGAGCACACCTGGCCGATGCTGTCACTTGGCAACACCTACAGTGCCGAAGAGGTGGCTGAGTTCGGCGAGAGGGTCAGGAAGACACTGGGATACGAGCCTGATTATGTCTGTGAGCTTAAGTATGACGGCGTATCGATAAGCATAACCTACGAGAACGGGGTGCTTGTCAGGGCAGTCACCCGGGGCGACGGCATGGTGGGTGATGACGTCACCGTGAATGTGAGAACCATCAGGAGCATACCTGTAAGTGTAAGGGCTGAAGGGATACCCTCCTCCTTCGTGGTGCGCGGGGAGATATACCTGCCCCGAAAGGGGTTTGACGAGATGAACGCTGCCCGTCAGGCCAGGGGTGAGCCTCTCTTTGCCAATCCGCGCAACGCTGCAGCAGGGACGCTTAAACTTCTTGACCCGCGCATAGTAGCATCACGGCCGCTCGAGTGTTTCCTTTATTACCTGCTGGGTGATCAGCTTCCTGCAGGTAACCACTATGACAATATCATGGCTGCCCGCAGATGGGGGTTCCGCACTCCCGATATCATTCAGCTGTGCAGGGGGATGGATGAGGTTATCAGTTTTATCTCGGCTTGGGAGATTGAACGGAAGAAGTTACCATATGACACTGACGGAGTGGTTATTAAGGTCAACTCCCTGGAGGCGCAGCAGCTTCTTGGCAGCACCGCAAAGTCGCCGCGCTGGGCAATGGCATACAAGTATGCCGCCGAACAGGCGGTCACCGAACTTCTCTCTGTCGACTACCAGGTAGGAAGAACAGGCAATGTCACTCCCGTTGCCAACCTCAGGCCTGTGCTCCTTGCAGGCACAACGGTTAAGCGTGCGTCACTTCACAACAGTGACCAGATAGAGTTGCTGGGGCTTCATCACGGTGATACCGTAATCATTGAAAAGGGAGGCGAGATAATTCCCAAGATAGTGGAGGTGGATACAGTGAGCCGGAAACCGGGTTCCGAAGCAATCACCTTCCCCGCTGATTGTCCTGAGTGCGGCACCCCGCTGGTGCGTACCGAGGGGGAGGCAAACCATTACTGTCCCAATTACCTGCACTGTCCCCCCCAGATAACCCGGCGCATCATTCATTTTGTATCACGGAAGGCAATGGATATTGAGGGGTTGGGTGAGGAGACCGTGGAGCTTCTCTGGTCGAGCGGCCTGATTAAAAATGTAGCCGATCTGTACGATCTTAAACATGAGCAGCTTGCTTCCCTGGAGCGGTTGGGCAACAAGTCGGCAGCCAATATAATTACCGGCCTCTCCTCCTCCCTCTCCAAGCCATGGCACAGGAAACTTTTTGCCCTGGGGATAAGGCATGTGGGTGAGACGGTGGCCAGGACCCTTGCCGCTGGCTTTCCTGACATTGACTCCCTTATGGCTGCAACTGAAGAGCAGCTTTCAGAACTGCCTGAGATAGGCCCCAGGATCAGCGCCAGCGTCAGAGAGTACTTCTCCGACAGTGAGAATATGGAGATTATCAGGCGTCTGCGGGCTGCAGGCATGAGCTTTGAGGGGCCAGCACAGCAGTCGGTTGCAGGGGGCCCGCTGGCAGGCAAAAACATAGTGGTAAGCGGCACCTTTGCGGGCTTTTCCCGTGAAGGCATCAAGGCCGCCATTGAAGCTGCCGGCGGCAGGGCCACGGGATCCGTCTCGGGCAGCACCTCCTTCATCGTTGCGGGAAATGACATGGGACCCTCCAAGCGGGCAAAAGCGATGGAGATGGGTATTCCGATACTGACCGAGGAAGAGTTCGTCAAATTGATAAAAGAATAATCGCCTCCGTAATCAAGGTAAACCAAAAAAAATATAGGTTTGTATTCTTATGGAACTTTTCACCAATCTCAGATCAAAGGCAGGCAGGTATATGCTTCACAGGCGCCTGTCAGACGTGAGGAGGATGCAGCATGACTTTGATATGGGTAGGGTTAAAAATGTAGGGATACTGTGGGATGCGTCATTTGAGAACGACTTCAAGCATCTGACAGCGCTCAACAGACAGTTGTCAGAGATGGGCAAGAACGTGGAAGTAATGGCCTGGATACCCGGGAAGAGCGTTCCAGACAGGCTTACCGGGCTCACATACATGAAGTTTTTACGAAGGACGGACCTCAACTGGGCCTTGTTCCCCGTATCGGAAGATGCGAAAAAGTTCATTGCGCGGAATTTCGATCTTATCATTGATATTAATCCATCGTCGGTCTTCCAGCTCAGCTGTCTGGTGGCGCTCTCGGCAGCGCCCATGAAGGTGGGACCTGATGTGACAGAGGAGCCTGAGAAGGCCCCCTATGACCTGATGATAAAAACCCCCAGGCCTTTCAGCATTGAGTTCTTCATTGACCAGTCGATGCATTATCTATCAATGATCAGCAGTCCTGAAAACAGGGCGTAGAAAAACACGTTAACAACAGGGTAATCAATTCATGATGAAGAAATTCAGAGGGACTGGTGTGGCGGTAATCACACCTTTCAAGAGTGATCTGAGCGTTGACTTCGCCGCTATGGGGAGGATACTGGAGCACCTTATCTCAGGAGGCGTCAGTTATATAGTCCTGCTTGGCACCACGGGGGAAGCATCAACCCTCAGACAGGATGAAAAGAGTGCCGTTACATCTAATGCCGTTGAGATCATCGGCAAAAGGGTGCCGGTTGTCCTTGGGATCGGGGGAAACAATACCTCGGAGGTCGTCAGTTGCATAAGGGAGGCGGACCTGGAGGGAGTTGATGCCATACTGTCCGTGGCACCATACTACAACAAACCCTGTCAGAAGGGGCTCTATCAGCATTTCAGGCAGGTCTCAATGGCCTCTCCCGTACCTGTCATCCTTTACAACGTGCCAGCGCGCACAGCAAGCAATCTTCTGCCTGAAACATGCCTTCAGCTTGCCAGGGACTGCGAAAACATCATTGGCATAAAGGAGAGCTCAGGCAATTTTGAGAATTTGATGAAGATCATAAGGGACAAGCCCGAAGAGTTCCTGGTAATCTCCGGCAATGATATGGACATTCTTCCATTTGCAGCTGCCGGAGGTGCAGGTGTGATTTCCGTACTGGCAAACGCTTTCCCCGCTGAGTGCTCTGAGATGGTTCAACAGGCTCTTAAGGGCAACTTTAAGGCTGCCAGGGAGATACAGCTCAGATTTCTCGATCTTACCGAGATCCTCTTCGCCGAAGGCAATCCCGGAGGCATAAAGGCAATAATGAACCACCTGAACCTTTGCCAGAATTATCTCCGTTTGCCTCTCGTCCCGGTGAGCAGGTCATTGCAGGGCAGGATTGCCAGGGCAGTGGAGGCGGTCAGAAAGAATTAGTTAGTTCTTCATGTCAGGCGCCGGCGGTACTTGTTGTGAATAAGGCACCGGCGGCCTTTGCTCCCGTTCAGGCTCAGGCACCGGATACATTTGTCGTGGATCAGGCACCGGCGGCATCGCCGATATTCTGTCCATGGCAATGTTTAAATTTCTTACCGCTGCCGCACGGGCACGGGTCATTCCTGCCCACCTTCTTGTCAACCCTTATGGGGGCAGTCTGCTGCTGTTTTGGCTCCGGCGAGCCTCCGCCACCCGGGCGATAGCCGTCAAAATCACTCTTCTGAGTCTTCAGCCTGCTCATGTCTGCCTGTCTGCGTCGCTGGGCCTCCCTTACGTTGTCAGGTGACGTTGCCGGTATGGTACCCTTCATCAGGAGACTGACAACATCATGGTTCACCTTGTTGACCATTGTCTTAAAGAGCTCAAACGACTCGAATTTATAAATGAGCAGCGGGTCTTTCTGTTCGTAGCTGGCGTTCTGCACTGACTGTTTAAGGTCATCCATCTCCCTCAGATGTTCCCTCCATGCATCATCAATGGTAGCCAGCACCGATGTCTTCTCAAATGACCGGAGCAGTTCCTTTCCGGAGCTCTCAACGGCTGCCTTGAGGTTTGTAACAACATTATAGGTTCTGACGCCATCTGAGATAGGAACAACCACATTCTCGTAAGTAGCTGACATCCTTTCATATACATCCTTAAGCACCGGGAGGGCCGTGGAAGCGATCACCTCGCTCTTGCGACGGTATGCATCCAGCACCTTTGCATATACGACATCGATGACCTCTGCCTCATTGTTCTTGCTGAACTCAGCTTTCGAGACGGGAGAGTCTACTGACAGTGACCTTATCAGAGAGAACTGGAACTCATCAAAATCGCCTGTCTCCTTGTTTGTGGTGACGATATTTTCGGTGGCATCGTACATCATGTTGGCAATGTCTACACTGAGTCTCTCGCCGAGGAGGGCGTGGCGGCGCTTGCTGTAGATGACCTCTCTCTGCGAATTCATAACGTCGTCATACTCAAGAAGCCTCTTTCTTATGCCGAAGTTGTTCTCCTCCACCTTTTTCTGCGCTCTCTCAATAGACTTGGTGATCATGGGATGCTGGATCATCTCCCCGTCCTTCAGTCCCAGCTTGTCCATAATGCCTGAGATCCTCTCCGATCCGAAGAGTCGCATCAGGTCATCCTCGAGTGACACGAAGAACTGTGACGAACCCGGGTCTCCCTGTCGTCCTGCACGACCTCTCAGCTGTCTGTCGACGCGGCGCGACTCATGCCTCTCCGTTCCTATTATCGCCAGTCCGCCTGCCTTGCGTACCTCCGGCGTCAGTTTGATGTCGGTACCGCGCCCTGCCATGTTGGTGGCGATGGTCACCGTTCCTGTCTTTCCTGCCTCGAGCACGATGTCAGCCTCACGCTGGTGCAGCTTGGCATTGAGCACGTTATGCTTCAGTCCCTTCATCTTGAGCATACGACTGAGCAGTTCGGAGATCTCTACAGAGGTGGTACCCACGAGTACAGGTCTCCCCGCCTTATTGAGCTTGACGATCTCATCTATCACGGCGTTGTACTTCTCGCGCTTGGTTTTATAAACGAGGTCTTCATGGTCATTTCTGATAACCTGCACGTTTGTGGGTATGACCACAACGTCAAGTTTATATATGTTCCAGAACTCACCTGCCTCGGTTATGGCTGTTCCCGTCATGCCTGCCAGCTTGTGATACATCCTGAAGTAGTTCTGCAGGGTGATGGTGGCATAGGTCTGCGTTGATGCCTCCACCTTCACGTTCTCCTTGGCTTCGATAGCCTGGTGGAGACCGTCGGAATAGCGTCGTCCCTCGAGGATACGTCCCGTCTGCTCATCGACGATCTTGACCTTGTTATCCATCAGCACATACTCCACATCCTTCTCGAACAGGGTGTAGGCTTTCAGGAGCTGGGTCATGGTATGGACGCGCTCCGACTTCACCGCGAATTCCTGAAGCAGCTCATCCTTGGCCCTTATCCTCTCCGTCTCGTCCTTTACGGTCTTCTCTATGTCAGCGATCATGCTTCCCACATCGGGCAGGACGAAGAAGCTTGTGTCCTCAACGGAGCTTGATATAAGATCATGTCCCTTCTCGGACAGTTCAATAGAGTTCGCCTTTTCATCTATCACAAAATAGAGCTCCTCGGTGACCTTGGGCATCTCCTTGGAGTTATTCTGCATGTAGTAATTCTCAGTCTTCAGGAGGAGAGAGCGCACTCCCTCTTCGCTGAGATACTTGATAAGAGCGCTGTTCTTTGGCAGACCCTTATAGGCTCTCAGCAGCAGCAGTCCACCCTTCTCGTTGTCTCCATCGTTGATCAGTTTCTTGGCGTCGGCAAGCAGCTGCGTCACAAGTTTTCTCTGGGCGCTGACGAGCTTTTCGACCTTGATTTTGTACTCGTCGAACTGCAGTGTATCGCTCTTGGCTGTGGGGCCTGAGATGATGAGGGGTGTCCTTGCGTCATCAATGAGGACGGAGTCAACCTCGTCGACTATGGCATAATGATGTTTTCTCTGAACAAGGTCCTCCGGGTTGATGGCCATGTTGTCACGGAGGTAGTCAAATCCGAACTCGTTGTTGGTGCCGAAGGTGATGTCGGAATTATATGCCTTGCGCCTTGAATTCGAGTTGGGTTCATGCTTGTCAATACAGTCCACCGTCAGTCCGTGGAACTCATACAGCGGTCCCATCCACTCGGAGTCGCGTTTGGAGAGGTAGTCGTTGACGGTTACTATGTGCACGCCGCGTCCCGCGAGCGCATTGAGGAAGACTGGGAGGGTGGCCACGAGGGTCTTTCCCTCGCCGGTGGCCATCTCGGAGATCTTTCCCTTGTGCAGGGCCACGCCGCCGATAAGCTGAACGTCATAGTGAACCATATCCCATACTATCTCGTTCCCTCCTGCCATCCAGCGGTTCTTCCAGTAGGCTTTGTCGCCCTCTACTGTTATAGAAGGCCTTGAGGCTGCGAGATCACGGTCCCAGTCGCGTGCTGTGACCTCAAGCACCTCGTTCTCCTTGAAGCGGCGGGCGGTCTCCTTGACAATGGCAAAGGCCACGGGAAGCAGCTCGTCGAGCTTGCTCTCGATCTTTTCGAGTATCAGCTTGTCTATCTTGTCTATCTGGTTGTAGAGGTCCTCCTTGCGGTTGACATCCTCCTCGTTCTCCGCCTCGGTCCTGAGTTGCAGTATCTGTTTGTTCTCTTCGGTGATATGCTCACGGATCTCCTTTTTCAGCTCGGCTGTCCTTTCGCGCAGGGCGTCATTTGACAGAGAAGTAACGAGGGCGCTTTCCTTCCCTATCTTCCCCACAAACGGATCGATCTCCTTCAGGTCACGTTCTTCCTTGTTGCCCAGGAATACTCCCAGGACTTTACTGACAATGCTCATTTACTGTCTTTTTTAAAAACATTCGCAAAAGTACTATTTTTTCCGGTTTCCGGGTTCAATCGGTTCTACAATACTTGAACCGCTACGCGGTAAAACAGAGGGGCTGGTCACCTTTGCTGCCATACCTGAAACGCTACGCGATGGGAAATAACAAAGCCGGGACAGATTACCTCCCCGGCTTGTAAATCATTTCCGCCGGAAACGACGGATTGATCAGATGTTATTTGGCACCCCTCAGCTGCATTATGTCGCGGTCAAGGAAATAGAGTCCCTGTTCACCTGCCAGTGCCAGCTTGTCAAGGATAAGCTGAACGCTGATCTCCTCTTCCACCTGTTCCCCAACAAACCACTGAATCCAGTTGGTTGTGGCATAGTCGTTCTCCGCGATTGCGGTTGCGAGTACCTCGTTGATGCTGCCGGTTATGAACTGCTCATGCTTGAGCACCTCTTTGAACATCTCGTGAATACCCTTGTATTTCACCGGAGGCTGTTTGAATGCGGGTATGGCTGCGACGCCGCCGCGCTCATTCACGAATTTGATGAATTTGAGCATGTGCATTCTCTCTTCGTCTGCCTGTGCATAGAGCCATGCGGCAATGCCTGACATGCCCTTGTTCTCTGCCCATGAGGCCATGGCCAGGTAGAGGTTTGATGAGTAACCTTCTCTTTCGATCTGCCTGTTGCAGATCTCTTCAACTTTCTTTGTCAACATATTATTGAATATTTAATGGTTCATTTTTTCTTCAGTAACAACCGGGGAGTGATAATGTTTATCCCAGCAATTCCTTCACTTTCTGCACCAGTTCTGAGGGAAGGAACGGTTTGGAAAAGACGTGGTCAGCTCCCAGTTTGCTTGCCATGAGCAGGTAGCTACCGGGACCTGCCTTGCCTCCGCCGCTGATGGCAATCAGGCGTGTGGAAGGCTTTATCTCCTTTATCTTCATTATCACCATCAGCCCATCCTCTTCCGGCATCAGGAGGTCAGTGATCACCAGGTCAACCACCGAGGGACGGAATTTGGCCAGGGCCTCCCTCCCGTCGGCTGCAGTGATGACGGTGTACTTGCGTTTCTCGAGGGAATCCCTCAATATCTCACGCAGTGCAGCATCATCCTCTACTATCATTACTCCTGCCATATCCTCGTTATTTCACTCTTTCGGGTTCCGAAGGTAAGCTTTTTCAGGGAGAGAGCCAAACATTGCAACCGGCAAAAGCAGATCGATGACGGTGCCTCTGCCCTTTTCCGAGCTGACCTTCAGGGTGCCTTCCATTTCACTGACGATATCCTTTACGATGGTCATCCCGAGACCTGTTCCGGTCCCCTTTTTACCAAAAGTAAAGTAGGGTTCAAACATCCTTGAAGCGGTTGTTGCATCCATCCCTTTTCCCGTATCTGCAAAGCGTATCAGGGCATGGCTTCTGCCTGCCCCGCTCTCTTCACCGTTCTCCTTACCTGCATTATCGAGTGTGACCGTCAGGGTGCCTCCGGAATCTTCCATTGACTGAAGGGCGTTGACGGCTATATTCAGAAAGACCCGGAAGAGCTGTTCAGGCACTGCTTCAACAAAGAGATCCGGAACTTTAATTTGCCGGTTTACTGATATATTATCCCGTACTGACGGCATCAAAAAATCTAGTGTCTCCGATATGGCGTCACTCAGGTTTACGGAGACCTTTTCCGGGGCTGACCTGCGGCTGAGGTCGAGCAACTGTCCGGTCAGTGTTCTGGCCCTGTGGGCAGCCTCGATGATCCTGCGTACGTTTCGTCCCGCATCTGAATTCTCATCAAGAGATTCAAGTGCCATCTCGCTGTAACCGTAGATTGTCGTAAGTATTGTATTCAGGTCATGTGCGATGGCACCTGCCGTGGCAGATACCTGACCGGCAGTGGTCGTGGCATCATGGTCCTGAGACAGGTCTCTGCCAGTCTCTTTTATTTGCTTTCTGCCGCTCACCGGTTTTTGATCAATGGTCTAATCAAAGTCGAGGTTAAATGTCTTCTTCAGCTCCTTCAGTGAGGGGTTTTTTGTGGCCAGGTGGTTGAACTTCTGTTCGGATGAATAGAGTATCTCGCCTCTCTCTGTGGCTTCAACGGTTGTCTGCAGCCTGACCGAGCTGTTATGCAGTGAAATGCGGAGATGGTTCTCCAGTCTTGCCCTGAAGTTGTGGTCAAAGGTCTCCTTCAGGGTCGAATTGTCAAGTTTGAGCACAATTGTCTTATCAGGAAGGATTACCGGAGAAACGGATGAGAGCGTTACCGATATCCTGGGGCTCGACTCCTTCACTTCGGCGGCAAAAAGGTTCCATGCCTCCTTCAGTTCCTCGGGAGTGAATTCGCGTGTCTCGGTGGCTAAGGGGGTGTCTGGAAGAGGCTCGCTGACAACGTTTTCCGTCTGGCGGGCGCCTGAGACAAGGTTCTTTATTGATACCTTCTTCCCGTCATCGGCAGCGGGGACGCCTTTCGGGGGCGCGGCAGCGGGTCCGGGCTGCATGACGGCTGCCGTGGCTGCCGCATTTGCTGCCGGTGAAGGGGATGACAGCTTTATTTCGGGTTCACCGGTCCCGGGTTCCCTGTCAGCTTTTTTTTTTGACTCCGCCGCTTCTTTCTCCTCCGAGAGGTTGCACATGCGCAGCAGTGCAAGCTCCACATGCAGGCGCTGGTTCTTGCTGGCGCGGAAGTTAAGCATGCATTGTGACCCTATGTCGAGGGAATCGTAGATGAATGAGAGCGGAGCCCTGACGGCCTGTTCACGGTAACGCTGCCGGATCGACGGAGAGGTCTCAAGCAGCTTCACCGTAGCCTCGTCACGGCTCACAAGCAGGTCCCTGAGATGATTGTTCAGTCCGGCCATGAAGTTGTATCCGTCGAAGCCCTTGTTCAGTATCTCGTTGTAGGTCAGCAGCACCGATGTCACATCGCCCCCCATGGCCGCAGAGGTAATCCTGAAGTAGTACTCGTAGTCGAGCACGTTAAGGTTGGCAATGACATCGGAATATGTGATGTTCTTTCCGCTGAAGCTCACTATCTGGTCGAAGATGGAGAGTGCGTCACGCATGGCGCCGTCGGCCTTGTTGGCAATTACATGGAGTGCCTCATGCTCGGCTTTGACTCCCTCGTTGCCGGCCACAAAGCTCAGTCGCTGGACGATGTCGTCAACGTTTATGCGGTTGAAATCGAATATCTGGCAGCGTGAAAGGATCGTGGGTATGATCTTGTGCTTCTCTGTGGTGGCAAGGATGAAGATGGCATGTGACGGGGGCTCTTCAAGAGTCTTCAGGAAGGCATTGAAAGCCTGCGCCGACAGCATGTGGACCTCATCTATTATGTAGACGCTGAACTTCCCGATCTGGGGCGGAATCCTGACCTGGTCAGTCAGGTTGCGGATGTCATCGACACTGTTGTTCGATGCCGCGTCCAGCTCGTGTATGTTGAATGATGCCTGTGAGTTGAAGGAGGTGCATGATTCGCACTTGTCGCACGCTTCGCCGTCAGGACCGGGGTTGGAACAGTTTATTGTCCTGGCAAAAATCCTTGCGCATGTTGTCTTTCCCACCCCCCGCGGACCACAAAAAAGATAGGCCTGTGCAAGAAAATTGTTCTTTATTGCGTTCTTAAGAGTAGTGGTTATGGTATCCTGCCCCACAACCATGTCGAATGTGGCAGGTCTGTATTTTCTGGCAGATACAATGAAGTTATCCATAGCGGGTATCAGCAGTCTGTCTGGTTTATCAGTCACAAATATAATCAAATAGTTGCTGGAATATTTTTTTTTAAGATTTATTGTCTTACTTTTGCAACCCGAATTATTAACACAATTATAAACCAAAAAAGAGATGTTGAATCAGTACGAAACCGTTTTCATTGCAACTCCCGTTTTGTCTGAAAATCAGATGAAGGAAGCGGTTCAGAAATTCAAGAAGATCATCACTGACAACGAAGGTGAGATCATTCATGAAGAGAACTGGGGTCTGAAGAAACTCGCTTATCCCATCCAGAAAAAGTCGACAGGTTTTTATTACCTGATCGAGTTCAGGGGGCCTGGCGAGTTGATAGAAAAATTAGAAGTGCAGTACAGAAGGGATGAGAGGATCATCCGTTTCCTGACCTTCCATATGGAAAAGTATGCTGTAGAGTATGCTGAGAAGAAGAGAAGAATGAAAGAAACCGAAAAAGTCAGGGAGGAATAATCATGGCTCAGAACAATTCAGAAATAAGGTACCTGACACCGCCGACAGTAGAGATCAAGAAGAAGAAATACTGCAGGTTCAAGAAGAACAAGATCAAGTATATTGACTACAAGGATCCCGAGTTCCTCAAGAAGTTTCTCAATGAGCAGGGCAAGATCCTGCCGCGCCGTATCACCGGCACGTCACTCAAGTATCAGAGGAGAGTGTCCAAAGCCATCAAGCGTGCACGTCACCTGGCTATGCTTCCATATGTTGCTGACCTGTTAAAGTAAAGGAGGAATAGACATGAAAATTATTCTCACGCAGGATATGGAGAAACTCGGTCTGAAAAACGATATTCTTACCGTTAAGACCGGTTACGCGAGGAATTACCTCATTCCCAAGGGATATGCCGTCCAGGCTACCGGCTCTGCCGTCAAGATTCACAATGAGAACCTGAAGCAGAGGGCTCACAAGGAAGAGAAGATTAAGAAAGAAGCTGAGAAGCTTGCTGCCAAACTCGCCGCACTTAAGCTGGTGATCGGTGCCAAGGTTAGCTCGGCAGGAAAGATCTTCGGTTCAGTCAATACCATTCAGCTGGCTGAGGCCCTGAATGAAAAAGGATTTGAGATTGACCGCAAGAACATCATCCTTGGCGAGGAAACCATCAAGGAGGTTGGCAACTACAAGGCAGTGGTGAAGCTTCACCGCGACGTCAGGGTAGATATCGACTTCGAAGTTATCGCTGAATAGACGGATAGTTAATCCGCTTTAATAATAATGCAGAGGCTGGTCTTAGACCGGCCTCTGCTGTTTTACTGCCACTGTCTCTATTTCGATAAGCGCACCCAGCGGCAGGCCCTTGACGGCAAAGGCGGCCCGGGCCGGCTGTTCAGAGGTATAGAACTGTGCGTAGACCTCGTTCATGGCCTTGAAGTCAGACATGTCAGAGAGCAGGCAGGTTGATTTGACAACGTCATTCAGTGTATATCCGGCCGCAAGCAGTATAGCCTTTATGTTCTTCAGGGCCTGGGTGGCCTGTTCGGTTATGCCTCCCTCAACGAGCTTGCCGGTGGCGGGGTCGATAGGCACCTGGCCGGAGATGTAGAGTGTCCCGTTGGCTTCCACAGCCTGGCTGTAGGGACCAATGGCTGCCGGAGCGGCAGTTGTGCTGATAATTCTTTTCATGCCTGATGATTTTATTTCGTTAGTAATTCTCATGGTAATCCTTGCGCCTTTCGTATTTGAGATCCTGAAGCATGCTTGCCTTCGCCCTGATGGTGAAGTTCCAGCTCCTCATATAACCGACGGGAATCCATGAAAAGCTCATCTCCCAGCAGTGCAGGTCGCGTGAGATGCCGACCCTGGTCATGGTGATCTCACTCTCCTTGAAGTCATAACCCGTGTTATAGGTTATCGCCGTCTTCGGGGTGAGCTTTACATCACCCGCCAGGGTCATTGTCTGTGTTATATTCGATTCGACGCCGGGTTTGCTGTAGTTGAAGTTATAGGCCATCCTGAGTGACCAGGGGACGTCGAACTTCACATAGCCGTACTCATCAATGTTACTGTTCGCCAGGGGCAGGTTGCCCGTCGGACCGGCACCATCCTCACCAAGGGCTCCGGAACTCCTGCCTGCTCCCTGCTGCCCCATTCCTCCGGAGGTCTGTTGGTCCCTGCCCTTATCCTTTCCCATCAGCAGTTGTCCCAGGTCAAAGTCCAGACTCAGGTTGAGCCTCGTCATCCTGACCAGACCCTGTCCCTGGCTTATGGCCGATTGCTGGTAAGTCCTTCCCTCATCGGTGATTGCGTAGGGATTGAAGGTGCTGCTGGCCTGAAGGTTGATGTTCTCGGCAAGGGTTGTGCGGAACGACATGTCCACAGGCGTCCAGTTCAGCGAGTCAGAAAAAATGTTATAGGATGTGTTCAGTGAGAGGCTTTCTATCAGCTTTATCTTCTTTGGTTTGCCCGTCGTATCGTTTTTGGCAAAGACCTTTGCCTCAACAATATTGGACAGGCCGAATGTCACTGTTCCCGAACGCATCCCTGCCGAGGGAGTGCCGTAGATGCTCCCTTCATAGATCGAATACTCTTTTGTATTTCCAAGGGTGTCATACTGGACGGTCTTGTACATGTCGCTCGACAGCTTTTCGGATTCAGGTGAATAGGAGAATCCTACCGAAGGTTTCATAACATGCCTTATCGACTCAACCTTCGACCCTTTTTTGGTAAACTGGAAGGTGCCGTACAGGGATGGGTTAAACGATGCGCTTATTGATGGCACAAGCGCCTGTCCGTAGGTCAAGCCCCTTATGGTATCATTGACGACCGACGGTACCACCTGCCCCTTTGTCTCGTCGTAGTAGTCAGGATCCCATCTCTTTTCGATCTGCTGGGTGTAGAGCACCCCGGTATACCGCATCGCTGGCGAGATGGAGAAGTTATTGAAGGGACGAATCTGCAGGCTCAGGGGTACCTCATGTTTGAACCCGTTCTTCATGTTCTTCCACATGGCACTCGTAAAAAAGAGGCTGTCATATGTGTCAATCTTGTTGTCGAGAGACGCGGTGTACTGTGTGGTTATGTCATGGTACCATCTCGCCTTGCCCACCACCTTTTTGGGCTTGAAAGGATAAATGCGGGCCACTGTCAGGCTGGCTTTGGGCAGGTTCAGCATTATCGTCTTGTTCTCCACGTTCTGCGACTGGTTAAGGCTGGTAGAAAAGCTGAATGGTGTTCCTGCCCAGTTCCTCGAGTAGCTGACGCTCGATTGTCTTGTGGTGGTTACATGGTCGGCAACATTATAGCTGTTCTCCCTGTCATAGCCGCTTGAGCTCATGTTGACGCTGGCCGAAAAGCGTGAACCAGGGCTCGACTTTGCGTCCTGGGAATGTGACCAGTTGAGACGGTAGTTGGTCGACTGGGCGTAATCAGGCAGTCCCTTGTAGCTGGTGATATTGTTGGCATAGCTGAAGCCGAATGACCCGGAGAAACGGTATCTGAGCCTGTATGAGGTGCCGGCATCGGCCATCCAGGTTCCGTTGGTATAGATTGTACCTGTGAGCTTGAGATCGAAATAGTCATTGAGGGCGAAATAGTAACCGCCGTTCGACAGGAAGTATCCTCTCCGCTCCTCCTGTCCGTACCTGGGCATAACGATTCCCGAGGCTCTTCTCTGCTGCACCGGGAAGAATCCAAACGGAAGAATGAGAGGGAGCGGTATGTCGGCCACCACCATATAGGCCGGCCCGGAGACTATCTTTTCACCGGGATAGACCTTGGCCCTGGGCAATGCGAGATAGAAGTGGGGTTCTTCAGCATCACAGGTGGTGAACTTGCTGCGGTTGACATGGAGTGTGCCATCCTCATGCCTCTTTGTGGTAAGGCTCTGGAGGAAGCCTCCCTCCTGTTCGGTGGTTACGTTGCTGATTATTCCCTTTTTCGATTTGAAGTTGTAGGTGATCTCCTTCGACTCAAACTCCTCCGAGCCGTCCTTGTAAACGGGTTTTCCCGCCATCTTGCCCGTCGAGTCTATCCTGCCTGTGGCGTAGACCGAGCCGGTCTCCATGTCAAGAACGATGGAGTCAGCCGTCAGTTCAATTGAACCATATGTGACCTTTGCATTCTGTACCAGGCTCACCTTTTTGGTCCTGAGGTCGGTCTTCATGTAACCTTCAGCGTTGTAGACGATGGGCTCGTCAACAGCATCTTCAGAGATGGTCAGGGGAGCCTTCATCCCCGCAGTATCCTGCATGAATGCAAATTCGCCGGCATTGAGGGTGTCTGATATGAAAGACGGTAAGGTGTCAGTCTCCTCTTCAGGAAGCCGGAGAGAGTCGGGCAAGGTTCCCGGAACGGTGACAGGGCTGATCGGCTCCTGGGCCCACAGTGCCGAGGTGAAGAGAAGCGGCATGAAAATTGTCACAAACAATCTTTGTGCGTGAAAATGCAAGTTAAATGTTATTTTTGCGTAGTTGTTGTGCATATCAGGCATGCCAGCGACAAAACTAATTAAAATTCGCAAAGCAGTAATGCGGCAGATTACCAAAATACGAGGGTTAAAATATATTCTGGCAGGCGCCTTTTCACTGGCAACAATTACCATGCCAGTAACCCTGTGGTCGCAACCGGTTCCGGCAGAGAATGAATGGGTGGTGGTGATCGATGCCGGACACGGAGGAAAGGATCCGGGCGCAGTGGGCTCAAAGGCCAGGGAGAAAAACATCAACCTGGCGGTAGCCCTCAAGACAGGCGCTTATATTAAGAATAACATGAAGGATGTGAAGGTCATTTACACAAGGGATGATGACACCTTCATCGGCCTCGCCGAGAGAGCTGAAGTGGCAAACAGGCACAAAGCTGACCTGTTTATCTCCATCCACTCCAATGCAATGACTGACACGCGTTTCTCCGGTGCGGAGACTTATGTCCTGGGACAGACAATGGATGATGCAAACCTGCAGGTGGCAATGAAGGAAAACTCCGTGATCACCTTTGAAAAGGATTACGAGACGAAGTATGAAGGATTCGATCCGAACTCGGTGGAGTCGTATATAATCTTTTCGCTCATGCAGAACACCTATCTGAAGCAGAGTACGGAGTTCGCCACCCTGATACAGAACCAGTTCAGGGAGAGGGTTGGCAGGAAGGACAGGGGTGTAAGGCAGGCAGGGTTCCAGGTGCTGTGGAGGACGACTATGCCTTCTGTGCTTGTCGAGCTGGGTTTCGTCACTCATCCCGAGGAGGAGAAGTTCCTCCTTTCGGAGCAGGGACAGGACTACCTCGCATCTGCCATTTACAGGGCATTCAGGGATTACAGGCAGACAATTGACAGCCGGTCGGGGCTCAAGCCCGGGAATTACGCCCGGGTGACGGAAGAGCCGGAGGTCAGGTCTGATACCGCCGTCAGGACGGTTCCAGAAAGCTCCGGGAGCCAGGCGACTGAGGTTAATGGCACAGTGGCCGCCCCGGCGGAAAGTGAACCGGCTCCGGTGACTGCAGCGCCACAGTCAGCGTCAGAGGGTCCGCTCAACCCTCCGGTGATGGAGAAAGAGACACCCACGCCTTCAGCGGCAGACGACATATTTTTCATGGTGCAGATAGCTGCCATGCCAAGGGACAGGGAGATGGACAAGAACCAGCTTAAGAACATTGAAACGGTAACGAAAATTGAAGAAGGCGATCGGGTTAAGTACGCTGCCGGTAAATTTCCCGTTTATGATGATGCGATAAAGTACCGGAGAACGCTTGTCCTGGGATTTCCGGATGCCTTCGTGATTGCCGTAAGAAGCGGAAAGACAATGCCTCTCGCGGAGGCCATCAATGCAAAAAAACAAAAGTAAAAACTCTATGAAGATATCTCATGAGGTCAAAGTAGGAGCCGTGGCGGTCATAACCATCGGCGCATTCATCCTCCTGTTCAACTTTCTCAAAGGCACCGCCCTCTTTACCAGTACCGACACCTATCATATTGTCTACAATAACATAGCAGGTCTCACCGAGTCAAGCCCGGTGGAGATCAACGGTTACCATGCCGGAGTGGTGCAGGATATTACCCTCATCAATGACGGGTCGGGGATGATTCTTGTCTCACTGTCGGTTGACAGGAACTTCAATGTCCCTAAAGATACGAAGGCAGAAATCACAACGGCAACGCTCATTGCAGGGATGAAGGTCGTTCTCCGCATGGGTGAAAGCAGCGAGATGTGCCATAACCATGACACTCTGAACGGATACGTTGCCACATCCATCATTGACAGGTTAAGCGCGACCCTCTCCCCTCTGGAGGGGAACATTACCGATATGATCATCAAGCTCGATTCGGTAGTCGCGGCGCTCGATGATCTCTTTACTCCTGCGCTGACAAGCGATATCCATTCGGCCGTGTCAAATGTTAGCGATGTCACAGCCAGCCTCAAAGAGATATCAGACAACGAAAAGGATGAGCTTATGGGTGCCATTGATGATCTGAAGGTCTTCACGGCGATGCTCTCCGCAAACAGTTCCGCACTGGATTCGACCCTGAAGAACATAGAAGAGATCTCTGACGCCGTGGCCTCTGCAGATCTCGGCACCACCCTCGGTTCGCTGCGTTCATCACTTGCCAGCCTCGATGAGATTGTCAAAGGCATCAGCAAGGGAGAAGGGTCTGCCGGAAAACTGGTAACAAACGACAGTCTCTACATTAACCTGAACAATACTCTTTACAATCTTGACCTTTTACTGCAGGATATGAAGGAAAATCCTAAGAAATATGTCCACTTCTCCCTTTTTGGCAAAAAGGCCGAGTGATTTGTTCCAATAGTGCTAAACATTATTGAATCATGCCGTTGCAGACCCTCTCTCAGGGGCTTCTTAGAACAGGCATAAAAGGACCCTTCTATCTTCTTTGATATAACCTGTTGTGATCCACGATCTTTGATGTAATGCACTGATAATAAGTGCTTTATTTTTTTTGACGAACGTTTTCGGGTATAAGGACCTGATGCTCATATCAGTAAAGAATAAATGGGAAAGTCAAGAGAAAAAAATTTTTTTTTTTAACTTTTTTTTTACAAATATTGTCCCGGGTTTCAGCACCTGAAAATAGATTCGATTTTTTAATTTCCATTTGAATGAACAAGTCACACGATGAGGTTTGGAATAACTGTCTGGAAATAATTCGTGACATAATTCCTTCAGCCAGTTTTAAAACCTGGTTTGAGCCTATCGTTCCCCTAAGGCTCGAAAAAAACATTCTGACAATCCAGGTACCCAGTCCATTCTTTTACGAATATCTTGAAGAGCAGTACATTGACATCCTCCGCAAGACCCTGAGGCGTGAGATAGGCAACGAAGCCAAGCTTGAGTATAACATCATAATGGAGAACTCGGGCTACACCAATGGAAAGCCCTACACGGTGAGGTATCCTTCCAGGAATAAGACGGACCTGCAGAACAAGCCGATGCAGGTCCCTTTTGAGGCCACCCAGCCTGCCATAAGGAATCCCTTCATCATACCGGGCATCAAGAAGCTTCACTTTGATCCGAGGCTCAATCCGGATTACTCATTTGCCAACTTCATTGAGGGCGAATGCAATCGTCTGGCCCGGTCTGCCGGCATAGCTGTGGGAAACAATCCCGGAGGCACTGCCTTCAATCCGCTGATGGTCTATGGTGATTCGGGACTTGGGAAGACCCATCTCGTTCAGGCCATAGGGATTCTCGTCAAGGAGAAGTTTCCTGACAAGACCGTGCTTTATGTCAACGCCAACAAGTTCCAGACGCAGTTTGTAGAATCAATCCGGAACAATAACAAGAATGATTTCCTCCACTTCTACCAGATGATTGACGTGCTGATCATTGATGACGTTCATGAGTTTGCCGGAAAGGAGAAGACCCAGGATACCTTCTTCCACATATTCAACCACCTTCACCAGTCGGGAAAGCAGCTCATCCTGACATGTGACAAGCCTCCGGTGGAGTTGCAGGGCATGGAGCAGCGTCTCCTTTCACGTTTCAAGTGGGGTCTGCTTGCAGACCTGCAGAAGCCTGACTTCGAGACGAGGCTGGCCATCCTCAGGAAAAAGGCCTATAATGACGGAATTGAGCTGCCTGACGAGATTTTTGAGTTCCTGGCAGAGAATATCTCCTCGAATATCAGGGAGCTTGAATCGGGCCTTATATCACTCTATGCGCAGTCGACCCTCAACCGCAAGGAGGTGACACTTGAACTTGCCCGCCAGATGGTTGACAGGCTGGTCAACACCCAGCGCAGGGAGGTAACCATCGATTATATTCAGAAGGTAGTATGCGAGTACTACAAGATCCCCGTTGATCTTATGCAGGGCAAGACCCGCAAGAGGGAGATAGTTCAGGCCAGGCAGGTCTCGATGTATTTCTCGAAGAGCCTTACCAAGGCTTCGCTGGCAAGCATAGGCTCGTCAATCGGAGGAAAGGATCACGCCACCGTTTTGCACGCATGCAAGACCGTCAACAACCTCATTGACACCGACCGTCATTTCAGAAACCAGATACTGGAAATAGAGAAAAAACTCAAAGTATGAAAGACCTTCAGAACTTTCTTCTGGAAGAATTCTTTAAACTATACGGGGACAGGGCTAATGAGCCTGTCCTTTTTTATTCTCCGGGCAGGGTAAACCTGATAGGTGAGCATACAGACTACAACGGAGGATATGTATTCCCCTGTGCCCTCGATTTGGGGACTTCCCTGCTGGTTCGCCGGACCGACAGGACGGATATAGTGCTGAACAGTCTTAATTTCACCGGTGAGACTGTGGTGCCGATAGTGCTGAACTATCTCCCGATCCCGAAAAGCTGGACCAACTATCCCGTCGGTGTCATCAATGAGTTTGCGCGCAAGGGCATTCACGTCGGGGGCATGGAGATGCTCTTTTACGGTGACATCCCGAACGGCGCCGGGCTCTCCTCCTCGGCATCAATTGAGATGGTGACGGCGGTGGCAATCAATGAGCTTACCGGTTCAGGACTGGAGATGATGGAGATGGTAAAGATGGCCCAGAAGGCTGAGAACGGCTTCGTGGGAATGAACTGCGGTATTATGGACCAGTTTGCAGTCGGCTTCGGCAAGAAGGACCATGCCATCAACCTCAACTGCGACACTCTTGAGTACAGGTATGCACCCGTCAACCTGGGTGAAAGGAGGCTGATAATAACCAACACCAACAAGCGCAGGGGGCTCACCGACTCAAAGTACAACGAGCGGCGCGCGGAGTGCGAGAAGGCAGTGGAGCTTATCTCTGACAATAATCCGGTAAGGAACCTCAGCCAGCTGACTGTCAGCGACCTCTGGATGCTTGATGAATACATCCCTGATCCGGTGGTCAGGAAAAGGGCGAAGCATGTCATCACGGAGAACGGCAGGACCCTGGGTGCCATCAAAGCGCTGGAAGAGAATGATATTGAACTTCTGGGAAGGCTGATGAACGAGTCGCATGACTCACTCTGCAATGACTACGAGGTTACGGGCATCGAGCTTGACACACTGGTCTATGAAGGCCGCAAGCTCCCCGGAGTTGTCGGAACCAGGATGACCGGCGCAGGATTCGGCGGATGCACGGTCTCAATAGTTGAGGCAGTACATGCTGAGAATTTCATGAAGAAGCTGGGTGAAATTTACCATGCCGCAACAGGCCTGACAGCTGACTTCTACCTGCCGGGCATCGGCGATGGGGCGAGGAAAGTCGAAAGTCTGTAAAGTCTGTAAAGTCAAAAGTCTGTAAAGTTCATAAAGTCGAAAGGATTTGCGATTTGCGATTTGCGATTTGCGAATTTTGATAAAATAGACAATCGAAAGGATTTGCGATTTGCGATTTGCGATTTGCGAATTTTGATCAAATAGACAATCGAAAGGATTTGCGATTTGCGAATTTTGATTAAATCGACAATCGAAAATCTTAAATCGAAAATTCCTCTATCGCATGCTGCCAGATCTACAGATCCTTGACACACCTGAACCCCACTGTGGCGCTGCGGTCGTAGCCAGGTGACACGAGTAGTTGCATCTGCGTCTTTGTCAGTGGCTGCGGGCCACCCTGCACATACCACCAGCTCGATTCCGGCCTGAAATAGCTGCCTCCCCTGATGATATTGAAGTAATATGCTCCGTTGCTGTAGACATCGCCGGTCATCTGCCACACATTTCCCACAAGGTCAGCCACTCCGTAGGGGCTTTCTCCCTTCGGGAAGGCGTCAACGGGAGTGGCACGGCCAAAACCGTTGTTGCATTTGGTAGCATGGAAATCGTTGCCCCACGGCCACTCCCGGCCGTCGGTCCCCTGTGCTGCCAGCTGCCACTCAGCCTCCGTCGGCAGCCGTTTGCCGGCCCATCGGGCATAAGCCCTGGCATCCTCGAGGCTGACATAAACAACAGGATAGCGTTCCTGGCCGCTTACGGGCATGCCTCTCTCCCAGTGCTTCAGATAGTTGGAGGTGTCAGCCGGAATATATCTTGTCTCTCTGATAAATTTCAGATACCCTTCGTTTGTAACGGGATGCCTGTCTATCAGGAAGCTGTCCAGTGATGTGGTAATCTCTCTTCCGGCCGACGGATAGGCAACAAATTCATCGGATGCGCCAAGCTTGTATGTTATGGTGGCTGCAGGCACCAGCACCATTCCCTCCGGTATCTGCGCCGGGGGAGCTGTCCTTATTGTCTCTGATACGATCCATGGCATCCCCTTTTCAGGCCTGACCACTCTCTCATCGAGCAATATACCCTTATTGTCTATGAGCTCAATCACTATTTTTTCTCCCGCAATGCCAAACAGGTCATCGACTGAAAAGAGTGTATCGGCCGGGGAAGTAATGGTCAGAGGCTTATTACCGTAACCCGGATCTCCCCTGCTGACCAGTAGGGTTCCATCATTCAGGGATTCCACGTGAAGCCTGTCACCCCTTATCTCCGCCCTGATCAGCGACGGCAGAAGTGCTATGCAGTCGATTGAGCTCTCACGCCTGGTACCGTTGTCTGACTGGCTCCATCCGGGGGTCTGTACGGATGCCATGAGCTCTCCGTTGATGACCGACGGTTTTATCTCTTCATGCCTCCGGAGCGAGACGAGGTGCCTGCCGTCGTTGTCGCCGGTGCTGAAGAGGGGACCATCGTACCCCCGGTGATCCATGTTCAAAACCGTAAAGATGGTCTTGGCTCCTGCGTTCCACCTGTTTACATAGACTCTGTCGGCCTCGCTATGGATAAGAGGAGTCCATCCGGTATCAAGAAAAGCGTCACTGTTCCTTCTTAGGATATATGTCGTTGCTGAAAGGTACTCCAGGTCAGCAAGGTATCCTTCACCCCGTCCGCCCGGCCTGAACAGATTCAGTTCAGTGCCGTAGCCGTTGAAGAAAGCCACGGATATCTCGCGGTGCAGAATATCCTCGCCTACGTCGGCAACCCGGAAGATGGCAAAATCAGGCCTTATGAGCTTGTTCAGGTTCAGTTCCGGGCTGAGAAACAGCGCATTATGCACACGGGCAGCCAGGATGCCGGGCATATCCCTGACAACCGGCATGCCTTCGGAGTACATCACAACACCTTTGCGCACCGTATCAGCACTGTTCTGAAGCTCAGCAGATGAACGCCCCTCCGTATCAAGCACCACGCCGTCGGCATCCGTTGCTGCAATCATCTCTGCCATCCCCCTTAGATGGTCTTCTTCCCTGGTGCTTTTATCCCAGGGATTATATGCAATGAAGAAGCGACAGTCATTCGCCTTCGCCTGACGGCTTAAGCGTCTCAGTCCTTCCGTCCCTCCGGGAAGGTCACGGTAGAGATCCCACTGGTTCCTCTCATCGATACCAAGGCGGGGCCAGGTGGGCCAGATACCGTATACATCCACATTACCGAAGAGGCTGTTGTAACCTGCCAGGAAGTTGCCAAAGCCTGATTCTCCCGTGAAGCGGTCATAGTACTCCCTGTCCCAGGCCATCTGCAGTATCATCAGGTAGCTGTTGCTTATCCACTTCAGGTCATCACGCCGGTAAAGCGTGTCATCAAAACTGTCGAGGTCATACAGGTACCGTTGAGCGAACATGAGTTTCATTCCGTCCTGCCATGATCCACGAAAAATGTCAGCCCAGAGATGATAGGTGACTGACGCTCCCGGAGGAAGAATCGTCTCATATCTTCTCAATATGCCGTTATCGGTCCGGTCACGCCGGGCTATTGCACTTACTGACAGGCCCTCTCCTGCCTCGAATGTGGTGAATCCCATCTCCCAGGCATTGTCAGGCAGGATGACCCGTACCGGGCTCTTTCCGGGAAGGAAGAGGTTTGCCCTGGCAAGGTTACGCGGTCCGGAGCCGGTGATAAAGGCGCTGTTACCCTTCTCTCCGAATGGCACCACGTCAGTGATGGTAATGGTATCAGTCCAGTTATTGCGGAACACCAGGGCAGCCATGAAACCCGGATGAGAGCCACCTCGGGGCGTGAATGCTGCCTCCGCCCCACCCGGATATATCATAACGAAACGGCTGCCGGTAAGACCGGCCGGGACGTCATCAGACTCACAGTATACCCCGTCAAGCCTGAAGCTGAAGAGAGGTCTCGGTGCATTAAGATCGACCATGGTGCTGTCATCAAGGACAAGAGAGAATGCAGCGGCTCCATTTTCCCTTACAATTCCGAGGTTTTCAAGCGACTGACCCGAAGCCTGAAGGAGCAGGATGAAAAAAAAGAGGAAAAACCGAAACTTTAACGTACACATATGAGTTTAATCAGATATTGAGCTTACCGCCTGCGCGGGAGTGCAATTTAAGATATTGTATCTGAAAATAAAAAGGAAAGATACAGTGAATGAGCTATTTTAGAGATATTGTTTAACACTGTGGCCATGCTTGTAAATAAATTACTATTTTTAGGAATTAGTTGAGACAGAACTGATGAAAAGAGTTAACTGCAAAGGCATAACATTCATAATACTAATCTTATCGGCAATAATGGTTATGCCCGGCTGTGCATCCTCTAAAAAGAACCCATACCACACCAGCCGGAAAAACTCCTATATAGACACTTCGCAGCTTGGCCGCAACAAATACTTCTTCTCCAAACAATACCAGAAGAAGCTCTACAAGTTCAAGAAAAAATAGATTAATCTTCGCAGGCCACCTCCAGGCCGTCCCAAGCCAGCGTGACATTCACCGGCAACTCCCTGTTAACCTCCGCATGTTTTCCCATCTGATGGCCTATATGGGTTATGTAGGCCTTTCGAGGCGACACCTCCTGAATCAGTTCCAGGGCTTCACCCAGGCTGAAGTGAGAGATATGCTTCTCTTTTCTCAGGGCATTGATAACCAGATACTTCACTCCTATCAGTTGTTCCCTCGTCTCTTCCGGGATATAATTGGCGTCGGTGATATAGGCCATATCACCGATCCTGAATCCCAGTATCGGAAGGCGGTAGTGGAAGATTCGCAGGGGAATAAATATATCTCCGTTGATATCGATGTTATACTTTTCGATATTATGCAGCTTCATTTTGGGCACTCCCGGGTAATGGTTCTCCGAGAAGACGTAGGCATATTCTTTTCTGACGGCGCCCTGTACTCTCTCCTCCGCATAAATGTCTATTGCAGCCTGGCTCTTGTAGTTGAACGCCCGCAGGTCATCCATTCCGGCAATATGGTCCTTGTGTTCATGAGTCAGCAGTATGGCATCAAGCTTCTTAACCCTGGCATTCAGCATCTGCTGCCTGAAGTCGGGTCCGGCATCAATCACGATGGTATTGGCAGCAGTCTCGATGAGAAGGGAAGCCCTCAGTCTCTTGTCCCTGGTATCTTCAGACAGACATGTAGCGCATTCACAGGCAATTACAGGTACACCCTGCGAGGTTCCGGTTCCCAGAAAAGTGATTTTCACTGTCTCATTTTCGATTTACAAACATAGCCCGAAAATGAGAGAAGAACAATATCAGGGATCACTTTAGCTCCTTCGCGGCTATTTCAATATCTTTACTTTGTCATAATGTGCAGAAGATGAGTGGAAATATTTATATGATACCTGTCACGCTCGGTAACACTGACCACAGTCTTGTCATCCCGCGCGGCACGAGGGAGATAACGGCTTCACTGAGGCTCTTTGCCGTTGAGGATCTGAGGAGCGCCCGCAGGTACCTTAGAAGTCTTGACAGGGAGTTTCCCCTCGATGAGACACTCTTTTTCCCTCTCGGCAAGCACTCTGACCCGGCCGGGCTGGGCGATCTCTTCTCCAGGGTTGTTTCAGGCGCTGATGCAGGGGTGATGAGTGAAGCCGGTATGCCCGGGCTTGCCGACCCGGGTAATATTGTCGCAGCGGAGGCGCACCAAAGGGGTATCAGGGTTATTCCGCTCACCGGCCCTTCTTCTGTGATGCTCGCACTGGTAGCCTCAGGACTCAACGGGCAGTCGTTTGCCTTTCACGGTTATCTGCCTGTGGATGGGCCCGGAAGGCAGAGAGCCATAAGGGAGCTTGAGAAAAGATCGGCAGGCGGCCAGACGCAGATATTCATGGAGACGCCATTCAGGAACGGGAAGATGCTTGATGACATCCTCTCCGTCTGCAGGGCCACAACCCGTCTCTGCATTGCTGCAGACATTACGCTTGCCAGCGAGGAGATAAGAACAAAGACCATTGCGGGCTGGAGCAAGGGAGTTCCCAACCTGGACAAAAGGCCCGCCGTTTATCTCATCCTTGCCTGACAGCGGGGATATTGTAAAACACACTTAGGTTATCGCTTCCGATTGGATTATTTGGCTAAATTGTGTGCGTTAAATCCATTCGCTATGATCCAAAGAGTATTTGCATCTGCTGTGATGATAATGATTACAGCCTTGCTGGCCGGGCAGAAGACTGACATGACCCTCTTCAGCGGTATCACCCCAAGGAATATAGGCCCGGGCGGAATGAGCGGCAGGGTGACCGCCTTCGCCGTTGACCCGAGAAATGAGAATGTCTTTTATGTCGGTACGGCCTCCGGCGGTCTCTGGAAGACAGTCAACGCAGGTACGACCTTCTCCCCCGTCTTTGACAATGAGGCCGTAGCCTCGATAGGAGCCCTGGCGATCGATCCGCTGAGGCCTGACATCATCTGGGCGGGAACAGGTGAAGGCAATCCCCGCAACAGTGTCACCGGCGGTTACGGTATCTACAAAAGCACTGACGGCGGCAGATCATGGAAATGCATGGGCCTTGAGCTCACCAGGTATATTCACAGGATAATAGTCGATCCCGTCAATCCTGATATAATCTATGCAGGCGCCATCGGCAATCCCTGGGCACCGCACACCGAGAGGGGGCTTTACCGCTCCACTGACGGGGGTCTCACATGGAGGAGGATCCTCTTCACCAATGAGACCTCGGGAGTGGCTGACATGGTCATGGATCCGTCGAACCCGGGCAAGATCTTTGTTGCCATGTGGGATCATCAGCGCTGGCCATGGTCCTTCCGGTCGTCATCCGCAGGGTCAGGACTATGGCTCACCCGTGACGGCGGGGAGACCTTCACGGAGATCACCGCAGGTCTTCCTGAGGAGAAGGGGCGCATAGGACTTGCCATCGCAGCATCCGAGCCGGACTACGTTTATGCATACGTCGAATCACAGACCTCGGCCATTTACCGCTCCACCGACGGCGGTCTCACCTGGGAGAAGCGGGGCGAAAAGAACATCGGTTCAAGGCCGTTCTACTATGCTGAGATCTATGTCGATCCGCAGAATGAGAACCGTGTCTACACTCTCTTCTCGGGCGTCAACGTGAGCGATGACGGAGCTCTGACCTTCGACAGGCGTACGGCAGAGTCAGTTCATCTCGACCATCATGCATGGTACATCGATCCCCTCAATCCTGACCGCATGCTCGACGGCAATGACGGAGGCATGGGCATCACATACGATAAGGGCGCTACATGGCGCCATATAGAGAACCTGCCACTGGGTCAGTTTTACCATATAAATGTCGACAACGATCTGCCTTACAATATCTACGGCGGACTGCAGGACAACGGGTCGTGGAGAGGGCCTGCATACACATGGTATAACGGTCCCATAATCAATGAGATGTTTGAGTTCCTCATGGGAGGCGACGGTTTTGACGCCATGCCGGTTCCGGGCGACAGCCGGTACTGTTATGCACAGTCGCAGGGCGGATCGCTGCGCAGGTTTGATGTCACCACAGGCTGGAACAAAAGCATCAGGCCTGCAGCCGACGGCGACGAGAAGCTGCGGTTCAACTGGAACTCCGCCCTGGCTCAGGATCCGTTTGACAACAACACCATTTACTTCGGCAGCCAGTTTGTTCATAAGAGCACCGACCGGGGTGACACCTGGACGAAGATCTCACCGGATCTCACCACCAATGACCCGGAGAAACAGAAACAGGATGAGAGCGGAGGTCTCACCCTTGAGGCCACGGGAGCGGAGAACCATTGCACCGTGATCACCATCTCACCAAGCCCGCTTAAGCAGGGCATCATATGGGCCGGCACCGATGACGGAATGATCCAGGTCACCATGGATGGCGGGCAGAGCTGGGTGAACACAGCGCTGAAGATCAAGGGTATGCCGCGCAACGCGTGGGTACCGCAGATAACCGCCTCAGCCCATGATCCGGAGGAGGCCTTTGCCGTGGTGAACGACTACAGGCAGGGTGACAATGCCGCGTACCTCTACCGCACGAAGGACCTCGGGAGGAGCTGGCAGCGCATCATTGATGACACGGATGTATGGGGTTATGTTCTCTGTTTCGCTCAGGATCCGGTTGAGCCAGGACTGATGTTTGCCGGAACGGAATACGGCCTTTATGTCTCATTTGACGGAGGTGATTCATGGAACAGGTGGACCGGTGGTTATCCTACCGTTTCCACTTATGACATGGTGATACATCCCCGCGAGCATGACCTTGTCATAGCAACCTTTGGCCGTGGCATATGGGTGCTCGATGACATCCGTCCCCTGCGTGCCCTGGCAGCCACGGGCAAAAAGCTCCTGAACAGCAGCCTTACTGCCTTTGAAGTACCGGAGGCATGGATGGCCTCCACCAAAAACCTCCCGGGGTACTACTTCTACGGTGATGCCATGTACCGTGGTGAAAACCGTGAACCCGGGGCGATGGTATCATTTTACACCGCAGAGCCTGGTAAAGTCGCCGTGGAGATAAAAGACGCCGCCGGGAAGCTGGTAAAGTCAACCGAATGGGAGGCTACGAAAGGATTTAACCGCGTAATATGGCGTCTTGACCGCAATCCCCTCCCGCAGGCAACCTATCCTTCCGCTCAGCAGATCCAGGATCCCAGGGCAAGGTATTACAGGAACGCCGGCGGCCCGGTTATACCGGGAATTTATTCAGTCTCACTGAAAAAGGACTCTGCCAGTACGGAGACAGTGGTGAGGGTAAGCGCTGATCCCAGGATGGCTGCACCGGACACCGATGCTCTGATGAAAAATCTTGAGAGAGCTGAGGCCTTCGGTGAACGCGTCAATAAGCTGAACGGGAAGCTTAAATACATCAGCACCGTAAGGGAGAGCCTTGCCAGGAGCGAAGAGCTTATCGCCCGTAATCCGGGTTTCGCAGAAGCAATTACAGATATACAGAAAACTGTAAATGAAGAACTTGTAAAGATGGATGAGGTTTTTGGCAGAAGGCAGGACGGACTGGTGTCGCGCATTAACGGTTATCGCTCAATCGTGATGGCTTCCGGGGTGCCTTCACAGCAGGAGGAGAAGGGAATGACAGATGCGGTGGCTGCCCTGGAGGAGGCTGAAAAGCTTATTGACGGGTTTATGGAAGGGCCGTGGAAAGAGTATGCCGCCACGCTCAAAAAGATCGATCTGACGATAGATTCGGTAATTATTAAATAGGTTCCCCGGGAAGCCATCTCCCGGCCGGGTCTCTGCGCGGGTAAGCCTGACAGGCAGGGTCTCCGCCGGGTTACTCCGGGTATGACTGATCTCTGCAGGGTTAACCCCGGGCATGCCGGGGCTGGCCCGGACTACTTTTTTGCCCTGACGAGCTCAACAACCTCAAGATCAAAGAGCAGCGGTGTATATCCAGGGATGACGGTATAATAGTTTCCGTAGTAATCATAGTAACCGTAACCCATGCTTCCGTAGGCAATACTCGAAGGCATAAGCAGCCGGGCTTTGGTTCCCAGTTTCATCTTAACAAGGCCCAATGACCATCCCTCAATAAGTTCGTATGAACCAACCCTGAACCTGTATGGCGTGTCTTCCTCAACATTCGATTGTTTAACCTCACCGTCCAGGAACATAAGGGTATAATAAACCCCTACTGAATCTCCTGTTTTGATAAGATCACCCGTTCCCGGTTCAAGCTCGATGTAATAGAGTCCGTTAGCATCGGGGTTTACGGTTATATTATTCTCGGCAACATATTCAGCGATGCGATCCTTCTCCTCTTCCTCGTATTTCTTTGCCGGATTGCATGATACTATAACAATAACAAGTGCGGTCAGCAAGGCCGCTATAGTGGTTCTTCTCATGGTTTTACTTATCATTTCCCCTTTCTCCTCAAATATCGTTCCAAACTAGCTTATATCTTTAACTCTTATTCTGTAGACAAGTATCGCCCTTCCGGGGATCCTGTCACCGTCACCTGTGTGTCCGTAGGCAAGGTATGGCGGTATAATGAACAGAAAGTCACTTCCTTCCTGCATCATTTTAAGCCCTTCGGTGACGCCGCTTTCGGCTTGTGCGTACCCCACCCTGATGGTCTGGGATCCGCTGTAGCACATGGTTCCGTTAAGGAGGGTGCACTCGTAATCATAGGTCACATCGTCGCCGGTGTTTACCGTATCACCCTTCCCTTCGGAAAGGACGCTGTACCAGAGCCCGGTATTGGTTTCACTGAAGGTGCGGTCACTTTTGCTTATGTAATCCGCTATGACAGCGCGGTCCTGTGTTATCAGGGACTTATTGAGGTCAATAAGCTCGGCTTCCGTGCGGGGTTGTGACGAGCTCCTGCTGTCAGGCTTGTTCTGGCAGCCTGAAAAGAGAAGGAGTATCAGTATTGGTATAAAGTGTTTCATTGCATCATCTCTGCAGCCGCCTCTTCAAGCTCTTTCCTGTATGAAGGAAGGGTGTTCTCGAAGTGTCTGACCACATCATGTATGGTTCCCTTCATCTCACCGCCGGCTGCATTGCGGTGACCGCCCCCGTTGAAGCACTGTCTCGAAAGGACATTTGCATTGAAGCGCCCCTTGGAACGCAGCGACATCTTGACGAAGCCGGTTCGTTCTATAAAGAGTACCGACAGTACGATTCCCTTCATGGTGAGAAGCACATTTGCAAACCCTTCGGTGTCACCCTTTACATGGCTGAACCTCTCCAGGTCTTCCTTTGTCAGCCAGATATAGGCCGTATGCAGCTCCGGGTGCACAACCATGCGGGTGTGGAGGGCGAAACCCTTAAGGCGAATCCTGTCAGGTGAGAAGTTGCTGAATATGTGGTTGAAGACCTTTTCCTTGTCCACTCCCATATCAAGGAGGTGGCCCACCGTTCGCATGGTGTCGCCGGTATAGTAACCGTGCTCGAAATTGCCCGTGTCAGTGATAATGCCCACATAGACCGCGGTAATAAACTCACTGTCGTTGAACTCCTCTCCTTCCATGCCATTGACAAGGAAATAGACAAGTTCAGATGTCGAACTCCTGCTGACATCAGATATAATCAGATCAGCAAACTGACCGGGATCAGGATGGTGGTCTATCATCACCTTGTGCGCTCCGGAGGCGAGAATGTGCGGTTCAGCCTTACCCATCCTTGAGGTCGAATTGAAATCGACCATGATAATCAGGTCAGCCTCACTGATCAGTTTGGTTCCCTTCTCGATGTTGTGATGAAAGTCGACAATCCGGTCAACATCATTCATCCATAACAGGAATTGCTGAAGAGCATTCGGGGAGATCATTCCGGCATCTTTTCCCTGGGAGATGATCCATCTCCTGAGCGCCAGCATTGCCCCCACGGCATCGCCGTCAGGATTGATGTGGCAGATCAGCAGAATATGATCTGCCTCTTCAATGAGCTTCTTTAATTCTTTTGTATATTTACCGAACTCCGGCACAATGGTAGTATTTAAAGGCGTCAAAGGTAAGAAAAATAACATGTTTATAAAAAATCAGACTAAATAACCCGATTTTCACTAAGTTATGCAAAACAACATCACGTTTTCGATTATCAAGCCCGATGCCTTGGGCAGGGGTGATGCCGGAAAGATCCTTGCAAGGATCACGGAAGCAGGATTTGAAATAGCAGCTCTTAAGATGCTGTATATCAACCGGCAGCAGGCGGAGGAATTTTATGCCGTGCACCGTGAAAGACCCTTTTACCCCGGGCTTGTTGAATTCATGTCGTCAGGACCCGTTGTTGTGATGGTGCTGAGGCACGAAAACGCCGTCGAAGAGTTCCGCAGGGTAATTGGCACCACAGATCCGGCAAAGGCAGACAGGGGAACCATCAGGGCAGAGTTTGGCACCAACGTTCAGAAGAACGCGGTCCACGGCTCGGACTCACCGGAGAATGCACTCAGGGAAGCCGGTTTCTTCTTCTCCGCCATTGAAATCTTCTGACGGAAAACAAAAAGATGATTGAAGTGTTCTGTTAAAAAATTCAGATGACATCCAGGATTTCCCCCGATTTTTCCGATAAGAAGACGCTCGAAAAATACTCCTCAGCCTATACGCTCTCCGACATGGAGATTTTTATCTTCCCGGATCTCTTTTATCCGCTGGTGCTTGCAAATATCATGTCTCCGGTTATATGGAGGTGGCGTGATGATCCGTGGTTCAGTGACATGCACAGAAAGAATTTCATCAGCAAGGCCAATCGCATCAAGCAGTATATCATTGACAATTACATATTTAACCTCGACCTTGAGACATGGGGTCTGACCGATAAGGAGAAGGAGACGGAACGGTTCAGCAGCTTCTTTGATACTGAACTGCTCAAGCAATCAAATGCGCTGTTCGGTTACGAGGGAGACAGGTATTATTTCAGCCTCGACATAAGGCGGCACTTCGGACTTGACAAGTACAATTCGTCAACCATCCCCTACTGGAAGACAGAGACAGTGGAGGCAATGACCGCCTTCAGGCACAGGGAGCATTTCACCACCGGTGCCGGTGAGTGCGTCAGCCTGGCAGCTCTCTATGCCGCGGCCATGTTCATCGTCGGAGAGGTGCCCCTTGAAAAGATCTTCATGATGGCCACCCCGCTCCATTCGCAGAATTACATCGACGAGAAGGACGGACTGCTCACCAACAACCGCCGGATAATGACCAAAAACATGTGGTTCAATGGCACCTCTCTTTCAGAAAAGGCAAGACGAGCCCTGGAAAATGAGAAGGTGACTATTGTGTCGCATATAACCGGTCATATACACTCGGTCTATGAAAGGGCTACCATAAACAGGGATGCCTACCTGCACTTCACGGAGAAGCTTAAGAGTTTTGTGAGGACCACGGTCACCCCAGGGATCTTCATTAACTTCCTGAGATTCAAGTCGGAATACAAATGCCTCTTCCAGTACCATTACAACCGTACCGGCAGCAGCCATTACATCACACTTGAGAAGCTCTTCGAATACGAGCACTCATCGAAGGCAAGCATGAATGAAGAGACCCGTGAAAAGCTTCTTGCCGAGGTTGACAATGAGGAGTTTTTCCATGATCCCGTTCCGGGAAAGATCATGCTGAATGACGTTGAGATCTTCCTGAAGAAACACAAGGACTCTGATATTAAAGTTATTAAAGCTGAATTCATTAGACTCTTCCCGACTGAACACGATGACTGCGTGGAGAGAATGTTCAAAGATATCAGGGAATTCACGGTCACCGAACCAAAGCTTCCCTCTCCGGATAGGGACTTTGTGGCTGAGGTCCATCCTGATATCCGTATCACTGACAGCCGTGACGATATCATAAAGAAGATCATGGAGCTCTCAGCCACTTCGGAGATGGCACTGCTCTCGCTCTATGCCTACCGTTACATGACGAGTACCGACTGGAGGCCCTACATCAAGGCAGCCATAGAAAGGAATCCGGTATGTCATGAGCCACTGTCGGGCAGAACGGCGGATGAGGTATATGACATTATAGGGAAGCTGAAGAACAAGTCAATATATGATTCCGGCAGGATGGCCCAGCCCGATGAGGTATGGAACTTCGGGCGCGGTGACGGTGCTGAAAAGGCTTTCCTGATGGCTGATGCGCTCATTCACAACGATCCGGGAGCAGAGATATCAATCTCATTGACCGATAATAATGCCACTCTGGGCTGTTATGGCAAGGATTATCACTTTGTCACCTCCAAGGGGCACACAAAGAGGATCATCATCAGGGATTATAAATACAGTGCTGACTGATCAGTGAATCACTATCTCCCTGACCACTTCGGAGCCTGCCTTTGAGTTGACCTGGCTTCGCAGCGATTCGCGGAGCATCATCAGCTCGTTCCTGACCACAGGCGACGTGAGGTAGATATGCATCACACCATCCTTAATGTAGATCTTTTTAGTGCGTGCGGCAATCACCTTCCCCGTCAGGTCCTCCCAGATATTTATCACTGAAGCTTCCTGCAGCTTGGGGGCCAGCTTATACTCCCGGATAAGATCGGCCAGCGCCTCCCCTATTGTTATAGTCTTGTTCCTGCGCATGGTGCCGGTGCTATTTCAATCCGTTGGTGATCTCCTCTTCAATGCCATTGCGGCCTATGCGGTAGAGCCGGAAATTGTGGCCGGCTTTATCAAGGATACGGTGGATCCGGTCCTGCTGAGTGTCAGTGATAAATACCTGTCCGAATTCACCTGATCCCACAAGGCCTATTATCTCCTCAACCCTTTTCTGGTCGAACTTGTCAAAGATATCGTCAAGCAGCAATGCCGGGGCAAATCCGTTCATCCTTGTTATCAGTCCGTACTTTGCAAGCTTGAGTGCAACGATGAACGATTTCTGTTGCCCCTGGCTGGCGGTTGTCCTGGCGGCATGACCGTCTATGCTGAATACAAGGTCGTCACGGTGGATCCCGATGGTTGAATACTGCATTGCATGATCCCTGCCCCTGGCATCCGTCAGCTGTTGCATGAAATCACCGTTCCCAAGGTGCGAGCGGTATCTTAATTCCACCTGTTCGGCGCTCGATGATATCTTTTCATAATAAGATGAAAACAGGGGAACAAGGTTTTCCGTGAGCTTTCTTCGTGCTTCATAAATCACCTCAGCTTCCGCTGTCATCTGTTCATCATATATCTCAAGCATGCTTCCGGCATCAGGGCCGCCCTCACGCAGCACGGTGTTTCTCTGCGTCAGGGCCTTGTTGTAACGCATGTGAGCCTCAAGGTAGGCAGGGTCATACTGGCTGATGATCTTGTTGAGGAAGCGGCGTCGCTCCTCGCTGCCGCCGGTGATGAGAGCGCTGTCAGCAGGGGAAAGCATCACAACCGGATACCTGCCCACATGGTCTGACATCCGCTGGTACTCCTTGCCGTTCAGGCGGAAGACCTTCTGCTTCTGTTTCTGAAAGGCACAGAAGAGCTCATCACTCTCCCCGTCCCTGTCAAAGAGTCCCTTCAGGATGAAAAAATCCTCCCCATGCCTGATGCTGAGAGTATCGGAATTGTTGAAAAAGCTTTTGGTAAGCGACAGGTAATGAACAGCATCGAGGATGTTTGTCTTGCCAACACCGTTATTTCCCACAAAGCAGTTAAACCCGGGAGAAAAATCGAGGGCCACCTCTTCATAGTTCTTGAAGTTGGTCAGCTCTATCCTGGCAAGATGCATGATTACTCTTTACTGTTGTCCGAGGCCCAAAGTTAAGAAAAGAAACGGCTGCGGCAAACCTCCCGATGTCACTGAGGAGGGGTAGTGAGAGGCCGCTATTTTTTTAAGCCATTTATTTTTAAATAAGACTATAAATACTACTTTTGCGAAGTTATTTTTTGACCTGTAACAGAGAACTTTGATATGAGCAAGAAAAAAGAAACCGGAAAGGGAATCGAAAACGTTGAGCAGACACTGAACAAAACAGAACAGTTTCTTGAACAGAATTACAGACCGCTATTATATGTGCTTATAGGTGCCGTTGTACTGGTTGGTGTTTTCTGGCTGCTGAGGATGTATACCCAGAAGCAGAACAACGAGGCTCTCAGCCAGATGTACATGGCCGAGCAGTACTTCTCCGAAGACTCACTCAATCTGGCTCTTAACGGTGATGGCAATAACCTGGGCTTTATCGATATAGCAAAAGAATACAGGGGAACCAAATCAGGCAAGCTTGCCAACTTCTATGCAGGAGCATGCATGATGCATATGGGACAGTTTGAAGAGGCAGTAGACTACCTGAACAAATACTCCCTTGATGACGAGATACTTGCACCTCAGGCCAAAGGTCTCATCGGGGATGCGAAAGTTGAGCTGGGTGATACGGAAGCAGGGATTAAGTACTACATGGAAGCTGCGGAGATGGCCGAAAACTCATTCCACACCCCCATCTATCTCATGAAAGCGGGCATGCTGCATGAAACAGAAGGCAACTATGCCGAAGCCCTGAAGCTCTATGAAAGGATACAGGACAAGTATGCCGAGAGCAACGAAGGCAGGAGCATAGACAAATACATTGCCAGGGTAAAACTGCACATCGACTGACAGGTGGCGACCCGCGATCTCTCGGACTACGATATTTCACGTGTTCCTGATGCTTCAGGCATGAGGTTCGGTATTGTTGTTGCCGACTGGAACAGTGAGGTCACCCATGCCCTTCTCAACGGAGCCGTAAAAACACTTATGCGTCACGGTGTCACCGATGACGACATAGTTGTCAGGCATGTGCCCGGAACCTTTGAGATCACCCTCGCCGGCCAGTGGATGGCCGAGTATGAAGATCTCGACGGTGTCATCTGCCTGGGATGTGTTATACAGGGCGAGACCCCGCATTTCACATATATCTGCCAGGGAGTGACGCAGGGAATAACGCAGCTCAATATTGACTACAATATTCCTTTTGTCTTCGGGGTGCTTACAACCCTCACCCTTCAGCAGGCTCTCGAGAGGGCCGGCGGCGTTCACGGCAACAAGGGCGACGAGGCGGCAGTGACTGCCATTAAGATGGCCGCCCTGCAGCGGCTGATGGAGAAGTAGTGTTTTTCCAGTCGGCAGTCTTCAGTCTTCAGTCCTCAGTCTTCAGTCTGGTTATTACGTATAACATCCTGATTATTAATTCTTAATCCTTAATTCTTAATTTCTGCAGACTGCCGACTGCCTACTGCCTAATACTTACCTCCTGCACAGCACCCTGTAAGGGCAATAGGTGCACCGCCGTTCGAAGCGGGTCATGACATAATCCTCATTATCAGAGAAGATGCGGTTGAGTGTGCGGTCTAGTTCTGCCGAAAAGGTGTTCAGGAACCTGTTCCATGCCTCCCTGTCGGCGCCAGGGCCATCCAGTCCTGCCACAGGAGCGTAGGGGGTGAAATCCCGCGATGACAGCTGCTGCACCCAGTATATTGCCGGCAGCACGAGCCTGCCGGGATGGCTGTCGCGTATCAGGGTGCAATAGAGCAACGCCTGAAGGAACGCGTCATTCCTCTTCTCCTTCTCCTCGTCAAAGAGATCTTCGGGTGTCACCGTCTCCTTCTTCGGTGATCCGGTCTTGTAGTCGACCACCCTTACCGCTCCCCGGGTCATATCAATCCTGTCAGCCCTTCCTCCTATCCTGATCTGCGCCTCACCCGCGCCGGTGCTGACGGTGCGTATGGCTGAGAAGTCCTCTTCGAGGTTCAGCAGTGTCAGGTGGCTCTCTTCCGCGTCATACCTGAGCAGTTCCGTAAGGTATCTCTCCAGCACGTCAATGATGATGACCCCCTTGCCGGCCATTAGCGTCTCGCGGTCCCATTTCATCTCCTCCATGGCGGAAGCGATTATTGTGTTCCTGATCAGTCCGCGGTCTGATGCGATCCTGCCGATCAGTGCTCCTGCCTCCGGTACTCCCTTCAGGGGACCGTAGATCATCTGCAGGGCATCATGCATTATGTTACCGAACCTGCGCTGGTCGATATCCTTCTCGAGCATCTCCTCCTCAGGCATACGGCATACGTACCTGTAGTAAAAGCGCATGCGGCAGTTGACCCAGGTGTTCACCGCACTGGGCGACAGATACTTGATGCCTTCCTCTCCGGCTCCGGTACCGTAGGTGCTGAGCAGCGCCCTGTTGTGTTCAGGTCTCTTTGCGAGCCTCTCGGAAATCATCCTGCTTCGTCCCACGCTTATGTGCACTGTCCGGTGTTGGGGGGTGAAGAGCGGACTGTAGCTCATTCGCACCAGGTAGCGGCTCATCTCCCCGGTGGTCAGTCCCTGCGCCGTGGAGTTATACATGAACCAGCCCCTGGCAGGCTTCCTGAGAAGCCTGAAAAAATAATAGGAGTATATTGATTCATGCTCATTCACCGTGGGCAACCCGAAGGCCCTGCGGATGTTATATGGAATATATGTGTTGTCATACGACATCCCCGGGAAAATGCCCTCGTTAAGCGAAAGGAAGATGATGTTTTTGAATTCCAGGGCACGTGTCTCGAGCACGCCCATTATCTGGATCCCCTTCAGCGGTTCACCGGAGAAGGGGACGATCAGTTTCCTGAAGACCCTGTCAATAAGCCTGATGCATGTCTCTGTCTTCAGCTCAAGATTGTGTATCCTTATCAGGTTTGCCAGCCTTACCGTCTGGCTCATGGCCATACGGAGGTACTCACGATCGGTGCTCAGCGTCATACCCTCATCCCCGGCATCGTATGTTGCCGCTTCGATCATCTCCATCACCCTGGTGAGGTGTTCGGAAAAATCTGGTCCGGTTGCCGGCACGGTGAAGAGCTCTTTAAGCGGGAGCGCGGCAGTGAGCATTGCCTCATTCACCCTTATCATATTTCCGGAGACGATCTCCGAGACCACCTTATCTCCCCTGTTTCCGGCTAGCAGCCTGAAATACTGGTGCCGGAGCAACGCAATCACATCATCGCTCCTGAATGAGGTCACTCCTTTGCTCACCCTTGCCGACCGTATGAGAGACATCAGCTGTTTCAGGAAAGAGTAGAGTGAGGTGAAGCGGAACGGATGGCCCATTGTCACGTTCACATCCTCAACCGACGGTGGCAGCGATGTCAGTACCGGCATCAGGAGCTTTTCATCAGCCAGGATGATTGCAGTCCCGGTAAGGTCGCCCCCGTCAATGATGCCATGTCCCTCCAGCAGCTGTGAGACCATCCTTGCCTGGGCTGTATCGGAGGGGGTATCAATTATATGCCATTCGCCGCGAGGCAACACCGGTTCCTCCCGCTGTGGCAGATCCAGCTCATTACCGAACATCTTCCTGTTCTCTCTTATGAAAACGGATGCTTTATGATCGGGGTCCTGCATGAAGAAATGAGCATCGTCCCAGTAGAATTTAGCCTGGCCGAGGCTCTTCAGGTACCTGAAAAGGACCTTTTCGCAGTTATTAAGAGCATTAAGCCCTGCTATGTGCCATGTCACTCCCTCTTCGGGTTTGAGAGTGCCTGCCACCGCTCTCTCTGCCACATCGCGGCACAGCATGCCGTCACCAGCCTGCCTCCGTTGCCGCATCACCTCCCTGAAGTCGTTGTACAGCGGCGCGAGCTTCTGCCAGACCGACTGGAACTTTGCGCGTGCTTCGCTATCCGTTGCACCCGGATTGAACGACTTCCAGAAGCTTCGTATTATTTCGGTCTGCTCGTCGGTCAGTCCCCCGAATTTTGCATCTATCTCCTTCAGGTCCGTAATGTTGCCATAGAGCTTTTCAGCATCAGCCATGTAGAGGTCGATATCATTAAAGTCATTGATTATCACCTCTCCCCATGCCCAGAAATCGTCAAAGCTCATCTCCTCGCCGAATCGTTTCTTATATACGCCGTACAGCTCGAATATCAGGGTCTCGGTGTCTGCCGGGGTGAGTGCGGTGAATGAGCGGAACAGCTCGCTGACGGTGAGCATCCGAGGTGACCACTGGGGTTTGTCGCTCAGGCGGGCGAGGGCACGGGCCAGATAGAGGCCTGCCCTCCTGCTGGGGAGGACCACGATCTGCCTCTCCATCGATTCGCCGTGATGCTCACGGAGTTTATATGCAACTCTCTCAAGGAAATCCATCGTCACCTGTTTTCGTAAAGTCTGCCCTGCCATGTGCCGCGCTCCTCCAGCCGCTGTTCAAAGAGCATGAATATCTCGTTACTGCGCATGTGCCATTCGCGCGGGTCATCCAGCAGGCGCGGAGGGGCCTCGCCGCTGATGCGGTCGATCATTATTGAGGGGCTTAACCTCTCGCAGAATGAGATTACAAGATCGAGGTACTCCTCCAGCGTATAGAGGTCAAAGTCACCGGGGTTCTTCCTGTACTCTGCGGCCATCTGTGTCCCTTTCACCAGCTGCAGCTGCCTTATCTTCAGTGATGACAGCGGCAGGGCGGAGATCACCCGGGCGCTCTCAGTTATCTGTGCGCGCGTCTCTCCGGGAAGACCGAAGATCAGGTGGGCACCGGTATTCAAGCCCCTTGCTGCCGTCTCCTCCACCGCTCTCGCTGCCGAGGCAAAGTCATGGCCCCTGTTGATCCGCTTAAGGGTCTCATCACTGACGGACTCGATGCCATATTCAACCATTACAAAATAATCGCGTGCCATCACGGCAAGCCTGTCAAGCAGCTCGCCGGTGACGCAATCGGGACGGGTACCTATGACGATTCCTGCCACGTCGGGGTGGTTCAGAGCCTGGTCATAGAGAGCCATCAGTCTCTCCGTATCTGCGTATGTGTTGGTATAAGCCTGGAAATATGCAAGATAGCTGCCGACCCGCCGGTAACGCCTGCGGTGGAATGCTATTCCCTGTTCAATCTGCTCGTTCACGCTCCTCTCCGGGGTGCAGTATGCCGGGATGAAGGCTTCGTTGTTGCAGTAGGTGCATCCTCCGTATCCGAGGGTGCCATCGCGGTTGGGGCAGGTGAACCCGGCGTTGATGCTCACCTTCTGCACCCTTTTCCCGAAGAGGCTGCCAAACCAGTCGGCGTACGAATTGTATCTCCGTGGCGTGCCCCAGGCATATTTCATCTCTTCCGTCATACCTCCTCGACTATATCCTTTTCAACATACCACAGCCACGATTTCACGCCGGTGTAGCCCATCTGCCTCAGCAGCTCACGGTATGAGGCCGCCTGCTGCCGGTGCCGCGGTGATGGCTCTCCGAACTTATAATCGACCACTATTACGGAGCTGTCCCGCAACATCACCCTGTCAGGGCGGCGGGCGGCGCCCGAGGGCAGGATGATGGTCGCCTCCGTCATCACGGTGCAGGTGCCGTCAAACCACTCACGCACTTTATCGGAGGAGAGCATGGCATGGAGGCGTGAGGCGACCATCTCCCGCGCCGTCACGGGAAGGAGGCCGCTGCTGCAGGCAAAGTCAACGGCAGCGCCGATATCAGCGGTTGTCTTCACCCTGCTGAGGAGTTCATGCATCATGATTCCGTAGGCGCGGCCTCCCGGCTCCCCAAGCTTCATCTCGTCAAGCGGGAGGGCGCCGCCCGTCCTCAGCCTCAGGGCACCGCGCGCCTCTGAGACGGCGTACTGTTCCATCTCCATCTGGGGCTCACGCTCCTCTCTCACAGCGGGAGGCAGTTCTCCGCATTCGACATACCTCAAAGTGTCACCTTCCGTCCATCTGAAGTCATCCGTAAGGCTCTTGAGAGCCTCATTGATGAGGCTCCCCGCACTGGCACCGCCGGAAGTGGGGTTTGGTATCCCGGGAGCCATGACAAAAAGGGCGTCAACAGCCCGGGTGAAAGCTACATAGAGAAGGTTGACACCGTCAAGCCAGTCGGATGCCTTCTCCATCCCGGCCTCTTCTGCAAAGAGCGAATTGTCAAGCCGGCTGCTGAGCTCGGGAAGGACCACCGGCATGGGTGCAAACGGTTCAGGCACGTCGGTCACCCAGAGCAGAGGACGGCTGAAGCCATGTTTTGAGAAGTCCCAGTCGGCAAAAGGCACTATCACCACCTTGCTCTGCAGGCCTTTGGCCTTGTGTATGGTCATCACCCGCATGGCATCCTGACGGTCTGACTGGCTGAGTGTACTTTTATATCCATCACTGTCCCACCATGCCACAAACGATGAAATATCTGAGCTGTAACGGCCGGAATAGGCCAGTACAACATCCTGGAACGAGCTTATATAGGCCACATTCTCAGGGTGGCGGCCCAGGCTGAAATGGCGTATCATGTTTTCCGTGGCGGTGAAGAGCGATGCGTTCCTGAACGATTCCAGGTCGTGCTCCCAGCCTGCGGGGAGAGGGTTGTTTGCATCATCGGCAGTGTCTGCAGCATAGATCAGATCTTCGTCTCCTCCCGTCGCCAGCACATAAGACCTGACCATCAGGCTGCGGTTGATTCGGCTTCCGGGGTCAGCAAGATACCTCAGACATGATAGTATCAACGTGACGGCCGGATTGCGTTCAAGAAAGAGCGACTCGCCTGAGGTGATTTCATAATTATACCTGTCGCGTTGCTCAGGCGTGCATGCAGCACTGTGCTCAAGGATACGGCTGATGATACTCTTGCCCTCCTCGTTGGTGCGGCAGAGGAAGAGTATGTCTTCAGCCCTGTAACCGCCATCCTGTATCTTCTCAATAACTGAAGGGAGGTCCTGCAGCACCCTCTGTTTCCACCCTTCATCCCCGCTTTTACCGTAGAGGGCGACCCGTACATATCCACCCTGTTTGCCGGGAGTGCCCTCCTGCACCGATCCGGAGTAGACGTCGCTGATCCTCAGCCTGTCAAAATCAAGTTTTTCATCGCATTGAGCCGGGATGGCGCCCGGATCAAACAACCGGTTATTGAACCTGATGATGTTTATCCGGCTGCGGAAGTTGGTGGTCAGCCTTATCGTCCTCACCGCCTCCTCTCCGAAGGCATCGGCCGCCTCCGTATGGATAATCCTCCAGTCGCTGTTGCGCCAGCGGTAGATCGATTGCTTGACGTCGCCCACCACGAGATTGTCCCTGCCTCGCGAGAGTGTCTCCGAGATCAGTGGCCTGAAGTTGTTCCACTGTATCCGGGAGGTATCCTGGAACTCGTCAATAATGTAATGGTCATAGACGGCCCCTATCTTTTCATAGATAAACGGGGTGTCATCATCAGCTATCAGTTTGTTTATCAGCTCACCCGAGTCTGAGAGGAGAAAGAGGTTCTGTTCATGTGCCAGGTCGCGCACCCTTTCGCTTATGGCTCCGAGGATGCCTATGACATGTATGGTTCTTACCTGCGCCAGGGCAGAGACATAGAGGCTGTAGCGCTTATCAAACAGGTCTGTTATAGACCTGACCGCATCTGTCAGTCCCCTGCTGATGGCATCCGCAAATGCACCGGCCACTGCAGGCGGTGCACCGGCTGCATGATATCTCCCTTCTGCCGCGGCCTTGTTCCAGGTGGCGTTGGGGGGCTTTGTCTCTCCCCGGGCGTATTTTCTCAGGCTCTCGCCCACTCCTCCCCTGCTTTTTGAAAGGAAATCCTCCGGCGAGAGGCCGCAGCCCGAATAGATCTCCACCCCGTTCGCCGCCAGTCGCTGAAGCTCAGATTCGAAGCCCTTTTTGATTGCGAATATCCTGGAGGAATAATCGCTCAACACCTCATAATCACCAATTTTCTTCCTGTCATCCGGGCTCAGCTGCCTGAAGTTCTCCCTGAAGATCTGCGATGCCACATCCATGATCTCGCGGCGGATATCCCAGCCCTTATTGTCATCAAGGCGCGATGCCACGTAGGACGATATCCATTCAAGCAGTCTGCTGTCCGTCGCCACGGCTGACAGAAGGCTGTCAACGGCGTCAGAGAGGAGGGCTTCATGTTCAAGCTCGATCTCATAACCGGCAGGTATGTCTATCTCACGCGCAAAAGCGCGAATCACTCTCTGGAAAAATGAATCGATGGTACCTACTGTGAACCGCGAGTAGTCCTGAAGGATGTTGTCAAGGGCCAGGGGAGCGTTCCTCCTCACTGTCACCAGCGCCCGCTGCCTGTCGGGATAGAGGTCCGGGAAGAACTTGCACAGGTAGGTCACAAACTCATCCCTCTCCCTGTCTCCTGCGGGCCCGTCACTGCCAAGAGCGTTCAACCGTTTGAGGATGCGGCTCTTCATCTCAGCGGCGGCGCTGTTGGTAAAGGTGACGGCCAGTATCCTGCGGTATGCTCCCGGGTCAAGCAGTACGCGTGACAGGTAAAAGCCGGTCAGGGCATGAGTCTTTCCCGACCCCGCCGATGCACTGTATTTCAATAACTTACCAGGAGCATTCATCGATTGAAAAATAGTAAAAAAAGAGCCATGAAGAGAGGGATGCCGGAAGTAGTTTTCAACATATTGAGTTAAAGAGCTACCTTTGCGGCGTGAAAAAGAAGGTTGCAGTAGGCCTGTCGGGGGTGTTGACTCCAGTGTCGCCGCATGGCTCCTGAAGGAACAGGGTTATGAGGTGGAGGGGATCTTCATGATCAACTGGCACGACAGCCGCGGGTTGCTCAAGGGTGAGTGTCCGTACGACGAGGATGTCACCTTTGCGGAGATGGTGGCGCGCAAGCTTAAGATTAAACTGCGTACCACCGACCTGAGCGCGGAGTACCGGACGAGGGTTGTAGACTACATGTTCAGCGAATATGCGCTTGGTCGCACACCTAATCCCGATGTGCTGTGCAACCGCGAGATCAAGTTTGATTCATTCGTTCGCGAGGCGCTGAAGCATGGTGCCGATTACGTTGCAACGGGTCATTATTGCAGGACGGAAGTGGCGGAGACGGCCAGCGGGCGCATGAACAGGCTTCTTGCGGGTGTTGACCGCAACAAGGACCAGAGTTATTTTCTATGCCAGGTGGGCCAGAAGCAGCTTGACAACGTACTCTTCCCCGTGGGTCACCTTACCAAGCCCGATGTGCGCAGGATAGCCGTTGACCTGGGCCTTGCCACCGCAGACCGGAAGGATTCGCAGGGAATCTGTTTTGTAGGCAAGGTAGACCTCCCCGTCTTCCTTCAGCAGCAGCTGGAGGCCAAAAAAGGGAGGATCATCAACGTGTCACGTGATCACCGGTTCAGGATATGGCCTGACGGAGTGCCGGATAACAATGCCGCGTCAGAGGAGCTGGCGCTCATGGCGGCGCCTCACGAGATGGGTCCCGGCGACGGGGTGACGGCAGGCGTGCACAACGGAGCGCACTTTTACACTGTCGGACAACGCAAGGGACTGAACCTGGGAGGGTACAGGGAGCCGCTGTTCGTTATTAGCACAGACACCCTTAATAACCTGGTATATGTCGGTGAGGGAGAGATGCATGAGGGTCTTTACCGCAAAGGTCTGTTCATCAGGGCACAGGAGGTGCACTGGATCAGGAGTGACCTGGCCATGGCAACGGGAGAGTCGCGTGATTACGAGGTAAGGATCCGGTACCGGCAGCCGTTGCAGCATGCCCGTCTGTTTGCACGTGAAGAGGGTTACTATATCATTTTCGACCGTCAGCAGCGTGGCGTCACCCCGGGGCAGTTCGCCGCCTGGTATGACGGCGAGGAGCTGCTGGGGTCAGGGGTCATTCACAAATAGAAGTCTGTAAAGTCGAAAGTCTGAAGGATTTGCGAATTTGCGAACGTTTGCGATTTGCGATTTGCGATTTGCGATTTGCGATTTAAGAATTTTGAATAAATCGACAATCGAAAATCTGAAATAGAAAATTCCTACCCTGCCGACTGATCAGGAGAGCCTGTTCCGATAGTCTTCGTACTCAAACTCCCTTACCAGCCTGAACTTCTGGTCGGAGGTCCATATGCCTATCGAGGGATGCGGCACACCGTTGAAGGTGGTAGTCTTGACCATTGTGTAATGGATCATATCCCAGAAGATGATCCTGTCGCCGGGTGCAAGTTCACGGTGAAACGACCAGTCGCCCATGAAATCACCTGAGAGGCATGAGTTACCCCCCATTCGGTATGTCGGTTTGCCCTCAACCGGATCAAAAGCCCCCATGATTACCGGTTTATATGGCATCTCGAGGCAGTCGGGCATGTGTGCGGTGAAAGAGACGTCGAGCAGGGCTGTTTTGATGCCGTCACGCACCACTATATCCTCCACGGTGGCAACCAGTTCGCCTGTCTCCCAGGCAAATGCGCTTCCCGGCTCAAGTATCAGGTGAATGTTGTGTTTCTCCCTGAACCTGCGCAGCAGGCTGATCAGATGATCAGTATTGTAATCCTTGCGCGTCATCAGGTGCCCCCCTCCCATGTTCAGCCACTTCAGCTTCGGCAGCAGATGGCCGAACCTCTCCTCAACCACGGCAAGCACCTTCTCAAGCGTGTAGGAGTCGGACTCAAACAAGACATGAAAATGGAGTCCCTCCACCCCTTCCGGCAGTCCGTCGGCCAGCTCCGGGGCAGTGACGCCCAGGCGCGACCCGGGTGAACAGGGGTTATATATTCCATGGGCTATCTCCGAGTATTCCGGGTTGATGCGCAGTCCCGGAGAAATATGTTTCCCCTCCCTCTTCAGCACGGGGGCGAACTTCTCATATTGTGCCAGTGAGTTGAAGGTGATATGCGAGCTGTAGCGCAGTATCATCCCGAACTCCTCCCTGCGAAATGCCGGTGCGTAGGTATGTGCCGGCGCTCCCATCTCCTCGAAGCAGAGACGGGCTTCGTGTATCGAGCTGGCAGCGGCTCCGGAGACATATTCGCGCACTATGGGGAAGACAGACCACATGGCAAAGCCCTTGAATGCCAGTATTATCTCGGCACCCGAAGCCCGGGAGACATGTTTTATCAGCTCCAGGTTACGCCGCAGTCGCTCTTCGTCGATCACATAGCATGGTGACGGGACTTTCCGGTAATCTATCATATCAGAGCTCCAGGTCAATGTCAAACTTCTCGTGCCAGGGCAGTCCGTTCCTGCCCAGCTCAGCAAGGAAAGGATCCGGGTCAAACTGTTCCACATTCCAGACACCCGGTTTCTTCCAGAGACCCTTCAGGTACATCATGGCTCCCGTCGCTGCCGGCACGCCGGTGGTGTAGCTCACGGCCTGCGTCCCTGTCTCGCGGTAGGCTTCCTCATGGCTGCAGTTGTTCCAGATATAGTAAGTGCGCTCCTTCCCCTCCTTGTCGATACCCCTGATCCGGCATCCTATGGAGGTCCAGCCCTTGTAATTCTCGCCAAGGTCACCCGGGTTGGGCAGCACCTCCTTGAGGAACTGGATAGGTATGATCTCCACACCGTTATACATAACAGGGTCAATGCGTGCCATCCCTATATTCTGTATTACCCTCAGGTGGGTAAGATATTCCTGCCCGAACGTCATCCAGAAGCGTGCACGCTTTATTGAAGGAAAGTTTCTGACAAGAGACTCCAGTTCCTCATGATAGATGAGATATGACTCCCTGGGGCCTATTCCGGGGTAGGTCAGAGGCTTGTGTATCTCATGAGGCTCGGTGTATATCCATCTGCCGTTCTCCCAGTATTTGCCCTTCTGCGTCACCTCCCTGATGTTTATTTCAGGATTGAAGTTGGTTGCGAACGGCTTGCCGTGGTCGCCTGCATTGCAGTCTACTATATCGAGATAATGAATCTCCCCAAAATGGTGTTTGGCAGCATGAGCCGTAAAGACACCAGTCACGCCCGGGTCGAATCCGCAACCGAGGATAGCCGTCAGTCCTGCTTCACGGTAACGGTCGTGGTAAGCCCACTGCCATGAATATTCATATTTTGCCTCTTCAGGGGGTTCGTAGTTGGCTGTGTCAAGGTACGCCACCCCTGTTTCGAGGCAGGCATCCATAATGTGGAGGTCCTGGTACGGAAGTGCCAGGTTCACCACCAGGTCGGGCCCGAACGACCTTATAAGCGAAGCCATCTCGGCAGGATTGTCTGCATCGACCCTGGCCGTCTGCACCCTGTTGCCCCCGATGCGGTCAGCTATGGCATCGCACTTCGACTTCGTGCGGCTTGCAAGCATTATTTCCGTAAAGAGATCAGGCAGCTGAGCCATCTTGGTCACCGCCACGGTACCGACTCCGCCGGCTCCGACTACAAGCACTTTTCCCATCAGTGTTTTCTTAAGGTTATATGCAAAGGTAATTTTTTTAGACATTTTTTTCAGCGGTCAGATGCGGTTACCATAAAAGTTATATTTTTGCAGTCGTATCAATACAATTGTCTTTTATGGACGATTATCACGCGAGCCGTTGTTTTAAATTCGTTCCGCTGAGGTAAGTTGGCGACAGATACCTCTGTGGAACAAAAAAGAGGAGGTATTAGAATGATAACTTACTGGCAGATGATCCCGAACGGTCTCCTTCCGTTAAATTCTTTTGAAAAGGGCTGCATTGTCAACGTCACTGATCCGACGCCATCGGAGATAGGAATACTCAAAACCACTCTCAAGGTGCCTGATGACTTTCTTGCTGATGTTCTTGACGTTGACGAGAGGTCGAGGATGGAGATAGAGGAAGATGTGTTGCTGATGATTTACCGTATCCCCTATCAGAACCAGTCGAACGGTTTTCCCTTTACGACAATTCCCCTGGGTCTTGTACTGGATAAGAACAGCCTTGTAATCATCTGTCACAGGAACAATGAGGTCCTTGATGATTTCTTCAGTCGCAGCGGCAAGGGTATCACCATTGAGACAAAGATCGACCTGATACTCCATCTTTTCCTGCGTACGACGATGTTTTACCACAGGTATCTGAAGCAGATCAACAACCAGACGGCGATGATTGAGCAGGACCTTGAAAAGTCGACCCGCAACCAGGAACTGCACAGGTTGCTGAAGATGGAGAAATGCCTTGTTTATTTCACCACCTCACTCCGGTCAAATGAGATGATGATGCTCAAGCTCAAGAACTCAAAGTGGATCCGTGACTACGAGTTTTCGTCCGATCTGCTTGAGGAGGCAACGATTGAAAACCGGCAGGCTATTGAGATGGCCAAGATATACAGCGACATACAGAGCGGAATGATGGATGCGTTTGCTTCCGTCATATCAAATAACCTCAGCATCGTGATGAAGTCTCTGACCATTATTACTATCGTGCTGATGGTTCCGACGCTGGTAGCAAGTTTTTATGGCATGAATGTTCCCAATATGCTTGAAAATAACAAGATAGCATTCTGGTTCATCCTGGGCGGTTCATTAGTTTTATCCTTCTTAGGGGTGCTTTTGCTCCGGAAGAAGAAGATGATGTAACCGGTTATTTAAGGTGCTGTCTGATCTTTTCCAGGTTTTGCGGAGTACCGCAATCGAACCAGTATCCCTCATCATGGAGATAGGTCATTATCCTGTTTTTGCCAGCCAGCAGAAGGTAGATTGATGTCATTGTATATATGCCGGGAGGCATATGGTCAAATATTTCCGGGGAGAGGGCATGAATACCTGAAAAGGCAATCTCTTCAAGGCCCTTGCTGCTGTTAACGGTTATTATCTCCTCCTTTGTCGCAACGTTGCGCCAGCCCCGTATCCTGCCGGATTTATCAACAAGGTAGAACCTGTTCCCCGGCCTGTGTCTGACAGCCAGTGTGGCCAGTGCCCCGGAGGAAAGGTGCCTTTTGTACAGGTCACTGATGTCCAGATCAGTGAATATGTCTACATTATAGCACAAGAACGGTTCAGCAGAAAAGAAGTGGCGTGCGTTCAAAAGACCGCCTCCCGTATCGAGGAGTTCGGCCGTCTCATCTGATACCGTGATACGGAGCCCATCGCTCCGAAGCCTCTCTATCTCCTCTTTCATGAGGGCAGGGTGATGATGTATGTTGACTATCAGGTCATCAAATCCTGCAGCAGCAAGTTTCTCAGCCGCCAGGCGGAGAGCGGTCTTACCGTTGACATCAACAAGTGCTTTCGGCTTTTCCCTGCTTATTTCACCGAGTCTGGTGCCGAGGCCGGCTGCAAAGATCATCGCTTTCATTGACTGAGGGCTGTATGAGTGAGAGTCACTGTTACACCGGGCATCGATTCAAGCATTGACGCAACCCTGACCGCACACCATACCGAGCGGTGGCGCCCGCCCACGCATCCGAAGGCGGCGTTGAAGTCAAGGATTCCTTTTCTTCTCATCATGGGAAGCGAGTTGCGAATGAGGTTCGTGCAATCGCCCACGAATGCGACGGCCTCATCATCATTGCTAAAGAACTCCACCACCTCAGGATCCAGTCCGGTGAGGTCGTTAAGCTCTGTCACCGTGGCGGGATTGCGCAGGCCCCTGCAGTCGAAGACAAAACCACTGCCGTTGTCGTAATTGATTGTTTTCCCCCTGACATATGAAAAGCTTTCCAGGTGGATTTTCACCAGGTCCTGGTAGTGCGACAGAATACGGTATTTACGCTGTAACGGTACCGCCTCCGAGGCCTTTTTAAGTTCAGGAAGATCGACCTGCAGGGCATTGCTTTCGAGCAATTCGTTCATGAGCTCTACTGCCGGAACGATGCTCTCAGTGAATGTAGGTTTGTTCTCATGCAATCCCCTGAAGCCAAATGCTCCCAGGGCCTGCATGAGCCTGATGAGGGTGAATGCTCCCGAATATCTCTGAAGCGACTCCCTGGACTTTCCCGTTGCAGCGGAGAAGAGATCCAGGTGACGGTCAAGGGTTTTTTGCCTGATGCCGGCGGGGATGTATGCCTTGGCATCATACACAAGTGAGGCAATGTCATAATGCGGAGCGCCAAGCCTGCCTCCCTGGTAGTCAATATACCACGGCTTGCCATCCTTCAGCATGATATTGGCCGTCTGGAAATCGCGGAAGAGAAAATAGTCCTGGCCAGCGTCAAGAAGAAAGCGGGTCAGCGTCTCAAAATCGCGCTCCAGCCTCGTCTCATTGAAAGGTGCAGCTATAAGCTTGAGGAACATATACTTATAGTAATTCAGGTCCCATACGATGCTCTGACGGTCGAAACTGCGGTGGGGATAACAGAGTGAGAGATCGAGACCCACGATTCCTTCCGTCTGGATTCTTACCAGGTCAGCAGCAATGGTCAGGAACAATGCTTCCGTCTCCTCGTTGAATCTCTCCTCGTCGGAGCGCCGGGCGAGCCAGGTGAAAAGGTTGATATCACCCAGATCCTCAAGGAAATAAACCTTATCATCAGGATAGTAGACATATATCTCCGGAACGGGCAGCTGTTTCGACCTGAAGTGGTTTGAGAAGCCTACAAATGCATCATTCTCTTCGCGGCTTGGGTTATAGGCTCCGATTACCTGCCCCTCGGGGTAGAGGAGTCTGAAGTAAACCCTGTCTGAACCCGACTGCGGAAGGCGGGTTATAATCTCGGGTGCTGAGCCTTTCCATTTCAGGAAGGCATTTTCAACTCTTGTCCTTATGTCCATGTCAGAGCCGGATAACAATTTTCTTCCGGTAAAGGATATATCCAATTGCCCAGATAACCATCACCAGCATTATCGGGAAAAGGAGGCTCGCCAGTTTCTGCTCTTTAAACAGCGGACTGCAGACATGGGTGAATATCCAGTTATAGAGTGAGACCTCTCCGATCTTGATTGTCAGGAGGGTTTTTGTCAGAATGCCGGCAAGCACGTATGTAAACAGAGCATTTGTGCCGAACGTATTGAAGAAGCCCGTCCATCCCCTCAGATTCCAGATATCTACAATCATGAATAGCAGGGCCAGTATCACCATCGCAATACCACCTGCATAGAGAACGTAGGAACTGGTCCAGATGGGTTTGTTAATCGGGAAGAACTCTCCCCAGAGCAGTCCGCCTCCGATAAGCAGGGCTCCTGCAACAGCAAGCCATCCGACAGTCTTCCATGAAGTGCCCATTTTGCTTATCAGGTTGCCGACCATAAAACCGAGCAGTACTGTCGCCGTGGCAGGAAGGGTGCTGAGGAGGCCCTCCGGATCGAAAGGTATTCCGAACCCCTTGTAGAGATGGTTCTCACCAAATACGGCCAGGTCAACAGTGCGGGCGAAATTGCCCTCGAGGGAATATGGGTCGCTTCCACCCAGGAAATACATCAGGGCCCAGTATCCGAACAGGAGTACGGCAGTAGCTATCCAGACATAGTTCTTTTTTACCAGCAGCACCAGTATTGCTCCGAGGCCCCAGGCCAGTGCTATCCTCTGCAGTACGCCCATAATGCGCAGGGTGTCGTAATCACGGGCAAAGCGCGGGAAGATCGTCAGAAACAGCCCGACAGCAAATATCAGCGCAACCCTCCTGAGTATACGGAAAAGGGATCCCGCTGAGAATTCGAAGTTGTATTTCCTGAGTGAATACCACATCGCCACACCGGAGATGAAGAGAAATGAAGGGAAGACCAGGTCAGTGGGTGTGCAGCCATGCCATGCGGCATGTCTCAGGGGTGCATAGACATGACTCCAGGTACCCGGAGTGTTGACTATAATCATAAATACCACCGTCATCCCCCTGAATACATCGAGTGACATCAGACGCGATGACTTGCTGCCGGCGCTCTTGCCGGAACTCTTTGATGCTGCCATATTCGATTTTTTATCTTCGTAAAAATAACAATTTGGAAGTAATCAGACTGTGGAATTAATGATAAAGAAAAGTGCTATTTTTGATTTATTCCAAATTCATGCAACCGATGAAAAATATATGGTTTCCTGTTCTCATGGCTATGGCTCTGATTTTTACTTCACCCGCAAGCGGCCAGTCGAACGTGGGAAAAATACCCTGGCAAAAATATATTGATGACCCAAGGGTTGACAGCATAATTAACACTCTGACCGTAAGGGAGATGATTGCCCAACTGATCTGGGTGCCCGCATGGGCCTCGGAGAAGGGCGACAATATCCGGCAGGTAGAGGATCTTGTGTCAAAGTACGGGATAGGAGGCGTAATTTTCTTCGAGGGCACGCGTGACAGGCAGGTCGAATTCACCGGGCGAATAAAGAAACTTACGAAGATTCCTCTGATCATTGCACAGGATGCCGAATGGGGAACCGGCATGCGGCTCAGGGAGATCGAGGATTTCCCATACCAGATGACTCTCGGTGCGCTGCAGGATGATTCGCTCATCTACAGGATGGGTGCCGCTGTTGCATGGCAGTGCCGTGACCTTGGTGTCAACGTCAACCTGGCTCCTGTGGCCGATGTGAACAACAATCCGCTCAATCCGGTCATAAACTACCGGTCGTTCGGCGAAGACCCCGCCAAGGTCTCAGCCAAAGCCGTGATGTACATGAAAGGGCTTCAGGACAACGGCGTTATGGCCTGTGCCAAGCACTTCCCGGGTCACGGTGACACTGATGTCGACTCGCACACTGGACTGCCCGTAATAAGGAGTGATCGCCGTCGCTTTGACAGTGTCGAACTGGTACCTTTCAGGCATCTTATCGATGCAGGCATCGGCTCCGTTATGACCGCGCACATTAACGTGCCCGGACTAGATAATACGCCTCGCCTGCCGGCAACGTTTTCACGGAAGGTGATCACGGGAATACTGAAGGAGGAGGCCGGTTTCAGGGGACTGATCCTTACCGATGCAATGAACATGGCAGGAGCCACGCTTACATACCCTTCGGGGATTGCCGAAGCTGAAGCACTGAAGGCCGGTAATGACATAATTGAATACTCCACCGATCCTTTACGCGCCATTGACGAGATAGCCCGCAGGGTCGAGCGGGGAGAGCTGGCTGTGGAAGAGATCACCTCGAGGTGCCGGAAGCTGCTGGCAGCCAAGTTATGGCTTGAGAGCCGCGATAATGCGGCGGGCGGTGAAGCAACTGACAAAATTGTTATACCAGCATCAGCTCATCCGGCGCTGATAAGAGATCTCTACGCCAGCGCCATGACACTTATTGAAAACAATGAAAACCTGTTACCCCTGGGGCGCCTTGACAGGATACGCATTGCCACCGTCTCGGTCAACCGGCTGGCGATGACCGAATTCCAGAGGATGACCGACAGGTATACAAACGCTGATCATTACTTTATTGATCCAGGCAATGAACAGGGAGCCCAGTTTGTACTCTCGAAGCTGAAGGACTATGATGTGGTCATTGCCGGTTTCTGTGCGCTTGAACAAAAACCGGCAGGGGCATACGGAGTGACGCCTCAGCTTAATTCGGTTTTCAGGCAGATTGCAGAACTTAAGAGGTCGGCAGTCATATGGTTCGGTAATCCCTACGGGATCGACAGGCTCGACATGACTGTCAAGCCTACTGCCCTGCTGGTTGCCTACCAGGACAACAATTATACCCATCAGACGTCAGTGCAGGTGCTGTTCGGAGCACTGGGTGCCAGCGGACGGCTGCCGGTTACGATCAATGACGCTTATCCTGAAGGTTACGGAATCAAGACCCCCGGAGGCATCAGGCTCCAGTTCGGATTCCCCGAGAATGCAGGCCTCTCCTCTGAGAGACTTATCAGCAAGGTTGACTCAATAGTGCAGGAGGGTCTCGATACACTGGCCTATCCCGGATGCCACGTCCTCATCGCCCGCAGGGGAATTGTAGTACTGAACAAGTGCTACGGCTTTCACCTTTACGACAGCACTGAGGCAGTATCGGAACACGACCTGTGGGATCTGGCTTCGGTGACAAAGGTATCGGCCGGAACGCCTTCCCTGATGCTGCTTAATGACAGAGGTTTATTCGATCCGGACGTGACCCTCGGGCATTACCTGCCATGGTTCAGGTTCTCCGACAAGGGTGACATGGTTCTGCGTGACATGCTTGCCCACCAGTCAGGTTTAAGGTCATGGATACCATTCTGGAGATATACCATGGAAGATGACAGCACCTTCAGGCGAGGTGTATTCAGCGATGTCGGGAACAGGAAATTTGCGTTGCCGGTAACCGACTCTCTGTACATGAACAGGCACTATCTCAAGGAGATGTTCCGGGAGATACGAGACAGTCCCAAAGGTCCGCAGAAGTATGTCTATTCTGACCTCACCTTCATTCTTGCAGCTGAGATAGTTGAGAGTCTGACAGATACAACGATCGACAGGTTTGCCCCCGCAAACCTGTACCGTCCCATCGGGGCGTTTAACATCACCTACAATCCGCTTGAAAAATATCCGAAAGAGCGTATCGTACCCACAGAATATGATTCCCTCTTCCGCAAGCAGCTGTTAAGGGGAACGGTGCATGACGAAGGCACGGCCATGCTGGGAGGCGTATCGGGTCATGCAGGGCTCTTCGCCACTGGCAATGACCTTTTGAAGCTGATAGAGATGTACCGCAGGGGAGGTGAGTACGGCGGGGTGAGGGTTCTCAGCAGGGAGGTGCTTAGTGAGTACACCAGGGTGCAGTTTCCCGGGAATGAGAACCGGAGGGCGCTGGGGTTTGACAAGCCGCTGCTAGGTAACGACACCATTCCACCGGAAGAGGCATATCCGTGTCCGTCTGCCTCGCCCTCAAGTTTCGGTCACTCGGGCTTTACAGGTACGTTCATCTGGGTTGATCCGGAGGCTGAGATATCATACGTATTCCTGAGCAACAGGGTCTACCCTACCCGCAACAACAACAGGCTGTCCGATCTCTCGATACGGGGAAGGATACTGCAGGCGACCTATGATTCAATAATAGAGTAAGAAAATTTGCGATTGTCGATTTTCGATTTTCGATTGGGGTATATCAGAAACCGGCATTCGCAACCGCCATTCTCAATTTGCAAATGACCATTCGGAGATCACCATTCGCAAATCGCACATCGACAATCGCAAATAAAAAAAGCCGTTTTTCACGGCTTTTTTTTGTGTGCCCAGGACAAGACTCGAACTTGCACACCCTTGCGAGCACCAGCCCCTCAAGCTGGCGTGTCTACCAATTTCACCACCTGGGCAGGGGGTTTTTGCGGGGACAAATATATAAATTTTTTCAAAACAGAGCGTAGCCGAAAAAATAAAACCTGTTCAAATAAGCTTCTCCTCGAGTGCTATCTTAACAAGTACTGCAGTATTTCGGGCGTTAAGCTTAAAGAGCAGGTTTTTCCGGTAGCTGTTCACAGTTTCAACACCCAGGAAAAGTTTGCCGGCGATTTCCTGGTTTGTAAAACCGTCGACGATAAGGCGGAGCAGGTCTGTTTCACGGGGAGTCAGAAAAACATGACGGTCAGATTGCTTCTTCAGAAACAGGTCTATTTCATGACAGAGAAATATGTCACCCTGTGATACAGCCCTTATCCCTGCGATGATCTCTTCAGGCATGGCATTCTTCAGCAGATAGCCTTTTGCTCCGTTATCGAGCATCTTACGGACGCTTGTGTACTCGCTGTAGCTTGTAAGGGCCACAATATTTATCTGAGGCCATTTGCCGTTTATGTCCTTGCATAAATCAATGCCGCTAACGTCAGGCAGGTTGATATCAAGAAGTAGTACATCCGGCTTTTCGGCTGCGAGCATCCGCATGCATTGCCTGCCGTTCATTGCGGTGCCGGTGATTATTGCTTCGCCCGATCCTTCTATCAGTTTTTTCAATCCGTCGATCACCAGGGGGTGGTCATCGACAATGGCCACTTTAATCATTCCATCCACTTGTTAGGTTAGAAAATCAACATGTACTTCAGTTCCGTTGCCGGGTGATGAGAGGAAGTCAAGCTGACCGCTGAGCGACTCAACCCTTGAACGGATACTGTTCAATCCGGTTGTTTTTGTGGTATCAGTGTTTTCGACATCAAAGCCACATCCGTTATCCTGTACCACCATGCTGATGCGATTGGGTTCAAAGATAAGCTGAACGTTTATCTGGCTTGCCCCCGAGTGCTTAATTGAATTATTTACCAGTTCCTGTATGATCCTGAACAGCGTTATTTCCAGTTTCTCGTCAAGACGGCGCTCTTCACCGTAGAAATGGAGACCGACCTGTTCGATGTTGCCGCAGAAGTCTGTCACCGCCGCCTTAAGACCGTAACGCATAAGCGATTCCGGCATCAGGTTGCGTGCCACCCGTCTCAATTCGGTTATGGAATTATCAAGCAGGCCCAGTGCATTCTGAAACAGAGGCACATCTGATTCGGGCAAAACGAGATTCCCCTTCATATCTATAAGTTTTAGTTTAACTACTGAAAGCATTCCGCCCAGACCGTCATGGAGGTCGCGGGCAATACGGGCACGTTCCGATGTTTCGCCCTTAAGTACGGCCTGTGTGGCAATGAGCTGCTTCTCCTGTTCGAGCTGAAAAACCTGTTGTTCAGCCAGGTCTTTTTTATGACTGATGGCCTTTTGCCGGAAAAATAATGAGGCGATGACAAGAAGGGAAATCAGGGCCCCAAGAACCGTGATGGCTATACCCAGTCTCTTCTGCTTCTCAAGTGCGGTCAGTTTGAGCTCTTTCTTTTCGGTTTCATACCTTGTCTGCATCTCAGTCATGGCATTCTGATACTCCCTGCTTGCCCTGTAGTCAATAGCCCTGCGATAGATGTCAAAGTATTTAAGTGCGTTTATGGCATCACCCGTCTCTATCCCTGCCCTGACAACATTTGCAGCCATGTTACTGTATATGTTCAGGTCGGTGGTATCAGTCGCAATTGCTTTGAGTGCATATTCTTTACTTTCATCATACCGGCCCTGATGAAAATAGATGTTCGACAAGTTATTCTGCAATGATGCTATGTTTCCAGGGTAACCAAGTTCCTCGGCCAGTGCCAGCCCCTTCTTTGCATACTCCTCTGCTTTGTCAAAATCATTGAAATGTGCATAGTAAACCTCTGAGATTGTCTGCGCGGCTAACGCTTCCGTCTGCATATCTCCGATGGCCTTTCCGATTTTTTCAGACCTCAGAGTATAGTCAAGTGCCTTTTCGTATTCCTTTTTGCTGCAGTAAATAATGCCCAGTCCGTTATAAGCCTGGGCCAGCCCCCACTGATCATCAAGTTCAATACTCAGTTTTTCCGCCTGCAGATAGTACTTTTCCGCCTCATCAAAATTCTGAAGACTGGCGTACAGAACCCCGATATTTCCAAGGACCCTGCGAACACGCGGTTTGTTCCCCGATTCCTCAAAGACAGGAAGAGTCTTCAGGTAAAGCTCAAGGGCCTTTTGATACTCTCCGTTGAGATTATAAAGATTTGCCCTGGCGAAATTGACCAGTGCCTGCAGATTCCCGTCACCAATTTTTACGGCATACTCCATTGCCCTGTCAAAAAAGAGATGTGCTGTGTCAAGTTGGCTTGCCATATAATAGGCCACCCCCAGATTACGGTACAGAGTGCCTGCCATTAACAGGTCATTTTCCTTTTCAGCAAGGGTAATGCCTTCCAGTGCATATCTTTTTGATTTGTCAAAATCTGAGTTAAGATATCCCCAGCTGAGGTCATCGCAGATTTTTATCCTTTCGGCCGGCTTTAGGACGGCGGTCGCAAGTACATTCTCCAGCGAATCCAGATCCTGAGCGGCTGCCTGGCAGATAAAAAACAGGCATAACAGAAGTGTTACGGTCAGTAGTTTTTGAAAACGGTTCAGGATTGTAATCATGGTTTACCTATTATAATCTAAAGATGGGTAAAACTTTTTGACATTCATCTGCAATCTGTCAGTACAAAGATATTTTGACGCATAGAAATCAGATACCCCTTTTTGGGGGTAAAAGCAGATTTGTCATACCTCCTACATTCGTAAGATAAAATTCACCTGTTTCAACAAATGCATAATTCAATAACAAATGCTCACAGTCCTCACTAATAGAAATTACATTATGAAAAGAAGCTATCTGATTCTTGTTACGCTCATCTGCAGTCTCAACCTCTTTGCCCAGGGATACAAACTGCCTTCCTACTACTCCCAGCGTGAATTAAAGGCGCCGGTTGCTGTAAAAGAACAGCTTGAACTCATGAGAAGGGAAATTACAGCCAAAGACCTTAAATACCAGGTCGGTTATACATCTGTTTCGGAGGTGCCTCTGGAAAAATTCCCCATTGTGAAAGTACCTGCACCTGAAATAGGTGGGAAGATGAGATCAGAAATTCAACCTGATGTTACAGAGTCAGCCAAATTATCTGTTTCTCAGGACAAGCTATCAAAGGAGGCGGTATCACAATTCGTCTATGGAGAACCTTGGGCGAGGAGTCTTGACCTTCGGAAAGCAGGTTTTGTCACACCTGTACGCGACCAGAAGGAGGCATACGGTGCATCATGGGCATTTGCTACCATGGCAGCATACGAGAGCAGTTACAAAATAATTACTAAAAAGGAGATTAATGCTTCAGAACAGTTTGTACTGGACTGCTCAGGGGCAGGTACCTGGAAGTCTGGAGACCCTTTTTCGATATTTCTGTGGATGACGAAGGACAGGAGAAAAGTTGCAGACGAAAGCTCAGTGCCTTATACAGGCTCTCCAATGAAATGCAACGGAGCATCCCCGGCAACTGATTATTATGCAACAGAATGGGGGCTTGTTAGTGCTAACAACTATAGCATCCCGACAGTAAGCGAGATAAAGTGGGCAATATGCATGCACGGGGCTATTGTAGCAGGTGTTAATGTTACTGATTCCTTCAAGAATTATGTTGAGGGAATTTTCATTGGTCACAAAACCAACAAGATCTTTGGCTGCAATCATATAGTAACAATTATTGGTTGGGATAATTGGAAAGCATGCTGGCTGATAAAGAACTCATGGGGGACTGACTGGGGAAGCGAATGCGGTTACGGGTCTGAAAGGGGTTATATGTGGTTAGACTACGATTCAAATAATATTGGTTATCTGGCTACATGGGTTCAGGCCTCACAGACAGGACTGAAATAGACCCGGGAGAATATACTAAGTAAATTTTATAGAACTTTAATTAAACACCGAAGAACATGAAAAAATTAATTCTGTTATGTACAATTCTTCTGACCGGCTATTTTATGGCTGATGCCCAGGTAATTCTGTCAATAGAGATGAATACCGGAAGCGATGATCTGAGAGGAGGCAATGATAACGTAAACCTGATAGTACTTATGAAATCAGGCACACAGACAAGGTTTAACAACCTGAATCTCAGTTCACGTCTTGCTGACAATACAACCTATAAGTGTACCCAGATCCTTACACCAGGCAAGGTTGCTGATATCGCAGGTTTCCGGCTTGAGGCGACGCTGGGCGGTGGCATCGGAGGTGACAACTGGAACCTGAACCGCCTTACTATTTACGGCATTGCCAACAACGTGCCCACAAAGATGGTTGATGTGAGCGGAAATCCGTTGTTCAGGTTTACAGGAGATCAGAAGGTAAAGGATTTCATGTACACTGCTGCCACTAATACTACCACCACAACAGCCCCAGCCTCAACCCCATCTGCACCTGCAGTAATGACAAAGTTCAATCCCGGGGTTCACGGGTTCAAATTCATCAATCAGTTCAGTAATATCTTCATCAGCGGAATTGACTGGTTCACATCGGGTTTATGCGGAGGAATGAGTTATGCGGCACTTGACTACTACAAAACCGGGAAAAAAATTCCACAGCAGAATTATATGCCTGCCGAAGGAATGCCTTTGCAGAGCTATCTGTATGACAGGCAGGTGAACTCAATAGTTGCGAATGTTGACCGGTGGGCTGAATTTGGGACTACCAACCTGTTCGGGGCACGCAGCAGGGAATTCTTTAACTGGGGACTGCAGAACGGTTCCGGGCAGCTGGGCAGGCTGATGTCATATATTGACAGAGGTGAACCGGTTGTTCTCGGGCTTTCATCATGCGGGGACGGTTGCGCTGGTGATCACCAGGTAATAGCTATCGGGTACCAGCTCGGAAGGTATAAGGGTGATCTGGGGTATTATGCCGATGACCTCACAATCTTCGTCTGTGACCCTAACATCCCGGGGAAGACTGTTAAGCTCAGACCAAACTTCTCCATGGGACATTTTTATTATCCCGAAGAGAGCAGTAATTACCGCTGGCGCACATATTTCGTCGATACAAAATACAGTCCGAAAACTCCACCGGTAATTACGGATAATCCCAACGAGATAATCGTGACCTTCACGACAGGCAATGATGACTTGCGCGGCGGAAATGACAATGTAAACTTTAGTATAATGAAAGTTTATAATCCGTCCACCCGTCAGTATACAGACATCAGGTTCGCAAATGTAAACAACGGGAAACGCTGGATTAACCGCTCAATGCAGACAATCTCCCGTCCGCTGCCTGATTATGTCACATTTGATCTGCTTGATGACTTCCTTATAGAAACTACTTTTAGCGGAGGATTAGAGGGTGATAACTGGGATATGAACGGAATAGTCATCTCAGCCCGTATAAACGGAGTGGTCAAGCAGCTTTACAAAAAGGAAGGCACCCCATTTGTAAGATTTACCGGTGACTTAAAAGGATATAGAATTCAGCTTAAGTTGCTCAAAAGATAGATCCGGGAGCAGAACCGGCCGTAAGGAAAGATGTATCGATGGAGATGGAAAGAGATGAAAGGCAAAAGGCAGGTTGAGGCGTTAAAAAGGAAAGGGGTAAGATGAGGTGAGATTTATCCGAGGCACATAATCTGAAAACGAGGACTCAGTAAAAAAAACTGCCCCGGGCATTTAACCGGGGCAGTTTTGATTTTGTGCCCAGAACAGGACTCGAACCTGCACATCATTGCTGATACTAGTCCCTGAAACTAGCGCGTCTACCAATTTCGCCATCTGGGCTACTTGAATAATAGCGGGTGCAAAAATAAAGATTTTTTTTAATCCATCAGTCTCTTTACCGAAAAGAGGGAAAATTTCGCAGACAATTTTCACTTTTGTATATATTTGATCCCCAAAATACGGTGTGCTTGCCTCATCGGCGGCGCCATGTACATAAAAAATTAAATGAAGGTCTATAAATTCGGGGGCACATCAGTGGGCAGTCCAGATCGCTTCAGGGCGCTGGTCCCGCTGATCAGCGACGGTGAACTGAAGATTGTCGTTCTGTCGGCCATGGCGGGAACCACCAATGCGCTGGTGGAAATATCCGACCTGTTTTCAGCGGGCGACAGGAACGAGGCAGGAAGGAAGAGCGAGTCGCTGCGCAAACAGTACCACCAGGTAGCTGATGAGTTGTTCGCCTCCTCCACGTGGTCCGAGAGGGCGCATGACCTGATTGATGAACATTTCAACTATATAATTACGCTTTTTACACGTGAGTTCAGCCGCCACAATGAGAAGCGCATCCTGGCCCGGGGTGAGTTGATCTCCACGGCCCTGCTACATTTTCTTCTTGCTGAGACCGGGATTCCCTCCCTCCTGCTTCCCGCCCTCAATTTCATGAGGATAGACAAGGATGGCGAGCCGGACTATTTCTATATAAGGGAGAACCTGAAGCGTGAGCTGTCAGCGGTTAACGATGAAAAGATCATCATCACCCAGGGATTCATCTGCCGTAACGTTTACGGTGAGACTGACAACCTGCGCCGAGGGGGCAGTGACTACAGTGCCACCATCATAGGAGCAGCTATCGGGGCGCAGGAGGTGCAGATCTGGACAGACATAAGCGGTCTGCACAACAATGACCCGAGGTTCGTTGAGAATACCAGCGTGATCAGGAATCTCTCCTTTGGTGAAGCCGCTGAGCTTGCCTACTTCGGCGCCAAGATACTTCATCCCTCAAGCATCAATCCCGCCCGCCTCAAAAACATACCCGTCAGGCTCAAGAATACCATGGAGCCAGCCGACGAAGGCACTCTGATCACATCCTCCTCGACTTATGAAGACTACAAGGCTGTGGCGGCCAAAGACGGCATTATCGCTCTGCGGATACGGTCTGACAGGATGCTGATGGCTTACGGTTTCATGAGGCGCATCTTCGAGGCTTTCGAAGCATTCAAGACCCCTATTGACATGATAACCACATCAGAAGTATCTGTTTCACTGACAATTGACGATCCAACTTATCTTGATGACATAGTAAAGACCCTTGGCTCGATAGGTGTTGTGGAGGTCGAAAGGGAGCAGACGATTATCTGCGTTGTGGGCGACTTCCGTCCGGGCAGGGTCGGGTCAGCGCCCGAGATATTCGAAGCCCTGAATGAGATCCCCGTCAAGATGATCTCATACGGAGGCAGTGAAAACAGTGTATCAATACTCATCAATACGAGTGACAAGATGGTTGCCCTCAGGTCACTAAGTGCAAAACTTTTTCCCGGAAAATAATGTTCACGAATGAAGTAACAGAACGGCTGAGGAGACACGAGACTCCGTTTTACTATTACGATCTTGATATGTTGCGCGAAACACTCTCAGTGGCGGCCGGAGAGGCTGCCAACAGGGGATTCAGCGTGCACTATGCCGTCAAGGCCAATTTTAATCCCGTGATCATGAAGATCATAGCGGGGTACGGATTAGGGGCCGACTGCGTCAGCGGCAACGAGATCGAGCTTGCAGTGAGTTGCGGTTTTCCCGCCGCCGAGACGGTTTTTGCAGGTGTGGGGAAGAGTGACAGGGAGATAGAGACCGCCCTTAATCTTGGCATCAAGTGCTTCAACGTGGAATCCTCTGCGGAGCTTGAGGTCATAAATGAGATTGCAGGCAGGTTGGGCAGGAAGGCTGCCGTAGCTCTCCGGATCAATCCCAATGTTGAGGCGCACACCCTCCGGCACATCACCACCGGTACCGATGAGAACAAATTCGGCATAAGGATAGCCGAGCTTGAAAAGGTTACAGCTCTCTTCCCTGAGCTCGGAAACATTGAATACAGGGGCATTCATTTCCACATCGGGTCACAGATCACCGACCTTCATGTATACCGCAATCTCTGCTCCAGGGTTAACGAGATATGGCAATGGCTCACCGACAGGGGTCTGGAGCCTGACGACATCAACGTGGGCGGAGGCCTTGGGATCAGCTATGATGACCCGGACCGTTTCCCGCCGTTTGCAGATTACTTTGACATTTTCCGCGAGCATCTTGACAGGAAGATACGCAGCACCATCTCTTTCGAGCTTGGCAGGTCATTGACCGCCGGCTGCGGCTCACTGATATCGAAGGTGCTCTATGTCAAGCCGGGTGTCAATGAGACTTTCCTGATCCTCGATGCGGGCATGACCGACCTCCTGAGGCCTGCCCTTTACCATGCGTATCATCGAATAGACAATCTTACCTCGGCGCTTCCATTAAAGAAATACACTGTAGCGGGCCCGATCTGCGAGACCACTGACCTCTTCGGGAAATTCATTGCCATGCCTGAGACCAGGCGTGGTGATCTGATTGCCATACGGTCGGCAGGCGCATACGGTGAGGTGATGGCGATGCGTTACAACATGCGGTCACTTCCGGGTTCGGTATTCTCTGATGACCTGGAGTGATCGGGAGTTGCGATTTTCGATTTGCGATTGTCGAATTTTAATATCAAAAATTGGGTTTGCGATTGGCGAATTGCGATTGTCGATTACACGAATCCCTACATCTCAAATTGCAGATTTAATCACGCGATTCGCAAATCGCAAATCGCAAATCGCAAATAAAAAAAGCTGCCGGGGCAGCTTTTTTCGTATCGTTGTTTCAGCTTTTTTTCTTACGCAGCTTCTTCACCGGATCGGAGAGGAAGAGCATGACCAGCCCGAACAGCAGTGTACAAATACCCGATATCAGGTTAACATTCAGGTCAAGCGAACGGGCGTACATAACATCACCCATCGTGGCCAGGCCGTAAACCGTAATGATCAGCCCGAATATCGAGAACATCAGTCCAATCGGAAATCTTATATCCAACATGATCTTAGTTTTTTAAGGTTACCAGAACAAAATTGAGAGCACAATCATGATGATTCCTACGATGAGTGCAAGGAACCAGGGTCTCTTGTACCACATCACGCCGCTGTCATCAAGTTTCTTTGTCATGGAGTAGACAAGTCCGTCAAGTTCTGCATCAGTCTTTGTGCGTTTCGAAAGCAGTGAGATAACCACGGTAAGGAGTGTTGAGGTGGTAAAGGCGATTATTGCCGTCCAGAAGTTCTGGGCCATCTCAACCGGGTAGGTATGTATCACACCCAGCCAGCCTCCCTTGACAAGGGTTGTTGCACCCTCGGGCTGCGTAAGGCCATGGTGTACCAGTGCTATCATGAAGCCGGCAAGCAGCCCGGTAAATGCCGCGTTGCCTGTCGACCGTTTCCAGAACATTCCCAGGAATATCACCGCGAAGAGCGGTGCGTTGATCATCGAGAAGATCGTCTGGAGGAAGTCCATGATGTTGCCGAACTTACTGGCAATATAAGCTGCTGCAATGGAGACAATCACTCCAAAGACCGTCGCCATCTTGCCCACCTTGAGATAATGCCTGTCATCTACATCCTTGTTCCCTGTAGCGGGACGGATGTAGCTCTGGTAAATGTCATAGGTCCAGACTGTATTGAATGCCGAGACATTTCCGGCCATCCCTGACATGAATGATGCCAGGAGTGCCGTTACGCCAAGGCCAAGGACCCCTGCAGGCAGGTACTGCTTGAGCAGCATGATGATGGTGTAGTCGTATATAGGTTGTCCGGCGTCATTCAGCGGCAGTGCGAATCCTTTCAGGGGGTCATTGAGCAGTACGAGGGCTGCAATGCCAGGGACGATGATAAGGAAGGGGATGAACATTTTGGGAATGGCACCGATGAGGGGCACCTTGCGTGCTGCGGTCATCGATTCGGCTGCCATGGCACGCTGAACGATCAGGAAGTTCGTGCACCAGTAACCAAATGAAAGCACAAATCCCAGTCCTGCAAAGATACCGTACCATGCTACCCCGAGCGGGTTTCCCGTTTCGGTGGCGGTATATTTCCACGTTGTTGTCCATGTGTCTGCTGCAAATCCCTTACTCTCCACTATAGGAGCCAGGCTGGCCTGCATGCCGTCCCATCCTCCCACGTCCTTCATCACGAGGATAGCCATTGGCAGGAGGCCGATGATAATTATGAAGAACTGAAGCACTTCGTTGTAAATGGCCGAAGAGAGTCCTCCGAGGTAGGTGTAGGCAAGCACTATTGCTGCCGAAGCCAGGAGTGATACATTGAAGTTCCACCCAAGCACATTCTCAAGCAGGATAGCCAGTGCGTACATTGAGATACCCGACGCCAGGACGGTCATGACCGCAAAGAGTATGGCGTTCAGTCCGCGCGTCTTCTCGTTGAAACGAAGCTTAAGATACTCAGGTACTGAACGGGCTTTGGAGCCATAGTAAAACCGCATCATGAAAAGGGCCAGGAAGACCATTGCTGGTATGGCACCTATCCAGTAGAAGTGGGTGGTGAGCATTCCGTACTTGAGGCCTGAACCTGTCATGCCCATCACCTCGAGGGCGCCCAGGTTGGTGGAGATGAATGCCAGTCCTGCCACCCAGGCGGGGATGGATCTTCCCGCCTCAAGAAAGGCAGAGGCATTCTTCATGTATTTCTTAAGGGCCCACCCGATACCCAGTACAAAAACGAAATAGACTATCATTATCAGATAGTCTATCCCGGCAAGGGCAAATTTTGTATCCATTTGGTTATTCCGATTAGGTTAGTGAACTCACAAACTTAGCGAAATTTATTAAATGGAGTAATTGGTCAAATTATTTTGTGTTTCTGTCAGATTACTTCTTCCTGCTGGCTGGGATGGTTCTTTCCTTGAGGGGTGTAACCTGGCTCCTGTCGCGTTTTGCTCCTGCACTCTTTGTGCCCGTATAATCCACCCATGCGATGAACTGGTTGAGTTCGTTTTTGAGAAGCGAGTAGGTCATCATATACTGGAGACCATTCTGTTCATTCCTGAAAGCCCAGTTGTTATGGTTGGCCTGCCAGACATCAATATAATACACACGGGGTTGCAGGTTGGTGAATACCACTTTGCCCGAGGCGTTGGTGAAGCCTTCAATAATGGCGTTTGTCTCATTGTCCCAATCGGTCAGGGTTGGATAAAGTATCACACTGGCCCCCTGCACAGGGTACTCTTCATACCATTCAAGCACCTCGACCTCAAGCATGGTTGGAGACAGAACCTCTATATCCAGATAGGACCTGTCTACATAACCTGACTTCGAGTAAGCGCTCAGGATCACCGTGAAGACACCTGAGGCTGAGTAAGAGTGAACGGGCTCAAATGCGTCCGACCAGGTGCCGTCGCCGAAATCCCATTCATAATCAATTGCGTTATGCGATCCGTTGAAGAAGAAGATCTCCTCTCCTATCTCAGCCTCAATCTTATCAGTAAAGAAGTAAGCATCGGGCTTGACGTCGCATGAGCTGAGCATTATCGCTGCTGCTGCTACCGTTGAGATTAATAATCTTTTCATGACTGCCGTTGTTAGTGGTATTTCATTAAATCCAAAATCTGTGCCAATAAATATTTTAACGAAAAGGAGCCGGTTGCAGCTTCATTTCCTGCACCAGATCGTGTCAAAAAAAACATTATCTTTGCGAACTATTTAAAATTTGGTATATGATCAGGATCACATTCCCCGACGGCTCTGTCAGAGAGTTCAGTAAGGGGGTCAGCAGTTATGATATTGCGAGGTCAATAAGCCAGGGGCTGGCTGCCGAGGTCTATGCGGCGACGGTCAACGGTGAGTTATGGGATCTCTCGCGGCCACTGGTGGCAGACGCCACCCTTCGTCTCCACAAGTGGGATGATGCTGAGGCTAAGCATGCCTTCTGGCACTCTTCAGCTCACCTGATGGCTGAGGCGCTTGAGGCGCTCTGGCCGGGGATCAAGTTCGGCATCGGGCCGGCAATTGAGAACGGGTTCTATTATGATGTCGATCCCGGTGAAGGCAAAGTGATAACTGACGCCGACCTTCCCCACGTTGAGGAGAAGATGAAGGAGCTGGCCGCAAAGAACAGTCCCATTATCCGTACCGAGGTCAGCAAGAAGGAGGCGATGGATCTCTTCACTGAAAAGGGTGATGAGTACAAGACCGAGCTTATCTCGGAGCTTGAGGACGGAACCATCACGCTCTACCGGCAGGGTAACTTCACCGATCTCTGCCGCGGTCCGCACCTGCCGGATACTTCATCAATCAAGGCCATAAAGGTGCTCAGTCTTGCCGGCGCCTACTGGCGTGGCGACGAGAAGCGCCGGATGATGACGCGCATCTATGGCATCACCTTCCCGAAGCAGAAACTGCTTGACGAATACATGGTGATGATTGAGGAGGCCCGCAAGCGTGACCACCGACGCATCGGAAAGGAACTTGATCTGTTTGCATTCTCGCCCCGGGTTGGCATGGGTCTGCCGCTGTGGCTCCCCAAAGGGGCTGACATGAAGCAGAGACTCATCGATTTCATGACCAGGGTGCTTAAGGAGAGAGGTTATGCCATGGTTTCGACACCGCATATCGGTAATGTTGATCTCTACAAGACCTCCGGTCACTTTGAAAAATACGGAGCCGACTCCTTCAGGCCTATAACCACTCCACAGGAGGGTGAGGTCTTCATGCTCAAGCCTATGAACTGTCCGCATCACTGTGAGATATTCAACGCCACGCCCCACTCATACAGGGATCTGCCGGTAAGAATGGCTGAGTTCGGTACCGTATACCGCTATGAGCAGAGCGGCGAGCTTCACGGACTGACCAGGGTACGCAGCTTCACGCAGGACGACGCGCACCACTTCTGCCGTCCCGACCAGCTGAAAGAGGAGTTCAAGAGCATAATCGACCTCGTTCAGTACATATTCAAGATTGCCGGATTCAATGAGTTCACGGCACAGATATCACTCAGGGACCCCTCCAACAAGGAGAAATACATAGGCACCGACGAGAACTGGGAGAAGGCTGAGCAGGCCATCATCGAGGCTGCCGGAGAGAAGAACCTCCTCACAACAATAGCTATTGGTGAGGCAGCATTCTACGGGCCCAAGCTCGACTTCATGGTCAGGGACGCCATCGGGCGCAAGTGGCAGCTGGGAACCATCCAGGTCGACTATAACCTGCCGGAGAGGTTTGAGCTTTACTATAACGGCAGTGATAACCAGAAGCATCAGCCCGTAATGATACACAGGGCAATCTTCGGTTCAATGGAAAGATTCGTTGCGGTACTCATTGAAAATACGGCAGGCAAATTCCCGCTCTGGCTCACACCTGATCAGGCCGTGGTGTTGCCCATCAGCGAAAAATTCAATGATTATGCAAAAACTATTTCAAATCTCCTTAATAATTCCGATATTCGCACCCTGATTGACGACAGGAGCGAAAAGATCGGTAAGAAGATAAGGGATAATGAGTTAAAGAGGATTCCCTACCTTCTTGTGATAGGTGAAAAAGAGGTTGAAGCCGGAACAGTTTCTGTCAGAAGGCAGGGTGAAGGCGATAAGGGAGTTATGAAACCTGCGGATTTCATCAGCCTTGTCAAAGAGGAAATTTCGAAAGAAATTGTTAACGTAAGAGATTGATTTTAAACATAGTATTAATTTAACTGGAGGACAAAACCATAGCAGGACCGATCTTTTCCAGGCCCAGGCCGGGAAGAAAACCCGAACCGGAACACCGGATTAACAACAGGATCACAGCCAGAACAGTAAGGGTTGTGGGTGAAAACATTGAACCGAGGGTTTTAAGCATCGGTGAGGCACTGAGTCTCGCTGACGAAATGGAACTGGATCTTGTTGAGATATCTCCCAACGCTGAACCGCCCGTTTGTAAGATCGTTGATTATCAGAAGTTTCTTTACCAGCAGAAGAAGAAACAGAAGGAGATCAAAGCAAATGCAGCCAAGATTGTGGTGAAGGAGATACGTTTCGGCCCCAACACCGATGACCATGATTACAACTTCAAGCTGAAGCATGCAATCAATTTCCTCGAGGAAGGTGCCAAGGTAAGGGCTTACGTGTTCTTCAAGGGAAGATCGATACTCTTCAAGGATCAGGGAGAAAAACTGCTTGCACGTTTTGTTGGTGATCTGGATGAGTACGGCAAGGTTGACCAGACCCCGAGACTGGAAGGAAAGAGAATGATTATCATCCTCTCACCGAAGAAGAAGAAGTAATAATTTTTTTATACACATATATATAACATGCCAAAAATGAAAGTAAATCCGGGTGCAAAGAAGAGATTTTCTTTGACCGGTACAGGTAAAATCAAGCGTAAGCATGCATTCAAAAGTCACATCCTTACCAAGAAGTCGACCAAGCGTAAGAGGAATCTTACTTACGGCGGCCTCGTGGACAAGTCAGATGAGAAGAATGTGAAACTTATGCTCGGTCTGAAGTAATAATTACGACCTGTCAGAGTGATAATCAATTGAATTATTAACCTGGGTGTGAAGCTTAAAAGACCTGAAGAGGCGCTTACATCCGAAAAAGAGAAAAGAAATGCCAAGATCAACAAACGCCCCAGCATCAAGGGCTAGAAGAAAAAAGATTTTAAAGCAGACCAAAGGGTACTTCGGCGCCACTTCCAATGTTTACACCGTTGCCAAGAACGTACTTGAGAAGGGTCTGGGCTATGCCTACCGTGACCGCAAGGACAAGAAGGGACAGTTCAGGGCGCTGTGGATCCAGAGGATCAACGCCGGCGTACGCCTTCACGGAATGAGTTATTCCCAGTTTATCGGAGGGCTTGAAAAGAAGGGTATATCCCTTAACCGCAAGACCCTTGCCGATCTTGCAATGAACCATCCCGAAGCCTTCAAGGCGATAGTGGATAAAGTAAAAGAATAAAAAAAAGCGGGCAGAACCCGCTTTTTTATTGTCGATTTGCGATTTGCGATTTGCGAATGGCTGGATTTAAATCGAAAATCGCAAATCTTAAATCGACAATCGACAATTAATGCTTGGCTCCCTTGAAGAACCTGTTGAACCTTACCTTCCTGAAGCCGTCTGCCTCCTTGTTGATGGAGAGCCACACAAGTACAGGTCTGCCCACAATGTGATCCTCGGGGACGAACCCCCAGAAACGCGAGTCGGAAGAGGCATGCCTGTTGTCGCCCATCATCCAGTAATAGTCCATTTTAAAGGTATAGCTGTCTGCTGGCTGGCCGTTGATATAGATCACGGTGTCACGGATCTCAAGGTCGTTCTCCTCGTATATATCTATAATTGAGGTGTACAGGCTTATGTTTGTCATGTCAATCTTCACCGTGGTTCCTTTCTTTGGTATCCAGAGCGGTCCGAAGTTATCCTCGTTCCACCTGTACTGAGGGTCATGCGGGAAGATATAGGATGCATATTCGCCAGGTCTCATGTAATCAGCCTCTATGCCGGTGACATTGGCAAAGCCTGAAATTACCCGGGCATTCTCTTTTGTAAGAGGCAGTTTGTAAACCGTGCCTGAAAGCATCATCGACTGGTCCGACTTTGAAATGTCCATTCTCTCGAAAGCCTTGGGATTGATCCGGGTTCCGTTGGTACGGACATAATATGATGTCTGCTGCGTCTCGTACTCCTCAACTGCCTTGCCATTAACGAAGAGCTGTCCCCTTTTTATCTGCAGGCTATCGCCCGGTATGGCCACGCAACGTTTCACGTAGTTGTCGCGGCGGTCAACAGGCCGGTATATCACGGTATATTCATCCCACACCATCTGCCTTGCGAGGGTGTTGTACTCCTCTTTTGTCTTCAGTTTCCTGTTGCCCCTGATATCCTCAGCCGTCATCAATTCGGCCCGCTCCCTCACAATCTCGTAATAACTTACAACCTGGTTCTCGAGGCATACTGTATCTCCGGCGGGGAAGTTGAACACCACCACGTCATTGTTCTTCACATGACCGAAACCCTTGAGGCGCTTGTATTTCCAGTGCACCAGGTCTGACCATGACTTTCCCTTCCCCCCTGTCAGCGGAAGGGTGTGCTGGGTGAAGGGAAAAGCTATCGGGGTGTTCGGCATGCGGGGACCATAGGCGACCTTGCTGACGGCAAGATGATCACCCACCAGCAGGGTCTTCTCCATTGAAGGAGTGGGGATCCGGTAATTCTGGAACAGGAAGATGTTGATAAGAGTCACGGCGATGACTGCAAAGATGAGGGCATCGAGCCATTCGATGACCGTGCTGTTCTTTCCGTTGCGCTTCTTCCAGAAGGCCCAGTTGACCTTTTTGGTAACATAAATATCAAAGAGAACCGGCAGGCCGAGAAGCAGAAGGAAGTTGCCAATCCATATGACCCACAATATGAAAAGTACGGCTGCAACTCCGAATCTGAAGAATTTGTTATTTAAAAGCTCTTTCATCATTCCTTATTTTCGCTGCAAATCTACTATAATAAATTTAAAACATCTGCCATGCTATAAACGCCTTTGCGGGTCGAGATGAAACCTGCCGCAAGCAAGGCTCCTGCCGCAAAACCCCGGCGGTTCAGTGCTTCATGCCTCAGGGAGATCGTATCCTCCCCGGAACTCCACCTCACCTCATGGATCCCCGACACTGCGCCTTCCCTAACTGAGACAATGGGGATCTTCCCCGGGTCCGGGCCATCCTCCGCGCTGATCCAGCCGTTGTATCCGCTTTGCTGCCCTGTGATCTGTCCGGCAAGAGTTATTGCCGTACCGCTGGGAGCGTCGAGTTTTGCTGTATGATGTACCTCTTCTATGCCAACACTGTAACCCGGCATACCCCTCATAATCCGTGCCAGTTCGGAATTCAGCCTGAAGAGGACATTGACGCCGATGCTGTAGTTTGATGAATGGATGAAGGCTCCCCCCTGCTCGCGGCAGTATCGGGCCACCTCATCATATCTTGTCAGCCAGCCGGTTGAGCCTGAAACGACCGGTACACCGTAAGAGAGGGCCCTGAGTATGGTATCTGCAGCAGCTTCAGGACCGGTGAACTCCATTGCAACGTCACAGGTTGAAGCAATATCAGGGTTGAACAGCTCCTGGCTGCTGATATCTGTTCTGACAACTATTTCATGTCCGCCGGCAAGAGCGACCGATTCAATCTCGCGGCCCATCCGGCCGTAACCAAGGAGGGCGATCCTCATCTACTTTGCCTCGAGCCTGATAGTATCAACCTTCTCCATATCGGAAATATAATACTTTGATCCGATGAGGAACAGTAACGCACCAAGCAACAGGGAGAAAGGAAGAATACTCATAGCTGTCTGAATATTTGTGAGGTCTGAGATCCTTCCGAGAACAATGGGTGCAGTGAAAGACCCCAGAAGGTTCTGGACAAGGACAGCAATTGCATAAGAGGTAGCCCTGAGACCCGGATGGATGACATCCTGTGTTACGGCAGCAGCACCTGAAATGAACAGCATGATGAAGATTCCGAACACAAACAGGGTGATAAGCTGTACCGTGCCTTTGAATACATAAAATGAAAGGAAGAGCAGTATGGCGGAGATGAATGTCGTTATTGCCGGGAACAGCATCCTGGCCCTCTTCTCAGTCTTTCTCCAGCGGTCGATTATAAATCCGCCCATGGGGGCCCCTATCAGTGCCAGCATCATTACGGCTCCTGCGAGGGTACCGGCTTTCTTGGGATCCATCCCATTGGAGATCTCAAAGAACTTCGGAAGCCATACGATCATTGCCGTGGTCACAAAGACAATGGCTGTCATCCCGAAGTAGGTATAGATCACTGAGGGTTTCTTCAGGAATTCCTTTATCATGTCTTTCCGTTCCATCTTGATTTTATTGTCACCCTTGTCTACCCTGGAGAGGGCTACTGTCTTATAATCCTTAACGAACAGGAACAGGATGGCAATTATCAGTCCCGGCACCGCAACAATGCCAAAGGCATGCTTCCAGCCCCAGGTGCTGGCAATGATGCCTCCCATAGTGACGCCGATAGCAGAGCCCAGCGGTATGGAGGCGTTCCACAATCCCATCATTCTTGAACGCTTCTCTATCGGATACATGCCTGAAATGAGTGCGCTGCCGCCCGGCGCGTACCCTGCTTCACCGAAACCTATCAGGATACGGGCCATAAACAATTGCACGTAGTTTCCCGTAAAAGCACAAAGAAGAGTGGCCAGACTCCATACTATCGCCATAATACCGATCGTCTTGGTCCTGCTCCAGCGGTCTATTACCAGGGAAACAGGAAAGGTCAGAAGTCCTATTGTGAGATAAATGACTGAGACAAGCCATCCCGACTGGAAGTCATTGATACCCAGATCATGCTGAATGTAGGAAAACATCGAGTTGACAACCATTCTGTCTGCATAATCAAACAGATACAGGAGGAACAGAAGCATGAACACATAATTGGAATAGCTCTTTGAGAACAGGTAACCCGGACGGATTGTCTTTGCTTTCATTGTTTCAAATGTTGGAGTTTTAAAACATAGGTAATTGGGCAACTAAAATAATGTCAATTTCTTTATCTTGCACGGGTTTTGAAAAATCATTGCGATGAAACAAGGAATAATATCAGTTATGGTACTCTCTTTGCTGGTTGCCGCAGGCTGTTCCCCGAGGGAAAAGGCTGACATGGTTATTACAGGTGGCAGGGTTTTCACTGCCGACTCTTTAAATCCATTTGCCGGGGCAGTGGCCGTAAGGGGTAACAGGATCATTGCCGTGGGCAGCGAAAAGCAGATCAGCAGGCTCATTGATCAGGCATCCACAAAGGTGATTGATGCCACCGGCAGAACTGTTATCCCCGGCTTCAATGACGCTCACGCCCACTTCGGTCCGGTTGATCCGGACTTTATTGAGCTGAGGTACGTAACTGATCCTGCCGTAATAACAGAAAGGGTCAGGGAGCAGGTATCGCGTGTGCAAAAGGGGGAGCTCATTTACGGCGGCCACTGGGAGCATGAGATGTTCACCACGCGCGAATGGCCCACCAGGGAGCTGATCGATGCCGTCTCGCCCGATAACCCTGTGGTACTGCGCCGCACCGACGGGCACAGTGTCCTTGTCAACAGCTATGTACTGAGGAACTCGGGCATAACGCGGAGCACTCCTGACCCGTTCGGCGGCGAGATAATGCATGATCCGGTCACCGGCGAACCTACGGGCATACTCAAGGAGAGCGCCATGTCACTGATAAAGACAGGGGCAAAAGTGGCTGAAATGACTCCTGCCGAGGAGAGTGAAAAAGAGTGGCGCGGATATCTCACTGCCCTGCGTCAGGCAGCGGAGTACGGTATCACAAGTATACAGATACCCGGCAGCGCCGACTTCAGGATGTATGATTCGATTATGGCAGCTGGGCTCCTCACCTGCCGGATAGACATCGGGGGCGAGCTGACCGCCGACCCCACCGGGCTCGACAGGTACGAAGAGCTGAGGAAGAGGTACCCCGGCACCGGCGACTGGATCAGGTTCGGTTACCTGAAGGACTTCATGGACGGGACCCTTGGTTCAGCGACGGCCATGATGTTCGAGCCTTTCAATGACGAGCCTGACAAAACCGGTCTGCCTCAGATAAGCTACGAAGAGCTTGAGAAAAGGGTGCTGGCAGCAGACAGCCGCGGATTTCAGATAGGTATTCATGCCATAGGACCGAAAGCCAACAACTGGATCCTGAATGCGTATGAAAAGGCGCGTGATGTAAATGGTGTCCGTGACAGCCGTCACCGGTCGGAACATGCCCAGATACTGATAGAAGAGGATATTCCGCGGTTTGCCGGACTGGGGGTGATCGCCTCGATGCAGCCGACACACTGCATCACTGACAAGCGGTTCGCGGAGAAACGCATCGGCACAGAGCGCAGTCGCTGGGCTTATGCCTGGAAGAGCCTCGCCGACAGCGGCGCAGCGCTGGCTTTCGGAACCGACTATTCAGTTGAGCCGCTTAACCCCATGGAAGGCCTTTATGCTTCTGTCACCCGCAAGGACCGCAAGGGGGAAGAGGGCGAAGGATGGTTCCCGATGGAGAAGATAACGATGGAAAAGGCTGTTGAATACTATACTCTCGGCGGTGCGTATGCACAGTTCATGGAGGAGAGGAAGGGGATGCTGAAGGAGGGCTATTTAGCAGACATAACCATCCTCTCAGAAGATATATTCAACATCACTGAGGAGATGATTATGTCTGTAAAAGCAGATTATACAATCGTTGACGGAAAGATAGTCTATGAAAGAAAATAGCAGACTAAAGTTTGGTCTTGTCTTCTATGGTTGCTCCGGGGGCATTTTTCTTCACAGATGCAATTCCGTTTTCACAGCTGGCTGTTGAGTCATACATTTCGCTCTTGCCTATGACCTGCCCGTTGGTTGCTTTCAGGTTGAAATGGAACTTGCCGTTCTTGGCAACCTTCGACTCAAATCTTTTGACATCTGCGGCATTCTTCATGACCGACTTTACCCCGTTCATGCATGACGGTTTTGACGCATAGCCTTCGCTTGCAAGAATCACCTGACCATTGCCGGCAAGAAGGTTGAACTGAAACTCACCGTTTTTCCTTTTCGAGATAACAAATTTTCCCATGTTACTAAATTTAATTAATGGATAAATTACACTTGTCGTTTCCAAATATACAAAAAAACTGTATTAGATTTACCAAACAGGAATTTCATGAGGATAGATATAATAACAGTGTTGCCCGAGCTTCTGAGGAGCTCATTTGATGAGTCTATCATCAAAAGAGCCAGGGCTAAGGGCATTGTGGAAATCAACGTCATAAACCTGCGTGATTTCTCCGGTGACAAACATAAAAACGTAGATGATTACCAGTTCGGGGGCGGAGCGGGCATGGTGATGATGATCGAACCCGTTTACAATTGCATAACTCACCTCTCCTCCCTCCGCAGATATGACGAAATCATCTACACCTCTCCCGACGGAGACCGCTTCACGCAACCCCTCGCCAACGAGCTGTCGATGAAGGAAAATATTATCATCCTTGCGGGTCACTACAAAGGTATAGACCAGCGCATCAGGGACCATCTCATCACCCGTGAGATCTCCATCGGCGATTATGTACTTACCGGGGGTGAGCTGCCGGCGGCGGTGATCACTGATGCCATTGTAAGGCTGCTGCCCGGTGCCATCTCTGATGCCGGATCTGCCCTCTCCGACTCCTTCCAGGACAACCTGCTGGCACCCCCTGTATATACCAGGCCGGCAGAGTTCATGGGATGGAAGGTGCCGGAGATCCTGACCGGCGGCAATACCCCTGAAATTGAAAAATGGCGCTTCGAACAATCGGTACGCAATACCAGGGAGAAAAGACCGGATCTCCTGGGTGAAGAATCATGATTCTTTCTTTTCTTTTTGTCGAAAAAGGTTTGTAACATTGCCTCCCGCTGATAACAGATAAAACATATAGCTATGAAACCTCATGAATACATCGAAAGAGAAGAGAAATACGGAGCGCATAATTATCACCCGCTGCCCGTGGTGCTTGACAGGGGCCAGGGGCCTTTTGTCTGGGATGTAGAGGGAAAGCGGTATTATGATTTCCTCTCGGCATATTCGGCCGTAAACCAGGGTCACTGCCATCCGAAGATAACGGCTGCACTGGTTGAACAGGCTCAGAAGCTGACGCTTACCTCGAGGGCTTTCTACAACTCGGTCCTGGGTGAGTATGAGGAGTACGTTACAAAATATTTCGGTTACGACAAGGTTCTTCCAATGAACACCGGCGCCGAGGCTGACGAGACAGCCCTCAAGCTGTGCCGCAAGTGGGCCTACCTGAAAAAAGGGATCAGGGAGAACCATGCGAAGATCATCGTCTGCGAAGGTAATTTCCATGGCCGCACCATCACCATCGTCTCGATGTCAACCGACCCGGATGCCCGCAAGGATTACGGCCCGTTTACCCCGGGGTTCATTACAATACCCTACAATAACCTCCCGGCACTTGAGCTTGCTCTTACCGACCCTGACGTGGCAGGATTCCTGGTTGAGCCGATACAGGGCGAAGCCGGTGTCTTTGTGCCTGATGAGGGGTATATCAGAAAGGCTTATGACCTCTGTAAAAAGCATAATGTCCTCTTCATTGCCGATGAGGTGCAGACGGGTATCGCCCGCACCGGTAAGCTCCTGGCATGCGAGCATGAGGGCGTCAGACCTGACATCCTCATACTGGGCAAAGCCCTCTCAGGAGGTGCAATGCCGGTATCCGCTGTTCTGGCTGATGACTACATCATGATGACCATCAAGCCTGGCGAACACGGTTCTACCTTTGGCGGAAACCCCCTGGCAGGCAAAGTGGCGATAGCTGCACTGGAAGTTATCAGGGAGGAGAAGCTTGCTGAAAAGGCCGAGAAACTCGGGAAAATTTTCCGTGATGAGCTTAGCTCGGTTAAATCGGATATGATAGAACTGGTAAGAGGCAAAGGACTGCTGAACGCCATTGTCGTAAGACCGAAGAACGGCAAGGAGGCATGGGATGTATGCCTGGCAATGATGGAGCTTGGTGTTCTGGCAAAACCCACACACGGCCATATTATACGGTTCGCTCCGCCCCTCGTAATCACCGAGGAGCAGTTGCGCGACGCCATTTCCATCATCAAAAAGGCCTTGCTGCAGTTCGAATAGCGTTATTCACACCTGAAGGGGCATTGCATATATCATACTGCCCTGATTACAAAAGATTGCTACTTTTGCCGGCACTAATACTGAATTATGAGATTTCTTTTCATATTACTGGTCATAATTGCCCTGAACTCCTGCGCCGGCACCAGGCGACAGGCAGCCATCACTCCCGGTGAACTCACCCAGCTTGCCGGGCGACTGGCTTCGGACGAGTTTTCAGGCAGGGGAACGGGCACAGGCGGAGATTCTCTGGCCGCACTTTTTATAAGAGATGAGTTCACCAAAGCCGGGCTGGATCCGTTCACCGGCAGCGGACTTCAACCCTTCAGGGTGAATGTGGCTGTTGAGACCGGTGAAAGAAACAGGCTCATCATCAACGGAAGCGAATACCTCAGAGACACTGACTTTGCACCCCTGGCCCTCACCTCAAACAGTGCCCTCAGTGCCCCTGTGGCCTACTGCGGATACGGTTTCATGTCTTCGAACGACTCGTTGCAATGGAATGATTTCAGGGATGTTGACATCAAAGGCAAATGGGTGCTGATGCTCAGGGGTTATCCTGAATCAAACCCTGCCGCAGCAGGCTATGCGGATCTGAGCTCAGACCGGATGAAAGTTCTGAATGCCAGGGAGAACGGGGCAGCCGGGGTGCTGCTTGTCTCAGGCGAAAAGTGGGATCCTTCGGACAATCTTGATAAGCCCGCACGCGGCGAAGGGAGGGCAGGGATACCAGTACTGCAGGTAAAGAGAAATGTGGCTGATTCCATACTCAAGACTTCAGGTACAACTATAAAAGAAGTTGAAGAGAGAGCGATCGCCATGACTGCAACAGGCAGTTTTATCACCCTGTCCGATGCTGACGCAGAGGCAGAGGTGATTGCCAGGGAGGCCGTCACTTCAAACGTGGCAATGATGCTCAAAGGTTCAACCCTTACAAATGAATATGTTATTGTGGGAGCACACTATGACCACCTGGGGATGGGCGGACCCGGCTCATCGAGCAGAACTCCGGATACCATCGCCGTCCACTACGGCGCTGATGACAACGCATCAGGAGTGGCCCTGATGATTGAGCTGGCGGAGAGGCTTGCCTCCGGCAGGGATGGCCATGCACGAAACATTGTTTTTGTTGCTTTCTCCGGTGAGGAGATGGGTCTTCTGGGCTCCAAATACTTTGCAGAGAATATGGGAGTTGATCCCGCCAAAGTCAATCTCATGGTCAACCTTGACATGGTCGGCCGCCTGAGAGAGGGTAACGGACTCCAGGTGGGAGGCGTCGGAACGGCGGCAGGGCTTCGTGATGCTGTCGCCTCATTCAATGACACAACACTGCTTAGCCTCAGTTTCACCGAAGAGGGCTACGGCCCCTCGGACCACTCCTCGTTTTACGGGAAGGACATTCCGGTGCTTGTATTCACTACCGGGGCTCATCTCGACTATCACACTCCCATGGACACACCTGACAAGCTCAACTATGACGGCATGGTAAGTATAGGAGATCTGCTGTACGATGTTGTAAGCTCCGCCGCCAATGAACCTGTCAGGCTGGCCTTCACCGAGGCAGGGCCCAAAGGTCCTGCTCAGTCAATGAGCCGCCGTCGTGGCGTAACATTTGGCATCATGCCCGATTTCGCAGGAAATGTAAAGAACGGGCTCAGGGCTGACTTTGTAACGCCGGGCAAGCCGGCAGCACTTGGCGGAATGGTCAAGGGCGATATCATTGTGTCAATTGACGGAAAACCTGTGAATAACATCGAGGATTACATGTTCAGGCTTGGCCAGCTGAAGGCCGGACAAGTAGTCAATGTTGAGGTCATGCGCGACGGCAAGCGGGAATTGCTGATTATTCAGTTATAAACATTATCGACTCAGTCAATATGAAAAACTTCCTTTTCTGGACCATAGCCCTGCTCATAACAGTTGCCGCTGCAATGTATCAAAGGATGACGGGGCCCACATACCCCAAAAGAGTTGACGTGGTGCTTGATGGCACTGAATACCCGTTAAGCCTTAAGAGAAGCCAGACCAATACCCATCCCTGCATGATAAAGCTGGAAGTACCTTCTGATGTTGAAGGGGTGCTTTATTACAAAAGGTTCAGGATGAATGAAGAGTGGACTGCGGAGCCAATGGTGCATGACGGAACCGTCCTTGCGGGCGGGCTTCCCTCCCAGCCTGCCGCAGGCAAACTGGAATACTTCATAAGTCTGACGACTCCCTCAGGTGGCAGTGCGGATGTGGCAAGGGAACAGCCGGTGGTCATCAGGTTCAAGGGCAATGTGCCTGCCCTTGTGATGATACCACACATACTGATAATGTTCTTTGCAATGCTCCTCTCAAATCTTGCAGGCCTGACTGCTTCCTTCGGGCGTCCTGCCCAGAAGAGATACGGACAGTGGGCATTGTGGCTGCTGCTGGCCGGGGGAATGATCCTTGGTCCGGTAGTGCAGAAATATGCTTTCGGCGAGTTCTGGACCGGCGTTCCTTTCGGATGGGATCTGACGGACAACAAAACCCTTATTGCCGTTGCTGCCTGGATACTGGCAGTGATTATGAACAGGAAACGCGAAAAACCCGGTTACACCATTGCCGCAGCCGTTATCCTGCTGCTTGTTTATTCCATTCCTCACAGCCTCTTCGGATCTGAGCTTGACTATGTTTCAGGCACCGTAGGTCAGGGCTGAAAATTTTTTTTATCCTCTGTCAGCTTTTTTTTACCTTGGATGCAGCATTCGCATGCAGCTATCGTCATTGAATTGAAGAGTTCAAATACGTGGGTGCAGCGTCAAACATACTTAAATCAGATCTTGAAATAAAGATGGAAAATGTTGAAGCAGCATTCAGGAACATCCATCAGGACCTGATCGACGGTTGTCGGGCAGGAGACCAGAAGGCACAGTTCCAGGTTTACAAGCTTTACTACAAGGCTATGTTCAACACGAGCCTGCGTATAGTGAATGATGACATGGAAGCTGAAGATGTAATGCAGGAAGCGTTCCTCTCGGCTTTCGAAAAGATAAACACCTACTCGGGTACCGTCAGCTTCGGTGCATGGCTGAAGAAAATAGTGGTCAACAGATCACTTGACGTCCTGGGAAAGAGGAAAGCGATCTTTGAAGACATTGAAAATCACGCAGGGATCCGTGACGACAGCAGTGATGACGCTGCCTACAGGGAGGAACTGGAGACTAAGGTTGAAGAGGTGAAAGCTGCCATTGAAAGGCTGCCGGAAGGATACCGCGTGATACTCTCTCTCTATCTCATCGAGGGTTATGACCACGACGAGATAGCAGAGATGCTCAACATCTCAAGCAGCACTTCGCGGTCACAACTGTCGAGGGCAAAGCAGAAGCTGGTGAGTGAACTTAAGAACAAAAAAAACTACGCATAATGAATACACTTGAAGAAATAATCAAAAGAGGAAGAGGGGAATTTGACGGCAGGGAGCCGTCAGACGGCCACTTCGAGAGATTCAGCTTTAAGCTTGCCACCAGGCTTCATGCCGGCAAAGCAAAGCGGAGCATTCTTCCGTACCTGCTCAAGGCTGCCGTTGTGACCCTGCTGGTGACACTTTCATCACTCTGGACCTTTGACCACTTCGTCAGGCCGAACCTGAAGAAGACGATGACACTCAGTGAGGTTTCTCCGGAATACCGCGAGGTTGAAAATTACTACGTCACGCAGGTAAGCTTCATGGAAAATGAGTTTACCTCCCTCGATCTGACGAATCCCGAGCAGAAGGAAGCCCTTCTGAGTGAGATGGCGTCAATGGATTCGGTCTATGTGGAACTGCAGAAGGAACTGAAGGCCAATCCCAATGACCAGCGCATCATCGATGCGATGATAAAGCATTACCAAACCAAGTTAGACGTGATGAGCTACATACTTGAACAGCTCAGACAGATAAAAGCAGAAACCGAAAATCCAGTCAGCCATGAAAAAGTCGTTATTTAACCGCAGGGTGTCATTGTTCGCAGCGTTGCTGTGCGCAGTCACCATTACAGCCTCTGCAGAAGAGGTAAAGAAGGAATTTCGCAGGGAGATGGTCCCAACCGATAACTCCACCCTCAGCATAATGAATAAGTTCGGGGCGGTGGTTACAGAGACATGGGACCAGAATAAAATCGTCGTTGATGTGACCGTCAAAGTTGAGCACTCGTCACCCGACAGGGCAAAAAAACTGCTTGATATGATCACCGTCAAATTCACAGAAGAGGGCGGCAACCTGACGGCGGAAACGATATTCAGCAACGACTTCTCATCGACAAGCTGGAAAGGCTCGAACAACAACTTCAGCATCAACTATAATATCAAGATGCCCGCCCATATCAATCTTAAAGTTGATAACAAGTACGGCAACACCGTGATAGATGAGGTATCAGGGCACACCAGCCTGAATGTCAAGTACGGTGACCTCACTGTCAACAAGCTCACCAGGGGCAATGTCAAACCCCTCAACACAATCATCCTGGCATACGGTAAGGCATCAGTGGACGAGCTCGGCTGGGCAGAGATCAACGTCCGTTACTGCGGCATGTTCAGTGTGGAGTCGGCTACAGCCCTGCTGGTAGACAGCAAGTATTCAAAGGTCTCTGTGACCGAGGTGAGTTCGCTGGTGGCTGACAGCAAGTACGACGGATATGTTGTCGGCAATGCCAATAACATTGTGCTGGTCGGGGGCTACACCGATCTCAACTTCAAAAAAGTGAACAAGAAGCTCGAGGTGGAGACAAAATACGGCAATCTCTCCGTTGACAGGATACCTGCCGGTTTTGAAAAGGTAACCGTTAAGGCAGGTTACTGCGCGGTGAAGCTGGGTATCGACCCGGAGGCATGTTACAGGCTTGATGCCACCAGCTCATACGGAAGTGTCAAGATTGATGATGTCAATTTCTCGCCTGACAGGCGGATCGTAGGCAACACCTCCACCGAGATGGCCGGCAAGGTAGGCAAGTGCAGCAATCCCACCTCCTCGGTGACGGTTAACGCCTCCTACGGATCAGTAAGGCTCTTTTAGACGACTTGGACTATATTATCAATGCACGCGGCGCCCCGGACAGAGCGCCGCGTTTTTTTTGCAGTGAGATTGCCCCACCAGGGTATTGTGTCTCCTTACATTTTCTTAGGATGTCTGGCGGATGAGCAGCCGAAGGCTGGTCTTTCTACGGGGTCAGCTTATCCGGTTCGTCTGAGAAGATGAACACTCCGCTGTCTCCTCCGGAGGTCTTATAACCGCGGTACATCCCTTCGGTATTGAACGGCATGGCAACGTTCCCTTTCCGGTCCACTGCCACCACACCGCCTGTTCCGCCAACCGGGGCCAGCTTACCATGAATCACCTCCCTGGCAGCTTCATCGAGGGTCAGTCCCTTGTATTCCATCAGTGCCGAGATATCATGCGCCACCGTATACCTGATGAAGAACTCGCCGTGGCCGGTGGCTGAGACTGCACAGGTGGCGTTGTTGGCATAGGTCCCTGCTCCTATCACCGGGGCATCGCCTACGCGGTTGTAGCGCTTGTTGGTCATGCCTCCCGTTGATGTTCCTGCAGCCAGGTCTCCGTTCATGTCGAGTACCACGCACCCTACGGTGCCGTGTTTTTCATCCTTAAGCGCTCTCTGCAGCTCGTTGTACCTCCTCTCGTCGCGGAAATATGACGGATCTACTATCTCCAGTCCCTTCTCAGCCGCGAACTCTGAGGCGCCTTTGCCGGTGAGCATCACGTGCGGCGATTTCTCCATCACGGTGCGAGCTGCGGTGATGGGGTTTCGTATGTCGGTGACACCTGCCACGGCGCCGGCGGCGAGGTTACTGCCATCCATGATCGAGGCGTCGAGTTCATTGCGGCCCTCATGGGTGAAAACGGCGCCCTTGCCGGCATTGAACAGCGGGCAGTCCTCCAATAGCCTGATGGTACGTTCAACCGCGTCGAGGGCCGAGCCGCCGGAAGCCAGGATGGCTGCGCCGGTATCAATGGCAGCTTTCATCATGTCACGGTATTGGGCTTCGACCTCAGGTGTCATACGGGCACGGGTGATGGTACCGGCGCCGCCGTGGACAACGATGGCCCAAGGTGATCCGGCCTTCGGCAGAAGCAAATCTATCTCCATTATGGCCTTGATGGCGCGGTCAGAGAAGAAGTCGCCTGCGGGAAAGAGGGAGAAGCGGCCGGCACCTTCGTAATTGTCACTATCGATTACCAGTACCTCCTGCTGGTCATTGCGGTTAACTATCTCGCTCAGCGTGAATGCAGCCCGGTAGCCGTCGACACCTGCAATGACCACCATCCCGTTGCGCAGGGCATCAGATGAGTTCTGGTAATAATCTTTAAGCAGATCCTGCAGCTTGCCGCCGGTGAAGGGAGTGGTGCCATGGATTCCCATTCCGCGCCCATAGAAGACAGTCCGGTATGTATCGTTGTCAACTGACTCCGGCAGGCTGGCAAGGATGCTCCGCTGCTTCCCGTTGACCGATACCCTCATTGTCTCTGAGAACAACGGTGTGATATTCCTGTTGATGGTGTACTTGCTGTCAAGCGATCTGACGGTGATTTTCACAGGGTTGCTGATATTCCTTGCAGTAACCAGGTCATTGCCAGCGACAATCTTTGTCTCTTCCGGAAGGGGCCACAGGTCTTTGGCTTTCGACGGCACTATCCGCGCCACGGAGGTAGCTATCAGCAGCCGGTGGCGGTTGACGGGGTAATAGATCTCGCCCCATGAGAAGGTGACACTCTCTCCCCTGTCGTTTGATACCTCTACATAAAGGTCGATGATTGGCGGGAATTCCGCTTCATTTTTCTTCTTTAAGACAACCCTGTCAAGGATATCGTAGAGTGAGTAGCCGTCGTAGCGGTAGGCTCCGGTAAATCCAGTCTTCCCGTCTGTCAGCGTCGTCTCCTTTACGGTGATACTGTGCAGCGGCAGCCTTGAGATGTCTATCGTCATTTCCTTCCCTACCTCACCTGTCACCAGTATCTTTTTACTGCCCTTCAGGGGGGTAGTGGGCGCATCATCATAGAAATCGTTGGTCTGGGCGCCTGCCGTCGCGATGAAGGCAAGCAGAAGCATCGAAAGGGTAATCTTCTTCATGGTAGGTTATTTCGTTATGCAATAATATACAATTCGGCCTGAGCAAAAGATGAAAATTATCAGGATGCACAAGGGGCATTCATCAGATGTCGAGTTCCACCAGCGTGATTCCCGCTCCTCCCCTTTCAACATGTTCATCCATTGCGCTCTTCACGGCTCCGGTAGACTGGAGATACTGTCGTATCATCTGCCTCAGAATTCCATTGCCCTTGCCGTGAAGAATGCGAAGGCTTCTGTACTGTATCATCATGGCCGTGTCAATGAACTCCTGCACCACCTGCAGGGCCTCTTCGGTGCGCATGCCCCTGACATCGATCTCAGGATGGAACTGGTTTCTCCGGCTGGTCTGCGACCAGTCAACCTTCTGCTGAGGGCGGTTTTTTGCCGCTTCCTTAAGGTAGGCAGACGAATCCACCGGCTCGGTCCTGTCAATATCCACGCTCATTTTCAGGCTGCCGGAGACTATCTGTATCTTTTTTCCTCTTATCTCCGTCACCTCTCCCACGGTGTCCGTGCCTGTGATCTTCACATAGTCACCCGGCTTCAGTTTTCCCGGCTTCTTTTTTACCACCGGTTCCGGTTCCTTCTTCTTCGCTATGCGTTTCACTATGCTTGCGGCGGGTGTGTCCAGCGCAGGAGGACCTGGCACATGCACCTCCTGGTGCTTTTCTTCCACGGCCATCTGTTCGCGGAAGGAGTCGAGTTCCTCCCTCACCTCTTTTGTCGTCTCCTTTTCAGCCTGTGCCTCGCGTATGGTGCGGATTGTGTTCTCGATCATCCTGTTGGTATCGCGGAGCAACTCCTCGGCTTTGCTTTTCGCCTGCCCGATGATCTCCTTCTTCTGCGTCTTGATGTCGCCCAGTTGTGTCTCGTATGTCGTTATCAGCTCCTCGAGCCGCTTCTCATGGCGGCGTACCGCCTCGCGCTTCTTCTCCCAGTAGCGTTTGTCGCGGGCAATCTCCCTGAGGTTACGGTCAAAATCGACGTTGCCCTCTCCTGCCCTGGCGGCGGCGTCAGTGAGTATCTCATTGGGCAGTCCGATCTTCTTTGCTATCTCGAAGGCGAATGAGCTGCCCGGTTTGCCCTGGTCGAGCCTGAAGAGTGGCTGCATCAGCTGGTTATCGAAGGCCATGGCCCCGTTGATGATACCCTCCTGTGAGGTGGCGAAGTGCTTCAGGTTGGTATAGTGTGTGGTGATGACGCCCCATACGCCGCGGCCGTTAAGCTCGGCCAGGATGGCTTCGGCGAGGGCGCCGCCGATGACAGGCTCAGTACCTGTACCGAACTCGTCTATCAGCACCAGCGAGCTTTTGTCGGCGTGCCTTAGCATCTGCTTCATGTTGATGAGGTGAGAGCTGTAGGTGCTGAGATCGTTCTCTATGCTCTGCTCGTCGCCTATGTCGATGAAGAACCTGCCGAAGATACCCGTCTCGGTGCCTTCACCGGCCGGGATTGTCATGCCGCACTGAAGCATGTACTGTATCAGTGCCACCGTCTTAAGGCATACCGATTTGCCTCCGGCATTTGGTCCGGAGATGACCAGTATGCGGTCTCTGCCGTCGATGGTTATCGTTAGGGGCACCACCTCCCTGCCGGCCGTACGGGCAAAGGAGAGTGTCAGCAGCGGATGGCGTGCGTTGACCCACCTGATGTGAGGTGTGCCGGCCACGGGTGGTTTAATGCAGTGCAGCCTGACGCCGAAGAGTGCCTTGGTCCTGATGAAGTCTATCTCCGCAAGGAAATCGAAATTCCCCTCCAGGTCATCGATATAGGGTCTGAGGGTGTCAGCCAGGGCAGTCAGGATACGCACTATCTCGCGCTTCTCCTGGTGTTCCAGCTCGGTGATCTCGTTGTTCAGTTCCACCACCTCGGCCGGTTCGATATAAACGGTCTTGCCCGTGGCTGATTCATCGTGTACAAAGCCCTTGATGCCCCTTTTGTTGGAGGCACTTACAGGTATCACTCCCCTGCCGTTGCGCACTGCAACCGTGATGTCACGGTCAACGATGCCGTCTGCCTGGGCCTGCCGGAGGACGGAGTGAAGCTTTCTCACAGCCGCAAGGCTCTTTGATGCCAGGTCGGCACGGATAGTTTTAAGGGCCGGTGAAGCGCTGTCACGCACCTTGCCCTCCTTATCTATAATGCGGTCAATAGCCTCGGCAATAAAGGGATAATAAACCACGGCACCGGCCATGGCGGAGAGCATGGGATACCGACCGTCTTTCCTGTTTTTGAAGAAGCCGATGATACGTCTTATTGTGTCAAGTGAACCCCTAAGGGCCACTACCTCCTCCAGCTCGGGGAAGGTGCCCTCTATGCGAAGCTTCTCGAGCATGGCGTGAGGGTCGTTATAGTTATCCGACGGGAATTGCTCGCCGTAGGAGAGTATCTGCTGGAACTCCTCCGTCAGTGATAGCCGTCTCTTTACCTCTTCCGCCGAGAAGGAGACCGCCATGGCTTCCACCCTGCGCATGCCTGCCGGGCTGAGGCAGCCGGAGTACAGATGCTCCCTTATGCGGTCAAATCCTATTTTGAGTTCGTATGTGTCGGGATAGATCATATAATGCTCCTCTCAGCGCAAAAGTAAAGTTAATTAATGTTAATGCATCACGGGCATAAAATATATGACCCTATATTTATTCCGCTTAATCCAAAAAAAATGAAAAAACCTTTCACTACCGCAAGGATTGCGCTTATCACCGCACTCCTTTTTGCAATGATAATGCCGGTCTCCTCACAGGAGGTGGCCGTAGACCTGCAGATGGTTTACAAGATCAGGCAGGAAGGACAGCGAAACTCTGATATTGAAAATCTTGCATACATCATGACCGATCTCGCCGGTCCCCGTCTTACAGGTTCGCCTGGCCTAGACCGCGCCAATGAGATCGCCAGGGCGAAGCTCTCGGAATACGGCCTCACCAATGTGCGCATTGAGACGGTGAGTGAGTTCAGCCGCGGCGGCTGGGATTATTCAAAGGCCTATGCCGCCATGACCGCACCCTATTACAATAACTTCTCTGTCACTCCGGTAGCCTGGACCTCAGGCACCAGCGGACTGATAAAAGGCGAGGTCATCCTTGTCGACATAAAGAAGATCGAAGATATTGAACAGTACCGCGGCAAACTCAAGGGCAGGATAATCATGACACCTTCCGCATCCCAGTATGAGGTCAGCTTCGAGCCTCTTGCCAAAAGACTCACCGATGAGGATCTGGAACAAATTTCAATGGTTTCTGCCGGGGGTGCTCCTTCGCGCAGGGTGATGGGTGACTACATGGCCATGCGCGAATTGCGCAGCAAGATCACCGAGTTCCTGCGCACCGAGGAGGTGCTGATGATCATCAGCCAGGGCAATGCCTTCAACGTACCGCGTTCGTCAGGCGCCTCGTATGACGGTAAAGGACAGCCCCCGGTTACCGAGATAAACATTCCCATGGAGCCTTACGGCCGCATGGAGCGTATGCTTAAACGCGGAGAGAAGGTTGAGGTTGAGGCTGAGATAAAGGCTGATTTCATCCCCGGAAAGAGCGTTTACAACGTCATTGCCGAGATCCCGGGAACTGATCCCAAACTCAAGGACCAGGTTGTGCTGCTGGGTGCTCACATCGACGCATGGCATGGCGGTACGGGTGCTGCGGACAATGCTTCAGGCTGCATAGTGATGATGGAGGCCCTCAGGATCCTCAAGGCTCTGGATGTGAAGCCAAGACGCACGATACGCATTGCGCTCTGGGGAGGCGAAGAAGCCGGGCTGCTCGGATCAAGGGGTTATGTCTCACAATACCTGTTTGACAGGGAAAAGAATGAAAAGAAGCCTGGTTACGACAAGTTCTCAGTCTATTTCAACATGGATAACGGAACAGGCCGCTACCGGGGGATCTACCTCCAGGAGAACAACCTTGTCCGTCCCCTCTTCGAGGAGTGGATGGAGCCGATGGCGGACATGGGTTTCAACACCATTGCCATACGGAATACCGGAGGCACTGACCATCAGAGCTTTGACGGAGCGGGCCTGCCGGGGTTCCAGTTCATCCAGGATGAGATCGAATACGGGCGCGGTTACCACACCCTGGCCGACACATGGGAGCGTCTGCTCCTGCCCGACCTGAGGCACAATGCGATTATAACTGCGTGGTTTGCATGGAACGCAGCAATGGATGATAACCTTGTGCCCCGCAAGCCTGAGATGAAGTCGACCCAGCAGAGGTCGCCCTACGGCTTCTGAACTATTACTGTTTTTCAATTCTGTTAATAACAGCAGAGTCCCGCAAAATTGCGGGACTCTCTTTTTGTCCGGGGGTGCCGTCAGACACCTCCGTTTTATCTCTCCGTCAGGAGAAAAGTATATGATCAGTGACTATTTTGCCTTACCCTCGAGGTCAAGTATGAATGCATATTCCAGGGCGACGGTTTTCAGACGCTCGAAGCGGCCTGAGGCGCCACCGTGGCCTGCGGTCATATTGACATCCATGATGAGGATGTTGTCGTCGGTTTTCTTGTCGCGAAGTTTGGCAACCCACTTGGCCGGCTCCCAGTACTGCACCTGTGAATCCCAGTAGCCCGTTGTTACCAGCATGTTGGGATACTCCTGCTCCTTCACCTGGTCATAGGGTGAGTATGAGAGCATATAGTCATAGTACTCCTGCTTGCGCGGATCGCCCCACTCATCCCATTCAAATGTTGTCAGGGGGATGGTTGCATCAAGCATGGTGCTTACGACATCGACGAAGGGCACCTGTGCGATGATGCCGTTATAGAGCTGCGGTTCCATGTTGACGATTGCACCCATCAGGAGCCCGCCGGCACTGCCGCCCTGGGCATAGAGGTGTTCAGGTGAGGTGTATTTCTCATCGATGAGGAATCTTGCGCAGTCGTTGAAGTCGGTGAAGGTGTTGATCTTATTCAGCAGCTTGCCGTCTTCGTACCACTGGCGACCCATCTCGCTTCCACCCCTGATATGGGCAAGGGCATAGACAAAGCCACGGTCAAGAAGGCTGATGACGGATGAGCGGAACGAAGGGTTGGTTGAGCTTCCGTACGAACCGTATGAATAAAGCAGCATCGGGGCTGTGCCATCCTGCACAAATCCCTTGCGGTATACAAGCGATATCGGGACCATTGTTCCGTCAGCGGCTTTTGCCCACAGGCGCTTCGACTCATAGTTATTGCTGTCAAACCCGCCAAGCACACTGTCCTGCTTCAGCAGCACCTTTGTCTTTGCAGTCATGTCATAATCGAAGACCGAATTAGGGGTGGTCAGTGATGAGTAGCTGTAACGGAGAAGGGTTGTGGCGGCGTTGGGATTGATACTGATACCGGCAGTGTATGTCTCCTCTCCGAAATCGAGGAAATGCTCTGATCCGTCAGTGAGACCGATGATGCGGAGGTTAGTGAGCCCTTTGATCCTTTCTTCTGCAACGAGGAAATTATCAAAGATCTCATAGCCCTCCAGAAGCACATCCGTCCGGTGGGGTATGACCTCTGTCCAGTTATTCTTACCAATCTTATTGTCAGCACATTTCATCAGTTTGAAATTCTTTGCACTGTCAGCGTTGGTCATTATATAAAACTGGCCGTTAAGGTGTTCTACTGAGTAGAGACGGTCTACAGAGCGGGGCTCGAAGACTGTCACCTTGCCATCAGGTTTATCGGCCTCAATGAGGCGAACCTCGGTAGTGAGGGTCTGGCTTGAGGTGATGGTTATATATTTTTTGCTCTTTGTCTTGCCCAGGTAGACTGAGAATGTCTCGTCAGTCTCATCAAATACAACCTTGTCTTCGGTGACCGGAGTACCGAGAACATGCTTCATGATAACGGCTGCCCTGAGGGTCTCAGGATCCTTCTTCACGTAGAAGAGAGTCTTGTTGTCGGCTGCCCAGACGCCCTCGCTGGTCGTATTGGCGATCTCGTCAGGGAGGAGTTCACCGGTGTTAAGGTCCTTCACATAAATGGTATACTGTCTGCGGCTGACGTGGTCAACGCCATAGGCGAGCAGGTTATTATCAGGGGAGACGGCGCCTCCTCCGACACTTGTGAAATCGTGTCCTTCGGCGAGGAGGTTGACATCAAGCATCACTTCGGGTGTTTCGGTACCGTCTTTTCTTCTGTACATTACGGGATACTCTTTGCCCTCGAAGTATTTGGTATGATACCAGTAGCCGTTATCGAGGTAAGGAACCGACTCATCGTCTTCCTTTATGCGTCCCTTTATCTCTTCAAAGAGCTGCAACTGGAAGGCTTCGGTATGTTTCATCATAGCGTCGGCGTAATCATTCTCTGCATTCAGGTAGGCAAGTACCTTTACAGTCTGTGAGTCAGGCGTTTCGGCGTTCTTCTGTTCATCGCTCAGGCGCATCCAGAAGTAATCGTCGACACGTTCGTTGCCGTTGCTTTCAACGACGAACGGGATTTTCTCAGCCACGGGGGGCTGGGGTTTTTTGCCGCATGATGCCAGCACGAGAACCATGGTGGCGGCGGAGAGGAGGAAAATAGTCTTTTTCATAAAAATTATTTCTGGTTAATATGTTTTTCTATGTAAGTATGAAGTCGAAAGTCCGTAAAGTCCATAAAGTCCAAAGTCCTTAAAGTCCAAAGTCCGTAAAGTCGAAAGTCCGTAAAGTCGAAAGTCCGTGCAGCCGTACGGTCTTACTGTCTTTCGGTCTTGCTGTCTAAGCTACTGATTATCAATTCTTAATTCTTAATTCTTAACTCTTAATTCTTAATTTCTATCTCTGCCGGCTGCCGACTGTGGACTGCCGACTCCTTTCATTGACAGTTGTATACGCTTCCGTTCCAGGTCAACGCTCACAACCTTTACAATGAGGTGCTGATGCAGTTTGACCACCTTTGACGGGTCGTCAACATAGCGGTCTGCCATCTGGGAGACATGCACCAGTCCATCCTGTTTCACCCCAATATCGACGAACGCACCGAATTTAGTGATATTTGTTACAATGCCAGGCACAACCATTCCCTCCTTCACATCCTCAAGCGAGTGGATATCCGCAAAGCTGAACTCCTGTATCGATGACCGCGGATCGCGGCCCGGTTTTGCCAGTTCCAGCATTATATCCTTCAGTGTTGGCAGTCCGGCTTCAGGGGTGACATACCTTTCGATTTTTATCGACTTTCGCCTGGCTTCATCGCCTATCAGGTCAGCTACAGTACATCCTGCATCCTTTGCCATCCTTTCAACTATATGATAGCTCTCAGGGTGCACTGCAGAGGCATCGAGCGGGTTGGCTGCGTTTCTTATCCTGAGGAACCCTGCAGCCTGTTCATATGCCTTGTCACCCATCCGTTTCACCTTCATCAGTCCGGCGCGTGAACGGAAGGGACCGTTCTCCGTGCGATGGTCTACGATGTTCTGTGCGAGCTTGGGTCCCAATCCGGAGACGTAGGTCAGAAGGTGGGGGCTGGCGGTGTTCACCTCCACTCCCACGGCGTTGACGCATGACATCACCACCTCGTCGAGGCTGGTCTGCAGCCTTGTCTGGTCGACATCATGCTGGTACTGTCCGACGCCTATCGATTTCGGGTCTATCTTCACCAGCTCCGCCAGCGGGTCCATGAGTCGGCGGCCGATGGAGACGGCGCCGCGCACCGTGACGTCATGATCGGGGAACTCATCACGGGCTGTCTTTGAAGCTGAATATACTGATGCGCCCGCTTCGCTGACCACGTATATTTTTACGGGTGAGCCAGGTGGCATATACTGTCTGATAAACTCCTCCGTCTCGCGGCTGGCAGTGCCGTTACCTATTGCTATGGCCTCCACGCTGAACTTATCGATCAGCGAGAGCATTTTGCTGACGCTGCGGGCTGTCTCGTTCTGTGGCGGGTGTGGGTAGATTACGTCATTGTGAAGCATTGCCCCCTGCCTGTCGAGGCATACTATTTTACAGCCTGTGCGGAACCCCGGGTCGAGGGCAAGGACGCTCTTCTCGCCCAGAGGCGGAGAGAGCAGCAACTGCCGCAGGTTGTCGGCGAAGACGCGTATGGCCTCCTCGTCAGCCTTTTCCTTTGATGTTTTTCTGAACTCAGTCTCCATGGACGGTGCCAGCAGGCGGCTCCAGCTGTCGGCGACAGCCTCCCGCACCAGGCGGGCGGCGGCATTGTTTGCCTTGACGAACACCTTTTCCACCGTCTGTTTAGCCTCATCCTCAGCGGGCATTATCGTAAGCCTGAGGAAGCCCTCCTCCTCACCGCGGCGCATGGCCAGCAGCCGGTGTGAGGGACAGCGGCGCAGGGGTTCTGACCAGTCGAAGTAGTCTCTGAACTTGTTCCCCTCCTCCTCCTTTCCCTTCACCCCTCTGGAGGTGATGACGGCATCACGTTCATACAGTCTTCTCAATGAGCCGCGCACCAGCTCATTCTCGCTGACCATCTCCGCGATGATATCGCATGCTCCTGTCAGGGCAGCATCGGTGGTCTCCACCGCATCACCCAGGTATTTTTCCGCTTCCAGCTGCGGGTCTCCCGGCAATTGCTCAAGCAGCCACATCGCCAGAGGCTCAAGGCCCTTTTCGCGGGCTACGGAGGCACGTGTCTTTCTCTTAGGCCTGTAGGGAAGGTACAGATCCTCGAGCTGCGAGATCGTGAGGGCAGCATTGATCTTCGCCAGCAGTTCCGGCGTCATCTTCTCCTGCTCTTCGACCGATTTGATTATCGCCTCCCTCCTCTTGTCGAGCTCCCTAAGCCTCTCGTACTCGTCGCGGATCTCCGCGAGCTGAACCTCATTGAGGCTGCCGGTGACCTCCTTTCGGTAGCGGCTGATAAAGGGTATAGTGGCTCCGTCGTCAAGAAGACGCAGGGTGTTCTCCACCTGCCAGTCGTGCAGCTGGAGCTTCTGTGCAATTATTTTTATATGTGCTGCAGGATCCATAATGTCTATTCAACATAGAGCACCAGTCCTTTGAGGTATTCGCTCTCGGGGTGGTAAATATTCACCGGGTGGTCGGCCGGCTGTCCTGTCTGGTGGATTATCCTCACGTTACGTCCGGTGTTGGCTGCAGCGACAAAGACAGAGCGTCTGAAGTCGTCACGGCTTACCACCTGGGAACAGGAATATGTAAAGAGAATTCCGCCCGGTTTTATTTTCTGTAATGCAATGGCATTCAGCCTTCTGTAACCCTGCAGGGCTTTATCAAGGGCAGTCTGGTGCTTTGCGAAGGCCGGGGGATCGAGCACCATGAGATCATATTCGTGCTTCATTTCCGCCAGGAAGCTGAAGGCGTCGGTTGCAAACGATCTGTGTCGCGGATCATCGCCGAAGTTCAGGCTGACGTTTTCATCAGCCATCTTCGTGGCAGAGGCCGAGCTGTCTACCGTATGGACCAGGGCGGCGTTGCTCATTGCATAGACCGAAAAACCGCCGGTGTATCCGAACATATTGAGGACATTTCTTCCCTTGCTATACTGGCGCAGGAGGCTGCGGTTGTCGCGCTGGTCGATGAAAAAACCAGTCTTCTGTCCCTTCTCCCAGTTGACCCTGAACTTAAATCCGTTCTCCTTCACTATGGCACTGCTGCCGGCATTCTCTCCGGTCAGGTACCCGTTGACAGGTTCCAGTCTGGCCATGAAGGGCACTGTGCCCTCGCTCTTGTTATAAACCGATTTAACAAGGCCGTTTGTTATTTCCGGCAGTAAACCGGCTATCATCTCACGCAGATGCCAGAATCCGGCAGTATGCGCCTGGATCACGGCCACGCTGCCGTAAATATCGATTATCAGTCCGGGCAGGCCATCGCCCTCGCCATGTACCAGTCTCCATACGTCAGTGTCATCACTGCCGGCAATCCCGGTGTTAATCCGGTATTGCAGTGCATCAGCGAGTTTTTTCCGGTAGAATTCCCGGTCGGGCTCGCATCGTGTGAAGGAGAATATCCTTACTGCTATCGATCCCGGCGACCAGTGTCCGGTAGCCAGGTAAGTGTCGTCAGATGCGTAGACCTCAACGGTGTCACCCTCGGCCGGTGATCCTTTCCTTGATTCTATGGCTCCGGAGAAGATCCACGGATGGTATCGTCTTACCGACTGGTCTTTTCCTTTTTTAAGGATTATCCGTGCTGGCATCGTTATGTTGCTGTTGGTGACTTTCTTTTCCGTTGAGTGCCAGGTATATGCGTCTGCATACCCAGGCATCTGTAGCTGCGTAAAGCTGTTGTGGTTCCGTAAGCTCCGCTGCTTCCCAGTTGGATGTCTGCTGTGATTTGGAGATTGAATACCCGAGGATAATGGCCGAGAGTTTTTTCAGTCCCAGCTGTTTAAAGCCCCGTGCGGCAACCACCGTCTGCAGGTCTACAAAACCCCTCGGTTCAAAGGATGCCAGGGAGCGAAGGGCCTTTATATCGTCATGAATGGCCACCCCTGTTTTTATGATCTCCTTATCAGCCAGCAGGGCAGTCAGTTCCGGAGGCAATCCTATCATGTTGAGTCTGAAGAGCCATGCCCGCGTGTCGTCGGCCAGTTGCAGAAGTGATACCTTATATCTGTTTCCTTTTTTGAAAGAGGGCCGTGTCTCCGTATCAAATCCCAGGATAGCCGGCTTGCCAATCTCACCTATCACCCGGTGGAACTTCTGCATGCTGTCAACAAGAGTCACCCTGCCTTTAAACTGAAGAATGGGCAGTTTTCTCAGTTCATCGTCAGTGACACTTTCACTATATTCTCTCGTCATCACCCGGCTGTTCATTTTGTTCCTTCTCCTCTGCCTCGGAATAGAGCACTGAATGGATGGCTGAGAGAACATTCAGCAGTTTCTTTCCCCAGAACTCTTCGAAATTCATCAGCACCTCCCATACAGCGTCATTCATCACCTCATCATTACCGCTTTTGTAGCCTGCTATGAAGTTTTTAAGATCCTGGTAGATATCTGAGAGGCTCTCGGCAATGCTTCCGGTATATAGTCCGTCAGCCGGATCACCGGCTGATACTATGACCGGAAAGGGATCATTGTTCCCCATTTTTACAAGAAGGTTGTCATGCATCCTTGTCCAGTCAAATTCCGTCACGGTCTTTTCACTGCCCTCCTCCAGCAAAGGTTCAAGCATCGGGAGCAGTGATGCCCTGAGGTAGATGAACGGCAGGAGTCGCTGCATGACCTTAAGTATCTCAATACCATTTATATCCTTTGTACCCTCGAGGTATTTGCAGTATTCGTTTGCCGAAGCGGCGAACTCTACCACCTGGCGGGAGTATATTATTTTTTCCTCTTTTTCCATTAGCTACAAATAATCGACAAAAGTAGGCATTTCATCCGACTTAATTTATTTTTTTATGGCCCGGTGGCTTGTTCCGCGCAGCTTGAGAACCCGCATGCCTGGTGAGTAATTTATCTGTGATGTTTATTAACCATGCAGGTTTCAGATCAGCAATAAGGCAGTACCGGAATATGGCGATCCGTCAGCGACTCCAGGAGAGTTTATGGTCAGAGTCATAATGAAGTTTTTCATGGTCGAGGAGCCAGCGGATCACCCTGGCGCTTTTTTCAGGGGGAAACTCCATGGCTGAGGCAAGCTCTTCGGGTCTCATGGGGCTTTCACCAACGAGCTCCTTAATTTTATCGATGATCAGGTCGAATTCATATTTGCTGAGGTCCAGCTCATTTCTCTCCTGGCAGGTGTCGCACAGTCCGCAACGGCCGTTCTCCTCCCCGAAATAACCAGTCAGGAATGCCGACCTGCAGCGTGTTTTGTTTTCGGCATATTCCGTGACCTTCGCCACCCGTTCGATATAATTTTCCTTTACCTTCAGGTAGAGGTCAGGGGATATAATAAGATGGCTGCGGTCGAGCCTCTCTTCGGTGAAGATGACCAGGGGGCTCTTCTTGCCTGGGATAAAGTGGATTATCCCCTGGGATGAAAGTCTCAGCAGGTACTGGTAGATAGCTTCGCGGGTCATCCCTGACCTGGCGGCCAGTGACTCCTCGTTTATAGGGACAAACTCGGAGAACATGCCGCTGTAGGTACGCAGCAGGAGTTTGATGAACCTGTCGTACTCCTCGTTTGCCACCTGGAACTTGTAGAGGTCATCACGGGTCACCACGAAATGTATTCGTGACGGGTTATTTATTTCATCCGTAAATTCGAGGTAACCCTCCTTCTGCAGGAAGTTAAGGCTGTTGTATGTCTCTGTAACGGAGAATCTGAAGGCGGTTACGAATTTCCAGAGGTCGAAATCGTGCACGCTGTTTTTGCCTGATCCCACGGGGAGCTGGTAGAAGTTGCCGATGGCTTCGTATACATCCTTTATTTTCTCAACAGGGGGGAATTTCAATCTTACTGAGTCGGCCAGCCTCCTCTTTTCATCCTGTGACCAGAGGAGCACGGCGAACGACGGCTGGCCGTCGCGTCCTGCCCTGCCTGACTCCTGGTAATAGGCCTCGACCGAATCAGGGCAGTCCCAGTGTATCACGAACCTCACATCGGCCTTATCTATTCCCATGCCGAAGGCGTTGGTAGCGACAATGACGCGCACCTCTCCAGTACTCCATGCAATCTGCTTCCTGTCACGCATCTCCTGTGGAAGGCCGGCGTGATAGAAATCAGCGCGGATATCATTTGCCACAAGCATTTCGGCAACCTCCTTCGATCTTTTCCTGCTGTTGACGTAGATGATGCCGCTGCCCTTCTCCTTCATGAGGCTGCGAAGAACGTAGGCGCTTTTGTCTTCCACCTCCCTCACCACATATGTGATATTGGGTCTCCTGAAGCTGGTCTGCAGTATCCTCGGGTTCTTCAGTTTCAGTCTTGAGACGATGTCTTTCACAACCTGAGGGGTGGCTGTCGCCGTCAGTGCGAGGAACGGCACCTTGTCACCCAGTATGTCTCTTATCTCAGCTATATGGAGGTATGACGGCCTGAAATCATAACCCCACTGTGATATACAGTGAGCCTCATCAACTGCCACAAGCGTGAAGTTGAATCTCGGGAGGCGTGCCCTGAAGAGAGGTGTCTGCAGTCGTTCAGGACTGACATAGAGGAGTCGGTAGTCGCCATAGAGACAGTTGTCGAGTGATATCTCCACCTCTTCGCGCGTCAGTCCGCTGTGAATGGCCATAGCTTTGATATTCATCGACTTCAGGCGGGTAACCTGGTCCTTCATGAGTGCTATCAGGGGGGTAATGACGAGACAGAGCCCTTCGGTGGCCACGGGCGGCACCTGGTAGGTGACCGACTTGCCCCCGCCGGTAGGCAGGAGGCCAATCACATCATTTCCAGAGACCACTGCATCAATGATATCCTCCTGCAGCGGCCTGAATGAGGTGAAGCCCCAGTAACGCGCAAGCGTCTCCCTGTAAATGTCCGGTAACATTGTCATGCAGCCTGATTAATACAAATTTAATAACTCAATCTCATTTTTAACCTTTTATTGACATTTAAGATGTGCCGGTGCATGTCATTTTTTTGTAATTTTCGCCCCAAATAAACCTTGCCCGATGTCATTCTCTGAAGATAAACTGCTTTTCGAAGGTCTGACCTTCGATGACGTGCTTCTTCTTCCGGCCTATTCGGAAGTGCTGCCCCGCGACGTTGATCTGAGATCGAAGTTCACCCGCAATGTAATCATCAATACTCCGATAGTCTCGGCCGCCATGGACACTGTCACCGATGCCGAGCTTGCGATAGCCATTGCCCGTGAAGGAGGCATTGGTGTCATTCACAAGAATATGTCGATAGGCCAGCAGGCCGCCCAGGTACGAAAGGTCAAACGTGCCGAGAGTGTTATGATCTTTGATCCGGTGACCATAAATGACAACGCCACAGTGGCTGATGCCCTGGCGCTGATGAAGGAGTTCAAGATAGGCGGCATACCTGTTATTAATGATGACGGTGCGCTGGTGGGTATTGTAACGAACAGGGATCTGCGTTTTGAGACGGACTATTCAAGAAGGATCAACGAGATAATGACGCCACAGTCGAAGCTTATCACACTCAGCCACCAGACAGACCTTGCCGCCGCTGCGGAGATTCTTCAGATACACAAGATCGAAAAGCTTCCCATTGTTGACGACAAGGGAAGGCTGAAGGGGCTGGTGACATACAAGGACATCACCAAGGCCAAGGACAGGCCAAATGCCTGCAAGGATGAGAAGGGCCGGCTGAGGGTTGCCGCTGCTGTGGGAATTGCCCCCAACACCCTGTCGAGGGTTGAAGCTCTCGTTGGGGCAGGTGTTGACGCCATCGCCATTGACACGGCGCATGGCCACACCAAGAGTGTGATGGAGATACTCAGGGAGATAAAGAAGATCTTCCCGGGCACCGAGGTTGTGGTAGGTAACATCGGTACGGCTGAGGCCGCCAGGAGACTTGTTGACGAAGGCGCCGATGCAGTGAAGGTAGGCATAGGTCCCGGTTCGATATGCACCACCAGGGTTGTCGCAGGCGTAGGCGTACCGCAGCTCTCTGCCATATACAACGTCGCAAGGGCCATTGATGGCAGCGGTGTACCCGTCATAGCCGACGGAGGCATTCGCTATTCGGGCGATATTGTCAAAGCGATCGCGGCAGGAGCTGATTGCGTGATGGCGGGATCGCTCTTTGCCGGCGTGGAGGAGTCACCCGGTGAAACAATAATATACAACGGCAGAAAGTTCAAGACATACCGCGGTATGGGCTCTGTGGAGGCCATGCAGATGGGTTCCAAGGACAGGTACTTCCAGGACATGGAAGATGACATCCACAAGCTTGTTCCCGAAGGAATAACGGCACGCGTTCCATATAAAGGCACGCTGAATGAGGTGATCTACCAGTTTCTCGGAGGGCTCCGCTCAGGAATGGGTTACTGCGGCGCACATGACATATCAACCCTCAAGAGGGAGGGGCGTTTTGTCAGGGTTACCAGTGCCGGCGTCATTGAGAGCCATCCTCATGATGTGACCATCACAAGGGAGGCGCCTAACTACAGCCGTAAAGTCAACGAGTACTAATGATGCTCCGGGTTACCATAACTTTATTTCTCATTCTCGCAGTCTCATGCAACACCACCGTGAAGGAGCCTGACCGTCTTGCTGTGGCCCGTGCCGGAGAGAGGACGCTTTACCTTGACCAGATACCTCATGGACTTGTGGTGAATGGAATGAGTGAGACTGACAGTGTTTCGGCGGTGCACAGCTTCATACGCCAGTGGTCGAGGAAGGAGCTTCTTGCCCTCAGGGCCGAGGAGAACCTGACCCCCGAATACAAGGCCGAGGTTAACAGGCAGCTTAACGAGATGAGGAACAACCTGCTCATCTACCAGTACCAGCAGCAGATGATTATCCAGAAGCTCGATACCATGGTCACTGACAACGAGTTGCAGGATTACTATGTAGGCAACCTGAGCACCTTCACCCTCACCACAAACCTTGTGAGGGCACTGTTCATCAAGGTGCCGGCAACAATGCCGGATATAGAGAAGATAAGGCAGCTCTACAGGTCATCAGAGCCGGCTGACATGAATACGCTTGAGGATCTGTGCAACCAGTACGCACTCCGATTTGATGATTACAATGACGAATGGATACCCTTCACACAACTTCTGCTTGAGGTACCTCTCGAATCTGCAAACCAGGAGCAGTGGCTGGCAAGGAACAGTGCCGTGGAGCTTAAGGATGACCAGTTCGTATATTTTGTGGCCATCAGGGAATACAAGCTCCGAAACAGCGTTGCGCCCTTCGAATACATCCGGGGGCAGGTGAAGACTATTATTTTGAATAACCGCAGGAATGACTTCCTGCAAAAGCTTGAAGACGGTATTTATAACGAGGCGGTCAGGAACAGCACCCTGAAGGTCTATTAGAAGAGGGAGAAAAGAATGAAACAGAGGATTACTATTATATGTGCAATTGCGATTCTTGCCATACAGACTTTGTCAGGGCAGCAGATTGTTGAATCTATCGTGGCCGTGGTGGGTAATGAGGTGATCTACCTCTCCGATGTCGAGGGGCAGGTGGTACAGCTGAAGGCTGAGAGGGACCCCACACCCATAGAAGAGCTGCGGTGCCGTGTCTTTGAAGATCAGATGATCCAGAAGCTCTTTCTTGACCAGGCACGCATAGACTCCATCGAGGTGTCTCCCGAGAATGTGGAGGCAGACCTCAACAGCAGGCTCACTGAATATATAAGGCGTGCAGGCTCGGAGCAGGCGCTGGAGACATACTTCAACAAGAGCATGGCCGAGATCAGAAAGGATCTCCGGGAGATGCTCACCAACCAGTATATCGTGCAGGAGACCCAGGGAACGATAGCGCAAAATATTACGGTCACTCCCGATGAGATAAAGAAATACTACAACACCATCCCCAAAGACTCGCTTCCGCTGGTACCGAGGAAGGTGCAGCTAAGCATCATCACCGTTGAGCCACCGGACATGGAAGCCAGCAAGGCCGAGGTGCGCCAGCGTTTGCTTGAGCTCCGCAGCCGCATCATCAATGGAGAGAGCTTCAGCACGCTTGCAATTCTCTATTCCGAGGATCCGGGAACAGCGCCCAAGGGCGGTGAGACGGGGTATACCACCAGGGGTGAACTGGCTAAACCTTATGCTGAGGCAGCCTGGGCGCTGAAGAAGGATGTGGTCTCCAAGATCGTTGAGACTGAATTCGGGTTTCACATCATCCAGCTTATCGACAGGAAGGGTGAAATGGTGAACTCACGCCATATCCTCATGAGGCCGAAGCTTTCTTCCGAGCAGACTGAGTGGGCTATTCTGAAGCTTGACAGCATCGCCAGCCTGATACGCACCGACAGTCTTACTTTTCAGCAGGCAGCATTGAGGTATTCGTCCGATAAGACTACCCGGGCCAACGGCGGCAAGATGGTCTCTGAGAACCCGTCAGACCGTGTCACCTGGATGACCCTTGACGAGTTGTCAAGAGAGGTCAACCTGGTGGTGCGCAATATGAAACTGGGAGATATCTCCGAACCCTTCCGGACAACCGATCCCAAGGGCAACAACATCTATTGCATCATACGGCTTGACGATGAGATCGCGCCACACAGGGTGAATATGAAAGAGGATTACAATTACCTTTCCGAGGCGGCGCTGAGGGACAAGCAGAACAAGACATACCAGGACTGGATCGCTGATAAGATCAAAAGGACATACATTCGCGTGAGCGAAGATTTCCGTGACTGTAAGTTCCACTATTCCGGATGGTTCGAATAGAAAAGATAATACTCCCGCGTCTCTTTTTTCTTCTCGCGGCATATCTCATTCTCCCGGCGGCTGTTGTTCTACTGCCCTGTGAGGCTGCTGCACAGCAAACCACTGTTCGCCGCAAGGTGGAAATACTACATTCAGACTCCATGCGGTTTGACCGCACCAGCGGGCGTTCAAGCAACAGGCTTAACGGAAATGTCAGCCTGAAGCACAATGATCTGTTAATGGATTGTGACAGCGCCTGGTATTATGATGATACCAACGAGGTCTTCGCCTTCAGCAGGATCCATATCTGGCAGGGTGACACCATACATATATGGGGGCAGTACCTTACTTACAACGGTGATACCGGGAAGGCTGTGATGACTGACAGTGTGGTGCTCGCTGATAACGAGATGCGGCTTTTCACCGATAAGATAGACTATGACGTCAACACGCAGGTGGCCATTTATGACAACGGAGGACGGATCCTTAACGGTGACAACACTCTGACAAGCATAGTCGGTATCTATTATTCAAACCAGAAGATGCTGCACTTCCGCGACAGCGTAAGGATAGTCAATCCTGATTACGTGATGCGTGCCGACACCATGCGCTATAACACCGCCGATGAAATTGTCTGGTTCGCAGGTCCGACGGAAGCGGTAGGTGACAGCATCTATCTCTACTGCGAGAACGGCTGGAGCGATACGCGCAATGACGTCTCCCAGCTGATGAAGAATGCGGTGCTTGATAACCGCGAGCAGCGCATCACCGGCGACACGCTCTGGTATGATGAAAGGAGCGGCGAGGGTGAAGGGTTTGGCAAGGTGACCATCACCGACACCACCGACAATATTGTCTGCGGCGGGGAATATGCATGGTATGTAAAGCGGCCTGAGCGGTTTCTGCTAACCGGCTCTCCATGGTTCACCCTCTTCTCTGATGATGACACTCTGACACTCAGGGCCGACACGCTCAGGGCCATACCTGTGGCTGACACGGCAGGTATAAACTACAGGCTCCTCAAAGCTTTCTACAGATGCACCATTTTCAGTCGTGAGATGCAGGGAAGGTGTGACTCACTGTCATATTCATTCCAGGATTCAGTGATCAGGTTATATGTGGATCCGATCGTCTGGTCGCGTGAGAACCAGCTGACCGCCGACTCCATCGCTCTCTTTACGAAGGACTCGAAGGCCGACCACATGGAACTATTCAATAATGCGTTCGTGGTCAGTGAGGTAGACACGGCCAGGTATGACCAGATAAGCGGGAAGAACCTGTCAGGCTATTTTCTTGAAAACAAGCTGCACAGGATCAAGGTGACAGGTAACGGGGAGGCTATCTATTACGTGGTTGACGGCAATTCACTGGTGGGGGTTAACCGTGCGAGGAGCGCAACCATTGAGATATTCCTTGAGAACGGCAAGATTGCGGAGATATACCAGAACCAGAGTCCGGACGGGGTACTTGATCCTCCGTTGATCAAACCTGAAACAGACAGAAGACTTGACGGCTACAGGTGGCATCCCGATTTACGGCCTGTCAGGCAGAATGTGGCATTACCCGATGAGAAAATGCCCGAAGAGATGAGGGAGCCAGCGGAGCTCATTGATCCGGACTGACCTGCCATTACACGGTCATTATCTGTTAAACAAAAAGCCCGGAGTTGGAAAAACACCAGGCTTCTTTAGTTTACTGTAGTTGAAAATTGGTTTTAATACTCGTCCTCATTAAAGAAAAAGTCGTCTTTTGAGGGATAGTCAGGCCAGATATCTTCAATACTCTCGTAAATATCACCTTCATCTTCAATTTCCTGCAGGTTTTCTATGACTTCCATAGGGGCACCTGACCGGATGGCATAATCAATGAGCTCGTCCTTGGTTGCGGGCCAGGGAGCGTCTTCAAGTTTTGATGCTAATTCAAGTGTCCAATACATTTCTGAGAAAGTTAAAACATTACCCTTCTTAAAGTCCGCAAATATAAAATTATTTAGAATAAAAAAAGAGTGAGGGTAATTAATATGCAGATTATTTTGCTTTTTTATTCGGCTGCCATTTAATCTCCTCTGTGCCAGACTCATAAGTGAGGCACCGGGTCAGCACGAACAGGTAATCTGACAGGCGGTTAAGGTATTTCAGCACATCCGGGTCGGTTTTTTCGGCTTCATTGAGGCGAAGAAGCGCGCGTTCGGCCCGCCGGCAGACACAACGTGCGATATTGCATTGGGCTGCTGCGGGGTGGCCGCCGGGAAGGACGAAGGAGGTCAGTTTTGGCAGGCTGGCTTCCATTCTGTCTATTGATTTTTCAAGTTCCGAAGTGTCATCTATGGTGATTCCTTCGGGAACTTTGGCAGTCGGGTGGGTGGCGATGACGGTGCAGCATGACATCAGGACCGACTGTATTGTGATCAGTTCCTCCCTGGTGACGCATGACTGTTCTGCAGCCCGCAGCAGGCCTATCCAGGCAATGAGTTCATCGACAGTGCCGTATGCTTCTATGCGCGGGTGGTGCTTCGGGAGCCTCATGCCGCCAATGACTGAGGTCTCTCCCCTGTCGCCGGTTTTTGTATATATCTTCATCCCGGGGAGTGAAGAATCACTGTTTATTTCTTTCTAACATCTATGCGGTTCTCATTGATATAATCAGCCGACACCTCACCGTCCATCAGTTTGATAATGCGGTGGGCATGGCGTGCTATATCCTCCTCATGAGTCACAACGATAACGGTATTGCCGTCTTCGTGGATTTTGTCAAGCAGGCCCATAATATCGGCCGATGTCTTGCTGTCGAGGTTACCTGTCGGTTCGTCGGCAAGGATTATCGAGGGGTCGTTTATCATAGCCCTGGCGATGGCCACCCTCTGGCGCTGGCCGCCTGAAAGTTCATTGGGCTTATGGGTCATCCTGTCGGCCAGGCCTACCAGGTCAAGTACTTTTTTCGCGTGGTCCTCCCTCTCATGGCGGGGCACTCCTGCATATATCAGCGGCAGTGTCACATTTTCGAGGGCAGTGTACCTGGGAAGGAGGTTGAATGTCTGAAAGACGAAACCGATCTCCTTGTTCCGTATCTCGGCGAGTCTGTCATCCTCCATCTTGCTGACGTCGGTTCCGTTGAGAACATACTGTCCTTTTGTTGGGGTATCAAGGCAACCGAGGATATTCATAAGGGTTGATTTGCCTGATCCTGAGGGACCCATAATTGCAACATACTCATTTCTGTTTATGTTGACCGAAACAGAGCGGAGAGCCCTGACAATTACTGAACCTACCTGGTAATTCTTTACGATCTCCTTTATCTCTATGACCTTATCCATGCCTTTTTCGTTAAAGTCCCGAAATTAGTTGAAATTACTCTATTAATATGTTATGATCCTGTTATTTTTTGTTAATGCCATACGCGGTATCTTCCCGGTGTCAGGGTTCGGAGGCAGAAGAGCAACCCGAAGCGGAATGTCTCCAGGGATGCCGGGGCTGCCAGCGAGCACCACGCGCTGTACATATCGCGGTTCATATGAATATCATCGGCCACTATTATCATCTCCTCTCCCATTGCCCTGATGTCCATGACATACTTTTGCAGTGCCTCGCCCCTGTGGTTGCCGTCGATGAATGCAAGGGAGACCTCTGTTCCCTCCTTCTTCAGCAGGTCGAGAGCAGCGCTGAACTCCATGTTCAGCACCTCTGCGCCGGCGGCGCCGTGGTTGCGGAGGTTTTCGCGGGCTACTGCGGCCAGCACCGGGCATCCCTCTACCGTCACCACCCGTCTCTCCGGTGCTGCAAGTGCAAGTGCCAGTGTGCTTATCCCCAGTGAGGTCCCCAGCTCCAGTATTATCCCCTTGCCGCCTGTTCCAGGGGCTTTCGTCCATGTCCCCTGCCCTGCTATCCGCGAAAGCAGCGCAACCTGCCGTGCCGGCAGAGCAGCTGTGGCAGCAATTTCTGATACCATCCGCTCCTCACCCTTATGAACAGCTGACCCCGCTCCGAGGTCAGTGACCCTTACAGTCCGCCTGTCAGACAGCATCTCCCTCCGCAGCCGCTCAACCTCGCCCATAATCTGCGGGTCGTTTTTGCCCCTTACAACCCTGGTCAGGAAGTCAAAGACGAACGGACTGTGCACCCCGTGCCCTGCGGTGCTTCTGGCGGTGAGCAGGTGCCTGAGAAAAGCTGTTGCGGGATAGAGGTTCATTTCTTAAGACAATTCATCTGAAAGCAGCCCAAACTTACGGAAAATCACCATGATTTATGCAGGCAAATAAATCCGCGAGTACTGCTTACTTTATATTTATAGCGGAAATTTAACTATTTTCGGTGAGTATCTTTTTTGCATTTCCAGATGTCTGAACTGCTTGACAGTGAGATAAAATTCCTCCCCGGAGTGGGCCCGAAGAGAGCCGAGCTGCTTGAAGCGGAGGCAGACATCCATACATTCAGGGATCTCATCTATTATTTCCCCTACAAGTATGTTGACAAGACCCGGTTCTACAAGGTTAGAGAGCTCGAGACCGACATGCAGTATGTTCAGATCAGGGGTAAGATCCGACGTTTCTCAACCGAGGGTGGAGGCAGGGGCTCGCGCCTTACTGCTGATTTCTATGATGATACCGGGATGGTCCGGCTGGTATGGTTCAAGGGTCATAAATGGGTCCTGAACACCTACAAGATTGAAAAGGAGTATATTATTTTCGGGAAGCCGACACTCTTCAGCGGTGCCTTCAACATAGTCCATCCCGAAGTGGAAGAGGTTGAGAAGCGTGAATCGAGGGTCTCCTCAGCGCTCGAGGCGCAGTACAGCACGACGGAGAAGATGAAGGACCACTTCCTTCATTCGAAGGCTATCGCAAAGCTGATGGCAACGGTCTTTTCGCAGCCCTCACTTCGCTTTGCGGAGACACTTCCCGACTCCATAACGAGGCAGATGAAGCTGATGAGTCTCCCCGATGCACTTTTTCGCATCCATTTCCCGGATTCGAATACAGACATCGAGAATGCCCGTTTCAGGCTTAAGTTCGAGGAGCTCTTCTATATCCAGCTCAACCTGCTGAGGTACAAGGGAAGCCGGACAAAGAACACGCGCGGGTTCCTCTTCTCCGTGGTTGGCGAGAGGCTCAATTCGTTTTACGCCAACAACCTGCCTTTTACGCTTACTGAGGCGCAGAAAAGGGTGATACGTGAGATCAGGAGCGACCTTGGCAGCGGCCACCAGATGAACAGGCTGCTGCAGGGCGATGTGGGGAGCGGGAAGACGATGGTTGCGCTGATGAGCATGCTCATTGGTGCCGACAACGGGTTTCAGAGCTGTCTGATGGCACCGACGGAGGTGCTTGCCATTCAGCATTTTAATTCAATAAGCCGGTTTGTGGAGGGTGTCAATGCCGAGGTGGCACTGCTGACAGGCTCGACGAAACGGAGTGAGCGGTCGAGGATAGAAAAGGGGTTGCTTGACGGTAGCATAACCATCCTGATAGGGACGCATGCGCTGATAGAGGAGAATGTGAAGTACAATAACCTGGGGCTGGTGATCATTGACGAGCAGCACCGGTTTGGTGTGGCGCAGCGTGCCAAACTCTGGCAGAAAAGCGACTGTCCGCCTCACGTTCTGGTGATGACGGCCACCCCCATCCCCCGCACCCTGGCGATGACGCTCTACGGCGATCTGGATGTTTCGGTCATTGATGAGATGCCGCCGGGACGTAAGCCGATAAAGACAATGAGCTTCACCGATGCCGAGCGTGAGAAGGTTTTTGGCTTTATGCGCAGGCAGATAGAGGACGGCAGGCAGATATACGTCGTTTACCCGCTCATCAGGGAATCGGAAACACTGGATTATAAGGATCTTGAGGATGGACTTGAGAGCATGGCGCGGGCTTTTCCCCCGCCGCAATATTGTATAAGTGTTGTGCATGGCAGGATGACATCGAAGGACAAGGAGATATCAATGAACCTGTTCCGCCGCGGCCAGGCGCAGATAATGGTTGCCACCACGGTCATCGAGGTAGGAGTTGACATTCCGAACGCCAGTGTGATGGTGATTGAGAGCGCGGAGCGGTTCGGACTCTCGCAGCTGCACCAGTTGAGGGGGCGGGTGGGCCGCGGCGCCGACCAGTCGTATTGCATTCTGATGACCTCGCACAAGCGGTCAACGGAGGCCTCGGAGCGCATCAACACGATGATAGCGACAAACGACGGTTTTGAGATCGCCGAGGCCGACCTGCGGATGCGCGGGCCGGGTGACCTCGAGGGGACGCAGCAGAGCGGCATGGCCTTTGACCTGAAGATAGCCGATCTGGGCAAGGACGGGCAGATACTCAATCTCGCGCGTTCACGTGCCGGGGAGATCCTCGGAGATGACCCTGAGCTGACCCGTCCGGAGAACCAGGTGCTCAAGACGACGCTACACAAGCTGTTCGGGAAGAAGTATTCGTGGAGCGAGATAAGCTGACAAAATAATGACTATTGTCCTTTATTAATTCCCTGCAATTAGTTAAAATTGCCCCTTCATTATTTTTTCAATGCCGCAGGGAGAGACAATCACACACGAAGGAAGGGTTTTAAGGGCACCGGGTAACGGCACTGCCGACGTTGAGATTATAGCGGCCGGGGCCTGCTCGGGTTGTCATGCAAAGTCAGTATGTTCTGCGGGCCAGAGTGACACAAGGGTCATCACGGTGAAGAGCGAGGCGGCTCTCAATCCCGGCGACCATGTCACGGTGGTGATGCAGCTGTCGCAGGGTTTCCGTGCGCTGGCGATAGGATATATCATTCCTTTTGTTGTGCTTATTACGGCATTTTTAATAACCACATTTGCAGGGGCCGGTGAACTGGCCTCAGCGCTGTTGTCATTCGCAGCTCTTGGCCTTTACTATCTGGCCATCTGGCTGCTGAGAAGCAAAGTTGGAGAAAAATTTGAATTCAAAATAAAGGTCTGACAGATGAGTTCCACTGTTTTGTTGACGATCGCAATGTTGAGTGCACTGGGGCTGCTTGCCGGGGTGATACTCTATTTTGTGGCGCAGAAGTTCAAGGTTATTGAAGACCCGCGCATCGATCTGGTTAATGAGGTCCTTCCCGGTGCCAATTGCGGAGGATGCGGCTACACCGGCTGCCGTGCCTTTGCGGAGACGCTTGTGAAATCGACCTCCTTCGAGGGACTAAACTGTCCCGTGGGAGGTGCTGACACCATGAGCAAGGCCGCTGCCATCCTTGGCCGTCAGGCCCTGGCGGTGGAACCTAAGGTTGCTGTGGTACGATGCAACGGCACTCCCGGTAACGCCGTTCGCACCTCATATTATGACGGCGCCGTCAGCTGCCGGGTGGCCCATTCGCTTTACGGAGGCACCACGGGTTGCCAGTTCGGGTGTCTCGGTTGCGGCGACTGTGTTGTGGCATGCAAGTTCGATGCCATGTATATGGATCCGCTGACCGAACTTCCGGTGATCCTTGACGACAAGTGCGTGGCCTGCGGCGCCTGTGTGAAGGCCTGTCCGCGCAATATTATAGAGCTTCGCAAACGCAACAAAAAAGACCGCAAGATATTCATCTCGTGCGTCAACAAGGATAAGGGCGGTCCAGCACGCAAAGCCTGCAAGGTGGCTTGTATCGGGTGCGGCAAGTGCGTTAAGGTTTGTCCTCATGATGCCATCACCATGGTTGACAACCTCGCCTTCATCGACTCCTTCAAGTGCAAGCTCTGCCGCAAGTGCGAACCCGAGTGTCCCACGGGAGCCATCCTTGAGATCGGTTTCCCGGTGAGGGAGGTGAAGCCTGCCGAGCCTGCTGAAGCTGAAACAAACTGATAATTGATTAACCAGATAAATTTCCAGAAACGTGTTCAAGACATTCCCTAAAGGCGGCATCCATCCGCCTGAGAACAAGCTGACGGCTGACAGGCCGATAGTTGTCCTTCCCCTGCCTCCGCAGGTGACTGTTCCCGTCTCGCAGCATATCGGTGCACCCGCAACACCCACGGTGGAAAAAGGAGCAGCCGTGAAGGCCGGACAGGTAATTGCGCAGGCGAAAGGATTTGTCTCTGCCAACATCCACTCATCCGTCTCGGGCAAAGTCAGCAAGATTGACACCGTGGTTGACACAACGGGCTACAAGCAGACGGCGGTGGTCATTGATGTCGAGGGGGATGAATGGGTTGAGACCATTGACCGCTCTGCAGCGCTGGTGAAGGAGATCACAATGAACCGCGAGCAGATCATCGAGCGGTGCCAGCAGTGCGGCCTTGTCGGGCTCGGTGGCGCCACCTTCCCTACACACATCAAGATGACCGTTCCGGCCGGCAAGAAGTGTGACATGCTCATAATCAACGGAGTGGAGTGTGAACCGTATCTCACTTCTGATCACAGGCTTATGCTTGAGAAGGGAGCCGAAGTGCTGACGGGGGCTTCAATAATAAGGAAGGCGCTGGGTGTTGAAACCGTTGTGGTAGGCATAGAGGCCAACAAGCCAGATGCGATCAGTCACCTGTCAGAGCTGGCAAAAGATTTCAAAGGTATAACCGTACAGCCTCTCAAGGTCAAGTACCCGCAGGGAGGTGAGAAGCAACTGATAAAAGCCTGTACCGGGCGTGAGGTTCCCTCGGGAGGGCTGCCGGTGGATGTAGGGGTTGTGGTTCAGAATGTAGGAACCGCCTTTGCGGTCTATGAGGCCGTCCAGAAGAACAAGCCGCTGATGGATAGAGTGGTGACGGTGACCGGTAAATCGGTAAAGAATCCCGGCAACTTCCGGGTACGCATAGGGACACCTGTGACGGCACTAATTGAGGCCGCAGGCGGCATGCCGGATGACACCGGCAAGGTGGTCAACGGAGGGCCCATGATGGGCAAGGCGCTGGCGATGACTGATGTTCCGGTTACCAAGGGAACCTCGGGAATCATCCTCTTTCCATCTGAAGCTTCAAGGCGCGCCGAGGTTCTGCCATGCATCAGGTGCGGCAAGTGCTCATCGGCATGTGCCATGGGTCTTGAGCCGTGGCTGATCTCCGTGGTATCTGAAAAGGCAATGTGGGAGAAGGCCGAGCAGGAGAAGATCACCGACTGCATGGAGTGCGGTGCATGTGCCTATACCTGTCCGGCGAAGAGGCCGTTGCTTGACTACATCAGGCTGGGTAAATCTACAGTGATCCGCATGGCACGCGAACGTATTACGAAATAGCACAGAAGCGATATGAATAACATCCTCAATGTCTCCCCATCACCGCATCAGCAGAGTCCTGAGACGACGCGCAAGCTGATGTACGGCGTGGTGATCGCCCTTGCCCCCGCGCTGGCAGCGTCAGTATACTTCTTCGGGATGGGGGCGATAATAGTGACCCTCACCTCGGTGCTCTCATGCGTCGCGGTAGAGTACCTGATACAGAAGTACATCCTGAAGACAAAACCTTCCGTGACCGATGGTTCCGCTGTAGTTACCGGCCTGTTGCTGGCGTTCAATGTGCCGTCGAACCTGCCGGTTCTAATTATAATCATCGGAGCGATAATATCCATTGGCGTTGCCAAGATGACCTTCGGCGGACTGGGGAGTAACCCTTTCAATCCGGCGCTGGTGGGGAGGGTCTTCCTGCTTATATCCTTTCCCGTGCAGATGACCAGCTGGCCGGTTCCGTCAGGCTTCAAGACCGGTTACCTCGATGCTGTTACCGGAGCCACACCGCTTGGCATAATGAGTGAGGGTATAAGGAACGGTGAGACGGTGGCGGCTCTGATGGAGAAAGTCCCTTCACACATGCAGCTTTTCTATGGCTATATGGGGGGATCGATGGGAGAGATAGCCGCTGTGGCCCTGATTATAGGGGGGATATACATGATCTGGAAGAAGATTATCACCTGGCACATCCCGGTATCGGTTCTTCTGACGGTGGCTGTTTTTACAGGGATCCTCTGGTTCGCCGATCCCTCCAAATATGCTGATCCTCTCTTTCATCTTCTGACGGGAGGCATCATGCTTGGTGCGATTTTCATGGCAACAGATTATGTCACATCTCCGATGACTCACAAGGGGATGATCATTTACGGTATAGGCATAGGAGTTATCACTGTGTTAATACGAACCTGGGGGGCATACCCTGAGGGAGTCTCTTTTGCCATCCTGATAATGAATGCCTTTGTACCATTGTTGAATATTTACATTAAGCCACCCAGGTTCGGAAAGGAGGTAAAGAATGGCTAAGATGCAATCATCACTGAAGAACATGGTTCTTTCACTGACGCTGATATCACTCGGTGCGTCAGCAGGGCTGGGATTCGTTTATGAGTTCACCATGGAGCCCATCGAGATATCTGTTCTGAACAAGAAGCTGAATGCCATCAGGCTGGTAGTTCCGGAATTCACAAACAACCCGAACGACGAGATGTTCATGCTCCCGACAGGCGCGGGTGACTCGCTTGAGGTCTATCCGGCAAAGAACGGTGAGGAGGTTGTCGGTTATGCCATCAGGTCATACACCAACAACGGTTTCAGCGGCTATATTGGTTTTATGGTCGGGTTCACCCCTGACGGGACGATCTACAACATCAATGTCCTTGAACATAAAGAGACTCCTGGACTGGGAACAAAGATGGTTCCTGACGGCACACCGGATAAGCCCGAGTTCAAGGATCAGTTCAAGGGTAAGAAGCCCTCTGAATTCCGGCTTAAGGTTAAAAAAGACGGAGGTCCGGTTGATGCAATTACTGCAGCCACAATCAGTTCAAGGGCTTTTTGCGACGGTGTTCAAAGGGCATACGACACATTTGAAAAAGGAGGATTGAAATGAACCAGATGCAAAACTTCACAAAAGGTTTCCTGAAGGAGAACCCGATCCTGGTGCTCGTGCTTGGGACCTGTCCCACGCTTGCTACCACATCTTCGGCAATGAACGGCCTTGGGATGGGTCTTGCCACCACCTTTGTGCTAATCGGATCAAACGTATTCATAGCGCTGCTGAAAGATATGATTCCCGACAAGGTTCGCATACCTGCGTTCATTGTGGTTATTGCCACCTTCGTTACCATTGTGGACCTCATGATGCAGGCTTATGTTCCTTCGCTCTACGAGACACTCGGAATTTTCATTCCGCTGATTGTCGTTAACTGCATAGTACTGGGTCGTGCCGAGGCATATGCCAGCAAGAATACGGTCTGGTCATCGTTTGTTGACGGTGCCGGGATGGGACTGGGATTTACCCTGGCGCTGGGTGTTCTGGGAGCAGTACGCGAGATTCTCGGAAGCGGTGCCATTGCCGGTTTCAAGTTCATTGAGGGCGATGGGATACTGGTCTTCATTCTTGCCCCGGGGGCCTTCATAGCCCTGGGATATCTGATTGCCATTGTAAACAGGATCAACAAAGCATAGGGAGATAAGAAGATGGAATATATTTTACTTATAATATCCGCAATTTTTGTTAACAATGTTGTGCTGGCCCAGTTTCTGGGCATTTGTCCCTTCCTTGGCGTATCGAACAAGGTTGGCACAGCAATGGGCATGGCGGGTGCTGTCACCTTTGTAATAGTTCTTGCCACAATGGTGACCTACCTGATACACGTTTATGTTCTTATACCCCTGGGAATCACATTCATGCAGACAATAACCTTCATCCTGGTGATTGCTGCTCTTGTGCAGATGGTCGAGATCATACTTAAGAAGATCAGTCAGCCCCTTTACCAGGCTCTGGGGATTTTCCTGCCGCTCATAACAACGAACTGCGCCGTTCTTGGCGTGGCCATTCTTGTCATCAAGAAGGACTATAATCTTGCAGAGGGTGTTGTATACGGTGCCGCCACTGCGATTGGTTTCGGCCTTGCGCTGGTGATCCTCGCCGGCATACGGGAGCAGCTTGAGCTGGTAGATGTACCCTCTGGGATGAAGGGAGTGCCGATTTCGCTGGTTACAGCAGGCATTTTGGCGCTTGCGTTCATGGGGTTCGCAGGGCTGGTGTAGTTTTAAATGAGAGATGGTTGGAAGGCAGTCCGCCATAATGATTCCGGCTCTGTCTTGCTCATGTGGTTCTTAAAAGCCAGAAAAACGGGATTCTGTTTGCTCGCATGATGCCCTCCTAACTGACTTGAATAGTCTCTAGAAGCTACAGAATACGGTATAGGATGTCTCGTAACACCGGGGCAGCCTCTGATTTTTGAATCAATCTGGAGATAATAGTACCAGTTTCACAGGTTGTTGATTTGACCTCACCTATCACTCGTGCTAACTCTTTTATTCCATGATAATATCCAGCGTCAGGTTCTCCGGATGATGGATCGTAACATGAACTCCCCCCCTCCCCATAACACTCCTGAAGATTTTCGGGTATCATGGAGACAGGAGCCTTATTTTCTCACGGCATTTCAACCTTGCTTTTCTATCCCTGTACGGGTGTTTTCCCGATACGATCTCATGAATTTAATCCTCCAGTTTTGCTGCCGAATGTTATTTTACGGACATTTAGCGCTGTTTTCTTGGAGAAATCCTAAAGATTCTGTAAATTTCCATGTTTGCATTTTATTTCATCTTCTGTCAGTCCGTGAAAGTCGTTATAAATCAACTTTCTGAAGAGCTTTCAGTGTGACTGACCAAACGAAGTATTTTGCCTGATTTGATCTACCCGCGATTATTACCGGACCTTCAGACTATCTAACCTTCTGAAATTCAGACCCTGGATTGATAAGCAATATAATGAAGAGAGCCTTCAGTTGGTTGTGCGCCCAATACCCGCCAAATCCTGACCAGGAAGTTCACCCGGGTGGTAGTCTTCAGTTCTTGGGTGATTTGCAAACCGCAAATAGAGACCCTCATAACATCAGCTCAACGAATGATCTTCTATCATAATACCGGGATATCTGTACCCATCGCTGAATTAAAGGCAGACAAAGTAACCATCAGTTCTGCAGAAGATATGCTTGACATTATCGGAGAAGTAAGCTATACCGGGTGCTCGAGGCTGATCATTCACGCCGGCTCCTTGAGTGGTGAATTCTTCGATCTCCGCACAGGAGTTGCAGGGGAGATCCTTCAGAAGTTTTCAAACTACAGGATGCGGCTGGCCATTGTTGGGGACTTTTCGCACCTTAACAGCCGAAGCTGGCTCGATTTCATCCGAGAGAGCAACAAGGGAAAAACCGTCTGTTTTATGAGCTCGGTTGATGAGGCAGTATCCGCGTTGATTAAGTAACTTTGGAAAAAGAGGCTCCAGGTTCAGAGCTTTTCCGGGAATCTGCCCACGGGACCAGAACAATAACAGTTACTGCCGCAATTGTGGATCACTTCATGGTGCTGACCTGACATAAAAAACTATATGGCTGAAAAGAACTTTAACACCGCAGAGAAATTCCTTCTGATTGCTCATCATCCCGAGAGAGGGAGGTTTCTGATCCAGCATATCTACCTTCAATACGGTATTGCCGGGGCAATTCTTCTTGATCTTACACTTGAAGACCGCATTGATATGGTTGACAAAAGATTGATTCTGAAACCAGCAAAGGTGTCGGCAGACCCGGTCATCAGTGATGTCGCTGCACTTATGTCGCAGTCAGTTAAGCCGCGGAGGGTTGATTACTGGATCCGAAGTCTGGGGAGGCGACACGTAAAATACAAATGGCAGATATTAAAAGGTCTGGCAGACAAACGGATAGTAAGGATTGAGGAGAAGAAGTTCCTTGGCTTTATCCCCTACAGGAAATCATACCTCATTGAGAGTTATACGCGGAGCAACCTGATCCGCCAGCTCAGGAACGAGATACTTGCTTACAGGGGCTCATCTGATGACAATGCGGCTCTTGCAGGCCTGGTGAAGGCATGCAGGATGCAAAGAATTCTCTCTGCTGACCGTGATGAATTAAAGCAGATAAGGGAACAACTTAAGAAGATGCTCAGTGACAGTCCCGTTTCTGATGTCGTATCGCAGACCATAAGGCAGGTACATGCGGCAATAATGACAAGTGTGACAGCTGCCATTATTACATCCACAGCCGGCGGCAGCCACTGACCCTGTGTCAAGGAAATAACCGATAACCCATTACCGTGAGTAAGATAGCTGATGCTGAAGCATTAAGAGAGAGTGATTCCGAAGACATGCGCGGGGGTGATTCCGAGAGCATGCGTGAAGGCAACTCTGAAACTCAGAGGGGAAGTGATGCTGAGGCTATGCGTGGGAGTCATTCTGAGAAAATGCGTGACGGCAATTCCGGGACCATGCGGGAGGCAGATTCTGAATCCCTGAGGGATGGTTCATCTGAGACGTTACGGGAAACTGATTCGGGTTCATTACGAACCTGAATGAGTTTCGGCGAATTCTGGCCATCAGGCAGATTCGCTTCTGGAGGGCTTCTGCAAACCCAAACCATTCAGCAGGTTCACTCTTAAATGGTTCCTGCGAATTCACCCAATACAAAAGGGTTGGACTTGCAGACAACGATCTAATTGAATTTGATCAACCTTGACTGCATTTAATCAGGACTTTTACCAGGCGACGAATCTTCAGGCTTTTATTTACTGCCGGATACCTGCCCCGGGACAGTTTCCTCCGAAGGCTGTCGGAAATGAAAGGCACAAACTTCAGTCATTCAGGCCACTCTGACCTCCGCAGGTAAAGCTTCATTCTTCTTCAGACTAAGAAGGAACTCGCAGAAAGCTACGTCTCGCAGATCAGAACCGCAGACCACAGGAGCATAATCATTGGATAATGATTTCATTTAATCCCAAAAATATCGCTGCATATTATGATCACCGTAATTGTCGAGAGGGTGTTGCACGACAGTGGAATTCGTGTTGCCCTCAAGTTCCCTTATGACAGGGAGCTGGTGGATCTGGTAAAGAGGTTACCAGATGCCAGGTGGAGTGTCCGGCTTCAGTGCTGGCATATAGCCGAGGTTGAGAATTTGGAGAAAATCCTTCTGGAGGCTCTCAGTCGCTATGCTTTCATTGATTACTCATCTCTCAGAAGGCAGGATCTTGCCGGAAAGGTAAGAGATATCAGGAATGACAGGGAACAGAAGAAGTTTGTAAGGAGCCAGTATTATCCGCCTCCATCCTCCCCTCAGGGGAATAAGTCTCCCGGGAATAAGCAGGAACCGGGCCAGCCTGTTCAGCTGAGCCCGAATGCTGAGGCTGACATAAACAGGTTTCACGATTGGCTGGATTCGCACAGGTATCCGTTCAACACCGTCAGGACTTATACCTCAATGATGGAGGCATTTCTGAAGTTCGTCTCTCCGAAAGAGGCTCATGAATGTGATGCGAATGACCTGGTGAGGATGGTAAATGACTACATCCTGCCAAGGGGACTTAGCTATTCATATCAGAATCAACTTATCAGCGCTGTCAAGAAATTCTACAGGGAGATATGCCGTGAACGGATTGATCCGGGGACTTTCACCCGCCCCCGGGCCCGTCATAAGCTTCCCAATGTATTGAGCAAGGAGGAAGTAAAAAGGATTCTTTCGGCTCCGACGTCTGAGAAGCACAGGTTACTGCTAAGTATGATTTACGGATGCGGGCTTCGGCGCAGCGAGGTCATAATGCTTGAGCCGGAGGATATAGACCGTGACCGGATGCTGCTGACTGTCAGGCAGGCGAAAGGCTTCAAGGATCGGGTTGTGCCGGTCTCGGGCAAACTGGTCGGGATGGTAGACGCATATCTGGAGCGGTATCGTCCGGTTCTTTATCTTTTTGAGGGGCAGCATCAGGGTGACCGGTACAGTGCGACGAGCGTGGAGAAAGTTTTCAGGATGGCTTGTCAGAAGGCCGGCATAAAGAAGAAGATCACGCTTCACGGTTTACGGCATTCCTATGCCACGCATCTCCTGGAGTCCGGAACGGATTTACGATATATTCAGGAGTTGCTGGGGCACAAGAGCAGCAAGACGACAGAGATTTACACTCATGTCACCGAGAAGAGCATTCAGAAGATCCGCACTCCCTTTGACGATCTCTAAATATATCAATCCAAACCCGTTTTGATGCTCAATATACCGTGATTGCCGGCGCTCTTTTAATGATCTTAGTGAAAATCGCATCGGTACCATTTTGAAGATTTAGATGGAAGGTGTAATGGTACTCCAATGCTTGATCAGTTCGGAATTCGTTTCCGATCTAATCTAATGGTAATAGAACATACATGACGGTAATTATAAACCATAGATTTTAAGCATGTTGCATGTTTGGGTTGACATGACATTTTGAGGGCCTATAACAGAACACCCGGAATATTCGCAAGCAAAATATTTCTTGTATATATTATTCGGAACAGGTCTTATCGGAGATCTTTCTGATCATCCCGGCAGAAACAAACCAGGCTTACAGCAAACCTTAAGAAGATAAGATAACACAGCATAAAAGTATTATCATTCCATAAACTCTGAAAACAGATGGAAACTCGCAGCGAACGGTTCTTCCCCCTCTATCTCAGGATGTTCATCAGGCCTGACAGTACATTTGACCTGATCATTGACAGAAAAAGCACCTTAAGATTTGGATTTTTTGCGCTCCTTGTGCCCATTATCGGGTATACGCTCTTTTACATCATGGCGTGGAATGCCGGGGGTTCCCCGTCGACATTTCAGCCATGGCTTGCCATTCCGGCGGAGGAATACTTCAGGTATGACATTTACCTGACTTTACCTGCATATTACATGGCCTGGCTGGGGGCATCATGCACTGTCTTTTTTATCTCGAGGCTTTTAAACGGCGACGGTTCTTTTGAGAATATACTGGCAGTGATCGGTTTTGGGATCGGGATTGCCACATGGAGCTCGATGCTTCATGATCTCACAGATGCAGTCCTTTCTACTCTGGGGATCATTGACATGAGGGAATACGAGAAGTTGCTGAATGAGCCCACCTTCTGGAGGTATTTGTTACTGACCCTTTACTCCATATACTTTTTATGGTTCATGTACCTGTTCACAATTGGCATCAGGAAGGTGCAGCGGTTCGGATGGTTTAAGTCTGTACTTCTGGCACTTGCAGGGCTGGTAACATTCCAGGTTATCTTATTAATATTTATTAGGTAGGGAACGATCGGCGAAACACCAGGTGCAATTTTGATAATTTTTCCCGTCTGCAGGCAATATATATTAAATAGCCGGGAATTAGCGAGATGGTAATTTGACTGGAGAGCATAAGGGATATGAAAAGTACGCCATTGTCCGGTGTAGAACCGAAAAGGACAGACTAGACGGGGCATGGCCAGACGGGACTGGCTGGGATCGGGCGGGAACTGAACATGTAAGTACAAATCGGTTCAGACCGTATCAGATCAGAACATACGGAGCCGGGGCAGATAAGTGCAGATCGGTTCAAATGGCAGCGGATCAGAACATACAGAGCCGGGGCAGATAAGTGCAGATCGGTTCAAATGGCAGCGGATCAGAACATACCGAGCCGGGCAAACTCAAACCAGTCCCGCTCAAATCCGGATCCGGAACAAGACCCGAGGCAAACCGACCGCCAATGATAACCACAATATTTAGAACAATTACACAGGGCAACACCTAACACAATCATAGAGTGAAACTTAAGTATAGTATTTTTCTGGTTCTTTTCCTGATCAGTACTCCGGGCTGGTCACAGGGAGTAACTGACAGTTTAAGAATATTGAGGGTGCTCACTTTCAATATTTACCACGGAGCGACAATGAACGGTGATTTTGATCTCGATTACATTGCCAAAGTTATTCGTGATGCTGATCCTGATCTGGTTGCACTCCAGGAGGTTGATTTTCTCACCAGGAGGGCAAAGGGGTACGATTTAGCTACCGAGTTGGGTTGGAGGCTAAAGATGGCGTCCATTTTTGCTCCGGCGATGCCTTATGATGGTGGCGAGTATGGGGAAGCGATTCTGTCGAAATACAGTTTTGTAGCGACAAGGAATGTTCCTCTCCCGTTTACTGGTGGCCGTGAGCCCAGGGCGGCGGTGGAGGTTGTAACGGTCTTACCCTCGGGTGATACCATTGCATTTATAGGTACTCATCTTGATCACACCGGTGATGACACCGACAGGATATTACAGGTTAGGATGATAAATGATGTCTTCGCCAGCGGTCGGTACCCTTCGATTCTGGCCGGTGATCTGAATGCCGTTCCCGGGAGCATTCCCATCGGGCTGCTTGAGGAGGAATGGGGCAGTTCTTACGACAGGGGTGCACCTGTTCCCACCTATCCATCGGTCAATCCCGTCAAGAAGATTGATTATGTCATGTTTCGTCCCGCCAGGCGGTGGAAGGTCATCTCTACGGAGGTAATTCAGGATTCTGTCGCCTCGGATCACTGTGCTTATCTGGTAGTGCTCAAGTTATTGTGAACCTGTGTGTTTTTTATCATTCTGTCGCATTTTCTCATGAGATAATCTTAATTCCGGCGGTTTATTTAAACTCAATTTCCGAACCAGTCTCCGCCAGGTAGAATATATCAATCCCGCCCGCCTCCACAATAACTACAAAATTACCCTAATATGACTACCTTTAGTAATCATATAAACAAGTTAGCATGAATTTAAACGCGACAGAAATAACAGATATAAATGACAACTACCCTCAAAAGAATAGCATTAACATTAAAGCCTACAAATCAGAGTAGGGTATTGTGGATATCACTTTTTGTTTTAATTGTTGGACTCATTCTGACATTTATTTTGGCTTACCAAGGTGTTTATAATCCCAGTACTAATTGGATTATACCAATATCACTCGTTCTACTTTCGATTACTTTATGCCTTGCATTAATTTACGTATCGATTAATTTAAAATTTAATCTGAAGCTGATTTTCTTCATACCGGTCGCCATTTTGTATATAATTCTTGTAGCGGTCTGCGTAGATTCATTGATCTCAATAATTGAATGGGGTTACATTAAGTGTGACCTATGCCCATGATTATGGAACAATAAACTCATGCTAACAGGTCGGTATATGTCATTGGCTTCTGTGCCGCGATTGGTTTTTGCGCGCTGATCCGCCAGACCAGCACCTCAAAAACCAGTTGGTGCTTTATCGGCCCGGCTTTGCGGCTAAAGCCGCCGGGCAAAAACCATTGCGCGGCACA